>JAOSJS010000001.1:620000-4637500 GCA_027493995.1 Ardenticatenaceae bacterium | reverse complement strand
GGATTAGCGTGCCCCGTGGTACTCGAGCACTGACCCGACAGACGGCCCGGGTGTCGCCGAGGGGACTCTCACCCGCTCTGGTTGGACCTTCCAGTCCATTCGGCTACCCGCCCGCTTGGTAACTGCCGCCCGCGACCACCGTCGCCGGATGGTCAGCCTCGCAACCCCGCGTGCGCAACGCCGGTGGGCTTGGCACGCACGCGGTTTAGGCTCCTCCCAGTTCGCTCGCCACTACTATGGGAATGGTCTCTGTTCCTCCGGGTACTGAGATGTTTCAATTCCCCGGGTGCCCTCGCCCCGGCCTATGGATTCAGCCGGGCGTGACGGGGGTTGACCCCGCCGGGTTGCCCCATTCGGAGATCCAGGAGTCTCACGGGTGCTGGCCCCTCCTCCTGGCTTTTCGCAGCCTACCGCGTCCTTCGTCGGTCACTGTCGCCTAGGCATCCACCTTGTGCCTGTTGTAGCTTTCGTGTGCTTTCGCACGGCGATTCTACCTCGCATCGTCTTCAATTGGGAAGGTTCAGGGCGGCTGCCCCCAGGCCTGGCGGCGGCCCGCCGCCCCCAGGCCTGGACTCACCAACCCCCAGACACACAACGACCCGGCCTCCGCCGGGCCGCAGGCCCCGCAGGCCGGCGCTGCGCTCACGTTCGTCGCGTCTGGGTGTGCGTCCGCAATATGTCCGCGGGCTCCTGGGGCAAGGTTGGGTAGTATACGCGCGGTGCCGCGCCTGTCAAATGGGCCGTCCTGGACTCGAACCAGGGACCTCTCCCTTATCAGAGGAGTGCTCTGACCCACTGAGCTAACGGCCCCCACCCGGCCGGCTTGATGTGTTCATCGCGCTGTCCACGTGGCGCGTACGCCCCACGTGGACAGCAAGTGAGTTGCGCCATCCCCTGACGGCTGAAGAGTGAGAAGAAGCAGCCAGGCGCCCCGCTCGAGTCGAGCGGGCTCGACCGGCGAGTCGGCCTCCGTCGAGGCCCAACTCCCTAGAAAGGAGGTGATCCAGCCGCACCTTCCGGTACAGCTACCTTGTTACGACTTCGTCCCAGTCGCGGGTCCCACCCTCGGCGGGGGGCTCCTCGCGGTTGCCCGACCGACTTCAGGTGTTACCCACTCCCATGACGTGACGGGCGGTGTGTACAAGGCCCGGGAACGCATTCACCGCACTATGGCTGACGCGCGGTTACTAGCAACTCCGCCTTCATGGGGTCGAGTTGCAGACCCCAATCCGAACTGAGACCGGCTTTGGCGATTCGCGCCCGCTTGCGCGGTGGCGACGCATTGTACCGGCCATTGTAGCGTGTGTGTCGCCCCGGACATCAAGGCCATGCTGATTTGACGTCATCCCCACCTTCCTCCCAGTTGCGCCGGGCAGTCGGGCCTGGTACGTGCAACAGACCCCAGGGGTTGCGCTCGTTGCGGGACTTAACCCAACATCTCACGACACGAGCTGACGACAACCATGCAGCACCTGTGCCGGCTCCCGAAGGTCACGCCTGTTTCCAGCCGCTACCACCGGCCTGTCAAGCCCGGGTAAGGTTCTGCGCGTAGCATCGAATTAAACCACACGCTCCGCTGCTTGTGCGGGCCCCCGTCAATTCCTTTGAGTTTTAGCCTTGCGGCCGTAATCCCCAGGCGGTGTGCTTAACGCGTTAACTTGGGCTCCCAGGGGGTCGATACCCCAGAAACCGAGCACACAACGTTTACAGCGTGGACTACCAGGGTATCTAATCCTGTTCGCTGCCCACGCTTTCGTCCCTCAGTGTCAGTCGGCGCCCAGGCACCCGCTTGCGCCTCTGGTGTTCCTCCCGATCTCTACGCATTCCACCACTACACCGGGAATTCCAGTGCCCTCTGCGCGACTCCAGCCTGGCGGTTTCCAGTGGCGCCTCTCAGTTAAGCCGAGAGATTTCACACCAGACCGGCCAGCCCACCTACGGACCCTTTACGCCCAGTCAATCCGGATAACGCTCGCCACCTACGTGTTACCGCGGCTGCTGGCACGTAGTTAGCCGTGACTGATTCCAGGGGTACGCTCCGCTCTGCTCCCCCTGAAAAGGAGTTTACATCCCGAAAGACGTCGTCCTCCACGCGGCGTTGCTGCCTCAAGCTTGCGCTCATTGGGCAAGATTCCTCACTGCTGCCTCCCGTAGGAGTTGGGGCCGTGTCTCAGTCCCCATGTGGCTGACCACCCTCTCAGGCCAGCTACCCGTCATCGCCTTGGTGAGCCATCACCCCACCAACCAGCTGATAGGCCGCAGAGCCCTCCGGGAGCGCATCCGCTTTCCTCTCGCGAGGCTATAGGGTATTAGCGGTCGTTTCCAACCGTTATCCCCCGCTCCCGGGCAGGTCTCTACGTGTTACGCACCCGTGCGCCACTGTGCCCGTAGGCACCGTTCGACTTGCATGTGTTAGGCACGCCGCCAGCGTTCATCCTGAGCCAGGATCAAACTCTCCGTAAAGCGTTCGTCCTCCGCGCCCCCAGGCGCGGTTCGTTTACTCAAAAAACCCGCTTGCTTCTTCTCACTCTTCAACTGTCAAGGTGCTTCGCCCTCTTCAGGCAACAAGACGAGTATAGTAGCACATCTGATCTATCTTGTCAATTTTCGTCTCGGGACCCTCACTGAGGGTGGCGGCCACCTTTCCGCACTGGACCGAGGCGACAAAAAACCGCCGGTGCATGGGAACAGGCGGTCGGGCGCAGAAAGTTGCATGGATCTCAATGGAAGCCGCAATCTTCGACTTTCTGTTGCCCCTTTCTGGTTGTTTGATCTTCCTGGCGTACCAGGCGAGATCGTCCAATTCCCTCTGCTGTCTCACCGTCTCTACTGCGCCCCGCGTGCGGCGGCGCTCAGATCTGGCTCCTGACGACGGGGATCATTATAGCGATCCTGGCAGGCTTGTCAAGTCCCAATGGCAAGCAGGGTGTACGCACGAGTTGTCAGGCCGATGGCGTCGCCGGCAGAACCTAACCCCCCGGCCCCCTTCCCTCGCAGGGAAGGGGGAGACGGAGTGCCGCGCGGCTGGCGGGCACACGTCTGACTCCCCTCCCCGAAGCGGGGAGGGGCTGGGGAGGGTCCGCCCCCACAACTCCTGCGTACAGCCCCAATCCCCGGCAAGCAGGGCCCTGCCGAAAGCAGCGGCTCACCTGGATACGCCCCCAGGCAAAAGGATACCCGCTCACTCGCGAGGCATTCCATTGCGCGCTGCAGGTGCAAGCAGTTTGGCCCGCGGTGCCGAGACACTCCCAACTTCCCAACAATGTGGCGGGGACAGGACGCCCTTCTCACCGCTCGTCGGACGGACGGTCAGCGGGTAGGCGCGCCAATGGTAGTCGTAGGTGTCGCCCCAGTCGTGCGCATAGGTGCCGACGTCAATGTAGTAGCGACCGCCGCTCAGATCGAGCCGCTCGAACTGGAGTGCGATCCGTCCCGTGCCCTGAACTAATGTCAGAGCGAGCCCCGCGGCGGCAGTGCTGGTGTCATAGCAAATCAGGCCATCGTCCCGGGTGACCGTGACACCAAAGATCGGGGTGGGGACCGGGCCTCGGGCAAAGTACTCAATTTCGACCCGCATGGCCTGGCCGCTTTCAAGTTCGGCGATGGGAAATCCTCCCTCGTCGAGAAGGTGCACGGCGACGATCTCCAACCGCAGCGCCTCCGAGCTGTTCTCGTTGGCCGGCGTGGCCCGCCTCGTCCTTGCGGACAGCGAGGCAAGATACTGGCCCACCACCCCATCAGCAGCTCCACTTGCTACCAGCTGGCCGGAGCGGAGCCAGAGGGCCTCATCGCAGAGTTGCCGGATCAGGGTTGTGTCGTGAGAGACAAGCAGGATCGTACAGCCCATGCTTTTGAATTGCGCGATTCGGTCGAGGCACTTGCGCTGAAACGCCGCGTCGCCGACCGCCAAGACCTCATCGATCAGCAGGAGTTCAGGCTCGATGTGGGCGGCGACGGCGAAGGCCAGCCGCATCTGCATCCCGGTGCTGTAGGTGCGTAGGGAGCTGTCAATGAACTGCTCAAGTTCGGCAAAGGCCACAATCGAGTCGAAGCGCTGGGCCACCTCGCGCCGTGTCAGGCCGGCAATGACACCGCTGACGAAAACATTCTCGCGCCCGGTGAGGTCGGGGTGCAAGCCAGCGCCCAGGTCGAGCAGGGCTCCGATTCGCCCGTGAACCTCGACACGGCCCTCGTCCGGCCTCCCGACGCCCCCGATGAGGCGGAGCAGTGTCGATTTGCCCGCCCCGTTGAAGCCGACCACCCCAACCATCCGGCCGTAAGCGACGCGGAAACTAACATCGCGTAGTGCCCAAAAGCGCTCCACCGGCCTGATACGGCGCAACCCGCGTAAGACCGCTTCCTGGACTGTCCTCGGCCGGTCCGGATGGTAGCAGGGAAACTGCTTCCCGAGGCCATCCATGATGATCGCGTCACCCATTTACAACTCCTCGGCAAAGCGGTAGCTGGCCTGGGTAAAAATCCTTCGGCCCAACCAGAGAAGCCCAGCAGCCACCACGATGAGCGCCAGAATAGACGGACCATCGGGAAGCTCCCCACGAAGCAGGATGGCCCGGTAGGCATCGATGAGGTGCAACATTGGATTGAGACGGTAGAGCGGCTGGTAGCGCGCCGGGATGCGACTGCCGTCGTAGAAGACCGGCGTGAGGTAGAACAGCAGCATGAGCAGCACGCCGAGGAGGTATTGGGTGTCCCGGAAGGTGACGTGAAAAGTCGCCACGAGATAGGCGAGTCCCAGGGTGAGGACGAACTGAAGGCCAATCACAATCGGTAGCGCCAGCAGGACGTCCAGGTGCAGCCTGCCACCCAGCACGAGGAACAGCAACAAAATGGGCATCGCCAGCAGAAAGTGAACCAGGTGGGTCGTGACGGTCACCACCGGCAGAATCCCGACCGGGAATCCCGGTCGCCGGATCAACTCGCGGTTGTCGGTGATAGCCCCGGTCGCCACAACGAGCGACGACTGGAACCAACTCCAGGCCAACACCCCTGTAAAAAGAAAGAGGGAGTAGTCGGGGATGTTGAGTGGCAGCACGAACCGGAAGAGAAAGCTAAAGACCAGCAACTGCGCGAGTGGGTTGAGCAGTGACCAGGCAACGCCCAACACCGAGCGCTTGTAGCGCAGCTTCATCTCGCGAGTGACTAACTCACGGAGGAGGTCGCGGAGGTAGATCAGCCGCCGGTCATAAAGGGGCTGGCCGCGACTTCTCATCGCAAGGCCTCCCGCCGTGAGGAAGGCCCTATCGAGCCTGGGAGAGTCGGCTCAAAGCGATTGCTTGCCGGGCGTGCTCCTGCCTCTGAAGTCTCGGGCAGCCGATTCGCATCAATCCACTCCCACCGCAGTCGATAGAGGACAAAGTGATAGTCCTCGTACACCAGCTCGTACCAATTGGCAATCGCGAATGGTTCCGCGATCGCCAGCGAGCCGGGCTCAAGCGTGCCAGGCTGGCGCTTGTCGAACAACACGTGCGTAATCCCGAGTCGGCGCAGTGCCTCGATGGCCTGCCGCTCGTGACCCGGCGGCGCGCCCCAAACAGCCGGGTACGCCATCGTCGAATCGCTCCAGAGGCGCTCACGCTGGCTGTAAAAGTGGTCGCCGCCGCTGAAGGTGAGTACACGGGCATCGGCGGCCAGATGGGTATTGATGTAGCGCCAGGCCGCGTAGGATCTTACATTCCGGGTCAAATAGTCCTCCTGGGATAGGTGTCCGATCACAACCCCTGTCGGAACTTCATGGATCACGTGGCGTAGCCAGCCATCCCATCCTACCCGGTCGACTTCATGGAGAGAGGTGAAGGGCGGCAAGTTAAGCAAGAGCAGCACTGCTACGAGACTGTGAATCGCTACAACTCCCCACCGGCCCCCACTGCCTCGCAGGATGAGACTCAGCCGCTTGAACGCTTCCGCCGCGAGCAGGGCGAGCACGGGTGTGACCGGTAACAAGAGGCGCATCTGGGAAGTACCGACCGGCGAGGCCCAAAGAATCAGATAGCTCACCGCATAGGCGATCAGCCAGGGCGTGGTCCGGGCATGGCGACGCCGGAGGGCAAGCGCAGGCAGCAGAAGCAAGAAGATTGGACCAAGGGTACCCCCGTACCGGGCAGCGTGAACCGTCATATCCCACGGCAGTGTCAGGAGCGTCCGTACTGTCATCGGCCGGCCAAAGCTAACTTTATAGATAGTCCACCTTTGTTCCGCGACCGCATCCCATCGCTGAGGCGGCATCGCACCGAAGACTGGGTAGAGATACGGAAAGATCGGGTTTCCCGAAGCGAGCCAGCTTCGGAGATACCAGGGCAGTGGCAGCATGAGGCTCAGCATTCCGAGCAGGACTGCGGGCCCGAGCGCCTTCCGCAATCTATGCTCCTCACGCCAGAGCCAGAACGCGAGGCCAGCCATAGCGAGCGCTAGCACAAAGAGAGCGGTGTGTTTGGTTGCCAGCGCCAGCCCTAAGTTGAGCGCTCCAAACATCAACCACTGCCAGCGGCGCCCTTCTGCATAACGTAGCAGGGCGTACAGGGCCAGCCCGCTGTGCAAGGTGAGCGCGAGGTCAACGTATGCTGTTGAGGCTTCCCAAAGGACGGTTGGAATGGTGACGAAGAAAGCAACTGCGAGCCACGGTGATACACGGGGCATGAAGCGTCGGGCCCATTGGGAGACAAGCAATCCCGTGAGCGGCAGGCAGGCAAAGTGCAGCAACTTGGCGGCAACAGACCCTCCGAGAACGAAACCCGCGCCGAAGATAAATTCCCACGTCAGCGGATAGAGCGAGATGATCTCCGGTATGAAGTCCACCGGGCGCCCCGCCTCCAGCCACTGTTCGGGCAACCAAAGATGGTACCAGAGCGCGTCGTACTCAATCTCCGGCGCCAAGGCCGCTATGAATGCCAGGAGAACTGCCAGGAGTACGATCGTTTGCCAGAGCCTGTCACCCTGGTGGCAGCCGGTACCGAATTCGGGTTCTGCCGCTCGCTCGGCTTGCTGCGGGACACGGCGCACCAGGAAGTACGTGCGCCACAGACCGCCGGCCAGGAGCACTCCCACGACGAGCAACTGTACGTTCGCAGGGGAGTAACGGCCGAGTGCTGCCAGTCCGAATGAAAGATACGAGACGACCCCAAGGCCGGCCGAGGTCCGGTAGAGAAATTCCTCGCGCCAGTCGTCTGGGCGCCACCGTAACAGGTGGTAGATTCCAGCGCCAAGCACCTGAACGGCGAGCAGCACCAGACCAGCCCCAAAGAGAGCCGCGAGTGCCCGCCGCAGAGCCTCATCGAACGCAGGGAGGCGCCAGAAGGAGAAAGTGGCACCGCTCAAGTGGCTGAGGAGCGCCACGGCGATAGACACAAGAACAATGAGGCCGCCAAGGCTTGCCGCCCCACACGTACGCCCCGTACCGTTGAGCCGGATCCAGCGCCCCCCTCGGCGAATGGGGGCAACCACCCCCTGCGCACCGAGCAGTGCCAGCCCACCGGCAACAAAGAGACCGAGGCCGCGCCACGAGGCCCCGGCGCGCGGAAGTCGCTCCCAGTTTGCAGGGCCGGCGGCCACCAGCCGCCAGAGCTGAGTGTAGTAGATCGCGAGGAGCGCTATCGCCCAGAATAGCCAGAGCGCCGCCAAGAGACGCCAGCGCCCCCGGCTGCGAATCGGGAGCGATTTCGTAGGATTCGGTAGTACCATTTCCGCTCGAAAAGCACCTCTAGCAGATGATCCGCCGCGGCAGACTCGCCGACCCCAGGTTCGAATACCAGTGCCTTCAGCAGCGGCACCGCCAGCTCCCTCCTCAGAATCGGACGAAGGTGGACTCCCCGGAGACGTTCGGCACCCGACTGAGGTGGAATCCGGCCGACAACCTTCCTGCCATACCGGATCCGTGCACCGGCTGGCCGCTCCTCGTCCAGCCGTTGCTCAACCGCCTCGAGTCCGTCGAGGAGGTCAAGCTCAGGGATGTCGCTCTCCTCGTCACCCTTCGAGATATCCGCCAAAAATTCAGCGAACGCCTGGCGTGTCCCCAGTGCCTCCGCAACCCCGCGCCAGTACCAGTAGCCCAGCAGGCCGTCGAGCATCAGGCGCCAGAGACGGCGGAGGCGCGCCCGCTCCAGGAAGTCCAAACACCGCTGGAATTGCGCGATGAGGGTATCGCCAGCCACCGGATGCTCGAAGGCGAGCGTGCGCAAGATGCGGCTCGGCGGTGAGAAGAACGTCTCCAGACGCGTCAGGAGAAGTGTCGGTCGCAGTTGCGGGTGGCGCCGGCCTAACTGGACATCTGCGATCCCCTCCTCGTATTTGCGGCGGAGTGCCCGATCCAGGTCCGTCATTTCATGGTGGTATCCCAGAGCATCCGCGTTGAAGGTGAACTCAGTACCCGCACTCAGCAGGCGCGCACCGAATTCGTAATCCTCATGACACCGGAAACTGGCATCAAACCCCCCGACGTGAGCGAAGAGGGTTCCTTCAACCGAAAAGTTGCCACTGAGGAGATCGCAGTAGGTATAGCGATGTCCCGTTCGGCGCATCGCATCAAACATAGTCTCCCACCAGGCCCGAAGCTCGCCGGGAAAGAGCCCTGCCTCTCCATGAACGACCGGCGGTAAGTAGCCAAGAACAACCTGGCCAGTCCGGGACAGGTGCGCATGCACGTGCGCCTCGATCAACCCTGGCGCCGCCTCGATGTCATCGTCGAGGAAGAGCAGCAACTGGCCGGTCGCGTGGACGGCCCCGTGGTTGCGGGCCATTGCCGGACCCTGTCCCGCCTGTTCGAGAACGCGCAGAGCGAACGGCGCGCTGTACTCCTGGAGCATCGCCACCGTCTCGTCGCAGCAACCGTCGGCAACCACCAGCACCTCCACTGCTTCCAGCGGGTAGGTCTGGGTCGCGAGGGCATCAAGTGTGCGGCGGAGGGAGGCAGCCCGATTGTGGGTTGGGATTACGACGCTAATCGACACTGGCATTGCTATCCTGACCTTTGATACCGCCGTCGGCGTGAAGAAAAGTAGGCCCAAGGTCCCATCGCGCAACCTTGCAGCTCGGCAAGGAGCATATCGAGTGGTGGGCTACCTGGTCGCCGCAGGATCGAGCGGATGAGCGCCGGCAACTGGTAGTGGCCAAACCACCCCCAGGCGAGTATCAGCACCCCCAGGTTGCCCTCAAGCAGCAGGCGGCGCGTCCAGAGGGCGTAGACCCCGACGCCGTATCCGTAGATCGTCTGGAGTAGCTCTTGCCATGTGCGCCGGTGATGATGCCAACTGAGGGCCGCCGGGTCGTAGACAATCCGGTAGCCGGCCGCCAGGATTCGCGAGAAGATTTCGGTATCTCCCCCCGAGCACGTGGGGGTTCCGGCGTCGAGCGCCTCGTCAAATGGGCCAATTATCTCCAGAAGACTCCGGCGGAGCGCCATATTGGCACCGGCGCCGACCCGGCCGGCGGCCAGCGGGTTGCAGTTCGTCCGATCGAAGATGGTGCGCTTGAAGCCACGGTTGAACGGGCTGTAACGCTCGAACCACTCCTGTGCCTCAGTTTCCAGCTCAAGGGGCATCGTCAGCCCGGTCACGCAGAGAACCAGGGGGTCCTCGAAGTTGCGGAGCAGGGCCCGAAGCCAGCCTGCGTCAGGCGCCGCGTCGTCATCTGTGAAGGCGACGACTTGGTGGCGGGCCTCGTGCAGCGCCCGGTTCCTGGCGTTGTTCAAGCCGGGGCGCTCCTCGCGCACGTAGCGAACGCGCTCGTAGCCCGCCACGAGGCGTCGCGTCGCATCGCTGGATGGACAGTTATCGACCACCAGCACGTCCTGGCCATCGTCGGGCAGGCGCATCAGCGCGTCGAGGCAGCGCCGCAACGCCCCGGGCCGGTCGCGAGTGCAGACCGCTACCGTTGCCGGTCGAGGCTCGAAGCCCCCTGTTTGCACCTCGTCCCAACTCACGATGTCGTGGAGCCAATGCTCCCGCAAAGCCTCATCCGCGGCAGCCATCAGCGCATCACGGAGCCCGGCACCGTCGATCCCCCCATCGACAACCGGCAGGATTGCCTGGCCGACAGGCTGCCCACGCTGCCGGACAAGAACGAGCGCGCGGTGATAGCGCCCCAGGCCGGCGATCTCTGGAGGGAGGTGGTGCAGATCAAGATCAAGGATAGCGGTCGCCATAGTGGTCTCTCATTCTGCCATCGGGCCATCAGTCCCGGGCGCCGCCGGCTGGTCGAGGAGCGATATGCCCCCGTACCCGTTATGATGCTGGTGCTCCCCCGGATAATTGGAGAGCGTCGCCGGGCGCTCTGGAAACTGCAGCCTGGGCTGGGAATGGCTCGTCGCCGTTGCCACCGCTCTTGCCGAGTACAACCATTGAGAGAGCAGCACCACCTGAGGAACCACCTGCATCACAGCAAAAAGAAGGATCATGGGCAGGAGGCGCTGCTCGGCAGCTATAAACGCATAGACCACTCCGTTGCCGAGCAGCACGACTGCCATCACCTGGGGAAGAAGCCAGAATGGGTTCAGCGCACCGGTCGGGTCTTTCGGAGTCGAGCGGAAGCCCCAGGGGACGCGTAGAAGCGCCATCAGCCAGGCAACAGTATAGATCGGCCAGGTGGCATAGATGAGCGTGACTGGCTTCCCCAGCAGACCCGCCTGCACCGAAGGATGTCGCCAGATTCGCAGGGCCGCCTGCCGGATCAGCAACGCAAAGACCCCGACGGGGAACAGATGGGCGAGATACTGCTGAAAACTCGCCCGAGCAGGAGCGCTCCCACCAAACAGGATCGCCAGAGTGAGCAGGATATGGGCGAAAACAAAAGGGCCAGCCCAGTAATATGTCATACGGACAGCGTAGGCGAGTCGTTGTCCCCAGGTCAGGCGGCCAAAGAGACGCGGGTAGATCGTCAGCAGCACCTCGAACACGCCGCGTGCCCACTTCAGTTGTTGTGTAAACCAGGCAGCCAGATCGCGCGGAGCGAGGCCTGGCGCGAGCGGCTCCGCTACGTAGGCCGATCGCCATCCGGCCGCATGGAGAGCGATGGACGTCGCCAGGTCTTCAGCCAGCCCGGACTGATAGCCGCCGATCGAAGCCAGTGCTGCCCGCCGAATCAGCGCGTTACTGCCCATCATTGTCGCGCTTCCCACCGCATCCATGCCGAGCGAGGTGGGATTGTAAAAATCGAGGCCTGTCTCCACCGCTGATCGCGCGACCCAGGTTTCTTCACCGTTTCCAAAGGTAAGCATAACCTGGACGAAGCCCACCTTCGAATCGCGAAAGTGGCCAAGGGTCCGCTCCAGGAAGTCGGGCTCTGGCGCGTGATCCACATCAAAAATGACCACGAGATCGCCCGACGTACGCGCCAATGCAGTATTGATATTACCAGCCTTGGCATGCTTTCGATCCGGACGCGTCAGGTAACCGGCCCCCAACTGCCTGGCCAGACGGGCCAGCGCGGGATCAGCACCATCATCGAGCAGCCAGGTACGATGCTCGCCGCGCATGTGAACCGTTGCCGTCAAGGCCCGCTCGATGAGCGCATATGGCTCCCGGCATACGGTGACAAACACATCAACGGTAAGGCCGTCGGGCGGTGGCCCGGGCGCAAACCGGTGCCTCGCCGCCAGATAGAGCAACCAGTTCCCCAGGAATTGGACCGACCCGTAAAGGATCGCCAGCACGAGAGCCACGGCCAGCCAGAATGAGCCGATTCGTCCACCGACGCTCCACCAACTGTAGAAGTAGAGTAATGCGAGCACCCCCAGTGCCACCAGCCAGCGCAGAAGCCAGGGGCCTCGGCGCCGCTGTCTTTGTCGTTCTGCCACCCGGTGTGGAAAAACCACCGCTTCCCCCCCTCCTGAAATGTCGCAATCGGGGTCCGCGATCACGCAGACCGATCTGCTCAGGACGTGGAGACGAACTCGGCGGACGACAGACGTGGTCCTGTCAAAAGGACTCTGGATGTACCTCACTCGTTTCAGCCATTCAATCACGGCACCACTACTGAAGAGGATTCGGCGCCGCCCATCTCCTCGGTACACTCGGATCATAGGAGTAGACCCTCATCTCGAAATTTCTTGCATGAACGTGCACGTCCAGATTGGCGACCAGTTGAGCATTCTTCTGTATCCAGCGGTGCATATCGGGCCGTAGACTCGCGACGGTCATATCTTCCACGAACCAGATTCTTTCTTGAGTTTCTTTGACGCGAGAGAGATCAAACTCTTCCATCGTTTCCGTTTTCTCTCGCATATAGTAATTCGCCAACAGACGGCTATTACTGACGACCAGTTCACCCTCTTTTTTTTGCTGCCGAACCAGCGCAAACGCCGCTTTCCAATTATCTCTGTTGCCGTTCTGATACTGATAGTAGAGCACATCTTCTCCAAGCGGATCCAGCACAAGAAAGACCAAAACACCAACCGCAAGAATTCTGGTGTTCTCCTGGCTCTTGCGGAAGATTTCAACCGCTGCCAGACTTGCCAGAATGATCCAACTGGGCAGTGAGATGAAGATATAGCGGTTGGCTGTGTACTGAAACATGGACAGAACCATGATGGTAAGGAATGGGATCATCGCACTGAGACTTAAGAACAGAGCAACCCGATCCTTCCTCGCCAGCAGGTAGATGGTCCCCATCGCCGCCATGACCATGATCGGAATGCGCACGTAGTAGACAACACCCGATAGCAGCCACAACGGATTGTTGTTTACCCGCCCAAACCCGATCATCCACCCAGATACAGATCGTAAATAGGGAAAGGTGAAAAACAGGGCTAGAATGAAGGCTGGCAGGAAGAAGATGCTCATGTTCCGCACCCGAAACCCGGCAGGTTTCTCGAACGGCAGTACTCGTAGGAGCACAAGGTAGCTCAGAACCACAGGGATAAAGAATAACACGAGCAAACGCTCTCGCGCTGCGAGGCCCAGAAGAAATAGGGAGATCAGCAAGTATTGGGGACGGTCCTCTTCGATGCCGAAGTAGAAGGCGAATAGCGCCAATGCGTACAGAAGCAGCAGAAATGAGTAGAACCGTGCGTTCTGCGACCAGTAAAGATGCCAGGGCGAAACGGCCAACAGCAGGATTGATACTAACGCGATGGTAGAACCGAACATCTTTCTGGTTGGAAAATAGAGAGCCGGGATGGTGATGATACCGATGAGCGCTGGAACCAGCCTGGCATTCCATTCGCTCGTTCCAAGAAAGGCAACAGTCATGCGAATGAGTGTCAGGGAGAGAGACTGTCTGATAATATCCTCGTTGAATCCATCTCGTACGCCCATCACTGAACTGAGCTCGTCCTGCCAGAAGCTCCATATGCCAAGCTTGTAGAAACGAAGAGCGGCTGCAAGCACTGTAATGCTGGCAAGGAGAACGTAAGGCCAAATTGCAGCGCTTTCCAGCTTTTCTGCCCGAATGTTGGCACGCGTGATCAGTGGGTTGGCCCATTTTACGTTTGTCGTCGAGAAGTCGAGTGGAAAACGGGCCAAAACACTTTTATTTTGTAGCTTTCTCCATGACATGATTCTGCACTCCACGCACACGCCACGGATCGGGTTGTAGCGACTGTTCGCCGCGGCGAATACGATTATATCGGCGAGAAGTAGACATAGTAGGCCTCGATGCACGTCGCCGTGCCGTTGTAATGGGCTTTAGCTCAACTCGTCTTTTGGAAGGATTGCACCGTCCACGCGAGCCCTTCTTCGAGTGTCACCTGCGGGGTCCACCCCAACTCCTCGCGGGCGCGGATCGCATCCAGATAGATCTTGAACACTTCCCCTTGCCTGGCCGGCCCGTGATTTGCCGGCTGATTGTAGCCGGTCAACCGGGCCAGAAGCACGAACATGCAGTTCACCGACGTCCCGACGCCCCCACCGATGTTGTACACTGCGCCATCGCCCCGTTCGAGCGCCAGCAGATTCGCTCTGGCCACATCAGAGACGTACACGAAGTCGCGTTCCTGCTCCCCGCTGCCGTTGATCTGCGGCCGGCCTCCGTTCAACATCTGGCCCGTGAAGATGGCCACGACCCCTGCCTCCCCGTGGGGGTCCTGCCGCGGCCCGTAGACGTTGGGGTAGCGCAGAATGGTGTAGCCGACTCCATAGTTGGCCCGATAGAGATACAGGTAGTGCTCTACATGGTGCTTGCTGGCGCCGTAGGGATCCAGCGGATTAATGGGGTGATCCTCGGACACCGGGAGGAACTGAGGCTCGCCATAGGTCGCACCGCCGGTGGAGGCGTAGATGACCTTTCGAACGTTGTGCCGGCGACAGCACTCCAGCAGGTTCAACGACCCCAGGACATTGACGTCGGCGTAGAGCAGTGGCTTCTCCATCGATTCGCGGACGTTCGCCCGGGCGGCCTGGTGGCTCACGACCTCTGGTTGCTCCTGCGCGAAGACCTCATCCAACCCGGAATCTCGGATGTCAACTTGATAGAACCGGACTCCCGGATCAAGATGCCCCCGTTGTCCGCTGGACAGATCATCCACCACAGCGACATCGTGCCCGGCCGCACGATACGCATCGACAACGTGCGAGCCGATGAAGCCGGCTCCGCCGGTGACGAGGATTCTCACGAGTGCTCTTCCTCCTTCGAAAACGTTGATCCGCCGTTCAAACAGCCAACACGGAATGCGCGGACTTGGGAATGTGGAAACGAGCTAGCTCTGCCAGCGGAAGGTGAAAGTTTCACTGGCAGTTCGCTCGATCTGCCCTCGAATGTCCGAGGCGAGTACCTGCACCCGCCAGCGGTAGATCCCAGGAACAAGGTTGAGCGAACCGGTCCAGCTGCTCTCGCGCGTATCCACGACCCCCTGAGGATCGCTCCCCTGCGGCCAGACCTCCACCCGGTAGTGCTCATCCGCACTCAGTGTGCTGGTCGGCTGCCAGACAAATCGCTGCGGTGCGCCCCTGATCAGCAGGCCATCACTCGGAGAGAGCAACAGCGGTGCTGTTGGAGAAAGGAGGACCGTCGCGAGAGCTGTGGTCGGTGTGGCCGCCGGCGCACCCGCGATCCCCGGGCCCGCCGGCGATAGTGAGGCGACTGCGGCGGGCTCAGCCGTCGACTTGACCCACACCGGATCCCAGTCGTTGAACTCGTTATTGCTGATGTTGCGGGGCTCGCTTCCGTCGGCGTTTATCATCCAAATCTGCTGCCGCCCCGTCCCACGGTTTGACCAAAAGACGATCTGCCTCCCGTCGGGTGACCAGCTCGGATGCTTGTCCCACTCCCACTGGTTATTCGTCAGCCGGGTCTCCTGGCGCGTATCCTTGTCGATGACGAAGATCTCGTCATTGCCGGCCTGCTGCGAGACGAAGGCGACCTGCACGCCGTCGGGAGACCAGGCCGGATCATAGGTCACCCGGGAACCGCCCACGAGCAGCCAGGTCTCACCCGTTGTAATGTTCTGCCCCAGGACCGAGTAGGTCCCTTCCTGGCCCCTGACGAAGAGCCGGTAGTTGCGATCGGGTGAGAAGGTATCCAGCTCCGAGGCGAGGTCGTAGGGCCAGCGATCGGTCAGCAGCGCCACGTTGCTGCCGTCGGGGTCCATCACGAAGACGGCTGTCTTGCCGAACCGGTCGGAGAGGAAGACGATCTTGTCCTTCAGCGCAGCCGGTAATACCGAGGGTGTCGGCGTTGCGGTCGGCTTGGGTGTTTTGGCCTCCGGTGTGATCTGATCGACGGGGATGAGTAACGGAAGTGGGGTCGCCGTCGGCCTCGGTGTCGGGGCCTGCCGACCCGCACGCCCGCCGCCGGCCCCGTCGGACGGACCGGGCGATTCCGGTTCGGCCGGGCCGGGCGTGGCCGTCCAGACATTCGAGGGCAACAGCGTGGGCGTGCCGTACAGGAAGGCCCGCGCAGTGCCCTCCGCCGCCATCCGTTCCGCCGTGGCGACGTTCTCTGGCGTCGGTGTATTGGTGACGACCACCGGCGGGGTCGCCGTGACCACGTTCTCCGGCAAGGGCGTTGGCGTCCCAACGACCGTCGCCTCGTACGTTGCGGTGGCCGCCAGGGCTGCTGCCGCGATGACATCGGCCGGTGAAGGGGTCACCGTGATCACGAAGGGAGTCGGCGTAGGCGGCGCTTGATAGATCACGCGCAGGACCGGCCGGCCGGGGCGCCCGCCGCCGTACCCGGTGTCCCAGGTGAAGAGGTTGTCTCCGCCTTCGGTCGGGCCGTCGAGGCGCACCGACAGCCTCGCCGTCCCTAAGCGTTGTTCCAGTTCCGCTCGCTGACCCGGCGTGAAGGTGAAGACATTGACCCGGCCCGCCGCCAGCTCTTGTGGGCCCAGCTCGGGCGGGATGGTGTCGACCACGGTCGCATTGTGAATGAGGTCGTAGGTCGCCGACGACCAGTTCTCGTCCACCTCCGGACCCAGGAGACGGAGCGACCATCTCCCACCGTTCTCCAGATTCTCGCCGCTCAAGCCGACAAGCTCCACCGCCGCCTGGTCAATCTTGGACCCCAGCGGGATCGAGGCCAGGACGAACTGCATGGCCCCGTGGTAGGTTTGGCCCTGGAAGACGCCCGCGTGGAGATTGCGGTCGCCGAAATGGTTGACCCGGTCACCGCTCGAGACCCAGCCCACACTCTGGCTCGCCGGGGTGAGAACCACGATCCGTTGCCCCGGGCCAAGGGTCGCCGTTGGGGTCGGCGGCGTGGGGGACGCCGGAAGCGGGGTTGAGGTCGGGGAGACCCCGGTCGCTAATGCCGCCGGCAGCACCGTCGATGTTGCTGTCGGTGAGGGCGACGGTGTCTGGAGGAGAAGCACGGCGCCAGCCGGTGAGGAACCGGCGGCGAGCGGCCCCTTGAGGAACATGTAGATGCCCCCGGCGAGAATGAGAGCGGTAAGGGCGATCGAAAGCACGACCCCCGGGTTACCGCCCAGGAGCCCTTTGTGCCACGGCTCACGCCGGAGGGGCGGCACGCGCCTCGCTTCCCCGGCATCGGCGAGCGGCTCAAGATCCGCGGCAAGCCCTGACGCGGGACGCTCGCCGGCCGGGGAATGCGCCTCCGCCGGCGGTGTCACGAAACGAGGACAGCTCTCGAATGCCGGCGTCAGGCAGAACGCCGCCTGGTGGTCCGCGGCAATCTCCTCGCGCCCACCCCCTGCGTGGCAGCGATGATCCTCGGTTGGCTCCAGGAAGATGGAACTTGGCTCGCGCCGCAAACCAAGATAGGGACAGTAGCCTCGTGGCACTGCCTTCTTGCTTGCCGCTTCTGCTGCGCTCTTGTCTATCGATCCACTCATCGGACATCATCCTCGCTCGTCGTCGGATGGTCGGTGGTACTACTTTTGAGCTGTCCGGTACCCTGCCCATTGACGGCGAAACGGTGGCTCACAGCGCCGGCCCTCAGGCGGCGCCCGCGGCGCTCGCCGGTACTTTCGTGGGAGTAGTAATAGCGCTGATAGTAGTAGCCCCGGGCGCGGTGAGAGGTGGAGTTGTTGAGAACGACACCTAGAATCTTCAGACCGACCTGATCCAGCGTCTCCTTGCCCCGCCGGACAACCCCGCTACGAGTCCGCCCGGCGTTCACCACGTAGACGATCCCGCTCGAGAGGGTTCCGAGAATCGTGGCGTCCGTCACGACCAGCGCAGGCGGACTGTCGAAGATAATGACGTCCGCCAGCTCTTTCATCTCGTTGCCGCGCTGCTTCATCCGCTCGGAGGACAGCAACTCGGCCGGGTTGGGCGGGACCGGCCCGCTCGGAATGATCTTCAAGCCCGCCACGGGTGTTTCCATCAGGACTGTCTCGAGCGCGAGGGCCTCATCGACGAGGAGATTGGTCAGGCCCAGCCGGTTGGGTATGCCGAAGAACCTGTGGACGGACGGACGGCGCAAATCGCCGTCCACCAGGATCACTCGCTTCCCGGCCATGGCCATAATCACCGCCAGGTTCGCTGCGATCGTCGTCTTCCCCTCGCCAAGAGCAGCGCTGGTGATCAGCAAGGTGGTCGAACGATTGCTCAGGCCGGTGAACTGGATGTTGGTACGCAAGACCCGGTACTCTTCTGTGATGGGATCGCGAGGCGAGTGGACGGTCACCAGATGGTCCGATGGCTGCTGAATCTTAGGAATGCGGGTGGTTGCTCCGAGAGTGGGCAGCTTGAGGATTCGATCGACGTCCTCGTCGCTCTTCAGAGTGTCGTCCAGGTACTCCAACAAGAGGGCCGCCATTGCCGCCAGGACGAAAGCGATGGCGGTCGCCAGGGAAACATTCCGCTGAATATTGGGACTGATAGGAGTGGTCGGGACGGCGGCGGGCTCGACGACGCTGAGGTAGTTGGTGCGGCTCCCTTTGGAGAAATCCAGCAGGCTGGCGTAGGTGGCCTGCCACGTGGTGATCGTCTGCTGGAGCGCCCCGATCTGGCCCTGGATGTCCTGAATGGCCCTGGCGCTTGACTCCAGCGCGAGTTGCTTCTCGAGCTCATCAACCTGCTTCTGCGCGTCTTCGATCCTCGTCTGCAGTGTGAGGAGTTGCTGGTTGACGAACTGGCGATACTGTTCCTGCTCCTTTTCGGGCGTGGTGGGGCTGTGCAGGATGAGCTGGTGAGCGATCTCATCCGCGAGCAGCCTGGCCCGTTGCGGATCGCCATCCACAACGTTGATTTGAATCAACTGCGAGCCCGGGGCCGACGCGGCGCTGACCCGCCCCGCTAAGGCTTGCCAGGGCATCTGCAAGCCCAGAGCCTCAATGGTGGTCTGTAAGATCATCTGCCGTCGCAGCAGGCGAGCATAGCTCTGAGCGAGTTGCTGGCTGATTCGCAGGTCTTGATCCGTCGGGTTGGGGTTCTGGATAAACTGGCCGACCATGAGGGTCGTGGAGGTTTGGTAGATGGGTTGCATCCGTAAGCTGGCCCAGTAACTCGACACGGCGGCGATCAGCATCGCCACGATGATGAGCCAGAGCCACTTCCACAGCACCGATGCGTACTCTTTGAGTTCCATAGTGTTCCTTCAGTAAGCCCCCCGCCCTTTGATGACTGCCGGTAGGGTCTCGATGAACAGGATCTGCAAATCCCGCCAGATCGTGTAGTTTCGGATGTAATACATATCCAGCCGTACTCGTTCTTCATACGATAAATCAGAGCGCCCCGAGACCTGCCAGAGGCCCGTGATGCCCGGTTTGACCGTCAGAAGGTTGGTCCGGAGGCGCCCGTAGTTCGCCACCTCGTCCGGAGAGATCATCCGCGGTCCCACCAGGCTCATCTGACCGAGCAGGATGTTGAAGAGTTGTGGCAATTCGTCGAGACTGTACTTTCGTAGCCGCCTCCCGACGCGTGTGACCCGAGGATCATCCTTGAGTTTGTGTTTGGCGCGGAGTTCGGCGAGCAAATCGGGGTGCTGCGCCAGGATCTCATTGCCATTGACGAACATTGTGCGAAACTTGAAGGCGTCGAACTCTTTGCCCTTCACGCCCAGGACGCGCCGGCGGTAGAGAACTGGCCCGGGGGAATCAAGTTTGAGGAGCACGGCAATCATGACGAACACCGGGAACAACAGCCCAACGGCCAGCAGTGTCAGCCCGTAGTCGAGAGCCGCCTTCAACGCGGCCTCAACCGGGTCCAAGCGCAGCTTGTTCAGGCTGATCAAAGGAACGAATCCGATTGTCTTGACCTGGACCCGGGTGGTGATCACCTCGAACAGACCCGACGAAAGGCGCAGTTCGACGTCTGGCAGGCCGTTCACTCGCTCGAACAGATTGAAGAGTTCCTCACGATCGAGGGCCGTGGTCGCAACCACGAGCTCCTCGATGCCGTGGCGCTGAATCACCCCTTCGATGTCGGCCAGCGAGCCCAAGATTGGCACCCCTGATTTTCCAGTTCCCGCCGCTGACCGGATGCCGTCCAACAGGCCAAGAATATTCAGTCCAGAGTACCTTCCATCTTTCAGTTGCTCCGCCAGCGCCAGTGCCTCCTCGTTGGCGCCGACGATGGCCGTGGGCGCTACGAAGTAGCCTTGACGTCTCAGAGCGTACACCGTACGGCGCAACCCGAACCGTGCGCCGCCGATCAGAAAGGCGGACAGGAGCCAGCTTCCAACGAGCCAACCCCGTGCGATGGTGAGCTCGGGCAGAGCGAAGCTGGCACCAACGACGAGCATCGCCCCAACGGTGCAGGCGTTGAACGCCCGGGCGTATTCCTCCGTGCCCCCCAAGAGATACTGAAAGTCATACAAGCCGAACAGGGTGAACAACAGGAGCCAGGCCGGCATCAGTACGGCCACCACTCGGGTGTAGAACTCAGGCGAAGGGTTGACGGTCGGGGCTATCGTGATCTGGAGGTCGAAGCGCAAGAAGTAGGCCAGGGCAAAGGCCAGCGAGAGCATAAGGGTATCACTGACCAGGAGGATGAGGCGTAATGCCCGCCGCCGAGCCTGAGACGTCAAGGCAGGCCCGGCCATGGAACGGGTGGCTGGCGGTGTCAGAGGGATGAGTTCATCGGGTAAAATGCGCATTGTTCCTGTTCCGAAGTTCTATTCGACGGCAAGGAGGAGAATCAAAGTGCGCCGGGGACCGGGTGGGGCGACGGGGCCGGAAGATGCTGGTGCGGGTCTGAGTGGTTGCCCTACGCAGGAGTCTGAGATGATGAATCTGGCCACAGCCTCCCGCCACGGCCATCGTACACCTTGTTCAGTCCCCTGACATCGTTGATGAAGGGAGTCTTCAATGGGCGATTGCGACCAGATTTTTGGGAGGCGGCATAGGCCTAGACGGCCACACGCAGGACACAAATGTGCCATACGGCTGGGCGCCTGCACCCATACGTTCCGGCGAGTGATAGCTTGCTTGCAGACCCTCTTCGCGCCCGTACAGAGTAGAAGCTACGGACGGGGTGAAACCACAACCGCTGTCACTCTCAGGGTGACAGCGGGAAGTGCACTGGGAAGATCACTTATCGGGGTAAAGTATCTCGCGCAATCAATATTGGCGCCTCGTCCCTCCCGCTCTCAGGGATATGGCTCTCCCGTGGGAGTCGGCGTGGGCGTGGCGATCGCGAACTCTTTTTCCTGTAAAACGACGGGGAGATAGAGGCGCTTCTGTGGAGACACCGGTCCTGAAAGCTGGCGGATGACCACGGTATCAAAGGTGCGGCCGGAGAAGCGCGCTTCGTTTAGGGCATCGGTAAGGAATCGGACCGTGTCGAGAGCGACCAGGTTATCGAAGGGTAGCTGTGTTTGTACGACTGAGCCATTGACAGCGATGTCAAAGCGATGCGTATCCAGGTTGGCAACGACGGAGAGTCGCGCTGGGCCACTGAGAGGTGAGACAGCAGCAAGCTTCCCGTCCTTGAGCACCCCGAGCGTTTCGTGCGAGCCGCCAATTGCAGTCCAGATGAGATTAACGCCTATCCCGGAATTCTGCTCGGAGTCGCCCATCGATGCACTATCGCCTAACTGCATGAAGACGCTATACCTTCCTTCAGACCGCGTTCTCTTCCAGTTGAAGTCAAACTCCCAGACCAGGGTGCCAGCCGAGACTCTCGCAAAGGAATGCCTCACGAGTGGTCGGTTGACCGCGTCAGAGGCGTTGAGAACCTCAAGTTTCTTGTTGCGAATTCCGACCTCTGCTCCGCTGCTCTCGACTTCTACCCAACCATTCCCGACGATGGTGCTATCTGAACGGTCGAAAGAGTCCTCCAGGAGGGCCCGCGCTGGCTCCGGCGTTGGCGTAGCGCTTCCGGCAGGTTGAGTCGGGCTCGCGGTCGCCGGGGCCGTCGAGGCCGGTGTCGGCGTCGCACTCCCGGCCAGGGGAGTAGGGGTCGCAGTGGAGGTTGTCGTTGGCAACACCGTTGAGGTCGGTGTGGGCGGCTGTTGCCCGGCAAGTGTGAGATGCAGTACCCAGTCATCGCGATCGGGTGCAGTGAACGCGAGAACCTGGCCGCCTTGAACCGGGCCAATATCCCACCTGGAACCATCTCGCGGGTTGAACCACTCGGCCGCAAACGCATGGGGCGCCGCAGAGAGATCGATATTCACGCTCCCTCCCGATGGGAGGTAGACAACGTACACCTCTCCCGATTTCGCAAAGGCGTAGCCCTGGCTCCCCGACAGAAGGCTATTCATTGGGCGCATCTGCCAGAAGGGCAAATGCTCCATAAACGTACGCGCACGGGTCATATCGTCAAAATGATCGGCAAAGTCCTGATACCGCGACAACGGCGCGGTATGCAGCTCGAAACTTGCGCCTCCTAAATAGACTGACCAGATGATGTGTCTCGCAAGGTCTCTGCTACTGGCACTGAGCTTGCCTGTCTCGTCGAAGGAGATAGGGATTGTTCTTCCTGAGTTCTCAACCTTTTGGAACCAGGAAACCGCCGCTGTATTTTGAGGGCCACTCAGGGTCTGAAAGCTGGTGAGATCGAAGCGACTGTCGCCGACGAACGGCAGCCAATTCTCGAGGCCCACGAGGTTGTGGACGGTAACCGGGTGATCATACGGATCAATAGCGTGGATCATCTGGGCAAAGCTTTTCACCTGATCCGGGGTATACCTGCCGCCGTACTCTTCGGAAATATTCCAGTAGAGACCGTTGTCATGGCCAAAACGGGCCAGCATCTCCCGGTAGTACATCTCGCGGTTGAACCCGGTCCAGGCATGATCATCTTCGAGGACGAGATGGAGCACGATGCCTTTCGATTGCAGATAGGAGAACAACTCTTCCCACCCCGCGAGTTTGGCAACATCAAAATGCTCGTGGTTGGCCCTCGCTTCCGCCGCGGTCGAGCCTACCCACGGCCAGACGTCTTCTCGGTCGCCGTCGATATTGTGCAGCATAATATAGAGCGAATTCACCCCTTTGCTGGCCAGGTAATCAATCGCCGCCTCTTTCGTGCCAAATCCGACGGTGTTACCCGGGGCGAGAAAGTCCTCCGGATCATCCTGACCGCCTTTGAGCCAGTAGGAGCCATCCGCAAACTTGAGGTAGTGGCCGCCGGCGTATTCGAGACGACCGGCACACGAAAAATCCGGAAGAGTGCCGGGAGTAGCGCTTTGGCAGCCTGTCGGTGCCGTGACCGCAAAACTCCCTGTATGGCGGTCAAGAAGCGGGTCGGGGCTTGAAGATTCGAAACGCCAGGTCCCAACCGCATTTGGAGAGAAGCGTACCTTCCACACGTTGCCGTCGAGCCCTCCGGCTCCGTCACCATCATAAAAAGCAGGCACGACGAACGTCTGACCGCCAGGGCTCTGAAAGGTGACGTCGACGATAATCTTAAAAGGATTGGCGCTCGTGCTCATCCCAAAGGAATCCGGCCCGGTGAGATCGATTTCGACTTTGCTCCACTTCGCGAAGCTGCCGAGAGCCCCCTGATTTTTCTGAGAAGTGAGCGCGGGGCCGAGAGTGACCCCGGTGACGCCCGAGGTGGAACCTGACGGCGGTACTGAATGAGGAAGTGAGTCTACGGACAGCCATTTGAGGAGCGCGATGGATAGGACGACCAGTACGAAAGCGCACATCGTGGAGAGCAGCTCTTTGTTGAAGCGTGCATCACTTCCCTCTCCGCCGAGAAGACCACCGATTCGGAATCCTACCATCTTTGCTCGACCCCCACTGGCGGCGTCCGGTGCTTGAAGGAATCGCCTTGTCAGGATTGACATGAACGGAATTCCAGGAAACAGAGCCTTGAATGCAGAGACCATGACGCACCGGGCGCTCACTGGTTGCGCCTGACCGGGTCGATCGGCAAAGCGCGGGCGCCGGAGGCAGCACTATCAGGGGGCAAAGAAAGATGGAACCCGTCTCCCAGGACGAAAAGAACGCGGGTCGTCGCGCTGCGACGAGCGGTTCTCCGAGGGCTCAGAATGAATCGTCGTCTTCGGTCCCGTCTCCTTCCTAGGGGCAACGACCCGTGGTGTACTGGAAGCTGTCGAGGATGATCGGTGGGGTCCCGTCTCCCTTGACCCCATACGCATCCAGACGGATGAAGCCCGCGGCGGAAACGATCAGCCGCGCGAAGTGGTGCATCGTGTTGTCGCGGAAGGCGGTCCAGGCCGGCGGTGGATCTGTGGCGAAGCTGGAGAAGCTTCCATTGATATTGCTCAGTTTGCCGCCGGGGCTCACTTTGACCCAGGTCACCCCGTCCTCCATGGTGTAACAGGTCGTGGACGTTGAGGTCGGTGTGTTTGTTGCTGGCACATCGATGAGCGGATACGTTCGCTCGTAGGATTGGTCGTGGGCGCTCAGGACCAGCTTCACCCCGAGGCGCTCGAAGAGTGGGCCAAGTTGGGCTCGCAGGGCGGAGTTGGATGGGTGATTCGTGCCATCGGAGAAAGGCGACACGTGGAAGTAGGGAATGATCCAGCGCTGCCCGGCGGCCGTGGCGGCTGCGATATCTTGCTCGAGCCATTGGACTTGGGCGCCGGTGAGGCCATCGGAGTTGTAGACCGCGAGGATCGAGACGAAGTGTACATCGCCCACGTCGAAGGAGTAGTTCCGGCGACCATCAAAGCCTTCGGGGGTGGGAAAGCGGTCCGCCCACGGCTGGAAGCCCTCTTTCAGCAGGACTTCGTGGTTCCCATACGTCGGCATCAGCGGAGACCGGGAGGCGATGGGCTGCATCTGATTGAACCAAACATCGATGGTATTGTCGAACGTTCCGAACCGCTTGTCGGTGTTGAAGTAGGCGTAATCGCCGCCTGGCAGCACCAGGAGCGGCTGAAGAGCAGCAATCTCGTCGACGACCTGTTGCGTTCCGGTCGCGAGGCCATCCTCCCGTCCCACCAGTCCAGTGTCGGCGACGTAGATAGCGTCGAAGTCGGCAGACCCATGGGGGGGAGCCGTGCGCGTGGAGAAAATCGCGCTCCAGGTCGACCCGTCGCCTTGGACGCGGTATTCGTAGGGTGTCGACGGAGTCAGCGATCCGATAGTCACCTCGTGCAGGGTGCCGGTGGTGCCGGAGGCGCGTAAGGTCCCGTCGGCCCGCTGCCACACCGAGGAAGCCAGCGGCCGGTATTCTACGGTCGAGGGCGTCGCCGTATCCTGCGAGTGCCACACGACGGTGAGGGTGGTGGAGGGATCTTCCACCCAGGCCAGGTGGACCTGGTCGGGGGCCTGGGCACCGCCCACCGTGAGGGCGACTGAGAGGGTGGCGGAGGTGTAGCCGGGAGCACCGGCGCTGACCGTGGCACTGTAGGTGCCGGGCGTGAGCCCGTTGGCATCGACCGTAACGCGAAGGCTGGCAGGGGTGGTCCCGTTTTCCGGGCCGACAGTCAGCCAGGGAGCATCATCGCTCACCATGTAGCTGGCAGTCGTTCCATCCGTGGTGCCGAGGATCGTCGTTTGGGAATCGGTAGTCCCCTCGGGCACGGCGAAAGAGCGAGCAGTGGGACTGAACGTCAAGGCTGGAGTAGTAGCTTTCGCCACGGTGAAGGTGGTGTCAACCACATCGGTGGTCCCATTGGTGAGCTCGATAGCGGCGGTGATGGTATGCGGCCCATCCGCCACGCTCTTGGTGTTGAACGATTTCGCAGTGCTGACTGTGCCGCCGGCGAAGTCGTAGGGCGCGTTGTTTTCCACCTGGCGGGGCGGGCCGGTCATCGTTGGGTCGTCGAGGTAGAAGCGCACCCGGGCGACTCCGCTGTCCGGGCTGGTAAAGGCAAAGATGTTTCCAGAGACCGTCAGGTTCTCGAGGGGCACCGGGTTGGAGCGATCCGGCGAGAAGCTCACCAGGAGCATGTAGCTCCCGCCGCTGCTCGCCACGGCCGTCGGTGTGCTGGTCGGAGAATTGACTGCCGCTGGCGTGTTGGTCGGCGCCGGTGTGCTGGTCGGAGAATTGACTGCCGCTGGCGTGTTGGTCGGCGTCGGTGGATTCGGTGTGGACGTCGTAGTGACTGGGCTAAACGAAAACGCCTCATTCACATCCGTAAAGGAAGTGCCGCCGGTCGGTCCACCCCCAACAACATAGATGGTGCCGTTGATGGTGCCCGCGACTGCGCCGTGACGCGCTGTCAGCATCGGCGTGAGTGACACCCAGCTGTCCGTCGTCGGTTCGTACTCCTCGTTCTGAGGGAAGGTGCCTCCAGTGCTCGTCCGCTCGCCGCCCATGACCTGCGCACGACCGTTGAGTGTGCCGACCACCATCGTGCGACGTCCCGTCGGCATCGGTGCTCTGGACGTCCACGTGTTCGTGCCCGGGTCGTACATCTCGACGGTGGCGAGGGTGCCATCGACCTCGGTGTCGTTGGCGTCTCGCGTGCGCCCGCCGAAGATATAGAGCTTGCCGCCAAAGGTCGCCGAGCCCGGGTTATCTCGGCGGGTGCCCAACGGGGTAGCGCTGCTCCAGGTATTGTTGGCCGGGTTGTAGACCTCGACGCTCGCCAGCGATGCTCCGTTCCCGTCCATTCCGCCAACCACGTAGAGCTTGCCATTGATCGCTTGCGCTGTTGCGCCGCCGCGAGCGGTTGGCATCGCCGCGAGCATCGTCCAACTCGAGTTCGCCGGATTGAAGACAGCAGCGTTGGCGACCGCGCCGGAGAAGGGGCCGGTCGAGCCGCCGAAAACATAGAGCTTGCCGTTGTAAGCTGCCACTGCCGGGTTCTCGACGGCCGGGTATGCCGCGGGCAGGCTCGCTCCCGCTGCCCAACGATCCGCCGCCGGATCATAGATCACCATGGTGGACTGGTGGCCGCTGCTCGTCTTGCCCGCAACCACGTAGAGCTTGCCGTCGAGGGCCGTTCCGCCGGCATCCAGAACTGCCGCCGGCATCGCCTGCCTGGTGGCCCAGCAACCGAGATTCCTGGGCTTCAAAGCGGTCACCTTGCTGCCGCCGAACTCGCCGACATAGATCGTTCCATCTGGACCTTGCGCAAGCGGCAGGGGATCGTCGAAGCCGCCCGCGAGTTGCCTGGCGCTGACAACAGAGCGGCCATCGGCCGCGAGCCGAATACGCGTGATATCGTCGCCCACCGAGTAGTTGGCGATCAAGATCTCGCCTTTCATCGTGCCACAAAATGCGTCCGACTTGTACTCGATTGTGCCATCAGCCGATCGGCTCTTTCCAAGGATGTGGATGGGCGCCGTGTAGTTGGGAAGCGGCGCGACGCCCTGGTAGGAACCATCTTTGAAGACGCACTCATTGCGGTATGGGTTGGGGTGGCCGTAGTACTTTCCTCGTTCGAGCCGCACGAGGAGGTCTGGCTGTTCCCCAGGATTGTCCCCCCCTTGCGTCCAGGGCGTCGGATCGCCGAAGCCCTCACAGGGTGGGCTTGAGGCGGGCGGGTAGGTGCCGGTGACGCCGAGGCCGTTATCCGGGGCGTAAAGGAAACCATTCGAGTGCCAGACGAAATCGTAGGAGTTACGGAGGCCCGTGGCGTAGGGAACGACGTCGCAAGGGGATGGCCCGTAGGTGTTTTCCGCAGTGGCACACGAACCGTCGAAGCCCGGCGCGCGCACATCGGCGACCAGGACCGCCGCCGAGAGTGGTTGCTCGGCCCGCGTGCCGAATTCGGTATTCGCCTCGTTGGGCGCCCCCGCCCCCGTGTTTCCACCCTGCGCGATGTACAGCTTGCCATCGGGGCCAAAGTGGAGCGAGTTGATCGCATGGTTGGCGATGGCGCGCGGCAGGCCGGTGATGACGTCCGCCCGTGTCGTGAACCCCGGGTCAGAGAGGCGTGTGACCATGCTCGAATTCAGTTCGCCATTGCTTGTCGACGGACTGGAGTGCGAGACCCATAAGATGACGTTATCTGGCGTCGAAAGCGGATCGACCGTGATCCCGAGGGTGAGCCTTTTCCCAAGCGTCGTGATGATCTCGTCGGCGACGACCTGCCTGGCATCGTTGAGGGTGATCGCGTGGATCGTACCGAACAGCTCGGTGACGTAGAGCCGCCCATCCGGCCCCCAGACCATCGAGGTCGGTCTCGGCAGGGCGAATGACGAGCGGTCGAAATTGATATCACCCGAGAGGAGCTCCGTTGAGATCCCTGGAGCCCCCGTCCCTGCCACCACTGAGAAGTCATCGAAGGTGTAGACAAGCGGCGAGGGTCCCTTCCGGTTGGTTGCAAAGATGCCACCGAAGCTGCGGGTTCCGATGGTCGGATCAATGCCCGCCGCATCGAAGCTGAAAAACTCAGGGGGCGCGGTGAGTTCTCCGAGCGAGACCGTTGAAGCGCCATCGATACTATAGGAGGCCGCAATCGTTTGGTCGCTGGGATCAGCCCGCAGGCTCAAGGAGACCGTGGCGTTGGTCAGGTTAGAGACGGCTTTCGTCGTCGAGCCGGATGGCGATCCGTTCACCTCCATGAGATACTGGATCTTCGGGCCCTTTGGAGTGGACATGACGATGAGTTTCACATAGTTATCCTCGTCGTTCCCGAACCAGAGCCCGGCTTGCTCGTAGTTTCCGCTGCCGGCGGGAGGGTTGAGGAGGGTCGTACTTATGACCGAAACCTGGCTGGGCGCGTCGATCCCGACGGCCAGGGCGTTATCTTGGGAATTGCTTGACGTGTACTGAATTCCTGCTGTTGTCGTCGCTTTGAGTGTCCCCGAGGCCGCGAAGTCGACGGTGAGGTTCTGAGGGATGTAGCCGGTGCCGTTTGTCGGCGGGTCAACGAAGGTAAAACCGGTCCCGACACCATTCGCATCAAGAATCTTCCCGGAGTCCTGGCTGAAGCTCAGTTCGTAGGGCAGACTTACCAGAATCTCTGAACAGGCCAGCGGAGAACACGTCGCCGTAGCACTGACCTCCATTGTGACGGGGAGACTGGCCGTAGAGTAACCAGGGGCCTCCGCACTGATCGTCGCCGTGTAGGTGCCTGGAGCGAGTCCGGCGGTATCAACAGAGATGGTTCGCACGCCCGGGGCCGAGTCCGATTGCGAATCCTGGCTTAGCAGGGGCGCCTCAATCCGGAGCCAGGGTGCGTTACTGTTGATTGTGTAGGTGGTAGCCGCAGCGTTGCTCGTCAAGAGCTTCAAAGCCTTCGACGTTCGCCCACCCGCAGGCAGGTGAAGCCGCATGCGGCCCTCACTGAAGAGGAGCGCCGGCGAGCCATTGCGCACGATGAAGCGGGCGATTGCCACCTCGGTGGTACCGTCCTGGAGATCGATCGCCGCGACAATTGCGTGGCGTCCATCCGGGAGCTGGCGAGTGTCGAACGGCCTCGCAGCCCCTTTCGCATCTGTTCCCGAGAAGTCGTATGGCGGCTGCTCGTCGATCTCGCGCGGGGTCCCGGCCACCAAAGGATCCTCGAGCGCAGCCTCGGACGGGTCGAGGAAAAACCTGACCCGAGCGATCCCCACTGGGGGCGTGACGAAGATGTGAACATTGCCGGAGACAACGGCCTTCTCCTCGAGCGCTATGCCCCGTGAGCGGTCGGGCAACGAGCTCACGTGAAGCGTGTAGCTCTTCAGGGGTGGCTGCCCTTGGCCTGCGTGTGAGTCCCGCTGCCCTGCGGCCGGTGAAGGCAAAAGCGGAAAGAGCAGCGTAAGGAGCAGGAGAAGAGGGAACGTTCCCCTTGCCCAGCCTCCGGCGCCACGCGACCCGCCCCGTGGACTCGGCTCTGTTGTGGTACCAGGTCGAGCCCACGTCTTCATCGATACTCGCCCGTCGGCTCGTTTGATTGCCACGTCCCGATCCTTTCTCGATGAGAAACTATGAGGTCTTTACCCTATCGTGGGGCGTCCTCGTCCGACTCACGTGTGCTGTTGTGAGAGCACGCCAAAAGTCCGGCGAGAGAACCTGCCGGCCTGCGAGCACAAAACTGGCTGCGCCGAATGTTGCTCGACTCATCGCTGTCAATATAGTTTTGCGCCGCAAATTCCACAACGCTGAGATCAAGTAAACCCGCAAAATTCGCCCATGCCAATAACTGGAACTTGCCGACGAGCGCATGCGAGACAATATTCCCGGTCTGCTTAATAACTTTTCGCGAGATTGATACCCTGATTCTCTTGAGCGAGCATAATCCGTCGAGGTTTCCCAGCCAACGCCTCTCAGGATACAAGCAACGGTTGTCGGCGTGCTTGCAAAAGAACTGAATGCTGCTACTCGCGCACATAAGTCCTTATCCTGGCCTACCGGCATCAGCGGATCGAATCCGCCTACGGCGAAGAACACTTCGGATTTTATAAGTGATGCCTGTAGAGGAATCCATTCCCCCGCCATCACTTGGGCAAGTACATTACCGCTCATCCCAAGGTGAAGTTCATTAAAAAGTCTTCCATTCGAATCCACAAGCTGAGACGCTCCGTACAACCATCCCGCGTCACTCGTTCGACCGAGCGCCCAAAACGTTCTCAACGTATCTGGTAAAACCCAATCGTCATCATCTAAGAAGTGTAAGAACTTTCCTCGAGCCGTTGCTGCCCCGGCGTTCCGAGCCACACTTCGATTGCACTGATTTGTGTTGATGATCCGGACTCGTCGCGATTGTTGCCAGTCTGCCTGGGGTAATGGTCGCCCTGAATCATTGACAACAATAACCTCAAAATCATCGCCTTCCAGCGACTGATCCAAAATACTGCAGACTGCTCGTGAGAGCGTTGAGCGGCCTATTGTCGGTATTACGGTTGAGCAGAACATAAATTTTGCTCGTCTGAAGTGATAGTTGATAGAGATACTTGTTACCCGACATCCCGTGAAAAGAATAAACTTTCGGCCACGAATTGCCCGAATTGACACGAAAAGGAAAACTGATTCGTGTAATTCGTGGCAAAAACGAAATACGCAAGTGTTGGCGTCGGGTCATGAGATAGAGATAGGTAGCCAGGATCCGGATAAGGACTCTTCCCAAATATCAATAACGATGTTCCTCAATCTTTCATCTTCTACTTCTGGATTGAAATTCATTTCCACATGTCTCCGGCCTGCCAACCCCATCTGCTGCGCCAGACGAGGGTTGTTCCATAACGTAGACACCGCATCTCGCAAGCCTTTCACGTCGCCTGGAGAGACGAGGAACCCAGTCACACCGTCAATAACATAGTCAGGCATACCTCGGGTTCGCGTCGCAATCACCGCCTTGCCTGAAGCCTGCGCCTCGAGGGCGGCAGTGATGCCGGCGCTGAACTGTGTGGTCTCTTTCACGGGGAGTACAACAAATCTGGCTCGCTTGTATGCCGCGACCAGTTCATCAAGGGACACTTTATCCTTCAAATATATCCACTCGGGTATGGCCACGCCATTCGGGACCCCGTAAAGATCTTCATAGCGGCTGGCGCCATAGATCTCGGTATGATAACCAGGCAAATCTCGAAGGGCCTCAATCAAGGTCGGGTAGTCGCGATCTGATAGGCCGATACTCATAATGGGACCTTCACTGATAATCTCACCCGTCGGCCTGAATCGACCTAAGGGTGCTGCACTGTACTTGAATAAGCGCTCCTCCGGGACCCCGTAGTACGATATCATCACCTCGCGATCAGCCTCGGATAAATAAGCTGTTCGCGTCCATGCACTCGTTACGTCCAACAGTCGCAGGAAGGCTTTCTTGCGCCGTGAGGCCATATGATGGACTGTTGTTATCACGGGACGGTTCAATCTCATCAAGGCCAGGGGGATACCCACTTTTTCAGAGCCCGCCATAATCACATCGTATTGTTCAGCAACCCGGCGAACGTGAAGCGCCAGGATCAGATCCATGCGTAGTTTCTGCTCGAGCCCCCGCCACCACCTTGGAATACGTGCGTACACACTGTAATCAATGGTGTCCTGTAAGATGGCGTTGTGGACTATGCTCGATCGAGTGGACGTGGTATCGACGTGTAGAACTCTGGGGAACACTTCATTCGGCGGTGCGCCACGGCCGCGACAGAAAAGAAGATGAATCTTGGTCCAGGCACAGGAACCATTTGTGTTTCTCTCAATCGTCATCAACTCGCCGCGAAGAACACGCAGACCGGAATCGACAAGGAGTTTGCGAAGACTGCCCTGATTGAGCGAGTCAACATGGCTGCTCGTTCCTCTGTTCCGATCTCGCCTCACCCCGGATTGAAAGCGTGTCCTGAAACTCCGCTCTGATGTGGCCTCGAGCACAAGATACCGGGCCACTCGTTGAAATTCCTCAAGTGTTCTCACAGTGCAGTGTATACGTTCGATGGCATGGAGAACGATGCATAGATCGAAACTGCGATCCGAAAACGGCAGGTTGCAAGCATCAGTCGCTACGCACGCCCCAGGTGGCACGTCGGCGGAATCTGGCGGGAACAACGGGTCGTTCGCGAATGTGTCACAAACGACGACCTTATCGGCAATCCCTTGTTGGCTGAGCGTTTGGGCAAGACTTTTCGCTCCACCCCCAACGACTAAAACATTGCGAACTCTGATCCCATATGTGATCCGTTGTACACTCAGAGCCAGAGCCAGTTCCAATGACTCCGGGTGATGTATCCGTGGTTCATCGATCCTGTTGTACTGGCAATTGTGGAGGCAAACCCCTTCGGTGACCATCATCCCCTTTTCTTTCGATACCCAGAGCAGGAGAGCGATGTGTCGAATCGGAGTCGTGGTACATCCAGATACGAGTGCTCCTCCCGAACCAATAAGGTGTTGAATGAGGACGCGATCCGCCTGTTCGAATCGCTTCCTTGGGCTGTCTCCCCTTGAGTCGGCTTGAGTTCACGCGCTGTGGCCCGAGCCGCCTGGATGCTGCGGCTGGCTCTCAGCCCGTGGTGCGATGCCTCTCGGCAGGCTTACCGGCTGGCGGCTGTGGGCCACCCGGAAGCCGAAAACTCCAAGGGCCTCTGCTCCAGCGAACCGTCTCGCCAGCTCCTTGATCGCCAGGGCCGCGAAGACGAGCAAGACTGCATCGACGGGTAACCGGTAGCGGACCAGCGACCAGGAGAGAAGGTGAATAACGGTGTAAAAGATCATGAACAGGTACAACAGCCCAACCGCTGGCTCCTGGCCGCTGACGACCAACCGGCGCCGGCGAACCGAAGACAAGAAGATGCCGTAAACCATAAACGGCAGAAAGGCGCCATAGGAGAGAAACCGGCCCAGGTTGCTCAGTGGGCTCGAGGCGGCTATCGGCCAGAACCGGAAGAACCACCAGCCACGACTGATCGAGAGCAGAGCGTAGCGCCTTGGGTCCTCGACAACGAAGTGCACTCCTCGCTGGAAGAGTGCCTGGTCCATCTCGGCTTCGTTAAGTTCGCGCAATTCCGGCGGGATCAAATCCAGGTAGGAAGGCCCATTTTGCGGAAGAGGTGTCACAAAGCGAGTGCCGTAGAGAGGGTGGTTGGCCCAAAAGAACGCGAATCCCGCATTGGTGTTCAGCAGAACAAAACGGTGGAAAGCCAGGTAGTTGCGGACCGTCCAGGGGATGATCATTGCAACCAGAACTGCCAGCGTCACCAATGGCCCGGCGAGGCTTCGCCGCCACCGCTCACGGGAGAATCGCCGACTGTTGGAACCGGCGCCGGTCTCCCCGCCCCCCTGCCGTCGGCCCCGCGCCCACAGCAGCCAGACGAGGAGAACCGGCACAAAAAGCAGCAAAACCTGGCGCATCAGGATCGACACGCCCAGCGCGAGACCCAGCGCGACCCAGAGCCTGGCGGCCTCACGAACGGAATGGGACCGCCTGCCCTGGGAATTGACACCACCCCCCTGCGCAATTGCCATCGCGATGTCCAGCGCCGCCAGTGTCGCCAGGATGTGAAATGTCTCGGTCATCAGGGTACCGGCGTAGTAGGCGAAGTAGAGGTAGACGGCGCTTAATCCTGCTGCCAGAAGGCCAACTGCTGTACCGAAGAGCCGCCGTCCGATACGCCACGCAAGCCATGGGTGCAGGACACCGGCTATGATGGCCTGGAGCAGGCGGGCAACCAGGGGGTGGAGACCAAACAGGGTGTACACTCCGGCGAGGTACACGGTGTAGAGGTAGCTCCAGTGCGCGGTGGGCTCATTCGCGCGCGTCGCCGGCCACCACAGGGAGGGAAATCGAAAACCGTGACCGGCCCACACCTGGCGGGCCAGCGTGTCGTAGGAAATCTGATCCCAGACGCCGGGCATGATCTCGACCGTATCGCCGAGGTACACGGCGGAGGCGATACGCAGCAGAAGGGCCACGACGACGATGCTCACCAGTACCGTCGTTTGGGTATACGGGGTAGCAGCCAAAAACCGCGAGATGATCGCTCCCGGGCTATGTCGAAGCATAGATGACTTCATGGCTTGAGTTCTTCCTTGCGTGAACGTGAGCGGCTGATTCCTGCGTAGACTGGTAGATGGCTTCCAGATCGGCTGCAACCGTCTGCCAGTGGTGATGCGCCTCGACGTACGACCGGCCATCTCGCTCGAGCTGTTGTCGGCGCTCGCGATCATCCAGGAGCGCCAGGAGCGCATGGGCGAACGGCCGGGCACCTTCAGCTACGACTAAATCGCGATTTGGACAGATTGCCAAGGCCGACGCGGCTTGCGGGCTGGCAACCACCGCCGTCCCGCACGCCATCGCCTCTAATACCTTGTTTTGAATGCCTGCGCCGTACGGGACTGGAGCGACCGCCAGGGTCGCCCGGCGAAGGTAGGGCCGGATATCAGGGACGGTGCCGGTGATGATCACGCGACCCCGCCAGGGAGAGCAGCGCTCATCAGCCCCCATCCCGTTCTGATCCGTCTGCGCCAGAGCGCGAATCTCACGCGGTGGGTCTTTGCCGACCAGGCATACTCGCACGTCGGGGCGCCGGGCCCAAACATGGGGCATGATCTCATGAACGAGGTACAGCGCGGCGGTCACGTTCGCGTGGTAGCTCATTTTCCCCGTGAAGACCAGTGTGGCCGCGTCGCGGGGCTCGTTCGAAGGAGTGAAGTAGTCCAGGTCCACGCCGTTGGGCAACACGGAAACTGGGATCGACCGCGCCCCCCCCGCCATTGGAACGCGCAAACCGGCTGCCAGGTCGTGCATGGCCTGGGAGTCTGCTTGTGAGGTCACGAGCACACGGTCAAACTGTCTGATGAGCCAGGCCTCATAGCGGCGCGTGCGCTCGGCTTCTAACCGGGTCAGCAGCCGCGCTTTCCGGCTCCGGCTGTTTTTGACCGCTTGTTGAAAGAGGTAGCTGATGCAATCGACGCTGTCCCAGACCACCGGCACCCGTTGCCCGCCCGCTGCGGCCGCTTGCTGGCGAACGGCCAGCCTTCGAACGGCCTGGAGCCCATAACGGACACCGCGGAGGTGTTCCACATGGACGACGTCAACGTGCGGTGCCAGCCTTGCGATGTGATCGGAGAGGACTGGGCTCCAGCAATAGACGGCCTGGAGGGGTGTCTGGGTCAGGAGCGCCGCCAGGCAATTCCAGGCCGAGCGTTGGCGCGGAAGGCGGACCGAGACAACCTCTGAACAGTGCCGCTTCAGTGCCTGGGCTTCCTCTCGTTCCTGTTGCGTCGTCCAGAGGGTGGCGACAGTCACCTGGTGACCCCGCGCGGACAGTTGTCTGATCAGGTTGTAGGGCCGAACTCGGATCAAGGACGGGGGGTAGGGGACGACAAAAAGAACACGCACGGGCATCCCTGCTATCGGATTGATCTGATCGTTCAGTGAGGGCTGCTTCTCTGCCCCATCGCCGCTGCGTACACGTCGTCCCAGGCCTCGTACACGCGCCGCCAGTCGTAGAAGGTCTCGACTGTTCGGCGGCCCTCCGCCGCCAGACGCATCGCGACTTCTGGCGCTCGCATCACTCGCACGACGGCCTGGGCGAATGTAGTTGCGGTATCCGCGAGCAGCGCGTTCTCCCCGTCGCGCGCCCGCAGGCCCTCGGCACCAACACGGGTCGTGACGACCGGCAGACCCCAGCACCAGGCGTCCAGAATCTTCACCCGCATCCCGCCGCCGGCATGCAGCGGCACAATGAAGACGGCGGTTTCGGCGAGATAGGGCCTGGGATCAGTGACGTAGCCCGGAATCTCTACTCCTGACGGGAGATCGCCGGCGGCTGATCGCCCCCCTCCGATCTCCACGAGGGCTCTGGGCGGCTCCTTGCCGATGACCGTCAGGACAGCGCTCGGAACTTGCTCGGCGATGAACGGCCACACCTGGCGGGCGAACCAGAGGACCCCCTCCGAGTTCGGAGGCCAGTGGAGTCCGCCAAGAAAGGTGACCCGGAAGGCATCGGGCCGGCGCGGAATAACGGGCTGCATCTCCGTGTCCACGCAGATGGGGATGATGGAGAACCGCCGCGTGCCCCTTCTCCCCGTCGAACCAGATCGTTGCCTCCCCCCTCTTCCTTGACCGTTGGGCCCTCGACCATCGAGGGCGGCGTGGTCCTCCTCAGTGACCCACACGACGTGGTCGAACCGCCGGCACACCTCTTTTTCGTAGCGCACCAACTTGCGCCCCTCCACGGCGAGCAAGGCTCGTTTGAGTGGGTTGGACTCCTGCTGCGCCAGCCGGTGGGGGATCTGAAAGACAGCGTTGTGTTGATCGAGGACGGCCGCCGGCTGCCGGCCGTTCCCTCCAGCGTGCCGGGCCAACAGAGCGTACGGGGCCATCCAGAGCTGGTCGGCGTGGACAACGTCAAATACCGGATGGCGAATCGCCACGTCACGGACGCGGGCCGCCATGCCAGGCACCCAATCGCGAGTGATGAGGAACGGGGTAGGACTCACGAGACTGCGCAACAGGTGCCCAACGTCTCGCGCGCGGGACCGCCGCATCGGGACCGTGTGAACCGCCGTGCAGTACGTCCGCAGATGCTGTACATATTCCGACCGATCGGCATTGCGTGTGAACGTCAGTAAGGTGACCTTGTGCCCGGCGGCCGCGCAGTAGCGCAAGACGTGGTAGGCGCGAGTTTTGGGGCCGGCATCCAACGGATAGGGAAGGACTTGAGTCAGGAAGAGGATATGCATAAACGCTAATCGCCGCTGATAGATTCGCCGGGATGACGCCCTTTGCGGTTGGCACCGACTTCTTGGTCGCCTCCCGCCCGCGGCCCCACCTCACCAGTCCAGATTGTCACAGTAGCCCAAATCCATAAGCGCCTCGCCCGCGATCCTCTTGAACGCGCGCTTCTTGCCGGCGGGCCACTGCTCCCAACGGCCGATCGGGTTGAACCCTCTCGGCTTCTTCACCCAGTACCGAGCCTTTCCTTCCTTCATAAACGAGGAAGATCCCTGAACGGGGATGGCTTCGATTTTCTCGTACGGGAATTTATCTCCATCCAGGCCAAAATGGCTGCAGGCTTCTTTCACAAACACCTCGGGGTCACGCACCGCGTCTTCAAACCGCGTCATCCAGTATCCCTGCCGCCCCGCGTAGCGTTCTTGAAAGGCCAGAATCATTCGCACGCTGCGGTTCCAGCGCCGGCAGACGTCTGAGAACCGCAACTCGGGCCAGGTCCTGACCGTTGAGTGGACCACATCGCGCCCGTCGCGGACCAACAGGAGCAGATTCTCGTGTGGAAAGACAGAAAAGAAGTGATTGAGATGTTGGACCCCAGGCATTTTGAGCAGCATCCGTTTTTCTTCTGGAGCGAATGAATGAAGATGGGCAACAAAGGCTGCACCAAACAAAGGCAAGAAATCAGCCGCGCCAATCCTACTTCTATTATTCTTATACGAGCGAAAGAATTCCTCCTGAACCCGTAAGATATCGTCCGTGAGTTTCAGGAAGGGAATTTCCCAAATCTTGTTTGGCGTCAGGGCCAGGTCGGGGTGGAGGCCCAGCAAATCACCGACGTAGACGGTGCCAGATCGCGGCATGATTCCGTGAATGATGACGGCAGGGCCGCGTTCAACTGCGCGAATCCGCCTGGCTGTTTCAACTGCCTGAGGACTCACCTCGAGTGCGTCGAAGTTGGGATCGAAACTCTTCCTATCAAAGACATAGCTTGTGTATTTCCGGGCGCCGTCGAAGAGATCCATGGGGGATGAAATCTTCTTCTGAAGGCGCCAGAATCGATCTAACATTGTCTTGGTTTTCATGGTTGACATTGGCGATCACTACATCGCTGGCGGGAGCCCGGCAACTGGAAGTCACAGCCGAAGGAGCCCGGACGGGCACACTCCTGTCCGAGTGAGGAGGAAACAGGGGAAGCGCACTATCTCTTCAGAAGCAGCGGCACCCAGAGCTGAAACCTGTATGCTATCCCCTGCAGCAGAGCGTAGACCTGGCCGCTATCCGGGCTCGCCCAGGTCGACAGGATATCTCTCATGCCGTCGTTGTTGATATCGTCAAAGAAAATGTCATCACCGGCGTACATGACGGGAATCGTCACGCTACGGGTCCAATTCGAGATCGTGTTCATCGTATAGATATAGACATTTGTTTGAGGGACCTCACCGTACTCATTGACGACGAGTTCGAAACGGCCATCGCCGTCAAGATCATGGAAGCCTATCCCCATTGGGCTGATAATGCCGCCCCGATCGTCGATACGATCAATCTCGTGCTGGATAAACGAGAGAGCTCCCGGCGATCCAACATTTTCCCACACAAGGATGGGTCCTTGCTGAAGGACCACAGCGAGGTCTATGTCACCGTCACCGTCAACATCCTGCGCTGTCATGTGTTTCGGCTGATTGTCACCGGTTCCTCTGACTCGGATCGGAACGCGCTCCCACGCCACGGTCGGATCTGCGGTCGAATAAAAGCTGATCCGGTTGGCCAGCCGCTCCGACACAATCAGATACCTGGTTCCATTCTTGAACAGGTCGACGAAGTCGAGTTGATTGTACTCACCCGTACCGGGGAACCCCCAGGCAGACTCAGCCTCAGAGTCGCTCTGTCGAATGACGTGCCTGACCCAATTCGTCGACTTCATGGGATCTGTCGGATACGGATTTTCAAACCAGGCCACCTCTTGGCCGGGCACCGTGCTTTGCTTCCACTGTGATGCTGCGTACACGATGTCCTGGTTTCCATCCTGATCGACGTCGGCGATGAATCCGTTGTGAACAGGGTGAATCACCCCCCCGAAAGGCACTTGCCTGCACGTACTCGTGTCTCCGTTATCTCCACAGGAGATGAACCCGACCTGGTTAGAACCCTGGCGAAAGTAGGCCAGATCGGGACGGCCGTCTTTGGTCAGATCGCCAATAGCCACGTCTTCGGGGCCAGGAGGCGAAAATGTCCCCAGTTCCAGAGCCCTTGTGACAGTGCCCGTCGTGGCGTCAAGCAGATAGCAAACAGCCTGCTTTCCCTCTTCGGCGGCGACGCACATATCCCGTGTGCCGTCTCCGTTGAAATCAGCGTAGTCGCCGCCGTCAGCACCGTTGAGGACGGCGAGAGGCCGGTATGCCCATTCCTCCGAGACCCTGTTCGGCGCGCTGCTGGCCGAACGAGACGCGAGCGTCACCAAGACAAGGGAGGGTAGTAGGACGGAGAGTGCGATGCGGAGCCCTCGTTTGAGAACCATTACCATGCTTGCCTCCTGAATCCGGCACAGGAGTGGAGTTACCGCTCATGCCGCCAACCCGCCTGGCCGCTTCCTCTCGAGAGTCCATTAGCGGTCGATAGGCCCCGGCACAAAAAGATGAGGCCGCCTCCACAGGGTCCCAACATTGGATGGCTGACCGGGCGTCAACGAATCGCCTCCTTCAGTGGGCACCTCGACCGCCCTCGCGAGAGGCGCCGGTGCCGGCGCAAGCCCCCCCTGTAGAGACGGCCCGGTGCACCGTCTCCCGCCCGGCCGTCTCCGCCCCAGCGGGCGATCCCCCCGGCATAATCTCCTACCCAACGAGAGCACTGGCGAAGGAACTGCCCGGGCCCCACCAGCCAACCCCCAGCAGATCAGCGACGGTGGCCGCTACATCAGCATAGGTTTCTCGCGTTCCGAGATTGACGTTCGATTGAATTGGCCTTCCGCTCACAAGAATGGGGACGCGCTCGCGCGTGTGGTCGGTACCCGGGGTCGTGGGATCATTCCCGTGGTCGGCCGTGACGATCAGTACGTCTTGGTCCTGCATCGCCGCCAGGATTTCCGGAAGGCGAGCGTCAAAGGCCTCCAACGCATCGGCGTATCCACCCGGGTTGTTGCGATGGCCGTATAAGGCATCGAAGTCGACCAAATTGGCGAAGATGAGACCGGCTCTATCGAGCTGTAGAAATTCCACGATCGCATCCACCCCAGCCATGTTGTTCCCGGTATGCTTACTCGCCGTCAGGCCGCGATGGGCAAAGATGTCTTCGATTTTGCCGACACCCATCACTGCCAGCCCGGCAGCTTTGGCCACATCGAGAATCGTCTCGCCAGGTGGCTCGAGGCTGAAGTCTCGCCGGCGCTCGGTGCGAGTGAAGTTGCCGGGCTGGCCGACAAACGGCCGGGCAATCACGCGGCCGACGGCGTGTTCGCCCACCAACAAATCCCGAGCGACCTGGCAAACACGGTATAGGTCGCCGACGGGGATAACCTCCTCGTGCGCAGCCACCTGGAAGACACTGTCGGCTGAGGTGTAGACAATCGGTTTCCCCGTACGTACATGCTCGCCGCCCAATTCTTTGATGATTTCGGTCCCGGACGCAGGGTAGTTGCCCAACGTCCCGCGCTCGATCCGGGCTTCATATTCGGCGATCAAGGAGGGTGGGAAGCCGTTGGGGTACACAGGAAAGGGCCGCTCCAGGATCACGCCTCCCAGTTCCCAATGACCGGTCGTTGTATCCTTGCCCGCACTGACTTCCGTAAGACGCCCGTAAGCACCTTCAGCGTGGGCAGTGGGGGGCACACCTTCAATGCTGGTCAGGTTGCCCAACCCGAGTCTGCTTAAGTTGGGTAGATTCAGGCCTCCGACGGCTTGAGCAACATGGCTCAGGGTGTTCGCACCTTCGTCCCTAAACATCGCGGCATCCAGTGCGTCGCCACAGCCAACGCTGTCAAGCACGATCAACACGACACGGGTTCCTGCCTCGCTCATCACTGACCCCCACTTGTAGTCGTCGATAGATACTCGCTGCCGGGTCGTAACGATTGGCTCTGTCGCCCGGGACGGGGCTGGCCAGAGATAACCGCTATCCCCGCTCGACGGCGCCGCGCTTCAGCCAGTCGGCGAGGAGATCGCCGGCAGAAATCTTCAGCACATCGAGATTGGACTGGATTTCCTCCCGTGCGCGCGTCCGCAGGCGGGGCAAAAGAGAGGCCGCAGCCCAGATCGGAATCTTGCTCAGGCTGATCCCCCCGAGCAGCGCTCGCAAGGCCACCGTGCGAAATGGACCGTAGTTCTTTTGATAGAACAGCATCTTCCCTCTGTACACCATCTTGCGCCGTCGCCAGCGATTCATGCTGCGACCACCGTAGTGAATTGTGGTAACGTTCGGGAGGTAATACACTTTCCAGCCAGCCTGCTTGAGGCGGTACTGGAGGTCGGCTTCATCGCCATAGATGAAGTACTCTTCATCGAGCAGGCCGACTTGCGCCAGAGCCTGCCGCCGCAGCAATAAACAGGCTGAGCTCAGCCAGTCCACCGATTTGACTCGACGACCATGGGCGTGGCAGGGATAGCCGGCCCAGACGAGGTTGCCCAATCTCGTCGCAATCAAATATTCCTGCCGCAGCGACGAGAAGTCGGCGGAGCCCGCCTGAAAGGATCCATCGGGATTGAGCAGCCGTCCTCCCACCGCACCCGCCTCCGCGTGACTCTCCATGAATTCAACCATCGCATTGAGCGATGGTCCATTGACAACAGTGTCGTTATTGAGCAACAGGACATAGCGCCCGCGCGTGGCCTCGATCCCCTGGTTGCTGGCCCTGCCCAGGCCGGCGTTGTGCTGGTTCTGAAGAAGCCGCACCCGCGGGAATCGTTCTCGCACCATCGCCTGGCTTCCATCGGTCGAGCCATTGTCCACCGCCACCACGTCAAAACGGTAGTGCAGGTCGCTTTCGTAGAGCGAGCGCAGGCAGGGCTCCAGATAGTCTCTATTGTTCCAGCAAACCAGAACAATCGACAGATCGGGGCGATCTTGAGAAACGGTGGGCTTCAGAGAAACTGCCGGTGTCGCCTGCATCTTCCCCAATTACTCCTCTCGAAAACGGCGATCCATTTCCATGATTTCATCGTATGTGCCCAAATCGACGTACGTACCGCCATGCATGGACACGCCTCGGAACTGTAGCCCGGCTCTGATAGCGTGATTCATGATCTGGGCGAAGTCGGTCATGCCCTCTCGATGCACGCAGTGGTGCAGATGCTCGCTAAAACGAGGGCGCCAGATGATGCAGCCCCACATTTCTGTCAAATCCGTGTCGCGCGGCTTATCGACAATCTCCAGCACCTGGTTGTCTCGATCCAACCGTACCATCCCGAACTTCTCGGGGCGCTCGGTTGCAAACAGAACCAGGACAACGTCGTCCTTTGGCTCCATGGACTCGTACGCCCGTGCAAAGAGATCTCGGGGACGCATGATCGTATCCGCCATCCCGAAAAAAACGGTCTTACCCCGCGTCAAGTGGTAGCCGGCGTCGAGCGCATGGGCAAGGCCTGGCGAGGTGGACGTTTCGTGCCCATTCGTCGATTCTTGCACCACGTAGCTCACGTGACAGCCGAACCTGTGACCGTCGCCGAAATAGCCGATCAACTGGTGTTTGGTTTCGTTGATGACGAATACGAGATGTTTCACCCCGGCCGCGACTAAATTATCCAGTACAAACTGGGACACCGGTCTATACCGATTGTCCCGGATAATGGGATAGAGCTCCTTCGGGTAGGGGAGTGCTAACCGCACGCCTTTCCCGGCGGCAGGAATCAGACCGATTACCTCTTCGCTCATTGTGATTTCCCCCTGTAGAAACCTTTCATGGAGTGTCGATCCAGGTGAAACTGTACCTCACCCAACCTCCGCACACAGCTACCAGGGACCGCCCGCTTACCAATTGCGATCCTGCTCGTATCCTAAGTTGATGAGTTCGTCGCCCGCCACTTCCTTAAAGCGCTCGATGTGTGACGCTTTGAAGTAATTCTTCCAGTCGCCGACGATCCCCTTCCGGAAAAAAGAATTCGTGTTCTCATTCCCCGGTCTTCGACCTGACTGCCAAATTCTTCGCCCGATACTCGAGCGCTCGAAGCTATTTCGTCGAACAATGGCCCGCCGAAGATGATCGTCGCAATCAATGCCCAAGAATTGCAGCACTCGGCCGAACTCTCCAACCGGATCGCAATTCAAATCTTCATACCGAACACAGAGTGCCTGGTCGCCCGCGTCGAGCCAGGACCGCGTCAAACGCAACATCGAGGCACTTCCCCAGATATCAGGTCGTCCTTCGATACAGGCCATGAGCGCGTCGTCCTCGCTCAGTCGAATCATTTCCCCGTGAGCTGGATGGGTCTCTGTTCGTCTCAGGTGAAACATATGCGAGATGGCTTGATCTCTCGGATCACGGATCATGAGAATGACTTTGATTGCCCGCGCCCGCAGAATGCTTGCGAGTTCAGGCGTGTATCTCTCGTGACCGTGAATCACATCTCCGGGTTGCACGGCAAGATAACGGCTGAAATCGTGGTGAAAGTTGCCGACGCCACGATAACCAGGCAACGAAGCCATCAGCTTAACCATCCAGGTCGTTCCGGATTTGGGGCTGCCATTCACGAGCACACTCCTCCGCGAACGTTGCCAACCGGCCGAGAGGCGATGCTGGAGACGTGCGATTGCGTACTCAGATTCTACGCGTGCTACCCTGGTAACGTTCAGCATGCTTCTCATCTTTCATCTTCCGAATGATCTCGGCGGCAGAGGATCTTCACCGTTTTGCTGTGCACTGCTGCCGTTTGTAACCATGAGCTCGAGCGCGACCAATCCACCTAAGAAAATCCACCCAAAGATGCTCGACCGCATTCCTTTGAGACCGACATTATAAACGAAGGGCAATACCCAATCCGCGAGCGCCCCGGCCGCCAGCGTGCCGGCGAGCCCTCCCAAGGCACCGTAGACGTACGCCTGGGCGAAACCGGTCGCCACCCGGTCTCTCAGTCGCCAGCCCAACCAGAAAACCTCCCAGGCAAACCAGAGGAAGCCGGCCAGCCCCAATACGCCGGTTTGGGCCAGGATATCCACGTACTGATTGTGAGAGTTGAACTGGACGGACCATCCCAGAATCGGAAAGAGGGGCGTGTACCAGTGATAATTGGCCGGCCCCAACCCCAGCAGTGGGCTGACTTTCACGATCTCTAAGACGATTCGCCATGCTTCCAGACGGGTGATCCAACTGTATTCATTCCCAACCATCACTTCGGCGACGACCTGTCGAGAGTAAAACGTCGCTATGGCCGCACCGGACAACAGCATCAGCGGCCGCAGGCGGGGCACGCCGAGCCACAAGATCGTCCCAACGGCTACGAGAGGCGGCAGCCAACCCGAGGCCCACGTTCGTCCCTCAAACCAGGCAGAATAGAAGAGCACCAGCACCAGCCCGCCGCAGGCCAGCCGCCAACCGCGGGGCAGGCGCCGGTTGAAGAGCGCCTGGCCGAATGCCAAAGCCGCGACCCAAACCCAGAAGAGGCTGCTCGTCGACCCTTCTTGAAACAAAATATCGACAACGACGTGGCGTAACCCCGGCACCAGCCGTCCTGCCAGAAACAGCGCGCCAAAGGCCAGGAAGAGCCACGTCAGCCACTCAAGCGACTGCAGGTCCCGTACGTGGTGGGCCACGAGAAGGAAAGCGCCGGCCGAGAGCAGGAAGACTGCCAGGCCACCAAGTTGGGCCAGCAGCGGCGCAGACTCCGTCAGATACCAGGGGAGTTGGCCCATGCCGAACGAGAGCACTGCAACCAGGGCAAAAGCCATCAACGGGAGCACCGGCCGCGAAGATGGCAACCGTATTTCGCGCCGCTGGAGCAACTCCAACAGCCAGAGGCCGATAAAGACCGGCAGCAGAAGCACGGTCACATTGAGATCCGTGTTGGTGCCAGTGCTGATACTCAAGGGGATGATGAAACTGGCCACGACAAGCGTCGGAAGCCGAAGCTGCGGATATCGGAGGAGCACCGCCAGGCTTACCGCGCCCCCAAGCAGCACGAACAGCCGCAGCAGCTCCCATGAGGGAGACTGCCCCACGTAGGCTGCCAACACGAAAAGACAGGCAATCGTAAGAAGTCGAAGCAGAGGTCTGAGATCCAGACCGAGTTCGGGGGTGCGGATCATCACTGCTTCCCTGGCACGTAACGCTCGAGGAGCCTCGCAAATTGCTGCCCCACCACTTCGGCGTTGTATTTCGCTGCAACGAGCGCGCGCCCACCGGCAGAGAGTCTCGCGTGGAGCGCCGGATCTCGCAGAACATCGACGACAGCGCGGGCGAAGAGACCGGGATCATCGGCGATCAGGATGTTTTCACCGTGAGTCACCTCGAGCCCTTCCGCACCTTTACTCGTGCTGACAACCGGCGTGCCGAGTGCCATGGATTCGATAATCTTGAGCCTCGTCCCAGAACCAACGCGCAGCGGCGCCACGCTCAGCCAGCTTTGCGCGATAGTGGGGCGCACATCGCGAAGCAAGCCGGTGAAGGTTACGGTCGCATCTTTCGGCCAGGCATCTAACGCGACCCCGTCCGTGCTTCCAACAATTTTCAGACTGGCATCGGTCACCCGCGCCTTGATATGAGGATATATGTCCTCGAGGAAGAAGCGCGCCGCATCCAGATTGGCGTGATACGTGAATGAACCGGTAAATACGAGCGACCGCGGCTCCGGCACCCCGAAGGCGCCCGTGTAATAGGCCAGATCAAGGCAGTGTGGCACAACCTCGATCCGGGCTCGCGTCGGGGCGATGTCCAACAGATTTTGCTTCTCCTCGTACGATGGGACGGTGCACAGACTCGCCTGCTCAACCAACCCTTTCGTAAACTGCCTCAACTTGAACCAGGTCAACCCGTGGCGGACCCGGCGAATCGGCGAGGTCTGGCTGGAGTAGGCATCCTTCATCAACCCCACCTCAAGTGCATCCAGCACTTTCGGCATACCGGCGACTTTAGAAGCTAGCAGCGATACGACCGACGGGGCTGTGACTTCTGATGCTACGATCACATCGTAGGAGCAGGCCCGCGTCCGCTCCTCGACCAGTTTCGCCATCCCGTCGTTGTAGGTTTGAACGATGTGGCGCGGAATGGGTGAGAGAAAACCGAGGCGAGCAGAGAGGCTGCTCGGGGCAAACGGTTTCGCCGCAACCACGTCGACACTTCGGCAGTACTCCGTCAAAAGCGGAATGTGCGAGCGCGCTTCCTGCACGCCGATCGTTCTCGCCAGCGAGACGAGCGTGATGTCGTGATGAGGCGCAAGCTGGCGGATCAGGTTGAAGATTCTGATTTTGGCGCCGTTCAGCGGAGGATATGGAAACCAGGCTGACAGAAAAAGGATTCTCACGGTGCAACGCCCTTCGATGAGTTCCGGGGGTGTACGTTGACGATGATGTTGTGAGTACGGTGGTTTCAGATCTTGTGCGTCGTGGGCCCGGGGGTGCCTTTCAGTCGAGGCGCTCCGGGAGCAAGCGCCGGCAAGCCCTCGCTTTTGTAATGATCTGACTCAAGGGCCGTGCGGGAGCGATCCTCCTCCGTGATCAACCCCGTATGCGCTCCGCCTGTTACAGAGAATGATCCACGTCACCCGCTCGTTGCAGACCGTCACGTCTGCCGCCCGCGTCAGACCGTACCCTTTGACTCCTGAGTCCGTAACGGGTAAACCTTCGGGCCGTCATACAGGGTGTTGTGTGAGGCCGCTGGTCACGGCCTCGAATTCTTGGCTCAATCTCATAGAAGGGAGTCCCCATGTTTGGGAACGCAGGCTCCGGGTTGGGGTCCAACCGGGTCTGGCCCAGAATCATCCGCAATCTCGTCATTATCGTCTCCGTGGCGGCTGGTCTGCTCTTTGGCCTGACCGTCGCGCGAGGAGACGGAGGGTCGGCGGAGGCCGGAACCGGAGATCCGCGGGGGCGGGAGGAGACCGTCCCTCCCCGCGATCAGTATTTTCTCTACCTTCCCCTGCTTCGCCATTCTTTAATGGGTCAGCCTTGTCCCGCCGACTATCACGACCCCACCAGGTGGCACCCGCTGATCGACCCGGAGACGCGCTGCCATTTCAACCACGAGCACAAGGACGACCCCCGCCTCCTGGACGACGTGTTCGGCCCGGTCGAGACGTATCTGGAGGGCTACTCGATCAGCTACCCCTGGCAAACCGGCCCAACCGGGACAGAAGAGAACGACCACAAGCACGAGTCCTACGGATGGTTGGTCTTGCGCGACCTGCCGCCCAGCGCTTCCCGGAGCCAAAATGGAGCCAGGGATGACTCGAGTGATGTGGCTTTCGTCAAACACATCCGGGTGCAGGTCCATGCCGATATGCACGCGGGTGGGGTCGGAACCCGCTTTCACTCGACCTGGATCGAGGTGATGGTCTGCTACCGGGCCGATCCGAACGACTGTGGGATTGCACGCTTCGGGGGCCACGAGGACTACGGGGAACTGCGGGTCGACGGCGTCTGGGTGCCGCTGCCCGGCGACCCCCCTCCGGCCGAGATCGACCGTCTCGTCTCGTCGCGGAATCACTCGAGCACGAACAATACCGTCGCCTGGGTCGGTCGCTTCAACGATACGGATGGGCCAATCACCTACACGGGCGTCCGCCATTCGACCAAAGATGCCTGGCAGCCCATCGATCCAACGAACCCCCTGCTGCTCAATCTGAGCTGCCCCGACTTCCAGTGTGAGATGAACGGTTCGACGGCCCGCCTCGACTATTCCATCCTCCGGCTTCGGACTCTAGACACCACCAATCCACTTGCGAGGATCAACTTCCGCGGCTATTCCGACCGCAACCTGCACGAGGTGAAGGATTGTCCAACGCTGGGACCGGACTGTATTCCCCTGATTCTTGAGAATTTTCCCAATCTGCGTGTCATCGAGCTGCGGAACTCCGGGGACTGGCACGAGTACGATACCTCACCCTTGGGCCAACATTGGATCAGGTACCCGAATTAGGCCTTCGTTCCCGGTCGTGGGAGCGACCGCTTTACGGGCGCTCGGCCGCGGGTCGACAGCGCTGGATGGAACGGAGAAGCACCGGCCCTCAGCTGGTGTTTCTCCGTTTCACCAGGGTCCCGCTGATCCCTCGCCGGCGCACAATTGATTGGCGCCAGGCATGGGACGGCGACTGCCGCAACCGGCCAGATTCCGCTCAGAGTGGATCGCCGATCTCTCTCTGCCGGTGCTCCACGCGCTCGATACGGCCCATCAGACGGTACTCACGGGTGCCTGACCCGGGCTTGCTTGAACCGTTTCGGTACCGAAACCGGCAACGTCCTTAAGGCAGTTCTCGATCTGATCCAGCATGCGGGCTATCGTGAACCTCTCCAAGACTGTCTGAGCTCCGGCGTCGACAAGTCTTCGGCGCGTCTGATCATCGCCAGCCAGGGTTGCAATCTTCTCGGCAAGATCCTCAGCATCACCCGGGGTAAACAACAGCCCATTCTCACCGTCTGCCACAATCTCGCACGGTGCTCCGTGGCCGGCCGCAACGACCACCAGACCCGATATCATGGCCTCTAGCAGTACCCGCCCAAAAGGTTCCTTCCAGATCGAGGGGAACACAAGAACGTCAAACTGCGGCAGAAGTTCGGGCATTGCCTCGCGCGGGACACGGCCCAGGAACGCCACGGAGTCGGTCAATCCGGCTTCAATGACGAGCTGTTGCAGGACGTCCTCGTAGTCCGGTGTGCCCGATCCCACGATACTCAGCCTGACATCCCCCAGGCGCCTCCCGAAAACGACTCCTGCCATCGCTTTGATGGCGGTATCTACCCCTTTCTCCGGGGCCAACCGTCCCGCGTAGAGGAGTTTCAATGGACGATCTTCTCGTGGCGTTGCCTGGTGCTGTCGGCACTGAAGATACGGTTCAACGTCAATGCCATTGTGGATGATGCGTGCATCCGACACCGGTATTCCACACTCGACGAGTGTGTCGCGGAGCGCCGCGCTGATACAGATCGTGTGCTCGAATTTGAGCCGGGGGAGCGCCCCGTCGCGCGCCATCATCGCCAGCGCGACGGCGCTGAGCAGTCGCTTGGCAAGGCAGGCTAACCAGCTTCGTCCCGCCGTATGCCAGTAGAAGACATGTTGGCTGGGAAGCGTCGGCCAGTAATCCCCAAATCGATAGACGACTCTCCCCGGGCAGAGGGCCTCAGCCAGGGCCGGCAGCGACCGGGGCAGATTCCACATCCCCCATATGAACACCGCGTCCGGCCCGGTCTGCTCAACGACGCGTTGGAGACAGTCCAGGTTGTGCCTTTCCCGTCGTTTTCTTTCGGTGAAGAACCGGATGCTGTGCCCTGGGGTAGCCAACTCCATCTCGAGGTATAACCATCTAAAGATTCCGTCGGCTTCCACTGGGAGGTTGTGGGTGCCGTGCATGCTTGTCAGAACGACGAGATGGTGCCCCCGCCTCTTCAGCCCTCCCACAACATCCTCACAGGACTGCTCCTGGCCCCCCAGTTCGTAGGGTGGATAGAAGTTGGTAAGAACCAGAATCCTCATCGGAGATTCCTTGGGGCAGCGCCGCGGGCGACGCTGCCCGGCAGGGATTGGGTTGCGGGCATCTCAGACACAATCTCGTCGAGGTAACCCTCGATCTCATCCACCATCCGGTCGAGTGTAAATTTCTCCAACACAGTTCGGCGGCCGGCTTCCGCCAGCCGCTGAACGAGGTCGGGAGCAGAGACAAGCCGCCTGATTTGCCTGGTCAGGCCGGCGGCGTCCTCTGCGGCAAAGGTCAACCCATTCTCGCCGTCCCTCAAGATCTCCTTGGTCCCGCCGGTCGTCGTTCCCACAACCACCAGCCCGGCGAGCATCGCCTCCTGCGTCATGCGGGCCAGAGGCTCCTCGTAGATCGAGGGGAAGACGAGCGCATCAAACTGTCGCAAGAGAGCCGGCATCTCTTCCCTCGTCACGGCATCGTGGAAGGTGACGTAGTCCTGCAAACCGTTTTTGGCGACAAGGTCGCGTAAGGACGCTTCGTAGGCAGGGTGACCGGCCCCCAGCAGGACAAGGCTGACTTGTTTCATCCCCTGCTCGTGCACGAGCCGGGCCATCGCATCGACCGCCGTGTGAACGCCCTTGTGGGGAACGAACTGGCCCGCGTAGACCAACTTCAAGCCCTGCCGTTCTCGACCCACGTGCCGATGCCCGTTCCCACCGCTGCCATCGAGAAATCGGCTTGCATCCGTGCCACCATGGATGATGCGCGCGTGTTGGATCGGTACTCCGGCCTCAACCAAAATATCCCTCACAGCGCAACTGACGCAGATCACGCGCTCGAATTGCAAGGCCGGCTTCCCCGTTCCGTTGAGCATGGACAGAGCGATGGCACCCAGAATCCGCTTGGGGAGACGTCCAGGCCAACTCCGGGATGGCCGCCGCCAGTACGCAGTGTGCATGTCCACATCAGTCGGCCAGTAGTCAGACAGGTAGTACACCACCCGCGACGGCAGGAGGCGCTCGGCCAGAGCGGGTAGACTTTTCGACAGCGCCCACATGCCCCACACGAAGACCACGTCCGGCTCAAAATGCTCGACGACCCGCGCCAGAGCCGCCAGATTCTCCTGCTCGTGCCGTTTCCAGCTCAGAAAGAAATCGAGCGGTCGATAGTAGAAAAGATCGCTCTCGAGATGAAGAACTCGGTAGACATCCCGTTCGTTGGCCGGTGCCTGCTCTCGCTGGTAGTGACTGGTCAGCACTCCGATGGTGTGACCACGAGTCGCCAGGCTCTCGGCCACCTCGTGGCACCATTGAGTGTAACCCCCCGGTCGAGATGGGGGATAGAAGTTGGAAAGAAAGAGAATGCGCATGCTCATTCCTGTCCGGCCAGGACGTCGGCATAAATCTGTTCGAGCCGCTCGGCGTACCGCGTCCACGAGAACTGCGCTATCGCCTGTTGGCGCGCATTTTGGCTGAGTCGTTCGCGCTGGTCCGGGTCGTTGAACACACGCAGAATGGCGTTGGCAAACGCGGTGACATCCTCGGGTTCAACGATCAACCCATTGTACCCATCGCGGATCACAGCTCTGGCCTGGCTCATACCAGTGGCGACAATGGCCTTGCCGGCGGCCATGTACTCGAATAATTTGAGCGGTGTTCCTCCGTGACCCGGGAAGGAGGAGGGCGACGGGGCAACGGCCACATCCGCAATCGATAACAGTTCGGCCACCTGCTCATGATCGACGGAGCCTGTCAGCAACACCGCCTCCTGGAGCCCGGCTGCGAGAATTTTGCGCTCGACCAGTGGCCGGGTTGGCCCATCGCCGACTAAGATCAACCGGGCAGTCGGTACTCGCTCCAAGACTCGCTGGAAGCTGTCCACAAGCAAATCAAGATCGTGCCAGGGGTAGAACCCTCCGACCCACATGGCAATCGCCTCAGTGGTCAGGCCCAGCCGCCGTCTGACCGCAGCCGGATCGTACGCTTGTCCAAACATCTCGACATCGGCGGCACATGGAAGCACGGCGAGCTTGCTCGCGTCGATCTTCCACTTGCGAACAAGATGATCCTTTAACTCCGAAGACACACAGATGATCTTCGCGGCCGTATTGAAGCAGAATCGAGCTGCCCACACGGCATACAGCCGGCGCACCCCCCGATCGGGCGTGCCCCGAAACACTCGCTGTTCAATCACATCCGCATTGGTTTCGAGGACGAAGGGGATACCGAGCCTCCGACTCGCCAATGCCCCCCCGATAGCCAACAGGTTATACCGTTCGTGGATCAAGTCATAGCCTTGAAGGTTCCTGCAACTGGCATCATACAAGCGGTAACTATCAAACAGGCCAAGATAGGGGAGGCCAGAGGCCGCTTGAATACGTCGGATTCCGCTCTCGAACAGCTTGAAAGGCAACCTGCCGGTCACTCCTAGCTCTCCGAAATGGCAATTCAGGAGTTGGTCGCTCGTGGCTGCCTTCAGATCCTCGGTGTACAGAACGCGCCGGCCTTTTTGTAGCGCCAGAAGACTGACTCGATGCCCCCTCTGCTGTAATCCGCGGATCGTGTAGAGGATGTGAAGTTGTACAGCGTGTGAGTCGGAGAACTTTATGTTAGTGCTCTGGAACAAGTGCGCAATTCTCAATGAAGGCAACATCTCCTCGCCCTTCATACCAATTCAAGCCAGCTTTCTACTCAATGTACCCCAAACCACGCAAACGGCTGATGACAGTTTCATCAAGCTCAAGCTCTGGGAGAGCGATGGCAGCCGACGTTTCGGCGACCCGCCGCCGATGGATGTCGACGCGACTTTGAAAGGACCTGGCGGCCTCAGGGTATTGCTGGATCACATTGCACCGTTCAGCCGGGTCGGCCTGGAGATCGTAGAGGTGAGCCGCATCCGGGTGCCGATTGTCCCAAATGTACTTGAATTCTTCAGTCCTGACAGCGATGCGGTGCCACTCGTCGCGGTGCATCTCGCTGATCGCTTCTGTCATCTCATAAGAGTGGCCTCGGCTGTGATCCCAGAGAAGGACTAAACTCGCACCTTCGATACCGCTTGGGGGAGGACAATCACAGAGCTGAAGAACTGTCGGCATGATGTCGAGTGTAGACACCTGGTGCCGAACCATCTTGTTGCCTGCGTTGCCCGGTACACGAATGAGAAGTGGCACTCTGAGAATCTCATCGTAGAGATTGCTCTGCCGGTGGCCCCACCGGCCGTGGTCAAGAAACTCTTCGCCATGGTCCGAAACGACGATGACGACGGTGTTCGCCAGACGCCCAGATCTCTCCAGGGAACTCAAAAGCCGCCCGATGTGGGTGTCCACGTAGTAGAGCGCCTGCTCGTACAGCCGAATGTAGTACTCTCGTTGCGACTGGGTTACCGTTGCCCCGCGCCACGTCACTCGATTGATGTGTTGCAGATCTCGCCAGGCCCGAGCAATGTCACGTGGATCGGTGAGCGTCTCTTCCAGGTGATACGGCCAGTGGACATCCATGTAGTGCACCCAGAGAAAGAAGGGTACCGGGGCGCCGTCGCACCAGCGACAGATAACATCCGTTACCTCTTGAGCCGACACATATGCTCGCGCCGGACGCATTCGTTTGCCCGCTGCCAGCAGCGCGTAGTGCGTTAAAGAGTTGCGCAGAAAACGTTCACCGCCCTTCATGTCGCGCAGGCGGGGACCCGCTTCGGCAGGCACAAGATCGCGAAAGTGACCGAAACCCCGATCATAGCTGGTGACCCTACTCAAATGCGGGTTTGTCGAGAAACCTGCACTGGTGTAGCCGTGTGAAGCGAGGGTTTCAATCGGCGATGGGCGCGCGGGAGATAACGGACCAGTACAACCGCCGTACATCGATGGATAGCTCGAGGTCAGTAACGCCGGAAAGGCAGCCTGTGTCCAGGAGCCGCCAGTGATCGCCTGAGTGAAACGGATACCCGTCGCTGCCAGGCGGTCGAGATTGGGAGTCGTTGCTCTGGCGTACCCATAACAACCGAGCATATCCAATCGCAAGCTGTCGATGGTCAATAACAGTATGTTCGGTCTATTCATTCGCTTGCTCTGCTGAACGAACTGGCCTGTTCATGAGGCCCTGGATCCGGTAAACCCTTTAGCCGCGTGATCGAAGATTTCCGCGGTTTTCCGCACTTCGGAAGTCTGACCCCTTGACCGCCGCTCTAGCGGCGCCGCACGAGCCGTAAGGCGATAGACCCGCCGATGAACAGGAGGACCGGAAGAATGCCCAACCAAAGGGCACGGTCGGGTGAGGCATCGCTGGCTGCGGATTGCCCCGGCGGCGAAGGACGACCTGTATCAACCCGCGCGACAGCCGGTGCCGCCGTGGGATCAGCCGGAGCAGCCTCTGGCGGCGTCGGGCTCAGACTCGGGACTGGGGATGCAGACGGCACCGGCAAGGCAGCAAGCCGTGCCGGGGGTACGTCCTCAAGGGTTCGGTACATCGTGTAGAGTGGCCTGGGCTGGGTTTCTAAGTTAGAGAAAACGGTGACCAGTTGGTTCCCAGCACGGACGGCAAGATGGATACCCTGGGCATGGATCCGGTTGCCGATCACATCCTCCGAACTCCCTCTGATGAGGTAAATCAGGTCTGGCTGCGTCCAGCGAGTCCCATCCCAATAGGCATGATAGATTCCTTGCGGAAAGCGGATTTGACCGATGAAATGCACGCGCCCAGCCCCATCCACAGCGAGAGCATCGCCAGCTTGCCCGTTGAGTCCGCCAAAAATCCACTGCGCGCCGCTCCAATTCTGGCCGTCGTCGACGGAAAAGCGGTGTTGGCGCTGGGGTCCCGCGTTGACCCTTGCCCAGATGACGTGGACCGTCTGGCCCTGTACGATCATCCTCGGGCCGGCTGCCCGAAGCTCGTCGCCCTCACTACCAACCTCGTCGATCGTTTCTGGGGTCGACCAGGTACGGCCGCTATCGATTGAACGGGCATAACGGATCCACTTGATCTTGTTCGCATCGCTGACGTCATAGTCAGACCAGACTGCGTGAAAGACATCTCCTGAGTCGATCGCAAATTGCACGTCGTCAGGTTCGTAACCATTCGGTGTATCACTGTCCACTCGAACGGGAAATGACCAGGTTTTGCCTTCATCGTCTGTGCTGACGATGTAGATACCTTTTTCCTCACTGAACGGATCGGTGTAAAGGATGTACGCCATACCGTTTGAATCGAGCTGCAACTCCATCCGGTGGAGCGAGGTCTTCAAGACACGAGGACGTTGCCATTGGCGAGCCGATAAAGCATCGAGTGCTGGAGCCGTGCCATAGTACAGGGGACCTGTGAATCCCCCCGTCCAGGCGAGATGGAGGATCCCGCTCTGATCAACCGCAGCTTCTACCTGCGTGATCTCGCTGTTTGGCCCGGTCACATAAACATCAATCGGCTCGGTCCAACTGACGCCGTCAAAGCGGGCGTACTGGATGATGGAACGCCCCTCGCTGGCCATCCCGCTTTCGCTCCAGAAGGCGTGCACGTAGCCATACTGGTCGGCGACCACGGCGCTATCGCGGACTCCTCCCTCTTCACTCGAGAGGCGGAAAGGCTCTGACCATCGGCTGTCTTGAACCTGAGCTTCCACCAGTACAATTGAAAATGCTGAAAGAAGTACAAGGCAGCCGAGCACGACTCCAATTCTCTGCTGTTGCGTCATACTCTCTCGCCAGAACCTCTAGTGGATGGCGTACTCGACTCTACACCAGGCTCTGCGTCCCTATCGTCCGAACCACAATCGTCTGTCCCGTGGCTTCTTATCGCCTGGCATCAGCAACCTTGTAGTTCTGATGTCAGACCTGTAGTCCTCTTGGCGCAAACCTGGCTTCGGATTGTTCGTGAGCGAAGAGCCCGTCAGATTCACAACTGGGGGCTACCGACGAAGTTGGAATCGCCCGGTGGAACTCCAGGCGATTCACTAGTTCGGATATTCGATCCAGTGTTTGCCCGGTGGTGACGTATCGTATTCGCGAAACGAGTCCGGCCCACCATTCTGGAGGCTGATCTCCCGTAGATTGGGAAAATTCTCAAACACCAGCGGCACGCAATCCGGCCCCGGTTCCCGACAGTCCTCCACAACATTCAGGAAGCGGTCTGTGTAGCCCTTGAAGTTGATTCGGGAATCAGCGGTGACCGGCGGGGTCTGTCGCGGGCGAAGAATGAAGAAATCGAGCCGCGCAGTCGAGTTGTTGTCCTCACATTCAAAATCCGGGCAGGTCAGCTGCACAGCTCCCGGATCGGCCGGGTCAATGGGCTGCCAGGAATCTTTGGTCTCATGGGCAATGCCGGCATAGGCAATCGGCCCTACTGCACCCGCGAAGCGACCGATCCATCGAACACTGTGGGAGGTGGCCGAGTGGCTCCGCTTGGCGATGAGATTATCAACCTGGCGCTCCGGAGCGGGAGGGGTCAACCCCGCGTAAGCGCGGGGATCGTTGGGGAGCGGGACCCAGACACCATCCACGCGCAACTCACCATAGTCCAGATGCCCGCCGAACCCTACAATCCCGCAATCGTTCGGATTCGCCCTGTAGCAGACCTGGGCCTCAATCCACACCGAGTGGAAGCGCGTCGCCGCCCCGCCCGCATGCAAATCGCCGTGCACCTGCACGCGGATGTTTTTGACGAAGGCCACATCCTTGCTGTTCTTTTCAGCGCCATTCTGACTTCTGGAGTTGCTCGGCGGCAGGTTGCGGAGCACCAACCACCCATAACTCTCGTGTTTGTACCGGTTTTCTTCCGTCCCGGTCAATCCGGTCTGCCACGGCAGACCGACTGAGTAGCCCCGCAGATGTGTCTCGACCGGACCAAATACGTCATCGAGGTCGTGGGGGTTGTCCTTATGCTCGTGGTTAAAGTGGCACCCGGTGACGGGATCGATGAGCGGGTGCCACTTGCTCGGGTCGTGGGAGCCGGCGGGACACGGCTGTCCCGCCACTGGCTGGACGGTTGGGATTGGCGACTGGGTTGAGAATCGCATCGGCGCTTGGGTGGGAGTGGGAGTCAGGGTTGGCACTGGGGCCGGTGTCGCCCGGCGAGTGTCATGCAGGATGCCCTCACTGGTCGTGCCCCAGGGTTGCACGGCGACGACTGGCGATGAGGCACTGTTTTCTGCTGGGCGATTACGGATTGGATAGGACCAGCCAGCCAGGCTAACAACGAGCATGACGATGGTGACACCTCGGCCGCCCGACCGGCCTGCACGGTGAAGCATTGAGGGTCTCCTCTTCTTCTTGATCAGGAGGTCTCATCCTACCACTCGCAAAGCCGGGCTGTCGCTTCTGCACGGGTCAGGTTGGCGTCGATCATTCCATCCCGTCGGCGCGAATTGAAACGACTCCTCGTAGACCGGAAAACCCGAGTCGCGCGTATTTTGCCCGACACTGCGGGCCTTTCTCGAGTCATTCTATATATCCCAGCATCTGGAGTCGCCTCAGTAATACCTCGGCATCGTCCTGATCGGCCTCAACGTGACGGGAACGACTCGCCTGCTCAAGGAACTCCGTAAACTCGTTGACATAGATACCGGCATCGCGACGCAAGTTCAGTCGCTCGTACTGATCTTCAGTAATCGGGTACGAGACAGTCCCAAGGCGGTGGGACATCAGAAGCTTCGGGCCTCCCGCCTGGAAAGCAACGCCGCCAAATCCGACGCCGGCCGAATCAGCATACAGCGGACGCGCTTCAACTCGCCGCACCGATACACCATCAAATTGGGCTGGTTCGTATTCGATTCCAAGTTCCTCAAGCAGAGTCGGCACCACATCGATCAGTCGAAACCGCTGAGAGTAGACGCCTTTCATACGCGCACCCGTAATGAGGAGGGGCACCTTGATCAGGGCGTTGTAGGGTTCCAGTTGGTGCCGCCACATCTCCTCGTCCAGATCCCCCGTGCGCAGATCATCCTCCACGTTCCAGAACATATCGCCGTGGTCCGAGTTGATGACAATGATCGTATCGTCTCGCTTGCCGGCCTGCTCTAGCACTTCTAGCATTGGCCTCAGATAGTCGCCCTCAAAGCGCCGCAACCCCCGGATGAAGCCTTCCATCAGTCTGACGACCGAGCGCTCTCGACTCAGGTTCGTGACATACTCTGCGCTCTTGAAGATGCCGCGGTAGGGGGAATGCGTGTAGAGGCTTCGCACAAAAAGTACGAAGGGGCTTTGCCTACCGGCACTCTCGATATAAGCCAGACTGGCCTCCCGTAGCTCGTCCAGCGATAAATAGCGCCGGCTTTGACCGCAGATCCAACCCCAGTTCTCTTCGAAATAGCGGTCCTCGCGATGCTCGAGTCCCGCCGTGGTACGGACGGTGAACCCCCACCCGTCGAGGATACTACCGACCCGGTAGTCATGGTCCCGCAAGAGGCGAAAGATCGTCGGGCAGGTGTCGTCGAAATCGGCACATACCGAACCTGGCACGCCGTCTGTGTCCGTGAGTCTGGAGACGCCGCAGTTAAAAGGGTAGCGCCCGGTAAGAAAAGAGAAGACGGAAGGATACGTCCAGCTTCCTTGCGCAAAGGCACGCGAGAAGTAAACCCCCTCATCGACCAGATCCGCCAGGCCGCCACGCCTCAAGTATTCCTCGAAAATGTCTTGCCGCAGCGCATCAAGCATCACCCACACCACATTCTTCGGGCGCTCGCCCCCCTTCGGCGTCGGACCGACAGAAAACCCGGCAGCACGATCGAAGGGCAACCGGTTGGTGGTTTTGCGCCAGTCCCAGTACGCGTGTACCGCGGTGTCGCGGGCGTGGCTGGACACTTCATAGAGAGGAGCCAATACCGGATCGAGCCGGCGCTGCAATCTCCGGGCGACCCGGGCCCATTTAGCCTGTCTGACCGGCTGTTGGATCTTCTTCAGCTTAGGATTTGAGGGCTTTTCGGCCAATTCATGCCTCTCCATACGCCGCCCTGCTCCTCTGAATCGCTACCATCCTGTCGGGTTTCGGCCAAACCCGCTCGTCTTACCGAAACCGGTATGACATGAGCCGCTTCTGCTATCAGACGTAGACCTCGTATCCCAGTCGCTCAATGTAGGCGCCAAGAATCTCGTTCACCAGTTGTCTATCTTCAACCGTCATCGTCTTTTGCCAGTAATTCGCTCTATCCGGTGTAATATCCGGCAGCGTGTTGAAGCGGCCCTCTAACTTGCAGAACGCGGCGACTTGCTCAAGCACTGAATGAGGAGATGCCGCCAGATCTTCAAGCTTTAGCTCAAGATAGCAGTACTTGTTGAAATCGACAGCTCTTTTTATATCGAACCATCGGTCGTACATCGCTCGTAAAAACAAGCAACTGTCCCTCACGTTGTTGGGTGCCCGAACCCACTCCTTCTTCGTCATCGAATGAATAATTGCTCGGGGGTCTCTTTTTATATGAATGAACACGCTCTGCGGAAAGAGCTCGTACAGGAAGCCAATGTGGAAAAGGTTCTGCGGTGTCTTTTCACACCATGTCCGTTTTTCATGCTGGTCAGCAGCCCGAAGAAACAGGTCATCCACAAAGACACGCGCTAACTCCACCAGTTCGGTCCGATCCGAGAAGTACCTCGCCATCCGCAACCGCTTGCGCGGTAAATTCAATCTCTGAGCTATGACGGGGGCTCCTCTCATTCGCTGGCGGACCCGCCGGACGCGCTCGGTCCAGGCATCGAATCGACTCTCAATGTTGGGCTCGACCTGCCAGGCTCGACCGTGAAATTCGAACTCCACCATTTGAGCGCAAAATTCATCCAACCGCTGCCAATAGTACTCCCCACCAAGCCAACGAGCGAGATCAAAACCAAAATATGGTGCCCGTTGCGGCACGGTAAGGTAGACTCTCATGAGCCGCTCGAATCGAAACAGCGCTTCCCGTGCTCGCACGGGAGAATACTGCGCTGAAAGCTCGCTTATCAAAGTCATGAGGCCATCAGGATCTACAAGAAAGCGCATCTCGTTTGGGAATGAATAAACAGCCTCGTGACGGCCAAGAGCATCGTATAGAATGGTGGTCCCACTTCTCCCCGTTCCACCGATAAAGATCCGAGGTAGCATCGACGATCTCCATGTGAACGCAGTTCAGGCAAATTCAAGCACCAGCCCCGGCAGTCCTGATCTAATATGATCCGCTAACTTCTGTGGAAAGCATTCACCGTGTGCTAGTCTTCGGGGAGCGTCCAGCGATGAGGCATGCAAACCCTGAACTTTTTCTTCAGTTGAGCGGGCCGTCCGCGCACATCTCCTTCTGCGACGTCAAAGATTGCTACTGCCTGTACTGAGTCCTGCAGCCGTTTGTCGCCAAGGATTGAGACATCCATACGGTACCGGCCGGGCAGTAGCAGCAGTTCATCAAGCTCGCAGACAAACTTTCGCTCATCACCCCCGGCGTAGGAGTCTTCTGCACCTCGCTCCTGGCTGTTGAAACTGACGACGGCCTGCCCCAAATGATCGTAGAGAGAAAAGATGCAGGCCATTCCTGGTACTGACCCACAAATATGAAACGTGAAGCATGCCGGGCCGCCTGTCTTGAGGGTAGAGACCGCATTGTCGCTCCCATCAGAAATCTGCACGGCGACGAGTCTGACCGCTCCCTGTCCTCGTCGATCTTCCCTCTCGGAGAGCTCTTGTGATTCCAGTTTTTCAAGCGTCCGTAGGTACGCGTCAACAACATCCCCAATTGGTCCGTCTGCGCTCATAATCCCATCCTGTAAGAAGATGCCGCGTTGGCAAAGCGTCTGCATCAACCCCATGTTGTGGCTGACAAACAAAACGGTGCGTCCTTGCTTTGCCACGTCATCCATCTTCCCGAGGCATTTCTTCTGAAACGCCACATCCCCCACTGCCAGTACCTCATCCACCAGTAAAATCTCTGGTTCCAGGTGGGCAGCAATCGAAAAGGCCAGGCGCACGTACATGCCGCTGGAGTAATGCTTCACCGGCGTATCGATGAACTTGCCGATTTCCGCAAAGGCTACAATCTCATCAAACTTGCGCTCGATTTCCGCCTTCTTCATCCCGAGAATAGCACCATTCAGGTAGATGTTCTCCCGCCCGGTGAGCTCAGGGTGGAATCCAGTACCAACTTCCAGTAATGAGCCTACCCGTCCGTAGATGTCGGCATAACCCTCTGTAGGCTCAGTGATCCGCGAAAGAATCTTGAGCAACGTGCTCTTGCCCGCACCGTTGCGGCCAATGATACCGACGACTTCACCATGCTTGATCTCAATCGAGATATCCTTCAGCGCCCAGATGATCTCGTCCAGTTCGGCTGCACCGGTGGCCTGCCCTCGAAGTAGTTTTCGAGCGCGTCGAAACGGTGATACGAAGCTATCGACCACCTGATCCCCTAGCCGGTTGTATTGTCTCCGAACACTTCCGATGTGATACTCTTTCCCAAGGCCCTCGGCCCAGACTGCAATATCGCTCATCGAACTCCACCTATATCACATCTGCGAAGGTTTTTTCCATGCGACGGAAGTAGAAGGCCCCGCTCACGAGTAAGGCGAAAGCCACCAAAGAGGATACCGTGATGATGGGGCCAGGTGCTGTGTTGGCACCCAACAAAGCCCACCGGAAGCCTTCGACCACACCGGCCATCGGGTTGATGCCGTACAACGTCCGCCAGGGTTCCGAGAGCAAGCTGCTGGAATAAGCGATCGGAGTCGCAAAGAACCACGCTTGCGTCAGGAAGGGAATAACATATCGAACGTCGCGGAACTGGACGTTCATAGCTGAAAGCCACAAACTGACACCCAGCGACGTCATCAAAGCCATTAACAGGAAAAACGGGAGCCATAGAACGTTACGTGTGGGGAGCAAGCTATAGAAGAGCATCATCGCAAGCAGCACGCTAAAAGCCAATACAAAATCAACGATGCCACCCAGTACGGTTGCCGTAGGCATCAGCAGTCGAGGAAAATAAATCTTTTTGACCATGTTAGCACTGACAACCAGACTGTTTGACGCTTGCGTGAGAGCATTTGCGAAGAAGGTCCAGGGCACCAACGCAGCGTAGCTAAAGATTGGGTAAGGAAGACCGTCCGAGGGAACCTTCGCCAACCTGCCAAAGAAAAGGCTAAAGATCACCATCGTGAAGAAGGGTTGGATGATGGCCCATGAGGCACCCAGTACCGTTTGCTTATAGCGCACTTTAATGTCGCGCCAGACGAGGAAGTAGAGAAGCTCCCGGTATTCAAACAACTCTTTGAAATCGAGGGAGAGCCAGCCTTTACTGGGTTGAATCCGTATTCTTCGTCGGTTACTATCAACTACGTCTACGTTATTCGCTATCGCTGGCTTTACAGAAGCAGCCGCGGATTGTTTGACGTTTTCCATGAAGTATTGGCCTTTTCCCATCGTCCGGTTTACCCGTTCTCGGTTCTCAGCTGGAAGCCGCCTACCCAAATGCGTAACGGTACGTCCTCCGCACCCGGGACTTGTCCAAAACGGACATGAGCAACAATGCCCCCCCAACCCCAACAGTAATCAGGACCGTCTGGTAGAGTACCTGGTAGCCCAAGATCCAGGGTGCTACGCGGTACATGATCACAGCAGCCACGTACATCATCGGGGCGTGGCTGAGATAGATCCCGAGCGATTTACCGCCGAGCAAGGAGAGTTCTTTTGAAAGAGGAAGCGGCGTCTGGTGAAACGCCAAAAAACACAGAATGAAGACGCAGGCGTAGAAAGTTCGCGAAAATCCACCGAAATACGGACCCAGCCATGCCTTTCCGGCAAAGTGCGCAACCACTTTGTATTCAAACATGGTCAATGGGACTAATACAACCAAAGCGGCTAACAGGCCCCACTTCACCCGCGCAAGCCATAGTGTAAACCCCTGCCGATGCAGGCCGACAACGATACCCAATGCAAACCAGAACATGAGGTTGGGAATGAGCCACTTTGGCAGGAGACGTACCACCTGCTCCAGACCCTGTATTTCCACTTCGAGGGCAGTGAAGTACTGGAGGCTCTGAGTGCCTAGCTCGACAAAAGCCAAAACGACAAGCAAAAGCTTCCATTTGGTCTTTGCGAGCGGAACTATGAGCGGTGAGAGCAGGTAGTACTGTGAAAGAAGAGGAATATAGTAGTACCGGCTGATCACTTCATCGAACGTGGCCGGTGCCCTTCTATTGGAAATAAGGAAGTATATGATACTCCAGAGAACAAAAGGTACCAGAAGGTTCTTGATTCTCGTCATCATCACGTTCCACTGTAATCCTCCCTGACTCCCACCGGCCGCGAAAGCGACGAAAAAGCCGGACACGAACATGAAGACCGGAAGGGTAAAGGCATCCAGTTGTTGGATCAGTACGATAGCGTGAAAGGTCAGACTCCCGGCTTGATCGTAGTTGGGCACCGCCACAGGAAGATACCGATCAGTCCAGAAGAACATCGCTCGAAATCCGTAGCCCGAAGCATGGTGGAGGGCAACGCCCAAGACCGCGAGCCCGTTCAAGAGTAATAATCGCCTGGTCATCTCGCGCTCTCTCTCTGTACCGGTGAATCGTCAGTTGGAGCGGAAACAATTTCTTTCATCACAATCACATTGGAATCGTACGTGTGTCGATCAGGAGATGCACTCCCACGGGATTCACCTGCTCCAGTCCGGTATATCTCTTCTTAGCGAAAAACCCCTCTCTTGTTCATCAACAAGAACCCACGGCAGACCATCAGTGGGCTCCCATTTTACTCTTGACAAAGACTTCCATAGAGTTGAGCGTTTCGAAGTTACCGGGAATCACTTCGCTATCCTCGACAGTCAAGCCAAATTGCTCTTCGAGATAGACAATCAACCGCAGCAAAGACAGCGAATCGAGGATACCGCTACGAATGAGCGACTCATCGGGGTCAATTTTCCCCTTACGACCGCCCAACATGAGCTCTTCGATGACGAAACGCTCGATTAGGGTTGACGTATTCACAAGGAAACTCCTTTCCAATGAGAGGCAGCACAAGCCTGGGAGCAATGGGGTGATTACATGCGAGCCAGGAGTGGCCGGTCGATTTTACCGCTGGACGTTTTGGGTAATTGATCTCGAAACTCAATGCTTTCGGGAAGCATGTATCGCGGCAAGCGTTGGCTGCAGTATGCCTCCAGGTCCGCCACAGTCAATCCATCCTGCTTCGGTGCCACGATAAATGCCCGTAGGCGGTTACCGACCAGGTCGTCAGGCACAGCCACCACCGCGGCTTCCTTGATTGCCTCATGGCTGTAGAGAACCGTCTCGATCTCGCCCAGCTCTATTCGATAACCCCGACTCTTGATCATATGATCTCGCCGCCCGACATAGATCCAGTTCACCCCGTCTTCGTCCAAAGTTACGATATCGCCGGTGCGATAAGCCACTTCATCAAAGTTCTGCTGGAACGGGTTGCGCACGAAGGTTTTGGCCGTCTTCTCCGGATCACCCCAATAACCCTGTGCGACACATGATCCGCGTACCCACAATTCAGCCTCATGCCCTGGTTCGGCGATGAGCTGACCGCCCTCATCTACCGCAAATACCTCCACATTTTCACAAGCAATACCAATTGGCACTGGTTGGGTACGCTCGGGATCTCGATCTTTGGCCTGTACCTTATAGTAAGTACAGACGTTGGTCTCTGTGGGGCCGTAGAGGTTGTAATAATCGGCATGGGGAATAGCTGCCATCAACCGCCGCAGATACTTGATAGGAAAAACCTCGCCCGCAAACAGGATCGTTCGCAAGGTCGAAAGATTGTGAGCATCGAGCTTCCCATAGTTAACCATCAAGGAGAGCACTGAGGGCACCAGGTACGTCACTGTCACACCTTCATCCTGCAACAGTCGAACCAACCGAATAGGGAAGATCGATAACTTTTCGGGGACTATTATGATGGTACCGCCAGCTTTTATCGTTACGTAGATGTCGAAGGTCGAGAGGTCAAAATGCAGCGGGGCATGGCTGGTGACTCGATCATCCTCAGTCATGCAAAAAGTTTCATGGCACCAGTTAATAAAAGTAAATATGGTTCGGTGCGAGATCATTACACCCTTTGGGTCGCCGGTCGAGCCTGAGGTGTAAAGAATATAGGCCAGGTCGGTCTCAATCGTGCCAGGTGGAGGGAGCGCTCCTCCCTCTTGCCCACGTACATCGTCCCAAGATATGAGCCGAACCGCGTCCGGGAGGGTGCTCACCTCGAGTTCCCGATTGTCGGTCAACACGAAGGTCGCCAGGGGCACTCCCTCAGCGAAAAATTGAGGGAGTGCCTCTAGCTTGTCCGTAGAGGTCAGCATTACTTTGATGTCGCAGTTTCGAGCCATGTAGGCCAGCCGTTTCACCGGCGCGTTGGGATCGAGGGGAACGTAGACGCCGCCGGCTTTCAAAATACCAAACAAACTGACGACAGAGGCGATTGACTTGTGAAGGTAAATACCTACCCTGTCGCCCCTTCGCACACCGGCCGCTTTCAGCGTCCGCGCCACTTGATTTGTGAGCACATCCAGATCTTGATACGTAAGTCCTCGTCCCTCGAAACGAACTGCTTCTTTCTTCGGAACGCGTCTTGCACTCTCAGTCAGCAACTGGTGGAGCAGATAAGCCATGATTCACCCCCAAGCGAAAGCTTTTCAGCTTTCCCGCTATCTATAGCCCCAGCAGGCGCGCAATGATTGTCCGCTGGATATCAGATGTGCCCGAGTAGAGGGTCCCACCGATAGAGTCACGTAGATCGCGTTCTATCTCAAACTCAGCCATGTAACCGTAACCACCATGAATTCGAATGGCATCCAGGCTCGATTGGACGAAACACTCACTCAAGTAGAGCTTCGCAAGGGCAGCCTCCATGACGGCCGGCTTGCTCATCTTCTTGAGCCAGGCCACCTTGTACAGAATCAAGCGGGCGGTTTCCAACCGGACCTTCATGTCGGCGATGCGATTGGCCACAGATTGAAACTTACCAATAGGCCGGCCAAATTGGCGGCGCTCCCGAGCATATCTGATGCTTGCTTCCAGTTGGCGCTCCATAGCCCCCACGTGACTGGCCAAAATGCAGCTGCGTTCCCACTCCATCGAACTGTTGAAGACTCGGGCGCCCGCGCCCTCTGGCCCCAACCGGTTCTCGACCGGCACAAAACAATCCTGCAAGATCACTTCACCCATCGGCGACGTACGGAGCCCCATCTTTTCCAGATCGCGGCTGACGCGGAAGCCCGGCCTGCCACGCTCCACCAAGAACGCAGTGATTCCCCACATGCCTTTGCCCGCGTCCAGGGTGGCGAAAATGACAGCCAGGTCGGCCATCGGGGCATTCGTGACGAACATCTTGCTTCCATTGAGGACATAGCCCCCGTCGCAGCGCTCAGCCCGGGTGCGGAGGCTGTAGGCATCGGAACCCGAGTCTGGTTCGGTCATTCCGTGAGCACCGATGAGCTCACCACTGCACAGCCCGGGCAGATATTTCTGCCTTTGTGCTTCGGTCCCAAAGGTGAGAATCGGGAGTTGCACGCTCCAGAGCTGGGCGTTGAGGGCAAAGATCAAGCCGTTGTCACGGCAGCCGTAGCCAAGCCCTTCCATTGCCAGCATCGTCGTCATGATGTCAGTGCCGACACCGCCGTACTCCGCGGGAATGGGGAGCCCTTGGATGCCGAATTGGGCGCACCTTTGCCAACTCTCCCGGGAGAACTCGCCGTTCCTATCACGCTCGATCAAACCCGTGTTCAGTTCGCGCCGCGCAAATTCGACGACCGCCGCTTTGTATGCAAGCTGCTCTTCTGTCCAGGAAAAGTCCATAAACCTCTCGAGATCCTTCTGCACCTGCTACCTACTCACCGGTAGCTCATTTTCCGCTCCGCCCCGCGTTTGCCGGCCTGTCCCGCTTGCCACGAAGATACCGCTCATTCACGACTTGCAGCTTCTCATCCAATTCGTGGTGGAGATCCTTTCCAATGGAATGCCCAGCTGAGTACAGCTCTTCCATCTCGTCAGGGTCGTTGTGCAGGTCGTACAGCTCATACTCATCTTTGACGCTTCCATACCCAAAGTAGTGAACAAGTTTATGCCTGTCATGAATCATTGCGACTGTCGCCACGGTCAGGGGTGCTACTTTTCGATTGATTGTCGCCTCGATTGAGTAGACCCTGCGCCCTGCTCTGACTTCCTTGAGGCCAAACGGGGGGAGCACTTCGCCCTCAGCCCACTCGGGGATTGGCCGCCCCGCGACGTGAAGGAGAGTCGGCAAGAGATCCACACAACTCGTCAGCACGTGCACATCCTCGCGCTGTTGCTGCCCGGGCCTCGAAATGAGCAGGGGCACATGAATAATAGGATCATAGAGGAGCCGCGTGACGTGACCGTGTACGCCCCGCTCGAACAGTTGGCCGTGGTCGGACGTAAAGACGAAGTAGGTGTTATCGAGAAGACCGGATTGCTCCAGAAAATCGTAGAAGCGCCCAAACTCTGAATCAGCGTATGCGAGGTATTCGTCATACTCGCGGCGCCATTGATTGAGCTCTTTGACAGAGTGCCCGTCTGAGAAGAAACGTTCGGGTTTCGCTGCAGCCTTCCACCCATCGTTGAAGCGGTCGATAAATTCACGCCGCGGCCTGTAGGGCTCATGGGGCGGTAGCAGGTGAAAGTAGCCCAAGAAAGGTTGGGGGGATCGATGTATTGTCTCTTTGATTCCGTCCAACGTGCCTTCCAGCGTAAAGAAGAGCTTGAAGAGCTCGGGCACACCTTTAGGATAGCGCTTCGAATACCTCTTCATAATCTCGCGCTTATCGACACGATTCCTGACTCGATCAATGAAAGAGAGGAGGAGCGAGCTCGGCATTTCCCCGCGTTGCAAAATCAGATCCTCAAAGCTTCGATAAGCGATTCCTTCGTCGCGCGGAAATACCAGATCGGCGATTTGTCCGTCGGTAAGCGCAAATCGGCGCGCGTGTATGTATTCATTTATATTTTCATGAAATTGTTGCAGAAGCGATGCGGCGAGTAAGTTGTGTGAATATGCGACCTGATGATGAGGTCCCCCGGCAAATTCGCTGAACAAGTTGCGTTGCCTGTACTCGGCAATCACCGTCCCCTCATGATTGAAGGCACGGTGTGACCATGAATAGGAACCTGTCAACAGTGACGACGTGCCCGGTGTCGTGTAGTTTCCACCGGCATAATGTCTATGATAGACCGTCGCCCGCTGTGCGAACCTTGTTAGATTCGGGGTCGTTTCCCGATGGTATCCGTACAGGGACATGTGCTTTGCAGAGAGAGTGTCGAACACGAGAACAAGCACGTTCGGCACATCATCGCCGGTCGACAGACCGCGCCGCGTTGTCCCGGGAGCAGCAGAGTGCTGGTAGAAAAACGGGGTGGCTGCCAGCATCGAAAGCAGTTTGAGAAGGTCGCGCCGGTTGAGTTGCGTATTCATTTATACATTCCTGAGGACAACAACAGCGAGACTCAGGAGCGTGATGGGAACATACAGGTAGAGCATGACTACGAATCGCTCGGACACAGATTGGATCGCGCCCTCGACTCGCCGGTTGCGTTGTGTGATGAGGTGGGGTATCGCGATGGTAATCACCGCGACCATCAACCAAAAAAGGATGATCCTTGTCGGCCACTGGCGTAGAGCCTCGTCATTGTACTGGGCGGCAACAGCCCAAAGCGAAACGAGCAATACGGCGCTCGTCCCATGGGGGACGAACCGATCGCGAAAGAACCTGTCCGGAAGGACCGTGGCGAGGAGAATCACGGCCAACAGGAGTAAGAGGCTCTCAAGTAGGGCGAAAACCACCGTGTAAGCGAAGATGCTGAGAATCTCCCAGATATTCAGAAAGTACAACCAGCCGGTTATCCGATCGAAGAATCGAATAATCGACCAACTATAGATCGGAACAACACATGCCGCGAAGACGAGAGGAATCTCCCGTTTCGAGACGATACGCTGTTTAAAGATACCCAAGGCTCTTCAGCCTTTCTTCTATAATCTCCTGATCCTCTTTGCCATACGAAGATGGTGGCGGCGCCGAGTGACTGGTATCGGGGACTGCTTCAATCGTGAGTGCCGGGAAGTCGCGGTAGGAGGGATGTGGGTAGTTCGTGAGATCCCGGTTCGCGAAGAGAACCCCGGGCACAACGTGGGCGTTCAGGCAGTGATCGGCGCCCCAGTGATCGTGGTTGGGCTCAATGGTGACCGGTTCCCACTGGCCCAGCCCCGTTTGTGCCGACGCTCGATACCCGGGGGCAAAGCCTACGACCAGGTCGGGACCGTACGCCGACAGCGGCCCTTCGAACGCTTCGCCCTGTGACCAGGCCTGCTGCACCACGGCGCGCCCGTCAGGCCCGCGCCAGGCCAACAACTCTCTGCGGAGCGTGTCGATCACCTCGAGCGATTCGCTGAGCGGCACGCACCCTTGTCCCTCTCGCCCGGCAAGATTCAGGTAGATGCTGTTCAGGCCGACGCCGTATGCCCGGCTGTGACTCCAATCTACGTCCTGGAGGCTTCCCGATTCATTCTCATTCTCGAGAGCCAGATACTGATGATCGATCAGCCAGCGATTCAGATGGACCTTGTGGTTGAAGTCCGAGAATCCATGGTCTGAGACGATCACAACCTTCGTCTGATCCTTGCCTGACCCGGCCACTTTCTGTTCAACTCGCCCGATCATGGCGTCCAGTTTGATGTACCATTCATCGATGATATCCGGACGCTCCCGCCAGAACATGTGCTGGACTCGATCCAACGTATCAGAAACAGAAGCCAGAATTCCTTCGTGAAAGTGTGGGAGGTAGTACATCAGCACGCGTTCGCGCCCGGCATCGATCGTTTCACACAACCGGAGAAACTGCTCATCGCTGATGCATTGATCTTCGAGCCCGGTTGTATCCTGCGGCCAGCCAACCGTGAGGAACGGACCACAATTGGCCCACGTCTCTTTGACAAATGAACCCGGCGTCCCGTACCGCCACGGTGAATGCAGCGGATGCAGTTGGAGTGGGAGGAAGTACAACCGTGTATCCGGCCGCACCTGGGTCAGAATGGCGCGCGTCAGCGCACGAACCTTGACAAACAGCCCCATCTTGAAGGTGACTTCTATAATCGGACTCCACTGTCCTTCGATGAGCTCGATCGATTGTCTGTCGATTGTCAGCCGTCCTGTGTTGTCGGCCGCCAGCTCGAGTGCCAACTCGACGACAGCTTCCTGGCTGCCATCACGGCTCTTCTTCGCCGGGCCGCCCAGGCGCCCTCGGTATCGATTCCTGCCGGCTTCCTTGAGGGTGACGACCCGTGTTTTCCGCTCTTCTTGTTGCAGGTCGGGGTCGCTCGAAAACAGGGTGCCGACCCCTAAGCGCCCGTGGATGTCCGGTGTGCCAAGCCCCGGAAGCGTACGAACCGGGGATTCGGGACGCGCCGGAAAGGTCGCCGGCCACCACAACACCGTCGCCGGGAACCCTTGCCGAACCGCCTGATCAAAGATCGTCCGAGCTGTATAAGGAGGAACAAACTGGGTTCCAAACAGGTTACTTTTGGTCGGCAGGAGGGAGACGCTGAGGGTGTACGTGGCCGGATCGCGGTGGACAAAGTCAAAGACGCCGTGTCCGCCGGGGTTGAGCCCGGTGGCGATGCTTGTCCACGAAACCTCACTTTGGGGAGGGTCGGTCACGGCAAATCGCGAGTAGCCACCCGCCTCGACATACCTGGTCAGATGAGGCACCTTCCCTTGTTCGGAGAGCCTCTCAAATACGGATGGATCGAAGGCATCGAGCCCCAGGATGAGCGTTTGCATTCCGCACTCCGATCTCAACGAATTCATCTGCGTCTCCCGGCGCTTGGGTCTCCTCCTCCGCGCTCACTGCTCCCGGCGGAGGATACGCTGGACGCGCGCGAGGGTCGTTCGGATCTGGCGGGAGAAGAACAGCATGAACCCGCTGAAGAAGGCAAACACCACGGCCAATATCTGGAACAGCATGCCACCGGTGTTCGGATCGATGTAGGCGAAGATAAGCCGTAAACCTGCGACGCCTGCGATGATGGTGAGCAGGAACGACCTGACCACTGTCCGTACCATGAATACACCTCCGTGTACAAACACCTGGTTCAGTCGCTGAAAAGGGCGACTCCGTCTCTGAATCTTGCTACCCGACCTCTCCTAAAAGGAATCAACTTTCGGCCACGAATTGACACGAAAAGGAGAACAGATTTGTGAAATTCGTGTAATTCGTGGCAAAAACAGGCGACTCAAGTGGAGGCGTCGCGGGGATGCGCCTCTGATTTCGCATTCTTTGGCCGTCACCGGATCACCCACGCCATCATTCCAGCGGGATTGCGTGGCCTTGCATATCCGCCGGCACTGCGAGATCGAAGTACTTCAGAACCGTTGGCGCGACGTCCATGATCTGGAGTCCGTTCAGTGCCCGTCCGCCAGACTTCTTCTTCGGATGCCAGTGGATATACATCCCCTGCTGGGCATGATTCGCGTCATCCGGGCCCGTATCATTCTCAAAGGTCCAGATCTCTGGGTACCCGATGCTGCCGACCGACCGCCAGAACAGATCTCCCCAGTAGACGATCAGGTCGGGCGCGACGCCGTTCACGCGGCGGTAAATCTCCTGCGGCTTGAACACCCGCGTGCCGATATCTTCGCCGCCTGGTCCCCGCACACTTTTGATTCGCTCTGCAAGCGCCTCGCGCTCGCGCTCGTACTCTTCCGGCGCGATGGCACCCCGAGGCTCACGCCCCCGCACGTTCATAAAGATGCGGGCGTAGTAGCCACCCTCGCCCCACACCTTCGTTCTGGACCAATCGACCTTGAGCTTCCCGAGCGCGGCCGGTTGGGCGGGATACTCGCCTGCGAGCGTCAGCAGGCCCTCTCGGATCAACCATTCGTTCACGCAGATGCCGCCGTCCATCTTCTTGGCCCCGTGGTCGGAAACGACGATCACGGCCGTACTGTCGTCGAGCATCCCCAGGAGCTCACCGATCTCGCCATCGATATACCGGTAATATTCGCGGATGCTGTTCTCATAAGGATTGCCGGGCTCATACTTGGGATGGGTGGGATCGTGGTACTTCCAGAAGCCGTGATGGATCCGGTCGGTGCCCATCTCCACGAACATGAAGAAGTCCCAGGGCTGGAAGTGCATCATCTCACGGACGACTCTGAAGTGCTGCCGGGTCATATCGTAGATTTGGCGCAGCAGAAAATCTTTGTCGTCGGTGCGGAATTGCTTCACGTCAACCAGATATTCACCGCCGGCCCACGCATTTACCTGCTGGCTTAATTCGGCCGGATAGGTGAACGTCGCGGACTTCTTCGCTCCCTGGCCGTTTCCGATGACCGTCTGGGGCGTGAGAAAACAGCCAATCGCCGCGCCGTTGACCGGCCGTGGGGGATAGGTGCCCGGGACGCCGATCGTCACCACGCGCTTGCCGGCCTGCCCCAGCAGCTCCCACACCCGCGGTTCCTTGACCGCCGTACCGGTCGCGATCATCAGGCGATCGTAGGAGTGGTCGGAGCGATTGCGGAAACCGTAGATCCCGAGCACCCCCGGGTCTTTGCTGGAGGTCATCACGCTCCAGGCCGGAACGGTGATGCACGGCGTGCAACTGGTGAGTTCGCCGTAGGCACCTTCTGACATCAGCCGGTTCAGGTTGGGAAGCTCGTTTCGCCAGCGCTCGAAGACCAATTGCGGTACGGCACAGTCAAGACCAATGACGAAGAGCTTGGGCTGCCTCTTCTTAAGAAATCCGAACACAGTCATGCTCCTGCGATGATGGGCCCGTCAATCGAGCCTGATTGGTTCCATTTTCACTGCCGTTCGCTTCGACACGTACAAAAGCCCCCTGGATCAAATAGTCCAGAATCAGGCGGGCATTCTCCTCGGGCGTGTGCGTCGTGGTGTCGAGGGTGATCTCGGGGTGGAGCGGGGACTCGTACGGATCGTCAATCCCGGTGAAGCCACGGATCTCGCCGCGGCGGGCCTTGGCGTACATCCCCTTGACATCCCGCTGCTCGCAGACCTCGATCGGCGTGTCCACGAAGACCTCGACGAAGCGGTCCGAGCCTACCATGTTGCGAACATCGTTGCGGGTCGAGCGATACGGGCTGACCGCCGCGCAGATCACCACCCCGCTGTGCCGCACGATCTCGGCGGCGACGAATCCGATGCGCCGGATGTTGATGTCCCGGTCCTCCTTGCCGAACCCCAATCCCTTCGAGAGGTGCGTTCGCACCACGTCGCCGTCCAACAGCGTGACTTGCCGGCCATGCTCGAGCAACAGGACGGTCAAGATCTCGGCCGTCGTGGACTTGCCCGCCCCGCTCAGTCCCGTGAACCAGACGCAGACCCCCTGGCGGTGGCGCGGCGGGTAGCTCTCGGCGAGGATCGCGGCCACCTCGGGCCGGGTGAACCATCCCGGCAAGGCGCGACCGTTGTTCAGATACTCGTTTCGCACCTCGGTGCCTGAGATCGAGGCGATGCGCGCATGGGCCGGGACCTTCGAGACCTCCTCGTATCGCCCCTCCTCGGGCAGGTAGACGAGTTCGCGGAAGGGGATCGCCGCGATCCCCAGTTCCTCGCTGAAACGCTGGACAAGCGCCTGTGCGTCGTAGGGCCCGTAGAAGGGCTTCCCGGTGGAGTCCTTGCCCGGGCTGGCGTGGTCGCGCCCGACGATCAGGTGGTTAGCACCATAATTGCGCCGGATCAGGGCGTGCCACAGAGCCTCCCGTGGCCCGGCCAGGCGCATGGCCAGCGGCAGTAGCGAGAGCACGATCCGGTCGGAATCGTAGTAGCGCTCCGCCAACGCCTTGTAGGTCCGCACACGCGTGTAGTGGTCCACATCTCCGGGTTTCGTCATGCCCACCACCGGGTGCAGTAATAACACACCGTCCACTTCCTGAGTCGCCCGCTTGGTCAACTCCTCGTGAACGCGATGCAGCGGGTTGCGGGTTTGGAAGGCCACCACGTTCAATCGCGGGTTGCGAATGGCGGAGTGCGGATTTTCGATTTGGAATCTTGAGCGACTCAATTGTTCGAGCCGGCGGCGGGTCTGGGCGGGGGTGAGGCGCAAGTCCCGGAAGTCGTAGCGGGGCGGGAGTTGCAGGACCCGCAGCCGGCCGGAGATGTTGAGCCGGCCCCAGCGGTGCATCTCAGCCACGAGTGGATGTCGCAGGTCCAGCGTGCCGAAGACTTTCTGGGCAACCTCGTCCCGATCCCACTCGTACATCTCCTCGACCGTCATCACCGCCAGGAGTTCGTTCTTGGCGTTGCGGAGTGCTACGTCCTGATCCAGGTGAATCGCCGCCTCCGCTTCGATCGGGAGGGTCACCGGGATGGGGAAGACGTGCCCGCTGGTCAGGCGCATCTCATCGAGCACGCGCTGGTGGTCGTCCCGCCCCATGAAGCGCTCTAACGGAGAGAATGCCCCCACCGCCAGCAACTCCAGGTCGCAGGCCGACCGTTCTGACAGGAGGATCGAGGGCAGTCGGCTGGCATAGGCTTTGAGCGCCTCCCGCGCCTCGTGCGGGACGAGCAGGTCCACCAATGTGCCGCCGTAAGGCGAGATCAGTGTCGTTGTCTTTGAAATCATGAAACCTTGAACTCCATTGCTCTTCATCATCGGCCGTCACACGCACCCGCGCCGCGCTCGTGCGGCTTCCCAACAGTCGTTCGCTCTCTCACCGCGCAGCGCTGCGCGCGACCAGCAAAATCCCAACGCAGATACAGCCGATGCCCAGCCATCGCACCATTGGAACGCTCTCCGACAGCACGACCTGGGAAACGATCGCGACCAGGACAAAGTTGAGGGCCAGGAAGGGATAGGCGTAGCTCAGATCGAGTCGAGACAGGACGACGACCCAGGCCAGAGCCCCGACGCCGTAGAGCAGAAACCCGAAGAGCACGAGCGGTGAGCGGAGGATCAGTGTTACAATCGCCACCGGATCGACCGCGACCCCTCTCGGGCCCGAGCTCGCCACCCCCAGTTTGAGGACGGTCTGCCCTGCCACCCCTGTAATCACGGAGAGGCCGATGAGCCCCAGCGTGGGCCACAGTTGTTGGCTCATTGCTCAACTCCTTGCCGGCACCCTGCAGCGCTATTCCATATGGGAGAGGCCGCACCCCGGACGCGGGTGCTGGCGATGGTCATGCCATTCTGCCATCTCGACGAACCGCACGGTCCTTGTTGGCTCCCTCTGGCCAACGCCGCCGCCTCCGCGATTCGCGCCACCAGGGTCCGCTCCCCGAGATGCAGGTACCACCACTGCCGCAGCCCGAGTTGCCTCTGGTTTCCATGCACCGTCCGCCAGAGCGCCGCCGCGCGCGGAATCTGGCCGGTCACCGCGTAGACTTCCCCCAGCATCTGCCGCGTCTCTGCCCGATCCGGTCCGCTCGCATAGGCCGCTTCCAGGTGCCGGCGAGCCCTCTCGTATTGGCCCCGCGCGATCTCGATCTGCCCGAGCCGCTGGTTGGCGGTCACGTTCGCCGGATCCAGCGCCAACGCGGCGTCGTACCGCGCAATGGCCGGGTCGAGGTTGACGGCCGGCGAGCGGCGCAGAGCATCTTGGATGGGCCACTTCGGGCGGCGGTAGACTGAGAGTTCGGCCCGGGTCTGTGCGACGGCACCGGCGTTGGCTTCGAAGATCGCCCGCGATCGGGGAAGGAGCCAGAGGCCCACCGCCAGGAGCCCGGCCGTGAGCCAGAGGATCGGGCCGAGGGCCCTCTGGCGAATGCTCGCGGCGCTGGCCAGCTGGAACGCCGGGCTCGGATCGTAGCGTTTCATTCGGAGCGAGTGGATGGCCAGGGCCGTCCCGATCGGCACGAAGGTCACCGGGACCAATGGGCTGGCGTAGAGCTCCGCGTCGGCCATCCCGTGGACCAGCAGCGCGACGAGTGAAGCCAGCCCCGCGGCCCGGAATATCGACCCCTGCAGGCCTCCTGGCTCAGCCCGGGCGAGGAGGCGCCCGCTCGCCGCCACCAACCATAAAAAGGCGGCCAGGCCCGGCACCCCCTGCTCGACGGCGACCTGCAAGAACAGGTTGTGGGCGTGGAAAAAGTACGCCACCTGGAGCAGGAGGACGTAGGTCGAGTAGACCATCACCGTGCTGCCCAGTCCGCTCCCCGTGAGGGGATAATCCCGGACGAGGGTCAGCATCTGGCGCCATATCTCGATCCGGCCAATCACCGACTGGCCGGCGCCCGCCGCCCGCAACGTATCTTCAACCGCCGGGAATGTGACTGCGACCCAGAAGCCACCCAGCAGGAGAAGCACCGCGGCGGAGAAGAGGGCACAATCCAGCCGTTTAGGCGGAGTCCAACGCGAACTCTGTCGGCGCAGAGGAGCATATCCCCGCCAGTTCAACAACCCGGCCACGATCACCCCCGCTGATAGCCCGACCCACGCCCCCAGGAGGACGTCAAGATCAAAGCCACCAGCGCCGGGACCAGGGCCAAGGTGCAGATGGACGCAACTGCCGAAGAGTGCTGTGCCCACGCCCACAGCAACCCGGCCGCTCCCAAGGGAAGCAAGATCGCCAGCGCGCCGGCGGCGGCGTTGCGGTGGATATTCTCAGCCAGCGGGATAGCTGCCCGGTAGGCGTGAAACCAGAGCCCGATCCACCGCAGCGGCGCAAACGCTTCTCCCCCGGTTACCATCGGCTCACGCACCAGCAAGAAATCGGAGCCCACTCCCGCCGCCAACAGAGCACACCCAACGCCGATCACTCCCAATGCCCGTTCGCCGCCCCAGCGCACGACCACCGCGAGGCCAAGCGCCAGTGCGATCCCCAAGGCGATCAACCCGAACCGCGCCCACGCCCCCGCCCGGTTGTATGCGACCCACACTCCCACCAGCGCCGTGAAGAGAAACGCAAGGCTGGGCCAGATGATTGGCGTGAGGGCAACACTCCTCTGTCCCGCGGATACCCAGGTGCGCGCCGAAGGGGCTGCTGGCAGCGACCTGGCGATGTCGAGACGACGGGCCTTTCGCCAGGCGGAGCGTAACCTTTGGCCCAGCATCAACGAGAGCACCCTGGCCACTGCAACTCTTCCATCCAACGGAAGCGGGGATACGTGATCGCAGATGCGCAGCCGCTGGACAGCCGTGACTCGCCAGAGTGAAGCATGAAGCAGATGGCCGCCACGCCCTACGGCTTTTCCAACGTAGGGTCAAGTGCCTGGAGCGCTTCCCGCGCCCCGGCATCGCCCGGATCGAGCGCCAGGGCCCGCCGGTAGGCCGCCACCGCCCGCTTGCGTTGCCCCGATTGCCGGTAGAGCTCGCCGAGCAGCCGCTGGTATCCCGCCACCTCGGGAGCCAGAGCGGCGGCCCGTTCGGCCGCCTGGATCGCATCGGCCTGCAGCCCCATGGTCTGCAACGCCTCAGCCAGCCGCGCCTGGTAGGAGGCCTCCCCCGGTGCCCCCGCCGTCGCGGCCTGCAACTCGCGGATCGCTTGCGGCGCTCGCTCCTGGTCCAGGTAGAGGTCGCCCAGACGGAAATGGACCTCAGGGTTCCGCGGTGCAACTGAGAGCGCCCGGCGCAACCAGCCCTCGGCCCCCGATACGTCTCTCTCTTTGAGGAGGATGTCGGCCGCCAGGAGGTAGCTCCCTATGTCACCCGGGTCCAGGCGAACGGCTGCCTCGAGTTCCGCGACCGCGCCGCGCGCGTCGCGCCATTGGTCCCAGAGGAGCCTGGCGGCGCGCTGGTGAGGCGCTGGTGAGGCCGGCAACGCCTCCGCCGCGGCCCGGAGCGTCGTAAGCGCCCGCTCGTAATCTCGCGGCGAGTAAACGTAGAAATTCGCGAGGTAGCTCCACAGCGCGAAACTCTCGGGTTGGAGAGCGACTGCAGCCTGGTAGTACCGTTCAGCCGGCGTCCAATCCCGGTCTGGCCCGGCCTGCTCCCGGGTCTGGAGCACCTCCTGCCAGGCCCTGGACATCAGGTATCCGGCGCGCACGTCGCTCTGGCGAAACTGGGCTGTCGCTCGTTCCATCTGCCCCTGCTCCAGCGAGGCGATCCCAAGAAAGAAGTGGGCCACACGGGAGGAGGGGTTCAGCGCCACAGCCTGCTCCAGCCAGGGCATTGCCGCCGGCGGGTCGCCCCGGTCCAGCAGCCAGTGGCCGTACCCCAGGTAAGGGAGGTAGTTGCCGGGATCGGCGGCGATGGCCATCTGGTAGGCCCGTGGCATCCGCTCGTGCACCCCAACCGTGAGTCCTGGCCCGGCCTTCACGCGGGCCACCTCGCCTCGATTGAAGCACGCCAGGCTGAGGATGCGGGGACCAACCCAGGGAACCACCAGCACCGCGCCAACCACCAGGAGCCACTTGAGCTCGCGACTGCCCCACCGGGTGATCGCCGCCTGGGGCCATCGCCGGCCCGCTGGCCGTCTGCGTCGGTCAGACTCGGCGAGTATCCCCTCGCCCACCAGTGCCTCCTCACCTCAGCCGTGCTCGGCCCTGCCAGCGATCCAGCGCAGATGCTCCATCCCCACCCGAAGCGCGCGCTTGAATGTGTGGGTGTCGCTCGCCAGCATCTTCAGGTAGGTCAGGATCGGACCGGGACGCAATGCCCACTCGCGAAATGCGCGCTTCTGCCAATACATCAGGTCCTCGGCGGAGAGGTTGTCGTACTGGAGCACAGTGCCCTTGTCCATATCGACCTCCTCCCACTTCGTGCCCTCGCGGAACCACCCGTTCTGAACCACCTCGAAGAAGAACGGCGTGCCTGGATATGGCGCCGCAATGTGGAAGAGGGCGATATCCAGCGGCAGACTCTTCGAGAAGTCGATGGTCTGGCGGATCGTCTCGAGGGTCTCGCCCGGCAGACCGATGATGAAGTATCCCCAGTTCTTGATTCCTGCCTTCTTGGCCCAGGTGAGCGCCTGGCGCGCCTTCTTCGGATCGGCGCCCTTGGCCGCCCGCTTCAGGATCATCTCGTTGCCGCTCTCGATGCCCCAACTGATCATCCAACAGCCGGCCCGGCCCATCATCTTGAGCATCTCCTCGTCGACGTAATCGACCCGGCTGTTGCACGTCCACTTGATCGGCAGCTTCTCCTCGATGATGCGCTCGCAGAGTTCCATCACCTGGTCCCGGTTGATCGTGAAGAGATCGGCGTACATGTGGATGTTGTGGATGCCGAGATCGTGCAGCAGCCAGAGCTCCCTCATGATGCGCTCAGGGGAGAGCAGGCGCACCGACCACTGGTAGGAAACGTGCTTGATACAATATTTGCAGCCGGCCGTACATCCGCGGCTGGTCACGATGAAGGTAAACGGCCCCTTCATCAGCGGCATGCGGTACTTCTCCAATGGCAGAAGATGGTGGAGCGGCATCGGCAGCTCGTTGAGGTCTGGGATGAACGGCCGGGCAATGTTCATCCGGACCTCGCTCTGTTGGCGCCAGACGAGCCCCTTGATCTTCGAGAGGTCGAGCGGCGCGCCGTTCATTCGACTGCTGTCAGGGCTCGGCTCCCAGAGTGGATCCGCCTTCTTGAGCATCACCTCGATCGACGCCGGCCGCTCCGCCTGTCGGCCCTCAGATACGTCGATGAGTTCGCGGAAGGTGAGCTCGGGCTCGCCGCGTAGCACGAAGTCGAGCGCCGGGTAGTCGCGCAGCGTCTCTGTCGGCATCGCTGTGACGTGTGTGCCGAAGGCCATCGTCCTGGCGCCCAGGCTCTTGGCCAGCATCACGCCGTACATGTCGTTCGTGAGCGTCGGCGCAGTGCACTGGGTGATGTAGTATTTCGGCGCCTTCGCGCGCAGGACTGCCTCGAACTCCTTCCAGCTCATCCGCTCGGCGATGGCATCGACAACCCCGACTGTGTAGTCTGGATGGAGCATTGCCGCGAGTTGGGCCAACGAGCACTGCGGCCACACCATCTCCTCGCGGCTCCGGCGGCCAACGCGGTGCTGGGTCCGGATCCAGATGGCACCGTCCGGCGACGGCGGGTTGACGAGAAGCACATCGACGGCGCCAGGGGGCCGCACGTGAGTCAGATTGCGTACGGCCGCGCCCGCATCGGGGTAGCGAGCCGGCCGCACTGGCTTCACCGTCCGGGTGCCCAGGTTGTGCCTGATTTCTTCTGGGATCTCCGTTTGGCTCGTTTGTCTCTGCAAATCTCCGGCTTTCATAGTGGTCCCCCGTCCTGTCGGATCTTCACCATCGTTCCTCATCCCGATGATGTTTTCATCTTTCTGTAAGAGTGGCGCCTACGCGCCACTCCAGAAAGACAACTCCATCATCTCCCCCGCGAGTGTGGCGAGGTCAAAATGAAGACTCCCCGGCCATCTCCTGTTTGACTCGCACCTCCCGTTCGCTCAACGCTTCCAGGACCCGCATCAGGACCCAGGAGATCACCAACTGGAGGCCGACGAGCGCCAGGAGCGCGCTCCCCAATAGCCACAGCCAGAGCCGGGTGATATCCCATCCTTGCAGTCCCAGTGCCAGGCTGATGCCCCCCAGGGCGGTCCCGCTCGAAGCCGTCAGTACGCCCATCCAGCCAAAGTGACGATCCAGAGACGGATCGAAAATGGGCTTCCCAAACAACCCCCGGCGCACCGGCTGCTTGTGGAACAGGGTCACCAGGTAGTTGAAGGTGGCGCCCAGGGAGAAGATGCTGACGCCCGCCACCGCGAATACAAGCGCGCTGAAGAGGCTGAACACTCCCCAGGGCCCCAGGCGCACGACACCTTGGAGGCGGAGCAGCACCAGACCCAGGGCGACCAGCCCCGCCACCCCGAGGGCCGCCAGCCCGATCAGCCCGAGCAGCCGCACGGGGTTGTACTCGAGGGCCGTCCACAGGATGGTCTTGAGGAAGCGGGTTCCATCACGAACCACGCTGAGCTTGGAGCGACCCAGGCGCTCGTGATACGGGATGGGAACCTCGACCACCGCAAGCCCTTCGTGGACGGCGCGCATGCTCATCACTGGCGTGAAGTTGAGGCCGTCAGGCAGGGGGTAGAGCCGGGGGAGCGCCGAGCGCCGCAGCACGCGCATGCCGCTCGCCGGATCATCCACCCGGTGATTGCCCATCAGACTGACGAGATTGGACCAGATGAAGTTCCCCACCCGGCGCAGGGCTGGCATGCGGCTGTCGGCCCCGGAGCGCCGCGAGCCCACGACGACGTCGGCATCCTCGAGCAGTGCGGCGCGACACAAGTCCGGGAAGCGCTCCGGCGGGTAGGTGCCATCGGCATCGAGAAACGCCAGCAGTTCGCCCCGGGCGTGGCAAAAACCGGTTTTGATGGCGGCGCCGTAGCCCCGATTGATGGGGTGGCGCAAGAGACGGACGAAGGCGTAGCTCGCCGCGATCTCCGCGGTGCGATCCTCCGAACCATCGTCTACCACAATGAGTTCCAGGTACTCGACGCCCTCGTCACGCAGCGACGGCTCGATCGCTTGCACTCGCTGGATGATGTCCGCGATGCCATCCTCTTCGTTGAGGGCCGGGATGACAATGGAGAGCGTGACGGATCTGTTTGTGTCCGCCTCTATCATCGAGCGGCCAAAATTCAGCCTGCGTAGTCCACTCTCGACGGTCATCGCAATCCCTTCCTCCACTGCCCGTCGCCCGAGACTGATTGTCCCCGGCCGTCAAAAATAGATCGGGAGCGCCTCGGGTCCCGCGCCGTTCGCCCCGATCTCCTGCATCACTCGCGCCGGTACGCCCCCCACGACGGTGTGCGCCGGGACATCCCGAGTGACAACCGCCCCGGCGGCGACCACTGCGCCGCGCCCCACCCGCACGCCATCGGTGATGATGGCGCCGGAACCAATCCAGACATCATCCTCCACGACAATGCCCTGAGCCGTAATCCCCTGCTCGATGAACGGGCGCCGGGGATCGCTGAAGACGTGGTTCACTGCGAGCATCTGCACCATCGGCGACGTGTAGACCCGATCGCCGATCACGATCCCGCCTTGACCCCGAATGACGTTGTACTCTCCGATCAGGCTGTCGCAGCCGATGCGAATACCGGCGTGGGGCAGACCGCGGAAGTTGTACACGTGGAGGACCGAACCGTGCATCACCAGGGTCCGCTCGCCGATCTCGATGCCGGTGGGACAGGCATGTAAGTACACTCCCTGATCCAGGTACACCCCGTGGCCCAGGTGCACGTTGCTGGCGAAGCGTAGCCGCACCCCGTTCTCGATGGCGGCCCAGCCGTCCATCCGCAGGATCAGGCGGTACAGCACGCCCCGCAGCCCGATCCCGACCACGGTCGGAAGCCAGCCCACGAGAGCGAACAGCGCCTGCTCCAGCACGTAGTGCCTCAGGCTGGCCGCCTGGCGGTCGATGTAGAGCCGAAGCTGCTCGCGTGAGGACGGATTCCGCTTGTTCGAAGGGGTGTTAGTGCTCGTAGACATCGGCGGCTTGTGCGGGGTCGCGAACCGGGGAGGCGGGAAGCAGGCCGCGGGGCACCTGCAGCCACGCCTGGTAGGATGTCCGCATCTGCTCGACCTCTGTGATCCAGTGAGCGGCGCTACTCAAATCGGCGGCAATCTGGTAGCCACTCGATCGATCAGCTTCACGACCCACTAATTGTTGTCGCCCGCGGCCCGTCCGGACCATGACACAGAAACAGCCCACGGCCTGCCCGGCCGCGATATCCGTGAGCGCATCCCCGATGAGGTAGCACTGATCAAGCCGCAATCCGAACCGGTCCGCGGCCTGGAGAAGAAGTCCCGGCCGCGGCTTGCGGCATCCACAGCCCTCCTTCGCGCGGTGCGGGCAGATGAGCACTGCGTCGAGGCGCCCGCCGCTGCGCGCGACCTCCTGCGTCATGCGGTGGTTGATCTCATCGACCGTCTCCCGGAGCACGATGTTCCGGTGGATAATCGCCTGGTTGGTGATGACGATGGTGAACCACCCGGCCTCTCGAAGGAACCCGAGGGCATCAAGCGCGCCGGGCAAAAAGACGAATTCTTGCCACGATTTGACATGGTCGGGCCGGTTTTCGTTGATGACCCCATCGCGGTCCAGAAAGACGACCTTCATGATCGGGCCCTTTGCTCCGTGAGAACCGGGCGATGAGCGGTCGCGTCCCACTCCGTCACGGTTGGTGCCCACTCGGCCACGAGCGCGAGCCCCCGTTGGAGCTGCTCCTCCGTGAAGGGACTCCTGTCCCACGCGCGTCTCTCCCCCAGTCCGACGACCCCAACCACTTCATCGGCCGCCTTCAGAGGGAGCAAGGCCCCGGATTTCAATCCGCTGGTCAGTGTCATCTCCAGCTCCGATGGAAGGATCGCCAGGGCCCGTTCATGCTGCCGGAAGAGGAGCGCTTGTCCCTCCTGGATCACCCGCCGGTGGGCCGGTGCGTCGTCGAGCAGAATCCGGCGGCCCACACGTAGCGGGCTTCCCAGAGAATGGATCGGGGAGACGCCGCGAATGACCACTGCGGCTCCCGCCTCATCGAGGGTGACGGCAGAGGCGATGGTCACCCGGAGAGTACGGGCCAACCGCTCCGCCAGGGTTTGGATCGTCCGGTCACCTCCCTCAGCCATCTCCCACGCCAGCGCCCACTGGGCGTCCACGATGTCCCGCAGCACCCTTCTGATTCGGGTGCACATCAGGTGGGCCAGAACCAAATGGAGGTCTTCGACCTGTTCCATGCAGAATGACGGGACATGAAGGCACACATCGACCAGACCCTTGAGCCGGCCCCCGTCGAATCCCGCCAATCCAACCGTCACGGCCCCCCGCACGCGCGCCAACCGGATCGCGTTCAGCACGTTGGCCGAGTTCCCACTGCCGCTGATGCCAATGACCACATCTCCGGCCTGGACCAGGCCCGCCAATTGTTGGGCAAAGATGTTTTCATACCCTGTGTCATTGGCCCAGGCGGTCATCAAAGGAACATTGTCGGTCAGGGCGATGACCTGGAATCGAGGCTGCCCGGGGACAATTGCCCCCTTCCCCAGATCACAGGCAAAGTGGGAGGCCGTCGCCGCGCTTCCCCCGTTTCCCATGATGAAGACGCGGCACCGGGCTCGATTCGCCTCGAGCAAAATCTCTATGACGCGCGCGATCTCGGATCGTGAAGCCAGGTCGAGAAGCCGCTGCACTTCGACCAGGTATTGGCTGATCGAATCAATCATTGCACCGCCGGCCATCCTGCACCTCGCGTTGGTCAGCGACAAGACTTCGGAAGTCTGGCCCGCTTCAAAGTCCCGTTGGACTGTTTAGGAACGGAGGGTGTTCAAGAGAACCGTAGCACCCCGAAAATCAAAGCGAAAATCCATGCGCACCACGCCCTCGCGCTCCAAAGCCGCCGTCACCGCCTCTTGATGCCGTAAGGGGCAGTAAAGCATCAGAAAGCCACCCCCGCCGGCACCGGTAATTTTCCCGCCGATCGCGCCGTTGCGGCGCGCCAGGTCATAGCAACGATCAATGAAGGGGTTGGTGATGCTCGAGGCCAGGGTCTTTTTGTGTTCCCAGGCGCGGTGCAACAGCTCGCCAAACCCATCCAGGTCTCCCGTCTCAAGGCGTCTCCGGACTTCCTGGGCGAGCGCCTTGATCGCGTGGAGCGCGTTGACGACCGGCTCCTGATCCTCTTCGCTCGCCCGCTTTTGCTCGTGCAGGATTTTCGACGATTCCCGCGTGCTGCCCGTAAAAAAGAGCAACAAGCTCTGCTCCAACTGAGTAAGGACAGAGTCGCTCATTCGCACCGGCTCGACTGTTACCCCCTCCCGGTCGAAGGTGATGACGTTGATCCCACCGAAGGCGGCGGCGTACTGGTCCTGTTTCCCCACCGGCATACCCAACTTTTCGATTTCGACGTACGCGGCGGTCTCGGCTATCTCCTTCTTGGAGAGGGTTATGTCACGGAGCGTGGCCGCGACGTGCACCAGGGTCGCGGCGACACTTCCCGAGGAGCCTAACCCCGTGCCCGGGGGCACCTCGGAGGCCAGGAAGAGGTTATATCCACGCTCTACGTGAAAGTGATCCAGAACCGCTCTGGGTAACTGCAAGCTGCCGTTTGCGAAGAATGGTTGCCTGGGATCGTAGCGGTAGAACGTATGGTAATCCGAGGAAATGATCTGAATCCCGTCATTCCAGCGACTCGTTGAAATAACAGCGTAGAAGTACTTGTTGATGGCCGCACTCACCACCATGCCACCGTAGCGACCATAGTAGGCCTTGAGATCCGTTCCCCCACCACCGAGACTAATGCGAACCGGTGCTCTTGCAATCAGCATTCCCAACCGCTCCTCTGCAAGCTTGACAATCGGGACTATCGACGATGCTGCGGCCCTGGCCGGTCGTCATATGGCGTATCACTCTTTCTGTAACAGTGGCGCGTACGGGCCACTTTTGCAGAAATATGAAGACACTGTTGGCGAATTGGTGCGAGTGGCGGGGTGCCTGTTTGTAGTGCGCGCTGTAGGGGCGCACGGCCGTGCGCCCCTACAGCGCACTACGAACTGCTCGCCCTCCCTGGAGACGATTTCGCCAACAGGATCATATGAACACATCATCTCGTCATGGAGGCGGGACCCGGGAGTCCCTCGCGTTGACGACCTCGGTCAGGTATCGGAACACATGAACTTCGTGTGAGCGTGATCCCGCGGTGAAATTATCTTGCGGCAATAGTCAGGATTGATGTAGGAAACTCAGCCTGAGCTCAAAGCGCGTGGAGAGGTACAATTGAGAGCGGAGATGACCCTTTATGAGCCATCCGGGCAGGCTCCGCCGTTCCGTGCACCCTCGCGCCGGATCTGGGGTATTCGTCGCGTAGGCACGGAATCCTCGGTCCGTAGCCTGCAATTCCAGGCGCCACGCTCTGTGCCGTTCAGCGGACGCCTGTACCCATCAATCTTCGTTCCATCAACCCGGCCAACAGCCGATGATGAGGACCACATTGCGCGTTGCCAGCGAATCTCTCGTCGCCCGATCGAGCATCGGGCAGGCTCCGCCGTTCTGGGCACACATGGTGGCCAGCCAACATCGGCAAGCAAGGCAATCCGGCCAATCGCCGCTCGTTGGCATCAGAAGGCCCCGTAGACCAGGATACCGAGGCCGCCATTCCCCTACGCAAAGAGGAGGGTGAGCGACGAAGGATGATTGAGATTGGTTGATCTGGTTCCGTGGTGCTGGGAGGTGCTTGATAGCGTGCAATCGGTCGACAATGACAATGCAAACATCGAAGACCAGAGCCGCAATGAAGAGTAAAGAGGTGCGATAAAGGGCGCTTTAACTGTCTGTTGGCCCGTTGTGAAGCTTCAACTATGAGATCTTAATGAACTGCTCGATCGACTAAAAATAACGCTCTTATGACATGTTAGCTGCCGGTGCCCGCTTTCTGCTTGATCTGCCCGGCACGCACTTCCAGTGAGACATGGCGATCATTGAGCATCTTCAGCAGCACCCGGGCCCGGTCGCTGCCCCTGAGGCGAGAATCGAAAATGGCTTCATACCCGGCAAATGGCCCTTTCTCGATCACAACCGGGTCACCGGCCTTCAGCCTGTAGAACAATTCACCCCCGGCAGTCCTCACTTCGTCTACATGCCGCTCGAGCGCCGTGATGAACGTATCCGGCACGTCAGCCGGGACGCCACCGAAGCAGACCAGGCCAATCGTATGGGGCATCCATTGGAAGGTCGATAGGCCGACTTCCTTCAGGTTCACCCGGACAAAGAGGTACCTTGGAAAGTACGGCTTGACTTTGCGTGCCTGCCGGCTGGCGGACTGAACCTGTACGCGAGGGTAAAAAGTTTCAAAACCGTGGGCCATCAATTGCTGCCACACGATTGCTTCCTTATGCGGTTTGCTGTGAAGGACGTACCACCGAGGTTTCATGTTACTGATCCGTGTCTAGGGTTCTAAGCTGGAAGCGGGGGACGCGATTCGTGATCCACACAAGGAGGAGCGACGGATCAGATATCACGCCCATATCCCGCCTTTCGCAACCTGCGCACAGAGCAGTAACGTCTCTACGGGGAGGGGTGAGATCGGCATGGAGTTGAGACAGGACCCGTTGGTCAAACAGGGTTACTGTTCAGCCTGCACCGGTCGACGAGCCGCGACCTGTATTGCCCCTTGCAATGGACGGAGTGCCATCCGCCGGGAAGGCGACGGACAGCGGCGGGCCGCTCGGAATCCGCCCGCCGCGGACCGGCCACCCCTCCTCGGCGTACACCTCCACTCCGAGGCAAAACAGTAGCAAGAGGTGATCTGGCAGAGGCTCACCCTTTGGTTGCAGGCGCAAGCATTAGCATATTGAGAATCGGCTCTTACGTCATGCGCCGAGGGTCACGCTTTGGTCACAACTTTCCTGGACCAAAACTGTGACTTGCATAGGACTCGGTCCGGGAGCGTCCTGGACGCTCCTCTCTGCCCCGGCGAAAAGAGGGGTCAAAACAGCGCGCGTTCACGCGCTCCCAGCGGAGGCAATCACAGCGGCTCTCTGTGCGGTTGGGGAACAACACAGGCCGGTCGGCATTCTCCGAAGAGGTCTGCCGCCGTGCGGCGCCTTTCCCTTCGGCCGGCGTGGCGAAGACCGCTCTCGGAACAAAAGCCACGCCGGGGCCCAGTCGAGTGGGCCACCGGCGTGGCAGATTGTGTCGGCGCGAGGCTCAGCCGCCCGAGGCGAGGAAGGGGTCGGGCGGGACCCTGCTGGTATCCCAGAGACGCTCGACCCCCTGGCCGGCCTTGGCCTCGTTGAGCCAGGTTTGCAGGGCCTGTGAGCGCTTGCGCTGGAGATCGGCCTGGTCCAGCGCCCGCACGCTCGGTCCCTCAACCAGCTGGACGATGGCCCACTCTCCGCTGGGCACCTGGATTGGGTCGCTGATAGCCCCGCTCTGGAGCTTGAAGGCCGCTTCGATCACGGACGGGTCGGCCGCCGTGCTATCGCGCGTCACCCAACCGAGGTCCGTCTTGGGCGGCTGGACGCTGGGATCCTTGGAACGTTCGAGGGCCAACTGCCCAAAATCGGCGCCCTTCTCAAGTTCCTGCTTGATCTGCCTGGCCTCTTCCTCGGTGTCAACCAGGATGTGGCGAGCGTGAACCTGCATCTGGTCGTCCTCACCCTTGCGCTCGAGCACCTGGATGATGTGCCAGCCAAACTGGCTCTTGACGGGGTCGCTGATCTGGCCCGGCTCGAGCGTGAAAACAACCTGCTCGAATTCAGGCACCATCTGGCCCTTGCCGAAGAAGCCCAGGTCGCCAGCCTTCTCGACAGCCGTCTCCTTGGCAACCTCGTCGAAGCTCTTGCCGCCGTCCAGGGCCTGCCTGGCCTGCCTGGCTGCCTCTTCGGTCGGGAGAAGCACCTGGCGAATGTGGACCTGCTCCTCCTCGGCCGGTACCTGGTTCGCGAAGTAGTCGCTGAGCTTGCTACGCAGCAGGTCCGCGCGGACAACCTCGCGGTATCGGGCCTCGGTCACGCCGGTCTCTTTGCGCATGGCCTCGAGGTACTTCTTGTACTGCTCGTTGAAACTCTCGCTCGTGAGCAGGTTCGGCGTTGCCGTTGGGCCGAGCGTCGGCGTCGGCGGCTCTGGGGTGGCGGTCTGGGTGATGGCGGCGCTCTCTTCCACCGTCAAGGTCGCCGTCGGGGTGGGCTCCGGCGTCGGCGTCCAACTCTGCGCGGTCGCTGTCGCCTCGGCCGCCGCCGTCGTCGTGGCCGTGGCATCGGCCGGCCGGATCGCCCCGATCTGGCGCGCGATCTGGCGTTCGATCTCGGCCGTCACCTCGTCGTCAGTGACCGAAATATTGAGCTCGGCCGCTTTCTGGCGGATGAGCGCTTCGGCGATCATGTCCTCCAGCGCCTGGCTGCCAACGAAGCTGTACTGCGACTGAAGTTGCTGGAGCTGCTGGTTGATGAGCTGGCCGAGAAAGCCGGCACTCGGATCATTCGCGGGGACCTGCGCGGCTTGAGCCTGCATGTTCGTGATCGCATTTCGTAGGCGCCAGCGATCGAAATTGACCCGCTGCTGGTACTGTCCCGTCGTGATCGTTTCACCGTTGACGCGGGCAACCGGCTGGTTCGGGGCGATGACCTGCGACTGCACGACTCCCCCGGCCAGAACCACCACCACGAAACCGAGCAGCACAGCGGCCGCAATCCAGATCCGGCGTCGTTGAAGCGCCTCGCGCTCAGATCGCGACAACTGCTTGCGCGTCAAGGGGCGCTCCGAAACCTGACGCTGGGTTTTCTTCGCCATCCTTCTCTTTCTCCTCGACGTGGAGCGGTCCTCCGACCGCTCGAAAACGCTTGCTTCAAGACGAATGCCAACCAAAAGGACCTGCCGGACGGAGCGCCTCGGCAGGCCCTGGGGGCTGCGACCTTACGGCTCTGACGTGCGGACCAGCATTCGTTCCTCGCGGACCCGTAGACCTCTGTCACCTTGCCACGTGGGAGGGCACGCAGGCTCCGGCCCACGGGATGCTGAAACGAGGTGCTTAGCCGCTATACTCACGGATGTGACTGTCGCTGAAGGGCAGCAAGGCAACGTGGCGAGCGCGCTTAATTGCTGTGGCCAGGCTGCGCTGATGCTTCGCGCACGTGCCCGTCTTGCGACGAGGCAGAATCTTGCCGGTATCCGAAATGTAGCGACGAAGATTGTCACTATCCTTATAATCGATCCAGGTGATCTTATCGACGCAGAAGCTGCAGACTCGACCTCGACCGCCCCGGCGTCCACCGCCTCCGTCACGTGGACGAGCCATCATGAAGCCCCCTTCTTCTCCGGCTGCGCCGGCTGAGCCTTCTCCAGGTCCTCGCGCCGCAGCAGCAGATAGCGTAATACATCTTCTTGAAGCCGAAGTTGGCGCTCAATGGAAGCCGGTGCCTCGGCCGGCAAAGTCAGTTGGTAGACGATGTCGTACCCCTCGTTCTGGTGGTGAATCGCGTAGGCCAGACGGCGGCGCCCCTTGCGCTTGACCTCCAGAACCTCGCCCCCACTATTGACGATAATGTCATCGAGACGCGCTACGAGCGCCTCGAGGGCGTCCTCCTCGAGGCCAACGCTGAGGACAGCGTACAATTCATACCGCCGGCGATCATCCATTCATAAGTCTCCTTCCTGTGGACTGAAGCGGCCCCGGTCTTGCTGACCGGAGCAAGAAGGGTCACACTGACCCGACAAATAAAAAGGGTTGGGCGGGCCAACCCGAACATGCGGCTTTATTATAGCAGGGCGGCCACTGTTGGCAAAATGGTGCCGCCCGTGCGGCTGAGAGTGAGAGGCTGTGTCCGAGTATATCCTGGGCGTTCTCGCCGATACCCACGGCCGGATGCACCCGGCTGTGGTCCCCACCTTTGTCGAGCATGGTGTGGCCAAAATTTTGCATGCCGGCGACATTGGCCGGGTCACGGTGCTGGACACCCTGGGAGTGATTGCCCCTGTCATCGCCGTGCGTGGGAACGTCGATCACGGCGAATGGGCTGCCGCCCTGCCGCTGGTCGCGGACCTGGTCGCAGCGGGGAATCGCCTGATCATGACCCACATCGGCGGCCGGCCCGAGCGCCCCGCGCCGGAGGTCGCCAGGTTGCTGGCTGAAGCGCGGCCGGCCCTTTTCATCTGCGGTCACAGTCACCAGCCACGCTCGGCTCCGATGGACGGGGGAGGGCTCTGGCTCAACCCGGGGGCCGCCGGGCGCCAGGGCTTTCACCGTCGGGCGACCGTGGCGATCGTCCGTCTCGTGCCGGGGACCGTCCAGGCCGAGCTCCTGGATCTAGGCCCCAGGTAGTAGGGCTGTGTGACAGTCCGCCAGCCCCACTCAAGCGGAAGGTGCCGTCATGGCGGAGGGCGTCCGGGAGGTAGCGCAGGCGTGGGCGCGGCACAGACTGATGATGGCAGTGCGGAGAGCGGCCCAACCTGACCGTGCGGGTGATCAGGATACTCGCGCTGGAGCTTCCCGTCGCCAAGCGGATGGTGTCGCTTGGCGGCGCCGCGGCCTGCGCGCCGACCGCACTGAAACAGCCGCCACCCCCGCCTGGTGGCACGCAGAGCGAGCGCACGGGGGCGCGAGGCGTCCGCCCCGGCAAATCGCGGACCGAGACATCCAAGGGCCGTCCTGGTGAGCACCATCGCCAGCCAGACCGCGAAGATCGCGTGGGGCTTCACGTGGCAGGCTCTCTGCCACGAGTGGGCGGATCCTCAGAAGTGTAGATCGTCGCGATAAGATTCGACTTTACATCATCCCACCTGCTCCCCCGGCTCCAGCCGGATCGTCAGATCCGGCGGCCACAGCCTGGATCTCGCCATCCAGACCCGGCGACGCGGCTCCTGCTCCCCCGGCTCCAGCCGGATCGTCAGATCCGGCGGCCACAGCCTGGACCTCGCCATCCAGACCCGGCGACGCGGCCCCTGCTCCCCCGGCTCCAGCCGGATCGTCAGATCCGGCGGCCAGAGCCTGGACCTCGCCATCCAGACCCAGCGACGCGGCCCCTGCTCCCCCGGCTCCAGCCGGATCGTCAGATCCGGCGGCCAGAGCCCGGACCTCGCCATCCAGACCCAGCGACGCGGCCCCCGCTCCCCCGGCTCCAGCCGGATCGTCAGATCCGGCGGCCAGAGCCTGGACCTCGCCATCCAGACCCAGCGACGCGGCCGGCCCGGCGTGGTCGTGCAGGTCGCAGGCGAGCGCGGGGAGGGCGCGCGGCGCGCTCACAGCCGGGCCGCAGACCACGCGGCTATTGACCCGGCCGGCCAGCGCTGAGAGCGACTGCCCGTCCCGCCCGACCTGGTCGCCGGCCACGTCGGGCGGGCTGTAACCGGGATCAGCTTCCACGGGAGCGATTCAAACGGCTACGTCTGGCCGCTGTCGGCCAGGAGCATCGGGCCAGGCCGCCGGCCGCGCGGCCGCGCGGCCGGCCGGTAGGCGCCAGCGCCCCAGTGGCTGATCGCGAGCGGCCAACGCCCAGAACTAGGGGCCAGGGAGACCGGGCTCGAGAAGAGAGCGCCGGCCGGTGCTGGCGTCGGCGAGGGGCTGGCCGGGAAGGGCGCGGCCGTCGTCTCGCGGTTGGTCCAGGTCCAAGCGACGCTGCTCGTGTTCAGAGGCCACAAGCCCTCTGAAGGCAGGCGCGGTGTCCAGAAGAAGGCGCACATGACCCAAGCTAGCCAATGGGATGGGGGCGCCAAGACAGGCTCTTGCGGCAAGGCGGGGTCAAACTCCCACGGCTGTCACGCTGAGCCCAGTGCCAGCGGAGCGAAGCATCTCTTTCTGCGGCCCGCGAGACCCTTCGCTCCATTTCGTCCCGCTCCGGCTGACAGCGGCGCAACTTTGACCCCGCCCTGCCGCAGGTAGCGCCCGGCTTGCTTGAGTTGGAGTCACGGTGGTATCATCCCCGGTCTGTTCGGAAATGTTTTCTTTCCCCAGTAAATCGACCGGGTGTGATCGGCGGCGCGAACGATCCGGTGGCCCCCCGACCGTCGAGGCGCTGGCATCAGGGGTGATCGTCCCTGGGCGTCACGGCGCCGATGGCCGGCGCCTCAACCGCGCCGCGGCGTAAAACAAGGAAAGATCTGGCCGTGACAGGTGTGAACGATGGCCGAGTCGCAGTCATTACCGGCGGGACGCGGCGACTCGGCCTGGCGATCGCCCGGCGCCTCGCCCACGAGGGGTACCTCCTGGCGCTGAATTACCGCCACCACGAAGCGGCCGCCGCGGCGGCCATCGCCGAGCTTCGTCCCATCTGCCCTGATCTGGTCGCAATTAAGGCGGATGTGAGCACGCCCGCCGGAGCCGAGTGTCTCGTTCGCGAGGCGCAGCATGTCCTGGGTGGGCTTGATCTCTGGATCAACAACGTCGGACCCTTCGTGCCGAAGCCGCTGGTCGAGACAAGCGAGGCGGAGTGGCGCCTGATGGTGGATGGCAACCTCGCCAGTGTCTTCCACACGCTTCAGCGTGTGATTCCAATCATGCGCGTGCAGGGGGGTGGTGTCATCATCAATATCGGTTCGCTCAACGCCGAGGTGCCCCGCGGTGCTCCGAATACCGCGGTGTATAACGCGCTCAAAACCGCCGTCGTGGTTCTCACGCGCTCCGTGGCCCGGAGCGAAGGCCGCTACGGTATCCGCGCCAACGTTGTCAATCCCGGCATGGTTGATACGCTCGAGGTGGACCCGGAGCGGATCGTTGGGCAGACCCCCCTCGGACGCCTGATCAGGCCGGAGGAGGTGGCAGCGGCCGTCGCCTGGCTGGCCTCGGATGAAGCCGCCGCCATCAGCGGCGAGGTCATCAACGTAAGTGGGGGCCTGTGGGTCTGACGATCGGGAAAGGCGGCCGGCAGGCTGGGGCGCTTCCCGTCTGGCAGTTGAAGGATTCCCAGAGCGCCGGTCAAGCAGTCAGACTTCCGAAGTCTCCGATCACGCGCCCCTTCGACAACTTGACCGCTGTTCTGGCCGGTTGCGCGCTCCCGGTTTTGACAGCTCCAGACGCCAACGGTATACTTTTGAATGACCCCTTTGTCAGAGACGGTGTCGGCAGAGGGGCTTTTTGTACTTCGTCGCCAGGAGGAACGAACTGATGACTTCGCGCCCAATTGCCGGTCTGCCTACGCAGACGTTGGATGCGATCCCCGGTGAGGTCCCTCGCTCGTGGATTATGAGCCAGCGCTACGTGACCACCCTCACCGCAGCCGGTGCCCTGCCGTGGGTCCTCCCGCTCCTTGACGACCGTGAGACGATGCGGGACATCTACGAGCAGCTCGACGGGATTTTCCTGGCTGGTGGCGTCGACATTGACCCATCCGCCTACGGTGAGGCCCGCCACGCGCTCTGCGGCCGGAGCGACCTGGATCGTGATGCGATCGAGTTACAGCTCGTGCGCTGGGCGTTTGACGACCATAAGCCGATCCTCGCCGTCTGCCGTGGGATTCAACTGGTCAACGTGGCGGCAGGCGGTACCCTCTATCAGGATATTGCCAACGACTGCCCGGGGGCCATCAAGCACGATTACTTCCCGTTCCAGGGCCGCTACACCCGGGATCTGCTGGTCCACAGCGTCCTCATCGATGAAGAGAGCAAGCTGGGCGCCATTTTAGGCGTGCGCACACTCAAGGTGAATTCGATGCACCATCAGGGAATCAAGGACCTCGCGCCGGGCCTGATTCCCAGCAGCTTCGCGACCGATGGGCTCATCGAGGGCCTCGAGGCGTCCAACGGCCACTTCCTGATCGGCGTGCAGTGGCACCCCGAGGAGCTGGCCGGGAATGATCCGCGTATGCGCCGCTTGTTCGCTGCCTTCGTCAAGGCCGCCGCGGCCTACCGCCAGGCGAACCACTCGTAGTCGACCGAAATCATGGCCGGCGGATTGCGCGGGGAACAAACCGTAGGGCTCGACGGCAACTCCCAGGGTCGTCCCCCCTTCGCCTCGATCGGTTTCTTTGACAGTGGCGTCGGTGGCACCTCCGTTCTCCTCGAGGTCCACCGCCTCCTGCCGGCCGCGCCGTTACTCTACCTCGCCGACCAGGCTCACTGCCCCTACGGGCCTCGCCCCACCGCCGAACTGCGCACGCTGAGTGCGGCCAACACCCGCTGGCTCCTGGCTCGCGGGGCGACGCTCATCGTCATCGCCTGCAATACGGCGAGTGCCGCGGCCCTGCACTGGCTGCGCCGGCGCTTCCCCGGCGTGCCCTTCGTCGGGATGGTGCCGGCGGTGAAGCCGGCCGCTCAAACGACCCGTAGCGGTGTCGTCGGCCTCCTGGCCACGCCGGCCACCCTTCAAGGCGCCCTGCTCCGCGAGGTCGAGGCCGCCTGGGCCGCGCACGTCCGGGTCGAGCATCAACTGTGCCCCGGATTGGTCGAGCGGATCGAGGCCGGTGATCTCGACTCGCCGGCTACGCGCACTCTGGTGCACCGTTCCCTGGCGCCGCTCCTCGCCGCCGGGGTCGATACCATCGTCCTCGGTTGTACCCACTACCCCTTCCTCACATCCTTGATTGCCGACCTGGCCGGCCCCGAGATCACCATCCTCGACGCCGGCCCGGCGGTCGCCCGCCAGGTCGTCCGGCTCTGGCAGCCGCTCGCACCCCACCGCGCCCCTGCTCCGATCACCTACGCCACCACCGGCGATCCCGCCGCGTTCGTCCGCACCCTCGACCGGCTGAAGGTGCCCCAGGGGCGGATCGTCGCTGCCGAGGGAGAGATTGGGGATTAGCGATTGGGAACGGGTGCAGGGCTGCTCACAACTCGGTCGGCCGAGGGGCGCCACCGGCAAGGCGCAGGCATCGGCTGGCTACGCCGCTGAGGCTCCGTTGGACTCCGGCGTGCCTTGCGGCCTCCGTTCAGTAAGGCCATTCTGGAGGCGCGCGATACTCACCACGCGATCGCCAGGGCCCACATTCATGACCTTGACGCCGCGGGTCGCCCGGCCCATCTGCCGAATCGGTCGCACCGAAGTACGGATGACCATGCCCTCGGCTGAGATCAAGGTGATCTCGTCGTCCGGCTCGACCACGCGCGCGTCCACAATCTTGCCGGTCTCCGGCGTGATCTGGGAAATCGTGCGGATGCCGCTCCCGTAACGGCTCTGCACGCGGTACTCCTCCAGTGGAGTTCTCTTGCCGTAGCCCTGAGCCGTGATGATCAGGAGATCGGCCTTCGGGTTCACGACGTCCACGGCGGCTACCCGGTCGTTCTCGTCGAGCTTGATCGCCATGACGCCCGCGGCCGCCCGCCCCATCGGGCGCACATCGTCCTCGTGGAAGCGAATCGATTGTCCCTGCTCGGTGACGATGATGATCTCGTTGTCGCCGTGGGTCAGCTTCACCCAGCAGAGCTCGTCGCCCTCGTCCAGATTGATCGCGATCAGCCCCGAGGGGCGCACACCGTTGAACTCGCTGAGATCCACCCGCTTGATCCGGCCCTGCCGCGTCAGCATCACCAGATAGTCGGCCTTCTCCCAGTCGCGCACCGCGATGGCTGCCGTAACGATCTCGTCTGCCGCAACGTTGATAACGTTGATCAGGTTGGTGCCCTTGGCCGTGCGGCTGGCGTCGGGTACCTCGAAGGCGCGTTGCTGGTAGACTTTGCCCTTGTCGGTGAAGAAGAGCAGATCGTCGTGGGTGTGCGCCGCGAAGAGATGGACAACGGTGTCGTCTTCGCGGGTGGTCATGCCGTTGAGCCCCTTACCGCCCCGCCGCTGAGCCCGGTAGGTCTCCGCCGGGACCCGCTTGATGTAGTTGCGACTGGTGATCGAGATCAGCACCGGCACGTCGGGGATCAGATCCTCCTCATTGAAGGAGCCATCGGCGCCGGCAATGATCTGGGTGCGGCGCGGGTCGCCATACTTCTCCTTGAGTTCGGCCAAATCGCTCTTGATCACATCGCGAATCTTGGTCTGGTCGCCTAGAAGCTCTTCAAGGTACGCAATGGTGGCGCGGACCGAGGCATGCTCATCGAGCAGATTCTGGCGTTCGAGGGCCGCTAGCCGGGCCAGGCGCATGTCCAGAATCGCCCGAGCCTGAGCCTCACTAAAGTGGAAGACCTCCATGAGACGCAGGAGCGCAGCCTCGGCGGAAGGAGACTCGCGGATGGTCTCGATGATGGCATCGATCTGGTCGAGTGCCTTGAGGAGCCCCTCCAGGATGTGCGCTCGCGCCCGCGCTCGTTCGAGCTCGAACTGTGAGCGGCGGGTGATGACCTCGATGCGATGCTCGACGTAGGAGCGCAGAATCTGCTTGAGTGGGAGGACGCGGGGGACACCATCATGCAACGCCAGCATATTGACGCCGAAGGTACTCTGCAGAGCGGTGTATTTGAAGAGCTTGTTGCGCACGTTGGCGGGATGGGCACCGCGTTTGAGTTCGATCACAATGCGCATGCCCTTGCGATCGGACTCGTCACGGAGATCGGCAATCCCGTCTAGGCGACCATCACGCACTAACTCGGCGATCTTCTCGATCAGGTTGGCCTTGTTGACCTGATAGGGCAACTCGGTCACCAGGATCATGAAGCGGCCGCCCCGCATCTCCTCGATCTCGGCCTTGGCGCGTAGGACCACCCGCCCGCGACCGGTGGCGTATGCTTGCTTAATCCCCTCGTCCCCTAAGATCCGGGCGGCCGTGGGGAAGTCGGGCCCCTGAATGAACTCGAGCAGATCCTCGACCGTGATCTCGTCGAGCCGCTCCCAGTTGTCGAGCACGTGGTTGGTGGCGTCGCAGACCTCGCTGAGGTTGTGGGGGGGGACGTTGGTGGCCATCCCCACGGCGATGCCGCTGGCCCCATTGACCAGCAGATTGGGCAGCCGCGCCGGCAAGACCAGCGGCTCCGTGAGCGAGCCGTCGAAGTTGTCGCTGAACTCGACGGTGTTCTTCTCGATGTCGGCCAGCATCTCCAGCGCTGCCGGCGCCAGGCGCGCCTCGGTGTAGCGCATCGCCGCCGCCGCATCGCCGTCCACCGAGCCGAAGTTGCCCTGGCCGTCCACCAGCAGATAGCGCATCGAGAAGTCCTGCGCCATCCGCACCATCGCGTCGTAGACCGCGCTATCCCCGTGGGGGTGGTACTTGCCCAGCACCTCGCCCACGATCCGGGCGCTCTTCTTGTAGGGCCGCTCCGGTCGCAAGCCCATATCGTACATCGCGTAGAGGATCCGCCGGTGGACCGGCTTGAGCCCGTCGCGCACGTCGGGCAGCGCCCGGCTCACGATCACGCTCATCGCGTAGTCCAGATAGGAGCCGCGCATCTCCTCGTCAATGTCAATCTGTTGCACGCTGCCGAAGTTCGTCAGGTCCGGGCTATCCATTCGAATTCTGCTTCCTCATTCAAGCGACCAACTGCGTCTCATCAAGTACGCGCCGATTGCGGCGCGCAATGGTTTTTATTATAGCGCATTCCCCTGAATAACGCCATTGACTACATTAGAAGCGGGAAAAAATGAAGCGGAGCGAAACTGCGCCGAAAGCAGAGCCAAAAGGAAAAACAGCGCCGTTCGGCTCGGGAGGCGTGGCCGACGAAGGGCTCCTCCAGCCCGGCTGCCGCCCGGAACGGGGCCCTCTCTGACCTGAAGACCGTGGAACCGGGAGCGGGCGTGCGCCTCAGTGTGCAGGCATCCGGCAGTTGATGAGAAGCCGCGCTTCTCAGAGCACGCCCCGCTTGCACGGCTCCCGCGACGAGCGGGACGCTCGCGTGCAGGGCAGCCGCCCCGGCGCAACGCAGAAGGTGGTTCCATACTCCGGCCGCGGAATCCTGCCGGTTTCCGAGAGATCGAGGAGCAACTTCCCGCCAACATAAACAGGGCGGCCCTTGTCGGGCCGCCCTGTTTTCTCCGTCGGGCACAATCTGCCTTCCGTCGGCTTAGTACTCGGGCATCGGCGGGGCCGCGGCTGCCCTTTCCTTCTCCGGCAGATCGGTGATCAGCGCCTCCGTCGTGAGAATCATCGAGGCGATCGAGGCCGCATTCTCGACCGCGCTGCGGGTAACCTTCGCAGGGTCGATGATACCGACCTTGAGCATGTCAACGTACTCACCCCTCAAGACGTCGTAGCCGATGGTGTTCGTTCCGGTGTCCTTGCTGCGGCGCCGGACTTCCTCGACCACGACGGCACCATCCTGACCGGCGTTGCTCGCGATCTGGCGCATCGGCTCCTCGAGGGCGCGGCGCACGATCCTGACACCGGTCGCCTCGTCACCTTCCAGACCCAGGTTCTCGGCGAGGGCTTCCTTGGTCAGGATCAGAGCCACACCACCACCGGGAACGATGCCCTCCTCAACGGCTGCGCGGGTCGCGCTCAGGGCGTCCTCGACACGGTGCTTCTTCTCCTTCAGCTCGGTCTCGGTGGCTGCGCCCACGCGGATGATGGCGACACCACCGGCCAGCTTGGCCAACCGCTCCTGCAGCTTCTCACGGTCGTAGTCCGAGGTCGTGGTCTCAATCTGGGCGCGGATCTGCTTGATGCGGCCCTGGATCTCCTCGGGCTTGCCGACGCCCTCTACGATGGTCGTGTTATCCTTGTCCACAATCACCTTGCTGGCGCGACCAAGGTCCGCCAACGTGGTGCTCTCGAGCTTGCGGCCCATCTCCTCCGTAATGACCTGGCCGCCCGTGAGGACCGCAATGTCCTGCAGCATCGCCTTGCGGCGGTCGCCAAAGCCAGGGGCCTTGACGGCAACGACGTTGAAGGTGCCGCGGAGCTTGTTCAGGACCAGGGTTGCCAGCGCCTCGCCCTCAATGTCCTCAGAGATGAGCAGCAGGTTGCGGTTGCCGCTCTGGACCAGCTTCTCGAGCACCGGGACGATGTCCTGAGCGGTGGAGATCTTCTTGTCGTGGATCAGGACGTAGGGATTCTCCAGCACGGCCTCCATCGCGTCAGGGTCGGTGATGAAGTAGGACGAGATGTAGCCGCGGTCGAACTGCATGCCCTCGACGTACTCGGTCTCGAAGGCCAGGCCCTTGGACTCCTCGACCGTGATGACGCCGTCCTTGCCAACCTTCTCCATCACGTCCGCAATCAGGTTGCCGATCTCCTCGTCGGCGGCCGAGATACTGGCCACATGCGCGATCTCATCACGCGCCTCGATTGTCTTGGCCATGCCCTTGATCCTGTCAACCACCGCACCCGTCGCCCGGTCAATCCCGCGCTTCAGGAGCATCGGGTTGGCGCCGGCTGCCACGTTGCGCAGACCCTCGTTCACGATGGCCTGGGCCAACACGGTCGCCGTCGTCGTGCCGTCACCGGCAACATCGTTCGTCTTGGTGGCCGCTTCCTTCAGCAGCTGGGCCCCCATGTTGGCAAAGGGATCCTCGAGCTCGATCTCCTTGGCAACCGTCACACCATCATGGGAGATGGTGGGAGCACCGAACTTCTTGTCGAGCGCCACGTTGCGACCTTTGGGACCTAAGGTGGTCTTGACCGCATTCGCTAGCGAGTCAACGCCCTCTTTCAGCGATTTGCGAGCATCTTCGGAGAAGCGCAGTTGCTTCGCCATAGTATCTGTCCTCCTTACAAACAATCTTGGGTTTCGAGAGAGGTGTGGGCCTCAAAAAGTGTATCCGGCGATTGGGTGGTTCTCAGTCCGAGAGGGTCGGAACCTACACCACCTTTGCCAGGATATCGCTCTCCTTGAGAATCAAAACTTTGTTGTCGCCGTCGAGCTTGAACTCGGTCCCCGCGTACTTCGCATAAATCACGCGTTCGCCGACTTCAACATCCAGGGGGACGCGCGTCCCATCGTCATTCTTTTTGCCGGCGCCCACCGCGATGACCTTCCCCTCCTGGGGCTTCTCTTTGGCCGTCTCGGGCAGGACGATCCCACTCGCGGTTGTCTCCTCGCGCTCGATCGGCTCGACGATCACACGATCACCAAGGGGCTGGAGTTGGGTTGCCATACGGAAGATTCCCTCCTTCACACAGAACAGGTTAGCAGTGCGCCCCACCTGGGGTCACAGTTCCCGCACCTGGCGGGCAAACAATTGGCACTCCACTTTCCAGAGTGCCAACCAAAGTATATCGGAGAGTGCTAACTTTGGCAAATCAGCGTTCACGAGAAAGCGGCAGGCTTATCTGGAAATACTCAGAGATACCCTGGCAACACTCACTTGATCGAAATCATGCTTTTATTTTCGCCGATTCTCGCTGTTTTTCGATCTTAGCACTCTCGAACCCGGCCCTCGGTTAGCACTCTCTCCCTCGATCGAGAGCGCCCGCTCGGGCAGGCGCCCGGCTGCCAGGAGCCGGATCGGCCCCAGTCACGGGGCCAGTGCAGGCGCCGTTACTTGATTGTTTGCAAAGTGACTATAATCCTGGGACTTGCAGATTGGACCGTAATCTTGTTCCGCGTTGCTCCTTCCGCACCCGGCCGGCGTGCGGTGGGAGTGCAGCGCCTGTCTCCAGGAGGATGTTCATGCCGCAGATCGAAGAAATTGTGCGTCGCGTATCGGCAAATGTTGAGCGGGTGATTCTTGGCAAACACCGTGAGGTACGTCTCGCGCTGCTGGCACTGTTGTGCGAGGGCCACATTCTCATCGAAGATGTGCCCGGCACAGGCAAAACGACATTGGCCAAGGCGGTTGCCCGCAGCGTCGGATGCTCGTTCAAACGGATTCAGTTTACCCCCGACCTTCTCCCTACCGACGTGACCGGCGTTTCGGTCTTCAACCAGAAAGAGCGCGAGTTTGAGTTCCGGCCGGGTCCAATCATGGCCCAGGTCGTTCTCACCGACGAAATCAACCGGGCGACACCCAAAACCCAGTCGGCGCTCTTGGAGGCGATGGAGGAGCGCCAGGTCACCGTTGATGGCGTTACCTACCCCCTCCCGCGCCCCTTTGTGGTCATGGCTACCCAGAACCCGATCGAGTATGAGGGCACCTTCCCCCTGCCTGAGGCGCAACTCGACCGCTTCCTGCTCCGCATCCACCTGGGCTACCCCGAAGCGGCCGATGAGATCGCCATTCTGACCTCACAGCAGCGACTCCACCCGATCGAGACCATCGGCCAGGTCGTCTCGATCGAGGAGTTGCTCGCCGCCCAACGGGCGGTGCGGGAGGTCTACGTCGATGACCTGATCAAGCGCTACGTCGTGGACCTGACGCGGGCGACCCGCCAACATCCCGATGTCTACCTCGGCACCAGCCCCCGTGGCTCCCTGGCCCTCTACCACACCGCCCAGGCGCGGGCCGCCGCCGCGGGTCGCGACTACGTCCTGCCTGATGACATCAAGGCGCTCGCCGGGCCGACTCTGGCCCATCGCCTGATCATCAGCCCGGCCGCCCGAATCAAGAATGTCGAGGCGGGGACTGTCATCGAAGAGCTGCTCAACACCGTCCCGGTGCCTGGCGCTCAGACCCGCGTGCGCGCCTGAGCGAGGAATGCTATGCGCCGTAGTGGTTTTCTCTTCCTGCTCCTGCTCGTCTTGACGATCATCGCGGTTCAAACCGGCCGGCGGTTGATTTTTACCCTCGTCTACCTGGTGGGCGCCACGCTGATTTTCTCATTCCTGTGGGCCTGGCTCAACTTGCGTTGGGTGGCGCTCACCCGTATCACCCAGTCTAAACGGGTCCAGGTAGGACGGCCGGCCGAGGAGCGCTTCATCATTCGCAACACGGGGTTCTTACCGAAGCTCTGGTTAGAGATGCGCGACTTCTCGGAGATGCCGGGCTACCGCGCCAGCCGCGTCATCAATTCCTTGCCGCCCCACCGCGCGCGCGGCTGGGCTGCCAGGAGTACCGCTCGCAAACGGGGACGCTACCGCCTGGGTCCGATGCGGCTGATTTCGGGCGACCCGTTCGGGCTCTTCAAGCTCGCCCGGAATCTGCCCCAGACCTCGTCAATCGTCGTCTACCCGGCGACCTTCCCTATCCCAGGGTTTGCGCCTCCGGTCGGACAGCTCCTCGGGGGCGAATCGCTCCGGCGACGCACGCACCACGTCACGCCCAACGTGGCAGGCGTGCGCGAGTATGCCCCAGGCGATAGCTTCAACCGGATCCACTGGCCAGGCGTGGCGCGGACTGGACGACTGATCGTCAAGGAGTTCGAGGAAGATCCGACCGCCAACATCTGGATCGTGCTCGATATGTGTGAGTCGGTCCACACCGCGGTGCCCGGCACCCCGGTCGTGAACCTCGAGCACGAGCCGGCGCTGCTCTGGCTCAACGAGCCTCAGACAGCCATTGAGCCGGCCACGGAGGAGTACGCGGTCACTATCGCCGCTTCACTCGGCCAGCATTTTCTCGAGCAGAACCGCGCGGTCGGCCTCATCGCCCACGGCGTCAAGCGGGAGATCGTTCAGCCCGACCGCGGCCTGCGCCAGCTCACCAGGCTCCTGGAGAGCCTGGCTGTTCTCCAGGCGCGTGGTACGCTCTCACTGGAACATGTGCTGACCCTCGAGGAAAACTTCTTTACCCGGGGCACCACCGTCATCGTCGTGACACCCTCACCCTGGCCGGTCTGGGTGGACGCGCTGCGGGGACTGCGTCGCCGTGGCATCCGCCCGATTGCCGTGCTCGTTGATGCCCATAGCTTCGACCGCCGTGCGCCCACCTCCGCAACTCTCGAGAGTGCGCTCGCCATCGCCGGCATCCCGACCTACATGGTCCGTCAGGGTGAGGCTCTCGGTGAGGCCTTGACGGCCCCGGCCGGCGGGGGCCGCGTCGTGGCATGAGCCGTCCGGTTTTTACACCGAAAACTTGCTTTTCTTGATAGAGCGTCTATAATCCTTGACAGGAATCGGCAGATGAGCCCACGTTTGGCCACATCGCGAAGGATGGTGGACGCCTATGTCATCTATGTACCGCAACAACGAGTTGATGTTCCCGCACTCGGCGATCCCCGCGCTCAGAGGAGTGCGTAACGGCGCCTGGCTCGAACTGACGGAACACATCGAGCAACTCGATGAGGCGAACGAGGAGAGCCTGGCGTTTACGCTGATGATGGTTCGGCTATGTGGTTGTCTCAACTGCCAGCCCGGAAGCTACAAACTTTCCTTGGGCTGCGACACCTGCGCCAGCCGCGCGGTGACCAGCTTCAAGGGATCCGATTCGGCCTTGTTGCGCCGCTTTCGCAAAGCCAAAGAAGAGGTCGAAGCGTTTCTGGCCTCACACGAGGCGTCCAACGCGGCATGAGCATACTCCTCCCTCAACACCACTTCTGGTGCTGCACCCTGAGCGCTTTTTGCGTCTCTCGAAAGGTCCCCATGGGGGCCTTTTTCTTTGCCCGTGTTCGCCACGGAGCAATGCTCGTGCGCTGAAAGGAAAAAGGAAGTCGACTCGATGGGCAGCGTTCTGGTCCTCAACGCCAGCTACGAACCGCTGAACATCATCTCGGTTAAGCGAGCCATCGTGCTTCTGCTCAAAGAAAAGGCGGAGCTGTTGGAGGCGGCCGAGGCCACCCTTCGTTCTGAACACATTGCGCTCCGGGTACCGCTCGTCATTCGGCTGGTGAACTACGTCCGGATTCCGGGGCGGTTGGGCATCCCGTTGACCCGTCGCACGGTCATGACTCGCGACCACCACACCTGTCAGTACTGCGGCGCGCAGCCCGGCAAGCACGCTTTGACCCTCGATCACGTCGTTCCACGGGCGCGTGGAGGGCAAACAACCTGGGAAAATATCGTTCTCGCCTGTGCACCCTGTAACCAACGCAAGGGCAACCGCCTGCCCGGCGAAGCAAGCATGCGCCTGATGCGCCAGCCCTTCCGCCCGCGCTACATGGCGATTGCTCTGCTCGGCGAGACCAACACCTCTGAGGTGTGGTCCAAGTACCTGCTCTCGACCTGAGCGTCCGAGCTTTCAGGCCAGAGCACCACTCCCGGCCGCGAGCGAACGAATCGTCCTTGCGTTGCTCGACCGGCAGCCGCTCGTCGAGTCCTATTCGTCTCCATGGGGACCACGGCAGTCCCCGCACTGCTCCGCGTCCCGCGCAACCCTTACCGCCACCAGCAGCGGTGTGCTATACTTCCGAGAGGTCCTGGTTAGAAAGAGATGAGGGTACCATGCGCGGGTGGAAGCTGGTCGTCGTCGGAATGGGCTGTTTCGGTGTCGTGTTGGTGGCGTGCGCCTGCCTGGTCGCAACTGGCCTCGTGTGGGTGAGCCTGACACCCGGTGGCGAACGGGCGTTGAAGTCTCTCAGCACGCCTCCGAGCGCGAATCGCCTGGTCGTCCTGGGTGATGACGGCAATATCTACACGGTCAGCCCGGATGGCAGCGATCGCCAGGCGCTTACAACCGATGCGACGACCGATCATACCTATCGCCAGCCCACCTGGTCACCCTCAGCCGAACGGGTGGCCTGGGTTGAGATTGATAGCCGGACCAGCGATATCCGCAGCACTCTTCTGACCAGTCGCTCCGACGGCCGTGATCGAACCACGGCGGTCATTCCTTTTCCCGCTTTTTACCTCTTCTGGAGTCCCGATAGTCAGCGCCTGGCCTACCTCAGCAGCGGGACGACGGAATTAGCTCTCTCGCTCGTGGACGTCGCCCACGGTGGCGATGAAGCGACGACCCTCGATCGGGGGCAGCCACTCTACTTTTCGTGGGCGCCCGACGGTCGACGTTTACTGACCCACATCGGCACCGATCGCCTGGCGCTGCTCTCGCTGGATGGCACGCAAGCCCCACTAGACGCCAGGCCTGCCGCGTTCGCCGCACCCCAATGGAGTCCCGATGGCAGCCAGCTCCTCTATGCGGTTCGTGACGGTACCGCCCAGCGCCTGATCGCGGCGACCCCCGAGGGGACCTTACAGCACGAGATCACCAGCTTCGACGGTGTCATCAGCTTCACGATGAGCCCCGATCGCCGCCAAATCGCCTATGCGATCACCCCGGAGCCAATCGGGACAGCCGCCTTTGGCCCGCTCTACATCGCCGATTTGAACACGAATCAGGCCCGCGAGCTCAGCGCGGAGCCGGTTCTGGCCTTCTTTTGGAGTCCCGACAGTCGCTACGTCATCTTTCTGCGTCCGGAGCGCCACCCGCCGGTCACCCCGGTGCCCGAAGCTGCCCCGCTGCGTCAGGAGCAACTCTGGCTGCGCTGGCACATCTGGGATGGCACGCGCACCTTCCCGCTCAGCCTCTTCTCCCCGAGCGATACGTTTCTTCTGGATTACCTCCGTTTCTTTGACCAATACGCCCAGAGTATGACCCTGTGGGCGCCCGACAGCAGCGCCTTCGTCTACGCCGGCCTCAGCGAGAATGGCTTCCAGGGTGTGTGGGTTCACCCCATCGGAGAGGGAAGTGCGCCCACCCGCGTCACACGGGGCCTCTTCGCCGCCTGGTCCCCCCGCTGAGTGGATCAGGTGCGACGCACCACGGAAAGTGCGTCGCACCTCCGTCCCGGCCCCAGCGCATCCGTTGACCGCCATCCTCCGTTTGCCCCCACCCTCCTCGCGCCCTACAATACCCCGTATGCCGAAACCATCTGTGGATCGTGAATCTGAAAGCCAGCCCCTCCTGCAGCGCAACCGCGAGCTCTCGATTCTCAATGCGATCGCGGAGGGGCTGAATCGGGCGCTCGACCTGGATGAAGCCCTGGAGAACACCCTGGAGCTCGTCGCTGAGCTCCTCGGCCTGCGCACCGCCTGGCTCTGGCTGCTCGACGAGGCGGGCGATACGTTCTACCTGGCAGCGGCGCGCCACCTGCCGCCGGCCCTCGCAAACCACCCCGAGCGGATGGGCGGCTCCTGTCTCTGTCTGGATACCTTCCAGGAAGGCGACCTGACTGGCGCCGCCAACGTCAACGTCCTCACCTGTAGTCGCCTCAAAAACCTGATCGGCGGCACCGAGGGGCTCCGCTACCACGCCAGCGTGCCAATCTACACCCACACCAAGCCGTTGGGCGTCCTCAACGTCGCCAGCGCCAATTGGCGTAGCCTGGAGCCGGACGAGTTGCACCTGCTCTACACCATCGGCTATCAGCTTGGCCTCGCGATCGAGCGGGCCCGGCTGCATGCCGAGAGCACCCGTTTGGCTGCCAGTGAGGAGCGCAACCGCCTGGCCCGTGAGATTCACGATACGCTCGCCCAGGGGCTGACCGCCATCGCGCTGCAGCTCGAGGCGGCCCTCGCGCTGGCGGACCGCGATGTGACCCGCGCCACCGCCCGGGTCCAGCGGGCCCTCGAACTCACCCGTGAGAACCTGGAGGAGGCCCGCCGGAGTGTCCTGGACCTGCGGGCTGCCCCGCTCCAGGAGCACACCCTCCCCGAGGCCCTGCGGCTCTTGCTCCACGAGCAGGCCCGCGAGATCGGGGCCCGCCCCCACTTCCGCCTCGAGGGACTCGCTGCCGGACTTCCACTCCGGATCGAGACCGGGCTCTACCGCATTGCCCAAGAGGCGCTGAGCAACGTGCGCAAGCATGCGCGGGCGCACAACGTCTGGCTGAGCCTGCGCCGCGAGGGCGACCGCGTCATGCTCACCGTCCAGGACGATGGCATCGGCTTTGACCCCGAGGCCGAGCGCAAGCCTGAAGGCTTTGGCCTCCAGGGCATGGGCGAGCGGGTCCACCTCCTCGATGGCGAGTTGCACCTCAGCAGCAGCCCCGGCGCCGGAACCAGGATCGAGGTTGTCGTTCCTCTGGCATAACCCCGGGAGGATTCGGAGAAGATCAAGAGGAGAGTCGTCATGTTTGTCGTCACCAACCGCATCTCTGTGACCTCCGAGTACCGCGAGCAATTCGAAGCCCTCTTCCGTCAACGCGCCGGGTTGGTAGACCAAATGCCCGGCTTTATTCGCAACGAGGTCTGGCGCGCGACCGAAGGCAACGACTACCTGATCACCACGTACTGGGAGGACGAAGCCAGCTTCGTGGCCTGGACCCGGAGCGAGGCCTTCCAGCGCGGCCACGGCTTCGGCGGCCGCCGCGAGATGTTTGCCGGCCCCCCGACCCTCGAGAAATACGAGGTCATCCAGCGCTCCGAGCGCGGCGGCTGAACCTCGCGGTTCCCCCTCGCTCGCCAGGAGAGATGACAACGCTCCCGCTCGCGACCGCCGATTGGAACGCCGTGTGCGACGAGGCCGTCGGGTACCTCAGCGGCCTGCTCCAGATTGATACCACCAACCCACCCGGTCGTGAGAGAGCCGCGGCGGAGTACCTGGCCTCGATTCTCGCCGCCAAGGGTCTCGAACCGGTCGTGCTGGAAAGCGCGCCCGGGCGAGGCCAGGTCGTCGCCCGGCTGCGCGGCTCTGAGGAACGCCCCCCGCTGCTGCTCTTCAGCCACACCGACGTGGTGCCCGCCGAGCCCGACCACTGGACCGTCCCCCCCTTCAGTGGGCTGGTCCAGGACGGGTACATCTGGGGGCGCGGCGCCCTCGACATGAAGAGCATCGTCATCATGCACCTGATGGCGCTCCTGCTCCTCAAGCGCACCGGCCAGCCGCTCGCCCGCGATGTCATCTTCGCCTCGACGGCCGACGAGGAGCGCGCCGGTTGGCTCGGCATGGGCTGGTTGGTGGACCACCACCCTGAGCTCATCCGGGCCGGGTACGGCCTGAGCGAGTTTGGCGGCTTCTCCTACACCATTGCCGGCCGGCGGGTCTACCTCTGTCAGACGGGGGAGAAGGGATTTTGCACGGTGCGGCTCTCCGTGAGAGGACGCCCGGGCCACGGCTCGATCCCGCATACCGAGAACGCGATCACCCGCCTCGCGGCCCTGCTGGCACGGTTGGGACCCGACGCTCTACCGAGCCATCCCACCGCGACCGTGCGTGCCTTCCTGGCGACGCTCGCCGATGTCCTTCCCGGCGCCGCGGCGGGCTCGTTGGCCACCCTCCTGAACGACGACCAGGTCAACCTGGCGACGCTCCGCCGGCTCCTGGGTGAGGCCGACCTGGTCTCCCTGCTCAACGCCATGCTTCGCAATACCGCCACGCCCACCTCCCTCGCGGCCGGGACCGGTGCTGCCTTCAACGTGATCCCCTCGGTGGCCGGGACAGTCCTCGATGCTCGTCTTCTGCCCGGCTTCGACCGCGAACGCTTCCTGGATGAGCTTCGCCTTGCCCTTGCGCCCGGCGAGTTCGAGACCGAAATCATCTACGAGGGAGCCGCTCTGGAGTTCCCACTCGATACGCCGCTCTTCGGCGCCATCCGCCGGATCCTCCATCGCCATGATCCCGCCGCCGCCCTCGCCCCGATGTTGATGGCCGGCGCCACGGACGCCAGGCACGTCGCGCGCCTGGGCACCATCTGTTATGGTTTCGCGCCGATGCGGCTCAAACCGGACGAACAGTTCCTGCGGCTGGTGCACGGTCACGACGAACGCATCGCGATCGAGAACCTGGGATGGGGCCTGCGCGTGTTCGCGGAGCTGGTGGCGGAGTTCTCCCGCCGCGCCCCGCCCGCCCGCCGGCCGTGAGCGTCTCCCGGGGAGGCGAGGCCCTGCCCCCGCCTCCCTCGGGCACAGATCTCCGATTTTGGGATTCTGCGCATGTGGACTATCTTCTCGGTACACAATCCAATCCCAATCTGCATCTCATTACCCGACGCCAATACTTGAGTATTTTGTTCTTGCCACGAATTACCCAAATCCTTTTTCCTTTTCGTCTCAATTCGTGCCATTCGTGGCCGAAAGTTTATTCCTCTCGCTCATATGGAAGAGCGTGCCTCGCCACGGCATCCTCGGAAGGGCGGCGCGTGATGCGTGAGTGATTCTGTCACGCATCACACATCACGTATCACGTCGGCGTGCTCTCGGACAGGCGTGGTCGCGCGCGGGACTCCGATATGAGCGTTCCCTTTAGGAGATGTCGGGGAGCAAGATCTGCTTGAGCCGAAAAGCCAAAGCCGAGAAACCCTATGCCGGTGAGTGACATCATTCGAATTCTGATCGCCGACGACCATCCTATCGTCCGGGATGGCCTCGTGGGCGTGCTCGAGGCCGAACCTGATCTCATGGTCGTTGGCGAGGCCGGCACCGGCCGCGAGGCGGTCGAGCGCGCGCGCGCCCTCGAGCCGGATGTCATCTTGATGGACCTCGAGATGCCGGGCATGGATGGCGTCGAGGCACTCCGCGCGCTGCACGCGGAAGATCCCACTGTCAAGGTCATCGTCTTCACCGCCTTCGATACGGATGAGCGCATCCTGGCGGCGGTACAGGCCGGCGCGCAAGGATACCTCCTCAAAGGCGTGCCGCGTGAGGAGATCGCCCGGGCCGTGCGAATCGTGCACGGTGGTGGCTCGTTGCTCCAGCCAGTTGTCGCCAGCAAGCTCCTCAAGCAAATGGCCGAGGGCAGTCGCCACTCCCAACCCGACCAGCCCGAGAAGTTCACCGAGCGCGAGCTCGAGGTCTTGCAGCTCCTGGCCCGCGGGCTTCAAAACAAAGAGATCGCCGAGCTGCTCTTCATCACCGAGCGCACTGTCAAATTCCACGTTTCCAGCATCCTCAGCAAGCTCGACTCGAGCAACCGGACAGAAGCGGTTGCGACCGCCGTGCAGCGAGGCCTCATCAAGCTCTAGCGCACCGGTCAAGTACTCAGACTTCCGAAGTCTGGGAGCGACCGTGCTTGCCCACAGCGCGCTCCGACGGCAGTGAGAGAGGCGAGCACCGGCTGCGAACAAGACTTCGGAAGTCTTTTCCTTCCCCCGCGGGATTACTTGACCGGCGCTCTAGCGCACCGGTCAAAGCGCCAGACTTCCGGCGTCTGGTTGGGATCGGGCTGGCCCACAGCGCGCTCCGACGAGCGCGATCGAGGCGGGGACCGGCTGCGTACCAGACTTCGGAACTCTTCTCTCACCCCCCACAGGATGACTTGACCGGCGCTCCAGCCGCCTCTTGCCCCTGCCCCAGCGGCGAGCGCAGCTCTGCCACCGCAGGCGGTGCTCCCCCTCCAACCGTCACCTTTTCCACCAACAGCCGTCCTCTTTGTTGTGCGGGCTGACCGCAGCATCGGTCAAGCGTCTCCCCGTACCACGACTCCTGGCCTCGACGACGAGATGCGGGCGGCGACCGGCAGTGGCATTCGATATTCCGCTCCGTCTGGAAAGAGGGGTACGTGTTCCGGCGTTTACTCGCGTTCGGTTTTTCTGCCGCAGTGGTGGTACTTTCGCTTCTCCCTGGCCGGCCCCTCCTGGCCACCGGCCTGCTGCACAATGGGAGCTTTGAGGAAGGCTTTCACCGCCAGGCCGGCATCACCGGCGAGGTCCCCGACGGCTGGCAGGCCGTCAACCTGTCCGGCAATCCCACTCTCTGGTCGACGCAGCACTTCGCCGACGGCGGTTGGGTGGAAAAGATCGACGGTAGCGACTCGGTCTTGATCGCCGCAGAGGATTACTACCCCAGGGGATTGCCCTTCGAGACCGTCTACTTCCAAACGATCGAGGGCGTCGCGCCCGGCCAACCCTACAGCCTCACGGGCTGGGTCCTGCTGCTCTTCGGCGGCTCCGCCTGGCCCGACAACCATGGCGGCCAAACGATCCCGCCCGATCCCTACTCGCTTGGCGCCTGGGTCGGGATCGATCCCACCGGCGGCACCGATCCGCAGGCCGCCAGCGTCGAGTGGGGCGAGAACACGTATGAGAACTACGCGTTTATCAATCTACGCGCCGCGAGCGTGGCCCGCGCCGGGCGCATCACCCTCTTCGTGCGTCTCCTCAGCAAGTGGGAGCAGAGCGCAACCACCGTCATTCTCGACGGCTTCAACCTGCAGCCTGCCCCCCAGGCAATCGTAGAGCCACTACCGGTCTACAGTCGATCGCCGGTCACCCTGCATTGGCAGGAGGTGATGGCGCAGAGCCTGAGCAGCCTGGGCAATTTTGCCCTCTTTTTCGATGTGCAGCGCCAGCTTGCCGATGGCACCTGGTCTACAGTCGCGAAGGAGCTGCGCACGCACAGCTACACGCTCGAGGTCGCAAATGGCGAGCGCGTGACCCTCCGGGTCTCCCCCCGAAGCTGGCAGCCCACGGGGCAGGACCCCCGCTACTGGCCACCCAGCCGCTTCTACGGCGTGCCGAGCGCCCCGACGACAACCATCGTGGACCTCGTCGCGCCCATTGTCTCCGTAGACCCATTGCCGGCGACGACGAAGGCCTCGAGTTTTACGGTGAGCTGGTCGGGGAGTGACTCCCCCGGCGGATCGGGAATCGAATTGTACGATGTACAGTATCGCTTCAACGGCGGCCCCTGGATCTTCTGGCAGCGCACCCCCGCCACGAGCGCCACATTTGTCGCCCGAGAAAACGGGCGCTACGAGTTTGAGGCGCGCGGTGTCGATAAGGTCGAAAACTTCGAGCTCTTCGTCTCGCAGCCCGAGGCCGGAACGCTCGTGACGGCGCGGCTGCCCGCCCTGGAGCAACGCCTGTGGCTCCCCATCGCCGCTCACCCTGGCCCCTAATGAGCCGGTCCGCTCACCGGTCGTCGGGGCTCACGGTGCGCCGCACCTCCCTCCTCAGCCCAGGGTGCGACGCACCTTCTTCCTCAGACCAGCCCCACCGCGCCTCCACCTTCCCACAGCACTCAGGTGCGACGCACCTGAACAATCGAGCCGCCCTGCTCATGGGCAGCTCGTATTCCACTCGCTTGCTACCTCCGAAATATCGAGAATGTTGATCCGTCCATCGCGATTGGCGTCGCGTTCGTCGCCGGCCGGGGCGCTCTGGTGCCAGGCGGCCACGACGATCGCGACGTCTTGAGCGTCCACCCGACCATCGGCGTTGAGATCGAGCGGCAACTGGCAGGGAGCCTCTAGCACCACCTCGTCGCGGGCTTGTGTGACCGTCGAGCCCTGGCGGAGCTCGACGAAGACGCTCTTCAGCCCGTTCCCATCGCTCAGCGTCCAGGTGAGGCGCTCTTGATAGGGCTGCCAGCTGCTCCAGGTCCCACCATCGTTGCTGAGGCGCATCTCCTGCGCCCAACCGCTGCCGTAGCCGTAGAGGTCCACCGTGCGCCGGGTCACACTGATTTGCTCGTCTTCAATCACCACCGGGTAGACGTCGAAACGTGCCCCGAAATCCTGCGTCCAGTAGTGGCTGTAGTTCACACTCCCCTGGTCATTCGCCAGGTACGAATAGCCAACGCCTACTTCACGGTACGCCGGATTGAGGAGATTCTCCCGGTGGCCCTTGCTTCCCATCCAGCCGGCCACCACCGCGCCGGGCGAGTCGTAGCCAGCCGCAATGTTCTCGGCGAGCGCCGACCAACCAGTGTAGCCCGCCCGCTCGATCCGGTCCCAGGGCGTCGATCCATCCGAGCCGGTGTGGCTGAAGAAGTCGTTATCCGCCATGTCCTGGCTGTGGCCGCGAGCGGCGGCCGTCAGCAGTGGCTCGAGCTTGAGCGGTGGCACACCGGCCCGCTCACGTTCAAGGTTGGTCCGCCACACCACCTCATGCTCGATCGCCGAGGCGGGCAGGCCACCCGTCGGGTCGAGGGCCACCGGGTCACCACCATGGTTCGGGTGAGTTGCCAGCGGCCGGCCTGCCCCCACCATCAGCGGCAGCGCGACCAGTGCGAGGCCGAGCAGCAGGCGCTGCACGACTTGCCGGGTCATGTCACATAATCCTCCATCACACCCCCGGGCTGAAAAGCTCTCAAATGCGAGACGACCTCGTCAGCCCGAGAGCGGGGAATAGACATTATCGTTCACTCGGGAGTTGCGCCGTATCCGGACGGGCCGGGAAACAGCACAGCAACGTCTCTTACCTTGACGCTTCGACATTCGTCGTGTTACGCCCCACAGTCAATTCCCTGGCGATCCTGCCGGCTCTGATGGCTCGCGGGAAGCGCGATCAACTCAGGCCCGGAGAGCCGCGCCGGCGCCACCTGTTGCCTCTCGACCTCTTCTGAAGTAAGCTTGCACCAGTGCAACGAGCGGTTGCTTCACCGGAACCTGGCGATGGAAAAAAGACGATCATGAGCGCAACACTCACCACCCTCATCGCCGCCGAGGCCCTCTGGCCTATCGCAGCGAGCGACACGCGGCGCGAGGTGGCTTACCCCACCGGCGCCTGGGATCTCGCCCCCGACCTGGCCGGCGAGGTGGGCGCGCCGGGTGAGAGGGTCACGGGCGTACAGGGCAAGGTTCGCGATTCCCCCGCCGCCGTCACCCGGCTCGTCTGGGTGGTCTCCGCGCGCAGCCGCACGATGATCCCTCCCACGCTCGCTGGCCTGGTGCACACCTGCAGCGCCGCCACCCTCGTGCCCCGCGAGCCGTTGCCGGGCGTCGCCTGCCACATGGCCGAAGTGTTCGCCTGAGCCGATCGCCTATGTCCCGCCTCCTCGGCATCGATCTCGGTACCTCCTCGGTGAAGGTCTTGCTGGTCGATGAGACCGGTCAGATCATCGGCCGTGGCAGTGCCGAGTATGCGATCTCCCACCCCCACCCGAATCAGGCTGAGCAGAACCCCGAGGAATGGTGGCAGGCCACCACGCTCGCAGTGCGCCAGGCGCTGGCAAGCGCGGCCGGGCCCGCGAATGTCGCCGCCATCGGTTTCTCCGGCCAGATGCACGGGACCGTCCTCCTCGGCCCGCAGGGCCAGCTCTTCGCGCCCGCGGTGATCTGGCCCGATCAGCGCAGCCGGCCTCAGGTCCAGGAGATCACCGCCCTCATTGGCGCCGGGCGACTGATCGAGATCACCGGCAGCCCGGTCGCCACCGGTTTCCAGGCGGCCACGATTCGCTGGGTGCAGCAGGAGCAGCCGGACCTCTGGCGCCGGGTCGAGATGGTGTTGCTACCCAAAGATTACGTTCGCTGGCGTCTCACCGGCACCTACGCGACCGATCCGAGCGATGGATCGAGCACCCTCCTCCTCGATGTGCGCCGCCGCGATTGGTCGCCACTGCTATTGGCGGCGTTGGGCGTCGACGCCGCACAGCTCCCACCGGTGCAGCCATCGACGGCCGTTGTCGGCGCGCTGAGCCGGGAGGCCGCCGGCGCCTTCGGCCTCCCCCCCGGGATTCCTGTCATCACCGGCGCCGGCGATACCCCGGCCGGTATTCTCGGTGCCGGGGTCGTGAGTCCCAACACGCTGCTGCTGACCATCAGTACCGGTGGTCAGCTCGTCGTGCCGGCCCCTAACGTTCACGTGGACCTGAGCGGCCGCCTCCACACCTTTTGCGGGGCGCTCGCGCCCGCGCCGCATCAGGCCGGCTGGTACCAGATGGCCGCTATCCTCTCCGCCGGGATGGCGCTGCGATGGCTGCGCGATGCGGTGCTGGGCGTCCAGGGTGAGGACGCCTATGCCCGGATGGTCGCGTGGGCCGAACAGGTGCCGGTGGGCGCCGGCGGCTTGCTCTTCCTGCCCTACCTTGTGGGCGAGCGGACGCCTCACATGGACCCGCAAGCGCGGGGACTCTTTCTGGGTCTCACCGCACGCCATGGCCGGGCCGAACTCGTGCGAGCGGTCATGGAGGGAGTCGCACTCGCCTGCTATGATGCCTATCAAGTGCTGGTCGAGGTCGGCGCGACGCCGCACCGGGTAATCATGGCCGGCGGCGGGGCGCGCAGCCGGCTCTGGCAGCAGATCGTGGCCGACGTCTTCGGCTTGCCGGTGCAGCGGCTTGAGATCGCCGAGCAGTCCGCGGTGGGCGCCACGCTGCTGGCCGGTGGCGGCCTGGGCCTCTTCGACCCCGGCGCCACCGCCCACGCCTGGGCTCGCTACGGCGCCCCCGTCAAGCCCACTCCCCAGCACCACGCCCGGTACGAGGACCTCCTGGCCCTGTTCCGCAGCGCCTACCAAAAATATCGCGACGACTTTCGCCAGTTGCAGGATTTTCAGTAGAGGCCATTCCGGAACCTCATTGCCCGGCGCCCACACTTGCGTATCTTGTTTTTGCCACGAATTACACGAATCCGTTTTCCTTTTCGTGTCCATTCGTGCCATTCGTGGCCGAGAGTCTATTTCTTTTCAGAGATGCCGGGGAGCACGTCCGGAAGAAGAAAGAAGCCATGAAGACAGCCGATATTGGCACCAAACGCCTGGTCAGCCTGGCGCCAACGTCCTGGGCGCGCTGACTGGCGACGCGACGGTCGAAGTGCTGGATGTGCTCTCCGGGGAGTTTCAGTGGGTGAGCCGGGCCAACGACGTGTTGGTCAAAGCCCAGTCAGCTGGGCATGGCGCCTTTCTGATTGCCAATGAAATCCAATTCCGGCCCGACAGGCGCATGGGCGCACGCCTGCGAGCCTACGCGGCCCTCGCGGAAGAGCGCTACGACTTGCCCGTCTACCCGGTGGTGGTCAACATCTTGCCCCCGCGGCCGCAGGTCGCAATCACCACGAGCTACCGGTCCGAGTTCCTGGGGCTCGTCGCCCGCCAGGACTTCAAGGTAGTCAACCTGTTGGAAGTGGACGTCAATCTGGTCTTTGAACAAAACCTGGTGACGCTCCTGCCGTTTGTGCCGATCTTGAACGGTGGCCAGCACCAGGCGGCCCTCAGTCGAGCCGTCACGCTGTTGCGGGCCGACGAGACCATTGCCGAGTCGGAACCGCTGCTTGCCTTCTTCGCCAGTTTTGTTCTAGAATCCGAGGTGGTACGGAGAATCATGAGGTGGGACATGGCCGTATTACGCGAGTCACCCTGGTACGCCAAGATCCTTCAAGAGGGCATCGAGCAAGGGCAGGTGGAAATGCTCTTGCACGTCCTGGCGCGCCGCTTTGGCCCGTTGCCCCCTGACCTCCCGGCCCGGATTCGCGCTTTGCGAGTGGATCAGCTCGGCCAGATCATGGATGTTGCGCTTGAAGCACCGGCTCTCGGCGATGTCGAGGCGTTCGTCGCGACGCTTGCCGAGGGCGCGGCCACAACGAAAAGGACCCGGTACCGGGCAGGCAACGGCGAGGCAATCTCCCCAGGCAGTGCGGCGCCAGGCGAGGGTGAGGATTGACAAGTAGGACATGCGTTCTGTACAATGATGTTGATGGACGCCACCGAGAAGCTGCAACTGCTCGCGACCCAAATGCACCTGGAACCGGCCGAAGAGGCGGCTCCTGGGTGGGTCGCTGCCCCGGCCGCAGCACCCGGTAGCACACCGCCCGGACCATCTCAACCTGAGCGTCCGCTCGCCCCGCAATCGCTGGATACGCTGCCCTGTGGAGCGACGGCCTCCGGCAGTCCAGAAGAGAAAAAGAGCGCCCTCGGAATCTATCAGGCAGTGGCCCCGGGCGGCAAGCCGGTTGCCCTTCTCAAGACGCTGCTCACGTCGGCCTGCGAGCGGGACTGTTACTACTGCCCATTCCGCGCCCGGCGCAACTACCGCCGGGCCACTTTCAAGCCGGAAGAGATGGCCCGCACCTTCATCGAGATGCACCGCGCCGGCCTCGTGCAAGGCCTGTTCCTCAGTTCAGGCATCGCGGGTGGCGGCGTGCGGACGCAGGACCGTCTGATCGCCACCGCCGAAATCCTGCGCCAGACGTACGGCTACCGCGGCTACCTGCATCTCAAGATCATGCCGGGCGCCGAGCAGGCCCAGATCGAGCGCGTGATGCAACTGGCCGACCGCGTCTCGATCAACCTCGAAGCGCCCAACAGCCGGCGCCTGCAGCAACTCGCCCCGCACAAGCAATTCCTCGACGAATTGCTCCGGCCGTTGCAGCTGGTCGAGGCAATCCGCCAGACCCAACGACCCGATCAGGCCTGGAACCGGCGCTGGCCATCGTCGGTCACCCAGTTCGTCGTCGGTGGCGCAGGTGAGAGCGACGTGGAACTGCTCACCACCACGGCCCACCTCTACAGCGAGGCGCGCCTCGCCCGGGCGTACTTCTCGGCCTTCAGTCCGGTGGCAGACACACCCCTCGAGAACCGGCCGGCCGAGAACCCGCTCCGCGAGTACCGCCTCTATCAATCCTCCTTTCTCTTGCGCGACTACGGTTTCGATCTCGAAGAACTTCCCTTCACCCCGACCGGGAATCTCCCACTGGACAACGACCCCAAGTTGGCCTGGGCCCAGGCGCATCTGAGCGAGACCCCGATTGAAGTGAACCGCGCCGGCCGCCAGGAGCTGCTGCGCATCCCTGGCGTGGGGCCAAAGAGCGCCGATGCCATCCTCGCCGCCCGGCGCCGGGGCATACTACGCAATCTTCGTGATTTGCGTGCCATCGGCATCAACGTCTCGCGTGTGGCTCCCTTCGTGCTGCTGGATGGTCGGCGGCCCGCACACCAGTTAAGCCTCTGGGAGCAAGATTGATGGACGCTCAACCCCTCCGCTTCATCGATGAGCCGGTCGAAGTCCACTTCGATCGACCGCCGGTGCTCGAGAAAAAGCCTGGCTGCCCGGATGAGTTTGTCTGGGACGGCGAAAGGTATCGCATCGTCGAGATGCTGAGTGAGTGGCACGACTACGGCCGCCGCGGGCGCATGGCCACGAACATGCGCCCCGACCATGCCGCCGCGGCCGCTCGCCGCGGCTCGTGGGGCGTCGGGCGGGACTACTACCGGGTCCGCACCCGCAGCGGCCGGATCTTCGATCTCTACTACGACCGCGCTCCGAAGAATGCCGGGAACCGCAAAGGGGAATGGGTTCTCTACCGGGAGATGGCGCTCCCGGACGCCGATTCATAACCACTCGGTTCATGACTGACCTCACGATCAATCACCTGCACACCTACCGCGACCGCACCTTCCGCCGGCGCCCCGACCTGCGCCTGCGAACCAAAGGAGACGCGATCGAGTTCGTCAACGCGCGTGGGTTCATCTACTTCTGGCCCATCAAGGATATCACCCTCCCCAGCCTGTGGACCGCGGTCGCCGGGGACCGCCCCGTGGCCTCCGAGCACGACGATCCCGGCCATATCACCTGGGGCTGGAAGGACGATCTGCTGGACAAACGCCAGTGGTACTACGCCAGGGTGCTGCGTGGCCGGGCCACGCTGATCGCCCTCGACGTCGCGCCCTATTTCTACGCCCTCAGCGAGAACTACGGCGATCCCGAGGAAGAGTACCTCCAGCTCTATGAGGATGGCTTGCTGACCCAGGCAGCGAAAATGATCTTCGAGGCGCTCCTGCGCGAGGGCCCGTTGGACACGGTCAGCTTGCGGCGCCTCATCCGGATGACCAGTAAGGCCAGCAACAGCCCCTTCGAGCGCGGGCTCACCGAGCTGCAACGTGATTTCAAAATCCTGCCCGTGGGCGTGGCCCAGACCGGCGCCTGGCGCTACAGCTTCATCTACGACCTGGTCCACCGCTACTACCGCGACCTCCCGGAGAAAGCCCGCCCAATCACGCGTGAGACGGCCCGCCTCAAACTCACCGTGTTGTACTTTGACTCGCTTGGAGCGGCGACGGCGAAGGAGGTGCAGCGGCTCTTCCACTGGAGTCCGCGAGCGGTTGATGCCACCCTTGCGGCGCTCGTTCAGGCCGGCCAACTACGAGCCGGCTGCCAACTCGATGGATCCGCCCCTGACTACTTCGTGGTGGGCACGTTTTGACACTCCCACTGGCGACGTCGGGGTCGCGGGAGGGGCGCATGGCATGCGCCCCTCCCACCTTCCCGGCCGCCGGGCGGCGCTCGCTCCACCTGCGACCGCGACGGAGAGGCAGTGCGTATCGCGGGCGGAGGCCGCCCGCCCCTCCAACGGCAATTCGCCAACAAACGTCAGCCGCTCCTTCCCTCATGCGCAAAACGATCCGGCCCGTATCGGCGACCGTCGTGAGCCATCCACCCGACGGCGCGCTCTCAGCTTCCGCTCGATCCAGGCGATCGTTTTTCCTCCCTTCGATCGTTTCCCTATTTCTGTGCCTGTGATGCAATGCTGTGACCGGACACGCATCGGATAGCGGCTGGATTCCCTTTCAAACAAAAGGACCGCTCGGAGAGCGGCCCTGCATGTATAGGCTGGTCCGCGAATCTCAGCTCCCCCGCCCGAGTTGAACGGGAAGCCTCACCTGGAAGCACGTCGCGCCCGGCCTGGAAGTCACCTGGATCTGGCCGTGATGTTTGTCAACGACGATGTTGTAAGCAATGTGAAGGCCTAAGCCCGTGCCGATGCCTGGGGCCTTGGTCGTAAAAAACGGGTCGAAAATACGGGTTTGAATCTCATCAGGAATGCCCGGTCCATTGTCGGCGATTTCGACAACCACGTGGCCGTCTTTGGGGTACGTGCGGATCAGAAGCTCACCCGCGCCCTGCATCGCATCAATCGCGTTGTCGATGATGTTTGTCCACACCTGATTCAGTTCGCTCGCGTAGGCTTCGATGCGTGGCAACCCCTCGGCGTAGTCGCGCATCACGTTGATCCCCTGTTTGAGTTTGTGGCGCAAGATCACCAGAGTGTTCTCGAGGCCCTCGTGGACATCGACTTCCTGGATCGGCGCCTGGTCGAGATAGGAGTACGTTTTGACCGCTTTGACGATCTCTGAGATTCGTTCCGCGCTCTTCCGTAGCTCGTCGAGGAGCATGGCTGCCGAGGCGCCACTCCCTACCCATGGCACGACGACGGAGAGCTGCTCGCTCGAAAACGCCCTGGTTGATTGCTCCAGCGCGTCCTCGTCCCAGCCGAGCTCGACGAGCGTCGGTGCCAGTTCCCAGGCCCGATCGATCCCGCGCGCTTCCAGCCAATCTTGCACGTCACTCTCCCGGTCACAGCGGGCGAGGGGGTCGAGGGTGGTCGGCGCGGTCGCCCGCTTCACTATCTCCTCGCGCAGCTCGCCAACCGTCTCCGTCTGGCGCTGGTCGAACGCCAACGCGGCCAGCTCGAGGGTCAAGCGCTGCCATTCGGCCAGCGTATCGCGCAGTTGCGCGGCGCTGCGGCGCAGGGCAGCGGCCGGGTTGTTGAGCTCGTGCGCCAGGCCCGCCGCGATGGTGCCGAGGGCGGCCATCTTCTCGTGCTGCATCAGCAACGACTCGGTCTCGCGCAACCGCGACATCACCGTATTCAAGATGGCCATCACCGCTGTGGGACTGGAGGTCAGCAAGTCGTGAAACATTGCCTGGCTGATCTTCAGCATGTGGCTATCTTGCAGGACGCGCACCGACGCAGTTCGGGGGACCTTGCTGAGGAGTGACATCTCCCCGATGACTTCGCCCGGCCCACGCACGGCGACCACGACCTCTTGCTGCCCTGAACGTTTGGTGACCTCGTACTCGCCATCCAGCACCACGTAGAGGGCATCGCCCGCGGTGCCCTCTTCCATCAGCAACTGCCCGGCCGGAACGAAAACCGGTTCGGCCATCTGATAGAGCCGATCCAGGTCCTCCTCTGACAGGCCGCTAAACAGCGGCAACCGGCGCAGAAATTCTTTGCTCACGGTGGTTCCCTACACCAGAGTCTGGTCGATATAGCACCACATCCAATCCTCGCCCGGCTCGAACGATTGGATGATGGGATGCTGGGTCGCGTGGAAATGCCTGGTCGCATGCTTATTCTTCGAGTTGTCGCAGCAGCCCACGTGTCCGCAGATCAGGCAGAGACGCAAATGGACCCAGCTATCCCCCATCGCCAGGCACTCCTCGCAGCCATCTGCGCTCGGCGTCACGTCTTGGATGAGGTCGAGGTGCGAGCACTCCGTATTCATCGAGCCCTCCAAGGTATCTGAAAACCAACGCTGATTCACCGGCCAGGTTCCAGCCCGCCTCGACGGCTCAACGACCGGGAGCCGTCAGTTGCCCCCGGATTATAGACCCGCGAGGTACTGGTGCATAAACGCCACGGCGATGGACCCTTCACCCACGGCTGAAGCCACCCGCTTGATCGACTGGTGACGGACATCGCCCGCCACGAAGATGCCCGGGACATTGGTCTCGAGCAAGAATGGGTCGCGATCGAGCATCCATCCCTTGGGGCGCCGCCCATCGCGCATGAGATCGGGGCCCGAGAGGATAAATCCGTATTTGTCGCGCTCGATCACACTGGCCACCCACTCGGTCCGCGGCACCGCCCCAATGAAGATGAAGAGCGCCGTCGCGGGAACAGTTTTCACCTCGCCGGTCTGGGAGATGGCAATGGTGATCTCCTCGAGGTTCCCCTCACCTTTGACTTCGGTGACGTTGGAGTACGGTTGCACCGTGATGTTCGGGGTGACTGTGATCTGATCGATCAGGTACTGCGACATCGTAGCACTCAGAGAGTCGCCGCGGACCAGGACGGTCACGGTCCGGGCATGTTTGGAGAGGTACACGGCTGCCTGGCCGGCCGAGTTGCCGCCACCGACGATGTAAACGTCCTTGTCGCGGACAGAGTACGCTTCGGTAATCGCGGCGCCGTAGTACACCCCGGCACCGGTGAGCGCCTCGATGCCCGGAATGTCGAGTTTGCGGTACTGGACGCCCGACGCAATCAGCATGACATGGCAGCTCAATTCAGTCCCGTCTGACAGGGTGAGAATCCGGTAGGAATCCTTGATTCGGAGGGCGGTGGCCTCCTGCGGGGTGAGAATCTCGGCCCCCAGCCGGGTGGCTTGAACCACAGCGCGCCGGGCCAGATCCCCTCCGCTCAGGCCGCTCGGGAAGCCCAGGTAGTTCTCGATGCGCGAGCTCATCCCCGCCTGCCCCCCCGGGGCCTCGCGTTCGATGAGCAATGTTCGCAGCCCCTCGGACGCTCCATAGACCGCCGCCGCCAGGCCGGCAGGTCCACCGCCGACAATGATGAGATCGTAGAATGGCAGCCCGGCCTTCACCCGCAGCCCGACTTTCTCGGCGAGCTCAGCATTCGTCGGCTGTACGAGGTGCGAGCCATCGGGGAAGAGCGTCAGAGGCAACCTGGCCGGGTCGGCCCCGGCCGACTCTACCAGGCGGCGCGCCTCCTCGTCGGTCTCAATGTCCAACCACTGATACGGAACCTGGTTCCGCGCTAAAAAGTCTTTCACCTGGTGGGTAAGCGGTGACCACCGGTGGCCGATGACCCGAACACCTTCGAATGGCGGGCGGAATGATGCCCGCCAGTCATCCAGCAGATCCGTCAGCACGGGGTAGAGGTTCTCCTCAGGGGGGTCCCAGGGCTTCATCAAGTAGTAATCGAGCTTGATGTCGTTGATGGCGCGGATGGCAGCCTCTGTGTCCGCATAGGCCGTCAGCAGGGCCCGCCTGGCCTCGGGGAAGGATTTGACGGCCTCCCCGAGAAACTCGACCCCCGTCATTCGCGGCATCCGCTGATCCACCAGAAAGAGAGCGACAGACTCGTTACGCAGTTTCAACTGCCGGAGCGTCTCGAGCGCCGTCGTGCCCGAGTCCGCGGCAAGCACGCGGTACTGGTTGCCGTACTGGCGACGCAAGTCGCGCGCAATCGCGCTGAGCACGGTGGGTTCATCGTCAACGGTGAGAATCACTGGTTTGGCCATTCGCCTGCCCTCGCAAAACTTCTCGCCTCTCCCCGGTTGCCAACCGGCGAGAGAATATTGGATAGGCTTCTCGCCCGACGTTTGTTTCACCAGCATGATATCTGGCTGGTGGCTCGCCTGCGGCTCCGGCCGTCACAATCGCTCGGCCAACTCCGGCCGGAGCCTTCCCGTTTCGCGTTTCACAGCCCGCCCGGTTTCACAATCAACCCGTCATAGGGTCTCCTTCGGCACGTTCAGGCGTTGCCCTCTCGGACCGCCCGGACTGGCGGCAGGTTGAGAAATGCGGCGCGAAGTTCGAGGGTGCCGGCGTGATCGGCAATGTACTCAACAACCTCGCGTGCCTGGCGGCGCAAGGTCTCCGCTTCCGCAAGGTTGCCCCGCCGGATCTCGAGCTCGCTCAGGGCGAACAAGATCGGCCACGAGGTGCGCCGCGAGCCAAGCGCCCCCGCCTCGGCGTGGGCGCGCTGGCGAATGACGCGGTAGGCGAGCACCGGCTCACTCTTGCCCTTGACGTCGATTCCCCCGAGCGACTCGACCTCAAACAGCAATACCACCGATTTGTACGTGTTGCCCACAATCCGCACGGTCCCCGGTGTGGCCGTCTGCTCCATCCGCGCCGCGACGTTGACCGCATCCCCCATCGCCCTGTATTCCGGCCACAGGCCGGACCCAACTTCGCCCACCACAACCAGCCCGATGGTAATCCCGACCCGCACGTTGAAATCAGGCCCCCGTTGGCTCGAGTTTCTCGGCCCTGGCGGTCGAGCCTTTGACGTCGCAGAAGAGCACGGTCACCACGCGCCGCTCGCCTTCCATGTTCCGCCTGGCGCGGAACGCTTGGGACATGTATTCCTGCAGGCGGGTGGCGGCCGCCCTGGTTGCCGCGCTGCCGGGGTCGGCTGGAGGGCTCGTGAGAGCGAGAGACGGCGGTGCCTCGGCCACAGAGTGACCGCAGTTGTGGCAGAACCTGGCATCGGGTCCGAGCGGGGTGGCACAAAACGAGCAGGCGGCGAGGAGGGAGGCGCCACAGTTCGTGCAAAACTTGGCGCCGGTAGGGTTCGTCGTCTGGGACCGAGGACAGTCCATCCTGCAGGCCTCCTCCAGGAGACGGCAGCGATGTTGCGTTGGGACATCATAATACTTCACTTCGGGCTGCAAATTCAACCCAGGAGCAAGCACCCAGGTCAAACGGAGAGAACGGACGGCGTCTATCCCACATCCTCGCGCCAACCCTAAGCTGCCAGATCAATACTGGCACTGGAACGTTGTTTTTGACGTCGAACCGGGCGAAGCAGTGGTCAATGAGGGGCGACGGCAGCGGGGCCGGAGCGCTTCTCAGGGGACGGAAGATGCCACAGAAACCGGCCTGGCACCTCCGTCCACGAACCGCGCCCTGGCGGCTCTCGAGCCCCGGTCAGGGCGTCAGCCTTCCGAACGCTCGGAAGACTTCGGAAGTCTCCGGGCACGCATCGGCACCGACTCCTTGACCGGCGCGCTTGAGCACCGGTCAAGGAGTGATCAGCTGCCCACTCATACCCCAATGGTCCGCGTCGGCGCACACCCTCAGGGCTCGCCCCCTGACGCAGACCCTGCACTGGGTGCCCCTTGGGGGGGGCAAGCCTCCAGCCGCGACTTCAGTCGCCTGGCTCTCGGCCGTTCAACGACTGAACGGTGGAAGAGGTCTACTGCCTTCGGAGGAGACCCGGTACACCTCGATCATCACCCCAACCTCAGCGTGAATCCACCCTCCTTGTCGCCCGATTTCTGAATCGGCAGCCTGGGCAGCAGCCACGTCAGGAAGGCATCCGCGGAGCGAGTCTGCATGAGGACGCGTCCCGGCCCGGTCAGGTCCACCACCAGCCCTTCGCCGCTAAACAGCGTGGAGGTCATCCCGCCCACCCGCCGGACCTGAAAGCCGACGCCCTCGCTAAACGCCACCAGGTGGCCGGTATCTACCGTCATCGTTTGATCCCGGTCGAGGTTCATCTCGTGGATGGCGCCGTAACTGGCCAGGATGACTGGCCCAGAGCCGCTGACCTTGAGCATGATCAGACCTTCAGAGGCGAAGAAGGTCTTCGCGCCGCCCCACGCCGTGTCCACGTTCACACTCGTCGCCGAGGCGACAAAGGCGCCGGATTGCACCATCAGGGATTCACCCTGCAATTCCAGCACGGACATATCGCCGGGCAGCGCCGGGGCCAGGTTGATCTCACCGCCGGTTGACGGAGCCTTGTATGTGTTGATGAAGAACGACTCACCGCCGAAGATCGAGCGGGCGAGCGACTTGAGCAGCCCACCCTGCATCCCGGTCTCGATACTCATCCCGCTCGACATGCTGACCATCGAACCGGCCTCGACCCGAATCGCTTCGTTCGGATCGAGCCGGACTCGAGTGAGCGAGTACGAGGGACGGTAGAGGATTTCGGTTTGCATGACGAGGTCAATCCTTTCCTGAGCCTGGTGAGTTCGCTGCCCGTTTGCAGCGGCCTGAGTCCAGGCCTCGAGCCCATCATGAGGCCGACAGTATAGAGCAAGACAGCTCGGCTGGTAAGCCGTTCCTCCGGCTTCCCGCGCACACCCCAGCCGCCGGACGGCCTGGTTCGTGACGGACCGTTAGCCGCCCAGGTAACGCTGCCGGTAGTGGATCGTCCCGAGCAGCAACCCAAACTGGACCATCGACTCGGCAATGGCCTGAAACTGGTCGAAGTAGAAGATCAGCAGGTTGACCACGGTGAGAGCGAATAAGAGTCCCACGTAGGCGACGGTGATGCCGCGCCGCTCCTGCCCGGCGATCAGAAAACCCGCTGCGACCAGCAACGGCAGGTTCGCAACGCCGTCCAGCGCCAGCCGCAGCAGGATCCAGGTGAGGCTGCCAATTCTGGTCAGTTGCTCAGCGGCCGGCAAGAGCGCGAGGATCTCTCCTCGGAGAGACGGCGATGCCGGTGCCAGCAGGAGGAGCGGAATCAAGATGTTCAACGCGGGGAGCCCCGAAACGATCAATCCGATGATGAGGACCATTTTCAGACGACTTCGGTTGATCCAACGGGCTTCGAAGATGCGCCCCCGCTTCTGTAGCCGCTCCCAGATCCGCGGCGTATCCGGGACCAGCTCGAGGGCATCCGACGCCAGGAAATCGAGCAGCGCGTTCGCCAATCGGGCCATCTCCGGATGGGTCGCGCGTCGCGCGACCTGGCGAAGACGCGCCTCAAGGTCAGCCCACTCCCGAGGTTCCAGATCATGGTCGATCACCTCGGCCAGGGCGTCGAGGGCGCGGTACAACTCGGCCCTGGCATCCTGCGAGGGCGGGCGGCGGACCCGCAAGTATAGCAGCACCGTCATGAGAAAGAAGGCGTAGATGATCGGCGCGGCTACCGGGTAGAAGTAATCGTTGGTCTGGGTGATGAATTTGCCGACTTCGTCGATGAACAACCCAACCCCGACCCCACTCAGCAGCGCGCCGGCCGTGTAGACCCAGCGGTTGGCCAGAATCAAGGGCAGCAGCGAAGCCACGAACAGCAACAGGCCACCCCACACGACGTGCGCGATGTGGAGCTGCCGCGTCCCAAGTTGCGGGTAGCCGGTGATTCCCAGAAATAACCGGGTCAGGATGACCGAGGCAGCAAAGCTCAGCAGGGTGATCAGCAGGTACTGCTCCGATCCTTCCCGCTTGACCGGTTGGCGGACCCGGCTGATCAAGCTGTTTCCCATTGCATCGCTCCTGGTTAGACCGCGATTGCGAGCTCGCCCCCCGCTCCGCCGCCGTTCCTCGACGCCGGGCCATCCCGACCCGCCAGAGCGCCGGTCAAGGAGTCAGACTTCCGAAGTCTCAGAAGACTTCGGAAGTCTCCGACGGCACCTCCACGGCGATGACTTGACCGATGTTCCAGGCCTCAGAGAGGATTGGGCTGTGCGATGCCAAACACTCGCGCCGCGGTCCCGCCCAGCACCATGCGCCTGGCCCCCGGTTCAAGCCCGGCCAGATCCAGCTTTAACAGCTCAAGCTCCGGATGGAGGAAGGGGCCGCCATCCGAGCCCCACATGAGCCGGTCCGGACCCAGGATTTCCGCCGGTGCTGTGAACACACCATATGGATCTGTGGTCGTGGCGGAGGTCTCCAGGACGATGTTGGGGGCCTCGGCGACCATGTGGGGGACCACCAGGCTCTCGGTGACAAACGGGTCGATGCCCATGTGGCACATGACAAAGGTCAGTTCGGGATACCGGCGGGCCAGGCGAACCCAACGCCAGGGCTCAGCGCCGTAGAAGTGCCACTGGCTGCAGTAGAGGACCGGCAACGAGGAGTCCGCAGCGACTCGCATGAGTGGATCGACCAGGGCACTATCCACCAGGTAGTTATGAAAAGAGGGCAGCAGCTTGAGCCCGCAGTAGCCCAGTTCTTCCACGGCGCGCCTGACCTCGTCGACCGCCCGCTGTCCCTGACGCGGATCGGCCGTGCAGACACCGGTGAAGCGCTCCGGATAGCGTCTGATATCCTCGGCCACGATGTCATGTTCATGGCGCACTTCGTCGATGGAGGTATCGGACCAGGCGTGCACGATCAGCACCGACGTGTCGATGCCGTAGCGCTCCATGCGCGCCACGACCTCCTCGGCGCTGATCGCCGGCGAGCGGCTCGCGCGCCCACTGGGCTCGGCAAAGGTGGAGTCAATCGCGCCCCGAATGACGTGGACGTGCGCATCGACGACAAAATGGCCCTCTCTCATCTTCAATGCACCTCCGCCCGCTCGGCCGGCGTCGCGCCGACCAGTCGCAGAAAATTGCGGCCGCGAATGAGCTGTTTCTCGGCCTCCGTGAGCTGCGTGAGTTCCAGCTTGCGAAGGTTGAGGGCCACGTGGTGCAGGGGCCCGTTGGAGCCCAACAGGATGCGCTCCGCGCCGAGGATCCTGGCCGGCCCTTCGAAGATGGCGAACGGGTCGCTCTTGGTGCAGGAACTCTCGAGGTAGACATTGGCCACGTCCGAGGCCAGTGTGGCGCCGCTCATGTTCTGCTGGACGCCGATCCCGCCCATGTGGGCCATGATAAAGGCGACCTCCGGGGAGCGCGCCGCCCGCGCGATCAGCCGCCACGGTTCGGCCCCACGGTGCTCGAGATAGGTTTCCACAAAAACCGGGACGCCGGCCTCTGCGGCGAGCTCGCAGAGGGGGTCGAGCGCGGGATCGTCCAGTTCAAACCCTTCTTGAATGGGATCCAGGATCAGGCCGCGGCAGCTCCCTGCCCGCAGGCAGCGCCGGCTTTCTTCAAGCCCCGCCCGCCCCCAGCGCGGGGTCGCCCAGGCGAACAGGATCAGCCTGTCGCGATACGGCTCGATCTCTGCGGCGATGAGGTCATGCTCTGCCGTACCCGCTTCAACAGAGGCGCCTGGGACCGGGTGAGCCAGCACCCCACTGTACTGCACCCCCCACTCGTTCATCCGCGCGATCAGATCAGAGGCCCTGAAGGTGACCGTGCGGTGGGGATAGAGCCGCCTGGGGGTGGGGTAGAGGTGTGAGTGGCAATCTGCGGTGACCACCCCCGGCAACTCCCTCGCGCTCATCTCGGTTGGTCTCCGGTCGGGTGGCCATCGCCCAGATCTCGGACGGCGAGTTGGTCGTAGCGCCTGCCCGCTTTCATCACCATCTGAACGTTGCGCAGCAGCGTGAGATCCTCCAGCGGGTTTCCTTTGACGGAAATCACATCTGCAACCTTCCCTGCCTCAAGGGTCCCCACCATCCCTTCGAGGCCGAGAACCGTGGCGGCCGAGCGGGTCCCGGCCACGATCGCATCCATCGGCGACATCCCCAGGTGTTTGTTGACGAATTCGAGGTCCCGGCTGAAATACCCATGGCGCGCGTCGCTGCCCATCGAATATTTTACCCCCGCGGCAATGGCCCGGGTATGCATCGTGAGGACTGTCTCTTGCACGCGGAGAAGGGAATCACGATAGGCCGGCACCGTCTCAAAATCCTTTTTCGCCATCAGGCCCACTTCAGGATCGAAGAGAACTGTGTGGGTCCCGACAAGCCAGGTGTCGTGTTTGAGGAAGAGGTCGATGACCTCTTCTTCCATCATCGCCGCGTGCTCGATCGAGTCGATGCCACACTCGATGCAATCACGGAGCCCGGCACCGCAATGGGCGTGGGCCGTCACGCGCAAACCGATCCGATGCGCCTCGTCCATAATGGCGCAGAACTCCGCCCGGGTGTAGGGCGTGGTCCGGGTGAATTGATGCAGCTGGTAGGCGGCCGGATCGGCGGTAAGCCAGCCCGTGGCGTAGATCTTGATCACGTCCGACCCATTGAAGATGTTCTCGCGGACCTGGTGCCGGACCGCGTCCACCCCATCGATCCCCGGGCCCAACGTGTGGCCGGGACCGTGGGTCGCTCTCAACGCGGGCCCAGATACGAGCAGCCGGGGCCCAGGAACCTCGCCCTCGTTGATCGCGTCTCGCAACATGACGTCGATGTAGTGGGGATCGCCCAGAGTCCGCATGGTGGTGACCCCCGAGAGGAGATCCGCGCGGACGTTGTTGGCTGCTCTGAGCGTCATGCGCGGCAGAGGGTCCGTGTTCTGCTGGGAGAGGGTGCGCCGCTCGCCGCGCAGGACACAGTGGCTGTGGGCATCTACCAGCCCCGGCAGCACGGTCTGATCGCTGAGATCGATTTCTTCGATATCCTGTGGAAAGTCGAGCGCCTCAACAGGCCCAACAGCCCGAATGCGATCATCCTCAATCAGGACAGCCCCATTGGGGATGGGATCGCGGCCGGTTCCATCGATCAGCAGCTTGCTCCGGATGAGTTTCATAGCCATCGGTACCTCTCCTTTCGAGGTTGGAATGGGGGCTGCGCGTGGGGCCGGGGACTTCCACGGCCTCGCACCGCCCCTATGAAGAGATCGTCGGTGAGTGATCCATCCAGGTCAGGACGTGAGGACCATCATCACGAACAACCACAGTTTCCTCGACAATAAAACCGCACTCGCCGAGCAGGTAGTAGGGCGTTTCCAGGTTGATGGCCATACCGGCCTCGAGCATCACGTCCTCGCTCCCGACCCCATAGATATCCTGGTAGTCTCGTGGTTGGATCAACGGAGGATCATAGACGGAGATTCCGATGCCATGCCCGCAGTGGTGCCGCCGGTAGTCCGGGAGCCCGAGCTCTCTGATCGTCTGGATGGCGGTATCGTAGAGTTCAGACGCGTACGCGCCCGGCCGCGCCCGGTCAATGGCCGCGCGCAAGCCGGCACACAGGATCTCATAGATCCGGCGCTCACGGTCGCCGGGCTCTCCCAGCGCTTTGGTGCGACCCACATCCGACCAGTAAAAGTTGCAGGTGCAGCCCATATCCACCTTGATGAAATCGCCCTGCCTGACCGCGTAGTCGCTCTGGCGGGCGTGGGTGTGGGCCGTGCGCCGCCCGGCACTCACGATCCAGAAGCCGGGGAGGCCGCCCAATTCGGCAACCCGCGCGTTGAACTGGTTGGCCAGCTCGCGCTCGGTGATGCCCTCGCGGGCACACGAGAAGAGGTGCTGGATAGCCCGTTCGGTGATCTCCGCCGAGCGTGCCATCCGCCGGATCTCCTCTTCGGTCTTGATCATGCGAATCTGGCGAAACAGGGAGGCCGCGGGCACAACCCGAGCGCGGGGCAAGGCAGCGATCATCGCCTTCCATGCCTCAGCTTCCAGATTGCTTTCGTCCACGCCGATAGCCGCGTCTGCCAGCCCGCGTTCATCCAGCGTAGCCACCAGAGCCGCCAGTGCGTCCTGGGGCGTCTCGTTAGCGATCGTGTGGTCGTAGATCCGTTGATCATCCGCGGCGAGCTCCCGGCTGCTTTCCCGGTTCCGATACAGCGTTCCGTACACGGACACCTGCTCGATCTCACCCGGTTGCTCGGCCCAGGCGTCCACCTCCAGCGACGGGATGACGAGCCCGAGTGGCCGGCTATCATCGCCCGGTAAAATGCCGTAGACCTGCACACCCGGGGTGATCCGGTGCGACATGCAGAGGTAGTCACTCATGTAGGCGACGTTATCCGGATGGGTTGCGATCAAGACATCGAGCCCTGCTTCCCGGATGATCTTGTGTGCCCGTGGTTTGTTCAAAAGCATGGGGTCTCCTTCCCAGCGTCGGCAGCCTCACCGCGTGCATGGACCACCCACGCGAACGGCATCTCCGCCGCAGCCTATCGTATGCCTCTCAGGCAGGCAGCGTTCCATAGAGGTAGCGCCACACATTGTCGTAAAAGAGCGCTGTTGTATCCTCGCTCGACCAGCCATGGTCGCGGAACGTCTGCCACAGCGCCGGAAGAACAGTGACGTCGGGTAACTGAACGTGGGCCTGGGCCTCCGCGTCCTCCTGGCCCAGCAATCGTTGTTGGGGCGATTCGCTTACATCAGGCAGGTAGTTCATGAAATCGGGACCCAGAGCCAGCGGAGAGAGACCGACCAGGTCGCGAATGTAACCGGCGTGGCGCACCAACCCCTGTAGCAAGTCGTTGCCGCCCACAAAGCGGGGCAGGAAGTTGAGCCCGATCAGGCCGCCGCGTGCGGCGATCGCCTTGATCTGGTCGTCGGTCAAGTTGCGGGGGTGGCCGCAGACGGCGTAGGCATTGGAGTGGCTGGCGACGACCGGCCCCTGGAAGTCCTCCAGGGCCGACCAGAAGGAAGAGGGGCTGAGGTGCGAGAGGTCCAGAATGATGCCCAACTCGCCCATGAGCTCGAGGAGGGAACGGCCGACAACTGAGACACCCGCCCCCGTGTCCTCGGCCAACCCTTGCGCAAATTGATTGGCGCGGTTCCAGGTGAGTCCAACCATCCGCAGCCCAAGACGGTGGAAAATCCGAACCAGGCCGACGTCCCGATCCAGGGGATCCGCACCCTCAAAGGCCATGAGCAGCCCAACCTTGCCCTCGTCGCGAGCCCGCTGGAGATCCTGCCGGCGCTCGACCAGCACGAAATGCTCCGGCGACTCAGCCACCTCCTCGTAGAGCGCATCCACCGTGCGCATCGCCTGGCGGAGTGCGCTCTCCGGCAGGTAGTCCGACCAGACGTAGATCGGCAATACCTGAATCCGCACGCCCCCACGCCGCAGCGCCTCGAGATGGTGGTTCACCAACACTCGCGGTTCCCCTTTCCGGCGCCGCTCCACCACATCCAAAAGGATGTCCCCGTGAAGGTCGGCCGCCATGAAGGGTGGATCTGTTTGGGTCATGCTCGAATCTCCTGCTCTGGTGTGCGAGTCACGCCGTAGCCGCTCGGCCTGGATTGTCAAATCCAGGCCAGTCCCCAGCCGGCGGATCTGGCGATCCGCCCGGAGCGGCGGAAGAGGTACCATAACCTTCAGCCGCTCGGCCCTTCGCCGCTCGGCCTGGATTGTCAAATCCAGGCCAATGAGGAGCCAACTCACTTAGCCGCCAGATCTGGCAACCCGCCCGGAGCGGCGCAATAGGTACAAGTGTCCTCAGCCGCTGCGCCTGGATGGCCACATCCAGGCCAGTCCTCAGCCGTCAAATCTGGCGACCCGCCCGGAGCGGCCGAGGCGTTATGTTTGCGGTTTCGGATCGGTTGGAACAGTCGGGCCGGTCGTCAGGCTCCGCGACCGGCGGTGGTGGAAGCCATGGGTGTGGGCATCGCCGGGCGAGCGGCACGCAGTTCGTGACGGCGTGTTCGTGTCGCGTGCGCATCAATCTCCAGCGTCGTGGGGTCGATCACCACCCCGTAGAGGGAGGCGGCTCGTTCGCAAGAAACCAGTTCGTCGCGGACATCCTGCCGCACCCGCTCGGGGTCGCGCTCGTCGGGCGGCCCAAACCCGCCGCCACCGGCCGTGTCGAGGCCGGCAAGCATAGCCGGATCTTCCATGAGGAGCGCCCCAAGATGGCTCACGCGCTCCTCGCGGTCCAGGATCCTTCCATCCACCAGGGCTTCCGCCGTCCTGGCCGCGCCGCCGCCATGCAGGCCAAACGGCGGCACATTTTGGCCATGGAGCCAGACGGCCACCGTAGCCGTCCCGTCGAATTCATCACGGAGCCTGAACGTGAGGCGCTGTCCAAGACCACCCCGCTGCCGCCCGGCGCCCGCGGAGTCGGTCAAGAACTCCTTCTGCTCGACTCGCACCGGGACGGCGACCTCGAACAGTTCCACCGGGACGTTCGAGGCGCTGCTCGGGTAGATGCAGGTCGAGACCCCGTCGCTCCGCGCTCCGGCGCCGGTCGCGCCCCCGTTGAAAAACCAGGAATGATAGGCTTTGCCCGTCCGCCGGTCCACGGCATAGACGATCAGGGAGCTCAAAAACCCCGGCGCGCCCATCACCCGGTCCGGGAGAACATCGGTGAGCGCGGCAAAGAGCGCGTGGTGGATGTACCAGGCGCTCCGGCTCCGCATGCGAACCGCCGCCGGGTGGCGCGCATTGAGGATACAGCCCTCGGGCGCGAAGAGATGGATCGGCCGGTAGCAGCCCGCGTTGCTGGGCACCTCCGGCAACAGAATGCACTTCAGCCCGTAGGTCACGTAGGCGCGGCTGAACACCCAGGCGACGTTGATCCCGCCGCGCGGTTGCTGCGGCGATGTCCCGCTGAAATCCACCAGCAGTTCGTCGCCGTTGACCGCCACGCGACAGTCAATGTGGAGTCTCCGCTCGAACTCGTCCATCGCGACCCGCGAGCGGTACTCGCCGTCGGGCACGGCGCGAATTGCGTCGCGCATCGCCGCCTCGCCCCGCCGTTGGATCTCGGAGGCCAGGGGGGCGAGATCGTCAAGCCCGTACTCCTCCATCAAGCTCAGGATCTTCTCGCCCCCGGCCTGATTTGCGGCCACAAGGGCGTGAATGTCGCCGATGACCATCTCCGGCGCGCGCACGTTGGCGGCGATGAAGTCGATGACCACCTCGTTGAGCTCACCCCGGTCATAGAGCCGGGTGATCGGGATGAACAGGCCCTCCTCGTAGACCTCGCGCACACTGTTCCCGTCGAGGGCACCGCCCAGATCGGTGACATGGGCGATACTGCCGGCGACACCCATCAGCCGCCCGTTGAGGAAGAAAGGGGTCATGATCGCAATATCGGGGTGGTGGCTCGCGTTCAACCAGGGATCGTTGGCGATGAAGACATCCCCCGGTCGCAACCCCGCCCGGCCATACTTCGCCAGCACCGCCCGCGTCACGTTCGGCAGCGTGCGATTGAAGGCCGGCATGCTGCGAGTGGCATGTGCCAGCGAGCGCCCGTCGGCATCCATCACCTCGCACCCAAAGTCGTTGGCCGCCCCCACCACCGTCGAAAACGAGGTCCGCACCACAATGGCGGCCATCTCGTCCACGATCGTGATCAGCCGGCTCCACAGGATCTCCAGCGTCAGCGCGTCAAACTCACTCATCGGGCTCATTCTCCGCCGCCGTCGCCGTCTCACGGGCGATGCGGCGCGCCTGGCGCCGGGTGCGGGTGGCATCCTCGTCGAGCGCGCCGCTGGCCGGGTCGAGCACGACCCCATAGACCTCAGCCGCCTGCTCGGGCGACACCAGCCCGTCGCGCACATCGGCCTGTACCAGAGCCACCTCGCGCTCCTCCGGCGGCCCGAAGCCCCCGCCTCCCGCCATATAGACGCCGACGAGCATGCTCGGCTCTTCCACCAGAAGGGCGCCGGTACGAGCCAGTTTCTCCTCACGACTCAGCAGCCGCCCGTCGATCAGGACCTCGGCGGTCGTGGCCGCCCCGCCGCCGTTCAAGCCAAAGGGCGGTTCGTTCTGGCCCATGGGCTGGACGGCCACCGTCGCTGCGCCGCGAAACGAATCCAGGAGCCGGAAGGACATTCGTTGTCCAAGACCACCCCGCTGGCGGCCGGGCCCGCCCGAGTCGGTCAGAAACTCCTTCTCTTCGACCACCAGTGGGACGGCGACCTCGAACAGTTCCACCGGGACGTTCGAGGCGCTGCTGGGGTAGATGCAGGTCGAGACCCCGTCGCTCCGCGCCCCGGCCCCCATCCCGCCCCGTTGAAGAACCACGAGTGGAAGGCCTTGTTGCCGTTCTGCGCGGCGGCGTAGACGATGAGACCCCCAAGAAGCCCGGGGGCGGCCATGACGCGCTCGGGCAAGACCTGGGCGAGGGCGGCAAAGAGCGCGTGGTGGATGTACCAGCCGGTGCGGGTACGCATCCGCACCGAGGCCGGGTGGCGTGCGTTCAGAATGCTGCCCTCCGGCGCCACCAGGTGGATCGGCCGGTAGCAGCCCGCGTTGCTGGGCACCTCCGGCAACAGGATGCACTTCAGCCCGTAGGAAGTGTGACCACGGCTGTAGACCCAGGTGCAGTTGATGCCCCCTCGGGGCTGCTGGGGCGAGCTGCCGGTGAAGTCCACCGTCAACTCTTCCCCCGCCACCACGATCCGGCAGTCGATGTGCAGTCGCCGGTCCAACTCGTCCATGTAGACCCGCGAGCGGTACTCCCCATCCGGCACCGCCCCGATCGCCTGGCGCATCGCCGCCTCCGACCGCGCCTGGATCTCGCTCGCCAGCGGCGCCAGTTCCGCCAGCTCGTACTCCTCCATCAAGGCCAGGATCTTCTCGCCCCCCGCCTGGTTGGCCGCTACCTGGGCATGGATGTCCCCGATCGTCATCTCCGGCACCCGAATGTTGGCCGCAATGAAGTCGATCACATCCTCGTTGAGCTCACCCTGGTCATAGAGCCGCGTCATCGGTATCAGCAGGCCCTCCTCGTAGGCCTCCCGCACCGTGTTGCTGTCCAGCGCCCCCCCCAGATCGGTGACGTGAGCGATGCTGGCGGCGATGCCCATCAGCCGCCCATCCCGAAAGAAGGGCGTCATCACCGCCAGGTCGGGATGGTGGCCCGCGTTCAGCCAGGGGTCGTTGGCGATGAAGACATCCCCCGGCCGCAACCCCGCCCGGCCAAACTTCGCCAGCACCGCCCGCGTCACGTTCGGCAGCGTGCGGTTGAACACCGGCATGCTGCGGGTCGCGTGCGCCAGCGAGCGCCCGCCGGCATCCATCACTTCGCACCCAAAGTCGTTGGCCGCCCCCACCACCGTCGAAAACGACGTCCGCACCAGAATCGCCGCCATCTCGTCCACGATCGTGATCAGCCGGCTCCACAAGATCTCCAGCGTCAGCGCGTCAAACCCCATCATGATGGCAGTTCCTGTCTATTCGCGTGAGCGCCATCTGCCGCCGTCGCCGTCTCACGGGCGATGCGGCGCGCCTGGCGCCGGGCGCGGGTGGCATCCTCGTCGAGCGCGCCGGTGACCGGGTCGAGCACGACCCCATAGACCTCAGCCGCCTGCTCGAGCGATACCAGCCCGTCGCGCACATCGGCCTGTACCAGAGCCACCTCGCGCTCCTCCGGCGGCCCAAAGCCCCCGCCCCCCGCCGCGTAGAGGCCGACGGCCACGGAGGAGTCTTCCAGGAGGATCGCACCTGAATGGGCCAGCCGCTCCTCGCGACCGAGCGCCCGTCCATTGATCAGGATCTCGGCGGTCGTGGCCGCCCCGCCGCCGTTCAAGCCAAAGGGCGGCTCGTTTTGACCGTGGAGCCAGGGGGAGACCAGCGCCTGGCCGTCGGCGCCCTCCAGCAGCCGGACGGATACGCGCAGGCCGAGGCCGCCCCGCTGGCGGCCGGGCCCGCCCGAGTCGGCCAGAAACTCCTTCTCTTCCACCACCAGTGGGACGGCGACCTCGAACAGTTCCACCGGGACGTTCGAGGCGCTGCTGGGGTAGATACAGGTCGAGACCCCGTCGCTCCGCGCCCCGGCCCCCATCCCACCCCCGTTGAAGAACCACGAGTGGAAGGCCTTGCCCCCATCTCGCTCCGAACCGTAGACGGTCAAGGCCGGTAAGAGGCCCGGGGCGGCCATGACGCGCTCGGGCAAGACCTGGGCGAGGGCGGCAAAGAGCGCGTGGTGGATGTACCAGCCGGTGCGGGTACGCATCCGCACCGAGGCCGGGTGGCGTGCGTTCAGAATGCTGCCCTCCGGCGCCACCAGGTGGATCGGCCGGTAGCAGCCCGCGTTGCTGGGCACCTCCGGCAACAGGATGCACTTCAGCCCGTAGGAGGTTTGACCACGGCTGTAGACCCAGGTGCAGTTGATGCCCCCTCGGGGCTGCTGGGGCGAGCTGCCGGTGAAGTCCACCGTCAACTCTTCCCCCGCCACCACGATCCGGCAGTCGATGTGCAGTCGCCGGTCCAACTCGTCCATGTAGACCCGCGAGCGATACTCCCCATCCGGCACCCCCCCGATCGCCTGGCGCATCGCCGCCTCCGACCGCGCCTGGATCTCGCTCGCCAGCGGCGCCAGCTCCGCCAGCTCGTACTCCTCCATCAAGGCCAGGATCTTCTCGCCCCCCGCCTGGTTGGCCGCTACCTGGGCATGGATGTCCCCGATGGTCATCTCCGGCACCCGGATGTTGGCCGCAATGAAGTCGATCACATCCTCGTTGAGCCGCCCCTCCGCGTACAGCCGCGTCATCGGTATCAGCAGGCCCTCCTCGTAGGCCTCCCGTACCGTGTTGCTGTCCAGCGCGCCCCCCAGGTCAGCGACGTGAGCGATGCTGGCCGCGATGCCCATCAGCCGCCCATCCCGAAAGAAGGGCGTCATCACCGCCAGGTCGGGATGGTGGCCCGCGTTCAGCCAGGGGTCGTTGGCGATGAAGACATCCCCCGGCCGCAGCCCCGCCCGGCCAAACTTCGCCAGCACCGCCCGCGTCACGTTCGGCAGCGTGCGGTTGAACACCGGCATGCTGCGGGTCGCGTGCGCCAGCGAGCGCCCGCCGGCATCCATCACTTCGCACCCAAAGTCGTTGGCCGCCCCCACCACCGTCGAAAACGACGTCCGCACCAGAATCGCCGCCATCTCGTCCACGATCGTGATCAGCCGGCTCCACAAGATCTCCAGCGTCAGCGCGTCAAACCCCGTCATGACTGCGATCCCTCTGCCCGAGCAACGATATGCAGGTTGAGATATTCATCGACAAACCCAGACATGCCCGGACGAATTATCGCGGTCGACTCGCGCTCCTCAATAATAGCCGGTCCGGGCAGGCGCATGCCGGGGGTGAGGCGATACCGGTCGTACACCGGCGTCGTCACGAAATCTTTCGCCTCCCAGAAGTACGCCGGCCGGTTTCCGCTCAAGGCGATATCAGCGGCCGGCCCGTCTCGAGGTACCCGAACCGTACGGACAGGCGCGCGGCGCCCCGAGACCTTCACACGCCACGTGAGAAGCTCGATGGGAATGTGCCCGGGGAGGTGATGATAGAGCCGCTGGTACTGGGCTTTGAAATGCTCCGTGAACTCAGAAAGATCAATCGTGCCCAGATCGTTCGGCACGGAGACCTCGATTTCGTGCAACTGGCCCTCGAAGCGCCCGTCCACAGTCCGCTCGATGACCGCCCGCCCGGCGGCGACGCCTGCTTCGCGCAGCAGTTCGAGCCCACGAGCCTCCATTTCCTCGAACAGGCCCTGGATCTCCTGCCAGTTGGCATCGGCGAGACGAACCGGGAAGGAGCGCACGAAGTCAAAAGCGACAGGGGCAATCAACAGGCCGATGGCTGAGGCCACACCGGCGCTGGGGGGCGCAATCACCTCGGGGCTCCCCAGGATTCCCGCAACGCCGGCCGCGTGCACCGGCCCGGCCCCGCCGAAGCAGATCAGCGCGAACTTGCGCGGGTCTTGCGCCCGCTCGATCACGTGGATCTTGGCGGCTGAGGCCATGTTCTCATTCACGAGGCGGTGGATTCCGTCGGCAGCCTCGACGATGCTTAGGCCGAGTGGCTCGGCGATGCACCCGATGGCTGTCCGAGCCGCTTCCACATCGAGCCGCATCTCGCCACCGAGAAAGTAATCGGGATTCAAATAGCCGAGTGCCAGGTCGGCGTCCGTCACAGTGGGCTGCTGGCCGCCGAAACCGTAGGCGGCCGGGCCGGGGTTGGCGCCCGCACTTTCCGGCCCGATCTTCAAGAGTCCCAGCGAGTCGATCCGCGCGATGCTCCCCCCACCGGCGCCAATCTCGAGCATCTCAACGGTTGGAAACTGGAGCGGATAGCCACTCCCTTTCTTGAAGCGGTGGACGCGGGCCGCTTCCAGGTGGGGGGCAATGCTTGGCCGTCCATCCTGGATCAGGCACAGTTTCGCGGTGGTGCCACCCATATCAAAGGAGAGCAAGTTCTTGCGATCGGCCAGCCCTCCGTAGTGGGCCGCCGCAATTGCTCCGGCGGCCGGTCCCGACTCGACCAGGCGAATGGGCTCCTCAATGGCTACAGACAGAGGCGTGGTGCTCCCCGAGGACAACATGGGATAGAAGCTGCCTGTGAATCCCCCCGCCTGAAGCTCGTCGCGTAAGGTCTGGAGGTAGCGGGCGAGCAGGGGCTGCACGTACGCGTTCGCCACCGTGGTCGAAGCGCGCTCGTACTCCCGGATCTCCGGGGCGACGGTGCTCGAGAGCGAGACAGGGACCTCCGGCCACTCGGCCCGGATGATTTCCTCGACCCGGCGTTCGTTCACAGGATTGCGGAAGGCGTGCAAGAAGCAGACAGCGATCGCTTCCACCCCCTCTACTTTGAAATCGGCAATGACGCTTCGTATCTCGTCAGGATCGATGCCCTCGAGGACGCGCCCGTCGCGGTCAACCCGCTCTCGGACGCCTCGCCTCAAGTAGCGCGGGCTGAGGGGCGGGGGGTACTGCAAGAAGAGATCGTAGATGTCATAGCGCTGCTCCGTACGAATCTCGAGAATATCGCGAAAGCCGCGCGTCGTGATGAGTCCAACCAGAGCACCCTTGTGCTCGATCAATACGTTGGCAACCAAAGTCGTCGCATGGATGATATTGCCGAGATCCCCATGCACCAGCCCTTCCGCTGAGATGAAATCTCTGATCCCCTCCAGAGAACCCCTGGCGGGGTTCTCCGGTGTTGTCAGAGCCTTGAAGACTTTGACCTGGCCACTTGCCGCGTCCACAAGGGCAAAGTCTGTGAAAGTGCCGCCGATGTCGAAGCCAAGATGATAAGGCATTGGGTCGTTCTTCCTTCCTCCGTCGAAATAGAAACTCGCCAGCCACTCCTTCGATCCCGGGAGCTCAGTCAGCCTCATTGGCCACTAAGGCCGGCGGGTCGCTCAGAGAGTAGGATTCCACAGGTCGTTCAAGGCATCGCCCAAAAACGTCGTTCCAATCACCACGAGTGTGATCGCAAGCCCTGGGAATGCGCCAATCCACCACTCTGTCAGGAAATAGCTCCGCCCCCAGGCGATCATCGCGCCCCACTCGGGCGTGGGCGCGCTGGCCCCCAGCCCGATGAACCCCAGGCTCGCCAGTACCAGGATTGCATACCCAAGATCCAAACTGATCCGAACGTTCAATGAGCTCAGTGCATTGGGGATGATGTGCCTCAGAATGATGTGGCGGGAGTCTCCCCCAATAGACCGGGAGGCCTCCACGTAGGCCTCCCCCTTGAGATGCAGCGTGAGGGCTCGCATGAGGCGCGCGTAAACGGGCCACCACACAGCGGCGACAGCAAGCATGGAGTGCAGCAGGCTCGGTCCCAGCGCCGCCGCGACAGCCATAGCGAGGATGATACTCGGAAAAGCCAGCACCAGATCAACCAGACTCATGATGCTTCTGTCCGGCACCCCCCCCCAATAGCCCGCAATCACACCCGCCACGACACCCACCACACTGGCAAAGAAAATCGTAAGAACGCCGGTACTGAGAGAAATGCGCGCGCCGTGTACCACCCGGCTGTAGACATCCCGCCCGAGCTCATCCGTTCCAAACCAGTGCTCCCAACTGGGCGGCTCGAATCGCTCGCGTATCGACGTCTTGAGCGGATCGTACGGCGCGAACAGACCTGGGGCAATCGCAAAGAGGACGAAAGGGAGTAAGATCAGCAGGCCGAAGGCGAGCGGCGCATATCGCCGCCGCAGCGCCAGCAAGCGCGATGGGGCTCGCGTTGTCGATTGGGGCAGTGCTGTGCTCACACTCGCCAAGGTGCAACTCCCTTTGGATAGGCTTCACCGCAGGTGACGGTTGGCGGGCCCTGTGGCACGCCGCGGGGGCCACAGGGCCACCACTATTGAACCATGCTTTACAAGTGGATCCGGGGATCAATCCAACGGTAGAGGAGATCAACGATAAAGTTCGTCAACACGAACATCGTCGCAACAACGAGTGTAACGCCGATGACCGAGTAAAAGTCGAAGTTGAAAATAGAAGCGACCGCGTACCGCCCCAGCCCGGGCCAGGTAAAGACCACTTCGACGAGGACGGTCCCTCCCAAAAGATAGCCCGTTTGGATCCCGATGATGGTTACGACCGGAATAAGCGCGTTTCGCAGCGCGTGGCGGTAAATGATGGTGCGCTCGTGCAAACCCTTTGCTCGCGCCACCCGGATGTAATCGGCTCTGAGCACTTCCAGGAGGCTGTTTCGGGTGAAACGAGTGGCCACCGCCAACCTCCCCAACGCAAGCGCCGTGACCGGGAGCACCAGGTGATCCAGGCTGGAGCGCAACGCGACCCAGTTACGGGCGAGGAGACTATCGATCGTATACAGGCCCGTCACGTAGTGGGGCGGACTAATCGACGCGTCTAGCCGCCCCTCCAGGGGAAACCAGCCAAGCTTGTGAGCGAAGAGCAACTGCAAGGCCAGGGCGAGGGCAAAAGCGGGAATACCGAGCCCTGTCACGGTAACGAAACGAATGGCGTAGTCCGGCAAGCGCCCAAAGTTGACCGCCGCGAGCACGCCCAGGGGGATGCCAATCAGTACGTAGAAAAATGTGGCCAGGAGGGCCAGTTCCAGGGTGGCCGGGAAGTAGAGCTTCAGGTCCTCGAGAACAGGGCGGCGGGTTTGGAGTGATCGCCCCAGGTCTCCATGGAGAAGGCCCTTGACGTAGATCCAGAACTGGACCGGAATGGGCTTGTCCAGGCCGAGCGACTTTCGCATCGCTTCCACCTGAGCAGGCGGCGCGTCTACCCCGGCCGCCAGATGCGCCGGGTCGGCCGGAATCACCCGAGAGACAAAGAACGTAACCACGACGACGCCGAAGAGAATAACGATCAGGGATATCAGTCGTTCAATAAAGAGTCGCATGTTGAGCTACACTTGGGAATACTCCGGCTGGCAACGTCGGCAGGAAACCCGAGCCAGCCCACTGATCGCGCCAAAGGACGCGCCCTTTGCCCCGGCCACGGCCTGTCGTCGGCCCGTGGCCCGGGATGAAGGGGGGCTGGCTCGGGTGGCGGCCTGCCGCCGGACGAACGGCAGCCCGCCACCCAGCCCTGCGCGACATCTGCCTTATTGCTCCAGGAAGAGATCGTACATGTGCAGGTCCTGGACGTAACTGTAGGGGTCGAACTGGTACCCCGCCAGCTGCTTTCGACTGAGATCAAGGTTCTGCTGGTTCATGACGGGCAGAATCGCCGCGTCGTCCATGAAGAGGCGCTGCGCCTGGCACAGGAGGTCATCCCGTTCTGGGTCGTCGGGGAGCCGCCGCTGCGCTTCCTCGATGAGCTGGTCAAATTCGGGGTTGTCGTAGAACTGCCAGTTGTAGGAGGATCCCTGGATACTCGAGTGCCCGAGGCGGAAGAGCTGCGCCCCTGCGTACGGCACCGGCGAGGTGACGTAGAGGGCCGCGAAATCCGGAGCCGTGTCTACCTGCTTCTGCGCCTCCAGCAAGGTCCCCCACTCGACCTCTTGCAGCTTCAGGTCGACGCCCAACGTGGCCAGATTCTCCTGGAACAATTGGCTCGACAGCCGCTCGGGTTCGAGCCCCGGCAGGTAATCCATTGTCAACTCAAAGCCACCGTCAGGATGGCCCGCCTCCGCCAGCAACGCCTTGGCTTGCTCCAGATCCTCTGTCGGCGTGAAGACGTCGCAGTGGCCGATCATATTGCTCGTTGCTGGGGACGTCAACGGCGTGGCGTACCCCTCCATCACGTCAATCATCGCGTTGTAGGGGAACGCCAACAGGATGGCCTGGCGCACCTTCTTGTCCTTTAAGAATTCGTGCTGGTTATTGACGGTGTGGTAGTAGCCGCGGAAGACATCCGACGCCCCGATGCGAATGTCAGAGTTGTTGGCCGCCCGCTTGACCTCTGAGAGACCGACAGCGTCGATCAGGTGAACCTCACCCTGTTCAAGCAGGAGCATCTTGGTGGGCATATCCAGGCTGTAACGAACAACAAACTCCTTGACATGCTTGCCCGCCCAGCCCTTCCGGTAGTCATCAAAGGCCACCATCCTGATCTGGCGACCCCGCTCCCACTCGTCCAGACGATAGGCTCCGGTGCCGACGATGTTCTCCCGGAAGAAGTCCTGGGCCCAGTCCCCATCTTTCTCGTGGGCCTTGACCGCCTCGGCGCTGACGATCTTGATTCGTGGGAGGCCGTACCAGAATTGAATATCCGGTTCACTCAAGGTGATCTGGACCGTCATATCATCCAAGACTTTGACTTCTTCCACGGCGTTCAGGAAGAAAGAAGCCCCGAGCCCCATTGCTTTCATGCGATCGAAGGAGACCTTGACCGCATCCGCATTGAAGTCGCTCCCATCATGGAACTTGACGCCCTCTCGCAGCTTAAAGGTGTAGCTCTTGGCGTCGTCCGAGATCTGCCAGCTCGCGGCGAGCATCGGCTCGATGGTGCCCTGGCGATTGTACGTTGTCAGCCCCTCATACCCGGCGTTGATCAGCTGTGTGCCTGGAATGTCAATGGCGACTGCCGGGTCAAGCGTCTTGGGCTCGTCGCAGCAGGAAGCAACGACAACCGGCTTCGAGGCCCACACTGTCTCTTCAGCTCCCGCCGCCGGTTGGGCCGTTTCCGTCGCGGGCGCCGTCGCCGCCGCCGGCGGGGGCTTCGGTCGGAGGTGGGGCCGGGACTTGCGTGGCGGGGGCCGCCGCGGGGGCTTGCGTCGGGGCCGCGGCCGGCGCCTCTGTCGGGGCCGCCGGAGCGGGAGCCTGGCCGCCACAGGCCGCCAGCGACACAGCGGTCGCCAGCAAAACGATCAACAGGAACCGAAATGTCTGTCTCTGCATGACGTCACTCCTCCTTTTGGCTTCATGGGCCGTTACCGCCCCTTCACCTGGCGATACGCCCGCAAGCGAGAACGCTCAGTCCCATTTCAAAAACCCGGAAATACGGGGTTCTTGAGCAAAACAACACCGCCACAACCCGTCCGCCCCATATGTGAGGGCAGACGTTGCGGCGAAGGATCATGCCGCCTTCAGTTGAGCCGTCAGGCGCAAAACTACCTCGTCGATGAATTGCTTACAAGCTTCCTCGTCCGTAATCGATCGCATGAGATTGCGCTCAATCTCGGTGACAACCGCGCGCCACTCCGGGTCGGCGACTCCTGCTTTATCCATCAACAGAATGAGCCGCCGCGCGCCTTCCGCCAGCCGGTATGGGGCATACAGGCGCGGTTCATAAATGACACCCCGCGCCGATGTCATGAGGTAACAGAGCAATTCAAGCGTTTCGACTCGTACGTCGTCCGTGCTCATCTGCAGATCCACCGTACCGCTCCCAGTGTGTGAACGCATTGACGTCGACCGGCCTGGAACGTCCTCGCGGGGGCTGCTCCGGCTCCCCCAGCATCACCATCACCTCTGGGACGAGTGTTTCCGGGAGGTCGAGAAGCAGTTGGACGGCTGGGCGATGGAAGGACATCACCGGACAGGCGCCCAGGCCAAGAACATGGGCGACGAGCAGCATGTTCTCCATCGCTGTTCCCAGATCGACGTACGCCGATGCCTGTTCCCAATACTGGAACCCGAGAGCCAGCGATTTGGCCGTATCGAGGCAGATCAGAATGACGGCCGGCGGGGAAGGAAGCATCCCGGGCGAGATGGCTCGCAGCTTCCGAATCGTCTGGGGATCCTGGATGACTATGTAAACATTGAGACGCCGGTTGCCCCCACTCGGGGCCCACCGTGCACCTTCCAGAATCAGCTCGATATGCTCGCGAGATACCGGATTCTGCTTGAAGCGGCGGGACACGCGACGTGAGCGGATGACATCAAGGATGCCCGATTGAGCGGCGGACAGATCTCTCTCTTCTCTACGTGTGTGAGTCTCTGAGCTCCCTGGCTCCAGCGCCACCTATGACCTCCCGATTCTCATGAAAACAGTATCCCAGCTGCAACGGCGTCGCCGAGCGCCCTCCCCTCATCACACCGCACGGGGTAGGCCACCGCCCTGCCCTCGCCCTCCCGCGTACCGCTCATCACTGTCGAAGAGGGCATACAGCGGGGCGAAGGACCGGACATGGAAGGCCCTGAGGTGCGGCGCTTCCGCCTGGCCATCCAGCCGCAGCTTTCGCAGGCGCGCCAGCAGCGCATCGACCACCTCGTAACCCTGCGCTCTCGCGATCGCCGATCCGATGCAGAACCTTGGACCGAGGCCGAAGGCAAGGTGGCCTTTGTGCTCCTCGCTGTCAAGATCAATCTCCGCCGGCTTTCGGTAGCGCTGGGGATCTCGATTGGCCGCCGCGAAGATGGCAACCACACGATCGCCCCTTTTGAGAGGCACACCGCCGAGGGTAATATCTCGCCTCGCGACCCTCGGCTGCCAGTGGACGACCCCGATGCAGCGCAGGGTCTCCTCGACAAATCGAGGGATCATCACGTCGCGGTCCGCTCGCAGCCTGGCGTGCAGGTCCGGACGCGTCAGCAGGACGTAAATCAGATTCCGGAGGAACTGTTGGGTCTCCGTCGCCCCACCGAAGTATCCCATGCATTGGAGCACCACGTCGTCTTCACCCCAACCCGGCAGCGGGCCCGACCGCCACATCTCGCTGACAAGGTCGTCCCGCGGCTGCTTCTTGCGCTCGCGGACGACCCGCATGAGCAACTCCCTGAGCGCAACAGCCGCCCTCGTGCCAATCTCCAGATCCTCGGGCACCGCTCCCTGGCTCTCCTGCCACCGCGCGATGTCGCGGCGCAAGCGCCGGATGCGCTCTACCATCTCGTCGTCTTCACGCGTCACCCCGAGGAAGGCGGCCGTGACGTACATCGGCACCTTGTCTGCCAACGCCTCGCCCAACTCCGCCCGGCCCCGCCCGGCGAACCGATCGATCAAGCGCTCCACAATCGGGCGGATCACCGGCGTGCGATAGCTCGTGGCCACCTCCGTCGAAAGGAGATTCACGAGGTACTTGTGGAGGACGTCGTGCTCCTCACCGAGGTCCAACATCTCCAGCTTGCGCCCCGTACCCTTGATCCCGTTCCCATCCGCTCGATCGAAGTTCGGCAGAACGCTGTCCACGCGCCGAAAAAGGTCGCCTCGACGAAGGATGAAAGCGCACTGCTCGTAGCTCGTGAACAACCACGCCTCGGTGCTCTCATCATACCGGGGTGCCACCTGACGAAGTTCCTCGTAGAACGGGAACGGATCCACGTTTTCGAACTCCCGGTACTGAGAGTGAGCGCTTGCCATCTCCTGTTCCCTTCCAACTCAACGTCGGCCAGGACGATCCCCACCCGATGTCGGAACTCTGACGCCTTGACTGCCGCGCTCGGAACACGCTATCCTATTGGATGCTTGAGGTGAAGCTCGCCCGAAATCCGTGCCGCCACTTCGGTTACCGTCGTCGCATAACGCAAGATCACCTCTTCCGGCAGGCGCGAACTCGGTCCCGACACGCCCACACTGCCGATCGCGTGGTTCGAGGCATCGAATATGGCCGCTGTGACCGATCGCGCCCCGGGAGTCAGCTCGCCGTCACTCTTTGCAAAACCACGCCTGCGGATTGTCTCCAGTTCCTCTCGAAGGCAGTCTGGATCTGTAATGGTGTTCGACGTGAATGGCTGCAGGGGACGCTTCAAGACTTCCGCCACAATGTCTCCGGGACTATAGGCTAATATCGCCTTTGCGGCAGCCGTGACATGCAAAGGCGTCGTCTCGCCGAGTTTGACGGACAGCTTAATGCTTTGGGGGCTATCGATGCGATCAACACACGCCGAGGAGAGACCTTCGCGGACACACAAATGGACCGTCTCCCGCGTCTCCCTCAGCAATGTTTCGAGGTACGGCCTCGCGACTTTGATGAGAGGATTCTGCTCTCGATAGAGTGTGGCCAGTTGCAGAATCTTGGCCCCTAAAAAGTACACAGCACTGTCCGGATCGCGGCGCACGTATCCCCTTACCTCCAGGGCGGCAAGGGTCTTATAAGCTGTACTGCGGTTCAAGCCAAGGTGGACCGCTACATCCCGCAGGCTCGCAGGGTGCGACCCGATCAGTGCCAGGACGTCAAAGGCTCGCTCAACGCTTCTTGTCGTATAGTTTGGTGTTTCCGAGACAGAAATAGTCATTTCTATTACGGAACAGCAGTATAGGTTCTGGAATCTTCGAGGTCAACTACTCATCTGGGTAGTCAGGCTTCAGCCTCCGGGCTCCTCGGCGAGCTGCCACGGATGCGGGCGGACCCCGGAGCCCTACGGATGTTGTGCCGTCCGTCGAAACGAGTTAGACTTGACGAAGGTGCGACGCATCTCGGAGGTGCGTCGCACGCTTCCACTCGGTTGTCTCGGGAGCAACGATCGATGATGACGCCTGCCACTCACATGCTGGATCGCCTGGGGATCGAGTACCGGGTCAAAGTCCATGCCGGGCCTGTGTATACGGCGGAGCAGGCCGCCGCCCAGCGCCATGTGATGCTGTCCCAGGTAACCAAGGCAATGATCGTCACCTCGGCGGGCGGGCTCTCGCTGTGCGTGCTGATCCCCGGCGACAGGCGTCTGAGCCTCGCGCGCCTGGCCGATTCGCTCGGCGAGCACGGCTTTCGGCTGGCACGGCGCAAGGAAGTGGAACGAATGACCGGCTACGAAGTGGGCGCGATCACCCCGTTGGGACTACAGGAAAAGGGCCTTCGGATCCTCCTCGATAGGGGCGTTCTTGAGCAAGAGTGGGTAACGATCAGCGCGGGCACACCCGAGGCAGGCATCCTCCTTCGTTCGGCGGATCTCGCGCGTGCCGTGAATGCAACTGTCGGCACCTTTGCTGAGCCTTGACCTTCGCCTCTCCGCCGGCGGTACATCACAACACTCTCCTTTAGGCGCGGAAGCCCACCCGCTTCAGGACCCTGTTGGCGAATTGGTGCGAGTGGCGGGGTGCCTGTTCGTAGTGCGCGCTTCAGCGCGCTGAAGCGCGCACTACGAACTGCTCGCCCTCTCTGGAAACGATTTCGCCAACAGGGTCGCTTCAGCGGTGGGAGGAAGTGCCTGGCTTCAGCCCAATACCCGCAACTGTCGCGGGTACGTGCTCTAGTACTACAGTTGTAATTAGCCGCGAACTGTGATAGAATGACCCTCGACGAAAGCGCGGAGGGTCAAGGTGGAAGACGTCGAAACATGGGCAGCGGAACTGGACCGACTGATGGAACGGATCGGGCCGGGGTTCGCCCGCTGGGAAGCGCGAGAGCGGGCGGCAGCCTAGGTGAAGGGCTGGCTGAGCGCGGTGGAGCGCAAGAACGGCTGGCAGTTGGCGGAGGCCAGCGGTGACAAGACGCCGTCCGGGGTGCAGCAATTTCTGTATCGGGCGGGATGCGGATGCGGTGCGCGACGACATCCGTGACTACGTGGTGGAGCAGCTGGGCGATGAGCAGGCCATCTTGATCGTGGACGAGACCGGCTTCCTCAAGAAGGGCCGGCCCTCGGCGGGGGTAAAGCGTCAGTATAGCGGGCCGGCTGGAGAACTGCCAGATAGGGGTCTTCCTGGCATATGCCCCGCCCACGGGTCATACCGTCTTGGACCGGGCGCGCTTTGTGCCGGAAGAGTGGGCGGCGAATCGTGAGCGCACTCGGGCCGCAGGGATTCCGGATGCGGTCGAGCATGTCAGCAAGCCCAATCAGGCCTGGGCAATCCTCACGCGGGCAGTCGAGCACCACCTGCCCTTGGCCTGGGTGACAGGCGAGAGCGTCTATGGTGACTCCCGCCGCATCCGGTTGTGGCTGGAAAGCCTGCCCAAAGGCTCCGTGCTGGCCGTCTCGGCCAAAGAGTACGTCCCGATTGGCTTCCAACAATGCCGGGTTGGTAACTTGCTGGCGGGACGGCCGGTCGAAGGTTGGACCCGCGTGAGCGTCGGCAACGGGGCCAAGGGACCGCGCTGGTACGACTGGTACCGCCTCACGCTCAACGACCCCCTGCACGAGGGCTGGAAGCGCTGGCTCGTGGGGCGCCGCCGCCTGCGCGATCCGACCGACTTGGCGGCCTATGCCTGCTTCGCCCCCGAGGGGACATCCTTGGAGACCTTGGTTCAGGTGGCCGGCAGTCGTTGGGCGATTGAAGCCTGCTTCGAGGAAGCCAAGGGCGAGGTCGGCCTCGATCAGTATGAGGTTCGCTCCTGGACTGGCTGGTATCGCCATCTCACCCGGGTCTGTGCTGCGATATGGCGAATCAACTTTGCTGCGACGAAACGCCGCTCCCCTGCCCCACCGACTTCCTGGGCATGCTTTTTGGAGGGAAGAGCCGATGACACTGCCAGGATTCACCGCCGAGGCCGCGCTCGAGCGGCCTTCGACCGGCTACCGGCCGGCCCGTGACCGTCGTGAGGCCGGCGCGGCGGTCGAGCCCGCCCAGCTTGTCTTCTCGCCCACCGGCTGGTTTCTCAGGATGCTCTTTGGCCGCTGCACCCAGGAGTGCATCAGCGGTGAGTTTCGCCGGTGCATGAACGATCCCAGGATTAACTGCGCCGGTATTCCCGGCAATCGGCCCGACGCCCAGGCAGACGGTCTGGCGATGTGCTACGGGGCTGCCCGCCTCACCTGCTGTCCGTGGACGTCGTTGTTCCTGCGTGCCGAGTAGCGGCAGTCATCATTCCGGAGTCGGAAATCGCCTCGCGCTCTCGCAGACGATCAAAGCGGCCGAATGGGAGAGCTCCAGCCATAACCCTCGCCTGATGAAGATTCCGGCCCGTCCCAACCAGAGCCGCCCGAAGGGCGCGCCACGAGGTGGCGGCTGGGCGTCGGGATCGACGCGGAGCACCCGCCTTCCCGGCAAGCGCCCTTTGCGGTGATCGACCGCCTCACCCGGAAGATCGGCCCGCTCCTTGTGACGTCCTCTTTGATTGACAAATCGTTTCCCGCTCTCGTATAATCGCGCGCCAGGCGCAACGGCACGGCGACCGCTCACGTATCCCTGTTGCGCCCCGTCATCCGTCTCTCAAGGAGGAGAAAGTGATGCGAAGACTCTGGCTCGTTTTGCTTCTACTCGCCCTGCTGATAACGGCCTGCGGCCAGGCAGCGGCACCCACATCAGCCCCCGCGCCCACCGAGGCCCCAGCCGCCACACAGGCGCCCGAATCGACGAAGGCGCCCCAGGCAACCACGGCACCCGCGGCGGGCACCGTCCCCGACCTCGGCGGCCAGGAGATCAAGATCGGTTCGGATACTGCCTACCCGCCCTTCGAATTTGTAGATGAGAACAACAAGATTGTCGGCTTCGACGTGGACATGATGGACGCCGTCTGCCAGCTCGCAAACTGCAAGCAGAACTTTGTCACCGCCTCCTTCGACGGGATCTTCGCGGCTCTGGCGGCCGGCGAGTACGATGCCGTCGTCTCGGCCGTGACGATCACCGAGGAGCGTGCTAAGATTGTGGACTTCACCCGTCCCTACTTGAACGCTGGTCAGATCGTCACGGTGCGTTCTGACAGCGATATCAAGGGACCCGAGGACCTCAAGGACAAGGTCGTCGGCGTACAGCTTGGCACGACCGGCGACATCGCCGCCAGCGACTACACCTCCGACGACAAGATCAAGCGCTACCAGACCATTGACCTGGCGATGGCGGCCCTGGCCCAAGGCGATGTGGATGCTGTGATCGCCGATGCCCCGACCTCGGCCGATATCGTCTCCAAACAGTTCAAAGACAAGCTGAAGCTTGTGGGCGAGCCCTTCACCAACGAGTACTACGGCATCGCCGTCCGTAAAGAGACGCCGGAGGTCACGAAGGCCTTTAACGCGGCACTCGAGCAGATCATCACAAGTGGTGAGTTGGCCAGGCTTGCGGAGAAGTGGGAGCTTCCGGCCAGTGCCACGAAGAACCTACCCGCCAGCGGTCTGGCCCAATAGGGAGCGAGGTGAAAGCGGGGGATCGGTCACGAAGCCCGGTCCCCCGTTGTCATCTCCTGGTGCCGGCACTGGCTCCTCAGCCTGACAGCTCGTCTGACCCCGCCAGCGGCTGAACAGGGGGTCAGGTTGAGAGCCGGGCGACTGAAGTCACGGCTGGGGGCCTGCGGCCGGGCGTCGGCCGACCCCGCGGGGTCCACCCAGCGAGACGGTCGCGCCGGGGTTCACCCCTCAGGGTGTGCGCCGACGCAGACGGGTGGGGGATCGGTGGGCCGCTGACCACGCCTTGACCGGCGCTCTAAAGTGTCGGTCAAGGCGTCACCGAGGGGGCATGGTCGGAGACTTCCGAAGCCTCGGAAGACTTCGGAGGTCTGATGACCTGGCCGGTGTTCTATTGATCCGAACATTGGTTGCCAAAGACCGTAAGGGGGAAGCCCAGCATGGCAAGGAGCATGGGATCTGAAGCTGAGCGGCGCACGCGGAGCGCAGTCGCACTCTCTGAGACAGTTCAGCGGGTTCCGCTCTGGGTGATCGTGCTGGTGTTGATAGCTGGCGCTGTCATCATCTCGGTGATTCGCTCCCCCAATTACAGCACGATCGTCAGCTTCGTCTCTCAGGGCGTGGCGCTCACGATTCAGATTTCGGTCTTCGGCTATGCTCTGGCGCTCATCATCGGGCTGATCGCTGGGTTGGGGCGGATCTCGAAAAATCCTGTCATCTACACAATCGCGACGCTCTATGTCGAGATTCTGCGCGGCATCCCGATCCTCGTCGTCATTCTCTACGTCGCGTTCGTAATCAGTTCGCCCCTGGGCGTCCGCTCCAATGGCGTGCGGGCCACCGTGGCCCTGGCTCTCAGTTACGGCGCCTACCTGGCGGAGGTCTACCGGGCCGGCATCCAGGCCGTCCCCAGGGGGCAGATTGAGGCAGCACGCTCGTTGGGGATGACCGGCTTCCAGACGATGCGCTTCATCGTGCTGCCCCAGGCGCTTCGCATTATCCTGCCGCCTCTCGGGAATGACTTCATTGCCATGGTGAAGGATTCGTCCCTGGCCAGCGTCATCAGCGTGGCCGAACTGACCCAAGAAACGCGTCTCTACGTCTCGCGCACGTTCGATACCTTTGGCGGCTGGACCATGGCGGCCCTGCTCTACCTCAGCATGACCCTCGTCCTTTCGATGGGCGTCCGCCTGCTCGAGCGCTACAGCCAGGTCGAGAAACGCTAGCCTTCCCGGGCCTTCCAGCCAAACACGCCACCCGGACGCGGATGGCGCGTTCATGTTCCGCGGCTGCTGTTACTCGGCGATGAGCCCGGCGTCGCTGACGAAGGCCTCGTAGTCCCAGCCGCTGGCATAGATCTGGATCAAGCTGATGAAGGCCAGATTCGGGATGAGGTCCTTGAGGTTCGGGCTCTCGTATGAGTACCAGGTGTCGCGAGCGATGAGCTCGCCGTTCTCGATGTGGTAATTCGCCGGGTTCTGGTAGTAGAACCCGTGCGTCCAGTGATTCTCGTTCCCGTAGGCATCGCGATAGTTCACGCGCACGATCACCGGGAACTCCGAACTCAGGTAGCCACCGCCGCTCAGCGACTGACTGACAATGTTGATGTCGAGTCGCAGCCGCAACGAACGGTAGTCACCGACATACTTGTTGCCCAAATCCTGCCGCACGCCGGTCTCGCCGTGGTTGTTGTTACTGCCGCTGCGGTAGAAGCGTACGGCCCGCCGGCTGCCCCAGGTCCCGGCTTCAACCGAGCCGTCCACTTCACCCCCGTCACCCCCTGGTCGTTGTAAGCCTCCCACCCATCGGCGATCGCCCCCTGCTTGATTGGCAGCACGGCCAGCAGGTTCTCGAAGTCCCCATTGCGGATGAGATTGCGCGCGGCTGGCAGCGGCGAGGAGGCGGCCTGCCCCAGGCGCACATCGCTGCGCTGGCCCTCGGCCAGACTGACCGGCTGCCCCGTTTGCCCGGCGACCATCGCCGTCCCGGCCCGGACCGAGACGTGGCTCACATCATTGCTGACCTCGATTGCGGTGCTCCCCTCGCCCAGACTGGCGTGGGCCTGCGGCGTGCGGACGTCGAAGCGCAACGATCGCTCGCCGGCTGGCGGGATCGTGGCGCGGACCCGGCCGCGAGTGACCTCGGCGACGATCTCGTTGGGCCGGCTGCTGCGGCTGAAGCGTGGCCGGCGCATTCGCTGGAGGGTGACCTGACTGTTGGGGAAGACCGTGATCTGGCTGCGGTCGAAGAGGGTGATGATTGCCTGAGAGGTGTTGTCGGTACTGATAGTGCTGCCTTCGCCAACGTTCTCCTGGCGCCCTCCGGCCTGGAGGGCCAGGGGACCGGGCGCGCCGGCCATACTGATTAGCGTCGTTGCACTGCTACCCTGGACGGTGGCGGGTTGGGCGCGAGTGGCATTGTGGATGTACCAGCGGGCAGTCAACGGCACACTCACGGCCAACACGGCAAAGACGAAGAAGGCCGTCAGCAGAATCGCCCAGGCCAGCCGCTCCCGGCTGTGGGGTTCAGCATAGGGCTGAAACGTTTCAACGTGATCCACGGCCCCTCCTCGTCACGCCACGATTATACCATCACGCCAGCCGCCGACCAAACCAATGGCCGGTTACAGGTTGAAGGCGACCCATTGGCACGTTCGAACCCCGGCAAGCAAAACCTTCAACCTTCCAACTTCCAACCTCACCACCCGACCGGGATTTTCACGCGTTGCTGTGTGCGCCGATCCCAGCTCCAGAGGTAGCCGTGATCGCGACCGAATTCGTAGAGGCGGCGGGTCACGTCAACGTCTTGTTGGCAGTAGTCGCGGATGAGGTTGATCTGGCCGTCTTTCCACCAGCGCAGGGCCATGCGACCATCGGCCGATTTACGCACGCCGAGCGTTTGCTGGGCGAGCGAGTCCAACGCGACGCGGTGGCCGAGCGCCTGCCGAACGTGGTCCATGATGTCGCAGGTCGGCAGGGACGCCAGATCAAATTCGGTATAGGCCTGCAAAACCGGGTAATCAAAGGCCCTGATGTTGAAGCCCACGACCAGATCGGCGGCACGGAGTTGGGCGACCAGGTCGCCCAGCTCGTGCTCGAGGTAATGGTGAAAGCGGTGGCTGGTCAAGGCATAGCTCACTCCCACAGAGACACCAACTCGATTGAGGAACTCGCGCCCGCCAACCTCGTCCAGGTCTCGCTGGGTTTCCAAATCAAAGATGACGATGTTGTCTGCCATGTTGTCTGCCATGTAGTGGTCCTCACGCCTTAGGGCGCTTTCTGGCCTCGAAGCTCGCATTCCGATACCCGCAAGATATCGTAGCAGGCGGGCGCGACAGGCGGGTGACACACCAGACCCCAGAAACCGCGCGGATTTCTGGGGTCTGGCAGTCGATCGGTCCGCGTCGCAGACCGGCTTCAACGGCCTACAAATCGACACCGTCTTCCCGAGCCAGTCGCTCGCGATCCGGGTCCCACGGATAGACGATCCAGGCGTCCGTCTCCATGGCGTAGTGATCCGGTTTCTCGTTGGGGAAGGCACTGTGGGTTGGCTTGTAGTGGATGACGGCCACCCCCGGTCGCCCACCGGCCTCCAGCACGCGTTGCTTGACGGCCACCGCCGTCCGGCCGCTATCCCACACGTCGTCGACAATCAGCACGCGTTTGCCGAGCAAGAGGGGATCGCTGGGGAACTGGAGAAAGCGAGGTTGGTCCAGCGTGTGCCCGACGTCGGTATAGAACATGACCGCCGCTGTCAGGACATTCCGCAGGTTGAGCGCCTCGCTCACCAGGCATCCGGGGATCATCCCGCCGCGGGTCACGGCCAGGACGGTATCCCACTCGTTCGGATCGATTTGCTTGATCAAGTCCTTCACCAACCGGTCAATGCGCTCCCACGAATGAAAATCCTTCGTCATTTCTCCCCCAGGCGCGTAGAGCTGCCACCCATCGCTCCGGTGGCAGTGACCTTCGAGAGCGGCCACCCGGATGAGCCGCCGGAGCGACTCGGGCGATTATGGCAGGCAGTTCCGGCGCCGTCAAACCGCCGGGTCGCCAGCAAAAACCCCCCGCCAGGTCTGGCGGGGGGTTGAAAACTCCTGAGGGAGGGCGAATGCCAATCTTAACCCCGGCGACGGGCGGTGCGCCCAACTGACCGGCTGGCAACCAAATCCGGTCAGGCTGCCTTGCGGTAGACCCCCCGTCCAAGGGCGTTCTCGAAACCGCGGAGCGTCGGATCGGTGGAGAGGACGGGCGTGAGGTGGCCCAACACCGCATCGGTGGTCTTGAGGCCGTTGCCGGTGACGTAGGCCACCACGACCTCATCGGGGTCGAAGGCCTCTTGCTCGGCCAGTTGCTTGAGCGTCGCGACCGTCACGCCCGCCGCGGTCTCGGCGAAGATCCCCTCGGTGCGGGCCAGTAGCTTGATGCCCTCGATAATCTCGCGATCGGTGACCGCAACGGCCTGACCGCCGGTGCTGCGGATGGCGCGCAGGGCGAAGGGGCCGTCGGCCGGCGTGCCGATGGCGAGGGACTTGGCGATGGTGTCGGGGCGCTGCGGGACAATCCGGTCGGTGCCGGCGCGGAAGGCGGTGGCGATCGGCGAGCACCCCGCCGCCTGGGCGCCGTTGACGCGCACGGCTTTGGGCTCGATCAGGCCCACCCTGACCAGATCGCGGAAGCCTTTGGCAATCTTGACCAGCAGCGAGCCGGAGGCCATCGGCGCCACGAAAGCGTCGGGCGCTTCCCAACCCAACTCCTCCGCGACCTCGTAGGCCAGTGTCTTGGCGCCCTCGGCATAGAAGGGGCGCAGGTTGATGTTGACGAAAGCCCAGCCGTACTCGTCGGCGACGAGCGTGCAGAGCCGGTTGACATCGTCGTAGTTGCCTTCGACGGCGATGACGTTCGGCTCGTAGACACTGGAGGCCAGGATTTTGGCCTCTTCCAGGTCGGCCGGAATGAACACGAAAGCCTTCATTCCGGCCTTGGCGGCATGCCCGGCCACGCTGTTGGCCAGGTTGCCGGTACTGGCACAGGCGATGGTATCAAAGCCGAAGTGGCGCGCAGCCGTGGTGGCGACACTCACGGCTCGGTCCTTGAAGCTGTAGGTGGGGTTGACGGCGTCATTCTTGATATAGAGCCGATTCAGGCCCAAAGCGGCCCCTAACCGCTCGGCGTGAATCAGGGGCGTGCAACCGGTGCCCAGATCAACCACCGGCGAACCGGCGCCGCCGATATCCGGGAGCAGCGCGCGGTAGCGCCACAGGGTGCGCGGCCCCCGCGCGATGCGCTCTCGGCTCACCTCGCGCCGGATGGCATCATAGTCGTAGGTGATCTCGAGTGGGCCAAAACATTCCTCACAGACGTAGGATGGGCCCAGGGGAATCTCGGCGCCACAGATGCGGCAGGCGAGTGTACGAGTATAAGTAGTCATTGGCATCTCCTCGCAATAGGCAGTGCGGGCGGAGATCCCGGCAAACTGCACGAAAAAGCCCCCGGCCGGAGATGTTCTCTGGCACGAGGGCGGGTGCGCACGCGGCAGCCTCTTGAAACAAAAACCCCATCAGAGATGGGGTTAGCGACAAGCAACCGTCCGCCTAACCCTCTCATCGTCCAGATAATTCTGCCGGCATTGGCACCTGGCGTCCACACGTGACAGCTGTCACCGTGCAATCCACTGGTTGCCGGGGTTTCACAGGGCCGGTCCCTCCACCCCTCTGGATAAGAGATTAGTAGGTCTCTTTTGAGTTTGAAAGGTCGGGGCTTACTTTAACAGCGCCACCGGCAAATGTCAAGGCACCCGGATGGGTAGTCCGTCATCGTCCGGCCTTGCCGAGATCCACCGACCACGGATCACGCAAAATCTGCGGCGGTTCCCCCGTGCCGAATGGCGGTGAGCCCCAACAGGCCGATAGTCATCAGGAGTCGCCGGACGCATCAGCGAGCTGGCGGTAGCGCGCCAGGCGATGGTAGCAGATCGCGACGGCGACGGCGTCGGCGGCATCGTCGGGCCGCGGCACGTCTGTCAGGCCGAGGAGCAGACGCACCATCGTCTGCATCTGCTGTTTGTCCGCGCCACCATAGCCCGTAAGGGTCTGCTTGACCTCCATGGGTGTGAACTCGGCGATGGGGAGCCCAGCCTGGGCCGCAACCAGCAAGACCACACCGCGGGCATGAGCGACGGCGATGCCGGTAGTGACATTCTTGGTAAAAAAAAGCTTCTCCACCGCCAGGGCTGCCGGCCTGTAGCGGTGGAGAAGCTCGTTCAGTTCAGTGTGGATTGCAAGCAGCCGCTCGTGAAGCGGACTATGCGCGGGGGTGCGAATCGCACCGCACCCAACCAGGCTGAGATCGCTCCCGTGCTCGCGTACCAGACCCCAACCGAGCGTGGCGGTGCCGGGATCGATGCCCAGAACGACGCTCACGCGGCCTCGAGCACCTCGTTGCTGAGTTCGACGTTGGTGTAGACCTGCTGGATATCGTCCAGTTCTTCCAGCACATCGATCAGTTTCACCAGACTCAACTGCTGTTCGAAGTCCAGCGGGATCGTCGTCTTGGGGACCATGCTCAACTCGGCCGACTCGATCTGGACGCCGGCGTTGCTGAGGGCCTCCTGGACGGACTGCAGGTCGCTCCTGTCGGTCGTGATCTCGATATAACCGTCCTCGACCTCGACATCCTCCGCGCCTGCATCAATCGCCGTCAGCATGACCGCTTCCGGATCCTGTCCGTCGGCCGGAACCAGGATGAGCCCCTTGTAGTCGAACTGCCAGGCCACGGAGCCGCTCTCGCCGAGGGAGCCGCCATGCTTGCGCAGAGCGGTGCGAATCTCGCTGACCGTCCGGTTGCGGTTGTCGGTCAACGCCTTCAGCATGATCGCGGTCCCGTTCGGGCCATACGCTTCGTAGAAGATCTCGTCAAGCTGCTCGCCCTGAAGCTCACCGGTCCCGCGCTTGATGGCGCGCTCGACGTTCTCTTTGGGCATATTCGCGGCGCGGGCCTTATCGAGCGCCAGTCGCAGGTTGAAGTTTGCCTCCGGATCGCCGCCACCCTGGCGCGCGGCCGACTCGAGGTCGCGGGCGATCTTGGTGAATAGCTTGCCCTTCTTCGCATCTGAGGCCGCTTTGCGGTGCTTGATATTGGCCCACTTGGAATGACCGGACATCGTCTTTCGTCTCCTGCTCTTGGAAAAGTTCAAGGAGAAGTATAGCACGAATCGCCCAGGTGGGCCAGTCCCGTGGGGATTTGGGGTGTACGCAGGCGTTGTGGGGGCGGACCCCTCCCCAGCCCCTCCCCGACGCGGGGAGGGGAGTCAGACGCGTGCCCGCCAGCCGCGCGGCACTCCGTCTCCCCCTTCCCTCGCAGGGAAGGGGGCCGGGGGGTTAGGGTCTGCCGGTGACGCCAGCTGCCTGACAACTCGTGCGTACACCCGCGGATGTGCCGGGCTGGACGGTCGCCAATCTCACCAAAAACGCTTCGGAGTGAGGCCTGGTTCCCTTCTCCGGTGCAAGACCTCTTCCCGGCCGTTTCTATCCCGGGCCGCAGTCGAAGCGAACTGGACGGGGATCAAGTCTTCCTGGTAGACCGGCTTTGAGCTCCCCCCCGTTGCGCCACGGCCTGAGGGTGGCGCCTGCGCAGCAGCACAATGGCGAGGACGAGCGCGAGAATCAGGAGCGTCAGTAACCCCAACTCAAACATCGCGTTGCGGAAGAGACTCTGCTCTTGCTCGAGCAACTCTGCAATCCCGGCGGTGAGCACGAGAACGCGCCGGATCGCCGCGATCAGGGCAATGATCAGGAACGGTTCCGGAGCCAACACCCGCTCCCGGAAGGTGACCTCGACCGTGTACAAGAGCTCGACGAAGATGAGGACCAGGAGGATCCGATCGAGGAGGTCGACGATGTTGCCCGTCAACGTACCGGCCAGGAGGTCCTGGAGGAACCGCAGCGCTGTGGCAAAAAGCAAGACCAGGGCGCTGCACCCTAACAGCACCCCTAACCCGACGTAGACAATATCCTCCAACCAGGAGAACCCGCTGGTGATCCGGTCGCGAAGGACTGGCTCGATGACCTCCTCAGCGGGCGCGGCTTCACCCTCGACGGCGGAGTCGGTGGATGCTCGTCCCCTCTCGGGGCTCGCGTCTTGGTCACCCATCGAAGAAATTGCGGTCAGGGCGCGGCCGGCGATTCATCGGGTGGGCACACTCCCCCGGCACACTGCTCGGCATCAGCGCTCGGCGCCCCCTCCGCAAGCCACCGGCTGAAGTTCGAGTCCCAACGGGCCGCCTGGTACTCGGCGAGGATCTCGCTGCAGAGTGCCCGGACCGGCCCGCTGGCAGGACTGCGCAGCACCTGGTTCAGAAGCCAGCCTTCGTAGGCCTCAGGGTCCGGGTCTTCCTCGACCGTTCGCTGGAGCAGGTCGCGCTTGATGTTCAGGCCGATCGCGTCGGGCGTCGTGTCCCGTTTGCGACGCTTGCGCCGCCCCTCGGAGGCCGCCAGCGCATTGAGGAGCTGGCGGCTGAATTCGCCTGGCCGGAGAGGTGTCGTTTGCATGGCTGTTGCTCTTTGTCCGTGGTCCGTTCCTCGTATCGGGACCCGCGACCGCGGGCCCCTCCACAGTTCCGCACGCCGCGGTCAAGCCCTCGCCGTAGATTGCCGCCGCAACTACCGCCAGGGAAGCCATCCGAGGCGCGGCGGGGCTGGGGCGAGATGCAGTTCGAGCGGGAAGCCGGGTGCCACGGGCCGCGTGTACCCCTGTTCGATCGCCGCCACGTCCAACTCGAGCGTGCTCAGATCCTGCAGGCCGATCTCGTCTGCCGTGAGTGGGCTGATCGTGCTGATCGCCTTGAGGTAGCTGCGGCACCGATCGCAGGTGGTGGCCCGGCGGCTCTCAGCGTCGCCCTCGGGCGCGAGATAGCCCTGGGTCCGGTGGTCGCTGTTCCCGCAGAAGGCGCACTGGCTCTGGGAGCGCCGCCATCCGGCGCCGCAACGCCCGCACCGCAGCCAGCGCTGCCGCTCCAGCCCGCGGCGCTCCGCCAGGGTCGGCCAGCCGCCACAGACCGGGCAGTAGCCCGCGTCCCAGGAGAGATCCTCAACCAGTGGCGCCGCTCTACGGCCGCAGGCCTGCAGAAGCGGCAGCGTGGCGAGGTGGCCGAGGGTCGCCAGCACGGTAAGGTCAACGTCCGCCTCGGCGACCAAGCCCTCCAGCCGGCCCGGCTCGCCCGTGATGCTCGCCTCGATCACGGCCAGCGCATCGACGCGCGCCGGCGCCCGGCGCGCGCCCCCGCCGAGGGCGCGGTGCAACGGCGCTGCGTCCTCGGCGCCGGCGCGCACCGCAGCGGCCGCCAGTTCCAACAGCAGGGTGCGGGCCCGCGCGGGGTCTACTGTCAGCGTCGCGCCGTGCAAAAGCGGGCGACTGCCCACGGCGCGGCTCCGATCGAGGGCCGGAACGCCCTCCGCCCAAAAGGGGGCAGCTGCGGACCGGAGAACCGTCGCCTGGAGGGCCGCCAGCGGCGCGACCGTCGGGTCAGTTCGGGCCAGCGCCTCGAGGCGCTCGATCGTCCCCTCGGTCACGGGTTCGTCTCCTGTTTGATCTTTTCAATCGCCTGGCCCCGCAACGGCTCCTGATAGCTTGGAACGGTCGTGCCGTGGATCTCCAGCGTTGACGCCCCCAGATGCCGGTTGCCGATGTCGCCGCCCTGGGCGCCCCCGCGCGTCCGCGAGGCCTCCGGCCCACAACCGGCAAGCAGCAGGCCAAGCACGACCAGAGTGACGACCAGTCCTGGTTTTATCTGATCAGCCATGTTGTCACTTCCCTTATCCCCTCTGACGACATAACGATAACCATCCGCAGAAGGAAGCCGCCGATCAGCACCAACACCGCTGCAGCGGGTACAGTCAGGTTCCCCAGGAGGTCAGAACGCCACTCGAGCACCAGCGGCACCAGGATTCCAACCACCACGACGCCGAGCACCAGCGTGAGCCCCCAGACGTTGAACCAGGCCTGGGCCACCGCGCCGAGTGAGATGACCGCCACGATCAGCACCAGCAGTTCGAGCACCAGTGCCCAGCGATCCATCCGCTCGAGCCAGCCCAACGAAGTGGGTACCACCTCACGGCCTCCCCGAGCCACCAGGAGGAGGAGGGCGGCCGCGGTGGAGGCGGCCGAGAAGAGAAAGAGCAGGCCCAGCAGGTTGGTGTCGGCCCAGATTGGCCGGTTGGTGACCGTGAGCAGCACACCGGTGTAACTGGCGAGGAAGAAACCCACCAGGCCACCGAGCACAGCGATGATCATCTTCAAACCATCGTGGCGCAGGACCCGCAGCGGCTCCCAGGGCAGGCGACCACTCTGGGCAAGCGCGCCAACAGCCGCCAGGAAGCTGAAGAGGCCGAAGATCAGCAGTGCCCACGAGCCGACCGACATCGGCGACCACCACTTGAACATCGGCAGCGGGGCGCGCTCCGACTGGATCAACATGTGCCAGAAGCGCTCGGGGCGCGTGAGGTCGAGGATCAGCAGCGGGGCGGCAGGCAAGAAGGATACAAACGCCGTATAGTACCCCAGCCGTGCGAGCGGTCGGTCACGCTCCTCTCCGAAGAGGTCAACCATCGCCGCGAGGAAGAAGCTCCCACCCGCAAGCCCGCCGAAGAAGAAGTAGAGAATGACGAGCCATTCCCAGCCCGGCGAGGTCGTGAAGAAGGTATCAGATGGTGGCATTGTCTTCTCCTTTCAGCGAAGATCTTCAGGTTCGCTCACGGCCGCGCCGCCCATGCGCCGCTGGCGGAAGCTGAGCAGCCCGAGAAATCCCAGTAACACCGCCCCTGCAGCGGAGAAGATGGAACTGGGAACGAGATTGCGACTGGGAAGCTGCGGTTTTCTTGGCAGGCCATAGACCTCCGGCTCGTCAACCAACAGGAAGAAGGCGTTCAGACCGCCAATCTTCTCCGTGTACCCATCGCCCTGGACCCCATAGAGATAGGCGTCGCTCCGGCCCTGATCGTGAAGTTGCTGCACGCGTGCCTGGGCTTTCTGCTGGAGTTCGCGGATCGTCCCGAATTGGATCGAGTCGGTCGGACAGGCCTTCGCACAGGCCGGCTCCAGCCCCCCTTGCAGCCGATCGTAGCACAGCGTGCACTTCCCGGCGCTCTTGGTCACCGGATTGATCTCGATGACGCCGAACGGGCAGGCGCCAATACAGTCGCGGCAGCCGTTGCAGACGTCGGACTGGATCACCACGGTATCAAACTCGGTCCGGATGATCGCACCGGTCGGACAGACCTCGAGGCAACCCGCCTGCACACAGTGCTTGCACACGTCGCTCATCAAAAGCCAGCGGGCCTGCTCGGTGCGATCGGGGGTGAACTGCTCGACGAACTGGACGTGCCGCCAGTGGATACCGTCCAGGGTCCGGGTGTTATCATAGCTGTTGCCACTCAGCGTGGTGACACCGCCGTTTCGCGCGGGAAGCTGGTTCCACTCCTTACAGGCCACCTCGCACGCCTTGCACCCGATGCAGACAGTCGTATCGGTAAAGAAGCCCATCGGTTCAGCCATATCGTTCCTCCTGAGCGGTTGCAGGTTGGAGACGCCCCACCGGGGCGTCTGTACAGGTTTCAGGTTGAAGGTTCGGCGTCACCACGAGGCGCTCCATGGCCTCAACCCCCAACCTTCAACCTTCTAACCCTCAACCTTCCAACCCCCTAGGCCTTTTCCACGTTGCACATGAAGGCCTTGCCCTCATGGATTGTGACGTTCGGGTCGCCGACCATGTGGGTCAGGTCGTTGACGACGTCGCCGGTAACGACCCCCTGGTAGCCCCAGTGCCAGGGCATCCCCACGTGATGGAACGTCTTGCCGTCGATGACGAATGGTCGCAGCCGGCGTGTCACCAGCGCCTTGGCCTTGATGGCCCCGCGCGGACTCGTGACCCTCACCCAGTCCAGGTTGCGGATGCCCTTCTCCTCAGCCAGTTCAGGGCCCATCTCGATGAAGAGCTCCGGCTGGAGTTCGGCCAGCCATGGGTTCCAGCGAGTCATCACGCCTGAGAGATGGTGCTCGGTCAGGCGATAGGTGGTGATGATGTAGGGAAATTGCGGGTCGCCGACCTGAGCGATCTTGTTGTCGGGCCGGTCCCAATACTTCAGCACCGGGTTGTACTGCTGCTTGTAGAGCGGGTTGTGAACCGGCGCCTCATACGGTTCGTAGTAGGTGGGAATCGGGCCATCCACGAGTCCGGTCGGCGCGAAGAGCCAGGCCCGGCCGTCCGACTTCATAATAAAGGGCTCTGAACCGGAATGGGCGTCGAGCCCGATCCCGTTCGGATCAGCCTGCGCATCCGGCGGCTTCTTCGGCGGGAAATCCGGCACGTCGAACCCGGTCCACTGGGTCCCATCCCACCAGATCCACTTCTTGCGCTCGCTCCATGGCTGTCCATCCGGACGCGCCGAGGCACGGTTGTAGAGGAGGCGGCGGTTGGCCGGCCAGGCGAACGCCCACTCGAGTTGGCTCCCCGTTGGATTCTCGGGGTCGGATTGGCGACTCGCCGCCCGGTTCTTATCCGGACTTGGGAAGATACCGGTGTAGATCCAGGTCGAGCCCGTCGTCGAGCCGTCGTCCTTCATGTCCGCGAAGCTTTTCAGGTGTTCCGAAGGGTTGTCGGTCTGGTAGCCATTGATCTCCTTCAACACTTTGTGGATGTCTGGCTCGCCCTGAATCTTGGTGTTTTCCGGATACTCACCCTCGTCGTAGTCAAATTCCCACAGCAGGTTCTTGAAGCCCTCGTCCCGAGGCTCGGTGCTGTCGGCATACATCGCCTTCAGTCGCTTGGCAAGTTGGTGGGTGAACCAGGCATCCGAGCGGGCATCGGCTGGGGGATCTGCAGCCTTCTCGTGCCACTGGACCCAGCGCTGGGTGTTGGTGAAGCTGCCCTCTATCTCCGCCACCTGAGCTGAGGGGAAGAGGAAGATCTCGGTCTGAATGTCCTCCGGTCGAACCTCCCCGCTTCTGATCTCCGGCGCGTTGTACCAGAACGAGGCGGTCTCGTGCTCGAAGTTGTCTTTGACCACCAGCCACTCGAGCTTGCCCAGCGCCTTGCGCTGCAAGCTGCCGTTGAGCGACGTCGCCGGGTTCTGGCCCATGCAGAACATCCCCTTCACTTTGCCGTCGGCCATCGCGACCATCATCGGCATGTGCGAGTGGTCGCCGCTGATCTTGGGATGCCAGTCATAGCCGAAGTCGTTCTCGGGAGTGGCAGCGTCGCCGAACATGGACTTGAGGTAGCTGACGAAGAACTTCGGCGTGTTGGCCCAGTAGCCGGTTGGCAGCGTCTCGGTGGCCAGGTAATCCGCCAGGGTATCATGCTTCTTGAGCGCGCTGGGGGCCGCCATGTAACCACAGACGCTGTGGTACAGGGTCGGGATGTCGGTGCAGCCCTGGATCGTAGCGTGGCCGCGCAGCGCCTGGATGCCGCCACCGGGACGCCCCATGTTCCCGAGCAGCAGTTGAAGGGTGGCACAACAAGAGATCATCTGCGGGCCCATGCTGTGCTGGGTCCAGGCGACAGCGTAGCAGAAGGAGGTGGTGCGGTCGGCTCCGGAGTTTTCGAGGATCGTCTCGGCGACCTTCAGGAAGGTCTCCTGGGGGCAACCGGTGACCCGCTCGACCATCTCGGGCGTGTAGCGGGAGTAGTGGCGCTTGAGAATCTGGAAGACGGTGCGCGGGTCCTGAAGGGTCTCGTCGCCCTGTGCCGGTGGCTTGAGGAGCGATCTCACCAGTGGATCGAAGGGTGGCCCTTTGGGTGGTTGCTGGCCTTGCTCCCCTTGACCGCCCGACTGTACCGGCTGCTCGCCGGACTGCGCTGTCGCCGCCGCCCGGCCGCCTTCGCTGGCTTCCCCTCGAGCGTATTGCCAGGTTGCGTTGTCGTACACGGCGAGGAACCCGTTGAGCGGATCGCCCTTGTACTCCATCAAGCCCGAGAAAACGCCGTCCAGGTCCTCGGTATCCTTGAACTCCGCGTTGATGATCGTCGGGGCGTTGGTGTAGTTGACGACGAATTCCTTGAAGAAGGGATCGTTATTCCAGCGATCGCTGTTGATCACGTAGTTGATCAGCCCGCCGAGAAAGGCGATGTCGCTGCCGGCCCGTATCGGCGCATAGACATTGGACACCGCCGAGGTGCGGGTAAAACGCGGATCGACATGGATAAGGGTGGCACCCTTGAGTTTGGCCTTCATCGCCCACGTGAAGGCACACGGGTGATTCTCGGCCATATTGGAACCTTCAAAGACGATGCAATCGGCGTCGGCCAGGCTGGCAGCGTACATCGTAGCCGCGCCGCGTCCCATTCTGACCCCCAGACCGGGGACACTGGAGGAGTGTCATATCCGCGCCTGGTTTTCGATCGGGACGATGCCGAGCCCTCGCATCAGCTTCTGTTGCAGGTAGTTCCACTCGTTGTCCATCGTCGCGCCGCCGAGCGAGAAGATGGCCGTCGTGGCGTTGACCCGCTTCGTCATGCGATTGCCCTTCGCGTCCACGACCTCCATCTCCTCGACGAAGGTCTCGTCGCGGGTCTTCTTCAACAACTCGGCGACCCGGTCCATCGCCTGGTCGAGGTCCCAGACCTCCCACTCGGTGCCGCCTGGTGGGCGGTGGAGCACTCTCGTCAGGCGGTTGGGGTTGACGTGGAGTTGGAAGGTGGCCGCGCCCTTGGGGCAGAGGGTCCCCTGGTTGACCGGGCTGTCGGGGTTGCCCTCGATGTTGACGATCTTGCCGTCGACAGTGTGGACAAGGGTGCTGCAGCCAACCGCGCAGTAGGGACAGACGCTGGGAAACGTCTTCGCGTTCTTGATCCGAAGTTCCTGGGCCCGAGCGACCTTCGGCTGCAAATCAGCGCCCAGACCCGCCAGCGCCCCCACGGCCGTGCCGGCCATGGTGGCGCCGGAAATCTTGAGAAACTGGCGGCGACTCACGGTGTGCCCCATACTCTACCCCTTTCTACTGGCGAAGAGACTGGCAGCCTCAACTGCCGGGATGCTCTCGGAGAGAAAAGAACACAAACGCCCCTGTCAATCGCAGACAGGGGCGACAAGGGTGGTGCCCGCCGGCGGACGGAGACGACAATAACTACACTACACGGGCCTCAAGCGCTGCTGGAGTGGCTCGATAGCGCGCGGCGGCGAACTGGGGCGCGGCATTCGTGCTCTGTACGCGGAGATGCGGATCAGGAAGTGAATGGAGCATAGCAAAAAGTGTACCATTATATCGCGTCCAATTCAACCTATTCAAACATCGCTCATATTGGTGTAGCATGTGCGAGCGCGACGGGCGGTATGTCAAGAGCTGTGTAAAATCTCGGGCTGGCTGGCCACCTTCGCAGGTACGGTAATTCTGCGGAGCTTCAAGCTCCGCGTGACGGCATGGAACATTAACAAACAGCTATTTGCATTCCGAAAGGCAGCGGCCCTTTTGTGACTGCGTTTTTTGACTTCGCCAACCAGCCGTTCGATACAATTGGTGGTGCGGATGAATTTCCAGTGCTTTTCCGGGAAGGCATAGAAAGTCAGACAAGCCTCTAAATCGCGTTGCAAGCAGGCCACGGCGGTCGGGTAGATATACTACCTTTGCACTTTAAGAACTGAATATAGCCAATTGTGTACCAACCTGCACCACCGATAGACCTGCCTGGAACTGACCCTGTAGCCAGGTCAAGAGATTGTGCTGATGCTCTTTCTGCAGGGCACGCCGAACATCGCCCCAGGGAGCACAGTGGGAGCGAAGGGCTTTGTGTTCATCCAGGAAGTAGCCCAAGCAGGCAATCAAGGTCCAGAACCGAAGCACGGCCTCGGCGCTCATCACCTGGTAGTGGTCGGCACCCAACAGGTCTTTGTCGTCCTCAAACAAGACCTCGATCGACCAACGGACAGCCAGCGTGGGGATGAGCGTCTGAGCGTCAGCCTCCAGCAGGGTCGAACCCCAGGAGCGGATCGACTGGGCCGGGTTCTCTGGATCGTGACAGGTGATGAGGAGTCGGGTCGGGCCCAGTTTGCGGATCCAGGTTAGGATGGTATGGACGGACACCGGTCGCTCACCCTCTTGGGAGGGCCAGGTGGCTTCTTGCCAATCGGCTGCTTTGAGGCTGGCAGCATACTCGGACAACTTGAGCCAGGTGCGGCTGCCATCTTCGTGGATCTGGCGCATGACTCGGTTGCTCTTGAGCCCGCCGCTGACGTCCCAACCTCGCTGGTGGGCAGCCCGACGCACCTTTCGACAGTGAAACCACCTGTCGATCAGCAGATGCGTGTGGCTGCCCGCGACGGGCTCGAATTGTTCAATCGCTTGCACCGCCAGATCGATTTTGCTCAGAAAGGGCACCCCTTCCTGCTCACACACCACCTTCTGGCGATCCAGCCGGGGCTGAAGCGGGCAGCGCCGGCCCAGTACCCCATACACCCCGCTCAACAAACAGTGCCCGGTCACCACGCGCCCTTCCGTGTTGGAATAGTGCCGGCCCAGACCTTGCATCTTGCGCCCTTTGACCTTCAGGCTGATCGAGTCGTCCACGATCAAGTCACCTGTCACCACGGTTGCTGGAGGACGACCCCGACGTTTTTCCGTTCGGCCCGCTGGCGTTGATGCTCGGCCTGAACCTGCGGCTGCATCTGGTCTCGAAAGCGCTCTAACCAGGTATGGGCTCCTTCGGCCGCCGACCACTGCCAACGATTGAAGAACCCAGACAAGCCGCACAGGCTGACCTTTTCCCCGACCACCGCCAGCAAGCCGCGTAGCGTTCGTCGTCCTTCACATTCAATCAACCCCAGGAGTACGCTCACAAAGTACTTCCACTGGCGTTTGCTGAAACAGGGACGGAACAATTCGGCAAACTCGCATACGGCGGCCGATAAACATACAATTGGCTTGGGCATGGTTCTCCTCCCGTGGTAGTGGTTTTGGCAAACCTTATTATCCACGGAAGAGGCCATGCCTCCAGTATTCAGTTATAAAAGTGCAAACATAGTGCAACCAAATTGGCCCCCTTTTCGATGATCAATTGGCCCCCTTTTCGATTGACAAAAACACTCACCCCTCCGCAAAACATCGTAGCCCGCACCTACTCGCTCGGGTAGGCCTGGTCACATCGATATAGGACAACTGGCGGGGTTGATTTATGACAGCGCGTTGAGCTATCCTAACAACGTAATTATTACAAGCTCAGCCCACGTCGCCTGAGTTTGTAGCCGGCCGGAGCACTGGCGTTTCCGCCAGGCTCCGGCCGGCTTCTTTAGCAGTAACCGGCCGCAACCGGCGCACCTCACCATCCACTCATCCAACCGCCGTTCGAAAAACCCACTTCACCCGCATCGACCCACCTGCCAGCGCACCCCACGTGATCTCAGTCGGCTTCAGCCGACTTGCGCTTTCAGCCCTGGAATTTATGACTCTGGTGCCCATCGTTATGGAAAGGGAGGAGGCGAGCGCGTGGAAGTGACAAGCGAGGGGGCGTGAGGCAAGATAAGGATGAGGCAGGGGCAGACCAGCCGACGGGAAGGAGTGGGGGCACGATGAGTCTGAAACTGAACCAGGAGACGAGCATCCCGGCTGAGACGGTGCGCGCGGCGCGCGCCGCGTTTCCGAAGGGGAATGTGTATATGCGGATCCGCGACGAGTTGGGGGTGCTGGACGAGGATCAGGCGTTTGCGGATCTGGACCGGCGGTACGGGGCGCCGGCGGAATCGGCGGCGGCGCTGGCACTGGTGAGCGTGATGCAATATATGGAAAACTTGGATGACCGCCACGCGGCGGAAGCAGTACGGGCGCGATTGGATTGGAAGTATGCGCTGGGGTTGGAGTTGGAGGATAGCGGCTTTGATCACACGGTGTTGAGTCAGTTTCGCACGCGTTTGCTGACGGGAGGGGCGGAGGAACGGGTGTTTGAGGGGCTGGTGGAGCATCTGGTCGCGCGCGGCCTGATCCGCAGCCGGGGGAAGCAACGCAGCGATTCGACCCAGGTCCTGGCCAGGATTCGCGTGCTCAATCGGTTGGAACTGGTGGGCGAAACGATGCGCGCGGCCCTGAACGCCCTGGCGGCCATCGTCCCGACCTGGCTCCAAGCGTGGGTCCCTGCGCCGTGGTATGACCGCTACGAGCGACGGGTCGAACAATACCGCTTGCCCAGCAGCGCCGCTGAGCAAGCCGCGTGGGCGCTGCAGGTCGGCGCGGATGGGCAGGCCCTGTGGGAGCAGTTGATGCAGCCCGAGGTCCCCCTCTGGTGGCGCCAGGTGCCAGCGGTCGACGCGCTGCGGCAGGTCTGGCGGCAACAGGACTGGGTCAACGACGGCCACCTCTGCTGGCGTGAGGCCGACCTGCGGCCCCCGGCGGGGGTCTTGATCCAGTCGCCCTCTGATCTTGAGGCGCACTCCAGTCAGAAACGGGGCGCGCCCTGGGTGGGCAGCAAGGTGCAGGTAACCGAGAGCTGTGATGACGACCTGCCCGCCCGGCTCACCACCATCACCACGACGCCCAGCGCCTGGCGCGACCATCAGGGCCTGCCCGCCATCCACGAGACCCTGGCAGCGCAGCCCCTGCTCCCCGCCGAACACCTCGTGGATGCGGGCGACCGCGACGCCGACGGGATCGTCACCGCCCAGCAGCAGCCGGTGACCCTCGTGGGGCCGGTCCCAGGTGATTCCTCCTGGCAGGCGCACGCGGGGCGGGGCTGTGATCTGGGCGCCTTCGCGATTGACTGGGAGGCGCCGGTGGCCCCCTGTCCCCAAGGCCATCACAGCCGCCTCTGGTCGGCCACCGACGCGCCCGACGCCCCCATCAATGTCGCCTGTGATCGCCATGATGGCACGCCCTGTCCCTGTCGTCCTGACGGCACACGCGCCACAACCGGCCCGCGCACGCTCAAGCTCCGCCCACGCGCCCAGCATGAGATCCTCCAGCACGTCCGTCAGGCCCAGGCCACCCCTGCCTTTCAAGAGGCTTACGCCGCCCGCGCCGCTGTCGAAGCCACCATCTCCCAGGGCGTGCGCGGCTTCGGCCTCCGCCGCGCACGCTACCTCGGTCAGGCCACAACCCATCTCCAGCATGGCTTCACCGCCGCCGCTATTAATCTCACTCGCCTCGCCGACTGGTGGGACCAGCAGCAACGCCCCCGTCCCAAACGCCCACCCGCCCGCTTTGCCGCTCTTGCTCCCGCCGCCGCCGCTGCTGGCTTTCCATAATGATGGGCACCAGAGTCATTTATTCCTGGGCGGCCGACTTGCGCTTCCCGCCCCGCAATTCACTCCTGCCCGGCCGACTTGCGCTTCCCCCCCGCAATTCACTCCCGGCGACGCCTACCCCCAATCCCGCCTGCGCCGCAAGCGCCCCGGGAGCGCCGGCGTCCCGCCGGCCCCGTCGCGCCGCAAGCACTGCCCCCCCCACACCCGGTCACCCCGCGAGCGCCCCCGGCAAGCCCCACGTCCCGCCGCCCGCGGCCCGACCCCTTCCGCCTGCCGCTCGCCTCCTCTGACCTGCGAGCGCTTCAAGCGGCTATCCCGTGGCGAGGCGTACGAGCGACCCTACCGGTGCCAACTCGTGAACAGACCCGGCGCGCCTATCACCGGAGCCGCATAGGCGTAGGCCGTCGCTTCCAGCACGGCCAGCACGATCAGCACCTCCGGCCACGAGCCGGTTCTGAACGTGAGCCCTCTCGGGAGCCAGTGAATGCGCTGGCGCGAGAGCGGCCAGAATAGCGACACGCCGCCGCGCGTGAGCATGTCGGCCGCGATGTGCGCGATGTAGCCGGCCGCGAAGGCGATCAGCCAGGGCCGGTGAAGCGTGGACGCGGCGTACGCCAACAGCGCAGCCACGAACACGGTGTGGGTCAGCGCTCGGTGGCCACCCAACGCGTGCATCCCCAGCGACACGGCCCAACCGAGACACCCACCACCGCGCGCCGTCCCGGTCAGCTGGCGCACCGTGGCCTCACCCGAGTCGATGTCGGGCAGGAGCGAGCCGAGGCCACTCGCGGCGAGCGCCAGACCCAACGCCGGCAGCTCGCTCGGAAGGTAGGGCTGCATCAAATGCAGGGCCAGGGCGGTGCATGCACCCAGTGCCACGTGCGATGTGCCTTTCACCGCGTGCTCTCGCTCCCAACCACTCCGGCCAGCGCCCTCCTATACGCGCGCCCCTGCCACGCTCGCCCCGGCGCCAGCCCAAGCAACCCACGTGCCCGAGCGCATGCGCGGGGACTGTTCCGGCAGATGATGCGCCGCCGGGCGTTCGTGGGGGGGGAAAAGCCTTCTATACGACGGGGATCGGGCTCACGAAGCGAGCCCAAGCAGCTCGCGGGCCTGCGCCGGAGTGGCCACCGGCCGGCCCACTTCGCTGGCGATACGCACCAGGCGGGCAACGAGCGGCGCGTTGCCCTCGCTCAGCACACCCCGGCTGTAGTAGATGTTGTCCTCCAGGCCCGTGCGAACATGACCGCCCATGACGATGGCGGCTGTGTTGAGCGGGAGTTGGCTGCGCCCGACCCCGGCCACACTCCAGGTCGAGCCCGCTGGCACCTCGGCGACGCACTGCACCAGATGCCGGACCTCGCCCGGCAGCCCCCCCGGCACACCCAGAACGAAGTCGATGTGCAGCGGCAGGCTGAGGAGTTCCTCCTCGACCAACCGCAGGGCATTGGCGGTGTGCCCGATCTCGAAGGCCTCGATCTCCGGCTTGATGCCCCGCGCCGTCATGGCCTGCGCGAACTCGCGTATCAGCCCGGGCGCGTTCCAGAAGACGCCGTCCCCGAAGTTGACCGTGCCGGTGCTGAGGCTGGCCATCTCGGGCGCGACCCGCTCATCCACGACCGGCGCCAGCCGCTCGGCGGCGCTCATCCCAACCGCGCCGCCGCTGGAAATCTGGATGATGACGTCGGAGCGGTCCCGGACACGGGCCACGATCTCAGCGTAGACATCGGCGGACTGGGTGGCGGCGCCCGTCTGCGGGTCGCGGGCGTGGATGTGGACCATCGCGGCGCCGGCCTCGGCGGCGCGTACGCACTCGTCCGCAATCTCCTGCGGAGTGAGCGGGAGGGAGGGGGTCTGCTCGCGGCTCAGCTCGGCGCCGACGACCGCACAGGTGATGATGAGTGGAGTCACGATTCATATTCCTCGTGTGGCTCTGCCAACGATCCCGGCATGCAATGCCGCCAGGACGATTCGCCCGGCGGGTTCAAGGTCGTGAGCGATCGGGTTCACAGACCATCCGTGCGGCGGAAGAGGGCCGCCTGCACCGACCGCGTAATCGGCAGTGGTTGGTCAAGATCCGGGTAGCGCTCGTCGAGCCAGCCGCGGAGCGCTCCCAGCGCCTCCCGGTAGCGTGACTCCGGCAGCGCCCAGAGCGAGGACCAGGTCCGAGCGACCAACATGTCGTAGACCTGGCGCGGACTCTCTTCGTCCTGCCACACGCCGGCCGGCCGCGCCTCGACCTGTTGAAAGCCCAGGCCGGCGAGCGCCGCGGCGATCACGGCATCGTCCCGAGGCCCCAGGGATTTCGGCTTCGCGCCCGCTTCGGCCAGCAGCGCGCGGAAGTGGGTCACGATCTGGCGCGGCTCGTCCTCGTCGTCCGTCTGGTGGGCCAGCAGCAGGGCACCCCGCGGCCGCAACACGCGCGCGACCTCCGCCAGAGCACGCAACCAACCCGAGACGAGATGCAGGATATGGACGCCCACCACCAGATCGAACTGCTGACCGGCCAGGGGAAGATGGGTGATGTCGCCCTCCACGACGGCCACCGCTTCCGCCCGCTGTTTCCCCCGCAGGACTTCCAGCATCGGGCGCGAGAGGTCCACACCGATATACACCCGCGCGTGGCGGCTCAGCGGCAGCGCGATGCGTCCGGTTCCCACCCCGATCTCAAGCACCCGCTCGCGACCCGTGAGACCCGCCATCTCCGCCAGGCCGGCGGCCACCTGAGACTCGACCCCCGGCGGAAACCCGCGGGTCGCATCGTAGAACGAAGCCGCACGGTCGAAGGCAATCGAGCGGCTCATGCCGGGCTCCGGCCGCGCTGGCGCTCTGCCAGGACCACACAGGTGCCACTCGCGCGGCAGACCAGCAGCGGCTCCGCCAGGACCTCGGCCGCCGACTCGCTGAGATCCGGGCGGGCCTGGATGACGCGCCAGGCCTCGAAAACCATCTTGCGGCTCGTCCGGCCCGTGTCCACGATCCGCCCGCGGGCCTCGATGTAGTCGCCCGCGCGCATTGGCGCCAGGAACTCAACGTTGTCGTAGGCCCGGAAGAGTCCCTCGTCACCATCGTGCCGAATCAGCAGCTCCGTCGCCACGTCGCCGAAAAGCTGCAGCGCCCTGGCGCCATCGACCAACCCCCCGCCATAGTGCGCATCCTGCGCCGACAGCCGCACTCGGACGGTCGCCGTGATTTCGCCGGCAGCATTCATAGCAGGCTCCTTCCTCTCTCCCACCCCCGGCGCGCCAGTTCCTGAACGATGAACGCGGCCACCTGCTCGGGCACCGTGCCGCGCCCGAAGCCGGCATCGTAGCCGAGCTCGATGGCCAGGTGCTGGCTGATATTCGGTCCGCCGACAATCAAGACGACCCCATCCCGAATCCCCTCAGCCTCCAACAGATCGGCGAGTTGGTTCAGATTGCGCAGGTGGATGTCCTTCTGCGTGACAACCTGGGAGACCAGGATGGCCCGGGCCTTTTCCTCAATGGCCCGCGCCACCAGAGTCTCGACAGGGATCTGGGCGCCCAGGTTGATGACGCGGAAGGCACTGTAGCGCTCCAGACCGTAGTGACCGGCAAAGCCCTTCATATTAAGAATGGCATCGATGCCAACCGTATGCGCATCAGCGCCGATACATGCCCCCACGATGGTGACCGGCCCGGCGAACCGCTCGGCGGCGAACGCATCCACCGCCTCGCGCCCCATCGGCTGATAGCGCACTCTGGGCACCTCCAGCGCCTTGAAGTCGACGCTGTGCTGCGACTGCCCGTAGAGCACGAAGAAGCTGAACGCCTGGCCCATCGGCTCCATCGTGACCACCCGTACCTCGTCCAGACCCATCTGGGAAACCAGAACGCGGGCCGCCTCCTCCGCCTCGGGGGAGGGCGGGACCGGTAACGTGAAGCTGAGCTGCACGACACCGTCGTTCATTGCGTCGCCATAGGGCTTGAGGCGGGAGAGATCGACCTGGCCACTTTCAGACATAGCACTCACCCTTCACCCTGTCCAGACACCCCACCGTCCCCCACCAGGGAGTCTCGCCTCGCCCGCAGGCACAGTCCCCGGCAAAACCGGCTCGCCGGAGCGTACCCCGCGGGGCAGAGCGTCTCGACCACCCCTCAACCCGCAGCCTTTCCATCACCCCGAAAGGGTTCCAATACTCCAGCGCCCTCAACCTTCCCAACCTTCAACCCCCCACCTTCAACCTTCGTAACTGCTCCGCCGCTCCCGGCGGATCGCCAGATCCGCCAACTGCGCTGGCGGGTGCCGCAGCGCTTGCAGATGAAGACGCCGCCGCTCCCGGCGGATCGCCAGATCCGCCGACCGCGCTGGCCGGACCACGCCCTTTTGGCCACCTCATTGGCCTGGATTTGGCAATCCAGGCCGAGCAGCTGCGGAGTTACCAACCTTCAACCTTCCTAACCTTCAACCCTTCCATCACCCCGAAAGGATTCCAATACTCCGGCCCCTTCAGCAGCACCCCCTCCAGCCCTTTGCCGCCCTCCCGCGAGCGAGCAATGTCGGCGAACATGGCGCGCTCGATGGCGGCGAAGAGGCCGATGGCGGCAATCTCTTCGAGCATCTCTGTCGCCGCGCGCAGCGTCTCATTGGCGCGCCGCTCGATGCGCCCGCCGGGTCTGAACTCGATCTCCTCGCCCAGGTGCGCCATGTTGTTCTTGACGTAGGAGGCTGCTTTGAGGCTGAGGTAGCGGTCCTGCATCAGTGGAGTGTGCAGCGCCTCGGTCAGGATGCCAACCAGGTGGATGCTCTGCCTGGTCAGCACGCTGGCGACGTTGAAGAGCGTATCCTGAACGTGGCCCTGGAAGATGTTGCCGGTCATGTAGCGCGTCGGCGGCATGTATTTGATCGGACAGGTGGGGAAGAGCTCGCGCACGAGTTGGGCCTGGGCCACCTCCCAGAGAAAGCCGTCCGGCAGAGCCGGGTTCATCTCGAAGGCATGGCCGAGACCCATCTGCTCGTCGGCCATCCCGGCCAGGCGTGCCAGCGCCTGGTTGATCATCTGGCTGGCGATGACGGTGTGGGCCTGCTCGTACGCGTCGGCAGTGGTGAGGTAGTTATCCTCGCCGGTGTTGATGATGATGTTGGCGCGCGCCACAATCCGGCGACTGAACTGTTGGTCGATCAGGGTGCGCTGCATGTTGATGTCGCGGAAGATGATGCCGTACTTGGCATCGTTGAGCAACATGTCCAACCGCTCCAGCGCGGCTGCGACGGTGATCTCGGGCATGCAGAGGCCCGACGCGTAGTTGGTGAGCCGCACGTAGCGGCCGGCCCGGCGGCTCTCCTCGTCCAGCGCTGCCCGCATCAGCGCGAAATTCGCCTGGGTGGCGAAGGTGCCGCCGAAGCCCTCGGTGGTCGTCCCGTAGGGGATGTAGTCCAACAGACTCTGAGCGGTCGAGCGGATGACGGCGATGACGTCGGCCCCCGCCGCCACCGCGGTGCGCGCCTGCGACACATCCTCGAAGATGTTCCCGCTGGCGACTATCACGTAGAGCCAGGGCGGCGGACTCTCGCCGAGTTCATCCACCAGCGCATCGCACGCGTCGCGAGCCGCATCCACCCGGGCCCAGCCAGCGGTGATGAAGGGAGCCAGTGCCCGCTCCACGGCAACCGGGTCCGCCGCGAGCGTGTGCCAGCTCCCAGCGGGCATGCGCTCGGCCACCGCCGCAGCCACTGCCTGCGGCGAGTCGCCGAGCCCCGCAACCATCGCACTGCCCACCCAGAAGGCAGCTCCCCGCCCGAGCAGCCGCTCGCGCTGGAGCTGATCCACCACGACATTGGGGAGCGAAACATCCCGCCGGTTGACGCCGTCCACCCCGAGCAGCCGCAACACCGCCCGCTCGACACTGATCGTCGTGCGTGGCTCGATGAAGGCCACGACATCGGCGGCCACCGTCGCGGCCGCCCGGCGCGCGCGTTCGATCAGGCTGTTGTCCAGTCGTAGATGAGCCATGCGCTTCCTCGAATCAAGCAATCTGCGGCCCGTTCCCTCGCTTCAGTGGCGAATGAGCCAGAGCGCATACAAGATCTCGTCCTCGTACTCACCGGTCTGCGTCTTGTAGTGGTCGCGCCGGCGGCCTTCCTCCCGGAACCCGAACTTTCGTAAGAGTGCCCGGACCCCGTCGTTCCCCGCTCGCACGGCCCCCTCGACCTTTTCGATGTGCTGGATGCGGCCCCACCGCAAGGCCGCCCGCATCATGGCTGAGCCCAACCCCACGCCCCGCGCCGTCGTCGCCAGGGCCATGTAGACCTCCGCGCAGTGGCGGGCCAGGGCCTCCTCCCGCCGGCCGAACCAGAGATCCCCGACCAGGACGTCGTCGTGCAAGGCCAGGAGCTCGAGTGCATCGAGTGAGTCGGCGCTCGGGATGGTGGCCCGGATTCGTGTCGCCAGGCGCTTCAGATCGTCCGCACCCCCGAAGAAGCGTCCCTCGCCCGCGACCTCGGCCCGGAAGGCGGCCATGCTCTCGGCATCGGCGCCCCGCGCCAGGCGCAGTTGCACGCGGCGCCCATCACGGAGCGTTACGATCTGTTCGAGCCGAACTGCCATACGACCTTCCTCGCGGACCTGGATTACACCGGCACGTCGAGCTGGGCCGTGGCCAGAACGGCACCCTCGTCGGCGACATTGATGACCGGCACCGGGGCAAGCGCTCCCGCCAGGGCATCACGCAACTCGCCGGCCGGGAGGCTCTGGCGGCCGTGTCTGTACGGGTTGACCGTCACGGCCAGCAGTGGCGTCACGTGAAGAGGGGCAAGGCTGATTCCGCGATCACCTAAACGGCGCGCATGGGGGGCATCGAGGAGCAGACAGGCCGCATCGGGGACGACGATCGCCAGCGGGCCGGCGTCCCCGGCCGCCAACTCGTTGGCGACCCCGTTGGTGAGCGCGCCGGGAAGCACCAGCGCCTCCACGGGTAGCAGGGATACCCCCTGGTGGTTGCCCGTGCGGAGGGTCTCGGCAATCGCGGCGCCCTGGCCCAGGGCGGTGCGCCAGGGCAACGCCACGCTCCCACCGCCGGCCGTGAGCAGGGCCACGTGCCCTGCGCGCAGCGCGCGGGCGGCGCGGCCGCGCAGTGGCTCAGGCGGAGCTGGGAGCCGGAAGAAAGCGGCCAGCGACCTGGTGCGCTCGATCACGGTCTGAAACGTATTCCCGGCGGTGGCGCCGGTGGCGATAATCACGCCATCACTCAGCTCGGCGGCGGCCGTGAAGCGGCGGCCAAAGGTCCCATCGACCAGCACCAATTCGGCGCCCGCCGCCCGCAAACTGCGCGTCACCGTCAAGACGCCGGCGCCGGTTTGGGGGCCAACCAGCTCGACAGAGCCGGGCACCGTGACCTGGCCAAGGAGGATCGATCCGAAGGGCGAACCCATGACGGTCGATGCATGCTGCAGGTGCACCCGGCTCTTCTCCAGCGCAACCTCCGCCGTCGCCAGCCAGATCCCCTCCGGCGCCCAGATAAGCGGTTTCCGCTCGCGCGTGATCGCATCCCACCGTTCGCCGTTGCGCCCGATCGAGGTAATCCCCAGTCGGGGCCCAGCCACGCGGCCACCGCGCTCGCCCGCCTGTCGCACCAGGTGGTTGAAAGTCGTCGTCTTTCCAGTGTTCTTGGTCAAGCCGGTGATGGCGACGATTCGGTGACCGTCCAGATGATCGAGCAGCATTGCTCTCCCTCTCTCCCTTGAGCCCTCCAGACCTCCGGCATCTCCGCGCCCCTGCCGCCGGCAACGACTTGACCCGCGTTCTAACACTACTACGCGTGGCGCGCTGCACCGGGGTGGCGCCACCGGTGTCCTCTGGGTCTACACCTCGAACAGCGCCCGTAGAGCCGGCGTCGTGCGCACCAGGTCGAGGGCGTGGCTGGCGTGGCCGGGAACATAGCCGTTGCCGATGATCAGGCGCACATCTTTCACCGCACCCTCGGCCCCCAACGCCGCGGCCGTAAACCTAGTGGCCATACTGAAAAAATAGGCTGTGCCGCCATCCCGCACCGGTAAGATCGTCGCCATCTCGGTTCCGGCGACGTTGACGCAGTTGATCGCCAGGTCTACCTCGCAGCCACCGCTCGCGCTCAGAACAGCGTCGAGCACAGCCAGCGGGTCGGTGGCGTCGGCGGCGAGCACGGCCAGCCGCGGGTCGTCCAACCGGGTCAACCGCTCACGCCCCCCCGCTCCCGGCTCGACAGCGATGAGCCGGCCGGTGGGGCCGAGCCGCCGCAGGGCCTCGGCCGTGCAGAGCAGCCCGCTCTTGCCCCCCGCGCCTAGAATCAGCACCGTCTGGCCCGGCTCCACCAGCCGCGCGGTTTGCGCGGGCGCGCCGCACACATCGCAGACCGCCAGCGCCAGGCGCTCGGGAAGGTCGCCGGGGAGCGGGGCGAAGGCGGTGCGCGCGAAGAGGATCGCGTGGCCCTGGGCGGTGACCTGGTGGTGCGCCCGCGCCACGGCCGTCACCGCTCTCAGGGCCAGCGGGGTCAGCGAGAGCGAGACCAGCGTCACGATCCGCTCGCCCGGCGCAACCTGCCCTCGGGCCGGGTGCTGCGGCCCGATCTCGGCCACACGCCCGACCAGGACCCCGCCCGAGCCGGTCACCGGGTTGTGCAGCTTCCCGCGTTCGGCCACGATGGCCCGGATCCGCGCCGCGATCTCCGCAGGGTCGTGGCCGGCCGCCTCGTCGATCTGGCGGAAGCTGGCCGCGTCGACGTTCAGCGCCTCGACGTCGATCAGAAGCTCGTTCTCGAACAGGGGCAGACTCGGGTCGAGCCGGCGCGCGGCCTGGGGCAGCACCCCCGGCTGCGTGACGACACGGTGGAGCCCGAGAGGATGGGGGGCACGTTGGGTCGTCATCCGATCAAACCTGCCTGTTCGTCTGGTGAGTACGAAACCGGCTGATGCCCGATTCGCAGGTTCTCCGTATCACGGTTCACACCATCCCCCAGCGGAAGGCAAGCTTGTAGCTGCGGAGGATGAAGAAGGTCTCCGTCCGGCGCACGCCCTCGACCAGGTGCAACTTCTTGGTCAGAAAATGGGTGAAGTGCTCGTTGTCGCGGGTGAAGACTTCAACCAGCAGATCGAACGAGCCCGCCGTGAGAACCAGATAGCTGACCTCCTCGAACTTGCCGATCGCCTCGGCCGCCGCTTCGATCAGGCCGGGCTCGACCTCGACGCCGACAATCGCCGGAGCGTTGTAGCCCAGCCGGTAGGGATCGGCGATGCCGACAATGCGGAGCACGCCGTCCTCGGTGAGCCGGGCCACCCGGTTGCGCACCGTGCCTTCGGAGACACCGGCCAGCGCCGCCACTTCGGTAAATGGACGGCGGCCGTCCTCCTGCAGCAAGCGCATGATCTTCTGATCGATTTCGTCAATCGTTGTGTGAGCCACGGGATCACCATCCTTCGCAGCTTTTCGTTTATTCTACTACGAATATCGTAGTTGTCAATCGGATGTTGGGTCAAATTCGCAGAACTCGCCGCCCCACCGCTGGCAGCGCCGGCGGTCCCTCGCCAAGAGCCGAAGAGGAGCGCGCGCTGCTCGCCCCCGGGTCGTGCTGCCACCTGTGCCGGGCGCAAGGGCGGCGCGCCGGAGCGCGCTGCGCGGGTGTGAAACCGGTAGGGGAATGGCTTCAGTGGGGCGTGGTTGGGAGAGACGAGGGCCGGCGCCTGAGGGCGCCCTCCGGGCCGCGCGCTTTGATCCAGTCGTAGGTTGCCTGCCAGACCTGTTCGCGCTCGGCGTCCACGGTAATGACGTGGCCGGAGTTCTCGAACCAGTGGAGGGTTTTATCCGAGCTGGCGATACGATCGTAGACCTCGTGCGCGCCGGCCGGGTAGACGATCTGATCCCGGCGGCCGTGAAGGATGAGCGTCGGGACCGTGACCTGCCCCAACTCGCGGCGGACCCGATTCTTGAGTCGCCAGAGCTGGTAGGCGCCATGAACGGGATTGACCTCGTAGCTCCAGACGCGCAGCGGGCCCTCGGGATCGACGAAATCGTGCGCCGATTCGTCTTTGGGGGCGAGCTTCACAAAGAAGCGCAGCACTGCCGTGAACGGCAACCGGTGGTCGGTAATCTGAATGGCAGGCGCATAGAGAATGATCCCGGCGGGCGGGTGCGGGTGTTGGGCGGCCAGGTGGAGTGTCAGCAGGCTGCCCATGCTGATCCCGCCGGCGAACACGCGCTCGCATCTGGCGCGCATCCTGTCATAGGCCACCACCAGGTCGGCGTACCAGTCGTGCCAGCCGGTCGCGTTCATCTCGGCCGGCTCGGTGCCGTGGCCGGCCAGACGAACCCCAAACACCGTCAGGCCGCGTGCCGCGAGGAACTCGCCAAGCGGGCGCATCTCGGGCGGGGCACCGGTCCACCCATGTGTGAGGATGATACCGGTCGGACCACCTTCAAAGAAGAAGGGGGCGGGGTCAAGATGGGCGTGGCGTGTCATGATCACTCAGCTCTGGAGAGAGAACAGCAACGACGATACCAGAACACAGATACCATACCTCGGTTCCCTCTCAAAATCCGATGGCCTAGCCTCCATGCTGTAAGAGTGATCCGTGCGCCACTTTTACAGAGATATGAAGATCCTGTGGGCGAAATCGTCTCTAGGGAGGGCGAGCAGTTCGTCGTGCGCGCTTCAGCGCGCAGTTGCAAGTTTCCCATTGAACCTGACCATCGCTGTCCAGAGCCGGGCGGGCCGCCGGGCGGTTGAGAGCGCGGCCAGGGCCGGGGGCCGGGCGGGCCCTGCGGCCACCCGGGGTGTCAGAGGAGCTTGGAACAGGGCAAAAACGGGTGAAGAACGATCGCCATTGTACGCCAAGGGCTCGAAGCCAGTCGGCTTCAGCCGACTTGGCCTATCAGCCCTGGAATGAATTCCAGGGCCGCCGGGCGATTGCAACCGCGGCTGGGAGCCAACGAAGCCGATGCGGGAAGAAGCCGGGCAAGCGGCATCGTATACGTCAGCCTGGGGCAAGCACCCCCGAATGCAAATCCTTACGATCAAAGAGCTACTTGACGACAAGAAGATCGACTACCCGCAGACCGCCGGCATGAATGTCACCTTCAAACCAGCCCCGAAGGCACAAGAACCAACGCCCGAACAGTCGAGTTTTGGCTTCGAGAACGGCTAGCAGCCAAAGATACACGCAAAGCTCAAAAAGCCCTCGGGCATAAGAGGATAGAAACAACGACCAAGCATTACGTGCTAGATGTATTAGAACCGGGCTTGACTGATAACCTCTATTGAGCCCGCTGGCGATCGCGGATAACGTCCCTGGCCCTGCTGGGGACCTGCGCGTCATGTTGGCGTCATGTAAAAAAACCCTGGAATCTCCGGGGTTTTATTTTTCTGTAGGACAAGGCGCGTTAAGGACGAGGTAACATGCCAGCGCGCCTTACTCTAGGGCGTTTGAAATTGCTCAGCGCGTGCTATCGTGGCCATTTAAGGTGTGGGGCAGGTTTTTGGTAAGCAGAAACCACCGGCTGCCCTAACACAATTGCAGTAAGTGTTCCATGCCAAACATTGACAATAACCGATGTCTGTATCTCCAAAAATACCGGACGCTATGCAATTGGCAAGGTCTTCGGCATATTGTTGGACGCAGTCTTGTATCTTAATCCCCCGAGGGTTTATAAATTGCGACGCAACATTCCTGCTACCGAACCCTAGAGATTGAAAATATGGGTTTGTAGGTTGTTGTACAGGCGGAGGAAATAGTTGCGCAGAATAGAACTCGCCAGGGTTGCGTACGGGGGCTGGAGTTGATTGCGAACGCGTGGGGTGTGCCTGCTCTAAAAGGGCTGAGAATATTTTGGCTTCAGGAGTCGTCGCTCCTTTCAACCTTATCCTCATCAGAGGATGACCCCTGTCATGACATGGCTGCCATCCGATTTGCTCCGCGTTGTCGATCATATCTGTTGGTATATCCAACCAATTCTCACATCCTTGCAGAGAGACAGCAATGTGATCCTCTTTTTCAGACGTCTTCACCATCCCAACTATTTCGGGTGTGGGCCGCTGAAAGGCACCTTCCTGCAAAGCCTTTACGAGTTCTTGACCGGAATATTTCTTAGTTTCCACAACGACTCCTGTTCCTTGAATTTAAGATGGGCGGCTTACCCATATCGCAATTCAGGCTTTATTACGAGGCTGTCCTTCGGGGTAGCACTCCACTAAAGCGTGATTGAAGAAAGGACTTGATAAAAACGGGGTTCACTGGCACCCTCTTGGAAGTGTCCAAGCAACCAGGAGGGAACCAAGTGAACCCACAAGATGTATTTTGCCCGAATATTGAGTGTCCGGCAAGAGGCCAGAGCGGAAAAGGCAACATTCAAATCCACAGCCGGCAGGAGCAGCGCTACCGCTGCGAGGTTTGCGAACAAACCTTTACGGCCACCAAAGGCACGATTTTCTACCGGCTGCGAACGAGTGCGGAGATGGTCATGCTGGTGATTGCTTTGCTGGCTTATGGCTGTCCGCTGCAGGCGATTGTGAAGGCGTTTGGCTTGGATGAGCGCACGGTTCGGGACGGGTGGCAGCGGGCGGGTCCGCACTGCCAGAAGGTGCATGAACACAGCGTAGGCCGCGCCCAACTGGATTTGGAGCAGGTGCAAGCCGATGAGATCAAAGTCAAGACCCAAAAAGGAACCTTTTGGATGGCCCTGGCGCTGATGATCCCCACCCGGCTGTGGTTGGGTGGCGTGATCAGCGCCAAGCGGGATCTGACCTTGATCCAAAGCCTGGCCGAGCAGGTTCGCGCAATCGCCTTGTGCCGTCCCTTGCTGTTGGCCGTAGATGGTTTGGCCAGCTACGTGACAGCGTTCCAAGCGGCTTTCCGGACGGCCCTGCCCCGCCGCAGGGGTGAAAAAGGACGCCCGAAGCTGGTTGCCTGGCCCAACATCGCTATTGTCCACGTGGTCAAACAGCGTTTCGCCGATCATTTGCACATTGACCGGCGCATCGTTCAGGGCCGTCAGGCAATGATCCGGCGTCTGATCCAGGCCTCCCAAGGCGCGGGCGGGATCAACACCGCTTTTATCGAGCGGCTCACTGCCACCTTCCGCCAGCGGCTTGCGAGCCTGACCCGCCGCACGCGCACCCTGGCCCGCAAGGCTGAGACCCTGGTCAGTGGGATGTATGGAGTCGGTTGCCTGTACAACTTCTGCGACTGTCATAAAAGCCTGCGATTGCGCCTCTCGGTGGGCCGCTTCGGTCATCGCTGGGTCCAGCGTACCCCGGCGATTGCGGCTGGTTTGACCGACCATATCTGGACGATGGCCGAACTGTTCGCTTTCAAAGTTCCGCCGCCGCGTTGGGAACCACCCAAACAGCGGGGGCGGCGGTCTCAAGAGACCTTGCAGTTGATCGAACAGTGGTGTCAATGATCACGATTAGATGCTGTGCTACCTCCTTCGGGAAACTCGAACTTAATTTTGATATTCTATAGCGTCTCCGGCTAGACGTCAAGAGTCTTCAAGTTAGCGCAGCAATGAAGAACACCCGGTTCTTCGCGCAAAATCCGCCCCGTAGGGCGCGGTAGCGCAGGCGGTCTGGCCGGCCCCCAGATCTGGGGGCGCGCCGGGGGCTGCCAGCGAGATGTGGGGGCCAGACCCGCCGTCGCGGCGCGGGTCTGGCCGCGGGCGGCCCCGCGCGCGCCAACCTTAAAATTGCCGTCGCTTTTTTCGCGTTGCGGTACGCGCGGTGGTATCATAGCCGGTGACTTCACCGAGGGGAGGTCCCCCACCGATGACTCCTACTCGCCGTGCTACCCCACCCAGCCCAGCCGAGGCGTTGACGCGCGACGCTCAGGAGCAAGTCGCCCTGCTGGAAGCGTTCCGGGTCACGACCCAGCACGTCTTCGGTGCCTGGGCCACTCTGTTTGCCCCCGTCCAAGACCCGCGCGTCCCGCCCCTCATCACTTATCCGCTGGTTTCCTTGTTGTTCAGCGGGACGCTGCTGTTCCTCTGTCGCCTGGGGTCCCGCCGCCAAGTGACCCACCGCTTGCGCCGCAATGGGGCCGCGGCGGCTCTCTTCCAGGCCTTGTTCGGGGTCGCCACGTGTCCGCATGGCGACACCCTCAACGCGACCTTTAGCCGGCTCGACCCCGACCAGGGCCAGGCCGTCGTCACCGACCTGGGCCGGACCTTGATCCGCAAGAAGGTCTTGGACCGGTATCGGTTGCTGGGGCGCTACTTTGTGATCGCCATCGATGGCACGGGGCGGCTCACCTTCCCAAAGCGCCACTGCCCGCATTGTCTGACCGTGACGCACCACGGTCAGACCACCTACTATCACCCGGTGCTGGAGGCCAAGCTGGTCTGTCCGAATGGCCTGATCATCTCACTCCTCACCGAGTTCGTCGAGAACGCGGGGAGAACCCGACCAAGCAGGACTGCGAACTCACCGCCTTCTACCGGCTAGCCAAGCGATTGAAACAGGCATTCCCGCGCCTGCCTATCTGCCTGAGTCTGGACGGACTCTTCGCTGGCGGGCCAACGATGACCATCTGTGAGGACTCCGGCTGGAAGTACCTGATCACGTTACAGGAAGACGACATCCCCTACCTCAACCAGGAGTTCGCTGCCCTCTGGCCGTTGGCCTCCGAAAACTCGCTGCGCTTTCACACTGGCCCGCAAAACGAGATCCAGCAAGACTATCGCTGGGTCAATGATATCACCTACGTCGATTCCAAAGACCAAACCCACACGGTGGGGGTCCTGGAATGCCAGGAAAGCACCCCCCTGGCCGACGGCACCTCGCAGACCACCCGTTTCAAGTGGATCACCAACTTCACCCTGCGGTCTCAGGGCAATCAGAAGTACCAGGCCATTGACCTGGCCAATCATGGAGGACGGATTCGATGGAAGATCGAGAATGCAGGCTTCAATGTCCAGAAAAACGGGGTTTCAACCTGGAGCACGCCTACACCCGCGACCCGGTGGCCAGCAAGATCTTCTACTTCCTCTTGCAGATCGCTCACCTGCTCGCCCAGTTGATCGAAAAAGGGAGTTTGTTCCGGCAGGCCTTCCCGGCTGGGGTCGGGTCAGCCAAGAACCTCGCCTTCCGGTTGTTAGAAGCCTGGCGCAATCGGCCCCTCAGCGCCACTCAGATCCAGGACATGCTCCAGATCCGCCGCCAGATTCGCTTCGCCCCGCCATGACGTAGCTGATTGATTCCAGGTTGTTCTCCCCCAGACAATTCCACCCGACCGCCCCCTGATCAGGGGCGACGCACTGACCAGGCGTTCGCCCCTGCCCGCTGAAGGCCGCGCTGTCCACCAAAGCCCAACTATCCCGCACGGCCAGGCCTCCGCCGGCCTCTGTTCTTCATTGCTGAAGTTAGCGTCTCAGGGTAACTCAAAAGTCGGCGTGGAGGGCGCAGCGAACAGACCTTATGAGTGCGAAGAAGAACCAGCCCGGTCTGCTGGCCGCTATCACACGCCTCTTCGACGCCGCGCCTGTCCCGTGGAGTGAGCCACGAACCGCCACAACCACCAACAAGGCTCACGGTCGCATCGAAGTCCGCCACCTCCGTGCCAGCACAGAACTGGCCGACTCTCTGGCCGATCAATGGCGCGATCTGGCCCGGGTCTTTCAGATTGAGCGCCACGTCACCCGCGCTGGCAAGCTCACCCACGCAGTGACCTCCGGCCTCACCAGCCTCCCAGCCCGCGATGGCGGCCCCGACCAGCTGCGGGCCGTTGTGCGCGCCCATGGGCACCTCGAAAACCGTGTCCACTGGCGCCGCGATGTCACCTTGCGAGAAGACTCAAGCCGTCTGCGCACGGGCCACGCCCCGCAGCTCTTGGCCGCCCTCAACAACGTCGTCTTGACCTTCATGGATCACCGTGGTGTTGCCAACGTCCCAGGCAAAATGCGCGAGTTCAATGCCAGGCCCGCGATCGCCCTGGCCCTCCTGTTGCGCGCTCACTGCCTTTTGAGATGCCCTGAGGATCATACCGTTCATCTTGAAAAATGCGCTGGGCCGAATCCCTTCGTCATGAGGGCCAGCCGCCCCCCGGCCCGGCTGGCCCCGGGGGTGGGGACGCCAGGCCCCTGTAAGCTCTTGGCCAGCTTCGCGATCGACACATCTCCCGCAAGGGGACGCACAGCGCTTGGAGGCAATCACAGCTTCTAGTCGCCTGGGGCTGTTTGCCGAACAGATTGGCCTGACCCGGCAGTGAGCGCACCAGGAAATAATCGCGGCACTCTGTATGGGTGACCTGGTCTCGGCATCAGTCCCCCGGCGCAAAGCCCAGATGGGCGCAAGCGCACTCATTGATAGAACTTGCGCAGGGGGTTGGCCGCGAAAAAGATATCGGCTTGCCGGGCGCGTCGCGACGCGCCCGGCAAGCCGAATTCTGCTTCTACGGCTCCCCAACTCGCTCGGCCCGGCAGCACCGCCCAACTCCCCTTCTTGACGCAATGTCCAGATCTCGAGTCGGCTTCAGCCGACTTGCACTTTCAGACGAGGATTTCAATCCCAGGCTCCACTAGCGGCACGACCAGCGCCAGGTTTGCCCGGCGCCGTAGAGGCGGGCCGTGACCCGAACCTGTTCCTGCCAATCGTAGATGTCTGCCGCACTGAATTTGGCCCAGGTGATGGGGTGATATTGAAACAGCCCGTGCCAGTTGCCGCGATGGTTCACCGCCCGCGGATTGTAATCGCTCTCGCAGGCCGCGACCCGCAGTGCCCAGGTTTGCGCCTCCGGGCCGAGTGGCGCGAAGACGAAGACAATGTACGCCTGAATGTTATCGACCGTCGGCTCGAGCGTATCGGAGATCGAGATCGTGCCGACCACCGCCGCAGACGAGCCGTCCTCCCCGCCCGCCTGGGCTGCCTGTGATAGGTCACCGTTCACGGGGATGACCAGATACTGGCCGGGATGAATGAGATCGGGATTGGACAGGCCGTTGACCTCAGCCAGCGTGTCGACGTCGCTGCCATACCAGGCGGCGATGAGCTTTATCGTTTCGCCGGGTTGGACGACGTGGATGTGGCCGGTGATCTGAGCGGTGGGGGTCGGAGTGAGGGGCACTGTATCGTAGCTGGAACGCGGTGCGGCATCGGGGGGTGGATGCGAAGAGGCGTTGCTGATCGAGGGTGCAATCAATGGCGCCAGAGCCAGCACGACAGTAAGAATCAGACATAAGGGCGGTCGCGGCGGGCACATAGCGACAATCCTTGTCCTTTCCTGGTGTGCCGGTCAAGGCGCCAGACTTCCGAAGTCTGGTGGGGATCGTGCGTGCCCAAAGCGCGCTCCGAGCGCAGTGATCGAGGCGGGGACCGGCTGCGAACAAGACTTTGGAAGTCTTCGCTCCCACCCCCCATTGGGATTACTTGACCGGTGCACGAGTGCGGCACGGCAAACGCGGCGATTATATCAGGTTTTGCGTAGGCGTAAAGTCGGAGACTCGTAGGAGAATTGTACGAGATTTGGCGGAGATCGAGGGGGGCAACTGGTTCCTGCTTGGCAAATACAGGGAGCGTGATAGACTGCAGCGTGTCACGATGAGGGGTGCGACGGAGGGTGCTGTTGCTGGCTGTTCCCCCGCCGGCGAACGAATTCGCTCCCTTTTGGAAACGCATACTGCCTCGTTCTTCACGTGCCCCAGGGCGGCTCTACGCCCACATCCGCTTCCCCCCCCTCGGGCGCGATCCTGACAGGCCGGCCGTGTCCTCACGATCGGCTCAATCCCACATCCGCGGATATGTTGCAGTCATTGCCCGGCGCCAGATCTGGCCGCGCCAGATCCCACCATCGATGGAGCAACCTATGCCTGGTGACACGCTTCAAGAATTCCTGGCCATCTACACGCAACAACTCAAGCCCCTGCTTCGTGAGCGCGCCCTCGCGGGCTGGCAGGTGGCGACGACTGGGGAGACCGCGGCGGCCGAGCATATGGCCGAAGTGACGAAGGCCTTGATGACACTTCACGCTGACCCTGAGCGCTTCGCCCAACTCGCCGCCTGGGTTCACGAGCCGCCGCCGGCTGATCCCTGGCTCGCCCGGCAGCTCGAGACCACCCACCTGGCGTTCGCGCGCTACCAGATGGATGAGGCCACCATCGAGCAGCTTGCGAGCCTGGCCAAAGAGGTGCACCGGGCCTTCGTGAATTTCCGGGGGACATTCCAGGGCCGGCCGGTCTCCAACAATGAGATCGAGACGATTCTGCGTACCGCGCCCGGCTCAGAGGTGCTCCAGGCGGCGTGGGAGGCGAGCAAGCAGATCGGGGGCGTGGTGGTCGAGACGGTGCTCACGCTGGTCCACCGGCGCAACGAGGCCGCGCGCCGGCTCGGGTATCCCAACTACTATCAGATGAGCCTGGCGCTGGATGAGATTGATCCGGCCCGGCTCTTCGGAATGCTCGACGAATTGGATGCGCTGACCCGTGAGCCCTTCCGGCGAGCAAAAGCCAGGCTCGACCGGGTGCTGGCGCAGCACTACACCCTGCCGGTCGCGGCGTTGCGGCCGTGGCACTACCACGACCCCTTCTTCCAACGCCCGCCCCAGGTGGGGCCCGGGCTGGAGCGGTTGGATCAGTTCTTCGCTGATGTGGATCAACTGGAGTTGGCGAAACGAACCTACGGTGGGATGGGGATGGAGGTCGAGGACATCCTCAGTGCGAGTGACCTGTACGCCCGCGAGGGCAAGGATCAACACGCCTTCTGCACCATGATCGACCGTGACACGCTCGACGTGCGCGTTCTCTGCAATCTCCAGCCCGACCTCCGTTGGACCGAGACGCTCCTCCACGAACTGGGCCACGCCGTCTACGACCGGTACCTCCCCCCGGCGCTCCCCTTCTTGCTGCGCGAGCCGGCCCACACCGCCAGTACCGAGGCGATCGCGATGCTTTTCGGCCGGCTGCCGCTTAACCCCACCTGGCAGCGCGAGATCCTCGGCCTGCCGGCCGGCGTCGTGGCAGAGCTGACGCCGGCGCTCCAGGCGCAGGAGCGGTTGGGGATGCTGATCTTCATTCGCTGGGGGTTGGTGATGCTCCACTTCGAGCGGGCGATGTACACCGATCCCGAGCAAGATCTCAACACGCTCTGGTGGGACCTGGTGGAGCGCTACCAGTTCTTGACCCGGCCGGAGGGCCGCCATGCGCCCGACTGGGCCGCCAAGATTCACCTGGCCCTCTACCCGGTCTACTACCAGAACTACCTGCTCGGCGAGCTGATGGCCTCGCAGCTTCAGCACACCATCGAGCAGCGCTTCGGTCGCCTCGTCAACGAGCCGCGGGCCGGCCGCTTCCTGGTCGCGAACTACTTCGCCCAGGGGGCGACTGCCGATTGGGACCGCACCATCGAGCGCGCCACCGGCGAGCGGCTCCAACCACGCTACTTCGTCGAGCAATTCGTGGCGTGACGCGCGAACCACTCTTCGCACGCATCACGCTTCACGTCTACGGTGTGGGCGTTGCCCCCGGCGTCGGCGCCGCCGGCGGTGCCACCGGCGGCGCTTGCCCCGTGACCTCCATCAGTTGTTGCAGGTCGCGCTGGAGCGCCTCCTGCTCCTGGCCGTAGCGCCCCCAATCGCCGTCGATCCGGGCCTGCTGGGCGGTGGCGTAGTGATCGTTGGCGGAGCGGATGAGCTCCGCGACGGTCTGTTCCATTGGCGCGCTCGTGGTCCCACCGCCTGGCGCCTCGGCGATCCCCGGGACGCTCTCGCCCACCAGCCCGGCCAGCGCACCTTCGAACGTCTCATTCATGACCACCCGATCGCCGCTGGCGACGATGATCCGCTTGAGCTCGGGCAGCTCGCCGGTGGCCGCCAGGAGATAGAGCGGCTCGATGTAGAGGATCGAGGTGTCAAGCGGGATGACCAGCAGATTGCCCCGGATCACCCGCGAGCCGGCCTGCCCCCACAGTGTCAGCTGCTGGGAGATTTGGGGGTCCTGGTCGATCCGCGCCTCGACCTGGCGTGGCCCAAAGATGAGTTGCTGCTTCGGGAACTCGTAGATGACCATCTCCCCGCGATGCGGTGGATCGTTGCGCGCCGCCAGCCAGGCGATCATGTTCTGTTTGTTGGCCGGCGTGTACGGCTGGATCAGGAGAAACTCGGCCGTTTCGTTGCCGGGCAGGTTCAGGATGATGTAGTACGGTTCGACGGGCTGTTCTTCCTGCGCAAAGAGCTCGGTCGGAATCTCCCACTTATCCTCTTTATTGTAGAAAACCCGCACGTCTTTCATGTGGTAGGTCGCGTAGAGCTGAGCCTGGATGCGGAAGAGATCCTCGGGATAGCGTAGGTGGTCCTGGAGGGTCGAGGAGAGCTCGCTCAGCGGGCGGAACAGGCCGGGGAAGACGCGGTCGTAGGTCTGGATCAGCGGGTCGTCCGGCTCGGCGATGTAGAAGCGCACTGTTCCGTCGTAGGCGTCGGTCACAATTTTGACGGCGTTGCGCATGTAGTTGAGATCGGCGCGGCTCTCACCTTGGGTCGACGAGACCGGTGTGGCGTACGGGTAGCGGTTACTGATCGTGTACGCGTCTTGAATCCAGACCATCCGCCCCGTGTCGGGATCGAGCACCAGGTAGGGATCCCGATCGTAGACCAGGAAGGGCGCGATGCGGGCCACACGATCGCGGATCTCGCGGTGAATCAGCACCCGGGTGGTGGGTGTGACGGACCTGCTCAGCAGGAGATTCGGTTCGCCCAGGCGCAGCGCGAAAGCCAGGCGAACGAGCCGGTTGCCGAGGGGAACGCCGCCGGCCCCGGCATAAGAGCCGTAGACGTTTTCTTCGCCCTGTGGATAGTCGAATTCTTGCGAACCGGAGGGCGCGAAGACGGGATCTCGCGTGATCTCACCGAAGTAGATCTCCGGGCGCGTGACCTCGAGCTCGGGTTTCACGCTCTGCGGTGGCAGATCGCGGATCCAGAAATCAGGGCGTCCCTCGGAGGTGACCACGTCCACGGGATTCATCACCAGCCCGAACCCGTGGGTGAACTCCAGCCGGGTGTTGACCCAAGTCTGGGACGGCAGGCGGGTCTTGTTGAGCTCGCGGCCGGAGAGCATCACTTGCCGGGGTTGGCCATCCACCCTGTAGCGGTCGATGTCTACATCCGAGAACTCGTAGTAGGGGCGCAGTTCTTGAAGCTGGGCGTAGGTTTGCAGCAGCGGGCGGTAGTCCCACAGGCGTACGTTGCGCAGTGCCAGATCGTTGGCCGTCAGATCATCAGCCGTCAGTGGGGTGACACGGTCGAAGGGCTGCTCTTGAATCTTGTCCAGCCCGTAGGCGCGGCGAGTAAATTCGACGTTGTATCGAATGTAGGGCGTCTCCAGCACCAGCTCGTTGGGCTCGACCGAGTAGCGCTGCAAGACGCTGGCGTAGAGTCCGCCGACCACCAGGCCGGCGAGAAACCAGAGGCCCAGGGCCACCACCGGCCAGACGAGTTGCTGGCGCCAGATGTTGACAAACACCAACAGGGCCACCAGCCCCATCAGAACGAGCTGGAGACGCAGCGCCGGCAAGGTGGCCCGCAGGTCGGTGTAGCTCGCCCCGAATGCCACCCCGCGCGCCGAGTAGTTGAGCTCGAAAGCATCGAGCCAGTAACCGGCCGCCCATAGGAGGAAGAAGAGGCCGAGCAGCAGCGCCAGGTGGCGCCGGACGTGCGGCAGGAGCACATAGTCGCCCTCCCGCAGACTCTGCCATTGGGCCAACGCGTAGATCCCCGCCACCCCCAACAACGCCAGCAGGATCACGTTCAGCGTCCAGCTCTGGGCCAGACGGTAGATCGGCAGTTCGAAGATGTAGAACCCGACGTCCCGGCCAAAGATTGGGTCGCTGATGTTGAAGGGGGTCCGGTTGAAGAAGCGCAGCACGGCCATCCAGCTGCTCGCGCCGGCCTGCCCGAAGATCCAGGCAAAGAAGAGCGCACCGATCAGCAGCAGCCAGCCGAACCAGGATTGCTCGAGCATCTCCTGTTCAGCGGTGAAGGCCAACCCACGCGTGGCGGCGGCACGGGCGAGGCGCCAGTTGGCGAGCAAGACGGCCAGCGCCAGCACGAAGAAGAAGACGAAAAGCACGACCTGCGTGCCCCACGCCGTCAGCCAAACCCGCTGATACCCCAGTTCCCCGAACCAGAGCCATTCGGTCAGGGCAGTAACCCCCCAGTTCAGCAGGCCGAAGAGCACCAGGAGGAACGCCGCCCCCAACGTCCACCGGTTGAACCAGCGCGCCAGGCCTGAGGGCCGGCTCCCCGGCGGGCCGCCATTCTCGCGGCCCACCCGGCGGCGCCGGCGCCACTCGTTCAGATCAATGTCAAAATCACGGGCCATGTGAGTCGTCCTTCTTGTCTCAGGCGTTAGTGGACCGGCGACAGCGACAGTGGCGCATCGAACGCTCGAACGTTCGACGCGTACAACACCTGATCACCGCAATTGTGGGCCAGGGCGGGAGAAACCGCAAGCGTCCCCCATCAGGGGGGCGCTCTCGCCCCCCGCCGCTCGGTGGCGCAGATGCCTGCGCGACTCGGGGCGCCTGGCCCCACTCCCGGAACCCCGCATTCAACCGCAGACCCGCTCCGGGCCCGCCCGGAGCGCCAGAGGCCGGATCTCACTCTTGTTCTTGCCGTTTCGGCCAGTTCTGGCTGAGACTGTTGACTTTCCGGCCGCAATTGGATATGCTCTGACCACTTCAGCCCCCGGCCCACGCTCGATGAGAGACGCATGCCCTCGACCCCGAACGGTTTGAACCCAACGGACGCGGCGATCATCCGTCTCCTTGTTCAGGACGGACGCCTCTCGGCCTCCGAGATTGGCCGCCAGATTGGCGTCTCACCCCGGACGGTTCGCCATCGCATCGAGCAGCTCCGCGAGCGCGGGATCATCCGGGTAGTCACCTTCGTCAACCCCCGCGCTCTTGGATACACGATCACAGCCGATATCTTCTGTGAGGTCGAAATGGCGCAGGTCGAGACCGTGGCCCAACAGGTCATGCGCTTTCCTCAGGTCAGCTACGTCGCCTGCTCGATCGGCGATCAGGACCTCAGCCTCCAGGCGTACTTTGAGTCAACCGAGGCACTCTACAACTTCACCACCCAGAAGCTCGCCCAAATCCCTGGGATCCGCAAAATCCGTACGGTGGTTGTTCCGAAAGTGTTGAAGAGCGTCTACGAGTGGCAGCTGCCGCAGTGGGCCGGTCCGGACGAGTGAGGAGGCGCGTATGGAACGAGCCAACCGCCGAACGCTCGCAACCCTGGCCCTCCCGGCCACCCTCTGGCTGGTTCTCTTTTTTGCGCTCCCGCTGCTGCTGGTCCTGATCATTAGCCTCATGCAGCGTGGCCGCTACGGCGGCGTCGTGGCCGAGTTCTCGCTTGAGAACTACGCGCGGCTGTTCAACCCCACCTTTCTCACTATTTTCATCAACTCGCTTGAAATGGCCGTGATCACCACGGTGCTCTGCCTGCTCTTCGGGTACCCCCTGGCCTACTTCATCGCCCGGGCCCGGCCGGGGCTGCGCAACGCCTTGCTGTTGCTGGTGATCATCCCGTTCTGGACCAATTTCCTGGTCCGCACCTACGCCTGGATGATCATCCTGCGCCAGGAAGGGCTCCTCAACATCGCCTTGCAGAGCCTGGGCCTGACCAACGAACCGCTGAACCTGCTGTTCACGCCGGCGGCCGTCATCATCGGCCTGGTCTACGGCTACCTCCCCTTCATGGTGCTGCCCCTGTACGCCACCATCGAGAAATTCGACTTCGCCCTCGTGGAGGCCGCCCACGATTTGGGGGCCACTGAGGGCAAGGCCTTCCGCCACATCATGCTCCCGCAGACGATGCCCGGGATCGTCGCCGGCTGCATCCTGGTCTTCATTCCCTCGCTGGGAGCCTACATCACGCCCGATATTCTCGGTGGCGCCAAGGTCATGATGGTGGGCAATCTCATCACCCAACAGTTCCTGCGTACCCGCCACTGGCCGTTCGGCTCGGCGCTTTCCATTCTGTTGATGGCGATTGTGGCCATCGGGATCTTGATCTACTACCGCACCGGCGGCGAGGAGCTGCTCTGATGGCGGCACCGACCACCGTCCGCGAGCAGGTTCAGCGCCTCGGCGCCCGGCGCGCGGTGGTCATCCCCGCCGGGGCCCGCCGCCGCGCCCGGCTCATCCGGCGGGTGGGCCGCTGGGCGATCACGGTTGAGAGCCTCCTGGTCTTCCTGTTCCTCTACGTGCCGATCCTGATCCTGGTGATCTACTCGTTCAACGCCTCGCGCTTCAGCTCGGTGTGGTCGGGCTTCACCCTGGACTGGTACCGTAGTCTGCTCACGCCGGGTGCCACCTTGAGTACAGAGGGCGCCAATGAGTTCACCAGCCGCGGTGTGATCGCCGCATTTCAGAATAGCCTGATCGTTGCGGCCGTCTCCACCCTCATCGCCACGATCCTCGGCACGATGGTGGCCCTCGCGCTCTCGCGCTATCGTTTTCGCGGGAAGCGGCTGCTGGATGTGCTCCTCTACCTGCCGATCATCATCCCCGAGATCACGATGGGGATCTCCCTGCTGGTCTTCTTCAGCCTACTCTTCCGGCTCGTCGCATTCCTGTTCGGCGGGCAGTGGACCCTGGGGTTGCCCACGATCATCATCGGGCACGTGGCATTCAACATCCCCTTCGTCGCCGTCGTCGTCCGGGCTCGTCTGGCCGACTTCCCGCACGCGTTGGACGAGGCGGCCGCGGATCTCGGCGCGACCCCCTGGAGAACCTTCTGGGAGGTGACCTTCCCCCTGATTTTGCCCGGTATCATTGGCGGCGCGCTGCTGGCGTTCACGCTCTCGCTCGATGATTTCGTAATCACCTTCTTTACGGCAGGCGTCGGCTCGACCACGCTCCCCATTTTTGTCTACGGGATGATCAAGTTCTCGATCACCCCCACCATCAATGCCATCTCAACCCTGATGCTCGTGGCATCGGTGATTTTGGTCATCGGCTCGCTGCTGCTCCAACGGCGCGCAGCCGAGTAGCGATTCGAGTCAAGAGGAGAATGAGAATGAAACCGCCTTTTCTGTTCGTCCTGTTGGTTCTGATCGTGGCCCTGGCCGCGTGCGGCGGCGCGCCCACACCGGCCGCTCCGGCCGGCGGGAGCAGCGGCTCGTCCGAGGCCCCGGCGGGGGCCACCCAGGCCCCCGCGGCGGCCACCGAAGCCCCGGCCGCGACCGAAGCCCCGGCCGCGAGCGCGGGCGAGCTGAACGTTTATAACTGGTCCACCTACATCGCCGAGGATACCGTCCCGAACTTTGAGAAGCAGTTCAACGTCAAGGTCAACTACGACGTCTTCGAGAGCAACGAGGAACTGCTGGCCAAGATCCAACCCGGTAACCCCGGCTACGACGTCATCGTCCCCAGCGACTACATGGTGGAGATCATGATCGCGGAGGGCCTGCTCGAGCCGCTCAACAAGGACAACATTCCGAACTTCAAGAATGTCGACGAGCGCTTCATCGACCCACCCTACGATCCCGGCAACCAGTACTGCGTCCCCTATCAGTGGGGCACGACCGGCATCGGCTACAACCGCGCGAAGGTCGGAGGTGACATCGACAGTTGGGAGTCCATGTTCAAGCCGAAATCCGGGATGCGCATCGGCTTCCTGGAAGACATGCGCGGCACCCTCGGCGCCGCGCTGATCTACCTGGAGTACGATGTCAACACGACTGATCCTGAGCAGATCGCCGAGGCCAAGAATCTCATCCTGGCTGTCAAAGATCAGATCGTGGCCTTCGCTCCGGACAACGGCCAGGACCTCCTCAACCAGGGCGAGGTGGATATCCAACACGAGTATGTCGGCGACATCCTCCAAATCCAGGAGAACAACGCCGACTTCCAGTACGCCATTCCCAAAGAGGGAAGTATCATCTGGACAGATAACCTCTGTATCCCGAAGGGCGCCCCGCACAAGGCGGCGGCCGAGCAGTTCATCAACTACATTCTGGAGCCACAGGTCGGCGCGGATATTTCCAACTACACCTTCTACGGCACGCCGAACAAGGCCGCGCTCGAGCAGGGATTGATCGACGCCGAAGCCCGCGACAACCCCGCGATCTATCCGGCCGGCGACGTGATGGAGAAGCTCCAGTTCCTCAAGGACGTGGGCGATGCCACCACGCTCTACGACGACGCCTGGACCGAGATCAAGACGGCCGTTGGAAAGTAGCGCCCGCGATGACCCGAGAGGGACGCGTATGACAGCCTCACATGCGGTCGAGCTGGCCGGCGTGACGAAAAAATTCAAGGCGCCTGGAAGCCACGAGATCACAGCGGTCGACAATGTGACCCTGCGGATCAACGACGGCGAGTTCTTCTCGCTCCTCGGCCCCAGCGGCTGCGGCAAGACGACCTCGCTCCGCATGATCGCCGGCTTCGAGATACCGGACCGCGGCGAAATCCTGGTGTTAGGCCAGCCGATGGGTGACACGCCGCCCTACCTGCGCCCGGTCAACACCGTCTTCCAGAATTACGCCCTCTTCCCGCATATGACCGTGGCCGAGAATGTCGGCTTCGGTCTGCGCATGGAGGGCGTGAGCCGGGGCGAGATCGACCGGCGCATGGCTGAGGCGCTCGAGATGGTTCAACTCGGCGGGATGGGTGCGCGCAAACCCAAACAGCTCTCCGGTGGGCAGCAACAGCGGGTGGCACTCGCCCGGGCGCTGGTCAAGCGCCCGGCCGTGCTGCTCCTGGACGAGCCGCTGGGCGCTCTCGACCTGAAGCTTCGCAAGGCGATGCAGCTCGAGCTCAAGCACATGCAGCAGAATGTGGGCATCACCTTTCTCTACGTCACCCACGACCAGGAAGAAGCCCTCACCATGAGCGACCGCATCGCCGTCATGAACTACGGGCGCGTCTTGCAGGTTGGAACGCCGATGGAAATCTACGAGCAGCCCACCGGCCGCTTCGTGGCCGATTTCATCGGCGAGAGCAACTTCATTCAGGGGGTGGTCCGCGCACTGGACAGGGGCGTGGCACAGGTCGCGGTGGACGAGCAACTCCTCATCCCCGTCCCACTCAACGGAACGGCCCTGCGGCCGGGAGCGTCTGTTACCTTGATGGTGCGTCCCGAGAAAGGGACGCTGGCGCCTGGGGAGGGCCAGGCGCCGAATAGTTGGCCCGGCCGCATCGAAGAGCGCGTCTACATCGGCACCGATATGCGGTACGTCGTCCGGCTCACCGGGACCCAATCCGTTGTCGTCCGGGTCCAAAACCTCGACCGCGCCACGCTCACCCGCTTCCAGCCGGGCGACGCCGTCCACGTCCACTGGGCGCCGCCCGATATCCGGCTGCTCGTGGAAGAGTAGGGGCGCACGGCCGTGCGCCCCTCCAGCGCGCTTCCGACCGCTCACGCGGTTCCTACCAACCCTGTTCCCACCCGCGCAACGACTACCTGACCGGCGCTCTAAGCGCGAAGTGAACACCGCTTCGAATTTGGAAAAACCCTATGGACACCCTCGTCAAGCCATCCCAAACCCGCTCCATCAACCTCGTGACCGAAATCCCCGGCCCCAGGAGCCGCGCGCTCCTGGCGCGCCGCGATGCGGCCGTGCCGCGCGGCCTCTACCGCTCGACCCCGGTCGTGGTGGCGCGCGCCGAGGGCGCCCTGGTCCACGACATCGACGGCAACACCTTCCTGGACTTCGCCGGGGGCATCGGCGCCCTGGCGGTGGGCCACACCGCGCCCGAGGTCGTCGCCGCCCTCCAGCGGCAGGCCGCCGACCTGATCCACGTCTCCGCCCTGGTCGCCACCTACGAGCCGTACATCGCGCTGGCCGAGACCCTCAACCGCCTCGTGCCGATCAGCGGTCCCACCAGGACGATCCTGGCCAACGGCGGCGCCGAGGCCGTGGAAAACGCGGTCAAGATCGCCCGCTACGCCACCGGCCGCCCGGGGATCATCGTCTTCGAGGGTGGCTACCACGGCCGCTCGCTGCTGACCCTGACGATGACGAGCAAGTTCGCGCTCTTCAAGCGCGGCTTTGGCCCGTTCGCCCCTGAGGTCTACCGCTTCCCCTTCCCCAACCCCTACCGCGACGACGATCCCGGCGGCGACAAGGCCTGGACCGCGTTCGAGCGCGGGCTGGTGGCGCAGGTCATGCCGGAGCACGTCGCCGCCGTCGTGATCGAGCCGGTCCAGGGCGAGGGCGGCTTCATCCCGCTCCCGCCACCCTTCATGCAGCGCCTCCGCGCGGCCTGCGACCGGTACGGCATGCTGCTCGTCGCCGATGAGGTCCAGACCGGTTTCGCCCGCACAGGCAGGCTGTTCGCCATGGAGCACTTCGGCGTCGAGCCCGACCTGATCGTCACGGCCAAATCCCTGGCCGCCGGCATGCCACTGAGCGCCGTCACCGGCCGCGCCCACCTTATGGACGCCCCCCACACCGGCGGCCTTGGCAGCACCTACGGCGGCAACCCGCTGGCCTGCGCTGCCGCCCTCGCCTCCATCGCGATCATCGAGCGCGATGCCCTGGTCGCGCGCGCCAACCATCTGGGCACCATCATCGCAGAGCGCTTCAACCGCTGGTACGCAGAGTTCGAGCTGATCGGCGATGTTCGCGGCCTGGGGGCGATGCGCATCCTCGAGATCGTCAAAGATCGCGCGACGAAAGAACCCTCGGTTGAGGAGGCCATGGAGGTCATCAACCGCACCATCGCGCGCGGCGTGATGCTGATCCGCGCCGGCCTCTACTCCAACTGCATCCGCCTGCTGATTCCTCTCGTCATGACGGAGGACCAACTCAACGAAGGGTTGAATGTTCTGGAGCAATCCCTGCGGGAAGTCAACGCACTCCGCGGGTAACACCTCATCCCGCATCTTGCGACCCGGCATCTCGTAAAAGGAATCGCTCACATTGGAATACCCTCTACCGGGGAGGCGAGGGCACCGCTCTGGCCCCTTACAGAACCTCGCGAGAGAAAGCCTGCGGCTTCCAGGGTCCTGGCGGCGAACTGCTGTTGGAGGGGCGGACGGCGTCCGCCCGCGCCGCCCCTTCGTCGCGCTCGCCTGCCCAGCGATCGCCGTCAAGAGCGCCGACGATGGCAAAGCACCGTGTGACGGCGCTTCCCGGTTCGTAGGGGCGCACGGCCGTGCGCCCCGACAGCGCGCCCAAGACCGCGACAGGAGGGGCGCACGGCCGTGCGCCCCGACTACGAACCACGTTCTCACCCGCGCAACGACGACTCGCCCGATGTTCTAGCGGTCGAGAAGGTGGGATGGTCCCCTGGTGGCACGGGCGCATGCCCTGCACCCCTCCCGCGCCCCCGACGTCGCCACCAGGATCTTTCTAACCCCAGGGCTGTCAAAGTCCGTTCAAAGCGCACTGCTACTTGCCCAGCACGCGCTTGTAGCCCTCGACGAACTGCGTATCCGGCAGCGCTTCGAGTTGCGCCTGGCTCTGGCCCTTCACCCGCGAGGGCGAGACCGGTTGCACCTCCGCCGGGAGGGCCACCTTCACATCCGGCTCGACCCCGTTCCCCTTGATCAGATGCCCGCTGGGGGTCAGCCACTCGGCCACGCCGAGCAGCAGCGCCGAGCCGTCCGACAGATTGTAGGTGTTGAGCACGGTTCCGGTCCCGAATGTGGTCTCCCCGACGAGTGTCGCCCGCCCTTGATCTTTCAGCGCACCGGCAAAGATCTCCGCCGCGCTCGCGCTGCCCTCATTCGTGAGGACAACCATCGGCGCGCTGGGGACCAGCGCGTTGCCGGTCACCCTGAATTCCTGGCGCGCCCCGCTCCGGCTCTGTTGAATGAAGACGATCCCTTCGGGGAGAAACTCACTGGTCACTGCGACCACCTGGTCAACCAGGCCACCGGGGTTGTTGCGAACGTCCACCAGGTAGCGCTCAGCCCCTTGCTGTTGCGCCGCCTTGAGAAACGGCACCAGTTCGTCGTGGAGATTCGCCGAGAACTGATTGAGGCGGATGTAGGCGACATTGCCGGGCAGCATGGTCCAACTGGCAGCCGGTATTTGTATCTCCTGGCGCGTGATCGTAATATCGCTCAACTCGGTCTGATTGGGGTGGATGACCGTCAATGTCACCTTCGTGCCGGGCTCACCGCGCACTTTCGTGACTGCCTCGGTCAGGCTCATCCCTTCGGTGGGCTCGCCATCAATCTTGACGATCACGTCCCCGGCCACGATACCGGCCGCTTCGGCCGGTGAGCCTTCGAGCGGGGCGACGACGACGATGCGGTCATCGCGCTTATCCACCTCGGCCCCGATGCCCGCAAACTGCCCGGCCAGCGAGGTCTCCTCGAGCTTGCGGTCCTCCGGACTCAAGAACCGGGTGTGGCCGACGTCACCGAGGGTGTCGAGCATGCCCCGAATCGCGCCGTAGGTCATCCGCTGCGGGTCCGCCGCCGCCGGGTCAACGTAGTGCTCTGTGACGAGGTTCCACGCCTCCCAGAACGGGCGAAAGATTCGGGCGACCTCCGGCGAGGGGGCGCCCGACGAGACGCCGAGCGGCGCTCCGATTCCCGCCCGGGCGAGGGCCGGGGCGGCGGCAACCGTCACGCCCATTCCGGCGACGCACGACCCGAGCATCAACAGTGCGACGACAATGACTCCAACTACGGCCTGGTAAACACGGTTTGTCATCCTGCAACACCTTGTACGTTTCAGCCGGAGCAGCCAGGATGGAGAGACGAAACGAGCCGTTGCCCTCCCCACCAGAAGGATAGCGCCGGGTGACTCATTCTGGCGAATGGTCTGTCATCGTTGTTGGCGCCGGCGCTGCCGGCCTGGCCGCGGCTCTCTTCGCAGCTACGGTGGGCCACTCTGTCTTGCTGCTCGAGAGTATGCCGGCGCCCGGCAAGAAGATCCTCATCAGCGGCGGCGGTCGCTGCAACGTGTTGCCCTCTCACGCCGGCCCCGGCCGGTTCGTCACCGATTCCTCCCGGAACTCGCTCAAGAACATCCTGAGCACCTGGCCTCTGGCTGCCGTCCGCCGCTGGTTCGAGCACGAGCTCGGCGTGCCGCTCGCCCTCGAAGCGGAGACGGGCAAACTCTTTCCGGCCAGTAACCGCGCTCGTGATGTTCTCGATGCGCTCCTCCGGGCAACCACCCAACGCGGGGTGACACTCCGGACCGAGGCACCGCTTGCCGGCCTCCAGCCACCGCCCACCCCCGGCGCTGCCTGGCGGCTCGTGCTGGCCCACGGCGAGATCCTTTACACCCGGCGGGTGGTGCTCGCAACGGGGGGCCTCTCGGTGCCGCAGGCGGGCAGCACCGGTACCGGGCTCCGGCTCGCGGCTGAGTTGGGCCACCGCTTGATCCCGCCCTACCCGGCCCTGACTCCTCTCACGAGCGACGGCAGACACAGCGCACTGGCCGGGATCTCCTTCCCGGTGCACCTCACCGCGCCGCTTCCCACCGGCGCCTTCACGACGCACGGTGGCTTTCTCTTCACTCACCGCGGTTACAGTGGCCCGGCGCTCCTCGATATCTCCCACCTTGCGGTTCGTTCATTAGCAAGTGGCGGGCCGCCCCAGCCGATCCTGGTGCAGTGGACCGGCCTCACCGCGGCGGCGTGGCAGAAGGCCTTGCAGCGCGGCGGCCGGACCCTCGTCTCGACCCTCCTGCGCGACCGGCTGCCCGGCCGGTTGGCCGAGCGGCTGCTGGCCGAAGCAGCCATCCCGCCCCACGAGCGAACTCTGGCGGAACTGCGCCGCGACGAGCGCCGGCGCCTGGTGGAACTCTTGACCCGCTACTCCCTCCCCTACACCGGCCACGAGGGCTACAAGAAGGCCGAGGTGACGGGCGGAGGCGTGCATCTCGGCGAGGTCAACCCGCGCACGCTCGAGAGCCGGCACCGGCCTGGCCTCTTCCTGTGTGGCGAGTTGCTGGACGCCTTCGGCCCCATCGGCGGCTACAACTTCCTCTGGGCCTGGGTCACCGGTCGCCTGGCGGGCCTGGGGGCCGCCACCTCCTGACCTGGTGTGTCTCACTTGCCGGAAGCGCAGCCCGCACGCGCCACGCGTCCGGCAACGACGAAGAGATCACCCCTCCTGACCTGAGGGCGCGGGGGGAGCGAGGGGAGCAGGGAACAAAGAGGCCCCTGCGACGAATCAGCATGGCAGCAGCATTCTTACGACATACCTCCTTGCAACTTCTCAAAAGAGAGGCCGGCCCGGGTGGGCCGGCCTCTGGGTGCACGTCCGGCAGCGACGCGAGCGCGCCGCTCAAGTCATCCCACAAGGAGTGGGAGAGAAGACTTCCGAAGTCTTGTACGGAGCCGCTCCCCGCCTCGATCACCACCATCGGAGCCCACGTTGAGCCAGCAGATCCCCACCAGACTTCGGAAGTCTGACGCCATGACAGCGGAGTGGGAGCAAAGACTTCCGAAGTCTTGCCCGCCACCGCTCCCCGCCTCGATCACCACCATCGGAGCCCACGTTGAGCCAGCAGATCCCCACCAGACTTCGGAAGTCTGACGCCATGACAGCGGAGTGGGAGCAAAGACTTCCGAAGTCTTGCCCGCCACCGCTCCCCGCCTCGATCACCACCATCGGAGCCCACGTTGAGCCAGCAGATCCCCACCAGACTTCGGAAGTCTGACGCCGTGACCGCCGCGCTATCGGTCGGCGCCAATCGAGAACATTCGCTCCAGATCGAATTTGGAGAAGACCTTAAAAGCGATGAGCGTCTCAGTGCGGGTGATGCCGTCGACCGCCAAAATCTTATTCGTGACGAGATCCGCGATCATCTCGTTGGTCTTGACCCGCAGAATCGCCACCAGATCGTACCGGCCCGCGACTGAGAAAACCTCGGTGACACCTTCCAGCTCGAGCAACTGTTGGGCCACCGCGCTGACGGCGGCGCGCTCCACGTTGATGAGCACGAGCGCATTGACCATCTGCGGCCTCCTTCTCCCTTGCTGTGAAGCCCACAGAGCGGCAGTATACCACGCCCCCTGGCCCTGACGAACCCCAGATGCGACGCACCTCCCGCACAACCTCCTCCCGCCAGCCCCCTTGCCCCCAGCCAACCCCCTCCAGCACCCCCGGTGCGTCGCACCTCCACCGGCGCCCGCCCGCGCGTCCCACTTCCCAAAAGGAGCGCCCCGCGCTATCATCCATCCACTCGGCTGGCGCCCGAGGCACCCAAGGAGAAGATCGATGCCAACTATCTCGCTCGACGGTGAGGTGCTCTTCTATCAGGAGCGCGGAACTCGCGGCGCGGGACCAACCCTGCTCTTCGTCCACGGCGCGGGGGGAACCTGGCGCCACTGGGGCCTGCAGGTCCGCGATCTGGAGGGCGCCTATCGCCTGGCACCCGACCTGCCCGGGCACGGGCGCTCGGCTGGGCCGGGCCGCCAGACAGTCGAGGCCTACACCGAAGTCATGATGGCCCTCATCCGGACCCTCGATTTGACCGAAGTGACAGTCATCGGCCACTCGATGGGCGGGGCCATCGCCCTGACGATGGCCCGCCAGGCTCCCGAGACGGTGGCACGGCTCGGCCTGGTGGGAACCGGCGCGCGGCTGCGGGTCCGCTCCGACTTCCTCGCCGGGCTCCTCGCCGCTGATCCGGCGCCGGTGATCCGCCAGATCGCCCTCGCCTCCTACCACCCCGGGGCGCCCGAGGCGCAGATCGCCCAGACCGCCCGCGAACTGGCCGCCACCGACCCGCGCGTCTACCACGGCGACTTCAGCGCGTGCGACGCGTTTGACCTGATGGACCGGCTCGAGGCGATCGCCCAGCCCGCGCTGGTGCTGACCGGCACCGAAGACCGCATGACCCCGCCCAAGTACGCCCACTATCTGGCGGAGCGTCTCCCCAACGCGACGCTCCGGCTGGTCCCCGATGCCGGACATATGGTGATGCTCGAGCAGCCGGCCGCCGTCGCCGAGGCGCTGCGCCAATTCCTCAGCCTTCATTGACCTCGAAGCGCACCGGTTGCGAGAGAGCCGGGCTGCAGATAGTCGCGTCCCAAAGCGCCAGTCACGTCGTCAGACTTCCGAAGTCTGCTCGAGATCGTGCTTTGGGCCAGCACGCTCCGACAGCAGTGATACAGACCAAAAGCACCTACGTACAAGACTTCGGAAGTCTTTTCTCTCACCCCTCGGCCAAGGCGCCAGACTTCCGAAGTCTGGTGGAGATCGTGCCTTGGGCCAGCACGCTCCGACAGCAGTGATACAGACCAGAAGCAGCTACGTACAAGACTTCGGAAGTCTTTTCTCTCACCCCTCGGCCAAGGCGCCAGACTTCCGAAGTCTGGTGGAGATCGTGCTTTGGGCCAGCACGCTCCGACAGCAGTGATACAGACCAAAAGCACCTACGTACAAGACTTCGGAAGTCTTTTCTCTCACCCCTCGGCCAAGGCGCCAGACTTCCGAAGTCTGGTGGAGATCGTGCTTTGGGCCAGCACGCTCCGACAGCAGTGATACAGACCAAAAGCACCTACGTACAAGACTTCGGAAGTCTTCGCTCCGACGCCCCGTGGGATGGCTTGACCGGCGCGCGAGAGGTCGGTCAAGGAGTCGTCGGCTGCCCACCGACACCCCACCCATCTGCGTCGGCGAAGGCCGACGCCCGGCCGCAGGCCCCCAGCCGCGACTTCAGTCGCCCGGCTCTCGGCCCACGCCACTGCCGGCCAGGGCGTCTCGCAGGACGCGTTCGCTATTCATGAGATCGGTACTCGGAACACCGAGACGAGGGGGAGCCGTGCAAAGGTTGGTCTCGCTCGCATTCCTCATCGCCATCGTGGCGGCTTTGATCCCGACGGCGACCCTGCTCTGGCGCCCGGACTCGGCGTCAAACACCATCCCCGCGCCGCCGTCTTCCATCTACCTGCCGCTGATGCGAAAGCCAGATGGGCAGCCGCTCCCGCCCATCCGAGCCGCGTTCTACTATTCCTGGTTCCCCGGCGCGTGGAACCAGCAGGGCATCTACCCGTACACCCACTACACCCCCACCCTGGGCTACTACGATTCCTCGAACCAGGCGATCATTCGCCAGCACATCGCCGCCCTCGAGTACGCTCACATCGATGCCGGCATCGCCGCCTGGTGGGGCCAGGGCACGATCACAGACCAACGATTCCCCTTGCTGCTGGCGGCCGCCCACGGGAGTCCCGTGCACTGGACGATCTACTACGAGCCGGAGGGTGACAGCGATCCGACCGTCGGCCAGATCCGCGCCGACCTGATCTATCTGCGCGACCACTACAGCACCGACCCGAGCTACCTCCGCATCGACGGTCGCTTCGTCCTCTTTGTCTACGCCACGTCGGGCGATGGCTGTGCCATGGCCGGCCGCTGGAAGCAGGCCAACACCGTCGGCGCCTACATCGTTCTCAAGGTCTTCTCCGGCTACCGCGACTGTGCCAGCCAGCCCGACGGCTGGCATCAGTATGCCCCCGCAAAAGCCGCCGACAGGGAGGGCAACTTCAGTTACTCGATTAGCCCGGGCTTCTGGAAGGTCGGCGAGGAGCCGCGCCTGGCCCGCGACCTGCCGCAGTGGAGCGCCAATATCCGCGCCATGATGGCCTCGGGCGCGACCTTCCAGCTCATCTCCACCTTCAACGAGTGGGGTGAGGGGACGGCGGTCGAGTCCGCGACCCAGTGGGCGAGCGCGTCAGGCTATGGCGCCTTCCTCGACGCCCTGCACGCCAACGGCGAGACCGGCCCAACACCAACCGCTTCACCCACCCCAACCGCTTCGCCCACCCCAACCGCTTCGCCCACGGCGACTCACACCCCAACGCCTCCGCCCACTCCAACGCCTTCGCCCACACCCACACCCGCCCCCCCGACCCGGTGCTGATTGGCGCCGGCGACATCGCCGGCTGCAGCAGCACCGGCGACGAGGCCACCGCCGCCTTACTCGACCAGATCCCCGGGACCGTCTTCACCACCGGCGACAACGTCTACTCGTCGGGGACGGCCAAACAGTTTGCGAACTGCTACGATCCATCCTGGGGCCGGCACAGAGCGCGCACCCGGCCCGCGCCCGGCAACCACGATTACGGGACGGCCGGCGCCGCGGGGTACTTCGACTATTTCGGGCCGCTCGCCGGCGAGCCCGACAAGGGTTACTACAGCTACGACCTCGGCGCCTGGCACATCGTCGTGCTCAACAGCAACTGCTCGGCGATCGGGGGCTGCGCAGCCGGCTCACCCCAGGAGCAGTGGCTCCGCGCCGACCTGGCCGCCCACCCGGCGGCCTGCACGCTGGCCTACTGGCACCACCCGCTCTTCAGCTCGGGTCTCCACGGAAACTCGCCGTCGATGCAGGCCATCTGGGAGGCACTCTACGCCTATGCGGCCGACGTGGTGCTGAACGGTCACGACCACGACTACGAGCGGTTCGCGCCCCAGGATCCCAACGGGGTGGCCGACCCCGCGCACGGCATTCGTGAGTTCGTCGTCGGCTCGGGCGGGAAGAGCCACTACCCCTTCCTCGGCTTGCCGATTGCGAACAGCGAGGTTCGCAACGACAACACGTTTGGTGTCCTGAAGCTGACGCTTCACCCGGCGAGCTACACCTGGGAGTTTGTTCCTGAAGCCGGCCAGACGTTTACCGATGCGGGCAGCGAGCCCTGCCGCTAACGACGAGGGGACAAGGGGTCTCGATGAGGAGGCTGGACAAACGCGAACTCCGTCTCGCCGGACCGTCAGAGCCACTGTCTTTGCAGGAGGGCTCGCCCTTTGAGACGGTGATCACCATGACTTTCCGGCGCGCCGCGGCGGGTTCCATCCGGAGTCCTCATCCGCCAACGACATTGCGGTCTTCAAGACTTCCGACGTCTGCCGCCGCAGGGCTGATTCGCACCCTGCGGCTCGTCTGAGGCCGGGGCGGCCCGCAGACAGCCCTCCAAAGACTTCGGAAGTCTGGCCGTCTTCAAGGTCTCGCTGGAGCACGAAGTGCACTGGCCAGCATCGCCTCGTCAACTGTTTCTTCCCGCACCAAGCGCTCCACGAGACGATCCAACGGCTGGCGCGAGCGCATCAGGAGGCGACGGACCGCCTGGGAGCGCTCGGCCAGCAGGCGTTGGACCTCTCGCTCCAGTTGCGCTGCGCCAGCAGGGCTCCGACTCCGGCCCGGCCGGCGCTCGGGGCTCGGACTGCCCTGTTCCTCACCGGGCTCAAACGCCGGTCGGGCCGGGCGCCCCGCCCCCCACCGGGTCGCAATGCGCCGGGCCAGGCGAGTGGCTTCGGCCAGATCGTTCCTGGCCTCTGCGCTTGCTTCGCCAAAGGCAAGCACCTCGGCGATAGGCCCGCCGAGGCACACATCGAGCCGGGCCAGGAGAGCCGCAAGGCTGTCGTCGGGATGCTCTTCCCCTGGCAAGGGCTCGATGGCCTCCGGCGCTCGAGCCCGGGGAAGGATCGTGAGCCCGCGCCCGGCGCGCGCGCCGGGGGTCAGCCACGCCACCACGGCGTGGCCGGCTTCGTGCTGGGCCACCACGCGCCGCTCGTGCGGATCCAGCAGCAGGGGATGCACCCCACCCAGCACCAGGCTGTCGAGCGCTTCCCCGAAGTCGGCCACGGTGACACGGTCGTGGCCGTGACCGGCCGCGAGGCGCGCCGCCTCCTCGCACAACTTCGCCAGGTCGGCGCCGCCGAAACCGGTGGTGGTTCCGGCCAGGAGTGCCAGATCCACATCGGCAGCCAGGGTCATCTCGCGGGTGTGGAGACGCAGGATGCTCTCGCGTGTCTGCCGGTCCGGCAGCCCCACCACGACCAGCCGATGGAAGCGCCCCGGCCACAACAACGCCGGGGCCAGCTCATCCGGCCGGCTGGTCGCCGCCAGGACGGCCAGCCCCTGGCGCTCGCCCAGACGATCCATCTCCGCCAGGAGCCGGTCCAGCGCCTGCGCGCGCGCATCACCCACCGCGCTCGGACCGGCCGCCCGCCGCCGGCCCAGCGCGTCCAGGTCGTCGATGAAGATAATCGCCGGCGCGCTCTCTTTCGCCTGCTCGAAGGGATCCCGCAGGTAGTCGGCCCCGACCCCCACCGGCAACCCGACCAACTCCCAGGCGCTGATATAATAGAAGAGACTCCCCGTCTCGCCGGCCACGGCCTGGGCCAGCAGCGTCTTGCCCGCGCCCGGCGGCCCCAACAGCACGACCCCGCCCGGTCGCCTCGCACCCCCCGGCCGGGGCCGACCCGGCACGCCCGAGAAACTCCACCACACCCTCCAACGCCGCCTTGGCCTCACCGGCCCCCGCCACATCATCGAACGTAACCCTCGGTCGCTCCCCCTCGGCCCGCCCCGCCGGCGCCAGAAGCCAAAGGCACCCGCCGGATCTCCCGCCGCCCATAGCCCGGCCCAGCCGGCGGCCAACAGGACCAACCACCGGCTCCAGGCCCCGTGTGGCATCGCATGTCGTGATTTCATCGTCCGTCCTTAGACGCACAGGCGATAGGCGTGCGAGCTGCGAACTCGGCTTGAGAACAGGCTGCCTGGCCCGCGACGCGGCAGCCGAAGAGAGACGCCGGATCAGGCGCCCACGCCTAAAGGTACCGGACAAAGCCCGATCCGTCCTTAAGGCAACCTACCGGAAACCTTAAGGCAACATTAAGAACTTGCAACAGACCCGCACCCCCGTGCCTGGCCATACTCTGGAGGGCCTCCCCCGGCCCACCATCCGCCCCGACCGGACCACCCCTCCTGGCCAAGCCCCCGCCGCACCCCCACCCGACCACTCCCGGCGCGCCTGGATTCCGTCCTCCTGCTGATGATCACCGCTGGCGAACATCGTAGAGACGACCCGGTGGGTCGTCCTCGCGACCTCCCCGGGTCGTCTCTCCCTGTCCTCCCCGCAAGCGATTTCGCCTTGTAAGGGCGGAGACCTCCCCCCGCGCAGCGCTCCTCCCGACCGCCGGGAAAGCCAGATGGTCCGCGGGAGGCACGGCGCACGCCATGCCCCTTCCCCCGACTCCGATCTCGCCACCACTGCCTCCTGCGTCTCCGCCCCGGGCCACCACGTGCAAACCGGCGCCCTGCCACCGCCAACAGCGCCGCGGGCTATTTTCAAGAGAGAATCTTGATCACAGGACCAAAACCTCGGCGAGCACCGCGAGCCCCACCGGCAGACCCCCTACCTCCCGCAACAACACCGCGACCGGCCACTGCACCACCCTCTGCCGCTCGGCCGCAGCCAACCCGTCGGCCGCCCGCAAACATCCCAGCGCGCCGGTCCAGGCATCCCCGAGACGACTGCAAAGCACCGTGTGCAAGCGGGTTCAGGTTCGTAGTGCGCGCTTTTGCAAGTTTCCAATTGAACTTGACCATCGCTGTCCGGAGCCGGGCGATTGAAATCGCGGCTGGGGGCCTCCGGCCGGGCGGGCCCCCCGGGCCCGCGGTTCGTCAGAGTCGATTGGAAAAGCGCAAGAGCGACTTAAGAATGATTGCAATTGTGCGCGAACGTCTATCATCCAGTCGGCTTCAGCCGACTTTGGCTATCAGCCCTGGAATTCATTCCGGGGCGGCCGGGCGGTTGCTCCGGGCATACGCCCGGTGTGTCAGATTCATTTGGAAAGGCGCAACAGCGCGCTTACGACCGCTCAAGCGGTTCCTAACGAACCATATTCCCACCCGCGCACCCACGATGTGACCGCTGTTCTGGTAGGCCACCGCTCCAGGCGCAGCCCCCGGCCACGCGAAGGGCCACGACCTGGTCGTGGCCCGCACCCGGCGAGAGGTGATCGAAGACCGGCGTCTCGCCGGCGGTCCCGGCCAGGAACACGTCTCCCCGGGCCAGCAGGGCGAAGCCGCTATCGCCAGCGCCTCCGTCACCCATGGCACATTCGTGGGGGAGGACAGACACCTGCCGCACCGGGACCGCCGCGGGCATGAGCCAGGCCACCACAGCGTGCCCGCTTCGTGATAGGCGACTGGGTGCCGCACGTAGCAGAGCTCTGTCAGAACTACGCCGGTGAGGCCGGTGGTAATCCGGGCCACGCTCGCGAGGTCCACCTTGGCGGCCAGGTGAACCTGGCGGGTGTGGCGGTGCAGGATAGCGTGGCGGACACGATGGTGGGGAATTCTGTGGGCCCCGTCGGGGTCTCGACGGTCACGGCCGCGGCCTGGAAGGTGGCATCGGCATTTTCTCGTGTGAGGCAGAGTGCTGAGCGGCACCAGAAGTCAAAGCAACGGGCCTGCTCCTAAGCGATGCATGCACCTATCTTGACCGGGACCATACTCTCATCACCCACCGCCAGACACTCTTCCTCGGAGCGCCACAACACGGTGTGGAAGAAGAACCAACTCACCTATACCCATTGGGGGTTACACAAACGAATACAGAGGGCGACGAGTACGAGCTTGTCGCCCTCTGCACTCTCGTCGCTTCACATCCTGGGTAGAAGAGACGAGTGCGAGGAGGGGACGGACGTTCCGCCCCCGCCCAACATCTGAGTGATCGAAACCTGCCTCTACGTTGCGGACCTGCTGATATCACGACCTTGATGGCAGTCCGTCAGAAGCAGTCCGCCATGGGCTTTGTCGTTTTCCTCTAATGAACTACTTCCTCAACCAGATTGGGAACGTGGGACTGCCTCCCAGGCTGCTCGTGACCGAGATGTTATAGCAGCCTTCCTTGCGCCCCTTGGTTTGCCAATTGAACTGCCAGGTGTGAGTGGTGTCGTCGTACTGGTAACCACTAGCGCCAGCATCCGTAACAGCTACCGTCTCCGCCCCTGATGTGTCTCCGTTGCACACATAGGGTCCGACAATGTTGACCGTCGGGTTCGCCCCACTGCTATCGACAACCTTGTCGCCGAGGGCGTACTGCCATTTGAGCGGAATCGTGCTATTGATCTTGAACGCTCTGGCATCCGGTCCTGCATACGGATCGTACAAACCGAGGAACGTGTAGCAGCTGACGATCGTCGCGTTAACAGTCATCGTGTCGTCACGATTGATGTCACTATTACTGGAGTTTTTGCCCGTTCCTCGGTAGACTACTGAGCCCGAGAAGGCCCCTGGGGCGCCTGCCACCAACGTCACCTCAGATGAAACGGAATTGCTATTTGTGTTATTGGAGAGGGAGCTCCAGTTGCCGGGCAAAGTGATCGTGGCTGGGCTAGGCATCATAATAGCACTCAAGCCGTTGCCAGAGATGGAGTTGATCGATACCGTTACCGTCGATCCATCGTTGAAGACATTCGGACTTCCAGCGGCACCGTTCCGTTTTATAACGATCAGCGCCGTTTTGGTAGTGGTCGTCCCAGCGCATACAGTACCGAAGTCGAGATTTTGGTCAGTAACTGGTGTGACTCCATCCCCGTCGGCGACTGTATTATCCGCAAACACCGCCCAAGGCAACATCAACATAGCCATCATCACCACCGCGATGATCCAGTGAGATCGCTTTCCAAACTGGGGATTCATGGATGAATGTTCCTTTCCCGCCGCGAGGCGGTTCGCCGGCTCCCTGCCGGCATGGGTTGATCCGAACGTGGGTTGATGAGCCAGACGATCTGGCGAAAATAGCCTTCACTTCATAATCATCCATACGGGGGTGGCACCACCTCCTCTCGCGCTCCCACCCTCAACCGCCCCGCCTCGCCCCGTTCCATACCGGCGCGCAGGGCGGCAGCCCCCTGCACCAACCAGGACTTCAAAACATCGCTCGCCCCTGCCATCGGCCCCGTCGCCCGGCGGCAGCGGCACCGCCCGGCTGGCCCACGTCGCGCGCGACATGGACCGCCTCTCTTTCCATCACCCTCTCACCGCCGTCGCAAAGGCGCTCGCTTGCGGGGCTACTGAGTGCAGGTGGAGTCAGGGGCCGAAGAGACGAGGGGGCCGGCCCGCACGGTCGGTCCCGCGTCGAGCGCGGCCGGGCCGGTTACGAGCCACAGCGCATCCGAAACCATCGCCTCGCGTGTCGCGAAGCCGGCCCGGCAGCGGCAACTACCGAGGCCTGGTACTTAGGTCCTCTCGAACCCAGCTAAAAAGATAGCAGACAACAGGACTTTCGTCCTTAAGTAAACCTCAAGGAACCTTAAGGGAACCTTAAGATTATTTTCAAGCGACCATGGTCGCGTCGCGTGAAGCACCGCGCCCGTCACCATCCTACCGCAGTTTTCTCCGCGCCGTCGCCAACATTCCAGAAGATCGGCGCCCGTGGCCCGCGGCGGCCCACGGCGCCGCGCCGCGCGCTTGGGGCCCGCCGCCCGTCACGCTGCCACCCCCATCCCGTCGCCCCGCAGGCGGAACCCGGCTCGTACAGGGCCCTCGCCGGGCCGCGCCAGGGAACCGGCATGGTGGCGCACTGCGTTGGGCTGGCTGGCACTGGGGAACGCGCAGCCGTCTGCTTTCACCCGGGCATCGTGGCACAGGGGGCTGTTACCGGGGCGCCGGCGGGGCAGGGGGACACGCGGGCCGGTCGGGCGCCGCCTTCCCCAGCGTGGATCCTGGTGGCGAAATCGCCTCGGGGAGGATAGGTAGAGACGACCCGGGAGGTCGCGGAGACGACCCGGCGGGTCGTAGAGACGACCCGCCGGGTCGCCTCTCTTCGTCGTGCGCGCTTCAACACGCCGGGCCCGTTTCCTCCTCAGCGTCGGCGAAGGCCGACGCCCGGCCGCAGGCCCCCAGCCGCGGTTTCCCTGGCCGGGCCGGCCAGGACAGGCAACCGCTGGGCTGCCGCGGCGCTGCCACCCGGCTTCACCCCCCCGGCGTCCGCAGACCCTCTCGCGCGGGCGGACACCTTCGACCCACCCTCGGTCTTGAGGCACGTACAGTTTTTGAAAACCTGATTGGGATTACCGGGCAGCCGCGTGGGTGCTGCTGCCGGCCTGGGGCACCAGCTTGTAGCCGGCGCCTCGGACGGAGATGATCCGGCGGGGGTGGTTGGGGTCGGCTTCCAACTTCTCTCGCAGCCAGCGGATGTGAACGTAGACCACCTGGGGTTCGCCGAGGTACTCCGGCCCCCAGACACGGGCCAGCAGGTCGCCCAGCGAGACCACCTGGCCCGCCCGCGATGCCAGCGCGTAGAGCAGGTCAAAGCCGCGGGGCGGCAATGCCACCGGCTGGCCGGCGACGGTGGCCGTGCGAGCGGCCGGGTCGATCACCAGGTCGTCCACGGCCAAAGGCGCCGCTCTGGTCGGGCGGGCAGCCGAGTGGCCGCTGTGGCGCAAGGCGGCTTTGATCCGCGCGAGGAGCACGTCCAGAGCGAAGGGTTTGGTCACGTAGTCGTCGGCGCCCAACTCCAGCCCCAACACCTCGTCCACCTCGCGCCGCCGCGCCGTGAGGAAGATGGCCGGGACCCCGCCCTGCCGGTGAAACCGGCGGAGGGCCTCCAGGCCGTCCATGCCCGGGAGTTCGATGTCCAGGAGCACCAGGTCGGGACGCGACCCCCATGCCAGCGCCAGGCCCTCCTCGGCGCTGGCGGCCGTCCGCACCTCGTAGCCGGCGCGCTCGAGGGTGAAGGCCAGGCTACGGCACAGCAAGGCATCGTCGTCGACCAGCAGTATCCGCTTGCGCATGGCGACTCATTCCCCCACGACGGCAGACCTCTGTTCGTTTCGCCGCCTCCCGGCGGTGGCTTCAGAATACAGTCTGCGCCCGCGGCGCGCATCGGAGCAACCTCGCATTTTCCTTGGGCGCGTGCGACTATATTCTGGCGTCCGGCGCTGGCACATTCGTGCCCTCTCACCACCAGCGCCTGTTGCACCGGCCGATCCCCTGCCGCTGTGGTGGCGCCGCGTGCGGACGGCGACCCGCCGAGCGAACAGGTCAGGGTCGTCCCGCACTGAACGTTCGCCCCGCGAGACGCCACAGCGAGGGCAGCAGATGGAGTACCTCTCGAATACATCCAGCGGGGGATGCTTGTTCCATCCCAGGATGGTTCCGGCCAGATACACTCTCCGCTACACTCTCTACTACACACGATTGGAACGTGTACCCCCTCCGAAGACTCAGGAGGTGGTAGAAGGTTTCTGTCTTCTATAGAGATCTTGTTGGCGAAATCCGCCTGTAGGGGCGCACGGCGTGCGCCCCCCGCGCCGCCCGCAACGCCGCTGTCGAAGTCGCCAACACCATCTTCTGGCGACTGGAGTCGAAAGGATCAGGGGCGGGTGAGAGCACCGCGACTCGCCTCAGCGTACCCGCACCGCGCGCCGCACTGCGTGCGCCGGCCGGCGCTTCGGCCATCGGAGCTTCCCCTCACCGGCAGAACCCCAGAGCGACCTTGATGAAGAACGCGCGCCTGGCAGGCGCGCGTTCCCCGCGCCACCCTCACCGCACGCAGTGCAAAGGAGACATCCCATTATGGACACGCACCGCTCTGACCGCCCGTGGAGCCGCCTGGTTCTACGGCTGTTGCTGCTCCTGTTGAGCGTTGCCGCCACCGTCGCGCTCCCCCTGGCCGCGGCCGGCGCGAGTTCCGCCGAACCACCGGCCGCGCGTCGTGACCCGGTGGCCGCCCGCCCCGCATCCCCCTTCGAGCTGATCCGGCCACGGTCCGCCGGCGCCGAGGCCGCACGGATCGCCCGCACTCGCCCCGCGGCGCTCACCGGTTCGACGGCCGCCGCGCCACAGGCCGGCACTCGGATCTATCTCCCGATCGTCAGGCAACCCAACCGAAATGCACCCACCATCGCCAGTTTCAGCGCCGCCCCGGCCACGATCGACCCCGGCGGCACCAGCACGCTCTCCTGGAGCGTGATCGGCGCGACCGGCCTCACCATCAGCCCCGGCGTCGGCGCCGTGAGCGGGACGAGCGTCACGGTGAGCCCGCGCCAGCGGACCGAGTACACCTTGACGGCGACGAACGCGGCCGGCACGGCTACCGCCAGGACCGTCGTCGACGTCCGGAGCGGCACCGGGGGGGACGACGGGGGCGTGCTCTGGTTGCCCTTCTTCAGCGCGGATGGTACCCCCCTCCACACCTACGGGACCAGCCTCGCCGTGGACGGCGCCGGCGGTATCCACGTCACCTATTCGATCTGGATCGGCGATGATGCCGGCCGCCGGCCGGCCTACTACGCCTACTGCCCAGCGGCCTGCACCGACAAGAACCACTGGGCCCAGACTAGACTCGGCGATGGGGTCCAGGACGTTCGCCTGGCGCTCGATCCCGCCGGCCATCCGCGCCTGCTGCTGTACACCTCCCACCCGGAGGACCTGCTCCACGACTATCAGTATGCCGCCTGCGATAGCGGCTGTACCGATAGCGCTCGCTGGACGATCACCACGGTCGCCACGAGCGAGGACATCGGCGCCGGGCGCTCGAACCAAGTGGATCGCTACTTCGCGCTCGACCCGCAGGGGCGCCCGCGCTTCATCTACCACGACGGCGCCGGCGACCACTTTGGCACCTTCTACGCCGCTTGCGACTCGAGCTGCACGCTGGCGGGGCGCTGGTCAGAAGTCCTGCTCACGCAGGAATGGCTCTGGACCCCCTCGCTGACCTTCACGGCGACCGGCGAGCCCCGCTTCGCCGCCCACTTCCTGCGCTCCGACCCCGACTCCGTGAGCAAGCTCGTCTACATCGAGTGCGACGCGACCTGCAAGCGGACCGCGGGCGTCGTGCTCGTCGACCTGGGGGGCTTCCCCTCCTTCAGCCTCCGCCTCGACGCGAGCAACCGGCCGCGGATCGCAGTCTTCACGAGCAACGTCCCCCCCTGGGACCAGACGCCGCCGGACACACTCTTCTACCTCTCGTGCAACACAGCCTGCGCCGACCCCGAGGCCAATCTCTGGAACCACCACACCCTCGCCTTCGCGCGGCCCGTTGATGGCGGCCTGGATCTGATCCTCGACCGCGCCAATCGGCCGCGAATCGCCTACCAGGCAGGGGGATACGGTCTCGCCTACGCGTGGTGCAACGCGAATTGCGAGACCGAGGACACCGGCTGGCAGAGCAAAATCGTCGAGCCGAGCACCGCCATCGACTGGCCCGTGCTCCCGACCCACGATTGCACCGTCTCCGTCTGGTTCATCGGCCGGCGACCCGCGCTCGCCCTCGACCCCGCCGGCAACCCGCGCATCGCCTCCGATGCCGAGCATTGGTGGGGCGGCTCCGAGACGCGCCCGCCCTACGGCCTGTGCGACTTTACAGACGTCACCCTGGCCCGCCTGGCCCTCTTCAAGCAGCCGTAAGGAACGCGCCAACAACACATTCCGTGCCTTCTCAGGGCCCACGAGAGCTCAGAGCGTGTGGGGCAATGAGGCCGCAGAGAGGAGCGAATCATCCGAACCCGCGGGTGACCGCGGATTCGGTCGTCTTGACGTCGCGGCGATCGATGATCGCCGCACCCCGGTGCGGGTCGCGACCCGTGGCCACCCGCACCGCTTCCCGCAACGTCGCATTGATCCGTCGAGCGCGCACGACGAAGAAAGGCGACCCGGGGGTTGGAGAGACGACCCGGTGGGTCGTCTCCGCGACCTCCCCGGTAGGCGCCAACACCGCTTTCTTCTGGAAAATCATGGGGCAGCGAGAGCGCCGGTCAAGGCGTCAGACTTCCGAAGTCTCGGAAGACTTCGGAAGTCTCCGACCACGCGTCCACGGCGACTCCTTGAACGACCCCCCATTTGCCGCCTGACAACTCACTGCAGCGGCCCCTGATGATCTGTTCATATTTCTATAAAAGTGAGATACGCCATCCGGACCCTGAGGGCCTGGGGTGAAGTCGACTGGCGTTTTCCAGACAGAATGGCCATAATGGTTGCAGGTAGAAGGGCGGGCCGCTGAGCTCGCAGCCATTCGGCAGCCAATCGGCTTTCTACTGAAGGAGGTGTTATCGATATGAGTCCAATTCGCATGTCACGGTTAGAATCAGCGATCCGCGTCGTCCTTGAGTTCAATGAGGCCTTCAACCGTCATGACGTCGCAGGTATGATGCAGCTTATGAGCGACGACTGTGTCTTCGAAAACACTCATCCAGCCCCCGACGGCACTGTCTACTCCGGGAAGGAAGCAGTAACTCGGTTTTGGCAGGACTTCTTCCGCGAGTCGCCCCATGCCCACATCGAAATCGAGGAGATTTTTGGCCTTGGGATTCGGTGCATTATGCGCTGGAGATACGACTGGGTGGATCTGGCAGGAAAAAAGGGACATGTCCGAGGAGTCGATATATTCCAGGTGAAGAACGGTTCCATCTGCAAAAAGTTGTCCTACGTCAAAGGATAGGCGCCGTCTGCTTGAGAAGCCCAGTGCGCCACGCCCGATCCCGCAAGAACCGCGGCAGCTCAAGGAGGGAGACCTTGAGCTGAATCAGGGCCAGGACCGTGTGTTTCAAGAGCCAAAAGAGCCGGGGCGCCTGCTCGGAACTGTTGCCCTAGAGCATCATGGCCACGTCCTGGAAGACGTCGGCCTGTTGCTCGGGCGTGATCCCCGGACCGGGGGCGAGCGGATTGAAGCTGGCGCTGACACTGGGCAGGGTCGGGTCCAGGATGATCAGCCGGTCCTTCAAGTGCGGGTACTCTGGCAGACAGTGGGCACAGTGGAAGATCAGGTTGCGCATCAGATCTTTGTGGAGGTCAATGACACAGCAGCCCCGACCCGCCAGCCCGTCCAGGAGCGCCAGGAGTTCCAGAAGCTTGGTTTTGCCCGTGCCCGGCAGCCAGATCTGCCAGTTGTGCCGGGCACGGGCCGCGGTATCCAATAGAAGACTCCCTTCCTCGGAAGCGCAGCCGCATGGAGGTGAGGCTTTAGCGAAATGAACTTCTGCGGCTATGGTCAGGCACCCAACACCCAAGGTCTGTAATAAACCCGTGCGACCCCCGGCTCCGGTCCTTGCTAAGTTCCGCCATATAAGGTAGAATTCTTCATAGGGAGAGACTCTCGACATACTCGGTTGTCGCGTCTCGTATGAACGCGCGAAAGAACCATGAAGGGATGCCTCCGGCAACGGATGTCATCAATTCAGCGTTCTCTGGTGCACCAGAGCACTGAGAATTCGGGGGCTCTCCCTACCTCTTCCCATGTAGGGTGGCAACATGGCTGATGACGCAGGCTTCGCGGTTGCTCTCGCAATCCGGGAGCGCCTTTTCAACGATGCGCTCCTCGTGGCCTATACGGGGATCGGCTTGCTGCGCACCCTTCAAGCGGATCTGCCCCAGGGGCCGCCCGATGTCAGCATCGACGCCTTCCTCGCCCCCCCTCGGATCATCTGCAAGTCCGATCACACGTTGAACATCACGCTTCAGGTGTGGGGCTCGCTGAAGGTCATCCTGAACGGCGTCGAGCAGACCGGAAATGTCGTCGCGCGCCTGACGCTCCGCATCCAGCCTTCGTTCTCGGTCTTGGGCAGCAACTTGATGCTCGGGTTCGACGACCCCAACCAGAACGATGTGACCGTGACGGAGTGGGACTTCACCGTGCTCGGCGGCGGTTTCTCGCCGGAGGCAGAGAGCTACCTCCGCAGCAGTGCCTTCCGGGCCCGTCTGCAAGCGGTCAGCCGGAGCACCATCGCCGGTCTGGCGTTGCTGCTGCTGATCGACATCAGCTTCCTGGGCGACGGGATCCTCTCGGCAGTGAAAGGCATGGTCGCCCAGTCGCGGGTGGTGGACGGCGCCCTGCTGCTCGGCCTCGACATCGACATCGACACCGTCAGCGGCAGCATCCAGACGAACGGTGACGTGAACCGGCTCACCGACTTCGCCAGGGCCAACGACATCGCCGCGGCGACGAACGCGGTCGCGGTGCCTGTCCTCCTGCAACAGGTCGAATCGCAAGTGCGCGATCAGGTCGCAGAGAACGGCGCGACGCTCGAAAGACTGAAGATCACCGCCCAGGCCGGGCGATTCCACGTCGAGGGCCGTGCAAGCAACAACACTGGCACAGCCAACTTTTCGTTCAACGTGATCCCGGCGCTCACCGCGTCGAGACCTGGCAAGTCTTTCCACTACCTGCCCAAAAATGTGTTCGTGAAGCCACGCGTATGGCCGGCGCTCGGATTCACGACCGCCGACGTTCACGTTGACGTGGATCCGCACACGTGGCTTGCAGTCGTCTCTGTGATCGCCGGGGTCATTAACCCGATCATCCCAATCGCCGTCTTCGACATGGCCAGCAGTGCCGCGAAGCACCTCAACGCCGACATCCGGAGCGCAAACACAGGCACGCCGGTCCCGAGAGTCCAGCGCCTGAAGCCATCCAGGCCAGGCGGGCCGATCGTGCGGGTCGAGATCGCCGATTACGAGATCACGACGCTCGGCACGTACATCGGGATCACCGTCCGGCCGCAGGCGCCTCCAGGCATGCTGATCGGGCCGACGTCGATCCCGAGCGACTTGCGCGCCGGACCGTTGGAATACTCAGTTCGGCCGCCGCTCGGCGTCCAGCCCGACGATCCGGCGCTGCGCATCCGGTGGACAGTCATCGATGCGTCAGGGACGGTCCTCCTCAACGAGGACGATGTCGCGGCGGGCCGCGAGACGTTCACCTTCAGCCCTGCTGTCGTCGGCCCCGGGCGGTCGCAGTTGGGGATCGGCGTGCGTGTCTATCGGACGCTCGGCGCCCAGATCACCGACTTCTTGAACGACAGCATCACGCTCCAGATCCGAGGACCGCTTGCCCCTGGCACGTACGTTCGCTGGTTCTACGACGTCAAGAACCCCCAGGTGGTGTTCGACGAGCAGGACCAGGAATGGGCCTATGCGGGCGAGTCGGTTGTAAGACGCCATTCGCGTTGGCACCGGACCGATCGCCCGTGTTCCAATGCGTCGAAGCGCTCGCGGTACCGCTACGAAACCGAGGTCCGCGACTCCCTCCCGTTTTCGGTCGCCAAAATCGCCCTCCACCGCACCGAGCTCTGCGACTACTGCTTCTACGGCGGCCCGGGCGGCCTCCGGCCATCGCTTTGATATCGGATTTCGCCACGCACCTCCCCTTCCCCCTGCATGGGGAAAGGGGCCGGGGGATAATGGCTGGGGTAGATAGCGGTGGGGAGATGAGTTACCGAATGTTCTCCATAAAGGTAAATTATCCCCACATGGAAATATAGCTGAGAGCGTGTTTGGGAAATATCCATACAGAGGCCGCCTGTTTCAGAGCGAGGTCCATCGATTCGGGAAGCCGCCTATCTTTACGGAATCGGCCTATTCGCATTGGGACCATTGACGCAGCATCAAATGAATGCAAGCGATAGAAATCATCGCGACACTATTCCACCCATGACGCTCATCATCCTGGCTGAGGCACCGCCAGCGGTTCCGTCCGCATGGGATCTATCGCCTGGTTTGTCCATCCTGTCCTCTCCGTCACGTCATTCTGCAAACATACTCCCAAAACGCTCACCCATTTTCCCCACCGCCCACCACCCAGTCGGCGTGAGCCGACTGGCGCCAGAGCCCGGGCATTTATTCCTGGGCGCCACTGGCCCTCACCCCCGCCCGCTGCGCCCAGCTCCACCGCCGGCGTGCGCCTTCGACCAAAGCTTTGCCCCCGCACCCATTTTCCCCACCGCCCACCACCCAGTCGGCGTGCGCCTTCGACCAAAGCTTCTCACGATATGCCCGGCAAATCTAGCAGCTTTGCCCCCAACCATTTCCGATCATCCGCTGATGTTCATTGCGGTGAGCGAAGCATCGGGGACCTGGAGAGGAGAGTGACCAGGTTGGAGGAGAGCCAGCCCAGCTATGACGAGGCTTCACCGCGGCTGTCTCAACGATGGTATAGACTGCGATCATCCCATCGCAGCACCACGGGGCAACACCATGGACGACCTGGTCCACCTCATCGCGCCTGACGACGATCCGCCCGCGGCCGTGATTCAGAAACTCGGGCGGCTCAATGTCCTGACGACGCCGGAAGACGTCCCCTGGCGCCGGGTGCCAAAGGCGGATGGGCCTCGTGCAGCACACCATCTGCGAGTGTGGCCGCTTCGTTCGGCTCTTTGAGCTAGAGCTGTATTGGCAAGTGCGATATCTGGCCCACATCGGCCAATGCCAGGCGTGCGGCACGATCTCCTGGTGGGCAATCACGCTGAGGTGATCGCTGCCAGTGACCAGGCCGGGGCCCGGCGTCGTGCGCGTCTCACGAGTGGTCACCGAATTGCGACCCTCAGGCTCCGTCCCCCGCTCACGCGACCTGACAACGGATCTGTGAGTCCCTCTCCCCCTTGTTAACTGTTGACTTTTGGCCTCGATACGCATACACTCTAACACACTTTGGAAGACGAAGAGGCCGTGAGCAATTCCGATCCGATGGAGCCGCGGACCCTCCGAGAGAACGTGGCCGACTTGCTTCGCCGGGCGATCATCGAAGGCTCTCTCCCCCCAGGCGCGGAGCTGACCCAGGCACAGATAGCCGAAAAGCTGGGCATCAGCCGGGGGCCATTACGGGAGGCTCTGGGTCAGCTCGAGCAGGAAGGGCTCATGCGCAGCATTGCGTACAAGGGCGTCTACGTAACGCCGCTTACGAAGAAGTATCTCGGGGAGCTCTCCTCGATGCGCGCCGCCCTCGAAGCGTTTGCCTTGTCGCGAAGCATCCCACGCGCGCGGGCAGAGGATATTGACAGGCTCAACCACATTGTCGACGAGATGCGACAGACGGCGCACGAACGGGAAGCTCGCTGCCTCGTGCAACTCGACCTGGCCTTCCACGAGTATCTTGTCCGGATTGCTGACCACGACCTGCTATATAAGATGTGGAAGCTTCTCGAGATCGGTGTCCAGCGCTGCCTGCATACGCGCCACAAAATCTACGAAACCCTGGACGAGGTTGTCGGTACCCACCCTGCTCTGGTTGCCGCCATCAGAGATCGAGATATGGAGCGCGCATCCCAACTGCTGACGGAGCATATCGCAGAGGCCGGTGAGCAGATGTGCCGGCACTGGGCCGAGGACAACCCGGACGGCCAGGAAGCGACCGGCGTTGTGGAGCCGGGTCAGAGCCCGGCCGAACACGGATGATCGGGCGACAGGAGATCGAGCGTCGGCTCAAATGGGCCCGGTGGGAACGGTAGGCCCGTCGCCTCGATGCGCTCGTCCAGCGTTGCGTCGCTCGGAACATTCCTTCACCCCCATCCAGACGAGCGTATCCGACCAGTCCCTCGGTCGGGTCATGGGCTGCTACCTGCTGACGTCGGTCTGGAACCAGCAGCAACCGGCAGAGCGGCACTGTCGCCGATGGGTCTCTCAGTCGCCGTCGCGCTCGCACCCCCCTTAGCTGCCCCTGGTCGCCGCTCTTATCGCCTGGTGCCAGGCCAGATGTGCCATCCATGTGAATTTGGGCTATCTGCCTGCTCCTGACGCGCGGCGTCGTACCGTTCCCGACCTTCCGTCTCGGCCCCCGACTCACCCTTGATCGCATCCGGTCGCGCTGGCTCGCGCCCCCGCGGCGTTACTGAGCGCACCGGCTCGCTCCCGGACAGTGCCGGGTGTCGTTGAGGGCGATCTCTGCCAGGGACGAGGCGCGGGAAGCGATCGAGACGGCCGGCAAGGATGCCGGCGATGCGCGCGACACAGCATCGCGGCCATCATCGACGAAAGCGAGACGTCTGAGGTGAAATTTGGAGTTGGCGCGGCTGAGAACGATCCAGGAGCGTCGAATCACAGGGAGAGTCACAGTCTTCGGCCAGGTGCCGGAGGTGGTCATTAACCAACCATCAGGAGGATGTCATGCCAGAGAAGAACGATCGCGAAGAACGGATGTTTACGCTGGTCAAGGAACTGACCGAGCTTCCCGGCCCGATCGGGCGCGAGGAGAAGGTCCTGGCGTATCTCGAAGAGCACTGGGGGAGCCGTGTGGTGCGTATCGAGCGCGATGGGATCGGGAACCTGATTGCACGCGTTGGTGGGCGCGGCCCGAAGTTACTGGTTGACGCCCACGCAGACGAAATCTGCCTGATGGTCCAGTCGATCACTCCCGACGGCTTTCTGCGCCTATCCCAGTGGAACCGGCACCCGCAGAGTGTACCCGGTTGGCTCTATCCGATCGGCCAGCCCGCGCTCGTCATCGGCCGCAATAGCTCGGTACAGGGCTTCTTCGCGGCGCAGACCGGACACATCGCTAATGCGCACCCTGCCGGGTCGGCGGAACGGCCCTGGAACGACATCTTCATCGACATCGGGGCCACCAGTGCGGACGAGGCGCGCTCCTGGGGGATCCAGATTGGGAACCGTGCAATCTGGACGCCGCAGACACGCCGGGTGGGCCACTATATTACCGGCAAGGCCATGGACAACCGTGTCGCAATCGCTATCATGGCACTCCTCCTGGAAGAGATCGACCCTGAGGCATTGAACTTTGAACTGGCCTACTCGGTCACCGTCCAGGAAGAAAACGGGTGTACGGGCGCTCTGTCGCTCTGTCTGAGGGAGGGCTTTCATCAGGCCATTGCCATCGACGTCGGATTGAGCGGCGATCTACCGCTCGAGGGCCTGAATTTCATGCCTGTGCGGCTCGGGGGTGGTCCGACGCTGGTTCACAAGGATTGGGTGCATTACGACCCGCATCTCACCGACCAACTGCTCGACCATGCGGAGCGGGCCGGCATCCCGGTGCAACATGCCATCTTCCATAACTATGGCAGCGACGGCGGCGCATTTATACGGCAGGGGATTCGCACCGCGCTCCTCGCCTTTCCCTGCCGCTATACCCACAGCCCGTTCGAGACAGTCGCACTCTCCGACCTCTTGCTGTCGGTCGACCTGTTGAAGGAATTCCTGACGCGCCGGCTATAGCCGCACCTGCGCCTTTCGTTGGTGCGACGTGCCTGGTGTACGTGCCACACCACAAGTCAAACAAACCCTGTTGGTGTCCTCGCGCGGCTCGGCTGCGCGAAGACACGAACAGGGCACACAGGTCAGAGCCCGATGTGAACAAGGCACACACGCTCACGCAAGGACGGATTTTTCGGTTTTGGGCGCCGCTGGCAGCGGTGTGGCTGATTCTGGCAGCGGAGCAACCCTCGGCCGCCGCCGTTATTGCGCGCCTGCCCGACGCAACCACACATCTCGCAGCGTTTGGGCTCAGCTTCTCACTCGTTCTGATTGTCGAGAGTCCGGTCACCATGCTCCTGACCGCGACGACGGCACTCGCCACGCACCAACAAGCATATCGCCGCCTGCTTCTCTTTGCCCACATCCTCGTGCTGGTGACGACCGTGGCCCACCTCCTTCTCGGGCTCACACCCGCCTACCCCTTCGTCCTCCGCCGGTGGATCGGCGTGCCGGAAAACGTGATTGGGCCGGCACAGACTGTTTTCCTCCTGATGCTCCCCTGGACGGCCATGGTTGCCTACCGCCGCTTTTACGAAGGTATTCTGATTCACTATGGTCATCCGAAGCGGGTAAGCGCCGCGCAGCTCGTACGCCTGGTGACAGCACTTTTCGTGTTAGTCAGCGGGCTTGGGCTCGCCCGTTGGTCCGGGGCCGCCGTCGCCGCGGTCGCGGCGAGCGCTGCCGCGACCGCGGCCGCGATTGCCGCCTGGTTCTTGTCCCGCCGTACCATTCGAGACGAAATGCCGCCGCTGCACGCCAGCAGCGTCCGCCTGGAGTGGCCGCGGCTTGTCACCTTCTACGTGCCGCTTGCGCTCAGCACACTCATCATGATGCTGGCGCAGCCGATTCTCGCCTTTGGCCTCAGCCGCGCGGCCCAGCCTCTGGCGTCCCTGGCCGTGTGGCCGGTTCTCATGGCGGTTGTCCTCGTCGGCCGCAGCACCGGGATTGTCTACCAGGAGGTGGCAGTCGCACTCCTGGGGAGCGAGCACGCCTACCGCCAGTTGCGCCGCTTTGCATGGACACTCGCCGCCGGAAGCACCCTCCTTTTTGCGCTCTTCGCCCTGACGCCGGCTGCCGCACTCTGGTACCGTCACGTCGCCGGGTTGGAACCGGCGCTCGTGCACCTGGCACGAGTGCCAACCGTCATCGTCGCGCTTATCCCGGGGCTCAACGTCTTGAATGTCTGGCAGCGAGCCCTCCTCGTTCACCGCGAAAAAACGGCAGGGATCACCGGCGCCCTCGCGCTGAACCTGGTGACCCTCGTGGCTCTTACCACGATCACCGTCCCGGCCACGAGCGTGCCGGGGGCCATTCTGGTCGCCAGTGTTCTCACGATCGCCTTGGCCGTCGAATTTCTCTTTTTATCGTGGCAGACGCACCCGGGCCGGCGCTACCCGTGGAGAGAGCGAAGGTGAGATTGGCCCTTTCGCGGGCACACAATGCGCCCGCGAGAGGCCGAACATCAATTATGTTCTCCATCAGACCAGTCTACCGGCGAGAAGACGCTTCAACTGTCAGACCGAGAAGGCCGCCACTGCTGACGACGACATCGTATGCCACGGTTAGCCTGAATCGTACGGCAAGACCCCTGTTACGTGTCAGGCCCGCGTCACCCGCACCGCGCTCCAGGCGTCAAGGCCGAGCCTCCGCGTTCGGGGCCGCATACTCGAAGAGAAGGCGGGCGAACGACTTCTCCATATCGCGCAGGCCGCGCACTTTGTCGTGGCCCTCCACGACCAGATATTCGTTCGGCGAGTGGGCGCGGCCGCCGTGGCCAACGCCGCCACTGATGAATGACGTGCCCAGGTACTTCTGGAAGAGATGGCCCGGCCAGCCTCCCGCGCTCCGGGGCCAGATCTCGGGTTCGATGCCAAAGTGGGCATAGGTGCGGATCAGCGCCTGCACGATCTCGTCGTTGACGCTCACGCGCCCCCAACTTCCCGGCTCGCTGGTGGTCCCCGGCCGCAGCCGCATCTCAACGTCGCCGTATCCGTGACGATCCAGGTGCGCGCGAATCTTGGCGGCGAGGTCGGCCTTGTTCTGATTCGGCACCAGGGCGACATTCATCTTGCAGACGGCCCGGTGGGGCACGATGGCCTTGGAGGTCGTCACATCACCGACGCGCGTATCCCCGGCGTAGATGCCGCGGATGCCAAGAATGGGCTCGAACATGAGGCGCTTGAGGGCATCGCGGCCGGTGAGGCCGTCGATGAAGGAGGCGGCACCCGCACGCTCCTTGAACTCGGCCTCATCCCAGATCGCCGCCAGCCGGTCGAGCAATTCCTCCTGCTCTTCGTCGGGCGCGAGCACGTCGTCGTAGAAGCCCTCGACCAATACCCGGTTGCCGTTGTCGGTCGCCAGGCAATTGAGGGCCTCGATCAAGCGCCAGGCGGGGTTGTCCACAATGGCACCCTGGCCGCTATGAATGGCGTACCGCGATGGTCCGCGACCCCAGAGCGCCCCGCTGCACTCCAACTCGAAGATCACCCCCCGCTTCGAACCCAGGCTGATCGCCGTCCTTCCGGTGGATTGTTGGGTTGGCATCGGGAAAAAGAGGTCGTCCGCCTTGAGGCGGTCGACGTTGGCCTGGATGAACCCAGCCAGGCTGCCGCTGCCCAACTCCTCCTCACCCTCCGCCACGAATTTGAGGTTGATGGGTACCTTCTCGCCCGCGACCTGAATCGCCTGGACCGTGTTCAGGAAGGCCTGCATCGGCCCCTTGGTGTTGATCGCCCCGCGGCCAACAATACAGCGGCCGAACGGCGGAACCTCCACCAGGTTCCCCTCCATCGGCGGTGAGATCCACTCTTCTTCGGGCAATACCGCTTCGGTGTCGTACATAAAATAGATGATCAGCGTCTTGGGCGCACCGGCATCGTAATGGCCGAAGACGATGGGGTTCCCGGAGGTCTCGACGACCTCGCTCTCCTGGCAGCCAAGGGCGGCGAAGGCTGCCTGCAGTGTCTCCGCCATCTCGCGGATGCCGGTGCCGCCACCCCCAGTCGTAGACATGCTGGGCTGGCGGATGACGGCCTGGATGCTGGCGATATGCCGGTCCAGATCCCGATCAATCTGTCGTCCGATACGATCGAGTCTCTCTTCCATGCGTGATCCCTCCCTGTGATCGCCTCAGCCGGAGTCATCTGGCAGTCGTGCAGACGACGCACCCGGCGCAGATCGTCCACACAACGAATCGGCTATTCGTCATAGCAGGCACCGGCCCTCCTGCGCGACAATCGTGCCGGCCTTGAAGACCAGTGCTGGCCGGACGTGGTGACAGATGACGTGTTGCACGCTCTCGGCGCGGAACAGCACCAGATCGGCCCAGGCACCCTCACGAATGCCGTAATCGCTCAGGCCCAGGCTCCGCGCACCATCCTCGCTGATCATGTCGAAGGCAGCCTCCAGGTCTCCATCGGAGCGAACCGCCGATGTCCGCGCATAGATCATGGCGATCTGCACCAGGTCTGCGCTGCCGCCACGCTGCCAGGGGTCACGGACGTTATCGTTGATCAGCGAGACGGCGATGCCCATCGCCTTGGGCACCTTGATTCGCTCCTCGACAAAGCCGTAGGGCAGACAGGCCAGGTGAACCCCGGTCTCGCGCATCTGCTCAAGCACGGGCAGCACCTGGTCGCGCGGTTGGAAGGCGAGCGAATTGGAGTGGGCACCGGTGACTTTGCCCTCCAGACCGTACTGGCGCGCTTTGGTAACCATCAAAGGAAACGAAAAGAGCCGCTCGTCGCGCGGTTGGTCGACGTGGAGGTCGACCACACCGCCATACTCGGCGGCCGTGCGGAAGAGAAGATCGAGGTAGGGCTCTCCGTTCTCTGGGTAGAGCTCGGGCAGCCCACCGATCCCATCGGCGCCCAGTTCCATGGCACGCCGCAGCAGGCCCACCACATCAGGCGCTCCCATGATATCGCCCGGCGGAAAGGCAATGATTTGCAGGGTCAGAAAGGGCTGGACGCGCTCTCGCACGTCGAGCAGGGCCTCAATCGCCTTGAGTTGCAGGTCCTCGTCCACCTCGCACTGCGCACGCATGGTGGTCGTTCCGGCGGCCGATGCCATGCGCGCGACCTGCAGCGCCCGCTGGACAATATCGTCGTGCGTGTAGCCTCGTTTGAGCGGCGCCGTGATCTGCTCCTGAAAGCGCCGGTACTCGTGGCCGGTCGGCCGCTGTTCGTTCCACGAGATCCGATCGGCAGTCAGCGCCTTCTCCAAATGCAGATGCGTCTCGACCAGCCCTGGGGTCAGCAACCCTCCGTCGGCGTGAATCACCTGCCGCCCTGGAATGGGATCTCGCGACACCGCACGGATGCGGCCGTCGCGGATCCCGATATGCCAGACGCCGCTCGATCGCCTGAGGCGAGCGTTGGCGATGACTGTCTCCATCGTCACGGTGCTCCTTCCTGTCGATGCCTGTTCGTTCGCGGTTGGACCGGTGACGCGCGCGTTGTTGGCCTGAAACAAATTAATGTTCTGGGTGGTCGCGCGCCACCGGCTCGCGGGCAGCCGGGCAACGCGCACATGCTGTCAGAGCGAGGCGTATTCGTACAGCATGGTCGCGTAGGATTTTTCCAGATCGGCCAGGCCCCGAACCGTGTCGTGCCCATCCACGACCAGGTATTCGTTGGAAGAGTGGGCACCGCCACCGTGGCCGGCGCCGCCGCTGAGGAAGGGAATACCCAGGTAATGTTGAAAGAGATAGCCAGGCCAGCCGCCGGGGCTGCGCGGCCAGATTTCCGGGTCAATTCCATAGCGGGCATAGGTGTGGAGCATGGCCACGACGATATCGTCGTGAACGCTCACCTGGCCCCAGGCGCCCGGGTCGCGCAGATAGTCGGGCCGCACGCGCATCGCCACGTCGGCAAAGCCGTTCCGATCCAAATGCGCGCGGATCTTCTCGACGATGTCGACCTTGTTCTGATCAGGCACGAGGCTGAGGCCAACCTTGCAGACGGCTCGATGGGGAATGATCGCCTTCGAGACGTTGACATCGCCGGTGCGGCTGTCCCCGCCATAGATACCACGAATATTAAAGGCGGGCTCGAAGATCAGGCGCCGCAGAGCGGCTCTCCCCGCCAACCCATCAATAAACGCTTTGACGCCGAGCCGGGCTCTATAAGCTTCCTCGTCCCACCGAGCCGCGAGACGGTCTAACAATTCCTCCTCCTCCTCGTTCGGTGGGACGACGTCCTCATAGAACCCCTCTACCAGGATCCGGTTCCCATTGTCCGCGATGAGGCAATTCAGCGCCTCGAGGAGATGGGATACCGGGCAGTCGACCAGCGACCGGCTCCCGGCATGGATTTCGAACTTCGAGGGACCGCGGCCCCATCGCTCCCCATTGACCTCGAGCTCGAAAATGATGGCAGTCCGTGAGCCGAGGGTGAGCGTCGTGTGGCCGTTGGCCTGCTGCCCGGCCGCGGGAAAAAAGAGCGCATCGGCCTGCAGAGACGCCCCATGGTCCTGCAGGACGTCGGCCACGTGGATGCTCCCCAACTCCTCCTCACCCTCGGCCACAAACTTCAAGTTGACCGGCAGTGCTTCGCCTGCGGCGTGGATGGCGGCCACAGTATTGAGGAACGCCTGCAAGGGTCCCTTCGAATTCACGGCGCCGCGCCCGATAATGCAGCGACCAAACGGTGGCAGTTCTACCAGGTTCGCCTCGAGCGGCGGTGAAATCCACTCTTCCTCCGGCAATACCGCCTCCGTGTCGTACATCAGATACACGATCAGGGTCTTGGGCGCACCGGCGTCGTAATGACCAAAGACGACGGGGTTCCCCGGGGTGTCGAAAAGTGCCGTTTCCTGGCACCCCAGCTCGGCAAACGCCTTCTGTAGCCGCACTGCCATCTCTCGAATACCCAGTCCTCCCGACGTGGACATGCTTGGCTGGCGGATGAGGGACTGAATGTTGGCAACATGCTGATCCAGATCCCGATCGATCTGTGTTCCGATACGCTCCAGACTCGCTTCCATGCGTGATGCCTCCGAAGGACAGAACTCACGACGTGCCGGGTGGACACCGGCGGGTACTCCGATGCCATGGCCAGGAGGTCGGTGCCCTCTCAGACGTCAGGCGGGCGCAAGAGTGCCACACAGGGGACGGACCGCTCGTCCACCTGCAGGTCTACTATCAGCGTGAGGGCGATGCCGGCGAGCATTGGGAGAGGGGACGTAAGAGAGAGAGCGGCCATTCGCCGCCGCCGCGGGTCGCCTGCGATACGGTCGCCGGCACGTTGACGGGCGCACTGCGCGCGTTAACGTGCCAGGCGGTGCCAGTCATAGACCGGCTCGCGCTTCCAGGTGCTCCAGGAGCCGGCGGTCAAACCATTCCTCGCTGGCGAGACGCCGGCGGAAATTTTCCATCCGCGCCAGCTTCTGGAGTCCCGCGCGCGTGACATCATCCAGCACGCCGGTCGGCTCCGGACTGTAGAATCCAAAGCGCGCCAGCACGCGCTGAAAGCGCCGCACGGCCGTTTCATCGACCGGCAGGCGCTCCTCCGGTGCGGTCGGGAGGTAAAGAAGCTCCCAAAGGTCGAGCAGGCGCGAGAGCTCAGTATAGGGGTTCTCGGCATCGTCAACTCGGAGATCGATGGTCGGCTCGGTAAAGACGTCGAAGGGTTCTGTCCAGGCGGGCCGCACAACGTAGAGCGCGGCCGCCTGCCGGCCGCGCGAGTCGCCCGCGACTGCATCGCCAATGGCCAGGGCATCGACCAGGCGGCGAGCCAGGGAGCCGCCGGCCGAAGTGAAGTGTTCCACCATCGCCTGGCATCCCTCCCCACCCAAGAGCATGTTGCCCTGCGCAGCGCACCGCTCGCCGGTCACACCCCCGGCCCAGAAGCCGCACTTCGAGCCCGTGTAGCTGGCAACACCCCCTTGCCGGTCGATCACGGCCATTTGGCGCAGGTCGCGATGAGGATCTTTGGTCATCAGCCGGTCGACGACCTCTGCGGCGCTCAGCCCGCACCGCAAGAGGTCCACTCCCTCGGGCCCGTTGCGCGCGTTCAGATGAGCCTGCAGCACCACGACGCCGGCATCGCCCGCGCCCCAACAGGTCCGCGCGCCGACTGCCAGAAACTTCGAAGCGATGGCGATACCCCAGGCCGGTCCCACAGGATCATAGCCAACAATCGAATAGGTTGTGACGAGAGGACCTGGCGCGTTCACTGTCTCGTGTTTCCTTTCTCCCATGACGGCCGTTGGCCGCTCCCACACTCCGGGATGGCGAGGGGTACCCTGGCGCGGGAAGCGGCGAGCGTGTTGTCGCCCGCTCGTGAGCGGTGTGGTTGAGAACAGCGAACGTGCTCTCGCGCTGCCTGCAACTCGTGCAGCCACCGATTCCGCGCGCCGTCGCCACCGCGCGAGTCGCTCACGACGATTTCAGGTGCCCCGCCCCTGACAGCAGCTCACCGGGTAAAGTCGAATCGTGCACAACCGGGGTGGCCTGACTCGCCCGATTGCTTAGGGCGTATTGGCCCAGCGCTCGCTCGTTGCCAGCACGATCATGATCCAGTGCACCTGATACGCCTCGAGAAAGTCCCGGCAGGTGTAGCCACACGCGCGGCTATCGAGCCGCTCGGCGCCGGGGATCATCGCCGCAGCGTCGGCCATGGCGGTGTCAAAGAAGCGCATCTCAAGCCGGATAGGAGGCTCGTACCGGGTCGGCGGCATGTCGTCGAGGCGATCCAGCGCTCGCATGGTGGCCTCGCGAATCAGCGCGTGTGCCTTGGGTGGCGGCAGGATTTTGGCAGAGTAGGTGCCAATCGCTTCCATGACGGCCGCCGTTTCGATGTGCGGCATCCGCTCTCGCGCCTCGGCGACGGCGGTGGCATCGCCCGAGACCATCGCGACCGGCACGCCGAACTCGCCGGCAATGGCAGCATTGATGTCGATCTCACCGGCCGGCTCGCCGTTCACCCGCACCTCGGAGACGACCCCGCTGTTCGTGGTGTGGTTCAAGACCCCCAACGATCCGGCCCGCGCGTGAAATCCCACCATCAGCACGGCGTCGAAGGTCTCGTCGATCCCGTGCATCTGTCCCAACCGCCGATTCTGGCGCCCCCACACCAGCGTCGCCTCCGGGTGGAGCAAATCCAGAATGACATTCCGGCCATTGCTGTGTCCATCACAAACCAACACTTCCGTCGCGTCCATGTCGACGGCTCCCTGGACGGCGGCGTTGATATGCTCGGTCATCCACTTGCGGGCCTCGTAGTGCCGGCGTCCATCCCAGCCGGTATGTTCGCGATGGACGACGCCGCTCACGCCTTCCATATCCGAGGCGATGAAGATTTTCACTATACTCCTCCGAAGAAATAGGCCACCGCGCGTCCCGGCGCCCACAGCCGGTGGAACGGACGGATCAGTCGCGGAGCCTGGGGGGCCACGCCGTGTGCTGCGTGATGGGCCCTGGATTGACGGTCCCGACGAACGACGGATCAGTCGCGGAGCTTGGGGTCCATGACGTCGCGCAACCAGTCGCCCAGGAAGATAATCCCCAGCACCGTGTAAGAGATCGCAAGGCCAGGGAAGACGGCCATCCACCAGGCAGAGGCAAGGTATTCCCGCCCATCTGCGATCATCAGGCCCCACGTGACCGTCGGGGGCTGCACGCCGAGGCCAAGATAGCTGAGCGCCGACTCTGCCAGGATCGTACTGGAGACGTTGAGCGTTGCCAGCACGATAATGGAGGCAAAGGTGTTCGGTAAGATCTCCCGAAAGGCAATTCGCAGGTCCGATGAACCGATCACCCGGGCGGCCAGCACGTATTCCCGTTCACGGATCGACAGGGTCTCGCCGCGCACGACCCGCGCGTAGCTCGCCCAGCCCGTGAACCCGAGAACGAGGATGATGGTCAGCAGGCTGGGGCCGAGCACCCCGATGACCGACAGGACCAGGATGATGAACGGAATCGAGAGGAAGATATCAATAAAGCGACTGATCACGGTATCGATCCGCCGGCCATAGAAGCCGGCAATGAGGCCCATAGCAGCGCCGACAGTTCCGCTCACGAGCACGGCTGAGACGCCGATAATCACCGAGATCCGGCTCCCAACGAGTACGCGACTGTAGATATCCCGTCCCAACTGATCCGTCCCCAAGATATAGGCCGGATTGCTTCCCTCCATCCAGACCGGCGGCAGCAGCCGCTCCCGGCGGTGGTGTTGGGTCGGGTCGTGACGGGCGAGGATCGGCGCCGCCAGGGCAACGAACAAAACAGTCGCTACCATGACTGTGCCGACGATGCCTACCGGGCTTCGGCGCCACCGGCCAACCATGCGCTCCCACCGGCGCCTGCGCAGGCGCCCTATCTCGAGAACGGCGGCGCGCGCCTTATGCTCTTGTGCGACCGATGTCGCCATATTGATCCCACTCCAGATCACGAATAGCGGATACGCGGGTCGAGAAAGGAGTAAACAACATCAACCACGAGGTTGGATCCCATGATAATCAGGGACGTGACAAGGAGACCCGCCTGGACAACCGAATTGTCACGGGTATAGATAGAATTGACCATGAGGCGTCCCATCCCGGGCCAGGCGAAGACCTGTTCTACGATCACTGCACCACCCAACAGGAAGCCGATATTCAGACCCAACACCGTAACGACGGGGATGAGAGCGTTCCGGAGGGCATGCCGAAAGATGATCGTCCGTTCCCGCAGACCCTTGGCGCGCGCCGTAGTAATATAATCCTCGCGGATGACTTCCAACATCGACGAGCGGACCAGCCGGGTCAGGGTTGTAATCAGCCCGGTGGAAAGCGTCAGCGCAGGCAAGATGAGATACTTAAAGGATGGTTCGCCGGAAATGGCGCCCGTTCCGGAGACCGGCAACCAGCGCAGGGTCACCGCGAACAGCAAAATGAGCATAATGCCAAGCCAGAAGCTCGGCACTGCGCGCCCTCCCACCGAGAGGGCGGTGACCACAAAGTCGATGGCTGAGTTTTGTTTCAAGGCTGAAATAATGCCGAGCGGGAACGAAACGAGAATGCCGAAGAGCAGCGCTGTGACGCCGAGCTGAATTGTTCGGGGCAGTGCTGCTTTCACCAGATCCCACGCCGGTTGGCGATTCACGAAGGAGCGACCGAAATCACCACGGATGGCACGGCGGAGAAACTCGACGTACTGGATATACACCGGCCTGTCGAAGCCATACGCCACACGCACCGCCTGAATCTGCGCCTCGGTGTAATAGTCCGGCACCATCTGTAACACCGGATCCCCTTTGAGACGAATCAGAAAAAATACAATCACCGTAACCCCAAAGAGGACAGGAATCATCTGCATGATGCGCCGCATGATATACTTCGCCATTCACTTCCCTCAGCTTTCCACCTGGCAGGCGACCGTAGTCGGCGGGCGAAGGGCCAGTTCTGTCACCCTACTCCGATCCATCTGTCCAATCTCACATCGTGAGAGAGAGCACGTCGCAGGGAGCGAGGCGAGGAGAAGACATTGTTTTCTTCGCTGACAAACACACACGGCTGAAGACCCGTTGCGACGTGCTCCTTCCATGAACGTGAGAGCCGGGGAAGATGTGCGGTTTCTCATTTGGACGGGAGTAGGATGAGAATACGGTTCACGCCAGTGCAGCCGGAGAGACATATCAGCGAAATGAAATGCCTCTCCGGTTCTGCAATTATCGACCTTCAAGCCTTTCAGGCACTGGAAGAGGTGCGCTCTCCATGCGAACGTGACAAACAGTCGGGCACCCGGCCCTCAGTGCCGAACCGGCACGACACTAATCGGTGAAGTGTGCGTTAAGCAGGAGCATCATGCCGTCGGGGGACGGCGTCCAGTCGATAGTCTTACGAATACCCATAGCATCGGGCATGTGAAAGAGCGGGATCGCAATGTACTGCTCGGCGACGAGCTGGGCGTACTCGGCCACAATCTTGCAACGTTCTTCCGGATCCATTGTCGTATTGGCCTTTTCCGCCAGTTCGTCGATCTCGGGGACTGAGGCACGGGTCCGGGGAATTGACCGCTTGCCGAATTGCGAGTCATAGTTGAGGATGTAGATCCACGGATCCGTGATGCGATTTCCAAGGCTCTCGAGCATCAACTCTTCGTTGTGATCACGGTAGGTCCCCTCGAGAAACGTCGTGCCCTCTTCAAGCTTGAGCTCAACCTGGAAGCCTATTTCATCCAGCATCGCGGCGACTGTCTCAGCAATTTCCTTCTGTCCGATATATTGACCCTCGAGAGAGCCATGAACCGTGATGAGCGGACCACCTGGCACATCGGGATAACCCGCTTCTTGCATCAACTGCTTCGCCTTTTCGGGGTCATAGGGGTTGACATTATAAAGAGGCGGGTCGACCTGATCCCAGCACGGAAGCGGTGGTGTCAGGCGCGTGAGGGTCGGGACCCCATGGCCGCCGATCAGATCGATCAATTCCTGCCGGTCAATGGCATAGCTGATAGCGGCTCGGATCGGCAGGAGCTCCGTTGCGACTCCGTCTACCCCTTCCGGCGGACTATTGGCAACCGTCAATTGGTAGACGCGGTCGGTCAGGTAATGGTTCAGCTCCAGGTTGGGGTCAGCCTCGACCCGCTCCCAATCCTGCGGCGAGATCCCCGTGACGATGTCGGCGCCACCGGTAAGCAATTCAGCAACGCGGGTCGAAGGCTCGGGGATGACGCGGAAAACCAATTCGTCGATCTCCGGCCTGCCGCCCCAATAGTCGTCATTGGCGACCATCCGGGCGAAGGATTCACGGTCGTACTCAACAAGCTTGAAGGGCCCTGTACCCATGCCGTGGTTGGCCAGAGCGTCCATCCCGACTTCTTCAACATACTTTTTGGAGACAACACCACATCCGGTACTGCCGAGCTTGCTTAAGAAGGCGGGCTCAGGGTAGGGTGTCTCGATCTCGATGGTATAGTCATCGATGATGCGGACTTCTTTGACGAAAGACCATTGATCGTGGACGATGAATTGCTCTCGGGTTCCATTAATGATGCGGTCGATGGAGAACTTGGCGTCCTCGGCCGTAAAGGGGTAGCCATTGTGAAACTTGACGCCTTTGCGGAGCTTCAGGCGCCAGGTCGTGGGGGCAGTGTTCTCGAAGGATTCAGCCAGCCACCCCTTAATCTCGCCCGTCTTCCGGTCCGCAAAGACGAGGCAATCGTAGACATTCATCTCGATCCACTCAGACGCGGTAATCCATCCGACCGGTGGATCCCAGTTCTCGACGCCGGAACCCTGCGCCACGACGACGCGACGTATTTTCGCTTCCGGGGGCGAGGTCGGTTCTGCCTGAGCGGCCGGGGCCGTCGTGGGCGCGGCTGCCTGGGGTGTGGTCTCAGGGGCCGCGGCGGGTGCAGTTGCCGGTGCAGGTCGCGAGCCGCCGCACGCCGCAAGGAACAGGCTGAAAATGAGCAACAGGCTTATCAAGGGAAACAGCTTGTGCTTCATTTGGATCGTTCTCCTCCCTCTCTGTCCAGTCAGGTGGATGACATACGACGCACGGTGTCCAGCGGGATGCCCAATATCCTCCTTTCGCCGTACGAGACGGTAGGCAAGAGCAGCACGTGGTAAGACCGGGACGATGGGCCTCTTCTGCCCAGATGTTAGTCGGTTGGAAACGATCCAGAGATGCGATGTTGAGAGTGCTATTGGCGATGGGAACCGGCGAGGTGCGTTGCGAAGCTCGAGCGGGCGGAGCGCAAAGAATAGTCCGAATCGTAGCTCGAACGAAAGGTGCTGTGGTAGCCTACCATCTTCAAGGCCGCTTCTCTCCACGGTTGCATGCAGAGCTACCAATACTGTTAACAGTTGACTTTCTTAGGAGCTAGACTTTAACATATTTCATTGCCGATGTCAAGGATGGTGTACAGCGAAAAGTGGTCCGAATTCGGGTGAAATGGGAACGCGGGCTCATTCCAGCGCGGGGCCGGTCGCGGAGCACCCTCTCGAGGGACTCCGGATCCATCGCGCGGCGCAGTGCCACCTCGTCGGCGCCGCGGCGGCGCCGGCCGGCGATCAGCCGGCCGGTGCGCCCAACCGCGAGGCTCGCATCACCGGCAGAGCGGCTGGCGCTCACGCGGCGGTCCGCCGCGACGCATCGGCCAGGCTCTGATCCAGCGAGCGCTCGGCCTCACGGCTGGGCATGGGGATCCGCCGGTAGACCGTGACGCTGGTGTAACACTCGCCCGCCTCCTCTTCCGGGACGAAACCGATCCAGCCGGTCTCCCAGCCGATCCGCGCGTCGACCACGCAACCGCCCAGAGTGTCGAGGTCGAGCCCCTTGCGCAGGACCAGAATCGCGCGGGCGGGGTCGTCCCCGCGGGTCACGGAGTAGCAGCGGTCGTTCACCGCGCCGGCCTGTCGAAAACGCCGCACCGAGGGGCGATCGATGAGCAATTGCACCCTCCTCCTCCTACGCACCAGGCCTGCACCGCTGGACCCTCGGCCCGCACGAGCCGCCGCAGGCGCGGGCGGCGGCAACGCCAGGACGAAGCCGGCGCCGCTGCCGCACCGGTGCCCGGCCCGCCGATCATGCAGCGCTCATGCCGCGCTTGACGGGCGCCGCTGGAGATCGTAGTTGAAAGTTGGAAGGTTCCCCCGTCGGGGGCACCCTCATCGGTACGTAGACGGAAGGGGGCAAGCCCTGAGGGGTTCCCCCCGGCGTCCCCTACGGGGGGACCCGCAGGGTGGAAGGTCGAACAGTGCCAGGGCATCGCCGGGCATCGCCCACCCTGCGACCTGCCACCTGGAACCTGCAACGGCAAGCACAGCGCGCCCGGTGCCGTCTCCGCTGACCTGACGGCGTGGAGGCTATGCCGGGGCACCGCCTCCCCCTGTTCTTGGGTGGGTGGGCGGGCGGGCGGGCGGGCGGGCAGGCCGGGGTGTAGGAGGGGAGCGAGGTGGTCGGGAGTGTGGAGCGGTTGAACTCTCAGCGAGCGGCTGAGAGCGTGCCACCCCCTCCCCGATCCCGGCCTGTTAGCAATGCGTGGCCCGCTGCCCCACCGGTGCCACTCCCACCGGCCTGGCCGCGTGTGGCCAACGCCGGAGCACCGCCTCAACGCCGCCCCCACCGGTGCCACCCTCGCCGGCGTGACGGCGCCTGGTCACTGCCAGGGCGCCGCGTGTGCCATGGTTCACCGCCTCGCACACCTGATTTGAGAGTGATCACCGCCTCATATGGCCGAGACCGTCTACTACCACCGTGCGCTGACCATAGGCCATGGCCGGCTCGTGCCTGACACCGTCCGTGCCCCCAAGCCCTCAACGACTATTCGGCCTGGCCCCGCATCGGCCACACCTACACAAGTGAACGCCTCTGCACCATCCTAAAGGCAGGCAAGGTCGCCGCTGAAACCCACTGTGCCTTCACCTCCATGGTGCCCAGCCGGCGCACGTCGCAGACCTGCTCCGACTCTAATGCCGACGCGGGCACATCGCGAATCGCCTCGCCGGGGTGCGCGATGTGGTCTTTCATGAGGACTGGTCGCAGCCCCACACCCCACCCCATCCCTTGGTACTCACCCTCTTCTGCAATCTCGCACCATTCTCTACCTGGCCGGCTTCAAGAGCATTACTGCCGCCAGGAACATCCTCGGAGTCAATCTCGACCGCGCCACCGACCTCATTGGCCTGCCACTCGCTTCGCGCTAGATTGTCATTAGAATGGATCGACCCTGGCCAAGCTGTCCAACCTCTTGACAAGAGACCCAGAATCATATAGGATATAAAGAATAGGATATAGGACAGAGCCACCGGTCTAACAACCGATATTCTTTCCTGATGGAAAGTAGTCTGATGGTGCTCTGTCTCGTTTTTTTATTGTATCTGTGCGCTTATCACGTCTTCTCTCACTGCAATCGACCTTTCTTGTTTCTACCCTCGCTTGTGGTCGACTGTTTGAATACACTCCGCCAAAGAACTGGTCTCTCGTATGCTCACGAGCAGAGCCAGCGGTACACGCCTCGTAGACGCCGTTGGCCCAGCGATTGTGGAGGTGGGGTCTGCGCCTGGCGACGGCCACGTGTACGACCTCGCCGCCCTCAGCGTCCGTGAGGGTGTCAATCTTGACGACGCCCTTCCAGAGCAAGCCCAGGGAATCGGTGAGCCAGTGGCGGCTGCGATCTGTAATCTTCTTCTGACCGGTAATACCTCGATCGCCGCCGATTTCGGTCGTTACCACGCGCTGCGAAATGTTGGATTCTACGCCAACTTCTCCCAGGAGCACCACACCGCGGACCGCTTGTTTCTGCTCGATTGCCAACGTTCTGCATCGTTTCGCTGTCGTTCACGCTCCCCATAGCGTTACAGCCCAAGATGCCAACCCTATCGTACATTCATATTTCTGCGTCACACTCACGATATGTTCGAAATTCTACTCTTAAGGAGGGAACACCTATGCGTCTAGCAGGAAAAGTGGCATTGGTGACAGGAGCCGGGTACGGTGTCGGACGCGCGACAGCGCGCGCTATGGCCGGCGAAGGGGCAAAAGTCGTCGTAGTAGACATCGACGAGGCGAACGGCGGTGCAACAGTCGCTGACGTTGAACGCAATGGAGGCCAGGCTATCTTTGTCCGCGCTGATGTGAGCAACGAAGCTCACGTGCGTGACATGGTTCGGGCAGCCGTCGAGACCTTTGGTCGGTTGGATGTGCTCGTCAACAACGTTGGCATTATTTCGCGCAAGAGGGTCGTCGAATGTCCTCTCGAGGAATGGCAGGCGATTTTTCACACCAATGTCGATAGCGTATTTCTGGCGTCAAAGTACGCCATTCCTGTTATGAGGGATGGGGGAGGCGGAGCCATCGTCAACATGAGTTCTCTCGCAGCGCTGGGTGGCGTGCCCAACCGGCCAGCCTACTGCGCATCGAAAGGCGCAGTATCAGCGCTGACACGTCAACTCGCCGTTGATTACGGGCCAGATCGGATTCGCGTAAACGCTCTGGCACCCTCCTCAATCGAGGACACTGGCATGTACCAAAGTCGCCCCGACGTGCAGAAAGATGCGGAGGCAGTCAAGCAGGCCTTGTTTTCCAGTCATCCCATATTTGCGGGGCTCGAACGCATGTGTCAAGCCGACGATGTCGCCCGCCTTGTCGTCTTCCTCGCCTCCGATGATGCGAGCATGATTACAGGCCAGACAGTACCTATCGATGGTGGGGCGAGTATAACCCTTTAACCGGCCTGGCGTACCACCATCACGAAATGCATGCCTTCTCTTCCGGGACAAGGAACCCGTCGAAGAAACTGGAGGAGGCGGCTCGCAAACTGTTCTGTCCGAATTACCTGAAAGGGTGGCTGCTCCGCTTGTATTCCGGAGCCGTTTCCAGGACCCGGTGTACCCACAGCATCACTTGCGAAAGGAGTCCCTCCCGTGAACGAGGAGACCAATCATCTTGTTACAGAGCTACTGCTGGGAGAAATCAACAGACGCCAATTCCTCAGACGAGCTCTGGCAATTGGCTTCTCCATGCCCGCTGCGGCCACCCTGTTGGCAGCCTGTGGCCAGCAGCCACCCCGTCCCGCCCCCGCTGCACCGACCAGTGCTTCTGCGACGGCACCGGCCCCTGCCATTGCTAATCCCACGGCTGTCCCCACCTCTGCAGCCGCTGGCACAGTGCAGATCGGCAGTTCGGCCGAGTTTAACCTGATGGATCCCCTGACGAACACATTTCTGAACGATCTGAACCTGCTCTACGTCAACCTCTATGACCAACTCATCATCCGTAACAAGGATGGCAGTTTTGGTCCCGGGCTGGCACAATCGTGGTCGCTCCACAGCCCAACTGAATGGGATTTCAAACTGCAACAAGGCGTGAAGTTCCACAACGGTGAGCCTTTCAACGCCGAGGCAATGAAATTTAATATGGAGCGATTTAAGGCCAACGATGCCTGGGGCCCTGTGAAGAATGCCATCAAGAGTACCGAAGTCATCGATGAGTACACGATTCGGATGACAACCACGACCCCAAAACCTATTCTGCTCGAAGAGGCTCTCTATTACGTATTCCCCGTACCACCCGAGTATGCGACCAAGGTAGGGAACAAGGGACTTACCGACCACCCAATGGGAACGGGTCCCTTCAAATTTGTCGAGTGGGTCAAGGGCGACCATCTTGCATTGGAGCAATACCCCGACTACTGGCGGGGTAAACCCCACGTCCAGAACGTCGTCTTCAAGATCGTCCCAGAGATTGCAACCCGCGTGGCGGCGCTCCGAGCCGGCGAGCTCGATCTCATTCTGCAACTCACGCCCGATGAGATTCCAACGCTGGAAGCCGATCCGAACTTCAGAGTCGTCAGTACACCGGTCGCGAGAATATTCTACCTCATCACCTTCCCCGACAGTCCAGTGGGGACCGGCGCGCCTCTGAAGGACACGCGTGTCCGCCAGGCCCTCAACTACGCCATCAATATCGACGCAATCATCGAAAACATCCTGTCGGGGCAGGCTGTTCGGTCCGGGAGCCTGGCGCCGCCACTGGCCTTTGGGTACGACCCCAGTGTGACCCCGTATCCGTATGACCCGGACAAAGCAAAGCAACTCCTCGCCGATGCCGGCTTCCCTGATGGGTTCAATCTCGACATGGATGTCCCCACCGGCGGGAATCCGCTCAAGCCGGTTGAGGTGGGCCAGGCCATCGCCGCCGACCTGGGCAAAGTCGGAATCAAGGTAAATCTGCGGACAATTGAAGCCGCTTCTTACATCACCTACCGCAACGAGAAGAAAATGGCGCCCCTCTTTTTGTGGGAATGGTTCGGCTACGATGCGCACAAGCAGCTTTGGGGCGCCATGTCCCCGGACTTCAAATTTGCCTACTGGATCGATCCCAAGATCTCCGACTTCCTCAACACCGAAGCTACCTCGATGGATCCGAAGGCGCGCCAGGCCGCCTTTTCAGAGATAGAACAGATCATGAAGGCAGAGAGCTGGTTCATCCCACTCTATCAACAGAACGAAATCTACGGCGTGAATAATCGGCTTGTCTGGGAACGCAATTTTGGTGGTCACGTCTGGTTGTGGGACGCGAGCTTAAAGGCGTAGAAGGCGCGAAGCTTCGACCGGTACGCGAGGAAACGCGGATCTTCTGTTCCCAACCCGAAAGGTAAGACGGTTCGCGTTTCCTTGCGTATGCGAAGGAAGTGGACCGGTTCCATCAGGGGGTATCGTGGCGCGCAAGGTGATTCTGGCAAAGATCATTTTCGATGGCACCGGTGGTCCGCTGATTCATAATGGTGCCATCCTGATTCAAGACGACAGGATCCTGAATGTAGGACCTGCGAGTATGGTGACGATCCCGGCTGATGCGGAGCGCGTATCGTTGCCGAACTGTTTTGTCCTACCCGGAATTGTAAATGCCCACGGTCATCTCGGCCGCGTCAGCCCGGATAGCACGTCCAGGGTCCTGACGGAGACCACCCCGGCTGAGATGATAATCTTAGCCATAAAACATGCTCGCCAACAATTGATGGGTGGCACAACGACGATTCGCATTCTGGGCGAGCTCCACTTCATCGATATTTATTACAAGCGGGCCATTGATGCGGACTTCATACCGGGACCCCGAGCGTTGGTGAGCGGACCGCATTTGAAGGCAACCCACCAGCCCGGTCCGATTGGGCAACCAGTGGATGGGCCGGATGAGATGCGTCGTGCGGTCCGTGCTCATCTCGCCGCGGGTGTCGACGTTATCAAACTCATGGTCACCGGTGACTTGTTTGACAGGCCAACTCACTGCTTCTTCACCCAGGAAGAGATACAGGTCGCAGTCGATGAAGCCCATGCCTACGGCGCGAGGGTGGCAGCCCATCTTATGGGAGGGTATGGACTCGATTATGCGCTTCGGGCGGGGGTTGACACTCTGGAACATGGCAGATTCTTCACCGAGCAGGAAATTGAACGAGTGCTCGAGGCCGGCGTCATCCTCGTCACCAATCTGCAGTATATCTTCGGAGAGCGAGTGCGTTCCATCTATCCCAGTGCGAGGGAGATTGGTATCCGCTCGGTCCAGTTGCCGTACCATGCCGGTGTCAAGATGGCGATTGGGAATGATTCCTGGAACGCCATATACAGTATGGCTCGCGAAATCGAATTGCTCGTGAACGCTGGGGTTTCCGAGCATGACGCGCTCTTGATCGCGACGCGGAACGGCGCAGAAGCCTGTGGGCTTCAGGACCGGATCGGCACCTTAGAGAGTGGCAAACTCGCCGACCTCGTGGCCGTCGCGGGAAATCCGTTGGATCGAATCGAGGACCTGCGAAAGGTTGAATTCGTTATGAAGGGTGGGAAGACCTACAACCTGTCGCTCTTGTGATTGGCAGTCTTCTGACCGGGAGGTTCTCAGCCGGCGTAGCCTTCTCCTGGCGCATCGGTCAAGGAGTCCTTTTATCGGCCGAGGGCCGGGGGACTGAAGTCGTGGCTGGAGGCTCTCCCCGCCGAGGGGCACCCAAGGCAGGGCCGCCGTCGAGGGGCAAGCCCTACGGGGTTCCCCGAGGCGAGTACGCCTCGCTTCGCCCGGCGGGGCCGTCCCCGGCGCGATCGTCTCACCCCGCGGGGTGAGGCTGGCGCCGGCGCGGACCGTTGGGGTACTGGTGGACAGTTGATCGCTCCTTGATCGGCGGGCCAGGATGTCGGGCCACGCGAGATGGGTGGTCACCCGGCTCAGTCCAGATGCACGACGAAAAAAGGTTTCAGCCTTTCACAGCTCGAGGAGCTGAGTCTTGGGAAAGTTTATCCTGCGGCGAGCAACCCTTGCGGCGATTGCCATCATGGGCGTAACGGCGGTTGTCTTCTTGCTATTGCGCCTGTCAGGCGACCCCGTCGCCCTGCTTGTTCCGCCCGATGCCACTGAAGCCGATTATCAGCGTATTCGCCACATTCTCGGTTTGGATCAATCGCTCCCTGTTCAATATCTGAAGTTTCTGGCACGCGTCGCTCACGGTGACTTTGGAGACTCCTTTACATACAAACAGCCCGCGATGGGTCTGGTCCTGGAGCGGCTCCCCGCCACACTCGAGCTGACAGGCGTAACGGTCCTGTTAATCGTGATCATCTCAATCCCTCTGGGCCTGTTAGCGGCGGTGTGGCGGGATTCTCTGTTTGACTATGCCCTCGCGCTCATAACCCTCATCGGCCAGTCGATGCCAAACTTCTGGTTTGGCATCATGCTGATCCTGGTATTTGCAGTCGAACTCCGTTGGTTGCCAACGTCAGGCCAGGGTGGGATAGGACACCTGGTGCTGCCTGTCGTCGCCCTGGCGTCCCAGCCACTGTGTCGAGCAACAACCTTGATGCGATCGACGATCCTGGAGATTCTGGGAGCGGACTACATTCGCACGGCACGAGCCAAGGGGCTTCGAGAGAGGAGAGTTCTTTTCCTGCACGCTCTGCGGAATGCCCTTATTCCTTATATCACCCTATTGGGCGTCGACCTCGGCTATTTACTAGGGGGTGCCATCGTGACCGAGACAGTTTTCGCCTGGCCCGGTCTGGGGCGATTGGCGGTCGATGCCATTAGCCGACGTGATTTTCCCGTCGTACAGGCCGACGTCCTATTCGTCGCAGCCGCCGTTGTTGTCCTGAACTTCATGATCGATCTTTCGTACGGCTGGTTGGACCCGCGGATCAAGGTGAGTTAAGCGCATGCATGCTGGGATTCTCTCTCTCCGGGGCGCCATCGGGCTCCTCCTTACGCTCTGCGTGGTAGCGATGGCTCTCTTTGCCCCGCTCATTGCCCCCCATGATCCCTTGAACAGCGAATTATCGATGCGCCTGAAGCCGCCCTTCTGGTACCCGAATGCTACCCCAACCTATCTCTTGGGGACCGACGCCCTGGGCCGCGATCTGCTCAGCCGAGTGGTCTTCGGGTCACGAATATCGATTATGGTTGCAGCCGTGGCAGTCGTAGTCTCGGGTACCTTCGGTGTCATCGTCGGCCTGCTTTCTGGCTACTACACCGGTTTGTTCGACCAGGTCGTGCAGAGAATTGTCGAGATTCAACAGGCCTTTCCCTTCATCCTCCTGGCGATCGTCGTCCTGGTCGTGCTGCGGCCGAGCCTGGCAAATGTGATCATCGTGCTCGTGCTGTCAAGCTGGGTCATCTACACCCGCATGGTACGGGCCCAGACCTTGATCCTGCGCGAACGAGAATTCGTCCTCGCGGCCCGTTCCTTCGGAAGCAGCGATTGGCGCATCATGTTCAGGCATATTCTCCCTAATCTCATCCCGATGATCGTCGTGTTAGCGACCTTTCAGACGGCGCAGTTGCTGCTCATTGAAGCTGTTGTCAGTTTCCTTGGCCTAGGGATCCCACCGCCCACCCCGACCTGGGGTCGCACCATTAGCGAAGGGCGGGAATACCTCGACCGTGCCTGGTGGATTACGACGTTTCCGGGCTTCGCCCTCATGCTGACGGTAGTTGGCATCGGCTTTCTTGGAGACTGGCTCCGCGATCTTCTTGATCCGACTCTCAGGATGTAGTGATGTCGGCCTTGATCCGGTTGATTTGGCGTTGCATGCCACAGAACTGCCGGCCGCTCTACGGCAATGAACAGGAGGCGACGAACTATGAGGAAAGCGTTGGTAGGTGGGATGATCCTGGACGCGACAGGAGCACCGCCCGTCTCGCGCGGTACACTGGTGATAAACGGAGATAAAATCGAGGCGGTGGGTCAGAAGGATGACGTTCCGATTCCTCCTGACTCCGAAATCATCGACGCGCATGGCCTTACGCTCATGCCCGGCCTCATCAATACTCACGATCATCTTGCGCATCCAGACCCTACAGATCCCCTCACCGATTATCAAACCGAATATGCACGTTTGGAAGAAGATCCAGATAGAGATCTCTTCCCATACGCCATCCGCTACGGACGCCAGGAACTCCTGGATGGCGTCACGACTGTCAGGGTCGTGGGACAGAGAGGTGGGGTCGATTTTCGCTACAAACGTGCTTTCGACTCCAACCTTGCCCCGGGGCCGCGCATCATTCCCAGTGGGGCCGCCATCAATTCGACCCATGGCACCGCCGAGCGACTCGGCGTGCTCGCCGACGGCGTGGATGCGGTACGCAAAGCGGTGCGTCAGAACCTGCGGGATGGGGCCCAGGTTATCAAGATCTTTCTCACCGGTGCCTACCGCAGTGGGGTCGCGTATCACCTGACGACTCCCATGTTCTCGAGGGAAGAGATCACAGTTGCCGTTGAAGAAGCGCATCGATTCGGGGTGAAAGTCATCGCCCACGCCTTTGGCGGACCGAGTGTCCGGTGGGCCGTCGAAGCTGGCATCGATTCAATCGAGCACGCCGATCTCATAACTGACGACGATTTGGATCTCATCGTCAGTCGCGGCACCTACATTGGCCTCACCCTACTCTGGTTCTTCACCGATCTCTATCGGAAGCGAACACCCGAGAAAGCCGAGGCGGCAGTTCAGACGGTCAGACGATTTCATGAAGCTGGAGCGAAACTTGTCCTCGGGGGCGACTGTATCCACGGTGATCATGCCATGGTCAGACATCTCGAGATCCTTACGCAGTGCGGTATCTCACCGATGAATGCTGTCCTGATCGGAACGAAACGAGGAGCGGAAGCCTGTGGGATAGCGGAGCGGCGCGGCACTCTGGAAGTGGGAAAAGACGCGGACATCATTGGTGTCCGTGGAGACCCGCTCGAAGATATCTCCGCCCTCCGGAACGTGCGCCTGGTCATGAAAGGAGGCGAGATCTACAGCAACGCATAGTGGAGCACGGGCCGTGACCGTCGGACGTTACCCATCTTGTGCAGTGGACTGAATGGACCATCTCCCATCCGGAACAGGAAAGGAGCGAGCGCCATGACAGAGCATTTGAATCACCTGAGAACCAGATTGGCCCGGGGAGACATCAGCAGGAGGCAGTTCCTCCAGCAGGCAATCGCCCTCGGCCTCTCCGCGTCGGCGGCTCTAGCATTCCTTCAAGCCTGTACACAACAGCAACCGCCTGCCCCCGGTCAATCATCGGGTACGGCGGCTCCCAACACCCGCGCGGCCGCAGTCCCTACGCCGACCGAAAAGCCGGCACCGACAGCAGCGACTGATGGCACTGTACGAATCGGGAGCTCGGCCGAATTCAATCTCATGGACCCTCTGACCAACAGCTTTCTAAACGATTTCAATCTTCTCTACGTGAACCTCTACGATCAACTTGTCTTTCGTCAAGAGGATGGCAGCCTGGGTCCTGGATTGGCAGAATCCTGGTCGCTCAATAGTCCCACCGAATGGGATTTCAAGTTGCGGCAGGGGGTCAAATTCCAGAACGGTGAGCCCTTCAACGCTGAAGCCGTGAAATTCACCCTGGACCGCTTCCTCCAGGCCGATGACGGCTCTCCCTTTGTCAAACCCAGCATCCAGGAGGCGAAAGTCTTGGATGAGTACACCGTTCGGGTGACGACACCGAAGCCAGATCCAATTTTCCTGGAGAACTCGCTGTATTACGTGTTTCCAGTGCCCCCCAAATACACCGAGGAAGTGGGGCGGGAAGGCTTTTCCAAGCACCCGGTTGGGACCGGGCCATTCAAATTCGTTGAATGGGCCAAAGGAGATCACCTGACTCTGGAGCGGTTTCCTGATTACTGGCAAGGCGCTCCCAAGATTGAGCGGGTGACCTTCAAGATCATCCCGGAGATTGCGACTCGCGTGGCCGGGCTCCAGGCGGGAGAATTAGACCTCATCATGCAGCTCACGCCAGACCAGATTCCAACCCTTGAGAGCTTCAACGCAAGGGCCGTCGGCGCGCCTGTTCCCCGAATCATCTATCTCATCACATTCCCTGATAGCCCTACAGGAAGTGGCACGCCGCTGAAAGATAAGCGCGTTCGCCAGGCGTTGAACTATGCCATCAACGTCGATAGCATCATCAAGAACATCCTGCTTGGACAGGCGACGCGGATCGCAACGCTGGCGCCGCCGCTGGCTTTTGGTTACGATCCCAATGTGACCCCGTATCCGTATGACCCGGATAAAGCAAAGCAACTTCTCGCCGATGCCGGCTTCCCTGACGGGTTCAATATCGACCTGGATGTACCGACCGGCGGGAATCCACTCAAGCCGGTTGAGGTGGGCCAGGCCATCGCCGCCGACCTGGGCAAAGTTGGAGTGAACCCAAATCTGCGGACGATTGAGGCTGCCTCCTATATCACCTACCGCAACGAGAAGAAGATGGCTCCGCTCTTCCTTTGGAACTGGTACGGCTACGATGCGCACTTGCAGATGTGGGGTGGTCTCAGTCCCGATTTCAAGTTCGCATTCTGGTCGGACCCCCGCACCTCGGAGCTTCTAGAGAAGGAGGCGACGTCGATGGATCCCAAGGAACGCCAGGCTGCCCTTGCGGAGTTGCAGCAGATCGTGAAAGACGAAAGCTGGTTCGTTCCGCTCTATCAGCAAAACGAAATCTACGGTGTCAGTAACCGGCTCGCCTGGGAGCGGGATTACGGTGGCCACGTCTGGCTCTGGGATGCGAGTCTCAAGGGCTGAACCCCGCTCACACTGTGTAACTATCCGCAGTGTGACCTGGCTCGGTCCGTGACGTCCCAGGCCTGTCGCCCAGTCGACTGCCTGGGAGGTCGGCTGGTCCACAACGTCAAAAAGGTGGCGCTCGGTTCAGAGAGATCGACGACGTCCTCACGTTTCATCATGAACGATATCACGCGGCGCTTGCGAAGCCGCGGGAAGTGCCAGAGTAGAGTAGGCCAATCCATGTATCGGCCCTTCGCGTCGGGAGGCATAACCAGTGACTCAAATAATACGGGCAGGCAGGGTGCTGGATGGAACCGGTGCGCTGCCACTCACAGATGGCGGTATTGTCGTGGAAGGCGGCCGGATCAGCCGGATCGGAAAGTTCACCAGCCTGCCCCCTACCCAAGCGGCAGACATCATTGACTTGCGGGCCTACACCGTCTTACCGGGCCTTATCGATGTCCACGGTCACCTGGGTATGGACGCCTCGGGCAACGAAGATGAGCAGATGAAAGACTCGGATTTCGATATCGTCTTCCGAGCTGTCAAGTACGCGCACCGCTGCCTTGCCTCAGGGGTGACGACCATGCGGATCGTAGGTGAGAAACATGGTATCGACGTCGCCTACAAGAAAGCAATCGAAGCGGACACGTTTGCTGGACCAAGGGTACTCATCAGCGGAGAACCGCTGATGCCGACGAACGGCTACGGTGCCAAGTTTAGTCGGGTTGCCGACGGGCCGGAAGAGGTCCGCAAGACCGTCCGATCGAACCTCATGGTGGGGGCCGATTGGATCAAACTCTTTGTGACCGGCGGCGGAGCCTACGAGCCGCCAATCCTACCTACCCAACAGTACTACACCTTCGAAGAAATCCGGGCAGCCGTAGACGTCGCACATGCCTTTGGAAAGGGGGTAGCTGTCCATGCACTCGGCGGCACCGGTTTACGCGATGCGATCGAAGCAGGTGTCGATACGATTGAACACGGCCACTTCCTGACGAAGGAAGACGCAGTTCGCATGGCGGAGAAAGGTACGACGCTCGTCGCGACTCAGACAATTCATCTCTATCCCCGGCCCGATTGGCAGATGTATCCCGCCCTGCTGGAGTACCAGGCGCTCGTCCGTCGTGTGGCTGGACAGAATATCAGGCTTGCCCGGGAACACGGGGTGCGGGTGACGGCGGGAACCGATGCAATGCACGGTCTGATGCCGGTGGAGGTGGAGTACCTGGTCACCTATGGGGGCCTGACGGCGATGGAGGCCATCGTGGCCGCCACCAAGACAGCTGCGGAGGTCTGCGGGGTGGAACAGGAGACAGGCACCCTCGAGCCCAACAAACGAGCCGACATCATCGCGGTCGAAGGCGACCCCCTGGAGGATATCCGCACGCTCCAGAACGTCAGATTTGTCATGAAGGCCGGACAGGTTATCGATCTGTCGAGTCCTTGTTGAGCATCCAAACCGTACGATTGTGCTACATCCATAGAACACCGTGGGTGCCGGAGGAACGCCTGAACATCTGGTCCGGCCGTGACAGGATGGTCAGGTGCCGCTCACGTACGGTCCGCCGAATCGAACTGGGGAGGTCTAACAATGCCTGTGATCATAAAAGGCGAGAGGATCCTGGACGGCACCGGCGCCGCGCCGTTGTTGGATGCGGGCGTCGTGGTCGAGGGGGACACAATTCGGCACGTCGCCAGGCTGGCCGATTTGCCAGCTGCAGCCGCCACATGGGAGACGATTGATTTATCACACTATACGATTTTGCCGGGCCTCATTGATGTGCACAGCCACCTGTGCATGGACGCGATGGGCGACGAGTGGCAACAGATGCGACAACCGCCGCTCGACGTTGCCCTTCGAGCCGTCAAGTACGCAAGGATTTGCCTGGCCTCTGGCGTGACGACCATGCGCACAGTTGGAGAGCGGTACTTTATCGATGTCGCCTATAAACAAGCGCTTGAGGATGGCACATTTCCAGGCCCGCACGTTCTCATAAGCACCCGACCGTTGATCGCAACGAACGGTTTTGGCGATCACATCGGGTTTGTCGCTGATGGACCGGAGGAGATCAGAAAGGTCGTCCGAGGCAACCTGAAGGCTGGAGCCGACTGGATCAAAGTCTTTGTGACGGGCGGTGGAGGGAACACAAAACCGTCATCATTCCAGCAATTCTACTCGCTGGACGAGATCCGCGCTGCGGTAGATGTGGCCCATTCCTTCGGCATTCGCGTGGCCGCCCATGCTCACGGAGGTCCAGGCATGCGAGCAGCGATCGAAGCGGGTGTCGATACGATTGAACACGGCCATTATGTGACCGATGACGACGTCGCCCTCATGGCCGAAAAGGGGACCGCACTCGTTGCGACTCAGACGATCAATCTTTTCGATCGAGGCTCTGACCGGCCTGTTGCTCCGACATTGCTCGAGCACAAGGCGAGAGTCAAACGAATTGCCGGGCAGAACGTCAAGAAGGCCCGGGAACACGGGGTGCGGGTGACGGCTGGAACCGATGCAATGCACGGTCTGATGCCGGTGGAGGTGGAGTACCTGGTCACCTATGGGGGCCTGACGGCGATGGAGGCCATCGTGGCTGCCACCAAGACGGCTGCGGAGGTCTGCGGGGTGGAACAGGAAACAGGCACCCTCGAGCCCAACAAACGGGCCGACATCATCGCGGTCGAAGGCAACCCCCTGGAGGATATCCGCACGCTCCAGAACGTCAGATTTGTCATGAAGGCCGGACAGGTTCTGGTACGGTCAAAGTAGGGGGCAAACCCCCGAGGCAGTGAGGGGAGAGTCGCGTGTCATCTCTTTCTGACTACGAATGGTGGCCCTTTGAGCTCGAATTTGAGATTGACCGCCACCGGATGGCCCTGCTCTGTGTCGACATGCAGTATCTTTACGCCCATCCCGATTGGGGGGTTGGCAAGTGGGCAAAACGAAACGGGCTCGAACAGCAACTTTACTACCGTTTCGAGCAGATCGCAAGCATCATTCCAAATATCCAACGGTTGCAGGAGGGCTGTCGGGGGCTTGGAATTCCGGTCATCCACATCCGAGTGGCGAGCATGACGGGCGATGGCCGCGATTGTAATAAGGAAATCCGCGGGAGTGCGAAAGGACTCTTTGTCGCGGCCGTTGATTCAAAGGAAGCGCAGTTTCTCGAAGATCTGCGGCCCTTGCCCGGTGAGATCGTCATCACGAAGACCTCCTTTAGCGCCTTCAATTCCACCGGCATCGATCAAACTCTTCGAAACCTCGGTGTAGAGAGTCTCATTGTGACCGGTGTTGCAACGCACGCGTGTGTCGAGTTGACAGCCCGGGATGCTGCAGATCGTGGCTACTGGGTGATCATTGCCTTTGATGGATGTGCCACGAACTCCGGGCAACTGCAGCAGGAGACTTTGGCGCGCCTGGATGGCGGCACGATCGCTGTGAAGATGACCGAGGAGATCCTCCGGCTGTTGGCAGAGCCGGATCCAGCGTCGGTGAGGGGCAGCCGTGCGAGCCCATAGCAGCATCCGGCCTGGCCAGACGTTGGGTTGCAACCACGAGTCTATCGATCTCTGCCGGCGCACAGCCGCTGTAGCGAGATCCTCGCACCTGTAGAGAGTTATCCCAATGGCACAACGTATCAATTCGTATGAACTCCTCGAAGCTGCCGTACTCGGTGGCGCGCTGCTTGGTGGCGGTGGCGGCGGCCTGATGCAAGATGGCCTCGCGCTTGGCAACCAGGCGCTCGAGCACGGCGGTCCGCTGCTGATCGACCCTGAAGAGCTTCCACCCGACAGTATCCTGTTGACTGTCTCGGCCGTTGGAGCCCCCTCTGCTCCGAATCGGTTTGTATCACCTCAGCATTATGTGCGGGCAGTCGAGTACTTCTCGCGCGTCTTCGAGATGAGGGTCGACGGCCTGATTGCCAACGAAAACGGAGGATTGGCAACAATAAATGGGTGGCTCCAGTCGGCAGCGCTTGGCATTCCGGTGGTCGACGCCCCCTGCAACGGGCGTGCCCATCCCACTGGCCTCATGGGCTCCATGGGGCTTGACGCAATCCCGGAGTACATCTCGAGACAAGTAGCTATTGGTGGAGCTTCAACTCGCGGAGCTGAGATAGTGGTTGCGGTCGAGGGCGGGGTCCAAAGTACGTCAACCCTGATTCGGGCTGCCGCAGTCACTGCAGGTGGACTCGTCGCCGTCGCCCGCAATCCCGTGACCGTCCAATACACCATCGAAAATGGTGCTCCGAAGGCCATTGCTCAGGCGCTCCAGCTTGGACGCCTCTTGCAGGTTGATGCGTCTCCATCAAGTCGGGTTGAGGCGTGTGCCGAACAACTGCGAGGCCGCATCATCGACCGGGGTATCGTCACTGAAAAGAACCTCGCCAACCGCGACGGGTTCGACGTCGGGTCTCTACGGATTGATAAGTATGAGCTCACCTTCTGGAACGAGTACATCACGCTCGAATACCTTCATGAGCGGATCGGAACCTTTCCCGATCTCATCGCCACACTTTCGGCGAAGACGGGCAATCCCTTGACGACTGCTGAAATTCGACCCGGCGATGAGGTTTTCCTGCTTTGGGCGCCACGCGACAGTCTCATCTTGGGACAAGGGATGCACCGCCCCGGACTCTTTCAGGCGGTCGAGGAAGCCATCGCGAAGCCGGTCATCCCGTACGTGTTTCCCCAATAGGCCAGGAGAGGCGTCGCGTCGCGATGCAGGGTGCCAGGCGACTCGAGGGCCACAGCCCAGACAAACCAAACGACACACGGAGGAATGGTTGGATGGCATTCAAGCAGGTGATCGAGATCTATGAGGCTCTGGATAGCCCCCGTGCGAGCGGCCAGCAGGTCCAAACGATCTTCGCATCCAGGGAGATACCAGTCGAGGTTCAGACCATAGAGGGTCAAAAGGGCAAGACGGACTTTGTACGCATCCTTCTGCCCGGGCGCCGAGGCAAGACTCAGAATGGGGCGGCTCCAACCCTTGGCATCGTTGGGCGTCTTGGAGGTGTTGGCGCTCGCCCAGAGGTGCTTGGACTTGTCTCAGATGCTGACGGTGCCATCACAGCGCTCGCCACGGCGCTCAAACTGGCAGATTTGGCGCGTGAGGGTGAGCCAACCGAGGGTGATGTGATCGTCGCGACGCACATCTGTCCCAATGCGCCTACCTCACCCCACGATCCGGTGCCGTTCATGGACGCACCCGTAGACATGGCGACCATGAACCGTTTCGAAGTCTCTGATGATATGGACGCCGTGCTCTCGATCGATACGACCCGGGGCAATCGGTTAATCAACCGCCGCGGCGTTGCCATCACGCCCACAGTCAAGCAGGGCTATATTCTGAAAGTCAGCCCGGCGCTTCTCGATCTCGTCTCATACGTCACCGGGCAATTGCCCAGTGTCGTCCCGATTACAACGCAGGATCTCACGCCGTATGGCAATGGCCTCGATCATATTAACTCCATCCTTCAACCTTCGACGGCAACCTCTGCCCCAGTAGTGGGCGTTGCACTCACTGCCGAAGTCCCCGTCCCCGGCACGGCGACCGGCGCCAGTCAGAGTGTGGACATTGAGATGGCCGTTCGCTTCTGTACCGAGGTGGCGAAGAGCTTCGGCGCTGGCCGCTGTGCTTTCTACGATCCAGGAGAATTCAGCCGTCTTCTCGACCTGTACGGCCCGATGACGCACCTCCAGACGTCAGGCCGTGCGGGGGCAACGTGAGCGGCCGACGACATGGGACTCAACTTCTTATGAGCATATCACTCCTGGACTGGCTTATCGCCCTGGCTCCCATTGTGACCATCCTCGGGCTCATGGTGCTCTGGCGGTGGAGTGGAGCCCACGCTGGTGCAGTCGGGTGGTTGGTGGCCCTGGTCGGGGCCACCATTCGCTTCGGCGCTGGTCCCCAGTTGATAGTGTATTCGCAAGTCCGAGCTTTTTTGCTCTCTCTGTTTGTTCTCTACATCGTCTGGTCTGCGCTCTTGCTTTATCATGTGGGGCGCGAGGCAGGCGCGATCGAGGCCATCAGCGCTGGCGTCGCTCGGATGACGGCTGATCGCCTTCTCCAGTTACTTCTTCTCGCATGGGTCTTTGCCAGTTTCCTGCAGGGTGTCACTGGATTCGGCGTCCCCACAGCCGTCGTCGCGCCGCTGCTGATCGGCCTCGGCTTTCAACCGGAATTGGCGGTTGTCGCTACCACCATCGGTCATAGTTGGGCAGTGACCTTCGGCAGTGTCGGCTCGAGCTTCTACACATTACTCGCAGTAACCGGGCAGTCGGCCACCGCGCTGGCGCGCCCCACCGCCCTGCTCCTTGGCATTTCCTGTCTGACCAACGGATTCCTGGTCGCGTACCTCTACGGTCGATGGCGAGCCATCATCAGGGGATCTGGGATGATACTTGTGCTCGGAGCGACGATGGCCGGAGTCCAATATCTGGTTGCCACGGCCGGTGCGTGGCAGATTTCTGCCTTTATCGGCGGGTTCGCTGGCTTGCTGGTCGCTGCTTTTCTCACGCGTTGGCGACGTCCTGACCATGCAACGGCCGCCGACAGTGGTGTGGAGACCACACCGAAGATGTCTTTCGGTGTCGCGCTCTCAGCCTACCTGGTGATGATGCTCGTCGTGCTGGCTGCCACCTTTATCAGCCCGCTCGATCGGATTCTCAATAGCGTGCAGCTCAATGTCACCTTTCCTGCTGTGAGCACGTCGCGAGGGTGGCTAGTCGCGCCGGGGCCAGGCCGCGCCGTCAGCGTCTTCGGACACGCGGGGGCCCTCCTCGTTTACAGTTCCGTTGCCGCCGCCACGATCTATGCGCGCGCCGGCTACTACCGGCCGCGGGCTGTTGTCCGTATCGTGACTGCCACCCTGCGCGACTCGGTTGGAAGCACGCTCGGGATCCTCGCGATGGTCGGCATGGCTCTGATTATGGACAATAGTGGGATGATTTCGATCCTCGCGCAAGGCCTCGCTACGGCGTTTGGCTCATCGCTGCCGCTCATCAGCCCTATCGTTGGAGCACTCGGTGCATTTATGACCGGATCGAATACAAACTCCAACGTGCTGTTTGGAGCGCTCCAGCAAGAGCTTGCCGCCCTTCTTGGGTACAGCGCTCCGATCATCCTCGCTGCCCAGACAGCCGGCGCGGCGATGGGGTCGAATATCTCCCCGACAAAACTGATCGTCGGTGCAAGCACTGCCGGCCTGGCCGGGGACGAGGGGATTGTTTTGCGCCTGGCGATCGGCTATGGTGCCATTCTGGTCGCAGTCGTGAGTCTGGCGACTGTCTGCCTCATTTACTTAAGCGCGCCTTGATTCATCGCCAGAAGCAACGGCCAGGAAACCGTAAGCCGACCGATGCACACGGTGATCTTGACCGGGGAGTCTGCCTCAATGCTGAGTCCATTCGATTACCATGAACCTTCGACTTTGAACGAAGCAATTACCCTGCTGGAGCGTTACGGCGATGATGCGCGTCTCCTCGCCGGTGGAACAGACCTCCTGATCGCCATGGAGCGTCGGAAGGTGCATCCAAGGCACGTGATTAGCCTTCTGATGATACCCGGCCTGGATCACCTCCACGTCGACGAAGGCATTACCATCGGAGCACTTGTCACCCACCGGCAGCTAGAATGCACGAGCGAACTGCAGGGTCTTGCTGTGGCCCTCGTGGAGGGAGCCTGCGTCATTGGTGGCCGTCAGGTGCGCAACGTCGCTACCATCGGCGGGAATATCTGTAATGCCTCTCCCGCTGCTGATACGGTCGCACCGTTGCTCGCCCTGGATGCACACGTGCGCCTCGTTGGGCCCGACGGTCAACGAGTCGTGCCGCTTGATCAGTTCTTTACAGGGCCTGGACAGACAGTGCTCGCCGCGACAGAGGTACTTACCTCGATCCACATTCCACCCTTCGGGGCCCACACAGCGACAAGCTTCATCAAGTTTGGTCGTCGTAAGGCCATGGAAATATCGATTGTTTGCGTGGCAAGCTCTGTGAGCCTGAGCGCAGACGGCCACACCGTTGACGATGTTCGTATTGCCCTGGGCGCCGTCGCGCCTACACCTATTCGGGCTTACAAGGCTGAAGCCTTCTTGCGGGGTTCAGCGCTCACGACAGATGCAATTCGCGAGGCAGCACGAATCGCATCGAGTGAAGCACGTCCGATCGACGACGTGCGCGCGTCCGCCGAGTACCGGCGGATGTTGGTGGCCAGTTTGGTCGAACGCGCCATCCAACGGTCTGTTGAAAGAATTCATACCGGCGGCGAAGAGGGCTAGACCCGGGACGCGGCACACGTTGCGCCCCGGGGCCAGCCCTTGATTCCACGGGCAGTAGAAAATGATCCGGAGCGACAGAATGAGCACTATCCCTCTCAGCCTGAATGTCAATGGACGGGACTATACGATCCAGGTGGAACCTTACCGCACCCTGCTCGAGGTGCTGCGTGAAGATCTCCGCCTGACCGGGACGAAGGCGAATTGCCTCGAGGGCGAATGCGGAGTGTGCACCGTCCTGATCGATGGCATGGCGGTCAACGCTTGTATCATGTTGGCGATCCGGGCGAGAGGCAGGCGCGTCCTCACCGTTGAAGGGCTGGGCGGCCCGGACAGTATGCATCCACTGCAACAAGCCTTCATAGAGCACGCTGCCGTCCAATGCGGCTATTGCATTCCTGGCATGCTCATGTCGGCAGCCGCACTTCTTGCCGAGGAACCTGCTCCTGACGATGAAGCCATTTTGGATGGACTCGCCGGGACGCTCTGCCGGTGCACAGGCTATGTCAAGATTATCCAGGCCGTCCAGGCAGCAGCACGACAGTTAGCTGCGAATCCCTCCGGAACGATGGGAGACGGAACATCATGATCGAGCGACCCCTCCTCGGGCAACCACTTCCACGCCTGGATGCTGCCGCCAAGGTAACCGGGCAGGCCATCTATGCCGTGGATTTCAGCCTCCCGGGAATGCTGCACGGAAAAATCTTGCGCAGCCCAGTCACACACGGCGTCATTCGCCGCCTTGACGTCACACGTGCGCGCGCCCTCCCCGGCGTCCACGCCGCCCTGACTGCTCGAGACATCCCGTCGGTCCGCTTCGGCATAATTGTCCGCGATCAAACCGTTTTTGCCGTTGATCGGGTACGATACGTGGGCCAACCCGTGGCAGCCATCGCGGCCGACAATCTAGAGATCGCCGAGCAGGCGTTAGACCTGATTGAGGTCGAGTACGATCCGCTCCCCGCGCTGTACGATCCCGAAGTCGCGCTGGAGCCGGGGTCCCCCTTGATTCACGAAGAATGGCAATCCTATCAGACCTCGCGCGACGTGGTTCGTGACGGGAACATCGTCACACGTGCGCTCATCATCAAGGGGGACCCCGACCATGCCCTGGTAGAAGCCGATTACGTTTTTGAGGACTGCTTCGAGACCGGCAGCCAACACGCCGGCCACACTGAGCCGCACGCTGCAGTCGCATCGGTCGACGCCGACGGGTTCGTCACCGTCTGGTCGAACGGTCAGTTACCCTTTGCCGTCCAGACCACCTTGGCCGAAGTCCTCAATCTACCACCTGAACAAGTACGCGTTGTCGCAACTTGCAGCGGAGGAGGGTTTGGCGGGAAGCTTCGACCGGCCACGGAGCTCTACGCAGCCTTGTTGGCCCAGGCAACTGGACGACCTGTGCGGCTGGCCATGACGCTGAGCGAAGAACTCATCGATGCGAACCCGCGTCACCCGACGAGGATCTTCGTGAGGAGCGGTGTCATGCGCGACGGGACGATTGTTGCCAGGGAAGCCCGCATAGTGCTCGATGCCGGGGCCTTTGCCGGTTCTTCACCAAATTTGGCATCAGTAGGGACACTCGTACTTGCCGGGCCATACCGCATTCCCAATCTTCGTCTCGAAGGCTGCGCCGTCTATACGAATAAACTTGTGTACGGTTCGATGCGCGCCCCAACCGCACCGCAGGCCTGCTTCGCCATCGAGTCACATATGGACATTGTTGCCCAAAAGCTGGGCGTGGACCCGCTGGCATTTCGCTTGAAGAATATCGTCGAGGAAGGCGATCCCGGGCCTACAGGCCAGGTACTGGCCCCGGTGAGCATCCACGAAGTGTTGCAACGAGCCGCCGAGGCAATTCGGTGGGATGAGCCGGCCGGCTCGAACCGCGGAAAAGGGCTTGCGTGCAGTTGGTGGACGGTTACCGGAGGGCAGTCGGAGGTCGACCTCGAGGTCACGCTCGATGGGCACGTTGTTCTGAGAACAGGTGCGGCCGAAATCGGCACTGGGGCCATCACCGCCGGCGTCCCGCAAATCCTGGCAGAGGAATTGGCACTCGACCTAAACGACATCACGATTCGAAGTGGGGATACGTTAGAAACGCCTTACGACTATGGCTCCCAAGGGAGTCGAACGACATTTAGCGTTGGCAACGCGGTTCGAGCAGCCGCCGGCGAGATCCGAACCCAGTTGATTGGTGTGGCGTGTGAAGAACTGGATGTTCATCCGGATCACCTGGAACTTCGCGACCGAGCGGTTGTGGTCAAAGACGAACCTTCACGGCGTATTCCTCTGTCAGAAATAGTAAGAATCCGAACCCGGCAGGGAGGCAGCATTCGTGCTCGGGGCTCCTATACCGCCCCGGTCACGGAATTCGATCCGTCTACCGTCATCAACCATTTAAGTCCTGTTTTCAACTCGCCTAGTTTCCACGCCCATGCCGCGGAGGTAGAGGTGGATCCGGGCACGGGTGAAGTCACGGTCCACCACTATGTAGCTGTCCAGGATGTGGGTTACACAATAAACCCGGGCTTGGTCGAGGGCCAACTCGAGGGGGGTGTGGTTCAGGGGTTGGGGCAGGCACTCAGCGAAGAACTCGCCTTCCACGAGGGCCGAGTATTGAACCCCAACCTGACAGACTACAAAATGCTCACGATCCGGGACGTCCCACCGATTGAAGTGGTTCTCGTGGAGCATCCTTCACAGTTTGGTCCCTACGGCGTCCGAGGAATGGCAGAGGCGCCTTGCATCGAGCCACCTGCCGCAATCGCAAACGCCGTGGCCGCCGCCGTTGACGTACGCATTCGGAGTCTGCCTATCACGGCCGAGAAAATACTGAAGGCCTTAAGCCGTCTGGCATGAGTCGTGAGGCCACAGCCAATATGGCCCGTGAATCCATACTGGCGAGGTAACCGTTCAGGCACGAAATCGGGCGGAGCACAACGCACAAGCCGCTCCATAGAGTGGTTCAACATCAGAGCAAGGTGCTCGTAAGCCACTGTCGACAGCAACTGATTCGTGGGTGCGTACTGCGGGTTGCGCCAGGTCCCGGGCCGGGTATTAGATACGAGTTATGAGACCGGTGTTTCGAGACAACGTCACGACACGAGTGATTGCTCTGCAAGCCTCGTCCCGCAGCGCTTGCATATTATCTACCTTTTGGCTAAAGTTCAGTATAGCTTAGATCCCTCACGATGTGGGTGAGTACAGGCAGGTCCGTAAGGTAGTCGCGTAATATAAATCATCGACGTTGACGTGGCCCAGGGCCAATTGGTTCTCATTCGCTCAGGCGGCTGCCTCTCTGCATCGCCGCCTTGACTATCGCTTCATCGCACGAGCGCCGCCGTCGTTGATCAACCACCGCAATCTCTTGCTCGTCGGTGAACTCGAGCACTGCCTGGACCAATGAGAGATCACAAGCGTGAAACTGCTCGATATCCCGACGGCGGAAAACCCGTCCGGCGGTATCATGCGACGGGATGCCACTGGACAATTCCAAGAACTTCGACACCCAGGCCTGCTTGCCCGTCCGACAGTTTTCGATGGAGACCGAAGCGTAGGCCGCAGATCGCAATAGCGCTGTTGTCAGTCAGTTGATACCGTTTCATCTGGTCAGTGCGCGCGTCTTCCAGAGCGCCGACGCGTTTATGAGGGCCGCTTTGTGGTGTTCCGCTCCAACTATGTGAGGCTCAACGTGGAATTTGAAACGAAGACCGGCGTAGTAACAAGACTCATCCGCCGCAAGATCATAGTGGGTGACTACCCAATAGGCGATCGCATCCCCGTAGATCGTGTCGCGGCAGAGCTCCACGTGAGCCAGACACCGGTTCGAGAGGCCCTGCGCATTCTGGAAGCCGAGGGGTACGTTGAGAGTCTACCCCATCAGGGTTTCCAGGTAGCGAGCCCAGATACGTCGAACCTTTCGGACATATTCGGCCTGCTTGAGATAATCGACGGCTATGCAGCAAGACTCGCGGCAAAACGGATCACGCACGAGAATCTGGCGAATCTAGAAGAACTCCACGCCAGGATGATCGAAAGCGTCAAGCAGAAGGATGATCGACTCGTTCGTGCGCTCAACCTTGAATTTCACGAGACGATATATATGGCCACCGAGGTGCCGAAATTGATCTCGTTGCTCAACTTCTTCTGGGCGACGGCTCGTTGGGATATCCTGAGTACCCATCCGGATCGCATGCCGCGCACCCTCCAAGAACATCAGGCGGTGCTCGATGCCCTGCGGCGACGAGATCCCGATGCTGCCAGTGCTGCACTGGCAGCTCACGCCAGGTCATGTGAATACGATTCCATGGAGTTAGAGAAACTCTGTCAGGCAGGTGGACGCGGGCGCGGGGACTGACAATCCTCGCCTGCTAATGCCCATGTCGCTTCTAACAGCAAACCGAAAGGAAGAGGTAGCACTGAGACCTCTTCCCTTTACAAGGGCGTGCCGGACTGGGCTTCCGCCTCTTCGTGTTCTCGTTTTCCGGCCATCAAAGCGGTCATCGAGGCACGGAATTGCCTGCGGAAGAATTGGCACTGTTCGGCCAGGGAGACCGTGTCGCTCATTCAGCGACGGACGCGGAAGAAGCAACGCACTTCATCAAACGACTGGTAGAAGCTGACTCAAGGCTTCCCAACCCATGTGTCGAGTAGTCGCATCGCGTGAGTCCCCGATGGTCCCGCTCCAGGCGGTCGTTCAGAGCGTGTTTGGAAAATATTCCTATCCTTAAGACGCCTGTTTCAGAGTCAGGTCCATCGATTCGGGAAGCCGCTTATCTTTGTGCGGAATCGGCATGTCCGCATTAGGGCGCAATTGACGCAGCATCAAATGAATGCAAGCGATAGAGATCATCGCTTCACTATTCCACACCTTACGCTCATAACCTTTGCTGAGGCGCCGGCAGCGGTTGAGCCAGGCTGTGATCCATTCCATACTGTGTCATTATGACTGTTTCTGTCAAATCATGTTCCAACCACACTCCAAACAACCCTCACCCATCCTCACCACCGCCCACCATCCAGTCGGCTTGAGCCGACTTGCGCTGTGAGCCCTGGAATTTATTCCTGGGCGGCGCGTGCCACCACCCCCCCGACCTCTGCGCACACCTCCACCAGCCAGCGTGAGCATTCGACCAAAGCTTTTCATGATATGCTCGGCACATCTCGCAGATTTGCCCCCAAACATTTTCGACGAGAGCCGCGCGCGGCTCGATCGTGAATTGACGGCGATCAAGCCAGCGCCCTTTCAAAGCCGGCGGCGGCGAGTCCCGAACGCTGCGGTGCCGGGTGAACCCAAAAAGCCGGGCCGGAAGCCGGGACATCCTGGGAGTGGCCGAGTGCGACCCAGTCGGATCGACCGGGTCGCAGTCATCACGGCCGGGGAACACTACGAACGAATCATTCAAGACATTGCCGCCTACTGCGAGCAATTATTTTTGACAAATGAAGGCGGGGAAGATCGAGAACAGTCTTTGCATTATTTGAAATCCAATTTTCTGCCCAACAGCACGATAGCAATTGCTTATCAATCAGATAAGACACTAAGGGAGGGGTAAGCCCCAAATAGCAAACCCCGCCCAACAAATCGGCGTCAACCTATCCGATTGCGGAACGCGTTGCCTGAGAAGCCCCCGGTTTCTCTCCTGTGGGGGCCCCCAAGCGAGGCTATCTCGCCTCGCCCTGTGGCGCGGTCCCCGGCGTGATCGGCTCGCTTCGCTCTGCCCTGAGGGGTACCCCCAAGCGAGGGGTACTCGCTTGGGCTCCCCCCACAGGGGGTGCGGGGCGGTCCCCGGCGCGACCGTCTCGCCTGGGCGTACCCCGTGGGGGAGGGCGTACCCCGTGGGGGAGGGCGTACCCCGCTTGAATCCGACCAACAGCCCACCCCTCCGGGCACGCCCGGCCAGCGACCCCACCCGCGCTTTCAACCGCCCGGCCCAACTTCTCCTCCGCGTCGGCGGACACCCTGAGGGGCGAACCCCGGCGCGACCGTCTCGCTGGGTGGACCCCGCGGGGTCGGCCGACGCCCGGCCGCCGGCCCCCAGCCGCGGTTTCCCTGGCCTGGCCGGCCAGGACAGGCAACCGCCGGGCTCGCCAAAGAGCATCCTGAGAAACCAACCGGTGGGCGCGGTTTCAACCTCCGGGCTGGCCGGTCAGGACAGGCAACCGCCGGGCGGTCTCTCACCCTCGCATTTCACTCCCACCCCCGGCCGGCAGCCAGAGGGCGAATTCACTGCCGCGACCAGGCGTGCTGTCCACCTCCAGGCGCCCACCGTGGGCAATCACCAGGTCGCGGGCAATGGCCAGTCCCAGCCCCATCCCCTCGGGAAAACGGCGATCCGGAGGCCCGCGGTAGAAGGGGTCAAAGATGCGCACCTGCTCGTCTGGCGGGATACCCGGACCGGTGTCGCTCACCCGAACCCAGATGGCGCCGGCCTCCGCCCCGGCCGCAACGGTGACAGTACCGCCCGGCCGCGTGTACTTGACGGCATTGCTGAGCAGGTTGCCCACCGCCTGGGCCAGCCGGTCGGGGTCAATCGCAACGGTCGGGAGCGTCGGGGGGATGGTAACCTGCCACTCCAGACCCTTCTGGTGGGCCGCTTCTCGCCAGGGGCCCAGCACCTCGGGCAACCATTCACTCAGCGCGGTGGGCCGCCGCGCCAGCTCGAGCGGGCCCAGCACACGCCCGTGGAGTTGGGCGAGATCATCCAACAGGCGCTGCAGACGCTGGATCTCAGCGCCCATCCCCGCCAGAAGTTCCCGGCGGAGGGTGGCGTCTGCATCCGCCCCCGCCGACAGAGCCTGAATCGCTGAATTCAGGGCGCCGAGGGGACGCCCGAGTTCGTGCACCAGGTTGGCCAACAGTTGCTGCCGGGCGCTCTCCAGGTTGCGCAGGCGCTCCACCAGGACGTTAAAGGCTCGTGCGAGCAGGCGGGTCTCATCCGGCCCCTGCTCGGGAAGTGGCATCTGCTGGTGCCCGCCGGCCAATTGATAAACAGCCTGGGTCACGCGCCGGATCGGCCGCTCGAGCGTCACAGCCAGCCGCCATCCCACTACGCCCCCCAGAACCAATCCCACCGCAAGGACCGCCACAATAAGCGTCCGCAAGCGGAGAAAGCGCTCGTAGACGGTCCCCAGTTGATCAGTCAGACGAACGACACCGACGATTCGTCCGGCCGGTCCTCGCACCGGAACCATGATGTCCGCGATTTCAGCCTGTAGGTTCTGGCTGTACGCGACGCGCACGTGGTTCTGTCCTCTGAGCGCGTCGTTCAGGCCGAGGAGTTCGAGTCGCTGGCCGACGGAGTTGGCATCGGCGGGGTCACTGGAGGCCAGCACACGGCCGGCGGCATCCAACAACATGAGCTGCGCCGGGAACAATGGCGCGACGCGGTTCACAAAGGTCTGGGCCTGGGCGGAATCGCTCCAGACGGCCGGCTCTTCGCGGGCAATCTCGGCAACCAGCACCGCCTGCCCGGCCAATTGCTTGGCGAGGTTGACCAACAGGACCTGCGTTTCCAGGACGTAGACGAGAGCAATGCCCGTCACAGCGATGGTGATGAGCAGGAGAAAGACGTGGCTGGCGATCAGACGGTTGCGAAGCGTGCGCAGCATCAGGCATCCTGCGGCACCAATTTGTAGCCAACACCGCGTACCGTCACGATGCGGCGGGGACGATTGGGATCGGTTTCCAATTTCTCCCGCAGCCAGCGGATGTGGACGTAGACCACCTGGGACTCACCGGCATACTCCGGTCCCCAGACGCGGGTCAGAAGGTCGTCCACGGAGATCACCTGGCCGGCCTGGAACGCCAGCGCGGAGAGGAGATCAAAGGCGCGCGGTGGCAGCTCCACCGGCTCCCCGCTGAGAGTGACCGTGCGGGCCGCCGGGTCGATCTCCAGATCGCCCACTGTCAGCGGGGTGGGCCCGGGGCGGGGAGCCCCGCACGGTCAGAGCGGCGGAGCGCCGTTTTGATTCGCGCCAGGAGGACGTCCAGGTCGAAGGGTTTGGTGATGTAGTCCTCGGCGCCCAACTCTAGCCCCAGCACCTCATCCAACTCGCGCCGTCGCGCCGTGAGGAAGACGACCGGCACGCCAGGGTGGTCCCGGAACAAGCGCAGGGCCTCCAGGCCATCCATGCCCGGCAAGTTAATATCCAGGAGGACCAGATCGGGCCGATCACGGCGCGCCAGGTCGAAGGCCTCCTCGGCGCTGGCAGCCGTCTGCACACGGTAGCCCGCCCGCTCCAGGGAAAAGGCCAGGCTGCGGCGCAAGAGCGCGTCGTCATCAACCAACAGAATGTGTTTGGCCATGGCCGTTCACCCGTGAAGCGCCACACCTCGAGGAAGAGCAATGCTTCTGGCGCCCGTCTCGCCATCATTATACACGAGATGCAGACAGTATACATTACAAATATGAATATCTTCTTGGGGTGAACATTACCATATTTTCAGGAAACAACCCGGATGAAATCGATCCTCTGCCGCGGCACACCAACACGACCGCCTGCGGGCAGGGACTGTGCTGTTCGGCCGAGCGGCTCAGGATCAAAGACTCTCCGCCGGCTCGGGCGCCAGGGGGCCCCGTGCCAGGGCCGCGCGCCGCTCGTCGCGCCAGAGCAGCAGGAGGATCGGGGGGAGGAAGATGATCGTGGCGAGGAGCGGGAACGCCGGGTTGCGGGCGAAGAGCAGCCCGGCCAGCCAGGCGGCGATCATCATCCCGCCGGCCTGAAGCGAACTGAGCAGTCCAAAGGTGAGGCCGAGGCTCTGATCGTCCACCTCGACGGCAAGACGCGCCGCCGCGACGGAGCGCACGGAGATGAGCGCCCCACGCAGCACAAATGCCATCACGATGACCGGCAGTGGGGGCACGACCACAAGCAGCCCGGCGTAGAGCACCAGCACGGCCCCGCCGACCAAGAGGCCGCGCGTCCCGCGCTCGTCCAGCCGCCCCAGGATCACTCCCCACAGCACCGCCCCGGCGGCGTGCACGCTTCCCAACGCGCCCAGAATCGCCAGATCGTAACCGGCCCGGGCCAGGAAGTTCGGCGCCAGTGGGAAGCCCATGTAGGCCGCGATGAAGAACACCATCAGGACCGCGGCCAGCCGCGGGACCCGGGGCTGGCCCCACAATGCCCGCCAGGCAGCCGGCATGGTCGCGGCCACCGGCGGGCGCGGCTGGGGCGCCGCCAGCGACACGGTGGCGGTCGCCAGCAGGAAGGCGGCGCCCGACACGACGAAGACGCCGCGCATCGTCCAGTGCTCGGCCAGCCAGCCACCAATCGCTGGGGAGATGACCAGCCCGGCCGAGTAGCCGACGAAGACGGTCGTCACAACCCGGTTGCGCTCGCGCGGGGCCGCTTCCTGAACCACATAACTGGTGATGGCCGGGACGCAGAAGCCACTCACTGCGTAAAAGACGAGCCCCAGGAGCAACGTGTGCCAGTCATGCGCGAGGGCCATCACAAAGGCGGCCAACGCCCCGACCACATAGCCCGCCAGCATGTTGGCCTTGCGATTGAAGCGGTCGCTCAACCAGCCGGCCGGGAGATAACTCACCAGCACCGCCGCACTGGCCAGCGCCAGCGTCATCCCCACCTCGACCGGTGTGGCGCCCAAGCGCTCGAGGTAGAGTGATTCGATAAAGACGAACAACCCCTCGCCGATGCCCCACAGGAGCAGCGAGACGAGGACGAGTTTGTTGTTACGGGTCATCCCTGCCCCAGCCCTCCGCGGCGCCACGCTACCACAGCCGCACGCCGTTTGCAACTCGCCGAATGCGCCCGAGGCGGTGTAGGAACCCGCCTCGAATCGTATGGCCGCGACCTGCTGGTGCGACGCACCTGCGTCGTGGTCTGAGGGCTTGCCGAAGCCCACCTGATACCCAGACCGGCCCCAGCCCGATGGGCCCTGGTGCGTCGCACCTGTGACTGAGCCCTGGAATCATTTGGACGGTCCCTTGACATAGTTTACAAGAGTCTCGTATAATGGCGACACGAGGTGTGGAATCACGAGAGGATCTGGGCGGGCGCCCGCGCGCGGAAAACAAACGACAACAGCGGCAGTATGCACACAGGGTTTGGCGTGGCTGGTGATATTGAGAGAGTTCGATGTCTTGCTAGGGCGCGAACGAATGGCCAGAACCCGCTGCCGAGCTACGGCTTTCATTTCTGTAAGCGCAGCCACGCTGATCAGCCTTGGCGCGCTTTTTTTTCATTGTGCCTTCTGAACTGTCCATAGAATAGAGGAGTTGCGGATATGTTTGACCCGAACAGATGGAGCATTGAGGACGAAGGCTATTGGCAGACGATCGTCAAAGAGGGAAGGTGGGCCGAGACCGCCCCGCCGCCCGGCCCGGGTGAATACCGTGACTTCCACAGCCGTCCATCCCGGGTGTACGACACCGGCGCCGTCAGCGATGCCGACTGGAGTACCCTCGAAGACTACTTCAACCGCGGCGAGGTGCTCGTGCTGCCGGTTGTGGGCTACAACAAGGGAGGATTGCTGGTCGAATGGGAAGGACTCCAGGGCTTCGTGCCGGCATCGCAGCTATCCGACTGCACCAAGCGGCTTGACGAGAGCCTCGGCGAGCGCATGGCCTACCTCGCCGAGCAAATCGACCAGCAGATCCGCGTCAAAATCATCGAGCTCGATCGCAGCCAGAATCGTATCATCTTCTCAGAGCGCGCCGCGGCCTGGCAGGGCCGCTGCCCGGATGAAATCATCGACGAGCTTGAGCCTGGCGACGTCTGTGTGGGCCAGGTGAGCAACCTCTGCGACTTTGGCGTCTTTGTGGATCTGGGCGGCATTGACGGCCTGATTCACGTCTCCGAACTCTCCTGGCGGCGGGTGAATCATCCTCGAGACGTTCTGGCACCGGGTCAGGAAGTCCAGGTCTACGTCATCGACGTCGACCGCGAGCGCCGCCGTATCGCCCTGAGCCTCAAGCGGCTCCAGGCCAATCCCTGGGCCACCGTCGCCGAGCGCTATCGCGTCGGGCAGATCATCGAGGCTGTCATCACCAACGTCGTCGATTTCGGCGCCTTTGCCCGGATCGAGGACGGCGTCGAGGGGCTCATTCACATCTCCGAGTTGGGCGCCGGCGATATCCCGCTCCATCCCCGGAGTGTCTTGACCGAAGGCCAATGCGTTCACGCGCGGATCCTCAATGTTGATCCTGACAATCAGCGCATGGGCTTGACCATGCGCGAGGTTCCTCAGCCGGGGAATCAAGCCGCCCCCGCCTTCGCCGTTCAAGGGGTGTTGGCCGAAACGACACCCTCGCTAGAAGCGAGCGCCGGGGATGGCTCAACGAGCTTCGACTGATCTGCCTGCACCGGGCGAGCCGCGCTCATCCCAGGCGACTCCACCCGGTCGTTCCTTCGGACTCCCCATCTTCGACATTCTGGGTCTGGTGCTCTTGGCCCTGAGCGGCGCGACGCTGCTGGCGCTGCTGGGACTGGGGCCCGGGCTGTTGAGTGGTGGCCTGGCGGCGCTTCTGCGCCGCCTCTTTGGTGTTGGCGCCATTCCCGTCATCCTCGCCCTGATCGTGGGAGGCATCGGCCTGGTGCGATTGCCGAACAGCGCCACCGTTGACTGGCGCGCTGTGCCCTGGTCGCGCCTGGTCGCCGTGGAGTCGCTGGCGCTGGCGCTCTTTGCCCTCGCCCACCTGCTCGCCGGTGACGGGGGCGGGTTCGACCTGGCGATCCGGGGAGGCGGCGGCGGCTACCTTGGCTGGGCGCTCGCCTCCCTGCTCGTGGGCCTCTTCGGCCGGGGCGGGGCGATCGTGCTCAGCGCCCTCATCGTATTCGGCACGCTCGCGTCGATCTTCCCGGTCTCGGCCGGCGGCGTTCAGCGCCGGCTGGAACAGGCCCAGCGGCGCCTCCAGGCGCGCCGCGCGACCTGGGAGGCCGCCGCGCGCGCCGCGCTGCGCCCGGCGACCCAGCCCCACAGTAGGACCCGTCAGCGCGGGCTCGCGGACGTGGGGTCTTCTCTCTGGCGCCGCCTGCGCCCCGCGCTCGCGCCGGCCGCCATCGACGTCAATATGCCTGCCTCCGCCGCGCCGCCGGCGACCTCCCGGCAAACCTTCCCGCGACCCGATCTTCCCCCCCTCGATCTACTTCACGATGCCGAGGTCAGCCCCATCGGCGTCGATGATGCGAAACGGAAAGCCACACTGATCGAGGAGACGCTGGCGGCTTTCGGCGTCCCCGCCCACGTGGTCGAGATCAACCAGGGGCCAGCCGTTACCCAGTTTGGCGTCCGGCCGGGCTACATGGAGCGGAAATTAGCGGATGGCCGCATCCGTCGTCGCAAGGTCAAGGTCAGTAAGATCACCGGCCTGGCCGACGACCTGGCCCTGGCATTGGCCGCCCGTAGCATCCGCGTCGAGGCCCCGGTGCCCGGTCGCCCGTTCGTTGGGATCGAGATTCCCAACAGCGATACGAGCCTGGTGGCGCTCAAGAGCGTTCTGACCAGCAGCGAATTCCATGAACTGCGTGGTGATCTGCGGATCGCCCTCGGCCGGGATGTGAGTGGTCGCGCGGTGGCCGCCGATCTGGCCCGGATGCCACACCTCCTGATCGCAGGAGCCACGGGCAGCGGCAAATCGGTCTGCATCAACGCCATCGTCGCCAGCCTGCTCTTCAACCTGGGGCCGGATGAGCTCCGGCTCTTGATGGTCGATCCGAAGATGGTCGAGCTCATCCCCTACAACGGTGTGCCTCACCTGATCGCTCCGGTGGTCACCGACATCGAGCGCGTGGTGGGCGCTCTGACGTGGGTGATGAACGAGATGGACCACCGCTACAAGCGCTTCAGTGAGATCGGCGTCCGCAACATCGACGGCCACAATGCCTGGGCTGACGGCCGCGGTGAGGCGCGACTGCCCTACATCGTCATCATCATCGACGAGCTGGCCGACCTGATGATGATTGCCCCCGACCAGGTCGAGCGTATCATCTGCCGCCTGGCGCAGATGGCCCGTGCGACCGGAATCCACCTGCTGCTGGCGACCCAGCGACCGAGCGTGGATGTCGTCACCGGCCTGATCAAGGCGAACTTCCCCGCTCGCATCGCCTTTGCCGTCACCAGCGGCGTGGACAGCCGCGTCATCCTGGACACCACCGGCGCCGAATCGCTCCTGGGGCGCGGCGATATGCTCTATATGGCGCCGGAGTCGAGCAAGCTCCGGCGAATTCAGGGCTGCTTCGTCTCCGATCGGGAAGTCAGCGCCCTGACCAACTACTGGCGTCTGGTCCTGCCGGAGGAGGCGATCGCCCAGGATGAAGCCGGCGCCCCCTGGGACGAGATCGTTGCCCAGCAGGCGCTCGAGTCCGAGGACGAGCTCCTCCCGCAGGCGATCGAGATCATTCGGGAGGCCCGCTGGGCCAGCACGAGCTTCCTCCAGCGCAAGCTGCGCATCGGCTACAGCCGCGCGGCGCGCCTCATGGACCTGCTCGAAGAGCGGGGCTGGGTCTCGCCGGCCGACCCCGAGAACCCCAGTAAGAGCCGCGAAGTCCACCTCGAAGACGAAGAGGACGACGATGACCTCGACCTCGAGGAAGCGGAGCAGGACGAAGGCGATGAGTAACCCCCTCGAGGCGCTTCATCCCCCGTCACCCGGCCCTGACTGGCAGCCGGCGGTTGTTCTTGAGCGGATCGACCGCCAGCTCTTCCGCGTCCTGATCGAGGGCAGCGACCGCACCCTGCTCTGCCACCGCGCCGGTACCGCCCGGCTGAGTCCGCTGAAGTTCCGCGCCGGGAGCCGCGTCTGGGTCGTCGCTGCTCGCCATGATCCCCGGCGCGGCCGCATCGTGGCGTTCAGGTAACACGCAGCAAGCGTGCCCTTTCACCGTCCCCCACCACATCAGGGTAGGGGCGCATGGCCTGCGCCCGTCCTCCCACCACTGCAGCGATCCGGGTAGGCGCGCATGCCATGCGCCTGCGATCGCGACGGAGAGGCGGCGCCCGTCGCGGGCCGGCGCCGTCCGCCCCTCCAAGCAGCCTGCGACCTGCCTGGCCCTTTTCCTGCTGTATAGGGCAGTGACCATCTGCTCCAACCTCCAGGAGGAAACGCCATGTTGTACGTAGGTACCAGCGGCTATAGCTACAAGGACTGGGTCGGTCGCTACTATCCTGAGGGACTCCCCCAGTCGGAGTGGCTCACCTTTTACACCCGCGACTTCAAGACGACCGAGATCAACTACACCTACTACCGCCTGCCGACCGCTGCCACGCTGGGGGCGATGGCAGCCAAGGTCCCCGACGATTTTCTCTTCACGATCAAAGCCAGCAAGGAGCTGACCCACGAACGGGACCCCGAGGTGGTTCCAGAGGCCGCCGCGCGGTTCGTCGAGGCCCTCCAGCCCCTGATCGAGCAGGAGAAATTCGGCTGCATTCTGGCGCAATTTCCGTCTTCGTTCCATAATACACCCGAGAATCGGGACTACCTGCGGCGGCTGCGCGACCCGCAGATCTTCGGCGACGTGCCGGTGGTGGTCGAATTTCGAAATACCGAGTGGGCCGAGGAGGAGGTCTATGATCTGCTCCGCGAGACCAATCTCGGCTTCTGCGCGGTCGATCAGCCCCGCTTCAAGACCTTGATGCCCCCGGTGGCCGTGGTCACCAGCCCGATCGCCTATGTGCGCTTCCACGGCCGTAACTACCAGAACTGGTGGCAGCATGAGGAAGCGTACGAGCGCTACAACTACCAGTACAGCCGCGAAGAGCTGGAAGAGTGGGTCCCGAAGATGACCGAGATGGCCTCGCAGGCGCCCCTGATGTTCGCCTTCGCGAACAATCACTACCAGGGCCAATCGGTCCAGACGGCCCGCCAGATCGAGGCCCTCATGGCCGGACACGTGCCGGTGGCTGGGGAACCTGCCGCCGGATAACCCCCGCCGCGGCGGCGTTTCGACTCATCCTCCGCCCTTCGGCGATCGGTCCGCCTCCGCTCCGAACGGGCGGCGGCAGCCCGCCTTCATCTCGAGCCGTTTAGCCTTGTGACCGCCTAACTCCTGTCAATGACAGGAGTTAGGCGGTGGGTGGGGGAACAGGCGTGCCGCGCGGCTGGGGCCGGCCTTTCTGGGGGCGCGGGCATCCTGCCGGCCCGGAGCCGGCGAGACGCCGGCGCTCCCGGCGACGCGATAGAATCCCCACCACGGGAGTCCTGTCAATGACAGGACTCCTGCAGGGGAACAGCCGTGCGCTGCGCAGATTGGAGCCGGCCTCTCTGGGGGCGCGGGCGTCCCGCCCGCCGGCGTGGCCCACCACAACCGCGCAACTTGCAGGCGAAGATAGCGGTCCTGCCCTGCCGGGAGGTGCCAGCCTGCTGCGGCGGCTCTTCGAGCCGCCGGGCTACACAGTGGCCGGGCAGCCGCACCCTCTCGACGAACAGTTCTCGGAATGGGGGGCGAGTTCTTATTTCACCGTCGAGCTCCAGGGGCGCGTCCGCCTGCGCGATCTGTTGAGGGGAAACGGCGTCGAGGGGATAGTCGTCAAGCCCTTCGACTTCATCGTCACTGGCCGGCGCGGGCTGGTCCAGCCGGCGGTGAAGTGTCGCGGGCGAGAATACTTGCGGATCATCTACGGCCCGGAATACACAGCTCCGGAGAACCTGGAGCGGCTCCGCTCGCGCGGGCTCTCCGCGAAGCGCTCCCTGGCGCTGCGTGAGTTCGCCCTGGGCATCGAGGCGCTGGAACGCTTTGTTCGAGGCGAGCCACTGCGCCGGGTCCACGAGTCCGTCTTCGGCGTGCTGGCGCTCGAGAGCGAACCGGTCGATCCGCGGCTCTGACCCCGTCGGAAGGATGCCGGGAACGCCGCCGCACGCCACTCGCAGTCGTGCGAATTGCACCATCCGCCGAGTTCGCTACACTCGTTCCACATGGCGAACCGAGACCCTGGGGCGCCTCCCGAATTGCTCACAGCCGGCCGGTGTGGGGGAACGCGGAACGATGAACGCGGAATGATGAATGGAAGACTCCAGAAACAATCGGTCCAGAGCGTAGCCTTCGTCATTCCACGCTCCGATTGGTTCCAGGCCGGCGTCCTGGCGCTCGGCGCACTGCTGCTCTACCTGCGGACCCTGGCCCCCTCGGTCGCCACGCTCTTCGACGATAGCCTGGAGTTCCCCCTCGTCGCGCAGCGCCTGGCCATCGCCCACCCCACCGGCTACCCGCTCTACACCCTGCTCATCGCCGCGGCCGCCCGGCTGGTGCCGCTGGGCGATGTGGCCTACCGCGTCAACCTGGTTTCGGCGCTGGCCGGCGCGCTGGCGGTGGGGATGGTCTTCCTCGCCGCGCGAGAACTCGCCCTCAGCCGCCTGGCCGCGACCTGGGCGGCACTGCTGTTCGCCACGGCCGAGACGGTCTGGGCGCAGGCCTCGATCGCCGAGGTCTACACGCTCCACCTGCTCATCCTGGCCGCGCTGATCTGGGCGACGCTCCGCTGGGGCCGCGGCGCCAGGCCGGGCGCGCCGGCTCCGAGGCCTCCCCGCCCACACGCCTCCACCATGCCTCTGCTGCCGGCCTTCCTCTTCGGACTGGGCCTGGCCCATCATCGAATGACGCTGCTGTGGGCGCCGGCGCTGGCACTCTTCGTCTGGCAGCGCGCGCCGCACCTGCGCCGCCCCGGCGCTCCCTGGCTCCGGCTGGTCGTGGCAGCGGCGTTCCCGCTGTCGCTCTACCTCTACCTCCCGCTCCGCGGCGCGGTCGGCTCGCTGGACGGCACCTATACCAACACGCTGCCGGGCTTCGTCTGCTGGGTCACCGCCTGCCACTATGGCGCGTTTCTCACGGGCAACCCCCTCCAGCAGACGCACGACGCTTTCTTCTCCTTCGATCTGCTCCTGCGCCAGTTCGGGGCACTCAACCTGGTCTTGCTCGTGGCCGGAGTGGCCCGGCTCCGCCTGCGGCCCGCGGGGCTCTTCCTGCTGGCCGGCGGTGGGCTCAGCGCTGCCTTCGCCCTGGCCTACCGCGTGGCCGATCCGGAGGTCTTCTGGTTGCCCGTCGTCCTCGTCGGTACGCTGTGGACCGGCGCGGGTTTCGACGCCACTACCGGACGAATCCGGCGGCTCGAGCCGCTCAACGGAAACAATACGCCCCAGCCCACCGGCCGCCGGGTGTGGCCCTCCTGGAGCCCGGCCGTCCTCGTCGCCGTCCTGCTGGTTGCCGGCCTGCCCCGCTGGATGGCCGACGCCCGGACGGTGGATCGGAGCCAGGCGTGGCGCATCCACGACCTGGGCGTAGACATGCTGAGCCAGCCCTTGCCCGAGCACGCGACGATCATCGGGATTCTGGGCGAGATGACCCTCCTGCGCTACTTCCAGGAAACCGGCGGGCTTCGCCCCGACGTCGAGACCGTGGCCGCCGACACCGAGCCGGCGCGGCGGGCGGCGATCGAGGCCGCCCTGGCCGGCGGGCGGCGGCCTTTCCTCACCCGCCCCCTCCCGGGCGCCGCCGAGCGCTGGTCACTAGGCGCGCTCGGCCCTCTGATCGAGGTCCGCGCGACGCCTCTGACCGCCCTGCCGCCGGGGCTCTGGCCGCGCAACGACGATGCCGGCGCGGGCGTGCGCCTGGTGGGGTGGAGCATCTCACCGCTTCCGGGGCACGGCCGGCCCCGCCAGCGGCTGACGGTGGCCTGGCAGCCCACTGTGCCCCTCGGCGAGTCGCTCAAGGTCTCCCCCCGCGTGCTACCCCCCGCCGGGGCCGAGGTGCAGGGCGACGACGCACTGCCCGTCCGCTTCGCCTATCCAACCATAGCCTGGCGCCCCGGCGAGGTGATCCTCGACACCTACGAGCTGCCCGCCGTGACCGGCGCCGCCTACCGCCTGATCCTCTACCGCGAGGCGGACGGCCGCGAGATCGGCCGCGTCGAGCTCCCCGCGCTGCAACCGTGAAGGCCCGGAACGCGGATGCCGCTCCCCCGCCGGGCGAGATGCACGCAGGCTCTATTGCCGCTGACCGGCGCTGATCCTGCCGCGTCGGCGCTCACAGGCACCCGCTACCACCAGCGCACCTCACCTTCCCGCCGGCGAATCCAACCTTAAAGTTTTCGTCACATTCCGAATCTGGCTCGTAGAACGCACGCGTGGATGCAACTCTGTCGCAGGGCAGTGCTATAGTCAAGACACTTTATCAAACATGGTTTACCCAAACCAACAATCAGCCACAGGAGGCAGTCACCATGTTTCAACGAGTCACTTTGATCGGCAATTTGGGCTCTGATCCCGAGTTGCGCTACACTCAGAGCGGCACGCCCGTCTGCGGTTTCAGCGTCGCCACCAACGAGGTCTGGACCGACCAGCAAGGACAGCGCCAGGAGCGGACCACCTGGTGGCGGATCAGCGCTTGGGGGCGAACCGGCGAAGTCTGCAACCAGTACCTGAGCAAGGGGCGCCGGGTCTACGTCGAAGGCACCGTGGTGGCCGAGCCCGAGACGGGAAGTCCCCGCATCTGGACCGACCAGCATGGCCAGCCCCGCGCCAGCTTCGAGCTCCGCGCCACCGCCGTCAAGTTCCTCGACGGCCGCAGCGAGGTGGACAGTGCCGACGAGGGGGCGCGCAACGCAACCCCGGCACGGCAGGCAGCACCCGCCCGGCCGACCATCGTGAACGGCCCTGCTGGCTCCCAGCGCCGCAGCACCACCACCGCGCGCCAGGCGCCGCCGGCCGCCGACGTGGACGATGAGGGCTTTGGGCCGGATGAGATTCCGTTCTAAAAACCGTACGGCACCACCGCGCGCCAGGCAGGAAGAGTGGTAGACTGAACAGCGGGCATCTGCATAGATGCCCGCTGTTGGTTCCGCGGGCCATCCAGGCGGCGAGCTGTCGACGGGTTCTGGGAAGCGGGCCGAACGGACCGGGTGCCGGCGCCGCCTTCCTTCCAGCCAGAGACGCGCCGCCCCAGCCATCAATCCTGGTGCCGGGCGCTGCTCAAACAGTGGGAGAAGGCCGACTATTCCCTGTGCACACCGGCCTTGTGGCTCACGGACGATGAGGGCTTCGATCCCAACAAGCCGCCGGGAGCACGTGATCGGAGACCTCCGAAGTCTCGGAAGACCTCCGAAGTCTGGCGCCTTGACCGGCGCTCGAGGGTGAGGAGCGGCTCCCCTGCCGGCAGGCGCTGGGGCGAATAGTACGAGCCCAACAGCGGGCATCTGCAAGGATGCTCGCTGTTTTCGTCCCTGTCTTAATCCTATTCTAATCGTGAGCTGGTATGCTCTGGCAGTTGAGTCTGGCTCAGTAGAGGAGATCGGAGATTCCATGTCAGATGGTTCGTCGGTGTCGGCCCTGGATCGGACGGTACGATCCACCCCGGCAAGCAGAATCGCCGGTGCGCTCGTGCTCGTCCTGCTGGTGCTGGGCGCTCTCGCCGCCGCCATCCTGCTCCTGCCGTTGACGTACCGGATCGCGGTTACCCTCGGTCTGGTGCAAGGGTTGGGGGAATTCCTGCCGATCTCTTCCTCCGCCCACCTGATTCTGACCCCCTGGTTTCTCGGCTGGCCCGATCCCGGGCTGGCGTTCGACGTCGCGCTCCACGTCGGGACGCTCGCCGCCGTTGTGATCTACTTCTGGCGCGACTGGCTCCGCCTTCTCCGCGCCGCGCCCCGCCCACGCACACCCGAGGGCCGGCTCTTCTGGCTGCTGCTCGTGGGGTCGATCCCCGGGGGGATCGCCGGCGTGCTGCTCGACGACCTGGCCGAGCAGGCCCTGCGGAGCCCGCTGCTGATTGCTGGGATGCTCGCGCTGATGGGGCTCGGGCTGCTCGCCGCCGACCGCCGGGGGGCGCGCGATCACGGCCTCCTCGACATCGGCCCGGTCGACGCGGCCCTGATCGGGATGGCGCAGGCGCTGGCGATCGTCCCCGGCGTCTCGCGCTCAGGCATCACCATCGCGATGGCGCGCGTCCGCGGCGTCGAGCGCGAGGCCGCGGCCCGCTTCTCGTTTTTGCTCGGCAGCCCGATCATCGCCGGCGCGGCGCTCTTCAAGCTGCGCCACCTCGTCGCCACCCCCGACGCTGTGGCCGGGCCCTTTCTGGCCGGTGTCCTCACAGCCGCCGTGGCCGGCGCCCTCAGCATCGGGCTCCTGTTGCGCTACCTGCGGGAGGCCGGTTTCGGCATTTTCGTCGTCTACCGCCTGCTGCTGGCCGCGCTGGCGCTTGCCGGCCTGCTGCTCGGCCTGCGTTAACATGCCTTGCCCGGTCCACGCTATCATCACGGCTCCAGGAAGGTGCGTCATACCCCGGCCGCCCGGCTTTTCAGCAGCCCTGGGGACCAGCATCCGGAGAAAGAAGTAGAATGAGATCGCACCCTCGTCTGGCAAGCTGGCTCACCGTCGTTCTTACCGGCCTGTTGGCACTCTTCGCGGTTGGCGCGGTCCATACCGCTGCCCGCCAACGGGCGGACTCACCTGGACCCGGCGCTCTGGCGGCCCCCGTGCCTGCCTTCAAGCATATCTTCGTCATCGTGATGGAAAACAAGGCGTACGAGAACATCATCGGCAACCGGCGGCTGCCCTATCTCAACAGCCTGGCCCAGCAGTACGGGCTGGCAACAAACTATTACGCGATTCGCCATCCCAGCCTCCCGAACTATCTGGCCCTGACCGGCGGCGACACATTCGGCATCACCAGCGACTGCATTAACTGTACCGTCGCGCAACCGAACCTGGTCGATCAGCTCGAGGCGGCCGGCCGGTCCTGGAAGGCCTACATGGAGTCGATGCCGGGCCCCTGCTTTGTCGGAGACTCGGGCCGCCTGTACCGGCAAAAGCACAACCCCTTCATCTACTACGACAATATCCGCGAGAACCCGGCTCGCTGCAACCAGATCGTCCCCTTCACCCAGTTCGAGGCCGATCTCCGGGCCAACACGCTTCCGAACTTCATCTGGATCACGCCGAACATGTGCAACGACATCCACGACTGCTCGCCGCCATCTGGCGACACCTGGCTGAAGACCTGGATTCCCAAGATTCTGGGCTCACCGGCCTGGCAGGATGGCGGGGTGCTCTTCATCACCTTCGACGAGGGCAGCAGCAATAACAGGCGGGGCTGTTGCCGCTACGCCACGGGGGACCGCATCGCGACCCTGGTGATCTCGCCTCTGGGCAAGCCCGCCTACCAGTCCCCGGTCGCCTACGACCACTACTCCTTGCTCCGGACCATTGAGACTGCCTGGGGTCTCCCCCTGCTCGGCAGGGCGAACGACCCCAGCACCGCACCGATGGCCGATTTTTTCACAACACCTGCCACCTCGAGCCCGCGCGACCACAGCAGGAGATCATCGTGCTGGTCGCCCCCGTCGCGGGGCATCTCGTCGTCGACGTCGTGGGCTCTGCCCCTCGGCGACAGCCGCGGCCGTCTCCGTGACGCGGCCAGGCACGTCCCAACACCGGGATCGATCCCTGGATCCGAAGATCGGCTGCGCTGCGTGCGTGAGGAGTAGTCCCCATGCGCATTCTGGTGGTCGAGGATGAGGAGGCCATCGCCGCATTCGTTCATCAGGGTCTCACCGAGGCCGGCTACGCCGTGGACCTGGCCCACGACGGAGCCGAGGCCCTGCAGTGGGTCGACATTGCTGACTACGATCTGATAATCCTCGACATCATGCTGCCGGAGGTCGACGGCCTGACGGTCTGCCGGGCGCTCCGCGCGCGAGGCCTTCGCACGCCGGTCCTGATGCTCACGGCGCTCGATGCGATCGAGGACCGGGTTGCCGGGCTGGATAGTGGCGCCGACGACTACCTGATCAAGCCGTTCGCGTTCGCCGAGTTGCGGGCGCGGATTCGGGCGCTGTTGCGGCGCGAGCCCGCGCTGACGGGCCCGCTGCTGCAGGTCGCCGACCTCACGCTGGACACCGTCACCCACGAGGTGCACCGGGGCGGGCAACTGATCGCCCTCACCAACAAAGAGTACAGCCTGCTCGAGTTCCTGATGCGCCATCCCAACCAGACGCTCACCCGCGCCACGATCGCCGATCACGTCTGGAACTACGAGTTCGACAACGTCACGAACGTCATCGATGTGCATATCTTCGCCCTGCGGCGTAAACTGGACGACGCCTCTCCGGCGAAGCTGCTCCACACGGTCCGAGGCGTCGGCTACCGCCTTGGCACTGGCGCGGAGTAGAAGGAGTGCTCTCGATGGTTCGCTCGCTGCGCTGGCGCCTGGCCGGCTGGTACGTCCTGCTCCTCGCGGGCATCCTCTTGCTGTTCAGCGCCGGAACCTACGTGATCGTTCGGAAGCTTCTGCTGGACAACTTCGACGCAGTGCTGATCCACCAGGCTGACCTGATCGCCCAGACGATCAATGTGACCGACCACGGATTGGTCATCGAAGGGGAAGCGCAACTCCGCACGAACCGTGACCGCGAGCACTTCACGCGGCTCTACCGTCGTGACGGGACGCCCGTCTTCGACGACAGTGACACCACCGAGCCCGTGCCTGCGTTGCCGGATCAGGTCGCCGGCGCGCTCGATGGCCGCAAGCAGATCACGCAGATCGATCTCGTGCGCGAGGGCCCGGTCCGGGTCGCGACATTCCCCATCATCCACGAGCGCAAAATTGTCGGCGCCCTCCAGGTCGGCGTGTCCTTGGAAGACATCGAGGACACGCTGCACTCGCTGGTGAAGGTTCTGCTCCTGATGATCCCGGCGACCCTCGTCCTGACGAGCGGCGGCGGGTGGTTCCTGGCAAATCGCGCCCTCGCGCCCATCGACCGGATCACGCGCACGGCCCAACGCATCGGCGCCGAGAATCTCAGCGGCCGCATCGATCTCCAGGGACCCGACGACGAGGTTGGCCGGCTGGCGCGGACTTTCGACGCCATGCTGGCCCGCCTGGAGGCCGCGTTCGCCCGTCAGCGCCAGTTCACCGCCGACGCGTCCCACGAGCTCCGCACCCCCTTGACCGCGATCATCGGACAGATCGACGTGGCGCTCGACCAGCCCCGCGACGGCGAGAGCTACCGCGCGACGCTGGTGGCCGTCCGCGCCCAGGCCCAGCGACTGGCGCGGCTGGCCAACGACCTGCTCTTCCTCGCCCGCACCGAGGCGCGGACGGCGGACATCGCGCGCGAGGCGGTCGACTTGAGCGTCGTGCTGCTCGCGATCATCGCGCAGGTCGAGCCACTCGCTGCCGAACGGAAGCAGACCATCGAGCTGACCGGCGCACCCCCGCTCGTGCGGGGCAACGAGGACCAGCTCATCCGCCTGATCGTGAACCTGCTCGACAACGCCATTCGCTACACCCCACCGGGCGGCCGGATCACGCTCGGCGGCCGGTGCGACAACGGGACCATCACCATCAGCGTCAGCGACACCGGGCCCGGCATCGCCTCCGAGCACCTGCCACACCTGTTCGACCGCTTCTACCGCGTCGACCGCGGGCGCAGCCGCGCCCAGGGCGGAAGCGGCCTCGGGCTCGCCATCGCCCAGAGCATCGCCCAGGCCCACGGCGGCCGCATCACCGTCGCGAGCACCGTCGGGCAGGGCAGCACCTTCACCGTCACCCTCCCCGGCCCCGACCACCCGCACGCCCCACCGAGCGCCCAGACGCCGACGCCGGCATCTTGAATAGCCGCGCCAACTCTCACCGATGAGCGCTTCGCATCTGCAAGACTTCCGAAGTCTGCCGCCGCGGGGCTGATTGGCACACCGCGGCTCTTATGAAGCCGGGAAGGCCCGCAGATAGCCCTCCTAAGACTTCGGAAGTCTGGCCCGCTGCAAAGACTCATCGGAGGAGGAAAACAAGTTGTCATCCAGCTCGCACGAGCCGCCCGCACGCGAGCGACGCCCTGCCGTTACCGCCTCAAACGACATGGACGGATGAGACCCGGTTCGCCAGGCGCGTGACCCCGAACAATCGCCAACGCTTCGAGGAGCGGGCCCGGTTCTGACTTTTTGCTCGCTAACCATCCTTTCCGGGACGGCGCCACCCACACCCCCTTTGGCTGCGCTCCACTTCCTCGAGAATCGCGGCCCCCGAAGTTGCCCAGGCCGGCGCACCGGGCGGCTCGTCCACCGACCTCGACAATGAGGGCTTCAGGCCGAAGGATAGACTCGATACTCTTGAAAAGGTGGCGGAGGGCTTGTCGCAGAGCACTCGCTCTGTTAGAATTGGCGAACAACTGAAAGACAACCCCGGCGGTGAGATACACCGTCGACACGAAGGTCCAGGATCGGGCAGGCACCGTGGTTTGTGTCTGCCGCGGACGACAAAGCTCGCCTGCATTCGACTGGGCGGGCTTTTTGCTTGCGCTCTTATTGGAAGAGTGCCCATCGGGGAGGCGAGGGCAATGCCCTCGCCGACCCTCCCACCTGATTCCACCTGGCATGTTTGCTCGAGAGACACGATGGAATCCAGGAGACTTTCGGGTGATAGACACTGGAAGTTCCCCTCAATGGCGCGCCGTCGGACCCTACCTGCCGACGAACTCGTCCAAGGCCGGCCTTGTGGACGAGACACGCCTATTCCTTCAGCTCTTTGCTGAGTGTCGCGATGCAGAGACGACACGCCAGGAGTTGGTCAACGGTGGCTTACCGCAGCGGTCGCGCGAGACTCGCCGGACCATCGTCGAATTTGTCCAGCGCCGGCTGCTCCGCTGGAACCCACCACCCTGGGTCCTGGACGATCTGATCGCCTTCGCCCGAGATAGGAATCCCGATGCGCTCCGAGCCGCGCTCCTGGTTCATGTGCCCCGGCAGGACACGTTGCTCTACAGCCTCGTCCAGAGGGTCATTGTGCCCCGCTTGTATCGGAGCGAACGTGAGATTGTCCGCGCCGATGTGCAACGGTTCCTCGATGAAGAGCAGGCTCGCCACCCGGAGATTACGACCTGGACCCATGCGACCCGACAAAAACTAGCGAGCAATCTTCTGACGATCCTGCGAGACTACGGCCTGCTGCGGGGCACCGCGCGCAAACAGATCGCCGAGCCGATCGTGCCGCCGGAGGTGGTGCGCCACCTCGTCCGGCTCCTGCGCGAGGAAGGTGTGACCCCGGAGGAATTGATCCATCATCCCGATTGGCAGCTGTGGCTCTGGGATGCCGGTCGCGTGCGGGCCGCGCTCCAAGCGCTCGCGACCGGGGAGAGCATCCAATGAGCGAGATCTCCCGGCGGCTGGATTTCCTGGTCGAACGATTGCGGACGGCGTATGACGGCATCGGCCACAGTAGTGGGCGTCCTTACGTCTATTTCGTCTACCCTCCCGAGCAGGAACTCGCCGTCCGCCGGCTGGTGGATGAGAGCCTGCGTGATGACGGAATACTCTGCTACCACCATATCGACCTGCTCCCCTTGACAATCGAGAGCCTGGCCGGCCAGGAAAAGAAGCGGCAGGAATTGCTGAACGACCCAACAAAGGGCGCCGCCGTCGCCATCGTCCGACTCTGGGCGCGGGCGCTGGGTAAAGCCATTGCGAAGCGGTTGGAGCACGAGTGCCAGGGGCGACCGGTGGTGGTGCTGCGCGGGCTGGCAGCCTTGCACCCGTTGGGCAATCCCACCAGCCTGATGGAAGCGCTGGCCGAGCAGGAGCCGCGCGACCCAAAGACGAATCGGATCGTTCCGATTGTCCTGTTGGTCCCCGGAACTCGTCCCGCTCAGACCAGCCGGACCTACCTCTTCCTGGGGTTGGAGCGGTTGCGTCTCGAGTTCTATCGTGGGGAAGAGGCGTAAGCGAGGATAATTATTCACCTGGACTTCCGAAGTCTTGCCCGAGTCTTTGCCATGAAAGCAAGTTAACGCTCTTGAACATGTTCTGCAACCAGATCCACCCCCGAGACTTCGGAAGTCTCGCTCCTCTCTAGGGGAACCGGCGTAAGCGAGGCGAGCTACTCACCTGGACTTCCGAAGTCTTCGCCAAGTCTTTTCCATGAAAGCGAGTTGGCCCTCTTGAACGTGTTCTGCAACCAGATCCACCCCCGAGACTTCGGAAGTCTCGCTCCTCTCTCCCCACGGGACAAGGTGTAAGCGAGGAGGTACCATGCGGATCCGTGATATCTTTGCCACCACCATCCAGGAACGGATTGAACCGGTCGTGAAGGTCGCCGACCGGCGGCCCGCGATCATGCTGAACGAGCTGGAGAACCTGGTGGTGACTCCGCAATGGGAGCGATACCTCCACCGCATCCTCGACGCCTACACCGACGCTGCAGATCGGGTCGATGAGCAGGGCATCGGCATTTGGATCAGCGGCTTCTTTGGCTCCGGGAAATCGCTGCTCATGAAGGTCCTCGGGATGCTGCTGGAGGGCAAGGATCTGGCGGGACAAGACGTCCATAAAGTCTTTCTGAACCGGCTCCCGGCCGGCAGTCCTGATCGTGCCGACATCCAGCGTTTCCTCAGAATCTGCGAGCGCAAGATCAGCACCACGGCGGTGGGCGGCAACCTCCACGCGATGTTGACCAGCCAGGAGGACCCGCTCGCCCTGATTGCCTTCAAGCTCTTCGCCCACCGGCGCGGCTACACCCACCACTGGCCCCTGGCCTGGGCGGTGGAGTACCAGATCGACGCTCGTGGGCTGAGTGAGGATTTCCGGCACCGAGCCGGTGAGATCACCGGTGTGGAGTGGGAAGAGTTGGCCGTCGATCCCGAGTTCTACCTGGACCGGCTCTACGAGGCCGCCGCCGATGTGCTGCCGGATCACTTCAGCGGTGGCGTCGCCGCCGTCGGCCGGGCGGTGGATGCGGTGGCTCGCGGCGGCATCGATGCGACCAGGCTCGTCGACCGGCTCCGGCGCTGGTGCGCGGCTCAAGACGGTGATGGCCGGCGCCACAAGCTTTTGCTGCAGCTTGACGAGTTGGGCCAGTGGATTGCCAGCGGCAACCCCAACGACCGCATCATGAACGTCGCGGCCCTGGCCGAGCGAGCGGCGGAAGCTGGTGAAGGACGTATCTGGATCTCCGTGACCGCGCACGGGGATGTCCAGGCCCTCCGCCAGAACGTGCAGCAGGAGCAGTACGCCAAGATCATCCAGCGCTTCGCCATCCAGTGCAAGCTGAGCAACGATGACATCAGCCAGGTGGTGGAGGAGCGGCTGCTGCGCAAGACGCAGGCGGCTCGAAGCGCGTTGGAGCAGCGCTTCGAGGAGCGCAGTGGCGACCTGGCCGATCTAGGGACGGTGCAGGGCGCCCAGCGCGTCTATCCCGCACCGAATCGTGAGAACTTTGCGCTGTTCCACCCCTACATGCCCTGGACCGTGGCCGTCATTCCCGATGTTGTCAAGGGCATTGCTCAGGCGGCGGGGCGCGACGAGGCGCTGACGGGCTCGAACCGCACGATGATTGGCGTGGTGCAGGGAGCCATCATCGAGACGCCGGGCTTCCTGGAGAGCCGGGTGGGGCGCGTGCTGGCGCTGGCCGATCTCTACGACCAGCTCGCCTCGGACGTGCCGATCGAGACCAAGACAGATCTCAACCGCGTGGCCGACACCGTGCCCGGCGCCACGGCCTTCACGGCGCGCGTGGCGCGGGCGCTCTTCCTCTTGGGCCAGGCGAAGTACATTCCCACGACGCTCGACAACGTGACCCGCGCGCTCGCGGATGGGCTCGACACCAATCTCAGCTCGCTTGGGAAACGGGTCAGGCTCGAGCTGGAGCGGTTGGTGGCAGCCGGCTACGCCAAACAGGTGGGTGAACAGTTCGTCTTCCTCACCACCCAGCAACGCGGCTTCCAGGACAAGGTCCGGGCGCGGCAGGAGGAGTTGCTGAGCCAGAGCTATGAGTTGAGCCAGGCACTCAAAGCGTACGACAGCGAGGAGGCGCTGCGCTTCGATCGCGTGCCACTGCAGGACTGGGAGCTCCCGCTCAAGCTGGAGATCGACGGGCGCGCGGTGCGCAACCCGGCGGCGCACGTGACGCTGCGGGTCCTCAGCCCGATCCAGCGCGCCCTCGATCCCCAGATTGGGGACGACACCGCGTTGAGACAGCGCTCGCAGCAGGCCCCCGATACAATCTTCCTCCGGCTGGCGGAGGTTCCCGGATTTCGAAAGGCACTCGCGTTGGCGGTGGCCACCGAGGAGGTCTCCAACAACGTCATCAACTCGCCGCGGGCCGAGCAGGGCGAGGAGGATGTCGCCCGGCAGGCCCGGCAGGTGGACCTGCCCGCCCATCGCGATCAGGTGCGGCGCCTGCTGGGGCAGTCAGTCCGCAACGCGACCATCTTCTTCCGCGGCGTTGCCTACGACCTGGCCCCCGGCGAGAGCGCCAGCGCCGCCATGCGGGCCACCTTGAGCCAGATTCTACCGAACGTTTACCCGCGCTTCTCCGAGGTCCCCTACCGGATCGCCAACGAGAACACGGCGGTCAAGGCCGCGTTGCGCGGCAACGCCACCAACGCCGAACTGAAAGCACTGGGAGTCTACAAAGCGGACGGCACACTCAACGAGAGCCACCCGCTGCTGAGCGCCCTGCGGGGCCGGCTTCCGTTGGCCGATCAGGACCAGCCGCCCATCAATGCCGGCGACCTGCGCGATGAGTTCGAGCGCCCACCGTTCGGCTGGGACGGGAACTGCGTCAAGGTCGGGCTGGCGCTCCTCCTGCGCGCCTCCGCCTGTCGGCTGATCGAGAACGGCCTGGTAATGACCGACCCCAGCAATCCCGAGGTGGAGCAGCTCCTGACGAAGGAGCAACGCTTCAAGAGCGTCCGCGTCCAGGGCGTGCGCGCCGAGATCGGCGTGAAGACCCTGCTGCAGATTCGCGGCTACGTCGAGGCGCTGTACGGTGTGAAGCCACCGCTCGTCGCCGCGACCTTCAACAATGTGCTCGGCGAGAAGCTGGCCGAGACCGCCGCCCATGCCGCAGAGCTACACGAGTGGGCGGCCGCCGCTCAATGCCCGCTGCCCCTCGAGTTCGAGGCCGGCACCAACCTGGTGAGCGAACTGCGGAGTATGGCCGCCCCCCAACTCCGGCTGCCCACCTTCCTGGAACAGGCCGATCGCTTACTCCACTACCATGAGACCCTGCGCGAGTTGACGGCGTTCAAGAACGAGCACGGCGCGACCTACTCGAAGGTGCGCGACTTCTACAACAAGATGATCTACGCCAGCGTGGACCTCCCGGAGGTACGCCAGTTTGTCAACGATTTCCGCGTGGTGAGCAACGAGCGCAGCGTGACGACCGCGACCCGCTGGAACGAGATCGTCCAATCCTACCACGCCGCCCAACAGGCTATCGACCGGCAGGTGGCGCGCTGGCGGCAGGAGGCGGCCAACCAGTTGCACCAACTCGACGCCGACCTGGAAGCCCGCGTGCGCGCCGCCGGGGTGCCGGAAGAGGTGATCCCCGACGTGATGGCGGAACTACTGGCCCGCTACGAGGACGTTCGCGAGCAACTGCGCCGCTCCACCCTCAACCTTCACGAGGCGAGCAAGTTGCTCTCGGCCCTGACCGGCGCCGGGCTCGACGTGCAGCGGCGCCTGCGGGAGCTCCAGGAGCAATTCCGAACCCGCGGCGAATCGAGTGAGACTGTTCTGAGCTGGCAGAATCTCGTGAGGCCGGCGCGGGCCGCATCGGCGGCTGAGCTGGACCAGGTTCTCGCCGCCGTCAGAGCGCGCATCCTGGAGGTGTGGGATCAGCAGGGCCCTCTGGTGCTGGAGTAGGCCCGGACGGCACCCAGGCAGCACTCGAAGGCCACGGATTCAAAGTGGTGCCGTTGACCAAAACGCTTTTTCTGGAGGCCTGGTATGACTACTTCGGTGCCTAACGGCGCCCGAGCCACGAGTTTCACAACGACCCCGTTGGCTCGCGCCGCGCAGTGCGACGACGAGATGCTGCGCGTCTTTTTGGTGGATGGGCGGGAGATTGCCGCACCGCTGGCCTGGTTCCCGCGCCTCTTCCAGGCCACTCCCCACCAGCGCGCCGGGTGGCAGTTGATCGGCAACGGCGAGGGACTGCACTGGGAAGCCTTGGACGAGGACATTTCGGTTGCCAGCCTGCTCGGCCTGCCGGGCGACTGACCGCTCTCCGCCGGGCGCCAGAGAGCCGGGCGACTGAAGTCGCGGCTGGGGGCCTGCGGCCGGGCGTGCCCCTCCGGGCACGCTGTGGGTCGGGTGAATTTGGAAAGGTGCAAAAGTCGCGGCTGGAGGCTTGCAGCCGGGCGTCGGCCGACCCCGCGGGGTCCACCCAAGCGAGACGATCACGCCGGGGATCACCCCGCAGGGTGTTCGCCGACGCGGACCGTTGGGGTATTGGTGAGCATCTGACCACCGACCACTGCTCACTGACCACTGATCACTGATCACTGTTCACTGACAACTGACAACCGATCATGCACAAACGCCACAAAGACCTCCTCCGCACGCTCGTCACCGAATTGCGCCACATCCTGGCCGGGTACGAGGATGCCGGCGGCGCCTGGCAGCGCGGCGACCTCGACCGCGAGTTGGAGCGGCTCGGCGTCGCGCCCGATGGCACCATCACGCCGGTTGATGCGCTCCTCAATCCCGGTCCCGCCGAGCGACGCGCCCGCCGTCTGGCGGACGCCCAGTTGGAGCCGCTGCCCAAGCAAGCGCGCCCCGCCGCCCGCGCCGATCTCGTTGAGCGCGCCGCCTACACCTGGATCAACCGGCTCCTGGCGCTCCGCGCGATGGAGGCGCGCGGCCTGAGCGAGGAGACCCTGCGGGCGAACCCTGACTACGACGGGGTCTCCGAGGCGCTCTTCATCCTGCGCCACGAGGCACCCGCCCGCACCGCCGGGCCGGACGCCGGCTGGTGGGCGGTGATCGAGGATGCCTGCGCCGCCCAGGCCCAGGCGCTCCCGGGTCTCTTCGATCCCGGCGACCCCGCCGCCGCCCTGCGCCCCAGCACGAGCGCCCTCCTGCGGTCTGTCGCCCTGGTCGGCGGCGACCTGCCCGGCTTCACCCTGGCGGAGTCCGACGCCGCCTTCCGCGACCCCGACGCCATCGGCTGGGCCTACCAATTCTACCAGGAAGAGGCCAAGGCCCGCACCTACGCCAAGCTCAAGGCCCGCGGCAAAGTCGAGACCCGCGCCGAGATCGCCGCCGCCACCCAGCTCTTCACCGAGCCCTACATGGTCAAATGGCTGCTCCAAAACAGCCTCGGCCGCACCTACCACGAAGCCTACCCCGACACCACCCTCCCTGCCACCTGGCAGTACTACATCGACAGATCAAAGATCGGGTATTGTCCCTCATTTTCCTTGATGAGGTTGTTGAACTTTGATTGGTCGGCGTATCCTCGAGAGCATAAGTTATGCAGATCGAGGGTACGAAAATGGACTGGGAAACGCTCTATTGTCCTAATCAACGCTGTCGATACTACGGTCTTCCGTTTCGGCAGGGCAAAATGGTCAAAAATGGCACCAGTTATGGTCAACCGCAAGCACTCTGTAAGGGTTGTGGGAGGAGTGTGGCTTGGGTGACGCCACCGCCTCCTATGGTCTGGAAAGCGATCCGGCGATTTTCGAGACCGCCGGGCGCGCCTTGGCCGAAGGAAATTCCATCCGGGCGACCGGTCGGATCTTGCCGATCGACAAAGATACGGTGTGTGATTGGCTGAATCGCGCCGCTCGGCAGTGCCGTGCGGTGGTGCTTTACCTGTGGAGCCATCTGCATGTCACCGAATGCCAGTTGGACGAGTTATGGAGTTTCGTTCACACTCAAGAAGCCCACCTGCCGTCTGCCAAACTCTATTGTGAAACGTATGGCGATGCCTGGGTCTGGTTAGCCTTTGCACCGGTCTGGCGCTTGGTGCTCGCTTTTGTCGTCGGCAAACGCGGCCAAGCTAGTGCCGATCTCCTGGTGGACCGGGTCAAAGATGTTACAGATGAAGGCATTCCTTTCTTTACCAGCGATCAGCTACCGGAATATGCCCATGCCTTGCTGCATACCTAGGGCACTTGGGTTCAGCCTGAAAGAAAAGGCCATCGAGGCCGATTTCCCAATCCCCGGTTGGTCCCTGCCGCGGACCTGCTGTATGCCCAAGTAGTCAAGCTACGCGACGGTGCTCGGGTGACCGAGGTCAAAGCCAAAGTGATTTTTGGTAAACCCGAGGCGATCGCGGCTCAACTGACTAATTCACCGGTGAGCGACACGGTCAATACCAGTTTCGTGGAGCGGGATAACTTGACGCAACGGCAAAGCAATCGTCGTTTGACCCGCCGCACGAATGGCTTTTCCAAAGAAATTGTCTGGTTTGAGAAGCAGCTCTGGTTGTCGACGGCCTACTATCACCTGGTCTTACCCCATTACAGCTTGCGTCAGCCGCTAGACACGCCTGAACCTACCCGGGGAACAGGGTCGCCGAGAAAATGGAAACCGGTTACGCCCGCCATGGCTGCCGGAATCACTGACCACGTGGGGTCAACCGCTGAGCTTCTTTCGTATCGAGTGTCGGCTCAGTTCTTGGATCAGTTGTCAAAGATCAAGCCCTTGTTCGCCTTGCTCGAACAAGCCCATCAAGGAGAATGAGGGACAACACCAAAGATCGACGGTTTAGAAGAAAACTTTCAACCTTCCACCCTGCGGGTCCCCCCGCGGGGGATGCCCGAACCGGATCGTCTCGCCGGGGGGAACCCCTCAGGGCTTGCCCCCTTACGTCTACGTACCGATGAGGGTGCCCCCGACGGGGGAACCTTCAACCTTTCAACCTTAACAGTGATGGACCCGTGCATGGGCAGCGGCCACTTCCTGCGCGAGGCCTTCGACATGCTCGCCGCCATGTACCGCGAGCAGCACCCCAAGATGCCTGCGCGGGAGATCGCCGGCCGCATCCTGCGCGACCACCTCTACGGCATCGACATTGACCCACGCGCCGCCCAACTCGCCGCCCTGACCCTCTCCCTGCGCGCCGCCGAGCTCATCCGCGACGAGGAGCGCCAGCGCCGCTCCCCAACCTCAGCACTCCAAACTCCAAACTCCAAACTCCAGATGAACCTGGCCACCACCCCCACCGGCCTGACCCCCGGCGCGCTGGAGCGCCACCTCGAGCGCCACCCGGAGGATCGCATCTTCAAGCCGCTGCTGGCGGGCATCTTCGCCGCGCTGGAGCAGGCCGACATCCTCGGCAGCCTGCTGCGCCCCGGCGAGCACCTGGACGAGGCCATCGGGAAACTCCAGAGGACCCAGAATCTCCCCCTGGGAGTCGATGGAGACGACGCCGCCCTGCGCCGCACCATCACCGAGCTGGCGAAGCACGACCCCGCGGAGCTGAAAGCGCTGCTGCTCGACCGCGTGGCGCAGAGCTTCGCCGCCGAGGCCGGCGAGGCCGACGTGGCCGCGGCGCTCTTCGGGCGCGAGGCGGGCGAGGGGGTGCGGCTGCTGCGGCTGCTCGACCGGCGCTACGCGGTGGTGGTGACGAATCCACCGTACATGGGGAGCGGCAACATGGATGCGCCGCTCAAGAACTACGTGTCGCGCCACTACCCCAGCGGCAAGCGCGATCTCTACGCCGCCTTCATCCTGCGCTGCCTGGAGCTGTGCCGGCCGAACGGACGCGTGGCGATGGTGACGCAGCAGAGCTGGATGTTCTTGCGCAGTTTTGCCGACCTGCGCGCGCTGCCGGAGGATAAGCTGGCAGCGGCACGGAAAAAGGAGCAATTTACGGGATTGCTGCGTGAGACGGTAGCACAGCATCTAATCGTGATCATTGACACCACTGTTCGATCAACTGCAAGGTCTCTTGAGACCGCCGCCCCCGCTGTTTGGGTGGTTCCCAACGCGGCGGCGGAACTTTGAAAGCGAACAGTTCGGCCATCGTCCAGATATGGTCGGTCAAACCAGCCGCAATCGCCGGGGTACGCTGGACCCAGCGATGACCGAAGCGGCCCACCGAGAGGCGCAATCGCAGGCTTTTATGACAGTCGCAGAAGTTGTACAGGCAACCGACTCCATACATCCCACTGACCAGGGTCTCAGCCTTGCGGGCCAGGGTGCGCGTGCGGCGGGTCAGGCTCGCAAGCCGCTGGCGGAAGGTGGCAGTGAGCCGCTCGATAAAAGCGGTGTTGATCCCGCCCGCGCCTTGGGAGGCCTGGATCAGACGCCGGATCATTGCCTGACGGCCCTGAACGATGCGCCGGTCAATGTGCAAATGATCGGCGAAACGCTGTTTGACCACGTGGACAATAGCGATGTTGGGCCAGGCAACCAGCTTCGGGCGTCCTTTTTCACCCCTGCGGCGGGGCAGGGCCGTCCGGAAAGCCGCTTGGAACGCTGTCACGTAGCTGGCCAAACCATCTACGGCCAACAGCAAGGGACGGCACAAGGCGATTGCGCGAACCTGCTCGGCCAGGCTTTGGATCAAGGTCAGATCCCGCTTGGCGCTGATCACGCCACCCAACCACAGCCGGGTGGGGATCATCAGCGCCAGGGCCATCCAAAAGGTTCCTTTTTGGGTCTTGACTTTGATCTCATCGGCTTGCACCTGCTCCAAATCCAGTTGGGCGCGGCCTACGCTGTGTTCATGCACCTTCTGGCAGTGCTGACCCGCCCGCTGCCACCCGTCCCGAACCGTGCGCTCATCCAAGCCAAACGCCTTCACAATCGCCTGCAGCGGACAGCCATAAGCCAGCAAAGCAATCACCAGCATGACCATCTCCGCACTCGTCCGCAGCCGGTAGAAAATCGTGCCTTTGGTGGCCGTAAAGGTTTGTTCGCAAACCTCGCAGCGGTAGCGCTGCTCCTGCCGGCTGTGGATTTGAATGTTGCCTTTTCCGCTCTGGCCTCTTGCCGGACACTCAATATTCGGGCAAAATACATCTTGTGGGTTCACTTGGTTCCCTCCTGGTTGCTTGGACACTTCCAAGAGGGTGCCAGTGAACCCCGTTTTTATCAAGTCCTTTCTTCAATCACGCTTTAGTGGAGTGCTACCCGTGAGACAAGCATTGAGGGCCTGGCACATTTGGGGCCGAATGCCTTCGAGGAGATCAGCGGCGAGGTCGTACAAAGTGCGATGTTCACGCTGGCGAATTGCGCGCCGGATGCGGAGCACCGGATGGTGGCGTTTCGGTTGGTGGGGGTGGGGAGTGCCGGGGAGAAAGCCAGGATGTTGGCCGAAGCACGAGGTCTCTGACAGTATGCCCGACATTCTCCGCCTTCGCGGCCACCGCTTTTTCTTCTACAGTCGCGAGAGCAACGAGCCACCTCACATCCACGTCCAAACCGCGGAGAAGTCGGCCAAGTTCTGGCTCGACCCAGTTGCGCTGGCGCGATCTTTCGGCTACAACACCCCTGAGTTGAATCAATTGCAGCGGTTGGTCGAAGAACACCGCACGCTTTTCCTGGAGGTCTGGTATGACTCCTTCGGTGCGTAAGGGCGCACGAGCCACGAGTTTTACGACGACCCCGTTGGCTCGCGCCGCGCAGTGCAACGACGAGATGCTGCGCGTCTTTCTGGTGGACGGGCGGGAGATTGCCGTGCCGCTGGCCTGGTTCCCGCGCCTCTTCCACGCCACTCCCCAACAGCACGCCGAGTGGCAGTTGATCGGCAACGGCGAAGGACTGCACTGGGAAGCTTTGGACGAGGACATTTCGGTTGCCAGCCTGCTCGGCCTGCCGAGCGATTGATGGCGCGCCGTCTGATTCGATACGCACTATCTCTGCGGAGGCCCACGCATGCCTCAGTCAACCGTTAGTCGTCCCAGGCAAAACGATTTCCTGGCTATTCCTGAATGCCCGCTAGTTTATTGGCTTCCCAAAGGAATAATGCGTGCGATCACGCAAGGAAAACCGTTTGAGCATAGTTACATCTGTGGTGAAGGATTGGGTACGCGAGACGATGCTCGATTTGTAAGGTTTTTTTGGGAAATTGCAGGCCTCTCAGGATTTGTTCAACTAGCGAAGGGAGGCGGATATCGAAAATGGCAGGGGCTTAACGAGAACAGAGTCTACTGGGCATATGATGGCGCCAAAGTCAAGGCATATAATTCAGAGCTTTATGGTGGTGGACATTGGTCGAGATAGGTTAGGAACATCCATCTCTACTTCTTGGAGGGTGCGACGTACTCAACCCTATCCCGTGGTAGTTTGGGAGCTAGAATTCTTACCCATAACCAGATATTTGGCGAAGGTAGCCCAATAATCCTTGATAGCGAAAATGAAGTCTATTCAACACTATGCTTACTCAATAGTCGCGTCGTTTCCTTCATTTTGCGTACCTACAGCCCTACAATGACCTTTAGGTTTGGCTACTTGCTGAATGTTCCTCTACCTGCCAAATTCAAGAACGATGACACGCTCCGTGCATTGGGCAAATGGTGTGTAGGTGCAACGCAATTATCGCTATCAACTCAGATAACGGCGCCAGAGTTTGTCGTAGTCAAAGACATAGATGACCTAGCTAAAGCGGAGGTTGCGAGACATACTCTTGAGGCCGTATCTGAGCAATTCTGTCAAGATAGCTATGAGCTCGAAACATCGGACAGACAGCTAGTCTTGTCTGAAACAGGAGTGCCCGCCGGCCATTTTCCGCTTATCGCTGACTACGATGTTCTGCCGGACCCACCTGATGATCTCGATTTGTCACTATTGCCATGGGCGGTGCCTGACATACTCGCTCGCCATGCACGCATCAATCCCACTGCCGAAGAGCTGGCGCATATTAGGGTTAGTTTGCAAGCACTCTATGAGGCCGGCCCAGGCGCCAACGGCGACAATCTAGACCTGGAAGAGCTGGATCACTACGCCGACGAGGAAGAAAACGCCTCCGGCGCCCACATCCCCATCCCCACCGAGACCTTCCTCGAAGAGCTGAGCGTCAAGCTGCAGATTCACCCCATCAGTGTCTACCGGCTGCTGGAGGAACTGCGCGCCGAGGGGGTGCGCTGCAAGCCGGAGGAGCGGCGGCTGCTGGAAGATCGCCTCAGCGTGCTGGTGCTGCGCCTGCTGGGCCACCGCTGGCCCAAGCAGATCGAGGCCGGCGAGCCGGTGCCCGCGTGGGCCGACCGCGACGGCGTCATCCCGCTGATGCCGGGCAGCGGCGAAACGACCGTCGCCGAGCGCCTGCGCGAGCGGCTGCGCGCGGGGGAGGGCGCGCTGGGCGTGCAGCGCACCGAGGCACTGCTGCACGAGCTGACCGGCCGGACGGTCGACGAGTGGCTGCGGCGCGACTTCTTCCCGCGCCACATGCGCCAGTTTAAGTACCGCCCCATCGCCTGGCACCTCGCCAGCCGCCCCGAGACCCCCTCCTGACCTCCCCCGCAGCAGGGGGAGGTCAGGAGGGAGGTCTCCGGCCTTCGAATGCCTGCTCTACTACCACGCCTGCACCGGCGACGTGCTGGCCCGCATCCGCGCCCAGTACGTCGAGCCGCTGCTGCGCGCCGAGCGCCGCCGCGCCGATGACGCCCGGCGCACCAACGACGAGACCGCCGCGGCCCGCGCCACTGCCCGCATCCACGAGCTGGAGGCCTTCGCCGCGAAGCTGCGGGAGGTCGAGGAGGAGGGGTTCGCGTGCCAGGAGCTGGACGACCTGCTGGCGAAGGAGGAATCACGAAACGGGCGAAAGGAGCCGCTGGACCGCTGGAGCGGCGACGGCTACCTCCCGCCCTCGTCGCGCGAGGCGCTGCTGCACCAGGAGCGCGCCTGGCGGGTGGACATCAACGACGGCGTGCGGGTGAACATCGCCCCGCTGCAGCTCGCCGGCCTCCTGGCGAGCGACGTCCTCAAAGCCAAAGACGCCCGCCAGGCCATCGCCGATCGCGCCCGCTGGCGCGCCGACGAGCGGCGCTGGGTGCGCGAGGGCAAGCTGCCGCGCTGTGGCTGGATGGATGACAGCGTGCCGGAGAGCCAGCGCTGGACCGAGCTGGCCCCCGAGCGCGAGGCGGAACGGGCGCGGCTGGAGGAGAAGCGCAAGGCGGTGCGGGAGCGGGTGGAAGGTTACAGGTTGGAAGGTTGAAAGGCGCTGCCCTGAGCTTGTCGAAGGGTCGAAGGTTGGAGAGCCATGTTTCCTTCGAGGTCAGCCCGCCAGGGGTGGCGGCGGCCACTCCCCCTCACCCCCCCGCCGGCGGACCAAACTCCCGGTGGGAGTGGCGAGCCCGGGAGCACGGAGTGGAGCGCAGCGGAACTCCGGGCGGGCGGCGCGAGCCTGAAGGGGCCGGGGAATGGCCTGCCACCTCGTGCGTGCCCCCCGCTACCAGACGTAATGTGGTGTTGCTTGCTCCGAGGGGAGTATAATACCCCGGGAGGGGGAACGCTTGATGGCCGACCCGAAAGCGCAGGAACTTCAGCAAGACGCGGTGCTCGCGGAGCTTGTCCGGCGCCTGGTAGACGCGTACCAGCCGGAACGCATCTACCTCTTCGGCTCGAAAGCGCGGGGGCAGGCGGGACCGGATAGCGCCTACGATTTGATGGTGGTGGTGCCTGATGATGCGCCGCCCGAACGGCGCCGGAGCCGCCTCGGCTACCAGGCGTTGCGCGGCACCGGCACCGCCGCCGATGTGCTCGTCTGGCCCAGGCAAACTTTCGACGAGCGTTTGCACCTGCGGGCCTCCCTACCGGCTACCATTGTGCGGGAAGGAAAGCTGCTCTATGCCGCTTGATCCGGTGCTGGTTGCCGATACGCAAGGGTGGCTCCAGAAAGCCGCCAACGACCTGCGGGGCGCCGAGATTGACCCGGCGGCTACGCCGCCGCTCTTGGAGGATGCTGTGTTCCACTGCCAGCAGGCCGCTGAGAAAGCTCTGAAAGCATTCCTTACTTTCCACAACCAGCCGTTTCGAAGACGCACAATCTGGAAGAAATCGGCGAAGCCTGCCTGGCCCTCGACCCGACGCTGGAATTGGCTGTGGATGAGGCGGTGCCGTTGACCGAGTACGCCTGGGTCTATCGCTATCCTGGCCCCGCTGCGGCTCCCACGCTTGAGGAGGCGGAAGAGGCGCGCTCTGCCGCCTGGAATCTGTACCGGGCAATTCTCGACCGCCTCCCAGAGGTCCAGCCCTGATCGCCGTGTGAGCGAATGGGTCTCAGCGACGGTGTGTGGGTCAACCTCGCCCCGTTGCAGCTCGCCGGCCTGCTAGTGAGCGATGTCCGCAAAGCTAGAGACGCCCGTCAGACCAGCGCTGACCGCGCCTGCTGGCGCGCCGACGAGCGGCGCTGGGTGCGCGAGGGCAAGCTGCCGCGCTATGGCTGGATGGAAGGCGACGTGCGCGAGAGCCGGCTCTGGACCGAGTTAGCGCCGGAGCGCGAGGCGTAACGGCGCCAGCTGGAGGAGAAGTGGAAGGCGGCGACAAAGCGGTTGGAACAGGAGGCCGGTGCCAGCAAGTAAAAGAGATGAGCCAATGCTTTCTGCCATCGTCCGCGAGGCAGTGTGCCAGCGAATGAGGAGACGTAGATTCGATGGCAATTCCACGACGTGAGGAGCGTATTCTCCTTCAAAAATCGGGTAACCGCTCAATACCCTACGGAATGTTCGAGGTCGAATTGACACAAAAATAGCGCTGAGGAAAATAGGACCGTGAACAGCAAGCGAAGCGGGAGCGCACGGCGGATGAGGGTCTTTGAGCGGCTGCTGCAGCCGGCCCAGGCAACCCTGACGGCCATCGAGGAAGCCCGAAAGCAGCATCACAACGAGACCTTGGCGTGGATAGATTTCATCAGCGTCATGGTCGATTGCTTTACCAAGGGATGGAAGAGCCTGACATCCCTGGCGGTGGCCTTGCACAATGCCGATGAGGCGCTGAAGTTGCCACCCGTGCCGGTGATGACGCGCTCGGATGCGTTTCGGCGCTTCTCACCGGGGTTATGCCGGCAGGCGCTGCACGAACTGATAACGACGCTGCCTTTAGCGTCGAATCCTGAACTGACGTTCTTGGGGCACATTTATATCGCCGACGGCAGTATTTTTCCGATCGTGCAAGGCTTGACCTGGACAAGCGGGAGCATTGAATCTGCGATCACACTGCACCTGCTCTTCGATCTGAAGAAGATGGTGGCGGTTGACGGCCGTATTGGGCTGGAAGATTCGAGTGAACGCCAGGCTCTGCGTCAGAAGCTGGGGGCTGGGATCACTTACGTTCTTGATCGCGGTTACTTTTCGTTTCAACTGATTCGAGCGGTGATTCAAGCGGAAGCGCATATTATTGTGCGGGTCTACAACGACATCGTTGTGGAAACAGATACCGAATTGCCGGTGGACTTGCCGAAGCAGGTCAGTTCTGTGTGGCGCCATGTGAGCGATCGGATTGTCGTCTCAGCCAACCCAGAGGCCGAAAGCCTTCGATTTCGGCTGGTTGAATTTTCAATTGGCGATACGGTCTATCAGCTGATCACGGATCGGCTTGATCTGAACACCTTTGAAGTGATCTTATTATACGCGTACCGCTGGCAAATCGAACTGATTGTGCGGTTTTTTAAACACACCCTGAATGGTATTCAGGTGTTTCCGACCAGTCCTCGAGGGGTGGAAACCTTTTTTCTCTCCTTGTTTATCACGGCGCTCTTGCAACTCCATTTCAAGCATCAATGTCTAGCGGAGGAACACATTCTCCCGCCTTCTGCCCAAGAGATCTTAGAGGCGATGCAGGAAGCTCAATCAAAGCCCAGTCCTACTGGCGACAGACCTACTGCTCATCTCGCGATTGCGTGCTTTATGACCGCCGTCAACCACAACTTGGCTCTTTTCTGGAAAATCCCAAAACATTGGCTTTCTACTCTCGCCGATTATCTTCATCGCCCCTTTTCCCCTGATGTCGTCGCTATATTGAACAAGAGGGCCTTAAGTGCCCTCCCTCGATCGTCTATTCCGTAGGATATTGGTCTCGGATCGCTTTGGTGACAGATCGGTGTTCGATGACGAGCTCTCTCAAACAACGTATCCACACCCTCATCCGCCAAACGCTCGGCAGCTACGAGGTGCCTGGGGCTTCGGTGTGACTTTGCAAAGCCACTCCATTTGCGTCTCCGGCGTGCCGGGGCATAAACTTCAGGGAAGCGGTCGAAGTCGCCGGCGCGCGCCAGGGAGAACGCATGTACCGCCAACCAAACTCTCGACAGCAATCCCGGCGCCTGGATAGTCTGATGCGATCGGCGCGGCCGCTGGATGCTGCTGCCCCGGCCTATGACTGGTGACAATCGGCCAGGCAGCTTTGATATAATCGGTGATGAATCAAACAGACGATAGATGGCAAAGCGATCGATGGTATCGCCGGCCTTTCTGAAAGGAGAGAGCAATGCTCTCGGTTCGAGGTACCTATGAAAATGGCATCGCACGTCCGGATGAACCTATCAGCGGGCGCGATGGTCAGGCGGTGATCATCACCTTTTTGAACGAGCCCGCCACCGAGCAGCTTCCGGTGGCAACGGATGCCGCCTGGGAAGCCCTCAAACAGTTGATTGAGGCGCATGCAGTGGAGACCGGTATTCCCGACCTGGCACACCAGCACGATCACTACCTCTATGGCAAGCCAAAGCGGCAGTGACAACATGAGAACAGTCTTCGTCGATACCGCGGCCTGGATCGCGATCCTGAATCGGAACGATGCGATCCATGCTCTTGCTCACTAAGTCATGAGTTCGCTCCAGCAGGGAAATACCCGATTGGTGACAACTGAGTTCATCCTGTTGGAGGTTGCGGATGCCCTCTCCGCGCCGCAGTTTCGCTCGCAAACCGTCGCCTTTCTCGATGGACTCCGCCAGTTGCCGATCCTGGAGATTATCCCCGTCACCCAGGATTTGTTCGCCCATGGTTGGGCTCTCTACTCGCAACGTCTCGACAAGGAATGGGGCTTGACGGACTGCACGAGCTTCGCGGTTATGACACGGATGCAGATCGGGCCGGCGTTCACGTCCGACCATCACTTCGAGCAGGCCGGTTTCACCCGCTTGCTCCTTCCCTGATTTCTTCTCCTCTGACTGGTGCCCGCTCCCATGACCAGCTCGCTCAGACAACGCATCCACACCCTCATCCGCCAGACGCTCGACAGCGGCCCCGGCGCCTGGATGGTCTGGTGCGACCCCCGCGGCCACTGGTCGCCGCTGCTGCGTCGCGTGGCCGGCGACGAGGCCACAGGTGACTTTCCCTTGCTGGCCGTCGATGAAGAGACCGCCGGCGAGGTCGGCGGCCCGCAGCTGCGGCGCGAGTTGCAGGCGCGCCTCGACGCCGGGGAGTCCTTCGTGCTCCTCGTCCCGGTCCCCCTGACCGGCTCGGCTGGCTCTGGGCACAGGCGCTCCTGGCCGAGCGCATCTACGCGCGCTCGCTTCGCGAGCAACTTCTAGAGTGGGGCTGGCGCCCGCAGCGTCTGACGATCGGTGAGGAGGAGCTGGCAGTGCTCGCCCGCCAGGGGTTCGAGCAGGACCCGGCGGAGTGGGGCGGCGGCGGTCTCCAGCCTGATATGGCGCTCCTGCTTGAGGTGCTGGCGGGCGGCGCCGAGCCGGCGGCCGAACACGGGCTGATCCTGGAGCTGACCATCGAGCAGGCCGGGTTGCCGGCCCTGGATACCCACAACCTGCCGGGTTGGCGGGCACGTTCGCTCGCGCGCCTGCTCGTCACCCAGGCCCACGAGGCCGCGCCGGATCTCGTCCCGGCTACCCACGAGCTGCTCATCGCCGTCCCCCAGCGTGCCTTTGCCCTGGAGTTGCTCGACCGCTGGACCGATAGCCTGCGCCTGAGCAAGCACCTCCCCGAGGCGATCCTGGAGGCCGACCGCATTGCCGAACTCGCACCCCAGATGCGCGGGGCGAGCGTGGACCGGGGCCCTTTTCTCTCCCACGCCGCGGAGTGGGCGGTCTTCGCTGCGGTCTGCACTCAACTGGCGCAGAAAAGCGGTCGAGCGCTGCTGGAAACGCTCGCTGCATCTGGCCCCGACCTTGAGCGGCACGCGCGCGGATTGTGGGGCTCCGATTCCCACGGCCGGCAGGCAATCGCCTGGGACGAATTGCTGCGCCTGAGCCGCGCGGTGGAGATGCTCCTGGAGGCGTCGCCGGAAAGCCGGTGGGCAACGCCTGCCGCGGCCATCGAGTGGTACGTTTCCGGGGGGTGGCGGGTCGATCAGGCCGGCGAGGCGCTCTTGCGCAATCTCACCCAACCCTTGCCCGAACTGCTGGCGCTGATCATCCCGCTCCGGGCGGCCTACCGCGCTCGCTGGGAGGGCCTGATGATCCAGTGGTCGGAGGTGTGGGTCCAGGCGGGCTACCCGCTCCCGCCGCTGCCCACCGCCGGGGAGTGGCTGAGCGAAATCCTCCAAAGCCGGCGCGCGACGGCGATTCTGATCGTCGATGCCTTCCGCTATCCTCTGGCGGCGCTCCTCGCGCAGCGCTTGAACCGCCGCGAGGGCGCCGAACGGACCTCCGTCCATCCGGCCCGGGCGCCGCTGCCTTCCATCACCCCCCTCGGGATGGCCGCGGCCCTGCCCATCGCGGAAAGTGAGCTGCGCGCTGACGTTGTCGACGGCAAGTGGCAGCTCCGGCAGACCGGGCTGGACGAGAATCTGAGTATCGCGGCCCGGCGGCGTGGGTGGTGGCAACATCACGCGGGGGTTCCGGAGGAGGCCTTGCTGACCGTCGCCGATACGCAGGCGCGGACGATTCCGCCCCCTGCTCAGGCCCGGACGCGCCTGGTGATCTACGATGACGCTATCGACAGGCTCGGGCACGACGACGAACTGGAGGCGATGGGCAGCGACGTTGTCCTCGACCGCTACCTGACGGCGATCGAGCGACTGCGCGACGCCGGCTGGCGGCGCGTCCTGATCGTTACGGATCACGGCTACATTCATTGGCCCTCCAGCGAGGAGCGGAACGTGGCTCCGCCGGCTCCGGACCCGGCCTACGTCTCGCGACGAGCGCTCGCCTACCCGGCCGCCGTCACCTTCGACGGGCCGCAGGCGCTGGCTCTGGGCGGAGCCTGGCGCGTCGCGCTGCCGCGGGGCGCAGCCAGCTTCCGCGCCTACGGCGGGCTGGGCTACTTCCATGGCGGGGCTTCGCTCCAGGAGTGGATCATCCCGTGCGTCCGGATCGAGTGGCCGCTGGAGGCACGGTCGGTGGAAGTCCAGATCGAGCCGCTCCCCAACGTGCTCAGCCAGCGCCCGCGCCTGACCCTGCGGGTCCTGCGGAGCAGCCTCTTCATCGAGGAGTCGATCGCTCGCGAGGTTGAGGGACTCATTCGCGCGGCCGGGCCGCGGACCATTCTCTTCCGCTCGACCGAGGTGCAACTCACACCCGATCAGGAGCAGGTCGGCGTCGCGCTGCGTGCCGTGGAGGGTGCCGTCGCCGCGCGGGGGACGCCGCTTCGAATCGAAGTGCGAGATCTCAGGACGGAAGAAGTGTTGGCGGCTGCCGAGAGCACCTTGATGACCGAATTGACCGGCTGGTAGGAGAAATCCCCCGTGACCAGGGAGAAAAAACCCTTTGTTCCCGACGCGCTTGACCGCTTGCTCTTCGAGAGCTTTCCCGGCCTGGTGATGCGCAAGGATCTGACCAAGACCATTCGCGGCACCAGTAAGGCGCCCTCGTACGTGATCGAGTTCATGCTCAGTAAGTACTGCGCCAACCTCTTCGACGACGGCGAGGTGGCGGAGGGGTTGCAGCTCGTACAGGAGGAAGTCGCCCGCTACATCCCGCGCGGCGACGAGACCGAGGCCATCAAAGCCGCTATCCGCGAGCGCCCCCCGCAACGCCTCATCGACATGGTCAAGGTCGAGCTCGACGAGCGCCTGGACACGGGTGTCTACTGGGCCAGCCTGCTCAACGCCAACATCCGCAACGTCAACATCACGCCGCAGCTCATCGAAAAATACGAGCGGCTGCTCACGGCGGGCGTCTGGTGCAATGTCCTGATTCACTATGACGATACGGTTCGGTACCGCGGCCGCACGTTTCCCTTTGTCATCTCCCGTCTGGAGCCGGTCCAGGTGGGCAGTGTGAACCTGGAGGAATACTGCGCCGGGCGCGAGCGCTTCACCCGCGACCAGTGGATCGATGCGCTCGTTCGCACCATGGGCTACGAACCCACTCACCCCCTGGTCACGCCGCGCGTCAAGCTGCTCTACCTGGTGCGCATGATCCCGCTGGTCGAGAGCAACTATCACCTGATCGAGCTCGGCCCGCGGCAGACGGGCAAGTCCTTCTGCTTTACGGAGTTCAGCCCCTACGGCACCTTGCTGGCCGGAGGCGCTGTCACCGTCCCGAAGCTCTTTGTCAGCAACACCAACCCGCCCCGCCCCGGGCTCATCGCGCACCGCGACGCGATTGGTTTCGACGAGATCGCCGGCAGCACCTTCAACGCCGATGACGACAAGAATCTCTACAAGAACTATATGGAAAGCGGCCAGATCAACCGCGGCACCATCACCGTCACCGGTGATGCCGGGTTTGTCTTCAACGGCAACATCAACTTCAACCCGCGGGAAGGGATGCAGGCGGAACACCTCTTCAAGCCGCTCCCCCCGGCTGTCAGCGACGACACCGCTTTCCACGACCGCTGGGCCGCCTACCTGCCGGGCTGGGAGATGCCCAAGTTGACGAACGAGCTCATCACCGATCACGTTGGGTTCATCCTCGACTACACCAGCGAGCTCTTCCACCGCGAGCTGCGGCGCATCGGCCACTACGGCTCCCTCTGGCAGCGCTGGTTCGAAGCCCCAGAGGGGCAGTGGAGCACGCGTGATACTCGCAGTGTCAACCGGGTCTTCTCGGGCCTCACCAAGCTGATCTTCCCTTCAGGTCTGATGGATAAGGAAGATGCCCGGCTGCTTCTGCGACTCGCTCTGGAACTGCGGCTCCGTGTCCGTCTCCAGTTGCACCGCATGAACCCCCAGGAATTTTCCCTGACAACCTTCTCCTACCGCGACCGAGAGACCGGTACAACCGAGACGGTCAGCATCGAGGCGTAGGAAATGCAGGCGGAGGGAACCCCTCGCTGATTGCAGCGCCCTCCACCCGACGCTCATCTTCCCATCAGTGCGGGGGCAGAGGCAAAGGCCCTCTGCCCTTTTGTGCAGGCTGTGATCGGTGGCCCGCCCGGTCGATCCGCGCCGGTTCGGCGGCCTCCCGTTGTCGCCTCAGTGCCCGTTTCACTCCCTCGCTTGACCCCGCCATTCCGCATATCCTGACACTCGGGTCGGGATTTGGTTCCAGGTGTAGCAGGGATCTCGCTTGCTGGCCGCGGTGGTGCCCCAGGCCCCACGCATCCACGCGCGTCGCCGGTCAGGCGACCTGGTGCGGGCACCCGGCACAAGGGCACCTCCATGCCTGGAGACCGCCCAGGGATTGACACGCCGTGTATAATGGCGTCAACCGAGATCCCCCGCTCTCGTTCCCATCGTGCCTGGTCGCACCTCACTCCCCGCCCGTTGTGCCTATCTCGGCCGTCCGAATCCGGCGACCGTCCGTCGTCTGTTCAGACGGCGCCCGCCTGCCCCGCCTCGCACCGCGTGGCCGGCGCGACGAAGCGTCCCTCATCACGCCGGCCCGGCGTGATGGAACAAGCGGCAGCGGGCACCGGTAACCAACAACACCCACCGGTCCGATCGTAACCCGTCGAGGGGGAAGCACAAGGGCTCCACTCTATCCAGTACTCACCCCAGCGCGCCGGGCAAGGCGTCAGATTTCGGAAGTCTCCGATCATGCGCCTCCGGCGATGCCTTGCCCGGTGGTCTGGTGGCGGGTGCCTAAGACAGCGAACCGAACTCATAACCCTTCCGTGAGCGACGAAATGGCATACGGGTACCCTCATAGATATGCAGGGAACACCTGGAACACGAAGGTCACGGAAGGTCACGAAACACCGCGAAAAAATTTCGTGCCTTTCGCGCCCTTTCGCGAATTCCGTGGTCCAACAGTCCCCCACCTACCGGCAAGCGGCCATCCTATCATACCAACTATGACGGGAGCAAGGGGTATGGCACCGTTTTGGTTAAAACTGATGGCATACGGGTACCCTCATAAGCATGCAGAGAACACCTGAAACACGAAAGTCACGGAAGGCCACCAAACACCGCCAAAACATTTCGTGTCTTTCGCGCCCTTTCGCGGATTCCGTGGTCCAACCCCATCTTCGCTCGGGATGTTCGGACACGGTATAGGAGCCGGTGCTGAGCCACAACCGGCGGCCTCCGGCGGGCGAGACGCCCGCGCTCCCAGGGGGCGCTCGAAATGCTATGATGAGACTCCTGGGACACGACGAGGGACCGGGCCACGGCTGCGGCCACCCGCTCCCGTGATGACCGGCTCAGCCTGATGGGCGCCGGCCACCAGATCAAGCCATGGCTGGCACGATCCTGCCCTGATTGCCCCTCACTCCCCACCCGACTATAATCTTCCCCATCGGTGCGGGGCAGAGGCAAAGGCGCTCTGCCCTTTTTTGCAGGAGGAGACCACGTCGTGAACAACCTGGACGAGATCGTACAGGCCATTGATGCGCGCCTGGAGAGCAAGAACGCCGTGCGCGAGGAGGCCCTCGCCCTTTCGCGCCGCGTGGTTCAGCACGCCTCGCACGCCATTCGAGCGGTGCACCGCCGTGAGTTCGAGGAGGCGCAGGCGATCCTCCAGGAAATGCAGCCGATCATCGATGAGATGCATCGCCGGACCCACGAGCAGCCGGACATCTACTTCACCGGCTACGTTCAGGACGCCCAGAAAGAGTACGTTGAGGCGCACCTGACGAAGGCGATTGTCCAGAACCAGCCGCTCCCAACCCCTGAGGAGCTGGAAGTCGAAGACGCCAGCTACCTCAATGGTCTGGGTGAGGCGGCCAGCGAGTTGCGCCGCTACGTGCTCGACCTGATCCGCCACGACGAGATGGGCGAGGCCGAGCGGTTGCTGGAGGCGATGGAGGAGGTCTACAGCCAGCTCATCACCGTGGATTTCCCCCACGCTATCACCGGGAATATCCGCCGGACCAGTGATATGCTGCGCGGGGTCCTCGAACGGACCCGCGGCGACGTCACCGTGGTGATGAAACAGCGCGAGCTGCAGCGCGCCCTCGAGCGGTTCGAGCAGCGGATCCGGTAGCGGCCGGCACGAAGGTGCGACGCACCTCGGAGCTGCGTCGCACCTTCTCCGCGCGCACCGCATGCACGACTCAGGGGAGCGCAGAGAGGAGCCGTATGGATCGAGCCATTCCTTCAGCCGGAAACGAAGAGATTGAGTTGTACCTCCGCACCTATTACTCGCTTCTGCGGAGCAGCGGGGCGATTCGGGTCAGGTCGCTGGAGGAGACCCACGCGGCGATGGGCTCCAGCCTCCACGTTCAGGCGGAAGAGCCGCTGCCCGATATCGCCGCGTTTACCTACGCCGTCCTGCGGCTTCCGCCCTGCATCGTCCAGACCAACCTGGTCGTGCTCGGCCAGTCGGAGGAAGTCTTCGACCGCCGAAGCTACCCCAACGTGGCCAACTGGCAGCCGGTCGAGGCGCCGGCCCGGCGGCGCAAGCTGTTCTTTGATGGCCGCGATACCCTCGCGGCGTTCATCGCCAGCGTCTCCGATATCGACGATCTCATCCCAATTCTGACGACCTTCCAGATCGAGTGGAACAAGCTGCACTCGTTTCTCTCCGAGCCGGTGATCCGCGCCCATCTCGACGCGCTCGTGGCCGGCGAGCCGTGGACCGAGGAGGTGATCGAGCTGATTCGCGAGACGCTCGGCCTCGACAATCGCGAGTGGCAGCAGCTCCAACGCCTGTTCGGCGACCGCCTGGCCCAGCGGCTGGCGCAGATCGCGGCGCGGCGCAAGGATCTGCGCGTCAACCTGCTGGCCAGCTCGCTGACCGACTACCACCGCGCGACCCGGGGCTGGTGGGACACGATCGCCGTGCAGGGCGACGAGATGTTCTTGCGCTACCGGCCGGTCTACTTCGTCTCGAGCAACACCCATAGTCTGATCAACGTGCTGGGTGGTTATGCCCGGGCGCGCGAGGCTGAGATTGTCGGATTCCTCGACGAGACCAACCCCGAGGGGCTGCGCGATGAGTACGCCCGCGTGCGCACCTCCGATCCCCACCGGTGCAATCTGCTCTATTACACCCTCCGCTTCTTCTTGCGCAGTGACCGGCGCCGAAGAGAGGACCGTGAGGCCTGGAATCGGCAGCGTGGCATCCACCACATCGCCAACCCCCTCTACCTCGATGTCGATGCTCAGATTATCGAGCTGAACAAACTCGATCCCGACGGCTTCGATCCCCGGCTCCAGACGCTGGGCCTCGACCTGGCGAAGTTGCGCCACTCGAATGCCCTGATCGTCAACGTGGATTACCCCCTGGGGATGGCGGCTTACCAGCTTCTCTCCCAGGTCATGACGAGCGTTGGAAGCATTTTGGGCGTCTACATCATGGGGAAGGCCGCCACCCTGAATGGGCGTGTCGGCGACGTCATGATCCCGAACGTGGTCTACGACGAGCACTCGCAGAACACCTTCCTCTTCCGTAATTGCTTCACGGCTCGCGACGCGGGCAACTATCTGCTCTACGGCACGGTCTTCGATAACCAGAAAGCCGTCACCGTGCGCGGGACGCTTCTGCAGAACCGCGATTTTATGCACGTCTTCTACAAAGAAGGCTACACCGATATCGAGATGGAGGCCGGGCCGTACTTGAGCGCCGTCTATGAGAACATCTACCCCAAACGCTACCCGGTCAACGAGATCGTCAACCTGTTCATCAATGCCCGCTACGACATCGGCGTGCTGCACTACGTCTCCGACACGCCCTACAGCAAGCGCCAGGCGCTTCTCTCCGAGAGCCTCTCCTACCGGGGCGTGGATGCCACCTATGCGACCACCCTGGCCATTCTGCAGCGCATCTTCGAGCAGGAGACGGGGCAGTAGCGAGTGGAGGCTTGAGTATTTTGTTCTCGCCACGGGTTACCCGAATCCGTTTTCCTTTCCGTGCCCTTCGTGGCCGAAAGTTTGTTCCTTTCGCTCCTATTGCTGTCGCGTGGCGAGCGCGACGCGCTCGCCACGCGACACACCCTCTTCCATATGAGCGTTCCTTTGAGGAAATGTCGGGGAGCAAGGGCTCTCATCTCCGGAGGGCATCTGTGCACAACCATTTGATTCGTGCGAGCGAGGTCGGCGAGTACGTCTACTGCCACCGGGCCTGGTGGCTACGCCACGTGCAGGGCGTTGAGTCCGCGAACCAGGCCGCGCTGGCCGCCGGGCGTCAGGCCCACGGCCGCCACGCCCGCCGGGTCCAGACGTCGGCTCTGGCGGCGCGGGTGGCGCTGGCCCTCATCGCGCTCGCGGGCCTCCTGCTGGCGCTCGCCGTGCTGCTCTAATGGTTGGGATGAGCCTGCTGTTGGTCGTGCTGGCGCTGGTGATCGCCCTGGCGGGTGCCTGTCTCTGGTGGTGGGCGCGGCGGATGGCGAAGGCGACGGGCCTGCCGGCGGGGCGCGTGGTCTACTCCGACACCGCAGATTGGCGCGCCCCGCCCGGGCCGCTGCGCTCGGAGCGCTTCGGCCTGGTGGGCAAGCCCGACTACCTCGTCGCGCGCGGCGACACCCTCATCCCGGTCGAAGTAAAGCCCGCCCGCCGGGCCCGCCAGCCCTATGAGAGCGACGTCCTACAACTGGCCGCCTACTGCCTGCTCGTCGAGGTCACCACCGGCCGTCCCCCGCCGGCCGGCCTGATCGTGTACGCCGGCCAGCAGTGGGAGATCCCCTACACGGACAGCCTGCGCACCACCCTCCTCACCACGCTCGATGCCATCCGCGCCGGCCGTCGCGCGAACGACGTCCCGCGGAGCCATACTATCCCCGCTCGCTGCCAAGCCTGCGGCTTCCGCGCCGGATGCGGTCAGGCCCTGGAAGGTTCAAGGTTGAAGGTTAAGGGTTGAAGGTTGAAAGGCTCGCACGATTTCGGACTCAACCTTCAACCCCGCGATCCTTGCATTTATCGCTCTTATTGGGATCGCGTGGTTGGGGGAGGCGAGGGCATTGCCCTCGCCCGGCGAGCACACCGTATTCCAATGTGAGCGGCATTCACAGAGCCTCGCGAGAAAAGGCCCACGGCTTCCAGGACACTATTGGCGGATTGGTGCGAGTGACGGGGTGCCTGTTTGGAGTGCGCGCTGTTGCCCCTTTCCAAATGAATCCGACCAACAGCGTGCCCGGAGGGGCACGTCCGGCCAGCGGCCCCCAGCCACGGTTTCAACTGCCCCGCTCGGTTTCTCCTCCGCGTCGGCGCACACCCCGAGGGGTGAACCCCGGCGCGACCGTCTCGCTGGGTGGACCCCGCGGGGTCGGCCGACGCCCGGCCGCAGGCCCCCAGCCGCGGTTTCCCTGGCCTGGCCGGCCAGGACAGGCAACCGCCTGGCTCCGGACTGGTGGCGAAATCGCCACCAGTGCCCCCTGTGCTTGCGGCCCGCGCCGAGAAATGAAAATTGGCGCCGTGCCACGGCGAGCCGCGCCGCGGGCTATTTTCAGAGAGTCTCATCGAATGCCCGCGCACCGTCACAGATGCCCGAGGACGACGTAGGCGATGTTGGTCGCGTGGCTGTTGATGCGTTTCAGGTCGTTGAGCACGTCCAGGTGGATCGAGCTGGTCTCGATACTCTCCCGCAAACCGCGGTGCAGGCGGTCGATGTGGGCCTGGCGCAGGGTGCGCTCAATCGCGTTGATCCGGGCCTTGTGGCGTAAGACCTTCTCGGCCAGTTCCTGGTTGTTGGTCGCGTAGGAGGCAATCGCCAGTTCGAAGTTTTCGTACACCTTGGCGTGAAGATCGCAGATCTCGCCCATGCCCTCATCGGAGAAGGTGGCCTGGCTGTCAATCTTCTTGCGCGCCAGGCTTTGCAGGAGGCTCTTGGAGATGATGTCGCCGATATGCTCGAGGTCGTTGATGACGTAGAGCAGGCCCATCTCCTGGCGCGAGAGCTCCTCGGTCAGCGTGCTCTCGCTGAGGCGCGTGAGGTAGTTCTTGATCTCGGTTTCGAGGAAGTCGATCTGGTCGTCGCGGCGCACGATCTCTTCGAGGAGTCCGGCATCGTTGTGGAGCAGCACCTCGACGGAGGCTTTCAGCATCGCATCGGCGATGTCGGCCACGCGCAGGGCCTCGCGGGTGGCCTGGCCGATGGCGAGGGCCGGGCTGTCCAGCACCTGCGGGTCGAGATAGCGCGGCTTGAGCTGGGCCTCGTGGCTGCGGTCCTCGGGCACCAGCCGCCGGAGGAGGATCGCCAGGAATTCGGTGAAGGGGAGCAGGCCAAAGGCGAGAGCGACGTTGAAGATGGTGTGGGCGTTGGCGAGCTGGCGCGCCGGGTCGCTGGTCGTTCGGGCGACGAGCCAGGCAAACGCGTTCATGAAGAGCAGCGCCGGCACGGCGCCGATCACCTTGAAGAGGGCGTGCGCCAGCGCGACGCGGCGGGCCTCGGTTCCCGCGCCCAGGCTGCTCAGCAGCGCCGTCGCGCTCGTGCCGATGTTGGCCCCGATGACGATCGGTAGCGCCAGCGCCAGAGGCATGAGGCCCTGCGTGGCGAAGGCCAAGGCGATCCCGATGGTGCCCGCGCTGCTGTGGATCAGCGCGGTCAGCCCGACGCTGAGAATGAGCACCAGGAGCGGCGCGGCTGCCAGGCTCAAGAGCACTTCCTGCACTAATGGGTCCTGCCGGAACGGCGTCATCGTGTCGGTGATCACCTTGAGGCCCAGGAAGATGAAGCCGAAACCCAGCAGGGCCCGGCCGAAGTGGTTGATCTGAGGCCGCCTGATGGCCAGCATCATCGGGACCGCGACCCCGATCAGCAGGAGGGCGTAGTCCTGAATCTTGAAAGCCAATAACTGGACCGTCAAGGTGGTGCCGATGTCGGCACCGAGAATCACCCCGAGCGTCTGGCTGAGGCTCATCAGCCCCGCACTGGCCAGGCCCACCAACATCACTGTCGTCGCGCTCGAACTCTGGATCACCGCCGTCACCACCGCACCGGTGGCCAGCGCCGTCAGCCGGTTGTTGGTCAGGGTGCCGAGCCAGCGTCGTAGTTGGCTGCCGGCCGCTTTCTGCATGCCCTCGCCTGCGATCCGCATCCCGTAAAGAAGCAGACTGGTCCCGCCAAGAAGGTTAAAAAGGACAATATTCGGATTCATAGGTGCTCTACACTGTCATGAAAGGGTGAGCGCCAACAAACCGTCGCTGCGCCGGCGAACGCGCCGCTCCCCGGGCGACGAGGCAAACTGTCGAATCGACGGCCTCTCGTGATCACCCGCCGGGTGTGAAACCAAACCGGCGGCTGTCTCGTATTGCAAGGATGAGGACTTGTGCGCTGTTTCACGCAGCCCCACCGGCGTGCTACAATTGTTCCGCCATTGAATACGGAGGAGTAGCCAATGCCGGTACGACACGCCATCCTGGGCTTGCTGGCGCGCCGCCCCATGCACGGGTACGAGATTGATAGTGAGTTCGAGAAGGGACTTCGTCAGTTCTGTCACGTGAACATTAGCCAGATCTACGCCTATCTCAAAAGCCTTGAAGAGCGTGGCTGGGTCAACAGTGAAACCATCCTGCAGGAGCGCAACCCGCCCAAGAAAGTATACTCCCTGACGCCCGCAGGGCGTGCTGAGCTCCTTCACTGGCTCGTGGCACCGGTTCTCCGGGAGCGCCAGATTCGGGATGAGTTTCTCACCAAGCTCTTCTTCTGCCACCACGTCGCGCCTGCAACCTTGCACGAGCTGGTGGCGCAGCAGAAAGCGGTTTACCAGGAACACCTGCAGGAGATCCTGGCGGCCGGGCAAGAGCCCATGGATTTCTTGACCCGCCTCCTGTATGAGGCCGGTCGGCGCCATGCGGAGGCAGATGTCGAATGGCTCGACTGGGTCGAGGAGCAAATCAAGTACTATGGAGACAACCCAACCCCTGCCCCTCTCGGCGATTCCGAGCCTGCTGCTGGGTCTGATTGACCGGCCCTCCCACACCTTCCGGCAGATCACTCGGGGCGCCCGGTGGGTGTGGGTTGTCCCCCTCGTCCTGCTCCTGATCGGTCAGGGGCTCTATACGGCCGTCGCCGCCGGGCCGGCCCGCGAGTTTGGGCAGGCCGTGACGCGCTACACCCTCGACCATGGGCGCTTCGCCGGCCAGATGACCCCCGAGCAGCGCCGCCAGGCTCTCGCTCAGGCTGAGGCCCAGAGTGAGCGGACTGGCAGCGCGGGCCTGGTGATCGGAGTAGCCGGCGGCCTTCTGCTGACCCTGGCCGGGTGGGTCGTGTACGGCTTGATTTTCCACGCGCTGGCAAGCCTGCTTGGGAGTCAGTCTACCACACCTGGGGCCATGATCGCTATCGCCAGTTGGTCGTGGCTCCCCCTTGGGCTCAAGCCATTGGTGCAGGCGCTCTTCGTCGCGCAGACTGGCCAACTCCCACGCCATGAGGGCCTGGCTGCCCTGGTTTCGAGCGGGGATCGCGTCCTCGATAGCTTCAATCCCCTCTACGCTTACCTGGGCCAGTTCGATCTCTGGCAGCTCGCCAACTGGGCGTTACTCATCGTAGGCGTGGGTGCTATCAGCCGCTTCTCCCGCCGCAAAGCGGCCCTGGTCGTTCTCCCGGTCTGGCTGGGGTTCAGCATCATCGCCCTCGCGCCACTCTTGCTGGGTAAAATGGTCACCGGTCTCTGAGTTTTCACGGGCAATGGTTCGGATCTACCGATCACGGAGCAGGGAGCAGTGACTCTTCCATACTGGAGTCCCACCGGGGAAGTAAACGATCGTTCGGCCACCGGCGAGCGGCTACCTCCTCCCTGGGGGAGTGTCCGAACTGTTGCCCTTGTCGTCAGAAAGGTATTCTATGCGCCGCCTTTTCATCGCCGTGCTGGTCATCGCTCTCCTCGGGGGAATCACCTATGTGAGCTACCAGCGCTTTGCGGGGCCGCCCTCCGCCGTCGCTGGGGAGCAGGTCACGGTCAAGCGCGGCGAGATCAGCGCCACCGTCAGTGCCACCGGCGGCGTCGAGCCGGTCCGCCAGGTGACCCTGACCTTCCGGGCACCGGGCAAAATCGTCGCGATCCCTGTGCAGGAGGGCCAGCAACTGGCCACCGGCACCGTGCTGGCCCGCCTGGATACGACCGACCTGCAGTTCGCGGTGGATCAGGCTGAGGCCAACCTGGCGGCAGCGGAGGCCCGCCTGCGCCAGCTCCAAAATCCTGCCCGGCCAGGCGACATCGCGGCGGCTGAGGCCCAGGTGGCCAGCGCCGAGGCCAACCTGCAGCGAGTAAAAGATGGGCCGAGTGCCGGCGACGTCGCCGCCGCTCGCGCCAACCTGACGGCCGCCCAGGAGACGCTGGCGAAACTGCTGCGCGGCCCTGACGAGTCCCAATTGGCCACTGCCAAAGCCAACCTGGCCAGGGCTGAGGCCGCGCTCAAGCAGGCCCAGGCCGCCTACGATCAGGTGAAGTGGCGGAGCGATATCGGAATGTTGCCCCAATCACTCCAACTCCAGCAGACCACTATCGACTATCAGCTGGCCAGCGCGAACTACGAGAGCGTCGTCGCCGGCCCCGGCAAGGACCAGATCGATCAGGCCCGCGCTCAGGTGGCCCAGGCCCAGACTCAGCTCGACAAGCTGAGCCAGGGACCGGCCGCCGCCGACATCAGTGCGGCGCAGGCCCAGGTGGCTCAGGTGCAGGCCCAACTCGACAAGCTGAAGGAGGGCGCCGATCCCAACGAGATTGCGGCGGCCGAAGCGAGCGTCCGCCAGGCGCAGGTGGGCCTCGACCAGGCCCGCAACAATCTCGCTGGGGCGACGATCACGGCGCCGTTCGACGGCACGGTCGCTCGCATCGCGGCCAAAGAGGCCGAGCTGGTCGGCGCTCAGACCCCAATCGTGACCCTGGCTGATCTGAGTCGCTTCCATCTCGATGTGCTGGTTGACGAGGTCGACGTCGGCCAAGTCAAAGCCGGTGACGACGTGACCGTCACCCTGGACGCCTTCCGCGACCAGCCCTTCCTGGGCGTGATCGAGCGCGTGGCCCCTGTGGCTGACGTTCAACAGGGCGTGGTGAACTACCCCGTGCGGATTACCCTCGACACCGCCACCGCGCCGGGCGAACTGCGCAGCGGGATGACCGCCAATGCCACGATCACGACCGAGCGCCGCGAACAGGTCCTGCTGGTGCCAAACCGCGCGGTCGAGATCGACCGCGAGACCGGCGACGTCTACGTTCAGAAGCTCGACCCGGCGAGCGGCACGACGTCGCGTATGCCGGTCACGATCGGCCTGCGCGACGATCAGAGCAGCGAGATCCTCTCGGGCCTGCAAGCGGGCGACGTGATCCTGATCCCGGCGAGCAATCAGAGCGAGCCGCGGCGAAATCCGTTCCAGCGAGGGGAATCATGACTGTCGATCAGCAGATCCCTCCCCTCATCCAGATCGAGAACGTGACCAAGGTCTACCAGATGGGTGACGTTCAGGTTCACGCGCTGCGCGGCGTCTCGCTGGAGGTTCGGGAGGGCGAGTTCGCGGCGATCGTGGGACCGAGCGGATCGGGCAAGAGCACCCTCATGAACATCATCGGCTGCCTCGACCAACCGACCTCCGGAAGCTACTGGCTCGATGGGATCGATGTCGGCGATCTGGACGACAACGCCCTGGCCGAGATCCGCAATCGCCGCATCGGGTTCGTCTTTCAGCAGTTCAACCTGCTGCCGCGCACGAGCGCGCTCCAGAACGTCGAGTTGCCCCTGCTCTACGCCTCCGGTGTGAGGGACCGGCGCGAGCACGCCGCCGAGGCCCTGCGCCGCGTTGGCCTGAGCGACCGGCTGGACCACAAGCCGAATGAGCTCTCGGGCGGGCAGCAGCAGCGGGTGGCGATCGCCCGCGCGCTCGTCACCGGCCCCAGCATCATCCTGGCCGACGAGCCGACCGGCAACCTCGACAGCGCCAGTGGCGCCGAGATCCTGCAGATCTTCCAGGAGTTGAACGCGCAGGGGATCACTGTGATCTTCGTCACCCACGATCCCGAGATCGCCGCGGCGACCCGCCGCATCATCACGCTCCGCGATGGCTCGATCGTCGCCGATCAACCGGATGGAGCGCGTCTCTTGCAGCCGTCAACCTCCCACGTGACCGGCACGCCATGAAACTGGCCGAGAGTCTCCGCATCGCGATCCGTTCGTTGAGCGTCAACAAGATGCGCTCCTCGCTGACGATGCTTGGCATTATCATCGGGGTCGGCGCGGTCATCACCTTGCTCAGCGTCGGCCAGGGGGTCCAGCGGCTGGTCACTGAGCAGATCCAGAGCGTCGGCTCGAATCTCCTCTTTGTGGTGCCCGGTGTCCTGGGCGGCGGCGGGGGACAAGGCTCCACCCTGACCCTGACGGTGGACGACGCCCAGGCCATCGCCGACCCCCGCAACATCCCGGACGTGGCAGCTGTGGCGCCCACGCGTTCGATCCAGGGCCAGGTCGAGTACGCCAACCGCAACAAGTTCTTCAGTGTCTCCGGCGTTACCCCCGAGTTCAGCCCGGTGCGGAACACGAAGGTCACCGTAGGTCGCTTTCTCGAGCCGGCCGACCTCACCGCGCGCTCGCGGGTGGCCGTCCTGGGCGCCGATGTCTACGACACCCTCTTCCCGAACGGTGGCTACCCGATCGGCCAGACGATCAAGATCAACCGCATTCCCTTCCGAGTGATCGGGCTGATGGAACGCAAGGGCGGCGGTCCCTTCGGGAGCGAGGATGACTACGTGTGGGTCCCGCTCACGACCCTCCAGACTCGCCTGGTCAACACCCGCAGCCGTGAGGGGGATCCCCTCGTCACGGTGATCTATGTCTCGGTAAGAGAGGAATCCCGCATGGTGGCTGCGCAGGACGATATCACCCGCTTGTTGCGCGAGCGTCACAAGATCGCTCCCGGTGACGACGATGATTTCTCGGTCATCAATCAGGCCGATCTGTTGGCCGTCTTCGGCCAGATCACCGGCGTGCTGACGCTCTTCCTGGGCGCCATCGCGGGCATCAGTCTGCTGGTCGGCGGGATCGGTATCATGAACATCATGCTGGTCAGCGTGACCGAGCGGACGCGCGAGATCGGCATTCGAAAGGCGGTTGGCGCCAAGCGGCGCGATATTTTACTCCAGTTCTTGATTGAAGCTATCGTCTTGAGCGTCATCGGCGGCCTCATCGGCATCGCGCTGGGGTGGGCCGGCGCGCTGGCCATCAAGAGTGTGAGCAGCGATATTCAAACCTACGTCTCGCCCGGCTCGATCCTGCTGGCAACCAGTTTCTCGCTTGCCGTTGGGCTCTTCTTCGGCATCTATCCGGCCTTCCAGGCCAGCCGCCTCAACCCGATCGAGGCGTTGCGGTACGAGTAGGCGCGACGGTGGCAGGACGCCCATCCTCCGAAAGGGGCAGGCACCTTCATACGGAAGGGACTGGTGTTCCCCGTGAGAGTCGGGTAGGATGGGAGAGCGATGACCCGCCGGGCCCATCTGCGGCGGTGCAGCGATCCGGCCAGATGGGTTCGTAGCGGTACGCAGGAGCGAAGCGTGGCGGAGCTGTTCGAAAGATGAAACTCTATCGCTTCGATCGTGAGATCGGACGGAACCCTCTATTCTGGGAAGGTGTTCCTCGGAACGATCATCTTCTCTGCAAGAACGTAAGGAGCCCTACGATGCGTCGCTTCATCTTCTCCACGTTGGTCCTGGGCCTGCTGGCCTTCACGGCGCTGTTGGCGGTCGGGCCGGTGGCCGCCCAAGGCAATGTGACCGGCGTCGTCACCGCCAATGCCCTCAACGTGCGGGCTGGGCCGGGTGTCAGCAATGCGCCCGTCGGCTTGCTGCACCAGGGCGATAGCGTGACGATCCTCGAGCAGCAGAACGGCTGGTACCACGTGCGCTTTGCCGGTGGGGAGGGCTGGGTATCCGGCGCCTACGTCCAACGTGGTGGCCAGACCGCGCCTGCGGTACGGTCGGTGGCCGGCTTGGGCCCGGACCGCCTGGTCTTCCAGCAGGCCAGTGGCGGCCCGATTTACACCGTCAACCTCGACGGCAGCAACCTGCGGCAGGTCGGAGCCGGAATTGACCCCAGTTGGTCGCCTTATGGCAGGCAGATCACCTACGTCAGTTGGAACGAGCCCCGCGGCGTCTACGTCATGAATGCCGACGGCTCAAACAAGCACCGCATCTTCGACAGCCCCGAGCCGCGCGCACCCCGCTGGAGCCCCGATGGGACCGCGATTGTCTTCAGCCGCCGGCTGGAGGCGGTGGGCGACCACGAGGCCTGTGTCACCGTCGGCGTCCCGGGGGTCTTCACCCGCAAGATCTGCTTCGACGCGCCTCCGGATGAGATCGACTTCCTCGGTCTGGTCACCCTGGCCGATGGCAGCTTCCGCGACTTGCCGACCTGGCCCCACGCCAAAACGCCGGTCTGGCGCCCCGACAACGACCACATCATCTACGCCGACGAGAAGGGCCTCCACCAGACCGACCGGGCCGGAACGCTGGGCTTCGATCCCCACCTGCCGGAGATCAACGCCGTCACACTCGACACCTCCGACACCGATCCCGACCTCTCGCCCGACGGGCGCTACCTGGTGACCACCTACCACCAGCACGACCACTGGGAGATCCACCGGGTGGATCTGCAGACCGGCGAGCGACGGCGGCTCACTCAGTCGGGGCTGCTGGAGCGCCCGGCCAACAACGTCTCGCCCACCTGGAGTCCCAACGGCAAGCAGATTCTCTTCGTCTCGGACCGCGACGGCGCGTGGGGCTTCTACCTCATGAACGCCGACGGCTCGAACCAGCACCCGGTTCTCCAAAACGTGACCGCCAGGGTGCCGCTGCGCTACGACTTCGCCGCCGAGCAGGTGGTGGATTGGACGCGCTAACACGATCGGCCCTGTCCCCCAAATGACTGAGGCCCCCACGACTGAGGGCCCCGCCGTCTCCGCCGGCGATCATTTCGCGCCCCCGGACGAGGGAAGGCTGGGCGCCCAGAGTGCAGCAGCATGCCTCGGCGGCCGGGCGAAGCCAGCCCGCTCGCCCACTCACGCGCCGGCGTAGCCGGTTCCGGCCATCGCGACGCCGCGCTCTTCGGCCACCTTGCGCGCGTAGCCACTCTGCCGGTAGGCCTCGATGGGGGCGGCCGGCGCGTCTAGCTCCTCCCGGGCGCGCGCCAGCAGCGGGCGGACGTCGGTGTCGAAGGCCCGCATGAGCTCGCGGTTGGCCCCCAGCACATCGCCGGCTTGCTGTGCCCGGTGGAGTGCCTCGTGGTCGACCACCAGAGCACGGGCATAGGCCGCCTGGATGTTGGTGATCGACTGGATCATCCCCTCGACCTTGGGCTCGATGTTGGGGCTCTGGTCGATCATGTAGGCCACAGCGCGGGCAGAGTCGGCGGTCCGCGGGTCGCGCCCGGCCTCGACCAGTTCGTGGTAGATCAGGAACAGTTGGAACGGGTTGATCGACCCGACCATCAGGTCGTCGTCGGCGTACTTGCGGTCGTTGAAGTGGAAGCCGCCCAGCCGTCCCTCGTCGAGCAGGAAGGCGACGATGTGCTCGATGTTGGTGCCTTGCGCATGGTGCCCGGTATCGACCAGCACCTGGGCCTGGGGGCCGAGCGTGAGGCAGGTCGCGTAGGCGGTACCCCAGTCGGACAGGTCGGTGTGGTAAAAGGCCGGCTCGAAGAACTTGTACTCGACGAGCATGCGCATGCCGGCGGGCATGGCCTGGTAGACCTCGGAGAGCACCTCCCCCATCCGGTGCTTGCGGTCGCGAATCGAGTCCTGCCCCGGGTAGTTGGTCCCATCCGCAAACCAGAGGCTGAGCAGATCCGAGTCGACCTGCTGGGCGATGTCGACGCACTCGAGCATGTGCTCGGTGGCCTTGCGCCGTACGGCCGGGTCGGGGTTCGTCATGCTCCCTAACTTGTAGTCCGGTTCCTGGAACAGGTTGGGGTTGACGGCGCCGATGCGGATGCCCAGGTCGGCGGCGTAGTCGCGCAGCGCCCGGTAGTCGTCCACGCGATCCCATGGGATGTGGATGGCGACCGACGGGGCGACGCCGGTCAGGCGGTGGACCATCGCGGCATCGGCCAGTTTCTCCCAGATGGTGCGAGCCGCGCCCGGCTCGGGGAAGACCTTGAACCGGGTCCCGGCATTGCCGTAGCCCCAGGAGGGAGTTTCGATTCGCTGCGCTTTGAGCGCTCCGATGATCGCCTTCACATCGAGGCCGCGGTCGGCCAGCTGCTTGCTTAGCACGTCGTACTCAGTAGCCATTGTTCATTATCCTTTCTCTCCGCACGCTCCCGCAGCGGGCGGTGACGCTACACGAGCAGGTGCGTCACCTCTTCCCGGCGTGGGAAGGAGACCTGAGTCCCGATCCTCGTGACCGAGGTGGCTGCAACGGCGTTGGCCCACTCGATTGCCTTGCTCAGGCTCTGCCCCTCGGCCAGGAAGACGGCCAGGCTCCCGACGAAGGCATCGCCCGCGCCGGTGCTGTCGATAGCCTCGACCTGCTGGCCGGGTACGTGCACGGCCGGGCCCTCGCCGACGAGCAGGGCGCCCCGCTCGCCGAGCGTCAGGATCACCGTGCGGGCGCCGCGCTCCTGGAGGCGCCGCGCCGCCGTTTCGGCCTCCTCGATCGTGCCCACCGGCATCGACGTCAGCAACTCCGTCTCGGTCTCGTTGGGGCTGACGATGTCGCTCAGTGCCAGGAGCTCATCGGGGATCCGCGCGGCCGGGGCCGGGTTGAGAATCGTCCGCACGCCGGCTTCCTTGGCGATCCGGAAGGTCTCGAGCGTGGTCTCGACCGGCACCTCGAGCTGGCAGACGACGATATCGGCGCTCTGGATGACGTCACGAGCCGCCTGGGCATCGGCCGGGGAGAGGGCCAGGTTGGCCCCGAGGACGATGATGATCATGTTGCGACCCTGTGGATCGACCCAGATGGGAGCGACGCCGGAGGAGCGCACCTCGTCGAACAGTATATAGCGCGTATCGACGCCCTGGTCCTGGTAGTTTTTCAGGGTCATCTCGCCGAACACGTCGCGGCCGAGCTTCGTCACCATCGTCACCTCGGCGCCCAGCCTGGCGCCCATGACGGCCTGGTTCGCGCCCTTGCCGCCGAACCCCATGTGGAACGAGTCGCCCTCAAGCGTCTCCCCAACCTGGGGGAAGCGCGGGATTTTTGCGATCATGTCCAGGTTCGAGCTACCGACGACCGTGATACGTGGACGGGCCATGGGAACCTCCGCCAGGTGGGCCGCGAACCGGGTGACAGGTGTGAGAGTAACCGGTTCGCGATCGACCCGCTCAAATGATAACGTGCTCTTCCGTGTAGATGTGGTACCGCTCGCTGCAGTGGGCGTCGGCGTCCGCGCCGGCCTGCTGGCCGATCTCGGTCTCGAAGGCGGCTTCCATCTCGGCGACGCTGTCCCACCACATCTCTGCGGTCCCGTCAAAGGTGTCGTAGGGCGAAAGCAGACTCATGGTCAAGCGTCGCATGTTTTCTCTTCTGTGTGGGGTGAAGAAAGAGGGATCTTCGCTTGGGTCTTACAACAAGAAGCTGGAGGATCCATCCTACGCTCACTTTCGGGGGTGAGAGGATCAGCGCGGAGCCTTGTGAGCTGACCGGCATCCAACCAGGCTCGGGGCCCATTGGGGGTCGGATCGAAGGGTGAAATGAGGGCCTGGGTCCGACCGCTGGGAAAGTGCCGGGTCAGCTCCTCGAAAGCCAGCGGGAACCGTGTGAGAGTCGCCTGTGATCCGCCCGCAACCGGTTGTGGGCGGTACGCCGGGTGCCCCCCTTCCGCCCGGCACAGCGGTTCCTTCGGCCTGAAGTCCCGCTCGCCTTATTGCTACTTCTCGGAGACCACCGCATCCCCGAGGCGGGCGGGGAAGTGGGTTGGATTGGGCAGAGTGTCGCGACGATACGAGCAGCGGCCCGTCCTGAAAACGATTTTACAACGGTGGAAGCCGAGCATAGCGCAAACGTGTGCAGCTGTCAATCATGCCGATTGTCATTCCGGCAGATCCCCTCGGACCCCATGAAATCGGGCCGCCCGGGGCGGAGGGGCGACGCACTTCGGAACGTGCGTCGCCCCTGATCAGCCCGGCGGTTGCCTGTCCTGACCGCCAGGTCAGGGAAACCGCGGCTGGAGGCCGGCCCCCGACAGGGTGCCCCTCAGGCAGGGTCGGCGTCAGGGGCGCCCCTCGGGGCGGGCCGGGCGTGCCCCTCCGGGCACGCTGGGGGGCGGATGTAGGTGGAACGGGGCAACCGCGCGTACGACGAACTGCTCCCCTCTCTGGAGACGATTTCGCCAACAGGATCGACTCCAATGTGGGTATCCACAAAAGAACCCCAGCCATTTGCGGCTGGGGTCTTCGGTTGCTTCCGAGCGGTGGCAACCCGGCTGGAGGGTACTCGTCACGACTGCGAGCTGTGCCGCACGCGGACCTCCACCCGGCCATTCTGAATGCGCGCCGCATAGTTCGGCTCCGCGTACGTTGCCGGGCCGTGCTCGATACTCCCATTGCGCAAATCGAAGACCGAGTCGTGCCAGGGACACTGGACAGAGAGCTCCTCGAAGGTGCCTTCCTCAAGCGGCCCGCCTGCGTGGCTGCAGACCGCGCCGATGGCGTAGACCGTGCCGCCGTACCGGTAGAGAAGCACCGGATGCCCCTCCACCTCCACGCGCTTCGGCTGCTGCTCGCGGAGTTCGGTCTCATCGAGAACGGCCTTCCACTCTGCCGGCTTCGAGACCGACTCGGCGTGGTCCACGCCGACATGCTGGCGATAGACCAGATCCCCTCCGAGCCAGGCAGAGACGGCTGCGAGCCCGTACCCGATTGTCGAGAACACGATACCGCGATTGCGATGACCGTTCTTGCGATCCCGTAGCGAGAGCAAGTACAGGACGAGGCTCGTGCTGTTGAGAAGCCCATGCAGTGTGCCGGTCGACGCGGCATGCTGTGGAATTGTCGAGTAGTCGGTGAGGCCGGTGATCGCTGTCGGAACCGCCGCCAGCGTGCCGACCGCTGTCAGCGTGTCGGCCATGCGCTCGGCATCGCGCGAGCCATTGGTGCTGGCAACGCCGTCGAACAGAGCACCAAGCGACCACGCCCCAATAACAATGTCGGTCAGGACCGGATGCAGTGGATGGCCGAGCCAGGTGCCATGGAGCACATCGGCCATCGTGCGCACAGGGTCACCACCGTTGAGCACTGCGGTGTGAACCGCCCGGGCAACCTTCAGACCGCCATCCTGCAGACCCGGGATGCTTCTCACGCTGTTTTCGACATATTCCGAGATCATCGCTCTCTGCTCCTGCGGCATTGCCGCATTCATCTCATTCAATTGGCCACTCGCTCACGCGGGTAGCAGGAAGTGTGCCGCGGTGCGACGCACCGGTTCCGTGCCGTCCCCCGTCAGCGTTTGCCTTGCCGCCTATTGCCGGGTATGATCAGCGCCATCCTTTCCGGGGGGCCGGAGCGGGCGTGCTGGCGTACCAATCACCCTCCGCTCGGGGAACCGCCGCCAGCAGCAGTTGTCCTTCCCATATCGGAAGCGACCCGGTTCCTGAACCACGATGATGTGTTCATATTTGATCCTCTCCTGAAAATAGCCCGCCGCGCTGTTCGCCGTGGCGCGGCGCCAATTTTCATTTCCCGGCGCGGGCCGCAGACACAGGGGCAACTGTTGGCGAAATCGTCTCCAGAGAGGGCGAGCAGTTCGTAGTGCGCGCTTGAGCGCGCTGAAGCGCGCACTACGAACAGGCACCCCGCCACTCGCACCAATTCGCCACCAGGGTCATATTTCTGTAAAAGTGGCGCGTACGCGCCACTTTTACAGAAAGTGAGAGACGTCATCCTGAACCACCCCCAACTCTCAGGCCAGGGCCCACTCCACCTCGTGAGGAGCGCCAGCAACGATCCTTCATCACCCCCGGGCCGCCCGGTCCCGCCCGGAGACGTACCGTGACAACCACTAAGGCACCTCCCGCCCGCTCCGCCCGGCTGCTCCTCGACGGCGCCGCCATCGCGCTGCTCGTCACGCTGCTCGTCGTGGTGGCCCTGGCCTTTGCCTGGCCGTGGCTGCCGCGGCCGGCGCCGGGCGGACAGGCGTTGGAACGCTACGCACCGCTGCACGATGGCGACTCGGCGCTCGTCGCCAGGTACGATGCCCGGGGTGAGTTGCGCTCCTGGACCAGCCAGAACGTCGTCATCCTCCCCTGGGGGCCGGCCCTGACAACCAGTCTGCGAGAGGCACCCCGCAACATCATTTACGGGCTGTACCTGAACCAGGGTGAGACCGAGATTCCACCTGAGGAGGCGCCGAGGCGCCTCGGCAACGTTCAAGCGCTTCAGGTGCGCCAGCGCGAGCTCGATATGACCGGGGCCATCACCACCACCATCGCCATCTTTCTCCGCGAGCCGCGCGGCCTGTTCCTGGTCGGCTACTACGACGCCGCCGGCGACCGCGACATCTTGTTCGATCCGCCCGCCCAGTTCCTGCCGGCCGATCTCCACCCGGAAAGCGCCTGGGAGACGCGGGGACGATTTTTCGGTGCCGCCGACTACACACTGGCCGGCCGCGTGCTCGAGGCGGGGCCTTTCGAGAGCCAACTCGGCCACTTTGCCGACTGTGTCAAGATCGAGCGCCGGCTCGTGCTTTCGCAACAGGGAAACACGATCGGCGTGACCTCGTGGCACGACTGGCAGTGCGCGGGTGTCGGGACGGTCGACTCCCAGGAGTTCGATTCTACCGCTTCGCCCTCCGTGCGAACCAGCGTCATTGCGACAGACCGCATCCCCGCCGATCCGAAGCGCCTGCCGCCCCCCGTCGGCCAGGCACCGGCCGAGGCAACGCCCGGCGACCCCGCGAATTGGCACCTCGCGCGAGTTGGCCGCACCCGCCCCGTCGGTGAGACGAGCGAGAGTACGATTTCACCGGTCTGGATTCCCACCCGCCCACCGATCCTTCTCGCAGCGGACTACGCCGGAGACCTCGTTGCCTTCGATGCCGCTGATCCGGCCGGCAGCGTGTTGTGGCGCTTCCATCCTGAAGGGACGATCTACGGCCCGCCGGCCTTCGATCCGGCCCGTGGCCGAATCTACTTCGGCGCCAGCGACAAGCGACTCTACGCCGTCGATGCCCGCGGTCTCTTCATTTGGGCCTTCGAAACGGGTGACAGTGTCGCCAGCCGTCCGCTCGTGGTGAGCGACACCGTGGTGTTCGGCAGCGAGGACCGCACGATCTACGCGCTCGATGCGTCGACCGGCGCGCCGCGCTGGACGGTTTCCACCGGTGGACCGGTGGTCTCGTCTCCGGCGCTCGCGGGCGATGTCGTGATCATCGGCGCCGACGACGGCGCGGCGTATGGGCTCGATCTGGCCACCGGCGCGCAGCGCTGGCTCTTCGCGACGGACGATGCGATCGAGGCACCCATCGTGGTGGCGGACGGCACGGCCTACGTTGCCAGTCGCGACGGCACCCTCTACGCTCTCGACGGCGCCACCGGGGAGGAACTCTGGGCCGCCAGGATCGGCCCGGTCCTCCGCACGGCACCCGCCGTCGGCGCCAGGCGGGCCTTCGTCGTGGATGATTACAACCATCTCACCGCCCTCGACCGCGCGACCGGCCGGCGGCTCTGGACGACAGTGGAAGCGGTCTACGTGGGTCCGCCCGTGCTCGTGGGCCAGACGCTGGTGGTCGCGGGCGCGGATGGGAAGGTCTACCGCCTGGACCTGGACGGCAAGAAGAAGGGGGAGTGGGACGCGGCCGGTGCCAGCATCCCCACCGATGGCGCCCCCGGCTTCAAGCTCGGGCCGGCCCTCGCAGACGGCGCTATCTGGCTCACCGATAATCGCGCCGTGGTGCGGCGTCTGGGACCGGCGCCACCCCAGGCCGGTCCCGCCCCGCTCTCACTCGTCTGGTTCGACGCTGTCATCAACCCTCCCTTCGACCAACACTTCCTGTCTTACACCGCGGTCGAGTACCGCGGTCAGGCCCTCGTGCTGGATGAGGGCAAAAATGTCTATCAGATCGACCCGGCGACAGGCAAGGGGAAAAAGCTCGGCACCCTCGGCGGCGACGCGGCGCTGAACGTCGCCGATCCCGTGGTGGCCGGCGACACCCTGATCGTCATCGCCGGTGACACGTTGTCCGCGGTGACCCTCCCTGACCTGAAGCCGCTCTGGCAGTTCCGCGGCCGCGGCACCAGCAATCGCCCCGTGACCGTCGCCGGACAGACGGTGCTCTGGCTGACCGAGGCTGAGGAGAGCGCCACCGGGAGCGCGCAGGGAACCCTCTACGCGCTCGACCTTGCCAGTGGTGCCCTTCGTTGGCAGGCGCCACTCGAGCGTGGCGGTTTTGTGGGCGGGGCGCTCGTCCATGGTGGGACGCTCTTCGTCAGCACGCCGCCCGCCGCCTTCGACCTGGCAACGGGCGAGCTGCGCTGGCAGGCGGATATCGGCGGGCAGCCGGTCGCCGGGCCCGCGCTCGACGAGGCGGGCGAGACGCTCTTCGTCGGCCTGATCGAGGCTGATGGGCAGACCGGGGCCGTCGCCGCGATCAACACGGAGGACGGGAGCCTGCGCTGGCACATCAACCTGGGCAAGAACGTCGTGAGCCCCTTCGAGCCGCTCTGGCTGCGCGGAGAGGCCCTCGTACTCCCCTTCTTCACCGGAATTGGCTCGAATCGGGTCGTGGCGCTCGATGCCGCCACCGGCGCCGAGCGCTGGCACTACGACCTTCCCGGGCCCCGTTTGGGAGCACTCACCGTAACCGGCAATCGGGTCTGGCTGGCCCTCAAGAACGGCCACATGCTCGCCCTCGACGTCGATAGCGGCCAACCCGTCGCGCGGTTCAGCGATCTCGAGGTGAACCTGAGCGATGCGGCCCGCGTCCAGCGCCCGGCCCTCATCGGCCACCGGCTCATCTTGCCGGTCGGTTCGATGCTCCTGGGGTTCGAGGTGCCGTAGCCGGTCGCTGCGACCGGCTCCCCTGTTTGCTCGTGGAGAGTGACCGATGACCAGCGACATCCGGCGCTTGCGACCGACCCGCAGGACACTCGCCGTGCTCGTCGGCGTGCTGTGGGCGATCTCGTTCGGGGCGGTCCGCGACTTTGTCTGGGCCGACCTGCGGACGGGCATGATCGATCTGCGCGGTCTGTCGCGGGTCACGCGCGGCCTCATCCTGATGGGGTTCGCCCTGCTCTTCGCGATGATCGGGGTGCTGCTCTTCAACGATCTCTGGCGGACCAGCTTCCCGTTGGTCCCCATGCTGGTCGGCACGCCCGGCCGCGGGGCGCTGCTGCCGGTCGCGCTCGTGCCCGCGACGCTCTTTCTGCTGGCGCTCGCCTGGAGCTTCGCGCTCGTCGGCGCGCTCCACAGCCACCCTTTGGTCCGTCTGGGCGTACTGCTGCTCTACGTGTTCGCAGCGGCCCAGTGGACCGGTGCGGGGGCCGGCTTCGTGACGCCCGCCGCCCTGTGGCTCGGCTGGGGGTTGCTGGTCGTGGTGCCGCTCTTTTTTGTCCTGCGCTGGCGGGCGCAGATACGGCCGGTGCTTGAATTCGCGATCCTGCTGCTGCTCGTTGCGGCGACCTTCGGCATCGCTCAGGTGCGAGCGGTGGAATCCTGGCGTCTCAGTGCGATCCCCCTCGTACTGGCCAGCCTGACCGGCAACGTCCTGAGCCTCTCGTCCCTGATTCTGCCGCTCTTGATGCTCATCGGTGTCGAGATTGCCGGTTTCACGCATCGGGCCGCCGGCTGGGCCTCGGAGGCGGCGACGAATCGCCTGCCGGGTTGGGCGCTCCGCGGCCTGCTCCTGCTGGTCCTCGTCTGGCGCCTGCGCGACGTCATGCTGGAAGCGCTGACAGGCCTCGCGCAAAGCTCACTCCTCCAGGGGCTCCTCGCCTACGCGGGCGCCTTGGGAATTCCCGTGATCGTCGGCCTCGCCTGCTGGCTGATCACGCGCTGGCGCCGGGCGGCCGGCGACCCATCGCTCGATGGGGAACAGGTGGCGCAAGCCGTCGAGACCCATGCGCTGCCCCTCATCCTGGCCTACCACGCTCTGGCGCTGGTCACCTTCATTCTGCTCGATTTCGCCGCCACGCTCCCGACCGCCGGCTTCACCCTCTCCCAACTCGGCCTCGCGCCGGGTGCCGACTCCCTGGCGGTAGCCCTCGCCAACCAGCTCTCGAAATCGAGCGACCTTTTCAACCTGATGATGGACCCGTGGCACTTCCTGCTCGAAGTCCTGGCTATGGTGGCGGCCATCTGGTTGGCCCGGCGCGGTCGGCCCGCCCTGGCACTCTACCTCGGCCTCTTCGGCGCGGTGACCCTCTGGTTGGAGATCGCGCGACCCGGCCGGCCCCTGGCCCGCCTGACCTGGCACGGTTCGGGGCCTGAGGACTTCTGGTGGGTGATCCTGTTCACGCTGGTTGCGGCCGTCTGGCTGCTGCGCGGCCGGCTCACGACCGAGCGCGCCGGCCGGCTTCTCTTCCTGCTCCTGATAACTGCCCTCTTGCGCCAGACCGACTTCATCGAGAACCCGTTCAGCCCCTTCCTCGCGTTTGCCGGCATCGGATTCATCGCCTTCGGCGTCGTCTGGGACGCGCTCACCGCCGGCTCCTGGGCCAACGTGAGTACGCCCGGCTTGCCGCGCATCAGTCGCATCTTCCTCTACCTGGGGTACGTCCTGCTCACCGTCACGATCATCAACTGGGCGCTGGCCACCCACGACCTCTTCACGCTGGGCAAGTTTACGGGCGATACCGCGCTCGTGGGCCTGGAGATCTTCGGCAAGCCGATGATCTACGCCATCTTCGCCGTTACGCTGGCGCCGCCGCTGGAGGCTGAGGAGGGTGGTGGGGCGTCCTACGTAGGATAACGTGTATAGGGGCGGTGGAGGTGCGACGCACTTCGAGAAGTGCGTCGCACCTGATCCGCGCACACGACTCTATGTAACAGGATTTTCGCGGTAGGTTGAATTGCGGACGGAGTATCGGCTTGGAGTGCGCTTCAGCGCGCACTCCAAGCCAAATACCACTTCTTTGAGCCGTTCTGGCTCGCACCGCGTACGTCCTGTAATGTACCAGGAGTTCCGCGGTGGTGGCGTGCCAGGCCGGCAGGCGTCCCGCCCACGCTCCCAGCCGGGCGGTTGCCTGTCCTGACCGGCCAGGCCAGGGAAACCGCGGCTGGGGGCCTGCGGCCGGGCGTGCCCCTCCGGGCACGCTGGGGGGCGGATGCAGGTGGACCGGGGCAATCGCCCCCGACGAACCTGAACGTGCCTTCACAAGGTAGTTCGCATTCGTCGGGGAGCGAAAAGACTTCCGAAGGCTTGTTTGCGGCCGGGGCGCGCCTCGATCACCCCCGTCGGAGCGGAGCGCGTTTTGGGCCAGCACGATTCTCACCAGACTTCGGAAGTCTGACGACGTGACCGTCGCCCTAGGCGTACTCGGCGCGGTACTCGCCCCACACCTGGCGGAGCCGGCCGCATATCTCGCCCGTCGTGGCGTAGGCCTCAACGGCGTCGAGGATCAACGGCATCAGGTTGACGTCCTCGCGGCGGGCCGCTTGCTCGATCGCCGCCAGCCTCTGGTCGACCGCGCCGTCGTCGCGCTCGGCCCGCAGGGTGGCCAGCTTCGCGGCCTGGCGCCGCGCCAATGTGTCGTCGATCTTGAGGAGCTCGACCTCGGGCTCCTCGCCGGTGACAAATTCGTTGACCCCGACGACGATGCGCTCCTTGCGTTCGACCGCCTGCTGGTACTCGTAGGCCGCTGTCTCAATCTCGGTCTGCGTCCAGCCGCGCTCGATCGCCCGCAGCGCCCCACCCAGGGCATCGATCTGCCCGATGTAGGCGGCGGCGCGCTGTTCGATCTCGCCGGTGAGGTGCTCGATGAAGTAGCTGCCCGCCAGCGGGTCCACGGTATCGGCCACCCCACTCTCGTAGGCGATGATCTGCTGGGTGCGCAGGGCAACCTGGACGGCCTTCTCGGTTGGCAGCGCCAGCGCCTCGTCCATCGAGTTGGTGTGCAAACTCTGAGTCCCGCCGAGTACTGCGGCCAGAGCCTGCAGCGCGACGCGGATGACGTTGTTTTCGGGCTGTTGGGCCGTGAGGGTCGAGCCGGCCGTCTGGGTGTGGAAGCGCAGCATCCACGAGCGCGGGTCCCGGGCGCCGAAGCGCTCGCGCATGATCCGGGCCCAAAGCCGCCGGGCGGCGCGGAACTTCGCCACCTCTTCGAGAAGGTTGTTGTGCGCGTTGAAGAAGAAGGCCAGCCGCCCCGCGAACTCGTCGATGCCGAGCCCGGCCTTCAAGGCCGCCTCGACGTACGCGATGGCGTTCGCGAAGGTGAAGGCGACCTCTTGCACGGCGGTCGAGCCGGCCTCGCGGATGTGATAGCCGGAGATGGAGATCGGGTTCCACTTGGGCAGTTGGTCCCTGGCGTATGCGAACGTGTCGGTGACAAGGCGCATCGAGGGGGCGGGAGGGTAGATGTACGTACCCCGGGCCAGGTACTCCTTGAGAATGTCGTTCTGGATGGTGCCGCGCAAGCGGGCCGGGTCGACCCCCTGCTTCTTGGCCACGGCAATGTACATCGCCCAGAGCACGCTGGCCGGGGCGTTGATGGTCATACTCGTCGAGACTTCGCCGAGCGGGATGCCCTCGAAGAGGGTCTCCATGTCCCGCAGGCTGGAAATGTTCACCCCCACCTTGCCCACTTCGCCGAGGGCGATCGGGTCGTCGGCGTCGTAGCCGAGCTGGGTTGGCAGGTCGAAGGCGACTGAGAGACCGGTCTGGCCGTTGGCAAGCAGATATTTGTAGCGGCGGTTGGACTCCTCGGCGGTGGCGTAGCCGGCATACTGGCGCATCGTCCACAAGCGACCGCGGTACATCGTGGGGTAGATCCCGCGGGTGAAGGGTGGCTCGCCGGGATAGCCCAGATCGCGCTCGTAGTCGATGGGCGCATCCTCAGGGGTGTAGAGCCGCTCGACCGGGATCTGCGACAGGGTCTCGAACTGAACCTGGCGCTCGGGACTCTTGTGGAGGAAGGGCCGGACGGTTTCTTCCTCCCAACGCTGCTTGCTGTGGTCGCTCATGGAGTTCCCCCACTGTGGAGATGGATGATGTGTTCATCTTTCTGTAAAAGGAGCGCGTACGCGCTCCTTTTACAGAAAGAGAGATGCGCCATCGTGGAGATGAAAGTTCGAGATCGGAGATGGCTGGTCCGCCGCGGCTTTCTCAATCGGACCCGGGCTACATGCCGGACGCGCCCGCGCAGCAGACGGCCGGCGCGGACTTTCGCAATCCATGCCCGTAGCCCTCACGCACGTTCAGGCGACCTTCAGTCTACAACCGGTCGCCCATCTCCAATCTCACAGAAAGCGCAACCGCCGGTGGGCGACTCGGTAGTAATTGACCTGGGCCGGCAGGGTGGGCTCATCTTGGGTGCGGTCGAGCGCCTGGAGAATCTCGGTCGCGATCAGCTCTGCCGGGCGCGGATCGATAAATGAGCTCTCGGCCTCACCGCGATCGAGCGGGCCGGCCGCCTCGCCTTGAGCCTCCGAACGCAGGCGCGCGAAGCTCCCGACGCGGTACCAGGGCACACTGCTGGGCAGAGGGGTGTGGATGCCCAGGATGTCGGGCGCCCAGTCCTCTTCCCAACTCGCGGCCAGGCAGAAGGTGGTGGCGCCCGGCGTGCGCTCGAGCGCATCCTGCAACCCCTCCACCGTCTCACCCAGCGCCTGGACCAGGAGGGTGTTGCCGTTGGGACGCGGCTCCGTGCCGACGCCCAGCCGGCGGGCCAGGGCCATCGCCAACGGGTGGCTCACAATATCGACCGGGGCGACGGCGCTGAAGCGCAGGTTGAGGGCTTCAATCACGGCCAGGAACCGTTTGAGGGTCACGGCCAGGTCGTCGTAGGAGAAGTGATAAAAGAAGTAGGGGTGGATTTCGAGGCCGCTGTCCTGAGCCGTACCCAGATAGACGACCCCGCTGTCGCAGTAGTAGCGATCCTTGACGCTCAGGTCGGCATCGGCCGGGAACTCGCGCTGGCGGGCGACGCTCTCGAGCTGTGCCTTGGTGATCTCCACCTGCCCCCAACTACCGGCGAGCGGCATCGCCTTGCGGTACATCCGCTCCGCCTCTGACGAGCGCCGGGTGAAGCGGTAGCATTCGCCCAAGAAGAAGTAGGTCTCCCAGTCGGGCTCGATTTGCGCCGCCCGGTGGAACTCGGTGATTGCAACGTCGTACTCACTTTTGAGGTAGTAGACGAAGGCGATCTCGTATTGGGCCCGCGCAAACGTGGGCTGTAATTCCAGGCAGCGGCGCAGCGCCTCCAGCGCGGCCTCGTGCTCGTTCTTATCAATCAGCGCGTGACCCAGGTTGAAGTACGCCACCGGGTGCGGCCCGATCTCCAGGGCGGCTTGACATTGGGCGATAGCCTCGTCGAGCCGCCCGAGACGGCGGTAGTGGAAGGCGAGCGCCACCCGGGCATCACTGTGGCTCGAATCGAGCTCGACAGCCTGCTCGAAGAGGGCCAGCGCTTCGCTCTGGTCGCCCTCGCGCTCGGACTCGAGGCCCTGCCGATAGAGGCGCTCGGCCCGGCAGTGGTTAAAATCCAGAATCTGATTCATTGAAACGATGAACACTGAATGACGAACGATAAACGAGGGTACTTCCACGAGGTACGCGACCCGGGCTGGCCCGCCGGCGGCGGGCAGACCCCTACGGGCGTCGGGCTGGAAGCGCCTTCCATCCGCTGGTGGCTATCCACGGTCTGACCGGCCGCTATCCCCCAACTTCTGCCACTCCTTCATACTTCCTCACCCACTGTGTCCCCCAGGACCAGCAGGACCTGTCCCTGATCGACGGCCTGGCCGGGTTGAACTCGGACACCCTTGATTCGGCCGGCGCGCGCGGCCCGTAGTTCGTTCTCCATTTTCATGGCCTCGAGAATCACCACAGCCTGGTTCGCGGCTACAGATTCGCCTTCCTCGACGAGAACCTTCACCACCAGTCCCGGCATCGGTGCCTTGATTTGAACGTCGCCAACGGATCTGGCGGCCTTCCCACCGAGGGCCTTGATGAGGCGGAGGCGCTCATCTTCGACGATGACCTCGTGGCGCTCACCATCCACTAGCACGCGCCACTGTCCCTCGACGAACTCGGTGTAGACCTCGTAGGAGTGCTGCTCCACCAACAGCGACCAGACCTGCTCGTCGGCGATGTGTTGCAGGTCCACCGCGAGCATCTGGCCATCGACCTCGACACGGCCGTCGGTATGAATGACAACCTCGAAGAGCCGGTCCCCAACGGTGGTGGTGTAGCGTGTTGTCATGATGCCCCCTCGGACAAGAAGACGCAAATCAGATGCCGGGGGTTGGAGCGGGAGGATGAAGCGCCTTCCTGATCCGTGGATCGACAGAATCCACGGCGCCTCGCCCTGCGACCTCAACGAGAAAACAGGCGGGCGCAGAACCCGCCACGCTCATGGCCTCATCACGGTTCGCCTTTCACGCATCCCCGGTTCTTGCAATCCTTCCCCGCCTCCGTCGTTCCTTGCTCCCTCCACCCCCGCCTGCGTTGTGGTGCGCCGGTCACGTCGCCAATCTTCCCCCGCCTGATGGGGATCGGGCTGGCCGCAACGCGCACCGACGAGCGTGATCGAGGCGGGGAGCGCCTGCGAGCCAGACGTGGGAACACTCCGCTCCTCCCCACCGGCGGCGCCTCGATCCCTGTTCTAGCGGAGCACTTCGCGCCGGGCCACGGCCTTCCAGAGGCTGGGTTGATCGCCGGTCGTGTGCACCAGGGCCTGCTGGCGCCGGCGATGGAAGAGGATCGTGGCAGCGATCGCCGCGGCGGCCTGGTTGCGGCTCTGGAAGCCGGTCATGAGATCCGGGTTGGCCGCGAGAAAGTCCGTGCCATAGACACCACCGATGAAATTGGTGTTGTCGAGGAGGCGCCGGTGGAACGGGATGTTCGTCCTGATGCCCAGGATACGGTACTCCTGAAGCGCCCGGCGGAGGCGCAGAATCGCATCGCCGCGCGTCTCGCCCCACACGACCAGCTTGGCGATGAGCGGGTCGTAAAAGAGCGACACCTCGTAGCCCTCGTAGATTCCGTTCTCGACGCGCACGCTCGGACCGTTGGGCTCCACCAGACTGGTGATCGTGCCGGTGGAGGGGAGGAAACCGTTGTAGGGATCCTCCGCGGTGATGCGGGCCTCGATAGCGTGGCCGCTGAGCTTGATCTCCTCCTGGCTGTAGCGGAGCTTACGGCCGGAGGCGATGCGCAACTGCTCCTTGACAATATCGACCCCGGTCACCATCTCCGTCACCGGGTGTTCGACCTGGAGGCGGGTGTTCATCTCCAGGAAGTAAAAATTCTTGTCCCGATCGACCAGAAACTCGACCGTGCCGGCGTTGGCGTAGTTGGCCGCGCGAGCCACGCGGACGGCCAACGCTCCCATCTTCTCGCGCAGCGCCGGGTCGGCGAAGGGAGAGGGCGCCTCCTCCACAAGTTTCTGGTGGCGCCGCTGGATCGAGCACTCCCGCTCGCCCAGGTGGATGAGGTTGCCGTACTGGTCGCCCAGGATTTGGATCTCGATGTGGCGCGCGTTCTCGATGAGCTTTTCGAGATAGATGCGATCGTCGCCAAAGGCGCCCCTGGCTTCGCGCCGGGCCGCCGCCAGGGAGCCCGGCAATTCGTCGGGGGTACGGACGGTCCGCATCCCCTTGCCGCCCCCACCCGCTGCGGCCTTGACCATCACCGGGTACCCGATCTCGGCCGCCGCGGCGATCAGGCCCGCATCGTCCAGGTCGCGGGCCGAGCCGGGAACGGTCGGGGCGCCGGCTTGCATGGCCGTCTGCCGCGCCGCGACTTTGTCGCCCATCAGCGAGATGGCGGCCGGGCTCGGGCCAACGAAGATCAACCCCGCCTCGGCGACGGCCCGGGCAAAGGTGGCGTTCTCGGCCAGGAAGCCGTAGCCGGGGTGAATCGCGTCTACCCGGGCTCGAATCGCTACGTCGATCAGCTTGTCGATCCGGAGGTAGCTCTCGCTTGAGGTCGGGGGACCGATGCGGTAAGCCTCGTCGGCGTACCGGACGTGAAGCGCCTTGCGGTCCGCGTCGGAATAGACCGCCACCGTCTCGAGACCCAGCTCCTGGCAGGCTCGGACGATACGGACGGCAATCTCACCTCGATTCGCGATCAACACTTTCCGAAACATATCAGTCCCACTTCCATAGACCGTACCCGTGAGAGCAGAGCCCGCAACCCAGCGAGGTCTAGAGCGCCGGTCAAGTCATCCCGCGGGGGAGAGAAAAGACTTCCGAAGTCTTGTTTGCAGCTGGTGCTCGCCTCGATCACTGTCGTCGGAGTGCGCTTAGGGCAAGCGCGATCCCCACCAGACTTCGGAAGTCTGACGACGTGACCGGCGCTCTAGCAGCTTCGCCTCGACTATCGCCTGCAACAAGGCCTGCAGGTCCAGGGTACGCACTCCATACTCCTCGGCACAGCGCAACTTCGGTTTTCAGCCCTGGCTGTAAAGTCAACAAGCTACGATAGGCTGACAGCATCAGGCTTTCCTCGTTCTCAAACAGACCCCGCTCCAACAAAATACCCATTCTCTGAGAGATCACATGAGAACCCGCAGTTTCCCGCCTTCAGGTGCAAGTTCTCAGCCGCTCGGCCTGGATGGCCACATCCAGGCCAATGGGATGACGCGAAGGGCTTGCTCCGGTCAGCTCAGCCGATGGATCCATTCACTTCATTCAGGACAGGTCTGGCGCTCCGCCGGGAGCGGCTGAGGAGTTGCGTTCAGGTAAAGATAGAGATTGCCCTTGCGCTCATTGGGATTATACGCCCGGATAAGCTCTGGCGACAAGGCAGCGAACCACCCCGCTCCCTTGCTCCCTTCCCCCGCTGCCATCAGCGAGAGTCCAGCTTGATGGGTGTGATGGCGCTGGTGCTCATGCAGTCCTCGGCGGCGCTCATGAGCCTGGCGGCGATCTTTGGGCTGGGTGGGCTGGCGATTGCGGCGGAGGACACCCTGGAAGGCACCGTGGCGGCCCACCTCTTGCCGGCGGCGCGGCGCAGCACGGGGTATGGCGCCCTGGCGGCCGTCAACGGGTTGGGGGATACGCTCTCCAGTCTGGTGGTCGGCGTCTTGTGGACAGCGGTCACGCCAGCAGCCGGCTTTGCCTACACGGTGGTACTCAGCCTGGCCGGCGCCGGGGTCGTCTGGTGGGGCGCTCGCGGCCACGCGCGCCGAGGAAGCGCAAGCTGAGCAGGGATCCAGGAGCGACCCGGGACAGGCGTTATGCTCGTACGGCAGGGACAGACGGAATGGAATCGAGTGGAACGGTTGCGCGGGCCGGGCCTGGGCACCGAGACCTTGTGGCGAGTGAGGCAAAACAGCGGTGCCATCAACGTGATCGAGGCCGATCGTGGTGAGTTCATGCTCGGGTCGCTGAACGATACCTGCCATCGGCGGTCTCGCTCGGGATAACTCGGACTGCTCCACGCCGGCGTGGGGTCGGCCTCCCAGCACACGTATTGTGCAAAGTACGAAAGTACAGGTCTGAAACGTCGATTTGAGGCTTGCATTCTCCAGATCCTTTGCTATAGTTGGAGAACTACATTGCTCTCCTCATTGCCGCTCTGTCGCGGCCGGCGGCCCCGTGAAGGAGCCTGGCACCATGAAGCTTTCGTCGCCGCCTGCCCGCCGCGTTCAGTCCTTTCCCCTTTGCCGGGCGCCCCTGGCCGGGCGCTGGCTCTTGATCCTGGCGCTGCTCCTCTCGGGGATCGGTGCGCCGCGGGCTCCGCTGGCGGCGCACGCGCCGCGGCCGGCGGTCGCGGCACCCCGGCCGCCCCCGAGGCCGAGCCACCCGCCGCCACCTCTGCCGTCACCGCCTCGACCGCGCTCGCGGCGACAGCGCCCCCACCGCCACGCTCCCGGCCGCGCCGGTGGTGGCCGGGCTGGAGCTCAGCCTCACGGTCGCCCCCGAAGCGGTCGGGCCGGGCGAGCCGGTCACCCTGACGGTGGGGCTCACCAATCCTCCCGCGGGCCAGGCCTATGAGCGCCTCGTGCTGGTCAGTGAGCTGCCGCCAGAGGCCCTCCCGGTCCCCAATCGCGGTGATGCCGAGATCGTCCCCGGACCGCACCCCGCCCTGCGCTGGGAGCTGAGCGGGCTGGCCGTCGGCACGACCTGGCAGGGCCGCGCTCAGGTGCGCCTCACGGGCGGCGTCATCGATCGCGACGTGCCCCTGGCGGTCGACGTGCGCGCGGCCACTCCCACGATGCGCGCCTGGGCGGAGGCCGTCGTTGGGGTGCGCCACCCCCGCGCAGCGGCCACCATCGGCCCAGACGGCGGCCGCCTGGAATCCGCCGATGGCCGCCTCCGGATCGAGGTTCCTGCGGGGGCCGTCAGCGAGCCCGTTGACCTGCGCTACACCCCCAGTGCCATACGCCCCACCACCCGGTCTTTTACACCTTCGACCTCCGCGCTACCACCGCGGATGGCACCGCCGTGACCGAGTTTGCCCGGCCCGTGACGGTGACCCTGCGCTCCACCGACGCCGAGATCGCCGGCCTGGTCGAGGCGACGCTGCGCCTGGGCTGGCGACAGGCGGGGAGCGACGGCCTGCCCCCAGCCGAGGGCGAGTGGCCCGCGACGGTCGATCCCGCCGCCAAGACCCTTACGGCGCGAGTGAGTCACTTCAGCACCCAGACGCTCTCCGCCGATCCGGCCACGATCGTCCCGGCGACGATTGATGAGTTCCAGGTGGGGCTCTTCTCCGGGAGTGCCTCATTTGCACTGCCCCTGGATCTGCCGCCCGGCGCGGCGGGGCTCAAACCTTCGCTGACGGTGCAGGACCACTCCGCCACCGTCAACACCATGGACACCCGCTCCAGCCAGGGGGGCTGGCTGGGCATCGGCTGGAGCCTGGAGCTGGGGGTCGTACGCTGGACCGACGGCCAGGGCGACCCCTACTCGATCGTCATGGATGGGGTTAGCGGCCAACTCCGGAGCGAAAACCGGACGGCGCGGGATGCGCCCGGCGCCTACCATCCCCCCGCGAAAATTGGGTCAGGGTCCAGTTCTCCGATGGCCGCGGGGTCAACCAGGGACGCTGGGAAGTCTGGACCACCGACGGCACCCAATACGCTTTCGGCTCAACCAGCGCGTCGCGGCTGTGGACCTGCACCGGCACGGAAGCCTGGAAGCTGGACACTATCACCGACCCGGCGGGCAACACGATCGAGATTCAGTACCAAACCGTCGCGCTCGACGATGGCCAGAACCGCTGTGGCAGCCCCAATGAGTCCTATCCTTCCACAATCCGCTACACCACCAACGCGGGCGACCCGACGGCCGAATTCACGGTCGAGTTCACGATCTCCGAGCGGAAGCACACCAAGTCCGGTGGGACGCTGCTCTACGAGACCCAGAAGCTGGATGCCATTCGGCTCAAGAATGCCGCTGGGCAGATCGTGTGCGAGTGGACTTTCGCCTATGTCGAGGCCGCCCCACCCTTCCCGCCGACCACCCAGGACAGCAAAGATGTGCTTCTCACGCAAATCACGACCTATGGCGCCGGTGGCGCGGCCCTGGGGGCGGGCAACGCCCTGCCGGCGATGACCTTCGAATATGATCGCTACCAGCAGGACGTGATCGATGAGACGCGCCCCCTGAACTGGTGCCTCGACCAGGAGATCAAGCGCCAGTACCTGCGCGCGGTCAACAACGGCTATGGCGGGCGGGTCAGCTTCGACTATGACGAGTGGACCTGGAGTGGCACCTGGTCGGCGGACCCGAATACGCAGCTATGCGCCAACGGCTTCAAAGTCATCCGCCGCACGGCCACTGGGAGGCGGGCCGAAGCTCCAGACCGCGTTGACACCTACAGCTTACGCCAACCTGGTCGTCGATAACCATCCGGTGGCCTTCATCGGCTTCCCGCAGGTCACCCAGACCGACCCGGTCGGCACGGTGACCGAGACGCAGTATTATGCCACCGCCGATCCGACCGCGCCGGAAAACGGCCTGCCCCACCATACCGAGGTCCAGGTCGGCGCGATCATTCGCGCCACCCAGGATAACCTCGATGACCTCACTACCCCGACGACCTGGGGCACCAAACCGGTGCCCTTGCTCGAAACGCGGCGCAGCACCACCGACGAGAACAATACGACGCGCTCCTTCCGCACCACCTATCAATATGATAGCTACGGCAACCTCAGCCAAACCACCGAGTACGGCGAGGTGCGGTCCGACTATACGACCGACATCCCAGGCGATGAGCGCACGACGGCCAGCATCTACCGCTCCCGGATCACCCCGACGGTCTACATCGTCGATCACCCCGTTGAGCGTTCGATCTACGAAGGCCTCCAGGCGATCGAGAACCAGCTCGCCGCGCGCACCCAGTTTTACTACGATGGGTCTGCAACACGCTTGGCGATCGCGGGCAACTGCAGCAAGAGCGGGTCTGGACGGGCAGCGTGTGGGCCATCACCCAGTACCAGTATGATGCGGTCGGCAACCCGACGGGCGTGACCGATCCCAACAATCACACCACCACCACCTCTTACGACAACCCGACCTACCGGGGCTTCGCCACACGGGTGATCCGCCCGCGCCCCGACGGCGGCACGCTCACCACCCAGACCGACTACGATTTCACCACCCTCGTGGTCAGCCGGGTCTCCGACGCCGAGAACCAGGATGCCACCAGCTACGAGTACGATAGCTGGGGCCGCCTCACCAAAGTGATCCGGCCCGGGGATTCGGCGAACGCCCCAACGGTCGAGTATCAATACCACGCGGGTGATGCCCTCAATCCGCTCTCGTGGGTGGTGACCTGAGAGCGGGAAACGGCGCAGCCGAACCGGCCGGCGGGGCTGGCGCCAGAGACGGCGAAAACGCGCCCGTCGATCGCCTTCTTTGATGGGCTCGGCCGCCGGCTCGCCACCAAGGTCGAGGCGCCCACCGGCAGTCCGACCTTCGACCAGTCCAGCGTGACGCATTCCACCTACAATGCGCTCGGCCTGGTCGAGACCGTCACCCAGCCCTTCTTCGATGGCCAGCCCCTGACCGCGTTCGTCGGCCCCCCGCCCGACCAGCCGGTGACGGTCACGACCTACGATGGCCTCGGGCAGGTCAAAACGGTCACCGAGCCGACCAATCGGAAGACCAAGTATAGCTCCGTGGGCGGCTTCGCCCAGGGGCGCGATCCACTCAACTGGGCGGTGAACCGCAAGACCGACGGCCTGGGCCGGCTGGTGGAGGTCCTGGAGTATAGCGGCACCGGGACGAGCGAGAATCCCTACAGCCTCTCCCGGCGCACCGCCTATCGCTACACGGCCCTCGACGGCTTACGCGAGGTCGAGACCACAAGTAACACCGGCACTATCCTGCGCCAGACGACGATTGGCTACGACCTGCGGGGACTGAAGACCTGGATGTCGGACCCCGACATGGGCGCCTGGCAGTATCGCTACGACCCGGCGGGCAACCTGCTCCGGCAGGCCAATGGGCGCATCAGCCCCGATCAGAATGTGACCTGCCTCTTCTACGACCGCCTGAACCGGCTGCAAGGGCGCACCTTTGAGAATGCGGCCACCGTCGACGCCGCGCACTGCGCCGACCCAGGCGCGAACAACTACCTGATCAACTACGCCTACGAGCACCTGCCGGGGACGACGGATGGCCTGAGTAACAACGGCTACGGGCGCCTCCGAAGTGTCTGGTACCAGGGGAGCGGGACGGGAGCGAGTAATCCCCAGATTGCCCACACCTACAAATACGATTACCGTGGCCGGGTGAAGGAGGAAGGCCTCACCACCGCGGTTGGCACCACCTACGTGCTGAAGTCCTATTACGATTCGATGGACCGGGTGACGAAGACGGTCTATCCCAACAGCGAGCAGGTCCAGACGACCTACAATGCCATGGGGCTCCCCGCGACGCTGTACAGCCTCACTTTGGACCGGCAGTACGTGACGGGGGCCACCTATACCGCCGCGGGCATGCTGGCCGCGCTGACCCTGCTCAACGGCACCCGCACGGACGAGCGCTATTACGACGAGCCGGGCGTCGATCAATCGCAGCGGCTGCAACAGCTCACGGTGACCAAGGACGGCACCGTCCTGCTCGATCTGACCTACGGCTATGACGCCGTCTCGAACGTGACCAGCCTCATCGATGCCACCCCTGGCCGCGAGGAGAGTCTCAACCTGGCCTACGACGCCTTCGACCGCCTGACCGCGGTCAGCGGGGGCTCCACCGCCAGCTACACCTACGATCGGCTGGACCGCCTCACGAGCGTCACCGAGGGCAGCTACAGCACCATCTTCGGCCCGTGGTCCGCGGGGAGCGAGGCCACCATCCCCGGCCAACCGCGCCACGCCCCGCGCTCCATTGGCAATCCTAGCAACCAGTTCGGCTACGACCCGGCCGGCAATATGATCACCCGCTGGTTGCAACAGGGGGGCAGCCATACCGCCTCTACCCAACAGTTCACCGCAGGTGAACGGCACTCGGCTCAAGGATGATTCTTGAGAATGGCTCGACTGCCGATCCTGCTCTATGGCAGGACTGGGAGGCATCCGTGCGGGGGTGGTAGAGGAGAGGAATCAGGAACACTTCACCTGGCAAAGCAGGTGAGAGAAGGCGCAAGGACGCTGGTGAGGACGTCCTTGCACGAGGACCAAACAGAGAGCAAGATCCGCCGGTTGTCGCCTCGCGGTCCCCGGGAGGCGCTGGCGACCGAGGCCAGGACAAGGAGCCAGCCCCGGCACCACCGCCAGCGTGCCATCATGGCCAACACTGCCAGGAAGTAACGACCAGCCTCGTTTTGACGGCTTAAGATTATTCAGTCTCTAGCCGGGCTTCTTTGGAGGGTAGAGTCGTGTGATCTTCCCGCTCCATTCGTTCGATCAGAGCACTCACAACGCTCACAGCGGGATATTCCCATGTTTCTTGGGCGGATTTTGCTGGCGCTTGTTCTGGAGCATCTCGAGCGCGCCGATGATTTTCGGCCGGGTCTGGTGCGGCTCAATGACATCGTCGAGGTAGCCGCGCGCGGCGGCGACGTAGGGGTTCGCGAACTTCTCGCGGTACTCTTGGACGAGCTCCTCCCGCCGCTGGTCGGGATCTTCCGCGCCCTCCAGTTCACGCCGGAAAATGATGTTGACCGCCCCCTGCGGTCCCATGACGGCAATCTCGGCGCTGGGCCAGGCGTAGTTCGTGTCGCCGCGCAGGTGCTTGGAGCTCATGACGTCGTAGGCGCCGCCGTAGGCTTTGCGCGTGATGACGGTGATCTTCGGAACGGTGGCCTCGGCGTAGGCGTAGAGCAGCTTGGCTCCGTGACGAATGATGCCCCCATGTTCCTGTCCCAGGCCGGGCAAGAAGCCCGGAACATCCACCAGTGTCACGAGCGGGATGTTGAAGGCGTCGCAGAAGCGCACGAAGCGGGCGGCCTTGACCGAGGAGTTGATGTCGAGCACACCGGCCAGCACCATCGGCTGTTGGGCCACAATGCCCACACTGCGACCGTTGAAGCGGGCAAACCCGACGATGATGTTCTGAGCCCAGTGCACTTGCACCTCGAAGAACTCGCCCTCATCCACGATCAGCCGGATGATCTCTTTCATGTCGTAGGGCTTGTTGGGGGTATCGGGGATGATCGTGTCGAGGGCATCTTCCATGCGGAGCGGGTCGTCGGTCACACCGCGCCGAGGGGGATCTTCGAGATTGTTCTGAGGGATATAGCTCAGCAACTCGCGGATCAGCGCCAGGCATTGCTGCTCGTTGTCGGCGGCAAAGTGGGCTACGCCCGAGGTCTGGTTGTGGACCATGGCCCCGCCGAGCTCCTCGAACGAGACGTCCTCGTGGGTGACGGTCTTGACCACCTCCGGCCCCGTCACGAACATGTAGGAGGTGTCTTTCACCATGAAGACGAAATCGGTGATGGCGGGTGAGTAGACCGCGCCGCCGGCGCTCGGCCCCATGATGGCCGAGATCTGGGGGACGACCCCACTCGCCAGGGTGTTGCGCAGGAAGATGTCGGCGTAGCCGCCCAGGCTGACGACGCCTTCCTGAATGCGGGCACCGCCGGAATCCTGCAGCCCGACGATCGGGGCGCCGTTCTCCATCGCCAGGTCCATGATTTTCATGATCTTGTTGGCGTGCCCCCGGCCGAGCGAGCCTCCGAAGACGGTGAAATCCTGGCTGAAGATGTAGACCAGGCGCCCATCGATCGTGCCGTAGCCCGTTACAACCCCATCGCCCGGGATACGCTGGCGGGCCATCCCAAAGTTCGTCTCGGTGTGCTCCACGAAGACATCGAGCTCCTGAAACGAGTTGTCGTCCAACAACAGTTCGATCCGCTCACGGGCCGTGAGCTTCCCCGCTTTGTGTTGGCGTTGAATGCGTTGAGGCCCGCCGCCCTCGCGCGCCGCCGCTTTCCGCTGCCGAAGTTCCTCGATTTTGGGGTCAAGAGCCATGGACTGTTTCCTGATTCGCTCTTACTGCAATTGTACCGACCGGGCCGCCGGGGCATAGCCCTCACCCACTCCAATGGGAGCGCCCACTTGTTGAGACCGGTGATGTGTTGATATGATCCTCTCCTGAAAATAGCCCGCTGCGCTGTTCGCCGTGGCGCGGCGCCACTTTTCATTTCCCGGCGCGGGCCGCAGGCACAGGGGCAACTGTTGGCGAAATCGTCTCCAGGGACGGCGAGCAGTTCGTCGTGCGCGCTGTAGGGGCGCACGGCCGTGCGCCCCTACAGCGCGCACTCCAAACAGGCACCCGCCACTTGCACCAATTCGCCAACAGTGTCTTGATATTTCTGTAAAAGTAGCGCGTACGCGCTACTTTTACAGAAAGTGAGACACGCCATCTTGAGACCGGTGAACAAGCGATCGAGGCCGAGCGATGAGGGATTGGAGACCGGCGGTTGGAAGGCGATCGAACAACGCCGCCGGTCCGCTCCAAACGCTACCCGCCATTCGCTCCTCGTTCATCCAGACGCCGGATCGGAATGCCGCCCACGAACGCGCCCGGCGGGACATCCTTGTTGACCAGGCTCATCGCGCTGACCGTCGCCCCGTCCCCGATGACGACACCCGGGAGTATCGTAACATTGGCACCGATACTCACGTTCTTGCCGATGTCGACCGGCCCGCGGCGCCATTCACCGACCGTAAACTCGTGCGCCAGCACCACACTATTGTAGCCGATGATGCTGTTTTCACCGATGCGAATCTCCTCTGGAAAGAAGATGTCGAAGACCACCGCCAGCCCGACGGAGGCATGGCATCCCACGTTGATGCCCGTGCGCCGCAGCATCCAGCGCTTGAGTGCCAGGGACGGCGAGTAGCGCGCCGCGTAGATCCAGACGAAATTCCACATTACGCGCAGCGGCGAGACCGCCTTCCACCAGTAGCTCAGTGAATTTTCCGCCCCGAGCGAGGGGGAAATCTGCAGGCGCTCGCGCCGGTGCGGCGTCTCCCCGGCCTCAGAAAAAACGCGCTTGTCGCTCAAACGTTGTGCCTTCAGGATACACGAGAATCGTATTCATCCTATGGGCCGGATCAGCGTCTCCGGTAGGGGTAAAAGGCGCTGCGATCACCGCTCTCCCACTGCTCGCGGAGACCAGGCGCCGCGATATCCCAATCCGGCCGGACTTTCATGGAGATGGCGCGAAAGTCCTGGCGCACTTCCTCAGGCGTCGGCCGGCCCCAGTACCAGTACCCGTTGTAGATCCTGTAGATGAGGAGGCCCGGCTCGAGCATGATCGTGTGGGGGATCATAGCATTATGCTGGGGATCGGTATATTCGACGATGTCGAGGTCGCGCTGGACCACGCGTTCCGGATCAGAGAGAAAGGGCCAGTGCGCGCCGAGCCGCATCCGCCACTCCTGGGATTCGAGCACCGTATCGGTGCTGATCGTGATGAACCGGCAGGCCCCAACGTTGACTTCCGGTTCCATCTCCACCATCCACATATGCTGGCGATGCTCCCGCGGGCAGTATCCGCCGCGTGCAAGCACGAGCGCCACCGGGTCGTTTCCCTGGAGCGTGCTCAGCCGGCGACGGACGCCTGTGTGATCGGGCAACTCGTAGTTCGGGAAGGTTGCTCCGGCAACAATATCGGCCCTCATGACGTTTGCTCCCTTGCGTCCTGCTCTTCTCGTTCTCCGCATCTCCCGCGAGCACGTCACCAACTACAGACTTCCGAAGTCTCGGAAGACTTCGGAAGTCTGCTGGCTTCACCGGGGCTAGGCCGCCGCCGCTTCCATCTCCCTGGAATAACTGCCCGAGCGAGCGGCACCGTTGCACCGGGCGCGATGGTAGAAAAGCCGCTGCGCCTCCGGTGCGTTGGCTGCTTCGCCCCTCCACGCCTTGAGCGTGGGCTCCTGCAAGGCCCGTCCGTAGGAGAAGCTGAGTTCCCACGGCTGCTTGCCCAACGCGTTCATGGCATTGAGGTGCTCCGTCGCCAGTTCGGCGCTCTGCCCACCCGAGAGGAAGACGATGCCGGGCACCGCGGCCGGGACCACCCGCCGGAAGGAGCGGACGGTGCGCTCCGCCACCTCCTCGACGCCTGCCTGCCTGGAGGCCTCTTTCCCCGACAGCACCATGTTCGGCTTGAGCAGGATCCCCTCGAGTCGCACGCGATGCGCCATCAGCTCGGAGAACACACGCTCCAGCGTGGCCTCGGTCACTTCCTGGCAGCGTTCGATGCTGTGATTCCCGTCCATGAGCACCTCAGGCTCGACGATGGGAACCAACCCCTGCTCCTGGCAGAGAGCGGCATAGCGCGCCAGCGCGTGCGCATTGGCGTCGATACAGGTGCGAGTCGGAATCCCCGGGCCGATGGTGATCACCGCCCGCCATTTGGCGAAGCGCGCCCCCAGGTCGCGGTACTCGGCGAGGCGCTCGCGGAGGCCGTCCAGGCCCTCCGTGATCTTCTCCCCTGGGAAGCCGGCCAGCTCCTTGGCACCCTTATCGACCTTGATGCCGGGGATGACCCCCTTCTGCCTGAGCACCTCCGTGAAGGGCGTGCCCTCCCTCGTGGCCTGGCGAATCGTCTCGTCGAACAGGATCACGCCGCTGATGAACTCCTCCATCCCTGGAGTGATGAACAGCAACTCGCGGTAGGTGCGCCGGGTCTCCTCAGTCGATTCAACGTTGATGCTCGCCAGGCGCTTCTTGATGGTACCGGTGCTCTCGTCGGCGGCCAGGATACCTTTGCCCCTCGCGACCAGGGCTTGAGCTACGCTTTCGAGTTCCTGGGTCGTCATGAGTCGTATGCCTCCTTCGATTGGTGGGGTCTGCATCTCTCCGGAACGGGTAGAATCGCCCACCCCCTCGAGCCGTTCACGCGTCTGTCGCCGGATCGTAGGGACGGACGTTCTCCTGCTCATTCGGGTCGTTACGAGCGACAAGAGCCTGCGCGGGCTCGGTCGCACTCAGGTTGATCGGTTGGTGGGGAACATCCGCGGGAATAAAGATGAAATCGCCCGCCTCGTTGATCACTGATTGCCGTAGCCCTGGACCATACCGGGTCTCCACCCGTCCCTTGAGAAGATAGATTACTGTTTCGTGGCCGAGGTGCAAGTGTGGTTCGGCCGCACCACCAGCGGGGATCACCACAAGGTTCATGCAGATGCCCGTGGCGCCCGCCGTGGCCCCAGAGATGCCAACGAAGTACGGAAGTCGCTGGCGTGACATGACCTCCGCCGAGGGGCGCACCACGACAATCTCCCGGGATGCCTCGCCGTCAATCGCAGCACTGCCAGGATCGCGAGGCGATCTCACCTCTTTCATGCCCACAGAAATCCCTCCTTCTGGAAAGCGGAACGCTCATAGTAAGTAGCCGGCCGGTCCACCTCTGAATCGACGGGCATCACCAGGGACCTCCCTGATCCTGACGTTTTCTCCCAAGGACTCTCGGCATTCTCCTCTCTCCAGGCAAGTGAACTTACACTGGCAATCGGCGCAGTGCCTTGCGAGACCGGCGAGTCTGGGCTCTCCGGGACTCTGCCTACCGCACCTGCGCCCGCCATTCGTGCTCCAGAATGCCGTAGAGGAGGGTGTCCCACCAGCGGCCTTTCATCCATTCGTTCTCGTGTAACCGACCCTCCCGCCGCATCCCAATCTTCTCCAATACCCGGGCTGAGGCGACATTCTCCGCGACGCAGTAGGCCCAAATGCGGTGGAGTCTCAGCTCTTCGAAGCCGAAGGCGAGCAGGCCGCCGGCCGCTTCAGTCGCGAAGCCCTGGCCCCACCAGGCAGGCGCGAACTCATAGCCGATCTCCGCTTCCCACGCGTCGGCCGTCTTCTTGCGGAGACCGCAATTGCCGATCAATCGATTTTCGGCTGGCAGGAGCACGGCGAACTGATATTTGCGGCGTGGCTCCTCCCGTTGCCAGTCGATAAACATGCGAATAAACGCCCGCACATCCTCGGGGGTTCTTTCCGTCCACGGATAATATCGCAGGTACCGTGGGTCAGATTGGTACTCGAGGACGGCCGGCCAATCGCTCTCCACGAACTCACGGAGCAGGAGACGATCGGTTCTCCGGATCATGGCTGCGTCACCTTGTGACCGGCCGGCGGCCGGGGCAGGGTCAGCGGGCCGGGCAAGCGCCCGGATCACCGCACTCTCATCATAGGATTCTTCCTGCAATCACGTCAAACGCCTCGATCCCGGCCGTGCGGGGTCCGGCGCATCACAATGTGACTGCCGGTTTCTCCTACCATGCTGAAGCCCAGCCGTTCGTACAGGCGCCGGGCCGGGTTGGCTTTGAGCACGGACAATTCGACCGGAAGAGCCGTGCGGTCGCCCTCGTCGAGCAAGGCGCGAATCAGCGTTGTCGCGATCCCACGGTTCTGATAGTCCGGGGCGATCTCGATCACCGCGAGGAAGATGCGCTCCTCGTGCCGCTCGGCGGAGATGCAGCCAACGGTGACGCCATCGGCCTCGATGATGTCGCGGCTCGCCGGATCGAAATGCTGTTGAAAGTAGTGCGACTGCCAGGCTTCATCCCAACCCCACGTCGCCTCGACGTACGGGCGCATGGTGACGCGATGTAACCACCACAGGAAGTCGTAATCGCCGCGCGTGGCGGGGCGAAGCGAGATTCGCGTCATGGTTCGAAGGGTGGTCACTTGAAATGGGTCATCCTCAGACTTCGAGACTGGCACTCACCGCCAGGTCGCGCATCGTGCCGCGGAGCGCGCCGTACAGCCCGCGGTAGATCGTGTAGACCGCCTCGTAGTGGGGTTGGACGAGGGAGTGGGGCCGGGTCACATCGGCGACGGCGACACAGCGGTCCACAGCGTCGTACACGCTGTCAAAGACGCCGGCGCCCACGCCGCCGAGCAGGGCGGCGCCGTACGCCGGACCCTCTTCGGCCGTGAGCGTCACGACCTCGGCGCCGTAGATGTCGGCCTGCATCTGCCGCCAGAGCGGGCTGCGAGCGCCGCCGCCGGTCGCGCGAATCTGGCCCCGCGGCAAGCCGAGCTGGCGCATGATCTCCAGCCCATCCCGCATCGAAAAGACGACCCCCTCCATCACGGCGCGGGCGAGGTGGCCCAGACCATGGCGCGCCGTGAGCCCCACGAAGGCCCCGCTCGCCAGCGGGTCGAGGTGCGGGGTACGCTCGCCCGTCAAGTAGGGGAGGAAGAGCAGCCCCTCGGCACCCGGGGGGACGGTCGCGGCGGCCGCCGTCAGCGTGTTATAGGAGAGCGACTGCGCGGCGGGATGAACCTGGCGCAGCAGGTCGCGGAACCATCGAAACGAGCCGCCGGCCGAGAGGGTCACCGCCATCAGATGGTAGCGGTCCGGCACGCTGTGGCAAAAGGTATGCAGACGGCCGAGCGGATCGAGGCGGATCTCGTCGGAGTGGGCGAAGAGCACGCCGCTGGTCCCGATACTGCTGCTGATCACCCCGGTCCTCACGATGCCGGTACCGATGGCCGCCGCCGCGTTATCGCCGCCGCCCGCAACAACCGGCAGCCCCGCCGGCAGGCCGAGCGCGGCCGCAATATCCGGCCGCAACAGCCCGGTCACCTCGGGGCCCTCGTAGACTCGCGGCAGCCAGACCCGCGGGATGTCGAGCGCCGTCAGGATCTCGGGGCTCCAGTCGCGGGCACGCAGGTCGAGCAGCAGCGTTCCGGCGGCGTCCGAGGCGTCCGTCGCACTCTCGCCGGTGAGCTGCAGCCGGATATAGTCTTTGGGCAGCAGCACTTGCGCCACGCGCGCGTAATGCTCCGGCTCGTGGTTGCGCAGCCAGAGAATCTTGGGCGCCTGGAACCCGGTCAACGCCGGGTTGCCGGCGATCTCGATCAGCCGCACGGCCCCCACGCGCGCCGTGATCTCCCGGCATTCATCGGCCGTACGCTGGTCGTTCCAGAGCAGCGCCGGGCGGATCACCTCGCCGCGCTCGTCGAGGAAGACGGCGCCGTGCATCTGGCCGGTGAGGCCCAGCGCCGCGATCCCGCCCGTCTCCACACCGGCCTGGGCCACGACAGCCCGCAACGCCTCTTGGGCACCCTCCCACCAGTCGGCCGGCGCCTGCTCGCTCCACAGGGGGAACGGCGAGGAGAGGGGGTACTCCGACATAGCCGTCGCCAGCACGCGTCCGTCACCATCACAGAGCAGAGCCTTCGCGCCGGTCGTACCGATATCCAGACCGAGCAGGTAAGCCATCGAACCTCCTCGCACTCATTAGCACGCGATTTTGATACCGGTCGCTGCGGCCACCACGCATTGCAACCTCTTCCGCGCGCCCCATCTCGTTGAAGGTTGGCACGGCACCGACTATGTCCGCCCCCGGCCCGGCGCCGTCCAACCTTCCACCTTCCACCTTCCCCACCCGCACCGGCCGGTGCTCATCGCAGCGATACAACCGTGCCGGTGTGGATGGACTCATACGCCGCCAGGGCAACAGCCTGGGCCGCCCGGCCGTCCGCACCGCCGGGCACGGGCTCTCGGCCTTCCCGGACGGCAGCCACGAATTCGTCCACCAGCGCCACGTACTGGTTATAGACCGGCGGCGCCTCCTCCCGCCTGCCAGCAGCCGAGATCGCGATGAACCGACCCTCGGATTCCTGGCCCAGGGTATCGACGCTGAAGAGACTCCCGGCCGAGCCATACAGCTCCACGTTGCTGCGCTCGGCAAACGGCACCCCAAAGCTCACCCCGACGCTCGCCGGCAGATCACCGTCGAAACACAGCGCCATGACCGTCGTGTCGTCGGAGGGGAACACCGACGGATCGTGGTCCGAGAACGCGCTGACGGCTTCGACATCCCGGCCCAGCATGAACCGGAGGATGTCCACGCCGTGCACGCCCACGTCCATGACTGCGCCACCGCCGCCCAGGGCCGGCTGCAGGCGGAAAGCAGTTGGGCTCTTGTCTGGCAACTCGAAGACCAGCCGCGCTTCGGCCATCTTGGGCTGGCCCAGGAACCCCTCTGTCACCAGGTCGCGCATCCGCCGGTGGACGGGATGGAAGCGCAGCATGAAACACAGCCCCAGGCGCACATCGGCCCGGCGGCAGGCCGCGATCATCCGATCACACTCCTCCAACGCGATCGCCATCGGCTTCTCACAGAGCACGTGCTTGCCGGCCTGAGCTGCCGCCTCCGTCTCCTCCGCGTGCTGGGAAGGCGGCGTGGCGATGTAGACCGCATCCACCTCACGGTCATCCAGGAGGGCCTGTGCCTCCGAATACCAGCGCCGCGCGCCGTGCCGGGCGGCGAACGATCGAGCCTTCTCCGGATTGCGAGCGTGCACCGCAACCAACTCGGCGCCCGCCGCCTCGCGGATAGCCGGCGCCATGCGCACATCGGCGATCACGCCGGCTCCGATGATGCCAAATCGAATCGTCATGATCGATGCTTTCCTTTCTGACATCCTCCCACGGCTAAAGCGCCACCGACAACTCCGCCCCCGCTTCACTGTTCACTGGCCACTGTTCACTATTCACTGCCCACTGTTCACTATTCACTGCCCCACTGTTCACTGTTCACTGCCCACTGCTCACTGTTCACTGCCCCACTCTTCACTGCCCCTCCCCCCGCCTCCCATCAACTGTCTCAGAATCACCCAATCCAACTCCTCGTAATCGCGCGCCGCACGAAGGTCGTTGACGGCCTGCCGGTCGAGGGAGCGCGACAGCTCGACGAGCCTCAGGAAGGTATGCAGGCTGTTGCGCAGGTGCTTGGTGGCCGTTTCGGCCGGTTGGGTGCGGAGGGCCTTCACGTCCAGGCCAACCATCCCCACTTCCCAGTAGCGGTTTTCGTCCAGCACCCGCACCTGGTTGAAGGCCCGGCGCAGATCGACCGCGCCAAACGAGCGATCCTGGTCGAACTTCAGGCTGTTCTGGTCATTCAGGTGGACGCCCCACAGCTTGCCGAACGCCATTGCAAAGGCGATCTCGTCCGAGGGGTCCAGCCCCGCCAACACCGCGTGCGCCGACTCCATCAGTACACCGACTCGCGCCGGGTCCTTCGCCTGGAATCCCAGGGCGAGCCCGTGCCCGATCGTGGGGATGTAGGAGAGGTCCATCGGCTCGTTGGGCTTGGGCTCGATGGCGATGCGCAGGTCGGGATCGTAGTCCAGCACGGCGTTGATGGCCTCGAGCAACTGGTGGGTCGCCCGGATAGCGTCCTTGGCCTCGCGCATGGCCGTGCCCTCCCGCGCGAACCACACGACCATGAAGTTCGTCCCCATCTCACGCGCAATGTCCACCGTCTTTCTGGTGCGCTCGAGCGCGTAGGCGCGTGTCTTCGGATCGTTCGCCGTATACGCGCCGTCGGCGGTCCGTGGCTCCTCCCACAGGCGCGGGGCAACGAACTCGGTGACGAGCCCGTGATCGGCCAGCTTCCGGCGCATCACCTGCGCCCGCTCGCGGATCTGCGCGGGCGACAGATTGTCCAGACCGGGCACAACATCGTCGTCGTGGAACTGCACCGCGTCGAAGCCCAACGCCTGGTAGACGGTGAGTTTATCGTCGAACTCTCGCGCCGGCCGCACCGGCGGGCCGAAGGGATCGGCGCCCTCGTGGATATTCCACGGGCCAAAGGAGAAGCGATAGCCATACTTTTCCATAAAAGTCAGCCTCCTGAGGACTCCCGCCTGGGGGGAGAGGAAGTCACCATTGAGCGCGAGCGTTTCGAGGGTCTATCCCGTTCACCGCGCCTCAAGCGCGCCGGTGTGAAGAGCGCCTGGCTCCGATCGGTCTCTTCAGCTGGACGCGACCACTGCCCTCCCCCAGGTGGGTCACAACAGCCGACATCGTGCCGCACAGGCACCGGTCTGTCGACCAACTCTCACGAGTCGTTCGGTCCGATCCAGATGCCTTTCGCGGCGTCCCACTGCCAGCCCGGGAGCGCCAGAGCCACCCCGTGGCGCGCCCAACCGGACTGGACCCGCCGCTTCACGGCCGCCCAGGCCGGCACGCCGCTGGTGGCGTCGGCCCGTTCCACACTGCACGCGCCGACGGCTACGGCAGCGGTCATCACCTCTTCCGGCGACAACCCCTGCAACAGCCCCGCCAGGAAGCCGGCGATCGTACAGTCGCCTGCACCCGTTGTCCCAACCACGTTGGCTTTGAAACAGGGGGCGAGGAGCTCCCGGTCCAGCCAGAGCTGCGGGTCCCCGGGGGCACCCTCACCCAGGTCCGCCAGGCGGTCGGGGTCTCCTGTTGTTCGAAGATACAAACCCTGGTCACCCAACTTCAGCGCGACCACGGCGGTACCGAGTCCCAGCAAGCGCTCCGACAGCTCACGCAGTAAGAGCCCACCGGCCTCCAGGAGCGCGTTCGCCAGGCTCCCGCCCCACTGCATCCGCTCGAAGTGCTCCCGATCCAGCATGAAGAGGATCTCGTCCAGGCTGGGCAGGAAGACGTCAACGAAGGGTAAGACGCGCGCCAACAGCGCCGGCCACGGGGCACGCCCGGCGTCCGACTCCGGATCAGGTTTGGCCATGTCCAGCGACGTCGTCAGCCCGTGCGCCTTCACCCGGCGCAGCAAGGCCTCCAACTCTCTGCCCTCAGCGCTGTACATCCGGCGCATGATCGGTGGGTAGCCGAAGTGGAACAGGCGCGCCCCGGCCACCTGCTCGTCGGCCACATCGCCGGCGCCGAAGGTATCGTTGGTTCCGGGGCAGTGAAAGAATATCCGGTCGACACCTGGGGGGTTCACGACAAGGGTGTACGAGCTGGGCTCTCCCTCTGTGACGATCATCCCCTCGGCCAGCGCGGGCTCCCGCTGCCGCAGCACGTCCAGGATCGCGCGCCCAAACAGGTCGTCGCCCACCTTCCCCATCAGGCGAGTGGGCACCCCGAGGCGGTGCAGCGCCAGGCCGGTGTTGGACACCGCACCCCCCGGCGCCAGGACCGCCGGTCCGACCTCCACCAGTTTGCCGGGAACGAGCAACGCTTCGAGCCCGCCTTCCCGCTCCCCAAACGTTGGGATGACATCCAGGCAGATATGACCGGCGACCACAACCTCTGCTTGCCTGCCTTCCACGTGAATCCTCCCGCTCTGAAGGATGCCTCGGCAAAGAAATCTCGAGCCTGCCGGCGATTACTTGAGAGGAGGCAGTGGTGGCAAACGATCCGGGTGGGGCGCCCGGGCGCGCACCAGGTATGCTTCCAGCCAGCCGCGAGCCCGGTCGGGGTGGGCGTGGCTGAAGAGGATCGCCTCATGATCCAGCTCGTTGATGCGGTCGTTGGCGGCGCGGATCGCGTCCATGCTGATTTTCAAGGCGCTCTCTACCGGCATCCGTTCCGGATTGATATCGATGCCGAAATACCCGCGGTACCCATACATCTTCAGCGTGTACATCAAGGCATCAAGTTGCTCGGGGGAGACCATTCCCACGTTGAGGTCCTGGTCGTAGTTCCCCAACGGCTGGCTGTTCCAGTGGCTGTGCGCCAGGCGCCCCTCGGCGAGTGGCCAGCTAAACGCGTACGCCAGCTCCTCGAAGCCCATCAGCACGTGGCCAACCTCGGGATTCATGGCGCACAGGGCATGACCCTCGGCGAGCAGCCGCCGATTGGCCGGCCGCTGCAGCATCGATTCGACCTTGTGCGCGAGTAGCAGCCCCTCGGGAGTAGTGCCGTACAAGATGTGCCCGCGTGGCTCATAGGGCTTCGGCTCGAACGCCACGCGGACGCCCGGCACATCGTCCATGGCCTCGGCCAGTCCCTCGGCAAAGCGGTCGCGCATGGCCACGAAGTCGTGGCCGAACGGGTTCTCATAGCCATCGATTCCGGGCCAGACCACCGCAAAGTCGGTGTCCAACTCCTTGTTCAGCTCGAAAGCGTGCTTCGTCCGCTCGATCGCCGCACGGCGCGGCCCGTCGAGCGGGTTGGAGAGCGAGCCCCACTCGAACTGCTCATCCCAGAACAGCAGCGGGATGACGGTGATGAGCCGGATGCCGGTATCGTTCGTGAACTGCTGCCACAGGCCGAGGTTCTGCTCGTTGATCTCGTTCGGGTAGTGTGCCTCCAGCCCGACCAGGCCATAGTCGTGCAGCCCGGCGGCGATCTCCAGCCGCTGCTCGATGGTGAGTTCGGGTTTGTACCTGGCGTGAAAGCGGCTGAAGGGGGGCGAGAAGAACCAGATGCCCGCCGAAAACTTCAGGTCCAACTCGAACGACCGCAGATGTTCGAGCATCTGCTCGGCTGTGCGCCGGGTGGCCTGGGCTCTGAGATCGGGAAGTGCCATTGGATTCTGGTCCCCTTTCCGGTGTCATCACCGATTTCTCACGCAGATGAGAACGATGCGCGAGCGTCAGGAACGAGGCCCGGCGGGGCAACTCCCCCGGTAGCCTGACATTCACGCTCGATCCCGGCGATAAAAATCCACGGCGGCCCGAATCGCCTCAGGCGGGCGGGGCCTCCAGCAGCGCTCGCAGCATGTCGCGGCTGCGAACGATGCCCTCGTGTTCGTCGCCCTTGCCCTCGTACTCGATCCCCCAGGAGCCCTGATACCCCGCGGCTCGCAGAATCTCAACGCAGCGGGCGATGTCAAGCCGCGGTTGGCTACCATCGGGGGCGAAGTCATAGAATTTCGCGTGGACCGCCCTGGCGTAGGGCGCGATTTGGGCCAGGCCGGCGTAGCGAATCTCGTCGGGGAAGTTGCCGAAGTCAGGGAGCGTGCCGAGCCAGGGCGTGTTGGCGGCCTCGACAATCGTCACGATTGCGGCCGGGTCGGCCGAGAGGCCCCAGTGGTTCTCGATCAGGAGCATCACGCCGCGCTCGGCGGCCTCAGCCGCCAGCGCGGCAAAACTCTCCTTCGCGACCGCCAGGGCCACGAGAGCGGAGGGCGCATCGTAGCCGCCCACGTTGGCGCGAATCGCCGTGCACCCCAGGGCCAACGCAGCGTCAAGCCAGGGCCGGTGGCGCTTGACCGCCTCGCGCCACTCGCGGGGCGAAGCCATGTCCCCACACTTGTCAACCGCAATGTTCAGCATCGCGACGCCTTCGCCATCCGCGCGGCGGCGAAGGTCGCTCAGATATGTGGACGTGGTAGACTCGAAGAAGACATTGTTGAGCTCGATAGCGTCGAAGCCGAACTCCTGGCGCGCGACCCGCGGGAAGTCGAGCAGCGCCAGCGGAGTCGTCTCGCCGCGGAAGCGGCGGACCAAACTCCAGCCGGCGAGCGAGATGCGATCAGTCACGCGGATCTCCTTTCGAGCGAGAGATCAAAAAAGCTCATATTGGTGTCGCGTGTGCGAGCGCGACGCGCTCGCACACGCGACACACCCTATTTTGTAGGAGTGGATAAAAAAATACGCAGAACAGGACACGTGGCAGGGAACAGGAATGCTCGAGCCGCGTATGCCTATCGTAGCCGGCGGGCCAGGTAATCGATCAGGTCGATCTTGGTGACGATGCCTTGGACCTGGCCGGAATTGTTAACGACCACGGCGACGGTACCACTGGTGAAGGCCTCAGCCAGCGCGTCCAACGAGGTGTCGAGGCCGACGAGGGCAGCGTCGGTACTGATGATATCCTCGATGGTCTCGGCCGGGTCATGACGGTGCCCGGCGCCCAGGAGATGGTTGAGGATGTCCCGCTCGTTGACGATCCCGACGTAGCGTTGGTTGCCATCCTCGCCTTCCACCACCGGCACCTGCGAGATATCATTCTCCTTCATCATCCTGATGACGTCGAGTTTGCGATCCGTCAGGTGCGCCAGTATGAGATCGCGCTCGCCCCGGCGCTCCAGGATATCGCTGATACGACCCTCACCGAGGAGGCTGTAGTCCAGGAAGCGGTTCTCGCGCATCCAGTCGTCGTTGAAGACCTTACTGAGATAGCGCGAACCGCTATCGGGAAGGATCACCACCACCACATCGCTCGGGCCAAGCTCACGAGCGACGTGGAGCGCCCCTACCACAGCCGTCCCCGAGGACCCACCGCAGAAGAGCCCTTCTTCCCGGACGAGCCGCCGGGTCATCAGGAAACTCTCTTTGTCACTGACCTGGGCGACCTGGTCGACCAGGTCAAAGTGGAGGGTGCCGGGCAGGATATCCTCGCCGATGCCCTCGACTTTGTAGGTGAAGGCTTCGGCCATCCGGCCAGTGTAGAAATATTCGTAGAGGAGTGAGCCGACGGGGTCAACGCCGATCGTCTTGACGGCGGGATTCTGCTCTTTGAGGTATTTCGAGGTCCCGCTGATGGTTCCGCCGGTGCCCATCCCGGCCACAAAGTGGGTGACGCGCCCCCCGCTCCCCCGCCAGATCTCCGGACCCGTGGTCCAATAGTGAATCTGGGGGTTGGCCGGGTTGTGGTATTGGTTCGCCAGCACCGCGCCGGGCGTCTCCTCCACGATCTGCCGGGCCACACTATAGTAGCTGCGCGGGTCGTCGGGTGGGACCGCAGTGGGTGTGATCACCACGCGGGCGCCGAAGGCCCGCAGCAGACGAATCTTTTCCTCCGACATTTTGTCGGGCATCACGAAGACGGCCCGGTAGCCCTTGACCGCAGCGGCGATGGCCAGACCGACGCCGGTGTTGCCCGAGGTGCTCTCGACAATCGTGCCGCCGGGCGTGAGCAACCCGCGCCGCTCGTAGTCCTCAACGATCGCGATGCCGATGCGGTCCTTGACCGAGCCGCCAGGGTTCATGAACTCGCACTTGGCCAGGACCGTCGGCTTGAGCCCGCGGGTTACCTTGTGCAGGCGCACGAGCGGCGTCCGGCCGATCGTCTCGAGGATGGTATCGTATATATCTTCGGGCGGGGTCTCCATTGGGGGGAACCACGCGGGCTGTTCAGCATCGAACATTGCTCTCCTCCGAGGTCCGAGCCACCTGCATCGTTGCAGGCGCTGAATCGCGCATCGTCGCGCTGTTACCTGATTCGCTCAAACCGGAGTCGCGCACGGATCAGGTGCGACGCACTTCGGAAAGTGCGTCGCACCTCCAGCCCGGCCCCGGCGCCCCGTATTCCAATAAGAGCGATCTGATTATAGCACACCGGGAATTCTCTGCTCTCTTCTCTTCGCGGAGCCTCTGCTGCACGCTACCGCTCGGCCAGCCGCTCCTTGAGCCGGGCAATCGGCTCGACCGGCGTGGGGTCAACGCCATAGAGGATCGCCAGATAGTAGCTGGCGAAATCGCCCAGGTAGGTGGTCCAGAGGAGTTCCGACAGCGGGTTCTCGCCCTCCGCGGCGATCGGAAGCCAGGCAACGCCGGCCTCATCCAGGAGTTGGCCCGTGATCTCGAAGCGGGCGACGATGCGCTCGTTGTAGCTGGCCGAGAGCAGGTGGACGACTCGCGCGGCCTCAGCCACACCACGCGGGTGCTCGAAGCCCACGACGACGTTGTGGTTGAGCTCGGGCATCTCGGCCCAGAACGCCCAGGCCTTACTGTTCTCGTTGACCTGCGTGGTCCAGCGGCGGGCGACGGCGCTCAGGTGCTCGGCCCCGAAGATCACCGGTAATCCATTCGAGAACCAGGCCGCCACCCGTTTGGCCAGATTCTCTTCCAGCGGCACCTCCGGCTGCCACTCGCCCCGGGCCGCGTCGAGCAACGTCACGGCCCGCTCCAACTCGGGAGTCGGATCGGCGAGGAGGCCTATCTTCCACAGGACGCCGAGCATGAGCGTCAGGCTGTACCCCAGCGCAGCGCGCGGCTGGGCCTCGTAGTTGAACGTCACGAGCGGGGCCCCGGCGGCGCTGGCGGCCAGCCGGCCGCCGGTCGTGAGCGCCAGGCAGTGCGCGCCCCGCGCCTGGGCCTCGGCCCACCCGCTGAGGGTCTCCTCCGTCCCGCCACTGTAGCTCGAGGCGATCACGAGGGTATCCTGATCCACCCAGGCCGGCAGGCCGTACCCCCGGTGGGTCCACACCGGGACCCCCGCCATCGGAGAGACCAAACCGGCTGCCAGGTCGGCCCCGATGGCGCTGCCCCCCATGCCAAGGACAAGGATCTCGTCGAACTGGTCCGGAGGCGCAAACTCGACGGGGAGTTCAAAGCCGTTGACGATCTCCCAGGCGTCACGAATCTGCTGCGGCACCTCGTTGATGCGGTCGATCATCCCGGCAGGATCAAGCGACCGCTGGAAGTGAACGTCTTCCAACACGGCTGTCATCGTCTTGCTCCTTTTCTGGTCGCAGGGAGCAGAGAGCAAGGAGCAAAAAAGCCCTTGCCACCCCTGCTGCAACGCCGACTCAGCGCAGATCCTGATGATCTTCTGACGATGGTAGAGCATCTCATCCCGGCGGCGTCCGCTGTCAGACCGCCCCGGATGAGCATTCCTGCTCCTTGCTACGTGCTCCCCGTCATGCCCAGCCACAGGTCATAGACTTCGCTGCGGGAACGGCCTGACTGCCTCGCCACTTGCTTGACCGCCTTGGACCCCGTGATCCCGCCGGCCTGGAGTTCGCGGAGTCCCTGCCGGACACGCTCGTCATCCCACATCTGCTGCCCGGCCGGCGCTCCCCCAACGAGGATCACGAACTCGCCGCGGGGCTCCTGGGCGGCGACGTGCGCCTGCGCTTCGGCCAGAGTGCCCCGCCAGAACTCCTCGTAGCGTTTGGTCAGCTCCCGCGCCAGGACCACCGGCCGCTCTTCGCCGAGCTCCGCGCTGAGGTCGGCGAGCGTTTCCGCCACGCGGTGGGGCGCCTCGTAGAAGACGAGCGTGCGCGGCTGGTCGGCGACCTCGCGCAGCACCGCGCGGCGCTGGCCCGATTTGCGGGGGAGAAAGCCGAGATAGACGAAGCTGTCGGTCGGCAGCCCGCTGGCGGCCAGAGCCGTCACCAGCGCCGACGGACCGGGAATCGGGACGACGGGATAGCCCGCCCTGATCGCAGCGACGACCAACTCATAGCCCGGGTCGCTGATACCGGGCATCCCGGCCTCACTGATCAACGCCACATCGCCAGTTTCAAGGGCAGCCAGGATGCGGTCGAGTTTGGCGAGCTTGTTGTGCTCGAAGTAGCTGGTCAGCGGCGTCTCGATGCCGAAGTGCTGGAGCAGGCGCCCGCTCGTGCGAGTATCCTCGGCAGCGATCAGGCCGGCCTCTTTCAATACCCGCACTGCCCGGAAGGTCATGTCTTCCAGGTTGCCGATTGGGGTGGCGACGAGGTAGAGCGTACCCACCGTGCGCCTCCTTCATAGCTAGTATAGCGATGGCACGCCTGGGCCGCCAATCAAGGTCCGCCGCGCAAGAGCGCCTCTTCAAGGTTGAGACTCGCAGCTATCCACGCTGGAGCCCGTCGATCGCACGTACTCCGGCACGAGCCGGATGGCACACTCGCCGGGTACTCCATCTGCGCCGGTGTCAGCGGGCACGGCTTCAAGCTCGGCCCGGCCGTGGGGGTGATGGCGGCCGATATGCTCACCGGCATCAGCAATCCTCAATTCGATTCGCGGTTGTTCCGCCTGGGCCGGTACGCCGACAACCAGTCGGTGCGCGGCCTCTACGACTACAGTATCGTCGGTTAACGCCCGCCGATTCGCGCCTGGCCGTCCGGGAGCGACCGCACGCCGGCTGCGTGCAGATGCCGGCGACCACGGAGAATGAGGGAAAGAGGCGACGCGAACCCGTCGCCCCTTTCCTTGCCCCCATCGATTTCCACCACCGCCCGCGAAGTCCAACCGCCCCGCCGCCCGATGACGTGGCCGCCGGCTCCAGTCGCCGCCTCTGCCCGGCAAGACTCGCCATCGCCGTCATCTCCCAAACATCGTTAACAAACCTTCCAAACCTCAACCTGGACCCCTCACCCTTCACCCTTTCACCCTTCCAACCTGCAACCTTCCAACCTGCAACGTGATGGCCGCCGAGACGCTGTTCTGGTCGCTTACGCCTTCCAACCTGGAACCTGCAACCTTCCAACCTGCAACCTGCGTCGACCGCCCCCCGGCTTGCATCTACGCACAGCCCATCGTATACTCAACCCACGGATAGGAGATCCGCCTAGTAAGGGTACAATATCTTGGGGTCCGCGGTGCCGTTGACTGTTCATTTCTGGTTGCCGCTCCCACCGGGGATCAACAATCAATACGTTCAGGTGGCTCGGCGCCGCGTCCTGAGTCGGGAGAGTCGTGCTTTCAAAAAGCGGGCAATCGCACGCATCCAGCAGCTCCAGTTCGAGGGAGCCATCCCGGAGACCTTCGTCACCGTTGCCCGGCAGAGCTACTTGAGCCTCTTTCTCGACTTTTACTTCGAGACGCCGCTCCGGCGCGATCTTGACGGCGGCCTCAAAATCACCCAGGATGCGATCTGTGAGGCCCTTGGGCTAAACGACAACCGCGTCGTCGATATCCATCTCGTCAAACGGATCGATCCGAGCCGTCCACGGGTTGAGGTCCAATTGGAGGCGCTGCCCGACTGGCAGTTCGATGGCGAATACATCTACCTCGGACCCGGCCAGGGTTCCTCACGCGACTGACATTACCCGTCGCGGCGTCCTGCGTGGCGCGGCGACGGCCATGTTGGTTGCGGCCTTCGCCATCAACATCCTTGCCGGCGTGCTCTTCTGGCGCTATTGGGAAGCCCACCCCATGCTCACGGCTGCCGAGCCTCCGGCGGTGAGTCTGGGCGAGACTGAACCCGGCGAACTGCCACCCGACTACGTGCCGCCTCCCGTCCCGACCCCCACCCCCGACGTGAAGCCGCGCCCGTCGCCCTCCCCGCGGCCAACGCGCAAGCCCGATCCGCGGCCGCGGATCGGGATCATAGCAGGCCACTATCAAAACGACAGTGGCGCCGTCTGCGAGGACACCGGTCTGCAGGAAGTCCAGGTCACGGTACCTGTGGCCAGGGGGGTGGTGCAGTATCTCAAGCGCAAGGGCTACAACGTCGACCTGCTGGCCGAGTTCGACCCGCTCCTCGACGGGTACGAGGCCAACGCGCTGGTCTCGATTCACGGGGACTCCTGCCTGAACTGGCCCGGCCTGACCGGGTTTAAGGTGGCCAGGAGTCGCAACAGCGCCATTCCCGACGTTGAAGACAAACTGGTGGAATGCCTCTACGAGGAGTACGGCAAAGCCACCGGGCTCCCCCGCCACGATTCCAGCATCACCGAGAACATGACCAACTACCACGCCTTCCGCCAGGTCGCGCCGCATACCCCCGGCGCCATCATCGAGCTTGGCTTCCTCTACAACGACCGCGAGATGCTGACCAACGAGCAAGGCCGCCTCGCGCGTGGCGTAGCCGAAGGCATCATCTGTTTTCTCCGTAGCCAGCAACCCTAGCCGGCCGGTTAAGCCCAGCGGGGGAGCCCGGCGGTTGAAACCGCGGCTGGGGGCCTGCGGCCGGGCGTGCCCCTCCGGGCACGCTGTTGGTCGGATGCAGGTGGAACGGGGCAACCGCCCACGACGAACCTGAACGCGCCGTCACAAGGTCCTTCGCGTTCGTCTCGGCGACTTCTTGACCGATGCTCGAGCCCCCGGTCGACTCGTCAGACTTCCGAAAGCCTGCCCTGAGCCTGGTCCTGAGCTGGCGAAGGAAGGGTCTGGTGGGGATCGTACTGGCCTAACGCCCGCTCCGACGACGATGATCGAGGCGGGGAGCAGTTGCGTACCAGACTTCGGAAGTCTTCGCTCCCACCCCCAGGGGGATGACCGGACCGGCGCGCGCGCCGGCTCTCCGCACGGTTGGCTGAGTCCGCAGCCGCCGGACCGGCCGCCGCCTTCTCGACGCTCTCTTTCCGATTCACGCAGCAGTCGTTCCTCCCTGCGAGGCGCGTCTTGCCTGCGTCACCCCGCTCACAGAGCGACCTCCGGTAGGTTACCCTCTTCCTATAATTTTCGCACCCATAGCTGTAATAATGATCATAACGGGCACGTGACATTCGCCACGTACCTGGTACTTTTTTCCTATATACTAGAGTCAATACCCCAAAAGTCTATTCGGGTCTAACCCCGATGCCGAGGTTGAACATCGCTTGTATCGTTATCACTAGAGATCGACATTGAGCCAATCTTCCAGCAGATTGGGGAGGCGAGGATCCATAGGCCTGTACCTGGTCGCTTCTCTGGCACAGCCAGAGGGGGCCTATAGGGAGCCAGGAGCGAGACCGGCCCAACTGGGACCGGTCTTTTCGTTTATGGGCAAGGGTCTCTTCGCTCGGAAAGGAGGGTGCAGCGGCGACTCATGAGCAAGACTAAAGTGAATATCTCCTACAATCCCGCCCCTGTTTTGGCGGGAACGCGCTGAATCGAGCCGATCTTGAGGGCGGGTCGTCCGTACCCTGTGGTCCGTTCTCCCTGCTTGATGTGCCCTTTTTCTAGACTTGCGAGGTGAGATCAAATGCACAGACGAGCATTCTTAAAAATGAGTGCAGCCGCTGGCGTCACAGCTTATCTATCGACGCGAATGAGGTTCCTCCAGGGCGCCCCCGTCCTGGCTGCTGTCCAGATCCCGCTGCCGGGCAGCAGCATCCCCCAGTTTGTTGATCCGCTGCCGCTGCTCCACGTGGCGGGGGGCCCGATGGAGACTATTGTGGCAGGCGAAGAGGAAATCGCGCTGACAATGCAGGAATTTCAGGCCAGTGTGATGCCGTCGACCTTTCTTCCTGCGGCCGGACCCTACACGGGCACGTGGGTATGGGGCTACCGGGCAGGCATCACTCCAATCAACCCGGCGGGCACCTACATCGGGCCAGTGATTGTCGCCCGCCGCAACCAGCCGGCGCAACTACGCTTCGTCAACAACCTTACCGCCAACAATATCGCCTGGAGAGAGTGGACCGACCAGACCCTGCACTGGGCCGACCCGCTCAACAGCGAAATGAATATGTGCGCCCACACTATCCAACCGGGCCAGCCGCCAGTGGGTGATTGCGCCGACCATTACACTGGCCCGGTCCCGGCCGTCGTGCATCTCCATGGCGGCGAGATCCCGCCCGTGCTGGACGGCGGGCCGGACGCCTGGTTCACCAGGGACGGTGCTTACCACGGGCACGCGTATTACACCCAGGAGGACGCAGATGGGAACGAGGCCATCTACCGCTACCCCAACACTCAGGAGGCGGCGATGATCTGGTTCCACGACCATGTACTGGGCGCCACCCGCCTCAACGTGTACGCCGGCCTGGCAGGCGCCTATGCCATCATTGACCCGGATCTGTCTCTCCCGCCCGGCCTGCACCCGGTTGGCCTGCAGCAGAGTTCTAGCGGGCCTGTGGACTACATCATCCCTCTTGTGTTGCAAGACCGCATGTTCGACATCGACGGGCAGTTCTTCCTGCCCAGTCTCGGCATCAATCCCGAGCATCCCTACTGGGTGCCAGAGTTTGTCGGCGACACAATCGTGGTCAACGGCAAGGTCTGGCCATTCCTTGACGTGCAGCCCAGACGCTACCGCTTCCTCATCATTAACGGCTCCAACGCCCGCACCTACGAGCTGTTCCTGACCAACCCGGTCACCAAAGTCATGGGGCCGCCCATCTGGCAGATCGGCACCGACGGCGGCTACCTGGACACCCCGGGGAAGATCGACCCGAACGCCCCGAAAGGGCAGTTGCAGCGGCTGGTATTGATGCCCGGCGAGCGCGCCGATCTGATCATCGACTTCGCCGGCTTCCAGGGACAGACACTGATCATGCGCAACCTCGGTCGCGCGCCTTACCCCGGCGGCGCTCCCCCCGATGGTGCTACCGTCGGCCGCATCATTCAGATCAGGGTAGGCCAGGCGCTCACCGAGCCGGATTTAAGTTACGACCCGGCATCCGGCACCCCGCTCCGTCCGCCGATGGTGCGCCTGGTTGCCCCGGCGACCGGCACGCTGGCCCCAGGCGTGACCGCCAACAAGACCCGCGAGCTCACCCTGAACGAGGTGATGGGCGCCGGAGGGCCGCTGGAGATCCTGGTCAACAACACCAGGTGGGACGGCAAGCGGGGTGATGGTTCCACCCGAAGTGATTTCACCCCCATTCCAACCGATGGGAGCACCGAATACTTCTCCGAGCTGCCGAACGAGGGCGACACCGAGGTGTGGGAGATCGTCAACCTGACCGCCGACGCCCACCCGATCCACACCCACCTGACCCAGTTCCAGTTGATCAACCGCCAAAACTTCAACGTCAACAAGTACAACAAAGCGTATGCCGCCGCCTTCCCCGGAGGCCTCTACATCCCGGCCTACGGCCCGCCGCTGGATTACAACACCGGCAACCCGCGCGCCCTGGGCGGCAACCCGGACATCACGCCGTTCCTGCAAGGCCCGGCCATGCCGCCGAATGCGAACGAAGCCGGCTGGAAGGACACCGTGATCATGTATCCCGGCCAGGTGACGCGCATCGCCGTGCGCTTCGCGCCGACGGACAAGGCCATCGATGATTCGAACCTATTCTATCCATTCGACCCTGATGCCGGGGGACACGGCTATGTCTGGCACTGCCACATCATCGACCACGAGGACAATGAGATGATGCGCCCCTACGCGGTGAGGCCGAAGCTCGGCGCCACCAGGACGTACGTCCAGGGAGAAGATTATTAAGCTCAAAAATCCCCCAGGGGGCCTCCCTGGGGGATTTTTCATCCAGGGCCCCGGCCGGATTCGATCGCTTACGCGGAACGCCAAAGATCAGACGGCACAGGCGACAGCTGAGTGCTCGTTCTGGTACAATACTAAGGAAGCGAAGAGGAGAGAAAGGATGAGCTAAAGAAAATTATGAGCAAAAATTCGACCCGCATCAGTCACCGCATGAACGCGCCCCGCGCGGTCGTCTATCACGCGCTTCTCGATGCGCGCGCGGTCGCGACGTGGATGGTGCCGACCGGCATGACCAGCCACGTGCATGCGTTCGACCCCCGCGAAGGCGGCGTGTTCCGGATCTCGCTCACGTACGACGCGCCGACCGGAGTAGGCAAGACAACCGCGCACACCGACACCTACCACGGCCGTTTCGTGAAGCTCGTGCCGAATGAGCGGGTCGTCGAAGTGGTCGAGTTCGAAACGGCAGATCCCGCGGTGCGCGGCGAGATGACGATCACGATCACGCTTGCCGATGCAGACGGCGGCACCGAGGTGCTCGCCGTGCACGACGGACTCCCGCCCGGCCTGTCGACCGCCGACAACGAGGCGGGCTGGCGATCGTCGCTCGCGAAGCTCGCCGCGCTCGTCGAGGCGACCTAGAAATCGTGCGACCTGGACCGGGTCTCTCCTTTTTCTGCTTCATTTGGCAGGTATTCTGCACGAAAAGTAGATTCCTCGAACCAGGCTCCGTGGAGCCATGCGCGGCGGGCGGTGCCGGCGTTGTAGGGAAGGTGGCACGGTGCTGTCTCTGAATGTGTGCGCTGCTTGCGCCATCTTGTTAATCGTCGGTTCTCTAACGTTCATCGGCAGCGCTCCGGATACCATACTGCAGCCGAAACGTTCGTAGGACAGCGTCTATCTACGGCCCAAAGGAGGGCAGAGAGCAGCATGAACTTCTTGAATGAACACCGCCTTACGGGTATTCTGCTGATTCTGTCCTTCATCTCATTCGCCATCGGTGCCGCTTTACCGATCGTGAGCGATAAGGGAAACTCGCGCATCATTTACAACCTGCCGATGCGAGAGTACTTGTCAGCGGTTGCTAGTAACGCGGTGGCCTAGCGATGGGCCAACATCTTCACGGGGGCAGCAGTCGTCGTGCTGATGGCCGCCCTGACCATGCGCACCACAGGAGGGTCGTGGGACTGGTTAGCAGGCCAGGCTTTGGACTCAATCGCACCCCAGCCTCGCCGCCAAGGGCCAATTTGACGAGTCACAAGACCGGAGATGGGGATAGTCTTCTCTGAAGACCCGGTGTACACTGAGTCACAAGGGTGGGCGAACAACTCGCCCCATCGGAACTGGCCTGCGGCGGCCGCGAGACCACCGGTCAAGGCGTCGCCGGAGGCGCGTGGTCGGAGACTTCCGAAGTCTGACTCTATAAGGGTAGGGGAGTCCATGGGGAATGGCAGAACGGCCGCCGTTGAGCGCTGATATGGAATCTCAGGAAGAACCTGGCACAGACTTTCCCATTCGGGAAACCGTAGAGGACGCGTTCGGAAACGAGCGCGCCTTCCTCATCACCTATCACCCTGCCGGGCTTGGGTACATGGTGGTGGCGCAGGAGGAAGGAAAGGAGGGCTTGGGCTATGAGTTTTCCGCATTGAGTGAGACGAGTCCCTATCACGCCCTCGGCAAGCTCCGTGAGAAACTGTATCGCTCTCTCGCCATGCGCCATATTACCCGGCGCGGATCCCAGTACATCCCGATGCACAATACCTTGCGTGGAAGGATCACCTGGAGCCCGGATGAAGGGCTGGTATTGGTGGTGGATGGGATTGTGCTGACGTTGGAGGACTTGCGGACGATCTTGGAAATGCATGAGAGCTGGCAATTCCGGCTTGAGATCGTTGATCCGTCAGACGACATATCAAAGTAGGAAGGCGGGCTGATTCCAGGCCGGGTGGTCAGTGAACGCGCCGCTGCCGGCAACCTCAGCCCCACCACGGCCACTTCTCACGAATCTGACCGAGGGCTCCTCCGGTGACACTCCGCGCCATCACAAAGCCTGTGACACAGAGGAGAAATCCAAAGACCATAAAGCAGGCGATGGTGTAGCTCCGGATAATATGGGTAAGTCCAACGGTGGCAGAAAACCCGATGGCCATGAGGACAAAGCCGAAGATGAAAAGAACAACCCCCATCAGGTCCTCGAGTGTCGGAAGGGTCATACGGCACCGCTCCTCTCCCTGTACTATCTCTACGTCCTTCCACCTCACACTGTTCCACCCGTCCTGTCAAATGAGCAAAACCTGTACCGCCCAGTGCGTGGTGTCTATTCCGCGGAGGAGCCCCCTCTCGCACTCATGATCTGTCGTGCCAGACCGGTATACTGGGGTCCTATCAGTAATAGGACTTCCGCGGTAGGTTGAATTGCGGACGAAGTATCGGCTTGGAGGGCGCGCGGTTGCCCCGTTCCACCTGCATCCGACCAACAGCGTGCCCGGAGGGGCACGCCCGGCCGCAGGCCCCCAGCCGCGGTTTCAACCGCTGGGCTGCCCGCCCGGTGCCGGCCAGCGATGGCCAGATTTATTTGGAAACGTCCAATAGCGCGCTGAAGCGCGCCTTCCAAACCAAATGCGCTTCTTTGAGCCGTTCTGCCTCGCACCGCGTACGTCCTGTCAGTAACAGGAGTTCCGCGGTGGGGGCGTGCCAGGCCGGCAGGCGTCCGGGCCGCGCTCCCAGTGGCCCGCTCGCGGGCGGGACGCCCGCGCTCCCAGAGAGGTCGGCCCCACTCCTGGCAGCACACCGCTGCTCCCCTACCTACGTCCTGTCACTGACAGGACGTGCGCGGTGGGGGGAGGGAGACGCACAACGCGCGTCTCCTCCCCCACGAAGAGGAGGCTTTGGTGGGGGCTGGTACGGAGCGCTGCCATGCACCAACACCAACCGCGTACGTCCTGTCAGTAAGAAGACCGAGGCGGGAAAACCGCCAGCCGTTTCCGCATACTCGAAGAGGGATGGCGTATCTCACTTTCTGAAACAGTGGCGCGAACGCGCCACTGTTTCAGAAATATGAACACATCATCTGAAGAGGAGAGAGCGACCGTGGATCCACAACAGCATAAGATTCACCTCAGTGATAAAGCCGTGGCCATCTACCACGTCGTCTACAGCCGTGAGGGGTTTGAGGAGACCGCCCAGACCCTGTTCAAGTTGGTACAGGAGGCGCAAAGACTTCATCCTGGCAGGAAACGCATTCTGTTTCTGGATATCGAGGGCCATCGAAACAAGAGCGGTGGCTTCGACGCCGACATGGTTGAGCTGCAGAGCGAGTTTTTGCTCGGCTTCCTCGGCCGTTTCCTTTCAGAAATTCACACCCCGCTCGTGCAGGCAACGAACCCAAAGGAACAAGAGAATGACCTTCCGCCGGCCTTGATTGTACAGGATGCAGGGTAAAAAAGGCCTGGCGACATGCTGCTGTCCCTCGGTCAAAGAGCCAGCCTTCCGAACTCTCGGCAGAGTGCGCAACTCTGCGATCTTGCGCCCCGGCGACGACTTGACCGCGGTTCGAAGAGTATGTTTGGTAGATAGTCACAGGTCTCTCCTTAAAAGGCACACGCTCGCTGAAGCCAGATCTGCGCGACCGTGAAGACGCGCAGAGTCAGGGCGGCTTCTCTGTGTCCTCCCCCGGCACCTCCCGGTATGACTTTCGTCGACCGCGGCGCTGATTTTCTGCTGATCACTGGGGCGGCCCTCTGCCTGTATCATAACAACAGAGTAGGTCTCGGGCTGCGCTTCGGTGCCACGTCACACGCCACGCCTTACCCAATGCCACTCCCGTGCCCGATCGCGTGGCTTGAGAACACCGCATCCCGAGTGTGATACCGGCAGAGCGCGGTCGAGACTTCCTTGCTCCCGCTCCAGCGAGCGGAGGAGTTGATCACCATGAAAGGATTGCTGCCGCGCAGGTTGCTGTTCTGGGCGCCCTGGATTGCCCTCGCCATCCTGGGAGCCGTCTCGCTGGGAGATCTTGTTCGCGAAACGTTGGGTGAGGCGCGGGCGGGCCTTCCGCTGGTCGGCATCGTGATCAATTTTATCATACGTTTCATCCCAATAGGTCTCCTGTTCTTCGCCCTTGGGCTCGTGATCGAGGTGGTCGAGCAGGAGTACCGGGCCGGTGCGATGGACCGCAGGATGCGCCGTCTGCTGTTCTGGACACCCAGGATTGTCGCCCTGTCGTTCGCTGCCTTCGTGAGCCTGTTCGCCCTCGACGTGTTTGCGATGGGCTATGGCTTCCTGGAGGCGCTGCTTGCCTTGCTGATCCATCTTGTGCCCGTAGGTATCGTGCTCGCCGGAATCGCCATCGCCTGGCGCTGGGAATGGATCGGCTCGGTCGTCTTCATCGGCTGGGCCGTGTGGTACGTCGCGATCGCCAGGGGCTTCCCCTTCTTCGTGTACCTGGCACTGGCAGGACTACCCTTCGTGCTGGGCCTGCTCTTCCTGCTCAACTGGCGCTACCGGGCGGAGCTGCGAAGCGGCTCTTGAGCCGCTCGTCTCCCGGCCAATGGCTCCGAACCATTCGCGGCCAGGCCGGACGAAGCTCTTGGGGGTGATTGGCCCGCGCGGGTTCCCGCTGCCGGTGCTCCTGGTCCGACTTTCCGGCGTCAACGCCATCCGGTCGGGCGTGAGCGAGGCGACGTTCGCGGCCGCGATTGGGCTCACGTCGATGATCGGCCTGACGGGCGGCCGGCGGCGGGTGGAGGTTCGACGAGATGGGTGAGTGGCCGGCAGACCAAAACGGAGCTGACCGTCTGGGCGCGAGAGACTGGTGGCGCGGCCAACTGATGGGGAGACTGATCGGCGAGAGAAGGCTCACCCTCAGGAGCGGGCCTTTCTCTCTTGCCCCTCATTTTCGGTCTGTTGATAGCCTCGGACTGTATCTTCATATCCCCTTCTGCCGCCAGATCTGTCCCTACTGCCCGTACAACAAAGAGCTCTTTTGTCCCGCCATCGCGGAGCGGTACACGGCGGCCGTCCTCGAAGAGATCAATCGGTACGTCGAGATCATTGGCCGGCGGCCTATCACGTCTTTCTACATTGGCGGGGGCACGCCGACGACGATGCTCTCTACCGGGCTGCCACGGATCCTGGAACGAATCTACCGCGCGTTCAATATGCAATGCGGTATCCACATGGAGAGCCACCCAAACGATCTCAGCCCGGAAAATCTCAACACCATCGTGGCCATGGGCGTAGACCATCTCAGCATCGGCGTTGAGGCGCTTAAGGATCGCCATCTTCGCACGCTGTGCCGGACGTATACGGCGGCGGCTGCCAGAGCGGCCATCGAGCGGGCCGTCGGCAAGCACTTCAGATCCGTGAACGTCGATCTCATCTTCGCGCTGCCCGATCGGACTCACGAAGAACTCCGCGAGGAGGCTCGGACGCTGATCGAGATCGGGGTGGACCAGGTTGCGGCCTATCCGCTCTTCAGCTTTCCATACACGGAATGGCCCCGGCTGGCGCATCAAAAGGGCTACCGAAGCTATACCCTGTTGCAGAAACGGCGGATGCTTCGAGTTCTGGAGCGAACTTTCTACGACGCCGGATACGAACGGACTTCGGTGTGGGCCTTTACGCGGATGAGAGTTCCTAAGTACTGTTCTGTAACGGTTCCGCAGTATCTCGGGCTGGGCGCGAGCGCTGCTTCCTATCTCCACGACATCTTCTACCTCAACACTTTCAACGTTGAGGCCTATATCCAGGCGTTGGAATACGGGCGCATGCCGGTTGCCCTTTCGCTGCCACTCTCCGATCGGATGCAGATGGCCGGCTGGCTCTACTGGCGGATGTACGAGACGAGATTCAAGAAGAGCGACTTTGAGGAGCGCTTCGGCACAAGTTTCGACGCTGTCTACGGGACGTACGTGAAGCTCCTTGCCTTCCTCGGGCTCCTGAGGGAGGGCGATGATGCAGTGGTACTGACCGGATCCAGGCGCCTTCTGGCTGCATGCGCTGCAGGATCTGTTCTCCATCGACTACATCAGCAAGTTGTGGGGCACGTCGCAGGAGAATCCCTGGCCGCGAGAGGTCCTTCTGTAGCCTGGAGAATCCTTAGAGCGCCGGTCAAGGCGTCAGCCTTCCGAAGTCTGGTGGGGATCGTGCTGGCCCAACGCGCGCGCCGACGGGAGCGTCGGAAGTCTTGAATCATGCGTACCTCAGGCGGCTGGGCGCAGGGCGGCGAAGGGGAGGGGCGGGTCAGGCCCCACGCACGCTCTCTTCCGGCACACTCACATTGGCAGGCACTGGCATGGACCCGACCGCTCGCTCCTTATCGGGTGGGTTCGCTCCCAATCGAGGATGCGTTCCGCAGCGTGCTACCGTCCTACTGCTTCGAGCCTGCCCGCCACATCGTCTTGTTCGCCCGGTTGGCTCGCAAATTGGCTCAGCCAGGTGCGGATCGCAGAAGTTGTAGAGACCGCCAACCACGTACATGCCGGCCTGCAAGGTCTGCTGCTCAAGTGTAGGCGTCGGGTAATGAGGGCGAGGCAAGCATTGGCACGGAACGTGCTGACCAGGAACGGCAGCTGAGAAGTATGGGTCGTGGGTGAACGCTTGCAAATGACCACGACGAACTGGACGATGAGGGCGGCTTCCGCCGCTATGGAAAGCACGGCCGGCGAGGACCACACTCGCCGCGACGGAACCGGCCACGAACGGCGCTCAGACCTTGTGGGCTCTGAGGCAGCAACCGTAGCGTGTTGGCTCCCCCTTGATGCGTGCGGCCGCTCCCGATCGAGACGTTCCTTTCCATCTCGCGACCGTTGAACTCCGCTCGGTCCCAGGTCGAACTCTCACCAGCGCTCCTCTCGCAACAGCGTGGGGCGCACTGGGAAGAGCTTGACGCTGATCGCCATCGCACTCCACGCGAAGAGAAGTGTCGCCACTCATCCTCATCGGCCTTCGTTTTGCCACACCTGACACCCATCTCGACCTTCCTCTTCCAGACCGAACTTCGTGGAATACTGATCGACTTCAGCAAGGAGGCTCGAACAGATGGCGTATTATTTGCTCCAGGTTACCTACACCTCGGAGGCCTGGGCTGCCCTCATACAGAACCCTCAAAACCGCCTCGAAGCCGTACGGCCGGCGGTCGAACGGCTTGGTGGCCACATCGACGGCGCCTGGCTCGCATTTGGGGAGTATGACGTTGTGGCGCTCTTTCAAATGCCTGACCATGTGAGTCAAGCGGCGATCTCCATCGCGATCGCGGCAGGCGGAGCAGCAAAGGCTCTCAAAACCACGCCGCTCATGACGTTTGAAGAGGGGATCGAAGCCCTGCGAAAAGCTGCCGGCGTCGCAGGAACGGTCTATCGGCCTCCAGGCGTCTAAGACCAGATCCGAGGGGGCGTTACGGTCGGATCCGCGAATGCGCGGCACACCATGAAGTCGAAATCGCCTCTGCGACCCTTGTCCCATCATCGACGCTTCTGCGCTGGCGTTTGCGGATGGCGTTTGCTGTACTCCTACCGAGTCTCTGAGAGATCGGCCCAAAAGCCGAAAGGAGGCAAACAAATGCTCTGGTACTGCGCTTTCACCTGGTTCCCCGGTACGACACGCGCCGAAGTCGCGGAGCGGGTCTTGCAACAGCATGAGGCCGGCACGAACCATCCGGACCGCATCCGCGGGTGGTACAACCTGGTTGGAGGCGGGGCGGGTTTCATGCTCGTCGAGACGGAGAACGCCGATGAATTGACCGAGATGCTCCAACCATATATGGATCTCATGAGTTGGGATATCCGCGCTCTGCATGAATTGCAGTACGACAGTGAGATTAAGCGGTTGCGGGAGGTGGTCAAACAGGGGGCATAAGACCGCTACCTGATCACACGATACCGGCGCGAGGCCAGCTAGAGGGTGCATCGAGGATGAGGCTCTGAAGTGGCATTCGCGGCCTGTCTGCATCCACCGCAACAAGAGGAGGTGCGAGAATGGCTCGTTGCGAGGTCTGCGGCAACGACTACGACAAAAGCTTCGAGGTTGTCATGGCCGGAAGGTCCCATGTATTCGACAGTTTCGAATGCGCCATCCACGCCCTGGCACCGGTCTGTGCCCACTGCGGCTGCAAGATCATCGGTCACGGGGTGGAAAGTGATGGGACAATCTACTGCTGCGCGTACTGTGCCGAACAAGAGGGGGTAACTGCGCTGACGGATCGTGTGTAGGGCCTGAGGGCGTGGGCCGTCGGATAGCCCGGTGCTGATCGTAGAAAACCGCTCCTGGAGACCCCGCTTTCACCCTGAGGGGCCTCTCAGTGTTGTTGTCAATCGAAAAGGGGTTCATGCGCAGTTTTGGTGAACCAGACCAGCGGGCACAGATGGCTATGCAGCTAAAACGCGGTGCTTGAGCAAGTCGAACTTGGCGCGGCCATACATCGGCGCTTTGATGTGCTTGAGGCGGTTGACATGGCCTTCCAGCATGCCATTATTCCATTCTAACGAGAGCGCGGCCTCAACGGCTTTGCGGTCCTGTTTGAGTCGGGCGGCGAAGGCTTGGAAAGCAGCCAAGGGACTGGCGGCTGCCGCGGCCAGCCACGTGTCAAAGTGCGCCCCATCTCGCTCACGGAGCAGCGCCCGAAACGCGAGCGCCAAGCGGCGCGCTGCAACCAAGTGATCGTTACTTGCCAGTACGCGCGGGAGGAGGCATTGGTCGTCCGGAACAAGGGCCGCTTCATCAGAGAGCAGAAGCCAAGCCCCCTGACGGGTGGACAAGGGCCGCGGCGGGGCTGGTGGACGTGGGGGCGCGGGCGGGCGACCACGGCGCGGCGGGGCATCCGGCAACACAGAACACGGATCAAGGCAGCGCTGGCGGGCCACCCAGGCCGAGACCAGGGGCGGGACCCGGGGTAGCCCCGCTCGCACAGTGCGCGCCACAGTTGCCTGGCGTTGTGGCAGCCCGCCGCCCAGCGCTCAAGCAAATAGGGCACGAACGGGTCAAGGAGACTCGGACGCGCCCGGCGCGTGAACACCCGCACGTTCCACGACCTTGCCGGCGAAATCCGCCTGTAGGAGCGTACGGCGTGCGCCTGCCGCGCCGCTGTCGAAGTCGCCAACAAAAATCCTTCCAGGCCTGGGGCCCCCTGAGGCGTGGGCGGACTCTGTCGAAATCGCTGCCTATACGTCGACCTCGACGCTCCAGGACCCCGGGCGAGGTCGCCCCGTAGAGAGCGCTCTGCCAGGTGCCTTGCACCCCACCGGGTCTGTCCTCCGGCACCGTTCAGCCGCGCTCTTCCGGCTTGCTCTTGAAGAGCACGCGCCAGACGCCGCGTCCCACCTGTTTGTCATCCTGGTTGAGCAGGTTGATCTCGAAACTGACGATCCCACCGCCGAGGCGCCGGGCCGCCTTGGTCTCGCCGATCTTGATCTCGGCGTGGATCGTGTCGCCGATGAAGACCGGCTGGCGGAACTTCCACTCCAGGTCCAGAAACGCCTCGACCTTATCGCCCATGAAGCCGAGTTGCGTGGCGAGCCCCGACGCGATCGAGAGACCCAGCAGGCCGTGAGCAACCCGCTGGCCGAACATGGTCCCGGCCGCGTAGGTCGCGTTGGTGTGAATCGGGTTGTAATCGCCGGAGAGGCCGGCAAAATTGACGATATCGGCCTCGCTGATGGTGCGGCCGGCGGTGTGAAAGACCATCCCTTCGGCGAAATCTTCGAAATAGCCGCTGGGCGTACTCATGGGCTGCAGCCTCCTTGCGGTCACGCAGGTTTGGAGGGCCGGCTGAGGTCACACGACCCATCAGCCGGAGGGGGCCGGATTATAGGGCAGCGGGCAGAGCCAGTCAACGCGTTGACGGCCAACCGGGCCCAGGGTACCATTCTTCAGCAACGAATGGCGCTCGGGCGCCTGAGGAGGACACAGCATGGACGAGAAGCTAGAAGAAGATCGCCGGCGGGCTGTCATTGAAACATTGAACGCCGCCGAGCGGCTCTTCGCCGCCACGGCCGGCGCGGTCGAGGAGCTGCGCGCCGAACTCGAGGCGGCGGCCGACCGGCGGGCCGAGTGGCGCCGAGCGAGGAAAGAAGGTCGCGACTGGTTCGGCCTGCGAATCGAGCGGAGGAAGAACCGCCTGGGACGACGGATGGAGCGACTCCTCAAGGAGCTCGACCTTCCCACTCGTCACGAAGTCGAAGCACTCAACCAACGTCTTGATGAGCTGAACGCGCGCCTCGACCGGCTGAACACGATGTAAGATACACCATCATGGCCCGTTCGTACTGAGGAGTGAGACCGGAATCACTCGCCCTGGGCGACGACGAAGGCAATCGCGAGCTCGGCAGTGTGCGAGAGACTGAGCGACCATGTGCGCCAGCCGCGGGCGGCAACCAGCGTCGCGGCATCCCCGTGGAAGCGAAGCACCGGCTCGCCGCGCACGCCGCGCACCACCTCCATTTCGACCCAGCGAACATCGCCGATGCCGATGCCGAGCGCCTTGCTGGCAGCTTCCTTGGCCGCCCAGCGCGCGGCCAGGGACGTTGGACGGTCCGCGCAGTCGCGCTGCTCGGCCACTGTAAAAACGCGATCGAGGAAGCGGGCCCCAAAGCGCTGCACCGCCTCCTCGATGCGGTCGACTTCGATCAGATCAACACCCGTCGCAAGCATCTTCGGGAGTCTTGAGTGATGGCTGCTGGGTTCTGCGTTCGGCGCGTCGCCCTGGTTAACCCATAACACAGCCCTCATACCTCTATTGGGGTGGCCCGGCGACGGCCAGGACGTAGGCCGAGGGCTCGAGGTAGGTCGCGGCGACCCGCTGGACCTCGGTCGGGCCGATGGCGTTGATCAGCGCGGCGTAGCGCTGGAGATAATCCAGGCCGAGATCGTAGAACATGATGTCGAGCAGCAAGCGTGCCACACCCTCGTTCGTCTCGAGCCGCAGGGGCAGCGAGCCGGTGAGAAACGATTTGCTGTCGGCCAACTCTTCGCCGGGGACCGGCTCCTGCCCCAGGCGCGCGAACTCCGTGAGGATCGTGTCCACAGCCTGGTCGACTTTATCGGGCGCCACGCCGGCGGTTGCGGTCCAGGCTCCCTGACTCACGGCGGGGTCGAGGGAGCTGCGGGCGTAGTAGGCCAGCCCCTGCTCGTCCCGAACAGACTCGCCGAGCCGTCCCATCAGGCCGAACACACCCAGCACCGTGTTGGCGACGTAGGCTGGCAGGTAGTCGGGATCGGTGCGCGACACGGCCGGCGCCCCAATCACGATGTCGCTCTGGGTTTTGCCGGGCACCGCCCGGAACGCGCGCACCGGTTCCGCCGGCCGCCCGGCCGGCGGTATCTCAGCCCGCTCCCGTCCCTCAAGGTTGGCCCAATCCTGGAAGGCCTGCTCGACCTGCGCGATGGCCTCGGTCGGAGGGATGGCACCAACAACGACAATGATCGCATCGCGTGGCTCGTAGTTGCGCTCGTAAAAGCGCACTACGTCGTCGCGGGTGAGGACCTCCACGCTCTCGACGGTCCCATCCACCGGCGTGTGGTAGGGGTGGCCTGGAGGGTAGGCCTGCTCATAGAAGAGGCGTTCCGCCACGGATTGCGTATTGTTCTCGCGCTCGCGCAGCACCGTCAGCCGCTGGGCGCGGACGCGTTCGAGATGATCGGCCGGGAAAGTAGGGTTCCGCACAACGTCGGCGAGGACACCCAGCAGAGTCGGAAAATCCTCGGCCAGGCTCTTGAAGCTGAAGCGGGTCGTGTGGACGCCCGCGGCGATGGCCAGACTCCCGCCGACGCCCTCGATGGTCTCGTTGATCTCGTCGAAGCTGCGCTGCTCGGTCCCGCGTGCCAGCATCGAGGCGACCAGCGCCGCCAGCCCCGCCCTCTCCTCCGGCTCATCCTGCGCCCCCACCCGCAAGAGCCCGCTGGCGACCACGGCCGGACTGCTGAAGTTCTCGCGGGCCAGAATGGTCAGCCCATTCGGGAGCGTTCGCACAACAACATCATCGGGACCGGGGAGTGAGTGTTCACGATTGATCGTCTCGTTTTCATCCATTCTTCACCCTGCGCTCACTGTTTCCTTGCAATGTTAAACTCGTCGTCCGCTACGAAACGCCTTCCAGCAGAGTCACCTCTGACACCCCGCCACCCTTCCCACCTTCAACCTGCACTCTTCCCACCTTCAACCCTCCCCGGCAGATACCACCCAACGGTGCGCCCGATGGGCTGAAGGTAGCGCTGGGCAACGCGCTGAATATCGGCGGCGCTGACGGCGTCGACCCGATCGAGGAATCGGTCGAACCAGGCCAGGTCGGCGACGGTACTGCTGAACCCCAGCCAGTAGCCCTGGCTCGTCACACTCTCGCTGCTGAAGGCGAACTGGGCGCGGGTCTGCTTCCTGGCCTTCTCCAGTTCATCCTCGCGAATCGGCTCGTCACGCAGGCGGTCAATCTCGGCACTGGTGGCCCGCTCGACCTCGGCACGGTCGGCCGTGGGGATGAGGGTCACGTTGACCGAGTAGAGGTAGGGGTCAATCGTCGGCACCACGCTGCTGCTGACGCCCGCCGCCAGGCCACGGTCCACCAGCGCCCGGTAGAGGCGCGAGGAGCGGTTGTTGGGCGAGCCGCCGAAGAGGCTGAAGCCCTTCGCACCACCCAGGATCGTATCGGCCACGGCCAGTGCCCACCAGTCATCATCACCGGCAGCCGGCGCGTGATAGGCCAGCGAGAGATAGGGAGTGCTCCCTGGACCGATCACCTCAACGCGGCGCTCGCCGCGCTGGGGCGGCTCGTGCCAGGTCACCGGCTGATGCGGCGGCCCGGCCGAGATGCTGCCGTAGAGCTCGGCGATGCGATCCACCATCGCCTCGGTCTCGAAATCACCGACCGCCACAGCGACGGCGTTGTTGGGCACGTAGTAGGTGCGGTAGTGGCGGTAGAGGTCGTCGCGGGTCATCGTCTCGAGGTCCGACTCCCAGCCGATGGTCTCGTGCCGGTAGGAGTGGACGTGCAGGGCGGTGGCAGTCATCTCCCGGCCGAGCAGGAAGGTCGGGTGGTTCTCGTACATGTGGAGCTCAGAGAGGATGACGGTTCGCTCCGCCTCCACCTCCTGGCGCTCGAATTGCGAGTTGACCATACGGTCGGCTTCCAAGCGGAGCGAGAGATCGATGCGGTCGGCCGGCATCGTGGCGAAGTAGGCGGTGAAGTCGAGCCAGGTGAATGCATTCCACATCCCCCCCAGGCGCGAAACCTGGCGGTCAATCTCACCCTTGGGAAACTGCTCCGTCCCCTTAAACATCATATGCTCGACCCAGTGACTGACACCGGTGATCCCGGGCACCTCGTTGCGGCTTCCCACCCGGTACCAGACCCAAAAGCTCGTGACCGGGGCGTGGTGTAACTCTTTCGTCAGAATCCGCAGCCCGTTCTCAAGGCGAGTCTCACGAACTCCATTGCGATTCACTCGCGCTTCTCCTATCGTTTTCGGTATCCGCCGTTGAATGAGAATTCTACCGACGCAGTTCCCGCCCGGGTGAAGAGCAGAGCAGTGTGAAAAGCCGCTCTGCTGCCGGCAGCATTTCCAAAAATCTGCCTGCGCTGGCCGCCCATTCCAACCAGCCCGCAAATCACGTGCCACCAAGACGCTTTCATCGGCCGCGCCCGCCTGCTACTGCTCCATGGTTTTGCCGGCCCCATTGTAGCCCCGGCCCATGCCACGATAGATAAAGCCCAGCCGTGCCATCGTCTCCGGCTCATAGACGTTGCGACCGTCTACGATGATCGGGGTGTGCATCAGGGTGCGAATCCGGGCCAGGTCCACGTGCTTGAACTCGTTCCATTCTGTCACGACAATGATGGCATCGGCGCCATCGGCCAGGTCGTAGGGGTCTTCCGCCAGTTTCAGCCAGGGGAGCATCCGGCTGGCGACCGGCAGGGCGACGGGATCGTACCCTTTGACATGGACGCCCTCATGATGGAGGAGGCGCGCGATCTCGACGGCCGGGGCTTCGCGCATGTCGTCGGTGTTGGGCTTGAATGCCAGGCCGAGCAGACCGACCGTCCTGTCGCGCATGTGGCCATCGAACAGATCACGCAGTTTGTGGATCACCTCGCGGCGTTTGTCGCGGTTGATCTCCATGACCGAGCGCAGCATCTGCGGGTGGCAGCCGTGAACCGACGCCATGTGGGCGAGAGCTTTCACGTCTTTGGGGAAGCAGTTGTGGCAGATCAAGCCCGATGAGGCGACGAGGGTTCCGGTGCTCGTTTCCAGGCTATAGACGGTGGTATCAACCTCCTCATACTCCACGGCCTGGACGGTGAGGGTCGCATACCCCCCCTGATGCGAGAAACCGCGCTGCCGACTGTGCCGTTGGTAGCCGGCCAGCACGGTGCTGATGGCGGTGCGATGCCTGGCGCCGAAAACATCCTGGAGGGCCGCCATGTGAGCGTAACCGCTCACTCGAAGGATGTACGCGTGTTGTTTCGATCGATTCACCCGCCGCTTGCGCACCGCTGGGACAATGCCGATCGACTGCAATACCAGTGCCATCCCGTCGGCCAGTTGCTTGCTGGCGGTCGCGTACTCGAATATCAGGTTGCGGCCGTTCTGCACCGTCGTGACGGCGCCGTCCCCGCTGAACGCGCCGCGGAGCAATTCGCGGCGCAAGTCAGGTGTCACGTTGAAGGCCAGACGCGGCAGGGCTTTGTCGTCTGAGCGCGTGCCGACCTTGAGGACATCTCGGAGCAGCCAGGCAAAGATGCGCGAGGAGACAATCGTCGTAACAGCCTGTGGAGTGCACCGCTCGACAAACGTCAATCCCCACCGCGCGAGGATGCGGTGCAGGTCGGAAATGGTCTCGACCTCGTCTTGATGGAAGCTGATCCCCACGCGCTCCCGCACCGTGCCGGCCCGCCCGCCGGCGCAGTTGATGGAGCCCTGGGCGACGTAGTAACCGCAGAAACGCAACAGGTCGGCATCCACCGGGATGACGGCATTGAGCCGGGTCCCCGTCCCCCTGGCAGTGGAGAGTTGGAGCTTTTCAGCCGGCACGCCGAGCACGCCCGCCCTGCGCAGATGGCGGAACAGGCGCAGCGGCATCCGATTCCCGCGCTCGATCTCCTGCAGATCCTGCAGCATCTCCGGCGGGACGTGGGCGGCAAAGCGAGCATACTGGGCCCTGAACGAATCGTCGGTGGGGGCGACGTAGACATCGGCTTCCAGCTCGCTGCCGGCCAGCAATTCGATGAGATCGAGCTGAGTCACCGGCTCGACGGCAGGAAGATCGCACAGCGCCAGAAGCTGATCTCCCGGCGCAACGGCGAGAGCCGGCACAGTCTCAAAACCGGCCCTGGAGCGCAAAATGACCGGATGGTCAGCCGTGACCCGCAGCGAGCGCCCCATGCTCGCTTTGATCTTGACCATGGTTCCTTTGTAGGGCCGCCGCGTCACGGCCTTGACCTCAGCCAGTGCCGGGCGCCTGGTTTCCAGATCAAACGCCAGGACTCGCCGCTCCTTTGGCGTGCACACCTGGACGGAATCGCCCTGGAACGGCTCGCCGGCACTGGCGAAGAGTGTTTCAAACGACTCGGCCGCCATATTCGGGCTGTTGAGGGTGAAAACGGTCTCCTGGCCCTCAAAACACGAGCCGCCGTATCCCACACCTGCATCCAAAAAGTGATGCCCGATGCGCTTGTCGTAGCCCATCCCGACCGCAACCTCCTTGATGTCTGCGCCAAGCTTCTCGCAGATCGAGGCGATCTCATTGATGAATGAGATGCGGGTGGCCAAAAAGGCGTTGGACGCGTACTTGATCATCTCGGCCGTGCGCAGGTCGGTGATGATGATGGGGATGCGCAGCGGCAGGTAGAGCTGTGCTACCTGCTCGGCAGCCTCGCGGTTGAGCGAGCCCAGCACGACGCGATCGGGCTGGATGAAATCGTTGATCGCCGAGCCCTCGCGCAGAAACTCGGGGTTGGAGACCACAGCGAAATCGATCGGCTCGCACTGATTGCGCCCGATGATGTCGGCGACCCAGTCTCCTGTCCCCACAGGGACGGTACTCTTGTTGATGATCACCACCGGGTGGATCATCGCCTGGGCTATCGACCGCGCGCTGGCCTCGACGTAGTTGAGATCGGCCTCGCCATCCACACCCTCGGGAGTACCAACGGCGATGAAAACAAACTCGCTCTCGGGGATCGCCTCTTCGTAACAGGTCGTAAAATGCAGCCGGCCGGCAGCCACGTTGCGACGGACCATCTCCTCCAACCCGGGCTCGTAGATCGGTACCTCACTCTTGCGGAGCCTCTCGATCTTTTGTGCGTCGATGTCGAGGCAGATCACTCTGTTGCCCATGTCGGCAAAACAGGTTCCGGTAACGAGGCCAACATATCCCGTTCCGGTAACGCAGATACGTTTCATGATGGGCGCACTCCTGAAGCAGACGTCAATAAGGTGCGACGCACTTCGGAAGTGCGTCGCACCTGACCCGGTTCAACGCAGACTCAGCTTACAATGCTCGCGAGAGAAAGCCCAGGGCTGGAAGCCCTGGGAGCCCCTGCCCTGAGGGGTACCCCTCCCCCGCGGGGTACCCCTACCCCGCGGGGTACCCCCAAGCGAGATCGCCTCGTAGGGGACTCCCCCGTAGGGGACAAGCGAGAGCCCCTGAGGGGGCTGCCTACCCCGCGGGGTACCCCCAAGCGAGACCGTCTTGTAGGGGACTCCCCCGCAGGGGACAAGCGTCCCCGTAGACGCTACGGGAGCCCCCCGCGGGGGAGCCCCTGCCCTGAGGGGTACCCCCAGGCGAGGTGACCCCGCTTGGGCTCCCCCCACAGGGGGTGAGGGGGCTGCCCAAGCGTCCCCGTAGACGCTACGGGATGCCCCACAGGGCACCCCAAGCGAGAACGCCCGGTAGGGGGATCCCCGGTGGGGGAGCCCCACAGGGCACGTCTCGTAGGGGATTCCCCCGGAGGGGACAGGCGAGCTGATCCTGCTTGGGCTCCCCCCACAGGGGGTGAGGGGGCTGCCCAAGCGTCCACCTCGACGCCACGGGGCGCCCCGCAGGGCAGAATCGAGCGCAATGTGAATAGCAACGTCGGAAACGTTGCTTCTGTCGCATCGCTGCGATACAATACTTGCATACGGTCGGGCATACGGCGATAGCAGGAGAATAGCCTCAGCGCATCGCCCGATACGGCTCTTTAAGAACTTCAGATTGCCGGTTGTCGGGGGAAGGCCCCGACGTAAAATCTGGACTGCCAAGAGAGAACTCCTCTATCGCTGTGGGGCGGCACAGCATGGGTGAAAGTCCCTAGAAGCCCACGCATTCCAGGCGTGGGAGCCGTCACCAGAGCAAGATGAATATCACAATTACCCGACGATCTTTTCAACCGAAAACGCTTCACCCTGGCGTGGGGCAACCGGCGTAGGCAACCCGGCATCGGCAAGCAGCGTGGCAGCTACGTTCTGTCCGATCTCAACGGCATAGTTGGTCCCGCGATCCCAGGGGTAGACCTGGCTCATGCTGGCAAAGTAGAGGCCGGCCAGCGGCGTCTTGAGCGGTGGGATGTGGCGGGAGTAGTTCAGCGGGACGACGGGCTGGGCATAGCTCGCTTTGAAGAGCCATTGCTGGCGGACCCACTCTCGCCGGTAGGCCGGGTTGAAGCGCTGCAGCGCCGGTTCATAGATCTCGAAGAGCTGGCCCGCGTCGTAGGAAAAATAGGGGTGATCGGCCGGCAGGTAGTCGCCCAGGTAGATGAGGTGATCGCCGCCGTAGTGGCTGGGATCGATCATATTGGTGTGCTCGACCAGCGCCAGCATCGGGAACTCGCGCTTGTCGAGGTTGATCCAGTAGAAACCCCGCGTCAACTGCTGCCTGAGCGCTACCACCATCACCACCGCCCCGAGGGATTTCAGCCGGCGAAGGCTCTCGAGGTAGGCCGGCGGGAGGTCGGGCACCAACCGTTCCATCAGTCGCGGCGGGGCGGTCGCAATCACCCGGTCGAAGAGTTCCTCGCCCCAGTCGAGCGTCACGCGCCACTCGGCGCCGGCGGGGCGCAGGCGGTGGATGCGCGTGTTCAGGTGGACCTCACCTCCCTGCCGCTCGATACCCCTGACCAGGTGGTTGGCAAACGCCTGGAAGCCACCCTCGTAGTAGCCCAGGCGGGGCGTGCGCTTGAAAATACGTGCCCAGAACCAGCTCAACGGAACATCCTGGTAGGAGTCACCGAATTTCCCCAGCAGCAGGGGCTCCCACGTCTTGCGATAGGCCGAGCGGCCCATCGTCCTGGTGAGCCACTCGTGCGCGGTCACCTGCTCGAAGGGGCGCCAGTCGCGGCGCAGGCGCAGGTAGAGCGTAGGCAGGCCGGTGCGAAGTTTCTCGATGAAGGAGAGGCCCGGATAGCGCAGGACGGCCGGCGGCGAGTCGAAGGGGTACGGGCGCCCCTCGTGGACCAGGGCCGTGACCGGGCGCGTGAACAGGAGCTGCTCCCCGAAACCAACCTTGCGCGTGAAGTTGATAATGACGTCGTCGGAGGTGAAGAGGTGGTGGTAGAAGCGCTCCAGCGACCAGTCCCAGCCTGGGGCCTTGAATCCTGAAGCAAGCCCACCTGCCTGGGGCGCGGCCTCGTAGATCGTGACCTGGTGACCCGCGCTCTTGAGTTCGTACCCTGCCGTCAGGCCGGCAAAGCCGGCCCCGATAATTGCAATTCTCAACAGATGCTCGCCTCTATCGATGGACCACGACCCTGTGCCTACTAGATTCCGGCCACACCCGACGGCTCATTCCAGACCTTCCCCAACGCCTCATCATCACTCACCAGATCCAGTTCGCGTGCCTCCTCGTCGCCTTGCAGATCGGCCTGCACCTGAGCCCAGCTCAGCCTCGCCCGCCAGAGGTAGAAGGCCCCCACCGCGGTGATCGGGAACCACAGCGCGGCGTGCAAGACCAGGGTGTAGCCGGTCGCTACATCGTGAGGCACCCCAAAACGCTGCAGGATCTCAATCCCGGGAAGGTCGAAGGTGCCGACGTAACCCGGCGCGGCTGGGAGGGTCGTGAAGAGATTGACCACACCGTTCATCAGCATCAGCACGTAGAAGCTGACCTCGAAGGGGAAGGCGTGCATGACCAACCAGTACTTCACCGTTTCGAGCAGCCAGACAACCACGCTGGAGAGAAAGATCATCAGCACGGCGCGCCCGCTCCGCAGACTCTCCAGCCCCTCCAGGAAGCGGTCGAGGGTCTCGTGTGCGGGCCCGTGGAAGCGCGACGGCACCAGGCCGAGGAGCAGTGCCAGCAGACGCTTGAACCACTCCGGCCGCACTGCCATGACCATGAAGAGCAGCAGGGCACCGAAAAAGAGGAGGCTGAAGGTCGTCACCAGCACCTGGTACTTGCCGCCCAGGCCGCTAATCGGGAGGGTCACGAAGACGAAGAGCAGCATCACCAGACCGTCGAAGATGCGCTCGACGACCACCGTGGCCAGATTGGCGCTGATGCTCACGCGCTCCTGCCGCTTCAGAATGTAGGCGCGCAGCAACTCACCCGCTCGCGCTGGGTAGATATTGTTGCCCATGTAGCCGATGGCCACGACAGGGAACAAGGTCCGGAGGGGGATCGGCTTGAGGGGCCGCAGCAGGTAGTGCCAGCGCCAGGTGCGGGCCCAAACCGCCAGGAAGTAGACCGCAATTCCGGGCAGCAACCACCAGTAGTTGGCGCCCCGGAGTGCCTTCAACACTTGATCGAGCGACAGTCCTCGTAGTGCAAGATATAAAAAGGCCCCACTGATGATTAGCCCCAACCACAAGCGCCAGCGTCTCAACATCTGCGATAAATACTCCAAGGTAGAATCAGAGAGGCATTATACCTTGGGGCTCTGACACCAGCAAAACGAACCGGCGGCGGCAGGGCGCCGGTGCGCTCGCCCGCAGATTGCAAAGAGGATGAGCGAGGCGTCCGGGGGAGGTGCCCGGGCTGCTTCGTCTGATGATCGGCCATCCGCTGGGCTGGCACAGCGAGCCCGCCGCGGTTGCGGATGATGTGTTCATATTTCTGTCAAGTGGCGCGTACGCGCCACTTGACAGAAAGAGAGATACGCCACCCGGTTGTGGACGTGGGCGGAGATCATCGTCATCACAAACCTGGTCGAGCAATACCTTGCGCGGCGGCTTCATCGTCGTTAACCCCCTTGCGGCGGTGGCGCGAGTACTTTATACTTTATGTCTCTCCTCAGACTAGAGGAAAGAACCTTGGCGAAAGCGAGCAGGACCAGGCGCCAAGAGGGTGTTCGTCGGCCTAATCGCCCTCACGCCGGGATTATGCCGGTTATGCAACACGGCCACCGTCCTCATATTCCGCGAAGGTCCGCAAGCGACCCACAGCAGCCTACCGGCTACGACGCTACGGCACGAAAACGGGGTACACCCATGAAGCCAGTTCAGGCGCTGTTCTTTGATTTAGACGAAACCCTGCTCGACGGCAGTTGCTTTCAAGAGTCGATCGTCCGGACTTGCGGGAAGATTGCTGCGAGTCAGCCAGGACTGGACGCGGCTCGGCTGGTTGAGGCAAACAGGAAAGTCTGGCGCGGCTACTGGCCGGAGATAAAGGACAAGTGGATGCTTGGGGCGCTAGACGGTGCGTCTGTGAGCCTCCAGGCATGGCGTCTGACACTTCGGGCCTGCGGCTGCAACGACGAGTCCATAGCGCGACTCGCGTTGCAGACTCATTCGCAGCTTGGACGCGAGGCGCATCGTCTGTTCGACGATGCACGCGAGCTGTTCACCTCACTGAGGAGGGCTCGCATTCCTCTCGCACTCATCACGAACGGGGCTTCTGATACTCAGCGCGACAAGCTACGCGCTCTAGATATAGAGCACTGGTTCGATGTGGTCGTCATCTCCGGCGAAGTCGGCATCGCAAAACCTGATGCAGCCGCTTTTGGCTTAGCCCTCAACAAGCTCCCTGTGGAGCGGGAGAACGTGTGGCACGTGGGCGACAGCCTGACGACAGACGTTGCCGGCGCGAAGGCAGCCGGGCTGACTGCAGTCTGGCTCAATCGAGGCGGATTGCCTCGTAGGGAAGGCGATCCTGAACCAGACGTCGAGATTCGCTCGCTGTCGAATTTGATGGCTTTGCTGTCGTAACGCGTCGCATGCGCTGTGCTTCCGCTTTCAGGCGCGCCCGATGCCCGGCGTTGAGCTGCATATGATCGCGCAGTTCCATGGCGTGATCCACGGCGTGATCCACCGGCTGGCCCGCCTTACGAGAGCCGTAGACGGTCGCGCGTGAGCGGCCCAGCGCCGCACACTACGGTGTGATTAAGCTCTCGGGTGGGACAGTGTGCCATGCCATGATGGAGTACACCTATGCCATTCAGTACGATCCGAGTGATCCGCAGGGGCACATCGCCATGGACCCTCGCTCCGATCTCCAATTGATGGATCTCCAGGTGTCTACCCTGTTCGTCTGCGACGCCAATGGCCGGCTCCGATACATCAATGAACCGGGCTATGCGGAGGCTGAGTTGGATCCAGCCCCTCGTTTTTTTATGGGGCGCACGAAGGAGGGGAACGTCTGGCGCTTCCGCCATGACCTGCCCAACGACCTGGTGCATGACCTGGAGCAGGTGTGTCGCTCCGAGCCGGTCGCCATGAATTTGGCAGCCGTACCCATGAATGCTGCGGGGATCCGGACGGTGCTGCACGCGCACGCCCCGATCACCCATGAGGAGCGCGGGCCCGCGTACTGGATTCCCGACAGCGTCCAGGCGCCCCCAGCCGTGGTGCTGATTTCCGAGGCGAACGCACACCTGCTTGCGGCCAACTTTCCCTGGAAGCTCACATCGCGGTCTGGCTTCAAGAGCGGGCCACTCGCGGCGACGATCGTTCGGGGCAGCGCGGTGTCCATCTGCTACTGCGCACGCCTCACCGCACTGGCAGCGGAGGCCGGTGTTGAAACTGTGGAAGCCGCGCGCGGTCATGGATATGCGAGTGCAGCCGTCGCCGGCTGGACGTCCGCCGTGCGCCAGCGCGGGCTGGTTCCGCTCTACAGCACGTCCTGGGAGAACGTGGCCTCACAGGGTGTCGCTCGCAAGCTCGGCATGGTGCGCTACGGTGATGATTGGTGGATAACCTGAATCTCCCAAGACACGTATCTCGGTCTGTGTACGAAAACGTGTCCCGCAACCAAAGGACACGCCCGACAAGGCACTCCAGCGGACCGCTCTACGCGGCGGAAAACTCTACTACGTTTAGGCTTGTTCTGCGCGCCTGACGCCGGCTGTTGGGCAGCCGCCCATCAAGCCGGATTGCGCCAGTTAGCATTCGCATGCGCGCCATCGCACTCCGGCACGGCACCCTCGGTTGAAATAGCCGGTCGCCCGTGGTACCCTGTTCTCTATCAGAGGGCGAGCAAGGGCGGAGTCGGATGGATCTGTGCTATCATACAGCAGGCACCTGACAGGAGGCCATAATGGTTCAGCCCAATGTGATTCGTCGCGATCGTGAGATCTTGGGGGGAACACCGGTCTTTGCCGGCACACGCGTTCCGGTTCAGACCCTGCTGGACTATCTGGAAGGCGGTCAATCGCTGCAAGAGTTCCTGGACGACTTTCCGACAGTGGAACGTGACCAGGCGATTGCAGTTCTCGAACAGCTCAAGCACATCTTACTCACCCAGTCGGGATGAACGTGCTTCTTGACGAGTGCTTGCCCCGCAAACTGAAATACGACCTGCCAGGGCATACTGTCTCGACCGTGCCAGAAATGGGCGGGGCGGGAACGAAGAACAGTGCACTGTTGCGGCTAGCTGAGATCACCTTCGAGGTCTTTATCACGGCCGATCAGAATGTGGAATATCAACAGAGCCTCCGCTCGACGGTGCTGGGAATTGTGGTGCTCGTAGCGTCCAACAATCGGCTGGAGACACTACGACCGCTGATGCCAAAAGTTGCACTGGCGTTGCTAACAATCCAGCCTGGCGATCTTATTCACATCACCCCGTAAGAGGCCGTTTACCGCCTCCGAATCATAAACGCGCCCGCGTGGCCGTCCAACAACAGGTTGTAGCTCGCCGCCTTGCGCATGCATGATCGGAGCTTTGTTACAGACCCTTGCGAGAGAAAGCCTACGGCTCCTTGCAAATTTCCAATTTAACCTGACAATCGCTGTCCAGCGCCGAGCGAGGAGCCGGGCGATTGAAATCACGGCTGGGGCCTCCGGCCGGGCGTGCCCCGCCGGGCACACGGCGGGACAGAGTCGATTGGAAAAGGCCAAGCGCAACTTAAGAACGATTGCAATTGTGCGGGAAGGGCTATAACCAGTCGGCTTCAGCCGACTTTGGCTATCAGCCCTGGAATTCATTCCGGGGCGGCCGGGCGGTTGCTCCGGGCATATGCTCGGTGTGTCAGATTCATTTGGAAAAGGGCAACTAGCCGTGGGAGCCCCGGCGGGGCTCCCACGGGTGAGTGTCCCGCACCTGGGCGCCCCCGGCGGGGGGGAAGCCCTGGGCTTTCTCTCGCGAGGGTCTGTAAAGATTGATAGAAGCTATTTGTGCCAGAGCGTGCTATAATCAGCCCATGACATGGACAGATTTTGTTGAACGAAGAGGGAAAATCAGCGAGTTGGATCGCTCGTTTGATCTGCGCTTTTGGCAGGCGCAACCTCCAGAGGCGCGCTTCAACGCGGCTTGGGACCTGATTGTGCATTACGCCAGAGTGAAAGGCCTCGATGTTCGTCAACTCCGACTTCACCGATCTGTTGAGACTTTTCGACGACAACGGGGTTAGATATCTGGTGATCGGCGGATATGCAGTGATCCAATACGCCGAGCCACGTTGACTGCCGCCGGCGTTGGTATCTTCAATCGGCGGGGTCGGGGTTGTAGTCGTTGGCTTCGGAGCCCGAACACCCCGGCCCTTCACACGCTCGCGCGATACAGACGTGATCGAGGGTCTTGACCGGCAGGCGCTGGTCCCACTCCTGAGCGGGCCGTCCGATCATCTCCCAGGTCTCCTTTCGGCGGCGGGCGCTTCGCCCCCATCCTGAAGGTAGCTGCCATATGGCCCCACTATACTCCGCCGGCCCATAAAGCCCGTACTCCCATTGAATGCTATAATCACACTGCAGGCGGATCTTCTTCTCTCCATGATGCAAAGGAGCGTGATATGGTGGAGTCTGTGCCTTCTTCGGCGAGCGTTCCCTCCGCTCTCTGGGTCGCGGCTGGTGAAGACCGATTCGGTGAGCATCGGGGACTCGGGGTAAGCACGATTGCCTTCAAGGTTGTCCCGCACGACAGCAGCGGCCTCTTCATCCTCGAGAACACATTCCACGCAAAAGGCGGCCCGGCGCGGCACCTGCATTACGATCAGGACGAGTGGTTCTACGCGCTCGAAGGCGAGTTTCTCATCGAGGTCGGTCAGGAACGGATACGACTCCACCCTGGCGATTCGCTCCTTGCACCACGCCAGGTGCCCCACGTTTGGGCGTATGTTGGTGAAACTCGGGGCAGGATCCTTATCACATTTATGCCGGCGGGCAAAATGGTAGCGTTCTTTCGTGAAGTGACGAAGGCGAATGCGATGCCGCCCCAGGATCCGGAACTGTGGCGTGCCCACGGTATGGAACTCGTTGGACCGCCGTTGCCGGTCACGTAAGGCACGCACCACCGCCGGCTGTGTTTTCTCTCGATCTATCCGTGGAGGCGCCCGCTGAACGGCAAGCCGTTGAGCCGCCACGACTACAAGTGAGAGCAAGACAGACCCGGGCGCGAAACGGCCGGAGTTTTTAATCAGCCATGAATGACGAGCGATGTCCAGAGTGCGGTGCCTTCGTCAGTGGCGGCCTGGTCGGATGCCGGGCCGTCTGGGATGAAATCGCTGTTCTGGCCTATAGCCACCCGACGTATGCCGCGACGCGCGACCTGGCATTCGACGCCTACTGCATGCAACACCCGGAACAGTACGGGCGCTCAGCGAAGTCCTATGCCGCTCACCTGACCCGGCTCTGCTGTGGCCTCGAACACAGCGCTGACCCTGCTATCTACGCTGCGATCCGACAATGGTTGGACGGCGTCAAGGTCGAGATTGAGAAACCACCCCTTCTCAGCGAGCGTGGGCATCTCACCGTATTGGACGTGCGCGCCGCACGCACCCCGGCGGAGCACACACGACTCGTGCACGAATGGGCGGGGACTGTTTGGGAAGCCTACCGTGAGCAACACGCGCTTGCGCGCAACTGGATTCGGGCCGCGCTTGCCGCTCCCAGGAAGGTGCGCACAAAGCAACGCCGCCCATGAGAGCCCACAAAGGCAGCCCGATATGGTATGCCCCCGACCGCGACGCCACCGGCGCCGCGAAACTCGAAATCCGTGAGGCGACTGCAGTGCCGTGCGTGACACCCCAATGTTCTTCCAGAGAAGGAGGTGCTCTTGAACGTCGACGACCAGAAGATCCTGCAACTCCTGGACAGGTGGCGCAGAGCGACGACAGAGGGTGATCTGGACACGGTCCTGGCGCTCATGGCGGACGACGCCCTCTTCCTGACCCCCGGCAATCCGCCTATGACCAGGGCAGAGTTCGCCGCTGGCGCCCGGCGTATGTCCGGTCATATGCGCATCGAGCCTTCTCAAGATGTCAAAGAGATCTACGTGGCCGGGGACCTCGCCTATGTATGGTCGCACATCTCAGTCCTCGTGACCTCATCTGAGAGCGCACACAAGACTCACCGGTCCGGGCATGTTCTCACAATCTTTCGCAAGACACCTTCTGGCGAATGGGTGCTCTCCCGCGATGCAAATCTAATGGCACCCAGTACGCCCCAGGAAGCCTGATCTGGCCGGCGGTGGCCTGCCGCCGGCCCCTTCGTTGCAGCGGACCTGGCCCTCGCGTTCTCAGATCAGCAGCGGGCCGGGCTCACCGGTCGCGGGTCCGGGGCCCTCATCACCTGGCGGGGCCGCCGGGGTTAGAGCAAGCGCACAAGCCCGTGCACCTGGCCGTAGCGCGCAATCCGCGCTGCGCCGAAACGTGCTGTACTCGCCCTCGCGGCAGAGAATGCGCCGCCGTTGGCGCCCACAAGAAGAAAGTCTCAGTTGTGGAGGGATGAAATGCCCGAGATTCGACGTGACTCTGGCCTGGCAGCTATCAACAATGCTCTCATCTATTACGAGATTGCGGGTGAGGGACAACCTTTGGTGATGATTCACGCCGGTGTGGCCGACAGCCGTCAGTGGAATAACGAGTTTGCGTATTTCACGAATCGCTACCGTGTTCTCCGCTACGATATGCGCGGCTATGGCAAGAGCGAACCCGTCGCCGGTGAGTTCAGCCATCTCCAGGATCTGACCGCACTGCTTGATCACCTGCAGCTTGATCAACCCCTCGTCCTCATGGGCTGTTCAATGGGTGGCGGTTTGGCAATGGATTTTGCGTTGACGCACCCGTCGCAAATAAAGGCATTGATCATGGTTGACGCCGGTCCGACAGGCCTGGAATTGGATGTGCCGGGGCCCGCCGGGTTGGAGGAAGCAGAGCAGGCTTACAACGCGGGTGATCTCGATCTGGTGGCTCAGATTGAGACACAAATCTGGTTCGATGGCATGGGGCGAACTCCCATGCAGGTGAACCAGGCGATGCGCCAACTGGCCTACGAAATGAATCGCAATGCGCTGTCCCATGAAGCGAAACAGCTCGGAAAACGTCTGCCCAATAGCCAGGTTCCAGCCGTAGAGCGCTTGAGTGAGCTCCATGTGCCGGTGCTCGTCATCGTGGGTGCTCACGACACGCCCTACATGCTGGCGGCAGCGAGCTACATGGTGGAGAAGATACCATCTGCTCGAAAGGAGATCATCGAAGACGCAGCCCACCTGCCCAATATGGATCACCCCGTCGAATTTCAGAGAATTGTCACGGAATTTCTGGACGCACTCCCATCGTAGAAGTTGAACCGGCCGTCCACCCAGGCTGCACCGTGTGGGCGTCTGGCAACTCGGCGGAACGGACCCGCCTGGCTGGGCCAGGTGGGATGCTCGAACGCGATCTGCTCAAGAGCAACGCCGGACGGCAGATCATCGATGAGGGATTGCGCCTGTGCCAGGACCTCGGCATGGACGCGCTGGGCCGGCGGATTCTCAGCCCGGCGCTAGCCAGGCCGGGTCGAGGTCCCGTTCAGAGGGCACGTGTCGCCGGTCTCACCCGTCGCGAGTTGGAGGTCCTGCGCCTGGTCGCCCAAGGCCGGACGAACCGCGATATCGCCGAGACGCTCGTCCTGAGCGAGACGACGGTCGCACGGCACCTCACCAACATCTTCACCAAGATAGGCGTCGAGAACCGCGCCCGCGCCATGGCCTTTGCGCCACGGTCTGGCCTGACCGTCGCCGACCCCACGATGAGGCGTCGATGCCGCTCTTTGAGCTGACCTGCCAGCTTGCCACGCTCCAGCCGCCCCCCAGAGATGCAACAGCTGTTCGCCGCTCTCCTTCACAATCAGGAGCAAACCAACCGGTTCTTCGGCACCGTCACCGGGACAGTGCCGATCGCAGAATTCTAGGCATCGGAGAATCTGGCGAGACTCATGGGCACCCCAGCCCAAAGCACAGTTGCCTAGCAATTTTCAATAACCACTCACTCGACTTTGGCAGTGATATCAAGTGCGTGTTGGTCATTTCCAGCGAGATTGATTACCATCGGGACGTTCATCGCAGGCAGCACGCGCCTCGACAGCTCGCGTTGGCCCGTTGAAGTCTCGTATCAAGAGCGCCCCAGGGAAGGACGGGCTCGTGACCGAGGCGGGGCTTGACGGCAGGGAACCGGGCCCGGCGGCTGAGCCGCCGGCCAACCGGGCTGGAGATCGTTCGCCGGCGAGAACAGGCTCGTGGCGAAGCACGATCAGCTGGACCCGCCCGGTCCTGGTGCATGGCGATCTCGCGGCCGGGCACATCCTCTAGGACACCGCGGCTCAGGCGGTGACAGGCATCATCGACTGGAGCGAAATCGCCCTCAGCGACCGCTCGGTCGACCTGGCCGCCTTGTTCCACTGGGGCGGCCGGCCCTTCGTGGATGCCGTCCTGTCGACGTATGATGGTTCGGTGGATGAAACCGCTCTGCGCCGAGCGCAATTCCTGGCGGCCTGCAAGGGTGTCGGTGACGTCACGTTCGGTCTCGAAACGGGTCGACACGAGTACATCGTAGCTGGCATTCGGGCACTCACCCTCTGCATCGGCTAGTAAAAGCCTTCGGGACGCGCGGTCTGACCGGCCGCTGCGGCCGACGAGCGGCGCGTCTGCGGCGGGCGGAGTCGATTCCCGGCAATCGTGAGCGCCGCTCGCGGCTGAGGGGCAGGGCGTTGGGCACGCCACCGCAACTCAAGTAAAATGGATCGAACAGAGTAGTGGAGAGCAACAATGACACACGTTCCAGCGACACAGGCTGTCACTGAACTGGACAAACTTCTCAGCGAGGCTGCGTAAGGCCGGGAGGTTGTTATCATCGGGGCCGATGGTTCGGCGTTCAAACTGGTGGCGCTACTGCGCACGCCCAAACCTGTCTCTGGCAGTGCTGGGGGTATGGTTCACATCGGCCCCGACTTTGATGAACCCATCGAAGGCTTTGAAGAATACATGCCGTGAAGCTCCTGCTCGATACCCACGCCTTCCTGTGGTTTATCGCTGGCGATGCGCAGCTCGATAGCCACGCCCGGCAATTGATCGAGGACCTGGGCAATGAACGCTATCTGAGCGTAGCCAGCGTTTGGGAGATCACCGTCAAATCCAGCCTTGGCAGACTGACGGTGCCAACACCGCCGAGCGTCTTGATTCGCGATCACGTCTGGGCGAACGCCATTGAGGTGTTAGCCATCGTGTCTGAACACCTCGACGTGCTTCATGGTCTGCCCTATCACCATAAAGACCCCTTCGATCGGCTGATGATTGCTCAGGCTATTCACGAAGGGCTGGTTCTCATCACCAAAGATCAGGCGTTCAGCACCGCAGCGCCCGCCCCTAAACCGAACCGTTGGGCGGCCAGGGTTTGAGTCCACCAATGGTTGTAGAAACGAGGGGAATGGCTATGCAAGTAGCTGTCTCACATGATTTTGCGGAAGAAACGCTGGAAGCAAAGGCGCGCTGGTTCCAATCCTTGACTCTGGAGGAGCGAATGGAAATGCTCTGCGCATTCACAGACATGATTTTGAGCGTAAACCCGCGCATAATGGAACAAAGAGATGCTAAACCAGTTGCAGGGCGTGTTCTCGTCCTTTCACAGCCATAACGTCCGCTATGTTATCATTGGTGGCATTGCTGCCATCCTGCATGGTGTTCCCCGCGCGACTTTCGATCTGGATATTCTGATCGAAGCCACGCCTGAAAACGCACAGCGCTTGCTCGATGCTTTGCTTGAGGCCGGTCTGGGTACAGCCACCCTGACTACTGCGGAAGAACTCCTTGCTCATGAGATCACGATCTTCCGGGACAAAGTCCGGATCGATGTGCAGACCTCGACGCCTGGCCTCGACTTTGAGCGTACTTGGGCCGAACGCGAAGAAATGAACTACGCAGGTCAGGTGTTTTTTGTGGTCTCACGTCAACATCTGATTGCCTCAAAACGTGCAGCAGGACGGGAGCAAGACTTGGAGGACGTCAAGTTGCTTGAACTTGGCGATGAAGAGTAACCATAGGGTCTATGGCGGTGGCTTTGCTGGTGGTGGGGTGCAGACGCCTGTTTTTCTGCTGGCGTGGGCCGTCCAACAACCCGCTGCACCGGACTGGCTTAAGCAAGGGGCTTTCAGTGGTTTCTCCCCCCGGCCATGCGGTCTCGTGGACAGCGGCTCGGTGCGTTCGTCCGCTAGCCGGTGAGCTTTGGCCGTTGGGCCGCTTCGCACAGCCACAACAGGATTGTTCCCCTCTCTGTGGCTCACCTCGGGTCAAGAAGGAGGCCCACCAGAGATGAACCGCTCTCTTATGCTGTAGCCACTCGTAGTCTTGCTGCTCTGCCTGCCGCCCGGCGATTTGTATAGCGACGGGCGCGCCCGCAGGAGGTGTCACAGACCTATGCTCAACCACTTCCGTTTGTGGATTCCGCTCGGCGTGATCGGCCTGGTGCTCGCACTGCTCCCGGTGGCCGGCGCGTTTCCACCCAACAGCTCCGCCTGGTTGAGCCGACCGGGCATCAGTAACAACACAGAGGCCACCGAGTATTACACGACCATCGGCGCCCCGCTGACCTTGAATCAGTGGAAGGCCACCTACGGGTTCAGCGGCGCCAACGAGACGGCCGCCCTCTACTACAACGCCGGCGACCTGGGCTTTGGCCGCGAGATGCACTGTCGCAAACAGGGCGGGGACGTCGCCTGCTACGTCGTGAACCACGGCCTGGGGCCGGGCGCTCCGGTGCAGCCCTCGATCACCGACGCCATCGCCAATCGAAATAGCCTGCCGACCGTCGCCATGGTCTACCACGATGCGCAGAACGGCAGCCCGAACGATGTGACCTTCTACGTCTACGACCAGGCCGGCGCCCTGGTCAACAGTGTGGCGCTGGATAGCGAGGGCGAGAAGTTCGTGCCGACCATGTGCCTGGCCTGCCACGGCGGCGCTTACGACTGGACGAGCAATGCCGTCATCGGCGGCAACTTCCTGCCGTTTGATACCGCGTCCTTCCGCTACAGCCCGCAACCCGGCTACACGCTCGCCGACCAGCAGGAGCAGTTCCGCCAACTCAACGCCCTGGTGCGCGATACAAATCCCTCCGCTTCGATCATGGAGTTGATCGATGGCTGGTACGCCGCGACCGGCAGTGTCTACACGCCGGGGAGCCGGCTGGATCCCACCTTCGTGCCTTCCGGGTACGCCGGCGACCCCGGCCTGTACACCACCGTCTTCAAGCCCTACTGCCGCTCCTGCCACATTGCCCAGCTGAGTTATCCGTTCGCCACACCCACTCAGCTCCTCGCCTGGAATGTGAGCAGCAACCAGAACACCGGCTATGCGGTGTTTCATGTCTTCGATATGCCGCACGCCGAAGTGACCAGCCACAATTTCTGGAACAGCCCGGCCCCGGCCTATCTGGCGAACAGCGGCAACTGGTCCTACCGCGTGACGCGGCGGGATGATCCCCCGCCCAATGGCTGCAACCCCGGCGATTGCTCCTTGCGCGAGGCCATCCTGGCCGCGAACAGCGGGCTGGCGGCGCCGATCTACAAAGCCATCATCACCTTCGACGTGGACGGCACCTTCAGACTGACGCGCCCCGGCGATGACGACCTCGGATGGGTGGGCGATTTGGACGTCACGGGCGAGGTGATCGTCCTCGGCAATGGGCCCGATCGGACGATCATTGACGGCGGCGGGATTGATCGCGTCTTCCACATCCTGGGCGGCGCGGGGGCGGTGATTCAGAGTGTGACCGTCCAGAACGGCCAGGTCAGTAGCTCGGGCGGCGGGATCTACAACGACGGCAGCCGCTTGACGCTCAACAATAGCGTGGTGAAGGGCAACATCGTCAGCCCGCCCCACGACGGCGCGGGCCTCGCCGGCCGCAACAACGCCATCACCGAGATCAACCACAGCACCCTGGGCCCCGACAACGTCTCCTCCAATCAGGGCGGTGGCCTGTTCAATCAGGATAGCACGCTGACCCTGAACAACAGCACCGTGAGCGGCAACAGCGCCGCGACCGGTGGCGGCCTGTATACCTCCGGCTCCGCAAGCGCCACGCTCAGCAACAGCACACTCGTGGGCAACCATGCCGCCAGCACCGGGGGCGGGATCGCCAACGCGAACGCGGCCACCCTGTTTGTGCGCAATACGATCATCGCCGGAAACAGCGGCGGCGGCGCCAGGGATTGCGCCAATTCCGCCACCTACACCTCGCAAGGCTACAACCTGGTCGGGCAGCACGGCAGCGCCAACGGGTGCCCCACCGATAGCACCACCCTTATCCTGGACGGATCGATCGAGACGGCCCTCAATCCAACCTTAAGCAGCGCCCCTGGGCGGACGCCCTTTCACGCCCTGGTGCGGGGCGGCGTGGCGGTCGATGCCATCCCGCTCGGTGCCAACTGCACCCCGCCCTCCTACGACCAACTCAACCTGCCGCGGCCCCAAGATGGAGATGGCGACACGACGCCGGCCTGCGACATCGGCGCGCACGAGCTGTCCGCAGAGACGCTGCTCTTTCTCCCGCTCATCCTCAAGGGCCAGTAGAGGGCGAGAATTTGCCAGTTGGCGCGGTCGGGGGATCTTGAGCCGAAGGAGTACAATCGATTGACGAGGGCCTCGCGATAGCGACGGCGACTGGCGATCAATGGTTCGCCACGCTGTGTCTCACAGAAAATGCTCCAATTTCTCTCCCCCTTGTTGCACCTTTCCACATTCCTCCGACCCCCCGCGGGCCCCTGCGGGCACGCGGGGGGTCAGCGTAGCTTGGAAAAGGGCAAGAGCGACTTAAGAACGATTGCAATTGTGCGCGAACGTCTCTCATCCAGTCGGCTTCAGCCGACTGTGGCTATCAGCCCTGGAATTCATTCCGGGGCGGCCGGGCGGTTGCTCCGGGCAGACGCCCGGTGTGTCAGATTCATGTGGAAAAGGGCAAGAGCCGAGGGGAACTGACATCATCCTTGCCAGGCCCGGTCACCGGTCCCTGTCGGTCCCCAATCATCCGACAGTGGCACGCGGCACCTTGCGCGCGCTGATCCGAGATGCCGGCCTCACGGTTGAGGAATTCTTGGAAACGCTGAAGCGCTGAATAACAGCGGCCCCTTTTGGTGCTGGAACACCTCCGGGGGCCTGACCCAAACCGCTGGGCATCCTTTACAGGTTGAGTGGAAAACGCCGCATCGTCTTCGCAAGAGAGGGAACATATGCGAGGAAGTGCGTGCCATCCTGACCGGCCTACGTGCCACCGCTCCTCACGAAAAAGGGGGCCGCGCGGCGGCCCCCTTCAGCAATGTGCAACCAGGTGACGATCAGACGCTCACAGGGCTGGGCAGCATGACGCCGAGGATGCGCTCCATCGCCATGGTGTGGCTGCAGACACCGTGCCCGTGGAAGTAGTTGCAGTCGCAATTCCAGAAACCTTCATCGTAAGTAACAGTATGGCCATCATTGAGACCATCGAACTGGACTTTGAATTGCAGGAATTGGATGCGCTGGGGCTCGTCTGCGTACTGCCTGGCCTTTTGGATTTTGCTGATCATCCCGGAGTCGATCATTCAAGCCCTCCTCATGGGGTTGTGGAAGGAAACGAAAAACGCCCAGGGAAGATGTCCTGGGCGTTACGGTTGCCATTCGGCCTGGCTGCTTGTCTTGATGCCTCGCATTTCGCATGCACCTCTATGTTGAATAGTATAGTCCTGGCCGTCGTGCTGTCAACCTACGAAACTCGTACGTTTGTCACCTCAGGGACCTGCTGAAGGTCCCCCCCTCACAGCCCGATCAGTCCTCGGTCACCCAGGACGGGTCCCAGCCAGGATCGTTCTCCTCGCCCGGCCCACTGTCCTCAACGTAGACCTGGCGGGCACGGCCCGGGCCATCGGCCGCGCCGATCGTGCCCTCCTCCTCCAGCAGATCAATCAGGCGCGCGGCCCGCGCGTAGCCGATGCGCAGGCGGCGTTGCAGCAGGCTGATACTGGCGCGCCCCTGCTGCTTGACGATCTGCCGCGCCTCCGGCAAAAGGTCGTCCTCCTCATTTGCCCCAGCCCTGGTACTTGCCACCAGCTCTTCCCACAGTGGCGGCTGCACCGCCGCGTCTTGCAAGGAAGTACTCCCGGCCGGCTCTCGCCCCTCGCTGGCTCCGGCCGCACGCGCCGCCTGCGCGGCGGCCTCAGCCGTGGCCTTGGCTTCGATCCAGTGGGTGATGATCCGATCCAGCTCGCGGTCGCTCAAGTAGCAGCCCTGGGCGCGTACCAGACTCCCCGAGTCGGACGCCATGTAGAGCATGTCGCCGCGGCCCAGCAGGGTCTCGGCCCCCTGCCGGTCGAGGATGACACGGCTGTCCACCCCACTCGTGACGGCGAAGGCGATGCGCGCCGGGAAGTTGGCCTTGATGAGCCCCGTGACGACATCGACGCTGGGCCGCTGGGTTGCCAGGATCAAGTGCATCCCGGTGGCCCGTGCCATCTGCGCCAGCCGGCAGATCAGCCGCTCGACCTCCTCGGCGGCGATCATCATCAGGTCGGCCAGTTCATCGATGATGATGATGATGAAAGGCAGTGGCTGTTCACCCTTCACGACGGCCTTCTCATTGAAGCTCTGGACGTTGCGCGCGCCGACCTGGCTGAAAAGCTGGTAGCGCCGCTCCATCTCCTTGACCGCCCAGCGCAACGTCGCAACGACCCGCTCCATGTCCACCACCACCGGCGCAATCAGGTGGGGGATGCCGTTGTAGCCCACCAGTTCGACCATCTTCGGATCGACCATCAGCAGCTTGAGTTGGTCGGGATGGTTGTTGCAGAGCAGACTCGCGATGATGATGTTCACGCAGACCGACTTCCCGCTGCCGGTGGCGCCGGCGATCAACAAGTGGGGCATCTTGTCGAGGGCGGCCACGACCGGGGCGCCGCTCACGTCGCGGCCGAGGGCGACCCGTAAGGGACTCTTGATCCGCTGAAATTCGGTCGTCTCCATGATGCCCTTGAGGGAGACGACGTTCTTCTCTTCGTTGGGGATCTCGACCCCGATGAAGGGGCGCCCGGGCACGGGCGCCTCGACCCGAATGCTGCTGGCGGCCAGCGCCAGGGCCAGGTCGTTGGCCAGGCTGGTGATGGCGCTGACTTTGACCTTGACGCGCCGCTCCTCGCCGCGCACTCGCTTCACCACGAAGCCCGGCTCGATCCCGAACTGGGTCACCGTCGGCCCCTGGCTGACCTCGATCACCCGCGCCGGAAGGCCGAAATTGTGGAGTGTCTCTTCGATGATCCGTACCTTGCGGCGGATGTCCTGCGCGTTCAGATCCTGCTCGTCCACATCCTCGAGGATTCTCTGCCAGGCGGGCAATTCCCAGTCGAAGCCGTTCGCGGAGGCCACGATTGGCGGCTGGGCGACCTCGTCGGCCACCGGCGCCCTCGGCCGGGCGCTGCCGGTGCGGCTCTTCGGGCTCTTGCCGCCACTCTTCTTCGGCTGGGGTTGGCCCTCAGCCCCCTGCTCGGGCGACAGTTCCTCGATGGGCGTGTTGTTGACGATGATGCGAGGCGGCGGCGCAGGCTCGAGGGCCGGTTCGACCAGCATCTCCGGCGCGGGAGGCGTGCGATCGCGGCGCTGCGCAAGCAAGACCTGCAACTCGGCCAGCGAGAGTTCCAGGGTCAGCAGGGCGCCGATGAGGCCAAGCGCCACGAGGCCGACCAACGCGCCCCAGGTCCCGAGCGCCAGGCGAAGCCCGCGCAACACCGCCAACCCGACAAGGCCACCGGCGCCACCCGTGGCTGCCGCCATCGCGGGATCTTCCCACTCGGCCACCAGGGTCAGCGTGCCGAGGCCGATCAACCCGAGCAGGAGGGTCCCCAGTAGTCGGCTCCAGGGCACCGCCGGCGCGAACTCGAAGCGGCGGGCGATCAACCAGATGCCGAGGCCCGCCGCGAGGAAGGGCACTCCCACCATCCCCCAGCCGAAGATCAGCGCGAGACCGTCCAGCCAGGCGCTGATGATGGTGGCATTCTGCGGGCTGAGCATGCTCAACCCGGTGACCAGCCCGACGCCAACCAGCAGCACGCCCAGAATGTCGAGTTGGGTATCGAGCGACGGCCACCGAAGCAGAGGTTCTTTCTTCCTACCGCGGGTGCGCCGCTTGCGCGTTTTGCCACCTGTCGACCGACCTTTGGTCGAGGCCCGTGCCTGCACGCTCCGCTTTCGCGCCACGTCTCAATCCTCTCCGAACAGGTGTTCCCGGATGCCCGTCATTGTACCAGAGCATGGCGGCAGCGTAAAGGGCTGCCGCTCGGCGGCCGACGGCCGCTCAACCGTCGGGCGGCGGGCGGCACCGTACCTGAACAATTGAGGAGCCCTGCTCGGCAGCCCCGCACACCCGGAGATAACTCCGCCCGTATCGTTCGCCGCCGCTCTTTCGTCGCAAAGGGTGCAGCGAGGCCTGCGCTTCACATCCGCAGCCCGAAAGCCGAACCCTGCCGCAGCGGGCCTCGAAATGGCGGCAATTGTCCGCGAACGGCGCACGCCGGGAGAGAGGCCCCGGCAGGGCCTCGCTTCAGTGCTCGGCCGGGGATTTCAATCGCCCCCTTCATGCGGCGGTATCGGCGCTCGCTCTAGCGGGTGAGAACTGGCCGGTGGCGCGTGCAGGGCATCTTTCAACCAAAACAGGCGCACGGTCAGGATTGATTGTGGCGCAGCGGCGTGCTATAGTCGACCCACACCGGCTGCCTGTCGGTCTCTTCGCGCGAATCTGGAACGGAGCGTTTCCCTCATGCTAGAGCGCCTCGACCACGTTGGCATCGCCGTCGATGATCTGGACGCCGCCCTGGCCCTCTGGCGCGATTTTTTCGGTCTGGCGGTCACGCACGACGAGACGGTCCCCGAGCAGGGCACGCGGGTCGTCTTTCTCGAGGGGGGCAACACCGAAGTCGAGCTCCTGGGCGCGCTCGGTCCCGAGACACCGGTGGGCAAATTCCTGGTCAGGCGCGGCCCCGGCATCCATCACCTCTGTTTCGCCGTGGATAACCTGGAGAGTGCCATTGCTGAGTGCCAGGCGCGCGGACTGGAGATGATTGACACCGTGCCCCGCATCGGGGCCCAGGGCAAGCGGTTGGCCTTCGTGCACCCCAAGAGCGCCCACGGGGTCTTGATCGAGCTGTACCAGGCGGGCAGCGGCGAGTGAATTCGAAACGAACCGTGGTGCGCGGTGAGGGACGATCATGAGCGTACCGGCACGTAGGAATGGCAGCGCCCCTCCGGCGTTGCACCAGGCGCTTGTCGAAGATCTGAAGGACGCGGGGCACATCCGGACGCCCCGCGTCGAGGCAGCGTTCCGCGCCATCCCGCGCCACCTCTTTCTGCCCGGCCTCCCCGTGGAGCAGGTGTACAGCGACGAGGCCATCCCCACCAAACAACTGGACGGCGCCGTCGTCAGCTCTTCCTCTCAGCCCGCCATCATGGCGATCATGCTCGAGCAACTCGAGCTGGCGCCTGGCCACCGCGTGTTAGAGATTGGCGCAGGAACCGGCTACAATGCGGCGCTCATGGCCCACATTGTTGGTGACGAGGGCCAGGTCGTCACAGTCGACATCGACGACGACCTCGTCGCGGGCGCCCGCGAGCATCTCGCAGCAGCGGGCCTCGACCGGGTGCGGGTGGTGCGCGGCGACGGTGGCTTCGGCTACCCGGCCGCAGCACCCTACGACCGGATCATCCTGACTGTGGGAGCCGGGGATGTTGCCCCGGCCTGGCGTGAGCAATTGAGCGCCGGCGGGCGACTCGTCTTACCCTTGTCGCTCAAAGGCCCGCAAAAAGCCGTCGCGTTTGAGCCGGTCGATCGCCATCTGGCGAGCGTCTCGGTCAGAGATTGTGGCTTCATGCGGCTCCGCGGCGCGTTTGCCGAGCCCTCCGGAACGAGTATCCAGATTGGCCCCGAACCCGGTCTCTCCCTTGTGTCTGACAATCGTCTCGCGGCCGATGTCGCGGCACTCTACCAATCGTTAACCGGCCCCAGCTGCGATTGGCCAACGGCGACTTGGGTCACGCCGCGGGAGGTCTTTGGGGGCCTGACGCTGTGGCTCGCGCTGCGCGAACCCGGCTTTTGTCGCCTGAGCGCCGTGGGAGAATTGGCCGATCGTGGGCTGATCCCTTGTCTCTACTGGCATCCGGGCGAGTGGAAGTCCTGCTTCACCAGCGGATTGCTTGAGGGGGCCAGCCTCGGCCTGCTGCTGCGCCCGCCCGACGAAGCCCCCCGTCTTGACGATCCGGTCGAGCTATCACCCTTCCAGTTGTACGTGCGGGGCGTTGGCCCAGACGACACACTCGCCCGGCGCTTGATCACGCAGATCACCGGCTGGGAGGCCGCCGGCCGGCCTGGCAGCAGCGGCCTCCGCATCCGAGTCTACCCCCAAGCGATCGAACACGTACCATCCGGAAACGAGGTTGTCCTCCAAAAGCAATGGTCCCGGCTCGTGCTCGACTGGCCGGCGTTACCCACCGGGACGGACGTCGCCCCATGATCGCCGGCGCCACTCGCGGTCTGCCTCCCTCGATCTCGCCCGTCCCCCGCTGTGCCGTGCTCCGTGCGAGGACGCCAGCACGATGACTCACAGGGCCACCCGCTGCCTTCACGTCGTGCTCGCACTGCTCGTGGCCTGGACCGCGCTCAGTCCGGTGGGCTACGCCCAGGCGCCGCCGGATGGCTCTGATCGGCGCTTCGGGCTGGTGCTGGTGCCGCCCGACAAGACCTGGCTCGACCGCGCCTATCAGGCCGGTGCCCGGGTCAACCGCTTCCAGCTCAACTGGTGGGATGTCGAGCCCTCCCCCGGTCAGCGGAACTTCGATCTCACCGCGACGGCCGTTGAAACCATGGCCTCCGCCGGTCTGGAGGTCACGCTCCTCTTGACCGCGCCCCCCACCTGGGCGCGCCGGACGGGTTCGAGCTGGGTCCCGGCCGGGTTGGACCGCCCCTGGAACGATCCGGCGAATCCCTGGGGGGCTTTCGTCAACGCCACAGTCAGCCGCTTCAAAGGCCGCGTTCATTACTACGAGATCTACAACGAGCCCGACACCGACCAATTCTGGGATGGCAGCCCAGAGGAGTACGCGCTTCTCCTCGCCACTGCCTATCGTGCGGCCAGGGCGGCCGATCCCGGCACCCAGATCGTCATGGCCGGGATGGCCCATTGGAGCCACCCCCAGTTCGCCGAGCAGGTCTTGCACGCCCTCCGCCAGCTCCCCGACGCCGCGGCCAACAACTATTTCTTCGATGTGGCTGCCTGGCACTGGTACTCGCGCGCCGATCAACTCTACGGGCGCGTCCTCTGGGCACGCGATCTGTTGATACGATATGGCATGGGGACCAAACCGATCTGGATCAATGAAACCAACATTCCGGTCTGGGGCGCCGGCGCCGGCCCGCAACAGCCCACCTGGGGCTTCGGGTCGACAGCCGAGCAGGCCGCCTTCATGGTCCAGGCCTTTACCAACGCCTTCGCCGCCGGGGCCGAGCGGGTCTTCGTCTTCCGCCTGCGCGATAATGGCATGGACGAGACCTTTGGCCTGATGCGCGACGATGGGACGCCCCGCCCGGCTTACCAGGCCTATACGACGGCGGCGCGCTGGCTGGCCGGGGCCCGCTTCGTGGCTCGTGAGGTGCGCGGCGATGTCGTGCTGACCATCTTCCGCCGCGCGCCCGACGAGAAGATCACCATCGCCTGGACTACCGGGGACCAGCGCTCCAACGTTCTCATCGACGCCGCGGCCGATGAGGCGACCCTGGTCAACCTCCTGGGCGACGCCCGCACGATCCAGGCAACAGACGGTCGCTACAACCTGGGTCTCGACGGTGGCTCGATCTACACCCGCCCTGCCGACGGCCGGCGCGAGCAACTCGTCGCCGGGCCACCCGTCATCCTGGTCGAGCAGGACCGAACCCCACCGCTCGTCCGGCTCGACCCGCTCCCGGCCCTCAGTACCGCCGCGGAGATTCCGCTCACCTGGCAGGTCGAGAGCCCCAGCGGCGCGGCGATCGAGCGCATCGAATTCCAGGTCCGCACGGACGGTGGTCCCTGGCTTGACTGGCAACCCGCCAGCGGGGCCGCCGCTCCAGCAGCAGCCGGCTCCGCGACTTTCCGGGGTGAGGTGAGCCACCGCTACGAGTTCCGCGCCCGCGCGGTGGACCAGCGCGGCCACGCCAGTGAGTGGCCACCAGGCGATCAGCCGATGGCCGCCACTGCCGTCGGTGCCGCGGTGATCGGCGCCGTGCGCGACGCTCACGACTTCCCGCTGGCCGATCTGCGCGTCTGCGCCGCCCCCGACCCAGCGGGCCCCAATCCGCAGCCCGCAGTCCGCACTCCGCTCTGTGCCCGTAGCGACGAGGCCGGCTTCTTCCGCCTGAGTCCGCTCCCGGCCGGCCGGCTGGCCGTCCGCCTGGCGCGCTTCGGCTTTATCACCGCCACCGTCACGACCACCCTCGGCCAGGAGAGCGTGATCCCCACCCTGCGGGTGGTCCCGAACGAGAACGTGGTGGAAGATGGTGGGATGGACCGGCTAGGCGCGAGCAATCCGGCGAGGCGCTCCGCCTGGGCGGTTGACCCACCCGGCGGCGCGCTCACCGTCCTCGAGGCCGGTGAGCGCCGGCTGGCCCGGATCCGCGCAGGCACCCGCCTGGCCCAACACGTCACCGTGCCGGCGACGGGCGACCCGGTGCTGAGCGTGCGCTACCGCGTCGCCGCGGGGGGCGCCCCGCTGCAAGTCGGAATCTATCGCCTCGCGGATGGCCTACGCTTTACCCGCCTGCTGCTCGATAGCGACACACTCGGCCGGTGGCGTGACCTCTGGTTTGACATGACCCCATTTGCCGGTCAGGATATCATCCTGGAACTCGCGGCGACCGGCTCCCGCGGGAGCGCTGGCGTCGATGAGGTGCGCCTCGGCCCATCGACTCTCCAATCGACTCTGTTTCTGCCGCTGATAGTGGGTCGCGATACGCAACAGCCAGGCGCGGGGAGCAGGTAGGCGTCGTGGTGCCGACTTGTTCCGTGTGACCTCCCTGGGATGGCTCGTGAGGAAAGTCCGATGGCTCTCTCGCTCGCCGATATCTGGAATCGTGCTTATGCGCTCGAACACCGCCGTTTCACGACAGAGACCGCCGACGGCGTTCCTATCGCCGGGGTCCACCTTGATCGCTCCGACACCGACCTCCTGGTTATCTACGCTCACGGGTTCCTGAGCAACAAGAACCACCGGGTCGTCCCCCATTTCGTCGAGCTCCTCAGCGAGCGATTCGATGTGATGGCCTTCGATTTCCGTGGCCATGGCGAGAGTGGCGGCGCCTGCTCGTTCGGCAACGACGAGTTGCTCGACCTCGACGCTGTGGTTCGCTACGCGCGCGGCTTCGGCTACCAGAAGATCGTCACGGTCGGGAGCAGCATGGGCGGCGCCACGGTGATCCGCCATGCCGGCCTGGTCGGCAACGTCGACGGCGTCGCCACCATCGGGGCCTTCGCCGACGCCCGCAATCTCCGCCGGCCGACCTCTGCCTTCGGGCTTCACTTGATCTTCAACACAGCGCTCGGAGGGCCCTTCGCCGCCATCACCCGTGGCACTCGCGTGGGCGACCTGGAGCCTGGCGAGCACCAGCCGATCGACGTGGTAGACCGCATCGCGCCGGCGCCGCTGCTACTCATCCACGGCGAGTGGGACATGCTGATCCACCCTGATGAGGCCGAGAGCCTCTTCGCCCGCGCGCGCGAGCCGAAAGAGCTGGTCGTGGTGCCGCGCGGCGGCCATGACATTCCCCTGCTGACGAGTGACACCATCGCTCTGCTAGACAATTGGATCAAGCGTAAAGTGATCGCATGAATAGGGAGAGGTTGGAGACTGCGGGGTGCTCCGCCACTCTCCCGTCTCCTGGCTCTCCTCTCCGAAGAAGGAGTACCGCAATGGAGCTGTACAGCCACCGGGCCCTCAGCCAGGTCGAAGAGCAACAGGACCGCTGGGAGGAGGGCACTCTTCAATCTGCCTTGAGCCGTTTCCCCGAGCGGCGCGACGAGTTCATCACGACCTCGTCGTTCCGGATCGAGCGCCTCTACACCCCCCTCGACACTGCCGAGCTGGACTACAATCGCGACCTGGGCTTTCCCGGCGAGTATCCCTTCACTCGCGGCATCCATGCGACGATGCACCGGGGCAAGCTCTGGACGATGCGCATGTTCGCGGGCTTCGGCTCGGCCGAGGAGACCAACGCGCGCTTCAAATACCTGCTCTCGCAGGGCCAAACGGGACTCTCCATCGCCTTCGATCTGCCAACTCTCTACGGGTACGACACCGACGCGCCCGAGGCAGAGGGAGAGTTCGGAATCTGCGGCGTGGCTATCAACAGCCTGCGGGATATGGAGATCTTGCTCGATGGGCTACCCCTGGCCGACGTCACCACCTCGATGACCATCAACTCGCCAGCACCAATCATCTGGGCGATGTATATCGTCGCGGCTGAGAAGCGTGGCATCCCCCGCGCGAAGCTCGGTGGCACGATCCAGAACGACATCCTCAAAGAATACATCGCCCAAAAAGAGTTCGTCTTCCCGCCTGAGCCCTCCATGCGGTTTGTGGTCGATACGATCGAGTTTGGGACGAGGCAGATGCCGCGCTGGAACACGATCTCCATCAGCGGCTACCATATTCGCGAGGCCGGCGCCACCGCGGCCCAGGAGTTGGCCTTCACGCTGGGCGATGGCCTGGAGTACGTCCGCTGGGCGCTGGAGCGCGGGCTGGACGTTGACAGCTTCGCGCCGCGCCTCAGCTTCTTCTTCAATGCCCACAACGACTTTTTCGAGGAGATCGCCAAGTACCGCGCGGCCCGCCGCATCTGGGCCCATGAGATGCGTGAGACCTTTGGCGCCAAAGATCCCCGCTCCTGGCTGATGCGCTTCCACACCCAAACGGCAGGCGTCAGCCTGACGGCTCAGCAGCCGCTCAACAACGTGGCCCGCGTGGCAATCCAGGCCCTGGCCGCCGTGCTGGGCGGTACTCAGAGCTTGCACACCAACTCGATGGACGAGGCTCTGGCCCTGCCCAGCGAGCAGGCCGTGACCGTGGCGCTGCGCACCCAGCAGATCATCGCCGAGGAGACCGGCGCGGCCAACACCATCGATCCGCTCGGCGGGAGCTTCTTCGTCGAGGCGCTCACCAACGAGATGGAGCACCAGTGCTACACCTACTGGCGCCGGGTCGAGGAGCTGGGTGGCGTCTTGCCCGCCATCGAGCAGGGCTTCTTCCAGCGTGAGATCGCCGAGGCCGCGGCGCGCTACCAGTGGGAGATCGACACGCACCAGCGCACGATTGTCGGTGTTAACGACTATGTCATGGACGAGGAGATCGAGATCCCGATCCTGAAGATGGACGAGGCCGGCTACCAGCGGCAGGTGCGCCGGCTCAACCAGGTGCGCCGCGAGCGCGACAACCGCGCCGTGCAGGCGGCCCTCGGCGAGCTGTACACCGCCGCGCAACGCCGGGACGTCAACCTGATGGAGCCGCTCATCGCCGCCGTGCGGGAGTACGCCACCCTCCAGGAGATGATGGATGTCCTCCGCGAAGTCTGGGGCGAGTACCGCGAGCCGGCGATCATTTGAGAGAGGAATCAAAGCTGAGGTGGCCGGGCAATCCACCCCGGCCACCCCGCCCTCTTGTCCGGCTCAACCGGCCTCAACCATGGTTGACGTAGATCGTCTTTGTGCGGGTGTAGAATTCAACCGCCGCCTGGCCCTGCTCTTTGAAGGTGTTGGCGCTCGAGTGTTTGAAGCCGCCGAAGGGCGCCTGGAGGGCCACGCCGCTCGTCGGCTCGTTGATCTTGACGACGCCCGCCTCGATGCGATTGGCGAAGTTGAACGCCTTGCGCAAATCATTGGTCACAACCCCGGCGGAGAGGCCGTAGCCGATCGCGTTGGCTTTCGCGATGGCATCGTCGAAGTCACGGGCGCGGATCACGCCGATGACCGGGCCGAATATCTCTTCCTGGGCAATCCGCATTTGTGGGTCGACGCTGTCGAAGATGGTCGGTTGAACGTAGAAGCCCCCATCGCCCGCGCGGTCGCCCCCCATCACCAGGCGGGCGCCCTCATTCTTGCCAACCTGAATGTAGTGCAGGTCGGTCTCCAGTTGCCCCTTGTTCACCGCCGGCCCCATTTGGGTATCAGGCTCCAACCCGTTGCCCACGACCAACCGCCGGGCGGCGCCGGCCAGGGCCTCCACAAAGCGGTTGGCGATTCCCTCCTCCGCGATCACCCGGCTGGTCGCCGTGCAGGCCTGGCCGGTCAGGCCGAAGCCCCCTTTCGAGGTGATATCAACGGCCAGGGCCAGGTCGGCATCGTCGAGGATAATCAACGGGTTCTTACCGCCCATCTCTAACTGGACGCGCGTCATGTTTGGGACCGCCTTGCTATAGATCCCGGTCCCGACGCTGTACGAACCAGTAAAGCTGATCCCGTTTACGCCGGGATTAGCCGCCAGCTCGTCGCCCACGATCTGGCCCGACCCCGTGAGGAAGTTGAGCACGCCAGCCGGGAGGCCGGCCTCTAGCAGGGCTTCAACCAGCAGGAGTGCAGTCAAGGGCGTGTCCGAGGCCGGCTTGAAGAGGAGCGTGTTGCCATAGACCAGGGCCGGGGCGATCTTCCAGGCCGGGATCGCGATAGGGAAATTCCAGGGCGTGATGATGCTGACGACGCCCAGGGGCTCTCGGCGGGTGTAGAGCAACTCGCCGCCGCTGTTGCTGGGCAACACCTCGCCCCCGAGACGCCAGCCCTCCCCGGCGTAGTACCGGAAAATGTCGCGGGCGCGGGTCACCTCGCCGCTCGCCTCGGCCAGCGTTTTGCCTTCCTCCCGGGTCAGGGCCGCGGCAATCTCATCGCGCCGGGCGTCGAGGATCTGGCTGGCTTTATCGAGGATGGCACCGCGCGCCGGTGGGGGGGTGTTGGCCCAACCAGGCGCGGCCTCGCGGGCCGCGGCAATGGCCCGGCGGGCATCTTCGCGGGTCGCTTTCGGGAAGGTGCCCAGCACCTCGTCGTACCTGGCAGGGTTACGGTCCTCGAAGGTCGCACCGTCCGCAGCGCCGACCCACTCGGCGCCGATCAAATTTTGATATGCCTTCATCAGCTTCCTCCTGACACCGGTCCGCGCGGTCCACCATCGCCGCGCGAACCGCCAACGTAACCTCCAAAACCGACGGCGCCTTCTCCCCTACAGCGGGTTTCGGCCGGTCGCAGCGGCAAGTTGGTCGGGATGATATCGCTTGCCCCCCTTGAAGACAAGGTGGACCCGCTCGAGCGCCCTCAGATCCTCCAGTGGGTTCCCGTCGACGACGATGACGTCCGCCCATTTCCCGCCCTCGAGCGTACCGGTCTCACCCAGCAACCCGCAGACCTCGGCGCCATTGCGGGTGGCGGCGGTCAGAACGTCCATTGAGGTGAGGCCGCCCTCCGCCATGAGCTGCATCTCCTCGGCCATCGTGCCGATCACGTCCGTGCCGACCGCCATCTTGACGCCGGCTGCCACGGCGTAGCCATAGCGCTGCATGCGCTCGTCTAGCTTGCCCCTGTTCAACTCGACCAGCCAGCGCGGGCGCCCAAATTCCTCGCCGCGCTGCGCGATGACCCAACTCTCGGCGAGTGTCGGGACCAGGGGGATCCCTCTGGTAGCCAGCAGTTCGGCCGTCGGCGGATCGATCAGCGCACCGTGCTCAATGCAGTCGACGCCGGCCGCGACGGCTCGCCGGATCGCCGACGGCGGGTGGGCATGCACGGTCGTAAGCTTGCTGGCGGCATGAGCCTCATCGAAGCCGGCGCGCATCTCCTCGGTGCTGAGTTGGGGCGACCAGGGCTGATCCACACCGAGGCTGATGAAGCCACCGCTCGCCATGCACTTGATAAAATCAGCACCGGCTTTGAGCAAGCGCCGCGCCGCGTGGCGCACGGCGTCCTCGCCATCCGCCTCGATCGCCCGGGCATGCCCGTGGCCACCGGTCATGGCAATCGCCTGCCCACAGGCCACGACGCGTGCCCCGATGAGCAAGCCATCATGAATCGCTTGCCGGACTTGCAGGCTGGAGCCCGCCTTCGATGACATGTCGCGTACCGTCGTGACACCCTCCTGGAGGTCGAGAAGGGCGTTGCGCACGGCGCGCGTGACCAGATAGGGTAACGGCTGGGCGGCACGAACCTGGTACGGGCCGTAGCCGTGACGCGCGTCGAGGTGCTGGTGACAGTTGATCAGCCCCGGCATCACCGTCCGCCCGCCCACGTCGATCAGTTCGGCGCCATCGAAGCGACTCTCCCCGAAGTCGCCCGCCGCGCCGACCGCGCGAATCCGGCTGCCCTCAATCACGACGATACCATCTGGAATCGGTGGCGCGCCGGTCCCATCGATGACGCGCCCACCACGCAAGACAATCGGTCCAGACATGGGAACTCCGTATTCTATGCGTCGGCGTCATCCGATGACGCCGTAACGATCAGTTCATCGCCGTCCCGCTCAAAGGAACTGTGCATCCCTGCTGAAAGACGTTCGAGCTGCGCCTGGAATAACTCTCCTTCGTCGGCCGTGACGGGGCGCGGGTCGCCGCAGAGCGGCAGGATGGCGGGGCGGATCGCCACTCGTTCCAGCCCCGCGCGCCGGAAGCGAGCCGTGACCAGCAGCGTCTCAAGCCCGAAACGAGGATTGTTGCGATCGAAGACGAAGTTGGAGAGGCTGTAGAAGATCGGCGCTCCCCGGTACATCTCGACGCCCTGCAGGACGTGAGCATGATGGCCCAGCACCATCGCGGCGCCGGCATCGATGGCCGCGTGGGCCAGTTCTGGCTGGTAGCCGGCCGGATCGGGCACGAAGGCGACACCCCAGTGGAACGAGACCACCACCGCGTCGGTCTCGGCCTTCAGCCGGCGCACCTCCTCTACGACAAGGGCCAGGTCGCCCGCGTCGATCTCGGTGATCACAATCGCCGGGGTACCCGGTTGCTCGCCCATGATCTGGTAGCGCGGCTCATACATCGTTCGCACGCGGATCGACGCAATCCCCGGCCGACCGGCTGTGGCCTCGTAGCCCCAGGGCACGGTGGTCGCGTAGGCCAGCCAGCCGAGGCTCACCCCGTTGCGCTTGAGGATGGCCGGCCGGTGGGCCTCGGCCAGGTTGCGACCACCGCCGATGTGGGGGAGCCCCGCCGCCTCCAGGCGCTCCAGCGTATCGACGAACGCCTCGCGCCCAAAGTCCACCGCGTGGTTGTTCGCCACCGCAACCAGATCGAAGCCGGTCTCGGCCAAGGCCGGCACGACCTCTGGTCCCATGCCGATGGTGATGTATTTGCCGATCGTTGGCTCGCCTCGATCCGAGCAGGGACCCTCCAGATTGCAGAAGGCGACGTCGGTCTCACGAATGGGTCCGGCGAAATGCCGGAAGGCTTGCACCGGCTCATCGCGCTTCAGGTACACATCGCCGGCTGCCACGCAGGAAAGAACGGAATTCGCCATCACGCCTCCATAATGCGTTCGATTTCCAATCGCTACCCAAGCCGTTCCACAGCGGCGGCGATGGCATCGCCCATCGCCACCGTCGTCGCCGTGCCGCCCAAATCAGGAGTGCACACTTCGCCGGCAGCCAGCACCTCTTCCACCGCAGCACGAAGCAGCCCGGCGGTGTCCGCCTCGCCCACATGCTCCATCATCAAACAGGCTGCGAGCACGGCCGCAACCGGGTTGGCCTGCCGGCGGCCCGCGATATCCGGCGCCGAGCCGTGGATCGGCTCGAACATCGAAGGGAAGCGACGCTCCGGGTTCAAGTTGGCGCCGGCGGCCAGACCGATGCCGCCATGGATGGCCGCCGCCTCATCGGAGAGAATATCGCCGAAGAGGTTGCTGGCAACGATCACGTCGAAGGTGGCCGGGCGCTGGATCAGGTACATGCTCATTGCATCGACATGGTACTTCTCGGTCTGGATATCCGGGTACTCCCGCGCCACCTCCTGGAAGATCTGATCCCAGAAGACCATCGAATAGTTCATGGCATTCGACTTGGTCACCGAGGTCACCTTGCGCTGCTTCCCGCGGCTGCGCGCCAACTCAAAGGCGTAGCGCATCACGCGTTCGGTCCCATGGCGGGTGAAGACACTGGTTTGCAGCGCGACCTCGTGGGGCGTGCCGGCGTGCAGCCGCCCGCCGACACCGGCGTATTCCCCCTCGCTGTTCTCGCGCACGACGACCAGGTCGAGCCCGGTCAGGGTCGCGAGGGGCGAGCGCACGCCGGGCAACTGGCGAATCGGGCGCAGATTGATGTACAGGTCGAACTGTTTGCGCAGTTGCTGCATCAACCCCCAGGAGATGACATGGTCCGGAACACGCGCCGGGTCACCCAGGGCGCCGAGGAGGATGGCATCGAAGCCGGCCAGACGTACCAAGCCGTCGGGTGCCATCACCTCCCCGGTCGCCAGGTAATGGTCGGCGCCCCACGGGAAGGGGGTGAATTCGAGGGCCGGGCCTGTCCGGCGAGTAGCCGCCCGCAGCGCCTTGAGCGCTTCCGGGATCACCTCTTTGCCGACGTTATCGCCGGGAATCACGGCGATGCGATAGGATCGAAGCTGCTCAGATGCCATGCGCTATGGGTTCCCCCTCACGTCCGCACGCTCCCCGTGAGATGACTTGACCCGCGCTCTAGAGCGCCGGTCAAGAAATCCCGGTGGGGGAGGGAACAGACTTCCGAAGTCTTGTTCGCGGCCGGGGCGCGCCTCGATCACCCCCGTCGGAGCGCGTTTTGGGCCAGCACGGTCCCCACCAGACTTCGGAAGTCTGATGACTTGACCCGCGCTCTAGCCCGCTGCGGCCATCACGCGCGGGGATGGGAGTCCGATCGGCACCTCGATCAAGGAGGGACCATCGGCGGCGAAGGCGTCGGCGAGGGGCTCAGCCAGCTGCGAAACGTCCTCGACCCGGCAACTGCGAGCACCGAACGCCCTGCCCAGGGCCATGAAGTCGGGGTTGACCAGATTGATCCCAATGTGCCGCCCCCCCAGCGCGCGGTCTTGCGCCCCCTTCACCCCGCTGAAGCAGTGATCGTTGAACACGATCACCGGCAGATTCAGCCCCAACTGCACGGCCGTCGCCAGCTCCTGACAGGTGAACAGAAAGCCGCCATCGCCACAGATCGAGACGACCTGGCGCTCGGGGTGAGCCAACCTGGCGCCAATGGCGGCCGGCATGCTGAAGCCGAGGGTTCCAAAGTAGTACGGGAAGAGGAAGGTCCGGGGCTCGTAGACGGGGAAATACCGCTGCGCCCAGTAGCTCGGCATGGTCATGTCGTTCACGACGATAGCGTCTCGGTCCAACGCCTGGCGCAGGGTTTGCAGAAACTGCGCGGCCACCGGTGCGATGCGGGTCACACGCGCTGCCTCGGCCTCGCGCCACACTGCGACCTCCGCCAGGAAGGCGCGCCGGTCGGGCGCGGCGAACCCGTCGACCGCATCCAGAAGCTGCCCCAGCACGGCCCTGGCGTCGCCCGCCAGAGCCACGCGCACGGGGTAGTGGCGCCCGGGCAAGGCCGTATCGACGTCGACCACAATCAAGTTGGCCGGCAAGGGGAGGCGCCACCCATCCGTACTGCTCTCGCTCAGGCGCGTTCCGACCGCCAGCACGACGTCGGCCGCCTGGGCCAATCGCGTGAAGGGGCTGGTGCGTCCCCAGGCATTGCCCAGGCTGAGAGGATGATCGTCGGGGATGCTGCCGCGCCCCTGTACTGTCGTGACGACCGGCGCCCGGAGGGTTTCGGCCAGAGCGCGGACTTCAGACGACGCGCCCGCAGAGATGACGCCACCGCCCGCGTAGATCACCGGGCGCTCCGCCCGGCGCAACAGGGTTGCGGCCTCGTCCACGGCCTGCCGGTCGGCGGTGGCGAGCGCCGGCGGGCGGGGGCGGGCGGCGGGGCATCGAAGGTGCCGGTGGCGGCCAGGACGTCTGCCAGGATCTCAACGTGGATGGGCCGCGGCCGGCCGGCCTGCAACGTCTCGATTGCCCCCCGAATGGTCTCCGGGATCGCCTCGACCTTCGAGACCCGTTGGCTGCGCTGGGTAATGGTGCTGAAGAAGGCCACCTGATCCTTCATCTCGTGCAAGGTGCCCACGTCGCGCTCGAGCAAGTCGCTGGCGACGTTGCTCTGGATCACCAGGACGGGCGAAGAGTCGGCATAGGCCTGGGCGACGCCGGTGGCAGCGTTGGTGCCGCCCGGACCGGTAATGGGCAGCACGACACCAACCCGCCCCGAGGCCCGCGCGTAGCCATCGGCCATAAAGGCCGCGCCCTGCTCGTTGCGCACCGTGACCTGTCGCATGAAAGGGTGGTCGTAGAGCGCATCGTAGATGTGCATGTTGTGCACCCCTACAATCCCAAAGACGACCTCGATGCCGGCCGCGGCCAGGGCCTCGACCGCCGCCTGTCCTCCCGTCAACGTTCTCATGGCACTCGCCTCGTGCTCTGTCACGCCTGCCGGTGCGGGCGTGTGCCCGGCAATGCCGGGTACACGCCCCTCCAATTCACCGTCGCGAGAGACACCTGCGAAGCGGCCGTCTGCCACGCCCCCGCGACGCACCCCACGTCAACGGCGATCCGTCTGTCCTTTCGGCCCTCCGTCCCCCAGGAGATCCCGCGCGAGCGCGGCAAAGGCCTCGTTGCTGACCGCACGCTTGGTGGCCACGGCCCGCTCCTCGACCCGAGCGACCAACTCCGCGACCTGTGCGTCGCTCGCGGTCAGCCCCAACTCATGCAGCTTGAGGCGAATGATGAAGGGGCCCACATGGCGACCTAAGGGAATCACCCTTCGGTTCCCGACCAGTTCGGGCGCCAGGGCCTCAAACACCGGAGGATGTTCGAGCACCCGGCGGACGTGCAGATCGAGCTTGTGCGAGAAGGCATACTCCCCCACCAGGGGCTTGTTGAACGGGAGCGGCAGGTCGGTCATCTCGGCCACGAACTGCGACAGGCCGGTGAGCTTGCTGAGGTCGAGCCCGCTTTCCACCCCGTAGAGCAACTCGAGCGAGACGGCCAGTTCGTCCAGGCGCGGATTGCCGCTGCGTTCGCCCAGGCCGTTCACGGCGGCATCGACGATCGTGGCTCCCGCGCGAACCGCCGCCAGGGCATTGGCAACTGCCAGTCCGAAATCGTTGTGGCAGTGAACGTGGATGGGCACGTCGACCCAACTGCAGACCTGTTTCACCAGGAAATGCATCGCCTCCGGCCCGGCGCCCCCGACCGTATCCGGCAGGATGATCCGATCTGCCCCGGCGGCGACGGTGGCGCGCACGATCTCTTCCAAAAAAAGGAGATCGGTGCGCGGCGCATCGACCGCGGTAAAGGCGATCAGCGCTCCCCGGCCGGACGCGTAGGTGACAGCCTCGACGGCCTTTTCAACTACCTGCTCGCGGTTCATCCGCTCGCTGTACTGCAAGCGCACGTCGGAGGTGGCATGGAGCAACGCCACCACGTCGGCGCCGCTGTCAATGGCGGCGTCGACGCCGGTGCGCCAGCCATCGCCATAGAGCGCCGCCAGGGCCTGGGTCCTGGCACGCAGGCCTTCCTGCTTCAACAGGCCAAGCACCTCGCGATCCTGCGCAACTTTCGACGGCCAGCCGACTTCGATCTGCGCGACGCCAATCTCATCGAGCCGGCGTGCAAGCGCCAGCTTCTCCTCCTTCGAGAAGCTCACCTCGGCAGCCTGCTCGCCCTCCCGGAGGGTGACATCGGCGATGCTCACACGCGGCGGGAACGAGGCCCGAATCTCCGGCAAAAAGTTGAGCGGGCTCACAGCGCTGTGTTCAGCGTTCATCGCAATACTTCTCCCTCGAACGAGGGAGGCCGGCGAATCAGGACCCTCCCCCGCTCCCGAGACGTCCGCGGCTGCTATAGGGGGTGCTTGCCGGTCGCGGCTGCCAGCGCCTCAGGGCGATACAGAACCCCCTCCTTGAAAACCAGTTCGACGTGCTCGAGCGCGCCCAGATCCTCCAACGGGTTGCCGGCCAGCACGATGGCGTCGGCCCATTTGCCCGGCTCGAGCGTGCCGGTTTGGTCCAGCAGCGCGCACACCTCGGCCCCGTTGCGAGTCGCGGCAACGAGAACGTCCATCGGGCGAAGGCCGCCCTCCACCATGAGCCGGATCTCTTCCGCCATCGTACCGATCACATCCGTACCAACCGCCATCTTGACACCTGCCGCGATCGCGTAGCCAAAGTGGCGCGACCGGTCCTCTAACTTCTTCCGGCAGAGTTCGGCCAACCAGGCCGGGCGTCCGAATTCCTCACCGCGATGGGCGATCACGTAGCTCTCTCCCAGGGTAGGAACCAGGGGGATCCCTTTCTGAGCCAGCAACTCGGCGGAGGCCTCATCTATCAGCGCGCCGTGCTCGATGCAGTCAACCCCCGCCTCGACGGCGCGCTGAATCGCCGCTGGCGGATGAGCATGGACGGTGGTCGGCTTGCCCGCATTGTGGGCTTCGTCAAAGGCGGCCCGCATCTCTGCGGCCGTGAGTTGGGGTGACCAGGGCTGATCCACCCCGATGCTGATGAAACCGCCGCTGGCCATGCACTTGATCAGGTCCGCGCCCGATTTGAGCAACTGGCGCGCGGCGTGGCGCACCGCGTCCTCACCATCGGCCTCGATGCACAGCTCCCAGCCGTGGCCACCGGTCATCGCTATGGGCTGGCCGCACGCGACCACCCGCGGGCCGACGATCATTCCGTCTTCGATGGCTTTTTTGACGTGCAGATTGGTTCCGAAGCGAGAGGCCACGTCGCGAATCGTCGTCACCCCCTCCTGTAGATCGAGAAGCGCATTGCGGGCGGCCCGCGCCACCAGGTAGGGAAGCGGCTGAGCAGCGCGGGTCTGGTACGAGCCATAGCCGTGGCGGTTGTCGAGATGTTGGTGACAGTTGATCAAACCGGGCATGATCGTCTTGCCCCGAACGTCGATAACCTCGGCGCCATCAAAACCGTTTTCGCCAAAGTCGGCCCTCGCCCCAACAGCGGCAATCCGGCCGTTCTCAATCACGACAACCCCGTCGGAGACCGGCGCCGCGCCGGTGCCATCGATAAGGGTTCCTCCACGTACAACTGTTTTTGCAGCCATTTCGTTTCCTCCAGAATGTTCTGAAAACCCTCTCGTGTGAGCAGGGTAAGGCCCAAGGATAGGGAGATGATGCCGGTTACCGGAATCGCCCGCCGCACTGCCGGAGAGCACGGCCGGCATCAACGTTGCGTGCGCAATCGGGGGTCAAGCGCATCACGAAGACCGTCGCCGACAAGGTTGTAGCCTAAAATGGTGAGGCTGATAGCGATACCGGGAAAAGTGGCGATCCAGGGGGCATCAAACATGTAGCGTTGCCCCTCGGCGAGCAGCGTGCCCCAGCTCGGTTGGGGCGGCTGGATACCCAACCCCAGGAAGCTGAGCGCGGCCTCCGCGCTGATCGCGGTCGCGATGCTCAGCGACGCATAGATCAGGATCGGCGAGATACAGTTCGGCAGAATGTGGCGACCGAGAATAATCAGATTGCGCTGGCCGAAGGAGTGCGCGGCTTCGACGTAGTCATACTCTTTCACCGAGAGGACCGAGCCACGGGTGATACGCGCGAATTGGGGCGTCCGGATGATCCCGATCACCAGAATCAAGTTGCCAAGACCCGGTCCGATGATCCAGGCCAGGACGATGGCCAGCACGATGTAGGGAAAGGCCATCACGATGTCGATGAGCCGCATCATGATCTCGTCGAGCCAGTGGCCGTAGTAGGCGGACACGGCTCCCAGAATGACGCCCGCCAACAGGGCGACCCCGGTGCCGCCTGCGCCGACCAGCAGCGAGACCCGCGCGCCATAGATGATGCGGGTCAACAGGTCACGACCGAACTGGTCGGTCCCCAGTGGATGCCCGATCGAGGGGCCCTGAAGCCGGTCGCCCAGGACCATCTGATTGAATTTATACGGTGCAACTTCCGGCCCCAAAATTGCCACGGCAATCATAAGGACGACGACGACGATTCCCAATACGGTAGCCGGGCTACTGAACAGGACCCGCCGGATCGCCTGAAACGTTCGCATGACGTTGCGCTACTCCTCATCCCCGAAAATGTCGCGAGTTTCTCTTCTCCGGCCCTATACGAGCCGCACGCGCGGGTCGAGGATCGCGTAGAGAATGTCGACCACAAGGTTGGTGAAGACGAAGAGAAGCGTGATCACCAGGACACACCCCTGGATGACGGGGTAGTCGCGCCGAAAGACGCTCTCGACCAGGAGACGACCCAAACCCGGCATCGAGAAGATCGTCTCGGTCAACACCGCGCCGCCCAACAACGCCCCGACCTGAAGCCCGATGACCGTCACGACGGGGATCAGCGCGTTGCGCAGCGCGTGGCGATAATACACGACGGATTCCCGCAACCCTTTGGCCCGCGCCGTGCGGATGTAATCCTCCCCCAACACCTCGAGCATCGTCGAGCGCGTCATTCGGGTGATCAGCCCCGCCTGGGCGATGCCGAGGGCGACGATGGGGAGGATCAATGCCTTCGGGCCGGAGTTGAAGAAGTTCCCGTTCGACGGTAACCAGCCGAGCTTGACGGCAAAGACCAGGATGAGCAGCAAACCGAACCAGAAGACCGGCATCGAGATCCCAAGCATCGAGACGATACGCAACACGTTGTCCACGATCGAGTTCCGCCGGGTGGCACTCAGCACGCCAAGCGGAATCGCCAGCAGAACCGCGAGGATCATTGTGCCGATGGTCAGGGAGAGTGTCGTCGGCAGGCGACTGAGAATCAGCTTGCCGACTGGCTGGCCCGAGTACTTCACACCGCCGAAGGGAAAAATCGAGTAGCCCAGGTCGCCGTGCAGCACGTTTCCCAGCCAGCTGGCGTACTGCGCGATCACCGGGCGGTTGAGTCCTAATTCTTCGCGCAGCAGTTCGGCATTCTCAGGGGTGTAGTCGCTGCCGAGAATCACCACAACGGGGTCGCCCGGGATCATGTAAATCATACCAAAGACTAGAATCGTGATACCGATCAACACCGGCACAAGCAGAACCAGTCGCCTTAGAATAAACCGCTGCATCGCCCGAACGCCCTTCTAAGATTCGTTCATATTGGTGTCGCGTGTGCGAGCGCGACGCGCTCGCACACGCGACACACCCTGTTCCATATGAGCGCTAAGATTTAGGTTCATCGAGAATCTGCTTTTCGTTCCTGGTCTCCGCAGCTCTACCGAACACGAGGGAACAGCGGGAATTTACGTGTGCAACTTGGTGGCGTAGACGTAGCGATCGCCTCGGTAGAGCGTCTTGATGAAGACAACCGGTTTGCCCGTTGACGAGTAGATGACCACCTGGACCAGCAGTAGCGGTGCACCCGGTTCAGTGTGCAGGAGGGCCGCGTCCTCCGGCGTCGCTACCGTGGCCTGCAACGTCTTCTCGCCGCTCACCAGGCGTATGCCATAGCGATCTGCAAAGAGACGCTCAACGTAGGTGTAGAGCAGTTGGTACTGTGCTAACTCCTGCCTGGTCGTGTCCACCTCGTCGTCGACTGCGAGCCAGACCTCGGCGAGTCCCATCGGTTCGCCCTCGACAATGCCGACCCGCCGGATCAGGTAGGCACGCTGGTCCTCACCTCGCTGAAGCACCCGGGCGACTCTGGGCGGCGCTGGCACACTCCCATTGAAGAGAATCTCACAGCCTACGTCCAGCCCGCGTTCGCGGACATCTTCCAGGAAGCCGCGCAACCTCTCAGAGCGGGTGTCCTCGAGTTTCACCGAGACGTAGGTTCCACGGCCTTGCTGGCGTGTGATATACCCCTGCCGGACCAACTCGTCCAGGGCCCGTCGAACCGTGGCTCGACTGACCTCGAATTGCTCGACCAGTTCCTTCTCCGTCGGCACCTCATCACCGGGCTTGAGCATTCCTGACTCAACCATCTCTAACAGCGTCTGCTGGATCTGGTAGTAGAGGGGAACCGGACTATCTCTTTCGATTGTAGAACTGTCTAATTCCAGGAGCGGGCGGCCTTCCGTTTTCATGTTGCCTCCAACACATCGAGAATAAGAACCCACGGGAATACATTACAAAGTATACGGTCTCGCGCCGCGAAAAGGAAGGCCTGGCCTTCCAAGATAACTCAATATCCGGCAAGCGGTTGCCCCTTGCAGGGCACCGGCCCCTGCGGCATGGTTCTCGCAGGGGCCTGGTGCCCGGTTCGGCACTTACTTATCGACCCAGACCTGCTTGAGGCTCATGATGTCGCCGACGGCCGAAACCCACCCCTCGACCTCGGGGCGCAAAATGTCGGCGTTGGCCCACCAGTTCAGGAGCAGCCCTGGCGCGTCCTCGAGCCACATCTTGGAGACCTCCGAGTAGAGCGGAGCGGCCTTCTCGCGCTGAGCGGCGTCGTAGTCAGAGTAGCTGTTGGCTTCCTGAAGTGCCTTCTCGAACGCGGGGTCCTGGAACCCGCCCTCTTGGTTGAAGTAGGTCCGGTTGAGCGCACCCTTGGCGCCGTATTGGTAGTAGCTGAACTCGAAGGCCGTGCCGCGCAAGGGGGTGATCCGGTAGAGCCCCGCGTCGCCGGCCCACTCGCTCGATTTCCCGGCCGTCATGCCAGAGAGGGTCGTGTACTCGACTGGCTTGACGTCCACCTGGACGCCGATCTTGGCCAGTTGTGCCTGAATCAGCACGGCCTGGTCGGCAAAGAGCGCCTCGGTGCGTGGCATCAGGGTGAACTTGAGCGGGTGGGATTCGTCGTAGCCCGCCTCCTTCAGCAACTGTTTGGCGCCGTCAGGATCGTACGGCATCGTGACGCTGTCGTCATGGGCCCAGTGGAACGGCGGGAAGAAGTCGCCGGCCGGAGTCGCATAGCCGAAGAAGAGCGTGTCGACGATCTCCTGGCGGTCGATCCCTTTCGAGATAGCCAGGCGCACTTTCTGGTCGTCGAACGGCGGGCGCGCCGTGTTGAAGACCAGGACGGTCGAGTCGGAACTAGGTTCAACGCTGACCTGGTACTTAGGATCATCCTGGAAGCGTGTGATATCCTTGAACTCCGGCTCGGTGATCACGTCGCCCTCGCCGGCCGCCAGCGCGGCGTACTCCGCCGAGGCCTCGGGGATCTCGCGGAAGACGACCTCGTCAAGGTAGGGATAGCCTTCCGTGCCCGCGTTCCAGTAGTTCGGGTTGCGCACGATGGTGACGTGATCGCCTGGGACCCACTCCTTGATCATGAAGGGCCCCGTGCCCGACCAGACCGACTTGCCGTACTCCGGTTTCTCGGCGAGCTCCTTCTCAACGATCTTGGGGTGGTTGCCGCCGACAAAGGAGAGGAAGAGTGGCCACTCCTGCTTGAGGTGGAAGATGACGGTGTATTTGTCCGGCGTCTCGATACTGTCGATGTTGTCGCGGTAGACCTGCCCGAAGGTCGCGCCGTAGGATTTGTCCAGCAGGCGGTGGAATGTGTATTCAACGTCTGCCGAGGTGACTTCCTTGCCGTCGTGGAACTTGACACCCTCACGCAGATGGAAGATGTAGGTGAGTGGATCCGGGTTCTCGGGGAAGTCTTTGGCAATCGCCGGGTAGATCGTCGTGTACGTCTCGTTGAAGTTCAGTAACCCATCCTGGGTGTTGTGCAGAATACCGATGCCGGGCTTGCCGGGGTCGATAATCGAGACCAGGCTCTTGGGCGAGGCGCGGTTGAGAATCACGAGCTTCCCGCCCCGCTTGACGGCTGGGGCGGCAGCCTCCGCAGTCGGAGAGGCCGATGCGTTCGGTGTAGAGGTGACCTCAATCAGTTTGGGGACCACTCTGGTGACCTCAACCTCTACCTGTTTGGTCACTTCTTTCTCGACGACAACGGTCTCCTTGACGACTTGGGGAGTTGCGGGTGCCGGAGCGGCCTGACCACCGCACGCGGCTACGATCAGGGCGACGACAGCCAGTACAACCCACAGCTGTGCAGTTCGCAGGGACACGATCTCCTCCTTAATTTGCGAGTGTTTGGGACTGAGTACGGATCATGAGGACAGGCAGAGCCGCTACCGCTTTGAAACTCACCCCCTTTCTCCTGGATTGAGATGCACCTGACGCCTGTCCGTGCATTCAATCGAGTCAACCGGCAGCGAGCAGGAGCCAATCATCGTTTACAGCAACTGGGGTAGCACGCTATCAAGAATGGATCAACCGAAAAAAGCCGTTATCGAGGTCTCGAAAAGCTTCGCGAGGAACGCTCACTCCCCATCAGCGAGCTGCCGCGAAGGAGAAACGTGGAACTTCCATGACTGCCTGGCGTCGTGCGGATCCTGGAGATTGTGGACTGTGCGGTCCGTACCCCAACGAGATGCCGGCCTGCAAGACTTCCGAACTCTGCCGCAGCCGCGCTGAGCTGATGAGCACATTGCGGCTCTTCTCCGCGGCCCGGTAGGCCCGCAGAAAGCGGTACAGAGACTTCGGAAGTCCGGCCCGTTTCAAAGTCCCGTTGTCGTATGACGCCCCCGGGCCTGAGTCTCTGCCCGTCGAGGCGGGCATAAGTGCGAAATGTACGGACATCCTATCATAAGTATATCCGGTTGTCAAGACAAAAATGCATTGACAAGCAGATGACCCTATGATAGGATGTCCGTATAATTTTGCGCAACCAGGGAACGCGCCCTTTTGCAACGTCCAGCCTGACCCACCCGCCCAGAAAGACGGATTACCCCGAAGCTTCGGATCGATCAACCGCCGCCCCATGATCTTGTTCAGAAAGGTTCAGCGCATGCCGACCGTCATTGACTTGACCTGCCCGTTTGATATGGACCACTCCGTTCCCCAGTATCCAACCATTGCCGCCGACATTAAACTTGGATTCAAGTACACCTTGGCGCGGGACGGCCGCTACTGCGGCGAGTTCCATCTTTTTGCGCATGCCGGGACGCACGTCGACGCGCCCCGCCACATCTTCGCAGAGGGAGCGACTCTCGACCAGATTTCCCTCGATTGCTTCTACGGGGAGGCCATCTGCCTGGACATGCCCCACGGTGAGTTGGGCGAGATCACGGCCGCCGATTTGGAAAGGGCCGGGAGCGACGTGCAGCGCGGTGATATCGTCTTCATCCACACCGGCTGGGGGCGCTATTATGTCGACGAACCCAGGGATTCCTACTATCTGGCCTACCGCCAACCCGGTCTGGTCAAGGACGCCGCCGAATGGCTGGTCGAGCGCGGTGTGAAGGCCGTTGGAATCGATGCCTTTGCCATTCGCCATCCCGCACTCTCGCCGGCCCTCGACGTGGAAGCACGGAAGGCGGGCGCCCCCCGCCCGGTGGAACCGGTCCATGATATCCTCCTCTCGAACAACGTTGTCATCGTCGAGCAGCTGATCAATCTGGATCGCCTCGCCGGGAAGCGAGCCCAGGTCAGCTTTTTCCCTTTGTCGCTCGTCGGCTTTGATGGCTCGCCCGTGCGAGCGCTGGCTTTTCTCCCCTAACCCCACCCGGCCCCAACAAAGAAAGGTTCGCCACCCATGGACTCGCTCTATTCCATTCGCGGCCCGAGAAGCTTGTATGAGATGACGTGGGAAGAAGTCCAGGAAATACTCGCCAGGACCGATCTGATTCTTGTCCCTGTCGGCTCGACCGAACAGCATGGCCCCCATCTCCCCCTCGGCGCCGATGCGATGCAGGCCGATGATCTTTGCCGGCGGGTGGTCGCGAAACTGGCCGAACAGGGCCGCACGGCGGTCTCCGCGCCCGTCGTGCCGTTCGGTATCGCCTCCCATCACATGGACTTTCCCGGGACGATCACGCTCTCGTCCATGACCTTCTTCAACATGCTCAAGGAGGTCTGCTTGAGCCTCTATAAACACGGCTTTCGCCGGTTCGTTCTAGTGCTGGGTCACGGGGGGAACCTGCCGATGATGCAAGCGGTGGCCCACGAGGTGGTCGCCAGCACGCCCGACGCCGAGGTGATTGTCCCCAATTGGATCAAACCGATGACCGAGAAGTACTCCGAGATCCTGACCTCCACGAAAAAGGAGTCCCACGCCGGTGAGGGCGAGACTTCGCGCATGCTGGCTACGGTGCCCGAGCTGGTGCAGATGCAGCGCGCCCGCGCCTACCGCTCCGAGCGTGCTGAGCGGCTGGAAAACAAGAACCATCCCCTGCTGGGCGGTGGCATCTTCCGCGGCAACCGGACGATGAAGCAGGGCACCCCCATCGGTAATATCGGTGACCCCACTCTGGCGAAAGCGGAGACCGGCGAGAAACTGTACGATGTCGCCGTTAATTGGCTGGTCGCCGTGATCCAGCAAGAATTTCCGCAAGGGGAGTAACTGCTGATGGGCCACACTGCCTTCACCCTTGGCGATTTGACTGTCGCCGCCGGCACGCGCGCGTTTACCCGCCTGCCGGTGGCCCCTTTGCTCCTCGGTGCAACCCTGTCCCTCCCCGTCCACGTCGTTCATGGTCGCTATCCCGGCCCGGTGCTGGGTCTGCTCAGCGGCGTCCACGGAGCAGAGTATCTGCCCGTGCGCTGCCTGCGGGAGGCTGTCCTCCAGATCAACCCGGACGAGCTGCACGGCACAGTACTGGCACTGCCCGTCGCCAACCCGGTCGCCTTCATGCAAGACTCGCGCATCACCCTCGAGGATGACATCGACTTCGGCAATCTCAACCGTGTCTTCCCCGGGTTTCGCCGCAAGGCGGTCTTCGGCAGCGGCACGGCCGACCCGACCGACCACACCCTGACCGAGATGATGGCCCAGGTGATTACCCGCAACTTCTTCCCACACCTGAACCACCTGCTGGACTTCCATACCCATTTTCGCCAGGTCTCCGTCGTGAAGATCATCCAGAAGGCGGGTGCAGACTCGCAACTGGATGAGGTCTCCCGCGGGATGTGCCGGGCGTTTGGCCTGGGGCTGATCCATGAGAGCGCCGCAGGCTCCAACACCGCCACGGGCTACGCCGCCGAGCTGGGCATCTCGACCTGTGTCCCCGAGGTCGGTGGCACCGCGCTGACCGAATCTTTCCAGAAACGCTGTGTCGAGACCTGCGTGCGGGGGATCTTCAACGTAATGCACTACTTGGAGATGCTGCCCGGCGCGCTCCAACTCCCGCGGCGCCAGCTCGTGTTCCGGCGGGTGCCGCACATTCGACCGACCGTGGCCGGTTACCTGGTCACTCGTTACGATCCCGAACGCTTGCTTGGGGAGGGAGAACCCGGCGTCGAGCTGAAGGCGGGCGACGCGCTGGGCACCATCTTCGACCCGCATACTTTCGAAGAGCTCGAAACCCTGCGGGCGCCGATTGATGGGGTCCTCTACATGACACGACGCTCGGGACCGATTGAGGCGGGCGGGCACGCTTACGCGCTGGCCGACTTCGAAGGTGCCGCCTGGATCGAATGAACTCCTCCGGCGACGGGGAACCCTGGCGGCGGAACGAGCGTGTGGTCGTGACCTCGGTCATGCTGCACGCCGCGGCCATGGCGGCGGCAACACCCATCATTCCCCTCTTCGTCCAGGATCTGGGGGCCGCCTCGCTGGCGTCCGCGGCGCTCTGGTCGGGGTTGGCGCTGACCGCCAGCCCGTTCTTTGCCGCGATCCTGGCACCGGTCTGGGGGCTGTTGGCCGACCGGTATGGACTGAAGCCGATGGTCCAGCGGGCCCAATTGGCGAGTAGCCTGGCGCTCCTCGGCATGGCCGCGGTCTGGAACGTGCAGCAACTCCTGGCGCTGCGCGTCGGCCTCGGCATCCTTGGGGGCTACGGCGCGATGTCGGTGGCGCTGGTCGCCGCCTCGGTCCCCCAGCAGGAAACCGGCGCGGCGATCGGTCGCCTGCAGGCGGGACGGATCGCCGGGCTGGGCATCGGCCCACTCGTGGGCGGGTTGGTGGTCGCCGGGCTGGGGGAGCGTGCCGTCTTTGTCGCCTCGGCCCTGTTGAGCACGCTCAACTTCGGCCTCATCACCTGGCTCTACGATGAGCCGGCGCTGCGGAAGGTGTCCGGTGCGGGAACGCCTTCGCACTTCTCCTTCCGCAGCGCCGGGCGCATCCCGAATTATATTGCCGTCCTGGTCATTCTCTTCCTGGTTCGTTTCAGCGAGCGCAGTCTTGACCCGATCATCCCGCTCGCCGTGACGAACACGCTGGGCGAGGGCCCGGCGGTTCCGGTTCTCGCCGGGGCAATCCTGTCCCTCGGCACCTTCGCCAGTGCGCTCTCGTCCCACTTTGGCGGCCACCTGTTGTCCCAATACCAGCCGCGCCGGTTGCTGCTGGGAAGCCTGGCCGGGGGCGCCATCTGCGCCCTGTTTCTGGCCCTGGCGCACTCGGTCGTTGGCCTCGGTGCCTGGCGCCTGGGTCTGGGCCTCCTGGCCGGTGGTGCCCAAACGCTCGCCTACGGCATCGCCAGCCTGACCATGCCGGCGGAAGGGCGCGCCTCGGCCTACGGGCTGCTCTCGAGCGGCGCGCTTCTCGGCGGCGCCCTCGCCCCGCTGTTCGCCGGGCTCCTCACAGTGTTCGGCCTGCAAGCCGCGTTTCTGCTGTCCGCGGGCCTCTATCTGATGGCGGAGATGGCAACGCTGGTCGGCGTCGACCGGGTAGAGACGCTGGCGCACCGGGCGGCTTGAGGCGTGGACGTGGAGCGAAAGGAGTGATCCTGTGACCTCGCGAGTCACGGCCGCAGTCTATACCGATACCGTCACGACTCTCAGCATCCTGCCCGATCGCTTTACCCAGGTCGACTTCACCATCACCGACCAGGCTGAGACCTTCGCGGCGGCCGCCCGCGACGCCGCGATTCTCTACATCGGGCGCAAGTATGACCGCGCGCTGCTGGCGGGTGCCCGGCGCCTTAAATGGTTGCACCTGGGCGGTACCGGGATCAATCCCTTACTCCCGCTAAGTGATTTTGCGCCCGAGACCATTCTGACGCACTCGCCAGGGCTGAACGCCGCGATGATCGCCGACTACATCCTGTGCGCTATCGCGATGCTGGTCTGGGACTTCCCGCATATTCTGCGTAACCAGATGCAGCGCCGCTGGGAGCGGTGGGGGGTCGAACGGCTTGAGGGCAAGACGCTGCTGCTGGTGGGTCTGGGCAGCATCGGCAGGGCGGTGGCCCACCGCGCCGGGGCGGCGGGGATGCGCGTGGTGGGTGTCAAACGAGTGCCCGGCCCGCTCGCGGGCGTCGACCGGGTCGTGGGGCCGGATCAACTTCACGGAGTGCTGCCCGAGGCCGATTTCGTGGTGCTGGCGGTGCCCTTGACGCCCGAGACCAACAAGTTGATCGCCGCGGCCGAGCTACAGCGCCTGAAGGCAACAGCTTATCTGGTCAACGTCAGCCGGGGCGCTGTTGTCGACGAGGCTGCCCTCGTCGCGGCCCTGCACGCCGGGCAGATTGCCGGGGCCGCGTTAGATGTCTTCGAGCAAGAACCCCTCCCGCCAGAGAGCGAGCTGTGGGGCTTCGAGAACGTGATTATCACACCCCACATCGCTTCCTGGAGTAGCGATTACCGGGCGCGCGCGCTGGAGCTCTTCTGCCAGAACCTGGAGTGTTACCTGGCCGGCCGGCCAATGGCGCATCTCATTGACCGGCAGCGAGCTTACTGAGCCGGCCGGCTTACCGGAGGACGGTACCTCGCCATGATACTTCGGCTACCGTACGGTGACGGCTGGTGGGAAGAAGAAGTGCCTGCCCTGGACGATCCGTTTGTGCTGGCGCCCCCAGGCCAGCCCCAATCACGCCCAGACGAAGGTCAGGCCATCCGGCGGGCACTGGAAAACCCGGTGGGAAGCCTGCGCCTGCGTGAACGTGTCCGCCCCGACGCCACAGTCGCCATTCTCGTCAATGACGCGACGCGACCGAGCCCGACTCGCCTGTTTTTGGAAGCGATTGGCCGCGAGTTAGCGATGGCGGGCGTACCGCCCGAGAATGTCTCGATCGTCGTCGCCACCGGTGCCCACCGGCCGAGCACGCGGGAGGAGCTGGCGACAATGCTGGGCGAGCCCCTCCTGCCGCGCTTCAGAGTGGTCAACCACGATGCCCGCGATCCCTCGACCCTGGTCTACTGTGGCGAGACCGAGCGCGGCCTCCCGCTGTGGATCAACCGCACGGTGGCCGAGGCCGGTTGCCGCATTGCTACTGGAACCATCGCTCCTCATCACTCTGCCGGTTACTCCGCCGGCCGCAAAATGATCCTTCCGGGAGTCGCAGGCGAGCACTCCATCCGCCAGTACCATTCCTTCCCGATCCAACCCCCCAGGCCCGCTCACGGCTGGCTTGAGGGAAATCCCGCCCATGAGGCCGCCCTGGAGGCCGCCCGGCGGATCGGGGTCGATTTCATCCTCCACGCGATCCCGAATCCGCATGGGTCGGGGCTGCTCGACGTCGTCGCCGGCGATCTGGCAACGGCCCATCTGGCAGGCTGCCGGATCTGCGAGCGGGCCTGCCGCGCTTTCTTTCCCTTCCGCGCCGACCTGACACTCTGCACGCCGGGTGGCTATCCCCGCGACATCAACCTGCACCAGTCCCAAAAAGCCTTGAGCGTGGCCGAGTTGGTGACCCGCCCCGGTGGGGTGATCACCCTGGTGGCGGAATGCCGCGCTGGCATCGATGGGAATTTCGCCGGCTGGCTGCTGGCCGCCCGAACCCCACAGGATGTCATCGAGATGTACCGCCGGGAGGGATGGTCCGAATCGTCCGGCAAGGCGATGATGTTCGCGCGCGCCGTCTCCCGGCACACCGTGATCCTTGTCACCGAGGCATTCGACGCGCCCTATCTGAATCGGATGTTTCTGCAACACGCCGGCACGCTGAACGAGGCGCTGCTGCGGGCACGCGAGATCCTGGGTTCGGACCCGAAGACAATCGTCATTCCCCGGGCGAGTGGCCTGATCCCCCTCCCGGGCGAGCCAGGAGCGTAGAGACGCTGCCCCTCTCAGCAAGTTCAGCGACGCGAGCAGGGGCGCGCCGGAGAAAGGAACAGCACCATGCGACGCTACGGACTCAAAGGGCGTCTCGACGCAGGGCAGACACTGGTCGGCACGTTTGTGTCCCTGCCCGAACCGGGAATCGTCGAGGCCATCGGCTATGCGGGCTACGACTTCGTGGTCATCGACATGGAGCATAGCCCAATCGACTTTGGAGTGCTGCCTCAGATGTTGGCTGGCGCCGATAGCACCGGGATGGCGCCGCTGGTCCGGGTGGGCACCTGCGATGCAAACTGGATCCTCCGCGTCCTGGAGAGCGGCGCCGCCGGTGTCATCGCGGCCCACGTGCGCACCGTGGCCGATGCGCGCACGCTGGTGCAGAGCTGCCGCTACCCGCCCGAGGGGAACCGCGGCGTGAACAGCAGCACACGAGCCTCTGGCTACGGCGGGGCCAATTTCCGCGAGCATGCCCAACAGTCCAACGATGAGATTCTCACCGTAGCCCTGATCGAGGATCTCGCCGGGGTGGAGGCCGTTGAGGCGATTGTCGCGGTGCCCGGCCTCGACATCGTCGTACCGGGTCCGGGGGATCTCTCCGCTTCGCTGGGCCTTTTGGGCCAGAGCGATCATCCAACGGTGCGCGAGGAGGTTGAACGGATTGCGCGGGCCGTTCGGGCGCAATCCGGCCTCGAGCTCGGGTACCACATCGTGAGTCCCGTGCAGGTCCATCGTTCTCGGGCACTCGGCGCCCGCTTTCTGATCTACTCGCAGGATTCCCGCGTCCTCTGCGATGCCTATCGGACTGCGCTGGCGACCATTCGCGACCAGATCGAGCCTTCGGGCCCTTAGTACAGCACATGCGAATTTGCCTCCCGGGCGGTGCGAGCAAGCCTCCCGCTTGCCTCAGCATACCATCCTTCCCACAAATTCGCGCTACTATGAATTAGACGACTATCCCAATGTAACAGGTGGGGGAGGGGAAACGCAAGGGGGGAACGTGTGCCGCTCTTCTGACCGCTCGCGCGCGGGCGCGCGGGCTGGCTCCCGAAGTGGCTAACGTTCAGCACCGGCACGTGGCCCGAGGCGCCGATCGCGCTGGCGGCGGCGGCCTACACCTACGCGGCTCCGATCATACCGGCTCAGGAGCTCTTGACGAACTGGCGCAGGTAGGGTCGTTCGTACTTGTCACTCAATCGTCAACCACTTCCACCGCGCCTAATGTCTTGAGCGCAACCCGCTGCGCCAGAGTTATCCCCCGTGCACCAATGATATTCATCCCAGCGTAGGGGCCCGGAATGCGGACGACGTGGAGACACTCGCCCGTCTGTACATTCCAGAGCCGGATCGTTTCATCCACACTGGCGCTGGCCAACAGACCGGTTTTGGGGCTGAAAGCGACGGAGGTCACTCTGTCGAGGTGTCCCGACAATGTCATGAGCGCCGAGTTATTCTCTCCCTTACGAGTGCTAGCCACATCCCACAGGCGAATGGTGCGATCCTGACTGGCGCTGGCCAGGAGGGTGCCGTCAGGATGAAAGGCGACCGACTGCACCCACCCGGTGTGATCGCGCAAGATAGCCCGACACTCACCGGTTTCGGTGTCCCACAAGCGAACCGTGTGATCACCGCTGCTGCTGGCCAGGAGGGTGCCCGTACGACTGAACGAGAGCCCCCACACGTCACGCTCGTGCCCGGCGAGCGTACGGATCAGTTGACCGGTGCGCCCATCCCGCAGACGGACTACATAATCGCCGTCACCAGTCGCCACGATCTCGCCACCCGGATGGAAAGCAATCGAGCATATTCGTCTGCTTTGTGGCAATGTGTGGAGCGCCTGCGCCGTGTGGGCATTCCATAACCGTAGCGCACGATTGTAGCCGCCGGTGGCGAGGAGAGATCCATCAGGGCTGAAGGTCAGCGCTAACACAGGTTCGGAATGTCCGGAGAGCGTGTAGAAGGTTTGTGCGGTACGAAGGTCCCAGAGGCGTACCGTCTTGCCATGGGCGCAACTCGCCAGGCGCGTCCCGTCAGGACTAAAGACAACTTGCCAGACCAGCCCCGTGTGCCCCCGCAGCACCGCGCGACATTGACCACTCTCCATCTCCCACAAGCGAATTATTCCATCAAGGGCGGCTCCACCTCCACCGACCCGGTGATCGTCGGCATTCTCGTGGCTTTCCCAGGCGTCGACGCCCCGTAATGAAAGCGCCGGAGGCCGGATCAGTTGGGGCGGGTGAGAGGGCAAGCCCACCCGCCCCTGGCGGGCCAGACCATGGAAAGGCAACCTGTGGTCGCTGAGTCGCTCTCGAGGATGATCAAAAAGGAGATCCTGGCGCGGGCAACAAAGCCCGTCAAGGATCGCAGCCTGGTCGAACCAGCCGAGCTGCCAAGCACGATGCAGTGGGTGCTTCCGAATCTGATCTGGAACTGGGGAGTGCCGAGTGTGGGCCGGACCTCCCGGGCGCAATTCGAATTCTGCGACCACATGCCTCAGTTTTGCCAGCCGGACGCCGAATTCGTCTCGAGTTCGGACAGTTTCAGCCAGAACTACATCGCCTTCCTGCAGCTTCTGTCGCCGGATTTTCAGCCCCAGACCCTCCTCGAGCAGGCAAAGCAAGCCGCCGCGTTTCCAACGGGTAATCCCGCCGACGGCAACGTGCCCGCGGGATGGACGACAGTTGTTGACGGCGGTGGCACACTCCGGTGGCAGCCGGACTGGGTCGTCGGTTCGTCGCCAGGTGACTTTTTGGCTGCCGTCAAAGCGGACGACATCAAGAGCAGTACGATCGAGGTGACCGATCCCACGCTGTTGGTTGGGGCCGGGCGCGAGAAGCTGACGGTGCTGAGCGTCGGGACCGGCAGCGACAATTTGAAGCCGATCGCGTTTCAGCCCGGCGACCTTCAGGGGATTCAGTTGGCAGCGGCGGGGTGGGGGCGTGTTACGATCTATCCGGGCACCTGGTTCAGCAGCGCCATTTTTGCGCTGGGGCGCAAAGCCAAGTTCGTCCCAGGGTATGATGCGAGCGACGTGTACGGGTCCAAGGGTCTACTCCGATGCCGGGTAGCCGACATGATCATCGCCTACAAGCCCAGCGCTACGTTGATCCTCAGTGAATCCTTCGCGGCGCAGCACCGCGATGCCATCACGAATGCATCCAGTTTGAGAGTGGTTGGCATCGACCTCCCAAAACTCAACCGCCATCGGTACAGTTTTTCCGCCCCACCGACGAAGACCAACGACGTGGTCAACCTGGCGGTCCAATCTACCGCCGAGCAACCGATGATCATCGGCGTGGTCATTCAGACAGATTGTTGACGCGCCAGCAGCAAGATGTCGCTTTGCCTTGCGCACTGCCGCCACCCGGCGAGCAACTTCTGAACGCTCGGGCACGCTGTTTGACAACTGAAGATGGAGGATCGGCATGACTTTAGATGCAAGTGCCGTCATGAATGCCGCCGAACAAAAGGTAATCATCGGATATGTGCTCAATCTGGAAGCCACAAATGGCAGTGCAAAGGCGAGACAGATAAGTCAGGTCGCCAAGTCCAACAATCGCGGCCGGAGCGTCACTGTCACAATGGGTGTGCATTCACACGGTCCGGCGCCAGCGAGTGTCTACTGGTTTACCCTCGACCTCGTCGACGGCAATGACACACTTGAGACAGTCCACGTCTACGTAACCTCCTACGGTTACCCTCCAGCCCATGATGTCCTTTTCCCGAACAAGGATGCAGTGCCAGGGATTGGCAAGCCGGCAGGGACTTCGATATCAGTGGAGAACAAGCTCAAACCAGGCATCGCGTGGTATTGAGGTGGGCCAGGATACGTTTACCTGGGCCCGCAGCCCTGCCTTCGCGGCTGGCCTGTCGAACGGTGTGCTCCTGCGAGGGTGGCTGGCAAAAGCGGCAACACACATTATCGTTGCTCGCAGCACTCTAAAGTGCCAGGTTGGGGGCGGGGTCCAGAGAATGGGAAGGGGGAGACTAATGAGCGCCTGCGGCGGTCCTGGCGCGCCGCCAGCCGTGGCGCCCCAAGTTGACCAATCTCCAGCACCTTCACGCGCGCGTGCTCGAGGCCGAACGCATTCTCTCGGGCGCGCAACCAGGGGCGCAGGCGCTGCCCGTGACCAATGCCACTGTGGCGGAGTGCTTCGATCAGGGGTGTGCCTCGCTCCGAGAAGAGTTGCTCGATGTGACCCTTGCTCCCTCCGAGCAGTGCTGTCTCGCGCACTTCTTGCAGGTCACCGACACTTGGCGTCCCAACCTGATCCGCTGTTACGACCTGGCGCACCAGCCGCGGACCAATAACGACATGGAAGGCTTCATTCACGCCATCAAAACCCGCTACCGGCGCATCAGTGGTCGCAAAAACTGGAATCGCTATCTCCTGCGCTATGGCCGTCGCGTGGCTTTCGATGAGGCACGTGTTCGACTCATCGATGGTGCACGCCCCCTCGATCTCGCCGTGCGATAAGTCTCGCCCGCCGCTGGGCGCGCCACCCGCGCCGAGCAGCGCGCCCGTCAGGAAGAACAGTTCAAGCTGTATCGCGTGCGTCACCGTCGCTCCCAGTGTCTCGCCGCCTTGGAGCAGCGCTTGGCCGCTGCTGATCGCCCACGCTGCCATCCGCGCGCTGAGGCACCAGGCGGCCCTGGACGCTGACCTCGATCCTGACCGCCTCAGTTGCGTCCACGCCCCCGAAGTCCTTCGTGACGCCATCCCGGAGTTTCACATGACCGCCCCTGATCACCTGCCGGCGCTCGTGGCGCGACTGCTGCGCGATCTCGCCGCCCGTCCCTTGCCACCCAGGCGGCTGCGCTCCAATCCGCGGGTCGTCAAACGCAAGATGTCCACCATCAAGCTCAAGCGCCCGCACCATGATCGCTGGCCCAACCTGCGGCGCGCTCCTTCCGCGATACCCTGGCGCTTATTTGAAAGGTATTGGTTCTAGGGGCCTCCTGGAGCGCCAAGGAGTCGCCGAGATGACTGCAAAGCCGCTGGTGCCGGGCGCTTTGAGGTTCGTAGTGAGCGCTTTAGCGCGCCCGGGACCGCTCAAGCGGTTACTCCAAACCAGGTTCCCAGCCGCGCCAACGACTTCTTGACCGATATTCTCGGAGCTATTACCCCCCTTCTTTGTGCGGGTCTCCACTCGCCGGTTCGGCGGGCCCGGTTAGCACCACAAACCAGTGCCATCCGACGCTTTCCCCGCCTACACACCCTCACACACCGGCGGCTGTCTTGACCACGGGGGGCCGCGCTGTGCTTCTCTTTCGAGGCCAACGCCCGTATAATCCCCTCGCTGGATCATACCTATCCCACGTTGCCCTGAGGGCGTGTTCGTCCGCGTCGGCCCAATGAGGATCAAATAGAATGAGCGAGACAGATGAGAGCCGCAAAATCCGTATCATCATCGCCAAACCGGGACTGGACGGCCACGACCGCGGCGCCAAGGTCGTGGCCCGCGCGCTGCGCGACGCCGGCTTCGAGGTGATCTACACCGGTTTGCGCCAGACACCGGAGATGATCGTAGAGGCGGCGCTCCAGGAAGACGCAGACGCAATCGGCCTGTCGCTGCTCTCGGGTGCGCACATGACAATCTTCCCGCGCGTGCGCCAGTTGATGGATGAGCAGGGGCTGGAAAATGTGCTGCTCTTCGGAGGTGGTATCATTTCCGACGGCGATGCCCAGATTCTCAACGAACGGTATCAGGTGGGCGGCGTCTTCGGGCCGGGGACGAGCCTGGAGACGATCGTGCGGTTCGTGCGCGACGAGATGCGCGCCCGCAGCAAACTGGCCTGACCGGCGGGCGCAAGACGAGGGAGGATATGCCGGCGACGACGCGGTCTGAAGCCGAGTGGAGCCATCACCATGAAGAAACGCAATCTCGCCACAGCATTGATGATCTTGGCCGGCCTCTTGATTCCGCTACTCCTTTGCAGCGGGGTGCTCGCCGTCTCCGGCTTCTCGAACCCGGGTGAGACAGACCGAGGAACCTGGATCGGCATCACCGCCTGCTTCATCCTCCCCCTGCTCCTCTTCATTGTCGCCGCCTTCGCCGCCGGGTACACCCTTCTCCAGCAAGAAAAGCGAGAGGCGCTCCGCCAGACCGTCCTGCGCCTCGCCGGGCAGAACGATGGACGCGTGACGGCCCACGAGGTCGCCCTCAGCTCCTCGCTCACCATCGAGGCCGCCCAGGCCTACCTCGACCGCCTGGCGGCGCAGGGGGTCTGCGAGATGGAGTACTCTCCCAACGGCGTCGTCTGTTTTGTCTTTCAAGGAGTGAGCCGCCCGGTGGCGGCCGAGACATCATGAGCGAACTGACCGACCGGCTCCTGGCGGGCGACCGCCGCGCCCTCGCCCGCAGCCTGACCCACGTCGAGAGCGGCGGCGCCGAGGCCCGCGCCATTCTGGCCGGGCTCTATCCTCACAGTGGCCGCGCCCACATCGTCGGCGTCACCGGCGCTCCAGGTGCCGGAAAAAGCTCGCTGGTCAACACCCTGGCGCAAGTTGTCCGCCAGCGCAACCGGACGGTGGCGATCGTTGCGGTCGATCCCACCAGCCCCTTCACCGGCGGAGCCCTCCTGGGCGACCGCATCCGCATGCGCGACCGCGCCGGCGACCCTGGGGTCTTCATCCGCTCGATGGCCAGCCGGGGGAGCCTGGGCGGCCTGGCGCGGGCCACCGGCGATGTCGTCACAGTCCTCGATGCCGCTGGCTTCGACCTGATCTTCGTCGAGACCGTCGGTGCCGGCCAGGTCGAGGTGGATATTGCTCGCGAGACCCACACCACCGTGGTCATCGAGGTGCCGGGCTTGGGCGACGAGGTCCAGGCGATCAAGGCAGGGTTGTTGGAGATTGCCGACATCTTCGCCGTGAACAAGGCCGATCGTGAAGGCGCGCAGCAAGCCGTCCTGGCCCTGCGGATGATGCTCGATCTGGATAAGCATAGCAGCAAGGGCTGGAAAATCCCGATCATCAAAACAGTTGCCACGCGTGGCGAGGGCCTGCAGGAACTGGCCGACGCCATCGAGGCGCACCGCGCCTATCTTGAGACCACCGGTGAATGGCGCGCTCGCGAGCGCACCCGAACCAATGAGGAGTTTCAGCGCCTGTTGCGGCGGGAGTTGATGGAACGTCTGCTGGCACGGGTCGGCCGCGCGCGCTTCGACAACATGCTCGAGCGGCTCGTCGCTCGCGAGATCGATCCGTACAGAGCCGCCGAAGAACTGCTCGGTCAGTTCTGAGTCTTCCGTCCACACCCATGTCGCGGCCTGGAACGCAGCACTTGTGACAGGGGGAACCACTTGTACGGCGAGGTCAAAGTCTTCACAGGCACCGCTCACCCCGAGCTGGCCATCGAAATCTGCAACTACCTCAAGATCCCACTGAGCGAGGCGGATGTTTTTCAGTTTCCCAACGAGAACATCTTTGTGCGGTTGGGCTCGAGCGTCCGCGGGCAGGATGTCTTTGTCATCCAGCCTATGAGCCGCCCGGTCAACAAAAACATCATGGAACTGCTGATCTTGCTCGACACCTTCAAGCGTGATTCAGCCGGGCGCATCACGGCCGTCTTTCCCTACATGGCCTATGCCCGCTCAGACAAGAAGGACCAACCGCGGGTCCCGATTTCGGCCCGCCTCATTGCCGACATGATCGAGACCGCAGGCGCCGACCGCTATTTGACGGTCGACCTGCACGCCGGGCAGATTCAAGGCTTCTTCCGGATCCCCGGCGACGAACTGACAGCCTTCCACATCCAGCGAAACTACCTGCTCGACAAGGATTTACGGGATCTGGTCGTCGTGGCGCCCGATGCCGGGCGGGCGAAGGATGCCCGGTACCTGGCAGACGCCTTGGACGCCCCGCTGGCCATCGTCGAGAAGCGCCGCGTCGGCAACGACCCCACCGCGCGCGCCCTCCAGCTCATCGGGGAGGTGCGGGATCGCACCGCGATTGTCTTCGACGACGAGGTTGACACCGCCGGCACGATCACCAGTGCCATCCACTTCCTCAAAGAAGTCGGAGCCCACGACGTCTACGCCGTCGCGACCCATGCGATCCTCTCGCCGCCGGCCGTCGAGCGGCTGAGCCAGGCCCCGCTCACTGAGTTGATCGTCACCAACACCGTGCCGATCCCTCCCGAGAAGCGCCTGCCCAATATGACGATCCTCAGTATCGCGCCCCTGCTGGGTGAGGTCATCCGGCGGATCCACTTCGGCATCTCGGTCGGGGCGCTGTTTAACGAGTAGATCCGCTGCGCGGTGAGAGTGGTCAAAGACCGCTGCCTCTCCAGGAGAGACGTCAGGCCCGCTCAACAGTCGGCACGTGCCGCCGCTTGTGCGAGCGCCTGCGCTCAATCCGTTCAATGCGGCCCGCCTCGCATCCGTTTCCGGCCTCCGGCGCCACACGGCCGAGAGGCCACCTTGCTCTCCTCCTTTGGGATTCACCTTCGCTATGGTATAATACCTCCTTCGTAGGAGGACTACTCCATGCTTCGAAAACTTGTCAGCACCATTCTCGGTGATCCCAACGAGCGCGAGGTTCGCAAGCTTCAACCGCAGGTTGATGAGATCAACGCGCTCGAACCCGACTATACAGAACTGAGCGACGCCGCTCTCCGCGCGAAGACCGACGAATTTAAGGCGCGTCTGGACAAGGGAGAGTCGCTCGAGGACCTGCTGCCGGAGGCGTTTGCCGCCGTCCGTGAGGCCTCCCGGCGCACCATCGGCCTGCGCCACTATGATGTCCAGCTCGTCGGCGGGATTGTCCTGCATCAGGGCAAAATTGCCGAGATGAAGACCGGCGAGGGCAAGACCCTCGTGGCGACCATGCCGCTCTATCTCAACGCGCTGCTGGGCCGCGGCGCCCACCTCGTCACCCCGAACGACTACCTCTCGAAGCTGGGTGTCCAGTGGATGGGTCCGATCTACCACCTGCTGGGGGTCAGCGCCGCCGTCATCCAGAGCCAGGGCAGTGATGGCGTCTTCCAGCCGGCCTACATCTACGATCCCGGCTACGAATCCAACGACGACCGCTACCAGCACCTCCGCCCCATCAGCCGGTACGATGCCTACCGCGCCGACATCACCTATGGGACCAACAACGAGTTCGGCTTCGACTACCTGCGCGACAACATGGTGCGCCACCTCTCGCAGCGAGTGCAGCGCGAACTCTACTACGCGATCGTCGACGAGGTAGACAACATCCTCATCGACGAGGCCCGGACGCCGCTGATCATCTCCGGCCCCGCCGAGGAGTCGTCGGATCTGTACCAGCGCATGGCGCAGGTCGTGCGCTCCTTCAAGGGCGTCGACCAGCGCACCTACGATGATCTGCGCAAAGCCGCCGAGGCCGGCGATCGCGATGCTGAGGCCAGGCTGCGCCGCTACGACTTCGTCGTGGACGAGAAAGCCCGCGTCACGAGCCCGCTCGAGAGTGGGATCGAGAAGGCCGAGCGCACCCTGGGCGTGCAGAACCTCTACGATCCGGCCAACTTCGAGCTGACCCACTACCTCGACAACGCCGTCCGAGCCCACGGGCTCTACCAGCGCGACCGCGACTACATCGTCACCGATGATGGCCAGGTCATCATCGTGGACGAGTTTACCGGCCGCCTGATGTACGGCCGCCGCTTCAGCGAGGGTCTCCACCAGGCCATCGAGGCCAAAGAGGGTGTCGCCATCCAGCGCGAGAACATGACCCTGGCGACGATCACCTTCCAGAACTACTTCCGTATGTATGAGAAACTCGCCGGCATGACCGGTACGGCGCTCACCGAGGCGGAAGAGTTCCACAAGATTTATAAGCTCGATGTCGTCGCGATCCCGACGGACCGCCCCGTCATCCGCAATGATCTGCCCGACGTCGTCTACAAGAACGAGCGCGGCAAGTACAATGCGGTCCTGGAAGAGATCAAGGAGATGCACGAACTCGGACGGCCGGTACTCGTTGGTACCGCCAGCATCGAGCGTTCCGAGCATCTCTCACACCTCCTCAAACAGGCGGGCATCCCCCATGAAGTGCTCAACGCCAAGTACCACGAGCGCGAGGCCGAGATCATCGCCCAGGCTGGCCACCCCGGGGCCGTGACCATCGCCACCAACATGGCAGGCCGTGGCGTGGACATCCTGCTCGGTGGCAACGCCGAGGGGCTCGCCCGGCGCGAGCTCCGCCGGAAGTATGGCGGTGACCTCTCGCAGGTCAGCGCGGAAGAGTACCGGGAAACGCTCCGGCGCTTCGAGGAGCAGGTCAGGCGCGACCGCGAGCAGGTCATCTCGCACGGCGGGCTCCACATCGTTGGAACTGAGCGTCACGAGGCGCGCCGCATCGACAACCAGCTCCGTGGTCGCGCCGGCCGCCAGGGCGATCCCGGCTCGAGCCGCTTCTACCTCAGCCTGGAAGATGACTTGATGCGCCGCTTCGGTGGGCAGAATATCATCGGCCTCATGGACCGCTTCGGCCTCGAGGACGATATGCCGATCGAGCACGGCATGGTCACCAAGGCCATCGAGAACGCCCAGGTCCGCGTCGAAGGCTACAACTTCGACATTCGGAAGCACGTGCTCGAATACGACGACGTCGTCAATAAACAGCGCGAGGTCATCTACGGGCAGCGTTACGAGGTGCTGAGCGAGGAGAACCTTCGGCCCCAGGTCGAGCGCATGCTCAACGAAGAGATCAGCCACCTCGTCGCGACGTACGTTCCCGACAATCCGACTGAGGAGCCTGACTTCCTCAATCTCTACAACGCCGTGCGCACGATGATCCCTCTCCCGCCTGAAATCCAGCCCAGCAAGTGGGAGAAGATGGCGCCGGATGAGATCGAGGAGCAGCTCCAGGGACTGGTCACGCGACTCTACGACGAGCGCGAGCGCTCTTGGGGGCCGGAGCTCACCCGCCAGATCGAGCGACAGCTCATGCTGGACGTGGTCGACCACCTGTGGGTCCGCCATCTCACAGCGCTCGACGAGCTACGCGACGGCATTGGGCTCCGGGCGATTGCCCAGCAAGATCCCCTCGTGGCCTACAAGCGTGAGGCCTACGACATGTTCCATCAGCTTGTGGAGCAAATCGAAGAGACTGTCGTCCACAGTTTCTTCGCAGTCCAGCCGATGATCGTCCAGGAGTCCGAGGCTCCCCGCCAGATGTACACCAATCGCGACGGCGCCGCCGCTGCTGACGGCAAGGCCCGACCGGTCAAGAAGGAGCACGAGCTCGGGCGCAACGACCCGTGCTGGTGCGGCAGCGGCAAGAAATACAAGAAATGTCACTGGCGAGAGGATCAGGCCAAAGCCAAGGCCTCCCGGCGCGAGCGCCGGCCGGTCGCCAACCCGTAGAGACGCCCCGGGGCGCATCAGGCGCGGAGGGGTGGGGACGGCCCATGTAGAGACGGCCCGGTGGGCCGTCTCTACATGGGAGGGTCGCACGGCTGTCCGCCGGGTGGATGCAGGTGAAGGATCAGTACCCTCTCTCCTGTGGCATGCGAACATCGGCACCTTGCCCCAGGAACGAGTACTGCGGCCTCAATATCGTGCGGATCAGATCGCTGAGCGGACAGGCTATTCAGCCCGTCCGCGATCGCGCGGCTGTCTCCATCAGGAGCGCGACCTGCCAATGTACGATCCCGACCTGGCCGATCGTATGGAGGACATCGACCCGCAGTTCCGGGCCCTCCTCCGTGAGCATATCACCACCTTTATCAGGTGGGATATCTTGCGCTTCTTCGTCGAGACGAACCGCGAATCCGCACCGCTCGACGAGATTGCAGCCGCGGTTGGTCGCGAGCCGGCCGCCCTGCTCGCCGAGTCAGCCGATTTGGTCCGCGCTGGATTCCTCGGCCGCCGCACCGTCGAGGGCACAACCCACTACGTCATCACGCAGGAGAGACGGCGGCGCGCTCAGCTTGAGACCTTCCTGACCGCAACGCACGACCGCGAGTTTCGCCTCAAAGTCATTTACCACCTCCTGCATCCCGATTAGTGCGTGCTGAACGCGAACGATCCATTTGATGCTTCACTCGCGTCTCTTCATCCGCTCCGCCCTCGTCCCCTTCGATGCCAGGCACCCTGGTGGGAGCAGCACGTTCGAAGGATCTCGGGACGCACACCAACGCTGCATCTATGAACCGGAGGGATGGCTTGGACGCAACACAGCTTGAATCGTTGCGACGCTGGCCCAAGGTTGAGTTGCACCGCCACCTCGAAGGCACCCTGAACGTTCAGACCGCCTGGGCTCTCGCCCGGGCCGCGGGGGCCGTCGAGGCGGACGAGCCCCTCGCCAGCTTTGCGCGCCGCGTTCAGTGGGACCCCACCGACCCGCCCCACTTCGAAGAATTCCTCGGCAAGTTCAACTTCCTGCGCCAGTTCTACACGAGTCGAGAGGCTATCGAACGCGTGGCCCGCGAGGCAGTCGCGCAAGCCGCTGCCGAGCAGATTCGCTATCTCGAGCTACGCTTCAACCCTGATCATTTCGCTGAGGCCGCCGGGTTGCCACAAGCCGAAGTTGCCAGTTGGATTCTGGCTGCTGCGACCGGCGAGGCGTCCGCCCACCCCATCACCGTGCGCTTTCTGATCACCATCAATCGCAATCGGCCGCTCGCCGCCGCGGAGGAGGCGCTGGCTGCGGCCCTGGCCAACCTGGGGACCGGGATCGTCGGGCTCGACCTGGCCGGCAACGAGGCTGGCCCCGAGCCGGATGGTCTGACAGCACTCTTCCATGAGGCCGCGGCGGCCGGCCTGGGGATCACCGTCCATGCCGGGGAGGTTGGTCCGCCCACCAACGTCTGGTACGCGTTGGATCACTTCCGGGCCGACCGCATCGGGCACGGCATCCAGAGCATTCACGACCCGGCGCTGGTCGCCATGTTAGCCGAGCGTGGGATCGCCCTGGAAGTCTGCCCGACCAGTAATCTCCAGACCGGGGCCATCTCTCGCCTGGACGAGCACCCGCTGGGGGCTCTCCACCGCGCGGGAGTGCCGGTCACCCTCAACAGCGACGATCCGGGCATCAGCCAGACCACGCTCACCGGCGAGTACGCCCTGGCGTTGACGGACCTTGGCCTCACCCCCGCCGATCTCCGCGACCTGATCTTGACGGCCGTCGATCATGCCTTCCTGCCCGCCCCCGAGCAGGCCGCGCTGCGGGCCGAGTTGGCACGGGCCTTGGCTCCAGCGATAGAGTCGCTCGAAGAGGCGTCCTAAAGCGCCGGTCAAGTCATCCCACGGGGGCGGAAGCGAAAACTTCCGAAGTCTTGTGCGCCGCCACTGCCCGCCTCGATCCCCGCCGTCGGAGCGCGCTTTGGGCACGCACGATCCCCACCAGACTTCGGAAGTCTGACGACGTGACCGGCGCCCTAGGACGACCACGCCCGGAGAACGCAGCCGGCGGCCCAAGATCACGGCGTCCGGACCGCGTCACCGACTTGGGGAAGCCCTGCCAACGTCCATCGGCGCTTCGCACCTCACCCGCTCGGCTGCTGAGCCACCCCAGGTGCCCCCCGACCGCGTGGCCCGGCTCACCACGACCGGCGTGGCCCTCAGGCCTCGCCCCATGGACACCCAACGCCCCGCCACGTGGCGCCCGTTCAACGCCACCCCGCCCCGTGCGCTCGCGCTGCTCTTGGCACCTCGATCACTGTTGAGACGCCCCGCCAAACTCCATCAATAACTTGCGAAAAACAGCAAATCAGCTATACTATGGGCTGCTGGAGGGGTGCCAGAGTGGTTGATTGGGGCGCTCTCGAAAAGCGTTGTGGCCGTAAGGTCACCGGGGGTTCGAATCCCTCCCCCTCCGCCTCCTCAATAATCAGCAAACAGCGGCCCGCTTCTCGCGGGCCGCGGCTCGTTCATCGCCAAATGTTCTTCCCTCTTATTGGCGTAGCACCGGTTGAACCTTTTCACAAAACACAATAAGGCGGCCTCCTCCTTGCCGCTTAACCGCCTTCGCCAGGCAGTGTCATCCCTTGAAGGAAAAAGGCCGCCGGGAGAACCAGCGGCCTGAAAGACACACCCGCACCCTCACCCACCTCACGATCCCTGAGTGCCAGGCTCACGCCCCTCGCGGCCACCGCTCACGAACCTGACCAAAGGCCTCTCCGGTGACACTCCGTGCCATCACGAAACCCGTGACGCAGAGTACAAATCCAAAGACCATGAAGCAGGCGACGGTATAGCTCTCGATCATATGGGTGAGACCAACGGTAGCAGCAAACCCGATGACCATGAGCACCAGGCCAAAAACGAACAGGACAATGCCCATCAGATCTTCAATCGTCGGAAGCATCATACGACACCACTCCTCTCCCTCACTATCTCTACGTTCCTCCACCCCAAACTGTTCCCTCTCATCCCGAACAAAAGCAAATTCCATACCTTCTCATGGAGACCAGCGACCCCATGAGACAGGCACCACAGAACCCATGGGCCGACATTCCCCACATGTGGGGAGCCGAATTTGAAATTAGGGCAAGAGCAGCCACAACCCCTGGACAGAGGAAACAGGGGGCACAACGAGCAAGAATCTGGACCATTTGGGGCTGGTCGCCGGGATGTATGATGAATTGGGGATCGGCGAGTTGCTCGATCAGTGGATTGTGCAAGATCATGAGAAACGGATGGTCTCTGCGGCAGGCCGTCAAGCGGATGGTGCTTTCACTTGTGGTGAGGACCTCAAACCAGCGGCAAGCCCACTGTTGTACGACCAGCTATGGGCTCCAGCCGCATATGTGCGGCGAGTGCCTCTGCCACCATTCCTGCAATGTTTCCTTGTCTACGTCAGGCGGGTGGTCAGGATCAAGTTGGCTCAGAATCTCAATCAGCAGGTCCAAAGCCCCACTGGCGATGAGGTCTTCCCAACTCGTTGGTGGAGGTCCTGAGTATGACGTACCCGGCGAGTTCCGGGCTGCTTCCGCACCTGCTTTCCAGGCCTCAATGATCTCTTGCCATCTGGCTTCGGCAAAGGCATCTGGGTCGACAGCGGGGTCGGTGACTTGAGTCACGTCCTGGAAAGGTGCTTTGTTAGTTAAGTTCGACCAACTATCAACAATTCTGTATACCATGTAGCTACCGGCGAGAAGACCAACGGCTAGGATGACCGGTCCTACACCGATTTCGCCCGTTGGATCAATGAGGCTGATCGGGTTGTTTCCGACGTACCCGTACAGGTTCGTATCTCCGCCCGCGAAGAGAAGCGGGTCCCTGGCCGTCCAGCGCCCGGTCTCCGCATCATAATCCCGCGCACCGAAGCGTACCAGCCTGGTATACCGATCATAGATTCCCCCTGCGAATCCAAACCGGCTGGAAGCCAGGATTCGTGTCTCGTACGACCTGGCCAAACTCGTCGTAATCCATCTGCTGGGCAATGGCACCGCTCTCCACATCGACGACGAGCCGCGGGCTGCCCAGGTGGTCGGCGATGATGCGATACACGGTGCCGCCTTTGTCGTCATGGGGCGGTGACGACCGTTACAGGGTGAAATCGCCGCGCTGCGTGGGACGCTTGCCGTCTTGCGCAGCGAGGCGGACAGGATTCTCACGCATTCCAGGAGAGCGTTTGACTTGGCACCAGACGATGATCGCGTTGGCCACAACTTTGCACTCTGGCAGCCTGGTCATGCTCACCGCTGTGCCGGGAACGCCCTCCGAGCCGAGCACGTCCTGAAGGAGGCATGCCGGCTGCCAGCCAACAGTCAGGGCCAGATACCCCGCAGCATCGTCGCTTCGGCCACCCGCGAGATGGCTATGATATAGGCGGCAACCCGCAGGCTGACTCTCCTCTCCTCGTGCAACGCCCACACCTGGTCGAAACTGCGCGTGACCACCTCGCGCAGCTTCTCCTCGATCTGCTGGTCGGTCCAGAAGAAGGCTTGCAGATCCTGGACCCACTCGAAGTAGCTGATGAGCATTCCCCCCGCCGTGCCCACGATGTCCGGGATGATGACCGTCTCGGGGCTCAGCTCGGCCAGCATCTGGTCGGCGCGCGGCGTGATCACGCCCGGCCCGCCCTCGGCAATCAGGCGCGCCCGCACGCGCTGCGCGTTATCGGCGCGAATCTGGTTGCCCAACGCCGCCAGGATCAGGATGTCCACGGACAGGGTCAGGAGATCCTCATCGCTGATCGGCTCGGTGTATGCCAGATTGGCGACAGTGCCGTGGGCGGCGGTATAGCGCACGGCCTCGCCCGCGTCGAGGCCGCCTGGCGCGTAAGCGCCGCCGCCGACGTCGCTGATGGCGATGACGCGGGCCCCGAGGTCCTCGAGGTAGAGTGCCGCGTTGGAACCCACCCGGCCGAAGCCCTGGACAGCCACCGTGGCCCCTTCCACGGTGCGGCCGAGCATCTCGATGGCGCGGCGGATCACGAAGGTCAGCCCCAGGCCAATGGATCCCACTTCGCCGCGGGTGCCGCCGATCAGCACAGGTTTGCCGGTGGCGATCGCGGCCACCGAGTGCCCGCGCGCCATACTGATTGTATCCATCGCCCAGGCCATCGTCTGCTCATCCGTGTTGAGATCGGGCGCAACGATGTCGGCCTCCGGTCCGAGCAAGGGCGAGATGTCGGTGATGTAGCGGCGAGTGAGCCGCTCCAGCTCGCGGGGGGTGAGCCGGAACGGGTTGACGGCGACCCCCCCCGCCGCGCCACCAAACGGAATATTCACCACGGAAGCCTTCCACGTGTTCCACATCGCCATCGCCCGCATCTCATCAAGGTTCACACCCGGATGATAGCGGATGCCACCGTGCGTGGGGCCAGGTACCGTATTGTGATGGACGCGGTAGCCCTCGAAGACCTGAACGCTGCCATCATCCATGCGCAGCGGGAAGCTCACGATCAGCGCCCGCTTCGCCTTGCGGGTAAAATCGATGATCCCGCGCTTCAGCTTGAGGTAGGGGAGCGCTGCCTCGAACTGCTCGATGGCAACATCGTAGGGATTCGGCCCGACCGAGAAGGCTCCGGTTACCTGGTCGGCGAGTGCTACGTGGAGAGTCGCCTCACTTGAAGGCGCCGCCAACACCGGCGGGCGCATCTTCAAAAGCTCGGAAGGGGTGTCTTTCTTCGTCATACGTGCCTCTGTGAAATGCGGGATGATGAGGGTCGAATCTCTCGTTCATCCTTCCGCGTTCGGCGTTCGTTAGATCAGGGGTAGATTCCACGGAGCTCAGAAGCCCGGGCGACCCGGCTGATGGCCAGCATCTGGGCCGCGGTGCGCAGAGAGACTTCCTTCTCCTCAGCGGTCTCCCAGACCTGGTTGAGGGCTGAGAGGATGATCTCGCGCAGCTTCTGGGTGACCTCCTCATCGGTCCAGAAGAAACTCTGAAGGTCCTGAACCCACTCGAAGTAGCTCACTGTCACGCCGCCGGCGTTGGCGACGATATCGGGGAGCACGGTGATACCCCGCTCTTCGAAGATGTCGTCGGCTTCGGGCGTCACCGGCATATTCGCCGCCTCCACCACCAGGCAGGCCCGGATTCGGTCGGCGTTGGCCGCCGTGATGACCCCCTCGACCGCCGCCGGCACAAGGATATCGCAGGGCAATTCCAGCAGCTCGGCGTTGGTGATGGTCTCGGCCTCGCCGTAGCCAACGACGCTGCCGCTCTCCCGCTTGTGGCGCCGGACGGCACGCACATCGAAGCCGTCCGGATTGTAGATACCACCCCTGGAATCGCTGATGCCGATCACGTGGATGCCCAGAACATGCTGCAGCATGTAGGCCACCGTCTGGCCGACCTTGCCATACCCCTGGATCACGACATGCGCACCGCGCAAATCGAGACGAATCCGCTCGGCGGCCTCTCGCAGGGCGAAGACGGCACCCCTCCCCGTCGCGCGGCGCCGCCCCTCGGAGCCGCCGATCGCCGTCGGCTTGCCTGTAACAACCGCCGGCACGGAGTAGCCTTTCATCATCGAGTAGGTGTCCATGATCCAGGCCATCGTCTGGTCGTCGGTATTGATGTCGGGTGCGGGAACGTCGGTCTCGGGGCCGAGGAGCAGGCTGATCTCGCTGGTGTAGCGGCGCGTGATTCGCTCCAGCTCCCCTTGGGAGAGCCGCGCGGGATCGCAGTCCACGCCGCCCTTCGCACCGCCGAAGGGAATGTCAACCACGGCGGTCTTCCAGGTCATCTGCATTGCCAGAGCTTTGATCTCGTCGAGGGTGAGAGCGGGGTGGTAGCGGATCCCGCCCTTGGCGGGTCCGCGGGTGATGCTATGGTGAACGCGGTAGCCGGTAAAGATGCGGATGTTCCCGTCGTCCATCTTGATGGGGAAGTGCACCGTGAGAATCCGCTGGGGCTCACGGAGCTTGTCGGCATATCCTGGGGCGATGACCAGATGAGCCACCGCCCGATCGAATTGTTCCTGGATCATTCTCCAGAGATCGGGCCGCTCGACAGTGGTCACGACGATCTCCTCCTTGAGAGCGAACGGCTGTGTTCACGGATATTCTACAACAGCCAGGCCGGCGACCGCAAGCTGTTGGAAACGCTGTCGGCGCCACAACGTTTCGACTGCGGTCGATCGAGGCGGGCGGCCGGCGAGAGGTGAGTCGGGGGCTGGCTGGCGGCGCTTCACTCGTGGCTGCTATCGCCCACCGTGAACACGGCGGCGCCGGCAGCGAATCCAGCCCTCAGCCCCTTCTCCTCAACCCGGCAGGGCGCGGCGGCCCCGGCGCGCTGCCGGTCACAATCGTGGGGCAGCGCCTGGGCCGGTTTATCGAAGGAGCGGCGCACCTCTCTTGACCGAGGCTAGCCCGCCGCAAGCCCCCGACTTCTAGTCCGAGGGGAGCCCCTGAGGGGCTGCCTCCCCCGCGGGGTACCCCTACCCCGCGGGGTACCCCCTACCCCACCGGGTACGCCCAAGCGAGCCGATCACGCCGGGGACCGCCCCGCAGGGCGAAGCGAGACCGTCTCGTAGGGGATTCCCCCGTAGGGGACAAGCGAGACCGTCTTATAGGGGACTCCCCCGCAGGGGACAAGCGTCCACGTTGACGCTACGGGAGCCCCCCGCGGGGGAGCCCCTGAGGGGGCTGCCCAAGCGCCCACGGTGACTCTACGGGATGCCCCTCAGGGCACCCCAAGCGAGAACGCCCGGTAGGGGGAGCCCCTGAGGGGGCTGCCCAAGCGTCACGGTGACCCTACGGGATGCCCCTCAGGGCACCCCGGTGGGGGAGCCCCACAGGGCCAAGGCGGGCTTTTCGTGAGGCTTTCCCCCTGCGGGGGGCGCCCAAGCGAGGCGATCTCGTCTGGGGGCGCCCCGCAGGGCGAGCCCTCGTTCAAGGTTGCCCCTGTCGCGAGTGTCGTTTATAATGTTGTCGGCAAATCGAAGCCCAGAAGGGTCTCTGATGCTCAAAACGTTCGAGTACCGCCTGTATCCGAGTAAAAGCCAGGAGCGGCTGATGGGCCAGACACTTGAGACCTGTCGCCGCTGGTACAACATCTGTCTTGCCGAGCGCAAGGATGCCTGGGAGCAGGCGCAGCAGAGCGTCGGTAAGTTCGCGCAACTGGCGAAGGTGAAGGACTACCGCAAGGAGAATCCCTTTGCTGGGCAGGTTCACAGCCACGTGCTGCAAGTGGTTGTTGCGGACCTGGACAAAGCCTTTCAAGCCTTTTTTCGCCGGGCGAAGGCAGGTGAAGCGCCAGGCTACCCAAGATTCAAGGGGCGTAATCGCTTCGACTCCTTCGGTTTCAAGGAATACGGCAACGGCTTCAAGCTCGACGGGCGGCGATTGCGACTCTTCGGCATCGGTCGGGTCGCCGTCCGTTGGCATCGGCCCATCGAGGGGAAGGTCAAGACGCTCCGCATCAAGCGCAAGGCTGGCAAGTGGTACGCCTGTTTCGCTTGTGAAGTCGAGCCGGAGCCGCTTCCTGAGACCGGAAAAGCGGTCGGGTTGGATGTTGGAATCGCCAGTCTCATCACCACATCGGAGGGAGAGAAGGTTGAGAACCCGAAGTGGTATCGAACCGAGCAGCGCCAGTTGCGAGTGGCCCAACGGCGGGTAGCGCGCCGCAAGAAGGGGAGCGCCCGGCGACGAAAGGCGGTACTTGCCCTCCAGTGCCAACACGAGCGCATCCGCACCGCGCGCAAGGACTTTCTGAACAAGCTGGCAGCAGACCTCGTGAATCGCTACGACCTGATAGCGATTGAGGACTTGCAAATCAGCAACATGGTTCACAATCGGCATCTTTCCAAGAGCATCCTTGATGCGGGTTGGGGCTATTTCCGGCAACGACTGTCCTTCAAAGCGGAAGAGGCTGGTCGGACAGTCGTGGAAGTCAACCCTGCTCACACATCCAAGACATGCTCTCACTGTGGCTCTCTCTTCGCCGAACTCACGCCTGCGGACCGTTGGGTTGAGTGCGAGTGCGGTTTGTCGCTGGATAGAGACCACAACGCGGCAATCAACATCTTGAAACGGGCCGGGCAGGTCCGTCAGGCGCTAACGTATCTCGTTGGGGACTGCGTTGCCTGAGAAGCCGCCGGGCTTCTCGCCCGTGCGGAGTGTCACAAAAGGGCCTCGCGTTCAATATACTGGAAACGATTTCAAAATCGGGCTCGTTCTTCACACTTCTGTCCGACACCTCAGCCGACCACCTGGCGCATCTATCCAGTCGCTCCACTTCGCAAGGAAGGGAGGTGATCCGCGACGACCCAATACTCCTGGTACCGCCCGCTCTACGTCTTCCGAAAGTCTAAAGTCTGCTGTTGCCAAGAAAGGGAAACCCTATGTTTCGCTCTCAAGTGCGCCTTTTCTCCCTCACGCTGCTTGTCCTGATCGCCCTCGCCCTGGCGGCCTGTGGCGGTGCAGCGCCGGGCGCTGCGCCCACTCAGGCCCCGGCCGGCCCAGCGGCCACCCAGGCCCCGGCTGCCAGCACTGGCGAGAAAAAGCTCGAGATCTTCAGTTGGTGGACCAACCCCGGCGAGGCGGACGGTCTCGCCGCAATGTACGAAATCTACAAGCAGCAGAATCCCGGCGTGGAAATCATCAACGCGACCGTGTCCGGCGGCGCCGGGACCAACGCCAAGACGGTCCTCGTCACGCGCATGCAGGGCGGCCAGCCCCCCGATAGCTTCCAGGTGCACGCCGGCCAGGAGCTGATCGGCACGTGGGTCGTCGCCGACAAGATGGAGCCCATCACCCAGCTCTTCAAAGATGAGGGCTGGGACAAGGTGATGCCGAAGACCCTGCTCGACCAGATCACCTACAAGGGTGAGATCTACTCCGTGCCGGTCAACATCCACCGCTCCAATATCCTGTGGTTCAACAAGAAGATCTTCGACGAGAACAACCTGCAGCCGCCCAAAACGATCGACGACTTCTTCACGGTGGCGGATGCGCTCAAGGCCAAGGGCATCACCCCCTTGGGAGTGGGTGGCAAGGATAAGTTTGAGGCCCCCCACCTATTCGAGAGTGTCCTCCTGGCTACCTTCGGTCCCGACGATTACCCCAGGCTCTTCCAGGATCCCAAGCTGTGGGATGATCCGCGGGTCAAACAGGCGGCCGAGACGGCCCAGAAGATGCTGAGCTATGCCAACGAGGACCGCGCCTCGTTGAGCTGGAGTGACGCCGCCCAAACCGTCATCGACGGGAAAGCCGCAATGACGATCATGGGTGACTGGGCCGAAGGGTACTTTCTCGCCAAGGGCGCGAAGCCCAATGTGGACTTCGGCTGGGTAGCAGCGCCCGGCACCGACGGCGTCTTTATGTGGCTCAGCGATAGCTTTGGGCTGCCGAAGGGCTCGCCGCGCCGCGACAACGCTATCGCCTGGCTCAAGGTCTGCGGCTCGAAGGAAGGGCAGGATGCCTTCAACCCCAAGAAAGGCTCGATCCCGTCCCGCACCGATCCCGACAAGAGCCTCTACGACGACTACCTGAAGTGGTCGATCGACCAGTTCGCCTCTGACAAGCTGGCACCTAGCGTCGTCCACGGCGCCGCCGCAAACGAGGCGTACATGTCGGCCTACGACAACGCGCTCAACGTCTTCTCGGCTGATACCGATGTCAATAACCTGATTCAGTCGCTCCAGGATGCGGCCGGCGAGTTGGAGTCGTAAGCTCGAGGGGGCCGGAGGGCGGCGCGCCCCCTCCGGCCCCCTCGCTGTTCGGGGATGCCCGCGCGCTTTCCGTCAGGGCGCAGGGCCTCTCCCCCGCGAACCGTTATTTTTAGAGGATGGTATGGAGCAAAGTAAGTCCGGGGAGCTTGCCGTCGTCAGTCCCGTGGTCCACCACCGCCGCTGGACCCTGGATCGGATTGCGCCGTTTCTCATGATCGCGCCATCAGCACTCGCGATCGCGATCTTCGTCTACGGCTTCATCGCCTGGACGGGCGTCGTGTCGCTGAGTAGGTGGCGCGGCATCATCCCCGACTATACCTTCGTCGGCCTTGAGAACTATGCGCGCATCTTCTCCACAGCGCGCTTCCAGACCAACATTCGCAATACGATCGTTTTTACCATCTTCTTCCTCATCGCCTCGTTGGCCATCGGGTTGCTGCTCGCGGTCTTCCTCGATCAGCGAGTCAGGGGCGAGTCGCTGTTCCGCACGATCTATCTCTTCCCCATGGCCCTGTCATTCATCGTTACCGGGACCGTGTGGCAGTGGCTCTTCGCGCCCGGCACGCCCGGCGATCCGACCGGCCTCAACCTCTTGCTTCAGCGACTTGGATTCCACATCTTCCAGGAGTGGAGCACGGTCTCGACGGTGGTTCCCGGAAACGGGTGGCAGCCGGACTGGTTGCGCACCCGGGTGGGCATTCCGCTGGCGATGATCCCGGTGGTCGTCGCGGCGGTCTGGCAGATGTCGGGTTTTACCATGGCGATGTACCTGGCGGGGCTCCGCGGCATCCCCGAGGAGTTGCGCGAGGCGGCGCGCGTGGATGGTGCCAACGAGTGGCAACTCTTCCGGCACATCACGCTCCCACTGTTGCAGCCGATCACCCTGAGCGCGGTCATTATCCTTGGCCATATCTCGCTCAAGATTTTTGACTTGATCATGACGCAGACGGGTGGTGGCCCCGGGAATGCCACCGAGGTGCCCGGCGTCTTTATGTACGAGATCACCTTCAAGAGCAACAAATACGCCGAGGGCGCGGCCGCCGCCATCGTGATGCTTCTCATGGTCGCGGTCTTGATTATCCCCTACCTGATCTCAAGTATGCGCACGGAGACAGAACGATGACGGTGCGACCCTCTCATCCCATCCATCCACATCGGCCCAGCCTCAGCCGGATCATCATGTACATCGTGATGATCGCGTTTGCCGTCTACTACGTACTGCCGGTCTATCTGCTGTTGATCACCGGGATGAAGAGTTTTGCTGAGGTGAACCTGAGCCGGATGTGGGATCTCCCCCGTGGGCTGCGCTTCGACAGCTTCGTGGCGGCCTGGCAGCTCCTGCGGGGCAGCTTCATCAACAGCTTCAAGCTGGTTATCCCCGCGACGATTATCTCCTGCCTGCTCGGCTCGATGAACGGCTATGTGCTCTCGAAGTGGAGGTTTCGCGGAGCCGATGCCCTCTTTCCTGCGATCCTGTTCGGCATGTTTATTCCCTACCAGAGCGTCTTGATCCCCCTGGTGTTGACCCTGCAGCGCATCGGCCTCTATGGATCGATTGCGGGCCTGATCCTGGTGCACGTGGTCTATGGTATTCCAATCACCACGCTCATCTTCCGCAACTACTACGCCGGTGTGCCCACTGAGCTGGTCGAAGCAGGCAAGATCGACGGTGCCGGCTTCTTCGGCATCTACCGCAACATCATCTTCCCCCTCTCGGTGCCCGGCTTCGTGGTGGTGGCGATCTGGCAGTTCACCTCGATCTGGAACGAGTTCCTCTTCGGCCTGATCATCACCAATGCGCCCGAGCAGCGGCCGGTGACCGTGGCGCTGCAGAATATCGCCGGCAGCCAGTACACCCTCTGGAACGTGCAGATGGCGGGCGCGCTGCTCGTGGCGTTGCCAACCTTGTTGGTCTACATCTTTCTCGGCCGTTACTTCCTGCGCGGTCTGCTCGCCGGTTCCCTCAAGGGATAGAAAACGAGATGGCAGCTCGAGTTTTCGAGCTGCCACCATCGACGAACCAGACCTCCGGTTGCCGCCTCGCGCTGTACCCGCGCGAGTCTGGCTCGGGCGGCCTCGTGGTTGGCGGAGTGCGCCTCACTTATCCTTCGGGCTGTCGGTCCTCGACTTGATTGAGATAGAGGCCTAACACCGTGCCGTAGAAGAAGGTGTGTGCGAAGAATTGAACGACCGGATTAGCGTTCGTTGGGAACCAGACCCAACCCGCTGCGGGTGCAATCAGGTAGAAATTCACCAGCCAGAGCAGCAGCCCAAAGACACTAGCGCTCACCAGGAGCCACGCGGGCGTGCTCGCCAGCTGCGGGATGTATGCGACAATCACTGCGAAGATCACGCCGAAGACCATCGAGAATATCATGTGGACGACGATGCCGGTCACCGCGGCACTCACCAGCGGATACGCTGGCTGGAGGGCCTGCGAACCCAGGACGATCCCCCCAATCATCCGGAGGGGCATGAAGAAGGCGTTGACACCATTCAGCAAGGCCGCCACCACCATCTCGAAGACCGCGAAGACGATGCCGGCGATGAGCCCGCCTATGACCCCCTGCTTGAACCACCATCCGGCGTCAAACCGGCGTTGAACCTGTTGTCCCTCTACTGTTGCCATCAGATGCCTCCTTATACATCAGTACAGGTACGCCACATAAAGAATAGTGTACCCTTTTAGACTGGAGAGGCACCGTAAGGCAACTTACAAACCCAGCCCGTAAAGCCCACGGCTTCCAGAATCTTGTTGGCGACGTAGGGATCGCCGGAGGGGTGCCTGGCAGGCGCCCGCCCCACCAGACGTCGGAAGTCTGACGCCTTGACCCGCGCGAGAGGCCGCCTGTGCAAGCCTCGGCTGAGACATGGAGCGAGTCTTACCTCTGTTTCTCGCGGCGCGCCTTGAGCTGCTCCGTCAGTTGGCTGCGGACAACCTGCGGGTTGGCCTTACCGCGCGTGGCGCGCATCACCTGGCCCATCAACCACTGAGCCACCGTCTCTTTGCCGTTGAGATAGCTCTGCACCTCGTCGGGGTAGCTGTCAAGCACCTCCCCCACGACGGCGGCGAGCTGATCCTCGTCGCTAATCTGAGCCAGCCCCTTGCCCAGAACGATCTCGGCCGCCGGCTTGCCCGTCGTGGACATCTCGTCCAGAACCTGTTTGGCGACGTTGTTGTTGATGGTCCCACGCTCGACCAGGACCAGGAGCCCAACCAGTGCCTCTGGCGTGACAGGAAGATCGGCAATCGTCTCGACCTCCGCATCGCTGCGCACGCGCCGGAAGAGCTCACCCGTCACCCAGTTGGCGACAGTCTTGGGACTGACAGGGGGTTCCGCTTGCTGCGCCAGCATCACCGCCCGCTCGAACCAGGCCGCCACAGCCTTGTCCGCGACCAGGGTCTCAGCGTCACCGGCGGAGAGGCCGTACTCGCCCTGGAAGCGCTCGGCTTTGGCGTCGGGGAGCTCGGGCAGGCGCGCGCGGATGCCCTCGACCCATTCGGGGCGGACCTCCAGCGGCGGGAGGTCGGGCTCCGGGAAGTAGCGGTAGTCGTGGGCCTCCTCCTTCGAGCGCTGCGAGACGGTGCGCCCCTCCGTCTCGACCCAGCCACGCGTCTCACGCACGACCTTCTCGCCTCGCGTGAGCAAGATGCTCTGGCGCTGCATCTCATACTCGAGCGCGAGCTTCACGCTGCGGAAGGAGTTCATGTTCTTGACCTCGACCTGCGCGCCGAACTCCTTCTGGCCGCGCGGCCGGACGCTCACGTTGGCGTCCACGCGGAAGGCCCCCGCTTCCATGTCGCCGCTCGAGACACCCAGGTAGCGCAGGATGGTGCGCAACTTCTGGAGGTATTGCCGAGCCTCCTCGGGAGTGCGAATATCGGGTTCAGAGACAATCTCCATCAGCGGGACCCCGCTCCGATTGAAGTCCACCAGGGCGCTGTTCCCCTCATGGTAGAGGCGGCCGGTGTCCTCTTCGAGGTGGACGCGGCGGATTCCGACCTGCCGCTTGGCACCGTCCACGCTCACCTCGAGGAACCCGTTGCGGGCCAGCGGCAGATCGTACTGGGAGATCTGATACCCCTTGGGAAGATCGGGGTAATGGTAGTTCTTGCGGTCCCACTTGGTGACCTCGGCGATCTGGCAATGCAGCGCCAGGCCGACCATGATGGTCTGCTCGACCGCCTTCGCGTTGATTACGGGCAAGACACCGGGCATCCCCAGGCAGATGGGGCAGGTGTGCGTGTTTGGCTCCTGCCCCTGATAGTTGGCGTCGCAGGCACAGAACATCTTCGAGTTGGTCAGGAGCTGGGCGTGGACCTCCAGCCCGATGACAGCTTCATATTCCATCGCGAACTTCCCTCAACAACCCACAAGGGGCGCAATCGGAAGCCCACCGCACGCGCGCCAGGCCCGGCCGTTGTGCACTTTGCGGGTGAGACCATCAGCGCACCTTCTTGACAAAACGCTCGATCCGCCCCAGCGCTTCCTCAATGTTGGTCAGGCTGGTGGCATAGGCGCAGCGGACGTAGCCCTCACCACTGGGGCCGAAGGCCGAGCCTGGGACCACAGCCACCTGCTCGTCAAAAAGAAGGCGCTCCGAGAATGCGTCGCTGCTGAGACCGGTGCTGCTGATATCGGGGAAGCAGTAGAAGGCACCCCGCGGCTCGAACGTCGGCAGCCCAATCTGGTTGAGGCCGCCGACGATCACCTCGCGCCGCTCATTGTAGGCCCGGCGCATGTTCTCGACGTCATCCTGGCTCTCGCGCAGCGCAGTGAGGGCCCCCACCTGCGCGGTGGTCGGCGCGCTCATGACGATATACTGGTGCATCTTCCGCAGGCCGGCAATGACCGGCGCCGGTCCACAGGCATAACCCAGGCGCCAGCCCGTCATGGCATAGTCCTTCGAGAAGCCGCCCAACAGCACCGAGCGCTCGCGCATCCCGGCCAGCGACGGAAAACAGACGTGCTCGACGCCGTACACCAGCCGGTCGTAGATCTCATCCGAGAGGACGAAGAGATCGTGGGCCTCGGCCACGGCGGCCACCTCCTGCATCCGCGCCCGGCTCAGCACGGCGCCGGTCGGGTTGTTGGGGTAGCCGATCAGGATGAGCCGGGTGCGCGGGGTGATCGCACGCTCGATCGCCTCCCCGGTGATCTGGAACTGCTCCTCGACCCGCGTCGGCACAAAGACCGGCGTCCCGCCCGCAAAAACGACATTGGGCCCGTAGGCCACGTAACTGGGCTCGGGGATGATGACCTCGTCCCCCGGCTCCACCAGGGTCATCATCGCCAGCATCAGGGCCTCGCTCACGCCGACGGTGAGCAGGATTTCCGTCTCCGGATCGTACTCGACACCATAGAGGGTCGCCAAATAGCGGGACAACGCCTGGCGCAGCTCCAGCAACCCGCTGTTGGAGGTGTACCCCGTCTGGCCGGCGCGCAGCGAGCGGATACCGGCCTCGATGATCGGCGCGGGTGTCACGAAGTCGGGCTCACCGATACCCAGCGAGATGACCTCGGGCATAGTGGCGATAATGTCGAAGAATTTGCGGATGCCGCTCGGCGGCACAGAGCGAATACGAGACGCGATCAACCGGTCGTAATTCATTCGTTCCCTCCCTCAGGCACTCTTGGAGCCAACCCCGGCAGAGAGAACTGCACGAGGTGCCACTGATCGGTGAGCCGCTCGTAGGCGAGACGCCCGACGCGACCGTCCGCCAGCCGCACGACAAACCCCAAACCCGTGGGCTCATGCCACGCACGGATCACCTCACTCACAGGCACCCACTGGCCATCCAGGCACAGCGAGGTCGGGGACTCACCGAAGCGCGCGCCACTCCGACAGCACACTTCTACAGGCATGCTCGTGAATCCTCAGCTCGAAAAATCGACGCCGGACGAATCGCCGACGTTGAGTTTTCGATAGCGGCCGCGGACCACCGCGTTGTTCCCGATGAGCGACTGGTCGAGCATCGTATTCTCGATGAGAGCGCCCTGGTCCACGATCGTATCGCGGATGATCGCATTGCGAACCTCACAGCCCTCGGCCAGGCTGACGTAGGGACCGATAATCGAGTTGACGATCGTGACGTTGGGGGCGACGTTGACCGGCTGGACGATCACCGAGTTGTCCGCCTCGACATCGCCGGTGGCGCGACCACTCTCCAAAAGATAGCGGTTGGTGTGGAGCACCGCTTCGGGCGTGCCGCAATCCTCCCACACATCCACCGTCCAGGGTTGAAAGCGGGCCCCCCGCTCCACCATGAGCTGGAGCGCATCGGCCAGAAAGTATTCACCCTTGGTCTGAATATTGCGCTCGATCAGTTCTTCAATACTTTCGAACAGCATGTTGTGGTCTTTCACGTAGTAGACGCCGATCACCGCCAGGTTGGAGACCGGCCTGGCAGGCTTCTCGACGAAACGAGCGATGTGGCCGCTGGCATCGAGTGTCACGACGCCGAAGCGGCGCGGGTCTTCCACTTCCTTGACAAAAATAACCCCATCATCGGAGACCCCTTCCAGTACCTTCAAATCAGCCTCGAAGATAGTGTCCACAAAAATGATCAACACAGGGCCGTGGACGAATTCTCGCGCCAGCCAAATAGCGTGAGCCTGCCCTTTCAATTCATTCTGCTCAACGTAATTGGCTTGAAAGTCGTAGTGCTGGCTCACATAATGACGGATTTGCTCGCCAAGATACCCCACAATGAAGGTGATCTCATCAACTTTGACTTCCCCAAGCATATCCAGGACCTGGCCGAGAACGGTGTTCCCCGCCACCTTGACCAATGGTTTGGGTTTGCTGTAGGTATGTGGCCGCAAGCGCGAGCCGTAACCAGCCGTCGGAATAATCACGTGCATAGAGAATCTCCCCTTCGAGATACATTTGATGCTCAGCCCTCCGGCTGCCAGGAACCTGCTCCCGCTCCGCTGCAGGGCCGCCAGCCTGCGCCGGCACTGATCCGGCCCGCCCGATTACCCCGTAGCACTCACCAGCGGAGGCCGGCGGGTATGCCAATCGGTCGCCTGCTCGTAGGCGTACCCCACGCGGAGGAGCGTTGGCTCCTCGAAGGCCGGCCCGATGAGCTGTAACCCGACCGGCAGGTTGTCCACAAAGCCGCAGGGCACGCTGATACCCGGAAGCCCCGCCAGGTTGACGGAGAGCGTGTAGATGTCGGCCAGGTACATCTCGAGCGGGTCGTCCACACGCTCGCCGATGCGGAACGCGACGGTGGGCGAGACCGGCCCGGCGATGATATCCACATCGGCGAAGGCCCGGTCGAAGTCTTGCTTGATGAGCGTACGGACCTGCTGGGCCTTCTTGTAGTAGGCGTCATAGTAGCCGGTCGAGAGGGCATAGGTTCCCAGCATGATCCGGCGCTTGACCTCCGGCCCGAACCCCTGCTCCCGCGACTGGCTAAAGAGCGACCAGATATCAGTGGGATTCTTCGCGCGGAGGCCGTAGCGCACGCCATCGTAGCGGGCCAGGTTCGCACTGGCCTCAGCCGGTGCGATGATGTAGTAGGTGGGGAGGGCATAGTCGCTGTGGGGCAAATGCACGTCGCGGACCTCGGCGCCCAGGCGGCGCAACTCCTCGATCGCCGCACGCACCGTAGCAGCCACGCGCGGGTCAATACCCTCGCCAAACCACTCCGCCGGCACACCCACCCTGAGGCCCCGGACGCCGCCACCCAACAATTCCGAGTAGGCCGGCACCGGCCGGGCGACCGAGGTGGAATCGAGTGGGTCGTGCCCGGCAATCACCTCGAGCATCAGGGCTGCATCAGTGACATCCTTCGTCAGGGTTCCCACCTGGTCGAGCGATGAGGCGAAGGCGACGAGACCATAGCGGCTGACTCGGCCATAGGTCGGCTTGAGGCCGACCACACCGCAAAAGGCGGCCGGTTGGCGCACGCTGCCGCCGGTGTCAGTGCCGAGAGCGGCCAGGGCCTCGTCCGCGGCCACCGCCGCCGCCGAGCCCCCCGACGAGCCCCCGGGCACGCGGCTCAGATCCCAGGGATTGTGGGTCGTGAAGAAGGCACTATTTTCAGTGGATGAGCCCATAGCGAACTCATCCGTATTCGTCTTCCCGAGGATCACCGCACCGGCTGCCCGCAACCGTCCAACGACCGTCGCGTCGAAGACCGGGCGGAAGTTCTCGAGAATTTTCGAGCCACACGTGGTCGGGACGCCGGCGGTGCTGAGCACATCCTTGATCGCCACCGGCAACCCCAACAGGGGCTTCTCGTCGCCCAGACCGGCGGCCCGCAACTGATCAGCCTCACCCGCCTGATCGAGCGCCCAGGTAGGCGCCATCGTGATATAAGCCTTCACGGCGTCGTCCACCGCCAGCATGCGCTCGACAACGGCTTGCGTGAGCGCCTCGGCGCTGATCTCCCCCGCCGCCAGCTGAGCGCGTGCCTCGTGGAGCGTCAGACGGTACAAAGGTTCCACAGCTGCTCCTACAGTAAAAATGATGAACGCGGAACGATGAACGACGGATAGCCCGGTTCACCACTCCGCATTCATCATTCTCGCCGCATCGCTTCAGGGATGGCGTACCTCGCTTTCTGTAAAAGTGGCGCGTACGCGCCACTTTTACAGAAATATGAAGATACTCTCCTGAAAATAGCCCGCCGCGCTGTTCGCCGTGGCGCGGCGCCACTTTTCATTTCCCGGCGCGGGCCGCAGGCCCAGGGGGCACTGTTGGCGAAATCGCTTCCCGGGCGGACGAAGGGCTCGTAGTGCGCGCTTTAGCGCGCTGAAGCGCGCACTACAAACGGGCACCCGCGACTTGTACCAATTCGCCAACAGGATCATATGAACACATCATCGCTTCAGGCGCTGTGCTCCTCCAGGACGGTGGGCACGACAAAGAAGCCGCGCGCATCCTGCGGTGCATTCGCCAGGGCCTCCTCTTGCGGGAGCGAGGGCTCGACCAGGTCAGCCCGCATCACATTCCGCTGCTCGATCACCTGAGCGGTCGGCGGAATGGCCGCGGTGTCCAGCGCCTGCAACCGCTCGGCATATTCCAAAATCGCCGAGAGCTGCTGGCGAAAGCGCTCCTTCTCTTCCTTGGTGAGTCCCAGGCGCGCCAACCCGGCGATATGCTCGACATCCTGAATGGTCAGACTCATGGCAAGCTCTCTATCCCAACGAGGCAAACATTATACCAGCGCGACCAGAGGGCGGCAAGAGAACCAACCGCCCTCGCCCACCGTTACCCCCACTTCGAACCACCCCCTGGAGAGACGCCCCGGACGGGCGTCTCCCCCGCGCCCCACTGTTACCCTCAATTCCGAATCACCCGTGTGCGCCCTCCCCCCCGCCCTCGCCCCACCGTTACCCTCAATTCGAACCACCCGCCTTCTCCCTCCGCGCCGTCTCTCGGCCCCGCGTCTTCTCTGGTTGGAGGTCTTGCCGCTCGTCAGCAGGGTAAGGGGGGTGGGCATGGTCGGCTCTGGCGGGAAACGGCCCACCGGGCCGTCTCTACTGCGACGGTATCAATCGAGCAGGTCGTCAAACGCGATGCCCGTCTGGCCCACGGCACTCTTCCGCCCCGCTGGACCGCTTATCCTGGGAAGCGATATAGTTCAGGCCGCACTCAACGCGGGCCCGAGCCTGTACCCCCCGCTCTTCCTTTTGGCGTAGACTGCCTCCCGCCCTACAATCAGTCCTGCCACGCAAACCGGCCGGCTCAACGAGGAGGAAGAATGGCTGAACGTGTGATCATCATGGGTGCCGCCGGGCGCGACTTCCACAACTTCAACGTCTACTTCCGTGACAACCCCAACTATGACGTTGTCGTCTTCACCGCCGCCCAGATCCCCACTATCGAGGGGCGGCGCTACCCGGCGGCCCTGGCGGGCACCCGCTACTCGAAAGGTATCCCTATCGAGCCGGAGAGCGAGCTCGCGGCCCTGATCGCCGCCCATCACGTGGACCAGGTCGTCTTCAGCTACAGTGACGTCTCGCACGAATACGTCATGCACAAGGGCTCGCAGGTGCTGGCGGCGGGGGCCGACTTCCGCCTCCTGGGGCCCAGGCACACGATGCTCACAGCCCGCCGCCCCGTCGTCGCCGTTGGCGCGGCCCGCACCGGCAGCGGCAAGAGCCAGACCAGCCGGCGCGTCGCCGCGATTCTGCGTGACCTGGGGAAGCGCGTCGTGGTGGTTCGCCATCCCATGCCCTACGGGGACCTCGCCCGGCAGGCGGTCCAACGGTTCGCTACCCTTGAGGACCTGGATCGGCACGAGGTGACCATCGAGGAGCGCGAGGAGTACGAGCCGCATCTGGCCGCCGGGACGGTCGTCTATGCCGGCGTGGACTACGGTCGCATCCTGCAGGCGGTTGAGGAAGAGGCCGAGATCATTATCTGGGACGGCGGGAACAACGACTTCCCCTTCTTCCGTCCCGACTACTTCATTGTTGTGGTGGACCCCCACCGCGCCGATCATGTCGCCCGCTACCACCCCGGCGAGACCAACGCCCGGATGGCCGATGTCATCGTCATCAACAAGATCGACACGGCACCCCCCGAGGGTGTGGCCGAGACGCGGCGTCTGGTCGCCGAACTCAACCCCCAGGCGCTTGTGGTCGACGCCGCCAGCCCGATCTTCGTCGAGCAGCCGGAGCAAATCCGGGAACAGCGGGTTCTGGTGATCGAGGATGGGCCGACGCTGACGCACGGCGAGATGGCCTACGGCGCGGGCGTGGTGGCCGCACGTCGCTACGGCGCGGCTGAGATGGTCGATCCGCGACCCTACGCGGTCGGCTCGATCCGTGAGACCTTCGAGAAGTACGCCGCCACCGGCCCGGTACTACCCGCGATGGGCTATGGCCCCGAACAGATCGCCGACCTCCAGGAGACAATTCGCCGCACACCGGCCGATCTGGTCATCATCGCGACGCCGGTTGACCTGCGCCGCCTGATCACCTTCGAGACCCCGGCCGTACGCGTGCGCTACGAACTGCAGGAGATCGGGGAGCCGACCCTGGCGCAACTTCTCACGCGCCGCTTCGCGTAACCAGGGCGCGGATTTCAACTGCGCCCCTTCAGCTGACCCCGGACAAGCGTCCGGGCGCGGCGTTACGCGCCCAGATCCACCACGGACACCTGACACCAAAACGACGCGGCAATTACGGGATGCGGCCCGAGGGGTCAAGCGGTTGATCCCGGCCCGTGTTTCCGAAGTCCCTTGACCATGATGACCGGCATCACCGCAAAGATGCCTGTGTGAGGGCTCTCCAGATCGCCGACGACCGCCTCGGTGCGAGCGAGAAGATCGTCAGCGTCCACCCGCTCGTCGACGACCGCGAAGATCACCCGCTGGTGAGTCTTGTGCGCTTGCGTGAGTGAGGCCACAGAAGGAAACAATGGCGCATCCTCCTGCAGATAGCCCAAACTCCGCGCCAGCCCGGTGCTCTCCAGGACCGTCGCGCCATTCACGCCCGCATCTGCCCAGGCCGCCAGGAGGTCAGTCAGGCGGCTGGGGTTGTTGAGCACGAATAAGATGAACCTCAACATCGTCGAACTCCTCTTCCCCGGCACGTTCGTCCGGGGGTGGCGCCTCAGGCCGGAAGACCGGCCGGAGCTGCACCGTCACCAGGGTGCCTACCAGCACCACCAACCTGCGATACGAGAGACCTCCTTCCCGATGATACCACCGCTCATTCCCACAGCTGGCGAATGTCAGGCGCCAACCTGCCGAAGTTCAGCCTGCTCGATGGTCTCATCGCCGCGGAAGAGCCACCGCAGCAAGAGCGGGGTGACGAGGGTCGTCACCAGGACCACGACCACCGCGATCGCAAAGACCTCGTCGCCGATAAGGCCGTTCTCTATCCCGATAGCAGCCACGATCAGGCCGACCTCGCCGCGCGAGACCATCCCGGCGCCGACCTGCAACGACTGGCGCGGCGAGAAGCCGCCCAGAAACGCACCCGCGCCGGAGCCGATGATCTTCGAGATGATCGCGATCAGGCAGATCAGGACCACGAAGGGCAAAACCTGGGGCGAGAGCAGGCGCGCATTGGCCAGGAGGCCGATGCTCACGAAGAAGATCGGCACGAAGAAGCCGTACGCCACCACGCGGACCCGATCCTCAACCTCGCGTTTGAGGCTGGTCCGGCCGAAGATGACACCGGCGATGAAGGCACCCGTAATGGCTGCGACCCCGCCGACCACTTCCGCGGTCACGGCGAAGATCAGCGCCACGATGACCACCAGCGACACCAGCCCCTCTGTGATCGGCATGCGGTTGACCCAGTCGGTCAGTCGGGGCAAGACCCATATCCCAACCAATGAGGCACCGAGCAGGTAGACCACCATCCGCAGGAACACCAGACCGAGCCCCGCGATTCCACCACCCCCTGACACAATCGCGACAAAGAGCGAGAGCAGCAAAATCACCAGCACGTCGTCAATCACCGCCGCACCCAACAGGGCCAGGCCAGGTGGCCGCCGGAGGACACCCAGCTCCATCAACGTCTGGGCCGAGATGCTGACACTGGTGGCCGTCAGGATGATCCCGATGAAGAGCGCTTTGACTGGTACATAGCCGAAGGGCAACGCCACCAGCGCGCCCAGCACCAGCGGCGCAATGACTCCCAGCACACCCGCGAGCAGGGCCACGCGTCCCGACCTGAGCATGTCTTCGAGGTGAATCTCCAGCCCGGCGTAAAACATCAGCAGGATGACACCGACCTCAGCCAGATGCTGCACACTCTCGCTCAGATGCTCGTCCGGAAAGAGCGGCCAGTGGAAGATGTTGAGGATCGTCGGCCCGAGGATCAGGCCGACAAGTAACTCGCCCAGCACGGCCGGCTGGTGCAGCCGCTGGCTGGTGAGGCCGCCAAGCTTGGCCGCTCCAATGATGATCGCCAGCGCAAGCATGAACTGTAACGAGGGAGTCATCGAGCTCCTTTCCTGTAACCACTCGGTCCAACGAGAGATTGCTTCCAGGAACAGCCGGTATCTGGCCGGAAAAGCGCCGGGCCGCGAGTCGTCCCGACCGGGCAAATATCCCGGCGGCCGAGGCCCCGGGTCGCCCCGGTCCCGGCACTGCCGAACGTCTATTACTGACAGGAGTTACACAGTAGGTTGAATTGCGAACGGAGTATCGGCTTGGAGTGCGCGCTTCAGCGCGCGAAAGCACGCACTACAAGCCAAATGCCTCTTCTCTGAGCCATCAACCTTGAATCACCACCTTGCACCGCGTACGTCGTGTTACTGACAGGAGTTCCGCGGTGGTGGCGTGCCAGGCGTCCGGGCCGCGCTCCCAGTGGCGCGCCGGCGGGCGGGCCGCCCGCGCTCCCAGAGAGGCCGGCCCCAATCCAGGCAGTACACGGCTGTTCCCCTCCGTACGTCCTGTCACTGACAGGACGTACGCAGTAGGTTGAATTGCGAACGGAGCATCGGCTTGGAGTGCGCACTCCAGGCCAAATGCCGCTTCTTTGAGCCGTTCTGCCTCGCACCGCATACGTCCTGTTACTGAGCAGCAAACATCCGGTACGCCGTCTCGAGGCAGTCCAACGAACCGACCAACGTGAGCCGGTCACCTGTCCCCACGCGAGTGTTGCCGTGCGGAACGACAAACTCGCCATCACGGCGCAGCGCCAGCACAAGCACATCGCCCGGCAATTCGAGTTGACGCAAGGGCTTGTCCTCATACCGGCGGTTGCGCACAACCACCTCCCGCACTTCTTTGCTATCGTCGGTGCGGGTCAACAGATCGTACACGCCCGGATTGCGGGCCAACAAGCTCAAAAACGCCGCCTGGTCGATGGCCGGGTTCACGACTCTGACGCCCAGCTGTTCGAAACGATGCATTTCCATCGGATCGGTGACCATGGCGACGACATGGGGGATCCCATACACCGTGCGGGCTAACTGGCACACTCGATAGTTCGACTCCGTATCGGTGTAGGTACTCACCAGGGTGTTGGCGGCGTCAAGATATGGGGCAGCCCGCGGTTCATCACAGCCAACCTCTGCCACCAGGGCCTCAAAGCCAAGTTGCCGGGCACGCGCAACCCGTGCTTCATCCGCATCAAGCACGACCACCCACTCCTGGTGGCTGCGCAACTGTTCGGCGACCAACAAGCCGCGTTCACCGGCACCGACGACCACGATCGGTGGTGGGGCACTCGGCTTCCGCTCGGGCACAAACCGCACGAAGACCAGCGGCGCGACGGTTACCGTGATGATTGCAACCAGAATGACCGCCGCGTTCACCGGCTCGCTAATGATTCCCAATCGCAGCCCAATCGCCGAGGCAGCAATGATCAGCGATAGCCGCGCCGAGAGCAGCACGCCGGCCGCGAACGCGTCACGCGTACTGAAGCCGAGCCGGAAGACCAGCGCCGGAAGCAGCTTCACCAGGATCGCGGCGAGCAACAACAGGGGTAGGAGGAGCATCGCTTGCGACGAACCCAGCAACACCGCCAGATTGAATCGCACCCCGACCATGATGAAGAAGATGGGAATGAAAAACCCAAAGCCGACGGCCTCAAGTTGGTGCATCATTTCGGCGTCATCGGGCGTCGACAGCAGCGAGAGCATCGCACCTGCAAGAAACGCGCCCAGAATCACCTCGGTTCCCAACACCTCCGACAACACCACGAAGAGTAGCAGAACCGTAAAGGCGCCTCGGATTTTGATCCGCGCTGTCGTATGGCTCAGTTCTTCCAGTGTGCGCCGCACGCCGGGCACCCGGTTCATTGAAAAGACGCCCAGCCGGTAGACCAGAAAGAAGACCACAAACAGGATCCCAATCAGCAAGATATTGACCGTGAGACCACTCGACAGGATCGCGACCACGATGGTGATGAGCAGCATGGTGGCAAAGTCGGCGATCAGGGCGGCGATCAGGATCGTCTGACCGAAGCGCCCGCTGATCAGATCCTTCTCTTTGAGGACCGGCATCACCACGCCCAGCGAGGTTGTCGAGAGGATCAACCCCATCATCCACGGATTCTTGATGAGGCCGAATCGCAACAAGCCAAACGACACCGCGGTCGCCGACGCCACGGTCAGTAAGAAGTATAGAAAGCCCAACGACAGCGGTCCCCGTCGCTGGCGTCCCTTGCTATCGTTGCCGCCCTTTGAGAGACTCAGCCCGGAAAAATCGATTTCCATCCCGGCCTGAAACATTAGGAAGGCAAAGCCAAACTCGGCCAGCAAGTCAAGCATCGGCTCCTGGCCGCTGACCCAGCCGAACCCGCTTCGGCCTACGAGGATACCGACAAGGATCTCACCAACAACGATGGGCAAAGTCAGGCGCTTGAACCGGGCGAGGAGCAGCGGGATGATGAACGCCAGCAAGACGACGATCAACAGGGGGGCAAACGAGTGACTTTCTTCCATCGAGTAATCATCTCCATCTTCCTGTCATTGAATCAGCACTGAACGACCCAATACTTCCTTCCAAACGAGCAATATCTCATCTTCCCTGCCCCTCGCCTTCAGGGCAGGAGCAGGTAGTATGGAGCACGGAGCAATGGATCTTCAGCAATGGGTGGTTATCAGCGCAGGAAACAACGTCTTCTGCTCCCCTTGCTACGTGCCACCTCTCAAGACGAATCACCCTCACAAACAACGACAGCGACGACCAGGGCGATGATGACCGCGCGCCCACGTCCTACAGGTTCGGAGAGGACGCGCATCGAAGCCGAGCGTGACGCTGCTGACACACTCATGATGCCTGGAACAGTCAGTCTGTCGGAGTGGGGGTATATGATCAATCCGATGAAGGCCGCTGCATCGAACGCCAGGAATGAATCGTCTGGCGCTACACCTCTCGCCCCTTGTGATCACCGATTGAAAGTCGCGGGAGCAAGGATGTTTTTAGAGAAAAATCAGAAATGCGAAACGACCCCGGAGACAAAAAGCGAGAATATGATCGAGCCACACAATCAGGCACAAAAAGCATTCATCGCATCAAGTATAGTAATTTCGGTCTGCCTGCCAAGCCATGAGAGAGGGCCGCTCACTGGTCACGGTGCGCCCCACCTTCGCTGCGGTCTCAGGATTTGCGGAAGGCTGCATGACACCCGGCCTGCCCCCTCGCACCAGGCGCCCGCCCGGCTGTTGCGCCGCCCCGGCCACGAGCGACGGTTTCTCGACTGCCAGGCGTCGGGCGCTGGCGGCCCGACCGGGCTCCGGGTCCGGCTTGTCATTCCGCCCCGCCTCCGCTAGGATGCCTCACCCAACACACACCCTGCGAGGAGCTTATGGCAGCCCAACCGCCCGAGTGGGTCAAAGACGCCGTCTTCTATCAAATCTTTCCCGATCGCTTTGCAAAGAGTCTCGCCGTGCCGAAGCCGGACAATCTCGAACCGTGGGCATCACCGCCAACCACCTACGGATTCAAAGGTGGCGACCTCATCGGTGTGGCCGAGCATCTAGACTACCTGGAGGCCCTCGGCGTCACGGCGATTTACTTCAACCCGATCTTCCAGTCCACGGCGAACCACCGCTATCACACCCACGACTTTTTCCTCGTGGACCCGATCCTCGGCGGCAACGAGGCCTTTCGGGAGCTGCTGGATGCTGCCCACGCGCGCGGCCTTCGCATCGTGATTGACGGGGTCTTCAACCATGCCAGTCGTGGGTTCTACTACTTCAATCACTTGCTCGAGAACGGCCCGGCCTCGCCCTTCATCGACTGGTTTTTCGTCCTGGACAAGTGGCCCATCAATGCCTACGACCTCACTCGCCCCCCGGGCTACGCCGCCTGGTGGGGCCTGCACGCCCTGCCGAAATTCAACACCAACACCCCCGCCGTGCGCGAGTACCTCTGGCGGGTGGCCGAGTTTTGGATCCGATTCGGCGCGGATGGCTGGCGGCTCGACGTCCCCAATGAAATCAACGACGACGCCTTCTGGCGAACCTTCCGCACGCGCGTCAAGACGGAGAACCCCGACGCGTACATCGTTGGTGAGATCTGGCACGAGGCCGGTCGCTGGCTCCAGGGCGATATGTTCGACGGCGTCATGAACTACCTCTTCACCCGGGCCATCGTCGGCTTCGTCGTCGGCGCGAACGCCGAGCCCCACCTCCTTCAGGGAATCGGCTATGGCCCTGTGCCGGTGCTCGACGCGGCCGAGTTCGCGCACCAGGTCGAGGTACTGCTCACCCTCTATCCGCCCGAGATCACCATGACCCAGCTCAACCTGCTCGGCAGCCACGACACACCTCGGATCCTCAGTATCGCCAACCAGGACGTGAGCGCGGTACGCCTGGCCGCGCTCCTCCTGATGACCTTCCCCGGCGCGCCGTGTATCTACTACGGCGATGAGATCGGTATGCTCGGTGGGAAGGATCCTGGGAACCGCAGCGCCTTCCCCTGGCAGAGTGAGGCCGCCTGGAACCACGCTCTGCTCGACGAGTTCAAGTACCTGATCGCGGTCCGCCGCGAGTACCCGGCCCTGCGGCGCGGCGAGTTCAAGATCCTCTACGCTCAGGATCCGCTCTTCGCCTTTGCCCGGCGCCTGGCGAACCAAACCCTCATCGTCGCCGTCAATGTCGGCCGGCGGCGGCAGCCGCTTCCCCTGCCGGTCACCGATCGCTTGGGTCTGCCGGAGGGCACTCGCCTGCACAACCTCCTCGCCCCCCGCGATCGCCCCTACGAGGTTGTCGGCGGCCAAATCGCCACGCTGGCCCTCGGCCCGCGGGCCGGGGCCGTGCTGGTAGTGGACGCAGGGTGAACGGTTGCAGGGGTGGGAGAGAACGCCCGGGCGTCTGGACGGGTTGGGCACTGGCATGCAGTGTGACCGGCAACGTCTGAACCCTTCAACCCGCAATCTCGAGCCGGTAGACAGCCTCGGGGATACTCTGCCAGGCGACGGTATCATGATCGTACACGAAGCCCCGGCGCTCGTACCAGGACCGAGAGCGATGGTTGTCGCGGTGACCGACGACCCACAGGACGCTGGCACCCGCCGTGCGCACTGCCTGAACCGCCGCCTCGAAGAGCGCGAGCCCGAAGCCCCGGCCTTGGGCCTCAGGAAGTACGTAGATCGCAGCGAGTTCAGGGACATGGGTGTGGAGATCTTCAGGGAGATGCAAGAAGAGGTAGCCAACCACGCGCCCGTCCTGCCCGGCCACCCAGGCCCGGATCGCAGGGTGAGCCAGGCGGCGTTCAAGCTCCTCGCGGCTGTAGGCGCGCTCGAGGAAGGCCGCCTGGGTCGCCTCGGGAATCATACCGGCATAGGTTGCCGTCCAGGTCCGGCGGGCGACCTCCTGGATGGCGGGAATATCACTCACCGTCGCCGGTCGGATTGGCGCCGGCATTGCGGTCCTCCTCCCTGACCTCACCCGAAGGGACTGAGCACGGAGTCAACGATGGCAAGACGCACGCAGGATCTCGGGCTGCTTGTGGTTCTGCTCCCGCTCTTGATTGCCCTCGCCTCCTGCCGCAGCCAACGCGGCGTCGAACTGGCCAGCGCCGTTCTGGCCCGCGGCGCCACCGCCGATTTCAAACCGGTCGAGCCCACCACCCGGTTCGCCCCGAGCGATGAGATCCACCTGATCCTCCAGGTGCGCAACGCCCCACCCGAGACACCCGTCCGCGTCGTGTGGATCGCTGTGGAGGTGGAGGGCAACCCACCCGAGACGAAGGTTGCCGAATTCACCCAGCAGATCAGTGACAACCGGCGGGCCGAATTCACGCTCCGTAACCAGGGGCCCTGGCTGCCCGGTCGCTACCGTGCCGATATCTATATCCAAGACTCGCTTGTGCGACCGCTTGAGTTTGAGATCGGAGAGTGATTGCTACCCTGGTATCGTGGGTCCGGTAACCTGATGGGTTCAGGCACGTACAAACTGTACGTGCCTGAACCCATCACAGGAGAAGTGACAGAGCTGCGAGGGTATGCTCCAATCTCGTCGCTACTGAGGCCTCAGTGGCGGGATCGTGACTTGCAGGCTGTAGTTCGCTGCCACGCCGCCCTCGGCGCCGATCGTGATGAAGTAGTCCTGCGTTGTCGGCAGCCGTCCGCTCCAACTCGCCGACCCGGCGCCCGATGACTTGAGCACCTCACCGTTCGCCCCATGGATCGAGAGCAGCATGTTCGCTCGCGGCGCCACAACCTGCACGATCATGGTCTGCCCGGCCAGCGCTCTCAACACGTAGGTGTCAAGCTCATTGGCCGCCAACGCGCCTCGCACCGTCGCGCTTGTACTGCCACGTTGAAATTCAATGCGCTGATAGCCAGGGATGAAGAGCGACTGGCCGATGTAGATGGTCGTCGAGCGCAGGCCATTCGCCGCCATGATCGCCTCGACAGTCGTCCCGAACCGGCGTGCAATGCCGTAGAGAGTATCGCCCCGACGGACGATGTAGTACTGGCCGGATTGGAACGCCAAGGAGTCTCGCGATGATCGGTCCTCGCGGGGCATCGCTGCCGCTGGCGCCACGCCAAGGGCTGTGAGCAGGACGGCGACGATCAATGAGAGAGAGACGGCTCTCTGAATCCTGTGCTGGCTCATAAAGCACCTCCTTGCGCCGTCAGCGAATGACTCATCCGCCGGGACGACCGACGCGATAGATGGAAATTCCTGCTTTCTTTCGGCGACAGATGAGTGAGATTCGGCGCACATGGTGCCATCCTAACTCCGGCCCAGTGCCTTCCACATCAGATGGAGCGAGGATCTGTGGGCCGCTATTCCATGTATTTCTTTCTCCTTACAACGAGCATTCGTCGATGAGACCGCGTACGCCTTTTGGGGGACGGTGCTGCCCTCGACCTCGCGGCCAGTCGCGCAACTAGAGCGCCGGTCAAGTACTCAGACTTCCGAAGTCTGGGAGGGACCGTGCTGGCCCACAGCGCGCTCCGACGACGGTGATAGAGGCGGGCACCTGCTGCGAACAAGACTTCGGAAGTCTTGTCCCGCCCCCCGCGGGATGACGTGACCGGTGCTCTAGGCGCTGCCCTCCCGTTTGGAGTGGATCTCGGAGAGCGCGCGCAAGCGTTCGGCGGCGCGCTCGGGGGTGAGGTCGCGCTGCGGCGTGCCGAGCATCTCGAATCCGACCATGAATTTGCGGATGGTGGCCGAGCGCAGCAGCGGCGGGAAGTAGTGGGCGTGGAGATGCCACTCGGGGTAGCTCTGCTCGTCCATCGGTTGCTGGTGCCAGCCCATCGAGTATGGAAACGAGGTCTCGAAGAGGTTGTCGTAGCGGATGCCCAGGCGCCGAACGATGCCGGCCAACTCGTCCCGCTCGGCAGGCTGTAGCGCGGGCAGGTTCGGCACGTGTCGGCGCGGAAGAACCATCGTCTCGAAGGGCCAGACGGCCCAGAAGGGCACCAGCACCACGAAGTGCTCGTTCTCGCAGACCAGCCGCTCCCCCCGGGCGAGCTCGAGTTCGAGGTAGGCGCAGAGCAGGCAGCGGTTGTGGGCCTGCCAGAAGTTGCGTTGCCCCACCAACTCCCTGGCCGGCTCATCGGGGAGGTGCTCGGTGGCCCAAATCTGGCCGTGGGGATGCGGGTTGCTCGCGCCCATCATCGCACCACGGTTCTCGAACAACTGCACGTGGCGAATCCAGGGGATCGCCCCGAGCACCTCGGTCTGCTGGATCCAGGCATCTACCACCGCGCGAATCTCCGCCGTGCTCATCACCGGGAGGGTCAGGTCGTGGCGCGGCGAGAAGCAGAGCACCCGGGCGATGCCGCGCTCGCTCTCAGCCAGCAGGAGATCATCCACGCGGAACTCGCCCGGCGGTGTGTCGGGCAGCACACCCGCAAAGTCGTTATCAAAGACGAAGGTGCTGCTGTAGCTGGGGTTGCGCGCCCCACCGGCGCGTTCGTTTCCGGGGCAGAGGTAGCAGGTAGGATCGTAGGCCGGGAGCACATCGGGGGGCAACTTCTCCACCTGCCCCTGCCATGGCCGCTTCATCCGGTGCGGCGACACGACGACGTAGGCACCGGTCAAGGGATTGAGACGCCGATGGGGATGCTCCTCGGGGTTAAATCTGTCCATATTCGCGCCCCGCTCCTCCGCGCACGTTGCTCCGAATGGCTGAGCGGATGCTAGCGGCCGGGGGCGAGCCCGTCAAATCCCGGCGGGGCCCATCGCCAACCGCGTGGCCTGAATCGGCCTGCCTCAGTACGCTGACGGAGACCTCCTCACTTTTCGCTCATTGGCGGTCAGGGTATGATCTGAGACGAGAATGAAACGGACCGGCCGCGATCGACGCGAATGGCTCCTCGCGCGCTTGCATCGCGAACACCATCGTCCTCAATCTTCATGACGAGGAGAGGGAAACCAATGTCCCCATCTCGTATCTGTTGGATCTCCACCGCCGATATGGCTCTCATGGTCGATCTCTACGAGCTGACCATGGCCGACAGCTACCTGCGCCACGGTCACAACGAGCGCGCCACCTTCGATCTCTTCGTGCGTTCGTTGCCGCCCGAGCGCGCCTTTTTGGTCGTCGCCGGCATCGAACAGGCCCTGACCTACCTGGAGAGGATGCGCTTCGACGCGGACGCGCGCGACTACCTCGCCGGCCTGAACCTCTTCAGCACACGGTTTCTCGAGTATCTCGCATCGTTCCGTTTCAGCGGCGATGTCTGGGCGACGCCCGAGGGGACCATCAACTTCCCACCGGCGCCGCTCCTGACCGTGACAGCCCCACGCGTCGAGGCTCAGATCGTCGAGACCTTCCTGCTCAACGTGATCAACTCCCAGACGATGTGGGCCAGCAAGGCAGCCCGGATCGTTCTGGCCGCGCAGGGGCGGGCAGTAGTCGATTTCTCGCCCCGCCGCGACCATGGCGCCGATGCCGCGCTGTACGTCGCCCGCGCCAGCTACCTGGCCGGCTGCGTCGGGACCAGCAACGTCCTCGCCGGTATGCGCTACGGCATCCCCGTCTACGGGACGATGGCGCACGCCTACGTCATGTCTTTCCTGAGCGAGTTGGAGTCTTTTCGCGCCTACGCCTGCGATTTCCCTCACAACACCACCTTGCTGGTTGACACCTATGACACCCTCGAGGGCGTCCAGAATGCGATCGTCGTCGGCCACGAGATGGCCGCTCGCGGCGAGCAGTTGCGCGGCATCCGCCTCGACAGCGGGGACCTGGTGGCGCTCAGCCAGGCCGCCCGCCAGATGCTGGACGAGGCCGGGCTGCCCGGCGTCAAGATTCTGGCCAGTGGCGATCTCAACGAGGTCAAGATCACCGATTTGCTGGCCCATGGCGCCCGGATCGACATCTTCGGTGTGGGCACCGAGCTCGGAGTCTCGATGGACGTCCCGGCGCTGGGTGGCGTCTACAAACTGGTCGAGGACGAGGCGGGCTACCACATCAAGCTCAGTGCCGGCAAGGCCACCCTGCCGGGGCGCAAGCAGGTCTTCCGCCACGCCCGTCGCGACGGCCGGTTCGCCTTCGACGTCATCAGCCTGGCCGACGAAGCGCCGCCCGCGGCGGCCGACAGTGTTCAACCATTGCTGGTCAAGGTGATGGAGAATGGGCGCATTCTCCGTGACACCACCCTGGCCGAGGCACGTCAGCGGGCCGCCGACCAACTGGCCCACCTGCCGCGCGAGTTCCACGCCCTGAGCCCCTCCAACCACTATCCGGTCTTCCTGAGCAGCGGGCTGGCCGCGCTCCGCACCAGGATGTACGTCGAGGCCGGCAAGCCCCCGCCAACCGAGCAGGCGCGGTAGGCGGCGCGTACATCCAGGAGAAGGCCCGGTTGACACCAATCTTGCACATCGTATGATGTGTACGAAATGTCGGATTGAGGGAACAGGACTGGCAAGAAGCCCACGGCATCATAGATCCTGTTGGCGAAATCGTCTCCAGAGAGGGCGAACAGTTCGTAGTGCGCGCTTCAGCGCGCTGAAGCGCGCACTACAAACCGGCGCCTGCCACTTGTACCAATTCGCCAACAGTGTCCATCATAGCGGAGGATTCGGTAGAGATGTTACGGTTGCTTCGAGAGAGCTGCGACGATGAACTGAGCCGGGTCTCCTGGCTCGGCGAGTATCAACGATGACACCTGCCCAACAACTCGCCCTCTGGGCCGACAGGCTCCGTGATATGTCGGCGATGGGGCTCCGTTTCTCCGACAACATCTACGACCGGTCGAACTATCGCGCGATCCAGACCATCGCGATGGAGATGCTCGCCCTGGCAACAGGACAGCCCCTCGCAGAGATCGAAACGTTGCGCGCGCCGATCTTTTCCCGGCCGACGCCGATCACGGTCGCCGATGCGGCCATCATCGACGACGAGGGGAAGATTCTCCTGATTCGGCAGGCCGACAACCAGCTGTGGGCCATGCCCGGCGGCGCGCTCTCTGTCGGTGAGACGCCGGCCGAGGGGGCCGTGCGCGAGGCATTCGAAGAAACGGGGGCGCGCGCCGAGGCGGTCGCCCTGGTCGGTGTCCACGACTCGCGCCTCTGCGGCACGTTGAGCCGCCACCACCTCTACCATTTTCTCTTTCTCTGCAAACCGATGAACGGAAGCCAGGTGGCGGCGAAGCCCTCCCACGACCTCGAGGTGCTGGACGCAGCCTGGTTTGCTGAAAACGACCTGCCTCCAGACATTGACCCGGGCCACGCCGGGCGGATACTTGACGCCTTTCGGGTGTGGCACGGCGACCGGCGCGCCTATTTCGATCGCTGAGAGCGAACGTCTCGGTCTCCTGGTGATCATGAATTGGAGGGAGAAGGCGGCGTCTACTCCTGGCCGCGCCGCGGGGCCGGACTGTTGCCCTCGGCCGCCAGCCGCAGCGCGACCGCATCGAGATAGACCCACAACACTTGCTGGAAAAGTGCGCTAAACGGCTGGGCCGATCCGGGTTGTCCTCTGACAACCCCAGGTAGCACCACGTCGAGATCGGCCACCTGGGCGAGCGAGCTCGCCGCGACCGCCGTCAGGCCGGCGACACGGGCGCCGACCGTCTGCGCCTGCTGGGCCACCAGCAGCGTGATCGGAAAATCCCCCGATCCGTTGGCGGCGATGAGCAGGTCACCGGCCCCGACTTCGGGGGTAGTCGTCTCGCCGATGACGTATGCCGGGAACGCAAGTTGGGCCAGGCGGGCCGCAAAGGCTCGCACGATCAGCCCCGTCCGCCCCTCGCCCATCACAAAGGTCCGCCGCGCGTCTTGAATCGCCAGTGCCAGCCGGGTCACCTGGTCATCGCTGACCTGCCGGACGACCGGCAAGAGTTCCGCCAGGATCCGTTGAATCTCCTCGTTCATGCGAGCTCCTCCAGGGCAGTTCGAAAGGCCCGTGCCATGCTCCCTGGCTTGTCGGAGTGCAGGATCGCCGACCCGACGATGATCCCATCGAGGGCCAGCCCTGCCAACCGCGCCACCGTCTCGACGGTCAGCCCCCCGGCCACCCGCACCGGTTTGCCCAACCCCAGAATGGTGTCAACCACCACCCGCGGGAGCCCGGACGGGGGCCGGTAGATAATAAACCCGTCCACCAGGGGCGCCATCACCTGGGCGCGCACCGTCGGATTCTCACTCCCGATGAGGTCCAGCCAGATGGCGCCACCGTAGCGGTCTGCGACCGTGCGCGCCGCCTCGAGCGTCATCTGTGAGGCCTGCGCCAGCACGGTGATGCCATCGGCACCGGCGCTGAAACAGGCCTCGGCGATCAGCGCGCCGGCGTCGGCAACCTTAGGGTCGGCAATGAGCCGGTGGTCGGGGCAGTGACGGCGCAGGTCGCGGATGGCGGCGGTCCCCTGGGTCACCAGCAGTGGTGACCCGGCCTCGAAGTCATCCACCCACTCGGCCGTGGCGGCCACTAATCTGACCGCGGTATCGATCTCCAGAACGTCAAGCGCAAGCTGCAACCGAACAGTCATCGATGGTTATCCTTATGGCACGAGCACCCAGGCGCTGGTCGCCGCCAACGGCCTGGCCGATCCCGGCCGGATCTTCCCTGGCCAGCAGCTAACGATCCCCGCCGGTAGCACCGTCCCGGCGAGCCCGCCCGCCCGAGCCGGGGCGCCGGTGCGCATTGTGGCTCCCAGCATAGGCCTCGATGCACGAGTCGTGCCAACGGGGTGGCGCACGGTCTGGTCGAACGGTCTGCAGCAGAGCGAGTGGGTCGTCGTCGACTACGCTGCCGGCTGGCACCAAAACTCAGCACCTGCCGGACAACCAGGCAACACGGTTATCTCAGGCCATCATAACATCAAAGGCGAGGTCTTCCGCTGGTTGGTGAGCCTCAACGAGGGCGATGCGATCTCCCTCTACACGGCCGGCGGAACAGCCGTCACCAACCGGGTCGCCCAGAAACTGATCCTGCCCGAGCGCGGCCAGCCGGCGGAGGTGCGCCAGCGCAACGCCCAGTGGATCGCCCCCACCAACGACACGCGCCTGACCCTCGTCACCTGCTGGCCCTACACCGACAACAGCCACCGGCTCATCATTGTAGCCCAAATCCGGTAAATGCAGTGTTCATAGTATCTGAACCTACACCGACAACAGCCACCGGCTCATCATTGTAGCGTTCCCCGCGTCGTAGCCTCTCGGGCGGACACCGGCGGCCCCCGGGCGAGGGAGCGACCCACGGTGGCACTACGGGTCAGACATGGACAATCCGGGGAAGCACTCGCTCGTGCAGGGGTGAGGGGAAGAAGGGGCCAGGAGAAAAACGCCGAGGCACCTCACCCCCGCGTCGCTCCGCGTGCGTCGCTTTCGCCGGGCAGGACTGGCGTGTAGGGCGCACCGCCGTATGCCCCTCCTTCAGCGCCCCTGGCACCGCTCGAGCGGTTCCTACGAACCTGCCAGCGCTGTTCAGCTACTTGACCGCGGTCCTGGTCGGCAGATCGGCCTTGAGGAGGCCGTCATACTTCCCGCTGGCCAGCCAGAAGACGAACCCCATATCGGTCGAATCCAGTGCAGCCTGCACCTCGGCCGACCACTCGCGGGGGCCGAATTCGACGCCGAGGCTGTAACCTTGGAGCCAGGGTCGGATGGGTGTCGTCGTGCGCTTACTCGCCGCGACGACCGACCGGTAGACGACCTCGTAGGGCTCGCGATGGGGGTCCTTCAACCCCAGGTTCCCGGGAATGAAGGTGCTGGGATAGACCATCGGGCAGAGAATATCCAGGTAGGGGGTGATGGTCTCGACGGTTTGGCCGATGCCCATATCGTTGCCCTTGACAACGCTCGGTACGAGGCCGAAGACATCGCCGCTCAGCAGCGCGCGCGTGGGACGCAGCGCCAGGCGCACCTCGTTCAGAAAGCCGTCAATTGCGCCGGTGCGCATCTCGTAGGTGTGTTCGATCGGCCAGACGATCTCCTTGATCGCCCCATCGGTCGGCAGACGAATGTAGTCGTAGTTGATCTCATCGAATCCCATCGCCGCCAACTCTTTGCCCAACTCGACATTGTAATCCCAGTTCTCGCGCAGGAAGGGATCGCTCCACCCCAGCCCTTCGATGTCGATCCAAACCGAGCCATCACCACGGCGGACGGCACGCTGGGGGAAGGCTGTCGCCAGCGGGTGATCCTTGAACGTGACAACCCGAGCAACCGTGTAGAAGTTGTACTGCTTCGCGAGCTTCAGCACCTCGGTGATGGGCATCCAGGCTTGATTGTTGACCTCGGGCAACTCCCGGGCGAGCGGTACCTGGCTGTCCCAGCCCAGCAGGCCGCGGTCGCTCTTGGCGTCGAGGACAACGCCGTTGTAGCCGCGCTGTGCCATGCGCTCGAGCAGGTGGGGAACATAGTCGGGCGACAGCCGGGGAAAGGAGATGTAGAGCGCGCGCAGTTCGAGCCGCTCCAACACGAGCGGGCTCTTCCCATCCCAGGACCCCTCGAAGGGCCGGTACCCGGCGCGCTTGACGATCACCTCACCCTCTGTGAGATCGCCGCGGAAGGCGAAGCGCCCGGCCGTGTCGCTCTCGGCCCAGACACCGTCGTGGGCAATGATGGCCCCCGCCACCGGCACGCCCTCCTGGTCGACAACCCTGCCGTTGCGGGCCATCGCTCGCAGCCGTACGGTGGAGCGGCCGGACCGGAGACGAACCGGCTCGTACCCCACGGCTGTGACGACGTAGGGGCCCGCGGCCGGCCAGGCGCTACGCCCGGCGCTATCCGTCACGCGCACCTCGCCACTCCCCTGCACCACCGCGCCGCCAATCGGCTCTCCCGTCTCGGCATCCAGAACCTGCACCTCGCTGGCCGCTGGCGGCACTGGGAGCACCTGGCCAGCACGGCCGCCAAAGCCGGGATCGGCCCGAGCCAGCCGAGCGGGCAGCCAAACCAACACGAAAACAGCAACGATGACCGGGAGAACACGGTGTGCGCGACTCAGGGTGAACCTCCTTCTGTGAAACGACGGCGATTATACCATCCTCCCAAAAGCGACCCAATTCGACGCCAGGCGCACTCCCGGCCAGAAACCCCCTCACTCCTGCAAAAGCCGGGGCCGCCCACACAACTCGTACGCCGCCCGTCACAAGACATAACATACATTAAAACCGTCCTCCCCGGCCAGTATTTTAAGACAATCAGACTTGCAGTTACTCGCCCTCTTTGTTAGAATGGCATCCACTTGGTCGTCAAGACGGGCGATGGTCACAGTGTCGGGCGTGGCGTCCAGCCCTTCTGGTAGCGTGGTGACGAAGCCGCTTGTGCCGGCCGTGAAATCCCCAGTGCCGCCCGCTATCAACCAACCTCTTTCTGCCCGTCCGCTTGCGGAGAAGCGGTATCCCCACGACCAACGAGACAATAAGGCCGCTCGTAACCTGGTTTACCGTTGTCCGGTAGGCGCCCTTGAAGGCGCTTTTCGGTGTCTCGCTTTCGCGTCTGCTGCCGGAGTTCTCTATATGCGGACACTCGATCTCAAAAGAACCTGGGATGCCGCCCTCGGCGATATTCAACTCCAGATGACTCGCGCTACGTTTGACACCTGGATGAAGGGAACCGAGCTGGCCGGCCTCGAAGATGGTGTTTTTGTCATCAGCACCCCCAGCCCATACGCGGTGGAGTGGCTGGCCAATCGACTCCATCGCACGATCAAGCAGACCCTCGAGCGCCACGTTGGCCGCAGCGTCGCGCTGCAGTTCGTCGTGCGCTCCCCACACCAATCTCGATCCGATGATCCACCGGTCCGCCCCGTAAGCGTGCCCCCTAACGGCCGAACGCGATACTCGACTGGCCGCCCCGCCGGGAGACGACCCCGCGGGACCCCCCGGAAACGGACATGCCATGCCTGCTCGAAACGAGCACTTAGCGGCCGACGATGCTGTCAGCCATCCATTGCAGGCACGCTACACGTTCGACACCTTTATTGTCGGTCCCTCGAACCGCCTGGCCCATGCCGCTGCGCTGGCCGTCGCTGAGCGCCCGGCGATCGCTTACAACCCGCTCTTCATCTACGGCGGCGTCGGGTTGGGCAAGACGCACCTGCTTCATGCCATCGCCCACGAAGCCTTCGGGAAGAGCCTCCGTCCGGTCTATGTCTCCTCCGAGCGTTTCACGAACGACTTCATCGCCGACATCCGCTCGCAGAACACCGAAGCCTTCCGAGCGCGCTACCGCAACGTCGATGTCTTGTTGATCGACGACATCCAATTCCTGGCGGGGAAAGAGAGTACCCAGGAGGAGTTCTTCCACACCTTCAACTCCTTGCACGCCGCCAACAAGCAGATCGTCATCAGTAGCGACCGCCCGCCCAAAGCGATCATGCTGCTTGAGGACCGGCTCCGCTCGCGCTTCGAAGGCGGCCTGGTCTGCGACATCGCCCCGCCCGACCTGGAGACGCGCATCGCCATCCTCCACGCCAAAGCCGAGACGCAACCGCTCCCGGTTTCACCGGCTGTGATTGAGTTGATCGCCCACAGGGTGCAGAGCAACATTCGCGAACTGGAAGGCGCGCTCATCCGGGTTGTCGCGCACGCCCAATTCGGCGGCCAACCGCTCACCCTCGAATTGGCCGAGCGCGTGCTGCGCGAGATCCTGGACCGCCCCGAAGGGGTCGAACTCGACACGGTTCTGCGTGAGGTCGCCCATTTTTACAACGTCGGCGTGGAAGACCTGCGTGGGCCGAGCCGGCGCAAGGCCATCGCCTACGCGCGCCAGGTCGCAATGTACCTCTCCCGTGAGGAGACCGACGCCTCGCTCGCCCAGGTCGGTGAGGCCCTGGGTGGCCGCGATCACTCGACCGTCCTCTACGGCTTCGAGAAGATGAAAGAATCGGTGGAGGGCGACGATCAACTTCGCCGCGAACTGCTCGCCATCCGCGAGCGCCTCTACCAGACCAGGGAGTAAGGCAGGGGATCGCGGCACACTCCGCCAACTGAATAGGCCAGCCGGGCGACCCGAACAGGCAATCGTTTGTTCGGGTCTTCTTTTGCCGGTGCCACGTCTGCCCTCCCCAAACGTACTGGCACCGTTCGGTTTCTGCGAAGCGTGACCTCTTCGTGAGATCGGCTACATACAGATTCCGGCCAGCAATGCTATGATAATCAGACTTTGGAAGTCTCCAGATCACGCGCTCGCGCCGGTCACGTGACCGGTGGTCCAGCCGGTTCCAGGAGCTTTGCACCGCGAAAGCCCTCTCCGAAAGAATTGAGGGATCCGAATACTGAACTGGCTCGTCCGCAGGGACGTGGCCCTCGGTTTGCCGGCACTGCAGCCATCTACAGCATTTGAGGAGTGACCAATGGAACAGAACCGTTCCGACTCGATCATCGTCTACAGCACTGTCTGGTGCCCGGACTGCAAGCGCGCCAAACAATTCTTCGGCGAGCAGCGTGTGCCCTACGTCAATGTCGATATTGAGCATGACGCGGAGGCCATGGCGTTCGTCGAGCAAATCAACAACGGCAAGCGCATCATCCCCACCATCGTCTTTCCCGATGGCTCGATCCTGGTCGAACCGTCCAACGCCGACCTCGCCGCGAAACTGGGCCTCCAGACAAAGGCGCAGCGTGACTTCTACGACAGCATTGTGGTCGGCGGGGGCCCCGCCGGGCTCACCGCGGCGCTATACATGGCGCGGGAGGGTTTGGATATCCTCGTCATCGAGAGGGCCGCTCTTGGAGGGCAGGCAGGCATCACGCAAGTGCTCGACAATTTTCCCGGCTTTGATGAGGGTATCTCGGGTGCAGAGTTTGCCGCCCGGCTGGAACGGCAGGCGCGCCGTTTCGGCGTCGAAATTCTTCGCGCCCAAGAGGTGATGGACATCTCCGAAGAGCGCGGATACCTGTGCTTGACCACAGTCGCTGGCCACGAGTACGGCACCAAAGCGGCGCTCCTGGCAACCGGGGCGCACTATCGTAAGTTGGGTGTGCCCAGTGAAGACGATCTGATCGGCGTTAACATCCACTTCTGCGCAACGTGTGATGGCGCGTTCTACAAAGGGAAGAAGGTGCTCGTTGTCGGTGGGGGCAACAGCGGCTTTGAAGAAGGTCTCTTCCTGACCAAATTCGCAACTCAGGTGGACATCGTCGAGTCTGGCCCGCAGCCGAAAGCCAGCCGGATTGCCCAGGACAAAGTGGCCGAGATGCCGAACATGTCGGTCATCCTCAATCACGCGATTAAGGCCTTCAAAGGCAAAAACAAACTCGAAGCCATCATCGTCGAGGATCGTTTGACCGGCGAGTTGGAGGAGTGGCATTACGACGGCGTCTTTGTCTTCATCGGCCTCACCCCCAACAGCATGCTGGTGAAGGACAAAGCCGGGCTTGACCAGCACGGATTCGTCGTGACCGACAAGACGCTGATGACCTCGATACCCGGGCTCTTTGCCGCCGGCGACCTCCGCGCCGGTTCCACGAAGCAAGCTGCCTCGGCCGCGGGCGAGGGCGCCACCGCCGCGCTGATGATCCGGGAGTATCTGAAGGAGGTCGGCTAAGATTGCAGGCATGCACCCAGCCAGTCGATGGTTCACGGGAACGGGGCTTCGGAGAGACGATGATCGTGCAACCAGGTGAGACGGCACCGGATTTCACCCTGAAGTCGGTCGAGGGACCACCGATCGCCCTGGGCGAGATACTGTCTGGCGGGCGGAATGCCCTGCTGGTCTTCTTGCGCCACCTGGGCTGACTGCCCTGCCGCGAGCATGTGGCGCAGTTGCGCCATCGGCAGGAAGAACTCACCTGGCTGAACGCCCAGGTGCTGCTCATCTCCTTCGGTACCAACGCCTGGGCCCGAGCCTGGCTGCGGGAGACCGGGGCCCCCTTTCCGTTGCTCATCGACCCGCAGCGGCGTGTCTATCGCGCCTACGGCCTCAAGCGCTCGATCCTTCGCGTGTGGAGCCTCAAGGTGTTGTGCCACTACCTGCGCTTGATGCGCGCTGGCCGCCGCTTGCGCCCGATCCAGGGCGATCCTCACCAACTCGGCGGAGACGTTATCGTGGATACATACGCTGTGGTCCGCCTGGCTCACCAAAGCAGCGACCCCACCGACCGGCCGCCGGTGGAGACCCTGCTGGCGGTGCTGCGCGAGATTGAGAAGGAAAGGAAAAGGTCGTGACGCTGGGAGACATGCTTGTTGGGGCACGCGAGAGAACTTTGAACCTGGCGCTGGGGGTGCGACCGGGCGAAATCCTCAATCCGGCCATCTCGGAGCCGGCCCTCCAGGAGAGTCAAGACATTGCGGCAGAGTTGAAGCAAGCCATCACCGCCTTCAAAGCAAGCGCCTTCGACGGTCATCAGGGAAACGACACAATCCTGCGCCAGAGCGCGGCCTACATCACCTACCGCACCACCTGCTCGCCACAACTGCGTGAGCTTGACTTGACGACGCTCACCACCCGCGAGGAGCGGCTGGCGTTCTGGATTAACCTGTACAATGCCCTCGTGATCGATGCCGTCATCGCATTGGGGGTACAACACAGTGTGACCGAGGGACGCGCCGGGGTGCTCACGTTTTTCCGCCGCGCGGCCTATATCGTAGGCGGGCAACGCTTCAGTTGCGAGGACGTCGAACATGGGATCTTGCGGGCCAATCGCGGCCATCCCATCCTTCCAGGCCCGCAGTTCGGACCCTCCGACCCGCGGCGTGCCTCTGTGATCGCGCCCGTCGATCCTCGAATCCATTTCGCGCTCAACTGTGCCAGCCGCTCGTGCCCGCCCATCGGTGTGTACAGCGCCGGGCAGATTGATGCGCAGCTCGATCTGGCGACCGCCAACTTCCTGGCCGCCGATGTCGCTGTTGACCCGGCCTCCGGATCGATGCACCTCTCGTCGATCTTCCGCTGGTACGCCGGCGACTTCGGTGGCCGCGCAGGCCTGATCGCCTTCCTGCTGCGCCACCTGCGCGACGACGAGCACCGCGCCTGGTTGCTGAAGCACCGGGAATCGGCCCGTTTCGTCTACCGGCCGTACGACTGGTCCTTGAATGTTTGGGGCTCTTCACAGTACAATGACCGGCGTATGGCTGCCAACAAACGTACCGATACCGAGGTGAGGCCGAAACATGAACGACCCTGACCTGCTGTCGCGCTACAACTACGCCGAGTTCGTTCCCGAGAAATTCGAGCCCTGGCTCAACTTTGAAGCCAGTCCTCCGCTCGGCCGGCCAGCGCCCGACTTCCCTCTGTGGGAGTTGGACGGTAGCGAGACGCGCCTGAGCGCCATCTGGTCGCAACATGCTTACACCATCGTTGAGTTCGGCAGTTTCACCTGACCATACTGTGGGATGGCGGCGCCATCCATGAATGCCATCGCCGAGCGCTTTGCAAGACAAGGGGTCGGGTCGATCTTCCTCTACACGCATGAGGCCCATCCCGGTGAGTACTACCCGCACCTTACCTCGATGGAACAAAAATCCCGCCACGCCCGCGCCTTGCGGGACGTGTTGGGCGTCACGCGCTCGATCGTGCTCGATGCGCTGGATGGTGCCTGCCACCGCACCTACGGGTCGATGCCCAATATGAGTTGGATTTTCACTCGCGCGGGGGTCCCAGTCTACAAATCCGACTGGACCGACGCCCGGAGCGTTGCCAACGCTGTCGAGTTTTTCGTGGATGTCCTCGACCGGCGGAAGAGTGGGGAACGGCTGGCACCCTTTCGGGTGGAGCGGCTCGACTTCCGGACGCAGGACCGAGAGGCATTCTACCGGGGGCTCGAGCACAACGGTCCCAAGGCAGTGCGGGAATATCGGGCGGCGTTTGGTTAGTTCGGCTCCACGGCCGAGACCCGGCGCCAGGAAGTGGTCTCATATGGCTGGCATAATCCGTTCACTGTGGGAGATGTTGGTTGCTCCGGGAGACTCCGATCGCGCCACGGCGCCAACCTGCGATGAGTGCTTCGCGATTTTAGAGTACCTGGCGGATACAGCCGCCGCCGGGGGTGACTCAGAGGCTCTCCGGCAGGCAGCACGGCGCCACCTCACCCAGTGCCCGAACTGCCGCGAGCACCACCTGCGTCGCTTGCAGGAATTGGAGTCGGAACTGGCGAACTCGAGCCCTCGTGATACTTGAGGGGTCAAGAAGATGCGAACTGGCGCACCAGTTCGTCGAGTCTTCGCGCTTTCCCCCGCTCCTGAGCCGCGGCCGCCTGCTGCGCGGAAAGTTGGGGGGCCAACTCAGAGAGAAGATGTTCGGCCCGATCTCGAGTCGTCTTTGAATTGGCCGGGTGGTGAAGGACAAGCACCAACATTTCGATTGCCCGCGCTTTTTCCCCGTCCTGCGCCAGGAGCGCAGCGATCGAGGTCACTATGTGCAGGACCGCATGGACCGTCTTTATATTCGCCATGATTTTTAAGGCTTCCCGGAAGTATTGCCCGGCGGGCCGATATTCTCCCAGCGCATACGCGACCTCGCCCAGATTATTGAGGCAGGCGCCAATTCCAAGCTGGTCATTGAGCCTGGTACGAAAGGCGAGGCTCTCCTGATAAAATTGTTTGGCTTCAGCATACTCTTTCAGAAAATACGCCACATTGCCCAGGTTATTGAGAACCCGCGCCATCAGGAGTTGTTCTTCCATCGCCCGGCAAATCGCGAGACTGTCCTGGAAGAGTTGTTTCGCCTCCAGATACTCTCCCGTCCACGTAGCCACAGTGCCCAGGTAGAGGAGGGCTCGGGCTGTTCCGTATCGATCACCGACCTCTCTCGAAATCGCAAGACTCTTTTGATGATACTGCCTGGCCTCTGCATACTCTCCCCGGCCAAATGCCAGACTGCCCAGGTAGAGAAGCGGGAAGGACAGCCCTGGCCGGGCACCCCAATGGCGCAAGAGAGACAGACTCGTCTGCAGAAACTCCCCGGCTTGCGCATATTGACCGAGTTCGATACAAAATGCGCCCCGTCGCGCCAGAATCTGACCGAGGAGGAGGCCCGTTGGTCTTTGAAGCTCCTCCACCTGTTCGATCTGCCCTCGCAGTTTCTCCACGGCGCGCCCAAAGGTTTCCTCTCCCTCCTGAAACCACCCGCGCACTTCGTAGAAGTGCCGAAGGCTTTCCAGGGATTTCGCGATTTCCGCTTCCTTTCCCCTGGCGATGGCCCACCGCCAACTCGCCCGAACATTGTCAATCTCCGCGCCGATTTCCTCCAGCGCCGCCTCGCATCGTGACCCCGTCAGGTCACTTTCCCGTTGCTCGAGAAAGGCCGCGTAGTAGCCGCAGTGCAGTTCCTGGATCATCTCCTCTTCCCCAGGCACCGCCTGGAGTTTCTGCTGCGCGTACTGCCTGAGGACCTCGTGCACCTCAAACCGCCCCGCGGCGTCGCAGCGCAACAGCGATTTGCGCTCCAACGCCGAAAGGACGAGACGAGAGGCGGCCGCCACGCGTGCGGCCGCCTCTTGCCGAAAGCCACCCCGAAAGACCGACAGCCGCCGGAAGACACGCTGCTCCTCGTCCGAAAGCAATGCCCACGAGTGGTCGAACGCTGCCCGCAGGCTGCGGTGGCGCGGAGGCACATCTCGGAGGGTCGTGCGCAGGAAGTCCAGGTGGCGTTCAAGCGCCTCGGCGATCTCACGGCACGACCGCTCCCCCACCTGCGCCGCCGCCAACTCAATCCCCAGCGGCATCCCCGACACCAGCTTGCAGATGCGAACCACGAAGGATTCTTCTTCTGAAGGCGAGAACCGCCAGTCAAGCTGCCGTGCGCGCTGCAGAAACAACTGCACGGCGCTGTACCTCACCCCACTCCCCCGCCCCCTCTCCCCCTCTCCTGGCAGGAGAGGGGAGAGGGGGCTACGGTGGTGCGGGATGAGGTCGGATACGCCAACCCTTCGATCGCGAAGAGCCATTCGGCCCGCAGGTTCAGCCGCTCGCGAGACGTGACCAGCAGTTTCACCTCCGGTGCCCCCTCCAGGAGATCCACAATCAGGTCTGTCCCCTCCCGGAGATGCTCGAAATTGTCCAGCACCAGGAGTAGCTCCTTCGCCCCCAGGTACTTGAGCAACTGCACTTTGGGCTCTTCGCGGCCGTAGAAGGAGCAGCCCAGGGCGGCGGCGACGGCGGGAATCACGTGCTCGGGTGAACTGACCGGGGTCAGGGGAACAAAGGTGACCCCATGCAGGAAGGCATCAAAATGCTGTGCCGCCGCCTGGATGGCCAGACGCGTCTTGCCGATTCCGCCGGGCCCCACGATGGTGACCAGCCGGCAGCCCGGATCCGCCAGCCGCCGGGCCAACGCTTCCAGTTCTGCTTCCCGGCCGACGAAGCTCGTGGGTTGCAGCGGGAGATTGTGCCGGCGCACCGGCGCCACCAGAATGCGCTCGTAGAGCGCCTGCGTCTCCTGCGAGGGCTCCGCCCCGAATTCTTCGGCCAGCACCCGCCGGCACGATTCGTACTGCGCCAGGGCGGCGCCACGCTGCCCAGTCCGGGCCAGCAGCCACATCACCTGCCGGTGGGCCTCTTCGCGCCAGGGGTCCAACGCCAGCAGGCGCATGGCCCAGCGGAGCCCTGCCCGGTACTCACCGCGGCCGGTGTGGTAGGCGATGAGTTCCTGCAACACCCGGGTGGCCCGCTGGTGCCAGCTCTCGCGTTGCACCACCAGCCAGGTCTCGAACTCGGGACATCCCTCCAGCTCGAGCCCCGCCAGGAATTCCCCGCGATACAACTCGGCCGCCGCGGCGAGGGCAGCGGGCTCCCCCTGGGCCACCAGGTCCACGAAGGCCACCGTGTCCAGCCAAAAGCGGGGGCCGGGGCGGAATTGCACGCTGTGGCGATCAACCTGGAGGCAGCCAGGCAGCAGGGTGGCCAGTCTGTGCAGCACCCAACTGAGGTTGGCCCGGCCGCGAGCTTCTGTCTTCTCGCCCCAGAACAAATCCGCCAGGTGGCTGCGGGAGACGGGGCGAGCCTGCAGCGCGAGGTAGGAGAGCACCGCCAGCGCCTTGCGGGACTTGAAGCCGCGCACGGGCTTTCCCTCGCGCTCCACCTGCACGGCTCCGAATAACCGCAGATGGAAGATGGCTTCCATGGCCCCTCCTTGCTACCTGGCAAGAACCTGGACGGGGTTTTTCTCAAGCCTGGCGGAATGCCCTACCTTAACACACTCTCATGGCGAGAGCAAGAAGGGAAACGGTCTCACGGGCGAACACCTCTTCAGCGACCTGCTCTGAAGTTTTGCTTGTGCACGCAGGAAGAATTTCAAGACCCGGTATGCGAAGAAGTCTAAGAGTAGCCTAAGAGTCGCGCTGTAGATTGGGTGCGGAAGCAGGTCGAGAGGGCGCCCCTGTCACCGGGCAGTGGCCGGCTGCCAGTGCGCCCCCCCTTGCGGGCTGCGCCGTTGCCCGATCGGACGCAGCGGGGCGGCCGCATCTCGGAAAGCGACGGAGGCACTGTGGCCGCAGGCAAGCCAGACCCATCCCGCGCCTACCTGCCACGCTGCTGGCGGGAAGGGCGTTCCGCCGAGGACGGCGAAGCCCTCTGGCGCTTCTCGCTCGAGGAAGTGGGCGGGGCGCGACGCCGGCTTGGCTTCACGACCCTGGAAGCGTTTCTCGCCCTTGTCTCGGCCAAGCCTTCGCCAGGCGCCCGCACCGAGGCGGGCGGGATTGTCACTCCCAGCCGGCGGTACGCCTAGTCCCAGCCAGCCCTCTATCTCGGCAAGGACCTGATTCAAACGCGGCTGGTCAGTGGGGGCAAGACGATCTGCTGCTCCAATGTGCTTGTGGTGAGGGTGGGTTGCGATTTCAGGATGGTGGGGAGCGTTGTCGTAGCGAAAGACGCATTTCCCCGCGCGGAGGTACCTATACGCGTAATGCACGCGGACAGGATAGCCCAACTCAGTGCTGACGACCTCATAAATGTCGAGGGAAGAACCATCCCAGAAATAGACTCGACAACGCACAAGCCCGTTGTAGTTATCCGAGGCAAGGCACGTGATGGGTTCCTCGACTTGACCAACGCGGATATTCTGCCGCAAGCTGCGTTCGATGGAGGCAAAGTAGTCGTCAATCGTCAAGCGCCCGCTGGCTCCGAACGCTGCATAAACTGGCGGACAGGCAAGGAGGTCAAGTACAAATGATACAGTCCTGCCCACATCATCAAATCGTCATCATCACCCCATTCGCCGTTTTGGAAACGGCGATAGAACTCGATGGTCGAGCAGCCATACTTGTCCTCGAATTCGCGCAGGCGTTCGCTCAGTTCATCAAAAGATAGCCGTTGCGCTTTGAACATACTGCTTGCTCCATCATTGATTACATTACGGTTCTTAATCATTCCTTCCGCCAACGATTCTAGCATGGACTGCAGGCACGCGTCAAACGCTCCCCCGCCTACCTGACTGTGTGACTGTGTGACTGTTCACAGTTGGGCAATCGGTCAATCAGGCAAAGGACGAATGCAACTTCCTCCGTCCCACTACCACCTTCGCCAGCGCCGCCGGCACGGAGGCCAGCCCGGCCTCGGCCAGCGCCAGCAACACAATGATCAACTGCACCACGCTCACGCCCACCCCAACCAACGCGGCCTCGGCGACAGCCACGCATCTGGGCTCTTGCCTGTGCCGGCAGGAAGAATTTCAAGACCCGGTAGGCGAAGAAAGTCTAAGAGTCGCCTAAGAGTCGCGCTGTAGACTGGATGCGGAACCAGGTCGAGCGGGCGCGCAGGCTACCACACTGGCCCTCATTGTTAACGTGCAGCAAACCAGATCCCGTTCCAAAGCCTCGTCATCCAACCAGTAGGGGCTTTCGCGGTTGAATGCGGCGGTCTCGCTGGTAATAAGGCGAGTGAAAATGCACGAGTCGAAGCAGGAGGTGAGTCGAAATGGCAGAATAGTCTACCTGATCACGCAACACGCGAGCGAGGTTCGTGGTGAGCCACGCCGCAAAGCGGAGTCGCCTCGGACAGCACCCCACCCCGTCCTATGCCTGACTACGAACAATATTCTACGAGGAGGAAAATTATGAAACGCTCACTCTGTCTCTTCATGTTGGCAGCTATGTTGATGGTGCTGACAACCACTATCGCACTGGCTCAACAACCGGATTATGACGCGGTCAAGGCCAAGTTCGCTGGCACCACCCTGGCCGACTGGCCGGACTACGTGAAGGCGGAGCCCTTCTGTATAGATGCCAGCCTCATCGGTCAGCCGCAGTTGGGCGCAATGGGCTTTCACGCCGGCAACATGGCACTGTTCGACCTCGAGGTCAACGCTCTGGAGCCCGAGTTTCTGCTGCTGGATGGTGACGACAACGTGGTCGGAGTGGAGTACATGGTGGTCTCCAAGGAGCAAGGACGGCCAGAGCTCCTTGGGCAACCCTTCGAAGAGTCGGACCCCCACCCGCCGGCAGTCCCGCAGCCCCACTATGACCTGCACGTCTGGTTCGTAGGCGACCCGCCGGTCCGCTTCGCGCCCTTCAACCCGGCGGTGACGTGCCCGGCAGGGACGATGCCGCCTATGGAGATGCCCACCACGGGCGGCGAAGGCACGAATCGGCCTCTGGTCAGTGGCCTGTTGGCCCTGGTGGGTGTGTTGGCGATTCTAGCGGGTCTCAAACAACGTCATCGAGTTGCCTAGAGCGCCGGTCAAGTAGTCGCTGGGCACGCGTGATCGGAGACTTCCGAAGTCTCGGAAGACTTCGGAAGTCTGACTACTTGACCGATGCTCTAGCATCACGAGAGATAGCCGGTCACATCGGATAACGCGGCGTTGGTGAAGTCGTGGGCCGCCGAAGAACGCCGCTCGTCGCTTCATCAACGCCGGGCCCGTTCGCCGCAATCACAAGGCATCTTGGAAAACAGGGGGCACCGTGGCCGAAGGCAAGGCAGACCTATCCCGCGCCTACCTGCTGCGCTGCTGGCGGGAAGGGTGTTCCGCCGAGGAGGGCGAAGCCACCTGGCGCTTCTCGCTCGAGGAAGTCGGTGGGGCGCGACGCCGGCTTGGCTTCATGACCCTGGAAGCGCTCCTCGCCTTCCTGCGGGCCGAGCTGGGGGGCGCGCAGGCGGAGTTGAGTCAATGAGGAAGATTTCCATGCGTTCTCTTATCAGCAGGCTCTTCATTCCATCTGGTCTTGCTGTCGGGCTACTTATCCTGGCCCTGGGGCTGCTGCAAGGGGCCACGATCTGGAGCGTGGCCGGCCTGGCGGTCCTGGCAGGACTCTCCGCTTGCGGATGGTGGATTGCACGCTTCGGGCCGCGCCGTGTCGCCACAATCCGCAATCCGCAGCCCGCAGCCCGTGCTGAGCCCGGTCGAAGCATCCCAAAGCCGAACTGGTCCCCCCGCGGCCGCGCCCATCGCCTGCTGTCCGCGCTGGTGATCGCCGGCCTGCTGGCGGGCGTGCTCCCACCGCCGGCGCCGGCGCCGGCCGCGCCGGCGCCACCCATGCGCTTGCAGACTCCTCCAGCCCAGCCGGCCGCCCAACCCGGTGGCCGCCCACATCGCCTGCCCCCGCAAGGCCCCAACCAGGCCCCCGGCACCTTCTGGGCCGACCTGGACGGCGACCGGGACGTGGACGAGGGCGACCTGCAATCGATCGCCCAGTTCTGGAACTGCGCCACCGGCGATGCCTGCTACGACGCCGCCCTCGATTTCAACACCGATGGGCTCATCGACGCCCTCGACATGGCCTACGTGGGCAATGAGTACGACGTCACCCCGCCGGACCTCACCGTCAGCGGCCCGGCCGACGGCTCGGTGGTCGGCGGGGCGACGGTCACCGTCAGCGGCGTGATCAGCGACAAGCACGCCGTCAACGTCACTGTCAACGGCGTGGCCGCCACCTTCGCCCCGCTCCTGGCAGGAGCGGGGTCGGCGGCAAGGTCGTTCAGCGCCACGGTGCCGGTCACGGCGGGCAACCAGGCGCTGCACGTCGTCGCCACCGACGAGGTGGGCCAGACCACCAGCAGTGACCGCTTCGTCGGCGTGGACGGCGATGGTCCCATGATCCGGGTCCAGGTACCTGAGAACCGCCAATCGGTCTACACCCTGCGTCCCACCGTCGTTATCTCCTACACCGACTTCTATGTGGCGGTGGACCCGACTACCTTGCAGGTCTCCCTCACCGATGCGAGCGGCACCTCCACCGACGTGACCGGCGATCTGACGGCCGGCCCCGACAGCGCCAATGGCCAGGTGAGCTTCGACCTGGCGCAAGACAGCGCCTACACCCTCACCGCCTCCGTGGCCGATACGCTGGGCAACGTGGGCACGCTGCGCACCACCTTCTACGTGCCCACCGATCCGGCCAGTATCACCCCGCCGGAGGCGCCGGAGAACGCCGGCTGGGTGAGCGGCGTGGTGTATGATTCTTCCACCTGCGGCGGTGAGCTCGAGCATGATCCCATCGACTGCCAGGGCCTGGCCGGCGCCGAGGTCACCCTGTTCAAGATCGACAGCGCCACGCTGTCCCAGGCCCGGACCCAGCGGGAGGCCCAACTGGCGACGGCGAAAGAGCCCGTCACCTACCAGCCCACGGGTGCCCAGTTCTCAAACCAGGTGCAGGGCACCGTGGTCACCGGTCCTGACGGCTTCTTCGCCTTCCCCGCCGATCAGACGGCGCGTTACGAACTGCGCGTCGACAAAGCGGGCTACACGTACGGCCAGCGGGTGGTGGAGGTCGTGCGCGAGCGCAGCGCGCCGGTCAACGAGATTTACCTGACGCCTCTGGACCCGGCGGTGACGACGTGTGACGAAGGAGGCTGCAGCCATACCAGCGCCGACGGCCAGATGCAGGTGGATATCCCCGCCGGCGCCATCCGCTCAGGGGACGAGATCCCGGTCACGGCCACTGCGTTCGACCAGGTGAACTACCTGCCCAGCGGCGGGCTGCCGCCCGGCACCTGGGAGACTTACGGCTTCAACATCGGCGGCACCTCGACCTACTCCTTCACCCAGCCCATCACCGTCCGGATCAAGAACAGTAAGGGTTTCCCGCCGGGGACCGTGATTCCGTTGGGCTTCTGGAACGCGGAGTTGCTGCAGTGGGAACACGCCGGCACCTCCGTGGTGGACCCCACCGGCGAGTGGGTGGAGATGCAGGTGACCCACTTCTCCACCTTCGACTGCAACGACCCGGTGACCGTCGGGACTGCCGGGATAAACGGGAACAGCACCACCGAAAATGATCGTTGCTGTTCGGAGAAGAAGGCCGGCAGTTCCGAGATCATTCTGCGATCTGGCGTTATGCGCGAGTCGGTAAGCCTGCCGCCGGTCCGGGTGCTGGGCGCACCAGGCGATCTGAGTTTCAAGTACGACAGCGGTCGCGCCGATCCGAATGAGTTGATCGAGGTGGACTTGAATCTGGACATGAGCGCCGGCGCGCAACTGGGCGACTACGTCCAGGCCGAGCTGTTCATCGAGGGGGAGAAGACGGCCAACTTCACCTTTGCCGCCAGCGAGCTGGTTCAGGGCGGGGAAATTGGTCGCTTCCGTTTCCTGTGGGACGGCCGCGATGCCCGCGGCAACCGCCTGCCGCCGGGGGTCTACCGCTATGCGCTCCACGTGCGCGTGCCCTACATGGCGCAGTACTACTGGTCGCTGAACAACCGCTTCGGCGGCCCGCCGGACTACACCCGACCCACGAGCGTCTTTACCACCGCTACGGACGACCAGTGGATTTATGGTTCGGTATCGCTGATCGCCGACCCCGGCGGCCCCTTCGGTATGGGTTGGGTTCTGGAAGGCATGCAGCGCCTCTACGAGGACGAGGCCGGCCGCATCTTGATCGACGATGGCAGCAACGATCTGACAGAGTTCTACTTTCCGGCCAAGAACCTGCTGCGCGAGGAGGCCCAGGGCGGCGGACTGGCCGCCCACGAGGTCACCGGTTTGCACGGCCTGTATGTGCCGGAGGTAGCGGAGAGGGTGGAACAGTTATCAGTGAGCGGTGAGCAGTGGTCGGTGAACAGTGAGCAGTTAGCAGTGGGCGGTGAGCAGTGGTCAGTGAACAGTGAACAGTTATCAGTGAGCGAGGAACGGTGGCCGGTGGCCGAGGAGCAGCAGGAGGTGGTCAGTGGCCGGCCGGTGGGCGAGGAACCGCGGGAAGGGGCAACCACTGCGCCGGGACCGGTGGATTCTGTCACACCGGCCCGGCCCGTGACCGCGGAACCCGCCGGCCCGGTTCCCGAAGCCACGCCAGTGCTCGAACCAGAGCCCGCCGGTCCGACTCCCGAGATCACGCCGGAGCCCGAACCAGAGCCGGAGCCGCTGCCGCCGCCGGTGGTCTACGACGTCACGGCGCTGAACACCAACGTCGCCGGCACCATCATCACCCACACCACCTGGACCATCACCGATAGCCCCTACATCCTGACCGGCGACGTGGTGATCACGGGAGGCGTGACGTTGACGGTCGAACCCGGCGTGGTGGTGCAGGGGCAAGACAACGTTGAGTTGAAAGTGCAGGGCCACCTGCAGGCGGTGGGCACGGCCAGCCAGCCGATCACCTTCACCTCGGCCACGGACAGCGGGCCGAATCAGTGGGCGGGGCTGGTCTTCGACGGCGGCACGGGCGAGCTGCGCCGCGTCACCGTGCGCTACGGCGGCGATCCGAACGGCATCGTCAACGGCAGCAACCTCACCGTGCGCAATGTGACCGCCGGGGAGGTGCGTATCGAGAGCAGTCGCCTGCTCAGCGAGAGCTACCAGTACGCCTCTCCCACCAACTACGGCCTGTATGTGGCCGACAGCCGGGTGGTGGTCAGCGACACCCTGTTCGCCAACATCGGCAACGGCACCGGCGACTACGCCCTCTACGCCACCGGCGCCGGCACCGTCCTCACCGTCACCAATTCCTCCTTCCAGAACAACAACGGCTGGGGGCTGTACACCACAGGCAGCGCCGCCGCCTGGGTCTCGGACAGCGCCTTCAGCGGCAACGGTTACTATCCGCTGCGCACCGAGGCGTTCAACCTGCACCGCGTATTGAGCGGGAACACCTTTACGGGCAACACGCCCAACCGGCTGCTGACGCTGGGCAGCGGTCTGCCGGCCAGCATCATCTTCTCCGCGGCCAACGGCCTGGCAGGCTACGAGTTGGAGAACGACTTCACCGTCCCGGCCGGTATCACCCTGACGGTCGCGCCGGGGGTGCCGCTGATGGGGCGGGACAGCGTTGAGCTGAAAGTGCAGGGCCACCTGCAGGCGGTGGGCACGGCCAGCCAGCCGATCACCTTCACCTCGGCCACGGACAGCGGGCCGAACCAGTGGGCGGGGCTGGTCTTCGACGGCGGCACGGGCGAGCTGCGCCACGCCACCGTGCGCTACGGCGGCGATCCGAACGGCATCGTCAACGGCAGCAACGTCACCGTGCGCAATGTGACCGCCGGGGAGGTGCGCCTGGAGAGCAGCCGCCTGCTCAGCGAGAGCTACCAGTACGCCTATACCAACTACGGCCTGTACGTGGCCGACAGCCGGGTGGTGGTCAGCGACACCCTGTTCGCCAACATCGGCAACAACACCGGCGACTACGCCCTCTACGCCACCGGCGCCGCCACCGTCCTCACCGTCACCACCTCCACCTTCCAGGACAACGCCGGCTATCCACTGCGCATCCCGGTCGCGGCGCTGAGCCAGCTCCAGTTCAACGTCTTCATCCAGAACGGCTACGACCGCGCCCGGCTGTACGGGGACGACACCTTCACGACGAACCTCACCCTGGCACCGCAGAACGGACTGAGCGGCTATGAGTTCGAGGGGAACGTGACCCTGGCCGCCGGCGCCAACCTGACCGTCGCTCCGGGCACCTCGCTGTACTGGAACCCGGGCAAGAGGCTCACGGTGCACGGTCTACTCAACGCCATCGGAACCGAGGCCCAGCCCATCACCTTTACATCCAGCGCCGACACCGGACCCGGCCAATGGCAGGGCATCACCCTGGGCGACGGCGCCGCCGAAATCGAACGCGCGACCATCCGCTACGCGAACACCGGCCTGAAAGTGCAGAACGGTCAGGCACGCGTGCGCTACGCCACGATTGCCAACAACAGCGCCTACGGCATCCACCTGGCCGGCAGCAGTGCCGACTTCTCGCTCCACGGATCCGACGTCAGCGGCAACGGCAGCTACGGCCTGCTTAACCAGACCGGGGTGGAGGTGGACGCGCGCTACAATTGGTGGGGCCATCCTTCCGGACCCTACCACCCCAGCGCCAACCCCGGCGGTCAGGGCAACCGCGTCAGCGACGACGTGCTCTTCGTGCCCTGGCTGGAGCAGCAAATCACCGACCTGGGCATCCAGAGCCAGACGCCAGCCGACAACACGGAACTGACCTACGATGCCCAGACCGACACCTACACGCGCCACTATCCCGACGGCACGCAGGTGCACTTCAACACCGACGGGACGCACGACTACACGCTGGACCCCGCCGGCAACAAGACGGCCTACGTCTATAACCCCGATGGCACCCCGGCTCGCATTGAGGTCTACGCGGCCGGCGAGCCCAACCCGCGCTGGGTGTGGGTTTTCAGTGATCAGTCATCAGTGAACAGTGATCAGCGGATACTGATGACTGACCCGGCGGGGCGGGTGACCACCTTCGAGATCAACCGCCACGGCGACCTGGTGCGCGTCGTCTACCCCGACGGGGCCACACGCTCCTTCGCCTACGACAGCGCCCACCGCATGACCCAGAACCGAGACGAACTGAGCCGGCTGACCACTTACGTCTATGATGCCTACGGGCGCATTACCCAGGTCAAACTGCCGCCGAGGCCGGTCTACGATCCGCAGACCGGTCAGATGAGCACCGTGCAGGAGGTCCACGGCTACACCCCCAGCGACGTTGCTTACCAGTTGGTCAACGAGATGGACACCGGCTCCCCTATCACGCCGACCGACGCTCTGATCACCAGCACGAAACTGGTGGATGGCGTCGTCTTTGGACGGGGTGGCTATCAGGCGCACACCAACGAGTGGGGGTCTGTCACCGAAGTTACCGACGCGGCCGGCAAGAGCACCCGTTACGAGCGGGACGAGCGCAATCGCATCACGCGCGCCACGCTCCCTTCGGGCCGCTGTATCGAATACACCTACGACGAAAAGGGCAATCGCCTGTCCGAATCCCACATGGGGCCGTCACAATGCGCGCTGGCACCCGCCGACCGCGACCCGGCCCAGATCCAGACCTGGACCTACACCTACGAACCGCGCTTCAACCAGCTGAAGAGCGCCACCGATCCCTTGAGCAACACCACCCGCTTCCTCTACGACTACGACGTCGGGGGCGGAGAGGCGGGGAAACTGGCAGAGGTCCGGTACCCGACGGTGGCAGACGAAAACGGAACGCTCATCACGCCCACCGTCCGTTACGCCTACAACGCCTGGGGCCAGATGGAGGCGATCACCGACGAGCGCGGCACCGCGACACGCTTCATCTACACCCAGGGAACCGCCGACGAGGCGGCCGACGGCGGCAATCCCCTCTTCGCCCCGGGCGTCACGCCGGTGCCGGGACTGTTGACCAAGGTCGTCGAAGATGAGGCCGGTATCGCCCAGACCACAATGCGCAAGGACTTCGATGCCGCCGGCAACCCCCGCATCCTCGTCGGCGCGGCCTGCTGCGGCGGCCAGGGGCCCGAGACGCACTACGCGTACGACGCGTGGGGTCGGGTCGTCTCGATGACCGATCCCCTGAGCATCGCCACTCGCTACGAGTACGACGCCGCCGGCAACCTGACGCGCGAAATTCAGGACTACACCACCGACAGCACGACGGGTCGTAACGTCGTCACCCAATACACCTACGATTCGGCGGGCAATATGCTGGGCGTGCGAACGGAGGAGGGCGAGATCGTCAGTGAGATCGCCACCGACTACGACATCGACCAGCGCCCGGTCGCCTTCGTGGACGCGCTGGGCTACCGGACCGTTTCCATCTATGACGACGCGAATCAACTGGTCGGCGTGCGGGACCCGGAGGGAAGAGAGTGGTCCTTCACCTACACCGCCGACCGGCAGTTGGAAACCTTCACCGACCGGCGGGGGACGGTCATGCGCCGGGAGTACGGCGACTTCGGACGGCTGGCGCGCCAGATCGCCGACGATGGCGGCATGAATCTCCTGGCAGGCTCAGGACTTCGCCTGGCCACCACCTACGGCTACGACGCGGCCGGCCGCGTCACCACGATGACCAACCCGCTGGGGGTCATCACCGCCTTCGAGTACGACGCCTTGTCGCGGGTGGTATCCGAGATCCAGGACGTGGGCGGACTCAACCGGACCCTCGCGTCCGCCTATGACGCGGCGGGCAACCTGCGCCGCGTGACCGACGAGCGGGGCGTCACAACCAGGTTCGTCTATGACGCCCTTGGACGACAGACCACCATCACCGCCGACGTGGGCGGGCTGAATCAGGCGATAAGTTTCGCCTACGACAGCCACAGCAACCTCCGGCGGGTCACTGATCCGCGCGGCGTTGTGACCTCTCTCGAGTACGACGCACTCAACCGCGTCACGCTGGAGCGTTTGGACGACGGTGGGCTCGGGACGGAGACGCGCTACGGCTACGACCGGCTGGGGAACCTGAACCGGATCACCGATCCCAACGGGCGGGTGACCTCCATCGAGTCCAACGCTTTTGGCCTGCCGGTGCGAGAGCTGCGTGATGTGGGTGGGATGGGCGCAGAGACACAGTACCTCTACGATAATGCGCTACGGCTCATCGGCATGACCAGCGCCAACGGCGAGACCAGTCACTACCGGTACGATGCCCTGGATCAACTGATCGCCGAGCAATACCCCGACGGCACCACCGTCCACTACGCCTACGATGGTGAAGGCAACCTGCTCACGCGCACCAACCAGGCCGGTGAGGTCGTCACCTACACCTACGATGCCCTGGGGCGGCAAACCCGGCGCACCATGCCCGACTCGTCCCAGACCTACGCCTACGACGATATGGGGCGCCTGGTGCAGGCCGCCAGCCACTCCGGCGAGCACGACAGCGCGCTCAACTACGTTTACAACGCGCTCGGCCATCCCGTCTCCGGCACCCAGCAGTTGGATGCCCGGAGCTGGGAGATGACGTGGGACTACGGCTACCCCCGGGGCGTCGTGACCCAGACCTATCCATCGGGCGCAGTGCGGGTCTATCAAGCAGATGCGGTCGGCCGGCTGCAATCGCTCAGGCGCGGCGACGGAGCCTCGGTGGCCTCTTACACCTACGACGACGTCAACGGGCGCTACATCCTCCACCACGGCAACGGCCTGCAAACGACTTACATCTACGACAACCTGTATCGCATCACGGACATCAACTCCGCTGTAGCCCACTACGGTTACAGTTACGACGCGGTGGGCAACGTCACCTCGATGCAACGTTACCACGTGAACGGCGCTCCCAGCGACGTCTACCAGTATGATGGCCTGGACCAACTGACCCGCGTGACCTACGGCCTCAGCGGGGAGACGGCGGACTACCTCCTGGACAAATTGGGGAACCGGCTCCAGGTGAGCAGGAACGGCACCGCCGTACCCTATCTGCCCAACAACGGCAGCCAACTGACCGATCCGATGAACCGCTACGCGCAGGTGGGCAGTGTGCCGTTGAACCACGACCTCAAGGGCAACCTGCTGGGAGACGGGGCCTACGACTACTCCTACGATGCCCTGAACCGCCTGGTCGAGGTGAGCGAATCCGGCGGCAAAACCACCGAGTACCTCTACGACGCCCTCGACCGGCGCATCGCCAAAGTCGTGGACGGCGCCATCACCCACTTCATTCTCGATCCCACCGATCAGGTGCTGGAAGAACGCGACGGCAGCGACCAGTTGTTGGCGCGCTACACCTACGATTGGGACATCGACAGCCCGCTGACGATGGAGCGCGGCGGCGATACCTACTACTACCACACCGATATGCTGGGCAACGTGACCGAGGTAACCGACGACGCCGGAACGCTGGTGGAGCGCTACACCTACGACGTCTATGGCCAGGTGAGCATCTTCGATGGCAGCGGCAACCCGCTGGCCGAATCCGCCATCGACAACCCCTACCTGTTCGCTGCGCGGCATTTCGACAACGAGAGCGGGCTCTACTACTACCGGGCGCGCATGTACCACCCGTCGCTGGGGCGCTTCTTGCAGATGGACCCGCTGGGCTACGTGGACGGGATGAACCTCTACACCTACGTGGGCAACAACCCGGTGGGGGAGCGCGACCCCTTTGGGCTCAAGAGGCCCTGTCGAGACAAGCGAGATGTCGCCGACAAGATCTGCAGCACCGAATGGGCCAAAGAACTGGCGCGCCGGCTCAAGGCGAAGAGCGTTCAGACGAAAGATGAGATAAAGAGGCTGAAGCAAGAGTACATTGGGGATATCCCCCTCGGGGTGACGGGGGCAGCTAAGGATGTGATGCAGTGGGTGAGGACTGTCGGTCCCCAGGCTCGATACGTGGGTCAACAAGCCACCAAATATCTTGGCCCCCTCATCGCAACCGGTGGGTACGGGTTGCATTGGATGAGTGCGGGGATAGAGAGGAGTATTGGGGCAGGAAAGACCATCGGTGGTGCAATCATGAAAGTCGCGGGCAAGCTGGGCCGCGGCGGCATGGCGGTGCTCAAGAACCCGCTCACCTGGAAGGCCGCGGCCGTTGCCGGCGTGTTTATCGTCTCCTTCTGCGGTACCAACTACCTGATGAACAAGACCGGACTGAAGCAGACTATGCGCGATTTCGGAGAGTGGGCCTACGATGCCGGGGTCTTTGTGAGCGACGTGGCGGTGGAGACGGCGGGGAACTTCGATCGCGCCGGCCGTCGAATCGGCGAGTGGTACGCGGACGATTACACACCCTGGGCCAGAGATGCGGGGAGCTTTGCCTACGATGTGGCTGTTGAGACGGCGAACAACTTTGACCGCACCGGCCGTTGGATTGGAGATAAGGCCTACGACGCCTACGAGGCCACCAGCAGTGCAGCCAGCACAGCCTACAACGCCACAAGGCGAGGCCTCGGTGCTGGGCGGGGTATTATCAGTAGCGCCTACAACTGGGCCACGAGCTGGTGATAGGCGTGGTCGTGAAGAGAGACGCATAAGGAGAGTTATCAATGGGGCACATCCGGAGGGTGGTTGCAGTCCTGGCCGTGGCGCTGTTGCTCGGTGCCATCGGGGTCCAGCAGCGCGATCTCATCCTGGCTGCGCGCACCGTGCTGCCGTCGCCTTCTTCCGTCGAATCCGGCGAAGCATCCAGGGAGGCCCCGGTGGCCACCAACACGGCCACCCTCAGCCTGAACGCGCCGGCAGACCCGGTGACAGTCGGCGAAACCTTCACCGTCACCGTCACCGTCCGCGATCTCAGCGCGCCGCTGGCGGCCTTCCAGTTCGACCTGGGCTACGATTCGACCATTCTCCGCTTCGTCCGCATGGAGGCCGGCGGCGGCCTGCGCGCCACCGGCCGCAGCGTGGTCTGCCCGAATCCCGCCCCCTTGGCCCCCAACCCTTCGACCTTGCTCAGGGCAAGCGTTGGGGGTCGGCGTGCGCCTGGCCTGCGCCACCACCGGCGACGCCCCGGCATCACCGCCCCCGGCGACCCTTCGGCAGCCCTTCGACAGGCTCAGGATGACAGCTCAGGGCAGGCTCTGGCGGTGCTCACCTTCGTCGGCCTGGCCGACGGCCAGAGCGACCTGACCCTCAGTGCCATCAAACTGCCCACCGACGCCCGGCCCCCGGTGCTCATCGGCGACGTCACCCCGCAGGACGCCAGCGTGACCGTTGGCGCGGCCTGCACCGCCGCCACCCTGACCACGGCCTTCGCCACCGCCGAGCCGGCCGGCTCGGTGGACCTGGCCGCGCGGGTGAGCAACGCCGCCGGTGCCCAGGTCCCCGCCGGCCTGCCGGTCTCTTTCTACCTGGGCGATTCCCAGGCCGGCGGCACCCCTTCGGCAGGTCTCAGGGCAAGCCTGATCGGCACGGCGGCCACCACCCAGGCTCTCGGCCCCGGCGCCTCGGAAGTCGTCACCGTCACCTGGACCGGCGAGAGCCCCGGCGACCACACCATCACCATCGTCGCCAACGACGACGGCAGCGGCAGCAGCCCGGTGGGGCTGTGCAGCGCCCCGGCCCCCGTCCAGCAGAGCGTCTCCATCCTGGACGTGCCCCTGGTGGAATCCTGGAACCTGATGTCGTCCTACGTCAACCCCTTTACCCCCGACGTCAGCGTCGTCCAGCGCCCCATCAGCGGCACCTACACCGTCATCCAGAGCTTCGACGGTGGCGCGTTGTCGTACTACCCCGACCTGCCGCCGGAGGTCAACACACTGAAGGAGATGAAGGCGGAGTACGGGTATTGGGTGAAGGTGAAGCCGGCCCGGGAACTGGGGGGAACTGAGGGAACTGGGCCTGGGAGCGCCGGCGTCCCGCCGGCCCGGGGGGAACTGGGGAAACCCACCACCCTGCGCGTGGTCGGCGAGACGTTCGCCGAGGACCGCCCCCTCGCGCTGGACGCGGGGTGGAACCTGGTCAGCTACCTGCCGCGCCAGCCGCTGCCGGTGGCGGAGGCGCTACAAAGCATCGACGGCCAGTACAGCGCCGTGCTGGGCTTCGAGCAGGGGGCGCTCTCCTACTACCCCGACCTGGACCCCAGCTTCAACACCCTGAGCACGATGGCGCCGCTGCACGGCTACTGGATCAAGATGAACCAGGCCGCCACGCTGCAGTACCCGGCATCGGTTGAAGGTTCGATGACTCGCGGTCAGAACCTTCAACCTGCAATCCCCGGACGCTTACGCCGGGGATCTTCGACCTTCCAACCTTCAACCTTCCCCACCCCCATCTGGGTCAACTTCTACGGCCCGGCGCGGCTGCTGGACGGCAGCCCACTGCCGCCGGGCACCATCGTTCAGGCGCTGGACCCCGACGGGGTGGTCTGCGGCGCGGCGGCGTTGACCACCGTGGGGCAGTACGGCCTGCTGGCCTGCTACGGCGACGACCCGGACACGCCTGAGGATGAGGGCGCCCGGCCCGGCGATGCCATCCGGCTGGTGGTCGACGGTCAGGTGCTGGGCACGGGGACCTGGACGGCCCACGGCGAGCGCCAGTGGGTACCGCTCGGGCCGAGCGAGCTGCATCGCCTGTGGGTGCCCCTCCTGCGCCGGGGGGAGCAATGAAGCCCGCCAGTGGCCAGCACAACGGATGACGGGCCGAACGTGAGGCGTGATGCGTGAAAAGATCGTTCACGCATCACGGATCACGTCCCACACACCAGGAGGTTAACGGTGGCACCCTCGACCCGCGCGCGTGTTCTCGGCGCCGTGAGTCTCTTCTTAGCTCTCCTCAGCCTGGGCTGGGCGGGCCGGCCGGTCGCCGGCGCCGGCCGCCCGGCCCAGGTGACCCCCACCACCCAGTGGGTCAACTTCTACAGCCCCACGACCACCTTCCGCGGCCGGCCGGTCCCGGTGGGCGCCGTCATCGCGGCCTTCGACCCCCAGGGAACCCAGTGTGGCGAGTTCGTCGTCACCGGTGAGGGGGCCTACGGTCTCCTGCCCTGCTACGCCGACGACCCCACCACCCCCGGCCTCGACGAGGGCGCCGCGCCGGGCGACGCCATCCGCTTCACCATCGACGGCCTGCCGGTCAGCCCCCAGGGACCCCAGGCGCCCACCTGGTCGGCCCACGGCGACCGGCGCCAGGTCGACCTGGCCTCGCCCACCCTCGCCGTCACCCTCCAGGCGGTCTTCGACCCGCTCTGCATCAGTTGGCACCAGAGCTACTCCCTCCGGGTGGGCAACGCCAGCCCCACCCTCCCCAGACCGGGGTGACCCTCACCAGCACCCTGCCCGCGCGCACCTACTTTCTGCCCGAGCGCTCGACCCCCGGCGCCAGCTACGACCCGGCCACCCGCCAGGTGAGCTGGCTCGTCGGGGCGCTGGCCGCGGGCCAGTCGCAGGCCTATCATCTCGAGGTCGGCACCAACTCCAGCCTGCCGCCCGGCACGGTGATCACGACGACCGCCAGCGCCGCCAGCACGGAGGCTGGCCCGGCCACGGCCAGTGCCAGCACCACCATGATCGACTGCACCACGCCCACCCCCACGCACACGCCCACGCCCACACCGACCAGCACGCCGGTGCCCACCGCGACGGCGACAGCCGCTGCGACGCCCACGCCGAGACCGAGCGCCACCCCTACCCCCTCGCCAACTGCCACGGCGACTGGCACAGCCACCGCGACGCCAACGGCAACCGCGACCACCACTGTCACCGCAACGACTACGGCCATGCCGGTGGCGACTTCACCGGCATCGCACCTGTATGTGCCGGTCATCGTCCGGGGGAATCACTAAATGGCAGTCCCTATTGTCGTACCACCGCGCGCAGGCACCGTAGCCTGAAAGGGAGCGACACCGTGCAAGAACGAACCACTGCCCCTCACGTGAGGATAGACACGAAGCCTGTCCCAAATGTCCACTACCGTGAAGTTGCCCTGTTCAGCATTCTCGCGTACGCCCTGAGTTGGCTCTGGTGGGGCATACGGCTGTACCCCTACCTGGGATCAGCCGACCTCTTGGGCAGCGTAGGAACGATGGACATTGTGATCGGAGATTTCGGCCCACTGATTGCAGCCGTGATCATGCGGCTGTTCGTCAGTCGGGAAGGCTTGAAGGGTTCCTTGGGCCTGTGGCGTTCCTGGAAGTACTTCCTGGTCGCACTGATCGCACCCGCCATATTCATCGGCGTTGTGGTCGGCTTCAGCCATCTCACCGGTCTGGGACGCTTTGTCTGGAGAGGGGATATCCCCCTATGGGTCTACTACCCCGCGATGCCGCTGGTGGGGCTCATCGTGGCCATCTTCGTCTTTGGCGAAGAATATGGCTGGCGCGGCTATCTCTTGCCACGGGTGTTGCCCCTGGGTGAGATCAAGGCCACTGTGGTCGTGGGAGTCATTTGGGCCGGGTGGCATCTGCCGCTGTTACTCATTGGCTTCAACTATCCTGGACAGAGCCCGTGGTTGGCTATCCCTGTGTTCACTTTCACGGTGCTGTTTCTCTCTTTTCCTTTTACCTGGTTCTATGTGGAGACTCGGGGGAGCGCCCTGTTGGCGGCCATCCTGCACGGTGTCCTGAATGCCTATGGGGATAGTATGACGGCAGCGGACGTCATGCGTGGGAACCCTCTGGTGGTGGGCTCAGCGGGCTTGATCGTGGGTGCGTTCTTGATGATCATCACGCTGGTTGTATATGGTATTTTCAAGCGACCATCGAGGAGAGAAGATGTGGGTCAGCTTGTCCGTCCTCAGAGTGATGGGACCTGGCGGGACTGGTTGCGGTGACTACTCCCACGCATAGAATGATCCTCTCCTGAAAATAGCCCGCAGCGCTGTTCGCCGTGGCGCGGCGCCAATTTTCATTTCCCGGCGCGGGCCGCAGGCACAGGGGCAACTGGTGGCGAAATCGTTTCCAGAGAGGGCGAGCAGTTCGTAGTGCGCGCTTCAGCGCGCTGAAGCGCGCACTACGAACAGGCACCCCGCCACTCGCACCAATTCGCCAACAGGGTCATAGAATGCGTGGGCTTCTAGGCTTTCGCCAGAGACTGTAGCCCCAGTCTCAAAATGTTCAGAGCGGCATTGTGGTCTCGATCCATCTCAAGACCACAATGAGGGCAAGCATGGACGCGAACACTCAAAGACTTCTCAACCAACATTTCGCAACGAGAGCACATCTTGGATGTATTGCGCGGATTGACCAGCACGACGCGACGACCGGCGCATTCTGCCTTGAACGTCGCGTATTGTACCAGTTGGTTCCACGCCGCATCCGAGATGCTCTTCGCCAGATGATGGTTCTGGAGCATGCCGTTCGTATTCAAGTCCTCAAACACAACAAGGCCGTGCTCGTCCACCAATCGCCGGGCCAGCTTGTGGGCGAAGTCGTTGCGGCGGTTAGCAATCCGCTCGTGGATGCGGGCAACCACCTGCCGGCGCTTCGCCCGTTCCGGCGTGCCCTTCGCGGCGGTGCTCAACTTCCGCTGCGCTTTCGCCAGAGCCTTCTCGTCGCGACGGAAGAAACGCGGATTGGCAATCTGCTCGCCGGTGGACAGGGTGGCGAAGCACTCAAGGCCAACGTCCACGCCAACGACCTTTGGGTTGTCAGGCGACGGCTCGCACTCGACCTCTACCGAGAAAGACGCGAACCATTTGCCGGTAGGCGTCCGGCGAATCGTGAGCGTCTTGATCGTGCCTTCGACCGGACGATGCAAGACGATCTTGACATCGCCGATCTTGGACAGATTGTGACGGCGCTTGTCGCTCTCCAGGCTGAAGCCGAACTGCGGGAAGGTGAAGCTGTCGTACCGACCCTGGCCACGAAAGCGAGGATAGCCGAGAGTCTCGCCCGCCTTCACACGACGGAAGAAGGCTTTGAAGGCGAGGTCCACCCGCACCTGGACGTTCTGCAACACCTGGGAGTGAACCTGCTTCAAAGATGGACGCGCCTTTTTCCACGCGGGCAACAGGCGTTGCGTGTCGTACAGGCCCACCGATTCCTGCCGCTCCTCCCAAGCGCGTTTGCGATACGCCAGCGTCTCGTTGTAGAGCCAACGGCATTCCTCAAGCACGCGCGCAAGCTGGCGTTCTTGGGGCTTGGTAGGATAGATTCGGTACTTGTACGTCTTACGCATTTCTGGCGCTCCCGTAGTCTGCTTACGTATAGCACACGGGTGCGACAGAGTGCAACGTGCTTGGGCCTTGTATTTCGCATTGCGCTCGATTCTGCCCTGCGGGGCTCCCCCACCGGGGATCCCCCTACCGGGCGTTCTCGCTTGGGGATCCCCCGCGGGGGGCTCCCGTCGCGTCGAGGTGGACGCTCGGGCAGCCCCCTCAGGGGCTCCCACGGCTGGAAGCCGTGGGCTTTCTCTCGCGAGGTTCTATAAACCAAGACCTGTGAACGACTCGGGCAGCCTCATGGCGATGGGCGAGACGTTCGGGCCCTGACCAGCCTTTGGCGCCAAGTCGCAGCCTCAAACCATGCGCAGGCACAGTAGCCTGAAAAGGAGTGACAGAATGCAAGAACTAACCGTTGCCTCACGGGTGAGTTTGTATGTGCTGTTGGTCTTGATGGGTCTGTTTGCCCTGCTCCTGTGGGGCTGGCAGATCATGATTCTCAAGGGCAAAGCCTTTAAGAATCCCGATGGATCGACGGATGACTGGCACGAACAAAAGACCCATTACGGCATCGCCTTCGCTGATGTCTTCGTGTCTTGTCCGGCCAACATCATCGGAATCGTGCTCGTGTTTCTCTATCCGCGCTGGGGATACTATCTGCTCGCTCTGGTCAGTTTTTGGTGGATTTGGGCGAACGTGATGACCACGGCGACCAGCCTGCGGTTTTATAACCCGAGACACAGCCTGATGACCTGGCTGATCGGATATCCCTTGGGCATACTTGTGGGCCTGGCGTACATCGTGTGGACAGTGCTTCACTTTGACGTCATCTACTTGCCATGAACTCATCCATGAACTTCAAGGAGGAGTACCGCTATGAACGTGATCTGGGGTGCAATTCTTGTCCTTTTTACCCTGATGTTGGGTTGGCTGGCGCAGGTCATCAATGCCTTCTTGCCAGCACTGGCCGCCAGGTTGGGCTTGAACGAGCCTGAATCCGAAGTGGACGCAACGTTTTTCGTGGACACACGCGGTGAGGCCATCTGGGACGCCATGATTGTCTGGACGCTGCCGGCTGCGGGCATCCTGCTCCTGGTGAACAGCCCTTTATGGCCCTACTTCGGCTTAGTCGGCGGCGGTATGTATCTCTACTTTGCCGGCCGTGGGATTGTGGTTCGCCTGGTCATGCAACGCCGTGGCATTCGTATTGGACAGCCAGGAACCCTGAAACTGGCGTACGGGTTCTTGACCCTTTATGGTCTGATAGGTGTGGTCACGACTGCGATGGCAGCAGCCGCGTTGTCCGCGCGATAACAAGCTCCCGCTGATCAAATTGCAGGCACGGCGGACTTCGCCAACACAACGGAGGGATGCAGTGAAAACGCCACGATCGCGTATCACTCTGGCCCTGCTCACCGGCTTGCTAAGCCTGGCCGCCGTGCAGGCCCTGCTGGTGGCCATCGCCGGCCACCCCGCAGCCGTCCACGCCGGGGCGCCGGCCCCTTCCCCGGCCGCCGCCGGCCCCGCCGCCAACGCAGTCGTGCTGGACGTCCGCATCGCGCCCGGCAGCAACTCGCCGGCGCAGGGGCAGACCGTGACCTACACCCTCGTCGTGAGTAACACGGGCGACACGACGGCCAGCGGGGCGGTGCTGAGCAACACGCTGCCCGCCGGCCTGGACTACGTGACCGCCACGCTCCAGGCCACCGCCGGCAGTCCGGCCTACCTCACCACGGAGCGCACCATCCGCTGGGACGGCGACCTGGCGGCGAACAGTCCGGTCACCCTCACCTATGCCGCCGTGCTCACCACGGGCGACTTTGTGTACAACACCGCCGTCATCACCCATCCCCAGGCCTTCCAGGCCGCGGGCGCCACCAGCAGCCCGGTGGACGAGTGGAGCGAGCCCGAGTTGGTCGACACCGCGCCGAGGTTTGGCGCTACGCTGGGCAGTTGGCGGCACCTGGCCGTGGACAGCCACGATGTCCCCCACGTGGCCTACGCCGGTAACGCCCTCTACTACGCCACCTACACCGGCACGCGCTGGATCACCGAGACTGTGCCGGTGACCCGCTCGCGCGACACAACTTCCCTCGGAGCGGCCGCCTTGACTCTGGACGACCAGGGGCGGGCGCTCATCGCCTTTTATGGCGAGGATGCGCTCTGGCTGGCGCGCCAGGTCGCGGCTCCCGGCAGCTCTTCGACAAGCCTTCAGCCCGAGGGTTCAGGGCAGGCTCTCACCTGGACGGTGGAGCACATCGCCGACGTTCCCAACTCGGCTGCGGACTACAAACTGGACCTGAAGCGGGGCAGCGATGGCCGGCTGCACCTGGTCTACAACTACGACCGGGAGCTGTACTACACCGTCCACAACGGCACAGCCTGGCTCACCCCCACCGTGGCCATCACCCAGACGGCCTGCAGTCTGAGTCCTTACTCATCCAACTATGGCTTCTCCCTGGCCCTGGACCAGAACGACGTGCCCTACGTAGCCTGCGTGCAAGACAACGCGCCGCCCTACGAGGTGCGCCTCTACACCCACTCTGCCGCGGCCCCCTGGACGACCTACGAGGTCATCACCAGCAGCAATAGGTACTACGCCTATCCCAGCCTGGTGTACGACGGCGCCACCCCCCACCTGGCCTTCTTCCAGGGCAATACGGCGCTCTACCACGCGCAGCGCGGCAGTGGCTGGCAAACGACGTGGGTGGACTCGGTGGGCAGCGGCCACCTGCAGCAGAACGCCGCCCTGGAGATCAGGGGCGGGCAGGTGGCGATTGCCTATGCCTGGTATCTCTACACCGATCCCGATTCCACGAGCATCCTCCGCCTGGCCGCCCGTCCGTTGACAGACTCCACCTGGCTCACCGAGACGGTCGAGTCCTTTGCGGCCGGCTGGAACCGGCCCCGGCCGAGCCTGGCCCTGGACGGCGCGGGCCGCGCCCACCTGGCCTACTACTACGCCCCCGACGAAACCCTGCGCCACGCGGCCCAGACCGGCTCCTTCACCATCCACACGGTGGAAGAAAGCCGGCCCATCGGGAAGTCCGCCGTCGCCGTGGGGAGCGATGCGCGCATCCACCTGGCCTACCTCTCCAGGGGCCTGCGCTACGCCACGCGGGGGCCAGATACCCTCACCTGGACGAAACAGCTCGCCGTGCCCGGTGTCGACGACGCCTGGACAACCGAGCTGGCCCTGGCGCTGGATGCGGCCAACGTCCCACACGTGGCCTACCGGGAGCCAGGCCAGCCCCTCTACCACGCGACCCTGAACAACACGACGTGGGTCACCCGGTCGGTGGATCCCGGGGCGAACCTCGTCTCGGCCCCATCCATCGGCGCCGAGGTCACCAACACGGCCCACATCGCCTACCTCGCCATTCAGGGGAGCAACCGGGTCGTGCGCCACGCCGCCTTCGATGGCTCCGTCTGGACTGCTGAGACCCTGGCGACCGCCGGCCCCGACACGTCGGACCACCGGCAATCCCCCCGGTTGGTCGCCCAGAACAACCAGGCCTACGTCCTCTACGCCGACTGCACGGCCTACCAGGCCGGCGGCACCTATCCCATCAACCTGGTGCTCGCCACCCTCGACGCCGGTTCCTGGAACACCCGCACGCTCTACAACTTCTCCGGCACCTGCAACGGCAATCTCAACTACCGCTTGCTGGGCGATGGGGCCGGCCGGCTGGCGGCCGTAGCCGAGGTCTGGGGCGGTTCCGGCCAACCCGGCTGGCAGACGTCCACCTTTTGGATCGAGGGCGGTCAGGTCACCTCCCAGACAACCTCCCAGGCCGGGGGGGCCGTCTCCCCAACCGGCCTTGCGCCTTTGGGTGGGCCAACCCCGACCGGCCAGGTTGGGATTCGCGGCGATGGGCTGGAGATCGTGACCACCCGCAACGGCCAGAAATACGTGCAGTACGTGGACCGGCAAGGCTACCGGTCTGAGGGAACGACGGTCGGCACCACCCGTGACTCCTGGACGGATCTCTACGGCCTGGACCGTCAGGACTCCACGGGGGTCGTCGTGGAGCAGTCGGGGGCCCAAAAACACGCTGGACGTGGAGCAAAACCCCCGCCCCGGAAGCCCCCCGGGAGCCCCAGGCCAATGCCACCAAGACCGCCACGCCTGAGGGCGCGCCGGGCGTGTACGCCACGGAGCGGATCACCTACACCATCACCTTGAGTTGGTTGGGAGAAGAGGAGGCCCTCATCCAGGTGAGAGATCACATCCCCCAGGGCACCTCGCTCGTCCCAGGCAGCTTGTCCTGGGGGCCGTACATCCCCCGTTGCCAGTATGACCCTGGATTCCGTGACGTGACGTGCACCGGCAAGTTCCCGAGTACGGATGTGGAGCTAACCACCTTCGTGAGCTTTGCCGTCACCACCGACTGTGAGATCGGCACCTGGAGCACCCCAGGCTTCCTCAACCGGGCCGTAGTCTACATTGGGGATTACGAGTTCTTCCCCCAAACACTCACCGGCGAGAAGATGCCCTTCCAGTTGCGGCCCTCCACCAGTGGATACAAGCGCAACCTCCTCCCACGACGGCACAATGTTTTGCTCTACACGGTTCCCAAGGGGGACGAACCGGAGGCGCTCCTGCGGGACTGCGCCCTGGACTTCTACGTGGTGGCGAACGGCGATAAGAACCAGCCTCTCAAAATGCAGAACGATGGCCAGGGGCCCGATCTCCACGCCGGGGACCTGCATCATTCCCTGTGGTTCACGCCGACCGACGACATCGTCGAGATGCTGGACCTCTACGTGGTCGAGGCAGGCCAACCCTTCGCCAAAGCCGTGCACGCGGATACCATGATGCTCGAACCGCGTCTTCCCAGGTTGGTCGTCTTGATCGACTTCCGAGCGCTGTTCAACGAGTTTCACGAGGTCAGCCAGAAGTACCCCAGCGGCCAGCGTGATCCCCAGATCAAGGACCAGAATCAGAACCGTATCCTGGACTATTACGACCTGGTGGAGCGCATACGGCAGTATGCGGACGCGCATTTTGGCGTCGTCGTGGACGTGCGCCGCAATGCCTACTACGACCCCGCGGTGGATTACTATGCTGACACCGCCACCCGCAGCCTCATGGGCCAGGAGATCGATGCCCTGGTGTCCGCGCTCCCCCGGTCCGTCAAATCCATCGCCATTGTGGGCACCGATGCCGTGGTGCCCTACCTGCGAGTGCCGGTCAGCCCGGGCGCAGCCAACGAAACCAGGTTCCCCACGCAAGAGGTGGGCAACACGAGAAACCCCACCCTGGCCGATATCGCAGATGCCTCGATGTCAGAGAAGGGGCGGTGGATGAGCGACGCGCAGTACGGCACGTTCGACCTCTTTCGCACTCTGCCCGATGTGCTGCGCCTGGACATGGCCGTGGGCCGCGTCTTCCGGGACTTTCCGCTGGACCTGATCGCCCTGATTGACCGCCAGGAGCAGCCCTTGTACCTGCACAAGGATTTCAGCCGCGCCTGGGCCATGGAGACGAAGAATGACTATGTCGATTTCGAGGAACTCGTCGAGGAGTTTGTGCTGCCGGCCCTGAGAGGCCATTACGGCCCCGGCTCGACCACTCGCTTGAACTGGCGGCCAGGCAGAATGCCAGGGTATCCCGGGTTTGCGTATGGGGCCTACTGGCTGAGCGGCAACCGGCTGCTGAGACCGGATGACGAGTATTGGCAACCGGAAGACATCAAGGACAGAGTGAGAACTGACTCAGACCTGCTGATCTTCATCGGCCATGGCACCGAGAAGGGCGTGAGTGATGGGGAGGGGGAGAGCTTTATTGGTCGCGGTGATCTTGCGGCCGGCGTTGTCGCCGGACCGGCCATCTCCCACTTTGGATTGGTGATCTCCTCGGGCTGCCACACCGGTCTGTTGCCGGCTTTCCGAAGTGCCCCGACGTGGCGGAATAACTGGCTCTCGAACGCCGTCCTGGATGCCAACGCCGCCCTGATCGCGGCGACGTCGTACGACGTCAGCGTGTCCTTTCTCGGCGACCAGTTGGACGTCTACCACGACCAGATGCGGCGTCTTATCCTGGAACGCCTATTTAGGGACCGATATCCGACCATCGGGGACGTGCTGGTGGCCGCCAACCGCAGTTACCGCCTGCGCAGGACGGGCGGCGACGACAACGACCTCCGCACCCTTTACAGCGTCCATCTCATCGGCCTGCCCACGCAACCGGTTGACCGGGGCTACGGCAACCGGCCGGGCCAGGCCTCCGCAACGGGGTCGCCGGCCGAGACGCCGCGATGGGACGCCTCTCCACAGGCGGCCAGCGCCGGGCAGGCGACACACACCATCACTCGCTCCGTGGCCATCTCCCACTTCGAGGTGCTGACGGATGCCCAGGGGCGCGTCGGCTTCACCCTCCCTCACAACGGCGGCCTGGACGGGGAGAGCGGTGCGCCCGGCCTGCCGCTGGTGCAGCACTCCTACCCCCTGCCCTTAGCGGCCACCGAGGTCACCGTCACCCTGACGCTGACTCAGGCCCGTGACTACGGCGCCGCCGTGGAGATGATCCCAACCGTCCTGGTGGAAAAATCGTGGGGGCCCCAGACCACCATCGTCACCCTCACCACTCCCTATCCCCAGGCCATTCTGACCTCCCGGGTCTACACCGACGCCGACGGCCTGCGCCTCGACGTGCGCCTGACCCCCCTGCAGTACCACCCGCAGACCCGTCGCGTCACCCTGTACGACCGGCTGGACTACCAGGTCACTTACAGCGCCCCGGCCACCTACACCGTCCAGGACATCACGGCCAACAACGGCGCGCCGGCCAACGTGAACCAGGCCAGCCTGCCCATCAGCGTGACGCTGACTGCCGCGCAACCCTTCAGCGGCACTCTCGACTGGGAGATCCTGGATATGGCGGGGAGGATGCTGGACGGGGGCGCCGAGGCGGTCACCCTCGACGCCGGCACCTCTCAGGTGGGCCTGACCGGCGACACCCTGGGCTGGAAGCCGGGTCTCAAACAGGTGCTGGTCAGCCTCTCCACAGGGCGAAGCGTGACCGAGACCGGCGTCCTGGTGGCCGGCGGCCAGGCCCTCTTCGCCGTTCAGGGCAACAGCCTGGCGGTTGAAGCCGGCAAGCCCGTCTACGGCCCCGGCGACGCGGCGGCCACCTTCACGGCCACCGTGCGCGACGCGACCGGCGCCCAACTCTCCGGGCTGGCCGGGAACTTCACCCAACAACTGGACGACAACCCGCTCGCCCTGACCTGGCGCGAGGGCGGCAGCTACACCGCCACGCTGGACCTGGCCGGCATCGTCACCGGGCAGCACACCCTCACGGTCACCCTGCCGGCCGGCGGGAAGGCGGCCCGAAGCTTCATCATCGACCGCGACCCGCCCACCTCGACCCTGTGGAGCCCGACCATCGTCTCCACGCCGACCTTCACCGTGACGATCTCCGGCGGCGACGACCTGAGCGGGGTGGACGTCTACCACGTGCAGTACCGCGCCGGGGAAAGCGGCGCCTGGACCGACTGGCTGACTCGCACCACCGGCTACGATTACAGCCACACGGGGTTAAACGAGCTGACTCTCACCTTCGGCCCCACGAGCCCGGTGCCCGTCGCCTCCGGCGCCACGTATTCCTTCCGAGTGCAGGCCGTGGACCGGGCCGGCAACGAGGAGGCCGAGCACAGCCAGGCCGACACGGCCACGTCCATATCTGCGGCCTGCTCCACCCTGACCACCGCCTTCGTCACCGCCGAGCCGGCCGGCTCCCTGGACCTGGCCGCGCAGGTGAGCAACACCGCCGGCGCCCAGGTCCCCGCCGGCCTGCCCGTGGCCTTCTACGCCAATAGCAGCCTTATCGGCACGGCGACCACCACCCAGGCCCTCGCCGCCGCCGCATCCGAAGTGGTCACCGTCACCTGGCCCGGCGAGACCCCTGGCGACCACATCATCACCATCGTTCCCAACGATGATGGCACCGGCACTGGCCCGGTGGCCCTGTGCAGCCCGCCGGCCCCCGTCCAGCAGCTCGTCTCGATCCTGGACGTGCCCCTGGCCGAGTCCTGGAACCTGATCTCGTCCTACGTCCACCCCTTCACCCCCGACATCACCGTCGTCCAGCGCCCCATCAGCGGCACCTACGCCGTCATCCAGAGCTTCGACGGCGGCGCCCTCTCGTACTACCCCGACCTGCCGGCGGAGGTCAACACGCTGAAGGAGATGAAGGCGGAATACGGGTATTGGATTAAGAGAGTAAACAGTGAGCAGCCGGCGCTGGCGACGCTGCGCGTGGTCGGCGAGACGTTCGCCGCCGACCGCCCCCTCGCGCTGGCCGCCGGCTGGAACCTGGTCAGCTACCTGCCGCGCCAGCCCCTCCCCGTGACCACGGCCCTGCAAAGCATCGACGGCCACTACAGCGCCGTCCTGGGCTTCGCGGGCGGGGCGCTCTCCTACTACCCCGACCTGGACCCCAGCTTCAACACCCTGACCGCAATGGAGCCGCTGCACGGCTACTGGCTCAAGCTGAACCAGGCCGGCACATTGCACTATCCAGTGACCAGTCATCAGTTATCAGTAAACAGTAGTCCGTCGCCTGTCATTAGCGATCCGTCAGCACAGACCACTGATCACTGGTCACCGGTCACTGATCACTCGCCTGTCACCCCCACCCCGACCTGGGTCAACTTCTACGGCCTGGCCCACCTGCCGGACGGCACCCCGTTGGCTATAGCCACGACGGTGCTCGCCGTTGATCCCGACGGGGTGACCTGCGGGGCCACCGCCGTCACCACGGAGGGGCAGTACGGCCTGCTGGCCTGCTACGGTGACGATCCCGACACACCCGAGGATGAGGGCGCCCGGCCCGGCGACACCATCCGGCTGGTGGTCGACGGCCAGGTGCTGGGCACAGGGATGTGGACCGCCCACGGCGAGCGCCAGTGGGCGCCGCTGGGAGCGGTCGAGCTGCATCGCCTCTGGTTGCCCCTCCTGCGCCGCGGGGACGGATGAGGCCCGCCGCCACCCCCTGGCAGCCGTCCTGGCCCCCGGCCCGGCACGCACCCGCTCAGCGGCACGGCGAGCAGAGCCGGCCCAGCACGGACGCCGGGACACCCAGGGAAAAGAGCGCGCAGACCGCCGCCCAGTTGGCAATCGCCCGGACCAGCCGCCCCCGGTACCGGCGGGCCGAGGTTTCGAGCACCGGCGCCAGGCAGACGGTGCGGCCCGCGCGCTCCAACCGGCCGGCAAAATCGAGATCCTCCATAGGGCACAATGCCTTTGCACTGTCAAACCTTCAACCTTCTCACCTGCAACCCCTTTCAGCCAGGGACGACCTGGCCTTCACACAGACACCTGCGCTCGCCTCAACAGGCACAGGCCCGGGCTACCGAACTTGATCCTCATGCCCACTGAGCTCTCGCACTCCAGCCTCAAGGGCGTCATCTTCACACGTCGCATCATCCAGAATCTCAAGCAGCGCCATGGCCGCACCCCGCGGTTGCTGACATCATACCGAACTTTGTTCGCCCCACTGTTGAGTACCGAGCTTAACTGCAAGCTCTGATCGAGATCTTCGGGTCGCTGGTCCGGTCACCCATCCCGGCGTCCACCCGCCCCACCGAGGCGGCGAGTTAGGGCACACTGTCTTGCCCGCGACACCACTGAGCCCATCATAGTGGCGATCGAACAGGTGATCCGCCGAATCTGTGCCAACGTGGAGCGAGCCTGAGGTCAAGAAACCGCAGTACCGTGTCGGATGCTGCAGATCGGACCGCAAGTTCCCGCATGCCTCGAGACCGCCCCCGGAAACAAGACAGCCCTCTCCAAAACGCAGCGCTGCGATCGCCCTCACCCGTGCTGCCAGGTGGGACCTGCCGGCACGGGTCAAAGCCGTCTTCGCTGAGGAAGCCACATCTCGAGACCACTAAATCTTAGTTCGGTGCCTTCCTGACCGCCTGACTACTCAGAGAGTATCACGCCGGTAGTCCTGAACTCGTCGGCGCCATCACCAACGGCCCGACTCACACCAGAGCGCTCCAATGTCGGCATAACCTCAACATTCCCGAGACCTGGCTCGAAATGCTCAGCAGCGGTCTCAACGGTCGGGTTAATCGCTGGACCGCCAACAGGCCAACGACGGAGGCACAAAAGGATCACTGATGACCTCGTCAACGGGGCCAAACCTTAAGTCGTGTACTTCACAGCTACAGTCGGAAGCGGTGTAACTCTTTCGACGGCACACCCTGGGGTTCTCGCCCACGTCACCTCCAGGCCGGTCTTCACGCAATTCTCCGTGAACTGTTGACACACCAATAGAATAGTGGTATATTTGTCCCAATTATGAAATAGTGTTTCATAATATGAAACAATGTCCCGAGAATTGAAGGCCCAGCAGGGTCTTTAGACTGACGGAGAGTCCGCGTTTCACATAGTACCTATCTTCGGGTGCTGTTCCTCAACTCCCTTGATGGGCATCTGAGTCTAGCGGTGGAAACAGATGCTCGATTTGAGACAACTGGTCCAAAAACCAGGGTGGAACGTGATAGGAAAGCAGTTCAGTCGTCGTCCAGGTATGATCCGTGATGCCGGCGGCCATGGCAGAGGTGCGAGGTTGCCAACGCCGCGGCGAACCTGAGCCGCGCGTTGGTTCAGGGGGCGCGAGTTCGTGACGCAGGCTCGCATGTGGCAGGATCAGATGAAAGTAGGCGAGCGACAACCAGAGCTGCTTTTCAAACCAGGCCAGTTCTTTCGAAAAGTCATTCGTCTGTCGGGTCAGGTGACGATTGCTTTGGCGCTGAGTGCGGGTTCACGCTCCACAAAACTGGTGTATTGATGCTCTTACTCACCACTGATTCGGTCAGGCGCTTGGTAACGGTCTCTGGGTCACCAAAGACGATCCTCGAACTGACCACGATCACGTGGCCTTTCCCACGCACTTTCACAACTTGGGCATCCTGTAAGCCTGGCGGAGGCACGCGGTGGGGCTTTGGGAACCGCCCATGGTCCCCGTGGCGTTCCGGTTGGTGCCATACGCCATAGGTGTGCAGCCGCGCAGCCGGGTATTCGGGGAACTGATCACTGGTGAACAGTGGCACGTGTCCATCGGTGACCTGCTGGGCCACCCGATCGAACCACAGGTTGGCACTTTGCTGAGTGCGCTTCCCAATGACAAAAGCCAGCACCAACCGCCAGACCGGCGCACAGGCAATTCACACCCAGGCATCGTCGTACGTCTCGTGGGAGACCTTGGCGGCGGGCCGGTTGCGCTCCTGGGTGTGTACGAAACTCCAGAGCTCATCCAACTGGCACTCCGTGACATGCAAATTGCGCCACAGATACACCATCACCCCACGACAGTGGTGGGCGGCCGGCTGAGCCAATCGCAAGCCGTATCCGTGTCAATTTCAACACTGCGCGCTGGGGCACGCAGCGAATTTCCTTCGGCCAAGGCCCGCACCGCCGTCTCAAAAATCGCTGGCGGCGCGCCTAAGTTGGAATAAGCGATCCCGTATCGCACAGAGACACACCTCCCATAGGCTTTACAGCGCCCTTGTTTTTGACCATAACTCGAGCCATTTTTGACCATCCTCCCTTCATCAAAGGGAACTCCGTAAAACCGGCAGCAACGATTGGGGCGGCAAAGTGTCTCCCAGTTCATCCTCGGCACCTCCGTTGAGCGTCACAGGCTCAACAGGGAATGCCATAGCTTTCAATTACCGACTATTCCCGTCAAGGGAGTTGAGGGATACTACCCCTGATCCCGAACCGGGCAAGAATCCAAAGCAAGTTGAAGGAGGAGCAGCCATGACGAGCCGGATCACCCGACGTGATTTCCTACGTTTGACCGGAGGCACAGCGGCCGCCAGTATTCTGGCCGCTTGTTCTCCGGTTGCGACCCCGGCGGTCGCGCCCTCAAAACCCGCCCCCGCAACAACTGCCCCGCCGTCCTCGGCAACCGCGACGCCCGCCGCGGCCGCGGGCACGCCGAGGAAAGGGGGCCTCCTGCGCTACGCGTACAATGGCGACCCGCCAACCTTAGATGTGCAGTTCACAACGACCAACGTGACTTCCTGGGTCGGGCTGCATATGTTCGAAACCCTGTTCACCTATGACGACAAGTTTGGGCCCATCCCGGACCTCGCCGATTCCTATGACATCAGCAGCGATGGGCTCACCTATACGGTCAAGCTGCGTAAGGGAATCCCCTTCCATAATGGCAAGGAGATGACGAGTGAAGATGTCGATGCTTCATTGCGCCGGTGGGGCAAATTGTCTGGCACCGGCAAGACGCTGTTCGAACGCCTCGATAGCCTGACCAGCCCCGACAAATACACGATGATCTTCAAGCTCAAGAGCGTCTACCCGCTTTTCGAAACGGCGCTCGCCATTTCCGGAAGCCAGGATCCGGTGATCTACCCGGCCGAAATCGTTAAGGAGGCCAGCGACGGGGAGATCAAACAGACGATCGGTACGGGACCCTACAAGTTTGCCGAGTGGCAGAAGGACCGCTTTCTGCGGCTTACCCGGTTTGACAACTATGTCCCTCATGGGGACAAGCCGAACGGTTATGGCGGCAAGAAGGCGGCCTATCTCGACGAGATTCGCTACATCGCCGTCCCGGATCAGGCCACGCGTGTGGCCGGCATCCTCTCCGGGGACTATGACTATGTGGATGAAGCGCCCCGCGACCAATATCCGCAGCTCAAGACCAACCCGAAGGTCAAGATTGCCCTGGATCACACCTGGCGCATGGCCGAGGACATCATCAATCTCAAGTCGGCGATCACATCGGATCAGAAGCTGCGCCAGGCCATGCAGGCGGTCCTGAATTGCGAAGAGATTCTCAAGGCGAGCCAGGGCCTCCCCGAATTCTATCGGTTGAGCCCTTCTCTGATGCTCGAGGAGACGCGCTGGGCCACCAAGGCGGGAGGCGAAGCCTTCAACCAACACAATCCCGACAAGGCCAAGCAACTCTTGCAGCAATCCAACTACAAAGGCCAAACTCTGCGCTGGATGACGACCAAAGACTTTCCGGGCTTTTATGAAGAGGCCCTGGTGGCGAGTCAGCAGATTGGGCAAATCGGGATCAAAACCGATCTCCAGGTGATGGATTGGGCCACCCTCGTCAAACGCCGCGCCAATGCCGATGATTGGGAACTCTTTACCAGCGGCTGGGGCATCTTCACCGATCCGATGCTCTCTCCGCAGTTCCTTGGCACCTACGCTGGCTGGTGGCAATCGGACAAGGCCCAGGCGCAGCGCAGCCAATTGATGGCGAAGCCCAAGTTCCAGGACCGCTTCCCGATTTGGGAGGATCTCCAACGCGATTGGTACGATGAGGTTCCTTGCCTCTATGTCGGCAACACGCGCGGCTATCGCATCATGAATCCGAAACTGATGGACGCGGACCAGCTGACGGTCGTGACCCGCGCCATGTGGAACGCCTGGTTCCAACAGTAATCTCGAGTCCCATGGGTCGACAGATCGTTCGCCGTCTGTTCACGCTGGTGCCCATCCTGATCGTGGTCGGGTTCGTCACCTTCATGCTCGGGCACCTGACCCCCGGGGATCCTGCTGCCGTTATGGCCGGCGAGGGAGCGACGCCGGAGCAGGTGCAACTGATTCGCCATTCGCTGGGACTGGATCGCCCTCTCTGGGTTCAGCTGGGCACGTGGGCTGTACGCGTGGTGCAGGGCGATTTGGGGGATTCGATCTTCATGCAGCAGCCGGTCGGGCAGGCGATCGTACAGCGGGCGGAACCGACCGGCCTGCTGGCCCTCTTTTCGCTCCTCTTTGCGATTGTGATTGGCATTCCCGCTGGCGTCATCGCGGCGATCCGGCGGAATTCGTGGATTGACCGTTTGGCCATGGGTGTCTCCCTCGCGGGCGTTTGCATTCCTTCATTCTGGCTAGGGATCTTGCTGATCCTCCTCTTTGCCGTTGAGCTCCATGCTCTGCCGGCAGCCGGGTATACCCCTCTCAGCGAGGACCCCGGGGAGACTCTCCGCTCTCTTCTGCTGCCGGCCTTTTCGCTGGGCCTGGCGCACGCCGCTTTCCTCGCCCGGATCACGCGTTCCAGCATGCTGGAGGTGTTGCACGAAGACTATTTGCGGACCGCCTGCGCCAAGGGCCTCCGCCGTAGCGCCATCTTGATGCGGCATGCGCTCCCCAACGTTCTGGTTCCCGTGCTGACGGTCATCGGCAATTCGACCGCCATCCTCCTCAGCGGGGCTGTGACCACCGAGGTGGTCTTCAACCTCCCCGGCATCGGGCGGATGATGATTCAGAGCATCGCCCGCCGGGATTACCCCGTGATCCAAGGCGTGGTTCTCACGGTCGCGGTGGTGTATGTGCTGGTAAATCTCGCCACCGACATCGCCTATGTCTTTGTCGATCCGCGGTTGCGGAGGGAATCGTGATGAGATCGGCCGCGTTGACCCTGGACCGGGTTTCGGAACGAGTCCCTCTCTCATCCCGTTCCTCCTCCCTCCACTGGCTCTGGCTGCTATCGCGTGACTCGGGCGCCCTGGTGGGCGGCTCGATCGTGCTGGCCGTACTCCTTCTCGCTCTCTTCGGCCCGTCGCTCACGGGCTATGACCCGTTTCGCGCAGAACCCTTCAACCGGCTCCTTGCGCCTTCTTCGAGTCATTGGCTGGGCACAGATGCGCTGGGTCGTGATGAGTTGACCCGCATGCTGTATGGAGCTCGGATCTCCCTTTTGGTGGGGTTAGGGACGACCCTCGCTTCGACCCTCCTGGGTGGCCTGGTGGGTCTCATCGCCGGTTACTTCCGTGCGGTAGATGGGCTCCTGATGCGCATCATGGATGGACTCATGGCCTTTCCCTCGATCCTCCTGGCCGTCGCCATCATGGCAGTGCGGGGCCCGAGTGTCGAGAACGTCATCTTGGCGATCACGGTGACGACGGTGCCGCGGTTGGCCCGGTTGATCCGCGGCCAGGTATTGGTGACCCGCGAACTGGCCTATGTTGAGGCGGCGACTGCCGTCGGTGCCAAGCCCTGGCAGATTCTGATTCGGCACATCCTTCCCAACAGTTTCTCTCCACTCATCATCCAGGGTAGCTTTACCTTTGCCGTCGCCGTCGTGACGGAGGCCTCGCTCTCCTTCTTGGGCGCGGGCGTGCCGCCACAGCAGCCAACGTGGGGCAACATGCTTCAAGAGGGCATGGCCATGATGACGGTTGCGCCCTGGGTCTCGGTCTTCCCGGGGTTGGCGCTCGCCATCACCGTCCTGGGCCTGAATCTCCTCGGCGATGGGCTGCGGGACTCGCTCGATCCCCGGATTGGTGAGGTCTCCGCATGACCGCTGTCTGGCGGCGAATGGAGACGCGAATTAGGAGAACACCATGGCATTTGCGCTTCCAGAATTGACCTGGATGGCTGGCTGGCAGATTCGGGACCTCATCACCCGAAAAGAGGTTTCCCCGCTCGAGGTGGCGCGTCACTTCTTGGACCGCATCCAAGAGTTGGATTCGAAACTGCACTGCTTCCTCGCGATTGCCCCGGGAGCAGCATTAGAGCAGGCCCAAAGGGCACAAGACGCGGTCCTGCGCCAAGAGCCGCTCGGGCCGCTGCACGGCGTCCCGGTCTCGGTCAAGGATATGTTCTGGGTAAAGGGCATGCCGGCCACTGCGGGCTCGCTGGTCTATCGCGATTTTATGCCGGATGAGGATTCGGTTCACGCGGAGAGGCTGCGAAAAGCAGGCGCGCTGATCCTGGGCAAGACCAATACCCCCGAGTTCGGACTGTCCGGCCGCACGGCCAATCGCCTGGGACCGGAATGTGTAAACCCTTGGGATTTGAAACGAACGTCCGGGGGGTCGAGTGGAGGCGCGGCCGCCAGCGTCGCGGCGGGAATGACGCCCCTGGCAATTGGGAGCGACGGCGGTGGCTCGATTCGCCTGCCGGCTGCGTTTTGCGGCGTCTTTGGTCTGCATCCGAGCAATGGCCGCGTCCCGCGCCAGGGCGGATTCGGCGGCACTCTGATCTTTTCCGGGGTGGGTCCGATCACGCGTGATATCCGCGACGCGGCTCTGTTGTTTCAAGTGTTGGCAGGTCCGGACGATCGCGATCCGACCTGCCGCCGAGAGACTCCTCCGGACTATTTGGCGTCGTTGGAGGAGGGCGTAAAAGGGCTGGCCATAGCCTGGACCCCCGACAATGGCCATATCACGGGTTCCGATGCCAAGGTGGTCGAGAGCGCCCACCAAGCCGCATGCCGTTTAGGCGAGTGGGGCGCGCAGGTAGAGGAACCGGACCTAAAGCTGGACGACCCGAGCGAAGCGATGGGAGTCATTACCCGCGCCGACAACTACGCTTTCCTGGGTCGAATCCTCTACGACGATCCGGGAACGCGCGGCCTGCTGGCCCCCTACAGCCGCATCCGCTATGCGGGGGGCCGGGAGGTGACGGGCGCCGAGTACGCGATGGCGTTGAAGGTTCGTTATCAATTCATTGCCCAGTTGGACCGCTCATTCGAACAATACGATCTCTTGGCCTCACCGACGGTCGGCTATCTCGCTCCCTGTATGGAGGATTGGCCAGAGATGGGAATGCCGCCTTCGCTCGTCGCATTTACCGAAATGGTCAATTTCTCTGGTTATGCGGCCGCTTCAGTGCCGTGCGGCTTTGTACAAGGCCTTCCGGTCGGGTTACACCTGATTGCGCGGCCCAATCAAGAGGCGTTGCTCTTTCGGGCCGCGCGTGTCCTGGAACAGGCCCAGCCCTGGTCCCCGCAACATCCCACTTGGGCCTAACCGCCACGACACCTTTCCTTATCTCAAAACTGGAGGCAGTTCCATGCAAGCGATCGTCAAGTATGAAATGGGAGATGGTCATCTCGAATTGCGCGAGGTGCCGGAACCCGAGGCCGGTTCCGGCCAGGTCAAGATCCAGGTCCAGGCAGCCGGGATTTGCGGGTCCGACCTGCACATCTGGCATGGCGATATTGGGATTCCGATCAAACCGCCCGTCGTGCTCGGGCATGAATTTGCCGGGGTGATCTCGCAGGTGGGACCGGGGGTCATGGACTTACACGTTGGTCAGCGCGTGACGGCGGAGAATTCGCACACGGTCTGCGGCCGCTGTGAATACTGCATGACGGGTGACTACAACCTGTGTACGGAACGGCGCGCGACCGGCTATGCCTTTGACGGCGCTTTTGCGCCCTACTGTGTCGTTCCGGCCGAACGCGTGCACCTTCTGCCCGACACGGTTGATTTCTTCACGGGGGCACTCTCCGACCCCATGGCCTGCGCCTATCGCGCCGTCTGCGAGAAGGGCGAGGTCGGCCCAGCGGATACGGTACTCATTACCGGCGCGGGTCCCATGGGCCTCTTTAGCACTCAGTTCGCCAAACTGTCCGGTGCCAAGGTCATCCTGGCGGGCACTCCCGCCGACCGCGAACGCATGGAGATTGGGCGCAAGCTAGGCGCCGATTGCACCGTCGATGTGACCGAACCAGAGGGAGTAGCCCAGATCACCTCCGTTGCCAGTCCCAAAGGCATTGACATCGTCTTGGAGTGTTCGGGAGCTCCGGACGGCACGCGATTGGGATTGCAGCTGGTCAAGCGGCGCGGGCGCTTCATCCTGGTGGGAATTCATGGCCATGCGTTCCCGCTCGATTGGGACCAAATTCTCTACAAAGAATTAACCGTGAAAGGGATGTTTAGCCACAAGTACATGGCATGGGAGCAGACCATCGCGCTCGCAGCCAGAGGCCAGATCCAGACCCGGCCGCTTATCACGGATGTCTTGCCCCTCTCGCAATGGGAAACCGGCTTTCGCCGGTTTGCCGAGAAAAAGGCGCTCAAGGTCATCTTTGAGCCGCAGCAGAACTAGAGCACCGGTCACGTCATCCCGCGGGGGGAAGGAAAAGACTTCCAAAGTCTTGTTCGCAGCAGGTGCCCGCCTCTGTCACCGTCGTCGGAGCGCGCTGTGGGCCAGCACGGTCCCTCCCAGACTTCGGAAGTCTAAGTCCTTGACCGGCGCTCTAGGCATTCGGAAACGAAGAGGACACATGATCATCGGCACACCGGAAACCGTCGCCGGAAACAAAGCTCAATTTTCGCATGGTGGGGATGGAAGTTACTTTGTCCGAACGTTATTGGATCAAATCCCGGGGAGCAGTTTCAAATATGTGCGCGACCTGCACCTGTACCCTGGTTCCAGCGTCGGCGATCATCTGCACTCCGGAGATGACGAGATCTTTTTCATCATCTCAGGAACGGGGATCATGACCGTTGATGGCGAGGCGCGTCCGGTCGGGCCGGGGACAGCTGTCCTTACCAAGTCGGGGAGCCGGCACGGCCTGCGGAATACGGGAACGGACGATTTGCGCGTTTTCGTCTGCTGCGCTCACGCCCTTTCCCCCGCCTGAGCCATGTTGTTGCGCCGCGGATGACAGGCAGCTCTGACTCGAAGTCTTTGTTCGTTCTAGATCCTGATCTTGAGAGGGGGTCTGATGACCAGTGATGTTCGATTGGCAGTGGTGGGGGAGGTAGGTGGACGGTTCTCGCATACCTGCGACGACCGTGACATTGCTTACTTTGTCGAGAAATGTGCGCGCGCCGGGATTCAGCGCATCATTCACTCGTATTATCATTACCCTTCACCCAAGTATCCCAGTTACCTCACGCACGGCAACCAGTTAATGCAGGTTGAGCCCTTCGCCTATGGTGCGGAGAGTCCTCTCGCCCGCCTGGTGCGCAGGGCCCACGACGCCGGGATCGAGGTGATTTCGTTTGTCAACGTCGCGACCGGCGGGCAGTGGATCCGCGCCGACTATTTGGCCTCCGGCGAAGTCTGGCCGTATGTGCGCCTCATCGGCGGAGGGCGGGAACTGGATAAATACTGGGCACGCACTCGCGACGGCCGATCCTGGCTTGACCACGGGCCGCGCAGCCCGCTCGGTGCAGTCGGGTACGTTTCGCTCGCCTATCCAGAAGTGCGCGAGCGGGAACGGAACCTTTACCTCGAATTTGTGGATCAGTATAGGGTGGACGGCGTGCAGCTCGAGTTCATGATCAGCCGGCCGCCGCGCTATGCGTCTCCCAGCGCGCATCGCAACCTTCCCTGCTGCGACGAGGAAGGCTATTGGGCCTATGGCTATGAGGAGCCGGCTATCGAAGAGTATCGCCAGAAGTACGGCGTCGATCCTTGCACACTCCCCAATTCGGAACCAAGCTGGGTCCAGTTCCGGGCCGATTATGCGACTCAACACCTGCGCGAGCTGCGGCAGGCCTTACAGCAGCAGGGAAAGCATGTCGATGTATCCGTTTTTGCCTTTAGCGGCACCTTCTCCAGTTCCGCCGATGGGTTGGCCGTCGGATCGGACTGGGAAACCTGGCTGCGCGAAGGTCTGATTGATACGATCTACAGCCGCATCCCCGGGGACCGGCCTCCGTTGCGGGAGCGCTTTACTGAAGTGCGGGTCGAAGGAATGCAGCGCGAATATCTCGAGCTTAAAAAGGCAGTGGCCGGGCGCGCCGCGCTCTTCCCGGTAATCGAGCTGCCGACCTATCCTCTCTCGGCTCCCGGACAGGGGACGCCGGAGGAGGCGAATGCCGGTGCCGAGCGCTTGGGCCATGCGCTCCTGGCGGCGGGCGCCGATCGCCTTGGGTTCTGGTGGTTCGACACGATCGAGGCCCTGGACCTATGGCCGACGGTCGCAATGTTACGGGCGGCCCTCGAAAAAGGGGCTCAAGCCAATCCATGATCGATTTGAGGTGAACCTGATGAAGTTCGAGACGGAAGCGATTCCGAATACGATGCCCTTTGGTCATGCCGCCAATGCGGTCGCGTTGCCAGGGGGAGAGATCTTTGTTACCTGGTACAACGGCAGCTATGAGGGCGGGGAGGACCAGCGGATTGCCGGCGCAGTGCGGACAGCGAATGGACATTGGCAGCCGACCCATGTTGTCGTCAATCGCTTCGAATATGAGGGAGACACCTGGATTCCCGAGATCGGCGTGCCGCTGCCTGCCCCGCACGGCGGGCTGCGCCTCTTGTTCTGGGCGTGTCCTCTATCCACCTTTCGTCTAGCCAAGAATCCAGGCTCAGTCCAATTGGGTGGCGGATGGGGTGGCGGTTCCTGGTTTCCCATCCCGACGATCACCTATGAGGGTCTGACGTGGACGCGTACGATACCGGATTCGAGGGTCTTTGTGTCCGAGCTCGGCCCCGACTTTGTCGCCGGGCGCCCCGAGTTGTTCACCCACGAACGCGGCCTCGTCGTCATGGGGGCAGCGCGCCGCCTACAGAGCGGGCGATGGGCCGTCCCCTATCATACAGAGCGCAAAGATTGCTGGTTCCATTCTCGCATGTTTGTCTCCGACCCTGAACAGAAGCAATGGGAGACGCGGGGCGACATTTTTGCTCCACCCGGTTGCCTCGAGCCCGTCATCGTTCAGCTTCCCTCGCGGGAGGTCCTCTGTTTTATGCGGCGCGGCGGCTTCGACGGGCACATCTTTCGCGCCATGTCGGAGGACGAATGCCGGACCTTCTCCGAGCCAGTGCAGACCAACCTCCGAAACCCGTATGCCGGCGTGGATCTGGGGTGGAGTGAAACCACGGAGTGCCTGCTCGTCGTCTACAACGATAGCTACCGGATGCGAACCCCTCTGACGGTCGGTATCTCCACCGACCGAGGTAAAACCTTCCGCATGCGCGATGTAGAAAGCACGCCCGGGTTCTTCGCATATCCCAAACTCCTGCAAGACCGCCTCGGGCTGTGGCATCTCTTCTACACTCATAACCACAGTCATATCCAGCACGCCACCTTTGACGAGGCCTGGTTGAAAGATGGTCGCCAGGCGTTGGGGTGAGAGATGGATGATCTCCTGGTTAAATTGGCTGCCTTCGACACACCGACCATCTGTAACTGTATCGAACTCTTTGAAGTTCGTCCGCGGAATGTGGGGTATATGGATGCAAGAATCAAGGCTTGCTTCCCGGAGATGCCTCCGATGGTTGGCTATGCCGCGACGGCCACCATGCGGTGCTCCGTGCCTCCGCGTCACGGCGATGTCTATGCGAGCACGGTCTCGCAGGTCGAACGCTTTGGCGAACTATCTGGCTCACCGGTTTTGGTCTTTCAGGATTTGGACGATCCGCCGCAGGCGGCCGTGTGCGGTGAGATCATGTGTACGACGTATCAAGCCTTTGGTGCGATCGGGTTGATTACCAACGGCGGAGGCCGGGACCTGGCGCAGGTTCGTGCTCTGAACTTTCCGGTCTTTACCAGCAGGAGCATTTGCTCCCACGCCTACAGTACCGTGCTGCACATCCATACGCCCGTGCACGTCGGCGGGATGGTCATTTATCCCGACGATTTGATGCATGGCGACTGCAATGGCGTGACGACGATCCCGCACGAAATTGTCGTTGAGCTGGCCGACGTCGGCGCGGAGTACGTGGCAGCGGAGGCGATCATCCTAAACGCTCTGCGCGAAGGGACTGCTACGGTCCAAAGACTCAGGGAGGCCCGCGCGGCTGCCGATGCCAAAATGACCGAACTGAGAGACCGGGTCTCGCGGCGAAGACGCTCCGGAGGCTGACTGGCCTCTGGCGGGGCCCGTCAAGAAGAGATGATCAAAACGATCCGGCTCATCCCTAAACTCTTTGTAGGCCGGTTGACAACTCCATGTCCGAGCGACCTGCTCCGGCTATGGATCTTCGGTATCGTCCCTCATCTTCCTTGATGAGGGACTCTGACCCAGACGCTCTCCCTATTCCGGGAGTCAAGTTCGAACGAGAGAGAAGTTATGATCAACTCCGTCCTGAAGGCGATTGATATCATGGGCTTGTTCAGCACGTCTGAGCCCCGTCTGACCCTGGCCGAAATCAGTAGACGGCTTGACCTGCCGAGGAGCACGGTTCACCACCTCCTGCGCACCCTGCTCTCGCGTGGCTTCGTAGAGAAGGTCGATGACGACCGCTATGCGCTCGGTACGGCCATTGTGGCTCTCACTCAAGCAGTACGAGTCAACGTCGAACTCCGCGATCGAGCCGCGCCTCTCTTGCGCGAACTTGCCGATACCTGCCGGGAATCGATCTACTTGACGACTCTCGACGGTGACTACTGCCTCTATATCTATGCTGTCGAGTCACGCCACCGGCTACTGGCCCGAACCGCGGTCGGCGAACGTGCTCCCCTGCACTGTACATCGGTTGGAAAAGCGATGCTTGCCTTTTTGTCGAAAGAAGAAGTGCAGCGCATCGTGCATCACGTCGGACTGCCGGCCTTTACCAGCGCGACGATGACAACCCCGGAAGCGCTGCAGCACGAACTGCAGCAGATTAAGGCAGCCGGCTATGCTCTCGACCGGGGAGAACATGAGGCAGGCATATATTGTGTTGGCGCCCCCATCTTCAATGAGCGCGCGCGCGTCATCGGCGCGTGCAGCATCTCGGGGCCGGATCCAGAGATTATACGAAGGAGGCTCACGGAATTGGCGCGCCTCGTCACGCACACGGCGGCTGAAATATCGCGGCGCATGGGCTATGTGCCCGCGAATCCATCGTTGATCACTCCGCCAGCATGGCTACTTGTACAAGGATCAGACACATGAATGCATGGTCTGGCTTACGCGGCCTTGTTTGTCCTATGGTCACGCCCTTTAATGCGAAGGGGCACGTCGACTCCGCAATCACCCAGCAATTAGTGGACTTCCTCCTCTCGCACGGGGTCCATGCCATCTTCGCTGGCGGCACAACCGGCGAAGGCATGCTGCTCAGGTTAGAAGAACGGCGGGCTCTGTGCGAGATGGTCGTCGAACACGTTGCCGGGAGAGCTCCGGTTATCGTGCACACTGGCTGCATCACCACGGCAGATACGATCGACCTCACCCGCCATGCTCAAGCAGTGGGCGCGACGGCCGCCTCCATCATCGTGCCCTATTTCTACACGCTGGACGATCAATCCCTGTTCACTCATTTCGTCTCCGTTGCGCAGGCCGTCTCAGCCTATCCTCTCTTTCTGTACACCTTTACAAGCAACGCCAAGAACGGGATCTCTCCAGCCCTGTTAGAGCGACTGCGGTCTGCTGCGCCGAACATCGTCGGCATCAAATCCAGCAACCCGGACCTGCTGGAGTTCCAGCAGTATATCGAAGTAGGGGGAGAAGGGTTTACCGCGCTCTGCGGTGTCGATGCTCTCATGCTTCCTGCTCTGGCTTTGGGGGCCCATGGGCAGGTATCGGGCAACAGCAATGCGTTCCCAGAACCTTTTCGGGCGTTGTACGACGCAGTGACCGCTGGCGATCTAGACCAGGCGCGTTCGAAGCAGCAGCTCATCCGTCGCATCTGTCAGGTTCTTAAGGACGGTCTCCATCCCGCTTATTTCAAAGCGGTCCTCACGCTGCGGGGCATACCGGCGGGGTGCGTGCGGTCGCCAATGCGTGAACTGACGGTGGGAGAGCGGCGCGAACTGGAACGCGGAATCCGTGAACTTGACCTTCTCTAGCGTGAGGACCTCATGGAGATGATTTATCTGGATACGTCCGGCTCGGCGTATGAAATCGGGGTTCAGCATGGCCGTACTTGTCCCGAAGCGATCTGGTTTGCATATCAGGCCTTTGGCCAGAGATCGGCACCCTCTGTGGCACCGTCACAGATCGACGCCGGCGTCCGCAGCGTGGAAGAGCGACTCCAAAGATTCTTCCCGGGTAGTGTCACCCAGTTTTCGCAAACGTGAGCTCTAGTCGTGGTATCTCCAAGGTCATGAGGCGAGGCAATGGGCAGGATAGCCGAAGTCAAAGACGAGATTCACCGCATCTGGCGGAGCCGCTTTCAAACAGAATTGGACAACGCGCTGGAAGCGGAGCCGCGGCGGAGTGCGGTGGTGGGGATCAAAGCCACGCTGGAAAGCGCGTTGCGGGCCGAACTGGATCGCTCTCTCGGCTGTGGGCGCTCTGCGCGGCAGCCGAGTGGGAAGCAGCCGCCGGAATATCAGCGCTCGGGGTCCTATCGGCGGCAGGCCGGGACGGAGTACGGCCCGATTGCCGGCGTGCAGGTGCCCAAACGGCGGGCCGGCAACGGCGCCTGCCACTGGCAGATGCTGCCGCGCTCCCACCGCGCGCGGCAGCTGGAGCTGGACCAGGCCCTCGCTCTCGACGCCCTGGACCTGTCGCGGCGCGATCTGCAAGCGGCCTTATCCCTGTTCCTGGGCCGGGTGCTGTCGTGCCGCGCCGTCAATCAGGTGACGCTGGAGGTGCCAGGCATCATGGCCGCCTGGCAGACGGCGCCGATTCCGCAGACGCCCCCGATTCTGATCGTGGATGGGGTCTGGGCGACCATCCGCTCCCCGACCGGGGCGCCGTGGATCGACCGGGCGGGCCATCAGCGTGACGAAGTGCGTGGCCACGAGCAGGTGATCTTGACCGGTCTTGGCCGTCTGGCCGGACGGGCGCCATCACATTCCTGCACGATGAAGTGGCCGCCGGCGAAGATACCAGCCGCTGGTCCACCATGCTCCAGCACCTGATCACGCGCGGGCTCGACCCCCAGGCGGTGCAATGAGTGGTCAGCGACGGCACCCCCGGCCGGCTGGAGGCCCTGGCGGCCTCCCTGCCCACGGCCCGCCGCCAAGGTGGCACAGTCCCTACAGTCCCCGGCGTTGAACGCTCCCTTGGGACTACAGACTGGCCGACCACTGATCCCTAGACCGGCCAGCCGCTGACCCGTGATCAAGCCCGTCAGCCGCGGCGCCAGGCCATCCAAGCCGAGGCCCTGGCGATCTGTGAGGCCCCCACCCGCGCCGACGCCGAACAGCGCTTGGCCGCCTTCGTGGCCACCTGGCAGCCCCTGGAACCACAAGCTGTCCATACTTTCACCACCTCGATCCGGCCCTCCATCCACTTGTGCACTTGTGCGTTCGACCAACTTGCTCGAACGCTTTTTCCGCAAGTTCCGCACCAAGGCCGATGAGATCGGTGCCTTCCCAAACGAAGCCAGTCGCTGAACCGTGTTCCATCTGGTCATGGTCCGCGAGTATGACAAACACGACCGGGTCGATTTTGCGAATACTGGGTGACACTACCCAGGTTGCAGGTTCTGACCGCGAGCCATCGAACCTGCAACCTGCAACCTTCCAACCTTCAATCTCTCAGCAGGCCACCGGCGTGAGACTACCCCGACCTGGGTCAACTTCTACGGCCCGACGGATATACCGGTGGGCGCCGTCGTCCAAGCGCTGGACCCCGACGGGGCGGTCTGCGGCGCGGTGGAGGTCATCACCCTGGGGCAGTATGGCCTGCTACGGCGACGACCCCGACACGCCCGAGGATGAGGGCGCCCGGCCCGGCGACACCATCCGCTTGGCGGTCGACGGCCAGGTGCTGGGCACGGGGCCTGGTCGGCCCACGGCGACCGGCGCCAGGTCGACCTGGCCTCGCCCACCCTCAGCGTCACCCTCCAGGCCGTCTTCGACCCGCTCTACATCAGTTGGCGCCAGAGCTACCCCCTCAGGGTGGGCAACACCAACCCCACCATCACTCAGACCGGGGTGACCCTCGCCAGCACCCTGCCCGAGCGCTCGACCCCCGGCGCCAGTTACAACCCGGCCACCCGCCAAGCGCGCTGGCTCGTCGGGGCGCTGGCTGCGGGCCAGTCGCAGGCCTATTACCTCGAGATCGGGACCAACTCCAGCCTGCTGCTCGGCACGGTGATCACAACGACCGCCAGCGCCGCCAGCACAGAGGCCGGCCCGGCCGCGGCCAGCGCCAGCACCACCATGATCGACTGCACTACGCCCACCTCCACCGCCACCGCCACGCCGGTGCCCACCGCGACGGCGACAGCCGGTGCGACGCCCACGCCCAGACCGAGCGCCACCTTCACGCCAACTGCCACGGCGCTTGGCACAGCCACTGCGACGCCAACGGCAACCGCGACCGCCACTGCAACGGACACGGCCATGCCGACGGCGACTACACCGGCATCACACCTGTATGTGCCGGTCATCATCCGGGGGAATCACTGAGCGGACGAGGTCATCTCTGTTCCTCGTCAAGCCTGCAGCGCAGCAGAGTGCCATGCACCGGCGCGAAAGACACCCGTCCCCGGACGGGGTGACGTGCCAGGGCTGTACTCAGCAACAAGGAGAGGGTGTTTCTTTTCTCATTGAACAGCGCCCGCGCCGTGGACACTCAACATGACACCCTTGGGACTTTGACGCAGCCCTGCGCCCCGGATTACCGGAACTGAAGCTCGATCTGGTGCGCGAGGTTGGCCCGCCGTTCGGCGAACCTCAGCGTCTTGGCAACATCATCGTCGATTCCGTGCTCAACAAGGGATGCAACCTCAGCGAAAGTGTCGGTGCCAGGCCTGGCGGCGGGGATTAAACAAGCGAAAGCGGTAGGGATTCAGTGTGCCCATCTTTTGCTTATCCACCAATTCGCTCATGCGCTCGCTTTGCTGGGGTGACATTTGGGGATCACACGGGGAAAGCATGACATGATGCTGGGTGGAAGACAACAATCATCCGCGTGACGCCGACGCGGCTGGACCCTTCGGCAAGCCGTCGCGGTGAGCCCTTCGACATGCTCAGGGCAGGCTCTGTTCGACGAGAGCGGGGGTTGAGGCACGCGGGAGACGTTGGAGGTATAGTCAATTGGCCGGGGGTCGCACGGGTTGGTTCCCGACAACAGTGGGATTGAGCGGCCTACAGGCAGCTATGCCGCCGAGGGAAGGTTATAGACCGGCCAGCCTCGCTCTTCCAGCAGGTGACTCAGTTCCCAGGTGGTGAGACCCAATTCCTGGGCCAGCCGGCCAAATGAGATCTCCCCCCGGCGATAGTGCTGGTACCGTTCCTGCAAGACGGTCTCAAATCCCAGGGCTATCAGTTCCTGGATCGTCTCCTGGTGGGAAACGCTTCGGTCCCGACTTCGACGGTCCACGAACTGGCTGATCGGTCCTTCTAGTGTGATGGCAAAAGATTGCACAGTTCACCTCTGTAACAGGAGCAGCGTGTGTTCCACTCAGGGTCCGGGGGCGGTACCAAAACAGTGATCTGTGCTCCATCAATCCGTTGTTGGGCCGCCTGTGCGTCCGGATAGCGGCGACCAGCGATGACCACCTCGTCGCGCACTGACGCCGCTACGGCGATCTCGCAGTGATCCAGGATATGATCCACAACCAGCCGACCGGCGACGCTGAACTTGCAGGTAGTAATGAGCGGTCCGGCGTCAAGAATAAGCTTGCTCACGAATTCTTGTCTGTCCTGTGTCCGAGATCAAGTGTCCGTAACTTTTCAAAAGTGGGGGCGGAGGGGGTGCGCGCGGCTCTGCCGCGCGCACCCCCCCTTACCCCCGGATTTCGGGGAAAGGGGCGTGGGCGGGCGCGGTGGAGCCGTGCCCGCCCACGCCACCCCCGGAAAGCTGAGCAGATACGAGATCAACGTGCTATTGGGCTGTCAGGCGTGGTTGGGGTATTGGCGATAATCGCGAACGAAAGCATACCATAGGCAAGACATAAGATCAAACCTGGAACGACTTGAGCTGAAGTCGTTCGTCGTCGGGTCCAGGGAGCGGTGGAGAGCCTGTGCCTGGTGGTGCATGTGACGCCGGCGCGGCTGGACCCTTCGGCAGGCTCAGGGCAGGCTCTGTTCGGCGAGAGCCGGGGCTGGGGCGCGCGAGAGACGTTGGAGGTGTAGCCCTGACGAGGGCAGCATGACTCTTAAAACGACACGACTCACCCTGTCACCTCGGGCGGATGCCAGCCGGCATCTACCCACAGGCGGCGTGTTTCCACCGCAAAAGGGCTATTGAGGTTCAGAGCGATGACAGTCGCGCGACCACAGGCAGTGCGACCGATGATATGGGTGCCGTCTTCGCTCCAACGAAAGTGCCGGCGCCAGGCCTGGCGGCGGGGATTAAATAAGCGAACACGGCGGCCGCTCTGCGGGTCGCGACCGTAGACCTGCTTCCCTTTGTACAAATTGCAGGGACGGCAAGCCAGCCAAAGGTTCTCTCTGTCGTCGGTCCCACCCGCAGCGGTAGGGATGATGTGGTCAACCTCCAGAGGACCGTAGGCGAGCGCCTGCTGTGTCTGACAGTATCCGCAGCGGTCTTCGGCTTCCCGACGCAGGCCAGCCCGTGTCGCGGTCGAAATACGGGTCCGGCTCATCGCGAGGATGGCGCACGCAGACCCCGTCGAACGGCCTCAGCCAGGGCTTGCGCCTTTCGTAGCTGACCCAATTCATAAATCCGGGCCAGGGCCCACAACTCCCGCCGTTCATCAACCGTCAGTGTGCCCATCTGTTGCGTATCCAGCAACTCGCTCATGCGCTCGCTTTGCTGGGGTGACATTTGGGAATCACACAGTGCCAGGACCTGTTCATCCGACCAGGTACCAAACGGTGGGTCCGCGACATCCCAGACCTCCAGGGCGGTGGAGAGCACGTCCGTCAGCACGTTTTGTACCGGCCGTTGCACCCCAGCCGCCAGTTGTTCGGCCGAGTGATACAGGTGATCAGGCAGGGTGAGCACGACCTGGGTCGGCATCTTGTTTCTCCCCTATCGCTCAATCATCCGGGGGTCAGGGGTGTACAAGCCGCGCCCCCCCTTCCCCCCGGGTTATTGAGAAGTATAGCAAATTACACCCGCCGGCCAAAGGAGGACTCCGCCGTACCCGTAGTTTTCCAGCCAGCGGTCGCTCGTGTTGGTCATTCCTCGTCTCCGTTCGACCCGCTGGGCAACGGCAGCCGAGACCTCCTCCAGCTCCCCGCGTGCGGGGAGGGCCGGGGTGGGGGTGGCACGGACACCACCGTCGAGCAGCCCACTGCCGTCACGCTAGGCGCGCTCAGCGCCAGGGCGCCCGGAGCGGCCAGAGCCTGGCCGCTGGTAATCGGCGGGGGCCTGCTGGGCGCCGGGGGCCTGCTCCGGCGGCGCCGCCGTTGAGGTGGGGGAGCCGGCTCGTTCTCTTCGCCGTCAGGGGGGCGCCCCCAGTGGCAGCGGCGGTTGACCCACGTGAGCACTGCGGCCACGGTGCCGGTCAGGTCGCAGTCGGCGCGAGACGGCCGCTGCAGCAGGGGTCAGGGACGGTGGTCTACCCGGCGGCCGGCCCTCTCGTACGTTTCCTTCCAGGCAGCCGGGTGACGTCACAGGAAAGCCAGGAGCAACGCGGCCCGGTCTTCGCCGGGGACGTGTCATGCGCTTTCGCGAGCAGCGCGCCAAGCCACCCGAGGCGTTCATGATTTCCGGAAGGGCCCGCACGGACAGGTGCGCACGCCGGGCGTGTGCAAAACGGCCGATGGGATGGGATGGTGAGGCAGGTTCAGGAGACGTGGGTGGAATGATGCAGGTGTTCTTTCAACAGACGGTTGACCAGCGTATCCAGGGTCACACCCTGGGCCTGCGCCTGTATGGACAGTTGCGCGCCGAGGGGGGCGTCCAACGTCACTCTGTAGTAGTGCCGCCGCTCGACGCGGACTTCGCCTTCGACCTCCCGAAAGGCTTCAGGATAATCGGCGGTGCTGTGCCTGTCCCAGAATTCGACAAATTCATCAATCGTCTCGAAGGATTCAGGAAGGGGGTCAGGAATCTCTTTACTTCTTGGCATAGCGTCTGCGTTCCTTCGCATCCATCTCACGGGCGCTGATGACCAGCGCCACACGATCCTGTTTGTAGATAAAGAACACGGCCAGGTAACGCCCTGCCTCCGTTCGTCCAAGCGCCAGATAAACATCTTCGCCTTCGATGCGGCCTTTCTCGACAAAGTAGACACGGGGCCTGCTCAGGAGGACTTCTTCGGCTTCGTAGGCGTGCACATGGTGCTTGCGTTCCAGTTTGTCTTCGTCGAGAACGTCAACCCAGGCGATGTCCATCCATGATGCTCCAACGCAAATTCTACCACGGAGGAGGCGCACGATCAAACAGTGGCCGGCGGAAGGAGCGCGTTGACTTGTAAACCGGGCCAGTTTCTGCGACAATCGCATTGTACCATCCCTGCCAGAGTCTTCCCCCTGCCCTACGAGTGGGTGGCAATGCACTTTCAATACATCCCCTACATTTGGCTCTTGCTCGTATCGGCAGCGGTCACAGCGGTGTTGGGCGTTTATGCCTGGCGACACCGAACCGTGCCTGGGGCAGCCCCTTTCTCCGTCCTCATGCTGGCCGTTGTGGCCTGGACATTGGCCAACGCTCTGGAGATGGCCGGCACTGATCTGTCCACCAAACTCTTCTGGGCCAACGTCCAGTACCTCAGTTACGTCCCTGTATCCACAGCATGGTTGGCCCTGGCCCTCCAATACACGGGTCGCGATGAATGGCTAACGCGCCGCAACCTCGCCTTGTTGTTGATTGTACCGATTCTCATCGCGGTGCTGGCCTGGACCAACGATCTCCACGGCTGGCTGCGGCGAAACGTGCACCTGGATAGCGCCGGCTCGTTCCCCGTGGTCGGCAAGACCTATGGTCCCTTCTTCTGGATTCACGTCGCTTACAATTATGGCTTGCTGCTGGTCACTGCCTTCCTGTTCGTCAAGGCGTTGCGGCATGCACCATCCCTCTACCGCAAACAGACCCTGGTCCTGCTGATCGGCCTGCTTATGCCGCTGCCGTGGAGCGTGTTGTACGGTCTTAGCCTCAGCCCCGTCCCCCGCCACGACCTGTCGCCGGCCGTATTTGGCCTGTCCGGCGTCGTGGTTGCCTGGGGGCTTTTCCGCTACCGGCTGTTTGACCTCATGCCGGTTGCCCGCGCCACGGTCGTCGAGGGCATGGGCGACAGCGTGATCGTGCTGGATGCGCAGAACCGGATCGTAGACCTCAACCCGGCGGCTCAAGAGGTCCTGGGGTGGACGGCTTCCCGGGCCATTGGCCAGCCGGCCACGGAGGTCTTTAACGACTGGCCGGAGTTGGTCGCCCTGTGCCGCGACCCCACAGCAACGCAGACCGAACTGGTCAGACGGCAGGGTGAGGCCGAACAGCACTACGACTCGCGCCGCTCATCGCTCACCGATCGGCGCGGCCGCTCAATCGGCCAAGTGATCCTCTTGCACGATATCACTGACCGCAAACGAGCGGAGGTCCAACTGCTGCAGCAACAGCGGGCGCTGGCGGTACTGCAAGAGCGGGAACGGCTGGCGCGGGAGCTGCATGACGGCCTGAGCCAGGTGCTGGGTTACGTAAAGATGCAGGCTCAGGCCGCCCGCGAGCTGCTCTCCAGGGACCAAACGGCTACGGCCGACGCGCACCTGGCACGTCTGGCTGCAGTCGCCCAGGACGCTCACACTGATGTCCGGGAGTCGATCCTCAATTTGGGAGTTGCCACCTTACCAGAGCGGGGTTTTCTCCCTGCCCTCGAAGAGTCCTTGCAACGGTTTGAGCAGAACTCCGGGATCCGCACGGAACTGGCCGTCCCGGCCGAGTTGGTGGACCAGCCCTTCGAGCCCATCGTCGAGGTGCAACTGCTGCGCATCATCCAGGAAGCACTCACGAACGTCAGGAAACACGCTGGTGCTCGCTCCGTCCGGGTTGCCTTCACCATCCACGCTGGCCACGCCCAGGTCGTGGTCGAGGATGACGGCCGGGGGCTTGATCCTGGCCGGCTCCCGGCCGGCGGTGAGCAGAAGTTCGGATTGCGGTTCATGCGCGAGCGGGCCGAGGAGGTAGGGGGAAACGTCCAGATGCATTCAGCATCTGGCGAGGGGACGAAAGTGACCGTGCGGGTTCCGCGCGGCGGGTAGTTTGCCACTGCCGCCGGCAGAGGACGCCATGAAAGTACTTCTTGTAGACGACCACCCCCTGTTCCTGGAAGGGCTCCAGAATCTGCTGACGGCCCGGGGCATCGACGTGGTCGGCACGGCCGGCGATGGTCTGGAGGCACTGGAGAAGGCCCGCGCCCTGCACCCCGACGTGATCCTGATGGACATCCAGATGCCGCGCTGCGACGGGATCGGCGCCACACGCCTGGTCACAGCCGAACTGCCGGACATCCAGATCGTGATGCTCACTGTGTCCGAGGAGGACAAGGACCTGTTCGAGGCCATCAGGAGTGGGGCCAGTGGGTATCTCCTCAAGACCCTGGACAGTGACAAGTTTCTCGAGCTCTTCTCGGGATTGTCGCAGGGGGAACCAGCTCTCTCCCCCGGCCTGGCTCGTAAGATTCTGGGCGAGTTTGCGCGCAAGGCCGGCGGGGCTGAGGGAACCGCACAGGGATATGAAGATGATGTGGAGGAGAGACTGACCCCCCGCCAGATGGAAGTGCTGACCCTGGTGGCACGAGGGTTGACCTACAAAGAAGTGGGGACTGTCCTCTGCCTCAGCGAACGCACGATCAAGTATCACATGGGGAAGATTTTGCAGAAGCTACACCTGGAGAATCGGACCGAGGTCATCGCGTATGCCGCGCGCATGGGACTGGTCAGAGGTGAAACGTGAAACGCGGGCCAGAACCATAACGTTTCGCGTTTGACGAAAAGGACAGCCTCTGTGGGACAGAGGCTGTCCTTTTCTGGCCCCTCGAACTGTGCCTTCGGACAGTGACAACGGGGCAACGTTTCCTTACACATATGATAAGCGTGTCGACTGCTCTTCAGCTTTCATAGTCCTGGCGAGGAGCGTGGGGTGGAAGAACAGCCCACTGTGGTGCTCTATGGAAAGTCTTTGCTGATGGCCGGCCTGGAAGTCAGTTTGAGAAGGCAGCCAGGGCTGGAGGTGATACGGATTGATGCCCTGACAGCCGGCGAGGAACAGGCCTGGGAGGAGCTTCGTCCCGATGTGGTTATCTTCGACGTGGCGGCCGCCCGTCTGGAAGGGGCTTTCGCTTGCTTGCAGGAGCATCCCGGCGTGGTATTGATTGGTCTTCATCCGGCCAGCCCCCAGGTCACCACACTGTCCACTCAGCAATACCCGGCACGCACGGTGAAGGATCTGGCGCAAGTCATTCAGGCGCTGTTGAAAACCGCTGAACACCGTGTCACCATCCACCCGAAGAGCCATCGGATAGGCCCCAACACGAGTGAGGTGTAGTATGCCAGGATGCGGACGATCTGGTGCAGGCGATTTCACACCTTGAGCAGAGGTGCTCCATGCAAGGCTTCCAACAATACAGGCATTTGATTCTCGCAACGGGAATCGCGCTGTTACTGACCTTGACCACGATGGCGTCCGTAATCTTACAGACCGGGTTCTTACCACAGCAAGCAGTGCGCGCCGGTTGGGAGCAGGCAAGTGCCCGGATGCCATCCGTGCCCCTGGCGTCGTCGCCGGAGCGCGAACTCCGGAGCGCCTGGCAGCGCGCCCAGGAGGCCGGCACCTACCACTTTACCGCCGACATCAAACAAACCATGATCCCCCGTTCTTCCGTCCTCAACGTGGGGCGGGAGACCAAAGAGGAACGTCTCTACCTGGAGGGCGATACCAACCTCCCCGAGCGGCAACTGCGCCTGCGATTGTGGTCGCAGGGGGGCAGCGTGCTGGACGCAACCTCTGGCACCGAAATCAAGGTGGAAGACGACCGCGCCTATGGCCGGCAACAGGGACAGAGCTGGCAGGAGATCAACAACTTCACCGGCGTCTTCGCGCCCCAGGGCGACTTCATGGCCTTCCTGGCCGCCGCCAAAAATGTGAAACGTGAAGACGTGAAACCTGAGAACATGGATTCACGCATGACGCACCACGCATCACGTTTCACGTTTGACGTTGACGGCCGCGCCTACGCCCGCTACGTGCGCGATCAGATGGAGAAATACCTGACCGGGAAGGGCGAGCTCCCGCCCGGCGTGAGCCTGGGCCTGTCCAAGACCTATGTGGATATGACCGGCCAGGGCGAGCTCTGGGTCGGCGAGGACGGCCTGCCCCTGCGCCAGATCCTGTATCTCCGGTTTCCACCCGCGAAGGACGAACAGGAAGTTCGGGCCGAAGTCACAATAGATTTCGGATTTCGGACCCTTCAACCGGCTCCCGACTCCCTTTGGTCGGGGACTTCGCAGAGCAGCGCTGCGGATTTTAGATTGGGATCCACAATCCCGATCGCGCATTCCGCAACCCGCAAACTCCAATCCCTCATCTCCGGTCTCCAATCTTTAATCCCCCTGGTTCCGATTCTGGCCCTGACTGTGCTCCTGGTAGCCCGCCGGCGCTCCAGGAAACTGTACATCGTGCTGGCCGTCTCCGTGATTGTCTCCATGGTCTTCTCCCCCCTGCTGCAGAGCGTGCAGGCGACCCGGTTCACGGAGCGGCAACAGGCTCGTGCCCAGGAACAAGAAGCCCGCCAGCAGCAAAGCGAGATGCAGCAGGACCTGCACCGCCTCATGACCGATCCCGACTTCGATCCCAACGTCAGCCCGCTGACCGCAGCACAAACGGAACATGCAATACGCAATCCGCAATCCTCCTCCAACAACAACTCCGACTCCGCCAACGAAGAATGTGACCCCGACGCCACCGGCGACGCCGACAAGGACGGCCTGACCGCCGGCGAGGAGTGCGTGTTGGGCACCGATTCCGAGACCGAGGACACCGACGGCGACGGCATCAAGGACAACGTAGAGGTGGCCGGCTTTGAGTACCCGGCGGGCAGTGGCCAGATGTGGTACACGAACCCCGGGGAGATGGATTCCAACAAGGATGGACTGGACGACGGCCGCGAGTGGAACACGGGCCGGAAAGAGGGGGATCCGCCTCCGGACACGGACGGCGACGGCACACCCGATCTCTTCGACCGCGACAACGACAACGACGGCGTGCCCGACAACCTCGACATTTCACCCTACTACCGCGGCGCCACCACCTACACCGCCGATGCGCCCTTCCAGTTGATCCTTGACAGCCTGGTCGAGGGCAAGCCCACCTTCGTCGAGTTCCAACTGCGGCCGGCGAATCCCAACCGCCTGTGGTATGCGTTCAACGTCCTCGACTGGCCGCAGGGCGACGACCAGGGCCAGATGCAGGACGCTGACGGCGTGACCTTCTACGACAAGGATAACAGCACTTCTCGCTCGCCCAACGACAACGGCGACGTCAAGTTGGTGCCCATGCTCGAGATCAGGACAACGGGCTCGCCCAACAACCTGCCGCCGGGGGAAGAGCTGGAGGACTACGGCATCTCGGTCACCGACCTGGACGAGGATGGCAAGGACAAGGCGGTCTACGTGCCTCTGTCGCTGGTCGTCGAGCCAAAGGGGAACACCCGGGTGGCCTTCGCAGGCCGGATGCTGTACGATCCCGGCTCTCCCCCCTCGCAGGGGGGAGCTGGAGGGGGGTGGGGCAAGGCCCACCAGGTGCGGCTGGTCTGGGTCGTCCAGGCGTTGGTGGACATGTGCCGGCGCTACGAAGACGGCCGGTGTGTCAGCTACGAGAGCAAGAACAAGGCCCAGGTCATCCATACCTACGATGACGACTGGACCCTCACCGGCCTGACGGTGCGCGAGGACCGGGGCACCGACTTTGCAGTGATCTACGAGGACCCCCAGGTGGATGCCAACTTGAAGGATGACTCCGGCCTGATGTTCCTGACCAGGGGCCTGGAGCTCACGTTCCTGGCCGGCAGCGACTGCGAGGAGTGGGACGACAAGGGCACCGACGACCCGAGCGACGATAAATGTGTCAAGGGCGATAGGAAACAGGATATCACAATCTCCGAGATCTACCGCCGCTTCAACCACGAGACCAACAGCGGCGTCACCATCACCGAGACCTGGCGCATCCCCGACAAGGTCGGCAACATTCTGACGGTCGTTACCGACACCTACCCGACGCGGGACGAGGCCATCGCAACCGTCGGCGTGGACGTGGTCGGCCAGATCCTGGACGATCACTTCACGGCCCACCTTCCGGTCGATCCCACGTTGCTCTTCGCCCGCGAGGAGCGCTTCCGCAGCCTGAACCTGGACGAGGATGTCGTCGGCGAGGCCTCGATCACCTGGTCCGAGGGCGGTCGCCAGCTCAAGATGGACCTGGCGCAGAACGACGTGCCGGTCCAGACCGTGGCCGGCCTGAACTGGGCGCCCTACCGTTACCGGAACGGCGAATGGGAGCCGTATCCCATCGAGGACTACTGGGACGAGCTGCACGATCGCTACGCAGAAGACTTCGCCGACGAATTCAGCGACGAGGACAATCCCCAAGAGGTGCGCGACGGCGCGGTCTTCGTGGGCCAGATCTACTATCTCACGCTTTACGCCGGCGTCAACGTGGTGGTCCAAAGCGGCGACACTCTGTTGATCCAGAAGTATCAAACATATGACCGGCCACTCGCCTTCGGCATGGGTAACTTGGGGGCGAAGGCCGTGCTGGCCGTGGTTGAGGTCTGGGTGATGCGAAACTTCGCGTCCTCCACCAAGGCCCTGCGTTTCCTGGCGCAGGTGCTCTTCACCAGCGGGGAGCAGGCCCGCAAATCGTTCCAACCCACCGCGCAAACGCTCGGAAATCTGGTCGAGAAATGGAAAAACGTGGGCAGGTGGCTGGGTGCCAGGGGCGCCGTGACTTTCGGCGTGATGCTGGTCATCGCGGGGCTGGCCGTCGGGGTCTATTTCCTGGCCAAGGCCTACCTGAACGACGTCTCGTGGGCCGTCACGACGCTGACAGTCATCGTCGGTGCGATCCTGGGCTACCTGTTCGTCCTCGCGCCCATCGTGATAGCAGCGGGGATGATCGGTGCCCTGACCGCCAGCGGCGTGCCCACACTCCGTGCCGTCGCCAGGGTCCTCAGCGCCTCTTCCGAGTTCATCGGCTTCTCGAGGATGATATCGGTGATAGGCCTGATCGTGGGCCTGGCGATCGTCGCGGGCGTGTTCATCTATGCCCTGGTGAAGGAAGAGGGCTTGCGTCGCGGCCTGGGCCTCTCCATGCTGCTGGCCCAGACCTTCGCGGCAGCCATGCTGCTCGTCATGACAGTTGTCCTTTCCCTGACCATCGTCGGCGCGATCATCGTCGGCATCATCTCGCTGGTGGATGTCATTCTGATCCTCCTCGGCACAGGCTGGACGGTCTCCGGCGTGCTGACCGACGCGCTGACCAGGACCTTCTTCTCCTTCGAGCTGGCGGTCGACCCGGACGAAGACGATCTGATCAAGATGGGCGAGCTGGAATCCAGGCTGGTGAATCCGGAGCAGGGCATCGTGCCGGGCATTCAAATGGAATTCACGACCACCGTCACGACCACGGTGCATCACCAGGATCCCCGCGACACCCGTACCGCCCTCTACATCTGGAAGTACGACGAGAACCAGATCCGCTCCACCAGCTTTGAGTACAAGCTGGCGCCCGAAAAGAAATCCATGGACACCCATCTCTGGGACACGAACCGGGTGGATAGCTGGCACATCAGCAACGATCACGAGTTCTACGGCCACCAGATGTACCAGGGCTGGTTCGACGATACCGTGTCCGCGTACACGACCGTGCCGGCGGCGGGGGTCAACCGCACGGCACCCCTCATCCTCTCCGTCGGCTACGCCCTGCCCGGTGTCGAGTGCTGGTCCATCCCGGGCCTCTATTTCATCTTGCCCATCGTTATCTGCAAAGACACGGGGCTCGAGGGCCAGACAGAGGCCGACCTGGGCCGGAACATCGTGGTGGACGTCTTCCCGAAGACCCTGGACGAGTTCGTGCGGGTGAGCCAGTGGGCGCCCGAGATGGCGTTCAAGGACGCGGACGGCGACGGCTTGATGGCCCAGGCCTACGGCGGCAACGACCCCGATGACACGAAATGGGACATGGACGGCGACCTGCTCTCGGATGCCTGGGAGCTGGAGATGGCGTCCAGGCCCGCGACCAAGGGCGGCCTGTTCTTCGACCCGCAGAAGTCCGACACCGACGGTGATGGCCTCTCTGACCAGGAAGAGACGTACCTGGGCACCGATCCCGCCCTCTCCGACACCGATGGCGACGGCATCAGCGACGCGGCCGAGCTGGAGGGCTGGGACTTCTACTACGATTACCCACACAAGACCCGGATCAAGAGCGACCCACTGAACGCGGACGTAGACGGCGACGGCATGGACGATCTGTTCGAGCGTACCCTGCACACCGATTGCGGCAACGTGGCCGACGAGGGAGAGCGCAAGGACTGCTACAACGACAACCTCTTCAACCCCTACGTCTGGAACACCAACCCCATCGGGGTCTACACCGAGATCAGCGAGCCGGACCTGGTGGTGAAGCCCACCCAGACCTTCCTCTACACCACCACGGTGCAGAACAACGTCAAGTCGGCCAGCGGACTCTGGGTGCGCGGCCAGACGGAACTGACGGCCAGCCCGCTGACCGGCAACCCGTTGGAGATGGTCTTCGACATCGCCAAGGGCAAGTCGCAGTCCCTCTACTCGCAGCTCACCGTGCCGGCCGGCACCGGCAACCAGGACGTGGCCCTGAAGACCGACGTGAACTCGCAGTTGCACACGCCGTCGGTGTGGGCCTGGGACCCCTGGGAAACCAACCTCTACACCAGCAACTCCCCAAAGGCGCTCAGCCTGGTGGTGGTGCCGGTCCGGGGGTGGAACACGGCCTACGCCGGTGTCAGCCGGGAGAGTTGGCGCGTGCGCGGCTACAGCATCACGCCCGATGGCATCACGGGAGGCCCCAAGGAGGTGATGGGCGAGTCGAGCTTCAGCGCGACGTCGGACCCGGCTATCGCCTGCAACAACGACGGCCGTTGTATCGTCGTCTACTCGTACAAGAATACCAGCTACAACACCTACTGGATTTCCTGGAAGAGCACCACACCCAACTGGGGCTCCCTGAGTGTGATCAAGGTCGAGTCCGCTGGCGGCGGATGCGAAGCATCAGGCGCGATCGTCGCCACCGATGGGACCGATTTCCTGCTGGCGTGGAAGCGCAAGTGCTCAGGCACCGAGGAAATCAAGGCGCGCCGCGTGCTCGCTAACGGCGACAAGACCGGCAGTGTACTGACGCTGGACAGCGGGTCTAACCTGTGGAGCCCTGCCCTGGTCTGGATCGGTGACCGCTACCAGGTGGCTTACGAGCGGGGCAGCGACATCTACACGGCCTACGTCTCGGGCCAATCGGTCAGCAAGCCGGTCGCGGTTTCCACCACGAGCGCCAGCGAAACAAGCCCGCACATCGCCTACGACTCGCTGAGTGGCCGCGCCCTGGCGATCTACATCAGCCGCGTGCCGGGCAACCGGAGCATTCGTGGGCGCGTGGTGGCCGGGTCCTACATTTCCGACGAGTTCACGGTCGCCAACCTCAGTGACCAGGCCGGCTGGGAGACAGCGATCAGCGCTGATCCGGTGAACGGCGGCTGGATCATGGCCTGGGGCCTGAACGGCCAGACCAGCGTCCACACGCAGGCGGTGGGGATGAACGGCGAGCTGCGCGGCGAGCGGGACACTGCCAAGCCGGGCGGCAAGAACTACCTGCTGGATGCGACGTGTACCGAGCCGCGGCCGGAGCATCTGTACCACCTGGACGAAGACCGGGGAGCGACGACCTTGGCGGACAGCTCTGGCTTCGGCAACGATGCCCAGTGGGACAATACGGCCTCTATTCCGGGTGAAGCTGGCCACGCAGGCAAGCGGGGCAACGCCATCTGGTTGCCCGGCAACGCCAATCACGCCTACGCGCTAACGACGATCTTAGACAAGGCCGGCACCGTAATGTTCTGGTTCAAGGCCGAATGTACGACGTGCGCCATGTTCTCCGTTACGCCGCGCAACGACGTGCACAGTCCCGATCGCACCATCTTCCTGCAGGGCGGCAAGCTGTGCGCCAGGCTGAACGGCCAGACCATCTGCTCCTCAAGCGCTGGCTACGCAGATGGCCAGTGGCACCACGTCGCTCATACCTTCGGCAGTCGCGTGGACGGGCAGCGTCTGTACGCGGACAAGGTATTGGTGGCTTCGGGCAACATGGCGTCCTCGTTCCTGAGAGGCGACCTGCGGTTGAACATCGGCATGTCCCGAGGCGGCTCGGGCAGCGGCATGACGTGGTACAAGGGCCTCATTGACGAAGTGAAGGTTTATCCGTACGCCTTCTCGGAAGCGGAGGTCAAGAACGACTACTTCGGCCCGACGGTCGTCTACCCCTTCGACGAGCCGAGCGGCGCCAAAACCTTCAACAATGCCGCCGGCAGCGGCTACGCGGCGGGCGAGTGCAGCTCCCCCGGTTGCCCCGAGGCCGGCCAGAAGGGCATGGCCTACAACGCGGTGAAGCTCGACGGCAGCAACGACGTGATCACCGGCGCCGACGTGCCCATGAACCAGACTTCGTTCACCATCGCCGCCTGGGTCAAACGGGAGTGGGTCAACCGGAACGAGTACATCGTCAGCCAGGGGATGAACGCATCCGACCGGGACCTGTACATGGGCTTCTGGAGCAGTAACCAGTTCATCTGCGCCTTCGACACGACCAACTACCTGGTAACAACGGCCCAATACACCGACACCGACTGGCACCACTGGGCCTGCACGTACGACTACGGCAGCGGCCAGCGCACCATCTATCGCGACGGTGAGCAGGTGGCGCAGGACGTCACCAGCCGCTACTACTGGGGCACAGGCCCGCTGCGCATCGGCCAGGCCCGCTGGGGCAACTCCTTCCGCGGCTGGCTGGACGAGTTCGCGGTCTGGCCGGATGCGCTGCCGGCGGCGGAGATCAAGACGCTTTCCCAGAAGGTCAAGGCGCTGGACGATTCGGTGACCGAGTGCCTGGTTTCGCGCACAACGGCGGATGGCGAAGCGGTGCACGTGAACCGGACCTCGCTGCACGAGACGACCACGCCGCTCGGCCGGAGCGAACAGAAGGTCGAGGACCGGATTACCGTGGATGCCAGCCCGCCCACCGCCCGCATCACCTCGCTGGCAGATGGGCAACACATCGCCCCGCTCGGCACGTTTGTCATCGGCGGCGAAGCGCAGGACAACACCTTCGTGCGCAAGGTGGAAGTCAGCGTGGACGGCGGGGGATGGCAGGAGGCGGACGGCGCCGAGACCTGGAGCTATGATTGGGATACCGGCCCTCTGGGTGAGGGCTGGCACACGTTGCGCGTGCGCGCCATCGACCCCGCGGACAACGTCGGCAACCCGTCCACCATCAACGTCTTCATCGATCGCACGCCACCGCAGCTCTCCGCCAGCAGTGTGCGCCAGAAGGCAGTGTACGACGGTGTCAAGGAACGCTGGACCGTCACGGTACGCGGCCAGGTCACCGACCAGACCGATGGGACCGTGGATGTGCTGCTGCAGGGCGAGCATCGCCCGCAGGTGCAGGATAAGGTTACCGCGAAAACAAGATCCGGCGGCGGCTGGCAAAGCCTCACTTACAACTCGAACGGAGCATCGCCCCGTCAGTGGGAGCTGGAATACTGGATGCCGACCTTCAACAACGATGGCGGTGCCCTGCCCAACCCCAGCGGTGTGTACACCCTTTCCCTGCGGGCCCGGGACAATGCCGGCAATTGGACCGGCGAGGAGGTCTACGGCATCTTCGGCGTTGACAACCGGCCGCCTGTGCCCGAGCTCGTCTCGACCGGGCCGTACACCGACGGCATCGTCGGCACCGGCACGGTCTTGACCGGCTCCATCACCGATCCCGGGCCGGAGGCGCTCGGCGTCGGCACCCTGCACGTGATGTTCGATCGCACCGCGGAGCAGGACGGCGAGTTCTGGAAGGATCCCTATTACTGGCGCAGGGGGCAGGCCGAACTGGCCGAGTCCGGCCCCGGTATCACCACCACCACCTGGACGTACAAGATGCCCGGCCTCGAGGGCTTTTACCCGCTCCGGCTGGAGGGCTACGACGTGGACCCGTCCCCCTACTGGCCCGGCCGGGTGACCCCCTGGAACGGGATGGTTGATACGGCCGCGCCGCGGGTCGAGCCCCACCTGAAGTGGCTGAGCCTGCCGTTCGGGCCGACCGAGGTCACCTGCAAGGTCGAGGACCTGAACCTGGACGAGAATTCGTTCACCGGCTGCTCCTGTCCCGAGAGTAGTTGGCAGCGCACCTACTTCCACGAGGTCTCGGACTGGTACCGCGACGTGGTCTCCGACACCACCCGTCTGGTGCGCATCATGGCCCAGTGCCAGGTGCCCGGCGCGCTGCCTCTGATGTCTCTCTACGCCTGCGACGCCTATGGCCAGTGCGCGACCGGGTCGTACTCACCGATCGGGCACGTTCCGGCGCCGCCACCCACGCCTACCCCGTTCCCGACACCGCAGTGGGGGCCGTCTCCCACGCCCACGCCGGTGCCGACGGCCACGCCATCGCCGACGCCAACACCGCCGCCCCCACCGGAGCTGCCGGTAGATTCGGCGGTCATCACCCCCAGTAACGGCACCGTGTTCTCGACCACCACAGCCTTCAGCGTTGAAGGCCGGGCCTATGCCGAGAATTCCCTGCAAGGCCTCAGCGTGACCGCCAACGACGTGCCGTTCTACACCGCCAACTGGCCGGCGCCACCCGCGCCCGGGGCCATCACCGAGACCTCGTGGAGCACGGCCTACACGCCGTTGACCGAAGGCTACTATCGGCTCAACTCCAGCGCCACCGACTGGTCTAGCCAGGCCCAGACCACCACCCATCCCATCACCGTCGCCGTGGATCTGGTGGCACCGGCCCCGCCCACCTTCGACACCACCGTCATCACGACGGCCCACCGCGCCTATCAAGGCACAGCCATCCTCACCGGCGGCGCTGCGGACAGCATCGGCGTGGCCAGGGTGGACGTGAACCCCGACAGCCGGGGCTGGGGCAACGCCTCCCTCTCTCCCTCCCCTGCTGGCGGGGAGGGCCGGGGTGGGGGTGGCGCTCCCTGTGGCCCCATCGGCGATAGCGATCCGGACGGCGTGACCTACAACGTGACCGCCCGCACCACGGACTTCGGCGGTCACACCAATGAGACCACCGCACCGATCCTCTTCGACATGCAGCCGCCCGCGCCCGTCACCATCACCCTGAGCTACTTCGACCTCCTCGGCGCCCGCCATCCTGTCGAGCCCCGCCAGACCATCACCGATGGCAACCTGCTCGTCGTGGAGTGGACGCCGTCCACCGATGGCAGTGGCCTCACCGGCTATTGGGTGGATTGGACGACGAGCCCCACATCCACGGCCGAAGCGGTCTTCATCCCCGCCGGCATGGTCTACAGCTACACCGAGGTGATCAGCGAGGCGCTGGAGGTGTACGCCCACGTGGTGCCGGTGGACCTCTACGGCAACCGGCAAGAGCAGGTGGTCGGCCCGGTTTACGTGGACAATCCCCTCACGCCGGACATTACCCGGGAGACTTCGGAAGTCTCGGAGACTTCGGGAGTCTGGGCGAGCTACAAAGGCTGGATGGACAGCGGCTGCACGCAGATGGGCCGCAGCCGCCGCGTGGCCGACCGCGCCCCGGCCAGTGCCTCGCTCTACGAAAACCAGGAGTTCTACACCACCTGGGACGGGGACGCCCTGCGCCTGGCCTGGGTCGGTGCCAATTGGGATGTCGAGGGCGACCTGTTCGTCTACTTCGATACCAGGCCGGGCGGCGCCACTCAGCTTTACAACCCCTATGGCGGCCCCGCGCCGGGCATTTATCTGCCCGGCAATCTCATCCCGGAGGACATCTCCCAGGCGCCTGTGTTTGAACAGGCGCATCTCTCCGATGCCTACGAGGCCTTTTCAAAGGTCTCGATGCAAGCCGACTACCTGGTGTGGGTTAAGGATAGCCAGACGGCCGCGCTGCTGGCCTGGAACCCGGGCACCAACGGCTGGGATCTAAGCCTTTGGCTGACCCCCGATCAATTCCAGTTGAGCAACGGCGTCACTGATCTGTACCTGCCGTTCGACCTGCTGGGCATCTCCGACCCCACCACCAGCTCCCTGGGCCTGCTGGCCGTGGCCAGCGAAGAGGAGGCGCTCGACCTGTGGACGGCCTTCCCCGAGATCAACCCGGTCAACAGCGGGCTGGTCGTCAACCCGCTGGCGGGGACGGCGCCCCTCCAGGACTTCGCCCTGGTGTGGGCCTACCGCTGGGAGAGCCTGGGGCCGCTGATCTGCCCCTACACCGCGTCGTGGCAGGAGCTGCCTGACCGGCCGGGCTTCGTGGACAGCGACCTGCGAGTGCAGCTCACGGCGGAACCGCTGGGGACCACCTACTCCCTGTTCGGCGACGATCTCTTCTGGCAGTGGCAGAACCTCTTCGGGGAGCCAGGCCCCAAGAGCCAGCGCTTCACCTTCCTGGACAACAATCACCCGCCGCTAGGCCACGGGCAGGTCGTCACCTATGCTCTGAGCGTCGCCAACCAGGGCACCACTGCGGCTGCAGACGTCCAGGCCCTGGTCAAAGCCTACTACGCCCTGAGCCTGCCGGACGGCATTCGCCAGGACGGCAGCTACATGGAGTACCGGCAACTGGCTGTGGGTGCGGTCGCACCGGGCCAGACCGTGACGGTGACCTTCAACAGTGTGGTGGACGTGGAGACCAACTGGCGCTACGACCGCTGCATCAACGTGGACGGCCTGCCACCGGAAGTCTGCCGCCCGCTGCTGGAGTGGGCCGTGCTGGACGGCCTGGTCTTCGACGCCCGCACGCCGTTCACCGGGACCGCGGGCATCCCCACCAGTCCGCCACTGGAGTGGGTCTGGTCCGATCACGCGGTGGACATTGACCCGCCCCAGTACGTGGGCATCGACCCCACTCTGGTTGCCGTGCGGGCCGGAGCCAACACCGTGCGCGCCTACGCCGCCGACCCGTCGGGTGTGCCGCTGGTGGAGGTGGAGGTACGCGACCCGCTGGGCGGCGTCATTGTCCTCAATTGCCCCGACACCACGCCTCACGATGGAGAGTGGGCCTGCGACTGGGACGTGACCGGCAACGACGGTGACGAGTTCGACCTGCGGGCGCGGGCGACCGATGGCCTCGGCCACGTCAGCGACTGGACGACACCATGGCGGACGGTGGTCGTGGACACCACGCCGCCGACGGTGACGTTGGACTCGGTGGCGTATACCGTCGCGGGTGAGGAGATGATCGGACCGGCGGGCTATCTGCTCACGGGGGTCATCAGCGACAGTCACAGCGGGGGCGAGGTGCAGGTCTGTCGTGAAACCACAGGCGGGACCATCTGCGACGCGGCGACAACGCTGGTGACGACCCAGGTGCCCACGGGCACCGCCCACGTCTACGACGACGTGCCCACCGTGCCCGTCACCGTCACCGGCTCCATTCCCTGTGGTGCTCTGCCGGGCTCAGGGCAACTCATCACCCGCACCTTCACCGTGAGCGATGACTTCGTCGTCGGGGACGTGGAGCTGGGCTTCAATGCCTGGCATCCGGCCCGCGAGGAATTAACCGTAGACCTGGTCTCCCCGGCGGGGATGCAGGCGCGGGTGATCGCTTCCAGCGGCGCGAGCTACGGCTTCGCCAACTACGACGTGTGGCTGGACGATGCGGCGGCCGGCCCGCTGCACAACAGCGCCAACGACGACCCGACGGAGCCCTACTACGATCGCCCGGCGCGGCCCTCGGAGGCGTTGAGCGCCTTCAACGGCGAAGCATCCCAGGGCACGTGGACGCTGCGCATCTGCGACCTCAACACAGCACTGAATGAGGGGACCTACAACCGCGGACGTCTCAGCCTGACGCCGCAGGGGGCGGCGCTCTTCTCAGCAGGGACGTGGGCCTACTCGCTGCCCTGGATCGAAGGCGCGGACGGCCTGACGCAGGCGCTGACCATCTACGGGATAGACGGCGTGGGCAACAGCACCCCAGGAATCGGCGGCTCAACCTATGGTGCACTGGCCGTTCGCGCCGCCGGCGCCATCAGCCTGACCTATCAACTGGACGTGGTGCCGCCAACCTTGACTGTCACCAACTTCATCTCCCAGGTGTTCCAGGATGCTCTGGATCCGGTGCTGGCCGGCCAGGTGACCGATGGCGGCGGTGTGGACGAGGTCTACGCACGCGTGGATCCGCCGGAGGGCACGTCCTACCGTGACCTGGTGACGCGCGACGAGAGCGGCGACTGGAGTTATATGCTGCGGCCCACTGAGGCGGGCGTGTACACGCTGTGGTTGGAGGCACACGACCTGGGGGGGAACGTCACCACGACAGGGCCGTTTGAGGTGACGGTGACCTGCACGGCTGCCGACCTGACCGCGACCCTGGTGGACGCCATGACCGCCGTGGGCGCCGTGACGCCCATCACCCTGATAGCACAGGTGACCAACACCGGGGGCGCTAACGTGGATGCCGGCCTGCCGGTGTCCTTCTACGCCGACGATGGCCTCATCGGCAAAGCCATCACGACGCGCGCTCTCGGCACTGGCGACTCCGAAACGGTCAGCGTCGCCTGGCTCAGTGGCGACCCCGGCGACCACGAGCTCAGGATCGTTCCCAACGATGATGGTACCGGCCATGGCCCTGCGCCGCTTTGTGCCCAGCCACCCGAGGCCCGGCAGCTCGTCTCGATCCTGGACGTGCCCCTGGCCGAGTCCTGGAACCTGATCTCGTCCTACGTCCACCCCTTCACCCCCGACATCACCGTCGTCCAGCGCCCCATCAGCGGCACCTACGCCGTCATCCAGAGCTTCGACGGCGGCGCCCTCTCGTACTACCCCGACCTGCCGGCGGAGGTCAACACGCTGAAGGAGATGAAGGCGGAATACGGGTATTGGATTAAGAGAGTAAACAGTGAGCAGCCGGCGCTGGCGACGCTGCGCGTGGTCGGCGAGACGTTCGCCGAGGACCGCCCCCTCGCGCTGGCCGCCGGCTGGAACCTGGTCAGCTACCTCCCGCGCCAGCCCCTCCCCGTGGCCACGGCCCTGCAAAGCATCGACGGCCACTACAGCGCCGTCCTGGGCTTCGCGGGCGGGGCGCTCTCCTACTACCCCGACCTGGACCCCAGCTTCAACACCCTGACGACCCTGAAACCGCTGCACGGCTACTGGATTAAGATGAATCAGGCCGGCACATTGCACTATCCAGTGACCAGTCATCAGTTATCAGTAAACAGTAGTCCGTCGCCTGTCATTAGCGATCCGTCAGCACAGACCACTGATCACTGGTCACTGGTCACTGATCACTCGCCTGTCACCCCCACCCCGACCTGGGTCAACTTCTACGGCCTGGCCCACCTGCCGGACGGCACCCCGTTGGCTATAGCCACGACGGTGCTCGCCGTTGATCCCGACGGGGTGACCTGCGGGGCCACCGCCGTCACCACGGAGGGGCAGTACGGCCTGCTGGCCTGCTACGGCGATGACCCCGACACGGCCCAGGATGAGGACGCCCGGCCCGGCGATGCCATCCGGCTGGTGGTCGACGGCCAGGTGCTGGGCACAGGGATGTGGACCGCCCACGGCGAGCGCCAGTGGGCGCCGCTCGGGCCGGGCGGGCTGCATCGCCTCTGGTTGCCCCTCCTGCGCCGCGGGGACGGATGAGGCCCGCCGCCCCCTGGTGGCGCTCCTGGCCAGCCTGGCTGAGCGCCCTCACCCTCGGCTGGGGCGCCCGGCCGCCGACCCGATCGCCACTTCCTGGTGGGTCGACTTCTGGAGCGGGCAGACCAGCCTCGCCAACGGCCGGCCCGCGCCGGTGGGGGTAGTCGTGCGGGCCTACGACCCCACCGGCGTGCTGGCCGGCGTCTTCACCGTCACTACCCCCGGCTGGTACGGGTTGATGCCAGTCTGCGGCGATGCCCCCCTCACGCCTGAGGATGAGGGCGCCCAGGCGGGCGCGACCATCAGCTTCAGCCTCAACGGCTTCCTGGCGCAGCCCCGCGGCCCCGAGGCGCCCACCTGGACCACCCACGGCGACCGTTCGGAGGATGTCCCCTTCCTGTTCCGATAGCTCGAACACAGCCGGAATACACAGATCGACGGGAAGCCAGGCGAGGCCCGCTTGTCCGGCCGTGGACGTTTGGCTTGAAGGCTTCCTCGCAACTGCTGTATAATTTTCAGTAAGAATCCTTCTTCCTCCAATCCGCGCAACCTTCAAGGGACACGCAAATCTACGACACCATCACGAAATCAAAATTGGGCTGCAGCGAGACACCATCCTGATGCATTCATCTTCCAATTCTTTCCGCAAACTCGTCACGTCCGCTGCGAGAAAACTGCGAGGAACAAGATGAAGTCCCCTGAATTCCACTACCGGTGGGAGTGGTTGTTTCAGGCGAGCCCCGAGGCCATCTGGCCGTTGGTCTCCGACACCAACCGCTTCAATCGCGACACCGGCTTGCCAACCCTCGAGCAACGCCCCGACGACGGGTCGCATCTCCCCAACGCCCACCGGCGCTTGCGGTTCTTCCGCCTGGGAATCGCCGTGGAGTGGGAGGAACAACCCTTCGAGTGGGTCCGTCCCTATCGTTTCGGCGTGGTTCGCCGTTATCTCCAGGGACCCGTTGCTGAGATTCGCGTGCAGGCTGAGTTGATCCCCCAGCCGGGTGGCGGGACCCGGCTCGTCTACGAGGTATGGGCGCGGCCCAAGAACCTGTTGGGCCTCATCGCGATCCCGATCCAAATCGGCCTGCTGAGTGCCCGCCGGATCGACGCCGCCTTTCGCCGGTATGACCGGGTGGCAGAACGCGGCGCAACCACTCTCGATCTCCCGGTGCAGGTCCACCTGGCGCCGGGCGCTCATGAGCGCATTTCCCAGGCCCGCGCCGCGCTGCTCGCCAGGGGGGCTGACCCCGAAATCGTTGACCGCCTGATCGACGTCATCAAGTACGCCGACGACCTGAATGTCGCCCATCTACGCCCGTACGCGCTGGCAGATCATTGGGGCGTCCGGCGCCGGGCGCTCCTCGAACTCTGCCTCTGGGCCACCCGTCTCGGCCTCCTCGACTTTCAGTGGGACCTGCTCTGTCCCCTCTGCCGCGGACCCCAGGATAGCCCCTCCTCGCTGGGCACACTCAACTCTCGAGTCCACTGCAAGACCTGCCATATCGACTTCAGCGTCAACTTCGATCGCTCGGTGGAGCTGACTTTTCGCCCCAACCCTGCCGTGCGCCGGGTGGAGATCGGCGAGTACTGCGTCGGCGGCCCCCAGGTCACGCCCCATATCATGGTCCAGCAGTTGCTGCCCGCCGGGACCGAGCGCTCGGTGGCAATCTCGTTGGAGACCGGGCGCTACCGCTTGCGCACCTTCGAACTGCCTGGCGGCCAACACCTTCTGGTCACCCCCGACGGCGCACCCGCAGTCACCCTCCGGGCCGGCCCGGAGAGGTGGCCCGCCGAGGAGCTTCAAATCGCCCCCGCGCTGACGGTGACGTTTGTGAATGCCACCGACGCCGAGCAGCTCTTCATCCTGGAACGCCAAAGCTGGACAGATCAGGCCGCTACGGCCGCCGAGGTCACGGCGCTCCAACTCTTCCGCGATCTCTTCGCGAGTGAGGCCCTACGTCCCGGCGAGCGTATCTCCGTCGGCAGCCTCACCATCCTCTTCACCGATCTCCGCGGCTCCACCCGGCTCTACCGCGAGATCGGCGATGCGCCTGCCTTTGGGCGCGTCATGGACCACTTCGACGTGCTGCGCGAGGCGATCACGGCTGAGGAGGGCGCCCTCGTCAAGACCATCGGCGACGCGGTCATGGCCGTCTTTCGCCGGCCGGTGGCGGGCCTGCAGGCGATCCTGCGCGCCCAGGAAGCGTTGGCAACCCCGCCGGATGGCGCTCCGCCGCTGTGGCTCAAGGCCGGCCTGCACCATGGCCCCTGTATTGCTGTGAGCCTCAACGACCGCCTCGATTACTTCGGCACGACCGTCAACCTCGCCGCGCGCCTCGAATCGTTCTCTATCGGCGGAGATGTCATCATCTCCACCGCCATCCACGCCGACCCCGAGGTCGCCGCGCTGCTGGCAGATGGGAGCCTCACCGCCGAGCCCTTCGAGGCGGCCTTGAAGGGCTTTGACACGGACCGGTTTGAACTGTGGCGTGTGACGGCAAATGGCGCTGTCTCGGACCAGGACGAATCCCCGGCGCAACCGGTCGCCGATCTGTTGTAAGAAGTGCTTGGCGGGGTGATGGTTGGTCGCATAACCGAACGTGCGCTTCATGATGCCCACACGCTTTGGTTTGTCCTGTGGCTGGAAGAGATAGCCGATGCTTGAGCCTCACAATTCGGCATCGCCGGGGAAGCACAACCAGAAGCGCGATGTCTTGTTGGCTACAAAGATCGGCATTCCAGGAATTCGCCCTGATCTCCTGCCGCGCTCCCACTTGATTGGCCGTCTGGAGGAGGCGACGACCCGCGAGTTTGTCCTCGTCAGCACCCCGGCAGGGTTCGGCAAGACGACGCTGCTTGCCGGCTGGGCCAGGAGCACCGCAAGGCCCGTCGCATGGCTCTCCCTGGATGGGGACGACAACGATCCAGCGCGCTTCTGGCGCTATATCGTGGCGGCGGTCGGTAGGGTGCACCCAGGGATTGGCAAGCAGGCCCTCTCCCTGCTCAACGCCTCGGCCCAACCGACCCCCAAGGCTGTGGTCACAGCCCTGGTGAATGAGCTTGCAGCCCACTCAGGTGAGCTTGTGCTTGTCCTCGACGATTACCACCTGATCGAGTCCCACGCGATTCACGCCAGCCTGGCCTTCCTGCTTGAGCACCTGTCGCCCGGGATGCACGTGGTGATCTCCAGTCGCAGCGACCCGCCGATCCCACTGGCCCGCTTCCGTGCTCGAGGCCAACTGGCCGAGTTGCGCGCTGCCGACCTGCGCTTCACCGTAGAGGAGGCGGCTGCCTTGCTGCGCAGGGTCTGGAGGCTTCACCTGCCTGAGGAGAGCATTGCTGCCCTGGAAGAACGAACCGAAGGTTGGGTGACCGGACTCCAGCTTGCCGCGCTGTCCCTGCGAGGGGCCTCCGATCCGGCGCGGTTCATCCAGGGGTTCACAGGCAGCCACCGCTACATCCTGGATTACCTGACCGAGGAGGCACTCGAGCAGCAGCCCGGCGACGTGAGAAGCTTCCTGCTCGAGACCTCGGTTCTCGAGCAACTCAGCGGCCCGCTCTGTGATGTGCTTACCGGCCGCCGCGATAGCCAGGAGATGCTGGAACGCCTGGAACGAGCCAACCTGTTCCTGGTGCCTCTCGACGAGCAGCGCCACTGGTACCGCTACCACCATCTCTTCGCCGACCTGCTCCTCGCCCGTCTGCAGTCCGCCGATCCCGACCGGGTGCCCGAACTGCACCGAAAGGCAGCCGCCTGGTATGCGGAGTATGAGCTGATCGGCGACGCGGTGCGCCATACCCTGGCAGCGGGCGAAGCCGTGTGGGCGGCCCGGCTGGTTGAACAACACGTTGAGGAGATCCTCCGTCGAGGCGAGGGAGAGACGCTCCGGGGGTGGCTCGCGGCACTTCCCCAGGAGGTGGTGCGCTCTCGCCCGCGACTGGCCCTCGCACAGGTGATCGCCGCATTCAACGCCGGCCGCCTCCAGGCGGCTGAGCCCCTCCTCGAGGACGCCGAGCAGGCGCTCGCCACCGCCCCCAGCGAGCCCTACGAACCCTCCATCGGCAAAGAGATGAGCATGCTGGCCAACGTGCCCGCCTCCATCGCCCTCCTGCGCGCGGCCGTGGCCGCGCTTCGGGGGGATGCCGGGCGCACGACCGGGCTGGTGCGCCGGGCTCAAGGCCACCTCGCCGCGGATGAGCGAGGCCCGCGCATCTCGGTCCGCTGGAACCTGGCGCAGGCAGACTGGATGCGCGGCCGGCTGGCCGAAGCCGAGAGCGCCTTCGCCGGCCTTGTGGCCGAAGGACGGGAAGCGGGAGAGCCGCACCTGACACTGACCGCCGGCTCCGTCCTCGGCCGCATCCAGCGAGCCCAGGGTCGCCTGGGGGCGGCCTTCCGCACCTACCAGGAGGGCCTGGCGTTCGCCGCCCGGACCGGCTCCAACGTGGTGTTGAGCGCGGCCGTAGCGCACGTGGGAATGGCCGAAGTGTTCTACGAGCGCAACCAGCTCGAGCAAGCCCTGCACCATGCCAGGGAGGGCATCTCCCTCGGTAGGCAACTCACCTCCACCCAGGCCCTGGCTGCCGGCCTGGCGACCCTCGCCTGGATCCGGCAGGCCATGGGGGACCCGGCTGGCGCCCGGGAGGCGATGGACGAGGCGTACCAGGTCATGCCGAACCTGGAAATCGTCGCCTTGCACAATCCGGTGCCCGCCGAACGGGCCCGGCTGTTGCTCGCCCAGGGTGACGTAAAGGAGGCTGCTCGTTGGGTCGAGCAGCGAGGGCTGGAGGAGGAAGACGAACCCGCCTACGCCCGCGAGCGTGAGTACCTCGTGCTGGTCAGATGCCTCCTCCGCCGGAACATGACTAATCGCACCCTCGCCCTCCTGGAACGTCTCGGCTCTTCGGCCAAAGCCCAGGCGCGCATGGGGAGTGTCATCGAGATACAGGTTCTCCAGGCACTGGGGTTTCACGCGGCCGGGAAAACCGGCCAGGCGATGACAGTATTGGCTCAAGCGCTGATGCAGGCCGAGCCGGAAGGATACATTCGCATTTTCGTCGATGAAGGCAGGCCAATGGCTGCCTTGCTGCACCGCGCTCTATCGCGAGGCGTGACTGCGGACTACACGGCAAGGCTGCTGGCGGCATTCCCCTCTGTTGATCAGGGGATCCAACCGTCCCCTTCTCCGGTTCCCTTTCCCTTCAACGAGCCCCTCACCGAGCGCGAGCTCGAAGTTTTGCGCCTGCTGGCTACCGGAGCATCCAATCAGGAGATCGCTGAGGCGCTGTCGATTGCCCTGACCACGGCCAGGAAGCACGTGAGCAACATCATCGGCAAGCTCGGGGTCAACAATCGCACTCAGGCCGTCTCACGCGGACGAGATTTAGGCTTACTCTAGCGCGCCGGTCAAGGCGTCGCCGAGACGATGGCAAAGCAGCCCGGCGGTTGCCTGTCCTGGCCGGCCAGGCCAGGGGAACCGCGGCTGGAGGCCTCCGGCCGGGTGGCGACCGGCGACGCCGTCGAGGAGCCCGGCGGTTGAAACCGCGGCTGGAGGCCTCCGGCCGGGCGTGCCCCTCCGGGCACGCTGGGGGGCGGATGAATTTGGAATGTGCAGCAGCGCGCTGCAGACCGCTCAAGCAGCTCCTACGAACCATGGTCCCACCCGCGCAACGACGACTTGACCGATGTTCTAGCTCCAATAGCAATTGGTTCTAGCTCCCCTCACACAGTCCCACACAATACTCATCCAAATACTCCTTTTGTACACCGGCAATCGAATCGATTGCCGGTAAATTATGTCTATGCCGACAACAGGAGCCGACTATTATGAAATTCGCGTCCGGGGTCTGCTGGACAGCCACTGGAGCGCGTGGTTTGAGGGGTTGGCACTGACCCCCTTGGGGAACGGCGAGACCCTCATCGCCGGCCCAATCCAGGACCAGGCCGCTTTGCATGGGATTCTGGCCAAGATCCGGGACCTGGGCCTGCACCTCGTCTCGGTAGTCTGTGTGGACTCCAGAACCGATTGAAACGATAAGAAAAGAGGGGCTTGAAATGGAAATGGTCCGCCGGGCACCTGGCTCGATCCCGGCAACTCACACGGTCAGCAACGACTTCTTGCACAGCGCCATGATCTGGGGAACAACGCTGGCGCTCGTGCGGCTTGCTTCGCTGAAAGGACGTGATTAAGATGAGTTTGTATACAATTTTTCTATTTGTGCATGTGACCGGCGCCATTGGCTATTCGGCCGGTACCCTCATATCTGTACTCGGTCTATCATCCCTGCGGCGTGCTCGCCGCGTAGAGCAGGTTCGTTCTCTCCTCGAGTTGCTGGAGCTGACCGGCCTGGTTTCCGGCATCAGCTTACTACTCACCACCATTGCCGGACTCTATATGGCAGGCACCACCTGGGGCTGGCAAACCGGCTGGATCGATGTGGCCCTGGGCAGCCTGGTGCTGCTGCTGGCAATGGGTGTGTTAATGGGCCGGCGCCGGCACGTAATTGCCATGCTGGCGAAAGAGATGCCGGATGGCCCGCTGCCCGCGTTCCTGGAGCAGCGGATTCATGACCCGTGTATGGCCCTGGGCGTCTATATGCTGGTCACCCTGGTGCTTGGCATTGTCTTCCTGATGACTGTCAAGCCTGCGCCTGGCAGTTCCCTGCTCGTGATCGGAGTGTCGGTGCTGCTCGGCGTGGCGTTGAGCCTGCCAGGCTGGCCGGGAGCACAACGGTCGGTTGTGCGAATCAAGGGTGCTTCACCTATGAAGGGAGGCGACAATGTCCGAACATCCTAAGCGTGAGCGACAGCGCCCGCTGATACGGCGGATCCAGGCCCGCTTTATGGCCGTGATCAACATCCCCGTGCGAATGCTTCTGCGACTCCCCTTTCCAACTCCGCTCAGCGGGCGGCTGATGCTGCTCTCCTACACCGGTCGCAAGAGTGGTAAGGCCTACCAGACACCGGTGAGCTACGTGCAGCAAGGCGACACGCTCCTCACCCCAGGCGGCGGCAACTGGAAGTGGAACCTGCGGGATGGCCGGCCGGTGCGGATCCGGCTGCGCGGCCGGGATGTCCTGGCGCAGCCTGAACTTGTAAAGGATCCTGACGAGATCGAACGCTTGCTCACGGTGATGACCGCCGCGAATCCCGGCGTCAGCGCCTTCGTCGGCATCCCCAAGGGACCCGATGGCCGGCTGGACCGCGGTCGTCTTGAGACCGCAGTGCGCTATGGCTTCAGGATCGTGCGCTGGCATCTCGGAGAGGAGGTGGCACCATGACACAGACAATTCGGCTCTTCATGCTATTCGAGGGGGCAAGTTTTGTCGCCGCTTCCCTCATTCACTCCGGCGTGTTTATCGCCGGCTACGAGCATTCCCAGGCCCGCGTCGCCGAGGGTGTGATCGCGGCTGTCCTTATCGCCGGCCTGGTATTATCCTTCGTCCGCCGGGCATGGACCCGTTGGGTTGGGCTGGCGGCTCAAGGTTTCGCTCTCCTGGGCACGCTGGTCGGTCTCTTCACCATCGCCATCGGCATCGGTCCCCGCACCGCGCCGGACCTCGTCTATCACGCCACGATCCTGGCAGTGCTGGTGTGGGGCTTGATCGTCACGGCGCGAGCGGGCTCTCAACGTGCTGGCTGGCGTGCTTGATGTGGATCATTGAGAGGTGGACATGAGTACTCTCAACAATAAGGTAGCCTTCGTAACCGGCAGCTCGCGTGGTATTGGCGCAGCCATCGCCAGACTCTTTGCGCAGGAAGGTGCAAAGGTGGTGGTGCACGGAAGGGATACGCAGGCGTTGTCCGCCGTGCAGGCGGAAATCGAACAGGCCGGCGGACAGGCAATGCATGTCGCGGCCGACATCACCAGGTTCGCCGAGATCGAGACGATGCGTCATCAGATCGAACAGGCATTCGGACCGGTCGATATCCTCGTCGCGAACGCGGGGGGCAGCTCTACCATGCCCGGCCCGCTCGAACAGATAAGCGAGGAAGGGTGGCACGCATCTGTCGACGGCAACCTGACCGCGACATTTCTAACCATCAAGAGCTTTCTTCCCGGTATGAAGGTCCGGAAAGCCGGCAACATCATCACCATTTCCTCATCCGCCGCCCGCCGACCGCACCCTGGATCGCCCATCCCTTACGCCGCCGCCAAAGCTGGCATACAGATCCTGACCCAGGACCTCGCCGCCCAGGCCGGTCCCTACGGCGTTCGGGCCAACTGCATCGCTCCCGAGACCATCCTCACCGAGCGCAACAAGCAGCGCATACCCGATGAACAGAAACAAGCTCTACTGGACCTCCATCCCATCAGACGCCTCGGTACACCCGAGGACGTGGCTCGCGCAGCGCTGTTTCTCGCTTCAGATGATGCGGCGTGGATCACCGGCATTGTCTTAGACGTCGCGGGCGGGGCCGTTTTGGTATAAGTCGGATTGGAAAACGAAAGGGACGATCCCGTACGTAGCAACAGATCCTTGATGCCGGCCCGCAATGCGCCGCCGCCGCCCTGGATACCCTCTTGGACGGTGATCTGATTGTGGATCGCCGTCAGAAGGGGCAAGCATCCACTGATGCCTGGAAACCAGTGATGCCCTGGGCTATCTCCTCCGTGATGGCCTGCCGCGCTGGTGGCAGGAGTATGGTCGCCGTCGGTTCGGACGTTGTCGTCTCCGTGGGCGGGGCCGTCGGCATTGGCGTCGGCGACGGCGTGGCTGGGGTGATCGAGGCCGAATCGAGAAAGCGGGGCTCCCTCCAACGAGCGGAGCCCCGCTCGTTCCAGCCTGGACAGCTACCGCGCATGGATGACGATGCTGCCACCTCCAATCACGGTCGTCGGATCGGCGTCATCATCGTCACCCATCTGATTGTCATAGACGATGGTATCCCCGTTGTTCTTGTCCCAGATCTTGATGCGGAATTTATCGCTTCCGCCGCCGCCCTTGATCTGGCCGTCGATGGCCGTCAGCATGAAGCCGAAGTCGCCCGCGCCGTTGATCGTGCCGGAGCCCTTGTACTGCGCCCGCGCGCCGGCCACCACCAACCACTCGTAGCTGTCGGAATGGAACTTCAGGCCCGCGGTCTGGAACTCGAAGCTTGTGACCCCTGTCGGGACGTCGGCGCCCTTCTTGTACTTCGAAACGAAGGCGAAGTTGGCCCGCCCCGTGAGGGTTGGATCGGCCGCGTAGGCTCCCGGCGGCGAGATGATCCAGCCCCCGCCGGTTACGAAGCCGCCGCTGGGATCGTAGACTGCCAGCAAGGCACTCTCCGGCGGCGAGGTAAAGTACCCGCCCACCACGGTGACCTCGATCACGTACACATTGGTGCTCAGCCCATCCAGCGTCGCCGTCGAAGCACTGGCCTGATCGACGTTGCCTACCACGGTCCCCACCAGCGTGCCGTCCGTGGACTTCACATCGTAACGGACCTGGGCCAGGGCGAGATCGGCGAGGGTGCCCGTGCTGGTTTGCACCACGGTCGCCGCCAGGTCTAGCGTCGAGCCGGCCGGGATAACGGTTTCACCCGTGTACGTCACAGTCGCCTCGCGCGGTGCGATCACCAACGTCCCGGTCGCATCGGGCGCCCAGTAGTTCAGATTGTCCAGCGAGGCGATCACGGTGTACTCGCCCGGATCGGTGGGCGCCGTTGGCGAGCCGTTGTAGCTTACCGTCACGCCACTCAGCGCCAGCGGACTCGTCTCGACCGTCACAGCCTTCGGCGTCCCGTCGTACATCTGCGTCAGGTCGTCGAGCGTGATCGTGATGCTGGCCGAGGCCTTGAGCACGTTGATCGTTACATCCTTCGAGGCGCCGGTGTAGTTCGCCGTATCATCCGGCGTGAAGTCGACGTGTAGGGTCTGATTGTCGCCCGCGTTCAGCACCGTCCCAGCCGGCGGCGTATAGGCGAAGACGCCGCTCACCCTCACATCATTGAATTCGGCCGTCGCGTTCAACTGCGTCTCGCTCAGCGCTGTGCCATAGACGATGTCCGCCGGGTTGTCCCAGAGGATCGTCGGCGTCACCTTGACGGAGGTGATGGTGATGGGCACCTCTTGGCGGCTGATGTTGCCGGCCCGGTCCGCTGCCTCGACGGTGAGCAGGTGGAGCCCGGCCTGCTTGGGCACCAGCGTGTACGCCCAGGCCGTTCCATCCCGTCTTGCGATAGCCGAGTAGCTTGTGCCATCCGGCTGGGCCACCCGGATGTAGACTTCGCTTACGCCACCCCCGTCGCTGACGGTACCGGTGAGCGAGGCCACGGGCGTGGTGACGACCGAGGTTACTGCGAGCGCTGGCGGGACCGTGTCTACGGTGTAGGTCCGGGTCAGGGGCTCGGTCATGCGGTTGCCCACACCATCGGTGCCGTAGAAGGCGAGGGTGTGGGTGAGGCCGTCGCCCTGCTCAGTGACCAGCAGCGTCGAGGCCCACGTGCCCGTCACGCCGGTGCCGGAGGTCACAGTGACCTGGCTGCAGCCGGGCCCGTAGCTCTGGTCAACACAGATGGCGAGCTCGCCGACCTGGAAATCATCCTGCAGCTCGCCGCGCAGGAGCAGCTCGCCTTGCGGCATCGAGGGAGCCAGGAGGGCCAGCTCGACCTGCGGCTCGAGAGTGACAACCGGCGGAGTGTCGTCGAAGTCCACAGGGCGCGGGCCGGTCCAGGCGCTGACATTGCCGAAGCGGTCGGTAGCCCGGGCACGCAGCTCGAACCGGTCAACGTTGGTGGATTTACCAGCGTCCCACTGGCACGACCAGGTGCCGTCGTCCGGGAAGGCCTGCGGGCAGGTGATGGTCGTGGTCACTCCGGACGGCAGCGCCTTGACCTCGAGCTCGATCGTGGGCACGCCGGCGGCGTCGTGGGCAACACCGGTGACTATATTGAGGGACGGATGGGCCAGGCGCTCCGGCAGGGTGATCGCCAGGCCCTCCGGTGGGGCGATATCCACGGGGTGGAGCAGCCAGACCCAATCGTAGGCACCGTGGGTCGCGTCGGTGAGAACAGCGTTGATCTCACCCGCCGCGGCCGAGCCGTCGGCAGTGGCGCTGAACTGGAGCGTGCCCGAGCCACCCGGCGCGATGGCGGGCAGGACGACGCTCGTGGTGCTGCCGCCGCCAAACCTGAGGGCGCCGTACGCCCTCAGATCGAGTACGGTACCGGTCGCCGGGACCGTGCCCGCGTTGGTGTAGACGACGGTGTAGTTGACCGTCTGCCCGGCGTGCAGCGGGAACGGCTGCTCATCCTGCGGCAGGCTCACGTCGGGTTGGCCATCCAGGTTGGCGTCCAACCGCTGGTCGGGGGTGAGCAGGCCAAAGAACTGGTCTGCCAGATAGGCCGCCTGAACTGCTGGCTGGCTCGGTGTGATGGTCACCCGGACATCCGTGTCGACGAACTGGCCCTGGTTGGGCAACACCCCGGAGCTCAGCGACGACCAGGCATAGTGCTGGGTCAGGGTGAGGTCGCTGGGGGCGAAGGCGGCCGCCACCGGATTGAGCACCCGCGGGCTGTTGAGCGGATTCTTGTCGGGCATCGCTGCCCACAGCCGCAGCCCGTCCTCCTCGGTGGCGAAGGCCACCAGCTTGAGCGCGGCAGCCGTCGGGTCGGTGATCCCCAGCAGGCTGAAGGGCAGATAGATGTCGGTAACCAGTGAACAGTAATCAGTGAACAGTGGACAGTGGACAGTGTCACCACTGTTGACTGATAACTGATCACTGTTCACTGCGACCCAGGCACTGCCATTCCAGCGCAGCAGTGTGGCCGTCTGGTCGTCCTCGACATAGACCGCATAGTTGGCCGTTAGTTGGTCCTGGTTCTCGGCCGGCAGGTGGATGGTCGGCTGGGCGCCGGCATAGGGATTGTGAGCCGTCGTCGTCCCCCCGCTGCCGGTGCCCAGGTAGATAAAGAGGTCTCCGTCCTTGGACCAGTCGGCGCCGGTCCAGGCAAGCCGCAGCGCCTGCGTGTCCCAGCTCAGGTAGAGCTTCTGGGTCTCGCTGATGGTCGCGCCAACGGCCGCCCGGTGGACGATCTCGCGGTCCGCGCCAATCTGCGAGGCACCGCTCTCCATCCAGCCGTGGTACGCCAGGTCGGCGATGAGGTCCGGCGTGCTCGGGCTATCGACGTAGACCGGACCCAGGGTCTGCTGGCGCCGGTTGCCGTTAACGTCCTGGGTGACGACGTGCGCCCAGAGGACTGTGGGGTCCGCCACCGTCTGCTCGTGGCGGCGGGTGGCGCCAGGCCCAGAGGTCGTGAGAGCGGAGAGGGTCGGCGTCGGGCTCTCGGTCCACCCGACCTGATACTGGCTTAACCCCGCGCCATCGCTGCTGGCCGTCCACTCGATGATCAGCGTGCTGTTCGGCACGCTGTGGAGCGTTGCCCCTGGCACAATAGGGGTCCCGTCGGCCAGCGAGAGCGTCGGCGTGACAGGCGCGGGCGGCACGAGGTCCAGCACCACGGTGGCGCTGGCCGTGGCGGTGCGAGCGACGGCATCGGTGAGCCGCACGTCGACGCTGTGGGTCGCGCCGTCCGGCAGCGTCGGGAGCGGCCAGTGGTAGCGCCAACTCGTGCCATCCACCGCGGCCGCCTGCCAGGCCCCAGCATCAATCCGCACCTCCACCGACCGGATGCGCGCCGCCGCGCTCAGGCTGCCGGTGAGCACGGCGCCGCCCGGTACGGCGGCGGTCTCGTTCAGCACGATGGTGGACGCCGTGGTCGCCGCGAGGGTGGCCAGCCCGGTGCTTGCCTCAGGGCCGACGCCGCCTGCGAGCGATGGCCCGCCGAGGGTCGCGAGGGTCGCGCCGCCGCCCCCACCGATGCTGATCGACGGAGCCTGTGTCGCCACGGTGATCTCGACCGGATGGGTCTGACTTTGGACCTGGTTGTTCCAGTCAGTGGCGATAGCCTCGAGAAGGTGTGTCCCATCGCCGGCGGGCGGCGTCCAGGTGGTCGACCAGGTATCCTCGATCGTCGCCGGGCTGGGCCAGTTGCGCGTGTAGACAGTTGAGCCATCCACCTTCAGGATCAGTTGTTTGAGCGAGTCCCTGGCATAGGCCCCGCCGCGGATGGTGAGCGGATCGAGCGTGGTCAGCACCGTCCCGGGCGTGGGGCTGTTGATGGTGGCGTCCAGGGTGATCACCGGGTTGACGGTGATGAACACGGTCGCCGTGTCCGTTCCGCCCCGCAGATCGTCGGCCTTGAACGAGAAGAAGTCCGTGCCGTAGAAGCCCGGGTTCGGGCAGTATCCCCAGCCGTACGGCGCGGCGCCGCCGCAGATGGTGCCGTGCGTCGGTGGGGTGATGATCGTGAGGGCCAGCGGGTCATCGTCCGGATCGCTTGCCAGGTTGATGACATCGACGCGCGTGCCGGCAGTCGTCACGACGGCTCGGTCGTCCGCGATCGGGCTACGGTTGCTGTCCAATGCCAGCCCCACGACCGGCGTATCGACACCACTCAGCACAGTTTCGACGACTGTGCCATTGAGATCCGACCGGTAGACCTTGCCGGTGGTGCGCTCCGCGAAGTACAGCTTGTCGGAAAGGGAGTCCACCGTGATCGCCCCAAGCTCTTGGAGGCCGGTCACGATGTAGGGTGGATGGGCTCCCGCCGCGGTTTGAGCCGCTGTCGGCAAGGTCACCCGGCTGATGGCGCCACCCTCGGTCCAGAAGAGCGTCCTCGTCTTGGGATCGATGACCATATCGTGGACCGGGCCGAGACCACCGGAGTACCCGGTGACCGAGCACGGGTCGCTGCCGCACTGAGACGAATAGCTGCCGGTGGCCGAATCCCAGCGATACCAGCGAACGGCGTAGTTCGGGCTCGCCTCACCGTGGTAGAGGCTTAAATCCGTGTCAGCCGCCAGGGAGGGACCATTCACGGACAGGCCGAGCGAGAAGAAGCCCTGGAACAGCGGTTTCGTCCAGATGGATCCCCCCTGCGTCCAGTACACGTCATATCCATTGAGGTATTCACGGAGGACCAGTCGAGCGGGTGGAGGAGCGGTTGCAGGGCTCGCGGCTCCTGCCACCACCGTCTGTGGAACGATCGACTCAAAACGGGTATCGAAGAACCTGATCGGGTCGTAGTAGATGTAGTCCTGGCCGTCGAGCTGTCTGCGGAACACTTCCGCCTGGTCGACCCAGTACAGGCGTTGTTCGCGTCGGTGATAGAAAATCCCATACGGCTTCCCGGTCGATATCAGCGTCTGGGGGGCGAACGATGGCGCGGACAGAAGATCGACGCGCTTGATGGCTTGTCCGGTCGACCAGTAGAGGTCCAGTTTGTCGGGAGCCGGAGGCACGTCGACGAAGAGCGTCGTCGAGTATCCCTGCGTGTCGTACACGGTGACGGTCGGCTTCCCGGACCGGTGACCATCGAAGGTGCAGGTTGTGGAGATCTGGTAGAGGCGATCGGTGGCGTTGAACCAGTCGTTCCACCAGTCGGTGTCGTAGTAAGCCCGCTCGCGAGCGTAGCCGGGGGTCCCCTCACAGGGGTCCTGGAAGCCCGCCTCGGTCAGGTTGAAGTCATTGGCGGTGAGCCGGTAGGTCGTGCGGGCCGTGTCCCCGTTCCCCGCGAGGATCACGTCGAAGCTCACCCGCGGCCTGGCGGTGTCGATGGTGCCACGCCACTTATTCCACGTGAACCTGTTGTCGTTGCGGTTGTTGAGGACGTCGGTGCTACGCACCTCGATGGCATAGAGGCCCTCCATCTCCTCCGGCACCGCGTAGCTCCAGTTCGTCCTCACGACCCCCAGGCCTGACTGCGCCAGTGTCGCCGGGTGCCAGTCGGCCTCGAGCAGGTCGGCGTTGAAGCGGATCCGGGCCTCGCCGCTGCCCTCGGTGTACTCGACCCGCAGGGCGTGCAGACCGCCGTCGACGTGGCGGCCCCCGACCTGGTGGCCGCCTGACCCGCTGAGCGGCACCTGCACGTCATCCACGTAGATGGCGCCCGTTGCGTCGCCGTCCAGGTCGAGGGTGAAACTGTAGACACCCGAGACCCGGAAGACGGCGTCGCGGATCCACTGGGCTGAGAAGTTGTCGGCGTTCACCTCCGCGCCGGGCGAGGCGCTACCCCAGTCGAAGTCGAGGAAGGTATCGTCCCGAATCAGGACGGCCGGACTGGCGGTCACCGAGCTACTGTTGAAGTACCGGGCACGCCAACTGCCCGGAGCGACCCCAAGATCGGCGGGGGAGAAGCGGACCTCCACCTTTTGCACACCCGCGCCAACGCTGCCGGTGTCCGTGACGACGCCGGCGATGGTCAGCGGCTGGGCGATGATGCTGGTAGCCGCGGCAGGGCTCACGCCGATGGTGGTCAGGCTGGCGTCCGGCGGGGTGTTGTCCACGCGAATCGTGAACCGCAGGAGATTGGTCGGCGTGGTGCGATTGCCGAGTTGATCGGTGGCCCGGACCTTGACGGCATAGACGCCGGTCGGGCTCGTCAAGGCCTTGCCGGTCGCGTCGAAGCGCGGCAGGGTGTAATCGATGGTCCAGGTGCCCGCGCCGGAGCCAGCGCCGCCGGTCAGCGTGGCCTCCTGCCACTCACCGCCGTGCGGCTCGAGCAGCACCTCCACCTTCTGCACGCCGCTCCCGGGCTGCGAGCCGGCCTGCGGGTCGGTGACTGTGCCCGAGAGCGCCAACGTCCACAGACCATCGGCGTTCTTTGACGCGGTCATCAAGCGATTATTCGGGATTGCGCTTGTCAGGGCTGGCGGCGTCCCGTCGACAACCAGGGTGATCGGCGCGCTGGCCGCTCCGGCCTGGTTGGTGAGGTCAACCGCCCGGCTGCTCAGCGTGTGCACGCCCTCGGTCGAAGGGACCTGCAACGAATAACTCCAGGTTTCACGCCCGTTGGTCGTCTCCCAGTTGCCGCTATCCACTTGGACCTCGACATGGTCCACCGCTGTCGTCGGATCTCGGGCCTCGCCGCCGATGCCTACGATGGTGCCCGGCACGCGATAGGTCCCGGTCGCTGGGAACCGAATGGTGGAAGTAGGCTGGTCAGTATCGATCAGCAGCGAGACGGTGTCACTCCGGCTGTAAGTCTCTTGCGCGACCTGGCGCAGATGGACGCGATCCAGGAAGAGGGTCCTCGCAGCGGAGGGATCGTTCCACGGGGCAATGTTGGCAACAATCGCACAGCGGGCGCCGCTGCAAGCCAGCCCCGTTCCGTGCGCCGCGATCTCAGCGGAGACGAGCGTCGGGAAGCAGCTGAAGCGGGTGCAGCCCAGGTAGCTGTAGTATTGGTATCGGAAGCTCTGCTGGGGCGCACGGGCCGTGCCGGCGGGCGCCAGGGCCTGGTAGACGGCACTGGACGAGGTGCTATCGGTCACGTTCCAGGCGACGAGCCAGCCGGGAGCGCTCGTGCTCGTGGTTGTGGTGCTGTCGAAGGCGACCCGCGGGGTGCGCAACAGGTTCGTGCCCGGTTGGTTGCCGATGACCATCTCGCTCTCGACCGTCGCCCCATGCACCAGGCGGCCGCGCACGCTCGCCCCGCCGCCGGAGAGGTAGACGACCAGCGCCTGGCCGGTGGTGGGGTGGAAGGCCACCTGGGGCCACGTTTCGTCGGCTACACTGGCAGCCACCGCTCTCTTGCTCCCGGCGACCGGCTGGCCGTTGCCATCCACGTCCGCGTACCAGACATCGGCGCCGGTGGTTCCACCGCCGTTCTTCTGCCACACGGCCACGTAGTTGCGCCCGGCCCAGATCAGGGCGACCCGCGAGTTCGTGCCGGGCGCGCTGTCGAGTGGCAGCGCGGTTCCCAGGCTGCTGCCGTCCCCCGAGACCGACCGCGTGAAGAGCTCGCCGCCGCGCTCCCAGGCGACGACGAAGTTGTTGCCGTCGCTCGCCACTGTCGGGGCCAGGTCGTCGCCGGTACCCTCGGCGATGGCAAACCGCGGCCCAAGAGTCAGGCTCGGCTGGACGATGGCCCCGTAAATGTCGAAGTTGGTCGTGGCATGTTTCTCGGCCCACGCCACGAGACAGATACCGCTGGTAGCGCAGGCGATGGCGGGCGGCGCCGCGGCCTTAACGACGCTGCCGTCGTCCGCTCGCAGGAAGGTGTTGGAGATAAAATCACCAGCCTGGTAGACGACGATGCGTCCCGAGACCTCGCTGCTCCCGGCTGCGGTGTCGTTTGACTCCAGCACGGCGAGCACGTAGGCCGTCGGCCAGCCCGGTGCGGGTGCGATGGTCGTAAACCAGGGGCGCGAGCCACTCGCCGGCGCCCGGTAGTCCTGGTTGCGCGGGTCCCACGTAAAGGCCGAGCTGATATCGGTGTAGACCGCCGACAACGTCTGGTGGGCGATGGCCACCGTGCCCGGACCGGCACCCGAGGAGACGGTGGTATCGGTGCGGAGCGACGCCGATTGCCCGTTGGGTACCTGGAACGCCAGCGTCCCCACGGCGCCGACCAACTCGGACGGCAGCGTGACGGTCAGGAGGCCGAGGGCGGAGAGCGGCGCGGGGAAGTTGTTTTCCACCGTCGCCGTGTGGGTGAAGCTCTGGCCAGGTGCGGCGGCCGGATAGCCACCGAAGGTCTGGAGTCCCTCGAACTCGCCGTAGAGACTCATCAAGGTGTTCTTGTTAAAGGCCCTGGGGTTGAACGGGAATGGATAGGCTTGCGGGTCTTGGGCGTAGAGGTCGTAGAGCCGCTTCTCGAGCCCGTCGCTGATCCCGTCGCCATCTGTATCGTAGAGCAGCGGGTCGGAAGTGGCGGACGTGGACGTGCCGGGCGCGTAGGTAAACGAAGCCGTCCACTTCCTGCTTGTCTGTGAGCCCATCGCCGTCGGTGTCCGCCAGCACAGGACTGGTGCCCAGGTGGATCTCGCGCAGGTCGTTGAGGCCATCGCCGTCGGTGTCGGCGCGCCGCGCATCGACCGCTGTCCCATTGCTGCGCAACTCCAACTCCTTCGCATCGGAGAGCCCGTCGCCATCGGTGTCCCAGCGAGTATCGTCGGGGTCGTTCGTCGGGGTCAGGCCGTCGCCGTCCTTGTCGTGGTTGGTGAGTTCCGTCCACTCCCAGAGGGAGTCGAGATTCGAGGGCAAGACATCAAAGACGAAACCGTCGCCGACGCTGGAGCTATCCGTCCCCTTGGCAACCTCTTTTTCACATTTCGTCGTGACCACCGCATCCCAGCACTCATAGTTGTAGAGCGCGTAGCCCGTCTTGAGGTCGAGGCCCACGCGCTGGTTGATGCCGGCGTGGAGCGTGATCGGTCCGCTGCTGGGCCTATCCTCGAGCAAGCCGAGCAAGAGGTGGCCTGTCGAGGCGGTGGAACAAATGCCGGCGATGCAGACCACCCCATCCACACGCTTCCACTCGAGGACATCTTTCCAGTCCAAGTACCGCTCGCCCAGACTGGGAGCGCTGAAGTGCTGCTGATCCTCCGAGGGCCGCAACTCATACCGGAAGGCCGTGCTCCGGAAGGTGAAGTCATTGTAGAGCTCATCCAGGCTGCGGACGGTCAGTTTGTCGCCGGAGTTATCTTTGTGCGCCGCCCGGGTCAAGACGGTCACGTTGAAGCCGATCTGGGCACCTTCCACGAAGCCATCATCCCCGGGCCCCTCAAGGGTAAAGTTGCGCGTATCGATCCCCTCAATCTCCATCAAGGTCCCCTGGCTGAGGGTGTTCTCCGCGATGAACTCGGCCAGCTGATCGGCGATGCCTTTCTCACCCAATAGTTGAAGGATGACGTCCACCGTGGTGATGATGCCGACAATGATGGAACCAATGAACGGAATCAGAGAGATAGCGAAGAGCACGATCGCAAAGACCGTCGCGGTGATGGCGTTGACCAGCGCCAAGCGGAAGGCAAACGTCCCTGGTTCCACCTCGCCGGAGGTAACCTGATAGATGAAGATGCCCCAGGTCAACCCCAGGTCGATGGCCAGCCCGATCACGGCGAAGACGCGGGCGCTACGCTCCAGCGTCCGCACCGCATTGAACGCCGACGAGAAACTCCCCATCAACCGGGTCAATTTCACCAGTTGGACGACTGGTTTGACGACCAGAGCCCCGGCGACCAGGATACCGGCGACGGCCGCCCCCGCCTTTTGGCCGGCTGATCCGGGTTTTGCATACAAATTGGTGAGGATCCCCACCGCGGCGACGGCTGCGAGAAACCCGGCCGCCTTGCCGGCGCCCTTCAGGCCTGCCTTGAAGTTGCCGGCCGGAACGTTCGTCAGAACCCTGGCCGATCGGCCGCTCCCGCTGACGATCCGTCCGAGCCGGCTCCACCAACTCTTGTTCTCGACGACGCCGCCCCACGCGGTCTTGACGATAATATTCCCGATCTTCGCGCTGCCAAAGCCGGCTACCAGGCTCAACGGTTTGTCGGGCAGCTTCACCTCCGGAACCACGGGCGTGCCGCCGACCTGGACGACGTTCTGGAGACCACTGTAGAGCGCGGCGTAGTACAGCTGGACGCCGGCGAGTTTGCCGGCGGCCACCAGCGGGTCGATCTCGTCGCCGAAATCGCTGGCATAGCGTCGGCCGAGCTCGTCCCAGTACGCTTCTATCCCACAGTCTTGCCACACGGCCGCCGCCTGGTCGTAGCAGTAGGGGGTCGCTTTGAGTGATGCCACCGTCACCTGGGGGTTGCCTTTGCCACCGTTCATGTCTACCATGAGCTGGCGCTCGTTCCAGGTGAATCCGTCGCCACCGATGACATCGCTGTCCAGGTTCGCCCCCCGGTAGCGGTCCTCACGGGCAATGAGCAGCGTAGGGGTGATCGGCGTCGCCGAGGACCAGCGTGAGTCAAAGGTGCTCGTCAGAACCTGCGTCGTCTCGACCCCGACGATGCCTGCCACCGCCTTGTCGAGGGTTGCGTATTGTTTGGTCCTGACGCTCAGCACATCGGGGATATTCCAGCGCTCGTCCGGGACGTCGCCGTTGGTGGCATGGTTGAGGCGGCGGGCAATCTCGGCGACAGTAACGTCCCGCCGGCCATCGCCGGTGCAGGTCTCGGTGGCTTCGTCGTACGTCTCGCAGTCGCGCCCGGCCAGGAAGGTCGGGTCGAGCGCAAGCGCCGCCGAGAGCAGCGCGTCGTCGCGATGGAGATCGTCGTCGACGGCTGGATCCTCGTAGATGTAGGCAACCTCTGTGCCGTGGTCCTCCCGTATATTCAGACCGGCCAGGGTGAACGAATCGTAGTAGGTCTGGATCACCTGCTCGTCGTTGTGCCTGGTGTACTCAGTGCACACACCGCCGCCGGCGGTCTCGGCACAGACATCGTTCAGGGCCTGGACCATCCAGACCAGGCGCACAGCATGGGCGCTCCCCCAGGTGTCAGCCTTCTGCCGGAAATACAGCTTGCCGTAGAAGGCCACCTGCTCCCCGCTGGTATCGTCGGTCACCAACTGCAACGGAACGTAAACGGCCTTTTTGCCACCGGGCAGATTTTTGTACGAGAGGCCGTAGTGGGTCATCTCATCCTGGTTCAGCCAGGTCTGATTGTCGCCCGAGATGATGACCTCCAGCGACGGCACGAGCTTCAGGTCGCCGTTATCGTCGGGTGTCATCGAGCAGGCTCTGGCCGGGTCGCTGCCCTGGGCCTGAGCGTCGGCGAGACACTGTTCGAAGAAGGTCTTCACCCGGTTGGTGCCGGTGCAGGACGCACCTCCGCACCACTCGTCGTCGCGCTGGATCTGGCCCTCCTTATCACCGTCGGGCCAATCGAGCACGTTGAAGGCGTACCGCAGGTGTCGCGAGTCAACCGGCCGCACCTGAAACTCGACGGAGGTCGGCCCCTTCGCCAGGTTGTTGATGACGAAGGTCAAGGGGTTCGCTCGATCGAAGAGCCGCGAGTCGCTGGCGTACAGCGACATGTCGAGCGGGTTCGGTACGCCGTCGCCGTCGAGGTCGGCGTCCAGCACGTCGGGAGTACCGTCGCCGTCGGTGTCGGGACAGTGTGGCCAGATATCCCCGGAGCACTTCGCTCCATCGGGGAGGCGCTCGTCGGTCGTGGAGAGTTTTAGTGGGTCGGTGTACCAGTGGGTGCCGCCGAGATCGAAACCGGCCACCTCCTGGCTATCGGTCAAGCCGTCCTGGTCGGTGTCCGGCTCGTCCTGGTCGGTGCCCAGCAGCGTCTCCTCACAATCGGTCAACCCGTCGGCGTCGGAATCCTTGGCCGGATCGTCGCACTGAATGCCCGCAGCCGCCACCAGGCTGGCGATGGGGTTCCCGGACTGGGAGCCTGGGGAAAGAGAAAACGGAGGATTGCTCGCCGGCTGTTGGCCGTCCGACTGGCGTGCCTTGAGGACATTGAAGGCAGCCGGGGAGAGGCGCGGCGGCTCGCTCGTCTGACCATCGTCGACCGGGCGCTGCTGCTCCGATTCCGGGCGTGCCTCGGTCCCAATGGGTGGGGCCGCTCGTTCGTGGAAGGCAATCACCTGGTGGGTCTGCAGCAGCGGCGCGAAGACCAGCGAATCGATGACCGCAACGACCACCACAGCGTATACCTTCTTCGAGCGGCGACGGACCACGATGAGGACCACCCCCGACAGAACGAAGAGCAGCGGAAGCGCCACGCGCGCGACGAACGCCGAGAGGCGCGCGATGAAGGCCGCGACGGACGCGAGGACGGTATCCGTCGTCGATCGCGCGACGGGGTGGTCCATCGCCCCGCCGAAGGCGAAGAAATCGACCGTGACCTCGGCCTCGACCCGGTAGTCTTTCTGGTCGGGGAAGCGGAGGTGTAGAATCTGGCGCAAGGGGAGGCCATCGGCCCGCACCCATAGTTCGCCCTCACCCGTCATCGCGACGTATTGGCGCGGCAGCTCCACCGTGACGCCCGGCGGGAGCTCGCCCTGCTCGGCCAGGCGCTTCTCGATGCGGTCGCGCAGGTAGGTGGCAAAACGGCGACCGTCGATGGTGAAGGTGTAGCGGGTGAAGCGGATTTCACCCTCACCCTCACCCCCGGCCCCTCGCCCTGCCAGGGCGGGGGAGGGCTCCCTCTCCCCCCTGGGGAGAGGGCTGGGGTGAGGGGCGCTCCCGCGTCTCCGCCCCGAGGTTCTCAATGTTCCTGGCGGCCGCGAGGAAGGCCATGAAGTCGCCATCGGGAGCGAAGAGGCTGCTGAAGTCGTCGACTTCTTCCCACGGTTGCGCACCCTGGCGGGCGTAAGCTCGGTCGCCCTCCACTTTGACTTCGACACCGCTGGCGCCGTTCCCCCAAAGGGTGAAGCTGAGCCCGCGCTCGGGCAGGTTGGCCTGCCCCTCGAGGCGCAGGCTCTCCTGTTTGCCCGTTCGTCCGACGTTCGTGACGATCGCGAGCGGCACAGTGTGTTGCCTGATCTCTGCTGCGAATCGATAAGACTCCGCGGCGCGCGCTCGCTCCCAGGTGGCACGCACCTCCTGCGCGGGCGAGGGAAAGGGGCGAAACGTTGCCGTCGCGGGAGCCAGGGGGAGGAACCGGGTCGCAAGACCTGCGCCGATGGCCATAGCACCGATCAGCGCGACCAACACCGCGACGGCAATGCCTACGGCACCCAGAGCCCCAAACAGGCGGGTGAAACCGGACGTGTGCCTCATTGCATGCCTCCTTCAGGGAGTCCTTACACGTGAGGATTGAGTCCTCCCATCGCTTGCTGATGAGTCCGCAACCCTTGCCAGGCGCCCGATTCAACCGACGGCGCATGGCCCTCGACCGCCTCAGCCGGGAAGCCTCGTGACACGCGGGAGCGCGAGCGGGATCAGCTCACTGTTGCCTCACCCGGTTCGTCCCCATCGGCGCCGAATTCCGTTTGCAGGAAGGCCAGCAGGAGCGCCAGGCTGGCAAAACTTTGCGCGTGCCCAGCCTCTCCGACTTCCTCCACCCGGAAACGCCAGGTCGTCCGTTTGGTCAGGGACGACCCACCTTCCGGCCAGGCCCGTAGGAGGAACACTCGCGATGGCTGCATAGTTTCCTTTTGCCCTCTCGTGCAAACTGGCCTATAGTCTAACTCTCCACTCTTTGGAAATCCTTTGGAACTCCGAGCGAGTCCCATCTCTAGCAGAAAAGGGGATGGGAACTGTGATCCACCTCCGGTTGTTGGGGCCGGTGCAGGTCGAGCGCGCCGGAACGCCTGTGCAGGCCTTCGAGTCGCGCAAGGTGCTGGCCTTGCTCTGCTACCTGGCGGCGCACGATCAGCCCGTTCCCCGGAGCCACCTGGCCGACCTCTTCTGGCCCGACAAGCGCGAAGCTCAGGGACGGGCCAATCTTAGTTGGGCGCTGCACAAGCTCACCACCCTGCTCCCCGGTTCCCTCCAGAGCGACCGCCACGCCGTCCACTTCCCCCGTACTCCAACCGTCTCGCTGGACCTCGCGACCTTCGCTGGCCTGGTCGCGCAGGATCATCCCGCCGCCCTGACCTTTGCCGCCGAGCTCTACCGGGGCGACTTGATAAGCGACATCGTGCTCGACAACTGCCCCGACTTCGAGATCTGGCTCGTGCAGGAACGAGAGCGCTGGCGCCAGCGCGTGGCGCAAGTGCTTCACGCGCTCGTTCTTCATCACAGTGGACAGCGTGAGTACGCCCAAAGTCTGCGCTTTGCCAGCCGCCTGCTGGAGCTGGAGCCCTGGCGGGAAGAGGCCCACCGGCAGGTCATGGCCCTCCTGGCGCTCAGCGGCCAGCGCAGTGCCGCCCTGGCGCAGTACGAGAGCTGCCGCCGCATCCTGAACGAAGAGTTGGGTGTCGAGCCTGAGGCGGAGACGGTTGCCCTGTACGAGCAGATCCGCCAAGGAGCATGGGAGCAGGGACGAGAGGTCGATAAAGGCTATCCCTTCCCTTCCTCGCCCCCGCTCCCATGCTCCCCCGAGCGCCGCCAGATCACCGTGTTGGCTGCTGATCTCGTCGATCTGGTGGCGCTGCCACAACAGTCTGACCCCGAAGAGATGAGTGAGGCATTCCGTGCCTTTCAACAGCTGTGCAGCGATGTCATCCATCGCCATGGCGGGCATCTCGCGCCCGACCGCCGAGATCGGCTCCTGGCCTACTTTGGCTACCCGGAGGCACGGGAAACTGATGCCCTGCAGGCAGTCCGTGCCGGCCTGTCGCTGGTAGCGGCGGTGCGAGATACGCTTAACCTGGCTCTAGGCGTCGGAATTGACACCGGTCTCGTCGTGACGGGAGAGAACGAGATCGGGGAATCGCCCGGGCAAGAACTCGTGGGCGAGCCGCTCTATATCGCGACCCGGTTGCTGAAGTTGGCCGAACCCAACTCGGTGGTGATTAGTGACACAACCCACGCGCTGGTCCAGGGCTATTTTGTAAGCCAGCCACTGGGGACGCACACGCTGCGGGGAGTGGGCAAGCCGGTGACGGTGTGCCGGGTGCTGCAGGAGAGTGGCGCCCGCAGCCGCCTGGAGGCCGTTAGCCACAGGGGACTCACACGGCTCGTCGGTCGCGAAGCGGAGGTGGAACGCCTGCTGACCCACTGGGCACAGGTGCAGGCCGGCCACGGCCAGGTTATCTTGCTGCGTGGCGAGGCGGGGATCGGCAAATCACGGCTGCTGTGGACGCTGGCCGAACGGCTCGCGAACACCGCGCACACCTGGTTGGAGTGCCACGGGTCGCCCTCCTTTCAGAATAGCGCTTTCTATCCCGTGATCGGTCTCCTCCAACAGATGTTTCACCTTGATCGCGATCCTTCGGCGACAGGGAGAAAGGAGCGGTTGAAGGCAGGCCTCGCCCAGTTCGACCTCGCAGGCCATGCGCCGGAGGCAGTGCCTTTGTTGGGCGATTTGCTCTCGCTCCCGCCTGAGCCAGACGAGACGCCGCTGAACCTTACCCCGGAACGTCAAAAACAGAAGACGATGGAGACCGCGCTGGCCCTTCTCTGGGCGATGGCAAGGCAACAGCCGGTGGTTCTGGTTGTCGAGGATCTTCACTGGGTCGATCCCTCGAGCCTTGATCTGCTCACCATGCTCGTCGACCGGATATCAACGGCTCCCATCCTGGCGTTGCTCACCGAGCGGCCGGAGTTTGATCCACCGTGGGTGGCGCATCCACAAGTGATATCGGTCGCTCTTGGCCCCCTCACCGCCGAGCAGACGATGATCATGGCCGAACAGGTCGCAGGCAAGACGCTGCCGGTTGAGGTGCTCAAGCAACTCGTGACGTGGACCGATGGCGTACCGCTCTTCGTGGAAGAGCTGACCAAGACCGTGCTGGAGTCGGGCGCACTGGTCGAGCGGGAAGTGCATTATGAACGCCCTGGCTCCGCACCCTTCGAGACAATCCCCACCACCCTCCGCGGCTCGTTGATGGCCCGCCTCGACCGGCTCGGTCCGGTGAGACAAGTGGCTCAGTTGGCCGCGGCAATCGGCCGGGAATTTCCGTACGAGCTCCTTCGGGCCCTCTCCCCGTTCGATGAAGTGACCTTACAGCGTGACCTGTCCGAATTGGTGAAGGCCGGACTCCTCTACCAGGCGGGCGAGCCCCCCAGAGCGATGTACATCTTCAAGCACGCCCTCATCCAGGAGGCGGCCTACCGCTCGATGCTCAAGCGCAAGCGCCGCGCCTACCACGGGCAGATTGCCCAGGCCCTGATCGAGCGGTTTCCCACGATCACCGAGACTCAGCCTGAACTGCTGGCCCAGCATTACGCTGCGGCTGGCCTCAGCAGGCAGGCGATTGACTATTGCCAGCAGGCAGGCCAGCGCGCCACCCAGCGTTCGGCACAGGTCGAGGCTATTGCGGACTTCAACCAGGCGCTGGCCCTACTCGAAACGTTACCGCAGAATCTTGAGCACCAGCGGCAGGAGCTCGACCTGCGGATGCAGCTTGGCGCGACCTTGATGGGCGTCAAGGGGTTTGAAGACCCGGACGTGGAACGCACCTATTCGCGCGCGCGGGAGCTGTGCGAGCAGGTCGGCGACAGCGGAAAACTCTACCCGGTGCTCCAGGGGCTGATCGCCTATAACGCCATCCGTGGTGATTTACAGACGGCATTCGAGCTGGGGGAACAGCTCTTGAGGATTGCCCAGCGCGAGGAAGACCTCACCTCCCTGCTAACTGCGCACCTTGCCATCGGGACGACCCTGTTCTGGTGGGGCGAGTTGGCAGCAGCACGCATCCATCTGGAGGAGGGCATCGCGCTCTACGACCGTTTGCAGGAAGATTCCACCGCCCGGCTGCCCGGTCCGGACCCCGGCGTCTCGCTTCTTGGTTTTGTCAACTGGCTGCTCTGGCTCCTGGGCTACCCTGTTCAGGCGCTGGCAAGGGCCCAGGAAGCATTGGCACTTGCAGAGAAGTTATCGAACCCTTTTAGCCTGGCGGAGGCTTTGCAGTGGAGCGCGGGGGCCTATCAGATGCTTGGGGAGAAGCAGGCGACCCGCACGCAGGCAGAAGCGCTGATTGCGCTGGCTCGTGAGCAGGAATCCGCGTACTGGGAGGTGCGAGGGACAATCCTGCGGGGCTGGGCGCTGGCGATGCAATCTGAAAATGCCGGCGGTTTCGAGGAAGGGATTGTGCAGATCCACCGGGGCCTGACTGCCCTGCAAGCGAGCGGAGTCAAGCTGGGGCAGTCCTATTTTCTAGGGCTCTTCGCAGCGGCAGCCGCAAAAGGTGGCCAGATCGAGGAAGGGTTGAGGGCGGTCGAGGAGGCACTCGCTCTCGTCGCTGAGATAGGAGAGCGCCAGTGGGAATCGGAGCTGCATCGACTCAAGGGGGAGCTCCTGCTGACAGCTTCGGCGGAGAACCACGCAGAAGCCGAAAATTGCTTTCGCCAGGCCCTCTCCGTTGCCCGCCAGCAGGGCGCAAAGTCGCTGGAGTTGCGGGCGGCGATGGGCGTCAGCCGGCTGCTGCGGCAACAGGGCAGGCGGTCCGCAGCCCGGCAGGTGTTGGTCAAGGCGTACGGCCGGTTCAGTGAGGGCTTCGATACCGCCGACCTGCGCGCAGCCAGAAGACTGCTCGACGAACTGGAGGGGATCGGGCGAAGCGAAACGTCACGGGTAGCAGGGTGAGCGCCAAGAAGCCCGCCCTCGGAGGGCGCTCGCCTCTTGCCGTCTGCATGGATCACCCCTACCGTCACCGAGCATACCTTGTGCCTGGAGTGCCCCTCGGCAATCTGCGCACCGAGTCTCCCCACAGGCGGCTGATGGCACCGATCTTGTAACGCCGCATCACGAGAGCCATCCGTTGATGAGGAAGTCATCGGGCCAGCCCTGGGCACAAGCGGCCGGCCAGCCCCACGCCGGTGAGCGGGGGTCGCGCCGGTCAGGAGGGAGACGATGGAGCATCGAGTGTTGGGCAAAACGGGTCTGACGGTGCCGGTCGTCGGCATGGGCACCTGGCAGACGTTTGACGTCCGCGGCCGGGCGGCCGAGGCCAACGCCCGGGACGTAGTGGATACGGCGCTGGCTGCCGGCGCTAACTTCTTCGATTCCTCACCGATGTACGGCGAGGCCGAGCGCGTCCTGGGGGCCACACTGCAGGGGCGCCGGGACGCGGCGCTGATCGCCACCAAGGTGTGGGCGTCGACGGTGGCCGAGGGACGCGCCCAGGCGAAACGCTCGCTTGGCTTTTTCGGCGGGTACATCGACCTCTACCAGATCCACAATCTCGTCAACTGGCGCGGTCACTTGCCGATGCTGGAGCAGCTGCGCGAAGAGGGTCGCGTCGGCGCGATCGGAGCCACACACTACAGTCCCTCCGCCTTTGTCGAGTTGCGCCAGGTCATGCAAAGCGGCCGAATCACCGTGATCCAAATCCCCCACAACCCTTTCGAGCGCGAGGTGGAGCGCGATCTCTTGCCCCTCGCGGCTGATCTCGAGCTGGGCGTGGTGGTGATGCGGCCCTTCGGGCAGGGCAGCATGCTGCGCCGCGCTCCATCGGCAGAGGACCTGGCCCACCTCCGGCCGTTCGGCGTGACCACTTGGGCCCAGGCCCTGCTCAAGTGGATCCTGAGTGACCAGCGGTGCCACGTCGCCATCCCGGCCACCTCCAACCCACAGCACATGGCGCAGAATGCCGCCGCGGGCGACCCACCCTGGTTCGGCCCCGACGAGCGTGCGCTCGTCGCCCGCCTTGCCACGAGGTAGTAGCGACCCGCGCCCGAGCCATCCACAGACCAGCGGCGCCACTCAAGGCGGCCCGCCCGCAGCCAGGAGGCAACGATGCGCTACACAATTCGCCGGATCACACTCGGATCTGCCCTCCGCCTCGGCTGCGCGCTCGGGTGGCTGATCGCGCTCGTTCCGGCGATGTGCCTCGCCGCGCTCGCGGTTCGGGTCCTTCGGCAGATCGCCCGGGCCCTCGAGCGGGTCGAGCCGATCACGCTGACGGTGCTCGGGCAGGAACTCGCCCGGATCGATATCCTGGCCGCCCTGGGGCTGCAGTCGACAACCCAGACCGTCGACCGGCTGGTGACCACCCTGCCGGCCACCTTCATCGGACTGACACTCCTGCTGATACTGGCCGGTGCGCTGATCTTCGTCGCAGTCGCACTGCTCGCCTCTGTCGGGTACAACCTCTTGGCGCGGCTCGGTTGGGGGCTGGACGTCGAGTTGAGTCAGGACGAGGAACAGTGAGCGCGGGTCCACTCGCTCGCAATCTCGCGATGAGCGGCCACGTTCTCCAGGAACGAGCGGCGCACGGTTTCATCCCTGATCCTGGCTGCCCGCTCCTGCAGCAGGGTGTGAGCCCTGGCCAGAATCTGGGGGGCGCGGTCGTCCTGGTGGGCGACCTTCAGAACCTGATAGGTGGTCCAGTACACGCGGAGGGGCTCCTCTGGCCCTTCCAGGACGTCGTGCTCCAGCAGATATGCCGCGAGCTCCTCGGCCTGGGCTTCCGCCAGGTCGCCCCGGGCACTCACCGCCCGCGATACCCGCGGCCTGATCAAGCTGGTGGCTGACGGGGCAGCGGCCGGCCGCTGGGAAACCACGCCTGGCCGCGCCACGGCGGCGTCTTCCTGATCCGTGAGACAGGGCATCAGGGCTTCACACCGATTTCTACCTTCGTGTGCACGGTTACGGGGACTGAATATGCTGTAGTCTTGCATAAAGTCGTACCCCTGGCGTCATTTCATAAAGTCATACCCCTGGCGAGACAGGGTGGGGTCCGCACATTGACAAGGGCAACATCAGTTGCCGCCTAGGTAAATCATCCAGAGCCGCGGGCACCCCCGTGATGTCTTCAACGCTCAGCCCCTTGGCACCCAAACGAACCGGGGACAACTCAGGCGGGCGCGTATCCCGCTTGGTCGCAGGCTTGACCTGGGTGAACACAAACTCACGGGGTTCAGCGTCAAAGCTGACGGAGACCGTCTGGCCCGCCCAAGCGGTCCCTAATCCGTAGCGCTGACCGCCCAAGGAGACCTGCCCGACGTCGCTCACCAGGCGGATCCAGGTGCGCGTGGCCAGGTAGGCATCCACGCGCCGCAAGTCGAACAAGTCTCGCTCCCACTCGGGGCGGTACGGCCGCCGCGGGATGAGCAATTCCGGATGGGACACCAGCGGGGGCTGGCCCTGGCAGCCTTTGGCGCGAGAGGGACATTCCGCATTGAGTTCGTCCCAGTCGGCATCCACCTGCGTCTGGAGCGCCGAGCCGTCGCTGAAGGCTTGATCGATCAGGGTGCGCTCATTGAGGGTGCGGTGACCGCGCTCGATAGAGCCATTGTGGCGGGGCGATGAAACCAGACGGTGCTCGATGCCCAAGCCCACCCACCACAGCGTCAACAGGGTGGGGAAGGGCGAGGGGTCGGCATCCCCAAAGATGGAGGCCTGGTCCGTCTGGATGGCGTCGGGCAGCCCCCAGTGGGTGAAGGCGATCCGGCAATCCTGTTGCCCCTGGGCGCTGGTCAGCTTGACGATGCGTTGCTGGGGATGGTCGGCCGGATGAATGCGGTGCATCACGGTCGCCCGTCCGTACTCATCGCGAGCCTGGTTGAAGGTGACCACCCCGATCCCACCCACCGGGACCGACTCCTTGGTGTCCCTTTGCCACACCCCGTGGGCCACCCCGGCGGGCGGTCGATGCGGCTGTGCCCGTCGGCGCCTGGGGAGCACGCGATCCCCAAAGCGGCGCCAGGAGCGCCACACCTCGACCAGGCTCGGCAGCCGCTGGCCCGTTAACGCCGGGTGCTCGCCCAGCTTCTTGACCACGTAGGCGGCGCCCCAGGTCCGATGCTGGCGCTTGAGACGCAGGGCCACAGAGCGCACCAACGGGTGGAAGGATGACAACGGGCCGGTGGCTGGACGGCCACCGGTGGTCACCAGGGCCGGTAAACCCCCGTGCCGCTCCCGACGAATCCACTTCCGGGCGGTCCAGAATGAGACCCCCGTTTGCTCCGCCACGGCCTGATAGGAGTGGCCCTGGTCCGCCAAGTGTGCCATTGCCTGGCGCTGTTGCACCGTGGTTGCACGTGTTGCCGGCATCGCTCGCCTCCAGTCATTGTCTCTGGGGGAAAGCTTGCGCGTGCGGCTCAGATTGTCAAGGTTCAGAGGGCATGACTTTATGAAATACCCCAGGGGTACGACTTTATGCAAGACTACACCCGACTGAGTGGTATAATTACGTCGAACGGAGGTGAGTATGTTTCGTTGTCAGGTATGCGGCAGCACTGAGGCTCGTTCTGAGGTCGTGAATGAAGTCTTTCTGATTGATGGTATGCCGGTGGTTGTAGAGGACATTCCTGCAGTCGTGTGTGCGCGCTGCGGCGATGCAACCTTTAGCCGCGCCACGACCGAACGCATTCGACGCATGGTCCACGGTGAGACGCGCCCCGTCAGATCCGTGCGCGCCGATGTGTTTGCCTATGCTTGAGCGCAGGCATGGAAGTAGTTAGGGTTGCCAACTTTCGGAAAGTTGGCAACCCTGTCCGCCCCACCGCGTCTTCAAGAATCTGTTCATCGCCTACTCCATGGCCGTCAACCTGCGCTACCAACGCACCGGCAGCCTGTTCCAGAAGCCGTTCAAGCGCATCCTGGTGGACACCGATCGCTACTTCGCGGCGCTGGTCAAGTACATCCAACGCAACCCACAGAAACACGGCCTGGTCGCCGATTTCCACAAGTGGCCGTGGTCGTCGTATGGCGCGATCCTGGGCGACTCAGCGATGCCAACTTTTGAAAAGTTGGCATCGCTGCGCATCCCGCGCAACGACGTGCTGGCCTGGTTCGGCGGCCGCGCTGCCTTCGTCGCCTTGCACCAGACGGATCCCGATGAACGACCGATCGCAGAGTATCTCATCGAGTGAAGTCGAGGTAGAGTTGCCAACTTTTCGGAAAAGTTGGCAACTCTACCTCGACCGCCGGGTGGCCGAGGACGCCGCGCCCTACATCCTGGACGCGCCGGCCATGCTGGGCGATCCGGCCATCTGGACGCGCATCACCCAGGGCGAGCCCACCCTGGCCCTGCTCTCCTCGACCAAGGCCCCGGCCGGCGTGCTGCTGGCCGTGCACGACTTGGCCCGGCAATGGCGACACCGTGGCCCCATCATCATCAGCGGCTTCCACGCCCCGGTCGAGAACGAAGCGCTCTCCGTGTTGCTGCGCGGATCCCATCCCCTGGTCCTGGTTCTGGCCCGGCGGCTGTACCGGCGGCCGCCGGACGGGCTGCGTCCGGCCCTGAATGACGGCCGTCTCCTGATCCTTTCCCCCTTCAAGGAGAGCCTGCAGCGGGTCTCCGCCGCCACCGCCGCAGCTCGCAACCGGCTGGTCGCTGCCTTGGCCGACGAAGTGCTCATCGCCCACGCCGAGCCCGGCAGCAAGACCGAGGCGCTCGCGCACGCGGCGCTGTCGTGGGGCAAGCCGGTCTACACCCTCGACCATCCGGCCAACGCCGGGTTGCTCGCGCAGGGGATCGGGGTCTACGCCTCCCCGGCTTGAGGGGCGCCCATCGTCCCATCGAATGCGCCGAGCGGATCCCTTTGGATGCGTGGACGTGGAGGTGCGGCGCATCGTTCCAAGAAAAACGGCGGCCGTGTTTGATCGCCGACGTGGGGCAATGCGTGTGTGTTGTAATTAAAGTCTACTTGCACAAGGTCTTGACAGATTGAAATTTTCGCCGGATAATTTTAATCAATTGGCCATCCTCGCAAATTTCCGGAGTGCGATTTCAAGCATGGATGTCAAGCAATTCACCGCCGATAAGCCTGGCGAACTGATACCGGTGGAAGGAATCCGAGGGGCAAGCCATGCGTTCTTGCCCCACTTCTTACCGCCCAAATGGGAATGGCCTGTTGACCTGTGGCCTCTTCTGCTCGCTGCCCACAAAGAACTAGCGCGGCTGGATGGAATCGGAAAGCATCTGCCGGATCCCAATCTGCTTCTGCGCCCACTCCAAAATCGAGAAGCGCAGCGTTCCTCGCAACTCGAAGGGACATTCACCAATCCCCAACAGCAGATGCTGTTCGAGTTGGAACCCCTTACCCCTCGCTCGGCGGATGATCCGGTCAATGCCTATCGAGAGGTGGCAAATTACTCCATAGCCTTGCGGATGGGCGTGTCTATGATCCGGGAAAAGGTCTCTTTTTCCCAGTGGTTGATTCGAGAGCTGCATCGCACTTTGATGGACGGTGTACGCGGCTCTGATTCCAACCCGGGGGCGTTTCGCCAGTGTCAGGTGCAGATTGGTCGTCCGCCCCGCTTCGTTCCGCCGCCGCCGTTCTATCTACCACAATTGTTGGATAATTTCGAGCAGGTTGCCCGGCGACAAGACCGGATGTACGACCCTCTCGTGGATGCATTTGTCATGCACTACCAGTTTGAGGCCATTCACCCGTTCGAGGACGGCAACGGACGGGTAGGACGACTACTGCTGGCGCTCATGATCACAAATTGGTGTGAACTGACCAACCAGTGGCTCTACATGAGCGCTTATTTCGATGCCAACAAAGACGAGTATATGAAGCGCCTGCTTCGGGTCAGCACCCACAATGATTGGTATGACTGGATTCGGTTCTGTCTACTCGGTGTGGTGGAACAAGCGAAAGATACAGAACACCGCTGCGATCGACTCGTACAATTGTCAGCTTCGTTCAGAGAGCGGGTCAACACGCTGGCAGGCAGTTGGCGTTTGCAGAGCATTGTAGACCATCTATTTCTCATTCCCGTGGTTCGCATTCCTTCTCTGGCGGAACGACACAATGTCTCTTATCCTACAGCCAAAGCAGACATTGACAAGCTAATATCGGCAGGCATTTTACAGGAAATCCCGGACAGTTCGCCGAAAACCTACTTCGCCCCAGAAATTCTGGAGATTACCTACGAATAGGAACGCCTTGTCTACCGCCGACACCAGCGAAAAAGCCTTGGAAAGCCTGATCGTTGCCAGCCTGACTGGGCTGCCAGTGGCGCAGACGACGGACGCCTCGGCCCTACGGGAGGCCTCCGCGCCTGGTGGACGGCCATCTCTTGGTCCTTATCCCCTTTCAAGGAGAGCTGGCGGCGGGCCTCCGCCGCCACGGCCGCAGCCCGCAACCGGCTGGTCGCCGCCCTGGCCGACGAAGTGCTCATCGCCCACGCCGAGCCCGGCAGCAAGACCGAGGCGCTCGCGCACGCGGCGCTGAACGAGGGGTGCACCATCCCGCGCATCAACCACCGTGACAGTGCCGCCATCAGGAATACAGATCGTCCCGAGATCGCCGCCGAGCGCAGCCCGCAGGCCATTCGGATGGAATGTGACGGCGGCAACACCCTCACGCAAGGTTATGATTTGCACGCCCGTCCCGGCGTTCAACAGAGATACGCTCGTTCCACCCCGTGAACAAGAGTCGCCGAAAACGGCGCCGAGCGCCAGGACGGCGCCATCTGGGTGGTATGCGAGGTTCACCACTCTTGACGTATACGTCAGTTCACGGGCGGCGATCTGCCATCGGGTGGCGGTCTCCCAGAGGTGCTATGTGCTGTGCGGACCGCTAAAGGATTTTTCGAAGCCGCCAGACGCCAGCATGAGCCCATCCGGGCTGAAGGCTACGCTGTCGACGCGCGTCTCGTACACCTTCTGAGTCTCGATAACCGTTCGAGAGGTGAGATCGTACCACTCGAGCACGCCGTCGTTGCGCCCGAGGGCCAGGAGCGCGCCGTTTGGATGGAGTACCACAGTGTTGATATCGCCGGCGACCAGTAACTCGGAGGGACCGTCGAGGGCGGCAGTGAGGTAGCTGCGGATTTCTTCACTGCCGGCCACGAGCAATCGTTGCCCGTCGCCGGACCAGACCAAATCCCTGACCGTCCCGCCTGGCCGCACTTGAGTGAGAAGCCCAATGCCCTGGGCTGTCTCCTCCGTGATGGCCTGCCGAGGTGGTGGCAGGGGTACGGTCGCCGTCGGTTCGGGCGTTGCCATCTCCGTGGGCGGGGCCGTCGGTATTGGCGTCGGCAACGGCGTGGCCGGGGCGGGGGCAGGCGTCGCCGACGCCGTTACGGACGCCACCGGATCAGGCGTTGCCGTCGGGGACTCGGCTGGGCCGGTGGGAGTTTCCAAGAGCCGTGTCGCCGTGACAGTCGTGGGAGATGGGTTTAGCGCGATGCGTTGAGGCGTCGAGATGGCCTCGATCTCGACTGTTCGCCTGCCGCAGGCGGGGACAACCAGCACGAGAAGGAACAGAACGAACCCCGGAAGGTACTGGACCGAGAAAGCGGGGCTCCATCCGACGAGCGGCGCCCCACGCGTTCGGGCCTGGACAGCTACCGCGCGTGGATGACGATGCCGCCACCTCCGATCACGGTCGTCGGATCGGCGCCATCATCGGCACCCATCTGATTGTCATAGACGATGGTATCCTCGTTGTTCTTGTCCCAGATCTTGATACGGAATTTATCGCTTCCGCCACCGCCCTTGATCTGGCCGTCGATGGCCGTCAGCATGAAGCCGAAGTCGCCCGCGCCGTTGATCGTGCCGGAGCCCTTGTACTGCGCCCGCGCGCTCATCCGCTACGCCGACGACGTGCGCCACTTTACCAAAGTGCTAGATTCCTTTCCTAGAAAGGGGAGGTACGGAAGAACAAGACCTCCGGGTCAACGGCTAACCTCGACGCGAAAGCGGACAGGGACCGGAGCATGCCGCCGAAGCGGAACACGACAGAAGGGGCTTATGCCGTGGTTCCGCAAGACCCGCGCGATATGGTGAGAGCCAGACTGCCCAAACCTCAGTTTCCAGTGATGCAAGCGTACATCCCCCGCCCACAGCACCTAGTGGCGGGGCCATCGTGATAGGGCGATTAAGTCGCCGTCGCTCGAACCTTCCGCACGAGGGGCGGTCGGGAACGACCCGACTCAAGGAGACGGACGAGGCACCTCCGTCGCGCTCGAGACGTCTAGTACACCAGGGCTGAAATGAGCCCAGGGATGTGGTAAGATGATCTATCTTTGAGTGAAAGGTGGATTATCATGCCAGGTCCAAAACCTCCGGAGATCATTTTGGCAGATGCCGAACGCCAGGAATTGCAGAAGTTGGTGAGTCGGCCCACAACGGAACAGCAAAAAGCCTTACGCGGACGGATCGTGTTGTTGGCTGCCGAGGGGAAGAACACGCCTGAAATTGCCAGGGAATTGAAAACCTCTCTGGACACGGTCCGATTATGGCGGCGACGCTGGTTAGATTGGCAACCCATCTCGCTTGCGGACTTGAGCGTCGCAGAACGGCTTGAAGACTTGCCGCGCCCCGGGGCGCCACCCCGTTTGACCGCCGACCAGGTCTGCCAAATCGAGCAAATAGCCTGCGAGCAACCGGAAAAAGCGGGGCGACCGATCAGCCAGTGGACCGGTCGCGAGGTTGCCGATGAACTGGTCAAGCGCGGGATTGTCGACACCATCTCGGCTCGGCATGCCTCCCGGCTGCTCAAAAAAGGGGGCTCAAGCCGCACCTGATCCGTTCCTGGTTGACGCCGGACAAAGCAAAAGACGAACGCTTCGATGAAAAGGTGAACGACATCAATGGACTGTACCAACAAGCTCCAGAACTGGCTGAAAAAGGTGAAGCCGTGATGAGTACGGATGAAATGACCGGCGTTCAAGCCTTGGAACGCAAACATCCGGGCCTGCCGCTGGCACCTGGCAAAGTCGAACGACGGGAGTTTGAATCCATTCGGCCTGGAACCCTAGCTTTCATCGTCAACTTTGAGGTGGCGACGGGTCAAGTCGCCACGGTTTCCTGTGGCAACTCGCGCAACGAAGCCGATTTCGGGCAGCCTATCCAGCGCACGGTGGCAAGCGCCCCACAGGTCGCCAAGTGGCACTTCGTGGTCGACAACCTCACCACCCATCAGTCGGAATCCCTGGTGCGCTCCGTGGCTGACGAGTCCGATCTCGCCATTGATTTGGGCCTCAAAGGCAAAAGCGGTGTTCTGCAATCGATGGAAACTCGGGCCGCCTTTTTGGCTGACCCATCTCACCGGGTGGTTTTCCACTACACCCCCAAGCATGCCTCCTGGATAAACCAAGTTGAGATCTGGTTCAGCATCCTGGTCCGTAAACTGCTCAAACGAGCGAATTTCATCTCCGTAGAAGATCTGAAAGCCAAAGTCTTGGCATTCATCGAGTACTTCAATCGCACGATGGCCAAACCGTTCAAATGGACCTATCAAGCCAAAGCACTCACAGTGTAAAACCTGGCTTATTTATGCCGGAGTGTACTAGATAGCCTTGCGCAACATCTGCGCAAAGGCATTGGGGAGGGGGCTCGTCTCAACAGCTTGCGCGTCGCGCTCGACATCGTACGCGACGCGGATAAAGTCGACCGCGACGCTCTCCGGATCACTTGGGTGGGGGCGATCAGGCCAGTATAGGAGGACGTAGCAGCCTTGTGGATCGCCGTCTTTGGACTTACCGACTGAGCCGACATTGACGGGTGGCGGTAGGTGACGTGTTCGTCTCGCGGCTCGACCAACACTTTGTGATAGAGTTTGTGGGTGTGCCCGAAAAGCATAATATCAGCCCGGACCGCTGTCATCATCCGGAGCAGACGCTTGTCGGGCCGATCGGCAAAGAGGTACTCGTTGACGCGCCGGGGGCTGCCATGCACCAGTAGGAGCTCAGCAGTCGCACCAACGACCTCAAAGGTGAGGCAGAGATGACGCGGGAGGCTCTTGAGATACGCGCGCACCTCGTCGGTCACCACCTGATTGGTAAAGGCAATGGATTCGGCGCCGCGAGCCTTGTCAAGCTCGGTGCGATACGCGCAGCCGCAGTCGTCGCGGCGCTGGCCAACCCCGAGATCATAGTTGCCGGCGATGAACGGGCTGTGGCGTGCGCGAATGAGGTTGACCACCTCATTCGGCCAGGGCGCGTAGCCGACCAGATCACCCAAGCAAAAAACAGCATCCGGGCGCTGGCGGTCAATGTCATCCAATACGGCTTCGAGGGCCGGCAAATTGGCGTGCACGTCGCTGAAGATCGCGATGTTCATGGTGCCTCCCTCTGCTGGCGTGGAGCTGCTCACAAGGAAGATCCTGTTGGCGAATTGGTACAGGTCGCGGGCGCCGGTTGGTAGTGCGCGCTTCAGCGCGCTAAAGCGCGCACTACGAGCCCCTCGTCCTCCCTGGAAGCGATTTCGCCACCAGTTGCCCCTGGGCCTGCGGCCCGCGCCGGGAAATGAAAAGTGGCGCCGCGCCACGGCGAACAGCGCGGCGGGCTATTTTCAGGAGAGGATCAAGGAAATAGGCTCTCCACCGTTTTCGATGATGCAAAGAGGCGGGACGGGTTGAGGTACACTAACAGGTTTCCATAATCGCCATCTAGAGGAGAGAGATGGATGCTGGCGGCCCTGTTGTTACCGGATGCCCCAGAACTGCGTCTGGAGCGAATCGAGAGAGAAGACGAGACCATCGTGCTCGAGCTGAGAAACACCGCGAGCGAGGCAGCATGCCCGAGGTGTGGGCAGTCCTCCACTCATGTTCACAGCGAGTACCACCACCCCCCTCGTGATGTGCCGTGGGCGGCAGTTCCGGTGCGCCACACAACGGGCGTCCGTTGGACAGTAAGCTGGACCCGTACAAACCCTCCCTCGAGCAGCGCTTTCAGGAAGGCTGCGAGACGGCGGCGGTCCTCTGGCGCGAGATCCAAGCGCAGGGCTTCGAGGGCAGCGCCTCCCTGGTCCCCAAGTTGATCACGCCCCTGTGGCGGATGAGCGCCATTCCGACCATCGTGCAGGTCAAGCGCGAGCCGCCGTACTCCCTCCCCGATCTGGTCTTGTGTGTCCTCCGTCGCCCTGCTGAGCGAACGGGTGAGCAACAAGCGGTGGTAGCCAGGCTCCGGCAGGTTGACCAGACGATCCAGACCGCCTGTGATCTGAGCGAAACGTTCGCTGCCATGGTGCGGGACCGCCAACCTCAGCAGCTCGACCCGTGGTTGGATCAAGCCGAGAGCAGCACGCTCCCTGAGTTCCGCCCCTTTGTCCGTGGGCTGCGACGGGACGCTGTGGCTGTGCGCAATGCCCTCGAGTTGCCGTACAGTAACGGCATCACCGAAGGCCAGATCCATCGGCTCAAGCTCGTCAAACGCGCCATGTAGGGGCGTGCCAACTTCGATTTACTCAAACGACGTGCCTTGCTGGCCGCCTGATGGCGTCATCGAAAACGGCGGAGAGCCCTTTTTTCCCTTGTGAGCAGCTCCACCTATACTTTAATCGTGATAATGTCTACTACCATGGCAAGCAAGATGTTACCATCCCGGACGCTCGGATCAACGGGGCTGGCCGTCACCCGCATGGGCCTTGGCCTGGCAGCGCTTGGCCGGCCGGGGTACATCAATCTCGGCCACGCCGCTGATCTCGAGGGCGAATACGCGGTCGAGGCGATGGCCACCCACACGGCCGACGTCCTGGACACAGCCTGGGCCGGTGGCGTCCGCTACTTCGACGCCGCCCGTAGTTACGGCCGGGCAGAGGAGTTTCTGGCCCGCTGGCTGCGCGCGCGAGGAATCCCGCCGGAAGCCTGCGTTGTCGCAAGCAAGTGGGGCTACATCTACGTGGCGAACTGGCAGGTCGAAGCCGAACGCCATGAGGTCAAGGATCACAGCCTGGCAACCTTCGAGCGGCAACTCGGCGAGAGTCTGGCCCTGCTCGGCCCCTTCCTGGCACTCTACCAGGTGCACAGTGCCACCATCGAGTCGAGAATCCTCGAGCGCGAGGATGTACTTGACGCCATGGCCGCAGCTCGCGAGGCCGGTCATATCCGCGCCATCGGCCTCACCCTGAGCGGCCCGTCATCCGCTGAAACGCTCCGCCGCGCCCGAGAGATCGAGCGCGGTGGTCGCCGCCTGTTCGACACAGTACAGGCCACCTGGAACGCCCTCGAGCCCTCCCTCGGCCCGCTGTTGGCCGAGAGCCACGCCGCGGGAATCGGCGTGCTCATCAAAGAAGCCCTCGCCAACGGTCGCCTGACGGCGCGCAATACGGAGCCGTCTTTTGCCGCCAGACGACAGTTGCTCGAGGCCCAGGCCACCCGCCTCGGCGTGAGCATCGACCAATTGGCCCTGGCCTACGTCCTCGCCCAGCCCTGGGCCGACTGCCTGCTGAGCGGCGCGGCAACCGTCGATCATCTCCGGAGCAACGTGGGCGCCTTCGACGTCTCCCTCGATGAGCAGGCCATCCGCGCCCTCGAGAGCCTGGCCGAGCCTGTAGACCGCTACTGGCAGACCCGCGCTGCCTTGCCCTGGACGTGAGGGAGTGCCGTCTGCACCCGGCGGGCTGAGGAGAATCGGGATCTGAATCCCACGGTTCGTACCGTCTGGGGGCCCTCCTGGAAGAGATCCCTGGCGTACAACCCATCCTCCAACACTCTGGCCGACGACGGTGTTTTGTGGATAAACGGAGCATTTGTGTTGATAACTGCGGAGAGTTGGGGATAACTTGGAATCAGTCCAACTCTCGATATCCCAGCCCTTGGGGACCGGAGTTCAAGCCCCCAAGATGTAGGGCGCCCCTTTGGGTGCCTATCGAGACGGTTATTTGCCAAGACTCAGTCCTCCACAGCTTATCCTCACCCGTGTTTTCAACCCGTCCGCACTCGCACCACAAGATACCCTGCGAGCGATGGCGTCCCGGCCCAAGTGCTAGGGCTCTCTCGATGAGGCGAGCGCAGTTTTCCCCAAATCCACAGCCCCTACGACTACTAAAGCTTTTTTAAAGAACAGTTGGTGAGAAAGATGTTTTATCCCCACCCAACTGTCAAATCTCACATCCCGGTGCGTAGAGACGCCCCGCCGGGGCGTCTCCGGCCCTCGTTGATCTGCGTCGCTGTCGCCACGATTCACTGCGACGTACATTGAAGATCAGGCAATGCGCCGCCAATGTCCACCCGTGACCCGGCCGTGTTCAACCTTCAACTTTCAACCTTTAACCTTCCAACCCTTTGCACCGCGCCCGGCCCCGGCTATAATGGGCATATGGTCCGAACCGCTCTCTCTGGGTTGGAGGCGTCAGTGACGAATGAGGCTCAGCGGGCGGCGCTCCAGCAACTGCCAGGCGTTGACCGCTTGCTCCAAGACAATCAACTTGCGTCAGCCTGCGACCAGGCTGGCCGCGACGTCGTCGTTGCGGCTGTGCGCGATGTACTCGCCGGCCAGCGCCGGACGATTCTTGCCGGTGGCAACCCACCGACAACTGCCCACCTCATCTCTGAGGTCCTCCGCACGGTCGCAGAGCGCACGCAGCCAACGTTGCGCCCGATAATCAACGCGACAGGCGTCATCATTCACACGAACTTGGGCCGGGCACCGCTCAGCCGGGCCGCACTGGCGGCCATGCAGGCGGTTGGGGGCGGCTACAGCAACCTCGAATTCGATCTCGACGCCGGGACACGGGGCTCCCGCTATTCGCACGTAGCCACCTTGCTGGCCGCGCTCAGCGGTGCCGAAGGCGCCCTCGTCGTCAATAACAACGCCGCCGCGCTGTTTCTGATCCTGGCCACCTTCGCCGCCAGCCGCGAGGTCGTCATCTCACGCGCTCACCTGGTGGAAATCGGCGGGGGCTTCCGCATCCCCGACATTCTACGCCGGAGCGGTGCCACGCTTCGCGAGGTGGGGACCACGAACCGTACCTACGTCGGCGACTATGAGGCGGCCATCGGCGAGGCAACCGGTCTGCTCTTGCGCGTCCATTCGAGCAATTTTCTCATCACCGGCTTCGTCCACCAACCCGAACTGCGCGAACTCGTTGATCTCGCCCGCGCTCACGATCTTCCCCTCCTCGACGACCTTGGCAGTGGCGCGCTGCTCGACACGCGTGCGTTTGGGTTGGCGGCCGAGCCCCGCGTGCAGGCGAGCGTCGCCGCCGGCGCCGATCTGGTCTGTTTCAGCGGCGACAAATTGCTGGGCGGGCCCCAGGCCGGCTGCATCGTCGGGCGCGCCGACCTCGTCGCCCGGCTGCGGCGCCACCCGCTGGCGCGCGCGCTGCGCGTGGACAAGACGACCCTGGCCGCACTCGATGCCACCCTGCGAGCCTACCAGCGCGGGACGGTCTTGGATGAGATCCCGGTCTGGCAGATGATCGCCCGTCCGGTGGACGAACTGGAAGCGACCGTCTGGGCCTGGGCTAGCCGGCTCCGTGCTGTTAGCTTGCCCGTCGAGGTGCTGCCGGGACAATCGGCGGTGGGCGGCGGCTCGCTCCCCGGGCAGACCCTGCCAACCTGGCTGTTGGCTCTGGCACTGCCCTCGCCCGATGGCGTCGCCGCCAGGCTACGGGCGCAGCAACCGGCGGTCGTCTCGCGGATCGAGGACGACCGGCTCGTCTTCGATCCGCGCACGGTGCTGCCAGAGCAGGAAGAGTCGCTCCTGGCTGCCATCATCGCGGCAACAGGGGGCGAGGCAACCTCTTGAAATTCGCCTGAGCAGGTATTCACACACCCCCGGCTTGCAGCGCGCCGCCTTCCACGAGCGGTGCGCTTTCTATCTGGCCATCTGACCGGCGACTCGAAAAATCGCCACTCCCAAGGTGAGAAAGATGATTTCCTGAAAATAGCCGACAGCGCTGTCCGCCGTGGCGCGGCGCCAATTTTCATTTCCCGGCGCGGGCCGCAGGCACAGAGGACACTATTGGCGAATCCGCGGTTGTAGGGGCGACGGCGTCCGCCCGCGACGCAAAGCCTACCTCCTCCACAGTCGCACGCAGATCGAGCCCATCCTGACGCCCCGGACGGCCGAGAAGGCGGAACAGTCCGCGGTGGGCTTTCTCTCGCGAGCGTCTGTATGTAACCTTTTCGTTGTTTCTTCCCACTATACTACAAAACCAACGGTCGTCAGGGTTTGCTGTGGAAACGAGATCGGATGCTGAGTTGGTGGCGCTCGCCCGCGCCGGCGACAAGCGTGCCTTCGGCCAGCTCATCGAGCGTTATCAAGAAACTGCCCGGCGCATTACCCTGAGCATGGTGCCACACGCTGAAATCGCCCGGGACCTCGTGCAGGAGGCGATGCTGCAGGCCTACCTCTCGCTTGATCATCTCCGGGATGATCAGCGCTTTGGCGGTTGGCTCTACGGCATTCTTCTGAACGTCTGCCGTAGCTACCTTCGCAGCCAGAAGATGATTCTGCTATCATTCGATGCCTTGGCCGGGGGAATTCGTTTCGAAACAGTCTATGCCACCGGTTTCGCGCCGGATCCTCAAGATATTGCCGAGACGCGCGAGCTCCATCGCGCGGTTCTAGAGGCGGTCAACCAGCTCTCACCGAAAAACCGGGCAGCAACGCTCCTGTTCTACTACGATCAATTGAGCCTCGAAGAAACCGCTGCCGTTTTGGGCGTGTCTGTCGGAGCAGTGAAGGGCCGCCTTCACAACGCCAGAAAACAGCTTCGAGCGCAGCTCTTGCCGATCTACACAGAGCGCAATCGGCCCATTCAGACCCCACAACGGAGGAGTGTCATGGTAAAGGTGAACGTTGTTGATGTCGTGAAGCGCCAGAGAACCGATGATGAAGGCCAACAGGTGCCACCCTGGTATGTTGTTGTCTTGTTCGATGAAGCCGGCCAGCGAGCCCTGCCGATTTGGCTTGGACCATTCGAGGCCGAGCGAATCGTCATGAACCTTCGTGATATCCCCCTGGTTCGGCCTCTGACCGACACCTTTATCTCAAACCTCCTCACAGCCGTCGGTGCCGAATTGGAAGAGGTACGTGTTGAGGCGATCAAAGATGACACATTCTACGCGGTGGCGAAGCTTCGAAGCGGCGACACCGTGCAAGAAGTCGACGCAAGACCGAGTGATGCCATTGCACTTGCACTTCGGATGGACAGCCCCATCTATGTTTCCGAGGAGGTACTGGACCGTGCAGGTTCGCCCGTGCCAGGGGACATTGAGCGGACACGCATTGGAAAAGGATTGGATGCTATTTGGGAAGACGCAGAGCGGCAGCGTGAGGCTCTGCAAGTGCAAGCGCGCTCACTGCGGAGAACACCCGAGGAAGTGGAGAGGATGCGACAGGAATTGATCAGCTACGTATTTGGTTGAAAGATATCGGCTTCCAGTACGAGTTGGACCTGTACACGTGATCCTGCTCCGATCTAACGGCCATATCCCCCATCTTGCGAGGTAGCACATAGCAGGCAGCAAGAGTAGCGGAAGGCATTGTTTTCATTCCTGATAATTACATATTGCTGAATATCCGTTGCTATATACTGGCTGCTACTTCCCTGAATGCCAGAGCCAGGGAAGATGCGGTGTTTCTCGTTTGGAAGGGCATATCACAGGATACGTTCGAGGACAGCGGCTGATCAGCCGTTGTCCCTGGTACACTTTTGATGACGACGGGCTGGCAGTGGAGTCATCGTTCCGTCGGTAATCATCAAGCGCAAGGAGCACCCGCTGTCGAAGGCAATCAAAGTTCGGCGGGCCATCCATCGTGTGCTTGATCACTTCCAGCCGATTGCTATGGCCCGCCGTGGGGCCGTTCGAGCAGGCCAGCGAGCGGGCGGCGTGCACAGCCGCTGCGTCGCGCCGGAGTCCGCGGACAAAGGTGTGGAACTCGGGGAGGTCCTCGCTTCGGCTCGATCAAGCTAGTTGTCACATCTTCCGCCCGGCGTCCCCTCGCAGGCGGCAAAGGCTAGCACAAGATCACAGGCCGCTTGGCTTGGCCCGTCGCGCGCCGGCAGTTGCTATCGGCGGAACCGCCCACACAGGCTAGCCATCTGGCTGCGCCCCCTGAGTGCCCTGGATGTCTGGCACGGGATCGAGAGCCAACTGGGTCTGCGGCTGATTCGAGTCGACGACTTGACCAGCGATGTGCTGCGGCTGGATGCGACGGTGGGTACGGTCCATCATGATCCCAGACAGAGGACGCTGTTTCAGGTGGGCAAGACCAAGCATGGACAATACGCCACCCAGTTCAAGTTGATGTTGGCCAGTCTGGACCCGCTGGGATTGTCTGTGGCCGTCGATGTCGAAGCCGGGAATCGAGCGGACGCCCCGCTTTACATTCCCAGCTATCAGCGAGCCAAGACGATGCTGGCTCGGGATGGGCTATTGGTGGTGGGAGACAGCAAAATGAGTGCGCGCTTGACACGGGCCACCATAGAAGCGGGACGGGATGCCTATTTGACACCGCTGGCCGACCAGAAAGATGCACCCGAGTTGTTAGACCAGGTGCTGGCGGACTGGTTGGAGCGACAAACCGACACGACACCCCTCTTTCGACCCGAAGATCGACCGGACGATGGCAGCGATCCAGACCCGAAGTTGGCTGTTGCCTGCGGGTTCGAGGTGACTCGCACCCAGAGCGCCACAGTGGCGGGAACCGCAGTCCGCTGGGAGGAACGGCTGCTGGTGATTCGGTCCTACAGCGACATGACGAGCAGGCTGGCGGGGTTGCGGCGCCGTCTGGCCAAGGCCGAAGCGGCTCTCATCGCCCTCACACCGCCGCGGGGACGCGGCAAGAAACAGATTGAGGACGAAGCCACGCTGCGGGCGGCCATTGACCAGGTGGAAACGAACTATCGGGGGCCGGGGCTCTTCCACTACGACTATCAACAGGCGGTCGAAGAACGGCAGGTCCGGGCCTACAACGGCAACCCCGCTCGGGGAGAGCGCACGGTGCGCTCCCAGTTGACGGTCAGCCGCCACCAGCCGGCCATCGACACGGCTGAGGTGGCCAGCGGCTGGCGCATCTACGCCACCAATCAGGCAGTCGCAGCGCTCTCTCTGGAACAGGCAGTGTCCGTCTATCGGGACCAGATCGTGGCGGAGAACATCTTTCGCCGCCTCCACGGCCCCATGCTCTCCATCACGCCTCTCTCCATCCAGCGGGAGGACCATGCCCAGGGGTTGATTCACCTTTTGACCCTGGCCAGTCGGGTCTTGGCCCTGGGTGACTGTCTGGCCCGGGAGGCCTTGGCCGCCGCAGGGGAGGAATTGGCCGGTGTCTACGCCGGCAATCCTAACCGCAGCACCGCCCGGCCCCCAACAGAACGCATGCTCAAGGCCTTCGAGGGCATCGACCTGGTCATCTTCTCCCAAGGCGAACAGACGGCTGCCATCTTGACCGCTCTGGAATCGGTCCATGAACCCATCTTGGCCCTTCTCGGCCTCCATCCGTCACTCTTCACCGGCCTGCCATCGGTCTGACCCAGGGAGACGTGCGCCGGTTGACTCTATCCGCCTGGTAAGGTGCCTTGGTTGGCCGCCCTTCGCTCCATTTCTGGGTGGCTGACCATCACTTTGTCCAACCATTATGCAACTGATTCTCGTCTCAAACAATGCCCAAGCGGTTCCAGACAGCAATCTCGGCTTTCTCTCCCAAAATCAGCGAACGTTCAGTTTATGATGCGAAATCCAAGATGTGTTACGCCAGCGGACTCGATCACCCTGGTAGTTTCCAGTTCAATCGGCTCAGCGCCTAAATCCTCGAACAATCGGAGACCTTCTCCGAGGAGTAAGGGCATGATGTCAATGTGTATTTCGTCAGCCAGTCCAGCGTGAATACACTGCTGAACTGTGCTCGCGCCACCGATCACGGTGACATTCTTATCGCCGGCGGCTGCTTTGGCTTGCCGAATGGCGCTTTCAATCCCGTCAGTCACAAAGGTAAACGTCAACCGTTGGCTCTGCTTGGGTAGCTTTTCCGGAACAGTATGCGTCAGCACGAAGATCGGTACTTGAAATTCGTAGTTGCCCACGTACCAGTCCGGGTCGCCCATGGCAAAGGCGCGCTGCCCATCACGACCGCGCCGGTCGTTCTGATTGCTTCCTGCTGGAAATCCAGCTCGCGCTAGTCCGTCTTCTTGATCCAGACGCGGGGATTGGCTGGCGTGTCAGCGCGTGGCGAAAGGCGAACTGCTCGGCCGACGCTTCAGTGAGCAGCTGGGCAGCGGTCAACCCTTTGATGCAGGTGAGGAGCGTACCCTCATCCAGTTGGGTCAGCTCGTGCAGCAGCGAAAAATCAAACCGCTGCCCAGCTACGGCCGCGAGGGTGAGGACGTGCCGACCCTCTGGGCTGAGCTGCTCCACCCGCTGCCCGACCGCATCCTGCGCGCTCCGCAGGATGTGCAACGAGAGCGCAGATTTGTGCTCCCAGCGCCCGTCGGCGTAGAAGATGTCGCCTGCTTCCACCAGGGCTTTCAGGATTTCCTCCACGAAGAACGGGATGCCTTCCGTCAGCGAGACGACAAGGTCGAGGAGTTCGTCTTTGATCGGCGCCTGACTATCAAAGATAGCCTGTACCATCGCCGCCACATCGCCCCGCCCCAACGGGTGTAACATAATCTCTTCCGCCCCGACGCGCTGCATTATCGCCGCCCTACTCGAGGATTTCGATCTCGTGCGCCCAGCCAACCAATATAGGAGCGACAATAGGTTTGTGGAGCTGAGACATGATCTATCACCTCAGCAAGGCTTGAAGGGAGACTTCGACAGGCGTCGCCAGGGAACAGATTGCGAATTTTGCATCAAGAACAGAAGGATGCCAAGAGGTGAGTTTTGGTTGGAATGGCACCGGAAGTGAGAGCGCTTCAGTATTAGGACTTTTGTTTTAGTCTTGCTCCAGGGGACACCTTCACTAGTTGTGAGCCAAGTAAGCCGGGTGACGCGAGGAAAGGTCATCAGGCCGCGGGTATTGAGAACTCCTTGAGCGCGTTGAGTACAGCGTAGTACGTCAGCTCCTATACCCGACGTCGAAAACTGATCCTCCCCGCTGTCGAGCAGCTTCCGCTGCTATGCCTGGCCGCGCTCACATTCGCCCGAACTGGAACTGGGTCGCGACGCCGCAGTTGTGTATTCACCCGCAGTCAGCCCGGTCTCGCCCCACGCCGTGCATCCGTCCACGTCGATGGTAAGTGCCTTCATGTCCCAAGGTCGAGCACGATCCCACCGTCCGCATTGCTGTCCCCGGCGAACACCCGCCCGGTTTCTCGCGCAAGCGAGATGACGTACGAGACGTCGTGCGCGTCCGCGGCCTGGACGATGCCCGCCGGCCGGCGATCGATCCCGCCGACGAACGTGCGTGTTCTAAACCGAACATCTCTCTTGCAACGGCGTTAAGCAGCATTTTCATCTTCCCATTTGAGAAACTCTATGGCCCGGTCTTCTCTGGTTGCGCCAACTGAGGCGGGGGCCAGGAAATGGAGCGCCACCGTCACCCGCTGCGGATCGGCGCCGACCGCCTGGTGGACGTCCGTGGTGTCGAAGAGGTAGCCCGTCCCCGGCGGATAGTCACGCTCGCCGCTCAGTACCAGGTTACCCGACGCGTCGTGGACGAACCGCCGGTCGCGCTCGATGCCCTGGACCGTCACCGCGCAGCCCCAGCCGTCGTGGTCGTGGGGGTGCGTCTGCTGTCCGGGTCGCAGGACGATCGCCGCCAGCGACCAACTGGCAGGATCGTCATGGAGGACGCGCCGGTCGTAGCCGGAGGCCGCACCTGCTTCGGCGCTCCCATCGATGCGCCGCGCGACGGTCTTGACCTCCTCCACCAGGCGGGCTTGGAGCGCCGGTGATGCTTGGGAGAGCGGGCCAAGGGCATTCACCCTGGCGACGAAACGCGCCACAACCGCGCTCTCCTCCCATACCTGTGCATTCCCTACTGTCTGTCCCGCTCCGTAGATCAGGGTGTTCTTCGTCTCACGCAGCATATCGATCCTCCTGCTGGTCGAGCGCTATTATGGTTGCGGTCGCGGCATCCAGGTCCGGTTGCCCATCGGCCTGGGAGCCGGCAGGGACGCGCCGGAGCACGAGGACGCCAACGATCGCCGCAGCAATCGCGATGGCTGCGCTGATGGCGGCGACCAGGTGCAGACCCTGCACGAACGCGCCGCGAGCGGCGGCGAGCAGCACGAGGGCGAGCGGCTCGGGCAGCTGGCCGGCGACGCTCACAGCGCCGCCGAGCGTGTTGCGTGCTACTTCAGCTACTTCGGACGAGACACCGTCCGGGAGGCCAGCCGCCAGCCCGTTCCGGTACACCGCCGTGCCGATGCTGCCCAGGATCGAGATGCCAAGCGCGCCTCCAAGCTCGGCGCCGGTCTCCGAGATCCCCGCGGCCGCTCCGGCCCGCTCGGGTGGGGCGCTCCCGACGATCAGCTCGGTCGTCAAGTTGAACATTGGTGATAGTGCCAGGGAGATGACGACCGACGCGGTCACGAGCACCGCGAGGCCGGAGGATACACCAACCCACAAGAGCATCACGAGCCCCACGGCCGACAATGCGAGGCTGGCACCCACCACAAATGCGGGCTGCAAGCGGTGCAAGAACCGTGGGGCCACGTTGGAGCCAACGATGAACCCGGCGGCCGACGGCAACGACCACAGGCCCGCTTCGAGCGGCGATAGCCCGAGCACGAGTTGCAGATACTGCGCTATGAACAGGAAGTATCCGACCGCCACGAAGACGCCGAGCACGTTCGTCGCAAGCGCAGCGCTGAAAGCGGGTATCCGGAAGAGGCGAACGTCTATCATGGGGTCGGCCAGGGTCAGTTGCCGGCGCATGAACAGGACACCGACGGCAAGCCCGGCGGGGATGGACAGGGCCGGCACCCATCTGAAACCGTCCTGGGCGATCTCTTTGAGACCGTAGATCACGGCCAGCACTGCAGCCAGCGACATCGTGGCGCTGCGGAGATCCAGAGGCCCCGCCTCGGGATCGCGGAACTCTGGAAGCACACGAGGTCCCAAAACGAGCAGGAGCACCATCACGGGCAGAGCCAGCAGGAACACCGAGCCCCACCAGAAGTATTCCAGCAGCACCCCGCCGAGCACCGGGCCGATCGCGCTGCCGGCCGAGAAGCCGGAGATCCACACACCGACGGCGACCGAGCGCTGGCGAGGATCGAGGAACATGTTGAAGATCAGGGACAGGGTCGATGGCGCCAGCGTCGCCCCGGCAAACCCCATCAGCCCACGGCTCACGATCAGCATCCGGGCGCTGCTCGAGAACGCAGCAATGACCGAGGCCATGCTGAACGCCGCGGCGCCCATCAGCAACAACTTCCGGCGACCGATGTGGTCTCCCAGTGTGCCCATAGTAATCAGGGATCCCGCAACCAGGAAGCCGTAAATGTCGATGATCCATAGCAGCTGTACGCTGCTGGGCTTGAGCTCCGCGCTCAGACGGGGCACCGCCAGGTGCAGCACGGTCAGGTCCATGGCGTAGACTTCGCATGCCAGGGCGAGCACGGCGAGCCCGATCCACTCCCGCCGTCCGGCCCTGGGTGGGGTACTTGCATTCATGAAAGATCCTGCCTCTTGTTCCAAGCGCCTGGCGCAAATATCACTCAAATGTTCTACACATAGTTTACCCCCTGACCGCGACAAATCCAGCATAAACTTCAGAAATAATTGTACTAAATTCTAGAATAGAACCCCTTACAGGTTTTATGTATACTATAAAATATGAACAGTCGAAGTTACAATCAGTTCTGTCCGCTGGCCTACGCCCTGGATCTCGTTGGAGAACGCTGAACTCTGCTCATCGTCCGCGAATTGTTGGCCGGCCCGCGCCGATTTAAGGACCTTACAGATGGGCTTCCAGGTATCAGCACTAATTTGCTCGCAGAACGGCTCAGGAGCCTGGAGCGACAGGGCCTCCTCAGGCGGCGCATCCTCCCGCCGCCAGCGGGGTCAGCCGTGTATGAGCTGACCTCATGGGGGCAAGCGCTGGAACCAGTGGTGCTTGAATTAGGTAAATGGGGAGGGCGTCTGTTGCCGGCCTCGGTGAAAGGTGACGCCTGGCCGAGTGTGGGTTCGTGCGCCTTGGGTATCATAGCCTTTTTTCGCCCGGAACAGGCGCAGGGGATCAATGAAACCTATGAGCTGCACCTGGGCAACGAGGTCCTCCAGGTGCGGATTAGAGATGGTGAGCTTCAGGTTGAGCAGGGGGGTGCCCGAAAAGCTGATGCGGTTTTCCATACCGATATGCCATCGTATCTGGGGATATTCTCCGGGCAGATAACACCGGAGCAGGCTGTTTCCACGGCCCGCGTTCGGGTCGAGGGAGACCCTGGCGCGTTACGCCGATTCCTGAACTTGTTTGGGTTGCCGAGCTCACCGTAAGGCGACTTCGGCCCGGCGACGCGATCAGTGCGGTCGCCTCGCCGGCTTGTCCCTTTCGCAGTGTGGATTTCTGCCCGTTTTCTGTGGAAAAGTAGACCTATTTGTGGATAACAAATCGGCTAAAACTTTGCCCGGTTTTTGGTAATTAGATCAAGGAAAGTGACCGACCGGGACACCCTCCTTGAAGACCGCCGCGACAAGATTCTGGCCGAAGCGGTAGGCCAGGTCGCGCTCGTCGTCGGTATCGAGGATCAGCAGATCGGCGGCGTATCCGGGGGCGAGCGAGCCACGCTCGTGGCCCAGGCCGACGGCGTGAGCGGCGTTGAGTGTACTGGCCGTCAGGGCCTCGCTCGGGGTGAGCCCCAGATAGCGCGTGGCGAGGGCGACGATGAAGGGCATGGAGACGCACCAGCAGGTGCCGGGGTTGAGATCCGTGGCCAGCGCAACGGCGGCACCGGCCGCGATGAAGTCGCGCGCGCGGGCATAGTCGTGTTTGCCCAGCCCGAACGTGGTGCCGGGCAGGAAGACCGCCACCGTCGGCGCGGCCGCCAGCCGGGCGATCTCGACCGGGCCGGTCGCCGTCAGGTGGTCGGCGCTGACGGCCTGAAGCTCACAGGCCAGGGAAGTCCCGCCGAGGGCCTCGAACTCGTCCACGTGCAGCTTGAGTTGGTAGCCGAGGTCGCGAGCCCGGCTGAGGATCCGGCGCGTCTGGGGCACGTCGAAGACCCCGGCCTCGCAGAAGACGTCCGCAAAGAGGCGGGGCGACTCACCACCTGGTCTCTCACGCCGGTGGGCTTGATGTTCGGCCATGCCCGCCGGCAGAATCTCCTCTACGATCTGATCGACGAAGGCATCCGGCTCTTCGCGGTACTCACTTGGGATGGCGTGGGCTGGCAGGAAGGTGGGAACCAGCGTGAGGCGGGCGGCAAATTGCTCGGCGAGACGATGGGTGGCTCGGAGGAGTTTCAGCTCATCCGCCAGGGTGAGACCGTAGCCCGTCTTGACCTCCACCGTCGTGGTGCCGTGCGCGAGCGTCGCCGCCAGCCGCTCGGCACTCTCTGCCACGATGGTCTCCAGCGGAGCGGCCCGCGTCGCCCGCACGGTGGCCAGGATCCCGCCCCCCGCGGCTAGAATCTCCTGGTAGGTGGCGCCTTGCAGGCGTCGCTCGAACTCCTCCACACGGTCGCCGGCGAAGAGCGCGTGGGTGTGGGGGTCCACAAAGCCGGGCACAACGGCCCGGCCCCCCGCGTCGTGCTCGCCGGCCACCGCCACCGCCGGCAACTCCCGCTCCGGCCCGGCCCACAAGACGCGCCCGCCGCGTACCAACAGGGCGGCGCCCGGAATGAGGCCGATGTCGGCCAGGTCGCCCCCGCGCCGCGGGCCAGGACCCGGCACGACGGCCAGACGGCTGATGTTGCGGATGAGAAGATCGGCGTTCACTCTGTGTTCCTCCTGCTGCGCCAGATTCGCCAGCCGCGCAGGCCGACGAAGAAGAGCCCCCCGTAGATGATGACGTAGCTGCTGTCCACCAGCAGGTGCAGCCACCAGAGCGGATCATCCCAGCCGCTGTAAGAGGCGATCAGGTGGTCGAGGTGGAAGAGCAGCAGGGCCACGATGCCCACGATGAGGCTGAGAACGAGGTCTCGAATTCTTGAGTCGCGCATTTCTCGTCCGGATGATGTGAAACGTGAGCCGGAATGGCACCGAGAGCAGGGTGGCTTCGCCTTTCGCGCTCCGGGCATACCGCGCGTCTTTCAAGGGAGCCACCCGCCGCCGGCGAGGCGAACTGGTTATCCCAGGATGGCTGCTGGCAGTTCGGCTACACTGGGCAGTACGAGCGCTGCGCCGGATGCCGACAGCTCCGCGCCGGTCGCAAAGCCGGTGAGGACGCCAACGGCTTGAGCGCCGGCGCGACGAGCCGTTTGCATATCCACCGGCATGTCGCCGACCATCAGGATGCTTTCGGGCGGGACGCTCAGGCGGGCGGCGCTGTGCCGGACGGCTTGCGGGTGAGGCTTGAAGCGCCATAGGTCGCCCCGCGTCGTGATCGCGCGAAAGCGATCCGCGAGTCCGTGGTGGGCCAGCAACTCGCGAGCTTGAACGCGGCTGCGATTCGTGAGCACGGCGAGTGGGTAGTGTGCTCCTACCGCGTCCAGCGCCGCCCCGGCGCCGGAAACCATGGTCGAAGCGCGGCTGGTCCCGATGCCCTTGGCGCGGCGAGCCTGGTCGGCCAGCGGGCGAAGCCAGCTATCCAGGCCGAGCCGGTCGAGCACAGCCAGGAGGTAGTTTGTCGGCGTCTCACTCAGGACGAAGAATCGTCGGGCGAAGGCTTCAGGGTCGTGGCCGGGCAGGACGGGAGTCAGGAACATCAGCCGGCGGGCCAGGTGACCGTCGGATGTGCCTCCGCGAATTGCCAGCAGCGTTCCATCCAGATCGAATAGAACCGCCCGGATCCGGGTCACGTCGAGAGATGCGCGTGCGCTCATAGGCTAGCTCTTCAATCCTGTTCGCGCCGCCACCACCGCTGGATCCAGGTGAGCCAGGGAGGTGGCGCGCTCGCCCCTTCACGGGCGGCGGGGCCCTCGGATGATGGCGGCATGCCCGCCGCTCGAGGCGGCGCCAGAGGTGGCCCAACGCGCTCTGGCGCCGCGGGTTCGCGGCCGATCGCACTGCTATCCAGGTCGAGGAGCTTCGCGTATGCATAGCCGGCGACAACCCGGATCGAGGCGAGCACCGGCGCGGCCAGGAAAATTCCGAGGATTCCCGCGGTGCTTGCCCCGACAATCGCGCCCACCAGCACCACAGCCGGGTGGAGATGGACGCTCCCACCGATGATTCGCGGCACGAGGTAGTTGTTTTCGACCTGTTGGATCAAAAAGTAGGTGGCAACGACGATCAGCGCGAAAAGTCCGTTGGAGATCTCCCAGTTGACGGAGCCACTAAAGAGGGCAATCAACACGGCTGGGATCATCGAGAGGACCGGACCGATATTCGGAACCATCTCGAGCAGAGCAGCCAACAGCCCGAGCAGAAACGCGTTGGGGACCCCAAGGATAACCAGGGCGATCGCCACAACGGCTCCCACGATACTCGAGAGCACCAGCTGGCCGCGCAGGAAGGAGTTCCAAATGTTATTGATCCGGTGCACGAGAATGGCGGCATCCTCGGCGTACGCCGGAGGCACTAACCCCCAGAGGTAGGCCGCGACGTGCGCGGAGTCGCGCACCAGGTAGAATGAGATCACCAGAATGAAGACAAGCCAGAGCAGTGAGGCCACGAAGCTTGTGGCGACGCCAAAGAAGAGGTTAACGGAGGTGGGCACCAGATTCGGTAGCGTCCGCTGAAGCTCACCCAGAATCGGGTCAATCCACTGCGCGGGTTCAAATATGATCCCCCCTATCGTAAAGGGGCCGATGCTATTGACCCAGGCAATCAGGCCTGCCTGAATGTCGGCGAGGTTGACGGCAATCCCGGCCACCTGGGCCACAAACGTGGGCACCACTGTGAGCGGCACCAGGAAGAGCAACAAGACGAGAATCAGGTAGACGAAAGCCGTCGCGCCGACGCGTGGCCACTCGGCGCGGCGCTGGACAAAATTCACGCTCGGTGTCAGGACGTAGGTGAGGAGCAGGGCCAGGGCCAGCGGTGTTAAGAACTGCCAGAGCAGTCGCAGGATGACCAGGCCCAGGCCAATCAGGCCGAGCGCAACCCACTGTTTGACGCGGGGAGACCACGGTCGACTCACAGGAACCTCGCGCGATGCTCGTCGAGCGGGAGGCGAGCGGTGCGGCCCCTGCATCGGGTCCACGCCTCCCATCTTTGCAGGGAACCTGTCCGCCCTCCAGCCATCACCGCGGGGGGACCAGCCCAACGAACTTTACAATCTCCATGATCACGAGTGGCATGACCCCTAAGCCGGCGATCAGGCCCCAATCGGCCAGATCGAGCGGCATGGTCTGGAAGATCGGGTGGAAGAACGGAATGTAAATGATCGCGAGCTCGCTCAACAGCACGGCGATGAACGCCCCGATCAAGGCCATGTTGCTGAAGAGCCCGAGTTTGAAGATCGAGAGCGTGTTGCTGCGCAGGTTGAAGGCGTGAACGTTCTGGGCAAAGATCGAGGTGCTGAAGGCCAGCACGCGCGCGCGCTCCTCACTGCCGCTGTGCAAAAAATACTCGATCGCAAAGGCTGCCAGCGTCACTGCGCCGATGATGAGGCCCTGGAACAGCATGATGCGCAGCAACCGCGGCGTGATGATATCCTCGGACGATGGGCGTGGGGGGCGCTGCATGATGCCCGGTTCAGCCTTCTCGACGCCCAGCGCGAGGGCCGGAAGACTGTCGGTGGCCAGGTTGATCCACAGAATCTGGATCGGCAAGAGCGGCAGTGGCCAGCCCAACAGCGGTCCAACGAACATCGTGATGACCTCGCCGATATTGCACGAGAGCAGGAAGTGGACAAACCGGCGGATATTATCGAAGATTGAACGGCCCTCTTCGATGGCATGGACGATGGTGGCATAGTTATCATCGGCAAGGATCATGTCCGCTGCGCCTTTGGCGACGTCGGTCCCCGTGATACCCATGGCAATGCCAATGTTCGCTTCTTTGAGGGCCGGGGCATCGTTGACGCCGTCACCGGTCATGGCAACAACCTGGTTTCTCGCCTTCCAGGCCCGCACGATGCGCAGTTTGTGTTCGGGAGAGACCCGGGCGTAGGCCTTGATATCGTCAACCCGCGCGATCAACTCCGCATCGCTCAGATGCTCCAGCTCCTGGCCGGTGATGGCGACATCATCCTGGTCGAAGAGCCGTAATTCGCGGCCGACCGCCACCGCGGTCGCGAGATGATCGCCGGTGATCATCACAGTCTCGATCCCGGCCCGGCGCGCCTCCTCGACGGCAGCAATCGCCTCGAGCCGGGGTGGGTCGATCATGGCGATCAGGCCGGCATAGACCAGGTCGTGTTCCATCATCTCAGGGGTTGGCTCTTCAGGAACGCGCTCGAGCGATCTGAAGGCCACACCCAGAACCCGCAGGGCCTGATTGGCCAGGTCGCGGTTGATCGTGAGGATCGCCGCGCGGCGCTCGGACGTGAGCGGATGGGCGATGCCGTGGTCGAGATAGTGGGTGCAGAGATTGAGGATGACGTCCGGCGCCCCCTTGACGTAGAGCCGGTAGCGCCCGTTCGGTCGCCGCACGATCATGCTCATGCGTTTGCGCTCGCTGTCGAAGGGCAACTCGGCGACCTCGCGGAAGGTCGAGATGATTTCCTCGCGCCAGAGGCCGAACTTCGCCCCGGCAACCAGAATCGCTCCCTCGGTAGGATCCCCCACGATCTCCCACCGGCCCGTCTGCTCATTCCACCGGAGCGCGGCTGTGTTCGCCAGTTCGCCGATGCGGAGAACTTCGGCGACATCTGCCCGGAGGTTCGCAGGGAGCAGCTGGCCGTGAACCAGGAATTCACCTTCCGGCTCGTATCCCTCACCGGTGACATCCACGATGATGTCGTTCACCACGATTTTTCGGACGGTCATCGCGTTTTGCGTCAGCGTGCCGGTCTTGTCGCTGGCAATAACCGTCGTCGAGCCGAGGGTCTCAACCGAGGGGAGCCGGCGGATGAGGGCATTGCGCGCGGCCATGCGGCGTACCCCCAACGCCAGCGCGATGGTCACCACCGCCGCCAGCCCCTCAGGAACGGCGGCGACTGCCAGGCTGACAGCCACCAGAAACATGTGCAGCGGATCCTCGCCCCGAGCGAGGCCGACCAGGAAGACAATCGCTACGATCGCGAGCGCGGCATAGACCAGGTATTTCCCAATGCGGTCGAGCCGGTCCTGGAGAGGCGTCTTTTCTTCCGCGACCGACTCGACCATCCCCGCGATCTTGCCCAGCTCGGTCTGCATGCCGGTCGCCGTGACGATGGCGCGCCCCTTGCCATAACTGACCTGCGTCGAGGCGTAGACCATCGTGAGCCGATCCGCGACCGGCGCATCGAGCGGCACCCTCGCGTGCGCATCCTTTTTGACCGGGACACTCTCGCCGGTCAATGCCGCCTCCTCGATCTGGAGGCTCTGGCTGGCGAGTAGGCGCGCATCCGCCGGGACAATGTCGCCCTGTTCGAGGAGAATCAAATCGCCGGGAACGACCTCGCGCGCCGGAATGATCCGAACCTCACGATCGCGGACGACGCGCGCATTCGGCGCCGTGAGCTTCTTCAACGCCTCGATCGCCTGCTCGGCACGGTATTCCTGGATGAAGCCGATGACGGCGTTCAGGATGACGATGACGATAATGGCGATGGCATCGAGCCACTCACCCAAGAGGCCCGAAATCAGGGCGGCGGCGATCAGGATCAGGACGATGAAGTCACTGAACTGCTGGAGAAATTTCTTGAGTGGCGACTCGCCCGCTTTGATGACCAACTCATTCAGGCCAACCGCCTCCAGCCGCTGAGCCGCCTCAGTGTGGCTCAGCCCTTGCTGGGAGAGTTCGGACCAATCGTTTAACAGCGTCTCAACGGGTTCGGCGTACCAACGATCTCCGTCCAGGGTCGCTCCCGTCTGGACGGGAGATTCTGTGATTCGCATATCAACCTCATAGAGGGCGCATCTACAACTCGAGAGACGGCTCCACCACGACGCAGCATGTGAATGGATGGAGGCGCGAACGATTTCTCCCAACGGCTGCTTGTTGATGATTTGGAACTGGCTAAGCAGGGTTCACGCCTCAGGCTCTCCATTTCACGCCGCTGAGGCCTCCTGTCAGAACGATATTTTCGATTCGGATTCTCCCCCGTCTCTCCAGGCCGCTGCCCGGCTTCACCTCAGCGCGCCATTGGTATTGTACGCGAAACGAATCACAGCGTCTATCGATTCCTCCTGAGACGGCGCCTCACCAATCGCGCACCGAGGCGCACCGCCCCCCGGTGTGGGGACGGCCCACCGGGCCGTCCCCACACCGGGCATCCCCCACGCCTACACCCCACGGGCGTCGCACCCTGGCGAGGATGCCCCCTGCTGCCCGGCAGGAGACGCCTCCCCGGGCCACCGAAGCGGGCGCAAAAAAAGAGCGGGTGAGAGTAAAATCTCACCCGCTCCTGGATCGACGAATCGGTCAGTGCAGGAGGCCGAGCGTCTCGAGCGGCCAGTAGCTTACCCAGGCGCGCCCCACAAGGTCCTCCTGGGGTACCAGACCGAAGATGCGCGAATCGTTGCTGGCGCCGCGGTTGTCGCCGAGGACGAAAATGTAGCCCGGCGGCACGTACTGAGCGGACACGTAGCCCGGTGTGAGTTGGTCCAGGTAGGGCTCCTTCAGCTCCGCCCCGTCAATGTAGACCTTGCCGTTGCGGATGGCGATCACGTCGCCCGCAACCCCGACCACCCGCTTGATCAGCGGATCGTGCTCCCGGCCAGGGAGCTTGAAGACAATGATGTCGCCGCGGGTGGGAGCGTGAAATCGGAACGAAATCTTCTCGATGACGAGTCGTTCCTCGTTGTGAAGGGTAGGCTCCATACTTGTGCCGTCAACTCGCGTTGGCTGAGCCATAAAGACGTTGACAGCGAGTGCGATCAAGAGCGCAGGCAGAATCGTCTCAAACAGCTCGCGGAGAAGGGTCTTCCCCCACGTGCCCTGCCTGGTTGCGACCTGCTCCTCAATGGGGGAGGAATCGGCCGCAACGTCGGGCCAACGTAAGTCGTGATCCACGATAGCTCCTCGGGTCTCACATGCGCACGAGCAGTGCTTGGCTGATATCGGGGATGGCTTCGATCTCTGCGAGCAGCCCAGCGGGGGGAACCTCGTCGAGGCCGATTGCCATCACAGCCTGACCGCGCGGGTGGTCACGGCCAACCTGCATGAAGCTAATGTTTACTTGTTCTCGTCCCAACAGCATCCCAACCTGGCCAATCATGCCGGGACGATCTTGGTTCTGACAAAGCAGTATACAACCGTTTAGCTCTAAGTCAATCCAGAAATCACTTATACGCACAACCCGCGGCCGGCCGCGGGAGATGGCTCCCTGCACCTCGCGCCGCTGGCCGTCCGTGAGCCGAATGGTGATCGAGTCAGGCCAGGTCTCGAGAGCAGGCCGCTTCTCTTCGATGATCTGCAAGCCCCGCTGCTGTGCGATCAGTTCGGCGTTGACGACGTTGATCCGTTGCTCGGAGATTGGCTCTAGCAGGCCCTTGATGACCGCTGCTTTGAGCAGGCGAGTATCGCCCGGTCCGGCCGCATCGCCGCTGTAGGTCACGCGGACCTCACTGGGGCCGGCCGGCCCCAGTTGGATCGCCAACCGCGCCAGGCGCTCGGCCAGGTCCACGTACGGCGCGAGTGAGGCGAGCGTCTCCGGGGAGACCATCGGGGCGTTGACCGCGCTGGCAACCAGATCGCCTTGGAGGGCTGCCAGGACCGCCTGGGCAATCTCGATCGAGACACCCTCTTGGGCTTCAACCGTCGATGCTCCCAGGTGGGGCGTGGTGATCACACGGGGATGGCCGACGAGCGGGCTGTCCTTTGGCGGTTCCGTGCTGAAAACGTCCAGGGCCGCCCCGGCGAGCTTGCCGGCCTCCAGGGCCTTGGAGAGGGCCGGTTCATCCACCAGATCGCCGCGCGCAGCATTGATCAGGAAGGCGCCGTTGCGCATCCAGCCGATGGTCCTGCGATTGATCAGGTGGTGTGTGTTGGCGGTGAGGGGCGCGTGCAGCGTGATAAAATCCCCCTGTTCCAGCACCTCGCGCAGGCTCAGCAGGGGAACGCCCATGGCGGCGGCGCGCTCGGGCGGGAAGTAGGGGTCGTAGGCAACGACTCGCATGCCGAGTCCGCGGGCCCGCCTGGCAACCTCCGAGCCGACCCGGCCAAGGCCGATGATGCCCAGGGTCTTGTCCACCAGCGCCACGCCGATGAAGCGGTGGCGATCCCACTCGCCGCGCCGCATCGCTGCGTCAGCCTGGGGAATATTGCGAGCGAGCGCAGTCATGAGAGCGACGGTATGCTCGGCGGCGGCGATGCAGTTCGCCGTGGGCGCGTTGACAACGATGACGCCCCGCTCCGTCGCCGCTTTCAGATCAATGTTGTCCACGCCGGTGCCGGCCCGGCCGATCACGCGCAGACCGCCACCGCCGTCGGTGCCAGCCTCGATGACCTCGCGCGTGACCTGGGTGCCGCTCCGGACGATGAGCGCGTCATAGTTGCAAACGTTCTCGATCAATGCTTCCTGCGAGAGTTTCCGCTGCTCGACCACAGCGCCGGCGTCCTCCAGGATGCTCAACCCTGCAGCCGAGAGCGGTTCGGTGATCAGAATCCTCATTCGAACTCGAGCCTCCCTGGATCCGGTGGTACATGAAGGTGCGACGCACTTCCGCAGTGCGTCGCACCTTTCTCTCCCCGAATATGGCAGCCGCTGCCAGGACCGCAGACTGGCGTCGCGCCTGGCGCGGGCAGATTTAGACTCTCTCCCCCTCGCGCGCGATCAGTCGGAGCCGGCGGTGTTGCGAGTCCCATCCGACGTCGGCCCGCCCCTGGACGATGCGCAGCAGGTCGCTGCCGACGATCTCACGCCGCCAGCCCCGGAGCAACGGCAACGCCTGGCCGTGACCTTGGCCTCGGGTCTCCACCAACGTCTGCAGGTCGCTGTTGTTGGCGATGAGCGCCGGCGCCAGGCCGGCCTCGTCGGCCCGTGCGCGCAGAAGACCCTGGAGCAGTTCGAGAAGCGCCGCCTCCTGGCCGTTCAGCGCTGGATTGCTGGAAAAATGGGGGAGTTGGCGGCGCGGGACCTGCTGCCCGCGCTTCACGGCGGCCAGAATCGCCTGCCCGTAGCGGTCGATCTCGCGGGAGTAGAGCCCTCGCAGCCCTCGAAGTTCCTCGACCGTCGCGGGCGTCTTGCGGGCGATGGTCACCAGAATGTCGTCGCGCACAATTGAGCCGCGCGTCCGGTCGAGGCGGCGCGCTTCCCGGTCACGCCAGCTCGCCAGCTCACGGAGGATCGCCAGTTGGCGGGGACGCAGGCTACTGGCGCCTTTGACGCGCTGCCACATCTCGTCCGGGCCCGGCCGGTTGTAGCTTTCAGGCGCCGTCATGCGACCGAACTCATCCATCACCCACGCCAGGCGACCTCTTTCCCGGAGTTGCTGTACGAGGCGCTCCCGCATCGGGAGCAGGTGGCACACATCCTCGATCGCGTACTCACGTTGGGCGGCCGTCAACGGACGGCGAGACCAATTGGTCATGGTCTCGCTCTTGTCGACCCGCGCCCCGACGAGTTTCTCTACCAGCAAGCTGTAGCCGGGTTGGGCACCGTATCCGAGCATGGCGGCAGCCACCTGGGTGTCGAAGATTGGGGCCGGTACGTGACCACTCAGGCGGTAGAAGATTTCGAGGTCTTGACTCCCAGCGTGCAGGACTTTCTCGATCGTCGGATTGGCCAGGAGGTCGAAGAAACAGGCCAGATCCGAGACCGCCTGATAATCGATGATGGCTTCAATGCCAGGGGCCGCCACCTGGATGATTTCAAGGGTGGGCGTGTAGCTCTTCTCACCGACAAATTCGGTATCAAGGGCGAAGCGCTCGACCCCCCGCAAGCGCTCGCAGAGCTGGGCAAGTTTTTGAGATGTGTCGACGTCCATCAGCGCCTGATAAACCTACCTCTACCTTCAATCAGTCTCGCGATCAGTCGTGTCCAACTATTCGCCTGACCAGACGTTATGCCGGCTGGTCTCGCGTTCGGCCGGATGGAGAGCCACCGGCCCTGGCCCACGCGACTGGACCGTTGCCCCCTGCCGAGCTATCAATCACGGGCGGCTGGTCGCCACACGATGGCAACCAGCCGCCCGTTTGGATCAACCTTGATTAGCGGCGATCTCGGCCGCCACCGCGGCGGCCCCCCTCCGAGCGGCCACCACCGCGGCGCTCGGAACCACCGCCACCACCGCGGCGGCCACCGCGATCGGCCTCGCGGGCCTCCTCGGCCGTCCAGCCCTCGAGCACGGCCTGGCGGCTCAGCCGGATTTTGCCCTGGCTGTCGATGTCGGTGACCATGACCATGATCTCGTCGCCGACCTTGACCACGTCTTCCACCGAAGCAACGCGATAGTCGGCGAGCTGCGAGATATGGACCAGACCATCAACGCCGGGCAGGATCTCGACAAAGGCCCCAAACGGCTCGATGCGCACGACCCGGCCGGTGTAGATCCGGCCGATTTCAGCTTCTGCCGTCAGGGCTTCGACCATCTCCCGAGCGCGGGTTGCCCCCGCGCCGTTGGTCGAGGCGATGTAGACCGCCCCGCTGTCCTCGACGTCAATCTTGACCCCGGTCTCTTCCTGAATGCTGCGGATGGTCTTGCCGCCGGGCCCGATGAGCTTCCCGATCTTGGAGGGCTCGATGTGAACTGTGATGATGCGCGGCGCGTAGGGCGACATCTCCTCACGCGGCTCCGAGATGACATCCAGCATCTTCTCGAGGATGAAGAGGCGCGCCTCGCGAGCCTGGGCCAGGGCCCTGCGAAGGACGTCGGGGTTGAGCCCCTTGACCTTGATGTCCATCTGCAAGGCAGTGATGCCCTGCTCCGTCCCGGCGACTTTGAAGTCCATATCGCCGAGGTGGTCCTCCATGCCCTGAATGTCGGTCAAGACCTGGTAGCGGCCGCTCTCCTCGTCGGTGACGAGGCCCATCGCAATCCCTCCGACCGGTGCCTTGATCGGCACGCCCGCATCCATCAGGGCCAGGGTGCTGGCGCATACACTCGCCATCGAGGTCGAGCCGTTGGAACTGAGCACCTCACTGACCACCCGGATCGTGTACGGGAAATCGTCCTCGCTCGGAATCATCGCGCGAAGGGCCGCTTCCGCCAGGGCGCCATGGCCGATCTCGCGGCGGCGCGGGCCGCGCAGCGGGTAGGTCTCACCCGTGGAGAAGGGCGGGAAGTTGTAGTGATGGATGTAACGCTTGGTCTCGGCCGGACCGAGATCGTCCAGGTTCTGCTCCTCGCCGATGGTGCCGAGGGTCGCAATGGAGAGGACCTGCGTCTCGCCGCGCGTGAAGAGGCCGGAGCCGTGGGCCCGCGGGCTGATGTCGACGGCGGCACGGATGGGTCTGATTTCGTTCGGCTGGCGGCCGTCCGGGCGCTCGCCCTCGCTGAGGATCAGCTCGCGCACGGTGTGCTTGACGGCCTCCTCGAAGACTTCCTTCATATCACTGGCCGCGAAACGCGGCGTGCCGGTCTCGTCGGTGAAGGCCGCCATGTACTCCTCGCGCAACGCCTCGATGGCAGCGGCGCGCTCTTCTTTGCCCCTGGTCGAACGAATCACCTGCTCGACCTTGTCCCCCAGCCAGGCTTTGAGCTCGGTTTCGATTTCCTCGGGGACGCGGAAAACCTTGTACTCGACCTTGGCCTTGCCGGCCTCCACTCGTATTTGCTGTTGAAGCTCGATCAGCGGCTGAATGGACTGGTGCGCCAATTGCAGGGCCGCCAGCATGGTCTCTTCGTCAACCTCGTCCGAGGCGCACTCGACCATGTTGATCGAGTCCTGGGTGCCGCTGACGCGGAGATCAAGACGGCTCGTCCCCAGTTCGCTGCGCGTGGGATTGACGATGAACTCGCCCTCGGGCGAGAGGCCGATGTGGACATTGGCGATGGGGCCGAGAAACGGAATCGAGCTGATAGTCAGGGCCGCACTGGCACCAATCGCCGCCAGCGTGTCGAGTGGGTGCTCGCCGTCGGAGCTGAGCGCGGTGATGATGACTTGAACGTCATTGCGGTAGCCCTCCGGAAAGAGGGGACGGAGCGCGCGGTCGACCAGGCGGCTGAGCAGGATCGCGCTCTCGGTCGGGCGCCCCTCGCGGCGGAAGTAGGAACCGGGAATGCGGCCCGCCGCGTAGAGCCGCTCTTCGAAGTCAACCGTCAGCGGGAAGAAACTGATCCCCTCCCGCGGCTCCTTCGAGGCAACGGCCGTGACCAGAACCATGGAATCACCCATGCGCACGGTCACCGCGCCGTCGGCCAGACTGGCAAGGTTGCCGGTCTCGATGATGATTTCTTTGTCGCCAAGCATCGCACTGAAACGCTTGGCCTGTCCGTCAAGCATAGACATAAACGATAGACCTCCAGGATGTGTGAATAGAAATGGATTTGCCTGGCTCTTCCTGGAGGTAGGGACTGGAGAGAAGGTCCCAGCACTCGAGTTCTGAGCTTCCGTCCCCAACACTCAAAACCTCAGAGCTGCGGCCCTCTCTCCAATTCCTAGCTCCAGGAGAGAGTGTGTTCCGGTCAGGGTTCTCTCAGCAACAGCGATACCATGAATGAAAACGAGTAGATGGGAAGCTCCCCACCTACTCGTTTCGCCGTGCTGCCTGGCTTACTTCCGCAGACCCAACCGCTCGACGATTTCTTTGTAGCGGTTCAGGTCCTTCTTAGTGAGATAATTGAGATGGCGCCGCCGCTGGCCAACGAGTTTGAGGAGCCCTCGGCGCGACGCATGGTCGTGCTTGTGGATCTTGAGGTGCTCGGTCAACTCGTTGATGCGCTCAGTCAGCAGTGCGATCTGAACTTCAGGAGAGCCGGTATCGTCAGCCCCCCGACCAAACTGGCTGACGATTTCTGCTTTGCGGGTTTTGCTCAGGGCCATTCTGCCTCCTCGTAACACCCGTCGGTCCGCGATGAAGACGACCCCGCGGATCATCTCCTGCCGGCCGAGGGCTCCTGCCAATCTTCAACATGATAGTATACCACAGCGCTATCGGGCTGCAAAACGAAGGTCGTTCATTTCATGGTTCGACGTCGAAGGTGCTACGGAAGCGCTTCTTCGATCAGCGGCTTGAAGGCCTCGAACGGTTGGGCGCCGACGAGGCGGGTCCCGTTGACGAAGAAGGTCGGCGTGCCACTGATCTGGAGATCCGCCCCCTCCTTGAGTCCAGCGTCAACCTCGGCGCGATAGCGCCCGCTTTCCAAACAGGCGACAAGCTTGTCACCATCGAGACCTGCCTGCCTGGCCAGATCCCCGAAAACCGGGAACGGTTGCTCCTGGCCCGCCCACTCGCTCTGCCCCGCGAAGAGCGCGTCGTGCATCTTCCAGTACGCCTCCTCGTCGCCCTGCTCGCTGGCGCAGCGGGCGGCGCGAGCGGCGGCCGGAGCCTGCGGGTGGATATCGAGCGGAAAATCAACCCATACGAAGCGAACCTGCCCTTTTTCAATGTAGGGTTTCATCTCAGGAAGAGTCTCATCCACGAAGCGCTTGCAGAAGGGGCACTGATAGTCGCTGAACTCGATGATGGTGACCGGGGCGTTCGGGTCGCCCTTGCTGGGCGCGCTGGCCAATACCTCGTCGCTGACTTTGATATTGCGCTGTTGCGGGCCCTGCGTGAACCCGGTCTCCGCGAGTGGCTCGGTCGCGGCTTTCCAGCTCGTCGGCAGGCCCTCGATGTCCGGGTTGAGGAATACCGGCGCCCCGCCACCGGCTGGCATCGCGACGAGCGTGAGGGTCTGGCCGCGAGCCGTGCTGTAGACAAGCCACTTGCCATCCGGGCTGTACACTGGGAAGAGGTTGTCCTCCGGCCCATTAGTGAGCTGGACGACGTCGCTGCCGTCCGGCGCCATCGTGAAGATGTTGAGAGTCTTCCCGCCACGGTTCGAGTAGAACGCGATGCGGCCTCCATCGGGGCTGTAGACGGGGGCCGCGTCGATCCCCTCGCGGTCGGTCAACTGAGCCAGCTCGCCGCTCGCACCGTCGACTGTCCAAATATTTTGGGCTGTGGGGCTCTGCGTGACGATCAATAGCCTCTTGCCATCCGGACTCCAGCCGCCGAGCAGTTCGTCCCCGTCGCGGGTCGTCAGTGCCTTTTGATTCTTGCCGTCGGCGTCTCCCACCCAGATATCGATCGAGCCGGCGCGATCCGAGATAAAGGCGATTTTGGAGCCATCGGGGCTGAAGAGTGGCTGGTTGTCCATGCCCGGAGCATCGGTGATCCGGGTCACACTCTTCGTGCCCAGATTTTGAACATAGATTTCAGGGTTGCCATCGCGGCTGGAGACGAAGGCCACCTTCGTGCCGTCTGGTGAAAGGTTGGGGAAGGCGCTCCCGGTCGGGTCATTCTCGGTGACCAGCGTGAGGCCACTTCCATCGGCGTTGATGAGGAAGATCTGGAGATTCTGGCCGTAAGGACCCATGAAGGCGATGCGCCCCTCGCTGGCAGCCGGCTTGGGGAGGTCAGCAGCGGGGGTTGCCGGCGCTGGCGCGTTGACGTTGGTCTCACTGCCGCTCGGCGCTCCGGCCTGGTCCGCCAGCGCCTCACCGGGCGTGGCAGCCGCCTCGCTGGTGGGCGTGGCCGGTTCGGGGGTGGCAGTCACGACGATCACCTGAGGCGTGGGCGTAGCACCGCAGGCGGCCAGCAGCAGGCTTAATACCCCAGCCAGCACCAGGAAAAAGGAACGCTGTTTCACATATCACCTCAAACAGGAAAAATGCACACTCCGTGCGTTTCGTGATTGTAGCGCGAGAAGGAGCAGAATCGAAATCGAGGCTGCCCAGGCACAACGGCGACCCCTCTGGAGGTCAGGAAACGCCGTCCCCCTTCCAAAGGGAGAAGAAAGTCCACCGCCCTCTCGCCTTCATCCCTGTCCAGGCCAGGCGCAGCGCCGGGAGGCGGGGAACCCCCTACCATATGGCTGCTTTCAGGCCGGCCGGTCCGTGGTACGATAGCCATGCGATCATCAAAGCCGACATGGAGGCAACTGTCATGAAGCAACTTATCGTTCGAGTCCTGCTGGTTCTCGGACTGCTCTCGTTCTCCACTGCCTGTGGCCGGACCGCCCCCGGCAACACGCCGGACACCCGGGCTACGGTCGCGGCGGCACTCGCGGCCACGACCACCGCCCAGGCCGGATTCGAAGCGGCGGTGAGCGCCGCTGTCGACGCCACGGCCACGGCGGTGGCGGCGGCCGGTGAGTCGATGGCCGCGCAGACCACCGCGGCCGCCACGACCGGCACTTCGACATCCACGGCCGAGTACGTGACGATGAGCGAGGAAGAGTTGGCGGCCCTGATCGACGAGGCTGTGAACGAGGCGGTGACCGCGACGCAGACTTACAGTACCTCCACCACCGAGGCTACCGCCGATGGCAACGTCTCCGCTGAGGAGGTCCAGACCATTGAGGTCTACGTCGCGGGGGCCGAGGAAGCCATCGCCTACGCCGAGGACCTCATCGCGGTGTACGACGAGCAGTACGGCGAGCTGGCCTCGGAATCGCTCGACACCCTGGCCGCCATTGAAGAAGACCTGGCCGCCATTGCTACCAACACCGCGGCGATCAACGAGACCCTGGGGGAAATCAACGCCACGCTCGAAGCGGGGCTGGAACTGGCGGAAGAGACTGTTTCCCAACTGGAGGATGCCGCCGCCGCCGCCACGGCTGCCACTGAGGAAGTGCGTGCAGAGGCCCAGACCTGGCTCACGACCGTCCAGGCCGAAAACCAGAAACGGGTCGAAGCGGCCCAGAATATCCCGCCGTCGCGGGTTGCCACCAACCCCCAGGAAGCCCTCCAGAGCACCTTCGAGTACGTGGACGTCACCCGCAATGCGATAGGTGACAACAAGATCTCGCAAAAGGAGTTGTTTGACGTCGCCCAGGCCGGGGCGAACGCGAACGCGAGCCTCAAAGGCCACGGTGGGCCAGAGCTGCAGAAGCTGGGCCCCTCGATCAACGGAACGACACAGCAATTGGCCCGTGGCGACGTGCCGGGCGCGCGCAATACGCTCGGAGGGCTCGAGGCGGGACTGCCGAACCGTTCGAGCGCCGGCCCGTCCGGGCCCTCGGCCCCAACGGGTGGTGCCCCTCAGCCTGGCGGTGGCTCACGACCCTCAAGCCCCGGGCGCCGGCCGTAGGCGTCGCACACCAGCGCCCAACTGGCTCAGCCGCGCTGCAGCCGCACGACGGTCTCGATGTGGAACGTTTGGGGGAAGAGGTCTATCGGCTGCACCGCGTCGAAATGGTAGCCGCCGTCGGCCAGCCGGCGTAGATCGCGCGCCAGCGTCGCCGGATCGCAGGAGACATAGACGATCCGAGGCACCTGCAGCTCGATTAGCGCTTGCAGAACCGGAGGGTCGCAGCCCGCGCGGGGCGGGTCGAGGATTGCCAGGTCGGGGCGGGCGCGGTCGGACGGCCAGGCGGGGAGGATCCGCTCGCCAGGGCCTTCCAGGATCTCGACGTTCTGCAGACCGCTGGCGTTGATGCGGGCGTCAGCCACTGCCTCGGGATGAGCCTCGACCAGCCAGACCAGCCCGGCTGAGGGTGCCAGGCTCAGGCCGAACGTGCCGACGCCCGCGTACACATCCAGGATGCGCTCGCTGCCCGTAGGTGGACTCGCGAAGTCGCGCACAACCGCGAGGAGCTGCTCGGCCATCTCACTGTTCACCTGGAAGAAGCTCCCTGCGCTGATGTGCCAGCGCCTCCCACCTAGCTCCTCCTCGATCCAGGATTCGCCGCTGATCGCAATCGTCGCTGCCATCTCGTCGCCGCCCCCCACCCGGAGGGCAACCCCGATGAGCCGATCCGATTGAAGGGTGAAGACCTCGTCCCCCTCGGCCTCAACAATGATCATCTGATCGCCGGTGTGCACGGAGCCGCGCAAGCCGATGCGCCCGGTCTGGGGCGAGACATCGGGGGTGCGATCGGGATCAGCAACACCGGTCTGCTCGTCGGGACGCTCCATCTCGATCTGTTGGAAGAGCTCGTAGACGGCTGGGTTCATAATGTAGCAGACATCAATCGGATAGACGCCGTTGCGATCGGCGTTGATGAAACCCAGGTTTCCCTCGTCGTCGGCGTGGAGCTGAACGTTGTTGCGGTACATCCAGGGGTCGGCCAGGTTGCCGAGGCAGTCGCGCACCGATGGCGCCTCGAACTTCCCGATGCGGTGGAGTTGATCGGCGACAATCTCACGTTTGAAGCGTAGTTGCGCGCGGTAGTCGATGTGCTGCCACTGGCATCCGCCACACTTGTGGGAGCCGAAGTGGGGGCACCGGGCTCTCACCCGCTCGGGACTCGGTACCACCACTGCGACCAACTCGGCCTCGGCCCAGCGTTTGTGCTGGCGGGTCAGCCGGACGCGCACCCGCTCACCCGGCAGTGCATAGGGTACAAAGATCACGCGGCCCTCGTGCCGTCCCAGGGCCGCGCCACCGTACGCCATCGCCTCTACCGTCAGTTCCAATTCGTGATTCATCGCTCACCGTCCTGAGTGCTGAGTCTGTGGCTTCACTCGAAGCGCCAACTCCGTCCTCAGCGCTCCCCTACCTCCCTTTCCACTGAGCTGCCCGCTTCTCGAGGAAGGCCCGAACACCCTCTTCTTTGTCCTCGGTGGCGAAGAGCAGCCAGAAGTTGCGGCGCTCGAAGTCGAGACCCTCGTCGAGGGGCACGTCGAGGGCGCGAAGGACTGCCTCTTTCGCCAGCCGCACGGCCACCGGCGGCTTGCTGGCGATGGTTGTGGCGATCTCGATGGCCTTTTCGAGATAGAGCTCGACTGGCACGACGTGATTGACCAGGCCTGCCAGGAGGGCCTCCTGCGCGGTCAGGAACCGTCCTGCCAGGATGACCTCCATCGCCAGACCCTTGCCGACGGCGCGGGTAAGGCGCTGAGTCCCGCCGGCACCGGGCATGATCCCCAGGTTGATCTCGGGCTGGCCGAATCGGGCACTCTCGCTGGCGACGATCAGGTCGCAGGTCATCGCCAACTCGTTGCCACCGCCCAGCGCGTAGCCACTGACGGCGGCGATGATCGGCTTGGGGAACTTCTTGACGGCGGCCCACTGCTTGAAGCGGTAGCTCTGGAGCATGTCGCCGGCCGACGCACCGGCGAACTCGTTGATATCGGCCCCGGCCGCAAAGGCGCGCTCATTGCCGGTGAGGACGACACACCGAATGGTATCGTCGTTCTCCCACCCCGTCAGCACGGCCGCGATCTCTTCCATCGTCTTCTGGTTGAGCGCATTCATCCGCTTGGGCCGGTTGATGCGGATGAGGCCGACGCCGTCCGCGGGCTGTTCGACCAGGATGTTCTCGTAGCTTCTCTCGGTGCTCATGCCGTTCTCCTGGAACCGTGAAACCTGACGTTATCACGGCGGACCTCCTCTTCACGTTTCAGGCAACTTCTCACCGCACACGCCACAATAGCCGAATTTGGCCGGGAGGTCCGCGGTGCCACAGGCGGGGCAGGTGCGCAGGGACGCACCGTGGAAGAATTCGGGCGAGTCGTCCTCGGCCCAACGGCGGCGCAACTCGTCGTAATCCGGCGGGCGCTTCTCGTGGAAGGCGCGCACACCCTCAACCGTCTCGGGCGAGCCGGCGTGGATTGTGAGCCAGTCGCGCATGTGGCCGATGGTGAGATGCCAGGAGAGCTCGCGCCAGAAGTTGAGTTGCTGCTTGGTGTAGCGGCTGTTTTCGGGAAGCTTGCGGTAGAGCTTCTCGGCCATCGCCGTGACAGCCGCATCGAGCTGATCGCGCGGGACTACCTGGTTCACCAGCCCCCACTCGCGGGCGGTCGCCGCCGGGATTTCCTCATTCAGAAAGAGAATCTCCCGCGCCCGGCGGTCGCCGACGATGATCGGCAGCCACTGCGTGGCGCCCGCGGCGGCGACACTCCCGTGGCTGGCGCCCACCTGGCGGATGTAGATGTCATCGGCCGCGATGGCCAGGTCGCAACTGATGTTGAACTCGTTGCCACCGCCGACGACGATCCCATTGAGCCGGGCGATGGTAGGTTTGCCGATGTTCCGCAGCAGTTCGTGGGCGCGGATGAACTCGCCGACCCACTTCCAGTAGTCGCGCGGCCGCTGGACGAACTGCTGCTGCTCGTTGAGGTCGGCACCGGTGCAGAAGGCCTTGTCGCCGGCGCCGGTCAGTACCATGACCGCGATGCGGTCGTCCCAGGAGACGTCCAGAAACGCCTGTTGGAGTTCCTGGAGCATCTCGAAGTTGACGGCATTGTACCGCTCCGTCCGGTTGAGGGTGACCCGCGCCAGCCAGCCGTCCTTCTCGTAGCGGATCTGCTGGAAGCCGAACTCGGCCGGGTCACGACCGGTGTAGCGGCGCTCAGAACCAGTTTGCATGCGTTCGCTGTGCTGAGGACTCACCTTTGACTCCTCTGAAATAACAGGACTTACGCAGCAGGTTGCATTGCGGACGGAGTATCGGCTTGGAGTGCGCGCTTCAGCGCGCTGAAGCGCGCACTCCAAGCCAAATGCCGCTTCTTTGAGCCGTTCTGCCTCGCACCGCGTACGTCCTGTGAAATAACTCGAGAGTGGTGGAACCAACTGGGGCGTTGCCCCACTTCGGATTAAGAAACAGGCTGAAAGCGGGAACTACATCCCACAAGCCCTGTACTTCGGTAGCCCTCTTGCCCGCCTTGCCCCACTGCGCCCTTCGGCCAGACCCATTTTCAATGCTGTCAACCTTCGACCTTCAACCTTCCAACCTGCAACCTGCAACCCCTCTCAACCCCGCTGGGCTCCTTTGAGCCAGCGGCGGGACTGCTCGTTGCCGAGCAAGAAGCTCCAACAGAAGCTGAGATTGAAGCCAAGCAGCATCGCACCGATCCAGCTCGCCCTGAGCTTTTGGCTGAGGGCCAGCGAAACAGCCATGGCCGGGAGCAGGTGCTCGAGGGTCAAACGCGGGGCCTCGGGCGGTTCATCGGGGACTGTGGCGGCCGTGCGGAAGTATTGGCCCATCCATGAGCCCGCGGCAGCGGCCGCAGTCGCAGAGAGAGTCTTCAGTAACATGGCGATTCCTCGGATTGAGCAGGGTGATCGGGCGCAGGCGAACGTTGGCCGATAACCGGTTGAATATGGTCCCCTGGCTGCTGGTCAAGGAGTCACCCAGACGATTGCAAAGCGCCTTCACAAGGCGCGTTCAGGTTCGTAGGGGCGCACGGCCGTGCGCCCCTACAGCGCGCTCAAGCGGTTCCTCCGAACCATGCGCCCACCCGCGCAACGACTCCTTGACCGGCGCGCGAGACATACCTTCGGCCTTCAGCCTGCCAACCTCCAACTATTACTCGACCGTCTCAGCAGTGAAGATCGTGACGAGCTCGCCGGCAAAGCCCGCCAAGTCTTGCCCGGCAGCGGCGTTTTGCGGAGAGCGCAGCGCCGCGCGCAGGGCATCTTTGTCGGCAAACCACATCTCGTACATCAAGTAGTATTCGGGCTGCCCCATCAGGGTGCGCGTGACGCGGCTGACCTCGATTCGCTCATAGCCCGGAACGTTGGCCATGAGTGGTGCGTGAGTGTTGAAATAGTGCTCATCGAAGGCAGTCGTATTCTCGGGCTGGCGGTAGAGAGCTACGAGCTTGTGCATGGCCTGCTCCTTTTGCTGGGGATCGGATGATCTGTTCGTCAGCATCTTCATCCTGCGCCCCGCCCTGGATTATAACTGCGTGGGCGAGGGGGGCAAGCAGTTCGCCGGCCACTGCTTTCAAAAAGCCGCCGCGCCCCTCCGCGGAGGGGCGCGGCGCGATCGAGCTCTCGGCGGGGAGGCTTAGCTATAGATAGCGCTCTCGTCCTTGGGGTTGAAGAGCTTGATGTTGCTCATATCAAAGGCCACGTCAATCGTCTCGCCGTTGTGCACGCGTGCGCGCGGATCGACTCGGGCGATGTACTGTTTCCCGGCGCTCTCCAGGTAGAGGAAGATCTCATTCCCCATCAACTCGGTGACGTCCACCGTGGCCTGAACCGTCTCGGTGGGGGTCCCCGGTGGAACGAACTCGACGTGGTGGATACTCTCGGGCCGGATGCCGAACACGACCTCCTTGCCGAGCCAGTCGGCCACCCGGGCGGCTATCTCTTGGGGCAGGCGGACCCGGAAACTGCCCGTATCAACCACGACCTCATCGCGCGTGCCGGTGAGCGTGGCGTCGAAGAAGTTCATTGCGGGGCTACCGATGAAGCCGGCGACGAAGACGTTGCCCGGATGGTCGTAGAGATTCTGGGGTGTGTCGAGTTGCTGCAAGAGCCCGTCGCGGAGGACGGCAATGCGGTCGGCCATGGTCATGGCCTCGACCTGGTCGTGGGTCACATAGATAAAGGTGGTGCCGAGCCGGTTGTGCAGCCGTGTGATTTCGGACCGCGTCTGGACACGCAGTTTCGCATCCAAGTTGGAGAGCGGCTCGTCCAGCAAGAAGACCGCCGGCTCGCGGACGATCGCGCGGCCCAGGGCGACACGTTGCCGCTGGCCGCCGGAGAGCGCCTTCGGCTTGCGATCGAGCAGGTGCTCGATGCCGAGGAACCCGCCGGCCTCTCGGACGCGTCGTTCGATCTCCTGCTTCGGCGTCTTGCGCAGCTTGAGGCCAAAGGCCATGTTGTCGTAGACGCTCATGTGGGGGTAGAGGGCGTAGCTCTGGAAGACCATCGCGATGTCGCGGTCCTTGGGCGGTACATCGTTCACCATGCGGTCGCCGATGTAGATGTTGCCATCGCTGATCTCTTCGAGACCGGCCAGCAACCGCAGCGCGGTGCTCTTCCCACAGCCCGAGGGACCAACCAGGACCAGGAACTCGCCATCCTTGATATCGAGGCTCAGGTTGTTGACGGCGACGACATCGCCCCAGCGTTTGGTTACATGATCGTACGTCACACTCGCCATAATAACGAACGCTCCTTCAAGAACGTCGTACTCGCCTGAGAAACGCCAGGATGGAGCGTCCCTCGGCGGTCCGATCTGAACTGAGAGAGACAGAACTTTTCGGTCGCAGGCGCTGGACAGCCAGCCCCGGCACTGTCGCAGCCACGGCACCCAACCCTGCGGGCGTTTCGCCAAAACCGCTCTCGTCTCAGTTCATCAAGTATCAAAAAACGGAGTGGGCCGTATGGATAATGCTGCTTCTCCCCCCTGGCGTCCTCCTTTCGTCCGGCAATGTCTCTTCCGTACTATACCATGTCGGCCGCTGGCTTGTCCAGACCCAAAACTGTTGCAACGACGCCGGTGTCGCCCGAGTCACGAGCAGGCACCGGTCACCCATGCGGCGGCCTGGACGGGCAGCGCGATGCCGGATGTTGTGGTAGACTGTTGGGCCGAGGCCCCAACACGTAGATCGTCCGTCAAACATCCCGACCACAACTGGCAGGATTCACGCAGCGCACCGCTCCACCGCCTCGGGCGCCAGGAGAGCACGTCCCGCCCGTCGTTGAGCCGCGCCCTGTTCGTTCTGTCACTGAGGAGTTCACGCATGTCAGGAGCAACAACCCAGGTCCTTATCGAGTACAATGGCACCTATGGTGGCCGCCAATCGCGTGACGAAGTGCTGCGAGTCTTAAAAGAGGCGCTGGCGCTGGTCGAGAACGTTGAACCGCCCGACGAGATTTTGTGCTCCGGTTTTCGGATCGAGGTGGTCCGGACACGGAGCCAGTAGCAAAGCGCAGTGTGATAACAAGGTTCCCTCCAGTGCTGCCTGTTCCCTGCGACTCACCGCGCGGTCAGTTCCCCACGACTCCCTGAGACAGATCAACAGGGTTTGCCGGTGCGGATGCGCGGTGCTTCTCGCCGTGCGGTCGGGTCCATCGCGGGGGTGGACGGCTAGAGCGTCGATCAAGGAGTCACCGAGACGATTGCAAAGCAGCTTGTGAAGGTGCTTTCAGGGTTCGTAGGGGCGCACGGCCGTGCGCCCCTACGAACCACGTTCTCACCCGCGCAACGACGACTTGACCGATGTTCTAGAGGCAATACCTTTCAAATAGCACAGAGGCGACTTCTGTGGCATCCCGAGCAGAGAGCAATCCACCAGGAGCCACGGAGCCGCCTCATGGGATACAGACGACGCGAGATCGCAGCGGGACGCAAATTCAGCCAGGAACTGCGGTTGGAGGCCCTCAGCCAGGTGGTGCCAGCCGAGACGGTCGCGGCGGTGCTGGCGGCCCAGGGGGTGGCGGCCGAACGGGAACGCAAGCTGAACATGGTGGTGACGGTCTTTCTGGTGATTGGCATGCATCTGTTTAGTCATCTGTGCCTGGGCGCGGTGCTGGCGAAACTGGCCAAAGGCTTACGCTCCGTCTGGTGGGACCCGGAGTATCCGGTGGCTGGCGATCGTGCGATCAGCTCCCGGCGCTCGCAGGTGGGGGCGCGCCCGCTGGTGGCCCTGTTTCAGCAGGTCTGTCGGCCGCTGGCGACGGCCGAGACGCGCGGCGCGTTTCTAGGGGGGCTGCGGCTGATGGCGATTGACGGCACGGTGGAAACGGCGCCCGACACGCCCGCGAACGCGGCGGTTTTTGGGCGCCAGATCGGTCCCCGTGGCGCGAGGGCCTTGCCCCAGATTCAGGCGGTCTCTCTGGCCGAGTGCGGGACGCATGCCAGTGTCGAGGCCGGGTTCTGGCCCGACCAGACCAGTGAGCGGGTGGGGGGCTTTCGGATGTTGTGCTCGGTGGGGCCAGGGATGCTGGTCAGGTGGGATTGGGGCTTTCACGACGACGATCTGTTCGCGCGGACGCGCCAGCGTGATGCGCAGGTCCTGGCCCGCCTCCCCGACTCTGCCCGCCCGACCTCTGTACGCGCCTTGCCGGACGGCTCCTCGCTGGCCTCCCTCTCCCCCTCGGACGACAAGCGCCGCCGGCGGGGCGAGCGCCTGCTGGTGCGCATCATCGAGGACACCATCACCGACCCGGCCCTGCCGGGCTCTGGCCAGACCCACCGCCTGATCACCACCCTCGTGGATCACCGCGCCTTCCCGGCGCTCGACCTGGCCTGGGCCTCCCATGAACGCTGGGAACTCGAACTGGTCATTGATGAGACCGATCCCCACCACCGCCTGGCCGGGCGCCCCCTGCGCAGCTTGACCCCCGTTGGGGTGATCCACGAACGCTACGGCCTGCTGATCGCCCACTCTGCCATCCGCGCGCTCAGGCCTCAGGCCGCGTTGCAGGCTGATCTCGATCCGGACCGCCTCAGTTTCGTCCACGCCCTCGAAGTCCTGCGGGATGCCATCCCGGCGTTTCACATGACCGCCCCGGCGCACCTGCCGGCCCTCATGGCGCGACGGCTGCGCGATCTCGCCGCCCGGCCCTTGCCGCCCAGGCGGCTGCGCTCCAATCCGCGGGTCGTCAAACGCAAGCTGTCCACCTTCAAGCTCAAGCGCCCGCACCATGATCACTGGCCACAACCTGCGGCGCACTCCTTCCGCGCGGCGCTGGCGCTTATTTGAAAGGTATTGGTTCTAGGGCGGACAACCCAACAGGTGGAGGTTGAATCATGCCCCACTCATCTCACCGTCCTGTTTTGTCACTCGCTCTCGCGACCGTGACGGCAGTGCTGGTGATCGGCCTGGCGGTGATACCGGGGGCCGTCACTGCCATTCAGCCAGACCCGGTGACGGCCGCCTGGGAGCAAGCGCGCGCCGCGGGCTCCTACCGCTTCACCAGCGACGTTGTCCAGGTAACCATCCCGAGCAGCACGATCACCAATGTGGGGCGTACCAGCCGCACGCAAAGGCTGCACCTTGAGGGGCAGAGCGATCTGCGTGCCGCCCGGCTGGCGCTGCGGCTCTGGTCGGAAGGGGGCACGCTGCTCCAGGAGGAGGGCGGGGTGGCCGTGCGCGTCGAGAATGGCAAGACCTTCGTGCGCCAGGGTATGGGCGAATGGCAGGAAAGCGATAACGTTATCGACGCCCTTGCGCCGCAAGGTGATTTCATGGCCTATCTGAGGGCCATCCGTGACGTCACCGCCCACCCACCGGAGACGCGCGCCGGCCTCACCTTCACGCGGTACAGCTTCCGGATTGATGGACCCGCCTTCGCTGCCTACACGCGCGACCGGATCGAGGAGGCGCTGCGCCGGCAAGGCGAGCTGCCGCCCGGCGTCCACATCGAGATCCCCCAGTACTACCGCGACATGACCGGGGCGGGCGAGCTCTGGGTCGGCCGCGATGGGTTGCCCCTGCGCCAGATCTTGACCCTCAACTTCCCGGAACAGCGCGATGCGTCCGTCCACGCCCAGATCACGGTGGACTTTTCGGACTTTGGCAGGCCCGCCAGCGGCCTGGCTCACTTGCTTCGCTCGGGAGACCTTGGCGGCCTCCTGGTGGCGCTGGCCGGGCATGCGCCCGATCTGATCCCGCCGTTGCTCCTGATGGCGGCGCTGGGCTTTGTCGCACTCGTGCTCCGCTACCGCCGCACGCGCAGGCTTCAGACCGCACTGGCGCTGGCGCTACTGCCCAGCCTCGTCCTTGGTCCCGTCCTGAGCAGCCTGCAGATTGCCTCGTTCATGGACGCCCAGGCGACTGAGGCCGCGGCCCACGACGCGCAGCGGGAGGAGAGCGACCTGGCGCGCACGCTGCGCAGCCTGGACGCTACACCCCAGTTCAACCCGGAGGTGAGCCCGGTCGAGGCGGCGGAGCGCCGTGCCATGGCCGAGGCCCGGCTGACCGGCAGCCTGGCGGCAACCGCGAGTGCCCCGGCGGCGGCGCCCGCCCAGCTCTTGATCGACGATGGCACCGATACTGACAACGATGGCCTGACCGATTTTGCGGAAGAGCGCGTCGGCACAGACCCCACGTATTTTGACTCCGACGAAGACGGGATCACCGACACCCTGGAGGTGCAGGGCTTCCAACTGGGCGGACGGAGCTGGTACGCCAACGCCCTGGATGCGGACAGCAACCGCGACGGCATCGCCGATACGTTGGAGTGGGACCCCAACGGAGACGGCCAGCCGGAGGACACCGACGGCGACACTATTCCCGATCTCTTCGACGACGATAACGACAACGACGGCGTGCCCGATCATAAAGACCTGACGCCCTTCTCCCAGATCAGCAGCCTGACCGATCAGGCGTCCACATTTTCGGAAGACAATCCCTTCAAATTGTCCATCGCCAATCTGGAAGCCGGCAAGCCCACCTTCGTGGACTTCCAGGTGCGCCCACAGAACCAGGACCATCTCTGGTTCGCGTTCAATGTGCTGGATTGGCCCCAAGATAGCCTGGGCCAGGCGCAGGACGTCGATCAAAAGACGTACACCGACCTCGCGGCCATCCAGGGACGCAGCGCCGCGGCCAACGAGTCATCCGGCGATATGAAGCTGGTGCCGATGCTGGAGGTGCGTATTGCCGGCACGCCGACCAATCTGCCACCGCAGGAGGTCCTCACGCCCTACAACATCTCCGTCCGCGACCTCGATGCTGGTGGGAGCCAGAAAGTTGCCTATGTGCCGTTGAGCCTCGTGATCGACGAGCAGACCGGGCAGCGCGTGGCCTTTACCGCGCGCATGCGCTACCAGCCCACGGGGAGCTGGCCCAGCCCGCACGAGGTGCGCCTGGCCTGGGTCGTGCAGATGCTCCAGGACCTCCCCTGCGATCCCAAGGATCCTGACGCCGTGGCGCAGGGCTGCCAGGCGGATAGCTACATCCACAACGTGCCGCAGGTGGTGCAGAGCTACTACGACGAGTGGACGCTGACCGGCCTGAACGTGCGCGAGGACCATGGCGCCGCGATGGCGATCGTCTACGAAGACCCGGCGGTTGACCAGGACCCAAAAGACGACGCCGCGCTCTGGGCGCTGTCGCACGGGCTGGAAAACACCTTCACGAGCGCGCGCGACCAGGACAACAATGGGCAGCGCGATGTGGACCTGGCCGAGATCGTCCGCCGCTTCGACCATCTCGGCAACAGCGGCGTTACCGAGCAGGAGCGCTGGGCGATCCCCAACATCCTGCGGGTCGAGCGGCAGGACTACGCCACCTTTGACCAGGCGGCCATCTCGACCGCCATGACGGAGACCAAGCGCATCCTGAGCAACACGTTCGACGCGCCCTGGGCGGGCGACAATACGATCAAGCCGTTGCTCCTGTATGCCAGCCAGCAGCGTTTCCGTGCCCTTAGCCTGGATGGGCTCTTCGCGCGCGGCCCACTGCTCATCGGGAGCGGCGGGGTCCTCGTCATGGACATGCAGCCACAGGGCCAGCCAGGGACGACGCTCGACGTGATGACCGGGCTCAAGTGGACGGCCTATTGCGCGCCGGCCGCACCCACAGCCCTCTGGTCGCCCTGCGAGCCGGATGTCTACTGGAACGAGCTGGAGCAGCGCCATGCCGCCGACGCCAGCCAGCCCGGCGATCCGGTCGACCCGGATGTGGCGGCGGGGCGCATGATCGTCGTGCAGCTCTACGCCCTGACCTTGATGCAGGGCATCCAGCGCATGGTCCAGCGCGACAATCAACTGGTCTCGAGCCTCTATACGCTCAAGACCGACACCGAACTGGAGGGCTTTGTCCGCCTTGCGGGAATTGTCGCCCGGTCGGGCGTGCCGGCGATCGCCAACAAGGTCATCATGGCGCGCTACGTCTTGCAGATCCCCGTGCTCCGCTATCTGCACTGGGTAACACTCGCGAAGCCTATCGAAGCCGGCAAGAGCGTGCTGGCGGTGTTCAGGAACTTTACTACGGGCGGACATCTGAACCGGCTTATCGGTACGGGCATTGTGGCCGGAGCCGCCGCCCTGATCGCCGGACTGGGCACGCTGGCCTATTACTTTAGCGAGGGTGAACTCGGCGCCCAGATCACGGTGAAAGTCATTATTATTGCGATCACCACCTTCCTCGGCGTTGTCAGCCCGATTCTGATAGTAAAAGATGCTGTCTCATCCCTGGGCGAGGCCGGTAAGCTTCTGAGCGCCTCCACGGAGATCGTCGGCACGGCGCGGGTAGCCAGCGTGATCGGCGCCGTGATCGGCATTGCGATTACCTGGGGCTTTTTCATCTATAGCATGGTCGCCAATAACGTCTCGGCCTTCAGCCCCGAGTTCAACCAGGCGCTGGCCGAGACGATCGCCGCCACGATCTATCTCATCTTGCTGGCGGTGCTCTCGGCGACGGTGGTGGGGCTGATCATCGTGGGCATCATCGCCGCCATCGATGCCATCCTCACGGCCATCTGCGAGTTGGGCGTGGACGAACTGCGCAGCCTGCCTTTTCTCGACGGCGCCTGCTTTACCCTGGGCAACAGCGCCATCAAAGCCATTGCCTATGCGATCTACAACTACGACGTGATGGTCAACACCGGGCGCGCCGATCTGGTGGTGACCAGCTCGCCTGCGGTGCGGTTGGCCGATCCGGACAAAGGCTTTGTGGCGGGCAACGGGCTCACCATCACCATGCCGGTGACGACCACGGTCGTCCACAAAGACCCCGACCCGGCGAACGGCCTCATGATCTATCCCTATCTCTGGCTCTACTCGCCAGACAACCTGCGCAGCAGCACCTTCCGATACAGCCTGACCCAACCGTATACCCAGACGATCGATGTCAAGCGTGACCAGATGAAGGACGAATGGCAAGACGTGCGGGAGGATCACAAGTTTGTCCTGACCCCGATGTATCGCGGGCACGCCGTCAGCGCGCCCGCGCCGGTAACCGGATTCAACCTGCAATCTGGGCTGAATCGTGCGGCCTCGTTCTCTCTCAACATAGGCTACGCCATCCCGGCCATTGAGTGCTGGGGCGTGCTCATCGTCGGCGTCTGCTACACGCGCGACCTGACAGGGACCACCTCCAGCACCATCGACGCGCTCAAATTCGATATCTTCCCGGCCACGCTCGACGGCTTCATGACCCTGGCCGGCAAGGGCGATGGCGGCCTGGGCTTGAGCTGGGACCCGGCCTTCCCGTCGCTGCCCGACGCCGACGGCGATGGCCTGCGTTCCAACGTCCACGCCGGGCTGGACCCCAACGATGCCGCTCCGGATGCCGACGGCGACGGTCTGGCCGATGCCTATGAGCTGGAGCGGCGCGCCGCGGGGGTGGGTTATTCGCCCATTCTGCGCGATACGGACGCCGACGGCCTGACCGACTTCCAGGAGATGCAGTTCGGCACTAACCCGGCGGTGGCCGACAGCGACAACGACGGGTTGAAGGACGGCGAGGAGGTCTGGCATCAGCGCTACGATCCGAATACCGGCGCGCCGACCGCTGTATGGGAGGGCGGCTGGGATGTGACCATCAACGCGCAGACGCCCTTTACCATCCGGGTCTCCTCCGACCCGCTCGATGCCGACGCCGACGCCGACGGGGTGACCGACCAGGCCGAGCGCCAACTGGCGCTCGCCGCCGACCCGGGCCAACGCGTGGACAATCAGGATCGTCCCTACCACCCCAACGTGTTCAACACGCCGCCGGTCGCCGTGTATACCGCCCTGGGTGACGCCGATGGGGTCGTAAGACCAGGCCAGAGCCTGGTCTATACCACCACAGTGGTGGCGAATACGGCGCTGGCCCCCAGCGTGCTCGACGTCGCGCTCCCGCCGGCCTTCGGCGCCTCTCCGCCGCCCTACGCGCTCCCCTTCGATCCGGTCACCTTCAGTAGGACGCAGACGGTGACGCACGAGACCGCGCTCACGGCGCTCCCCGGGCTGAGTTCCCAGACGGTTGCCATCAGCAGTACCGTGCGCGGCCGGCTGGCGGGCAGCGGCCCGGCCGACTGGAGCTTCGACCCGATCACCGCGGAGGCGCCGCTGGGCGGCTTCGCCGCACCGTTCCTGGCACGCTCTACTGACGTGGCCGCCGCAACGTCGGACCGGCAGGATAGCTACCTGCTCGCAGCCCTGATCTCAGCGACTCCCTACGGATTTACCTCGGGCGATATCAGGCGCTATGCGCTCCCGAGTGGCATGTCCGGGGTAATCGAGAACAGCCAGATCAGTCCCAGTCAGTACTTCCTGCGGGGCGAGAGCGCTCCCAGCGTCGCTGCCAATAACGGGGGCAGTTCCCTGGTCGTGTGGGATCATATTGACCGCTGTAACACGATCACGATCAACTACATGAAGGTTGTTAGCGCGGGGCCCGACCACGGCACGAGTGGTATCGAGCCGTTCATCACCCTCGTCTATGGGGCGCAGGGCCGGAGCGAAGATGTCTGGTATTGGGTCACTGGCGGAGGCACCCCCGATATGACCTCCGGCCAGCAGCGCGGACCCAACGCCTTCGGTTTTCCGATCACCCGCACGATCTGCGGGAGTACGAGCGTGAAAGTTCAGGAATCCGATGGCCCCGTGACCGACCCCGCCCAGAATGAACTGGTCGGCGAGATCATCACCGACCCCTTCAACGCCAGGGATAACGAAACGCTGACCTTCAGCGGCGCGGGCCATACGATCGAGGTCAATGTGACCGTCCCGGTAAAGGATGCCTGGACCATCGGTGGGGCCATCGTCGGCCAGGACGGCACGGTGAAGCGCGCCGTCTCCTTCCCGCGTCCTGCCGTTCCGACGGCCTACAAGATACGGAGTCGCCATCCGGTCGTCGCCAGCAACGGCGATGGCTTTCTGGTGGCGTACGAATCCACCACCACTACCCGGCTGACGGGTGGTGAGTCGGAATCGCCAGAGGTATCGATCGTGCTCGAAGCGTTCGACAAGGACGGGAACCTTGTTGGCAGCAACGTCCGCCCGGTGGGGATCGCGGGAGCGGGTTGGCAACACCGCATCAGGCTCGACCTGGACGTGGCCTGGATGGGTGACCGCTATCGTGTCGTCTGGAAGCCTGTGAGCGGCAGCACGATCAGCATGGGCGACTTCGCCAGCAATGGCGCCAACTTCGATAGCCAGGCGACCTGGACATCGCTGGCCACGGACGCTACACTGCGGACGGATAACCCGCCCAACCCACGCGATACCTCAAAGGACTATTCACCCCGCCTCGCCTACGATCCGGTCGCCGGCCGCTGGCTGTTGGTCTATATCAGAGGAGCGACGCAGTCGGCAACCGCCAGGCTCTATTCGAGCGTCGCCAGCACGACCGTGCTGGCGAGCAGACCGCTTGGTTCCGGCGTCGACCAGGTGCTCGCCGCCTACCATCCACTCACCCGAAACTGGCTGGCGGCGACGTTTCGGTCTTCGCTTCACACCATCTATTGGCATCTGAACTCCGACCTCACCGGTGGGGCGCTCAATACTGCGGGCTGGACCACCGCCAGCGCTGTCGCCAGCAGCGCGCTGGCCTGCCCGGCGCCCCAGTCCGTACCGGTGGCCGACCTGCGCTTCGAGGAGTTGCCCGGCGCGATGACCTTCGCCGACAGTTCGGGGCGCGGCAACGACGCGACCTGTTCCGATGGGTCCTGCCCGTCGGCCGGCGTCGTCGCCGCGCCGAACGCGCCGCTCTCCGATTACGCGCTGCAGTTCGACGGTGCGGACGACTATCTCACCATGACCCGTCCGGTGCAGGATGATTTCACCATTGCTTTCTGGCTCAAGGCGCCGCGTTCGGACACGGAACAGATGCTGGTTGACGGTGGGGCGAACCTGCCTGCCGGCTGGGACCTGTGGCTAAACAAGGGTGTCCCCACGGTCGAGGTCTCGCAGATTCAAACTCCGGCCACGTCCCGCGTGGACGATGGGCAATGGCACTTCATCGCGATGAGCCGGTCGAAAGCGAGCGGCAGAGTTGAAGTGTACGTCGACGGCAATCGGGTGATTGACGTTACTCGCGACACCGCGTCGCTCACGGCCTCGCCAACCATGCGCATCGGCAGACATCGCAACGACGTATCTCCCTTCCTCGGCGCGCTCGACCACTTACAGATCTTCCCGGTCGCACTGAGCGAGGACAGCATCCAGGCGCTCTACAACCGCACCCAGCAATCGTACTGCGTAAGCACGCAGGCCAGCGCCGACCAATCCAGCATCCTGTGGGCCAGGTTGAAGCTGCACCGGCCGGATACGCGCGGCGGGCGCATCAGCGCCGGCGGCGGGCTGACCGTCACCATTGACGCCGACACGCCGCTCTCAAGCCTCGATTCGCTACAGGATGGCCAGCATATCCAGGGCGCGGGGACGATCATCATCGGCGGCACTGCCTCGGACCCTACGTCGCGCGTGGCCGGCGTCGAAGTGAGCGTCAACGACGGGCCGTGGCAACTCGCCGACGGTGCCGCGACCTGGACCTTCCCGCTCCAGGTGACGGAGGGCAACTACACCATCCGCACGCGCGCCACGGACGCCGCGGGCAACGTCGAGACGCCCGGTGCCCGCATCACCGTCATCGCCGACGCGACGCCACCGGCAGTCACACTGGACGCGCTACCGGCCATGCCGGTGGTGCCAACTCGCAACGCGGCGGGCGAGTGGACGACTGCGCTCAGCGGAACAGCCAGGGACGTCAGCGGCGTGCCGCCAGGAGCGGTGGAGGTGCTGATGCGGGCGCACAGCGGCGTGGGGCCGGTCAACAGTTGGCAGCCGGCGGCGCTGAGCGGCGACAATTGGACGCTCACCTACACCTTCCCGACCGGTCTGGGTGATCCCACCGGCGCCTACACCGTGACGGTGCGAGCGGCGGACGCCGTTGGCAACCGCACAGTGGATAACGCTGCCAGCGCCACCCTGCATCTGGACAGCGCGGGGCCGGTCGCCACCCTCAATGCGGCCGACGCCGCCCGCCAGGTCATCACCGAGACCCTGACGATCGGCGGCCTCATCACGGACACGAATAGCAGCGCGGGGCTGGACACACTGGAGATCGCTTTCACGCCGGTCGAGCAGATCGCGGCGCTGCCTGCGGGCCTCACGAGCGATCAGGCCGAGGCGCACTTGAACCGCACCTGGCTTCCCACCACGCTGGCGCAGCGCGGCCCGGGCGTCGCCGCCAGCGTCTGGAGTTTCGAGGTGCCGGCGGGACTGGAAGACCAATACCAGATCGACCTGCGCGGCACCGACCTGCTGGGCAACGTCAGTATCACCTCCTACCTCTGGCGCGGCGCGATCGATACCCTGGCCCCGCGCGTGGCGATCACGGCGACCGCCACCGGTGCCAGCTATTTCGACGCCGCCGGCAACACCCAACGCTATGAGATTGCCTTCACCTGCGCGGCGGTGGATCGGCACCTGACCGAGGCGGACTTCGTTTGCCCCGGCAATGCCCTGCAACCGCCCACGCGTGCCTTCGATACGAATCCGGCGCTGCAGGCGTTGTTCCCAGACCTGACCATTCGTGACGGTCTCGCCAACAGTTGGACCGTGTGGAAGTCCACCACGACCCCCAGCGCGACGGTGAGCGCGTGCGACAGCTACGGGCACTGCGCCTCGGCCGGCACACCACCGGCGCCGACCACTGCAGCGGCCGTAGCCGCCCCGGCCCCAGGTGCGCCGCTGGCTGTCATCGTCGCCCCAACCGCCCAGAGCTATGTCGCCGCGGGCGATGCCATCAGTGTGACCGTGGCGGCCGAGGCGGGCCAGGCGCTCCAGGACGTCACGCTCAGCCTCGACGGCGCCGTCGCGACGACGCTGAGCTTTGCACAGAGCGACGCCGTGACCCGCACCCAACGCACCGTCACGGTGGCGGTCGCCGGTGAAGGCGTGCACACGCTGGAAGCGCGCGCCACCGACTGGGGTGGCAACACCCAGACGACGCTCTTTCCCATCAGCTTCACGCTGGATAGCCAGCCGCCGACGCTCATGCTTGATGGCTCGCCGCTGACCATCAGCGACACCTATGGGCTACAGAGTGACATCCTGCGCTTCCACGGGACGGCGGACGACACCGTGGGCCTCGCGACGGTGCAATTGAAGGTGGGCGATAGCCCCTTCGTGGATGCCACCTTCGGCAACGGGACCTGGCAGACAGCCCAGCACGTGATCGACCCCGAGGGCCGGAGCCTGCCGGTGACGGTGCGGGCCATCGATTGGGCCAGGCGGACCACCGTCGTCAGCCAGACCATCGCGGTCGACCTCACGCCGCCCACCCCGCCGGATACCACCATCACGGCCGCGCCGGGCGATCCCAGCAGCGTCAACCCGGTTCGCTTCAGCTTCGAGGGGACACCGGGCGCGCAGGCGGTGGCGGCGTTCTCGTGCAAGATCGACGACGAGCCCTTCGCTACCTGCTATAGTCCCTGGCACTATAGCGACCTGAGCAAGGGCCTACACACCTTCCAGGTGCGGGCGATCGACGCGCGCGGCTTCGTGGACCCCTCACCGGCCAGCGTCACCTGGACGGTCAACGCCACTCAGCCGGAAACCTTCATCACCGGCGGCCCGACTGACCCCAGCACCAGCCGCGACGCCGACTTCACCTTCAACGGTGCGGTCGGTGCGGCCAGTTTCGAGTGCGCGCTGGACGGCAGCGGCTACAGCGCCTGCACCAGCCCGCAGCACTACGGCGGCCTCTCCTATGGCAGCCACACCTTCCTGGTGCGCGCCAGAGATGCCGCGGCCAACGCGGGCACGCCGACGCGCTTTACCTGGACGGTGCTCAACGTGGCGCCGGTGGCCGACGACCAGGTGGTGGCCGTGCCCGAAGGCAGTGCCAGCCCTATCACCCTCACCGCCAGCGACAGCGACGATCTGATCTACGCGGTGGTCACGCCACCCGCGCACGGCGTGCTGCTGGGCGTGGCACCTGACCTGACCTACGCGCCCGATGCCGGCTTCGCCGGCGTGGACAGCTTCACCTTCCGCGCCGACGACGGCCAGGCGGCGTCGAACCTCGCCACGGTTACCCTCTACGTGGGTAGTACGCCACTCATCTATTCATCCTACCTTCCAATAGTAGTAGCGGGAAGTGGTATGCCTGATATTGTTGTCATCAAGATAAGTCTTGAACCTGACAAAAAGACTTTCGACGCTGGTGAAGCGGTAACTGTAAGTGCAGTGGTAAAAAATCAGGGAAGTACAATTACTGACCCCTTCTGGGCAGATCTCTTCATTAATCCAAAATATCCACCAACATCGGCTAATACTATTTGGAGCAATATTTGTGGTATGAGCCCGTGTTTTGGTATTGCATGGGAGGTTAGTAGTCTTGCACCCGGTGAGAGTATTACCCTGATGTCGACCATTGACAGCTTCTCTGCAGGGCACACGATCTGGCCGGGGTGGTTCGCCAGCGGTACGACTGATCTCTACCTCTACGCGGATAGCTACGACTTGGCATCACCCAGTGGTGCAGTTGCCGAAAGTGATGAAACGAATAATCGTGCAGAGCTTCATGGATTAAGGGTCACTGGAAACAATCCAGCCCTTGTTAATCTGCAACGGGCTGCTGAGCTTCCACCACGACCCCGATTGACCGACAAGTAATACTCACCAAATAGCCGGATGCGTCCCCCCTTCAGCGGTTCTACTCTCGGGTAAGGAGACGTGAGTCGATGAAATGGCGATTACTGGGTGCAACTTGGGGCATCTTGGTAGTGGGCGGTGGCATGCTCCTGTTGGGGTTCAACGCGCTATCTGGACAAGCGGCGGGGCTCGCGCACTCCCAACTGCAACCGCCGCGGCCAACCATTACGTCGATCCCGCGATCGACACTCACGCCTGAGGCAACACTTGAGCCGCCTCGTGACGAAGACGACGAGACTAAGCCACCAGCTGGGGCTCATATTAAATTGCAGGTCCAAGGCGCGTTCGGTGAGGAGTGGACGGTGGTCCAGTGGCAAGATTACAATGCTGGTTGGCATGATGTCGAAGGGTGGCGAGGTACATTGGACGAGGGAGGTCGCAAGCGCTGGTGGGTGGCCCCGAAAGATTTTGGCACGGGGCCATTCCGCTGGGTGATCTATCAGAGTCAGGGAGACGAACCACGAGCCGAAAGCGAATCATTCTATCTACCACACTTGCCTGACGAGACCATAGTGATTGAAGTGTTACTTGAGCCGTAGGAACGATTAGCATAGAAAATTAGACGCCGATCGGATCTGAAGTAGAGACACGTCGCTCAAGCTCCAGTCAGCTCACGACGGCAGAAGAACAGGAAAATATAGTTTCACAGGTCCTTTCCTATATTAATCCTGAGCAATGCCAAGCCTGTTTTCTTGAATGGATTCAAGCCATCAGTCGGGTAACTGGTGGTCCAGTGATTGTGATTGATGGCAAGACTCTGCGGCCGTCCTACGATAATGAAACTGGAAAGGCAGCTATCCACATGGTGAGTGCCAGGCCGTCCGTCCATCGGCTCGTCTGAGAATTGGAGTTGCTTAATGATGCAGTATCATGATCCTCTCCTGAAAATAGCCCGCTGCGCTGTTCGCCGTGGCGCGGCGCCAATTTTCATTTCCCGGCGCGGGCCGCAGGCCCAGGGGACACTGGTGGCGAAATCGCTGCCAGGGCGGACGAAGGGTTTGTAGTGCGCGCTTCAGCGCGCTGAAGCGCGCACTACAAACAGGCACCAGCCACTCGCACCAATTCGCCAACAGTGTCTTAATGACGCAGTATCATGTGAGCAGCTCCACACACTGCGAGGCCCACTCTCCCGTGCGCTCCACGACCCTTCCCGCGCCCCTCGAGCCGGTCCTATGATGGCCAGTCTGGGGTTCGTCCGGCGTAACTGATGACCAACAGCACGTCGTCGATCTGCTCCTCTTTGAACCAGCGCTGGATCCGCCGATCCTGGTTCGGGTCTCCGGTGCGCAGACTCAGCTCCCACACGCCAAACGGCGGTCGCCCGATCATCCCCGCCCAGCTGCCAGCGTTGCCCCGCCTCGTGCTGATGGCTCCATTCGCGGTGACGGCACTGCCGCCCACCGGGAGCTGCCCACCTGCTTGCGTCAACGTGAAGTGGGCCACGGGGATCTCTTCGGTCAGACCACCGGCGCGCGCGAAGGCGAGCAGCACCTGCTCGATGCGGATCGTGTCCAGATTGGGCGGAAAGTCGTTGCGCTCGACGCGGACGCTGACGACCATCTGCTTGTCGGCCTGCAGGAGTTCCGGGTTGTGCAGGTCGTACCAGGCATCGGCAAAATCGGTGCGGAAGCTGAAGGCGCGGTCCGCCTGGAGGCTCGGCTTCAGCTGGCGAATGACTTGCTGGCGGTAATCGAAGCTGTTGAGCGCTGTGTAGTCGATGGTGACCAGCACGTCGGCGATGGTATGGTAGTCGAACTGGTTCGCGGGCCTCGGCAGACGGAACTCCCAGGTCGTCTCGACGCCGTGTCCCTCGAATGGGAGGTACATCTCCGCAGGCGCCGGCTCCAGCTCGAAGAGGCCGCTGGCGTTGACGGGTGAGCTGAGGGCGATCGTCTCCGGGTCGCGCCGGATCGTCACCGTCTGGAAGACCTGGGGGCCGACGACAACGCGGGAGATCCCCCCGGCCGACAGTGTGGCGTGAATCCCGTCAGTCGGTGGGATGAGCGCGATGACCGAGGTCCGCACGCGCCGAATCAGGCGCATAAAGTGGCCGGGGAAGTCGCGGTCGAACATCTCCATCGGAGTGGCGAACGGAAGCAACCCTGTCTCGCGGAAGCGCTGGAACTCGGCCGGCGCGAGCCGGGCCAGGGAGATTGTCTTGGTGATCTGGAGCTTGCGCTGCGCCGTATCGAACGCGTACTGGTCGAGTTGGTAGAGGTCCTGGAGTAAGCGAGCCGAGCCAGTCAGCCCCTTGCGATCGGGGGCCTGGGCTGGAGAACTCAAGCCTTCCGGTGGCGCCGTCCAATAGTCGTCCTGGATGTCGCCCCGGACCGGCTCCTGCCGCTCGAAAGCGAGCTGGGTCTCGGCGAGCCTGGCCACGCTGGTCGCCTGACGGAGGAAGAAGGCGTACACCTGCTCGAGTGTGCGGCTCATCCAGTCGTACAGGTCGACGGTGGTGAACTTGTTCGCCAGATAGTCGACGGCGGCGCGCGCGTTGTCGGCCTGCATCTGCGCGATCGAGCGCTCCTGCTCGACCACCCGAACGTGATCCTCGGCGAGGCGGATCTGCTGCTCGGCCAGGCGGCCGTCGACCTGGGCCAGCGCCCGCTGGAGCTGCCACTCCTGCTTGCGCCGCTCGAAGCTGGCGTAGACGGCCGCGACCTGCGTCCGCACCTCTTGCTGGATCGCCTCCGCCTGGGCCATGTACCGCGCCTGCGCCATGACTGCCACGATCATCGCCCCGCCGCCGCCGGTCATCCCCGCGGACGCAGCCGCCTGGCCCATAGCAACCCCAGCATCGAAGAAGGCGGCCAGGGTCCGGGCCATCGCCCCTTGCTGGTAGGCGTCGATCATCTCGTTCTCGAACTGGTTCAGCCCGGCCTCGATCCAGCTCTGATACGTGTCCTCCTGAAGCTGAGCGCGCTCGCGTTGGATCTGGGCCAGGTCAACGCCGGCTTGCGCCTCGGTCACTCGTAAATCGTTGAGCCTGACGTTCGAGGCGCTGAGCCGCAGGTCCTGCTGGGCCTTGAGCCACGTGTAGCCCTCGGCATCGCGCTTCTCGAGCGCGGACAGCATAGAGGCTTCGACCTGCGCCGCGAGCTGAGCGATCTGTTTGGCCCGCTCGACCAGTACGCTGTAGCGGTACATCGTCGGGCGGAGGTTGCCGGCGCCGGGCAGGGCAATTCGACCGTCGACGGCGAAGGGCAGGCCGCTGACGGTGTCGGTCGGCGCGGCGTAGAGGTCAAGCTCTCGCTGCATGCCGGCGATATTGCGGCAGGTGCGGATCTTGTGGAGGTTCAGCGCGGCGTGCAGGCGGAGGCTCTGCAGGACGGGGTTGGGCGGGATACAGAAGGTCACGGAGGGGAAGTTCCAGAACGGAAGGGTGGTGAAGTTGTCCACGTCGGGGAGATCCGGCTGGCCGATCTGTACCGGCTCGCGCAACCACGGCAGGGCAATGCGCTCGTGCCCGATCACCTCCCGATCGAGATCGGTGATGACGGCGGCTCGATCCTGCAGGTCACCGGCCGCCACTCGTCCCACCGAATCCGCCACGCGGCTCAAAGTGTCGTCGGCGAGCAGGGCGAGATGTTGCTGCATTGTCCGGGTGGCCTGATGGGCGAGCGCCGCCTGGACCAGCGGCGTCGCCTGGCTGCGCGCCCTGGCCTCGGCGACCTGCGCGCGCGCCCGAATGAGGGCATCTTCCGGGCGCCCTCCGGCCGCCACCATCGCTTGTGCGTCCTTCAGCGTGCTCGCCAGAATCATCTGATTCGGGGCCTCGGCAATCTGCTCGTACGTCTTCTTCGCGGCCGCGGCCAGCAGCGGCCCTTCCAGCGGGATCTTGAGTTGACCGATGAGCGCGGCGCACCCATCCGGCTCCTGGCGCAGCTCGTCGCTCTGGAGGATATCGAGCGCAGTGGTATACAGCTCGCGGGCGCGCGGCAAGGACTCGGGGGTGTCGCGGGTGAACTCCTCGTCGCCGAAAGCCAGCAGGCAGCGGACCGTGGAGAGCAGCGTGAAGCGGGTATACGCGTTGCGGCGCGTCTGCGCCACGGCATGGGGGTCGAGCGGGTCGGTCAGCCAGTCCGGCGGGCGCTGGTACAGGGCCGCGAGCGACTCCTCGCGCGTGAGGCCGTAGTAGACTTTGCGCCCGGCCGGGGGCGCACCGTAGTGGTAGACGCTGCGATACCAATCGAGCGCGGCGGTATACTCGTGGTTCATCTCGAGCCGCGCCGCGATGAACATGGGGACGAGGAAGTAGGCCTCTTCCAGCAAGGCAAGGATCGCAGGGGCGGCCGCGGCGTTGGCCTGGAAGAGGGCCTGCTCGTGCTGGCGCTGCTTGTCCGGGTCAAGGCCGGGCATAGCGATCTGGATCGGGGTGTTGTTCACCAGGGCCGGCAGCACGAGCGTGCGGCGACCGCGCGAGAGGCTGTCGGGCAGGCTGCTCAGGCGCGTTCCGTAGGTGCGCAGGCCGCTGCTTTCCCTGGCGACGTAGACCAGCCGGATATCCGCGGTGGGCGCGGCGCCCCAGTTCGGCACCACGCGCACCAGATTGGTCAGCGTGGGGTGCTGAACCAGCTTGCCCTCATTGGGGATGACGACCTTGTTATCGTACTCGGCTCGGTCACACACGGGGCGTCCGGATGAGGCACTGCGGAAGAAGGCGAGCGATGTCAGCGACTCGAACCCGCCCCAGAAGTCCGAGTACCGATCCGCGCTGCCGAGCGCGAGCAGCCCCATCCACTCCTTCCCCCCGAGACGTTCCTCGATCCAGCGGTACAACTCGCCCTGCCCGGAGAAGACGGCCGCGCTGATATAGTGGTCGCCGTCGGTGCCCCGAGTGCCGTACGTCGCACGGAGGCTGGTGTGATAGTCTGTGATGGGGAGGAGCTTCTTCATAGCCTCGACGACGCTCGGGCTGGCGGCGGGGTTGTAGAGCTTGAGCCGGAACTCCTCCCACTCATCCTGGTTCGTGAGCTTTGCCGCTTCCCAACCGTCGCCGGCAAGGTTCAGTGCCCGTATCACCATCTCAGTGCCGTTCACGGACGAGCCATCCCTTGTCGCCGGCCATATGCCGAGAATCGGCGGCTTCGGCTCCGGGATCCCCTGCTGCACGACGACGCGCATCGCCCACTTGAGCACCGGCGGGTCCGGCAGGTCGATCACGTTCGCCTCCCAGTCCTGGCGGTTGAGGTCGTAGCGGGTGAGAGAGATCCGCACGTCTTGCGGGTAGTCCGGCGAGCCTGGCGTCGCCGGGAGGCTCCCCTTCTTGACAAAGAACACGTAGATGTGGCGCTGCTGGGGGGTGAGGCTGTACGGGGTCGCGCCAGCGATCGCGAGCGCAATCTCGCCAAAGGGCCAGACCCGCCACGGACTTTGACCGTAGCCCGAGTGGTCGCCCGGGTCGAGCGTCGACCAGTAGACCTTGCCGGCCGGGGTGCGGGCGAACAGGTACGCGAGGGCACGCTCGTCTGCGGCCGGGGTCGCACACGTTCCGTCCCCATAGACGGCCGTCTTGACCTGACAGGTTGCCTCGACGCTCAGCGAGCAGACGTCGCTGATATACGCCCCGTACTCGCGCGCCGCGGCGCAGGCCTGGTCGGCGGTCAGTTGGCGGTTCCCGCGCAGCGTGTCGACCAGGTCGTTGAAGGCGGGGGTCTTGTAGCGCTTCAGTTCGGGCAGTGCCAGGTTCTCGGGGTACAGGAAGACGAACATAGCGGCACGCCAAGTGGCGTATGAACCGATCCACTTCCACTCCGCATCGAAGCGCGGCGCCTCCAGGCTGAGCGGGAGGGCCTGGATCTCGCCCGCGCGGAGCCTGAACAGCAATATCTGGAGCGTCTCGATGGCCTGGGCGACGCGCGTCGTCGTCTGGCAGCCGTCGACCTGGAAATCCATCAGGAGCCGCCTGCCCAGGCGACCTGCTGTGACGACCGGCGCCTCGCCGGGGGTCCCCGCCGCTTCGACCAGGGCATCTCTCAGAGCCGGCAGGGTCGCCTCTTCGGTGGTTCCGATCGCATCCAGCATGCCGCCGACGACGCTCTGCTGCGCCGTGATCCGGCCGGCGAGCCGGTCCTGCCACTCCTGCTGTGCGCGGGCGGTCGCGCGCCACGCCGGCAGCGGCTCGGGGGCGACCTCGAGTGGATCGCTGGGCGGGGGCGGCACGACGAAGAAGTCGGGCGAGAGGGTGATGCCGGCCGCCGCCTCTTCGTCCCGCCAGCGCGCGGCCTGCCGTTCTTTCCACACCTGGGCGAGGATCGAGAAGACGCTCTGCCACTCGACGTCGAGGGCGTGTTGCCCGGCGGCGAGCAACTCTCGGACACGGAGCAGAGAAGTGAGCGCCGCGTTGGTCAGGGTGAGGCGCGCCAGGTCCGCCTCGACGCTCTCGCCGGCCCCCCGCCGGGCGTCGAGGTCGGAGAGTTGGGTGACGGCCACGCCGAGTGTCTGCCCGGCGACCTGGTCGAAGTAGGCCAGTTCGTCGCCCGCCGCCTGCCGCACGGCGTCCAGCCCTTGCGTGGCGTCCGCGATGGCCTTGGCGATCGCGTCGGCCCGACTTTTCCAGAGCGTCCGGGCTGGCCCTGACAGTGGGTCCTCGAGGGCCGTCGCCGGGACCAGGTCCGGGTCGATGATGGGCAGCCGGCTGCGGCTCGCGAGCGCCTCCTCCCAGAGGCGCCGGGCATCGAGGTCGGCGAGCCAGCGCGGGAGAGCCGGCGCGCTGGCCGCCGGCCAGAAATCATCCGGCCCGAGCACGATGCCCGCGCCGCCTTCCTCGGTCCGCCAGGTCGGGAACCGGGCGACCTTCTGTGCCTGCGTGAGGATCGCGTAGACTTCATCCCACTGAGCCGCCTGCAGCGCCGGCGCGGCACCGAGGAGCTCGACCAGCCGGATCACGGCCGGCGCGGTCAGATGAAGCGCCGCCGCGGCGTCCTGAGCCGCGGCCTGTTTGCCCGGATCAGCCGTCTGCGCCAGGTCGGCCGCGATCGCCTGGAGCGCGGTCAGCGGCTGCCCGAGCGTCAGGCCCAACACGGCGTCGACACCGAGGTCGGCGTCGCCGGCGTGGCTCTCGCGTTGAGCCCTGGTTGCCGCCAGCCAGGCGTCCACGGCGGCGCGGCGGGCCTGCCACAGATCGAAGGCGGCCTGCCCGGGCTCCGGCCTCCGGAAGTCGGTCGGGGCGACCAGATCGGGGTCGATCACCGGCAGCTCGTGGGCACTGTAGGGATCCGGGGGGCGGTCTTCGGCGCGCCAGAGGGCCCGCAGATGGCGTAGCCGCCACGCCAGCAGGCGCGGGACGGCGACGATCTCAATCGGGCCGGTATCCTGGGCGTACGCGAAGTGGATCGTGCCAAGCAGACCGCTGTTGTCCACCGGCGTCAGCGTCACGGTGGCATCCGCGTCGCCGCTCTCCGCCGTGGCGAGGAGCTTCGTCTGGGCGCGGTCCTGGAAGAGCTGGAGGCGGTAGACCGCCGCGGCGGCGTCGTGAGCGAGCGTCACGAACACCGAGCCATCCGGGTCGGTGGTCTGGCCCCACCGCACGCCGTCCAGGGTCCAGCGTTTGAGCGTTTCCAGATCGTCGCCCAGTTTCGCTCCGGTCGAGAGCGGATCGCGGCTCGTATCGGCGAGACCGAACAGGGCTTCGAGGTGGGCTTCGGTCAGGGCCCCCGGCTGCGTGGGCGCAGCATCAGGATCGAGAAGCAGCTGCGCCAACTCGGCCTCGGCCGGTGCCAGCCCGGGCGTCAGGTCAATCCCCAGCCGCTCGGCCAGTGCCGCCCGCGTGGCCGCGTCGGCGCTCCTCGCCAGCCGCACCTCCTCGAACGACGTGCCCACTTTGTTCAGGAGGGTGGTGTACGCCGTGATGCGGTACTGCCGCTCGCGCGCAACAAGCGTCGCGGTGTGCGCGGCGTCCGGCGGGTTCGCCTGGAGAAAGCGCCGCAGCGTCTCAACGGCGAGGCGGACCTGGCGGATCGCCGTCTCGCTCGCCGCGCACGAGTTGGGGAGTTCGTCGAACGGCTGATCGAAGGTCTGCGCCAGGAACTGAACATCGATGGGCTGGCCGTTGGTCTTGACGCGCTGGGTGGCGTAGCGGAGCAGGTCAGTCAGGTAGGCGCGGGGGCTGACGGCCGCGTCGCAGTCGGCGCAGCTGCAGGGCGCCGCTTGCACCGCGTCCAGCAGCTTGAACGCCTCAGGCACGGGCATCCCGTTGGCGCGCTCGGCCAGACCGGCGATCAAGGCATTGTTCAAGAAGCGGGTCTGAACTCCGGCGACGAGGTGCGCCCGCGCCGCCTGGAAGTCGCCGAGCAGGTCGCCCGTTGCCGTGACGAACGCCGCGCGGTCGGTGGTGGCGATCCGTGCGACGCTCTCGTAGCCCATGTCGAGCAACGCCGAGCTGGCCGCCACGTCGGGCGAGACCCGATCCAGGTCGGCCAGAGCCTCGAGCCTGCGCACGGCGGCGCGGTCGGCCTCGGCCAGATCAGCCAGATGGCTCAGCCCACCGGCGTGGCGGATATCGGCGAAGGAGCGGATGGCGTGGGCCTCGGCCAGGCGGGCCAGCAGGCTCTCCGGCACGTCCAGCTGGCCCGCAGCGCGCAGGTCGGCCAGGGCCGGCGTGGGCGCCGTGGGCAGTGGCACTCGCACGGGTACAGGCCCGCCCCCATCCAGCTGGAGCGTCTGCTGGACCTCGACCGGCTGGTCGGTGCCTGGCACGTCGATACTGAGCTGGAACGCTCGCGCGTCGTCCGGAGGTGTCGTGCGCGGCAGGTAATCGGTGAAGGCGGCAACACCCTGACCGTCGCTGATGGTGCGGCCCAGGTCGGCCTGGGGTCCGCTCAGATCGCTCGCGGCCACGCTATAGCCCGCAAGCGGCTGCCCGTTCACGGCGTCGAGGAGCCGAACCGTGACGGCCCGTGCGGTCTGGCCCTGCCGCCTGAGGGCCGCGCCAATCTCGTCCGCCTTCTCCCCGACCCAGGCCGGGATGATTCGCGCGTCGACCTGGCGCCGCAGCATCTCGATCAGGTCGTCGTCCGCCGTATCGGCCAGACGGTCGAGCGCCTTGCGCACAAGCTCGGCCCGGCGCTCCGCGGTGGCCTGGGGCCACTCCTCCCAGATCGCGTCGGGGTATGGTATGCGCACCCAGCCATAGAACGCCTCGACCGGCAGTCCGGTCTCGCGCGCCAGCCGGGCCGCGGCGATGAGCGCCTCGATCAGGGGGGCACGCTCCGCATCCAGCTCCAGGTCCGCAACGATGAACCTCGCGTCGGTTGCTGTCAGGTCGGCGAGATTCACCCCGTCGAGCAGTGGCGTGACCTGGGCGAGGATGCGTTCGTACTCCGACCCCTCCCCGCTCGGCTCCAACTCGACGAGGAGGTCGACTTCGCACTCGGGCGGCACGTTGAAGACGGGCGCCGCCGGCTCTTCGCGCGGCTGGCCATCCACCTCCAGCCGCCGAATGGCCAGCGGAATGCCATCAGGACCGAAGACCCGCAGGACCAGGTCGGCACGGCCCTTCTCCGCTCGCCGGAACTGCTCGGGCGTATAGCCGATCTGGAAGCGGCCCTCGCGATCCGGCGCCGCCTCGCCGAGCAACTGCTCGCTGCGCAGGTCGCGGTCATAGGCGCGAACGACGATGGTTTCGACTATCTGTTCGGGCTCGCTGCGAACCCGACCGCGGATGATGAACGCCATAGGACTCCTCCAGCCGAACCGTGGTTGCCTACCTGCCTGATGAGTAATACCGGACGTTTTGGTTCATTCTTGATCCCAGGCTGAACCAGGATCGCATGGCGGCGCTTGCAGCCTGATAGGCCTCGTAGCCCTCGTGGAGAACGCCTCCAACAGTCACGTCCCATACGCCTGCCTCATTCGCTCCGCCGGTGGCAAGCGAGCCGAGGAACACGACCGTGCCGCCGATCTTCAGCAGTCGCGACCCTGGCCCCGGGCGCCCAGAAGCAACGCGAGCCTCCCCAGCGCTTGTGGCCTCGGTCGCGGCGCTCACCTGGAGGCCTTTGGTGATCAGACGGCCCGTCTGGGCTGTTTCAGCCGCTGCACTCACGGCCTGGCGGACAGTTTTGAGTTCCGCCAGAGTCGTGTTGACCTCGGCATTGGCATTGAGTGCCCGCATATATTGGCCCTCGAGTTGCCTCACCGCATCAGCGCCGCGCAGCGGCTGTTGGAAGCCGCTCCGTTCCACAGCCTGTTTCAGACTGCTCACCTCTTGTTCGAATTGTTGAATGTCTGCCAACTGCTTCGCGCCCGTCTTGGCCAGGCTTTCGAACTTCGCCTGATCGTCTAGTAGTCGGCGTTGGGCCATCGTTTGCGCCTTCATCGCCTCGCCATATTCGGCGATTCCGGCCGGGGTCTTTTGGTTTGCCGATTGCATCGTCTGAGTCGCCTCGTTGTAGGCTCTTACGTGTTCTGCATGCACTCGGACTGCACTCACGATGTCTTCCTGGTATGATTCTACGTTTCTTAACAGGTTGTCTGCGCGAGCTTGCTGTTGTGCTACCACTTTAGGTACAGCCGCAGCAGGATCATTCTTGTCATCACCGGCATAACCGAGTGCATCAGCGAAGCGAACAGGATTGGCGCGCGTGAAGCGGTAGAGGTTGTCACCTTCGATCCTCCGCGCCGGGTCGCAGCTCATCCACCTTCCCAGCCACGCGGCATAGTAGCGAGCACCGAAGTAATACAACCCGCTCTCCTCATCCCGCTCCTTGCCCGAAAACCGATATCGCTTGCGGCCATAGCTGCCGAAGCTCGTCTCGCCGTAGGGCCTGTACTCCTCCCGGTTGACGAACTCGTTGTGGCGCGCCGTCGCGCCTCCGAGCACGACAGTGCTGCTCCCGAGGTGGTCGCCCAGGTGGTATTGCACCGGTTTGTCGGCCGCCCCATCGTCGGGGAAGGCCGGGCCGACGCGCACGAGCGCAATGCGGCTCTGGTTGTCCATCATGTGGAGCGTGGTGTTCTGGGTGGCGCCCCGGATGTGGTGCTCGAAGATGCCGTCGATAGAGACGGTCGCCTCGACCTGCCCACCCTGCCTCCGGACCAACTTCTTCACCCGCTGCCCCGAGGCGTCGTACAGGTAGATGGCGTCGACCGACGGGACGGCGCCGGCCTGCGTGCGGTAGCGCTTCAGGCGGTCGGCGTGGTCCCAGTCGAAGCGGCGCGAGGTGGTTTCCGCGATCAGATTGCCGTTGGGATCGTACTGGTAGTCGTACTGGGCGGGGCCAACGGTGACGCGCTGGAGGCGGTTGCTCGCGAGCGCGGGGGTCATCTCGCGCGTGAAGCTGCCGCCGTTGGCCGTGTGCTGAAACTGCGTCAGGTTGCCGGCCGGGTCGTAGCGATACATTTGCGTGTACGCGCGCGTCTGCGTGATGTCCTGGCAGCGCGGCGCCGGGTCCCACGGCGCCGGAAAGGTGGCGGCACACTCGCGGCCGGTGGCCGAGTGCAGCCGGTACAGCGGATCGTAGGTGAAAACCCGGTCGAGCGCGTCCGGGGTGGCCGGCAGGCCAGACCCCGGCGTACGGTCGTGGATCCGCACGATGTTGCCGGCCAGGTCGTACTCGTAGACCAGGTCCTGGAACACGCGCTCCTGTGGCTGGCCGGTCGAAGCGGGCTGCCACGTCAGGGGGGCTGGCGACACCGCTTTCTCGGTCCGCAAGCGGGTGAGACGAAACGTGGCCGGGTCGTAGCGGTGGCGCGTCATCACGTCGTTGCCGTACACGACGAGCACCCGCTGCCCCCTGGCGTTATAGGCGATCAGGTCAACATACGATTGGCCGTCGAGTTTCACCGCGGTGAGAGCCCCGGAGCGGTTGTAGGTCGGAACCGCGGTCTTCCGCGTCCCAGCCGCATCCTCGGGGTATTGCAGACTGGTCGCGCGGTTGAGCGCGTCGTAGCGCAGGCTCGTCTGGTAGACGCGCGGCGCCAACATGGCGTCGGGGTTGGGCCCGCTCCAGTCGGCCACCCAGTCCGGGAGCAGGAGGTCGTCACGGACGACGTGCCGGGCCTTCTCCAGGATGTTCCCTTTGAAGTCGTAGCGCGTCACCTCGAGCCGCCCGGCCTCGTCGTCGTGGCGGTACAGACGTCCCGCGAGGTTGCCGGCGGCAATCTGCGCCGGGGTCAACCCCGCCTCGGGCTGGTCGCCGTAGACCAGGCGCTCGCGCAGAGTCAACGGCGGCGCAGCGCGGTCGCGCGCCCAGACTCGAGTGGGCCGGCGCGCGCGATCATACTCGTGGAGGACCACGCTCCCCTTGCTGTCGCGCTGCTCGACCAGGGTGCCGGTCGCATCCAGGACTGAGGTCCGCACGCCCGCGTCGATACTCTCGACCCGCAGCAGCGCGTTCGTCAGATCATACGCCATCTTGAAGGCCTCACGGCCGAGGGCATCGACGACCTGCACGACGTTGCCGCGGACATCGTAGCGCGAGCGGGTGACGATCCAGTCGGAGGCCGGCGTCGGGCCGTTGCGCTCAACCTGGCAGATGGTGCGGCCCAGGGCGTCCACGACGGCGTTCGCCGGTGTGAAGTGGTGCGCGGCCGGCGCGCGGTCGGTCAGCGGCTTCGGCGAGCCATCCGGCAGTCGCGCGACGGGGTCAAAGCTGAGCGGCGCCAGGTCGTTGGGGTCGTAGGTGTAGGTCTCCCACGGCGTGGGCACGGCCTGGTCCGGTTGGGCCAACTCGCCGGGCACCCCGAAGACCAGGCGCTGCTCGGAGCCGTCAGGGTTGACGGTGCGGATCACGCGTCCACGGGGATCATAGAAGAGGCTCGCGCGCCGGCCACGTCTGGCCTCCGCCTCGGGCTGAAACTCCCATCTGACCCCGAAGAAGGGTTCGTACTTCTCGATGACCTGGCCCTTGTTGTCATACACCTGCCAGCCGCTCACCACCACCCGGTCGGCGGCTGCCTGCCCGACCGCCGCTTGGGTGGGAGCGCCCGCGTCGGCGGACAGCCCGGCGTCGTCGCCCTCCGCGCCGAACACGACCTCCTCCGCCTGGGCTCGCTGCTGAACCAGCCGGCCGAAGCCGTCGGAGTACTCGCGCGACTCGATCACCTCATCCGAGACGTTCTCGCTGGCGTGGTGGACGCGCCGGACGGTATGGGCGTAGATTGGCAAAGGGGCGGGCAGCGCCTGGGTGGTCTCGAAGGCGCGGAAGTCGTAGTGGTACTCGACCTCGGGCCGCTCGTCGGTTCCGCCCTCGCCGTTGTGGCCCTGGAGAATTACCCGCCGCAACAGGCCGAGCGGGGAGTAGTCGTAACGGGTCGCGTTGCCGTTGGGGTCGGTGACCCGCTCGGCCTGGAGCAGTCGATAGTTGTACGTCGCGACTGTGGCCAGGCCTGATGGGTCGGTGACCCGGCCGGGCAGCAGCCAGAAGGGATCGAGGTCGATCGTCGTCGTTGCCCCCAACGCGTCCTGGAGCGCCAGGGCCATGCCCCGCTTCTCGGGAGCAGCCGCGGTTTGGAAGTCGTACCGGTGCCGTTCGACGTCGGCGTAGTAGCCCGCCGCGTGGACGGCATCACCCGCTTCACCCCGATACCCCAGGTCGGTGCCGAAAGTGGGCGGCGCGCCCGCCGGCAGGGCGGCCGGGCCGCCGAGGGAGGCCGGCCGCTCAGCTCCGTAGGCCTGGTCCAACTCGCGATCGGTGAAGACGAGGCGCTCCCGCCGCGTCAGCGCGCCGAACTGTCCGGCCTGCCCCGCGTCCAGGCCGGTGAAGGCCCGGCCATCGTAGTGGTTCACCGTGTGGCCAATGAGGTGGACGTCGGCCGGGAGGAGGGCATCGAACGTGGCGAGCATGGCCCGGGCCGCGTCGCGCTGGTCGCGGAGCACTGCCGCGACATCATTCGGGTGTGTCTCGACCACTTCCGCGGGTTGGGCTGGCTCGTAGACCCGCGTCTGCGCCACACGGTTGTGAAGGTAGCGACCCGGCGCGGGCGCCGCATAGTCGGTCCTCGTGTGGGTGGCGAGGACGTGCGTCTCATCCGGCCGGATCGTGCCGACGGCCACGCCCGTGACCTGCGTGCGACGGGCGGATCGGCGCGGCATGGCCACCGATGTCTGCCGGTGGGGGCGCCCCAGATCGTCGTACCCCCCGGTGAAGGCGAACTGGCTCATCGGGTCATCGCCGCGCTCCCACTGCGTCGTCCGTTGCGCGCGGGGGTGGGGGAAGAACACGCGCCACTCGGCATCTCCGAGCGGCTGGCCCGGTTCGTCGCCGGGGCCGCCGCATCTCAGGCGCGCCGCGCCGTTCTCCAGAACGACCTCGCACAGCCCATACGCGTGCTCAGTCACGGTGTACGGCCGGCGGGCGGAGGGAGAATCGTCGAGGGCGTACAGCTCGGTGCGCAGGACGGTGCCACGCAGGGCCCGCAGCGCGTCGCGCCTGGCACGCCGGCTCTCGGGTGTCTGCGGGAATGCGGCGAGGACGGCATTGATGCCCTCCGCCTGGCCGAGGAGTTGTGCGTCCTCCTCCCAATACTCGGCGCTATAGTCCAACTCGGCCCACTCACCCGTCTCATCCCCGACCGCGCCCTGGTGAAACCAGGTCTTGGTCAGGATCGGTGGCGAGAAGTGGCGCTCGGCGACGGGCGCAAACGGCTGCCCCGCCAGGCCGGGACGGCTGTAGTCGGCGAACGTCTGGGTGTCGAGTTGCTCGACCATGCCGAAGCCGCGGAACTCGCGCTCGGCGCCGTCCCAGTAGCCGTGGTGGTAGCGGTACTGCGTGGTGAGCTTGCCGCCCGAGACTCGGTCAATCGTCTCCACGGATTTGACGACCTGCACCGGAAACGGCAGCGGTGTGCGCCAGCGCGACCCTCGGTCGCGCTCGTCGGCAACGTAAAACTCGGTCGAGGGCGCATACTCGATCCGGGTCAGCGCGCCGATGTGGTTCTCGATCGAGTCGAGGAGATATGGCTTCCTTCCACCCGTAAGGTTGAGGAACCACAGCGTGTGGTGCGCCGACCCCGGCGCGTTCGTGCTCCACAAGACACCGCTGACCCCTCGACCCAGCACGTCAGCCAGCCGGACGGCGTCGATGTTGGTGACCGGCGGCGTGCCCTTGATTGTAACCGGCTCTTCGCTCCACGCATTGCCAGAGTGGTTCAACCAGAGCAAGACGCGGCGATCGTCCACATAGACCAGATCGGCCGCTCCGTCGCCGTCCACATCGCCGACGAGGATGCGCGTCGGGTCGTAGCCATAGGGGAAGTGCGGACTGAAACGCATGTGCAGGCGCGGTCCCCAGGCCCCCCGGCCGAGGTTGGGCCAGTACTCGATGTTGCCGTCGTAGACGAGCACGAGGTCCTGGAGGCCGTCGCCCGTCATATCGGCCCAGTGGACCCGCGGATCGGCGAAGTCGATGTCCGGAAAATCCGCCAGGGCCTTGCGCTCGACCTCGTGCGTCCCATTCCACCCGGTGTGCGGGTCGTTGAAGAAGCACTCCAGCCGGGTCCCCGAGCGGATGGCGTCGGTGACGCCGTCCCCATCCAGGTCGACGAGCCGGACGCGCGGGTCCTGGAGGCTGAAGCTCGGCGCGACCTGGTAGCGGCGAAACGCCTTTCGGTCCCACAAGCCACCGAATTGAAGCGGGAAGTACCCCGCCAGTCCTGGCCTGGTCACGAGGAGATCGGACCGGCCATCGCCATTGGCATCCACGAGTTGGACGCCCGGGTCGGCCAGGCCCAGGCCGGCCGGCGCGTCGCGCATAGGGCGTGGAAGGTCGAAGCGCCCCTCGCCCCGGTTGCGCCAGTAGCGGACTGTCCCGTTCATCTCCAGAAGGTCCGGCAGACCCTGGCCGAAGAGATCCACCAGCGCCAGGTCCGGGCTGCTCAGTGCCCGGGCGGGGAGGTCGCTCCCGGTGAGCGGCGCGAAGCGCCGCTTCTGCGGCTCGAATGCGGTATAGCCCAGATCGAGCGCGGGCAACTCCGGGACCGGCTGGCCGCCGTCGTCGAAGCCGGTCAGGCGCACGCGCTTGAGGAGTGAGACGCCGTTCCACGGGTCGGGTTCGTACTCGAAGGCGTACTCGCGGACCGGGCGGGCGGCGTCGGCGTGGGTCTCGATCAGGATGCGCTTGCAGCGTTGGGTGGTGCGGATCTCGAAGCCGGCGCGATAGTCGGAGATGGGGTCGTTGGGGCGAGGCTCGTACTCGAACCGGACCCAGACCAGAAATTCAGGGTCGGCCGGGTCGCCGTGGTCGGCGTAGCGGATCAGGCTCAGCAGGGGCTGGTCCCAGGTGTGCCCATCAGCCTGGCCCACGTCACGAAGGCCGTACTGATACTGGATCTGGTTCCCGAACGGGTCGCGGGTCTGCGCGAGCTTCCACGCGAAGACCGCGCGCCGCTCGGCGGCAGGTTTCGTGATGATCGCGGGATCTCTCCAGCCCGGCGGAGGGGCGAGGGGGCTCGGGGTGCCGTAGAAGCTGGTGAGCCCATCCCGGCTCTGCACTTGCCAGTAATCGTCATCTGGACCGCAGACGTGCTCGATGCGGCTGAACGACCCCTCGGTCCGGGGCATGTAGCGCACGCGGCCCGGACAGGTGCCCGTCATGCGGACGAGATCTTCGGCGCCCGCGAGGACAAACACGTCGTGGGCGTCGTCGTAGCGGGGGACGCCCTTGGACGTCTTGCGGCTCACGCCGGGGAGGCTGAGCGCCCAGCCCAACCCGAAAAGCCCGTTGCCGTTTCCTGTGCTGTAGACCAGGTTCAGCATGGGCTGCAGGCCGTTCCGGCCTGGAAGGAGGACGATGGGGACGGTGAAGTTTCCGGTACCTGTGTGAAGATCCGGCGCGAACTTCTCGCCGATCCCTTGCAGGGCGCCGCCGCCCTTTGGAAGGCTGATGATTGGGGTGGCCGAACTGCCCGCGTTGCTCATGCGACGTACACCTCCTGGGAGGATGCTGATCGCGATGTCAAGGCACTCGTCGCAAGCCGTCGTACGTACGCACTGTCGATCGCCGCACCCGGTACGGGCCGTCGAGTGCGCCGGCGGCTTGAACAAGTGCTGAGGTAAAGGGAAAATGGTGTGAAGCGAATGACCCTGCTAGGGGTAAGGCAGAGGGCATCAACGTGGAAGGCGCCGAGTACAAGCGGGGAGCGTGATGAAAAGAGCGAAGCAGAACAGGCTCCCATCGATCCAGTGTATGGATTCCGTGACTGACGTCAACCTATTTCATATATGAATAGGGGTGACTTGCACCGGGCCCTGATGGCCGCCCTGCCGACTCCCGCCATGGGAAGCGCGCCGAGATGCTCTCGGCCTGCCTGAAGCGTAGGACTGACCCCTCTGACCGTCTTGGCTTACGGCCAACGCCTGGGTCATCAGCGCTTGATTTCTCAACCGAGGCTTTGACCGCCCTCGGTAACAGCGGACGTCGCCTGGCGCAAAGATTATGGTACAATTGTTGGTGCAAGGGAGACTCTCCTTTCGGGTATGGCTGGGTATCTTCAATTCCAGCATACCGCAGGGGGTCTGCGAGCCTGTCAGAAAAACGCCCAGGGGTTGAAATCTTCTCCTCTAACGGACGCAAGGTATGCTATGATTGTCTCAATCACGTTGTTGAGCCCGTTCTAGTCTTCCTTTTTGCGCTTGTGCCAAGGTACTCGCGTACGAAGTGCTGAGATGCAGAGAAGGGGCACGGCCGGTATGAGTCGAGGAACGGCCCACAATTGCTCCCCTCAGAAGTTACCGCACCAACTGACAAGCTTTATTGGTCGTGACGTAGAATTGACTGAATTGAAGCGCTTGCTTCGAGAACGAAGGTTAGTCACACTGACAGGCGCCGGGGGTTCAGGGAAGACTCGGCTCGCCCTTGAGGCTGCTGCCACACTCAATCGAGATTTCCCCGGCGGTATCTTCCTGGTGGAGCTGGCACCCCTTTCCAGACCAGAGCTCGTCACCGAGACAGTGGCCCGCGTGCTCGGCGTGGAAGTGGCTCCGGAACGAGCGCCCATCGACGCGCTCACCGACTTTCTGCGCACCCGGGATGCCCTGCTTCTGCTTGACAACTGCGAGCACCTGCTGGATGAGTGTGCTCGCCTCGCCGCTGGGCTGCTTGCGGCTTGTCCCGATTTGTGCGTGCTCGCCACCAGCCGTGAGCCTCTTGGCGTGGGGGGCGAGTGCATGTTCAGGGTGCCTCTGCTCTCCCTCCCCGACCCCAACGAGACGGCGATTTCACGGGCATGATTGGATGCCTGGTTCTCATGATCTACTTTGAGTTCGATGCCGGCCAACCGCCGCACGAGCCAGGGCAATCGCCCTACCAACTGCTTGGCTACCTTACTGGCGGCACACTGCTGCACGGGCCGGTGACTGCTGCCCGCCTCCTCGGCGTCATGGCTGCCTGGGAGGACAAGGTCATCGGCCGGCATACGGTCCAGTGGGATGCGATGGTCACCCCGCTGTGCGACAAGCTCAGTGCGGAGATGGGAGCGGCACGCTTCACGCGCGAGTTCGGGATCGGGAAGGCGATGCCGGTCGAGGATATCGTGGAATTAGCCGAGGTGGTCGTGCGCCCCCCGGCCGCTCCCGGTGCCGAGCAGGACACCAACTCACTGGCCCCGTCTCCTACTTCTCCCGCATCGGCCACTCCTCCCGGCGGGCCATCCCCGGCGGGGCTCACGCCGCGAGAGGTCGAGGTGCTGAGATTGGTGGCCGCCGGGCTCACCAACGCGCAGGCCGCCGAGCAGTTGAGTGTCACCCCGCGGACCATCAACGCCCACCTCACCTCCATCTACAGCAAGATCGGCGTCACCTCGCGTGCCGGGGCGATATGCTTCGCCGTCGACCACGGCCTCACCTGATCGCTCCAGGTCGACCTTCCCTGCGGTTCCCCGCCGTATTGTTAGATCTAACACCCGGCATATCCCGCGAATACGTTCCCAAATACTGTTACCGCTAGCGATGCGCGGCGCGCTCCGTTCTGATAGGTTATGGCCCACACATTCCACCCGGTGCCCACAAGCCAGCGGAGCCAGCCATGCCCCAGACCGTCTCGCTTCTCACGGTCGAGGGCGATGGCACGCTCCGCGAGAAAGGAGACTCCCGTGTCAGAAACGTCAGCGCGTGTCGATGCCAGCCAGAATCTGCTTTTCAAGGCTGGATGGGTCATCCTCCTCCTGTCGGCAGGTCTGATGACCCTCAACCATTTCGGCCTGATGTTCGTGTTTGATAACCCGATCCTGTTCATGGGATGGGGCGCTTTCAATCTGTATTCCCTGTTCGTAGTCGCCATCCCACTCCGCAGGCAAGAGAAATGGGCCTGGTACGCCACCTGGATCTTGCCAGTCGGGCTGGCTGCCGGCGGGTCCACCAACCCCAGCATCGCGATACTCTACTATGCGGTAGCCGCTGTGTGCGTGCTGGGCTTGCTGCTTACCATGCGAGGATCGCTCGCAATTGCCTTACTGCTGCTCTCCCTCGTCCTCGGCGGCCTGCCGTTCGGGCGGCCGTCTGTCGCCCACGCCGCGCCCCCCGGCGCGATGCAGGAGGTGACGATCAAGGGCAACGAGTACGCCTTCGACGCCCCCGAACAGATCAACGCCGGCTGGACCCGTGTGACCTTCCAGAATACCGGCAAAGAGGAGCACCAGGTCAACTTCGCCCGTATCAAGGACGGCAAGACCATGGCCGACCTGCAGGCCGCGATGCAGCAGAACCTCGACTCCGCGCTCGGCCTGCTTGACTTCTACGGCGGCGTGAGCGGCATCCCCGGCGGTACGAGCGGGACGGTGGTCCTCGATCTCAAGGAGGGCCAATACGTCATGATCTGCTTCCTCCCGGCCCCCGATGGCACAACCCACGTCGAGCACGGCATGATCAGGCCGCTCGCGGTGGTCGCGCCCGCGGCCGAGGCCGCGGCGCCGCAGGCCGATGACACCGTCACCCTGAAAGATTTCTCGATTGCGCTGCCCGGCACCATCAAGGCCGGCGAGCAGACCTGGCAGGTCGTCAACAGCGGGCCGCAGATCCACGAGATGGCGCTGATCAAGCTGGCCGAGGGCAAGACGATGCAGGATGTCGGCGCCTGGATGAACGCCCCCTCTGGCCCACCGCCCTTCGCATACGCGGGCGGCATGGCAGGCCTCAGCCAGGGGATCCACGGCTACATGACCGTCAACCTGGCACCCGGCAACTACGTCGCGCTCTGCGGCGTGCCCGACCCGGCCAGCGGCAAGCCGCACTTCATGCTGGGTATGGTCGCGCCCTTCACGATCACTGGCGGGGCCGCCGCGCCGACGACCCTGCCGACCACCGGCGGGAGCGGCGCCACCGCCGCCCTCTGGCTGCTGCTGCTCGGCGCCGGCCTGGCGGCGGCCGCGCTGCTGCGGCGGGGCGCCTCGCGGGCCTGGCGAATGACCAGGACGTCCGAGACCACGGGAGCCACCATCATGGTGGCTCCCGCCAGCCTCGCCGCAGGATGGAACAGCGACCGGGTGACGAAAGCCACAGTTGCGCCATCATAAGCTGGCGCGATGGCAACAAGGGAGAGGGGTTTTCAAGATGATCAGGGTAGAACAGAGTGTCACCGTCAATCGCCCAGTAGAAGAGGTCTTTGCCTTTGTCGCCGATCAGACGAATGCCCCGCGGTGGCAATCGGGACTGTTAGAAGTGCGGCGAATGACTGACGGCCCGCTGGGCGTAGGCACACAACATACGTTCGTGCGCAAGTTCTTGGGACGGAGATTGGAGGCGAGCAACGAGTATGGAGAGTACGAGCCGAACAAGACGATCGCCTTCAAGAGTACCTCAGGCCCGATGGACTTCCGAGCAGGATACCGTACCGAGCCTATTGCGGGCGGCACCAAACTCACCTCCTGGATCGAGATGCAGCCGAAAGGCTTTGCCGGTCTGGCAGAGCCATTGATTGCCGCAAGCCTGAGACGGGAGCTCGCGGCCAATCTGGGCGAGTTGAAGGAGCTGCTCGAACGCGGGGTTGTGGCGGTTTCGTCCTAGGCTCTGGGCGGCCACGGCCGCGGCGGGCGGTGCAGCATCGGAGGGAAGGAGGGAGCGCGGTGCTGTCTCTGAATGTGCGCACTGCTTGCGCCATCGTGTTGATCGCCGCTTCCATGTTCGACCTTGCCAGCAATCTCATGTTCACAGGCAGAAGCGTGCTCAAGTGGTTCGGAGAGAGCCAGATCTTTCTCCAATGGGAGCGGGGCCTGCTGATGGCGGCCTTCGTGCTGGCCGCGATGGGTGTTTCGCTGCTGGAGACCCTGCTCGGCCGGGCCGGTGGCACTGTGCTGCCGCTGACAGGGGCCACTGCGTTCCTGGTGGGCGCAGTCGTCGCGCTCGTGGTCGAGGCCTCATTCCTGAGCAGCGGAGCCCATTCAACGACCCCGCTGGAGGTCACCATGGTCGTCGTGCTCTTCGTGGCCGAGGCGCTCCTGGGCGCGGCGATTATCGCCACTAGCCTGCTGCCTGCCTGGGTTGGCTGGACAATCGTGGCCTGGGACATCGCCTTCCTGGTTGTCGTCACCGCTCTTTCGCCCGGTGACATCTACTACCCCGCGCTGCACTTCCTTCCTCTCACGTTCATCGGCGTCGCCTTGCTCGTTATGCGGTGAGACTGGTGAAAGTGTCTCTCTACAGCCCAAAGGAGGCCAGGAACCGGCATGAGCTTCTTGAATGAACACCGCCTTACGAGACTTCTACTGGTTCTCGCCTTCATCTCCTTCGCCCGCTCGATGCGCGCGGCGACGCTTCCGTAAGTCGCCGGTCTGGACCGCTGGCGGAGTGTACGCCGCCTGGCGGGCGGGAAGGCGGGATGGCCCTCTGGTGGGACGGCGCATGCCAGTTGCCCCTCCCCCAACCCCGGCGTCGCCACCAGCATCGCTTCAGTCGTGAGAGGCTCAAGATCCCTCATCCCACCCAATCGTTTCATTGGGATCTTCCTCAATAATCCGAGGTCAGGCGGTGGTGCCCGCAGATTTGCCGTGGACACCGCCCCCTCCGTCTCCACCTTCTCAGAAGGTCCGTTCATTGCAACTTGCTCCCGAAAGCGGGCCGCTGGCACCATCTTTGCTCGCCTCAAGTGTGCGGCGGTGAGGACACATCGACCTCCCGCAGCCTGGCTGCCGAGCACGGCCAAGACTCGCAAAGTTCCCTCTACATCCATCGAGTTGAAGAGGAGGTTGACACTCCCACGGTTAGAAAGATCCTGTTGGCGAATTGGTACAAGTCGCGGGTGCCCGTTTGTAGTGCGCGCTTCAGCGCGCTAAAGCGCGCACTACGAGCCCTTCGTCCGCCCTGGAAGCGATTTCGCCAACAGTATCTTAGAAACCGTGGGATTCTCGCTTCACCCCAGACCGCCTTGCATGCAAGGTCTTCCGTCCGGTCCACGAGCGTGTACGCCCGGCTGTCCGACGGGCGATAACTCTACCAAACCGCGATGCTTGATATTCAGGGCTGCGTTCAAGTCTCGATCAACAAGGGCACCGCATCCCTGACAGGTAAACACGCGGTCAGAGAGAGACAGATTGTTGAGCGTGCCGCACACCATGTGCAGCTTGCTGGAAGGAAAGAATCGATCAATCCGATGAAACGTCTTGCCGGTCCATTCGGTCTTGTACGCCAGTTGGCGAAGGAACTCGCCCCATCCAGCGTCCTGCACGCTCTTGGCGAGTCGCGTTCGCGCCAGCCCCTTCACGCTCAGATCCTCGGCAATCACGGCTTGGTTCTCACTCGTGAGCCGGTGGCTGAGTTTGTGGAGGAAATCGGCGCGGGCGTTGGCGACACGCTCATGAAGACGCGCAACCTGGCGGGCTTGTTTCTTCCGACGGTTCGAGCCTTTGCGCTTGCGGCTCAAGGCGCGTTGCGCGTTGGCGAGTTTGCGCTCCAACTTGCGCAAGTGGCGCGGGTTGGGAATGCGTTCGCCGGTGGAGAGAACAGCAAAGTCGGTTAGGCCAAGATCGACGCTGATGGTCGTTTCTGGTGTCGGCAGGACTGGCTCAGGGGCAGGCGTCTCGATCTCGCACAGAAGCGAGACGTACCACCCGCTCACCTGGTGGCTGATCGTGGCCCGCTTGATTGTGCCCTCGATCTCCCGACTCTTGCGGAAGCGCACCCAACCGATCTTGGGAAGCCAGACCCGGTTTCCTTCGGCCTTGACGCTTTGCGGAAAGCTGAACGATCCGAGACCTCGTCGCTTGGACTTAAACTTGGGATACTTGGCCCGCTTCTCGAAGAAGTTGACAAAGGCGCGGTCCAAGTTCTTGATCGGTTCTTGTAGGACTTGCGAGTGAATATCATTCAACCAGACCGTTTCCGGCTGTTGCTTCAACTCGGTGAGCCGTCGCATCTGTGCGTACATCGAGGGACTTTTGCCGGTCGCCTTGTAGGTCTCTTTCCGTTCACGCAACATCTCGTTCCAGACCCACCGACAGGCACCAGCGTACTGCCGGAACGTCTGTTCCTGAGCCGGGGTCGGAACGCGCTTGAAGCGAAACGCTTTTTGGATAATCACCCGTCTTGTTCCTCGATGTACCGCTGAATGGTATCACTACTGACGTTCCCGGCTGTACTGACCCAGTACGAGCGCGTCCACAGCGAGGGGAGCTTGAGCAAGTGCGGAAATTCCTGGCGCAACACTCGCGACGTGTAGCTCTTGATCCGGTGGACGATCTGGTGCGGTGCCAGCGTTGGCGGACACGATACGAAGAGGTGGACGTGATCTGGGCGGACTGCCAGCTTGAGCACCTGGCAGTCAATCTCTTGAGCTTTCTCCAAAACCAACTCTTCGAGGCGGTCCTTCACTGCGTTGACCAGCACCTTCTTCCGACGCTTCGGACAAAAAACAAAATAATAGTTCACGAAAGAAACCGAGGTGCGCTTATGGCGTGGCTGTTGTCCCATTCCCACCTCCCTGTTGATGGACGGTTTCCATCAACAGGGAGTATAGCACAAGCGTGCGACAGATACAATGTTTCCGACGTTGCTATTCACGTTGCGCTCGTAAGGAAAACAATGGCGAACAATTTCGGACAACAGATGGCGACCTGCCCGTGCCCGAATTCTGGGTTCCAGCTCACGATCGATCACTCCCGCGAGGGCTACCCAACAGGCTGGCATGATGCAGGGACAGGCGCCTGGCATGATGCAGGGACAGATGCCTGGCACGATGCAGGGCATGGGACCGGGAATGATGTCCGGCCCATACGCCACGTCTGGCAGCTTCTCGCCGGGCTGGGCGTCCTGGAGTCCCGCGGGCACGACCTACGGCTGGGGCGGCTACGTTCCCAGTTGGGCATCGTGGGGTGCGGGAGGCGCAACCTACGGCTTGGGTGGCTTTGCCGACGACGAGCAGATCAAGGAGATGGTCTACAACTCAATCGACGCCGATCCCAGTATCCCGGCGAATGCGGACATCAACGTCGAGGTGGATGGCGGTGTCGTCACGCTGACCGGCACCGTCCCCAGCAAGCGCACCAAGCAAGCGGTCGGCGACGCCGCCTGGTGGATCCCCGACGTGATCGATGTCAACAACCAGATGAAAGTTCAGCCACGGAAAGAACGAAAGCGCCAGCAACAGACGGCGCAGGCAAGGCAACGCTAGCGCAGGTGTTGGGGGCCGGCGTGAACCGGCCCGGCATCTCAATGAAAGTTCAAATCAACTGTGAAGGAGGGAGCGACGATGGCAAATGGCTTTGGTACCCAGACTGGAGGCTTCAACTGTCCCAACTGCGGCGTCCAGCTCACATTCATGGTGAGGCCGACCTATGGCTTCGCGACACAACCGGGCTGGGGCACCGGCGCCGGCTTCGGTGCCCAGGGATACGGTGCCGGTTGGACCCCTGCGGGGACCTGGGGCACCACCGGGTATGGTCTCGGCGGCCTGCGACGCTGGGGTGGCCAGTACTCGGAGCAGTATACCTCGACCGGCCTCCCAACCGATGAAGAGATGGAGGAGATGATCTACGACTCGATCGATGACGATCCTCTCATTCCCTGGGATGCCGACATCGAGGTCAAGGTCGAGACGGGCCAGGTGACCTTGACCGGGAGCGTCCCGAACAAGATGATCAAGCACGCCGCCGGCCAGGATGCGTGGTGGATCACCGGCGTCACCGACGTGAACAACAACATCACCGTGACGGGCCGCCGGCGGGCGCGAGGAGCGCGTGAGGAGCAGCGCCAGGAAGCACCGGCCGGCCGCTAGTTGCAAGCGGCGCGCGGGGTCAAACCTCGCCACACGTCCGTGCTCGGCAGCCTCGTCCGATGATCTGGCTGGCCAAAAAGAAGCCCGCCCCACCGAGCAATCAGTGAGGCGGGCTTCTCGTTTCGCCGGCGGGGAGCAGCCTGCTGCAGCGCTTACTTACCTCCTTGCTCGACCGGCAACTGCGCGCCATCCGTCTTCGCCGAGACGCTCTTGGCCTGCGTGAAGAGCAGGAGATAGTCCGGCCCGCCCGCTTTCGAGTCGGTTCCCGACATGTTGAAGCCCCCAAAGGGGTGGACGCCCACCAGGGCGCCGGTGCACTTGCGATTGAAGTAGAGGTTCCCGACGTGGAACTCCTCCTTCGCCCGCTCGATGCGCTCGGGGTCCTGGCTGAAGAGCGCGCCCGTCAGGCCGTACTCCGTCGAGTTGGCGATCTCGAGGGCGTCGTCGAAGTCTTGCGCCTTGATGATCGCCAGCACCGGGCCGAAGATCTCCTCCTGGGCGATCCGGGCATCGGGGGGAACATCCTTGATGATCGTCGGCTCGATGAAGTAGCCGCCATCCTCCGCGACGACGTCCCCACCGTAGATCAGCTCTCCCTCCTGCTTGCCGATCTCGATGTAGTCGCGAATCTTCTTGAAGGCCTTGTCGTCTACCACCGGTCCCATCCAGTTCTCAGGGTCGCTGGGGTCCCCCACCGTGAGGTTGCGGGTCCGATCGACGACTTTCTCGACCATCGTATCGTAGACGTCCTTGACGATGATGGCACGCGAGCCCGCGGAGCACTTTTGCCCCTGGAACCCGAAAGCACTCACCACAACGGCGGCGGCGGCCTTCTCCAGGTCCGCCGTCTCGTCCACGAGAACCGCGTCTTTGCCGCCCATCTCGAGGATGGTGCGCTTGAGCCAGCGCTGGCCGGACGCAGCCCGGCCCGCTCGCTCGAAGATGTGCAGCCCGACTTCCTTCGAGCCGGTGAAGGCAACGAAGCGGGTCAAGGGATGGTCCACCAGCGTGTCGCCGATGGTGCCGCCGGGACCGGGCAGGAAGTTCAGCACACCCCCTGGGAGCCCAACCTCGTGGAAGAGCCGGGCCACCTGGTAGCCGATGATCGGCGAGGTACTGGCCGGTTTGAGCACGACGGCGTTCCCCGCCACGATCGCGGCGCTGGTCATCCCGGTGAGGATCGCGCTGGGGAAGTTCCAGGGCGGGATCACCGCGCCCACCCCAAGCGGGATGTGGCGCAGCTCCGCCCGCTCGCCTGGAATCTGGGTCAACTGTGAGGTCGCAGTCTCCTCCAGCCGGATCATCTGGCGGGCGTAATATTCCAGGAAGTCGATCGCCTCGGCGGTGTCGGCGTCGGCTTCCGGCCAGCTCTTCCCAACCTCGTAGACCATCCAGGCCGAGAAGTAATGCTTGCGCTCGCGCATGCCCTCGGCTGCTTTGAAGAGATAGTCGGCCCGCTCGGCTGCCGGTACTTTCTTCCAGCGTTGGAAAGCCTCGTTGGCCACCTGGACCGCTCGATCGGCCAGTTCTTTGGTCCCTTTGGAGACCTGGGCCAGCACCTGGCTGGGGTTCGATGGGTTGAGAGAGGGGAAGGTATCGTCGGTGTAGACCTCTTCGCCGCCGACGATCAGGGGCACCGTAAAACCAAACTCACTGCGAACTTCGGCCAGGGCCGCTTCCATGGCCTGGCGGTTGGCGTCCTGGCTGAAATCGGTGAGGGGCTCGTTGCGAAACTCGGTCAGTTCCTGCAATCGCATCAGTCAACCTCCTTGTTGGCACGACTCGATTGTCTCAGGGACGGGCCGCCTCTACTGCAACCTGCGGTGCGGCACGCCGTACATCCCCTGACACCCATTATACCCCGAACGCTGGCGCCCTCCAATGGCGCCAGCCCTTGAAACGGGGCTCGTCACGGTCCAGGGAAAGACCTCACGCCAAAGCGCGAAGGTGCCAAGACGGAGAACAGGATTCTGCTGTTTGTGTGCGCCTGGCGTCCTGGCGTGAGTTTTTATGCCGGCCCTGCCTTCATTACGGCCCTGTGGCCAGCACAATGTTGCCCTTATCTTCATACCCGCTCGTGAGGAATGGCACCGTGACAGATGGCAAAAGCGTCCATGACATTCGGTGCTGCCTCTCACGTATTCAACGACGGAGAATGGAACTCGAAGTGGAACGATACCATGCCGTAAAGGTTCATCCCTAAAACCCAATCAGGCAAAGCGCCACGAACGCGGGGGCGAATCGCCCTGACTCTCTGGCCTTGCCGCGTTGCCAGGCTACCAGGAGACAATCTCTTGGTGGCCTTTTCTGTTGGAAGGAGGGTGATGCTCGGGGGAAGAGGAGGATCTCCTGGCATCCTGCCTTGACCGTGAATGCACGGGACGAAGGGTAGCCGGCACCAGGCTGCCGGTCCCGAATGAGACGAGGAGGTCTCGCATGAGTGCACGAAAAGTCGTCGTCGGCGCAGCGTTTCTGCTGCTGATCGCCGCGGCCAGTACGGCGACGGCCCGCACGCCCGCACTGCAGCCTGCAGTGCAGCTTTCCAATGTGGAGATGCTGGGTGAGCATCTGTTCTTCGACGAGAATTTATCCGAGCCGGCCGGCCAGGCCTGTGCGGTCTGTCACGGCCCCGCTGTCGGCTGGACAGGTCCCAGCCCAGTCATCAATGCGACCGGGGCAGTGTACGAAGGGGCGGTGCCTGGACGGTTTGGGAACCGGAAACCGCCTGCTTCCGCGTACGCCGGGGACAGCCCGGTGCTGTACCAGGCAGCAGACGGCACCTGGGTCGGCGGCATGTTCTGGGATGGCCGCGCGACCGGCGCGACCCTGGGCGACCCGCTTGCCGAACAGGCCCAGGGGCCTTTCCTGAATCCTCTGGAGCAGAACAACCCGGACGCCAAAGCTGTTGTGGATAAAGTCTTGGCCTCGAGCTATAGCAGTCTGTTCACAGCCGTTTGTGGAGCGGTGTATGACGTGGAGGCCTACTACGACTGTATCGGCCGGTCAATCGCGGCCTACGAGCGCTCCGGTGAGGTAAGCCAGTTCAGCTCGAAGTACGATTACTTCCTGAAGGGCGAGGCGACGCTGACGGACCAGGAGAAGTGGGGATTTCAGCTCTTTGAAGGGAAGGCGATGTGCTCTGGGTGCCACATCAGCGAACGCGGTCCCAATGGGGAGCCACCGCTCTTTACAGACTACACCTACGACAACCTCGGCGTGCCCAAGAACCCTCAAAACCCCTTCTACCAGGAGCCGGAGTGGAATCCCGACGGTACCAGGTGGGTCGACTACGGGCTGGGCGGCTACCTGAAGGCGGCCGGCTATCCACCCAACGTCTATAACAAAGAGTTGGGCAAGATGAAGGTCCCGACGTTGCGTAACGTGGACCAGCGGCCTTACGACGGGTTTGTCAAAGCGTATGGGCACAACGGCTACTTCAAGTCCCTGGAAGAGATCGTCCACTTCTACAACACGCGCGACGTGTTGCCGACCTGCGCTCCGAACTCGCCCCTGGTACCGGGCGTGGACTGCTGGCCAAAGGCCGAAGTCCCCAAGAACGTCAATCGAACCGAACTGGGCAAGCTCGGCTTGACGCCGGATGAGGAGACGGCGCTCGTCGCGTTCATGAAGACGCTCACAGACGGCTACACGCCGTGACGGCATATAGTACTCGAACCATCCGGAAGGCGGCGCGGGATTGCACGTCGGATATCCGCTCTGGCGTTCAAAGACCATGAAGGCTTCAAGACTCTGGATAGGCGGACGCCCTCCGCCCATCCAGGGTCCTGGCAGTGGAGGGGCCGCACGACAGTCACCGGCGGCAGCGCTCTTCAACAATCGGTGGTCGGTCCCCTCCACCCCCCCCGAGCGTCGCCGGCGTGGAGCACGCGGCGCGGGTTCTCGTCGCCGCGGTCTGTGTTGTCCCGCCGAGCGAGCCGGCTGCTTGTCCTCAGACCTGTCGAAGGCAAGTAGATCCTCGCTCTGAAGTCGCCGGGCGCGCCCGTTTGACGGTCGCGGCGGGCGGGATACACTGAGGCCCGTTCGCCTGGTCCCCGCGCTCCGATGTCCTCTCACCGGCTCCCAACATCCACCTTCCCGTCGGGGCGATAGGGTACAAACCTCCCGCACAGGCAAGGAGAGCCGCCATGAAACGTTTTGCCGTTCTCATCTTTGCGCTCGTCCTACTGCTGGTCCCGGCTGCGCCGCTGGCGGCCCAGGGCGGCAGTACGACCGTCACGATCGTCGCGTTCAGCGACTATCATTCCCACGCGGTGCCCTTCTACTCCGAGGGCAAGCCGAACCAGGCCGGAATCGCGCGCGCCATCGCCTATCTCAAGGAGCAAAAGGCCCAGCCGAATACGATTGTGGTCTCGGGCGGCGATACGATGAACGCAGGAACGCCGACCTGGAGCGACGAGTACACGTGCATCGAGTGGCCCTGGTTCAACGGGTTGGTCGACGTGATGGCGGTGGGCAACCACGATTTCGACTACGGTGCCGATGCGTTCGCCCAGTGTCAGGCCAGCGCCGACTATCCCATCATCAGCGCGAGTCTGGTCAAGAGCGACGGGACGCCCTACTTCCAGGTTGACGGCAAACCGTACGTCGTCAAAGAGGTCGACGGTGTCAAGATCGGCTTCTTCGCGCTTGGTGGCCCCGACGTCCAGAAGCTGATCAAGCCGGAGAATCTGCCGGCCGACACCAGTTGGAAAGACGCGACGGCCACGGCGCAGGAAGTCGTCGACGCCCTGCGCAACCAGGAGAAGGTGAACGCCGTGGTCTTCATCGGCCACGAACTGCGCGAGGACGATGAGGCCCTGGCGAAGGCGGTGCCAGGCATCGACCTGATCCTCGGAACCCACTCGCACTACAAGGGCGAGTTGACCAGGATCCCGGGTACGGATACCTCCTACATCTCCCCCTTCCAATACCTGACCTACCTGTCCAGGGTGCAGCTCGCGTTCGACAACGGCAAGCTGGCGAAGGTGACCGGCGAACTGGTGAAGATGGATGAGAGCCGGCCGGAGGATCCCGAGGTCGCCGGCAAGGTCGCCCAACTCCAGAAGGATCTGGTGGCCAGGCACCCCGAGCGCTTCGAGGTACTGGGCCAGGCGCAGAAAGAGTTGAGCGACGCCAACATCTCGACCGGCGAGTCGCTGATCGGCAACTGGGCGACCGAGGTGCTGCGCCGGGCGGCCGGGGCCAACGCCTTCTTCTCGACCGCCTCCAGCTTCCGGGCCGCGATCCCGCCCGGTGACATCACGGTCGAACAGTTCTACACGGCGATCCCCTACAAGAACACGGTTACCACGGCGGAGATGACCGGCAAGCAGCTGGCCGATCTCGTGGCCCTCAGCGTCAGCAAGATGGGCTCGGATGGTTTCAGCCAGGAGAGCGGGGTCCGCTACGCGGTGCAGGATGGCAAGCCGATCAACATCCAGGTGCTAAAGGACCCGGCCAACCCGGCGGCGGACTACGCCCCGCTCGATCCGAACGCCACCTACACGATCGGCACGACCGACTTCCAGGCCTTCGTCGCTGGCGGCTACAAGGATCTCTTCGCCCAGGCCCAGAATCTGGCCAAGACCGACAAGGATGCCCACCAGACCCTGATTGACGCCATCAAGACCGGCCCCATTACGGCCGAACTCGACGGGCGGACCAACGCCACCGGCCCCGCCCCGGCGACGCTACCGACCACCGGCCACTCCACCGAGAACGTACTGCTGCTGCTCGTTGCCGGCCTCACCGTGCTGCTCGGCGGCACGGCGCTGCGGCGCTGGGCACCGGGAAACAGATAGCCCGCCCGATCTTCAGACGAACCGGCCCCGGCAACATCGTGTTGCCGGGGCCGTCTGTTTGAGTCTGTTATGTTAATCGTTGACGCGGGCCGGGCGGAACGTATAATAGCAGGAGAACACGCACTCCTGTCAGGCGCGCGAGACGGGTGGAGAGCATGCCAAAACCACAGGTTGCCAGCGAATCACTGGCCGCGCTCCTCGACCGGCACACCGGCGTGGGGACGCTCTGGTTCCCCGAGGGTGAGCGCATTCGCTGCGTCGCGTGCGGCCACCGCTGCCTGATCGGCGAGGGACGCCGTGGGATCTGCAAGGTTCGCTTCAACCAGGGCGGCCAGCTCAAGGTGCCCTTCGGCTACGTCGCCGCGCTGCAGTGCGACCCGGTCGAGAAGAAGCCCTTCTTCCACGTCTACCCCGGCAGTGACGCGCTGACCTTCGGGATGATGGGGTGTGATTTCAGATGTGCATTCTGCCAGAACTGGGTCACGAGCCAGGCCCTCCGCGACCCGGCCTCGCTCGCGCCAATCACGCGTGTCACACCCACCCAGCTCGTGGAGCTGGCGCAGCGGCAGGGCGCCCGGCTGGTCGTCTCCAGCTACAACGAGCCGTTGATCACGACCGAGTGGGCGGTGGAGCTCTTCAAGCCGGCGACGGCGGCCGGCTTCACCTGCGCCTTTGTCTCCAACGGCAACGCCACGCCCGAAGCGCTCGATTTCCTGCGCCCCTGGCTCTCGGCCTACAAAGTCGACCTCAAGAGCTTCGACGACCGGCGCTACCGCACCCTCGGCGGCACCCTGGCGCACGTCACCGGCACCATTCGCATGGTGCACGAGCGCGGGCTCTGGCTCGAGGTCGTGACGTTGATCGTGCCCGGCTTCAACGACGACGAGGCCGAGCTGCGCGACATGGCCCGGTTCATCGCCTCGATCAGCCCTGATATCCCCTGGCACGTCACGGCCTTCCACAAAGACTACAAGATGACCGACCCCGACGACACCACCGCCCGCGACCTGATCCGCGCCGCCGAGATCGGGGCCGAGGAGGGGCTCCACTTCGTCTACGCCGGCAACCTGCCGGGCCAGGTCGGTGAGTGGGAGAACACCCACTGCCCCGCCTGCCGGGAGACCCTGATCGAGCGCTACGGCTTCCTGGTGCGCGCCTACCGGCTCACCGCCGCGGGCCGCTGCCCGCGCTGCCGGACCCGCATCCTGGGCCTCTGGCCCGCAGACCCCGCCGAGGTCCGCACCGGCGGCCCCGAGATGTATTTCCGTCGCAGGCCGCGGGTCGTCCGCTGACGAGCCCCTGGAGCCGCTGGTCAAGGAGTCACCGAGACGACTGCACAGCACCTTGTGAAGGTGCTTCCAGGTTCGTAGGGGCGCACGGCCGTGCGCCCCGACAGCGCGCCCAAGACCGCTACAGGAGCGGCACACGGCCGTGCGCTCCGACTACGAACCACGTTCTCACCCGCGCCACGACGTGACCGCTGTGCTAGAGCACCGGTCACGTCATCCCGCGGGGGGAGGGAAAAAGACTTCCGAAGTCTTGTTCGCAGCCGGTGCCCGCCTCTGTCACCGTCGTCGGAGCGCGCTGTGGGCCAGCACGGTCCCGACCAGACTTCGGAAGTCTGAGTCCTTGACCGGCGCTCTAGCCCATAATACAGAGCGGCCACCGGCTCAAACCCGGTGGCCGCGTTGCGGTTCTTGATTGCAGAACTCCCCAGCGCGCCAATCCACCTGCCGTCGGCGCCTCACCCCCTTCCCCCGCAACTCAGATCTCGACCACCCTTCAACTTCCCAACCTTCTTCAACCTGCAACCTGCAACCTTCTAACCTGACACCGGATTCGGCGGCTCCGGCAGCAGGTAGAGCGCCTCGTTGAGGAAGGCGACCCCGACGGTCCGTCCCTCGGGGTAGATTTCCGGGCGCAGGGGGTCGGTGTCCACGACGGACAGGAGTTCCCCGGCCACCTCGACGTCGTACTCGACGGTTGGCCCCAAGTAGGTGGTTCTTCGGATCACACCGCTAACGCCGTTCGGCTCCGCCTGCAGCCGCACGGCCTCTGGCCGCACCAATACCGCTGCAAGTGCACCCGCAGGTGGCGGGGCGGGCGGTGCCGGTACCTCGACCGGTAGGCCCAAGAGCGTCAGCGCGACATAACCCTTCTCGCGACCGACGATCGTGCCGCTCAGCACGTTCGCGCGTCCGATGAAGTTGGCAACGAAGCGGGTGGCCGGCCGCTGGTAGATGTCGAAGGGCGTACCGACCTGGTCCACGCGGCCCTTGTTCATCACCACAATCCGATCCGAGAGCGTCATCGCCTCGGCCTGATCGTGGGTGACGTAGAGCGAGGTAATGCCCAGGGTCTGTTGGATGCGCCGAATCTCGGTGCGCATGCTCTCGCGCAGCTTGGCATCCAGGTTGGAGAGCGGCTCGTCCATAAGAAGAACCTTCGGCTCCATCACCAGCGCGCGTGCCAGAGCCACCCGTTGCTGCTGGCCGCCCGAGAGCTGGTTCGGGGCGCGATTCTCCAGTCCCTCCAACCCCGTGAGTGCCAGCAACTGGGCGATTTTGGTGCGAATCTGGGCCTCAGACAGCTTCTTGATTCGCAGCCCGTAGGCGATGTTCTCGTAGACCGAGAGGTGTGGGAAAATGGCGTAGCTTTGGAAGACCATCGACATGTCGCGCTGGTGCGGCGGGAGCGAATCGATCTCGCGGCCGTCCAGCAAAATGCGACCGGAGGTCGGGAATTCAAAGCCGCCGATCAATCGCAGGGTGGTCGTTTTCCCGCACCCGCTCGGACCCAGCAGCGTCACCAGTTCCCCGCGCTCGATCTGGAGCGAGACGTCGCACACAGCGCGGACCTCTCCGCTCCTGCCGCGGGCCGGAAAGCGCTTGTCGAGATCTTCGAGAATCAGATAGCTCATGTGTCCTCACACGTCAACGCCGCCAGATACTTCCTGGTCCGTTCATTGACAGGACTTACACAGTAGGTTGAATTGCGGACGGAGTATCGGCTTGAGTGCGCGCTTCAGCGCGCTGAAGCGCGCACTCCAAGCCAAATGCCGCTTCTTTGAGCCGTTCTGCCTCGCGCCGCGTACGTCGTGTCGGTGACAGGACGTACGTAGGGGAACAGCCGTGTGCTGCCTGGAGTGGGGCCGGCATCTTTGAGTTTCTCCGCGTTGTCGTTCCCCCCAGTGAAGGAACAGCGGTGTGCCGCCTGGAGTGGGGCCGGCATCTCTGGGAGCGCGGGCGTCCCGCCCGCTAGCGTGCCATTGGGAGCGCGGCCCGGCGCCTGCTGGCCTGGCACGCCACCACCGCGGAACTCCTGGCATTGGCTGCGAGCGTGAAACGGAGAACGGAATCGTGGCAAGAGCCGCTGACTTCGCGTTCCACGCGCTACAATCACCCCCCACCGAACGTCAGGTCCACGTCGGGACGGTCACGCAGGCTTCGACTTGTCCAGACGTACATCAGGCCGATCGCCGCCAGAACGATGGCGATCAGGATGACTGAGTAGGCTGCGGCGGTGCTGAGGCCGCCCTGCTCCACCTCGCTTAAGATCCAGACCGTCAGGATCGGCCACTTTGGGGTGGTCAGGAAGATGATGGCCGAGAGGCTCGTCATGTGGCGGGCAAAGCTGAAGATGAGGCCCGCGAGGAGCGCCGGGACGATCAATGGCAGCGTCACTCGCCGGAAGGTGGTCTGCGCGTCTGCCCCAAGACTGGTCGAGGCCTCCTCAATCGCCGGATCGATCTGCTGCAAGGCTGCCACGCCCGCCCGCACCGAGGCGGGCAGGCTCCGGATGGCAAAGGCGGCGACGACAATGTAGGGCGAGCCAACGAGGGCGAGGGGTTCACCCCGGAAGGTCACCGCCAGCGCCAGGCCCACCAGTAAGGCAGCCACCCAGCGGCGGCGCGCGGCCGCAACGCGGCCGCTGACGAGGGCCGCCAGCGCCAGGATCAGAAACCCGAGCAGCCCCGATGGAAGCAGCAGGAAGAATTCAAGCTCGCTGGCCGCGTTAATGACCATCCGCGAGAGGATGGTGTTGGAAATTCCACGCCCGGCGATGGCAAGGCTGTTCGTCGCGACCGGGCCGTACAGCGACAGGAGCAGGTAAAGGCTAACACCCAGCGGGACCAGCGCCACGTTGCGACGAGCGCGCCCCGCCAGCCAGGCCACCAGGGGCGTGGCGAGCGCGAACACCCCCGCCATCAGCAAGCGCCACCAGCCGTCGGGGAGTCCGCTCAGACTCCAGAGGAGCAGCGTGCCAGGGGCCGTCGCGACGGCGATGACTGTCCAACGCAGGCGCGAGCGCGGCGCGGCGATGGATGCGATGAACCAGGCCAGACTGAAGAAGATCAGGGCGACGACGATCACGGGCGGTTTGATAAAGGCGATAATGTACCCAATCCCCAAAATGGTGCCGGGCACCGCTGCACCCAGGTTGGACCCCAAATCCAGGGCCTCACGCCCGGCAAACGCCCGCCGAACCACAAGGTAGGCAATGATCATCCCCGCCACCACGGCCACGGGCGTCGCCACCGCCGAGAGGAAGGTCGTGGCCATGATCGCCGCTAACCCGCGCGTGAACGCTGCCTGGTAATTCACCAGGGCCGGGGTGTAATCGATTCCCCAAAGTTTCGTAAATGAGCCGACAAGAATCGAGACGTAGAGCATCAGAACCAGCAGCACGACCAGTCCGGTCGCGATCAAGAACGGGTAGCGCAGAAACGGTTCCTTCAGGCTCAAAACGCCCCCGGTTGGTTTGCCGGTGACGGCAACGTACGAGCGGCGGCTGACCCAGTAGCGCTGTACGAGAAAGACGACCAGCGTGGGGATCAGCAGGACGAGCGAAAGGGCGGCGCCTTTTTGCTGGTCGTACTGCCCGTTCACGGCCAGGAATATTTCCGCCGAGAGCACTGTGGTGTTCCCGGCAATCAGCAGTGGATTCCCCAGGTCGGCCAGCGACTCGACGAAGAGGAGCAGGAACGAGCCGGCAATCCCGGGGATCAGCAACGGGAGGGTCACGGTCCGCAGGATGTGCAGCCGCGACGCCCCCAGGCTCTGGGCAGCCTCCTCCAGCGCGGGATCGATTCGCTCTAGCATGCCGCGCAAGATCAGGTAGGCCACCGAGAAGAAGGTGATGCTCTGGACGAAGACCAGGCCGTCCATGCCGTAGATATCGTTGATGCCCCGCCCAACGGAGATGTGCAGCAGGTTGGACGTGATCAGGCCGCTGCGGCCGAAGAGCAGGATCGCCGCGATCGCGATGGCAAACGGTGGCGAGATGGTCGGAATCAGTGCGAGGACGTGGAGCAGGCGCGGGAACGGTGGACGACAGCGCACCATCGTGAAGGCGAAGATGAATCCGACCAGCGTCGATCCGGTGGCAGTGAAAATGCCCATCGTCAGTGTGTCGCGCAGCACCTGCCACTGATAGGCTCGATAGTAGGGATCGATGAACTGGGCGAAGTACTTCAGGCTGAGGGCGCCCGTCGCCGGGTCGAAAAATCCCTGCCAGATCACCCGCAGCAACGGGTAGAGGACGAACGTAACGATGAAGGCTCCGGCCACCAGCAGACCGAGCGCCAGCGTTGGATCGCGGGCGATCAAGTTAAACTGGCGTAGCGTTTGCGTCAGGCCCGCCCGAGTGCGCCGGCGCCAACTCGCGCTGGCCGCCTCGCTGGCGAGTGGAAGCGTCTTCTGCACAGATGGTATCCTGCGTCGAGCCTGCTGTGTGCTGCGTGATTGGTGAGTTCACCCAGCACACAGCAGGCAGCATGCGTTTACTACTTCAGGTTGTCGGCGCCGGCAATTTCGTTGGTGAACTTGTCCACGAAAGCTTTTTTGTTGCCGCCACAGTACTCGAAATTGTAGTTGATGAGGTTGACCTCCAACAGCTCGGGGCGCGAGGGCTTGGCATCCTTGACCGTGGGGGCCTGGAACGCATTGTACTTGGGGCCCAGTTCTTGGGTAGCCGGCTCCAAGGCCCAATCGTACCACTTCTTGGCGGCGTCCAGGTGGCTGGCGCCCTTGACGATCCCCATGCCGCCGATCTCGTAGCCCGTGCCCTCCTTGGGGAAGGTCAGCTTGAGCGGGGCACCCTTTTCTTGCTCGGCGACGATATCGTGGGAGAAAACGATGCCGACGGCACCTTCACCCTGGCCGACGAACTTCGCGGGCGCGGCACCCGACTTGGTGAACTGGGCCACGTTGCCGGCGTACTGGCGCAGATACTCCCAGCCAGCCTCCTCGCCCCTCATCTGAATCACCGTACAAAGCGCGGTGTAGCTTGTGCCGGAACTCGAGGGGTGCGCGACGAAAATTTGCCCCTTGAACTCCGGTTTCAGTAGGTCGTCCCACGAGGCCGGGGCCTCGACGCCCGGATGCGCTTTCAGCCAGTTCTCGTTGGTGGCAAAACCGAGCGAGCCCACGTAAATGCCGCTGTAGTAGTTGTCGGGGTCCTGGTAGAGCTCGGGCTTGAGCAGGTTCGCCGCGTTGGGCGACTTGTACTGTTCGAGCAGCCCTTCTTTCTTGGCCGCGACGAAGCTGTCGATTGGACCGCCCCACCAGATGTCAAACTGAGGGTTGTCCTTCTCGTTGCGCAGCCGGGTGAGCGCCTCGCCACTCGAGAGGCGCACGAAGTTGATGGTGATCCCCTGATGCGACTTCTCGAATTCGGCCTTCATGCCCTCGCACCACTCCACCTGCGGCGTGCAGAGCACGTTCAGCTCAGTGCTGGCGGCTGGCGCCGCGCCCGGCACGCCGCTGCAGCTAACCAGAACCAGCACGAGCAGGGAAGCAAGCACCACCCCTGGAACAGCAAGACGACGATTCATTGTCTCTCCTCCTTTGTTGGAGTTGGAAAAGGGAGGCAACCGGCAGGCCACTGGGTTGACCCATCTCGCAACGAGCATACGCGGCGTGGAAATGCATCCGCTCGTCGGCCAGCCGCGGAGTGACAGCGACCGGCTAGTCCGCCAATACTATCACGATCTTCCGCTGGACGCTAGAGGGGTGGGTCACCAGTTCTGGCGCCTTGTTTGTCTGCTTCGCGCTTCCATGTTAGGCTCTCGTGCCCGCTCGTCCAGGCGGACCAGGAAGAGTCCGACGCGTCCATGAAGCGCATCACAGTTGCCGCCATTCTTGCTGCTACAATGCTCCTCGCCGGGTGCAGCCCGCGCCCGCCCGCGCCACCTGCGACGGAGCCACCGACGCGCCAGGCTGTTGCTACGCCGCGTCCCACCTTCACCTTGCGTCCGATCCCGAGCGCCACCGCCGCCCCGCTCCCTTCAGCCACGGCCACGGTGCCACCATTCCTGCCGACGCCGACGCCCGACTATCTGGCCACTCCGCCTGAGCGGCCACCCAGCCCGGCGCGCACAACGCGCCATAAGACGTACCCTGTTGGGGCCTACGAGTTCATCCACGACCAATTCCGGGTGCCGCCGCCGCTCGGCCCTGTCCCGGATGAGTACGTCGCCGGCTTGCCCGGGGTCGCGCCCGGGCTCTGCCCGCTGACTGGCGAGCCACCGGAGGAGGCGGCGAACCTGACGGCACGGCCAATCGATATTCGGGTGGACAACTCGGCACAGTCCCGCCCGCAACTCGGACTTGGCCGGGCGGATGTCGTCTGGGAGACGCTGGCCGAGGGCGGTATCACCCGCTTCACCGCCACCTACCAGTGCCGCCAGCCGGAGACGGTTGGGCCCGTGCGCAGCGCGCGCCTCATTGACCTGCAGTTGACGCCGATGCTCGACGCGCTTCTGGTGCACGTGGGTGCGGCGCAGCAGGTCACGGACATGATCTGGGCGTCGCCCTTTGCCCCCCACGACATCGACGAGTGGGGCGGTGATGCCGCCTTCTACCGGGTGGCCCAGGCGCCCGTTTCCTGGCTGCGGACCTACACGACCGGCCAGCTCATCGCGAAGGTCGCTGAGGCGCACGGGGTCCGCCAGGCTGAGCATTCCGTGCGGGGCTGGCGCTTCAGCGCTGCCGTGCCGCCGAACGCCACCGGCGCGGCGACAAAACTCACCATTCCGTACACGCCCGGCACCTCGTCGGTGGTCAGTTACATCTACGCCGCCGCCGGCGGCCGCTACCTGCGCTTCCAGGGCAACGTTCCCCACCTCGACCGTGCCACCGGCCGACAACTCGCTGCCGACAACGTGCTCGTGCTCTTCGCGCGCGAGACGGTGACCCCGATCGTCGAGGACAAACTCGGCAACCGCTCGTTGCACTACGATCTGGGTGGCGAGGGCCGGGGGCTGCTCTTCCGCGACGGCCAATTCTGGGAGGCGCCCTGGCGTCGGGAGGGCGAGAATGTCCTCGTCCGCATTGTCGGCACCAACGGCGAGCCGATTCCGCTCAAGCCCGGCCAAAGCTGGGTCCAGATCGTTCGCGATACGATGGAAGTCGCCTGGAAGTAGAGGATTGCACAGTGGAGCGCAGCGCTGTGCAAGCGAGGACAGACGTCACCTCGCACTCCGCTCAGCCGTGGCAGACGGAGCCGCCGCTGAACCGATGCGAGCCCGAAGTGGCCCACCGTGACCCGGACGCGGCAACGCCGGTGCTTACCATCGATCGGTGGCGAGCACGGCCCGCAGCACCCCGGGCGAAAATTGGACCAAAATCTCATCGCCTTCGACGCGAAAGGGAGTCGCGAGCCGCGCGTCGGGCGACCAGTCACGGGCGGTCTCGACGGGAATGTGCTGGCCGGCTACCACAATCTCGAACTGTCTCCCCCACTCATCGGCCCCTCGGATGAAATTGAAGGCCCAGCGCGCCGGGCGCGTCGTCGCCAACTCGAAGTCGGCGGCGGTGGGCCAGGAGAAATACGTGGCCTCTCGCTCGTCCTGTGGCCGGCGGGTGAGGTTGCCATTCCCCGCTGCCTGCACGGCCTCCACGAGCAGCCGCGCGCCGATCTCGGCGCTGCGCCGGTTGACCTCGGTCCCGGAGATTCCCACGGGCAACTCGAACGCCTCTTGAGCGACGATGTCGCCGCTGTCGATACCTGCATCCATCAGGTGGACGGTGACACCCGTGCGGCGCTCCCCGTGCCGGAAGACCCAGAAGATCGGGGCCGGGCCGCGGTAGGCTGGCAGCAGCGAGGGGTGAATGTTGAGCGCCCCTGCCGGAGGAATGGCCAGGAGGGCCGGCGGCAGGATCGCCGGGAAGCAGGCCACACAGATGGCCGTCGGCGCCAGGTTGCGCGCCAGGGTAAGGACCGCCGGATCGCCCAAACGGCCAACCTGGTAGATCGGGATGCCTTGCTCCCAGGCCAGGTGGATGATAGTCCGCTCGGCAAAGGGGGTCACCAGGGGCAGGTCCGACGCGACCGGAACTGGACGAACCGGGCGAACAGGTGGCGTTTCGGGCATGAGCGGCCGCAGCGCGGGTACGAGCACGGCGGCGACCGGGATGCCGGCCGCCAGGAGCGCGGCGAGGGGCGGCAGCGAGAAGGCGCCGGCCATGCCCATGAACAGCACTCGTGGGCTGTCGGAGGCACCTGGTTTGCTAGACTTGACATCGAGGCCGCGGATGCTATCGTTTGCCAATAGACTCTCCTGAGACACTGTGCACGGAATCCGAGTGACGGCTGAATGGGGCTGTTGGTAGCCCGCCGGGTTCGTCACTCGGCCAGAAAGGGAACCCTCCTATGGCCCGCATGGTGAAGTGCGTCAAAATTGGACGCGAGCTTCCTGGGTTGGACCGGCCGCCGTTCCCCGGGGAACTGGGCCAGCGCATCTTCGAGAATGTCTCGAACCAGGCCTGGCAGATGTGGCAGGAGCACAGCATCCTCCTGATCAACCACTATGGCCTCAGCATGGGCAACCCGCAGGATCGCGATCTCCTGATGCAAGAGATGGAGCAATTCTTCTTCGGCGAGGGCGCCCAGATGCCGGAAGGTTGGATCCCGGAAGGGCAAAAGGGTGGCGCCGCTCCGCAAAAAGGTGGCGGCTACGCACCACCGCAGAAAAAATGAGAGCTCCTGGCGCGATTCTCTTCGTCGCTTGCTACGAGTTGGGCCACCAACCGCTCAGCCTGGCCTCCCCAATGGGGATGCTGGCCCAGGCCGGCTACCGGCCGGTGGCCGTTGACACGGCGGTCGAGCGGCTCGACTCCGAGCAGGTGCGCCAGGCGCGCTTCGTGGCTATCTCCGTCCCGATGCACACCGCCATGCGCCTGGGCCAGCGGGTTGCTGAGCGCGTGCGCGCCCTCAACCCGGACGCCCACATTTGTTTCTACGGCCTCTACGCCGTTCTGAACGCCGACAAGCTCCTCGTCCGCTGGGCCGACTCCGTCATCGGCGGCGAGTTCGAGCAGCCCCTGCTCGAGCTTGTCCAGCGGTTGGCGCGCGGCGAGCCTGCCCACGGCCCAGGGGTCGGTGTGCCCGGCCAGCCTGCACAGCCCTATCTCCGGCGCATTCCCTTCGCGCCCCCGCTCCGCACCGCCTTGCCGCCCCTGGAGCGCTACGCCCACCTGGAACGCAACGGACAGCACAGCCTGGCCGGCTACGTCGAGGCCAGCCGCGGCTGTCTCCACACCTGCCTCCACTGTCCAATCACCCCGGTCTACCGGGGACGCTTCTTCGTCGTGCCCTTCGAGGTGGTGCTGGAGGACATCCACACCCAGGTGGCCATGGGCGCCCGCCACATCACCTTCGGCGACCCCGATTTCTTCAACGGCCCAGGCCACTCCATGCGGATCGTCCGGGCGCTGCACGCCGAGTTCCCCGGGGTGACCTTCGACGCCACGATCAAGATCGAGCACATCCTGGAGCGCCGCGCGCTCTTCCCCGAACTGGCCGAGTTGGGTTGTGCCTTCGTGGTCTCGGCGGTGGAATCGCTGAGTGATGAGGTGTTGGCGCGGCTCGCCAAGGGGCACACCCGCGCCGATGTGGAGGCGGCGCTCGATATCCTGGAGGCCTCCGGCATTCCGCTGCGGCCGTCGCTGGTGGCCTTCACGCCCTGGACCACGATGGAGGGCTACCTCGAGGTCTTGACCTTCGTCGAGTCACACAGGCTGATTCAGCACATCGATCCGGTGCAGTACACGATCCGCCTGCTCGTGCCGCCCGGCTCTGCCCTGCTCGACCAGCCCGGCACGGCCGCGTGGCTCGGCCCGCTCGACGCCGAGGCCTTCACCTACCGCTGGGAGCACCCCGACCCGCGCATGGATGACCTCTACCGCGAGGTCTCGGCCCTGGTGGAGCGCGCCACGCGCGGCGGCTGGCCTACGGAGCGGACTTTCGAAGCCATCAAGATGCTCGCCTTCGAGGCCGCCGGCCAGCCACTCCCCGAACCGAGTCTGGCGATCCCCGCCCTCAAGGCCCCAGCTCCGCGCCTGACCGAGAGTTGGTTCTGCTGAGCGGAACCCACCGCGGATCAGGTTGATCCGCTCACGACCGAATGATAAATGATGAATGCTCTACTCGCTCATCATTCATCATTCCAAAACTCATCGTTCTTCACCCTCTCCGGCGAGCGCCAGGATTCGCCGTCGAATATCATCTGACAACCTCATACCTGAGTCCGCCAGCCGATCCACCAGTGGCTCGATGCGCTCAGTGATCCCCGCCGCTTTTGCTTCGAGTAGCACTTTGAGAGTACCCTAAGGGGTCGTCCAAAAATAACTTAGCACGTTGACAACCGAATTCACGGCGGCTCACAACGTGGCTTGATACCGTAGTTCCAGTTGGGACAGACTCTGCGCCGTACCAGGTTCAGGGCTGCCATCTCTTCGTCCGAGACTTTGATGCGTGTCTCATAGATGCGGTCGGTCAGGAAGGACCGGACCTGGAGACCCGTTTCGGTCGTCGTGTCTTGGATATAGCCGGCTATCGTTTCAAGCGAGCGCAACGGTTTCCCAGCCCAGTTGAGGCTGATGTGACTGAATAAGCGATGCTCAATGGGATTCCACTTGGAAGCGCCTGGCGGGTAGTGGCAGACCATGACTTCGATTCCCAGCCGGTCCGCGAGCTGGAGTTGGATTTGCCGCTTCCACAGTCGCAGGCGATAGCCATTGCTGCCGCCGGCATCACACAAGACGAGCAGCTTGGTTTCATCGGAGAAGGTGGGCCGGTCTTCCAATGCCAACCACAGACTGATGGCATCCACCGCAAACTCAGCCGTATCGGCTGAGGTCCCGACGACCACATAGCCCAAGTTATGCCGACGGTCGTAGATGCCGTAGGGAATGGCCATCCCCCGGGCCTCGGTGCGAAAATCATGGGCATTGACGTCCTCGAATTGGCGACGCCAAATGCGGCCCGGGTTCTTGAAGTTACCGATCGGGTCTTTCTTCTTGGTATCCACGCTGATGACCGGATGCCCAGCTGCCAGAAAGAGCTTGGTCACGCGGGCGATGTAACGGAACTGACGGTCGCGGTCGGGATGGGGCGGCCCAGTCAAGCGTTTGCGGTTGGCCTTCAGCGAGTAGTCCTGGGCTTTCAACAGGCGTCTAATCGTCATCCGGCTCGCCCGGTACCCATCTTGGTGCAGGGCTTCACTCAAGTGGCGTAGACTACGGCGTACCCATTTCTGGTTTGTCATCGGGTCACCGCCGGTTTCATCCTCGACCAAGGCCGCTAGGGCCGATTCGATCGCGGGGGCTTTTTTTCAACCGGCGGCCGGCCACCCCCCGGTTGCCGGACCCGATCCGCTGGACGGTCCGCCAGGCCCTGGTCGAGTTCGTTCCGCCCCCGGCGAATCGTGCTGGGGTGCAGACCGGTGATTTGGATCATCTGTTTGATACCCCCACGGCCCAGCTTCTTGGCTTCTAGAGCCACATACCAGCGACGCTGTTGTTCGTCCAGCCGGCTGAGGAGCAGGTTGATTTGGTGGTGCAGTTCTTTGTCTGGATGGTCGCCTGGTTGTTGGCAGTTCGGACATTGGCACTGGTGTATGGCTTCTTCAGACATGTCTTTACTTCCCTTGCATCATGCTGTGGCAAGGAGAATTATACACCCAAAATGCTAAGTTATTTTTGGACGCCCCCTAAACTGTCAAACCAGCAGCCTGCGCGACACGTCGGGCCAGGGCGTCATCCAAAAGAATGATATGGTCCGGGTTCTCCAAAGCCAGTGCCATCGCAGCCAATTCACCCGGTCCCAAATCCGACGCAAGCCACTCTGAGGGTACGGAGCGCGGCTCCACATGATGCAACCAAGAGTAGGCGTCCGGGTCGGGTACGTCGTAGCCCCTTTGGCGGCCTTGCTGCAATTCAAGCGCCACGGCGGAGGGAATCCAGACCTCACCAAACAATCGCTCTAACCAATCCAGCACCCCAACACGATGGAGGTAAACCAAAGGTGAGGTGTCGCTGATAGCCTCAGGCATTCCCGGCCTCCAGGTCGCGGAGTTCGGCCTCGAACGGGAAGACCTTGTAGCGACCCAGAGTCAGGAGGCACTCGACTCGCGACATACCGGCCAATTCGGCGGCACGACCGGATGAGAGCCTTCCAAGCTCGTACAGCTTGACGGCTGCCAACACAGGCAACTCGCGTGCAAAGGTGGCTTCGTCAGTTTTTTCGGCCAGGAGCACCTTTTCTGGCACGTTGACTACAACTTGTCGAGTTTCCATCACTTGTACCTCCCACTTGCTGCCGTGCCGACAGTAGAGATCACTGAATGACAGCCAGGCCGGGATCGCCGCCCACAACTGGATTGATCACCGGCAACTCCTCATCAATCCGGAATCGGAGGCGGCGGTGGGCCTCCCGCAGCGCCCCCTCGACCTCTTCGGGGCGCTCACCACGGGCGAAGATGAAGCCCAGGTAGCTGGCGCCCTCGGGGAGCGGCACCAGGCGATGATCGATCCGGGCAGTGATCTCGACCCCTTCGACCCCCGGCACCGCCCCGGCCTCCTCGATTCCCTCGACGCAGCGTAGGATGCCGGCCCCCGGAATCGGAATCATCATCACCCCGCCGGCCGAGCCCACCCGGCTGAGGCTCTCGACCTCGAAGCCGAAGGCCTGGCGCAGGATCAACTCCTCCAGCGACATGTCCGTCCCGAAACGAAGTGTCTGGGAGCAGAGGCCCCCGATCGAGCGGCCCGCCACCTCCAGCATGAAGGGTCCCCGCTCGTTGACGCGCAGCTCGGCGTGGACTGGGCCGGTCCGCAGCCCAAGGGCAGCGGCCGCCGCCGAGGCGCATTCAACGATGGCCGCCTGGACCGCCCCGGGCAGGCGCGAAGGGGTAACGTAGATCGTCTCCTCGAAGAAGGGACCTTCGAGCGGATCGGGCTTGTCGAAGAGGGCCAGCACCTTCAGACCGTGCCCGGTCAGCAGCCCCTCGAGGGCGACCTCCCTGCCCGGGATGTACTCCTCGACCAGGACACCGGTGGTGCCGGGAGCGAAGCCCAGCGAGCGCAGCAGGCGGACGGTGCGCGTGAAGGCGGCGACGAACTCTTCGGCGCTGTCGGCGCGGATCACCCCGCGGCTGCCGGAGAGCACCTGAGGCTTGACGACGCAGGGGTAGCGCACCTGCGCGGCCAGCGTCGCGGGGTCCGCGTCGAGCTCGTAGCGCGCGAAGGCGGGCGAGGGCACGCCGGCCGCGGCGAAACGCTGGCGCATGAGGTGTTTGTCGCGCGCGGCCAGGGCTGCCTCTGGTGAGTTGTGGGGCAGGCCCAGTGCATCGGCAACGAGGGCGGCGATGAGGCTGGCACTGTCATCCACCGAGATCACCGCACCGACAGGCTGCCGGCGGGCATGGGCGATGAGCTTCTCTGCGGCCGCCTCGGGTGCCTTGAAGTCAACACCCAGCGGGACGTTCCAGTACTCGGCCAGCGCCGCCGGCAGATCGACGGCCTGCACCACCTCCAACCCCAGCCGCGCCGCCGCCTCCATGAAGGGCGTGGCGCGGTAGGTGCTCGGTGACGTCAAGAGTATGACCCGGTTGGGGCGATCGCTGCATTCGGTCGAGTTCATAGTGTGTTACTCGGAATCTCAGAATCTGCGCTGCAGAGGGGCCTGGGCGGGCGCCCCTCTCCACCCGCAAACGCGATGCCACCGGCATTCAAGATGCGGCGCAACTCGGGGACGACTCGGAGTGGGTCCGCCGTCGCTTCAAGGGCCACCGACACGTGGCCGCCAACGATCGGGTGGACGAGCTGAAAGAAGTTGCCGTAGCGGATCACAATGTACTCCACGCCACCACAATCAATGTTGCCACGCTGCGTGACCAGCCTCAGGAGCGTCGGATTGACGATCAGCTCCTCGAACCTGTCTGACTCCGAGGAACTGGCGCCACTCAGCCCGGCCCGAACCGCCGAAGACAGGCCCCCGTGCTGGTACACGGCCACGTAGCGAACCTCGTCTGCCAGATGAAGGAGTTGCTCCATCAGATCGTTCACCCATTCCCCCTCTCCATTTTGGCGCCGATGGCCGGGAATCCCAAACCCTTTGCAACAACACCCCTCAAGAGATGATCTGCTTCCTCGCGGCAGCCGGGGCATCGGGACCCGCCCTTACGAGCCGGATCCCGTTCCTCTGAACCAATCGAGCGTTGCTCGCAAGCCATCTCGAATGCTCACCCGAGGCATGTAGCCCAGGCAGGTGCGAGCCAGGCTGATGTTGGCCACAGAGTGCCGGATGTCGCCGTGCCGTTCTGATTCATACACAACGTTCACGGATTGGGGCACCAATTCGCCGAGGATGGCCACAATCTGATTCAGGCTTGTTTGTTCGCCTCGCCCAATGTTGAACACGGCGCTCTTGTCTGGGAGCGGAACCGTTGCTGCCAGCAAATTCGCGTGCACGACGTCGGCGACGTAGACAAAATCTCGCGTCTGCTCCCCATCCCCAAAAATGCGGCACGGACGGCCGTTGAGGACCGCCTGGCAAAAGATAGACAGGACGCCGGAATAGGGTGATGATGGATCCTGGCGTGGTCCGAAAACATTCATGTACCGCAGGCCGACAAATTGCGTTCTGTCCCCGTACGCGGTCGCATAGGCGGTTGCGTACACTTCAGCTATATACTTCGCCGCGCCGTACGGTGACAGGGGGGCGATCACACTCGCCTCGTGCTTCGGCAGCGTTGGCTCGTCTCCATAGACGGCCGCCGACGACGCGTACACGACGCGCCGCACGCCTGCCCGGCGGGCGGCCTCAAACAGATGAAAGGTACCTGTGACATTACTCTGGTGATTCAAGATCGGCTCGGCGATCGAGCGCGGCACGCTGACCATTGCCGCTTCATGAAAGACCACCTCGCAGCCCTGGACGGCGCGGGCCACAGCGTCGAAGTCAGCCAGGTCCCCTTCAATAAACTGTATGGGCAGTCCGGTGAGATTTTCGTATGTGCCGGTACTGAGGTTGTCGAATACCGTAACGCTGTGCCCCTGCCCGATCAAAGCATGGGTGACGTGAGACCCGATAAAGCCCGCCCCCCCAGTCACGAAAACCTTCACGCGTTCACTCCTCTTCCGGCGCAAACTCTGCTAGAATGGCCTGCCCTACCCGGCCGCCACGGGATTGGAGCGTGCGGGATCCATCCGATCCGGACGCTCTGACGCTCCGTGCAGGGATTATAGGGCGTGGCCTCCCCCGCGCAAAGCGTTGCCGCCGCCGGGGCCCGGAAGCGGCGGGCGAGGTCACGCTGCGCCCGCGCTTTCACGAAGATTTCAAAGATAATCCCGTCGTAGTGGCACGTGGCGCCCGGCAATTGATTCCAGGCCCGATACTGGTTCCGCCATTGGAAAAACTGCTTTGAGCCACCCTATTTGAATGATGGTCGCCGTATCGGCGCACCCGCGACTCCAATGTCATCCAATCCCCCACAGGAGGATATGAACGTGATCAGTCGAGTCTGGCATGGTTGGACCACACCCGGGAATGCTGACGCCTACGAAGCACTGCTTAAGAATGAGATCTTTGTCGGCATCCAGAGTCGCCAGATTGCCGGTTACAGAGGTATCCATCTGTTTCGTCGAACTCTTGAGGATGAGGTTGAGTTCGTGACGGTGATGTGGTTTGATTCCCTGGAAGCGGTTCGAGACTTTGCCGGGGAAGAGTATGAAGTGGCCGTTGTCCCTCTAAAGGCCAGAGCATTGCTTGCACGGTTTGATGCGCGTTCACAGCACTATGAAGTGAAGGCTGAACTGAAGCCACTCTCGTGATAGTTGTTCCGGAGGTTGAGCCTCTCGTAAGCCCCTTCCGCCTCAAACATGATCCATCCGCTACACTCGGTGTCCCGGCGCATATTACGATCAACTACCCATTTATCCCTGCTGTTCAACCTGGGGTGGATCTGCATCGTGAGCTAAGCGGCCTGTTTGCGGAAACCGACGCTTTCCCTTTCAGGCTGGACCGTCTCGCACGGTTCCCGGATGTTCTCTACCTGCCTCCCATCCCGGATGCTCCTTTCAAGCGCCTGATCCAGAAGGTCGCGTCCTGCTTTCCGGAGTCGCCCCCTTACGGCGGCGCGTTTGAGAATGTCATTCCGCACCTTACTATTGCCCAGACGAGGGATCAAGCTCTGCTCGCTTCTATTGAGCGCCAACTGTCGCAACGATCGTCCGAATATCTCCCTATCTCTGCTCGTGCTGAGCGTATCTGGCTGATGGACAATCGGTCAGGAAGGTGGCAGAAGCGGGCGTCTTTTCCGCTGAGGTCGAAGTAAATTCCGGTCTTGGAGGGCATCATCCATGGACAGATTCGATGAGTTCACGTACGGCGAGCGAATCGCCGAGGTGTATGATCGCTTCTATTCTGAAGTTGACGAGTCCGCGATTACCTTACGCGACGAACTCGCAGCGGGAGGTAAAGTGCTCGAGTTGGGGATCGGTACTGGGCGCATTGCGCTTCCTCTGCATGAGCGGGGTGTCGAAGTCTTCGGTATTGACGCCTCAGCCGCCATGATAGCGAAACTGCGGGAGAAGCCGGGCGGCTCGGAGATCCAGGTTCACGAGGGCAACTTCGTTGATCTTCCCGTGGAGGGCAAGTTCTCCCTCATCTTCGTCGCATTTAACACCCTCTTCGGCCTGCTGACTCAGGATGAACAGGTTCGCTGTATCCAGAGTGTCGCCGCCCACCTCACAGATGAGGGGCGCTTCCTGGTCGAAGCCTTTGTTCCCGACCTCAGCCGGTATGAGGGGGGACAAAGTGTGCGGGCCGTCCACCTATCGGCAGATGAGGTGCGACTAAACGTTTCGCAGGTGGATCCAGTCGCCCAGCAAGTCTCAAGCCAGCAGGTTGTTCTTACGGGTGCAGGGCTCAGGCTATATCCGGTCAAGCTGCGGTATATATGGCCGTCCGAACTTGACTTGATGGCTCGTCTCGCAGGCCTCGCGCTGAGGCACCGCTGGGGTGGATGGCAGAAGGAAGAGTTCACGGAAGCCAGCAACAAGCACGTCTCGGTCTATGGTCGGTCCGCATGACACTTGCCGCTCCTGCCGATAACTCGCTCGGGCGGACGCTGGAGGTGCGGTGGTGAACTCGACTCGCGTTTCCAGGCAGATTGGTCATAATGGTTGCCAGGAGAAGGGCGCGTCACTGAGCTCACAGTCGTTAGCCGGCCTGACGAACCTCGCGAAGGGAGATGCTGTCGATGACGATCAGGAGAGTGGTACCGAATTTCCGGTCGGCGGCTCCGGCCGAAAGTCGCGCCTTTTACGTCGACTTCTTGGGCTTCGACGTTGGGATGGACATGGGATGGATCGTTACCTTTGTCTCAACGGACAATCCAACCGCACAACTATCAATCATCAGCGAAGATCCCCGTACCCATATTCACCCTGACTGCTCGGTTCAGGTGTCGGACGTGTCAGCCCTCTACGATCGAGCCCTTGCCCAAGGGATGGACGTCGTTTATCCGATGACGGACGAGCCATGGGGCGTCCGCAGGTTTTTCGTCACTGATCCGAACGGGCGAGTGATCAACGTCCTGCAACACATTGAGGCGGGATCCCCCCAAGATGGATAGCCAGATAGGCAAGAGAGCATCAGGCCGGGCAGACCCCCATTCCATCATCTGCGAGCCCATGGCCGAGCAAGGTTCCCTCGCTTCGTTCCGTATGCCTACCCCATCAATGAACAAAGGATGAACGAGTGCAGATTGGCAAGTATGCGCGGATTGAGCGCGAGCGCCGGTTCCTGCTCGGCAGCCTGCACCCCGTTTCACCCATCAGGAAGCTCCCGACCGAAGGATCGCCTCAAAGGCATCCAGTTTTTGATCCTCGCCCAGCACGACCAAAACGTCGTCCGCTTTCAGCGGGGTCGTCGCAGGTGGATTCAAGCGTACGTGGCGGTGCCGTTCCCCGTTGTGGCTGTGCCCTTCCACGAGGCCGATCACATTGAGCTCAAATCGGTGGCGAATCTGGAGATTGACGATCGTCTGGCCCACCCATGGCTCGGGAACCGCCACCCGGCGCACGCTGAATCCGGGCAAGATTTCGCGCTCCTCGGCCTTTTGGCGTTGGGCGCGGTAGATACTATTTTCGTGGGCCAAAATGGCAGTCACCACCAGGACGACCAGGGCAGGCACCATGTAGGGGGCGCCGAAGACCTCCACCGTAAACAGGATCGCCGCCAGTGGCACGTTGACGATGGAGACCAGGCTGGCAGTCATCGCCGGAATGATCAACATCATCGGCGGATAGTTGAAGACCGGCGCGAGGGCCGCCGCGACCATCGTCCCAAGAAAAATGGAAGGAACCAACAATCCCGCCGAGCCGCCCGAGCCGATCGTCGCCAGCGTGGCCAGCAACTTGGCGAGCAGGGCGATCAACGCCACGCCGATGGTCAGCTCGCCGGCCAGGGCGGCATCGATGGCGCTCTCGCCAGGTCCCAGCACGAGGTCCAACCCCTGGCCCGTGACGAAGGCGGCCAGCAGCGCAATCGCGCCGGTCAGCACCGCACCGGCGAGGTGGCGCAGCCACAGATTGGGGTGGAGACGGTGGAAACCGTCTTCGAAGCGGGTGCGCAGGTGGCTGAAGTAGATGCTCACCAGGGAAACCAGCGCCGCCATGAGCGTCAACACACCGTAGTAGCGCAGGGTCGTCGGCGGGTCGGGCAGGGCCGCCACCTCGAAGATGACGGCGTGACCGGAGACCAGGTGGGTGAGAAAAAAGGCGACCAGCGCCGCGATCAGCGCGTAGACGAGTTTCTCGATGATGGGGCGCCGCCGGTACATCACCTCGGTTGCGAAGAAGGCCGCGGCAAAGGGCGCGCCCAGCAACGTGGCCACAGCCGCTGCAATGCCCCCCAGCTGAGCCGTCTGTAGGTCGTCCGGATCCTGAGGGCACCACCACCGCCAGAAGCGGCCGAGCAGGCCCAAACGACTGTTGGCCGCCGCGACCCGCGGGCGGGGCTTAAACAGCCCGGCCGCGACGCTCTCGCCGATGAGCGCGACACTCGCTTCCAACCCGCCACTGCCCCCGCTGGCGAGCGTCACGAGCGTGGCGACGAATTTGCGCGCGGCGAGCTTGAAGGTTGGGAGTTCCCAGCGGACGTCGACGCCCTCTTTCCCCAGCAATGCCTGCTCAAAGCTGGGTTCGGAGGTGTAGTAGAGCGAGATGGCGCGCTCGAGGCCGTCGCCTTCCACGTCGATCAGCGCGTGAACGTGCCCTTCTTGATCCCGGTAGTGGACGACGCCCGACGCGTAGCGCACCAGGGCCGCCATCACCAGCGCACCGAGCAACAGGGGCCCGAAGATGGTGAAGATCGAAGGCGATCGTTCGACCCAGTGCAAGACGGCGTGGAAGGCCCACTGCACGCCACTTTTCAACCCAAACACGACGGCCCAGACCGCGGCGCCGATCACCACCGACTGGACAACCAGCCGGCGCTCCTGGGGATCGAAGTACTCGGCTACGTTGCGCACCAGGCGGAGGTGTTCGAGCGCCGCTCGGAGCGGAAGGAGGATGGATTCGGCGGTCATGCTTCGATGGCTGGTACTCACGGACTCAGCGTCTCCGGCTGGACCGATGGACGCGCGAAACGTGATGGCGCTAAGAGGGAGATGCCTTCGCCTTCTTGGCATCGGGGAGAAGTTGCCCTACTCCTCCCGGAACCCCAGGCGATGCAGGCACGAGGTATCGATTCGTGCCTCCGAAGCGCACCCTTCACGGCGCACGGATTATAGAGAGCCGGGAGTCGTACGTAAAGCTGTCGTCGTCCTGTCTGGCTTCGGTCAATCCGCGGCGCTATGCGCGTCTCTCCGCGCCGGCACCGCCAGGCGCGGCAATCGGGCGATCGCGAGCCCAGCCGCGATCAGAAAGATGACCCCGGCGACGGCGAAGCCCGCCTGCAGCGAGACCGCAGCGGTCACCGCTGTGCCGATCAGCGGGGCAAACACGCGAGCGCTTGCATTCACACTGGCGTCGATCCCATAGACGGTCCCTTGCTCACCCGCGGGCGAGCCGTTGGCGAGCAGGGCGCCGATCGAGGGAATGATCGCGCCGTTCGCGATCCCTGTGACGATCGCGAGCGCAATCAGCTGCCAGATCGAGGTGACCCCCAGGAAGAGGAGGTAGCCGAATCCCGACAGGACGCAGCCCATGATGAGCACGCGCCGGTGGCCGATCCGATCACCCAGCGAGCCGAAGCCCATTGCGCTGAATGTGCTGGCCGCCGCGGATGCCGCTGTGAAGATGCCGGCCACCGTCGCCACCCGTCCGCTCGCCGGCATCAACGCGGCGACCAACAGCGGGGCGATCGGCAGCATGACGGTGGCGGCCAGTCGCACCGCGAATTTGACGGTGTAGAGCGCCCTCATCCCCTCGGCGGCGAGCGCGTTCTGCCAGGATTGGAACAAGGAGCGCAGCCGGAGCGCCTTGTCGCTCTCCAGCGTGTCCTGCGCCTCAGTCACCCACAGGTGCACTGAGACGCCCGACAGCAGCAACAAGCCGGCCGTCACCTGAAATGTCGTCCGGAACCCGACCGTGTCGGCCAGCACGCCCCCCAACAGGGGGCCGACGGCGGTACCGGCCCAGGCGGCCGTCTGCATCAAGCCGAGGGACCACCCCGATTTGGACCTCGGCGTGCTGGCGGCAACCAGCGCGCTCCCGGCCGCCATCACGCCGGTAATCATGCCCTGGAGGGCGCGTAGCAGCGTTAACTCTTCCGCACTGCGCGCCAGGCCCATCAGCGCCAGGAGGATCGCCCCGCCAAACAGTGCCCGCTCGACCATCAGCTTCCGGCCAATGCGATCGGCGACGGCTCCCCAGATCGGTGCCGCGATGCCCATGGTCAGTCCCTGCGCACTGAAGACCATCCCCGACCAAAACTCCACCGACCCGACGGTGGCGACCCCCAACTTCTTCACGTAGAGAGGGAGAAAGGGGAAGATCAGCGAAAAACCGGCAACCGAGAGCAGTTGGGCGGCGAAGAGCATGTACAGATTGCGCTTCCACGGTTCAAGGTTGTGAAAAGCTTGTCTCATCGTTCTTCGGTGTGTTGCTCTGTCCCTCACCGGCGCTAAGCCGCTACTCTCTGTGCCCCTTGACGGTGCGAACGCTCGAGAGCACGACGAAACTGGTAGCCGGGCCTGTAGAGACGGCCCACCGGGGCGTCTCTACGAGGCCTCGGCACGTAACACGCGCTTCAGAATCTTGCCCGTGGCACTCTTGGGCAGGTCGCTGACGAGGTTGACCTCGCGCGGCGCTTTGTAGACGGCGAGGCGCTCGCGGACAAACTCGATTATCTCCTCCGCCGTCGCGTCGGCACCATCTTTGAGCACCACGTTGGCCACAACCGTCTCCCCCTTGATGGGATCGGGTTTGCCGTACACGCCGACCTCCTTCACGGCCGCGTGCCGGTAGATGACATTCTCGACCTCGGCGGGAAAGACCTTGAAGCCCGCCACATTGACCATGTCTTTGACCCGATCCACGATGTAGAAATAGCCTTCCTCGTCGGTTGTGCCGATGTCGCCGGAGTGGAGCCAGCCGTTCCGGACGGCCTGGTCCGTCTCCTCCGGCTTGTTCCAGTAGCCTAACATCACCCCCGGGCCCCGGATGATGATCTCGCCCCACTCGCCCGGCGACAGCTCCTGGCCCGCTTCATCCACGACCTTCATCTCCACATTCTCGACCGGCGAGCCGATGGAGCCGAACTTGTGGCGGAAGTCGTGGTTGTAGGAGGCAAACGGGCTGCACTCGGTCAGGCCGTAGCCCTCGTAGGCCATCAGGCCGGTCTTTTCCTTCCACCGCAGCGCGATCTCGCGGGGCATCGTCGCCGCGGCCGTAAAGTAGTAGCGAATCGACGACAGGTCCCAGACGGAGGTGTCCATGTTCAACAGGACGATGTAGATCGTCGGCACTGCGTAGAAGCAGGTCACCCGGTTGCGCTGGATCGAGTTGAGCACCGCCTCCGGCTCGAAGCGCCGGTGCAGCACGATGGTCGCCCCGGCAGTGAAGCCACCGTTCATGACGAAGTTCTGCCCGAAGACGTGGAACAGCGGCAGGAAAAGGATCAACCGGTCGTCGGGCGTGAGCCTGGTGTGATGGGCGGCACTGTACATGTTGGAGACGATATTGCCGTGCGACAGGGTGGCCCCCTTCGGAAAGCCGGTCGTACCCGACGTGTAGAGGATCGCGGCCGGCTTGCCGGGCTCCATCTCGGCGGCGACGAGCTGTGCCGAGGCCTGGCTGGTCAGATGGTCGAGCGTTGGGTAGCCGCCGCTCTCGCCCCCCGCGACGATAACCTGTTGGAGGTCGGGCAGTTCGTCGTGCGGGACGTTGGTCAGCAGGTCGCCGGCGGTGAAGAGCGCGCTGGCCCCCGAGTCGCTCAGGATATAGCGGACCTCGTCGCGCTTCAACATCGGGCTGAGCGAGACCGCGATGGCGCCGATCTTCAGCACCGCATAGTAGGCGATGGGAAAGGTCGGGATGTTCGGCAGATAGATGCCAACCCGATCACCGCGCTCCACGCCCAGGCTGCGCAGCGCGTTGCCCACACGGTTGACCTCGTCGTCCAACTCGGCGTACGTGTAGGTCCGATCCTCGTAAATGAGCGCCGGTTTTTCGGGGAAGAACCGGCGCGCTCGCTCGACATTCTGGCTGACGTTCATGGTCGTCTCCTCTCTTACTGCCGCACCAGGCCAGGTTTCGACAGGACTCAACCTCAAGGGGGTGACAGCCCGATTATATAAGGAGAGAGCCTCTGAGGGCAACGGTGGAGTCGTGTCATTTTCGATCGACCGGCTGGGATCGCGATACAGCCGTTTTTGCGAACGCCGTTGGTATGCAACCCGGTTCAGGCCCTCTGCTTGATCCGTGAGCGCAGTAGACCCACCGCCAGTCCGGCGGTAATGGAGTGGCGCCAGCCCTGTCCCACGAGGAGCCAGAGGACGATGAGGAGAGTGAGTAAGGAAATCCCCAGGCCAACGAAAAACAAGGGCGGCTCAAACGAGAAAGTGTAGGTATGGGCGCCGTCCAGCATCGTGACGCCCAGGTAGTCGTTCACGGGCGTCAGCGCGACCGGCTGGCCATCGATGGAGACCTTCCAGCCGGGAAACATGCTCACCAGGGCCACCAACTGTTGGCCGGACGGACCCGCCGGTGCGTCGACGACGAGTTGGTTGGGGTTGAGCCAGCGGGCATCGAGCGCCCGGACATCGGCCGGCGTCAGGGGGGAGCGTTGGGCGAGCCGCTCCGGGCTGATGGCGAAGGCGTAGGGAAGCGCATTCGGCATCTCGTAGACCGGAAGCCCCTCGAAGTCGCCGAGCAGCCTGCCGCCGGCGGGCGGCTGGTCTTGCCAGGGGAAAACATATTTGGGTCGGGCGCGGACGACAGAACCCTCGGTCTGCTGGGCCCGAAAGGTGCTGACGAAGCGATTGTAGGCAAAATTGAGCACCGGCTGCTCGAGCTCGTACGCAGCGGTCGTCCACCACCACCAGACCCGCCAGTCGCCGGCAGCGATGGAGTAGAGGCTGGGATCACGCTCGCGGAGCCAGGTCATCGCACGCAGCGCTCGTTGGTCGCGCTGCCGGTTGGTTGTGAATGCGAACGGTTGGTTGACGGTGCGGACGTTCAAGACCGACTGTGCTAGCAGGATAATCAGCGCCAGGTTGACGAGCCAGCTCAGGCGAATCTGGACCTCGCTGGTCGCTTCCCTACGGCTGAGCACGAGGCGGAACGTCACAGGCCGGGTCACTCGCCGGGTTCGAAGCCAGAGGCTCTGCAGGCCGAAGCCGCCGAGCACGATAAGTGGACTGGCACCGACAATGAGCAGGCGCCCGGGGAAGCGGAACGTGTACAGAACGGGGAGCGCTTTGTAGACCCAGCCGACCACCGTGTGACGGTTGGCGTGCCAGGCCAGAAAGAGCCCCGTCAGGACGGTCAGCACGACGAGAGCATCGCGCCGCCGGCGGCTGCGGTTGAAGCCGAGCGGAACGAAGGCCAACGCCAGGAGTGGTAGGGCACCGATGTAAAACCAGGTAAAGCCATTGGCCTGGCCGAGGATGTCCGTGTTGAACCAGTTGGGGTCCGATACCACGTACTGGAAGAGCGCGTACGGGATGGGCTGCGACGAGCCCTGCCTGGGATCAGGGAACGCCTCGCGCACGGTGAAGCGGTAGACGTCAATTCCCGGCAGGATCACGACGGCCAGGAGTCCGGCACTTAGCGCGACGATGGCGACAGCGCGTTTTAACTGGGTGACGCGCTGGCGCGCTGGTGCCAGCACGAGCAAAACAAGCGTCAGCGTCGTGAGCGCCCCGGCCAGGTAGAAGTAATAGTAGCCGCCGGCCGAGGTCAGCACCATCGTGATCGCCAGCGCCGCCAGGGCGAGCGCTGGCCGGCTGTGGGTGCGCAAGGCCCAGACCAGCGCCGCGAAACACCAGGGGAACCAGACGACTCCCACGAGCAACTGGTACCACCCAAGCCGCCAGAAGAGAGCCAGGCCACCGGAGAGCATGAAGAGCAAGGCCGACCACAGCCGGATCGCCGAGCGTAAGCCAAGGACATACCCAAAGAGCCACTGGCCTACACCGGCGATGAGGAAGGACAGGAACGCCGAGACTTTGTAGCCGTTGACTCCACCCCACAGCAGGACTGGCAGCGTCGCGACCGGGTTCCAGAAGTTGCTGACGAAGTCGCCTGCGTACGGGAAGCCGCTGCTCATGTACGGATTCCATAAGGGAATCACGTGCGCGCGCCGCAACCCGATCTCGGTCAGAACGGGCAGTGTGGCAGCCTCGTTGTGCTCGGACGTTTGCTGTAGGTGAAGCCGGTTGAAATCCAGCAGCGGTGATCCGGCGTAGCTAAAGGCAACGAGAACGATCAGGAGCAGTTCGGTTGCGGTCCGCCAGGCGAGCGCCCGGCGGGCGCGGTGGAGGCTCGTCGCAGGGATCGCTTCCGGCGCGGCCTTCGCGAGGGAGCCGGATTCGGCAACGAGCGCTGGATCAGGAACAGCTGAAGTCGCCATGGAAAAACGCAACCTTGCTACGGCCAAACGGACATGTGAGGGCACGATTGTAGCCCCAACCGGCGAGAAGAGCGAGCCTGTCCGGCTCAGCGTCCTTTCTCACCCTCGTCCTGGCGGGTGAGCCACTCGATGTTCTGGAGTGGCACCTGATCCCATTCCGGCTCACCGGTGAACCGCTCGCCGTCCCACACCAACTCGACCAGGTCGTAGCTCTCAGGCAGACCCCCTTGCTCCCGCGGGGAATGCACGACCCAGGTCGTCCTCTCCACGTCGAGTCCGTACCGGTGCAGGACTTCGGTGGCAACCTGCGGCACGGCATCGACGATTCCCGGCCCCGGGTTGTCGGGCGCGTCGCTCAACACGACCACTGCTCGCTGAGTCCGATAGTAGATATGGACCCGGCAGTGGGCCGTGACATCAGAATCAGGAGTCGTGTAATCCACCGTCGTATCAGTCGCCAGCATTGCGCACCCCTCTCGTCCGCTCGTCGCGAAGTTCGACGTCCATTCTGCCAGTCCCTTTCAAACACGCGGCCAGTTTCGTTCCCCAGGGTGCATTGCAAGCGCATCACACTCCCACCGGCCGGCCGCCGTCGGCCGGCGAGTTCCGTCGAGCGAGGCGCTGCAGGAGAACCCATTATACCGAAGAAAAGTCCTTGAGAGCAATGCGCCGCCTGGCCGGGCGAACCGCCTCAAGAGGCGGACCTGCGAGGTGCGTGGCATCTGCGGCGTGGTCGAGGCGGTGTCGGCAGGTGGCCTGGCTCCCGGCGTCGCCCTCCCGAAGGGCAGAGGTGCGTTGGACCACCAGCGCAGGCGTTCGGTGGCTCCTGCGCCCCCGCCCCGTTCCTGGGGGCTGAGCCGGGAGAAGGCGATGCGCCATGAAACGTTTTGGTAAGATTTGGGTACGATACTGATGATACTGGGGTGACCAATGGGTTGTCCTGTGAAGCATGGGACCATTGAGAGAAGTGAGGAGATAGGAATGAGACGACCTTCTCGACTGACCGGAGCTTTTTTGGGCGGGCTCACCAGCCTCCCGCTCATAGCGCTCTTTTTCCTCGGAGAGCAGCTGGCGGGGCTGCCCTTCGTTCCCTTCGATTTGTTTGATTGGTTGGCTCGCGTGTTGCCGGGGAATCTGATTACCCTGGGCATCGATACCATCGTGAGGCTGATCGCGACCTTCCAGCTTGGTCCGACCGGCGCGATGGCCAAGCGAATCGAGCAACTCACGGCCGTCGTGCTGGTCGTGGGCGCCGGCGTCGTGCTCGGCACCGGCCTCGCCTGGGCCCTGCGGCGCAGCGACCAGCCCGGGCCGCGCGTAGGGGTGTTCGCTGGCCTGGCAGCATTCGTGCTCGTCAGCGCTGTCGAACTTGATTTTGGGCTCCTCTCGCGGGGCAACCCGGTGCTCGCGCTTGGCTGGCTCGGGCTGCTGATCGTCGGGTGGGGCGCCCTGCTTGGCGCCCTCCTCGACAGACCGCGCTCTTCGCCGACCCACGAAGCGCGTGCCAGCCGCCGGGCGGCGTTACTCACCCTGGCCGGTGCGTCCGCCGGCATCGCCCTGGGGGCCTGGGGCCTCGGCCGTCTTCTGCAGGAGCAGCAGCGGCCGACCGGCGCCGGCCAGCCGCTGGCGAAACGTCCGGCGCCAACCGGGACACCGGCGGCCCCGGCGACGCCGCTCGCGACCCTCGAACCCAGTGCGACGCCCACCACCACCACCACCACCACCACCACCACCACCACCACCACGCCCGTCGCCGCACATCTTGCCACCCCGCCACCCCGCCCCGAGCCGACAGCCACGGCCACGACGCGCGACCGGGTCCAGGCGGCCCCTGGGACCCGGCCGGAGCTCACGGCGAACCAGGACTTCTACCGCATCGACATCAACATGCGCCCGCCCGCCATCAGTGGCGACTCGTGGGCCCTCGAGGTCGCCGGGCTCTTCGACGATCCTCGCCCGCTGACGCTCGACGATCTCCTCGCGTACCCGCCCGTCACCCAGGCGATCACGCAGAGCTGCATCTCGAATCCTATCGCCGGCGATTTGATCGGGACGAGCAACTGGACGGGCGTCCGCCTGCGCGAGGTGCTCAAGGATCTCGGCCTGCGGCCCGAGGCGAAGGAACTCGCCATCCGGGCCGCCGACGGCTTCTACGAGAGTGTCGCGATGGAGGACATCATGGACCCCCGCACGCTGCTGGTCTACGGCATGAACAACGAGACCCTCCCGGTCGCGCACGGGTTTCCGCTCCGGATTTACATCCCCAATCGCTACGGCATGAAGCAGCCCAAGTGGATCACGCGGATCGAAGCCATCGACCACGCGGGGGCCGGGTATTGGGTGGACCGCGGATGGAGCGCTGAGGCGCGGCCTCAGATCGTCTCGGTGATTGACACCATCGCCAGGGATGCGGTCGTCGATGGGAAGGTGCCGGTCGGGGGGATTGCCTGGGCCGGCGATCGCGGCATCCAAAAGGTCGAGGTGCAGGTCGATGGGGCCGCGTGGACCCCGGCCGTGTTGCGCACCCCACCGCTCAGCCCGCTCACCTGGGTGCAGTGGCGCTACGACTGGCCGATGACGCCCGGCCGCCACACCTTCCGCGTCCGTGCGATCGATGGCACGGGCGCGCTCCAGGTCGCGAGGGAGAGCGGCGCGCACCCCAACGGCGCGACCGGCTACCACTCGGCGACCGTCACGCTCTAAGTGGGCGATTTCCCCCCAAGGATCTTCCTTCGCTCCCGGAAACTGTTGGTAGGCTTCCTGCTTAGAGCCGGGTAGGACTTCTCGCCTCACGGCTGAGGCGCGAGGGCCGCACTCGGCTCTATTTGTGCCGGAAGGTCTTAAGCGATGAGCGGGATGACACGAACGCCTCTGGAACAACCTGCCAGAGTGGCCGTCTTAATTGGGCTCGTGATGCTGGGGCTGGTGGCCGCCGCGCCAGTCGCCCTCTCCCAGAGCACGAGCAATCAGCCTTTCATCCTCCCCTTCAAAGGACCGCCCGGCCCAGACACCTGGCTCCTGGGCCAACCCTACGGTAATACCGTCTTCGCCTTCCAGCATCGCACCAGCTTCTACGGGGCGAGCCAGGGCATCCACTTCGGCACCGACTTCGTTGCTCGCTGCGGAACCGAGGTGCTCTCCATTGCCGACGGCGTCGTCTTCGCCGTGGACGACCTCAGCTTCGGCTCCGGTCCGCACAACCTCATGATCGATCACCCAAAGCTGGGCTACGCCACCCTCTACGGCCACCTCTTGAAGCGCCCCGCCCTCCAGGCCGGTCAGGCGGTGAAAGCGGGTGAGGTCGTCGCGCTGAGTGGCGATCCCGCCGGCACCTGCACCGCCCGCCCGCACCTGCATCTGGAGGTGCGCGGCCTGGGGCACGTCCGTAAATACGATCCGGTCCCGCTCATCCAGGCCGATTGGGACAACCTGGCGCTGACCGGCCCCCCAACCCAGATCTTCGAGCGCAACCTGGATCGGCCGCGCCAGTGGCAATACCTGAACGATCAACCTGAGGCGACCATTGGGGGTCCCCTCCTCAACGACTTCGCCCATCCCTGGCCGCCGGATTGGACAGGGCCATGACCGTGAAACTGTCGCACACATCTCACGCAATCGTTGGGGTCGCAGGCACCCTTCTCGTGCTGCTCCTGCTTTCGGCCTGCTCGTCGAGCCGCGACCGGGACACCCCGAGCCTCCAGGATGCCTCAGCGGCGACCATGGCTGGAGTCCTCGCGCCCGCCTCCGATGTCTCCGCCGCGACCCTCCGCCGGCTCACCGCCGACGGCTGCTGCCCCCACCCCTTCTGGTCGGCCGACTCCCAACACGTCCTCTTCATCGACAAGCCTTCGGCTGAGGCACCGGTCGGCATCTGGGACCTAGACACTACAAGACCTGGGGGACCGGCGGAGCTGGTCAGCCAGGGCGTTGCCTTCTACACCCCCGACATGGCGTTCCGTATGGTGCCTCAGGGAGACACCACCCGCCTCGAGCGCCTGTCGGACGGGCAGCACTGGACGGTCCCGGCACAAGGACGGCCCGTCTTTGTCGCCCCCGACCAGAAACATATCGCCTGGCAGGTTCGCAACGAGGCCCAGGCGACCGAGGAGCGGACCACGCCGATCTGGGTAGCCAACCTGGACGGCTCCCAGCCGCGACGGATCGCCCAGGTCCCGCGGGGCAACCTGTACGGGTGGCTCTCCCACGACCGATTGCTGTGGCGCGGACGCGACTCGCTGAACGCGCCCGAAGACGCGCTCTACAACTACTCACTCGCGACGGGGACCGTGGAGACGCTGGCTCGAGGCGCGTGGATAGAAGGGGTCCTGCCCTCACCGGGGGGAAGCTGGATCGTCTACTACGTCACCCGAGACAAGGTGTCGGAGCGAAACGGGCTCTGGCTCCTTCGCACGGCTAGCGCGACGTCCTACCGGGTGGTGGATACCCTGTTCGGGGCCTACCAGTGGCGCGACGACAGCCACCTGCTCCTCATTCCCCTGGACCCCACCGCCCCGAGCCACCAACTCTGGGAGCTGGACACCCAGAGCCTGCAGAGCCACCGCCTGACCGATCCCCAGACGACGCCGTTCAAGATCGCCGACAACGACTGGAGCGTCTCGCCTGATGGCCGCTCTGTGGTCTTTGTCGGCAGTGAGGATCACAATCTCTGGTTGCTCAGCCTGCCCGAGGAGCCCGGATCGCAGTGAGGCAGGCATGATCGACTGCCCGAGAAGAATGGCGCTTCAGCCCACCACTGGGGCGCTCTTCTGTTGGCGGCCGCGCGACTCCTCGCACGAACAACGACCGGGCGGGGCGACGACAGGGGAACCAGGTCGGGGTACGAGCGGTTACCTCCTCTACCACACGATGCATCCCAGTGTTAACACAAACTCCAGGTAACACTGTTTGCACTGGTAATGCCTGGTGAGCGGTACTCGCCGCATCCACGGTGCCCGGCGGATTCGCAGAATCGATGGACAGCGACAGCGTGGGCATCGCATCGGGAGAGTGAGGCGCATCATACCCGGACTCCCTGACACATCCTGCTCCAGACCCGCGTGCCGGCACCCGCAAGGTTCTGAACGCGAGAGAGGGCGCGCCAGGGTCGGGTGCGTGGGGCCGCGGCAGAGCAAAGGCGAACCTGCAGCTCAGGTGGCCACGACTCGTCGTGACACACCCGGTCTGGAATGGAACCCGTCACAAATGAACAAGCCGCACACCCAGAGCCGCCGCACTCGCGGCGGCTTCCAGCGTGGCGCCCGGGGAGCAGGCGGCAGGGGGTCTTCGCGTGAAGTATCGGCTCGCGCGCCGCAAGCTTGCGACACGCGAGCCGCCGCGTTGCGCGTGTCGGTGCGGTCGGGGCACTGCTTGAGGCGGTCATCGCGCGCTCCCCATGGAGCCGCGCGGCCGCAAATCGGCCCAACCAAAAACAAGCCGTCCCCCTTCAGCACTGAAGAGCAGCTACCGACTACACAACATTTATCATACAGGACAGAGTGTTGACTGTCCTGACGTTTTTGTCATCCCGGGCGCCAACATTTTGAAATAATCGTTACCACTCTGGGGTCACAAAGCGCCTTGACACACCGAGACGACTTCGCCTCGGCGCATCTTGCGGCGGCAGGGGGTGTGGAGGGTGGCATCGCCAAGATGTCACGAACGCAAAGGGTTACGACTTTTCCAGAGAGCCCCTGGAGCCCTGCGAAATTCGTCGGCCCAGGTTCGAGGCCCGACGACAACAGCCGTCTCCCTGCTCGCTGCGAGCAGAGCGCTCGAGTCTCACCCATGTCAAGCACAGCCAGCAGCCCGCCTCTGCGAGCGCCTCACCCGCTCACGAGCGCCTCCAGGGCGGCTTGCCGCAGGCGTCGAATTCGACGCGCGACCGCGGCCACTTGTCCCAGGACCTCCTCAGGTGAGCCGCGAAGGTCGAGCCTTACCACCTCGAGCTGTTTGCCGATGGGCACCACACCGTGGCTTGCCACCTCCGGATCCCCGACGGCGTAGATGAGCAGGCCACGAGCGCGCCGGTCAAGGCGTGGTCAGCTGCCCACCGATCCCCCACCCATCTGCGTCGGCGAACACCCTGCGGGGTGATCCCCGGCGTGAGCCCCTGCCCTGAGGGGTACCCCCTACCCCGCGGGGTACGCCCAGGCGAGACGATCAGGCCGGGGACCGCCCCTCAGGGCGAGGCGAGGTGACCCCGCTTGGGCTCCCCCCACAGGGGGTGAGGGGGCTGCCTACCCCGCGGGGTACCCCCTACCCCACCGGGTACGCCCAAGCGAGCCGATCACGCCGGGGACCGCCCCGCAGGGCGAAGCGAGATCGTCTCGTAGGGGACTCCCCCGCAGGGGACAAGCGTCCACGTGGACGCTACGGGAGCCCCCCGCGGGGGATCCCCAAGCGAGAACGCCCGGTAGGGGGAGCCCCTGAGGGGGCTGCCCAAGCGTCCACGGTGACCCTACGGGATGCCCCTCAGGGCACCCCGGTGGGGGAGCCCCACAGGGCACGTCTCGCTTGGGTGGACCCCGCGGGGTCGGCCGACGCCCGGCGGCAAGCCTCCAGCCGCGACTTCAGTCGCCCGGCTCTCGCCCGACAAAAGGACGCCTTGACCGATGCTCTCGAGCGCCGGTCAAGGCGTCGCCGAGGCGATTGGCGAACACCGCGTGAAGGCGTTTCCGGTTCGTAGTGCGCGCTTTAGCACTTTTCCAAATAAATCTGACCATCGCTGTCCGGAGCCGGGCGGGCAGCCGGGCGATTGAAATCGCGGCTGGGGGCCGGTGGCCGGGCGTGCCCCTGCGGGCACGCGGTGTGTCAGCGTCGATTGGAAAAGGGCAAGCGCGACTTAAGAACGATTGCAATTGTGCGGGAAGGGCTATCATCCAGTCGGCTTCAGCCGACTTTGGCTATCAGCCCTGGAATTCATTCCTGGGCGGCCGGGCGGTTGCTCCGGGCATACGCCCGGTGTGTCAGATTCATTTGGAAAGGCGCAAAAACCGCGGCTGGGGGCCTGCGGCCGGGCGGGCCCCTCTGGGCACGCTGGGGGTCGGATGAATGTGGAAAGGTACAACAGCGCGCTTCCGACCGCTCAAGCAGTTCCTACCAACCATGGTCCCACCCGCGCAACGACGCCTTGACCGATGTTCCAGGCAGGTGAGTGGCGATAGTGTAGGCGAGAAGCTGGGCCCTTCCTCCTCACGCCGCCAGCGGCCAATCCTCGTAGTTGGCCTCAGCCTGCTGCATCAGGCGCTTGAGCATGAACTGGAACTGCTCCCCCTTCAGACGACGGCGGCGCAACACGCGGCTGACCGCACTCTGTACGCTGGCATAGACGTCGCGCCGGTGGGCCTTGGTCCAATCTACCTTGACGTTGTCGCGGACCGCCACCACGACTTCCCGTACCAACCCCGCAATCCACTCGTTGTCCGTGGGGATCCCGTCCGGGGCGCCGTGGGCGACCACGTCGTAGAAGGCCAGCTCCTCGTCGTTCAGCCCCAATTCCGCCTTGCGTCGCGCGTCCTCCAGTTGCTTCCGGCGCATCTCCACCATGGTCGCCACGACGTCGGCTGCCTGGATCGACCCGTTGTTGTAGCGCGCGATGGCCTCATCCAGCATCTGTTTGAAGGAGCGGTAGCGAGCCACGTTTTGACGCCGCCGGGCCTCCAGATCGTCCTGCATCAGTCTCGCGAGCAACCTCACTTGCAGGTCCTGATTCTCCTGCTGCTTGAATCCGGCCAGGAACTGATCGTCCAGGATGGAGATGTCGGGCCTGTCCAGCCCGGCCACCGCGAAAATATCCACCGCCGGCTGGGCCGTGATGCTCTCATCCAGCAGGTCACGGACGGCACGATCAAGATCCTCAACACTCTGGCGCGCAGTGGGCGAGAGCTTGCGGAGCTGTTTGCGGATCATCTGGTAGAAGGCGACCTCGTCGAAGTGCGGGCGACACTCCGGGAGGTGGCTGACCAGGCTGAAGGCCTTGGAGAGGCGGTGTTCGTCGGCCAGGAAATCCTCGCGCAGCGCTTCATCGGCGGCCAGGGTGCCGTAGCAGCGGTTGCACACATCCTCGAGTTCGGTGGGTGAGAGATCGCGCCAGCGGGCGTAGGGCTGGTTGGAAGGCAGGTTGGAGGCGGTGGCCTGCAACTGGAGAAAGAAGTAGTGCACCGCCTGCTCGATCAGATCCTCCGTGAGGTTGCCGCGGCCACCGCCGGCCGTATACTTGCGAGTGGCCGCTTTCAACTCGTCTCCGATCCCGATGAAGTCCACGATCAACCCACCGGGCTTGTCGCGGAAGAAGCGGTTGACCCGGGCGATGGCCTGCATCAGAGTGTGGCCCTTCATCGGCTTGTCCACGTAGAGGGTATTCGCCGACGGAGCATCGAAGCCGGTCAGCCACATGTCGCGGACGATGACGATCTTGAGCGGATCGTCTGGGTCCACGAATCGCGCCTTGATCTCCTCCCGCTTCTGCCTGGTCGTGATGTGGCCGGCCTCGCTCCACGCCTTTGGGTCTTTGGTGATGTCGCCCGTCATTACGACCCGCACCTCGGGGCAGTTGGGCAGAGCCGTCAGCGCATCGTAGAGGGCCACACAGTTGCGGCGGCTCATGCAGACGACCATCGCCTTGCCCTGCAAGGCCTGCTGGCGCCGGTTGAAATGCTCCAGGAGGTCCTGGGCCAGCACGGCCAGCCGCTCCCGCGTCCCGGCCGCGCGCTCTACCGCCGCCCACTTCGCTTTGGCCTGTTCCAACTCGCCCGCTTCGAGGGCAACCTCTTGCTCCTCCGTGATCTCTTCCAAATCGGCATCGATCTGCTCGTTGGCCAGGTCGAGCGGGATGTGGCGCCGCTCATAGAAGAGGCCCACCACAGCCTTGTCCTCTTTGGCCTGCTGCATGTCGTAGACATGGATGTAGTTGCCGAAGAGTTGGACCGTGTTGGCGTCCTCCTTGTCGATCGGCGTGCCGGTGAAGCCCAGGAACGAGGCGTTGGGCAGTGCCTGCCGCAGGAAGGCCCCGAAGCCGTCGAGCAACCCGTACTGGCTGCGGTGAGCCTCATCGGCGATCACCAGAATATTGCGTCGCTCTGAGAGCACCGGGTGGCGGCGCTCGCCCTCACGCAGTCGGAACTTCTCGATCGTCGAGCACACCACCTCACCGCCCTCGGTCTGCAGCAGCGTGCGAAGGTCGTCCACGGTGTCCGCCTGGTGGACAGTGCCGACCACCTCGCGGGCCGCAACGAGGTTCTCGTAGAGTTGATTGTCCAGGTCCGTCCGGTCGACCTGAAGCACGACCGAGGGGTTCAGACCCGGCCAGCGGCGCAGAATACCGATCAGGAAGACCATCTCCAGGCTCTTGCCGGAGCCCTGGGTGTGCCAGATGACACCGGCGCGCCGGTCGCCGCCGGGCGCCATCGCCCGCAGCGCCTCTCCGACCGCGAAGCGCACGGCGAAGAACTGGTGGTAGCGGGCACCCTTCTTGGTGATCTTGTCGTTGACCACCTCGTGGACGATAAAATTGCGCACGTAATCCAGCAGCCGCGCTTTGGGGAAGAGACCCTCGATCAGGGTCTTCATGCTGCCGGTGGTGTTGGGCTCGACCTCGCGCCCGTCGATGGACTTCCAGGGAGAGAACCACTCGAAGCCGGCGCTGTACATGCCGTGGAGGGTGGTGTTGCCGTCGGAGATGACGCAGAAGGCGTTGAAGTTGAAGAGCTGCGGAATGTCGACCGTGTAGTGGCCGAGCTGGTTGTAGGCGCCGCCGACGTCGGCGTACTCGTCCCAGGGGCTCTTCAGCTCGAAGACCACCAGCGGCAGCCCGTTGACGTAGACGACCAGGTCGGGGCGGCGGCTGTTGCCCGTCCCCCCCGCCGCGCTCTGGATTGGAAGCTGGCTAATGACCAGAAAGTCATTGCGGTCGGGCTGCTCGAAGTCGATGAACTCAACGTGCTCGAACTGCTCTTCACCATCCTGCTCGTAGCGCAGGATGTGGCCCTGCCGCAGCAAGCGCTGGAAGGCCATGTTGCGCCGGTCGAGGGTCACCCCCTTCGGAGCGCTGGCCACCCGGATGGCCTGCTCGACGGCCTCGGCCGGCAGGTGGGGATAGCGCCGCCTCAGGTGGTCGCGCAGCAGGTCAGGCAGCACGACGCTGTGCAGCGGCCGGTCAAGGTCATTGCCGCGCTGGTGGCGGTAGCCCAGGCGTACCAGCCGCTCGATGGTGGCGGCTTCGAAATGGGATTCCGTGGGGCAGTTGGGCATGAGCAGACCCTCCAAGTGCCGACAGTTCCAAACCGGTCGATCGCCAGCGAGTAAACCCGCCCGCTCAGAGCGAGCGATCCAACGAATACGAGTCGGCTTCAGCCGACTTAAGCTATGAGCCTCGGAATTTTGCAAGTTTCCACTTTAACCTGACAATCGCTGTCCGGAACCGGGCGATTGAAATCGCGGCTGGGGGCCGCTGGCCGGGCGTGCCCCGCCGGGCATGCTGTTTGTTGGATTAATTTGGAAAGGCGCAATATTCCGAGGCAGCGGCCAACGCCAGAGCGACCAAACGAGCATCAGTCGGCTGAAGCCGACTTAAGCTATGAGCCTCGGAATTTATTCCGAGGCAGCGGCCGATTGAAGCTATGAGCCTCGAAATTCATTCCGCGCCTTCCGAGCCGAATTCATTCCGCGGCTTCCGCAAAACAGGACCATCATCCTCATCCGTGTACCGCTCCAACGCAGGAATGATAGTTCCGTCCCGATGGTGCACCTTTTGATGAAGGACATACGAGATTCCTTGATCGACTTGTGTTTCACTGAAAGAGAAGACACCATACCCGCGCTGCCAGCCAAACCGCGTTTCGCCCCTGCTGGGGCTGTGGTTCATGTGGTCAGAGCTACTTCCCTTGATGTTTTTCACAAAGTCGGCAATCAAGAGGCTCGGCGGAATCGAGACGACCAGATGGATGTGATCATCAATCCCGCCGATGGCATGGGTGATACAGCCGAGCGCATCCGCCTTCCCGATGATGTACCCATACAGCCGCGGCTCAATCTCAGCCTCGATGAGAGGGAAGCGATTTTTGGTCGCCCAGACGATGTGGTAATAGAGCCGCCAGAGTGGCATAATCGCTTCTTTTGTCGTCCCCCATGAGCAACGGTTCAGACTCGCCCCGCGGGAGAGCTTCGGCGAAGAAACTTCCTCAACCGGCTTCCTGCTTCAAGCGCAGCCGACCCGCCACGCACACATCACACCGCTTGAGCAACCACCCCCTCCGCCACCTCCACCGAAATCTCCCCCGAGAGCAGCTTCGGCAGCAGGTAGTCGCGGGTAGCGGCGAGAGTGCGCGATTCGTTCTGGCGAGTCAGGATCATCTGAAAGATGGGGTTGATTTGCGCCTCGAAACGGGAGAGAATAGGTTCCGGTGGCAACAGAACTCTCGACGTTTTGAAGGTGTCGGTCGTAATCGTGTTGAAAACCGAGCCATGTGCTGCACGAACCAGTCCTTCGATTATGTGTCTCATCTGACAATACAGGGTGAAGTGGCAGCCGGCGCGTGAGCGTAGCGCGTAGCAGGTTTGATTCATCGCCATGTCGGTTCCGAACAGCACAAGCCGACCGGTAGTTGCCCCCCTCGCGACGACCACCGTGGAAAAGGCGTCAATCATTTTGGTCGAGCTATTGCTGAACCCGAGCGGCGTGATGCTGCGTTCGGTCAAAAGCAAGAAAGACTCTCCGCATTGGGAAACGTCCTTTGCGCTTGCCCACAAAATACGCCCTCCCCAGTAATCCGGATTGGAGGTTTTCGGAGTCCCGCCACTCAGAAGTTCTGCCTGTTCCAGAACCGATCCAACCCGCCACCCCTTCGGAATCAACCCCACCGCACTCTCCACGAACTCGCCATCCTGAAACGGCCCAAAGTCCACGAACCAATGCTTGTACAGCGCCTGCGCCATCGCCTCCAGCACGCGGTTGATGCGCCGGTTGACCTCGATCTTGTCGTCGAGCGCGCCGAGGATCTCCGCGATGCGGCGCTGGATGGGCAGAGGGGGCCACAACACCTCTATTGGATGAACATGATTTCGGTTGAGGGTTGGATTCGCCGAACCGACATCAAGATGTGATAGCTTTAGCGACTTGAAAAAGTAATATGCGAACTTGGGATCGTTCCCGTGAAAATCCTTAACCCATAGAGTTGTATCATGTGGCCAGTAGTTTCCTTCAAGGTAAAAGACCGTTCCAAGCGTTCCCTTACGACCAAGAACCACACCAGGCCCGGGAACTGCGTAAGTGTCATGATAACTTGAAATTCCACTAGACGAGACTACAGGCACCTTACCCGGTCTTTGCTCTTTCTTCGTAATGTCAAAGCCGCGTTGTAATGTAACTTCGCTACCTATCGTTGTGCGACGCCATTCAGCCGCCATAATTAAGATGCTCCAAATCCTCCAATATCCGCGCCCGCAACCGATCCGACTCCGCAAACAACCCGCGCAGCTCCTCGATCAGCCGGGGCATCTTCTCCTCGAAGGGCTCGCCGTCGTCGTCCTCGACCTGGGTGCCGACGTAGATGCCGGGGGTCAGCTTGTAGTCGTGGGCCCGCACCTGCTCCAGCGTGGCGATCTTGCAGAAGCCGGGCACGTCCTTTCGCTCGTTTCGTGATTCCTCCTCGGGCGTGTCCCCTTCGGTGCGGTAGTGGTGGTAGACACTCGCAATCCTGTGGATCTCGTCGTCGGTCAGGGCGCGCTGGCGGCGGGAGACCATCTCGCCCATCTGGCGGGCGTCGATGAAGAGGATCTCGTCCAGGCGGCGGCGGTAGCCGTGGGTGCCGCCGCGGTTCTTGCTCAGGAACCAGAGGGTGCAGGGAATCCCGGTGCCGAAGAAGAGCTTGTCGGGCAACTGAACGATGCAATCGACGAAGCCTTCCTCCACCAGCACCTCGCGGGTGCGCCGTTCCTCGCTCACGTTGCTGGTCATCGCCCCATTGGCCATAACGTAGCCGGCCGTGCCCCCATCGGCCAGGTGGTAGAGGAAGTGCATCATCCACATGTAGTTGGCGTTGCTGTCGGTCACCTGGCCGCGCCGGTAGCCGATCTGCAGGCGCGCGTCCTGAGGATCGAGCTTGCCGGCGTCCCAACCGCGCATGTTGAAGGGCGGATTGGTGATGACATAGTCGGCGCGCAGGTCGGGGTGGGCATCGTTGAGCAGCGAGTTGCCCAGGCGGATGTCGCCGTCCACGCCATGCAGAATCAGGTTCATGCGGCAGAGGCGCAGGGTCGTCTCGATGCGCTCCTGGCCGTAGAAGGAGAGGCTGTGGCTGCCGTAGGTGAAGCGCGCCGACTGCACGAACATACCCCCCGAGCCGGCCGCGGGGTCGAAGACCTTGCCCTCGGTGGGCTGCAGCATTTCCACCAGCAGGCGCACGATGGAAGAGGGCGTGAAGAACTCGCCGCCCCGGTTACCCTCGGTGCTGGCAAAGTTGGAGATAAAGTACTCGTAGGTGCGGCCGAGCAGGTCGGCGCCGTTCTTGCGGGCGAAGACGTCCTTCGAGAAGAGGCTGATCAGCCCGGCGACCTGGTCGGGCTCCAGGTTGCTGGCGGCGTAGATGCGCGGCAGAACACCGGCCAGCTTGGGGTGGCGCTCCTCCAGCAGGCGCATGGCGTTGTCCAGCTTCAGCTTGATGTCGCCGGCCCGGGCGTGGCGGCGCAGGTAGGCCCACGAGGCCTCTTCCGGCACCACGAAGATGTTCTCTTTCTGGTACTCGATGGGATCCGCCAGGATCTCGGCGTCGATCTCCGGATCGCCGGTGTAGTAGTCGCTGGCTGATTCCTGCAGCGCCAGCCGCAACTGCTCGTGGCGTTGCTCGTAGCGCAGGGAGAGATAGCGCAGGAAGAGCAGCGGCAGAACGTAGTGCCTGTAGTCGGCGGGCGCCACGGTGCCGCGCAACCTGACGGCCGCGTCCCACAGTTCCCCCTCAAAATTGATGTCAGGTTCAGCGGCCGTTGACGCCGGGCCGTTCTCGGACGGCCCGAGGGGGAGGAGCGGTTGTGCCGGTGACGCGGCTGGTGGGGACTCGGAGGTCAGATTGATCTTCTTGAACGTGGGCATTGTTCGTCTTCTACGATACCTTCCTGATTTCTGTGGGGTTACGCCGAGGAGTAGACCCGGGGGGTTTCAATCCCGGGCGGTAAGCCGGCCAAAGCGAGCCCGAACGCCAGCTTTTGCAAGTTTCCAATTGAACCTGACCATCGCTGTCGGGAGCTGGGCGATTGCCTGTCCTGGCCGGACAGGCCAGGGAAATCGCGGCTGGGGGCCGGCGGCCGGGCGGGCCCCTCCGGGCACGCGGTGGGTCAGCGTCGATTGGAAAAGGGCAAGAGCGACTTAAGAACGATTGCAATTGTGCGCGAACGTCTATCATCTAGTCGGCTTCAGCCGACTTTGGTTATCAGCCCTGGAATTCATTCCGGGGCTGCTGCCGGGCGGTTGCTCCGGGCATACGCACGGTGTGTCAGATTCATTTGGAAAAGGGCAAGAGCTGGCTTGAGGGTTGACCCTTGACAACCATTTCAAGGCCTCGACGAACGAAAAAGCCCGCGCCGCGAGCACGAGGCGCGGCCCGGGCCAAAACCCCGACGAAGCAGTCGCGGGTCAGGTCGGTGGAGAACGCATCGGTTGTGTGGGGGAGCAGCAGGCTCGTCAGCAATACGGTGACCTTCGCCTGGCAACTTTCAAAGTTACTACTTCGGGATTGTACACGCGAGGCGCCGAAAGAGGTGAAGCAACCGGGCCAGACAAAACTTTCGAATGTTCGACTCGCGTGTGAGTCCATTCTACTACAGACCCGCCACCGGGTGCAAGGCTTCCGCCAGCCGGCGATCCTTTCACCGCAGCGCAACACGATATTGTGTTGAAATCAACCTCTCGCGGATCAGGTTTGCTGAGGGACCTGATGGCGAGAGAGGATTGGATGATTCCAGGCCCGTACACCGGCGTCGGCCCGCGGGGCTACCAACGCTCCGATGAGCGCATCCGGGAGGAAGTCTACAAGCGCCTGACGCACTTCGGCTACCTCGATGCCAGCGACATTGAGGTGAGCGTTGAGAACGGGGAAGTGACCCTGACGGGCGGTGTGGGCAGCCGCCGGGGCAAGCGCCTGGCTGAAGATGTGGTCGAGTCGATCCCCGGCGTTCGGGATATCCATAACCGCTTGCGGGTGAAACTGCCGTACTGGAAGCGCGTCACGAAGGAACCGGATGCCATCGCCGACGAGGTCGCCGGCGATGGCACCGGAGCGGTGATCGGTGGGATTGCCGGGGCGGCGGTCGGCGGCCCACTGGGGGCGGTCGTCGGTGTGGCTGTCGGGGGCGCCATCGGAGCGGCGGTGACCGAAGAGGCTGAGGGACGCGGCCGGGAGGAGCCTGGCCCGGATGAGGGGGCCTCAGAATCGACCGGCGCGACCTCAGGCGGTCGCCGGACGGAGTGAAAGAGCCGGGCGGCGACCGCTGGGCGCTTTCAGCTCCCGATCGCCTCCTCGACGGCACGGGCGTTCTTTTTCTCAGCGATGTCGTCTGGCAGCGTGAACCAGAATCGTGACCCCCGGCCAGGTTCGGAGTCCACCCCAATCTGGCCGCCATGCGCCTCAACCAGCCGGCGAGTGACGGCGAGACCCAGGCCTGTACTTCTCTCACCGGCCGTGGGCTTCGCCGACAGACGGGTAAAGTCCTGAAAGACGCGCTCTTGATCTTCGGCGGTGATCCCCGGACCCTCGTCCTCGACGTTCACTTGCCACCCAGACTGAAGCCGTTGCGCGCTCACCGTCACCAGGCTGCCGGGGGGTGAGTATTTGACGGCGTTCGAAATCAAATTGTCCAGCATCTGGCGCAGGCGCAGCGAGTCGGCCATTCCCTGGCCGGTCGGAACTGTTTCCAGCCGGATCCGCGTGCCTTTTGGCGCCGCTAAGTTGGAATGGCGTCGAACGGTTTCATCCAGTAAGCGGCTCAGTTCGACCGGCGCGCGTTCAATCTGGAGCTTGCCGGCCTCGATCTGCGCCACGTTCAGGAGGTTGTCGAGTAACGTCAACACATGGTGGGTTTGCCGGACGATGTCCTCGAGAACGGACTGCTGGTCCTCCGGAGCGAGCCGCCTGCTCGAATCTATCAAGAGCCGAGCCGCCATCTGGATCGTCCCAATCGGACTGCGGAGGTCATGGGCGGCGACGCCGAGAAACGTATTCTTGAGTTGATCCAGCCGGCGCAACTCTTCGTTCTGTTTCTCGATGGCCGTTTTCTGCGCCGTGATTTCCGAGGCCAATCGTCCCTTTTCCACGATCATCGCCAGTTGTTGGGCAATCCTTTTGAAGATATCCACGTGCAGGTCGGCGTAGGTGTTTGGTTGGGTGCTCGAGAAGAAGATGAAGCCTGTCGTGATACCATCGAAGATCAGCGGGCAGGTGAGGGAGGAGCGCATCCCTTCCGCAACAATCAGGCTCGTGGACGCAGAACCGGGTTTCTTCGCGAGGTACTCCAGAAGATCGTTGAGGATGCGTGGCTGGCCGGTGTCAACAATGGTCGTCAGGCTGCTTCCGGCCAGGCGCCCGGTGTAGTTCTTTGCGATCCTCAACACGGGCTGGTCGCTCTTGGCCCAGTACGATCGCGCCGTCTGACGATCATCCTCGATAAAAGCGAGCCCAATGCGGTTGTAGGGGATCGCCTCGCGGAAGTCTCGGTAGATGGTTTCCAGGATCTCATCCAGCAGGAGCCCACTGTTCATCCGGGTCGTGATTTGATCGAGGACATGCTGCTCGCGATCGCGGGCCTCCAGGGCGTGAGCCAGGTCGCACAGCGCCTGGCCCAGCCGGCCAATCTCGTCCGCAGGGGCGGTGGGTACGTCCAGGTCGTAATGGCCCTTTCGCAGCCGGTGGACGGCCTCGCTGTAGAGCTGAATGCGCTGATCGCAAAGTAGGTACTCGTCCGTGGTCACAAGCGTTCTCCGCAATAGGTCCTCGGCTTGCACTGCTCGATGAAACCTCCCGATCTCAGCCCCGATGATTCAACCGCCCGGCCGATCATCGCCTGCCGCACCTCCGGTCCCCGGCACCCGCGGCAAACAAAAACCCACGCTGCGATGAACACCCGCAGTGTGGGCCAGGATGGTAGACGGTTGTATCCCCGACGACGAAAATGACAAGTGCGTCAACAACATGGTGACCTTCGTAGCGCGGAACATGACGCCGGTTCGGTAGGATGGCTCGCGATCATGGCGGAAACCGGACAGGACAAACCCGTCGTTGGCTCCTATTGTACTATAGGATTTGCCAGAAGCAAAAGTGCCTTTCGGCCTGGATCTGCGAGGGGCCGCCGTTCGCACATCAGAACCACTTTGTGTTCAAATAAGACGAAATGTCTCGAGGTGGCATCCGGTTCGGCCCCGGTCGCCGCCGGCCGCTCGAGGCCTCCCCGGACAATGATCGCGGCATGTGGGTGCGTGACGTGTGACGCGCGAAGGAGTTTGGGCAACTCCCTTTCGATTCTCAAGATGGTTTCAGGGTTCCGTTTGCATCTTTCCCGTGGTCCACCGCGGGTTCCACGCGACCAACGCTACGGTTGCTCTTCGCGTGACCCTCGACCGCTGCCAGACCGAGAACCGGTTGTCTTTTCCCCCGACCAACCGGTGATCCGGCTGGGGGTGATGACGATGATGGGCCGGTCGTGCAGCGGCATTGCTTCGTACTGTGAGTACTTCGCGTGGAGCAGCGCGACCCCCGTCGCGTGCTCTGGCCCCGCTTCGACCAACCTGGCCGTGCCGCGGATCTGCACCCAGGCAAGTTGGCGCCAATCCTCTGAGTAGTCGTCGATGACGATAGCCACGTGGGGGTTGGCCTGAATGTTTCGAACACGTTGGAGTTGATACGCCCCGACCCGCTTCGGCTTGGCATCGATGGGGGTGTACAACCGACTGCCGTCGAAGGCAAAGACGATCGGCACGACGTGCGGCTGGCCGGTGGCGTCGACTGTTGCCAGACGGGCGACCCGGTGATCAGCGATAAGGGCCTGCTCCCAGGCGGTCATTTCGATCATTGGGCACCTTGCCTCGCGTGATCGCGACAGTGAACGGATCTGCCTGTACCAGGATGGCCTGCGGGCTCTCGCCCGCACGGTGGCATTCCGGCTGCTCCAAACGTTGAGCGATGCGGGTCGCGTGCTATAATCGCTCTCCGTCGACGATGAAACAAGACGGCCATCACCGGCACCTGGACTGTGAAAACAGCATCTGCCCGGCGTCACCACGTTTCATGGCTCGCGACCCACCATTCTGGCGCGCCGGTCAAGGCGTCGTCGATGCGATCGCTTTCAGGTTCGGAGGGGCGCACGGCCGTGCGCCCCTACAGCGCGCTTCCGACCGCTCGAGCGGTTCCGACGAACCCTGCTCCCACCCCGGCAACGACGGCGTGACCGCTGTGCCAGGAATAAATGCCCAGACCAATAGGACCGAAAGACCCTTGACGATCCCAACCTCTTCCCCTGATGATCAGGGCGTGCCGGATGCACTCCTGGCGGCGCTCATCAAGCGCCTGACCACAACCACATTTGGACGCCCGGCCGAAAGTCGCTGGCTCGGCCAGGTGGATTCTACCAACCTCATCGCTCGTGCGGTGGCCCGTGCCGGCGCGCCCGAGGGGACGCTCATCGTGGCGGAGGAGCAACTCGCCGGGCGAGGGCGGCTGGGGCGGCGCTGGCAGGCACCGTATGGCAGTAGTCTCCTGGTGAGCCTGTTGCTTCGCCCGCCACCCACGGTCTCCCCGGCGCTGCTCCCCTTCGTCGCCGCCGTGGCGGTGGCCGAGACGTTGGAGCAGCTGTTTGTGCTGCAACCGGCTCTGAAGTGGCCCAACGATGTGCAGGTGGGGGGGCGCAAACTCGTGGGCATCCTGGCCGAGAGTGACTACATCGGAGATCGACTCGACGCGGTCGTCGTGGGCGTCGGTCTCAACGTCAACATCGCGCCCGACCTGCTGGCACCCCTGGCGGCCCCGGCAACCAGCCTCCTGGTCGAGTTGGGCCGTCCGGTTGCGCGGGTGCCCCTACTCGCGACCTTCCTGGCGCGGTGGGAGCAGCGCTATCACGCGCTGCTCGCTGGCGAATCGCCGCTCCCGGCCTGGCGCCGGCGCGCGCCCATGTTGGGCGCCCCGGTTGAGGTGCGACCCGCCGAAGGGCCGCCTTGGGCCGGGGTCGCCCTGGATGTCACCGCGAGCGGTGCCCTGCTCGTTCGCGACGCCGGCAGCACAGTTCGAACGGTCCACGCCGCCGATGTCAGCGTGCGCGGGGCCGGGCCACGATCAACGCTCCACGAGGAGAACGGATGAATACGCGACTCCTGACGGCGCATCATTGGCGGCTTCTGGCCGTCGTTGCCCTCTTTTTCAACGTGCTGGTCTGGGGGTGTGCCCTGCTTCGTCTCCTGGATCGCTTTTGATCGGGCCCCGGTGCCCAACTCATTGGAGGCCCCTGCGCGTGGCCCGGATTCTCGTTGTCGAGGATGAGAAGGACGTGCGTGAGCTGTGTACCCTGCTCCTGACGTTACTGGGCCACGAGGTGGAGAGCGTGAGTAGTGGTGAGCGGGCGCTGCTCTCCTTGCGCGTGCGGCGCTACGATATCGTGATGACCGATCTCGGGCTGCCCGGCATGGATGGCTGGGCCGTGGCCCGCGCGGTCAAGCAGCGGGCACCTGCCACGGCGGTGGGCCTCATCAGCGGGTGGGAGCTCCCACCGCACGGGAAGCATCTTGCGGCCGCCGGGGTTGATTTCGTGTTGCCCAAGCCTTTCAATCTCGATCTGGCCGAGACGGCCATCGCGAAAGTGCTGCGGAGCTAGCGCGCCGGTCAAGGCATCAGATGTCCGAACTCTTCCGAGACTTCGGACGTCTCCGATCACCCGCCCCCGCCCCCGGCGTCGCCTGGACCGCTACGCTCGTGCTGCTCGCCCTGAATGCCTCCGCCCACTGTTGGGGTGGGCCCGCGCTGTATGAGCCAGGTTATCGCTCGCGTTCGAACACATACACGTGGAACTCGCCATCCTCGTGGTCGCCGAACCCGGCCTCGGCGAGCGCCGCGTAGCCGGAGAGCGTCGCTGGGAGCATCGCCCGCGCCCGGGCATCCGGCAACCCTACTGCCCGGCGGCGCAACGCCCACCCCAGGTCGCGGATCGCGGCGTGGTCGCTACCGGCCAGGAAGCCGACCCAGACATCCGCGCGCTCCTTGTTCTGCCCGAGAAGCGCCAGGACCACCGGCTGGCCCGCCCGGTCATAGCCGACGACCTGCCCCTCGCTCAACAGCTGGGCGAGCAGAGCATCCGTGAGCACCGGAAACCGCCAACCGTTCGCCATGTGCCCTTGCGCCAGTCGGGCGCACTCCGAAGCGGCCACCAACGCCCGCACGGCGGCGAAGTCCTCTGGGCCGAACACATCCGGTGCGGGTGTCTCGTTGGCCGCAGCGGGTGCGACCGTGTAGTGGAAATCGCCCACCCGGTGCATCCCGCTCGCCAGGCTCATGTGGTGGACAGCCTCGTTCTCCCACGAGGTCGCCAGGCCCACCCGCTCGACGCCGGGAATTTCCAGCGCCGCGCTCACCGTGAAATCGTGCATCGCGCGGGCATAGCCGCGGCCCTGGTAGTCGGGGTCCACGCGGAGCCCCTCCAGCCAGGCCTGGTTGGGTGAGAGCAGCACGACCCGTCCGGTCGCCACCGGTGTGCCCGCAACCTCCCCGACATAGAGGCGGCCGCGGGGATCGGCCAGCCAGGCGTCCCAGACTTTGGGCAGGTAGTCTTCCCCCTCCCAGATATTCTTGGTGAATTCGACCACGGCGGCCTTATCCTCGGGGCGCGCGGGCCGGATCTGGAGTTCTTCAGCGGTCATGATGTTGGCATGCATTCGTGAGTTGCCGGTCGAATGAGGCTGGGCTGGGTGGGCGCGGGCAGTCCCCGCGCCCGCTCAATCCGGTTGAGTTGCTATCTTGGTGATTCGCGTGCCGGCCATCCCTCATTCCCCCGGGTGGCCCTCGGCTTCGATCGTTGCGACCGGTTGGAGAAAGAGGCGCGTGCTCGGCGCCCGGTCGCCGTAGCGGTCGGCCACCTCTTGGATCAGGCGCGCCCGCGCGGGACTGGCCATATAGGCATCCAGGGCAGCCTGGTTTTCCAGTTGGTAGACCACGGCGAACTCGGCCCACTCCTCCCTGGTCGGACTGGTAACGCGCAGGAGCCAGGCCCGCAGGAAGCCCGGTTCCTTCAGGACATCGGGGATGTGCCTGGTTTGCATCCATTCGACCCAATCGGCTTCGATTTCCGGCGCGACAGTAGCGCGCACGGTGTAGAGAACCTGTTCGCGTGTAAGCACCTTGTACTCCTTTGTGGTGGACCCCCGCATGGTTGCTCACCACGCCGCGGCATCGACCTTCTCGACGATGGTGGCGATGCCCTGGCCGACGCCGATGCACATCGTCGCCAGGCCGTAACGGGCCTCCGGGCGCTTGCGCAGCTCGTGCAGCAGGGTCGTCAGGATGCGCGTCCCGGAGCAGCCCAGCGGGTGGGCGATGGCCCTCAAGTCTATCAAAAAGAGTGCCTCACCAAATGGTCTGGATACCAGCCTGTTGAATCTTTCTATCCCGGCTGATAAGTGGAAGACCAAGCTGAAGAGCGGTTGCGACGATAATGCGGTCGGGCATATCCGGGACATCGACTCGCAGCACACGGGCGACAGCGTCGGCGACCTCCGCCGTTAGGGGCGCTATGACAAGGCCGGTCGAGGTCGCCCTCAATTCGGCATCGAGTCGAGCTTTCAAATCGGCCGGAATGCGCTGTTTTTCCTGCAAGTATACGATTTCCACCAGGCAGATGGTGGGTATATAGACGCGGATCTCGCCACGATCACAGGCGTCAAAAGCATCACTGGCTGCTGGTCCAAGGTGCGAACTGTTTTCCAGATACCAGATGAGGCCGTGCGTATCGGTCACGATGTCAGGCATCAGAAGTCATTCCGCGGGAAGTTGCCCCACATTTCCTGGCGCGCCGCAGCGATGTCCTCATCAGTGATATCGATGCCCTGCCACAGCCCTCGCAGAGACTTGCGGGGAGTCGGCTGAACGGTTTCCAACTCCCGTTCGATCTGTGGGGCAACCCGTTCGATCAAACGCACCTTGTCTACCAGTGACAGCTGTTGTACCAGATCCAGAACTTGGTCCAGAGTCACACCATTTTCCATCGTTTCTCTCCTCACGGCGCGCTCACCACGCCGCGGCATCAACCTTCTCGACGATGGTGGCGATGCCCTGGCCGACGCCGATGCACATCGTCGCCAGGCCGTAGCGGGCCTCCGGGCGCTTGCGCAGCTCGTGCAGCAGGGTCGTCAGGATGCGCGCTCCGGAGCAGCCCAGCGGATGGCCCAGGGCAATCGCGCCGCCGTTGACGTTGACCCGGGCCTCGTCCAGGCCGAGTTCCTGAATGCAGGCCAGGGACTGCACCGCGAAGGCCTCGTTGAGCTCTACCAGGTCGATGGCGTCCACCGTCAGGCCGGCGCGTTGGAGCGCCTTGCGGGTGGCGGGGATCGGGCCGAGGCCCATCGCGCGGGGGTCCACCCCGGCGACGGCGCTGGCGACGATGCGGGCCATCGGGGTGAGACCCTGGCGGCGGACGGCGGCCGCGCTCATCAGCAGGACGGCCGCGGCGCCGTCGTTGATGCCGCTGGCGTTGCCGGCGGTCACGGTGCCGCCCTTCCGGAAGGCCGGGCGCAGTCTCGCCAGCGCCTCCGGCGACGTGTCGGGGCGGGGATGCTCGTCCTGGGTCACGAGGATCGGCTCGCCCTTGCGCTGCGGCACGGGCACCGGCACGATCTCGTCGGCGAAGCGGCCGCTCTCCATCGCCGCTTTCGCGCGCATCTGGCTCTGGAACGCGAAGCGGTCCTGCTCCTCGCGGCTGATGTGCGGCCGTTGCTCGTAGACGTTCTCGGCGGTCTCCCCCATCGCCTCGAGCGGGAACATCTGCTCCATCTTCGGGTTCGGAAAGCGCCAGCCGAGGGTGGTGTCGTAGGCGGTCAGATTGCCCCAGGGAAAGCCCGCCTCGGCCTTGGGCAACGAATACGGTGCCCGGCTCATGCTCTCCACGCCCCCGGCGATGAAGACCTCGCCGTCGCCGGCCATGATCGCGCGGCTGGCCATCTGCACGGCGTCCAGGCTCGAGCCACAGAGGCGATTGATTGTGCTGCCGCCGACCTCCTTGGGCAGCCCGGCGAGCAACAGCGCCATGCGGGCCACGTTGCGGTTATCCTCGCCCGCCTGGTTGGCGCAGCCAAAGATCACGTCCTCAATGCTGGCCGGGTCCACGCCGGTCCGCTGCACCAGGGCGCGGATCACCAGCGCCGCCAGGTCGTCGGGGCGGACCTTCGCCAGAGCGCCGCCGTGCCGCCCGACCGGCGTGCGCACGGCATCGATGATGTAGGCATCCTTCAGTTCCATGTTGGCCTCATTCTTCTATTTCCCGGCGTACCGCCTCCAGAAGTTCCTCAAACTGCTCCAGCGCATCGGCCGCTCGGGCCATGCGGCGGACTGTTTCCAGGTCCAGTTGCCCCCATTGCATCACCAGTATGCCCCGGATATCCCGTAAATGCTTGTCGGAGCCGGTCTCGCGGAAAGCGATAAGTTTTGCCAGAATGATGTCCTCGGCCGTGATAAAGGTCGCCGAATGCCCCGATTCATCATACTCGAGACGTCGCCGGCGCCGGAACGCCCCTCGCGTAAACGCGTCGCGCGGCAGCGGGACGAGGTCAACTTTGGCGCCTAACGAAAATCGCGAGACGCGGTGAAGTCCCTCATGCCTCACGCACCGGCTTCTCTGTCCGATAGACTGTTGCCTGCAGGGTGGCAATGCGCTCAGCGCCACGCCGCACGACAATCTCGTACGTGGCGGTCCGGCGGGCGCGGTGCAACTCGGTCGCGCTGGCTTCCAATTGGTCGCCCGGTCCGGTGGCGGCGTGATAGGCGACTGTCATCGTGAGGGCGACCGCCGTCATGCCGTGGGAGTTGCTGGCAGCGGCGAAGGCGGCGTCGGCCAGGGTGAAGAGGGCGCCACCGTGGGTGCTGCCGTGGATGTTGACCATGTCCTCGGCTACCGTCATCGCCACGCGGGCGAAGCCGGGACCCACATCGAGGAGCTCGATGCCGTTGCGCCGCGCGAAGGGGTCCGCTGCCAGGCGGGCACGGAGTGCCGGCGGAATCCCGCTCATGCCGGGAACGTCTCTGCCAACCGCGGCGGACGGCGCCGGCTGGGCCGTCCGCCTGAGTGGGCCGGTTCCTGCTCGGGTCGCATCAGCCCCCTCGCCCTCGCGACGCTCGCTCGTGGCTGCTGTCGTAGGGGTAGAAGCCCTGCCCGCTGTGGCGTCCCAATCGCCCCGCCCGGACCAACTGCCGCAGGAGCAGCGCCGGCCGGTAGCGGTCGGTGCCGTGCTCGGCGCCCAGCGCCTCGATGATCCCGACGACCTGGTCGAGGCCGATCAGGTCGGCCCAGGCCAGCGGGCCGCGAGGGTATCGCGTCCCCAGCCGCATCGCCCGGTCGATGTCGTCGGCGCCGGCGACCCGCTCCATGAGGGCGAAGGCTGCCTCGTTGATCAGGGTGGCGACGACGCGGGGAAGCACGCCCCCAACACTGTCACCGACGGTGACCGGCTCTTTGTCGAGCGAGCGGAAGAAGCCCTGGGCGACTTCGACCGCCTCGGATGAGGCCTCCATCGCCGGCATCACCTCGACCACCCGAGTCTCGGCCAGCGGGGGCAGGGCGGCCCAGCCAACTACTCGCCCGGCCTCGCCCAGCCAGAAGGCGACCTCGGTGGCGCTGGCGGTGAGCGTGCTGGTCAGAATCGGCGCCGGCGACCAGCCGGAGGCTTCAATCACCGCGCGTCGCTTGGCCAGGCGGTTCGAGACGACGGCGTCGATGATCAGGTCGGCGTGGCACGCCCGAAGCCAGAGCTCGCGGTTCTCCTCCTCGAAGGGCGTGGGATCGTCTGAGGTGACCCCAAGCAGCGTGGGGTCGAGCAGGGCGATCACTTCGTGCCCGGCACGCTTCGCCGCGACGCCCAGCTCTCCGGCCAGTGGACCGTCTCCGATCAAGAAGACCGTGCTCATAGGTCGCCCCCTCCAACGGGCTACTCGTTCGGCTCAAATTGGACCGAAAGTGGGCTGGCCGGGCAACGGTAGTGCGGTCACCCACCCTCCTCCGATGTGAGCGACTCGTTCCCCTGACGTTCGATCTGCTCGATGACGCTCTTCAGTTGTTCGGGCGGGTGGACACCGACGAGCAAGTATTTGTCGTTGAAGATGAAGGCCGGGACGCCGCTGATCCCGGCCCGGTAGGCGAAGCGCTCCTCGGCCAGCACAGCCTCGCGGTAGCTGCCCGCGTCCAGCGCCTGGCGGAAGGCCTCGGCGTCCAGGCCCACCTGGCGGGCAATCGCCGTCAGGACGTCGAGGTCGCCGATGTCCTGATCCTCCTCGAAGTAGGCCCGGAACACGGCATCGTGATAGGCCTTGACCTGCTCGGAGGTGCCCTGCGCCTCCGCGAATTTGGCGCCCTCGTGAGCCGGGCGCGTGTCGATCCCGAAGCGGTGCGTGCGCATCTCGACCCCGTACTGCCGGCCCATGGCGATCGTGCGCGGCCAGTGCTCTTCGACCCGTGCCCTGTACGCGGGGTCGGGCGGCGGCGAACCGGCCGGCCGCAGCTCGAAGGCCTTCCACTCGATCTCGATCGGGCGTTCCTGTGTCACCTGGTCTAAACTAGACTCAGCCATATAGCAGAACGGTCACACGTAATCGGAGTAGACGGTAACCCTGGTCGGTTCGCTATCACTCATTTTGCCACCTCTTCCTTTTCTCGTGGTTCAAATTCGAATCTGCTGTTGTTCCAACACACTCGTGAGCTGCTCCGCGGTCCCAGGTCCGGCCGGCGGTGCCGGTACGGCTCCCATAGACAGTTCCCAGCAAAACCCAGTCCACGGGTAACATGGTCACCTCAATCGCGCCGCTCGTGCCGGGACAGGTCTCGGCGCGCCCATCGGCTTCCCTGCCGGCCCGGCGTGGGCCGCGAGGTCGGGCACCCGTGCGTGGGTCTCCGCGACCCCTCCACCCGCGCGGACCTCGACGGTTCACCGTCGCTCAGTGGTCTTCGTACTCGTACCAGCCCCGCCCCGTCTTGCGTCCGAGGTTGCCGCTCTCAACCTGGCGCCGTTGGAGGGGGTGCGGTCGGAAGCGGGGCTCACCGAAGAAGGCCTCGTAGACCGATTGGCTGGCGGCGAAGTTGATATCGATGCCAATCAGGTCCATCAGTTCGAAGGGGCCCATGGGGAAGTTGCCGCCCTCGCGGATCAGGCGGTCGATCGTGGCGTGATCGGCAACCCCCTCGCCCAGCAGGCGCAGCCCTTCCAGATAGAAGGGGCGCGCCACGCGGTTGACGATGAAGCCGGGCACGTCTTTGGTCCGCACCGGGACTTTGCCCATCGCCTCGGCCAGCGCAACCGTCGCCGCGACGGTTGCCTCGGCCGTCTGCGAGCTGGCGGCCACCTCGACGAGGGGCATCAGCGGCGGGGGATTGAAGAAGTGCATCCCCACGACCTTCTCTGCTCGTGTCGTCGCGGCGGCGATGCGGGTGACGCTCAGGGTGCTTGTGTTGGTGGCTAGAATCGTCTCTGGAGGGCAGACGGCGTCGAGCCGCTCGAAAACCTGGTGTTTGAGCTCCAGGATCTCCGGGGCGGCCTCGATGACGACGTGGGCGTCGGCCATCGCTGCCAGATCGGTGGCCGGGTGCAGCCGGGTGAGGGCCGCCTCGGCCGCTTCAGGGTCCAGGCGGCCCTTCTCGGCGGCGCGGCGGACGAAACCGGCGATCCGGCTGATCGCGCCCTGGATGATCTCGTCGCTGATGTCGTAGAGAATCACCTCGTGGCCGCTCTGCGCCCCCACCTGCGCGATCCCGCTGCCCATCGTCCCGGCGCCGACGACGCCGATGACCTTGATCCCATGTTGCATACCCGAATTCCTCGTCACGAGCCGCTATGATGCTCTCGGTTGCACGGTCCAGGTTGTAGGGGCGCACGGCTGTGCGCCCCTACACGGCATTGCATTGGCCTGGAGCCACGATGCTTCGAAGGTATTGTCGGTAACCTTCAACCCTCACCCCGTTCAGCGCCCCTTGTACTCCGGCGTCCGCTTGGCCAGGAAGGCCTCGACGCCCTCTTTGTGATCCTCGGTGCGGCCAGCCAACTCTTGCATGTCGGCCTCGTAATCCAGGGCCTCTGGCAGGGTGCTGGTGGCGGCAAAGTTGACCGCGCGCTTGATGTAGCTTACCGCCTTTGGAGGGAGGGCGGCCATCTCCTGCGCCAGAGCCCGGGCCTCGCTCATGAGCTGGCCGTCCGGCACAACCCGGTTGATCAGGCCCCAGGCCTCCGCCTGTTGGGCGGAGATGCGCCGGCCGGTCAACATCATCTCGAGCGCGCGCGCCTGCCCGATCAACCGGGGCAAAAACCAGGTCGAGCCGCTGTCGGGCACCAGCCCGATCTTGACGAAGGCCTGCAGAAAAACGGCACTCTCGGCCGCCAGCCGCAGGTCGCTGGCCATCACCAGGCTCATGCCGGCTCCGGCCGCCACGCCGTTGACCGCCACGATGATCGGCTTCTCGATCGTCCGCATCCGATGAATCAGCTCGTTGTAGCTGTGCCGGAGGTGGTCGCCGTACCCGAGCGAGCCCTTCTCGTCGGGAACTCGCGCCTGCACGGACGCCAGATCTTGCCCCGCGCAAAAGCCGCGACCGGCGCCGGTGAGGATAATCGCCCGCACCGCCTCGTCGCGGCCGGCCTGTTTGAACGCGTCCGCCAGCTCGTGAAGAAGCTCGTCGGTCGCGGCGTTGAGTTTGTCGGGGCGGTTGAGAGTGACGCTGAGAACAGTGCCGTCCCGCTCGGTGAGAATGGTCTCGAAGGCCATCCGGCATTCCTTTCCGAGATGAGTCCTCCTGCCAGACGTCCGAAGCCTGCCGCCGCCAGCCCGATGGGCACACAGCGGCTGGTCTCAGAGGCCGGAGGGGCCCGCAGCGAATCCTTCAAAGACCTTCGGACGCCTCGCCCGCTTCACAGTCTCGTTGGAGTCCTGACGGTAGGCCGCGTGCGCCTGTTGCCTGAGGATAGTGGAATCCGACTTGCGCGTCAACGAGGCCTCCTTTTCCACACCGTATCCGCGGATGGTCCAGGATCGAGTTGGGAGCCACCGAAGGTTAGCCGGGCGAGCGAGAGACGCTCTATCACGGCCGCTTCAGGGCCAGTGTGAGGCCATCCGCGACAGGGATGATTGTGGCCAGCAGCTCGGGGTGCCTGGCGACTGCGCGGTTGAAGGCGCGGATCGCGGCGATGTTGGGATCCTCGACGGTGGGGTCGGCGACCTGGCCCCACCCGAAGGTGTTGTGCGCAGTGATCCAGCCGCCAGGGCGCACCAGGCGGAGGCACCAGTCGAGGTAGGTCGGGTAATCTTCCTTGTTGGCGTCGATGAAGGCCAGGTCGAAAGGACCCTCGGGCACCAGGGTCGGCAGCATCTCGGTCGCCGGACCCACGCGTACCTCGATCTTGGCATCGAGGCCCGCCCGGCGGATGAAGTCGCGGGCCAGGTCCGCATGCTCCGGTGAAATCTCGACCGTGATGAGCCGGCCGTCGGGCGCCAGCCCGCGTCCCATCCAGAGGGCCGAGTAGCCGCCAAGTGTGCCGATCTCGAGTACCCGCCGGCCGCCGCTGGCGACGACCAGCATCTGCAAGAGCTTGCCCTCTTCTGGACCGATATTGATCATCGGCAGGCCCTTGGCGTGGCTCGCCTCGAGCAGTTCGGCCAGCAGCGCGTCGTCGGACTGGTAGAGGTCGCGGACGTACTGCAGAACGTCGCGGTGGATGACCAGATCTTTCACCGCTTTCCTCCTCCCGTAGGTGATGCTTCTCAACCCTGGCCGTGACGATACGCTTCCTCGTCTGCCCTCTAAGGAGGAGCAGGTTGCCTACCGGCTCCTCACCGCAATGCTGATGGCTCTCGGGCGATCTTGAGCCCGTCGGCTGAGATCAAGGCCGGCCGTAGCGCTCGAGGAACTCGACCAGCAGCCGCACGCCCGCGCCCGTCGCGCCGGGTGTGTAGTAGGCCGGCTTGGGCTTGCGGTCACTGTGGTTCCAGGCGACCCCGGCGATATCCAGATGGGCCCAGGGGACATTCTCCGGCACAAAGTACTTGAGGAAGAGGGCCGCAGTAATCGCGCCGCCCCAGCGCGGGCCGATATTGCGGATGTCGGCGACATCGCTCTCCAGGAATTTGGCGTAGGGCTCGTAGAGTGGCATCTCCCAGAGCGGCTCGGCGCTGGTTTCACCCGCCTGCTTGAGTCGGTCGAGCAGCCTGGGGTCGGTGCTGAAGGCGCCGATCAGGCTCTGGCCCAGCGCGACGACCATCGCTCCGGTCAGCGTGGCCAGATCCACGATGGCCCGTGGGTGATACCGCTCGGCGTAGGCCAGGGCGTCGGAGAGCACCAGGCGGCCCTCGGCGTCGCTGTTCTGGTTTTCGATGGTCTTGCCGCTGAGGTTGGTCATCACGTCGCCCGGGCGGAAGCTGGTGGCGTCGAGCATGTTCTCGGTTGCCGGTACGAGACCAACCACCGGCAGCGGCACATTCATCTCGGCCAGCGCCGCGAAGGTCCCGATGACGGCGGCGCCCCCGCTCATGTCGTCCTTCATCTGGTAGAGGCCCTCAGAGGGCTTGATGCTGATCCCGCCGCTATCGAAAGTAATGCCTTTGCCGACCAGCACGACCGGCGCCGGGTCCGGGAACTCGTGGAGGCGGTGTTCGAGCACGATGAAGCGCGGCTCCTCGGCCGAGCCTTGGGCCACGGCGAGGAAGGCGCCCATGCCCAGTTCGCGAGCCTGAGCACGATCGTAGACCGTCACCTTGATGAAGGGGGCGCGCTCGGCGATGGCCTGGGCCTGCGCGGCCAGGGCCGTAGGGGTCGCGACGTTGCCGGGCGCGTTGGCCAGGTCGCGCGCCAGGGTTACGCCCCGAGCCACCGCCCGGGCCCTCTCAGCCCCCCGCCGGGCGGCACTGGCGGCAGGTTTGTCGGGGAGCACCATGATCAACGAGGCGAGCGGCGGCTCGCTCTTCTTGGTTTCGGTTTTTAGCTGCTCGTAGCGATAGGTGGCCAGGATCGCCCCCTCGGCGACGGCCGCCGTCGTCTGGCTGGCGCTATACCCGGCAGGGGTGATCTGTGCCAGAGTGGTCGCCAGCCGTGTGGCACCAACTTTCTCGGCCTTCTTGGCGCCTTTGGCCGCGGCCTCGCGCAACGTCTCCAGGGTCGGCTCCTCGTCCACGGCGACCAGCAGGACCCGGCCCATGGCGGGGCCCTCTCTCCCTCGGGGCGGGTAGAGCACCAGAACCTCCTCGCCTGCCGTGCGGAGGTCGCCCCGGCTGATCACGTCGCTGAGCATCCCCCCCAATGCCTGGTCCAGAGCCGGCTCCACTCTCTCGCCCTGCACGCCAACCAGGAGGGCATCGGCCTCAACCTCGGCCGGTGGGCGGTCCGTTACAAGAATTTCCATAGCCATGACCTCATCTTTGAGTCTGCGCGGTGTGAGCCAGCACGGCTCATGCGGATGCTTGCCTGTGCCAGCTATCTTTGGTCCGACCGGGCGATCTGTCAAGTTGCGTCACTGCCTGGCTTCGGGGAGGCCCACCCCGAGCGCGGCACCGGCGAGGGCCGGGCGCTCGTCCGCCAGGATGGCCAGAGCCTGGTCGAGCTGCGCGCGGTGGGCGGCGGTGTTCAGCCAGCGGCTGACGCCGGAGGGGTGAGGGAGCGGAATGAGGGGGAGTGGGCGTCCGTCCGGCGCGGTCATGGTGAGTACCTGGCCGACGACCTCGTCCAGGCGGCGCCGGCCCGCGCCAAGGGCATCCAGGGCCAATGTCCCCAGCGCGAGGACCAGCCGCGGCTGCACGAGGGCGAGCTCGCGCCTCCAATAGCGGCTGCACAGCTGTTGCTCGGCAGCGGACGGGCGGCGGTCGCCGCTCCCGTTGCGAGCCCGGCCAGGGTAGCAGCGGGTGACGGCGGTGATGTAGGCCAGGTCGCGGAATTCTTCCGCAGCAAAGCCGGCCTGCTCGAGCCACTTCCACAGGGGCGAGGGCTGGCCGTGGCGGCTAGGGCTGAACGGGGGCCGGCCCGGCTTCTGAGTGTGGACCAGCGCGGGTGCCTGGCCCAGAACGAAGAGCGGGGCCGGGCACGGTCCGGCGCCCAACAGCGGTGACCCATCAATGAAATGGCCGGCCTCGGCACAGGCGCGGCAGCCGGCAATCGTCGCCCGCAGGGCCTCGATCGCCCGGCGGCCCGACTCGTCCTCCATCCGTCCAGACTTTCTAGCTCACTTGGGAAGGCCCGGCTGATCCCTGCTCCGGATCGTGCAGCTGTGTCGCCAGGAGCAGGGAGCAACAAGATCGTTGGAACGTCCTGCGGAGCCGGTGAGCCGCGCAGCAGCCATGCTGCCCCCTGCTCCCCGCAAGGTACCAGGACCGTCAAACCAGAACGTGCCCACCGGTCTTCGTGATCGCCCGCCAACTCAAGGTCCGCGGCACAAAGATGAGTTCGTAGATCGCGTCGGGCGTCGTCATCACCAGGAAATGGCGCGCTCCGGTTGCGTCGGTCCACTGGCGCCCGCGCTGGCTGATGCGCTGGACGCGCCCCTCGAGCGTGAGGGCGACCGGGGTGATCTGGCCATCGGGCTCAAAGGTAGCCTCGACTGCGACAGGGGTCCCCTCGGGTGGGCCTGCAGTCATAGTGGGATGCTCCAGATGCTCGCGCAGCAGCGCCAGGGCGGCCTCGGCCGACTGCTGCTTGTTCTCTGCCCGCGTACCGTTCCAATCGAAGCGGCGAACCAGGACATCATCGTGATCCGCCAGGCCGATGTAGACCAGGCCGACGGGTTTCTCGGCTGTGCCCCCGCCCGGCCCGGCGATGCCCGTGATGCTGACACCGATGTCGGCGTCGAAGGCTCGGCGCACCCCCTGGGCCATCTCGGCGGCCGTCTCGGGACTCACGGCGCCGTTGGCCACGAGTGTCTCGTGGCCAACGCCGAGAAACTGCTCCTTGGCCTCGTTGCTGTAGCTGATGATCCCACCCAAGAAGTAGCCGGAACTCCCGGCCACGTCGGTGATCAAGTCTCCCAGCAGACCGCCGGTGCACGACTCGGCCACGGCCAGTGTCAGGCCACGTTCGGAAAGGAGGTGTCCGACCAGTTCAGCAGCTGTCATAGCGCCAAGTATAGGTGTGGGGCGCGGCGGTGCCAAAGGCAACCGGCCGGCATGAACGTCACTTTCCTCAGCTCCCACGCCTTCTCGTCTCGCGGGGATGATGTGTTCATCTTTCTGTAAAAGTGGCGCGGACGCGCCACTTTTACAGAAAGAGAGATGCGCCATCTCTTCCGGGAGCCAGTCCCTCGCCGGAGACATCGTGATGCGCCCGTTACTCTGGCCATGCCGCTACCTCGGCGCCCTGCTCTGCCTTACAGATGTAGACGTTGGTGGGATATCCACTGCGCCGCGGATAGTCGCTCTCGATGGCAGAGGCGACCACCGGGGCGGCCTCTGCCGTCGTGAGGGCGATGGTGCTGCCGCCGAAGCCTGCACCGGTCAGCCGGGCGCCGTAGCAGCCCGGCACACTGCGGGCGATCTCGACCAGCAGATCCAACTCGGGCAGGCTGACCTCGAAGAGATCGCGCAGGCTCGCGTGGGAGGCGTTGATCAGGCGGCCGAGTTCGACCATGTCGCCGCGCCGGATCGCCGCCGCGGCGGCCAGGACGCGCGCGTTCTCTTCCACCACGTGGCGCGCGCGTTTGGCAACCTCGTGCGGCAGGATGGCGGCCCCCAGCATCTCCGGCGTGACGTCGCGCAGGGCCGGTACCCCGATGGCAGCGGCGGCGCGCTCGCAGGCCGCCCGGCGCTGCCGATACCCAACCTCGGCCAGTGCGCGGCGGACCCCGCTGTCACTCACGACCACCCGGACGTCTGGCGGGAGCGGAATCTGCTCCGTCGCGAGGGTGCGGCAGTCGAGCAGCAGGGCGTGGTCTGCCTGGCCCGCCGCAGCGATGAACTGATCCATGATGCCACAGGGGACCCCCACGAAGGCGTTCTCGGCCGCCTGGCAGATTGTGGCGATCTCGGCCCTGGTGAGGTCGAGCGCGTTGATGTGGGCCAGCGCCACGGCCGCGGCCACCTCCAGCGCCGCCGAGGAGGAGAGGCCCGAGCCGACCGGGACGGTCCCATGGAGTACCGCGTCGAAGCCGTGCTCAAGCGGCGCTCGCGCGGTGAGCTGCGCCGCTACCCCCCGGATGTAGTTGCTCCAGTGGCCCTCGATGGCCGGTTGAATGCTGTCCAGGTCGAAGTCGGTGCGCTCGTCGAAGTTGAGGCTGTAGAGCTGCACGAGGGTGCCGGGCCGCGCCCGAAGCGCGAGGCGCAGGTCGCGGTCAATCGCGATCGGCAGAACGAAGCCCTCGTTGTAATCGGTGTGCTCGCCGATGAGGTTGGCGCGGCCGGGCGCGCGGGCGAGCCAGGTCGGGGCGCCGCCGAACTGTTGGGCAAAGGCCTCCACCATCCGGGCGGGACGATCTTCCATAGGAGCTCCTGAACGCAGGTCTGATGAGCAGCGATTGTAGCCCAAGAGCGCGACGAACGGAAGTGGCAGGCGACCTTCAGCCCCTCCCCAGCCCTGCGCTGGCGCCGCTGGCTTTTTTGACGCGTGCCGCTGGCTCGGCATAATTCTGATTCGACGAGAGATGCACGGAGACAGCCGGAACCATCCATGCCACCCTGAACACAGGGTCTCGGGGGGCGAGCGATGGCGCGCCGCGGCCCACCGGGCCATGGCCCGGAGACCCTCTGCGTGAGACCGCATGCCGCTCAGTTTGCCCCTTGCAGGGCCGTCCTCCGGCGGTCGCGGAGCTGAGGCCTGGCGAGGGACGGTTGCAGGACTCGCGCGAGATTGGCGTATTCCCGGCCGCGAAGAGGGAGTGGCATGCGCAACGTGAGCATCGTTGGCACCGGGCAAGTGCCGGTTGAGAAGCAGAGTTCGATGAGCCTGCGTGAGCTTGGGGCGGAAGCTGTCCGGCGGGCCATGGCCAGCGCCCAGGTGGAGTGGGTCGATGGGCTCTTCGCCGGCAATATGCTGGCCGATGAGCTGCAGGGCCAGAAGCATGTCGCCACTCTCATCGCGAGCGAGGTGGGGCTCAAAGGGATCGAGGCCTTGCAGGTTCGCGCCGCCACAGCCACCGGTGCGGCGGCGCTGCGCATGGCCTACTTCGCCGTGGCGAGCGGCGAGGCCGACGTGGCCGTGGCGATGGGCGTCGAGAAGATGAGCACGATGCAGCCCACTTCGGCCCTGGCAAAGGCGCTCGACGCTAAGAAAGAGGTGCCCACCGGGGCCACCCTCATCAGCCAGAATGCTCGCCTGATGGCGATGTACCTGGAGCGCTACCAGGTTCCCTACGAGTGCTTCGTCAATTTCGCGATCAACGCCCACCGCAACGCCCTCACCAACCCCAACGCGCTCTTCCGCAAGGAGGTTGATGCCGCGACCGTGCTGAACTCTCGCATCGTCAACCCACCCCTGCGCCTCTACGACTGCTCGCCGATCTGCGACGGCGCGGCCGCGGTCGTGCTGGCTCCGGCCACCGAGGCCCGCGCCTACACCGACCAGCCGGTCCAAATCCTGGCCTCCTCGGTGGCCACCGACTGGCTGCGGATGGACGACCGTCCCGACCCGCTTGCCGTGGAGGCTGCCCAACTCTCAGCCTGGAAAGCGTACCGCCGCGCCAACGTCAATCGCGCTGACATTGACTTCTTCGAGGTGCACGACGCGTTCAGTATCATGGCCTGTCTCTTACTGGAGGCCGGTGGCTTCGTCGAGCGCGGCGAGGGCTGGCGGCTGGCCGCCGATGGCGAGATTTTTCGCGAGGGGCGGTTGCCGATCGCCACCCTCGGTGGGCTCAAGGCGCGCGGCCATCCCATCGGAGCGACCGCGATCTACCAGACCTGTGAGATCGTCCAGCAACTGCGGGGCCAGGCCGGTCCGAACCAGATCCCGGGCGCGCGCATCGCCATGCTACAGAGCGTCGGCGGCGCCGCGGCGACGGTCCTCACTCATATTTTTGGCGTCTGACCTCCTCGATGGGGGAACGGAATGGGGGCGGTCTCGAGGACCGACCCCGTTTTTAGATGCGAAGTTATCCACAGATTACCAGGGCTCTCCACAGGTTTTCCAAAGTTATCCACAACTGTCCGGGCGGGACGTGTGGAAAACGACGGGGAATTGTGGAGAGTGGTGCCAGGCTCTCCACACCCTCCGAGCCCTGTTGGCGCCACCGGGACGCCGCCCGCCGGCGGCCGGTGTCCCGCTTGAGTGGCTCACGCCAGGCGATGGTTGCCGCGCACGCCCAGGTCCAGCAACGTGGCCGGGTCGGCGAGGGAGCGGGCGCGCTCCAACTGCACCAGGCCGTCTTCGAGCCGCTCCGCCTCGCGCAGAAGCGTGGCCCGCTGCTGGCTGAGGGCGCTCCGCCGGGCGCGGTTGGTGGAGCGATGGAGCGCCGCTTCGAGGGCGGCCGCCTCCTCGCGTGTGCGTTCGAGTTCCTGGCGCTGGCGAGCCAGCAAGATCTCGCGGCTCCCCGGCTTCAGACTTTCCAGAACCATCCCAGGCTCTCCTCAGATCGCGGGGTACGAGATTGGCAACGGAATACCTGCTGTCGTTGCCGGCGCTCGCAACCCCCTGATCACGACTCGCTGTTTCCCGAAATGCTCTTCTTTCGAATAGCTCTGTGCTGAGCCCTGCCTCGCCTCCCCAGCGTACTCCGCTTGCGCGTCTCGAAAAAGCAGGCGCCACGCAGTGAGGCGTGGCGCTGCAAAATATAACCGTCCCACTCTCTCGATCCAAATCCGGCGCTTCCAGGGGCCAGGTGGCCTGAGGCGCTTACCCCGGCAGCAGGCTGCGCGCGGTGCGGGCCAGGTCCTTGAAGAACTTGCGAATGGGCACCTCACTGAAGCGCTCCTGGAAGTCCTCGGCGGCCACCTCGGCCGGCAACTCGTCGCCGTACGCCTGCCGCAGGAAGTAGATGTGACGCGAGAGCCAGATGTAGAGATCGGTGGGTGTCCGGGTCGGGAAATCCTTGAGCAGGCCCAGCCGGCTGATCAGGCGGACCAGCGGCCGGTAGACGTCCTGGCACCAGTTCTCCACCGCTTCTTCAAGCGCGACCGGCCGCCCGCGGGCCTGTCCCATAAACCAGCGATGAACCTGAATGTGCTCGTAGAGGGTATCGTAACCGCCCAACTCTGTCACATACAGGTCAACCCCTGGACAGAAGCGTCCAAAATCAATTCGATCGAAGAAGCGTTGGCGCTCGTAGGCCAGCAGTTGAGGTGTGAGCGGCCGGTCAAGATCGAGCGGCACGGCTGGGGTGATTTCTACGACATGCGCCTCGATCTCGGGCAGATTGTTGGCGCGGGCGACTGAGACGCGATGGTTGCCGTCGCGCACGAAGTAGCGGTCGCCGACCTGATAGACTTCGATGGGTGGCCACGTTTCGAGACGCTCGAGCGCGATGTCGAGGCGCTTCCAGCGCTCTCCGAACTCGCGCCGCCGGGGCAGGAACGAGCGCGTAAAGTCCCGGTAGCGCCCGACGCTCCCGACGATCTTGTGGAGGGGGATCATTTGAATGCCACGGTCAATCTCGGCGTGGTCGCGAACCTCTCGCCGAATCTCCTCGTACGCCACCGGGAAGCGTTCTCGGTGAGTAATCAGGTTGATCAGATCCTCGAGCATGGCCTGGCGCTGCGCTCTTTCGAAGTGCCGCTGCGCAAGGTAGCTGTAGTGTGCAGAATCCATCATCATCGCTGCCCGTTGATCCTGGATATCAGCGTGGGGGAAAAGGCGTTGCCTCGCACGCCCAATCTACGAGGCTTCCGAAGACCTGAGCAGGACGGCCTCGCCCCGTCCCAGGTCAACAGCCCAGCGCTGGCCGTTAGCATGAACCGGGCCGCGGAAGGGTTCGTCGGGGCTCGCGACGAAGAGCGCCACCTCGCCTGGCCGGCGCAGGCGCCAGGCGGGGAGCGGCGCGGCCGGCACTGCCTCGATGCTCGTCCAGCGTTCGATCGGTGCGCCGCGGAACCCGGCGTCGGTATGAATGATCCCATCGAGAAGGATGATCGAGGCCTGGCTTCCCTGCCAGGGCAGGCGTGAGACCACCAGCCAGTGCCACTCTGCCGGCAGCGCTGGGCGCAACTCGGCCGCCTCGATCCATGGCACCATGGGGAGGCGCAGGCCGAGCAGGCCCTCGATGGCCAGCCAGTGGGCCAGGGGTGCCGCCAGCGGGTGAAGCGCCGCGCCCAGGCGCGTGAGGCTCTCGCCGTGGAGGGCTGCTGCAAGTTGCCCCGGTACCAGGTCTCGGACGCGTGGGGTCTCGGGCTCGCTCAGGGCGGCCAGCGCCCGGAGGGCATCGGCCGGCAGTTCGCGCCGGTGCTCGCGCGCGGCGACCCCGACCCAGGCGGTCAGCAGGGTCGAGATGCCGCCCATCAGCCCGCTCGCGAAGGCGGGGTCGTAACTCGGTTGGTCGCTGCCGACCGTGCGCGCGCCCGCCGGTGTCCACTGAAATCGGCTGGTCAGGCGCTGCGCGAGCCGGGCCGCGAGATCCTCTTCCGCCAGGCCCGCCAGGAGGGGGAAGACCAGGTCGCCGGTCAGCTCCTCCTCCTCGTCGCTCAGTCGGGGCAGCTCACCGACGGTCCGCACAAACCGGGGGAGGGCCGCGGCCAGGTGGCCGGCGGCGTTCTGCCAGCGAGTGTGAGCGGCTGCATCGCCTGCGGCCAGCGCAAACTGCTGGGCCGCGAAGAGGGCCCAGGCCGCCAGCACGTTCAACTCGGTCACGGCACCGACCAGCCGGTAGCCGGGAATCTGTTTGCGCCAGCCCGGCAGGCCCCAGTTGGCCGTGCCTTCGGGGTTGAGGTGGATGAGGCCATCGTCGCTGCGCGCAGCCAACAGCGCGTCGGCCGCCTGCCGGACCGCCGGCCACAGCGCCTCGCCAAAGGCCGAGTCGCCCATGGCGGCGCCATGGTGGGCCACAGCCAGAATGAAGAGCGGCGTGGCATCGCTCACGTCCAGGTCAAAGGTCTCCTGGCCCTCCGTCCGGCCGTGGAGCACGCTCGCCAGGGCTCCCGTCTCAGTCTGAGCCTTCGTCGCGAGGGTCTTGAGCAGCGCATCGCTGAACGCCGGAGTCAACCAATCGGCAGCGATCGCGTACCAGGCGGCCGTTCCGACCGCCACGTCCGCGCTGCCGGGGGAGGCGGCCACGGCCGGGCCGGCGGCGAAGGTGTGCTGGACCCGGAGGCTGGTGGCACTCGCCCAGGCCAGCGCGCGATTGATCGGCGCCTCGGGTGTCAGGACCCGCGCCGTGCTGAGGTGCTGCTCGAGGGAGCGGGCACTCTGAGCGGCGAAGCGCTCGAGATCGCTGAGGGCCAGGAAGCCGCTCCAGGCGACTTGCTCGCCGGCGGGCGAGTAGCTCAGGATGAAGGGCACGGCGATCGTGCCCTCCACCAGCAGGCGATAGGTCAGCCGGGCCCGTGCCGGTGCGCCGAGCACAACCTGGTCGGGGGGACCGCTGGGCGTGCCGAAAACCCGCACCTCGTTCGGGCTTCCCAGCGTCAGACCGAATCGGCGCAGGTGGATCGGCTCGCTCGTGCCGACCAGCTGGCCGCGGTCCTCCCCGAGGCGCACCAGCCGCTCGTGGCTCGGGTCCTGCCCGGCGCCGGCAAAGCGCAGATCGACGTCCACCTGCAGCAGTCGCGGCCCTTCGGCCTGGATCTCGATCAGCCAGCCCACCGCCCGCTCGTAGCCGGTGCCGATCGGGACGAAGGCCCGCAGGGTGAGGATCAGGCCCTCGGTGCCAAAGATCGTCTCTTGGTGGCCCGGGAAGAAGCGCGTGACGAGGGCGGCCAGCGGCTCGGGGACGAAGGTGCCGCGTGCCTGCTGAAGCGCGGTGAACGCAAAGCGCGCAGGGCCACAGAACGACAGATCGTCCTGCGCCGACCAGGCACTGACCAGGTTGGTCGTCGCATCGAGCTCGGCCTCGACGTCGCGATTGCCCAAGAGCGAACCGAGACCAAGCTCGGCCGGATCGAAGGTGTAGACAAGCTCATCCACGTCCACACGCCCTTTCCTCTCCCGCTTCGAGTCGAGTTTCATTCTAGGGTTGGGCCGGACGCGCGTCAATCTCCGCTGTAGACGATCGCTGTCTCCTCAAGACGCTCTTGTTGGCGTACAGCATGCTGGGGCCGGGACGGAGGTGCGTCGTACCTGATCCGCGCCTGCGGCTCCGATCTGAGGGGCTCAACAAGAGTCGCAGAGGAGAGGTAGGCGAGAACGACGATCGCGCGTGGCCGATGGCAGAGAGAGAGAGCTGGTAGAACGACCGGTGGGTAGCGTGAGACCGGTAGGAAGGGTTAGAGATCGCCGTGAAGCGCGCGGGGGCCGGTGGGGCCGGGACTACCACCGGGCGGCTCGACCGTGACACCCATCGCCTTGTACTCGCTCCAGGGGCGACTGGCCTGTACGGTGAGCCACGCCTGGCCGCGCTCGTCTGGCCGGAAGAGGCCACCGTTGTCGCGGCCGCCATCCTTCCGAACCAGCCAGAGCTGGTAGACACGGTCGTCAGGGAGGGGGGGAAGATCTCGAACGACCAACACACCGTCATGAGAGTGCTCGGCGTAGATGAACTGGCCGTGAGCCAGCGGGACCTGGCCGGGTTCGCCCATTACCGGAACGGGAGTGCTGTCCGATGCCGCGAGCGCCAGCGTGAGCCGGTCCAGCTCGGCACGGGTCTGGACAAGCTCGCGATTGAGCCGGAGCGTCAGCCCGCCAAGAAAGAGTACCAGCACGGCCAACGCAGCCAGCGCGAAGCCCGCCGCCGCGCGCCAGATGCGTTCTTGTGACCATCGCCCGGCGCGCGGGGCCGCCGCGGGCTGCTGGGCCATCGCCAGCCGCAGGCGCGCCTCCAGCTCTGGCGGCGCTTCGACGAGTGGCACACTCTCGGCCAGAGCCTCCGTCACGGCCTGGTAGTCGGACAACTCGGCGGCGCAGCGCGCGCAGTGCGCGACGTGTTCCACCACCGGCCTGCACTCGCCCGCCGGCAGCGCTCCCAGCGCGTAAATCGCCAGCAACTCTTGAACCACAGAACAGTCGGTTGGTTGATCCATCATAGAAGTTGAAATTCAAGTGTGGTTGGAGCGACGCGGCTCACCGCACGTCAATTGTCGGTGCCGTCCAGCAGAACCCGGCTTGCCTATTTATAAAGTATACGTTCTCAGCCAGCCCTTTAGATCGTCTTCACCCGACACGCGCTTCATCAGGACGCAGCGCCGCCCGCAGTTTCCGCATCCCGAGCATGATCCGGCTCTTCACCGTGCCAAGCGGGAGTTCCAAACACGTCGCGATCTCCTCGTGGGTCATCCCCAGAAAGAACGCCAATTCGATGCACCGCGCCTGTTCCACGGGCAACTCAGTCAGCGCCAGTCGAATCTCACGGCCACGCTCTTCATTGATGACGGGGCCACTGACCGGGTGAGCGGGATCGTCCAGGGAATCCGCGGCCGGGTAGCGTTGCCGGCGCCGCAACTCGTCGATCGCGCGGTGCCGCGTGATGGTCAAGAGCCAGCTACTCAGCCGGCCGCGACTGGCATCAAACTGCGCCGCCCGCCGCCAAATGGTCATGAAAACGTCCTGCACGACCTCTTCAGCCGCCGCCTGGTCGGCCAGGACGTGCAGCGCCATCGAGAAGGCCAGGTTGACGTACTGCCGGTAGAGGGCGAGAAACGCCGTCTGATCGCCGCGCACGACGCGTTGCATCAAGAAAGCATCCTGATGGGAATCGTGATCCGGGGTGACACTGGTCATGACACGGATTGTAGTAGAGCCATGCCCAGAGGCCAAGTTCGGGCCGCTGCGGCGAGACGCTGCACGGGCCACACGATTTCACCCCGCCAGCTTCATCGCCGGAAACGTCCCTGAGCGTTTCGCAAGCGTCCTGATCAGTAAAAGCTGCGAACCACCAGCAGCGCGCCGAAGAGAATCAGCGGGATGCCAACGGCCGCCCCAACAATCGTGACACTCAGGATCAGCCCAACGATGATCAAGAGCGCACCGAGCGCGATGGCAACGATCCGCCCGACCAATCCGACGATCGAGGTCACCAGCCGCCAAATCGCCCCGAAGGGCCACAGGATCCAGCGCATACGTATTTTCTCCTCCTGGTGATGATGCTTGTTTCGTCCCGACCTTGCCGTTCAGCCCGGCTCGAACCCCGACTCTCGACCATCGGCCAGGTTGAGAACCTGGTTTGTAGGGGCGCACGGCCGTGCGCCCTACCACGAACTGCTCGCCGTCGTCTCCCAGACTCCTTGACCGGCGCTCTCGCCACCGGTCATCGTGCCCCGAACAACCAACGAAACTGCCATGACCTGGCCTTGAAATTCCTTTCAAGCCTGAAAACTGCCGTCAGCTTGAACCGCCTCATTAGAAGCATTAGCAAACAGCTACGACCGCTTAACCCGCTTTTGCCTCTTTCCACCTGCATCCGACCCCAGCGTGCCCGGAGGGGGCACGCCCGGCCGCAGGCCCCCAGCCGCGGTTTCCCTGGCCTGGCCGGCCAGGACAGGCAACCGCCGGGCTGCTTGTGCCGCACGATCGCCCCCCGTGGCTCGGTCGACCTGATACCGCGACAGACCCACAGGCCGGTCGGCGCGGTTTGGGCCCGCGCGGTTCAATGATCCGGGCCTTCGCGCCTGGCGGCATCCGCACTCCTCGATCGCTGCGTCTAGACCATCGGTCACGTCGTCGTTGCGGAGGTGGGACCATGGTTCGGAGGAACCGCGTGAGCGGTCGGAAGCGCGCTGTAGGGGCGCACGGCCGTGCGCCCCTCCGAACCGGAAAGCACCTTCACAAGCCACTTTGCAATTGTCTCGACGATGCCTTGATCGGTGCGCCAACCGGCTCCCGCCGCCCGACTGACGAGGCGCGTGGCACCGTGCCCTCCCACCGGTTCCACCGCTGTCGGTACTTGACAACGGTGCCGCTTTCCGGCATCGTAATATCCTCTGCTGCCGGCTGTCCGAAGCTTTCGTTTCTCTTCGGGGAGGTTCCCATGAGACGGCCCGACGGCGTCACAGTGATCGCTATCTACCACTTCCTCGCCGTCGTGATCGGCCTGTTTGGGGCCTGTGCCATTGTCGTCTTCGCCATCATACCCGTCGCGCTGAACGTTCGGGAGGCGACCGGCCTCTTCTGGTCGCTGTTTGGTCTCGGGGACGAGCAGCCCTCGATTCAAAGTTGAAGCACTCATGCTCGGAGACGTCTCCTTACCGGGGGCCGGCGTAAAATGCGAATCGTGATGGCTGTTCTGGCAGCCACTCTTCACGCGGCCCGAACCGCTCAGCCGGCGGATTGAACCGGCGCACGCGACACAAAGTGAGCAAATTGAACACCCTATCGATCCGATAATGACAGGAGGCTGGTGCATGTCAACTCAGGATGAGACCGTTGCCGCGAGCACAAACCGCGCGTCGGACGGTGCGCGGGGGGGAGCGACCAGGGGCAGCACGTACGACAAGGTCTACGCGCGCTCACTCGCTGATCCCGAGGGCTTCTGGGCCGAGGCGGCCGCAGCGATCCACTGGTATCAGAAGTGGGAGCAGGTTCTGGACGGCTCGGAGGAGCCCTTCTACCACTGGTTCCGTGGCGGGCTGGTCAACACGTGCTACAACGCGCTCGACCGGCACGTCGAGGGCGGCCGCGCCGATCAGGCGGCGCTCATCTACGATAGCCCCGTGACCGGCGTCGTCAAGAGTTTCACCTACCGCGAGTTGCACGATGAGGTCGCCCGCTTTGCTGGCCTGCTCACCGGCCTGGGGGTGCAAAAGGGCGACCGGGTCATCATCTACATGCCGATGGTGCCCGAGACGGCGATCGCCATGCTCGCCTGCGCTCGGATCGGCGCGATCCATTCGGTGGTTTTCGGCGGCTTCGCCTCCCCAGAGCTGGCGACCCGGATCGACGACGCCAAACCGAAGGTGATCGTCTCTGCCTCATGCGGTATAGAACCGAACCGCATCGTGCACTACAAGCCGCTGCTCGACCGGGCGATCGAGCTGGCCACAGCCAAACCGGAGCACTGCATCATTCTGCAGCGCCCCCAGGAGGAGGCGCCGTTACTGCCAGGACGCGACTTTGATTGGGCGGCACTCATGGCCACCGCCGAGCCGGTCGAGTGCGTCCCGGTGGCTGCAACCGATCCCCTCTATATCCTCTACACCTCCGGGACCACCGGAAAGCCCAAAGGCGTCGTGCGCGACAACGGCGGCCATCTCGTTGCCCTCGAGTGGAGCATGAAGAACGTCTACGGTATCGAGCCGGGCGAGGTCTACTGGGCGGCGTCCGACATGGGCTGGGCGGTCGGTCACTCCTACATCGTCTACGGCCCGCTCTTTCACGGCTGCACGACGATCCTCTACGAGGGGAAGCCGGTCGGCACACCCGACCCCGGCGCCTTCTGGCGGGTCATCTCGCAGCACGGCGTGAAGGCCCTGTTCACAGCGCCGACAGCCTTCCGTGCCATCAAGCGCGAAGATCCGAGCGGTGAGTACCTCCGCAAGTACGATCTCAGCCACTTCCGCACGCTCTTCCTGGCCGGTGAGCGCTGCGATCCCGACACGCTCCTCTGGGCCCAACAGCAGCTCGGTGTCCCCGTGATCGACCACTGGTGGCAAACGGAGACGGGCTGGCCCGTCGGCGCCAACTGTGTCGGCATCGAGATGTTGCCGGTGAAACCCGGTTCCTGCACTAAACCGGTCCCTGGCTACGACATTCGCATTTTGGACCCGGATGGGGAGGAGTTGCCGGCCTCGGCCCTCGGCAATGTTGTGATCAAGCTGCCGCTACCGCCCGGCTGCCTCCCGACGCTCTGGAACAATGATGCCCGCTTTGTCGAGTCCTACCTCAGCGCGTACCCGGGTTACTACCTGACGGCCGACGCCGGCTACAAGGATCAAGACGGGTACCTGTGGATCATGGCCCGCACCGACGATGTCATCAACGTGGCCGGGCATCGTCTCTCCACCGGGGCAATGGAAGAAGTGCTCGCCGCGCACCCCGACGTCGCCGAATGTGCCGTCATCGGCGTGGCCGACGCGCTGAAGGGTGAGGTCCCCCTCGGCTTTGTCGTCCTCAAAGCGGGTGTGCGGCGCCCCGAGGAGGCGATCGTCGCGGAGCTGGTCCAGATGGTGCGGGAGAAGATCGGACCGGTCGCCTCCTTCAAGACGGCCACGGTCGTGAAGCAGTTGCCCAAGACACGCTCGGGCAAGATCCTGCGCGGGACAATGAAGAGCATCGCCGACGGAAACGAGTACCGGACGCCGGCCACCATCGACGATCCGGCGACGCTCGACTATGTCACGACCGCGCTGACCTCGTTGGGCTACGCGCGCAAATAAAGCTGATTCGGTTGCAAATGGACCGGTTGCAGGTTGAAGGGTGGCAACGGAGCCCCACTTTCAACCTGCAGCCTGCCCCGCGAGGATGCTCTTCCGCGACCGGTCCGCCCTCTGCGCTGCCGGGCCGCATGCCCGGTCGGGGGCTGGTACGCGGCCCCTCACACCTGCGACGGCCGCCGCTTCCCTGCGATCTGGTCTGAGGCCAGGCTACTCCACTGCGCGTTGGATCGCCATCGACTATGTCTCGAGTGACCACGCGCCTTCGACACGTGAGCAGAAGTACGTGGAGAGTCTGTGGACGGTCCCTTGCGGGTTCCCAGGTATCGACACGACCTTCGCCGTGATGCTCGACGCAGCCCTGGCACGGGCGGATCAGCCTGGAACGGCTGGTGGACGCCTACTCCGCGCCGCTGGCGCGTATTCACCGGATGTACCCCCGAAAAGGTCACCTCGGGGTGGGCGCCGACGCTGATCTCGTCGTCGTCGATCCTCAGGCAACGCGCCGTCTCGGCGTTGTCGTGCACCGGATCTTGCTCGGCAGCGGCCTGCCACTGCTCGAACAGACCACCCGGTTGGGGCAACTCTGTGCCGGCCGCGTCCAGTTCTTCGCCCCGTTCTATAAGATTACCGGTACCGAGGGCGCACCCGCCCGTTTCTTTGCCATTCTCGACGACTAATCCCATGAGGAACGTGCCGCTCTTGATCCGGCCGCGCGCACGTCGCGATACGTTCCCTCCCGCGGCCTTTCTTGCGACGCGGCGCCTATCCAGAATTCACACGGTGGAAAGGAGACAGTTGAAATGGACCTCAGCTTCATCGGGAAGCCCCACGAGTACGACCCGCGCCGGGTCTACAGCACGACCGGCGCGGACTGGCAGGACCGGGTCAACTTCGATCGCCTGCGGCGTGAGCGGCTGGCGCGCGCCGAGGAGCAGATGGGGAAGCACGATCTGGGGGCGCTCGTGCTCTTCCAGGGTGCCAACATCCGCTCCATCACCGGCTCCTACCAGGGCAACTGGAAGTACAACATCTTCATCCGCATGTACTTTGCGATCGAGACCTTTGCCGGGCACCCCGGCTTGCAGCAGACCGTCCGGCTCGAAGAGAACGTCCTCGTGACCCCGGATGGGCCGGTCGTCACGACCCTGGCCCCCTTCGCGGACGGCATGCTCGACCATCTCGGCTACTGAACTGCCCGGCCGCCGGTGCGACGCACTTCGGAAGGTGCGTCGCACCTCTTCGAAGCCGCACCAACTGAAATGACGCCCGCTGGGCAGGATCCTGATGATCGTGAGGAAAGAGCAGCGGTGGCCCAATCTGTTGTTGCTGTGACCGGCTACGTCTTGCCTACCCTCGAACCAGAGCAGAAGGAGAAACCACAGAATGAGCAATGAACCGTGGAAGGGGGACAAGTGGTTTGTAAGCCCCTGGAATTTTGCCAGCGAGGTTGTCTCCGGCCTCGACTTCCCGTCCCAGATTCAGGTCCACGACGTGACCTTACGGGACGGTGAGCAGCAGGCCGGGGTCGAATTTACCCGGGACGACAAGATCCGAATCGCCGAGCAACTCGCCGAGTTGGGCGTCCACCGGATCGAGGCCGGACTGCCCGCGGTTTCGCCCTCGGATGAAGCCGCCATCAAGGAGATCGTCAAGCGCAACCTCGGTCCCGAGATCTATGCCTTCTCGCGCTGCATGGTCGACGACGTCAAGCGCGCCGTCGACTGCGGGGTGACAGGCATCGTGATGGAGATCCCCTCCAGCGAACACATCATCCGCTATGCCTACCGCTGGTCGTTGGAGCGCGCGATCGATCTCTCGATCGAGTCGACCGCCTACGCCCACGAACAGGGGCTGCGGGTCGTCTTCTTCCCGATCGATTTCACCCGCGCCGAGATGAACTGGGTGCTCAACCTGATCGAGCGGGTCGCCAACGAGGGCCACATGGACGCGCTGGTCGTGGTGGATACCTTCGGGGTCACCTCGCCCCACGCGATGCCCTACGTGATCCGCTCGATCCGCGAGCGGATCGACAAGCCGCTCGAGGCCCATTTCCATATGGACTTTGGTATGGGGGTGGCCAACACGGTGATGGCGCTGGCCGCCGGCGCCGAGGTGATGCACACCACCGTGCTGGGCATCGGCGAGCGGGCTGGCAACACCCCGATGGAAGAGACCGTGATGGCCCTGCTGACGATGTACGGGATCGACGTCGGGCTTCATTACGACAAGCTGGCCGAGACCGCCGACCTGGTGCGCGAGCTGGCCCGCCACGTCACACCGGCCAACAGGCCGGTCACCGGCGAGATGCTCTACAACGTCGAGTCGGGCATCATCGCCAGTTGGGTGCGCAACTGCGGGCGCGAGTACGCTACCGAGGTCTTCCCTTACCTCTCGAACGTCGTCGGCCAGCGTGACACGGCGATCGTGCTGGGCAAGGGCAGCGGGATCGACTCGGTCAACATCTGGCTTGACCGTCTGGGGATCGAAGCCACCCTCGACGAGGCCATGAACATCCTGATGGATGTCAAGCAGCTCTCGCTCCACGAAAAGCGGCTCCTGACCGAGGACGAGTTTCGCCTGATCGTCGACCGCGTGCTCGAACGGCGGGTGGCGCCCGGCAGTGACGGCGAGGAGAGCGTGCCCGCGGACTGAGCGCCGTATCGAGCAGATGCGCCCCGGTCGCACCAACCAGGACGCGGCTGACGCCGTCGTCAACGCGGCCGGCCGGTACGGCCTTTCCGGCCGCTTCCTCTCGCTCTTCATCGACCACGGCGTCGGCATCGGCGCCAACGAGCCGCCCTCCATCGGCGAGACGCTGCCGGGAGCGCCGGTCTACGAATTTCGGCCGGGGATGGTCTTTCGGCCGGCTCCAATCGGAGCACCCCGCGAGCCGACGAGAGGAGAGACAACGATGGCTTTCTATCCTGAACTCAAAGGCAAAAATGCAATCGTCACCGGCGGCACCACGGGCATCGGCGAGGCCATCGCCCTGGACCTGGCCGCGACCGGCGTCAACGTGATGGTGGTGGGCAGCAAGAACAAGGAACGGGCCGAGCGGGTTGTGGCCGCCCTGCGCGACGAGGGCGTCACAGCAACCTACGCGTTGCTCGATGTCACCCGCAGCGACGACGTCGCCCACATGGTCGAGCAGACGCATGAAGCGCTCGGCCCGATCCACATCCTGGTCAACTGCGCCGGCGGCTTCCCCGCGCGGCGTAAGGTGATCGAGACGAGCGAGGAGGAGTGGGACGCCATCATCGACCTCAATCTGAAGAGCGCCTTTCTCTGCTCGAAGGCGGTCCTGCCCGAGATGATCGAGCGTGGGTGGGGCCAGATCGTAAACATCGGCTCCGAGACCGGGCGCACAGCCGCCGCCGACCGCGCCGCCCACTACTCCGCTGCCAAGGCTGGGTTGATGGGCTTTACCCGCCACCTGGCGCGTGAGGTGGCCAACAACGGCGTCACCGTCAACTGCGCCAACCCGGCGACGACCTGGTCGGAGCGTGTTCGCCACATTAACACGCCGGAGACCACCAGGATGTTGGAAGCGAAGGTGCCGATGGGGCGTCTGGCCGAGCCGGAGGAGCAATCGGCGATCGTGGTCTTCCTCTGCTCCAACGGTGCCTCCTACATCACCGGCACCGCGATCGACGTGGCCGGCGGCAAGGTGATGTTCTGATGCGGCGCGGCCGGCTCGGACTGTCTCACGTCCAACCTGCAACCTGATTTCCGTGTCGCTGGGCGTTTCTCCCTTGCCGGACCAGGAGGATATAGAGATGCGTCGAATCGATAGTCACGCTCACATCGTCGTTCCGGAGGTCACCCCGCGCTACGGCAGCGAGCCCTGGCGCTTCGAGGTCACACGGATCGAGGGTGGACAGATGGTTCACAACAGTACGATGGCGAGCGGGCCCACCCCGCGCGAGATCCTCGATATTGAGGGGGTCCTCGCGGATATGGAGGAGATGCGGATCGATACCATGGCCCTCTCTACCTCGTCGACGCCTTCGGTGCCGATCATGTGATGCTGGGCTCCGACTTCCCCTTCGACAGGGGGCCCGCCGCACCCGTCGACGAGGTCGAAGGCCTGCCAATCTCGGAGGCGGAGAAGCAGAAGATCCTGGGTGGCAGTGCCGCCCGTTTGATCGGGCTCAGCGCGACGTCGTAACGGTCGGGGACCTGGCGCCCTGGTGGCGGGGGCGCGCTCCGTGGCGATCGCCCTTCCCGAGGGGAGTGGAGGAATCGATGGCGACGAATGACCTGCCGAAAACAATGCGAGCGATGGTCCTGGAGGAATGGAGCGCACCACTGCTCCTGCGTGAGGTGCCGGTACCCGAGATCGGGCCGCGTGACGCCCTGGTGCGGGTCCGGGCCTGCGGCGTCTGCTACACCGATATCAAGATTTCGAACCACGTCTTCGGCTGGACCTCGGTCCCCCACATCCTCGGCCACGAGCCGGCCGGCGAAGTGGCGGCGGTGGGCCGCGAGGTCCACAACGTTAGTGTCGGCGACCACGTGGCGGTCGCGATGTACCGCGGCTGCGGGGAGTGCGAGTATTGCCGCACGCAGCGCCCGAACCTTTGCGCGAAGCTGCAGCGGGTCGGCTTTGAGGTCGACGGCGGATACGCCGAGTACCTGCGTGTCCCGGCCGACCGGCTCTTTCCCGTGGCCGAGCATGTCCCCTTCGAGGAGATTGCCCTCCTCGGGGACTGCATCACCACCGCCTGGCACGCCGTCACCCGGCGCGCCGAGGTCGGCGTGGGGGATGTTGTCATGGTCATCGGCGTGGGCGGGCTCGGCATCCACGCAGTCCAGATCGTGCGCCTCACCGGCGGCCGGGTAATTGCCGTCGACCTGGTCGGCGAGAAGCTCGAGGCGGCGCGGCAATTCGGCGCGGAGTGGACCATCAACCCTGGCCGGGAGGATGTGGTCGCGCGCGTCAATGCGATCACCGGCGGCGGGGGCATCGATTTCGTGATTGACTTCGTGGGAAACCCGGAGAGCGTTGCCACAGGCTTCGACGCCTTGCGACCGGGCGGCTCGATCGTGATGGTGGGTTATTCGCCCGACAAGAAGGTGGCGGTGCCCGCGCTGGGGCTGGTCCTCGGCGAGAAGAAGCTCATCGGCTCGCGCGTGTCCTCCAAGGTCGAGATGATGAAGCTGATCGATCTGATCGAGCGCCGCCAGATTGCACCGGTGATCAGCGCGCGCTTTCCACTGGAGCAGGCCAATGAAGCCCTGGCCCTCTTGAAAACCGGAAAGATCCTCGGACGGGCCGTGCTGGTCCCTTGAGCGAGATGGATTCTCAGCATCGAACGGCCGGGCGGAGTTGGCGCCCGGCCGTTCCCCTCTTCTACGGTGCTGTCATGGGGTTCAGAGCGGGCTCCCCTTGCTCGATCTGAGCCCGATCCTGGCCTTCATCCAGCAGCGCTACGCCGTCGACTATGCTCTGGCTGGCTAGGCGATCTCCGCGACGCTGATCACCCACACGCTCATCCAGGTTCCAGTCGGAGAATGGAGCGAGCGGATCGGGATCAAGCGAGTGTCGCTCGCGGCCATCGGCCTCATGGCGCTCTCGGCGGGAATGCGCGCCTTCGCCGGCAGCTTCGGGCTGCTCCTTTCCCGCGCGGTGACAGGTCTCGGCACGGGGATGGCCTTCGCGGGCAACGTCTTGATGGTCGCGGCGGCCAGCCCCGCCGCGACCCGGGTGCGTGACCAGGGGATTCGCGGGGCCGTCCAATCCTTGGGGATCGTCGCCGCCATGCTGCTCGTGCCGATCGTCAATGTGACCGTCGGCCTGCCCCCCTTCTACCTGGCCGTCGCCGTCTTGGGCGCCGTGTTCCTCACGCTGTTCGCCCTGAGCTTCCCGGTGCTTGCGCCCGCCGTTGCCCGCCCGGCGGGCAAAGTCAGCCTGCTGGCCGCCTTTCGCTCGCGCCCTGGGGGCGCGGACTCCTCGTGTTCGCCATTGCGACCCTGTTGAGCCAGCGCGGGCAGCTGGGCTGCGGTGCCGTCCATCTGGTGCCATGAGACGTGAGGCGCGCTCTCTCCGCCCAATTAGACCGTCGAGAGGCCCGGTATCCTACTCCGCCAACCGCTCGAGGGTGTGCTCGGCCTTATCTGCGGCGTACTTGGCACCGAGTTGCTCGAAGATCGCGCGGCTCTCGGCGGCCAGTTCACGAGCGCGGCTGGGGTTGCCGAGAATGTCGGCCTCGATCTCGGCTCGCAGGTGGAGGATGTAGGCGTAGACCGGAGAGGGGGCCGGGAGTTGCCAGGCCAGGTCGCGGGCCTCCTCCACCAGCCGTAGACCCTCGCCCAACCGGCCCTGCGCCGCCAGCGCTTTGCCCAGCTCGGCCAGCCCCTCGGCGACCTTGCCGGTGTCGCCCATCGCCTGCCGCGCCGCCAGAGCGGTGCGCAGGTTGGCCTCAGCGGCGCTGTAGTCGCCCTGCTGGATCTGGAGCAGCCCGAGCGAGGCGCGCGTGAAGGCCAGGCAGCCCTCCTCCTCGATGTGCTCCCACACGGCCAGGCTCGCTTTCAGCAGTGCCTCGGCCTCGTTGAGGTCGCCGCGGTCACGCGCCAGCCGGCCGAGGTTGCGCAGGGCCAGCCCCTCGACCCGCCGCCAGGCCTCGCCCTCGCGGCGCCTGGCCTGCTCCAGGTAATCCTTGATCAGCTCCGCGCCGGCCGGCTCCCCCAGCCGGTGAAGGTTCCACCCCACCTCTTTGACCGCGAACCAGGCAGCGCGCGGGTAGTCCCCCATCAGCTCGCAGGCCCGCATGGCCTGCCGCCCCCAGGTGACCCGGTCCCGCCAGAATCCCAGGATGCCAAAAACATCGCCGACGGCCTCGACCAGATCGGCCAGCAGCTCCCACGCGCCCGCGCCGCAGGCCCACTTGAGGGTCGCCACGATGTTCTCACGCTCGGGCATGGCCATGCGCAGCCGGAGACTGATCGACCCCTCGCTGCCCAGCGCGGCGGCGTAGAATTGTGCCAGCCGCCGGCGGGCCGCCGCGCCGAAGGCGGCCCGCTCGGCGCTGGCGGCCTCCTGACGCTCGAGGAAGTCGTGGACGAGCGGCACGAGGTGGTAGCGGCCATCGTCCGTGCGATTCACGAAGAAGCTCCGGAAGAGCTCGCCCAGCCCCAGCGTGGCGGCCACCTCGCCCTGCCCGGCCGCCGCCGCCACTGCCTCGGGCGTCGTCGCCGCCGGGAAGAGGCTCAGGGCGTGCAGGAAGTCGCGCGTGGTCGGTGTGAGCCGGCGGTAGGCGGCCTCGAAAAGGTAGTCGTGGAGCTGGGGCGAGCGCAGTGTAGCCGCCGGGCCGAGGGCCTCTTCGACGGTAAAACCGTACCGTGCCATCGTTCCGACGACAAACTGCATTGCCAGCGGGACGCCGTGGGTGGCCGCCACCACGCGGCGCAGCTCCTCAACCGGCGGCTCCGGCAGGCCGCGCGCCTGGGCCTCGCCCTGCAGAAAGGCCAGCGCCTCGTCAGGGTTCATCCCGAAAATGGGGATGACGGCTTCGCCGATGGCGTAACGCTCGCGGCTGGTCAACAGCGCGCGGGTCGGCGCCGGGAGCTCGCGCAGCCAGCCGAAGAGGCGGGCCTGTTCGGGGGCGGGGAGGCTCTCCAGGTTGTCGAGAACCAGCAGCGCAGCTGTTGCCGCGAGCAGGCGGTTGACGGCCGACAGTTTCTCGTCGGGGGTCCGGAGGGCGAGGACACTGCGTTGTCCGAGCGCGACGCCGATCGTGTTGAGAATCGCTTCGAGCGAATCGGCCCTGGCCGGGTCCGGGCGGGCGAGGGTCGCACCGGGCGCCAACTCGGCCGGCTTGGCGGAGGACCAGACGACCGCGTCAAAGAGGCGGCGCTCGACGGCGCAGCGGGCCGCCTCGTAGGCCAGAGTGGTTTTCCCCGCGCCGCCAGGCCCATCCACCGCCACCAGCCACGCCCGGCCGCTGACCAGCGCCTGGATGATCCGCTCGACGTAGTCGCGGCCGGCGTCATCGGCGCGGGGAATAAAGTGCGCGTAGGGCGCCCGGGGGAGATTCTGGCGGATGGTCGGCTCCGCCTCGCAAGCCCGCTGCTCGGCCTGCCAGAGCGCCAGTGCCGCCGTCTCCACCGCCCGATGGCGGGCCTCGAAGAAGGCGGTCCGCGCCAACCCGAGATCGCCCGCCACCAGCGATTGCGAGCGGCGGGCGAGGATGTACTCTCGCCAGATCGTGCTGAGCCGCTGGGCCTCCTCGGCGTCGGGGAGCGCCTCGAGGGCTGTCTCGGCCACCTCGGTCAGCGCCTCGCGGAGGGCCTCGCCCCGCGCGAGGACGCCCGCACCGCGGGAGACCCGGCGCCTGATCAGGTGCAAGTCGGCCAGCGGCGAGCGACCGAGCGCCGCACGGTTGCCCTCCCGGAGGAGGCGCGTCGCGTCCTCGACCTGGGAGAGGAACTCGGGTGTCATTGGCTAGGAATCAACCGTGGCCGGCGACCGGCGCGGAACGATCTCGGCCAGGTCGAAGCGGTAGATGGCCGCGGGGATGCGAGCGGACCCAAAGAGCCGCTCGCTGCTATGGCTCAGACGGCCACCGAGCCGCTCGCTCCAGGCCAGCGCACGCCGATCCTGCGCGAAGATGCTGACCCAAAGCACCGTCCGGCCCGCCGCGCGTGCCCCGTCGCAGACGGCGACGAACAGGGCGCGACCGTGACCCCGATCCTGATGGTCGGGCAGAACATCCAACCGGATCAGCTCGCAATCGGCGCGGCCGGGGTCGAGGGAGAGAAAGGCCGCGCCGGCGGGCGTCCCATCGCGAGTCAGCGAGATCCAGACCTGGATCGCGGGGTCTTCCAGTTCGGCCCGGAGGCGGTGGCGGCTGCAGGCGACCCCCAGAAATTGATCGCGCTCAGCGGCGGGAATCCACGGATAGGTAGTGGTCCAGGTCAGGGTCGCGACACGGCGGATCGCGTCGATATCGTCCCGGGTCGCTCGGCGTACCCGCGGTCTATTGGTCATCGTCACTCCATCCTCTGTCCTCGTGGCGCTTGCCCCCGCCACGACCTGCACAACCTTCCAACCTTCAACCTTCCACCGCCCGCTTCAGCAGTGCCGCCGAATTCTCCGGAATTATACCTTGATCGGCCGGTGGCCCGAAACCCCGGTCGGGCCCTGACTCTGGCCTGGGACCGTCTGAGCGCCGAGCCCCCTCCGCGGCCAACGGAGCGCACAGGGTGTCCCGTCCCGTGAGACGAAATCGGCCGCAGCGGCAGCTGGCCTCACGGCGTTTCTGGACGGACGGTCCCGGTCGTCGCCAACAACTGCTCTCGCATCATCGAGCGATCAAGGGCCGGCGTGGTCACCTGCACAACGAAGTCCACCCCTTCGGGACGACCGGCCTCGGGCCAAAAGAAAGTGAAAAGCACCCTCGTCCCAACTGGAAGCGAGCCGGTGGGCAGATCGACCACGTGCACGCCCAAACCGGTCGCTCTCGTCCGGGTATGGTGGCGACTCTGCCAGCCATCAGTGCTCCACTGGACGACCGCCGGCACCAGGACCTCCAGGCGGAGGGTCTTGCCAGACGGCATCGTGCGAGCCTTCTGGTTGAAGCGCCAGATGGCGTAGGGAGAGCCGGTGCGCTCTACGAGGTAGCGTTGGGCCGGCTGGGGCGGCGTGTCGAAAACGCGCCCCTCGTTCAGGGAGCGGCACAGCTTGATGTACTCGGCATGGGCCCAGACGAGTGGCGTCGCCGAGCCGGAGGGTCGCCCGAAGAACAGTTCCCGTCCAGGGATATCGGGCGCATCCCAGATCTGCTCCGGAATCAGGCCGCCTTCGTTGGCGAAGGCCGCCATCGTCTGCAGCAGCCGCCTGGCTTCGTCGGGCCGGCCGGCCGCCAGCTCGTAATGGGCCCGCTCGCCGGTCAACAGCGGCCAGGCTCGCCCGATGCCGACTCCGTCAAAGCCGCTCCCGTCGGCGTGCTCGCCATAGCCGTCGCCACTGTAGCGATGCCAGGCCGGGCCAACAGGCGTTTCGACCTGCAGGAGGGCGTCAATCACTTTGATAGTGTTGGTAATCCGCGGATCGTCCGGCGCTCGCAGACCGAAACGCACCAGGGCGAGGGCATCGGGACTGATCATGTGGATCGCAGGCGCTTCACTCTGGTCGGGCGGCCGGTTCTTGACGGGGACGAACCCGAGCAGGGGCGACGCAGCGTCGGCGACTTCGGGTGGAGCGATGCGCACGTAGTAGCCGCCCACACCCGCTTGCTCGCAAAGATCGGTGCCAGTGATGTACGTCCATCGTTCAATGCTGGCATTCCAGCTGTCGGCCGTCTCTCGAAGGTAGGTGGCCATCTCACCCTCATTGGCGAGATCGGCCAGGTCGGCAGCAATCAGCAGCGCGGCGGTCTCGACCGCGAGCGTGAAGGGGGAGTAGCCGGGATCTTCTTCCCAGCGATCCTGCTGCGTAACGGGGCCGTTGCGGATCAGGAAGCCGGCCGCGCGACGGACCATCGGCCAGAGGCGCGTCGCGTCATCACTACTCAGGGCGCCCTCCCGGCGCGCGAGATCCACCAGCAAGATGGGGAAAGCCGTCTCGTCCATCTGAACACCGCCCCAGTAGAGCGTGCCGTCGAGCCACATGTTCTGCGCCCAGTGGCCGTCGGCCTCCTGAATGACCTGGAGGTAGTCCAACACGCGCCGCGCATCTCCCTGTGCGCCGGCCGCCAGAAGGCCGCCGGCGGCCTCGACCAGGTCCCGCGGCCAGACCATGTGATAGCCCCCCAGGTCGTCGTCCCCTTTCGTATCTCCCCATGGGATCGAGAGGCTGGCGATGATTCCCCCTGGGAAGCGCTTGGCCTCGTGGGTTCGGAGCACAGCCGTGCTGGTGCGATAGAGATCCCGCTCTCGGCCGCCGGGAACGATCAGTGGGAGCAGGTCGCCTTGCCAGCGCTGCCAGCCGAGAACATACGCCGCCAGGGCGCTTTCAAACCCCGCGAAGAGACTGGCCAGGGCACGATGCCCGGCCTCGGCAGGGGTCCGGCCAAAACCGAGGACCACGATCAGGTCGCCGGACGTGCGCAGGTCAATCTCTCCCGTCAGCGCAACGTTGCCGTCCTCGGCCTGACCGTAGGTCCAGGTCATCTCACCGTGCTGCCTCAGGTCCTGCCATCCATCGGAGAATCCCACGAAGCCGGCCGAGCGCCTCAGCCAGGGAGCCGAGCAGGCGAGCGCCAGGGCATTGCCGTCCCGTTCGGCGAAGAGCATCGGGACGCCTTTGCAGTCACCGATCCAACCGGTGTTGTGTGAGCCGCGATTGCCAAGATGCGGAGCCAACAACACGTAGAGGTGATACGCCTCCACGCTCCCCTGCAGGGGCACGAACCGGATGCGCTGCAGGACGACATCGCGGCGCGGGTCGGTGATGATCTCTTTCTCAAGGCGGTAGCGTCCCTGGGTGCAGGTATTGATCAGCCGGTAGGCCGGCACTCCCTCGGCAGGCACTGTGATCTGTGAGTGGGTGTCGCGCTTCTCCTCTGAGAAAAAGGCGCCGCCATCGGTCACGATGAACCCCAGGTCGCGGGTACAGGCCTGATCCACGCGCGGATAGTAGACCTCATTGATGATTCCGTGGCTGAGAGTGAACCAGGCCCGGCTGGCGGGGCTGAGGGATGTGCCCACGCCGCTCTTGGCACTGGACGTCCAGCGCGCTGGAATCCCTGGCCGGCCGGGGGCGGAGCCGGATAGTTCGGCCATGGTGTGCTCCCTCGACACCGCCAGCGGATGGCGCATCTCTCTTTCTATAAAAGTGGCGCCTACGCGCCACTTTTATAGAAAGATGAACACATCATCCCGCCAACGGGTGCTCCTCAAGATTTGACGGCCCTCTATTCCACAGTTGGTATGAGAGTATGCTTCTCCTCTCCCTCCAGGCGGATCAGGAACCCACCCTTAATCTCCCTCGGCCCTCGACGCATATTCCCTGGTGGCCTCGTGTCGCTTCTCTTCGCGTCGCATTGATTCGGGCACGTAGTGAAAGACAATCCAGGCGCCGATGAGGGACATCAGGCCGCCGACCACAAAAGGCAATTCGAACGAAGAGACGGCCAACAGGCCGGCAATGAGCGGCCCAAGCGCGATGCCGAGACCAAAGCCCATGGTGATGATGCTCATTTGCCGGCCCTCACCGCCGGCGGTGGACAAATCGGCTGCGAGGGCGAAGGCCGGCGCCGCCACCCCCGCCGAGGCAACGCCCTGAACCAGGCGCAACCCGCTGAGCTGGAGAAGTGAGCCGACTTCACCCAGTAAGGCCGTGGCCGGTGCCATAATGATCAACCCAACAATAATCAGAGGTTTGCGCCCGATGTAATCGGATAGCCGGCCGAGCGGAATCTGGAACAGAAGCCGGCCGATCATGAGTGCGCTGAAGGCGATGCTGAAATCGAAGGCGGTTAGATGTAAACGTACGTTGAACTGCTGCTCCAGCGTAGTCATCATTGAAAAAGCGCTGGCCATCACAAATGTGGCAATACCCAGTCCGACGATGCCGGCAGTGAACAGTTCCCGGTCAAAGATCCGAAAACGGCGTTCTACTCCGTTCGAGACCACCGGCGGCAGCTCTTTGACCCAAAGTTGTACTAAAACCATCCCGAAGAATATAGAGGCGCCACCCGCGTAGAAGGTCGCGGCAAAGCCGAAGCGGTCGAGGAGAAAGCCCCCGATCAGCGGTCCGATGGCGAAGCCCACCATCCGCATGGTACTGTAGATTCCCATCGACCCGCCGCGGGTCCGTTGCTGAGTTGCCGTCGTCATCAGCGCCATCGCCGCCGGGATTGTCAGCGCGACGCCAATCCCCTGGACCGCGCGAAGCACCAGCAAATCGGTGAACCGGCTTGCCGCCAGGAAGGCGAGCGTGCTGATCCCCATCAGGAGCAGGCCGGCCTGAATCATTGGCTTGCGCCGTCCCAGGCGGTCGCTCAGCGCGCCCATGAAGGGCTGCAAAGCCGCGTTTACCAGTCCGTAGAGTGAGATCAAAAGACCAACGCGCACCGGTTCGGGGAACGGAAACGCCGGGGACGGCAGCCTGGCGATATACAGGGGGATCACGATGAAGAGAATGCTGTTGCCCACGGCATCACCCAGGCGCGCCATGGACAGGGCCAGTACGACTCGATTTGCACCTATACTCTCTGCGATGCGTTCCATCAAGATTCTTTGGCTCCTTTGTTGATTGCTTCAAAGCCGAACGCGTACAATGTGCGTCATCCGACTCCTCTCACGTCTGTCGCGGCTCATTCTCCCCTGGTCGCTCGCGGGTCTGCCGCTGCCGGGAGCGGCCCCCGGCCCAACCCAGGAACAGAGCAAACGCTATTCCAACAGTCCGGGACCTTCTAATCCACCAGGCTATCCCCTCCTTTCCGATCCACTAACCGGTGCGAGCCGCGCGCATTCCCTTGGAGAACAGACGTGGTCGCCGCGTTCAACCGCGGCGACCACCAGCCGGCCTCCAGCCCCGGCCGCACTCGAGAGATGAAAAAGCAGCGGTTGGCGCTCCGCACGTCAGATCAGACGTCGATGACGGCGAAGTGATCGGGGCGCCACTTGTCGAGAACCAGGTTGTACAAAGCTGGCACCAGTTGGCGCCGAGTCAGATCGCCACCGGCAAAACGACGATATTTGTAGACTGTGGGGGGAGCGCTTGCATATGGTACTCCCTCATCATTCTTGCCGCCACTGCGTATGGAACAAGCCGGTAGCATCCACCCGTTCGTACGTATGGGCGCCGAAGTAGTCCCGTTGGGCCTGAATCAGGTTGGCCGGCAGCCACGCGCTCCGGTAGCCGTCGAAGTAGGCCAGCGAGGCCATCAGCCCCGGTGCCGGAAGGCCCAACTCGGCGGCGGTGCGGACCACAGCGCGCAGGTCCGCCTGCCGCGCCATGACTTCCCGGCTGAGGTGGGGATCGACCAGGAGGTTGGGCAGGTCTGGATGGGTGTGGTAGGCAGCGCGGATCGGCTCGAGGAGCGCCGCCCGAATAATGCAGCCGCCCCGCCAGATGCGGGCGACGTCTTCTAACTTCAGGTGGTAGTCGTAGGCTTGTGATGCCTGCCGAAGTTGGGCCATCCCCTGCGCATAGGTGATGATCATCGCGGCATAGAAGGCATTGCGCAGTTGGCTCAGGAAGGTTTCCCGCTCCCCCTGGTATCCGGGCGACGGTCCCTCGATCAGTTGGCCGGCCTCCTCGCGCTCACGCTTGAAGGCCGATAGGTTCCGCATCGCCACGGCGGCGTCGATAGTCGGTACCGGCACCTGCAGCTCCATCGCATCCTGCGAGGTCCACCTCCCCGTGCCTTTTTGCATGGCCTCGTCCAGGATTACATCGATGAGTCGCCTGTCGGTCAGTTCGTCCATCTTGCAGAAGATCTGGGCCGTGATCTCGACCAGGTACGCGTTGAGCTCGGTCTGATTCCAGCGGTCGTAGACTGCGTGTAACTCGTCGTCGTTCAGGCCCAGCCCGCGCTTCATCAAATCGTACGTCTCGGCGAGGAGTTGCATCAGGCCGTACTCGATCCCGTTGTGTACCATCTTGACGTAGTGCCCGGCCGAGCCGGGCCCCAGGTAGGTGACGCATGGGTCGCCGTTGACGTGGGCGGCGACCGCCTCGAAGAGGGGCCGCACCCGTTCGTACGCATCCACGGGACCGCCCGGCATCATGCTCGGACCGTAGCGGGCACCCCACTCACCACCCGAGATCCCGACACCCAGGTAGAGAATGCCTTTCGCGGCCAGGGTCTTGGCGCGAAGGTCTGTGTCCTGAAAGTAAGAGTTGCCGCCGTCGATGATCAGGTCACGTGCCTCGAGATGGGGCAGGACACCCTGGATCACAGCATCAACCACCGGGCCAGCCGGCACCAGCATCATCACGGCGCGGGGGGAGCGAAGGAGGCTGGTGAATTCTTCCGGGCTCTCTGCGCCTCGAATATCTCGGTGCTCGGCCTCCGCCCGCAAGGCCTGTACTGTGCTCAGATCCTTGTCATAGCCAATCACCGAATAGCCGTGGTCGGCCATGTTCAGGAGCAGATTGCGGCCCATGACACCCAGGCCGATCATGCCGATCTCGTATTTGTGTTCAACCATCTGCTCGTCTCCTTGTGTTTCGCTGCCGCCCATGCGAGGAGGGGCGTTTTGCCGGCCCCCACACCCCCTGTTGCGCGGCTCACGGCAGGATGACTGCAATCGATGAGACGGCGAATGCGCTGGTCCCCAGGGCCACGTGGCGTGGAAGGCTTGCTGGGTAGAACATGAACGGTAAGCCGACGATTGTGCCGCCTGCCCCTAAACATCTCAATACCAGGCCGGCGACGAATCCTGCTGAAACCGCTTACAACAGGTGATTCCTTCTCGAAGAAGTTCCTGATACTGTACCTGCAAGCTCACAGTGCGTCCACAGCCCGGAGCCGCACCTGATGTTCGTCCCCCTACGGCCGGACGTCAAGCCACAATCCCCCCGCTCAACGACCCTGCCCCGGTTGGACCGGGGCAGCCAATCGCACGTCTTTTGAATTCTTCCGTTTCAACTTCAGCGCTCACCTGCCTGTGTGAGCCCGAGCGCCGCCAGAGCAGCGCTCGTAGACTCAATCCCCGTGTGATGAATGCCGCGGATGCCCAGCCCCTGGGCCACCTCCACAAACATGGCCCGATCGTCGATGTAGGCGACCGCCTCCGGCGGCACCTGGGCGATGTCCAGGGCCATGCGATAGATATCTTCATCTGGCTTGCGGTAGTGGACGAAGCACGAAGAGACGAAGCAATCTATCAACGACCCCAGCTCGAACGTGCGAATGCGGTGGACCGTGAGCTCGCGCCCCTCGTTGCTGACCGCTGCAATTTTGAGGTGGTAGCGCGCTTTGAGGTCGCGGACCAACTCGATCATCTCCGGATAGGGCCGAGACTGGGCGAACATGAACGCCCGGAACGCCTCCGGCGAGAAGGGGCGCGGCTGGTAGAAAACCACCCGCTCCAAATACGCATCCAGGCTCAGCTTGCCCTCCTCGTAGGTATCAAAGGTCAGGTGGTGGCGCTCATTCATCTCCTCGTAATTCAGGCCGAAGGTCTCCGCCGCCCGTTGCCGCATGTGGTGGTCCCAGCCGTTGGTGAGCAAGACGCCACCGATGTCGAGGAACAGGGCCCTGATTGGTGCCGTGATCATAGTCAGCCTCGATCCAGCGCAGTGGCAAGAATCCGCTGGAGCGCGGCCAGGCCGGTACCCACCTCGCTTCCCAGGTCGACCCGCACGGCCCGCCGCCCATGCTTGCGAAGAGCCTCCAGGTCGCCCAGAGCCTGAGCATGTTTCAAGACCCCGAAGGTGTAGGGTTGCCCCGGAATGGGAGCCTCTTCGGCGTCATCGGCGGTCAGTAGCAAAAAGAGGCCGGTATTCGGGCCGCCCTTGTGGAACTGGCCGGTGGAGTGCAGGTACCGTGGGCCGTAACCGAGGGTCGTGGCCAGGTGCAGGCGGTCCCGCAGGTGCAGGCGGATGGCCTCGAGCGCGTGCTCGGTGGCCGCGTTCTCGGTCAGGTAGGCCAGCAGGGCGACGTAATCGCCGGGGCGCGCCTGGGCCAGAAACTGCGCCACTGTCTCCGATGCACTTCGAGCGGTCTCCGGAGCGTACAGGCGCACTGAATCTTCCACCAGGCTGGGTTGCTCCTCGGGCAACTGGCCCTGGGCGCGAACCACTGTCAGGAGGCGGTTGGTGTTGTTCTTGCTCTCCTGCACGTTGGGCTGGTCGAAGGCGTTGATGCCCAGGATGGCCCCGGCTGTCGCCGTGGCAATCTCCCAGCGGAAGAACTCCTGTCCCACGTCCAGGCGATCGTCCATCCGGACTGTCACCACCGGTTGCCCGGCCTCGCGCAGCGCGGCGACGCCCCGCTCGAGCGCCTGATCGACCTCGCCCGCCAGGCGGACGTAAACGAAGAGCCGGTCGCTTCCGTAGGCCGAAGGCGCGCCGAGGGGCTCACCGGCCACCGGCAGGAGCCCGGTCCCTTCCTTGCCGGTGCTCTCGGCCAGAAGCTGCTCCAGCCACATCCCCAGCGTGGCGATCGCTTCTGGCATCAGGAAAGTGACCTTGTCGCGCCCGCGCCGGACCAGTTCGCCCAGCACGGCCCCCAGAACCCCGCCGGGGTTTTCCCGCACCGGAACACAGGAGGCGCAGGCATGCACCATCCTCAAGACCCGCAGCAGCACCTCCGAGACATCCACCCCCAGCAGGGCCGCCGGCACGAGCCCAAAGTAGGAGAGGGCCGAATACCGCCCGCCGATGTCGGGGAAGTTGAGAAACGTCTGGCGAAAGCCTCGCTCCTGGGCGAGTTTCACTAACGGCGTGTTAGGATCGGTGATCGCCACGAAGTTTTCGCCCGCCCGGTCGCCCTTGAGCGCCTTGACCCTGGCGTAAAAATAGTCCCCAAAGGCGAGGGGTTCAGCGGTTGTCCCCGACTTGCTGGCGACGAGAAAGAGGGTGTCCGCGAGAGGCACCGCTCGTTCGATCTCCAGGATGGTGGTAGGGTCGGTGGTGTCAAGGACCGTCAGCGGCAGCCCGTTCCCGCCCGGCTCAAACGTGCGCTCAAAAACCAGCGGGGCCAGACTGCTGCCCCCCATGCCCATGTGCACCACATGGCGAACGCCTGCCGCCCTTACATCGGCGACGAAATCGCTGAGGTAGCTCAGGCTCTCCTCCATCTTTTCGGCTACGTGCAACCAGCCTAAGGCATTGCGGATCACCTCCTGGTCGGCCGGACCTGTCTTCCACAGGCTCGGGTCCTTGTGCCACAGACGGTCGCTCAAATGCTCCTCTTCCAGGCTGGCGATTCGTTCCTGGACAGCCGCTGTGTCACCATTCAGGTCGAGCACCTGGCGATCCAGCGGCTCTTTCAGAGCAGCGGCGCGCTTCACCTTCAGTGTGTCCATCAAGCGATCGTAGGAGACGGCAAACTTGTGTACCCCTTCGTCTTCCAACTGTTGGGTCACTGCATTCAGGTCAATCCCGACCTCGGGGAGACGCTGCAGTACCCGCTGGGCGGCCGGTAGACCTTCCTCGAGCCGGGGGGCGGGGTTGCCGTGATCGCGGTAGGCGTTCAGGGTCTCCAGGGGAAGGGTGTTGACTGTGTCCAGCCCGATCAGTGCCTCCACATACTTCACATCGCTGTAGGCCGGGTTCTTCGTACTGGTGCTGGCCCAAAGAAGTCGCTGGGCGCGCGCCCCGCGGGCGGCCAGCCCCCGGAACCGCTCGCCGGCAAAGAGTTCTTGGTAGATCTGGTACGCCACCCTGGCGCTGGCGATCGCCACCTGACCGTGGAGGCTAGCGGCGATCTCGCCCTTGCGGCCGCCGGTCTGGATCACCTTCTCTAGCTTGGGGTCAACCAGCACGTCGATCCGGCTGAGGAAGAAGCTCGCCACGGAGGCGACCCGATCGAGAGGCTTGCCCTGAGCCCCCCGGGCTTCCAGACCCGTGAGGTAGGCCTCGGCCACCTCGCGGTAGCGCGGCAGGCCGAAGAGGAGGGTCACGTTGACGTTGATGCCCTCGGCAGTGAGCTGCTGGATCGCCGGCAGCCCTTCGCGGGTAGCGGGTACCTTGATCATCACGTTGGGCCGGTCCAGCTCTGCCCAGAATCGCCGCGCTTCGGCGATGGTACCGGCGGTGTCGTGAGCGAGAGCGGGAGCGACCTCCAGACTGACGAAACCATGCTGGCCCTCCGTCCGCTCATACATCGGGCGGAAGAGATCGGCCGCCCGCTGCACGTCCTCCACCCCGAGTGCTTCGTAGATGTCGGCCTCCTTTTTGTTGTCCAACGCCAGCACCCGGACGGTCTGGTCGTAATCGTGGCTGCCGCTGATCGCCTTCTCCAGAATGGATGGATTGACGGTGACACCTCGTAGCCCATCCTCTTCGATAAGTTGCGCCAGTTCTCCGGTGACCAGCATCCCGCGGCGGATAGTATCCAACCAGATGCTCTGGCCAAAGGTTTGAAGCTTCAGCAAGGGATTCTCTTCCATAGGATCTACTCCTTCATCCCCTCATTTTCGAGTCAGGAACTCATCTGCATCAGTGATCTGGGCTACAATTTTCGCGGTCGCACCGCACGTATCGGTGCGACGGGTTGCGGTGGCGCGTCTCCCACCGCATAATACCTGGAGAGCCAGCGTTGGACTGCCTTCCAACGACGCGCCCGGGTCCATCCTGAGCACAGCGAAGGACCTGGACAGGGCTCTCGTCAGTGTACCTGTGATCTCGGCCGTGGGTGACTGATACTATCCCGCCGGCGCGGGCTCGAAAGCCTTCGCCAGTCGTACCGCCTCCCGGACCATCTGGTTGCTATACCCCCATTCGTTGTCGTACCAACTCATCACCTTGACGAGGTCCCCGTCTACCACCTGGGTCATCCCCAAATCCACGATTGACGCCCGGGAATCTTGGATGATATCAGATGAGACGATCGGATCCTCCGAGACCCCCAGAATGTCCTTGTACCGTTCGCTGGCCGCTTCTTCTTTGAACACTCGATTTACCTCTTCCACGGTCGTTTTTCGCTCGGTCAGGAAGACGATGTCGGCGAGGGAGCCGGCCGGAACGGGGCCGCGTACTGCAACCCCATCGAACCGGCCCGTGTACTGCGGAAGGGCTTTGCTCGTTGCAATGGCGGCGCCGGTTGACGTGGGGACAAAATTGGCGGCCCCTGCCCTTCCCCGTCGCATATGCTTGTTGGGCGCATCAACGAGCGTCTGCGAGGCAGTATACGCATGAATAGTGGTCAGGAGAGCCTTCTTCACGCCAATTCTCCGTCCCATAATTTCGACGACGGGCGTAATACAATTCGTGGTGCAGCTGGCACAGGACATGATCTGTGCTGTTCCTTCCTCGGGCCGGTTGACACCGTGGACCACGGTGGCGACATCTTCACTCTTCGTCGGAGCAGAGAGAATCACATTCTTCGCCCCGGCCTCGATATGTTTGGCCAGATCTTTTCGCCTGGTGAAAACACCGCTGCATTCAAACACAATGTCAACCCCCAGCGCGCCCCACGGTAGCTGAGCAGGATCTTTTTCACTGAATAGCTTGTACCGCTTGCCGTCGATGATTAAGTCATCGCCTTCGCTTGCCACCGTTTTCTCGTATCTACCGTAGACCGTGTCGTATTTGAGCAAGTAGGCGATATTCTCGGGTGGCACGATATCATTCGCTGCCACGAGCTCTAATTCAGGAGTATCGAGCATGATCTTCAATGCTGCCCTCCCGATTCTCCCTAACCCATTGATTGCAACCCTGGTCATGGTTTACCTCCTTCTGTGGGTTTGTTCTACTCCCGTGCTTGCCACTCTGAACGCAGTGAAGGGTCTCTGAAGGGCGCAGGAAGAAGCCTGCCACTGTCAGACCGGCAACGCCAGAGACAGTCCCTTTCATAGTTGGTACCAGCAGAAACTGGGCCACGGGCAGGGAGGCAAGTTCTGAAAGGATTTCAACCGAGCCGCTGCGTCCCCGTTCCACTCCCCCGTCTCCTCGACCCGAACGTCCCGCTGGATTGACGGCTGCCAGAACGTCGAAGAGGCTTACTGCTTGGGGTGAGCGTCCCGTTGTTGCAGCGGCGGTCCCCAGCGGTTCTATGCCGTTGAATCGAGGACAGCCAGCCAGTCGAAATCGGTGAAGCTTTGAGGCGTGAGTGCGAAGGAGGTCGGGTTCTTCATACTGCCCGAGCGAGTCGGAAGAGCTGCGATTGCCGAGGTTGGAAGCCCTTTGTTTCGATATCTTACGGGAAAAACAGGGCAATGCTACCTCATTCAAGCGTGGGACAGCTTGCACACGAAGGTCTCTTTTTACGCCACCGATCCTACGCCACCGAAGGGCTTTACAGGCAATTCACAGGCTGCGTTTTGGGTTCCGAAAACAGAACGGTAAGGTCTCGAGTCAGTTCAGGGAGGCGACCAGGGCCAGGCAGGGTGATACAACCCTACACGCGGGTGACCGGCAAAGGGACGTCGCCCCAACGCCGCGCGAACGACGAATGGGCGTGGTTCGGCGGGTTGCGAGACGGCCGTTCCCCGCCGGATGGCCAGGGTTCAGCCCTGCGCTGGCGGGCAGCAGAGGAAAGCGCTGAAATGCCAACGATTTCGCGCACCGCCCGCGGTCGGCTGGAACTCGTTGTTGGGCGGGGAGTCGGGGACGCAGGCGTTCAGAGATAGCAGCCTGCGATCGGTGAGGCCGTGGATACGTTGTGCCAGCGCAAACCTGGCAAGTTCCCCGAAGGCCGCACCGCGCCAGGCTTTGGATTGCTATTCTCGGCACCCCTCGACGCTTCCTCCTCTTGCTCTGGACGCGATGTCACTGCGTCACTTACTTGTCCGCGCGCCGGGTCTTCAGCTTCCACGCCAGGCAACCGAGCGGGCATGGGCTGATCTGCTCTCTCCCTCAATCCCCCAGCTCACGATTCGCTGGGGTCTGATGCGGAACATCTCAGGGTCAAAGCCCGGCATAATCTCGGTACCACCGGTTTCTAACACCGCGGCCACCCCGCGGATCTCGATCCCGCGGACCCTCCATGGATTGACCGATTGTATATCGTCGACCACAAATGCCACGCGGGGATTGCGAAGGACATCCCGGAACTTCTTACGCGTGGCAAAGGCGTGGCCGCCGATGTCGATCGTGTCCAAGTCCGGGTTGTACCGGAACCCGACGGGCACGACATGTGGCTGACCGTCCGGGCCGACCGTGGCGAGGCGACCCAGCCGTTGGTGCTCCAGATAGGTACGCTCGGCGGGCGTGAAGACGCTGCTTTTCCCATCTTGGGTGGCGGTTGACATTCCCATCGCTCCTATCGTCATTGGCGCCATGCACGGGTCAATCGGACTGCGCGCAACACACGATCCACATGGCGCATGCACGACCATACCACACCCACACCCCGAACGTCACGCGCCGTTCGGACAACTGTCTACCGAACTTTCGGACAGGTATCAGCCACTATTCTACCCCTGTTGCGATATGGAGATCATGCCGAGAGCTCCATTGCATCATTCACCCGGAAAACCGCTGTGCAGCGCGGGCACGCGCCTTAGCCATCTCTTCTGCGCGATTCTTCGGTGGTGCGTTCGTCTCAAGCGAGGCAAGCAGGTTCGTGGAGACTGCTGTTATCGCGTCAACGGCAGCAAGGAAGGCAGCCTCGTTGGCTTTCGATGGTTTGTCGAAGCCGCTAATCTTTCGCACGAACTGTAATGCGGCGGCGCGAATTTCTTCGTCGGTCACAGGCGGGTCGAAATTGAAGAGCGTCTTGATGTTTCGACACATAAGCATCCCCTTGATTTTTCAGAGCCACGGCTCGAATCAGCTTTCTCATGTGAATTGTCCTTGGCAACGCGGAATCAGGAGTGCGTGACAGTCGGTGACTCGGTCAATCGTGAGGCCGTGCCTGCAGCGCCCTGGCATGTCGTGTCTAGAGCACCGGTCACGTCATCCCGCGGGGGGAGGGCAAAGACTTCCGAAGTCTTGTTCGCAGCCGGTGCTCGCCTCTGTCACCGTCGTCGGAGCGCACTGTGGGCCAGCACGGTCCCTCCCAGACTTCGGAAGTCTGAGGCCTTGACCGGCGCTCTAGGTCAGCCTGGCAGTTGCCTGGATCAAATCGATGAGCGGTGTTGGGTAAACGCCGAACCATATGAGGAAGAGTAACAGTACGGCCAAAACCAGACTTGAGGCCAGTGGCAGTGACGGTGCCGCCAGTCCTTCCTCCTCCACCGGTGGCGGTAGATACATGACGACAATAATTCGCAGGTAATAGAACAGCCCGATCGCACTGGCGATCACCAGGATAATCACCAGCGACCATAAGGCCGATCCCACACCGGCGGCCAGGATGTAGAACTTGCCGACGAAGCCGGCCGTCAGCGGGATCCCCGCCAGGGAAAACAGCGTTGTGGCGAGAATGGCCGCGAGCCAGGGGCGGCGCCAGAAGAGACCCCGGTAATCCTCCATGGTATCTGCCTCCCGCTCCCGCCCGGAGAGAGCGCTGATAACGCCGAACGCACCCAGAGTCGTCACAAAGTAGGCCACCAGGTAGAAGGTCACTGCTGTGACAGCCAGGGCACCGCTGGTCAGAAAGGCCACCAGCAGATACCCGAGGTGCGCGATTGAGGAATACGCCAGGATGCGCTTGACGTTGCTTTGCAAGAGTGCCAGCAGGTTGCCGAACAGCATCGAGACGACTGCAATCAGCGCGAACACCAGGAACAGTGAGCCGTAGGCCCGAATATCGACTTGAGTAAAGAAACGCAACAAGAGTGCAAACATGCCGCCTTTGGAAACCGTCGCCACGAAAGCCGTCACCGGTGCCGGGGCACCTTCGTAGACGTCCGGTGTCCACAGGTGGAACGGCACGACCGCCAACTTGAAACCGATTCCTACGATCAGCATCCCCAGGCCTGTGAGCAACAAGGCACTGCTCGCAGGACCTCCCGTGGCCCGCAATGATGCGATCCCGGCAAACTCCATGGTCCCGAGCTCGGCGTAGACCAGCGCCATGCCAAAGAGCAGGAATGCGGCCGACGCGGCAGCCAGAATCAAATACTTGATACCGGCCTCGATGCTCTGCCGGCGCCAGCGGGGGTAAGCGATCAAGGTGTAGAGGGAGACACTCAGGATTTCCAGCCCCAGAAAGAAGGAGGCAAAGTGGCTGCTCGCGACAAGCACCGCCGCGCCCAGGGTCGCCAGGAGGAGGAGGATGTAAAATTCCTCGTGGGTGCCACCCTGCCCTTCGAGGTACCCATACGCGAGCGCCGCGACGGCGAAACTCGCCGCGAAGAGCAAGCCCATGTAGAAGAGGGCGTACCCATCGACAATCAGGAGCGCGGTGACCTGGCGGGCGCCCGTGGAAGCGGCCAGCGGCAGCGTGATCAAGGCCACGACCAGGCCGAGACCGGTCAATCCGGCGGTCAGGAGGTGGTTGCGGTGAAAGGCAATCACCACCATCACCACTACCGCCGTTGCGCTGAGCACAATGAGCGGTAGTAGCGCGGCCAGATCAGCGAGAGTCATAGGAGCCTCCGCGAGACGGCTTCACTTGAACAGTTCCGCTGTCGCCCGGTTGAACTGCGCCGCTCCCTTGCGCGGGCCGCGCCGCTTGCCGCGACCCACCGGCGTACTGCTGCAGGGTCTCCAGCGCGCGGCGGGCCGTGGTGAGCACCGGCTGTGGGTATAGGCCCAACCAGAGGGTGGTGGCAATCATGGCAGCCATGATCGCCATCTCGCGGCCGGTGGAATCGGTGAGTGCCCAGCCCTCTTCATTTGGACCGAAGAAGGTGCGTTGGATCATCCACAGCGAATAGACGGTCGAGACAATGAAGCCGAGCGTCGCCAGGACCGCCATCGGTACGTTGACCTGGTAGGTTCCCAGGAGCACCAGAAACTCGCCAACGAAGTTCCCCAGACCGGGCAGGCCCAGCGATGCGAGTGCGAACAGCAGTCCTTCTCCACCAATGCGCGGGGCCGTTGCCCAGAGACCGCCCATGCGGTTGATGTCGCGGGTGTGCATGCGGTTCTGGAGGTCGCCCACCCAGATAAACAGAGCCCCCGTGCTGATACCGTGGGCGAGCATGACGATCACCGCGCCCTGCAGGGCAAGCTGGTTCCAGGCGAAGATGCCGAGCAGCACAAAGCCCATGTGGCTGATGCTCGTGTAGGCCACGAGTCGCTTGAGGTCGGTCTGGCTAAAAGCCACGAGGGCACCGTAAATGATGCCAATGACGCCCAGGGCCATCGCGACAGGCGCGAAACTGAGGGCGATCTTGGGAAAGAGCGGGATCACAAAGCGCAGGAAGCCGTAGGCGCCGACTTTCAACACCAGACCGGCAAGATCCACGCTCCCTGCTGTGGGGGCTTCCGTGTGAGCGTCGGGCAACCAGGTGTGCAGCGGGACCACCGGGAGCTTGACGGCAAAGGCGACGAAGAACCCCAACATCAGCCACAGGGCGAGCGAGGGGGCCATCGACGTATCCAACAACTGGAAGTAGTTAAAGGTGTACACGCCCGTGCCGCTGCCGTGGACGAAGTACAGCCCGAGAATCGCCAGGAGCATCAACAGGCTGCTGGACTGAGTGAAGATGAAGAATTTGAGCGTCGCATAGACGCGGTTCTCGTGGCCCCAGATGCCGATGAGGAAGTAGAGTGGTACCAGCATCATCTCCCAGAAGAAGTAGAAGAGGAACAGATCCATGGCCAGGAATACCCCGACGATTGCGGCCAGGATCCACAACAGGTTAAAGTGAAAAAAGCCGACCCGATCCTGGATCCCGGCCCATGAGGCGGCGACGGCCATGATCCCCAGGAAATTGGTCAGCAAGATCAGCAGAAGACTCAGGCCGTCCAGAGCGAGATGGAAGCTGATACCCCATTGAGGGATCCAGGGCAGATCGAGCTGAATCAGCCACGGCCCCTGGCCGGACAGTCCACCCTGGCCGAGGTATTGCACCCAAAGTACCAGCAGTGCGATCAGGTGGAGGCTCAGCGTGAACAATGAGATCCAGCGCGGCCAGATGGGACTCCAACGACCGGCCAGCCAGGCCACCAGGCCACCGATCAGCAGCGAGACGATCAGCCAGAAGAGGATCATAGGATCACCGCGATTGCTACAATAATCACCGCGCCGATAGCGATGCCGGTTGCGTACCAGCGCACCCGCCCGGTCTCTGTCTGGCTGAGGATGCGGTAGAAGGCTTCGCTGAGCCGGGCGATTCCCTGATAGATGAGATCGAAGACGTCGTTCTTGTCGGCGTGGGCGAGCCACACGTACGGCCGGACGATGAATGTGGCGTACAGCCAGTCGAAGCCCCAGCCGGCGAACCAGAAGCGATGCAAGGCCGCGCCCAACGGCGTCTCGACCACGCGCGCCGGCAGCTGGCGACGCTGCACGTAGAAGAGATAGGCCAGGGAGATCCCTACCAGTGTAACCACGCCGGCGATGAGCTCGAACAGCGCCTCGGTCCCCCCGCTGCCCCGCACACTCTCCGGTGCCGGCGGCAGCGCTGCGTGCAAGAAATCGGAGAAGAACGGCCGATTCCCCAGCGGTGCGGGTAACTCGACGAAGCCGCCCACGATCGAGAGGATGGCCAAGACGACGAGCGGCACCAGGATCAGCCGGCCCGGCCGATGCGTGACCTCCTGCTTCGCCTCGCCAAAGAAGGTCAGGAAGACCATTCGGAAGGTGTAGATCGCGGTCAAGAAGGCGCCGCCGATGCCGGCCAACCAGAGCAGCGGCCCGCCCAGTGGGGATGCCCACGCCTCCCAGAGGATCAGATCCTTACTGTAGAAGCCGGCCGTGACGAGGGGCAGCGCCGCGAGCGAGGCCGAACCGATGAGAAAGGTCCAGAACGTCACCGGCATCTCCCGGCGCAGCCGCAGGGTGCCCAGCCTGAACATGTTATAGTCGTGGTGCATCGCCAGGCTCACGGCCCCCGCACCCAGGAAGAGCAGCGCCTTGAAGAAGGCGTGGGTCATAAAGTGGAAAATAGCCGCCGACCAGGCCCCGACGCCCAAGGCGAGGAACATGTAGCCGATCTGGCTGATGGTGGAATAGGCCAGAACGCGCTTGATGTCCGACTGGGTCAGAGCGCTGAACCCCGCGAGGAGCAAGGTGAACGCACCGATAATCGCCACCGCCGACAACACCGCCGGCGCCAGGGCAAACAGCACGTGGGTGCGGGCGATGAGGTACACCCCGGCGGTCACCATAGTCGCCGCGTGGATGAGTGCGCTCACCGGCGTCGGGCCGGCCATGGCATCGGGTAGCCAGGTCTGCAGCGGGAATTGGGCCGATTTGCCCACCGCACCGCCCAGGAGGAGCGCCGCGGCGGCGACCGCGAGAGTCGATCCCACCGCCCACTGCTGCGCGGCCCGTTGCATCAGTTCCTGGATCTGGAGCGTGCCCAGACTGGTGAAGAGTAGGAACAGGCCGATCGCCATCGCCGCGTCGCCGACGCGGGTGACGACGAACGCTTTGCGGGCCGCCCGCCCGTTGGCCGGATCTTTATACCAAAAGCCGATCAGGAGGTAGCTGCAGAGGCCCACACCCTCCCAGCCCAGGTAGAGCAGCAGCAGATTGTCAGCCAACACTAACGTCAGCATCGAGCCGACGAACAGATTCATGTAGGCGAAGAAGCGACTGTACCCCTCCTCATCGATCATGAACTCGGCCGAATACAGGTGGATGAGAAACCCAACGAACGTGACGACCAACGTCATGATCAGTGAGAGGGCGTCCAGGGAGAAGGCGATCGCCGGGCTGAAGCCGTCCACCTGCATCCATGTCCAGAGGGTCTGCGTGTAGGTGTGCCCGGGCGGGGGGGAACCGATGAAGCTGGCGCCGACCACAATCGTGAGAAGCGCTGCCAGACCGATCGAGCCGGCTCCGATGATCGCCACCCTGGTGCGCGAGAAGCGGCCGCCGATAAGTGCCAGCATGGCGAAGCCGGCGAACGGCAAGATGGGAATGAGCCACAGGAGTCCGAGCACGTCAACCTCGCATGGTACTGGCAGCGTCCGTATCCAGCGTCTTCAAGTGCTGGTAGAGTCGAAGGACCAGTGCCAGACCGACCGATACCTCTGCCGCGGCCATCGTCAGGATGAAGATGAACATGACCTGGCCGTCGGCCTGGCCCCAGCGCGCACCGGCGGCGACAAAGGCCAGTCCGGCAGCATTCAACATGATTTCGATGGAAAGCAGGATAAAGATGATATTGCGCCGTACGAGGACCCCAACCAGCCCCAAGACGAAGAGAATCCCCGCGACAAGTAGTCCATATTCCATAGGAACCGAGGCCATTCGCATTCTCCCCTGAGAACAACCTGCCTGTAAGATCAGTTGCTCGCCTGTCCGCCGCTCAGCCGACTTCGGCGCGAGTCACCTCTTCGGGCACAACGGGGGCTTCAGCCGGCCCTGTCTCACGGATAGGACCTTCGACAGGCCCGGTTGCCGAGATGTGACCGGCCTCCACTTCCCATGGTTCAGATCGCCGCCCGAGGTGGTAGGCCCCCACGAGGCCGGCCAGCAGCAGGATGGACGCCAATTCAACCCCGAGCAGATACGGGCCAAAGAGAGCAATCCCGACCTGTTTCGGTTCCACAACGCTGCCACCGTGCGGTTGGCCCCCATGGCTGGCCAACACGTAGATCAGCTCGGCGATCAGGATGATGGCCAGAATCCCCGGTCCTCCCCACATTGTGGGACTCAGCCAGCGGCGTTCCTGCTCCGTGGCCTGAGGCCCCAGGTTGAGCATCATGATCACGAAGACGAAGAGCACCATAATGGCGCCGGCGTAGATGATGACCTCCAGGGCGGCGACGAAGGGCGCACCCAGAGTGTAAAAGATCAGTGCCACGGACAGGAGCGACACGATCAAGTACAGGAGCGCGTGGACCGCATTCAGCCGGGTGATCACCAGAGCGGTGGATACGATTGCTATGGCTGCAGAGAGATAGAACACAACATTCATGGGGAACTCTCAAGCGTATTGGTCAGGGTGGTGGCGTGACTCGACATCATGCCTTCGCTCCCGGCCGGCTATGGCATCAGGCTGCGCACGTCCACCGGCGGCTCTTCGTTCTCAGCCTCGCCTTTTCCTTTCCCGCCGATCGCGAGTCCGGCAATCCGGTAAAAGTTATAGCCGGGATATTTCCCCGGGCCGTCAATCAGCAGGTCTTCCTTCTCGTAGACTAGATTCGAGCGTTTGTACTCGCTCATCTCGAAGTCCGGAGTGAGCTGGATTGCATACGTCGGGCAGGCCTCCTCGCAGTAGCCACAGAAAATACATCGCGAGAAGTTAATCCGGAAGAACTCCGGGTAGCGCCGGCCGCTCTCGTCCTCCGTCGCCTGGAGCGAGATACAATCGACCGGACAGGCCACAGCACACAGATAACAGGCCACACAGCGTTCGCCGCCGTCGGGATCGCGCGAGAGGATGATGCGTCCTCTGTACCTTGGCGGCAGGTACGGCTTCTCGTCAGGATATTGAATTGTCACGCGCGGCCGAAAGGCGTGTAAGAAGACTTCCCACATACTTTGGAGCACACTGACCATCGTTGCTTCCTTCTAGCTCAATGCCAGCAACACACCGCCTGTGACGGCCAGATTCAGTAATGCCAGCGGTAACATCACCTTCCAGCCATACGACATGAGTTGATCGAATCGTGGCCGCGGCAGCGATCCCCGGAGCAGGATAAAGAAACCGATGAGGACGAAGGTTTTGAGTGCGAACCAGACAATCGGTGGGAGCACCGGGCCCAACCATCCGCCGAAGAACAGTGTCACGATCACGGCCGAGATCAGCGTGATGCCCAAATACTCCCCGACGAAAAACATGCCGAATTTCATCCCGGAATATTCGGAATGAAAACCCGCCACCAATTCGCTTTCGGCCTCCGGAAGGTCGAACGGCAACCGGCGGGTCTCGGCGACGCCCGCAACCAGGAAGATCACCAGGCCGAGAATCTGAGGGATACAAAACCAGATCCGCCGCTGTGCTTCGACGATATCACGAAGGCTGAACGAGCCGGCGATCATGACCACGCCCATCAGCGACAGGCCCATGAACACTTCGTAGCTCAACATTTGCGCCGACGCTCGCAGCCCGCCCAGCAGCGAGTACTTGTTGTTCGAGGCCCACCCGGCCAGGACGACGCTGTAGACGCCCAGAGACGACATTCCCAGGAAGAAGAGCAGCCCGATATTCAGGTCAACCACCTGGATGCCGGGCGCAAACGGAATGATGGCAAAGCCCATCAACACCGTCACGACAATGATCGCCGGTGCCAGCACAAAGACCGGTTTGTCGGCGAAGGGCGGAACCCAATCCTCCTTCGCGAAGATCTTGATCATGTCGGCGAGCGGCTGCAGCACGCCGAACGGACCGACGCGATTGGGTCCGTAGCGGTCCTGCCACAGTGCCAGCAGCCGGCGTTCCAGCCAGATGAGTCCGGCCGCAATCGACAACATGACGACCAGAACCCCGACGACGATGATGAGTGATCGCACTGTTTCGTTCAAATTACCCCTTCTTCACCGCTCTCAGTGAACCCCACGCCGGCAACACGACCCCCTCCAATCCCGGCAGACCGGCAGGCAATCCGGCAACGCCGGCCGGGAATATCCCCCCGAATTTGACGGGAAGGCGGTACACCCGGCCGGCGAAAGCCAGTTCGATCTCTTCACCCTCATCGACCTGAAGCCCCTGCGCGTCTTCCGGATTCAGCCCCAGATAGGGTTGAGGTGCCCGTTCGGCGACGCCGGGCGTCAACAGGCTTAACTCTTCCGATCCGAAGATGTGGTACACGGGGATGATCAGCCATTCATCCGTCCGCCGCTTGAAGGCGGACGGCACCTGTTGAAAGTAGGCGGCCTTGTCGACCTGGGCCGGCTCGATCAGACGCCGGCCGGCCGGGCCGCCGCGCAACGGCCCGCCAACCTCGCTTTGGAACTTGTTCAGCGCCTGGATGGAGTTCCACCCGGGGGCCCAGAAACGCGGGATCACAGCCGGCGGCGGCTCCCCCTGGAATCCCTCCATCGAGAAGGCGAGGGGCGAATCGGGGTCCTCGATCGGCTTTGGCTCGTGGACGGTGATGTTGGCCCACAGAGCGGTCCGCCCGCTGTAACGGTGAGGCTGGCGCGGGATTTTCTGCCCGGCGACGCGAAAGTCTGCCGGTGGGGCAATCTCGGGGATTGTCTGGAAGGCGGGTATTGCCTCGGCCAGGGCGGAGACGATATCGTCCAGATTATGCCACGCCTTGGCCTCCTCCCGCCCGGCCGCCAGCATCATGTCTCGCAGCCAGCGCCAGCTTTCCTGGATCTCACCATCCGGCACGAAAACCTGATAGAACCGTTGGGCCCGTCCCTCGTTGTTGACCAGGGTGCCATCGCCCTCGGCAAATGTGGCGGCTGGCAGCACGACCTCGGCCTTTGCCGTGGTCGCGGTGGCGAGGTGATCGAGAACGATGACGTGCCTCGCGCTGGCGAGGAAGGCATTCACCGCGTCGGCATCGGCTCGCCGGTAGAGATCATTCTCCAGAATGATGACCGTGTCCGCCATCCCGTCTTGCACCGCTTTGAAGGCGGCCTCGAGACTGCCACCGCCCATGAGACCCAGCCCCAGGCTGTTGCACTCCGGCACGATGAGGCTGAGTTCTGCCGGCCGGCCACGTTCACACAGAGCCCAGGCGACGTTGGCGGCCGCCTGGATGATCGCTTCGTTGCCGTAACTGATGCCCGAGACGACCAACGGTTGTTCCGCCTCCTTCAGAGCCTGGGCAATGGTGTTGGCCAGAGCGCGGACCTCGTCCGGCACGCCGCCCATTTCGGGCGGCTCCGCGCCCAATCTCTCCGCCAGGCCGCCCGCCGCCGAGCGGATCTCGTCGGCCAGCCGTGTCCGCGGTGGCTTGCCGGCGCCCAATTCCCAGGCAACGGCAAAGCCCAGGCGGGCCAGGTCATCCGGCGCCGCGTAGGAGGTCTTGGTGGCGACATCGTCGAGCCGCGTACCGTAAGGGGCGGCGATGAAGAACGGTCCCTTTTCGTTCTGGATCAGCTCTCGCACCGCCGCATCATCCCACAGCGGGATCTTCAGTGGCGCCGCAGCTCTCATCGGCTGCCGGCGCGCCGCCTGGCGTAACGCCAGCGCCAGCATCGGCGCTACGTTCGTGACGTCCTCGCCCAACACAAACACGGCATCCGCGCGCTCCACATCATGCAAGGATGGCGAGCGAGCAGGACCGTTCCGCAATATTTCCAGCACGGCGGCAATCAGGTGGGACTCCGCTTCGGACATTCCCTGGTAGAACTGCTTCGGCCCGACCAGCGTCCGCAGCGCAAAGTTGGCCTCAAGCGACGCCCGAGGTGACCCGATCCCAATCACCCTGGCGTCGCCGGACGGCAGGGCGGCCAGGGAGGGCAGCACGTTCTCGCTGCCGGCGCGTCCTGGCCAGCCGCTTCCGTCGCGGCCGGCCGGTTCGGACACACCGGCCACCAGGGGGGAGCGAATTCGTCGCTCGCTGTTGACAAACTCATACCCGTAGCGACCGCGATCGCACAGGAAGTAGCCATTGACCTCGCTGTTATAGCGATTGCGTATCCGGCGCAGCATACCGTACCGCTCGCCGGGAATCGTGTTGCAGCCCACGCTACAGTGCACGCAGACGGACGGAGCCGTCTGCAAGTCCCATTTGCGGGTGTAGTGGCGCTTCAGGGTTTTATCGGTGAAGACACCCGTGGGGCACACCTCGACCAGGTTGCCGCTGAATTCGTTTTCCAGTACGCCGTCCGCATGGCGGCCGAAGTAGACGTGATCGTGGGCCGCAAAGACGTCGAAATCGCGCCCGCCGGCATAGTCGCGATAGAAGCGGACGCAACGGTAACACTGGATGCAACGGTTCATCTCGTGGTTGATGAACGGCCCCAGATACTGATTGGGGTACGTCCGCTTTTTGAAACGAAAGCGACGATAGTCGTGCCCCGTCATGACGGTCATGTCCTGCAGATGGCATTCGCCGCCCTCGTCGCAGACCGGGCAATCGTGGGGGTGGTTCAGCATCAACCATTCGATCACGCCGGCCCGAAACTCCCGCGCCTCCGGATCCTCGATCGAGATGCGCGTCCCGTCCGTAGCCGGCGTCATGCAGGCAATGACGAGTCGGCCGCGCGTGTCATTCTCGTCTCGAAACTGCTTCACCATGCACTGTCGGCAGGCGCCCACCGAGCCCATCGCCGGGTGCCAGCAGAAGTAGGGCAGGTCGAATCCTAACGATAGGCACACGTGGAGGAGGTTCTGATCGTCTTCAACCTCATGCGCCACAGTATCGACATAGATCGTCGCCATGACTTATCTCCAGGGACAACGTTTCTCGAGGATGTGCCGCTCAAAGTCCTCTGCGTAATATTTCAAGGCACTCTGGAGCGGCTCCACGGCGCCAGGGGCCAGCGCGCAAAAGGTGCGGCCTGGCCCTAAGCCTCGGCTCAATTCAGCCAGTATTTCCGGATCCCCCGGTGCGCCCTGCCCATCCTCGAGCGCCTGAAGGATGTCTCTCGCCCAGGGCAGCCCCTCCCGGCAGGGGGTACACCACCCGCAAGATTCCTGGGCGAAGAACTGCTCCAGGTTCCGCACGAATCCCACGGGGCAGGTCCGATCGTCGAGGATGATCATCGTGCCGGTGCCCATGCGGCTCCCTGCTTTTTGCACTGAGTCGTAATCCATCGCTACATCCAGGTGATCCTCAACCAGGAAATCGGTCGAGGCCCCGCCGGGGAGCAGGCCGCGGAATGTGAGGCCCTCGCGCATCCCACCGGCGTACTCTTCCAGAATTTCCCGAATGGGGGTGCCAATCGGCAGTTCCCAGGCCCCCGGGTTCTTGACCTTGCCGCTCACCCCGTAGATCTTGGTCCCGCCGTCTTCGGTCAGGCTCAACTCTTTGAACCATTCAGCTCCGTTGTTGATGATGTGGGGGACGTTGCAGAGCGTTTCGACGTTGTTGACGATGGTTGGTTTTCCCCAGAGCCCGCTGACCTGGGGGTACGGCGGCTTGGCGCGGGGGGTGGCTCGTTTGCCCTCCAGAGAATTCAGCAGTCCGGTTTCTTCACCACACATATAGCGACCGGCGCTGATGTGAAGATGAAGCTCCAGACTGTAGCCCGATCCCAGGATATTCTTCCCCAGATACCCGCTGTCGTAGGCTTCGGCGATGGCCCTGGTCAGCCGTTTGGCCGCCAGTTTGTAGGCCCAGCGCAAGAAAATGTAGGCGACGTCGGCCTGGATGGCGTAGGCACTGACAATCATGCCCTCAATCAGTTCGTGCGGGTCGCCCTCGAGGAGCAAACGATCCTTGAACGTGCCGGGCTCCATCTCGTCGGCATTGGCGATCAAATACTTGGGGTGCGGCGCATCGCTGCCCATGGGCACGAAGCTCCATTTGACCCCCGTGGGGAACCCGGCGCCGCCCCGCCCCCGCAGCCTGGACGCCTTGACAGTATCGGTCACCTCTTCAGGCGTCATGCCGTGGAGAGCTCTGCGCACCGCCTGGTACCCACCCGCCTGCTCGTATGCGTTCAGACTCAGGGGTTCTTCCCCTGGCCGGATGTTCTTCGTGAGCGGTCGTTCCACCGGCGTCTCTCCCTGTGTCGCCAGGTGCGAAATGTGCACCTACGTGTATCGTGCCAGAATCGCGTCGACCTTCTCGGGGTCCTCCAGGTCTCGGTAAAGGTCCTCGTCGATCATCAGCGCCGGCGCGTGGTCGCACGTGCCCAGACAGACGATCGGCAGCAGCGTAAAGGTACCATCCGCGGTGGTTTCCCCCAGTTGGATGCCGAGGCGATCGGTCAGACGCTGGCGCAGGCGCTCGTAGCCCATCACCCAGCAGGTAATGCTGTCGCAGATCAGAATCACATGCTTCCCCACCGGCTTGCGGAAGACCAGATTGTAGAACGTGGCGACGGCGTCGAGCTCGTCCGGCGTCATCTCCAGCAGTTCGCCGATGTCTTTGAGGCTTTCATCGGAGACCCAGCCCCGGTGTCGCTGGACAACTTTCATCGCCTCGACGCACACGGCCCGTTTTTGGGCGTAGAGGGGGAACTCCGCTTCGATCTCGCCGCGCTCTTCTTCGGTCAGCATGCCTCTCTCCTCACTGATCGCTCGATTCACCCCACCTCAACGGTCCACATCGGCCAGTACGAAATCAAGACTGCCCAGGATCGCCAGCAGGTCGGGGACCATGAAGCCCCGGCTGAGTAAGGGGATCGTCTGCAAGTGTGGGAACGATGGCGTGCGGATGCGAGTGCGGTACGCCATGGTGCCCCCATCGCTGATCAGATAGTAGCCGTTGTTGCCCTTGGTCGCCTCAATGCTGGCGATGGCCTCGCCGGGCGGGATGACAGGCCCCCAACTCACATTTAGGAAGTGCGTGATGAGCGTTTCAATGTCGTACATGGTCCGCTCCTTGAGCGGCGGGGTCGTCAGGGGATGCAGTGATTTGTAGGCGCCGGGCGGCATGTTGTTCAGGCACTGCTCGATGATCCGCAGGCTCTGCCGCATCTCGGCAACGCGCACGACCGCCCGGTCGTAGCAATCGCCGTGTTGGGCTGTGGGAATATCGAACTCCAACTGGTCGTAGCCGGAGTACGGCCGCTTCTTGCGGAAGTCCCACTCGAACCCGCAGGCGCGGAGGTTCGGTCCGGTCACCCCCCACTCGATGGCCTCGTCGAGCGTGTAGCTGCCAATACCCTTGGTCCGGGCCTTGAAGACCCGGTTCTCCATGACCAGGTCGTCATACTCGTCCAGCCGCGGCGGTAAATAGTTCAGGAAGTCGCGCACCAATTCGTCCCAGCCGCCGGGCAAGTCTTGGGCGACCCCGCCGATCCGGAACCAGCCCGGATGCATGCGGAAGCCGCAAATCGCTTCGATAATCTGAAAAACGTGTTCGCGATCCGTAAACATGTAGAAGACCGGCGACAGTTGCCCCAGATCCTGGGCGAACGTGCCGTACCAGACCAGGTGACTGGCAATGCGGAAGAGTTCTGCCAGCATGATGCGGATCACCTTGACCCGGTCGGGTACCTCGATGCCCGCCAGCGTCTCGACCGCCATGACGTAGGGGAAGTTGTTCATCACCCCACCCAGGTAGTCGACGCGATCGGTATACGGGATGTAGGTGTGCCAGGACTGCCGTTCGCCCATCTTCTCCGCGCCCCGGTGGTGATAGCCGATATCCGGCACCGCATCGACGATCTCCTCACCGTCGAGTTGCAGCACGATGCGCAGCACACCGTGGGTCCCGGGGTGTTGCGGCCCCACGTTGAGGAACATGAAGTCCGTATCCTCGCTCTGGCGCTTCATGCCCCAATCCTCCGGACGGAATTGCAGCGCTTCCTGCTCGGCGATTTCCTTTTCCTCCGGCAGGCGGAAGGGTTCCATCTCAGTGGCCCGGGCCGGATGGTCCTTGCGCAGGGGATGGCCTTTCCAGGTGGGCGGCATCAAGATTCGCCGGAGGTGAGGATGGCCTTCGAAGATGACGCCGAACATATCCCACACTTCGCGCTCGTACCAGTTGGCTGCAGGCCAGAGATCGACCACACTCCGGCTGGTCGGGTGGTCGCCCTTGAGCGCGATCTTGAGCCGAACATCGGCATTGCGCTCGTACGAAAGGAGGTGATAGACGACGGTAAAATCGCTGTCCGGTTGATTCGGGCGGTTCGCGCGGACCCGCTCGTCGATGGCAGTAAGGTCATACAGCATCCGGTAGGGCTGATCTACTTCGACTTTCAGGAAGCGCAAAACGTCATGGACTTTGTCCCTCGGCACCCACAGCGTCGGGACGTCATCCCGGGTGGCTTGGAGCGTGAAGGTCGCCACCCCAAACTTGTTCTGCAGTTGCGATAGAACGGCTGAACGATCGTTCATTGCTCGAAGAACCGGTTCACATCGGCGTCAGAGAAACTGTTCTGAGAAGAGGACTCGTATGTACCCGGCGGGAGCAAACGGCTTGCCTCCCTGCCCGGTGCTGCGCTTACACCTCGTCTGGAGGACGGAGAACCGTCATCTTCTGTCTCTCAGGTCGCTTCAGATCGCGCATCGATGGCTCGGGTGGCCTGTACACCCCTTGCGGACCCACGACCCAGCTCAACGGGCGCTTCTCGTTGCCCACCGCTTGCCGGAGCAGCAGGAGCCCTTCCATGAACGCGTCGGGACGCGGCGGGCAGCCGGGCACGTACACGTCCACCGGAAGGAACTTGTCCACCCCTTGAACCACGCTGTAGATATCGTACATCCCGCCGGAGTTGGCGCATGATCCCATCGAGATGACCCAGCGCGGTTCCATCATCTGCTCGTAGAGTCGTTGGATGATCGGCGCCATCTTGATAAAGACCGTCCCTGCTATCACCATGAGGTCAGCCTCGCGCGGCGTGCCTCGGATCACCTCGGCGCCAAAACGCGCGATGTCGTATTTGCTGGTGATGCTCGTCGCCATCTCGACGTAACAGCAGGAAAGGCCGAAGTTGAAGGGCCAGATGGAGTTCTTGCGGCCCCATGCCAGTAGATCCTGCAAACGTGAGAACAGGAGAACGCGACGGATTGCATCTTCGAAAGAACCGTCGCCGTCAGTCGCCGGCGGCGAATCGGTTGGTTTACTCAGTCGCCACTGCATGAATCGGAGACTCCTCCTCCGGCCACCTATCACTTTGTTCCGAATAGGTAGCGAAGCTGGCCTGATCTGGCCGTGAGATTCATTTCAAGGCTGAAAACTGAAGCCGGCTCAGGCCCACTCCCTCGTATCGACGCCAGTCGGCTTGAGCCGATTTGAGCGTTCAGCCAAAGATGCATATCTGTGACTCCTCGCGATGGAATCGGTGCTCGTTCCACCACCGTGATTGGTGGCGAGCGCGCCGGTCAAGTCGTCAGGGGTCCGACCTCTTCCGAGAGGTCGGAAGGCTTCGATCATGTGCTCCCGGCGACGCCTTGACCCGCATTCTAGACCATCGGTCACGTCGTCGCTGCGCGGGCGGGAGCGTGGTGCGGAGGAACCGCGTGAGCGGTCGGAAGCGCGCTGTTGCATCTCTCCAAATTCATCCGACCCCCAGCGTGCCCGGAGGGGCACGCCCGGCCGCAGGCCCCCAGCCGCGGTTTCAACCGCCGGGCTCCGCGTCGGCGGAGGCTGCGCCCGGCCGCAGGCCCCCAGCCGCGGTTTCCCTGGCCTGGCCGGCCAGGACAGGCAACCGCCGGGCTCCGCCGGGCTCCGCGTCGGCGCCGGCAACCGCCCGGCCGCAGGCCCCCAGCCGCGGTTTCAACCGCCGGGCTGCCTTCCGGACATTCTCCGCCGGATGTCGCCCCAATCCAACGCTCCCAGCCGCCAGACATAGATCAGCGCCGCGACGAGGATGCCGATGAAGATCAGGATCTCGATGTATCCGGCCCACCCCACCTCACGCAGCGCGATGGCCCAGGCAAAGATGAACATGGCCTCTAAGTCGAAGACCACGAAGAACATCGCGACCAGGTAGAACTTGGCATTGAAGCGCACCCGGGCGGAGCCGGTTGACACAATACCCGATTCATACGGTTCGCCCGTGGCGGGCGCTCTGTGGCGCTGCCCCAAGAGATATGACAACCCCAACATGCCCGTAACGACGACAAGAACCAGGGCGAAGTAAACGACCAAAGGCCAAAGGGCAACTGGGTTCAGAGTCGGCGGGTCCACGTGCCTGTCTCCTCTCGATGCTCTGACCTGCGCACCATGTGGACGAGCTGGTGGAACGAGGCGTCAAATGGTTGCGCCGAACAGAGTAGGTTCGGTCGGTGAAGGTTTGTTCCCCTATGCCGGTCGGACCGCGCGGGAAAGCGATTGTGATCAGCTTTGGTGCAAGGGGTGGGTGGTGCTGAGGTGTGGATTGGCTGTGGCCGAGGCCCGGGTCGGGGTCGCGGCGCTGCAGCCAACCAGCACAAAGATTGTTGAGCACCCGCATGCTCACCATGGTCGATAGATTCTTCTTCGGCTCGCGACGCTCCTTCTCTCTCCAACAGTGGAGATTCGGAACAGTCTGCCGGAGCCTCCGCATCGTCGCAAGGCAAGCAAAAACTGTGCCCTGGTTCTACTCCCGCACTCCCTTTGATCCTGCTGTCGCTTCAGATTTCTACCTGTGAGGCCCAAACTGATCCATCCAGGCCTGGTCGCGTTCGAGGGCGCCAGGCCGGCGGAAAGCTCTTCTCACCGCCGAGCATGCGCCCACCCGGCGTGGCCTCAGCCGCCTCTCCCGGATGTTCCCCGCGCGCGTCAGCACCATCCGGCCGCCCTCGAGCCGGTCCGGCAGATTGACGTGCCCGCTCGGCTGCATGACACCGGCGCAAAATAAGTGCTCGGCGCCTCGAGCATTTCCGCTGCCTGATTTGCGCGCGCATCCACGCAAGCCCTCCATCCGTCACGGTTTCTTGGTGGAAGCCTCACCGCCAGCAGGGCGCCAGGATCGGGTGGGTGCTTCCCTGGCCCTCGCCGCAATCTCCGGCGGAACGATGATGTGGAACGCTCGCGGGACGACGGTGAACGTCATCGGCGTCTCGCCGATCGGTTCGCCGTCGGCCTGCACGGGCAGCGCCCGGCTCGACCGAATGCTCACTTCTTTGCCCCGCAACACCTCCACCTCCACCTCCGGCTCGGTTGTGAGGCGGCCCCCAACCCTGCTCGCCAGTTGGAGGAGGAGACGAGGGAGGATCTGGGAGATGGTCCGGCCTGTGAAGATAGCAACATCAAGGAGCCCATCGGTCACAGCTGAGACTCCCTCAACCGGCCCTCGGAGCAGCGACTGGGCGTCGAGCCTGAAATTGCTCACCATGATCAGCCATGCGTCTCGCTGGATTTCCCGCCCATCCACGGCGACACTCACTCGCGCCCCGCGATACCTGATCGCCTCGTGGAGTGCCGTCCAGACATAAGCCAGGTTCCCAATGCGTTTCTTGAGCTTCAAAACAGCATTGACCGTGCCGTCGCCACCGGCGGCAATCACCACCTCGGCACCGGCCGCGACCGCTTGACGAGCAAGATCCGTGGCGCTGATCTGCGGCGCTCTTTCGTGCCACTCCACCGTCCAGCCTCGTTCGACGAGCTGGTCGGCAATCTCGCGCACGTGTCCATGCGCCTCCCGCCGCCCGGCGGCCGGGTTAAAGATGAGGGCTGCTTGCCCTGCTTCTCTCTTGTCCACTAAGATATTGAGCAGAGATGGAGGGAGAGCTTTTACTCAGCTCATAGACGCCGGAGTCGCCATGCAGGCTATCTCCGAAACTCGAGGCGCCCCCGCTCCTCGTCGAGCGGGGGCGCCCTCTGCCCTGTTGCACCTGGCAGCAGGGTTGACGCACGAGACTTCCGTGGCGTCTGACTATGTCACGGTACGCGCGTTCCTTGTGGGCTTCGCCACGCACCACGACACCTGGCGCGCCGGCTTATTGACCATGCATGACGCCGGGCTCGCCAATGCCGATGGCTACCTTTGGCTCCTCCTTGGCATGCTCGAACTTCCCGAGCGGCAGAACTGGGCGCTCGAACGTAGACTCAAGCATCAGCGCACTGGCGGTGTACCAGGCGCAGACCGCGGAGATGATGAACGACCACCCCGCGAGCACTGTCAAGGGTGCATTGCCACCCAGTTCCGCGATGGCCGCGAGGGTGGCGCCCAAAGCGAGGAAGCCGAGCACCACGACGAGTGCCAGGTTCTCAGCAAAGGCCGCCCACATACCGACCCAGGTAATCGCGGCGAGGACGATGAACCAGAAGCCGAGCGCCGGGAAGGCGCCTGTTGGCTGGGTCAGCGTACCGGTGGCGAAGAGGAGGAAGAGGACGCCATAGGCCATCCAGAACGCCCCCCACATACCATGCATGGCCGTCGCGAGCCCGTCGCGGGCCTTATACGCCCACATGCCGGCTAGAAACTGAGCGAGGCCGCCGAAAAAGGCGGCAAATGGGAAGAGGTACAATGGCGTCGTCGCGTCTCCGTACCAGCCGGCCATGTGTGTGGCGACGATGAAGGTCGCACCGGCAAAACCGAAGAGACCGAGGATCGATGGTGCTGCAATCGGCTGCAAGAAGACTTGCGCCGGTGGGTTTGTTTCTACCTCTTTGGGTATAGCAGACATAATCGTCTCCTTTCCACACTTCTATCGTACTTGATTTTCTGATCAGCAAGCTTCGTGCGTAGCAGAAGCCCCAAACCAACTCTCGATTGTTCACTGGATCCGTAAAATTTCTCCTCGTGGCGAGGATCGCGTCTCGCCATGTATGTACATAAAATGTCGAGCAAATTCCGTTCCGCGACATCCGCCCCAGGAATATGCCCGGGGGCCTATGGCGCCACCAAATTGTTGCCTGAATTCGTGAGTCGTGGGCACAGAACCTCCTCGAGGATAAGCCTGGGGATCTTGCCTGGTGTGTCCGCAGCTTCTCCTCGTACGCCGCTTATGGTCTTGCCCCCTGAAGCGCTCCCAGGAGTAGAAACGCCTCCACCGGTACGGTAAGATCGGCAGCGGGTCCCACCAATGCTTGTCGCAATTGCGTCGCCTCTTCCTGCACTCGGGGACTGCTGTTGCAGTACAGTACGTGATAGGCCCCTTCCCGCAGCCAGTGGTGATCGGCTTTGTTGATCAATGCGTTCAGCAGGGCCGGGAGGGCCGCTTCTCCAATCTTCGAAAGGGCCTCGGCGGCAGCCCAACGCACTCCGAAACTCTCGTCTTCTAGTGCCTGAACCAGGCGTTCAATGCTTGTTTGGCTGGCCTTGTGCTCGAGATAATGGACGGCCTTTTCCCGTGCCATCGCGTCAAGATCCCTGTCGTCCAATACGGTCAATGCTTCCAGCTCTGATTTCATGGTTGTCACTGTTCCCTCGCAGCCATCATCCTGTCGTCGTTTGTTCAATGATTAACTCTGAACTACCTTTAGCATAGCAGACCGGAGCCGGCTGTGTCTTTATGATGAACCACAGAAAAGCTTATGACTACCTTATGTTGGTGCTCCGGACAGAGTGCTGGCAACGAGGAAAGGCATCGCCCACCCGTTGGTCCGAATGCGCGCCAACGGATGGGCATGCGTCCTCGTGGGTGACCAATGCTGCGGTGCTACCGCCTGCACAGCCCTACCTCGCCGCGAATCAACCAACCCGGCATAGCCTCTGCTCCCAGCCAACGGCCAGGCCGATGATGAGATGCACACGCAGATCCGGACGAGGCGGGCGGCCCGTCCCGTCGGCTGCCCGGACATGACGGGCCCAGCTTGCGGCAAGGCTTTCCTTCTTCGGGTGGCGTCCGTGCGAGCGTCGCGTGCACAACCGGTGTGTGGGCAAGAGTTGCCAGTCGCCCGTATAGATAACCGCCCTCAATCTCCCGTTGCCAGTTTGCCCGTCATGGCGTCGGGTCCCGGCTATCTTCTGCTCCATCGCGAGCTCGAGACGTCTACCACTCCCCGTATTCGCCCGCTGCCGAGATCGCGATCCGAGACATCTGCAGGCGTTTTGCCTCTCGCCAGCGCCGCCATAGAATGTAAAGGCCGGCGCCGCCCACGATCGATTGTCCTATCAAAATGTCCAGCCCTGGCAAGACGAGCGTCGTCATAACCGCAGGGATCGCATCCCAGAGCCCGTGCAGGATCGAGACAATCAAATAGGCGCCCACTACCTTGCGGTCGATGCGGAAGTGACCGGCCTGGCTCTCGCGAAACAGGACGCTTGCCAGGATTGCGGTCCAGGTCCCATGTCCCAGAGGCGAGAGCAGCCCGCGCAGCAATGTCAGGGCGACCGTCAGCGATAGATTCCCGCCGCTCTGAAGAAAAGCGCTAAAGGCATAGCCAGTACTCTCGAGAGCCGCAAACCCCATTCCAGCCGCTGCGCCGAGGATCAACCCATCCATTTCCGAGTCGTGTTGCCGGCGCCGGGCGATAACCAGCACGCCGAGAATCTTGGCGAACTCCTCGATCAGGCCGACCACAAAGACAGTGGCGAAATCCAGTTGGCGGATAAAAAGCGGCTCTAACAGGGCTGCCGCGAAGACACCGAGCACGCCACCATAAAAGAAACTCTTGAGCGTGGTTGGAAGTGTGAGTTGGCTGAGGTGCCGCCGCTCATAAAAAAAGGCAACATAGGTCGCCGGGACCATAAAACTACCCAACATCACGACAGTCGGGAAGAGGTTGGGATTGCCGGTGAGGATCAAGACAGCGATTCCCAGCAAATAGAGCACCAGAGCAATCAGTAATACCCGCCACCAGGAGTTGGTCTGTCTCAAATTGGCCTGTGATTGTTGGATTGATGCTTCTTGTGCCACCGTACGTCACCTCCCTGTGTGACAAGATGTTCCGAAGAGAGCGAGCCCAAGCCGATGAAAGCAATGGTTCTCTAGACGCCGCATCACTTCATCGCGAGCAGAGAAGGGCTGCAACTGGGCAAAACGGTTCCCCCGAGAATCGCGATGCCATTCATCGAAGCCTCCCCGCGGCGCAGCGCCGAAAAGCCTTTCGCTAGTTGTTGGGCGCCCCCTCGGCGATCCAGCTCTCTATCGCCTTCATGTCTACTGCCGGCAAGGCAGGGCCATTCAGCGGCATCCGTGGTTGGCTCACGCCCGTGATGCGCCGGACGAGTTCGCTGGCTTGAGGGTCGCCGGGGATAACGACCGGGCTTCTGGCGCTGCCGGCCATCACGTGATCATAGCTGTCCAGGTAGAGTCCGGCCTGCCCGCCGTGACAGTTCACACACGAGCGGTTGAAGATGGGCTGGACGTCCTCGCGGTAGCTGACCGTCGCGCTGCCGCCAGGGGTGGCCCTTGGAACCGGAGTGCCGGCCGGCGGCGGCCCCGGCTGGGCTCCCATCATCCCGCCTCGTCCCGGTCCCATCATCCCGCCTCGTCCCGGTCCCATCATCCCCGGTGGGAGGGAAGGCCTCACGGCAGCCGGCGATGGCGAGGCGGCCGGCGACGGCGCCACACCAGAGGATGTCGATGCGTTGGCGCCGTTCAAGCTCATGACGTAGGCAATCAGATCCGCGATCTCTTGCGGGGTGAGCATCTTGCGATCGCCAAAGGCTGGCATCAGGAGCCGCGGGCTCGGACCTGAAGGCACCGACCCGTGCTCGACAAACAGGTCAATGTTCGCCGCGAAGATCTGAGGATCGGGGTTGGCGATGGTTGGATCGATGGGATTCAGCACCGGCACACTGCCATCCTCTGACCCCGGGTTGGGAAGGCCCTGGACACCGGCGGGACCATGGCAGGCCGCACAGTACCGGCCAAACGCCGGCTTGCCCCGCGTGGCATCGCCGACCAGCGAAGCGGCAGGTCCTGGACCGCTGGGCGCCGACGGCCGAGCCGGCTCGGCCGTCGGCGCCCCTGGGGAAGCGGCGTCTCGGTTGGGGCGGCCGGTACGGGCGTTGATGTCGGCAGGGGTGCCAGGCCCTGGAGGGTGTGGAGATAGGCGATCACATCGGTGATCTGCCCATCCGTCAGCGGGCCGCCGTTGGCTTGCCGCCAGGCCGGCATCTCGGTGCCGGGGAAACCGTTGGCGATCGTGGTAAAGAGAGCCTGGTCACCGGCCGTCTGGATATACGAGTTGTTCCGCAGGGCGGGCGCATCCACACCCTGCCCCTCGATGCCGTGACAGGGCGAGCAGTTCTCCAGGTAGACCGGCGCGCCCAGGGCCGCGCGCTCCCCCGCCGTCACCGGCACAGGGCGCCGGGTCTCCGCCAGCGGCGGCTGACCGGCCGGGGTGGTGGATGGCGCCCCGCTGGCAGCGGGTGACGCCACCAGGGGCGCAACGCCCGGCGTTGGGGTTGGTCGCGCTCCCCCCAGGAGCTGGCAGCCTGTTCCGAGCAGCACGAGCAAGGACGCGGCCAACACGTACAGCCCAATGCGCCGGGCTCCGAATCTATTCATCTTGTTCGCACCTCCCATGCATACGCGCGGGCGCATTCTCGTGACCGCTACCGGCTGGGCCGTGGTGCTGGTGGCTGTCACGACCGCCGATTTCTCGCTGACTGTGCATAGGGTTCGGGGCCGGTGGCCCATGCCGCGCGCGTTCGCGCGCGGCATGGGCCACTACAGGCAGCCCACCGCGACTCTTGTCTTCATGAGCCGCCCCCACGTCGCTGCGAGTCGGCTCGGCGAACACAGGATGGCGCTTCTTGAGTACCATGCCACGTGAGACCCAGCTTCACCCTCCCCCAGGAAGAGCCCCTTCCCCGCTCGCTCTGCTCGGACCTTCGAGCTTCACTCTGAATGAGAGCTGGGGTTGTGATATTGGAGTGAAAGTGAGCGCCTTGCCTTTCCATAAGAGGATCTCGTCGCGAGAATCAGGCCCTGTCTGGGGAGCCAGGGATCACGTTGAAAAGCCCGGTGAGCGCGTTGATGGGACCAAGCCAAAGGAGTCTCCGGCGGGCGGTCTGCCTGTTCAAGACTCCCTCCAGTGTAGCGCAGCGTTGGCGCTTTGTCCTTATGTTCCGCTTAAGCCAGGCTGAAGAGGAGCTTACGAGCGCCGGGTGTCGGAAGGGCACGCGCGCCAGAAGCGTACAGGCTCATCCACACGTGGCTCGCCCCGCTTCGTGTCGGCGTCGCCAGAGTCCAGGTGGAAGTATCATAGCTCGCCCAAACGCCGTCCGTCTATCCCCTGGTGGCAGTAGTTTGTTAATCTGCCCGAACTGATTTTTGGGCCTTTTCCCGTTCCAGGCGTATTAGGACCACGCCAGGAGCAGAGCAGGTGCTCCTGGAGGCGAAGAAATGAGATCGCTACAGCGCAAACAGCGGCCCGCGGTGCCGGCCTGAACCCGGCCAACCGGACATCGCCCCCTCTCTATCATCCCTGGAACGCACACAAGCAGAGCAGCCGCATCCGCGGGGGGTCGGGGAAGTTTTCTGACCGCGCCGAAGGGCCATGCCTTGCCTCTCGACGCGCTTGCGACTACCTTCTGTTGGTTATCGACAGCCGATGTGGAAGAGGAGATCGCACGGGAGGCAATTCGCGATGGACATTTTGATTTCAGGTGGCGGGATCGCCGGTCTGACGTTGGCGTACCGGCTGCACCGTCTGGGTCACCGCCCCGTCGTCGCCGAGAAGGCAGCGTCCTTACGGGGTGAAGGCTACATGATGGACTTTTTTGGACCGGGCTACGACGTGAGCGAGAAGATGGGGCTGCTGCCCGACCTTGAAAAGATCCATTATCAGATCCCGCGGCTGGCCTTCGTCGATTCAAACGGCAACGAGAAATTCTCTGTCGACTACGCCGCCGTTCGTAAGCTGTTCAACGGTCGCCACTTCAACTTCATGCGCGGCGACCTGGAGCGGGTCCTCTATTCCAGGGTCAAGGATGATGTCGAGGTGCGCTTCGCTACCACCGTGGGTGCGTTCGACCAGGACGCGCAACGGGTGCAGGTGCGGTTTCGGGACGGCACAACCGACTCCTTCGACCTGTTAGTTGGAGCCGACGGGGTGCACTCGCACGTCCGCGCGCTGGCGTTCGGACCGGAGCCGAATTTCATGCGCTTCCTGGGATACGACACCGCCGCCTTTATTCTCGACCAACCGCCGCAGGCGCTCCACGACCGTGCCGCCTTCTACACGTTGACCGAGCCCCGGCGGCAGGCGGCTATCTATCCAATTCGAGGAAACCGGCTCGCCACGTTCTTTGTCCACAAGAGCGCTCGCCCCCCCGGCGACTTTTGCGTCGAATCGGCCAGGCAGGAACTGCACGCCGCGTACCGCGGCATGGGGTGGATTGTGCCGGAGTTGCTGGAGCGAAGTGAGCAGGTCGCCGGCCTCTACTTCGATGCCGTTACCCAGATCGAGATGCCCACGTGGAGCCTGGGTCGCGTGGTTCTGGTGGGAGACGCCTGCCAATGCGTCTCGCTCATCGCCGGGCAGGGCGCATCGATGGCGATGGCCGGAGCCTACATCCTGGCGCAAGCCCTTGCGGAAGCCCGCGACGACGTCGCGGGCGCCCTTGCCCGCTACGAACAGCAGATCAAGCCAGACATCGAGGAAAAGCAGAGAGCCGGACGGAGCATGGCCCGCTGGTTCGTTCCGGAGGATCGCGCCCACCTCGCGATCCGGGACCTCTTTCTGCGCGCGACGGGATGGCCCCTCGCCTCGCGCTTCCTCAGGAATCAGTTCGCGCTCGGCGGCGGCGTCAAGATATGACCCGGCTTTCGACGTCCTGAATCGATTGAACTGGCTCCGCGCGTCACTCTGAACTCTTGCGCGATTGCAGAAAGGCGACCAGCGCGTTCAGCTCGTCGGGTGCCAGGTTGTTGCCGTACGCGGGCATATTGTAGCCCCCGTTGAGAATACGAATCGTCATCTGCTCCGGCGTGAGGCGATCTCCAACGCTGGTGAGATCAGGGCCGCGCTCGCCCCCGTAACCGGCAATCCTGTGGCAGTACTGGCAGCCCTTGTCCTGGAAGAGCTGCGCGCCCTGAGCCACCGCGCCGCTTGTGGCACCGACGACCTGCTGGGGCAAGGGCGGTGCTTGAAAGTTGGGCGACCACGGGGCTCTCTCGCCGGCGATCCAGAGCGTGCCCACCATCAGCACGGCAATGAGGACCACGCCGACGGACCACGGGCGGCGCCAGGGGCTCCGTTCGCCCTTGTTCGCGATGAAGGGGAGCAGAATCATGAGAAGCCCGAAAATCAGGGGGCCGAGGACAATGACATAGTCCTCGAGTCCGTGGGGAAGCAACGCGAGGACCGCGAAAAACCAGAGGAAATACCAGTCGGGCCGCGGGTAGGCCTCAATAATGGTGGGATCGGGCGGCTTGCCCAGCTGGGGCGGGCCGAAAATCCAGGCCAGCAGGACAACGGCTGCGATCATTCCAATGCCGAAAACGACGTCGCGCCAGGCCACATCCGGCCAGAAGGGGAGTCCACGGGTCTCGAGCAACTCGTGATACCAGGCCCGGTAGGTTCTTGGGTCAACGACGTCCCCCAGCTGCGGGGGTTCGGAGATGCCATTGTACATAACTAGGTAGAGATGCACCCCGACGAAAGCGAAGATCAGCGCCGGGATGAAAAAGACGTGAAAAGCAAAGAATCGGCTGAGCGTTGCGCCGCCGACCACGTCGCCCGCAAGGATGAAGTGCGCCAGTGCGGAGCCGACGAGCGGCACGCGGCCCGCCTGCTCGGCGCCAACGACCACCGACCAGACCGCGTTTTGATCCCAACGAAGCAGTTGCCCCGTAAATCCCATCCCGAGCGTGAAAAGCAGCAGGCCGGCGCCCGTCAACCAGTTGACTTCGCGAGGGAACTTGTACGCGCCCATCAGAAAGACCCGAATCATGTGGATGCCGATGAACAGCACCATCGCCGAGGCGCCGAAAAAGTGCGTACCCCGCAGGATGCGCCCCAGCACGGCTTCCTGAGTAATAAACTGGAGGCTCTGGTAAGCGTGCGCCGTCGACGGGACGTACGCGGCGGCCAGCGCAATCCCCGTCACAACCTGCACGATGAATGCGAACAGCGTCGCACTGCCGAAGACATACCACCAACCGGTCCCGGGTGGAACGGGATGGCGGGCGATCGGCCCCACGATCGTGGAGGTGCCGGTGCGGTCGTCAAACCATTGCCAGGCGCGTTTCAGAATCCACATGCCCTTCATCCCTCTGGAATCATTCCTCCGATCCAGGCCGCATCCGCTCTCGATCAACAGGCTTCGGCTCATGTTTGGGGATGGATCTCTGGGAATCCCGTCGAACAAGAGTGAACGGGCCTGCCCCCTATAGAATCGGGATGGGGTTCGTGCGGATTTCCACCTGCCCATTCTGCAGCCGTACAGGGTACTGAACCAACGGTCTCGGCGGTGGTCCGGCGGCCACCGCCCCGTCCCGGTAATACACGCCACCGTGGCACGGGCACATGAACAGGTTCGCGTCTGGCAGCCATCGCACCGGACAGCCCAGGTGAGTGCAGTTGACCGAGAAGACGACAAAACTATTCTCGCTCTCCCGGCGAAGCCACGCGGCGGTCTGGGCGGTGACGCCGGCCCACGGCAGCGGCGAGGCATCCGTAAACTTGACCAGGACGGTCTCGCCGACCCGGAACCCGTCGATCGCGCCCACCGCGCGCCACGTCTCGGGGACCTTCCGCAAAAGCGGTGTCAGGAGCACTCCGACAATTGGAACAGCGACGATTGCGGCACCGAGACCCGTCAGCGCAAGGCTCAACCGCGTGAGAAACTGCCGGCGGTCGAGGGGGAGGGCTTGCTCATCCGCAGAGGGCGTGGTGTGCGGGGGATCACCGTTCATGGCGGAGCGCTCCAATCCACCCGGCGAGGGCCAGGCCAATCAGGAGCAGACCGGCACCAGAGAGGATGAAAGTCGTGATGGTGCCCCAGAGCAAAAAGACGAGGCCAAGGGCCATGACCGCCGGCCAGTAGGTCGGCTCGGGTACTGTCTCGGGCTGGGGGGTATGCCACCCGGGCCGCGGCGTGGGAGCCGCGATTGAGCCATCATGTCCGGGAGTCGCTGGCGTACGGACCACTTCTCGTTCCATCCCTCCCTCTCCTGGTCGACTCGCTTGCGCCGACCGTTCTGCGCCGGTCGGCGCCGCGAGGGGCGATGGCCGTGAGCGCATCAAGGCCCGTACTGTGGCCGCGACACCGAGTGCCGCTGCGGCCGCACTGGCGAGAGCCACTTTGAGCGAGAATCGTTTACGAGACATGTGGTCTCCTCCGATGGGGAGCAATCGTCGCCCCGGCTGTGTCCGGGTCGACCGGAGTCGCCTCCCCATACTCTTCATCCGTCTCAGGCGAACCGAACCAGCGTGCAAGCACTCCCAGGAGCGCGGCGAGGTAGACCAGGCCGCCCGGCACCCACATCAACAGCCCGGCGAGCTGTTGGTCGGCTTTTGGAGAGAGGCCCCAGCTGTCACGGAGGAGCGGCAGGATCCCGAGGGTATCCTCGGGCGATAGATAAGCCGGGTAGAGGCCGAGGGGCGAGTAGGCCAGGAGAATACCCAAGAGCGTATTCGCCATGGCGGCGGGAACGATGTAGAGCAGCGTCGCGAGGGGCGCCAATCGCCGCCCCGGGAGTGGCATGAGGACGGGCCACCAGAAGATGGTGGCCGACACCAGGAAGCACAGATGCTCGGCGATGTGGATCGCCTCGCTGTTGAGTGCGGCGTTGTAGAGAGCCGGCGCGTGCCACACCCAGATCGCAACGATCCCGACCAACCAGGCCACGAGTGGCTGCCCAAGCACCCGCTCGGCCCTACCGGCGAGTGGCCACTGCAAGGCCCGCTCAGCCAGCGACGGCGGGATGCCGAGCAGCAGCAGTGGCGGCACGATCAGGACGAGCAGGAGGTGCTGCACCATATGGGCGCTGAACAGGTAGGTATCCCCCAGCGTATCGAGCGGCGACACCAGGGCCAACAGCAACACGAGGAGCCCCCCCGCGAACCACAGTGCCGCTTTGGTGGGACGGAACCGGAGGGCCGCCAGATACCCCACGAGGAGGGCCACGCATCCGACCACGATCGACGGCTCCCACTCCCACGCTGATGTGAAGATTTGCCACGTTGTCATAGGAATGTCCAGAGATAGACGACGGAGAAGATGACGATCCACACGACGTCGACGAAGTGCCAGTACAGAGCCACCGTCTCGACGGCCGCCGAGTGTGACTCTTGGAACTCCCCTCTCACGGCAAAGCCGAGCAGGATCGCCAGTGCCACGAGCCCGATCAACACGTGAAACCCGTGGAACCCGGTCAGGGTGAAGAAGGTGGTGCCGAACAGGTTGCGGCTCATGGTGATATTCTCGGCAAATAGGTGGGCGTACTCGCTGGCCTGTCCAAGCAGGAACACCGCACCGAACACCACCGTGACGAGCAGCCAGACCCACAGCCGCCTCTGCTCTCCCTGTTTGAGGCTGCGCTCCGCCAGCCAGACCGTGGGGCTGCTGCTCAAAAGAAAGACGGTGAAGATCGCCGTCCTGCCGATATCCAGGCTGCTGGCGGCTGTGGGGCCGGTGACTGAGCCCCGGAAGTAGATGTACGCCAGGATAAGCAAGATGAAAAAGACTGCCTCCGACGCGATAAAGAGCAGCATCCCCAACTTGTTCTTCTCGATCATCGGGCCGTTCTCCTTGCTCACTCCCCGGTGCGTTTCCAGTCGGCATTCTCGGGATGAGCCAGATCCCACAGCGGTCGCCGGCTCCGAATCGGCGGGACTTGATCGAAGTTGTGGACCGGCGGCGGCGACGTGGTCGCCCACTCCAGCGTCCAGGCATCCCAGGGGTTGTCGCCGGCGGGCTTGCCAAAGGAGAGGCTGACGATCACGTTCCAGATGAAGACAAGCACCGAGAAGCCGAGGACGAAGGCGCCGATCGTCGAGATGGCGTTCAGCCCGCCCCAGTAGGGGAGATCGGGATAGGTGTAGACCCGCCGCGGCATGCCGATGAGCCCGAGAATGTGTTGCACAAAGAAGGTGAGGTTGAAGCCGATCAGCGTGAGCCAGAAGTGCGCCTGGCCCCACCACTCCGACAGGAGGCGCCCCGTCATCTTGGGGAACCAGTAGTAGATGCCGGCGAAGACGGCGAACATGGTCCCGCCAAAGAGCACGTAGTGGAAATGTGCCACCACGTAGTAGGTGTCCGTCGTCTGCCAATCCGCCGGGACGACTGCGAAGGTTACGCCGCTCACCCCGCCGATGGTGAACAAGACGAGAAAGGCGATGGCGAAGAGCATCGAGGTGGTGAAGTGAATCCGGCCGCCCCACATCGTCGCGGTCCAGTTGAAGATCTTGATACTGGTCGGAATCGCGATGAGCATGCTGGCCGCGCCAAAGGCGATGTCGAACGGGTGGCCCAGGCCCACCGCGAACATGTGGTGCGCATAGACTGCGAAACTGAGGAAGGCGATGGCCACCGACGACCCGGCGACGAACTCATACCCAAAGATCGGTTTGCGCGAGAAGACCGGAATGACCTCCGAAATCATGCCCCAGGCGGGCAAGACCATAATGTAGACCTCGGGATGCCCAAAGGCCCAGAAGTAGTGTTGCCACAGGATCGCCGATCCACCCGTGGATGGTGTAAAAAAGTGCGCGTTGAGTTGGCGGTCGAAGAAGAGCATCACGAGCGCGGCGTTAAGCGCCGGAAGCGCGAACAGGATGATAAACGCGTTGACGAATGTCATCCACACGAAGAGCGGGAGCCGGCGCATGCTCATCCCCGGCGCGCGGAGCGTCAGGGTTGTCACCGCAAAATTGATGCCGGCGGCTACCGTACCGATGCCGGCCGCCAGCAATCCGAGGATCCAGTAGTCCAGCCCGCTACGCGTCGAGAAGGCCTTCTCACTGAGCGGAGGGTAGCTGAACCAGCCAGCATCGGGCGCCTGGCCGGCGATGAAGCTGAAGTAGAGCAGCAGGCCACCGAAGACCAGCAGCCAGAAACTCAGCGCATTCAACCGCGGAAAGGCCATGTCGCGGGCACCGATCATCAGCGGCACGAAGTAGGTCCCGAAGCCGATCAGCATCGGCATGACCACCAGAAAAATCATCGTCGTGCCGTGCATTGTGAAAATCTGGTTGTAGGCCTGCGGTGAGAGAAAAGCAAGGTTGGGTTGTGCGAGTTGAACCCGTAAGAGCAGCGACTCGACGCCGCCCACGAGAAAGAAGAAGAACGCGGTCACGATATACATGATGCCGATCTGTTTGTGATCGACCGAGGCGACCCAACTGAGCAGCCCTTCACTCGCACCGAGTGCCGGCAGGGGGCTCGTAGGCTCTGGAACCAGCGGGATCTCGCTCATTTCAAGGTCTCCAGGTAGGCGGTGAGGGCTCGCACCTCAGCGTCCGTCAATCGCATGTCGGGCATGTGATTCCCGGGCTTCACGGCCTGGGGATCTTTGAGCCATCTGGCCATGTTGGCTTCCGTGTTCTCCAGGACCCCCGCCCCGAGGGTCTCGCGGCTCGCCACGTGGGTCAGATCGGGCCCGACCCGGGCCTCCGCCTGGGTGCCGGCGATGGCGTGACAATTGACGCACGTCTTGTCCTGGAAGAGTTGTGCGCCGCGGGCCGTTTCCCCGCCGGCCGGGGCAGCCGGGACCTGTTGCTGCTGCGCGAGCCAGGCATCGAATTCGCCCTGTGGCTGGGCCATGACCCGCAGGCGCATCCAGGCATGCTGGACACCGCAGTATTCCGAGCAAGCGCCCAGGTAGGTGCCGGGGCGGTCGACCTCGATCCAGAGCAGGACCGGGTGACCTGGCGTGGCATCCATTTTGCGGCCCACCTGCGGAACCCAGAAGTCGTGGATCACATCGTCCGACTCGAGACGCATCAGCAACCGTTTTCCGACCGGGATGTGGATCTCGTTCGCAGTCACAACCTCCGCTTGCGGATACCGCACCGTCCACCACCACTGTTGGGCGACCACCACGAGGTCGGGTTGTGACTGTTGGGCTGGCGGGTCGGCCCCGAGTCCCGACGCTGGCTGAACCGGTGGATCGGCGATGCGCATGGTGTTGATCGTCAGGGCCAACAGCCACGCCAGCACCAGCGCGGGCGCGAGCGTCCATCCAATCTCCAACTGCCTGTGCCCGAAGACTTGCCGGGGCTCACCCTGGCCCGGCCGGCTCCGGTAGCGGAAGGACGCGTAGAGAACCAGGCCCAGGATCAACAGCGTGATCGCGGTTCCAATGACCAGGGTCAAGATGAAAAGGTTCGAGATGGCTTGCGCCTGAGGCGAACTTGGGTTGAACGGTGAACTGATTGGCATTCCATCCCCTGCACCTGTGGCACGACGTCACGAGATTCCGCTTTCCGCGGCAGAGAGCCGTGACTCGGCTATTCTCTTGGCTGTTCTTCATGAAGGTAGAGCAGGTGATACGCCGCTCACGGGCTGGGCGCAGGTTTGGGAGGACGTGGGGAGGGCAGGACCTGCTGGGCTGCAGCTCGGCGTAGGGCGGACATCGTCTCGAGAAGCACCCTTGTCTGGTTTTGAGGAGCTGCGTGGGCCCTCTGAAGAGGACGGTTAGAACCCTGGCGTCTTGGAGGAACCGCCCGAATCTCAGAGCAAACGGAGAGAATGGGGTTAGAATAGGCAAAGGTGGAACTGCTGTCAACCACCGGCTGCTGGTTTACGCTTATCGTGGAAGAAAGCGGTAGAGTCACTTCGTCACGGCCGACTCCCCGGTGGTCTCACCGGAAGTGGCACACACTCCGACGCGAACCGTTCCCACGCTTGGGCCGACGCGAGCACGATGAGTTCGTCGCCGGCCTGGAGGACCGTGTTGGGAGGCTATACCCTCCCATCAAGATACAATCCGCCTGGCTTTCCGTCGCGGCGTGGATAATCTCGGCCACCGGTTCGCCCCTGCGCGCCAACAACCGATAGTGCGGCCGGTCGTCTTGCGCCAGCTTCTCTTGGACCTCTTGCAGCCGTTCGTGAGCCGCACGGTCGTCGGGTTGCTTTATTGCGGGCACCGTGACATCGGTAGACAGCGCGTGCTGGAGCCGGAGGGTCCACGCCAACGCGGGCCGGGACTGCTCGCTCCCGTCGTAGGCCAGCAAGAGGCGCCGCAGTTCGCGCTCTTCGTCGCCGCCCGCAATGAACGGGCACGGCGCGTGATGGGCGATGGCCCGGAAGTATCGGCCGAGATGATGCGGATCATCCGCATGCCCGAGTCCTCGACGACCGAGTCCCAACAAAAGCACTGGGTCCGCTTCCTGGAGTACCAACTCGGGGACACCCTCGAGGAGGAGTTCGCTTGTAACAGGGACATGAGCTGTCTGGCATCGATCCTCCAGCCAGGTCAGGACTTCTTCTCCGTGCAGCCGGAATGCGGTGATAGCTTCTGTGGGCGACATTGGCGGCCGGGTAGTCCCCAGCTCGGGCCGGTAACTGGCATACGGGTCCAGGAGGAGAGGCTCATCGACGATATGCAGCCCGCGAACCGTCAGATGCTGGGCCTGCGCGACTTGGATCGCCACGTTCGCAGCTGCCCTGGCAGGCCGGGAACCATCCAGGGCCACGAGAATGGTGTCGTTTGTCGATGTTTCTTCCAACATGACGTCTTCCTCTTCGCTGCGCACCGCCATGGGCCCGGGTGCGGCATCGACTTCAGAGCGAGCAGCACCACATGGCCTCAGGCGGGACGTTGAGGTCGCCGGCACCCGGCATCATTGCGTTTTGGGAAACCCACGCGTTTGCAACCCGTGCGTCCATTGGGAATTCGGACAACCCAGAACGAGGTGTATCATCCCGGCGCCGGGACCCAAGGCGGCAATCAACAGGAGGCCAATCAAGAGGATCGGGATTCAACTGTCTCGCGCGTCCTTCTCCCGGACTGTCGGAGCCCGGCACGCAATTCGTCATGAGCAACGACTATCGGCGATCTGAGAACTTCTTTGTCCTGATCGCTTTAGATGGCGTCTCTTGACGACGAGACGGTGGCGGGAGGCTTGCTTGCTCATGGCGCAATCCCTCCTCCGCCTCGGCCTCGAAAATGCGTACTTCGGGCGGGACGGGATCGCCAAACTCCGGTGGCAATTGCTCAAATGGCGCTCCAAACAGCCAGCGCAAGAAACGTTGGACCAGCCGTCGCGACTTAAGAGCATGCGGCATGCTACACCTCCATCTGCAATTCCGGGTGGCTCCCGAGGATGCGGATCGATGCCGACCCGTCAACAGTTTCTTCCTTCACCAGATGCTGCAACTGCCCACAGGCGCTTATCTGCATCAATGGATGGCCGGCCGCCTTGCGATCTCGCACGATACCCCAGATCACGATGCAAAGCAGAAGCCCCACCAGGAGACCCGACCACAGCGGCAACTTGCCCTTCGCCGGCATAGCCCACTCTCGGCTCGCGGTGGCAGACGTCTGGGTTACCCTGAGCATAAACAGAAAAGGAAGGCGTTGTCTCTAAGAGAACTGGAAGAGAACCCTAAGATACCCTTAAGGCGCTCCCCACGACGAGGCACCGGGCGGGCGCGGGGAGGACGGAGCGAGAGGTGAAGAGGTGATCGCAAGTCGCGAGGCCGGAAGTTCGTCCGAGAGCGTGCGATGGCGCACGAAAATTCCTGGCTTCAATGTGACTTCAGTTTAGCTCAATCGAGGAAGCCGCATATTTCAGTCGTCGGCCGGTCCCATCAAGGCAACGGAGGGACACTATTGGAATGGAAACCGAGCAACGGCGAAAAGTACACCAAAGCGACGTCCGCGCTTATGGAGTTGGTCGCGATCAACTCCGCCCATGCCCTGGCGGCTGGCCTGCTTTTTGTTGCACCACGCGGTCAGGGGGTCTTCGCTCTCGCTCACTCGGTCGCTTCGTCCAGAATGGCTGGCCTTCGCATGACAATACAACACTCCATGAACGATGCGCGAGGGCACTCGGCACGACCAACACGCTCCTCCGTTGGTGCGGCAAACGGTCGGCGCTGTCTGCGGTGATCGTCTCGGCGCCACGCCTATGCTCAACATCGCAGGATCGCTCCACCTCGTTCTCGCGGGCAACGCCTTGATCACCTGGTGCGACAGGGCGCACCCGCCGGGCGCCCCGAGTAGGCGGTGCCACCCCGCTGATTGCTCCCTCATCGCTTCTGCCTTTACAGAAGCCCAAGAGCGGTGAAGACCTCCCTGACGTGGTCGAGGTGCCGTTTCATCGCCGCCTTGGTACCTTCGACGTCCTGCGCTCGGACGCGCTCGAGTATGTCCGCGTGGAGGCCGATCGCAATACTATGCTCGTTGTGATACCGCCACATCTCCGCCGCGCTTTCTAAGATCTGGGCAACAACCAGTTGGATCAACACCGCGAGCACCGGATTGCCGGTGGCGCGCGCTAATTCCCAGTGAAACTCGGTGTCCGCTTTGTTGAACTCGTGCGGCGAGCCGGCATAACTTTTCATATCTTCAAGCAAATCGCTGAGCGTCTGTAGATTCTCGTCGGTACGACGGGTCGCCGCCAGCCCGGCAATCGGAACCTCGAGCAGTTCACGCGCAGCCAGGACGTCGGCGTTGGTCCCACGCTCTACTTGCAGCATCAGCGTAATCGACTCGGCGAGGTGATCGGCTGTCGGTGTGGTCACAAACGTGCCCCGTCCGAGCAGAACCTCGACCAAGCCCTTTTCTGCCAGGGATCGAATCGCCTCGCGGACAGCCGTGCGGCTGACTCCATATTCCTCTGCCAGTTGCCGCTCCGAAGGTAACTGGTCGCCTGGCTTCAACTTACCCGAAACGATCATCTCCTGGATTCGATCGACAATATCATGGAAGAGACGATCCTTGAGCCGTGCGGATCGAGACACTGCGGGCACATCCACCTCCAAATGATTACCTGTGGTGCAAACAGAGGAATGATATTGGCGACGCGGAGTGCGCATGCTCACCCCACGAAACAGACATTGCTTGTACTGAAAGACGGTCCAGATCTATCTTGGGCAAATCTCAGGAACCCATCAATGGGACCTTCGCGAATCGTCGTGAAAATGTGGCAGCCGAACGGGATACGGCGCGATATTCACTGCCATTGCATTTCGTGTTCATTCGGTTCATCATCCTGACACGCTCTGCCACGCCAGTCAAGACCCCAGGGCTTCTCAAAAGTCAGGTTTCGAGAGCAAGAGAGCCAGGGCAGGCGTGGGGTTGGTCACTAAGGCGCGCATTTTGCTGAGAGGGAGCCTTGCCCTGCCGGTCCAGGAGGGTGAGGATGGCGGTATTCAAGCTCTCGAAAACCTGGGCCGTGGGCCTGGCGCGTCCCTGACAGGCGTCTTCTTGCATGGTGACATCCCGGCGCCAGTGGATGCGGTTTTGAATGAACCCGTCCTGGCGGGTGAGCGCGGGGAACCGGGCGGCCCCGGCCTCGGCGGGCGGCAAACTGGTAAGGCCGGAGACGACCTCGTGGCTGGTGGTCTCGTGGCGCCTGACAGTGCATTGGCCTTGGCAGCTGCGGGCTCAGCCCGCAGCTGCGGTTGGTTGATTGTGGCGATCGCGAGCGAATCGCCGCCGTGATCGCGGACCGGCTGGCACCCCGCGCGCTGGGGATGGAGGGCGTCGGCGCGGAGCAGACAACCGCCCAGCCCTCGGCCCGCGATCACCGGCTGGGCGATGTGGCCTTCATCCAGCTGGCGCGGGACGGCCAGGTGAGCCAGGGGCCCCATAGGGCGGCATGCTTGACTCGCATGCGCCGCTTGTCAATCCAACCGACGCTTTGGCCCGCGATCCGCAAGGCAGTCGCTGCCCGATTTTGGATCTTCTTGATCCGACTGCGCAACAGCTTCCCGCCGACACGTCATTCTGAGGGGCGAGGCCCAACCACGAGGTGAATTGCCTGACCGCCGGCCAGGGGCTGATATCGAGGCCAATTTCCGACATGCCGGTCTGTGCAATCAAGACATCAATCCGATCAATGGCAGTCAAATCAACGACTATCATGTGATCCCGCTGCGTGCGGAGGTCAAAGCTGGGAGAATTCTCGCTTCGTCGCTGGCAGTGGGGCGGCTTGAGACGCGGCTGCGTGGGATGGGCCTGGGATTCGAAGCCGGCAGAGAGCTGCTCGGCGCGTTCATCATAGACAGTGGCCTTCTGGGTGCCGATATCGTACAACTCTAGCGCCTGTTGCAGGACAAAGAGACACTCGGGTGTGGAATGCCCCTCGAATCTATTGGCAATCCACCCATCCGCCTTGCGTCCGGCGACATGCCTGGCTTGTCTGGCCTTGATCAGATGCACATCGATACCGCGCGCCTCAGAATCTTAGAGAGGAGAACCCAGGAGATGCCGGTCGATTCAATCACCCCCGTTTCCATCCTATAGGCGGCCAACCAGTCAGCCGCGGCGTGCAGGTCGGCGGTGCAGGTATTTGACACCTGCACCGATTCCAGGCCCCGTTCTTGCGGGCACCGCGACCCAGATTTCGGCAGCCCCACCTCAAGGCCGGCCGCATAGCAATTGAGTTGCTCCAGGCGCTCCTCTGTAGCGAGCTTGCGACCCGCCGTGCCCTGGCGCCCCGTAGCCCGTCGAGAGTGCTTGAATCGTTCGTTCATTGCTTGACCTCCTTGCGTGAACGACGATGGGCCGCCATTCAGACCCGATTCGGTCAGGCTTTCCGGAGTCTCCGAAAAGGGATCTCGCATGAGGACCACTAATGTCCAAGCCACCACGAATCAGAACCGCACTTTTGAAGGGGCTGACCGCGCACCAAGGGTCGCCTCGGTCTTAACTGTCTGAACGACTACTGGTAGCAACCTGGCCCGCCACGCCCGTTTCTGCCGTACGAAGGAAGCCTTGCCCTCCTAGAGTTACTTTTGAGACGCCTTGCAAGACCTCTTGACAATCGGTCGTGAATTAGGTTAAGATGGAGTGGTATAACCGGTCAGACTGGTATACCAGTCTATCGTAAGTATACAAGCATTCGAACTGTGGTGCAATACCGCCAGACAACCCCAAAGCCCTCAAGTCGAGAATATCTAGTAGCGGCTCAGACAATCGAGAGAGAGCAACAGCCCTTCTATATTCCATCTCGCGCCTCCGCACATTCTTCCAGAGTTGTCCTTGATAGCTGATTCAGCTAGATACCCGCAATAGGCTCCGACGCACCAGTCCATTGACTGTTTTCTGCCCAACGAAAGGGAAGGAGAGGAGACACCATGAAACGAGGATTCCTACTATTGTGGCTCGCTGTCGGGACCATGCTGGTCGCCGCGTGCGCAGCGCAGGGCCGGCCTGCGACGAGTGGCAACGCGCCGATCAAGATCGGCGTCGTGATGGATCAGACCGGGTCGGCATCGTACTACAGCAAGGAATCGGAGAAGGGCGTCAGGCTTGCCGTCGAACGGATCAACGGCGCCGGAGGTGTGGATGGGCGCATGCTGGAGATGGTCGTCGAGGACGATCAGAACAACCCCGCGCAGTCCGCGCAAAAAGTCCGCAAGCTCGCCAGTGATAAGGATATCGTCGCCGTCCTCAGCGTGAGTGGTTCGGCCAGTGCTCTGCAAAACCAGGTTGCGGCTCAGGAAGAAAAAATCCCCGAGATCGCCCCCACCAACATTGCCAATTCCCTCACGAAGGAATTCCGCAGTTACTTCTTCCGTCTTGGCGCCGCTGACGCCCATTACGTCGACGTCATCATGAGCACTGCTGCCGACCAATTCAAGAAGGTTGCCATCATCGGCGATAACACGCAGACTGGCCTGGCAACGCGTGATTCCTGGGCGCAGAGCCTGCGGGAGAGGGGTGTCGAGGTCGTCACCGTGGAGCAGATCGACACTGGCGCGACCGACGCTACGGCGCAGGTCCTTAACATGAAGAATGCGGGTGCCGAGCTGGTCCTGCTCACCGGTCAGGGTGCCCCCGAACTCGCGCTGATTACCCGCACAATTCGCCAGCAGAATTGGGATGTAGCCATTATGGGTGGCCTGACGATCGGCGGCGCGCCCGCCTTCCTCGATCTCGCAAAGGAAGCTGCTAACGGTATTCTCTTCACCGATCTCGTTGACGACGATAAAGCGGCGCTGCAGGAGTTCAAGAAGAACTTCAAAGCCAAATATGGCGAGGATCAGACTGCCACGGCGAACGCCACCCTCAGCTACGACGCCGTCTATCTCCTCGCCGATGCAATCGAGGCGGGCGGGGCTACGCGAGAGGGCATTCGTGGCGCGCTCGAGAAGATAACTGGCTGGGACAAGGGTGTCTCTGGTCGCGCCGACTCGACTGCTGACTTCGGCTCCAATGATCACCAGGGGTATGACTCCTCGGCCGTCGTGATTCGGACTTTCAAGGATCAGCAACCGGCAAAGTACAAGTAGATCATGGGGATACACTCTACGGTGGGATGCGCTCTGCGGGCATCCCACTGTAGAGACCTCTTGTGAAATTCGTGGGCACGTAGAGGAGAGGAATTACCGTGCTTCTCCCCCCCCAACTCATCATCGCCGGTCTACAGTCTGGGATGGTATACGCCATCATCGGGCTTGGCTACGCCACCGTACTCAATTCGACCGGCATCCTCAACTTCGCACAGGGCGATTTCTTGATGATCGGAGCGCTGACCATCGCGGTCGCCTATACGGCGCTCCATCTTCCGTACGGGATGGCTGTCCTGGCGGCGCTTGCAGCCGTGGGAGTCGTCGGCTATCTGTCGCAGTATCTGCTCATCCGTCCTTTGCGTCGCAAGCAGGCGTCCGTCTTCAGCATGACCATGGTGATGGTCGCTGCAATGATTGTGCTGGAGCAGGGCGCGGGCGTGGTCTTCGGCAAGCAGGAACTGCCGGTTGATAGTCCCCTCCCCGAGACACCGATTGCCCTCGGCGCGTCGGTCAATTTACTGCCCCACACGATCTATCTCGTCACTGGATCTCTTGCCGTCTTTGGGCTGCTCTATCTCTTCTACCACCACACCAACTTCGGCAAGCAAATGTACGCGGTGGGTGTGGACATAAACGCCGCCCGCGCGATAGGCATCGACGTGCAACGAGCGAATGCACTTGCCTTTACCCTCGGTGGTCTTGTCGCCGCTGCCGGTGGCGTCCTCTTCGCGCCGTTGGTCGGCGCCCACTGGCTGATGGGACTCCCGCTGACCCTGAAAGGCTTTGTCGCCATGGTGGTGGGAAGTCCCTCCCGTCTTGAGGGCCCCCTCATCGGTGGGCTTGTGCTCGGCATTGCCGAGGTGATCGCCTTTCGTTATATCTCGACCGCTTATGGGAGCGCGCTCGCGCTCGTCGTCTTGCTGGTTGTCCTGGTAGTGCGCCCTGCCGGTCTGCTGGACAAATAGGAGGAACGGAATGGTCCTTGCACGGGCACGCCGTCGTCTCCTGGCGCTCGTCGTCGTCGGCATTCTTGCCCTGCCGTTGTTGGTCGGCAATAGCTTTCACCGTAACCTGCTGGATATCATCGCCATCATGGCCATTCTGAGCATGAGTTACAACATCATCCTCGGGATGGCGGGGCAGATCAGCCTCAGCCATAGTGCTTTCTACGCCATCGGCGCCTATACCATGGCGATTGCTGTGGTGCGTTGGGGGTTTCCGCAGGCGGTGGCAATCCCGATGAGCCTCGTCTTCTCGGCGCTGGCGGCCTTGGTTGTCGGCATCCCAACCTTGCGCTTGAAGAGTTTTTACCTCGCAGTGGCGACATTGGCGCTCACAGTGGTGACAGGCGTCATTCTCTTCCAGTGGCGCTCCCTGACAGGCGGTGTCGAAGGGATTGGCGGCTTTGGACGCCTGCAACTCTTCGGGTGGGAGCCGAGCCCTGTCGCCTATTCCTACATTATCGTCATCGCCGCGCTTGGTATCTATTGGGTCCTTCAAAATATCCTGCACTCGCCCTTCGGTCGCGCGACGATTGCCGTCCGCGATCACGAGGGGGCAGCTGTTGCATTGGGAATACCCGCGGCTCGCCAGAAGGTCGTCGCCCTGGTCATCTCAGCCGTGCTCGCGGGGTTCGCGGGGAACCTGTACGCCTTCCGCGAGCAGTATCTGAATCCGGTCTCCTTCGAACTTCAACTGGCCTTTCTGCTCCTCGTTATGGCTGTAATTGGGGGACTGGGTAGCAATGCCGGCGCAGCATTGGGCGCGGCGGTGGTCATCCTCCTGCCGGAACTCCTTTCCGGCCTGGGATCGGAAGTATACTTTCTGGTCTATGGGGTGATGACCATCCTGATCATCCTATATCTGCCGGCCGGTCTGGTCGGTATCCCTCGCTTGGTGACGCAACAATTCCGCACACGCTTGCGAAGGCAGCCGTCATCGGAGAGCGGCAACCGCCCGGCGGCTATCGCAAGTGTGGAACCGCAGTTGACTGAACGCGGAGACACAGGTGTCGCACCTACGAACGGGCGCAGTGAGATTCTCCGTGTGGAGCATGTCACCAGGCGCTTTGGCGGTATCACCGCGGTCAGCGACACCACCTTCTCTGTCGCCTCCGGGACCATCACTGCCCTGATCGGTCCGAATGGGGCGGGGAAGTCCACCCTCTTCCACATAATCAGTGGAGCGCTCAAGCGAGACACTGGCAAGATTGTCTTCGACGACGAAGACATCACCGGGCTCTCGCCCCACCTCGTCGCGCAGCGAGGCCTTATTCGAACGTACCAGACCGTCTCGCTCTTTCCTGAGATGACTGTCTACGACAATCTGCTCACGGGGTATCATCGCCGGCACGGCGCCGGACTGCTCTCGTCGGCCTTCCGCCTGCCCCGCTTCCACAATGCGGAGGCCAAAGCCCGTCAGATGGCGGATGAGATGCTTGCCGCCTTTGGGTTGGAACCGTGGCGCGATGTCCCGGCGGCCAGCCTCCCCTTCGGGCTCCAACGGGCGGTCGAAACGGCACGCGCGATGGCGGCGGCACCGAAGCTCTTGCTGTTGGATGAACCGGCGGCCGGTTTGAACGATCAGGAAATTCACGGTCTGAAAGTCGCGCTGCGCGGTTTGCGCGAGCGGGGTGTCACCATCCTGCTGATTGAACACAACCTGCCGCTTGTCACCGATCTCTCCGATTGGATCGTCGTCCTCGATTTCGGGGAGGTGATCGCCGAGGGGACACCGGCAGAGGTTCAGGCGAACCCCCGCGTGATTGAGGCATATGTTGGCACTCCAGAGCACAAGGAGACTCGCCTTGCTACACGTGCGTAATCTCTCATCCGGGTACGGAAAACTCCAGGTGCTCTCTGACGTGTCGCTCGCAGTGGCAGCGCGCGAGTTCGTTGCCGTGCTCGGCCCGAACGGTGCCGGCAAAACCACGCTTCTGGAAACGATCTTCGGGCTGATTCCGCCCATGCGCGGCACGATCCACTGTGGGGATGAAGATATTACCGGGCTGGAATCCCACCAGGTGGTCCGCCGGGGGCTTGCCCTGGTTCCCCAGGGGCGGAAGATCTTCGGCCCGCTTACTGTCGAACGCAACCTCGAATTGGGTGGATTGGTGGCCGGGCACGCCTTCCACCATCCGATCGCAAAGCGGCAACTCGAGTTGATCTACTCCCTCTTCCCGCGCCTTGCGGAGCGCCGCGCCCAGCGCGCCGGTACCATGAGCGGTGGCGAGCAGCAAATGCTGGCGATCGGCCGAGCACTGATGTCCGGCCCAAAGGTTCTGCTCCTCGACGAGCCCGGGCTCGGCCTCGCGCCGCTCGTCATCCGGGCCATATTCGAGGCGATTGAGGAGTTGCGCCACCTCGGCCTGACCATCGTGCTGGTCGAGCAAAACATCAACCTGGCGTTGGCCCACGCCGAGCGCGTCTACATCCTGAATGTGGGCCGCGTGGTGCTGGAGGAAACGGCCACTCGGTTGCGGAAAGATCCTAATCTCAGTGCGCTCTACCTTGGCAACGGCCATGGAGAGTCCAAGCCTTGTGCATAGGAGAAATTGCGATGGCAGACCTGGTCATTAAAGGCGGCCACGTGTTGGTCGGCGATACACTACTCGAGACGGACGTGGTGGTCACGGATGGACGGATCGAAGCACTGCACGATGATGCCCCGCTCAATGGTAGTGCCGAGGTTATTGATGCTCGTGGGAAGTATGTTCTTCCCGGCGCTATCGATCCCCACACCCACATCCACTGGCCCTATCTCGATATCACCACCCAGGATACCTTCTTCACAGCGACCCGCGCGGCAGCCTTGGGCGGCATCACGATGATTGTCGACTGGGCCGTGCAGAAGCGCGAGGACCCGGACGCCGGGCCGGAGGGCTCACTGCTGGCGGCTTTTCGTCGTCGTCGGGCCGAGATCGATGGCCAGAGCGTCGTCGACTATGCCCTCCACAGCACCCTCACCGTGCCCGACGAGACCACCCTGGCGTCCATTCCCGGCGTCCTCGAGCAGGGCGTCTCGCTACTGAAACTCTATATGACCTACCGCAAGCGTGGCATCATGACCGATGATGGTCTCCTGTGGGATGTGCTCAACGAGGCGGCGCACCTTGATACCGTCGTCGGTATCCATGCCGAGAACGCGGCCATTCACGAGCACAAGGAGCGCCAGTTCCGCGCGCGGGGACAGACGACCCCGGTCGAGTGGGGACGGCATAAAGCGCCGATCGTCGAATCCGAGGCGGTACACCGCGCCATCTATCTGGCCGAAAAGACCGGTGCCCCCATCCTGCTGCGTCACATCTCAACCGCCGACGCGCTGGAGTTCATCCGCCAGGCGCGACAGCGCGGCGCTCCCATCTTCGCGGAGACCTGCCCCCAGTATCTGGTGCTCGACGAGAGCGCCTTCGAGCGGCCGGACGGCTATTGCTTCATCTGCAGTCCCCCGATTCGTGGCGCCGCCGACCGCGAAGCAGTCTGGCGCGCCCTCGCCGATGGCACGATCGCGATCCTCGGCTCCGATCATATTGCCTTCTCCGTCGCTGACAAAGCAAGCGGGGGGGAGAATGCGCTCGCGACGCCCAGCGGGTTGCCCGGTATCGAAACGCTCTTCCCCATCGTCTTCTCCGAAGGCTTTATGAAGGGACGGATCAGCCTCCCGCGGCTGATGGCACTCATGGCGACCAACACGGCGAAACTCTATGGCTGGTACCCGCTCAAGGGTGTCCTCCTGCCGGGCAGTGATGCCGACATTGTGGTCGTCGATCCCGAAGCGCGCCGCACTCTCCGTGCCGCCGACCTGCATATGGATACCGACTATATCCCTTATGAGGGGTTGGAGGTCCAGGGTTATCCGCTCCATACCATCTCCTGTGGCCGCGTGCTGGTGAAAGATGGTGAGTTCCAGGGTGAGCCGGGATCGGGCCGGTTCGTGCCCGGACGGGTCGGGCGTTGGCGAGCCCTCGACCCACGTTGGGAGACCCGGTAAGGAGAATCAGGCTATGAAGGCTACCACACGATTTCGACGCATGTTGCGCGAGCCGGGCGTGATTGTGGCCCCCGGCGCCTACGATTGCCTTAGCGCCAAACTAATTGAGGCGGCGGGATTCAACTGCTGCTACATGACCGGCTCGGGGACAGCCGCAGCGCGCCTCGGCGCGCCCGACGTCGGCCTCACGACCCTCTCGGAAATGGTTGGCAACGCTCGCGCTATCGCCCAGTGCATCGGCATCCCGCTGATCGCGGACGCCGATACCGGGTTCGGCAATGCCATCAACGTGATCCGCACCGTGCGCGAATACGAGAACGCTGGGGTTGCAGCCATTCACATTGAGGACCAGGTGATGCCGAAGAAGTGCGGTCACTTCGCCGGTAAAGAACTGGTCAGCCGCGAAGAGTATATCGGCAAGATCCGGGCGGCCGCAGAGGCACGACGCGACCCCGACTTCGTGATCATTGCCCGCACCGATGCGATTGCCGTCGCCGGCTTGGATGAGGCCTTCGTGCGCGCCGAGGCGGCCTACGAGGCCGGCGCGGCTGTCCTCTTCATCGAGTCCCCAGAGAGTTGGGACCATGTTCGCGCAATGTGCGAGCGCTTCGCCGGGCGGGCGCCCCTCCTGGCGAACGTCGGCAACAATGAGGGCAAAATGCCTCTGCTCACCGTGCCGGAGGCGGAACGGTTGGGCTACAAAATCGCGATTTTTCCCTGGGCCGTCGGTATCAATGTCGCCGCCAAAGCGATCGCCGATGCGCTGGCGGTGCTGAAAGAGACCGGCTCGACAGAAGGACTGGAAGATCGCCAATACGGCTGGCGCAACCTCACGACCTTGCTCGGTCTTCCGCAGGTCTACGACCTCGAACAACGATACGCGGTGCAGGTGTAGAAGGAGATACCACTATTGCTACCCCTTGAAGGTATCCGCATTCTGGACTTCACTCGCGTTCTCGCCGGCCCGTTCTGTTCCTGGATTTTGGGATCGCTTGGCGCCGAGGTCATCAAGATCGAACGACCGGGGCGGGGCGATCAGGCCCGCGATATCGGCCCCTTTGTCGCCGGCGAGAGTGTCTATTTCATGAGCATCAACCGTGCGAAACGCGGGATCACTCTCGACCTCAAACGGGGCCAGGAGGTCCTCAGTCGCCTGATTTCCCGCAGCGACGTGTTGTTGGAGAACTTCGCGCCGGGCGTGATGGAGCGTTTGGGTCTTTCCTATGGCGAGGTGGCGGCGCAGAACCCGCGCATTGTCTACGCTTCCATTTCCGGCTTTGGGCAGACGGGTCCGGCACGCGACAAGCGCGCCTACGACCAGATCATTCAGTCTCTCAGTGGGGTCATGGCGATCACCGGCGAGCCCGGGCATCCTCCGGTCCGCGTGGGCTTTTCGATTGGCGACCTGGCCGCCGGGCTCTTCTGTTCGACTGCCGTTCTCGCCGCCCTGCGCCAGCGCGATGTGATGGGACAGGGCCAACGGATAGACATCTCTATGCTAGATGCGGTACTGGCCCTTCTGGAGAATCCGGTCGCCCGGTACCTCGCGACCGGCGAGAGTCCCGGCGTCCTTGGCTCGCGCCATCCCACTGTGACGCCCAACCAGGCGTTTCGGGCCAGTGATGGCTGGCTCGTGCTCGCTGCCGGGAATGACGAGCAATGGGTCAAGTTCTGCCACGCCATTGACCGGCCCGATCTGGCCGAGAATCCTCGATATGCGAAGAACGCCGAACGAACCCGGCTTCGAGACGAGTTGGAGCCGATTCTGCAAGCGTCCCTTTTGGCGCGCACGCGCGCCGAGTGGGTCGAACGGTTGGAGGCAGCCGGGGTTCCTGCCGCGCCGATTCACACTATCGCTGACGCTGTCAACTGGGACCAGACCCGCGCCCGCGGTATGATCCGCGAGGTCCAGCACCCTGTTGCCGGCTCCACCCGCTTCGTCGGCTTGCCCATCCAGGCGTCCGGCATGGAAGAACTTGCCAACAGTCCGGCGCCTACCCTTGGGCAGGACACCGGGGCGCTGCTCGCCGAACTCGGTTTCTCTGAGGACGAGATCACCAGCATGCGCCACGATGGAGTGATATGATGAGCGATTGGCTCCTCAATCGCGAAGGCCCTATAGCCGTATTGGCGGTCAATCGCCCCAAGACCCTGAATGCCGTGACCCTGGGAATGTACGAGGAACTGATCCCGCTCCTGGACGAGGTAGAAGCTGACCCGAATGTGCGCGTCCTGGTGCTGCGCGGCGTCGGTGAGCGTGCCTTTGTCGCCGGGGCGGACATCGGTGAGTTTGAAGAGGAATTTGGGACTCCCGAAAAGGCGATGGCCTACGACCGCCGGGTGGAAGCCGGAACATCGCGCCTGGCAGGGCTACACAAGCCAACCGTCGCCATGATTCATGGCTATGCGCTCGGCACAGGAGTCTTCCTCGCCGTCGCCTGCGATCTACGCATCGCCTCGAACCAGGCGCGCTTCGCTGTACCGGTTGGACGATTCGGAATCATGCCCAGCCCGCCCGACCTCGCGCGCCTCGCCCGGGTGGTGGGCTACGCCACGGCACTGGAAATGGGCCTGACCGCGCGCACCTATACCGCTCACGAGGCTCTGGCGATGGGGCTCGTCAACCAGGTCGTTCCGGCGGAACAGTTGAAGACGGTGGCGCTGACACTTGCCGGCGGAATCGCGGAGAATGCGCCGCTGACCCTGATAGGGCTGCGGGCGATGCTCCAGGCAGTCCTTGCCTCTTCCGAGCCACCGCCGCTGGAGATCGGGGAAACGTGGTACCGCCGAATCTACAGCAGCCAGGATTGCCGCGAGGGGGCGCGCGCTTTTGCCGAGAAACGACCGCCTCGGTTCCAGGGGCGTTAGCACCGCAACGAACGGAGGGGACAGTGGCGACCGACGTAGAATTTAGCCTGCTCGTTCAGGCGGTCGATCCGCCGGATCAGTTTGTCGCACTGGCCCAACGGGCCGAGGTATTAGGCTTCACCCATCTCTGGGTAGCCGATTCCTCCCTGCACGCGGGGTACGTCTACTCGTACCTGACGCTCGCTGCCGTCCACACCAAACGGATCCGGTTGGGCACGGGTATTACCCACCCCATGACGCGCCACGCCGCGCAAGCGGCAAACGCCATGGCGACTCTGGATGCCATGTCGGGCGGGCGGGCCGTGCTGGGGGTCGGCGCGGGCGACCGCCCGGTTCGCGAATTGGGTTTGCGACCGGCGCCGGTCAAGGCTGTCAAAGAGATGATCGTCGCCAACCGTCGCCTTTTCACCGGCGAGCGCCTGAGCTTCGACGGAGAATTCGTTCGCCTGGTGGATGCGCGCCTGCACTTTCCCCCCCGCAATCCTGTGCCGGTCTACGTTGCCGCCAGTGGTCTCAGGATGCTTGCGCTGGGCGGCGCCCTGGCCGATGGGCTCTTGATTCAGGTCGGCGTGTGGCCGGACTGCCTCAAGGCGGCTCTGGAGGGTGTCTCCCAGGGCGCCGCGGGTGCCGGACGCTCGCTGCAGGCGTTGGACATCTCCGCCATGACCTACGGCTCGGTTCGGGCGGATCGGCGCCAGGCAATGGACGAGGCCCGTCCCTTTGCGGCCTGGATCCCCCAAACCGTCCCGACCTACTGTGCGATTGCCGGTATCAGTCCGGAAGACGTAGAGGCCGTCAAGCGGGTCTATCAGGGCGGCGAATTGCATGAGGCGGTCGAGGCGGCGCGGGCGGCGACCGACGAGATGATTGAAAAGTTCACTCTCTCCGGTACGCCCGCGGAGGTCCGGCAGAAGGTCGAGGGGATCCTCTCCACCGGCATTCGCCACATCACCTATTTCCCGATGGGCTCCAACCGGCTCGGTGGTATCGAGCGCTTCGCCCAGGGCGTTATGGCTCATTACCTTTCGTAATTGCACTCGGCGAGAGAGCCAAATTCGCAAGTGGTGCCGGGCGCCGCGCAGGAACAGAGGGCAGGAATATCACGAATGAAACCGAGAACCATGTACGAGAAAATCTGGGACGCGCATGTCGTCCACGAAGAGCCAGGCCAACCCACTCTGCTTTACGTGGATCTGCACCTCCTCCACGAGGTGAGCACGCCCCAGGCATTCGAAGGACTGCGCCAGCGTGGGCGCCCGGTGCGGCGGCCCGAGCTGACGCTGGCGACCATGGACCACAATGTTCCGACCGAGAATCGCGATCGCATCGGCGATGACCCGGTTGCCGCCCGCCAGATGGCGGCCCTGCGCCAGAACTGCAAAGACTTCGGCATCACCCTCCTCGATCTTCACAGTCCTTACCAGGGCATCGTGCACATCATCGGCCCTGAACTGGGCCTGACACTGCCCGGCATGGTCATTGTCTGCGGCGACAGCCATACCTCGACCCACGCCGCCTTTGGAAGTTTGGCCTTTGGCATCGGCACCTCTGAATCGGAGCACGTCCTGGCGACGCAATGTGTCCTCCAACGCAAAGCCAGGACGATGCAGATTGTCGGCGAGGGGACCTTGCCGCCCTGGCTCACCGCGAAAGACGTCGCTCTGGCGGTCATCCGCAAAATTGGAACGGGCGGCGCGACCGGACACGTCATTGAGTATCGTGGTTCTCTCTTCCGCTCCCTCACGATGGAAGAGCGTATGACCGTCTGTAATATGTCCATCGAGGCGGGGGCGCGCACCGGAATGATCGCTCCCGACGAAACCACCTTCGACTATATCGCCCGCCGTCCGTTGGCACCCAAGGGTCGGGACCTCGAACAGGCGCTGCAAGAGTGGCAGAATCTCCCGACCGACCCAGGCGCCACCTTCGACGCCACGCTGGAACTCGATCTCCAAGAAATTCCTCCATTGGTAACCTGGGGAACTACCCCCGCGATGAGTGCTCCCGTGACCGGTTGCGTGCCCGATCCGAACGACTTCGAGGATCCTAACGAGCGGCGTGCGGTCGAAAGAGCCCTCGAATACATGGACCTCGAGCCGCGCACACCCATCCAGGAGTTCAAACTCGACCGCGTTTTCATCGGCTCCTGCACCAACGCCCGCCTCAGCGACCTCCGTGCTGCGGCGGCGATCGTGCGTGGGAAGCGGGTCGCGCCGTGGGTGCGCGCCATGGTGGTCCCGGGCTCCATGCAGGTGAAATACGCCGCGGAGGCGGAAGGACTTGACACAGTATTCAAGAATGCCGGGTTCGAGTGGCGCGCCGCAGGCTGCTCGATGTGCGTCGGGATGAACGCGGACATTCTCGCCCCTGGCGAGCGCTGTGTCTCGACCTCCAACCGCAATTTCGAGGGGCGCCAGGGGCGGGGTGGTCGCTCGCATCTGGTGAGCCCGATCATGGCCGCCGCGGCGGCTATTGCCGGTCATATTGTGGATGTGCGTGAATGGGATCTGTCCGATGCAACCGTTTAACACGCATACGGGGCGCGTTGCCGTCCTGGACCGCGTCAATGTCGATACCGACCAGATCATCCCGAAACAGTTCCTCAAACGTGTGGAGCGGACAGGCTTCGGGCAGTTTCTGTTCTACGACTGGCGCTACCTCCTGGATGGGACGCCCAATCCCGATTTCGAACTTAACGCCCCTGAGGCGCAGGGCGCGACCATCCTGATCGCCGGGGCTAACTTCGGGTGTGGCTCCTCGCGTGAGCACGCGCCCTGGGCGATCCTCGATTATGGCTTCCGCGTTGTCGTTGCGCCCTCGTTTGCGGACATCTTCTACAACAACTGCTTTCAGAATGGCATCCTGTTGATCACGCTCCCGCAGCAAATGGTGGAAGACTTGATGCGCCGCGCCGCGCCAGGGGGCTACGAACTGACCGCCGACCTGGAAGCGCAGACACTTGTGGGGAGCGATGGGTTCCGGACGGAGTTTTCAATGGACTCCTTCCGGCGCCATGCGCTCCTGCACGGGCTCGACGATATCGAATTGACGCTGCACCTGGACGACAAAATTGCCACGTATGAAGCCCGGCGCCCAGGGTGGCGCTCGCGCGGTGTACCCCAGTTGTTGTAGCGTAAGAGGAAAGCAGGGGAGATATGCCTGTTATCGGGCTCATCCAAATGTCCATGACAGCTGACCGGTGTGAGAATCTGGACAAGGCGGAAGCGATGATTCGCGACGCTGCACGTGACGGCGCGCAGATCATCTGTCTACCGGAGTTATTTCAGACCGTCTTCTGGTGCGCCTTTCCTGGCGATCTCCGCTACTTTGAGTGGGCGGAGCCGATTCCGGGCCCGACCGTCGAGCGTTTTCAGCGCGTCGTCCGCGACTGTCAGGCGGCTCTGGTCCTCCCGCTGTGGGAGAAGGTAGGCCGCAGCGTCTACTACAACTCCGCCGTGGTGCTCGATGCCGATGGGACGCTTCTCGGTACCTATCGCAAGAATCACATCCCCCTGAGCACCACCTTTAACGAGAAACTCTATTTCAAACCGGGGAATCTCGGCTATCCGGTCTTTGCAACACGCTATGGGACCGTAGGGGTCTACATCTGCCATGATCGCCATTACCCCGAAGGGGCGCGCTGTCTCGCTCTCGCCGGTGCCGATATTATCGTCATCCCCACCGCCACCAATACCGCCAGTCTCTCCGGCAAGGTCTGGGAGAAAGAACTGATGGCGCATGCCATCTTCAACGAAGTCTTCGTGGCGGGGATCAATCGCGTAGGCCGCGAGGTTGGGCCGGATGATACCCAATTCGACTACTACGGTCGCAGCGTCATCGTCAACGCAGTGGGCGATATCCTGGCGCAGGCAGGCGGCGAGGAGTGTGCCCTCGTGTGCGAGGTGGACTGGTCCGAGATTGACCAGCGACGCATCGCCTGGCAATTCTACCGCGAGCGTCGCCCCGAAACCTATGGGCTGCTGACCGAATTCGTCCCGTAGTGCTTGGGAAGGCGGGACTGATGAGCGTCCGTCGCGAAGTTGGGTGTCACTGGAGCGGTCACTGTCTGAAGACAAGGATTCGGTATGATCGTCGTCCCGCGTACCGTGAGTGAGAAGGACAGCTATAGGTTGCTCATCGGGACGCTCTTGCCTCGCCCTATTGCCTGGGTCAGCTCGATGAATCGTGCTGGGAACTTGAACCTCGCCCCCTTCTCGTACTTTACCGTCGCGAGCAACCGGCCGATGACACTTCTGTTTTGCCCACAGCCGCTCTCCGAAGCCGGCGAGAAGAAGGATACGCTTCGCAACGTCGAGGAAGTGCCTGAGTTCGTAATCAACCTCGCCAACGAGGAGACCGCCGAGGCGATGAATCGGAGTAGCACGCCGCTGCCGCCTGGTCACTCCGAATTCGAGTGGGCTGGGGTGACGCCTGCCCCCAGCGTGACGATTCGAGTCCCTCGCGTTCTGGAAGCGCCGGTCTCTTTTGAGTGCACACTGCAGCAGATTGTCAAGGCCGGCGACACTCCCGGTGCTGGATCGGTGGTCTTCGGCGAGGTGCAATGCATCCACATGCGTGATGACATTTATGTGAATGGGTACGTGCGCCTCGATGCCCTCAAGCCGATTGCACGTCTTGCCGGCATAAGCTACACACGGATCACCGAGACCTTCGATATGGCGAGGCCGCCACTGCCTGACGAACTGCGCCATGACATCTAATCCGCGTTACCCCTTAGCCCTTTGAAGCGGTCGTGGCGATGGGAAAGATTATCCCATAAAGAGTGCTCAGCGACTTGGCCGAGCTCAGTCGGATGGGTCGAGTTGCAGCTGGTGGGATCACGCGGCTCGCCTATACCGACGCCGGCCTTGAGGCGAGAGCCTGGTTCGAGGGCCAGGCCCACGCCGCTGGACTTGAGGTTTCGGTTGATTCGGCCGGTAACATTCTCGCCCTTGAGCCTTCCGGAGGAAATCACTACTTGCCGGTGCTCAGCGGCTCCCACCTCGACACCGTCCCACAGGGCGGGTGCTACTATGGGCACTGGGGGTGGTCGCCGCCTTGCAGGCAGTACGCTCCATCCGTGAGCACGCCGATGTCACTTCCCGGCTCCCACTCGGGGTCCTGCTTCTCGCCGGCGAGGAATCGAGCCGTTTTGGGCTGGCTGTCTCCGAAGCCGGATGATAGTGAGCGACGTGGGTGGGCGCGAATTCGCCGCTCTGGTGGATTCACAGGGCCTGACGGTCCTGGACGCTGTATGCCAGGCTGGGCTTGGCTGGGACCGCGGCCCATTCGTTCCGGGCACCCGGTTGGTTCCATGAGTTTGTCGAGCTCTATATTGATCAGGCCGACACGTTATCGCAAGCGGGCGTTCCACCCGGTGTGGTCACGGCCATCGCTGCGCCCACTCATCTCTGGCTGCGGGCCGAGGGCCGGCGAGGGCATTCGGGCGCAACGCGAATGTCTGAACGGTGTGATGCCCTGACCGGAGCGACCGAAGTCGTCCTGGCGGTGGAGCGCGTGGCCCGAGCCGATGCAGACTGGAATATCGTTGGGACGGTCGGGCGTGCTGCGGATAGAGCGAGAACCTACAAACACCATACCAGGTGTTGTTTTCTTGGGCGTAGATATCCGCGGGACCTGCGCGCCGATCATGGATCGGGTCGTCGGGCAGGTGGTTGACGCCATGCAGGGCATCGCGCAGGAGCGGGGGCTTCAGGTGGGGAGTGATCATGGCAGAGCGTGTTGATTTCGTACTCAAAGGCCAACGTGTCCACACTGGGCAGGGCTTTCAACCCCTTGCAGTGGTTGCGCGCGGAGGCAAAATCGTCGCCCTCACCAGCTTGGAAGACGCCCCGCCAGCTCGGGAGACCTACGATGCCGGCAGTCACCCCGTCCTTCCTGGGATCATTGATCCACATACCCATATGCGCGATCCTGGCCACACCCACCGCGAGGATTGGAAAACTGGTACACGCGCTGGTGCGGCAGGGGGGGTTACCTGTGTCCTCGAGCATCCCAACGCGGTTCCCCCCGTCAACTCGGCCGGGAACTTCCGCCTCAAGCGCGAGATTGCGGCGGCTCAAGCGTATATTGATTTCGGCCTTTTTGGTGGCGTCGGCGATGGGACGGTTGACCGAATGGAGGAGCAAGCCCGGGAGGGCGCGATTGCGTTCAAGACCTTCCTCTGGCCCTATCCTGATCGCAGCGACGAGTTTGCCGGGATCTATACGATTGACGACGGCGTGCTCTATCAAATCTTCGAGCGTGCGGCTGCTCTAGGCCTTCCGGCCTGCGTTCACGCTGAGAGCTACACGCTCGTCAGGATGTTCTCGGAACGGATGAAGCGCGCTGGGAAATATGCCCCGATCCACCACGAACAGAGCCGCCCCGTGGTGGCCGAGTTGGAAGCGGTCTGGCGAACCATGGTGCTTGCCCGCGAGGCCAACACCCGCCTCAATCTCCTCCATATCTCTTCGGGGTCTGCTGCAACTGCCGCCAAGATGTGGCGCGCCATGCATGGGATGGGGGTCACCGTCGAGACCTGCCCGACCTACCTGACATTGACGGCAGACCGAATGGGGGAGATCGGGCCCTATGCCAAGATCAATCCCCCTCTCCGGTCGATCGAGGAGCAAGCGCTTCTCTGGGAGCGAGTTGCCGATGGCACGATTGACACCATCAGCAGCGACCACGGACCCCACGAGTTCGCTGCCAAAGAGCGTGGCTGGCACAATATCTTCGACGCCCCGGCTGGTGCCCCAGGCGTCGAGACCAGCCTCCCCATCATGCTCACCCACGTCAACAATGGCCGGTTGACCCTCGAGCGATTGGTCGAGCTTATGTCCGCGAATGTGGCCCATCTCTACGGCCTCTATGGGCGTAAAGGAGTTATCGCCGTTGGCTCGGACGCCGACCTTGTCGTGGTGGATATGGCTCTGCGCCGGTACATCGAGCCATCCCAACTCCACACCAAAGATCCCCGCGTGGCACGTATGTTCGAGGGCTTCGAGACCCTCGGCGCACCGATTCTGACCGTCGTTCGCGGCCGGCCGGTCATGCGTGATGGCGAGATCGTCGGCGAGCCCGGCTATGGAATGTTCGTTTCCCCGCTACGATAAGCAGTTCTACTTGCGTTCTTGCCTCACAGCGTAGAAGGAGTTTTCCTCTCCGCGATCTCCGCGCCATGCGCTCTGACCTCCGCTGCCCGGGTAGCGTGTCCATCGATGGCTTCCACGCAACCCTTATCGGGGCGTACCGTGTGTGCTTACCGGTGCTCAGACAAAGGTTGGGCGACTGTCATGCCGTCTTTCTCAGAACTTCCCACAACATAAGCAGTTCCCCTCGCTGTCCTATACTGGAAGGGAGCGGTGTCAGGGCCATAATATGCTGCGGCGATCTGAAAGAGAACGCCGAGGCCAAGACGAGGGGGGCCTTCAGAAAGGGAAAGCGGCGCTCGGCGTGTGATTGGCCCCTATAGCCGTCCAGGACGGCCTGCGGCGAGAAGGCCACCGGCTCGAATTGATTGGGGGCCAAGACGAAGCAACACTTGCGGTCTACCAGACGCCTGTAGCGGGCCAGGGATGTGGCGAGGGCCCCCTCATTGCGCGATCAGTGACTGTACAAGTGCCACTGCCTGGCTCGCATCAGGTGCGTACCCATCAGCACCAACCTGCCGCGCGCTGCTCTCCGTCACGGACGCACCGCCCACAATGACTTTCACCTTGTCACGCAAGCCGGCCCGCTCGAGTGCTTCAATGGTGACTTTCATGTTCAACACCGTTGTGGAAAGGAGCGCCGACATGGCAAGGATATCAGCACCACTGGCGCGCACGGCATCAATGAATTGTGCCGGTGAGACGTCGATGCCCAGGTCTTGAATCTCAAATCCAGCGCCCTCAAGCATCATGCAGACCAGGTTCTTGCCGATGTCGTGCATGTCACCCTGAACCGTACCTGCAATCACCTTTCCACTTGACTCCAGCGCTGCCCGCTGCAAGGAGGGTTTGAGGATGGCGAGCCCGTCTTTCATCGCCCGGGCAGCACGCATCATCTCCGGCACGAAGTACTCGCCGCATTCGAAGAGCCGGCCGACCTCCTTCATGGCCGCGACCATTCCGTCGTTCAGGATCACGACAGGGTCCAAACCGGCCTCAATCGCCCCGTTGATCTGTTCTTGAAGCCTCGCGCGGTCGCCACTGAGAATGCTCTCACGGAGGTCCTCTAAGATCTCGTTCATGCTGTCCTCACACCAATACGAGTTTCGACCTGCCTTCGTAGGCCGTCTCCTCCCTACAATACGCGCTTGCCCCCCTTCCCAGGAAGAAACACCACCCTATCCCCGGTTCTTGGTTCAGCCGGGTACAACTACCGACGAATCACGGCCGTAGCCTCCTCTACCACGGAGAACACAAACCTTCCGCTGCCTGCTCCCTGCCCCCTGCCCCCTACCCCCACCGACTACCCCCTGTTCACTGTTCACTGTTCACTGTTCACTGTTCATTGCTCCCTGCCCACTACCCCCTGCTCACTGTCACGATCTGTGATTTGACGCCTGGCTCGGAGTGCGGCGCCGCTCGAATTCTTCCACTCCGGTCGCCCTCACACTTGAATGGGATAGCGTCCGAATTCGTAGGCTGTATCGCACATCGCCCGGACGCACTCTACCTTGCAATAGCTGGTCACAGAGTTCCCCGATGCCAGCATGTAGCCGCCGCCGGGCGCCACATCACGCAGCAGACCGAGGGTCGTTTCCCGAACCTGGTCAGGTATTCCCGTCGTCAAGAGGTCCACGTCTACATTGCCGCAAAGAATGACCCGGTCTCCATACTGCTTCTTCACTGCGCGGATATCCATACAGGCCGGTTCGATTGGGTTGAGCACGTGGATACCCGACGCCAGGAGGTCCTCCAGCAGAGGGATCAGGTTGCCATCAGAGTGATAGACCCACGCGATTCCAACGTCGCGAACGCGATCTGCCACCCTGCGAACATAAGGCAACATGAGCTCGCGGAACATCTTCGGGGAGAAGAGTGGGCCCGTCCGGAAGGCAATATCATCCGCAGTCCAGAACATATCGAAGCCGAGGCGGGCGGCCTGTTCTACGGCGGCAACCGCGTAGTCGCTGTAGCGCCGAAGCAGTTCCTCGATCAGCAATGGATCGTCGTAGAGGCAGTAAAAGAAGTGTTCCATGCCCATTGCCAGGTAGGTCGACGAGATGCCGACGCGGCTCGCACACACAGTCGCGTAGTCACCGGCCTGAGCGAGAAAGCTCCTGGCCGGAGCAAGGAATGCCTCGCTAGAAGGATTCGGGAGTTGGAGCTGATCGAGATCCTCCCAGTCCTTAATCTTGCCATCCTTGAAGTACAGAATACCGTCCGCGCCGGGACGTTTCACAGCCGGGATTGGCGGCAGCATCCCGTAGACCAGGACATCGCGGTGGAGGATCTGGTTGATCTGCACCTGAATCTCAACGGGTGGGCTCTCGTACTCACCTGCCTCGAAGAACCTGCCCGCCGGGAGATCCTGATCCAGAAGCCGGCAGAGAAAGGGGAAGTCAATGCCAACCTCCATGTAGGGTACGCGATCGGGAATCTCTCCTGCCAGGACACACTGAACACGCTCACGAGGCGTCATTTCTGTCATGGTGAGCTCCTTGTCACGCGCGATACGCTGCCCATCGCGGTGATCGACTGGCTGAAGCCGGGGCGCCTGGCGCATGCCAGGGGGATGAGATTGAACATCATACACTCTCCGCCGGTTGCCTACGACGAGCGCCACCGGCGATCCTGGGGGCGAAGAAACACTCCCCTGTTCCGGAGGAGTCGTTGTGGCCGCACCAGATCCGGACAGAGGTGGCGTCGTCGTTGGCCTCGATGACCGCGGTTTCTACTCGAGTAGTCTTCATACAGGGGCCACTTCACTTAGAAACCTGGCAGCGCTAGAGCTGCGCGAGCAGATAGGGCTCTTCGATCAGCGCCGTGATCGTGTCCAGGAAACGGGCGGCGTCGGCACCGTCGAGGACGCGGTGATCCACCGACAATGTCAGGAAGACCGTCGGCCGCACCGCCAGCCGGCCCTCCACGGCCACCGGTCGCTCCTTGATGCGACCGACTGCCAGGAGAGCTGATTGGGGCGAATTGATGATGGCGTCGAACTGATCTACTCTGAACATCCCCAGATTGGAGATCGTGAACGAGCCCCCCTGCACGTCCTGCAATCCCAGCTTCCCCTGGTGCGCGCGCGTGACGACATCGGCTCGTGATTGCGCGATTTGCGTCAACGACTGGCGGTTGGCGTTCCGGATGACCGGTACGATGAGGCCCCGCTCCGTCGCGACCGCCAGGCCCACATCAATCGTGTCCAATGGGAGAATTCCCTCGCCAGACCACGTGGCGTTCACGCGGGGGTGCTCCTCCAGTGCGCGCGCTGCGATCTTGACCAACAGATCGCTGATCGTGAGGCGCACACCGGCCTCTGCTTCAATCCGGCCGGCTACGCGGTCGCGCAGTCTGAGCAGCAACGAGGCATCCGCCTCAACCGAGAGATAGAAGTGAGGCACCGTCGCGAAGCTACGGGTCACGTGTTCGGCCGTTGCTTTCCGCAGCCCTTGGAGCCCGCTGACCTCTCTCACGGCAGTGCGCGCCGGCTCGCTGGCCTCCGGCTGGCCGCGCCGCGCCGCCACGCGCCGCACGTCTTCGTCGCTGATACGCCCGCGTGGACCGCTCCCTGGCACCGTTGCCAGGTCAATCCCCAACTCTTTCGCCAGACGGCGGGCGATCGGCGATGCCATCACCCGCTTCTCTTCGAGCCGAGGCGCCCTCAACGGCGTTTGAATCTTGGTCCGGGCGACATCCTCCGCCGTCGCCTCCGAACCCGGTTCACCGTCTGCGTCGCCCGGCAGCAGGATGTGCGTGATGACCTCTCCCACCGAGACCGTCGCGCCATCAGGAAAGAGCAGACGCCCCACCTTCCCCGACACCGGCGCCTCGACCTCAGCCGTGACCTTGTCGGTCAGGATTTCCAGAAGCGGCTCGCCCTTTTCGACAGCATCCCCCTCTCGCTTGAGCCAGCGTTCGATTGTGCCCTCTTCCATGGTCAGCCCCAACTTGGGCATCACGACTTCGGTTGTCACAACTCGCTCCCTCCCTGGAACTCATCGGCCATCAAGCACCGGGCGGCGGTGACGATATCCTCGGTCGTTGGAATCGTCGCCAGTTCCAGCGGTTTGGAGAACGGGACCGGCGCGTCCATCGCGCCGATACGGACGACGGGCGCATGGAGATAGTAGAAGGCCCCTTCGATAATAACGGACGCCAGCTCGGCGGTCGCGCCGTAGGCCCGGTATCCCTCGTCTACGACGATGACGCGCCCGGTTTTCGCCGCTGAATCGACCAGCGCCTGCGCGTCGAGTGGGAGAAGCGTGCGCGGGTCGAGCACCTCGACGCTGATGCCCTCAGTCTGCAGTTGGTCGGCTGCCCGCAACGCTTCGTGAACCATGCTGGAGGTCGCGACGATGGTCACGTCACGCCCCTCGCGTTTGCGGTCGGCCTGACCAAAGGGAACGAGGTACTCTTCTTGTGGGACTGGCCCTTTCAAGTCGTACATCATTTTGTCTTCGAAGAAGAGCACCGGGTTGTTGTCCCGGATGGCCGTCTTCAAGAGGCCCTTGGCGTCGTAGGGCGTCGACGGTAAGACCACCTTGAGACCGGGAACGTGGCAAAACCAGGCGTGGAGACTCTGGGAATGCTGGCCGGCTGAGGAGCGGCCGGCTCCTAGCGTCGTGCGAACGGTCAGAGGGACTGTCGCCTGCCCGCCGGTCATATATCGGAGATGCGCCGCCTGGTTTACAATCGGATCCATTGCCAGCGTAATGAAGTCTCCGAACATCACTTCGACGACCGGCCGCATGCCGACCAGGGCCGCGCCGACCGCCATGCCGGTAATCGCCTCCTCTGAAATCGGCGTGTCTTTGACCCGGGCCGGGCCGAACTCCTCAGACAGCCCATCGGTGACTTTGAAGATCCCGCCGGCTGCGGCGATATTCTCGCCCATCATGAAGACACGCCCGTCGCGCTGCATCTCCTCGCGCAGGGCTTCCCGGATGGCCTCGCGGATCGTCAGTTCACGCGTAGACATGGTCGCGTACCTCCTCGATGGGGGGAAGCGGCGATTGCTTGCCGAATTCAACGGCCGCCTCGACGGCCTCGGCGACTTGCTCCTCCATCGACTGCAGTGTAGCGGCGGTGACGGTACCTTCCTCGAGGAGTTTGGCCCGGAGTCGCGTGATGGGATCCCGGCGGACCCAGCCTTCAGTTTCGGTTGGCGTGCGATAGGCCGGTTTTACATCGCCGATGTGGTGGCCACGGTACCGGTAGGTCAGCGCCTCGATGAGGGATGGTCCTTCACCCCGGCGGGCACGCTGCACCGCCTGAGCGGCTGCTTCGTACACGGCCAGCACGTCCATGCCGTCCACCAACTCGCCGGGTACCCCGAACGGTGCGCTCAGTGAGCTGATTCGCTCGGCTGCCGTGACCTCCTTCCACGGGGAGTACTCGCCGTACTGATTGTTCTCGCACACGTAGAGAAGTGGCAGCTTCCAGAGCGCCGCCATGTTCATCGTCTCGAACAACACGCCTTGGTTGGCAGCCCCATCGCCGAAGAAGCAGACGACCACCTGGTCGGTCCCCCGCAGATGGGTGGCAAGCGCCGCGCCGGCGGCAATCCCGATCATACCCCCTACGATGCCACTCGTGCCCAACATACCGATCTCAAAATCGGCGATATGCATGGAGCCGCCCTTGCCGCGGCAGTAGCCGGTCGCCCGTCCCATGACCTCCGCCATCATCTTGTTGATGTCGCTTCCTTTGGCGATACAGTGGCCGTGGCCACGATGGGTGGAGGTGATGTAGTCGTCGCGCCGGAGCGCTGCGCACACGCCAACCGCCACCGCCTCCTCACCGATGTAGAGGTGCGCCAGACCAGGCATCAGGCCGCGACGGTAGACGTCGTCGATCGCTTCCTCGAAGCGCCGAATGGTTAGCATCTGGCGGTACATTTGGATCAAGGTGTCTTGCTCAATCTGCATGCGCTTCCTCCAGTGAAGAACGAGAAACGCCAGGTCTGGGTCCTGGCAACGGCGCCAGGGTAGGCGCTAGACGACAACCAGCTCGTTGGGCAGGCCGGACAACCGCTGGGGTTGGCCCTCGGTGACGAGGTAGGTGTCGCCCATCCAGATAACAATCTCTCCGAGTGACAGGTACGGATGGAGCGCGATGACCATCCCCGGTTCAAGGCGCGTTTCATCCTCGGGCTGAAGAAAGGGCGGCTCGGTCAGATCGAGGCCCATCCCGTGTCCAAGCGGCCCAGGTCGCGCGCCGTCGGCCTGCTCCAGGATACGGGTGATGGCCTGCGCCACCTCACCTCCCGTCGCGCCCGGCCGCAAGCGGCCTTCGGCCTGGGTCAGGGCGGCAGCACACAGATCAAACGCGCGTTGAATCTCGACGGAGGGGCGCCCCAGGGAAAAGACGCGGATAGTCTGCGTCCAGAAGCCCCCCGGCCCGGCCGGTTCGATCGAGAAACGCACGAGGTCGCCCGGCTGCAACGCCCGCGCCGCCGGCACAGCCGCGGGCGCTCGCGCCCCTGTGCTTCCGAGGAGAAAGAAATGCTCGGCTCCCTCGGAGAAGAGCTCGGCTGCGGCGCGAGCAAACAGCGCGTTTTCGGGTGAATCTGTCTGAAGCGTCGCAGGTAGTGCCGACAGGGCGGCATCGGCCAGCACTACCGATCGTCGCATCTGGTCAATCTCGTCCGATGTCTTCACCGCGCGCATCAGACGAAAGGGAGCGCTGACGGATACGAAACGCATTCCCGGCGGGGCACCCGCGTCGTGGAGGTTGAGTGCGCCGGGCAAATCCTCAAATCCCGCGAGGCCAACCGTCACCTTCCCGGCTGCCATCTCCTTGATTGTCTCCAGGGCGCTGGCCGCCAGATGAGGAACGGCTTTGATCGTGGTTGTCCAGGCGGTGGTCTCAGCCCAGTTCTTTTGAAACGATCCTGAGGGGACCAGCAGAACCGGATCGCCATCCGGCCCCAGCAGCGCCAGACTGACACCAAACACGGTGGCGTAACCGGTGAGGAAGCGCACGTTGCCCTGGCTCGCGATGGAATCGGTTGAGCCCACAACCAGGACGTCGAGCTGCTGTTCCGCCATAAAGCGGCGGGCCCGCGCGATTCGAGATGCTTTGGTTTGATCTGGTGCCATCCCGGGTCACCTCCGCGGACGCTGTACGGACTCGCATGAGGAACAAGGTCGCTGAGGGCCATACGCCCACCAGCTTTCAAGCTGCCGCTTGATACCAGACCCTGGCGGCTCAGCCCGCGCGCGGTAGCGCGTCGCTCTCGTGCGGCAACTCTCCCCAGGCCTGGTCGAGATGGGCCTGCATCGCTGCCCGGGCCCCGGCGGCGTTGCCGGCTTTGATCTGCTCGAGAAGCAGGCGGTGAAACGTTTGGGCCCGCTCACCCGCCCCAGGATTCTGCACAAACCGCAGCCGGGCTTCTTGAAGAAGATCGATGACCGGGTAAATCACGAGGAGGAACAGGTTGTTGCCTGTTGCATCGGCCAGAGTGGAGTGAAAGTCGAGATCGGCCTGGATGTAGGCGGTCGGATCGTTCAGGGCCGCATCCATGCGCGCAACGGCTTCCTCGAGCTTCGCAATATGCTCGGGTCTGGCGTGCAGGGCAGCAAGTGCGGCAATCGGTGGCTCTACCGCCTCGCGCAACTGATGAAGATGCCGAATGGACTGGTCACTACGCTCGGCCGAGATTTTGAGGGGGACCGCCAGGACATCGGCGGCGACTTCGGCGATAAAGGTGCCGATCCCCGGTTTCACGACAATGATTCCCCAGGCTTCCAGAAGTTTGAGAGCCTCGCGGAGCGCCGTCCGGCTGACTCCCAGCAACTCTCCGAGCTCATCCAGGGGTGGCAGCCGGCTGCCAACGCGAAGCTGGCGGCTGCTCACGAGGTCGAGAATCTGCCGCGCAATCTGATCGGGTAAATTCCTTCCGGTTCGCACCGGTGCGTAAATCAACTCTTCTGCCACGTGATTATCTCCGGATAGTAATACAAGTCGTAGGAGCGCAACGGAGGTAACAGTCCCTGCACGATGCCGAGCGCGAAAACTCCTTTCACAGGACGAAATCAGGAGCGGGCTCGCAGCCACGTCAACGCGAGTTGGCGTGGTTTGGGTGGTATCCCAGGCGCAGGGAGATTTCAGTCGCGGTCTGTTTGATGGCGTCTGCCATTTCTTGCTCCAGCGCCGGTCCGATTCGGCTGTCGGGCGCGGACAGGCTGACGGCGGCGACGACTCGCCCGCGCTGATCAAAAATAGGGGCGCCGATGCAACAAGCGCCCTCCTCGTTTTCGCCCCGATCCACCGAGAAGCCGCGCGCGCGTGTTTCGATGAGGTCACGTTTGAGTGCCTCCATTGTGGTAAGCGTGCGCAAGGTCCGTGGGATCAACGTGGGCGGGAGGTGCGCTGCCCAGTGCTCCTCAGGGAGAAAAGCCAGAAGCGCCTTGCCCAGGGCAGTGGAATAGAGAGGGTCGCGGCCACCCAACGCCGCCAACATTCTTAACGAGTGCCGGCTCTCGACGATCTCCAGGTACACCACCTCGTGCCCGGCCAGAATCCCCAGATTGACCGTTTCGTTGAACCGATCGCGCAGCGCCTCCATATGAGAGACCGCAGCAGCACGAGTATCAATCTGTTCCCGAGTGGCCTGCCCTAATTCCCACAGGCGGAGACCGGGCTGGTAGAGGTCCCGTTCCGGATCGTGGGCGACAAGGCCGCAGACCTGGAGAGTGTAGAGATAGCGAAACACAGTTGTCTTGGGCAGGCCGACCCGCCGGCAGATCTCGCTCAGCCGGAGAGGCTGATCTGCCTCTGCCAGACAAAGAAGCACCTGAATTGCCTTGTAGACCGGCTTCACGGTGTAGTTGTTCGACATTCCGGGAAACCTTCTGATACCCGATTTTGTTTCATCAAGCGAAACAAGAGTCCCTTGACAAGAAACAGAAAGCCTTGTAGTGTGACTACATCCACCTCTTTCGTTGGCCAAGAGAGAGCGTTGACAGAACCGGGCAGTCGGCGTATACTGGTAAGCAGAAGAGGTATGAAGTCTTACGTATGAATTCATACTACACTGGCCGACGGCCTTTTGTCAACTGCAACTCGAGAAGCAATACGCCGGACGTCCCGACGCCGGGAGGCCGGCGCCTCAATTACCTGTTGGGTCGTTGCCCGCATCGCATCCTCATCACTTGATTTGACAATCGGCCCATCGAACGTGGGGGCTGGAATACGCGCCAGTCCGGCGCCGGAGGCGCGTGGTTTCGGAGACTTCTGAACGCTTCCGGGACTTCCGAAGTCTGGCGCCTTGACCGGCGCTCTCGCATGCTCGTTCGTAACGATCGTCTGTTTTCAGGGCGTATCTCACTTTCTGTATAAGAGGTGCGTAAGCGCCATTTATACAGAAATATGAACACATCATCTCTGTTATTCCGGTTCCCCGTCGCCAGGGTCGATCGTTAGCCAGCCGGTTCGATCCTTCTGGCGGCTCATCGCAAGCCCCTTCAATGCGGTCCTTAGAAATCGTAGAGCGAGACAGTATCTCCCCGTCGAGACCTCTGTCACACTTGCCGCCGAAACCATCGTGAATCCATCCACCCCACTGGGGTGCTCACGCGCTTCTGAAAGGAGCCCGAATTGTCGACAGCCGAGGCGCGCACGCGAGTTGCCGCGCTCCAACAGGAAGCAGAGTGCTATCTTCCCGGGGGCGTCTCAGCTGGCGGGCGCTTTAACCCATCCCTGGGCCACTCGCTGTACCTCGCGCGTGCGGAGGGTGCCTGGATCTACGACCTCGACGGAAAAGCGTACATCGATTTCAACCTCTCCCACGGGGCCACATTTCTGGGACACAACCACCCGGCGATCCGGCAGGCCATCCAACGGGCGCTGGAGGTTGGCATCATCGCCGGATATGAAACCGAGGAGACCACCCGGCTTGCCCGGACCATCGTAGAGATCATCCCCTGCGCCGAGATGGTGCGATTGGCCAACTCTGGGACGGAGGGGACAATGCTCGCGATCCGTCTGGCGCGCGCCTCCACCGGGAAGAAGAAGATTCTAAAGTTCTGGGGGCACTTTCACGGCTTGCACGACTACGTGATGTACAACGCCCATTCGCCTCTCGTCCCCCTGGCAGCGGGCGGCGCCGTGCCTCTCCACCGCGAGTCGGCCGGGATCCCGGATGAGCTGGATTCACTCGTCGTTGTTGTTCCCTGGAGGGATGAGACGGCGCTTGAAGCAGTCCTTGCGGCCGAGGCGAACGAGATCGCGGCCATCATCATGGAGCCGATCAATTACAATTCCGGCTGCATCGTCGCCGACCGGCCTTACATGCAGTTCGTCCGAGATATTGCCGACAGGTACGGCATCGTGCTGATCTACGATGAGGTGCTGTCGGCGTTCCGAACCGGGGTGGCCTGCGCGCAGGGCTATTACGGCGTCACGCCCGACCTGTGCGTGATCAGCAAGGCTCTGGCGAATGGGATGCCGATTGCCGTGGTTGCCGGGCGGGCCGACCTGCTTCGCCAGGCGATGCCTGTTGGGAATGTCACCCACAGCGGCACCTATTGCGGGAATCTCCTCTCAGTGGTGGCGGCCAACGCCGTGCTGCACGAGATCCGGCAGGAAGGCTTTTATGACCGCATCGGCGCTGTGGCGGATACGCTCTACCGAGAGTTGGCAGCCCTCTTCGAGCGCTACGGCATCCCGGCGCGGGTGCAAGGGCTCGGGGCGCGGTTCGGTCTCTTCTTCGGGTTCACGGGCGAGGTCCAGACCTTCGCGGATACGTTGCAGCACGACGGCGCTCTGGCGGCAGAATTTTTGCAGGCCGCCGCGCGGCGCGGCGTCTATTTTCACAGCTACGGCAATCTGGCGACGGGACACCACGGCTTCTCCGCCGCCCATACTCCCGTGGTGATTGACGACGCATTGAATCGGATCGAGAGTGCGCTTGGTGACATGCGGTCTGGTGTGGGCGCGGTGAGCTCGCCCTTCCCCAACTCGCCGCGTCAGAGGGCAATCGAAGAAGGAGGAAGTCAATGGCCTGAATGACAGGGGTTTGATCTGGAGATTGAAGACGACTTCGAGCAGCCGTCCACTCTATCGGAACTGCCTAAAGGAGGATGAAGGTGGTGCAACGGCGAAACCTGCTGGCTATTAGTGTGCTCCTGCTTCTCACCGCGCTCTTGATCGTGGCCTGCAACACGGCTCAACCGCAAACGGTGGAGAAGGTTGTCGAACGGACGGTGGTCGTCGAGAAACAGGTCACCGCGGTGGTCGAGAAAGAGGTCACGACCGTCGTCGAGAAAGAAGTCGCTGTTGTGGTCACGGCGACGCCGGAACCGACCGAGGCACCGCCGTCCGAGCCGGTGCCAGGTGGGACGCTGCGCGTCGGCATGATCCAGGATATCCCCGACTTTGACGCCTACAGCCGCAACTTCTTCTACTGGCCCATCGCCCGCAATATCTACGACACCCTGATTCGCTACGACCATTCTCTGAATCCCCAGCCGCAACTCGCCGAGTCGTGGGAGATTGCCGACGATGGCCTCTCGATCACCCTGCACCTGCGCGAGGGCGTCAAGTTCCACGATGGCAGTGATTTCACCTCGGCAGCCGTTGCGGCGAACCTGGAACGCGCGACCGATGCGGCCCGGGGTGTGCACCAGTATAACGCCAACCGCAACGTCGAATCTTGGGAGACACCGGACGACTATACTGTCGTCATCAAGTACAGTAAGCCGACTCCCGCCGGCCTGATGCTAGATGCATTGGATCAGTTACCGATCATCTCCCCGGAGACCCTCGACACGGAAACATTGAAAACCAAGGCCATCGGCACCGGCCCGTTCATGGTGGCCGAGAAAGTCCCCGGGGACCACGTCACGCTCAAGCGATTCGATGGCTACTGGAAAGAGGGGCTGCCCTATCTGGATGAGATCATCCTCAAGCCCTTCACCGATCCAGACGCGATGGTGCTTGCGCTTGAGGCCGGCACCCTCGACTTTATCCAGGACACCCCCTACAAGGACGTCAGGCGGTTGGAGAACAGTCTTGTCGTCAATCGCGGACAAGCAGGAGCGCTCTATTACAACCTCTACCTGAACGTCTACAAGGAGCCGTTTACCAACAAGCTGGTGCGTCAGGCGATCCAGTACGCCCTCGACCGGGAGACCATTGTGGACCAGGCCCTCTTCGGCGTCGGCGAGGTGAAGTGGACCGCGTGGCCGGAGTACTCCGTCGCGTGGGATGACAAGTGGAAGAACTATTACCCGTATGACCTTGAGAAGGCCAAAGCATTGATCACTGAGGCAGGCTATCCCGACGGCTTCGAGACTGCCATCACTGTTCTCGCCGGCAACCCGGACATGGTGGCCATTGCCGAGATCCTCCAGGCGGACCTGCTCACTATCGGCGTCAAGACCCAGATTCTCGTGCTGGATACGGGGACCTACTACGACTGGCACCTCAGTGGAAATTACCCCGGCATCCACATCAGCTTTGGTGCCAATTCTAACAAGTACCCGGCCGCCCAGTTCACCGGGAGCCACTACCGGGTCGAGAACAACGTGCTCCTGAAGCCCGACGGGTTCTGGCCGGAAGCCTATGTCGAGAACGTCAAGCTGGGTGAAGAGACCCTTGACCCCGAGGAGCAGCATCAGGCCTACGTGGCCGCCACAGAGGCGATGCTCGACGAGTCCTGGGTCATCGAGTACTCCTGGAAATTCCTGGTCTTTACCCATCACCCCTATGTGCAGGGGTTCGACTACACCGTAGAAAGTATGCCACTGTTCGAAGCGGTCTGGCTCGCCAAGTAGACGCAACTCCAGGAGCCTGCGCGTCGGGGTGGCGCGGTGATAGCCACCCTGACGGCTCTGCTCAGGAACATCGGTCTTGCCGTCCGGTGGCCGGAGGTGAAGCCGCCGGCCACCGGACGGCAAACAAGGACATCACGTGGGGAGCGGGGGGAGTCCTCGCACCCCCACGGCCAGGACGACTTGACCACCCCCCTGGGGGCGCCGGATCATGGGCAAGTTCCGCCTCGTGGAGATGGAGAGAGGAGGATCCGAGTGAACGTCTTGCGGGGGAGCGATTTGCTCCAGTTCGAGGAATTAGGATACGTCGTGGTAGAGGGGATCTTCGACCCTGAGGAGGACTTTCAACCGGTAGTCGAAGAGTATGAAGAGTTGCTGGATACTCTCGCGACGCGCTGGGTGGATGAGGGCTCCCTCTCGTCCTCCTACCGTGGCCTGCCTTTCGAAGAGCGACTGCTCCGCATCCTCGCTGAGTCTGGCCCGGCGTACTCCCCGCAATACCTGGACATCTCGTTGCCCCAGGCCGAGATCACCGAAGAGACGCCCATGCACCACGGTCCCGCCGTCTTCAACTTGCTGCGCACCCCGCGCTTGTTGGACGCCGTGGAGGATTTGATCGGCCCGGAGATCTTCAGCAATCCGGTCCAGCATGTGAGGATCAAGCCGCCCGAGCACTTGATCCCCTCGGACAAGCGGCACCCACTCTCGACCAGAACACAGTGGCACCAGGATCTCGGCGTCATCGACCCCGAGGCCGACGGCGCGAACATCCTCACCGTCTGGCTTCCATTGACGGAGGCGACCGTCGAGAACGGCTGCCTGGTGGTAGAGCCGCGGAGCCACAAGGGTGAGTTGGTCGCACACTGCACTCTCGACGAGTACAAAGGGCTATTTGGGATTCCGGAGCGCTACCTTGGTCCTGAACAGGTCCCGCTCCCGATGAAGCCTGGTGATGTCCTCTTCATGCACAAGAAAACCAAGCACGCCTCGCTGCCGAACGTGAGCGACGCGATTCGCTGGAGCTTTGACCTGCGATATCAGCCGATTGGGGAGCCGACCGGCCGCCCGTGGTTCCCGGGCTTCGTCGCGCGCAGCCGCGCCCATCCCGAATGGGAACTTACCGACCCGGTCGCATGGGCGCAGCGGTGGCGCGACGCTCGCACCGCGCTGGCCTCCTCGCAGAATCCGAAGTTCAACCGCTGGAAAGAGGACGATCCTCGTTGCGCTTGAGGCGCCGAGACTGGAAGCGTGAGAGCAAGGTGACGCTGTGAGTCAATACATCCTGCGCCGCATTCTGCAGGCGATCCCTGTTCTGTTTTTCGTCTCCATTGCCGTCTTCCTGATGATTCGCCTGATCCCTGGCGACCCTGCCCATGCCATCCTGGGAGATCAGGCACTCCCCGATCAGGTGAAATTGCTGAATCGGCAAATGGGATTGGATCAGCCGCTACACATCCAATACATTGGGTGGCTGGGGAGGGCGGTGCGCGGCGACTTTGGTGAGTCGTTGATCAACGACTTCGAAGTGATGAGGATGATTCGTTTGAAGGCGCCGGCCAGCATTGAGCTGGCGCTTGCAAGCGTGCTGGTCGCTCTGGTGATCGCCGTGCCAACGGGAACGATCTCGGCCTTTCGCCCCCGATCCTGGCTCTCGAGCGCCATCTCGTTCTTCAACGCGGTTTTCTATGCCGTGCCGACCTTCTGGCTGGCGATCCTGCTTGGGATTCTCTTCGGTCTCAAGCTGGGATGGCTCCCGCCATCCGGCCACGTTCCCCTGACCGAAGACCCGGCGCGGTTCTTTCGCTTTCTCATCCTTCCGGCGCTGACTCTTGGCGTCTGGCTCTCCACCGTGCTAAGTCGCTTCCTGCGCACGGCCCTCCTGGAAGTCTTGAACCAGGATTACATCCGCACCGCGCGGGCGAAGGGATTGTATGAACGCGTGATAATCTTCAGGCACGCGCTGCCAAACGCGATGATCTCGATGGTGACCGTGCTCGGGTTGCTCCTCGCGAGCCTCTTGGGCGGCGCGGTCGTCACGGAGGCTGTCTTCGACTGGCCGGGCCTTGGCCGTACGCTCCTTGATGCGATCCTGAAACGAGATTACACGATGGTGCAGGGCATCGTGCTGCTGATCGCGTTCTTCTTTGTCATGGTGAACCTTCTCACTGACATCCTCTACGCGTTTCTCGACCCTCGAATCCACTACCAGTAGAGATAGTTCGTGCGAGCAGTGCGATTGCGAGCAGTAAGGATCCGCCAATGACCTCAATAACCGGCCGAGTGACTCCCTTTCCCAGCTACGCCGGCCTCCGCGAAAGTAGCCTGCTGCTGCGAACGGTTGCGCAGATCACCCGCAACCGGCTGGCGACGGCGTCCTTCGGCTTCGTGCTGCTGCTGGTTCTTGTGGCGCTCCTCGCCCCGGTGATAACACCCTACGACCCGCTCGCGCTCGATAAGAAGGCCAACCTCCAGGCGCCGTCGTTTGACCATCCACTCGGAACGGACCAGCGCGGCCGAGATATTTTCAGCCGGTTGATTTACGCCTCGCGTATCTCTCTCAGTGTCGGGATAGTTGCCGTGTTGCTCTCGACCGTCGTGGGGGTACCGGTTGGCCTGATGGCCGGCTACTTCCGTGGAACGACCGATACGATTCTCATGCGGATTCTGGATGCGCTGCTGGCCTTTCCGCCCATTCTCCTTGCCATGGCAATCGTGACCATCATTGGGCCAGGCTCCACGAATGCAATGGTCGCCGTGGCCGTGACGGGTATCCCGACCTTCGCGCGGCTGGCGCGCGCCAGCACGCTCTCGCAAGTCGAGCTCGACTACGTTACGGCGGCGCGCGCGATCGGCGCCGGCTCGTGGCGCATCATCTTCCGTTCGATCCTACCCAACGCGTTCGCGCCGGTCCTGGTCCAGATGTCGCTGGCTGTCGCCTACGCCATCCTGCTGGAAGCCGCGCTCAGCTTCTTTGGCCTGGGGACGCAGCCGCCGACTCCGTCCTGGGGTGCAATGTTGAGCGAGGCGCGCGGCTACCTCCACCTTGCGCCGTGGTACGCGATTGCACCTGGTGTGATCATCACTCTGCTCGTTCTGGCCCTCAATACCTTCACCGACGGGCTGCGCGACGCGCTTGATCCCTCCCACCAACATTGAGGTTGTGACCAGGTTCATGAAAATCTCGGGCATCAACGTTTTTACAGTTCAGGCCAGATGGCGCAACTGGGTCTTTGTTCAAGTAGAAACCGACGAGGGCGTGACGGGCATTGGCGAGTCCACCCTCGAAGGCAAGGCCGCGACTGTTGAGGGCGCGATTCTTGACTTGAAGATGGACCTGCTCGGTGAGAATCCGCAGGACGTGGAGCGACTGTGGCAGAAAGTGTTCTACCACGCGGCGTGGCACGGCTCGGCGCTCTACTCCGCCTGGAGCGGCATCGAGATGGCCCTGTGGGACATCAAGGGGAAAGTGCTGGGGACCCCGGTCTACAATCTTCTGGGTGGGCGGTGTCGGGATACGGTTCGTCTGTACGCCAACCTCTGGTACGTGGGCGCCGAGACGCCGGACGAGTACGCGGAGAAAGCGCGCGCGATTGTGGGGCGCGGCTTCACGGCGCTCAAGTGGGAAGCTTTTGGTGCCGGCTATGCCGGGGTCGAGGCAGCGACGATCCGGCGAACGGTCGAGCGCGTGCGCGCCGTGCGGGACGTCGTCGGCGAAGACGTGGACATTATGATTGACGTCGGCGGCCGGTTTGTCCCTGAAGCGGCGATCAAGCTTGGCCGGGCTCTGGAACAGTTTGCGCCGTTCTGGTATGAAGAGCCGGTCCACTGGAGCGGAATGGATGCGCTGGCGAAAGTGGCTGGGAAAGTGAATGTGCCGATCGCGACCGGCGAGAAGCTCTTCACCAAGTTTGGCTTCAAGCAATTGTTGGAACGCCAGATCGCCGGCGTCATCCAGCCCGACCTCTGCCACGCCGGTGGCATTCTGGAGGTAAAGAAGATCGCCGCGATGGCCGAGGCGAACTACGTGATGGTGGCACCCCACAATCCGAACGGCCCGGTCTCGACGGCGGCCTGCCTGCAACTGGCTGCCTGTGTCCCCAATTTCCTGATCCTCGAGTATCACGTGGACGACGTCGCCTGGCGGGATGAGATCGTGACCCCTGCCGAGCAGGTCGAGGACGGCCACCTGGCAATTCCCACCGCCCCGGGCCTGGGCATCGAATTCAACGCGGAAGCGGCCGCCGCTCATCCCTACGAACCTGTTCGGCTCGGCGACATCTTCCCGGGCCTCTCCCCCTTCTGTCTCTGATGCACGACGAAGAAGGAAGGAGGTCCTCAGTGAAACTTCCGATGCGGCTCGGCTTGGGCCAATTCAGCGACATCACCGGCGAGCGGCTGACCTTCATCCGCCAACTCGGTGTCGTCGACGTACTGCTGAACACCCCCACCCTGCCCGGTGAAACCTATTGGGCGTACGAGGATCTGCTCGGCCTGCGAACGCGCATTGAGGACGCCGGGCTCCGGCTGGCCGCGATCGAGAATGTCCCGCTGTCGTTCTACGACAAGGCGATGTTGGGCCTGCCCGGCCGCGACGAGCAGATCCGGCACATGATGACTACGATCCGCAACCTGGGCCGGGCCGGCATCCCGATCCTTGGCTACCATTGGATGCCGAACGGCGTCTGGCGGACGGGGGTGAGTTCGACCGGGCCGGGAGGCGCCCGCGTCTCCAGTTTCGATCTCGAAGCGGCCCGCAGCGCGCCGCTGACCCACGGTCGTGAGTTTGCTCTTGAAGAGATGTGGGATGCCTACGCGTATTTCATGAGTGCGGTTCTCGGCGCGGCCCAGGAAGCGGGCGTCAGGTTGGCGCTGCATCCCGACGATCCGCCGGTCGAATCCCTCGGCGGTATCCCCCGCCTGTTTCGGAACTTCGCCGGCTTCCAACGGGCGATGGAATTGGCCGACAGTCCCATGCACGGCCTGGATTTCTGCGTGGGGTCCTGGTCGGCGATGGGAACCGACGTGCTTGGTGCGCTCCGCTCCTTTGGCGAGCGCGGGAAGATCGTCTACGTGCATTTCCGCGACGTTCAGGGGGTCGTGCCGCGATTCCAGGAATGCTTCCTCAATCAGGGCAACTGCGACATGCTGGCCGTCATGAGGACGCTGAAAGAGGTCGGATTCAGCGGCTTCGTGATCCCAGACCACGTGCCCTATCTGATCGAAGACAGACCGTGGAGAGATCAGGACGGCACTTCGAACGCCGGGGGATACCTTGGACGGGCGCACGCGATCGGGTACATGAGCGCCCTGCTCGATGTCGTCAATTCGCTCGATTGATATTTTGACAAGGAGAAGCTGGATGAAAATCGTCGACGTCAAAGCAACACCCGTGTACGTGGAAATGGAGGCACCCCTCCTGTGGAGTATGGGGGTCGAGCCGGGAACGACACGAACGGTGATTCAACTCTACACCGACGACGGCATCGTCGGAATCGGCGAGACCTATGGCGGCGCGTCCACGGCCCGGCGGATCGAGGAATCGCGTCCCTTCTTTATCGGCATGGATCCGTTTGAGATTCAAACGGTGATTCAGCGGTTTGAGGTCTTCCGAGTGACCTCGGAACAGATGGCCCGTGCCGCCGAGATGAAGTATGTGGGCGCCGGCATCGAGATGGCCATCTGGGATATCATCGGGAAGGCGTTGAACAAGCCGCTCTATAAACTGTGGGGTGGCGCCGGCGATACCTTCGTTCCCTTTGTGGCCTACGTCTTCTATCGCTACGAGAAGAACGGCATCGGCGGCGAGTCGACCGCGCAGGACATCGCGCGCCGCTATGGTGAGCTGGTCGAGAAGTACGGTTTTGATGGCGTGAAGCTGAAAGGCGGTGTCTTCCCGCCCGACGAGGAACTGGCGGCGGTGAAGGCCCTGCGTGAGACGTTCGGCGATCAGATCAAGTTCCTGCGCTTCGATCCTAACCAGGCCTGGACCGTCGAGACGTCGGTCCGCTCCATTAACAAGATGGAGCAGTACGACCTCGAATACGTCGAAGACCCGACCTGGGATATTCAGGGCATGGCCCTGGTCCGCGAGGACGTGCACGTGCCCCTCGCCACCAACCAGGCCGTCATCAGCTTCCCGCAAATTGCGCCCGCGGTGCGGATGCGCGCCATTGACGTGCTGATGGTTGACCTCTACTTCTGGGGCGGCGTTTCTCAGGCCAAGAAGGTGGCGGCGATCTGCGAGACGTTCAACATCGGCTTGGCGATGCATAGCGACCGCGAACTCGGCATCGGCACGGCGGCGGGGCTGCATTTCTGGGCGTCGACCCCCACCATCTCCCATTACTACGACTCGCACTATCACGACCAGGTGGGCGACGTCATCACCGAGCCGTTCGTCTTTCGTGACGGCGGCCTGCGGGTGCCCGAGGGACCGGGGTTGGGGGTCGAACTGGACGAGGAGCGCTTGAAATACCACCACCGCCTGTACGAGGAGCGCGGCGACGACGTCGAGTTCTTCGACCCGGTCCGCCGGCCCGGGTGGACGCCGCACCTGCCGCTCTGGTGATCCTGCCTCGATCGGTCCCCGGCGCAACGACCGAGACGAAACGGAATGTGCGAGAATGAAGCAACTCACGACGTTGGCGCGCCCCTTCATCGTCTGTGTCCTCACCGATCGGACGGTGGATGCGGCGATTGCCACGATGCGGCTGGCGCTGTACGAGGGCGCTGACGCCTACGAGGTGAACCTGCCGGCGCTCGGCGCGGCCGGTGCCCAGGCCCTTCGGCGTCTCTTCAGCGCGGTCGACCGCCCGATCTATACGAGCTGCCGGCGGGCCGGCTTTATGACCGTCTACGGATTCGAACGGCGCGAGCTGCCGGCCTGGAGCGATGAAGAGCGCATGCAGCAGCAACTCGATGCGTTGTCGCTCGGCTCGGTCGCCATTGATATGGAGATGGATACCTTCGATCCGCATCCGGCGCCGCCGCTCGGCACACCGGACGCGGAGGGATGTGGCCGCGCGTCCGGCGAGCCGGCGGAACTGACCCGCGATCCGGCCGCACTCGAGCGGCAACGGGCCATCATCGCTGATGCTCACGCGGCCGGTGGGGAGGTGATTCTCTCCTGCCATACCGGCCGGCCGCAGAGCCGGGATGGCCTGATGCGTATCGCCGGCCTGGCGGCAGAGCGTGGCGCCGATCTGGTCAAAATCGTCTCGCCCTGCCCGCGGCTGGAGGATCTCCTGGCGCTCATCGAGGCCACGGCGCGTCTCGCAGAGCGCCTCCCTCTTCCCTTTATCCTGGTTGGCGCCGGGGAGAATGGGACCCTGAGCCGCACAATCGGGATGGCCCTCGGCTCGGCGTGGGCGCTGGGGCAGCAGACGTTGACGCCGGGCGGCTTCCACCCCCAGCCGCTGGTCGCCCATCTGCGCGAGATTCGGCGCCTGGTGCCGTGGCGCTACCACGCCGAGGCCGGGTGAGGAGGGCACCGTGCGTGTCGTGATCGGAGAGTTCAAGCAGGAAAGCAACACGTTCGCCACCGTTCCAACCACCCTGCAACATTTCCGGGACTTTCACCTGTGGTACGGCGAGAGCATGACCGCCAATCTGAAGGACACCAACTCGGAGGTCGCCGGTTTCATCGACGTCTGCGCTGAGATGGGCTACACCCTGCTGCCCACGCTGGCGGCCTTTGCCGTCTCCGGCGCCCCGGTCACCACCGAGACCTACGAGACGCTGCGCGACGAGTTGCTCGCCCGCTTGTCCGCGGCGCGGCCCTTCGACGCGGTTCTCCTCGCCCTCCACGGAGCGATGGTCGCGGCGCACGAAGCTGACCCCGACGGCGCGACGCTCGAGGCGGTGCGCTCCCTGATCGGCCCGGACGTCCCGCTCGTCGTGACGATGGACCTGCACGCCAATCTCACCCGCCGCTGCGTCGAGCAGGCCGATGCCATCGTGGGCTTCAAGACCTGCCCGCACGTTGACCAGCGCGAGGCCGGCCGGCGCGCGGCACGCATCCTTTCGCGCTGGTTGCGTGGCGAGGTGCGGCCGGCGAAGGCGTTCGTCAAGGTGCCGATGGTGACGCCCGCGTCCACGCAGATCCATTCCCAGGAGGGGCCGTTCAAGCGGTTGATGGATGCGACGGTTGCGATGGAGGCCGCGGGCGCCCTCTCGGCCAGCGTCTTCAGCGTGCAGCCCTGGCTGGATATCCCAGAGATGGGCTACGCGACCGTCGCCGTCACTGACAACGATCCGGAATTGGCTGGCCATCTTGCCTGCCGCCTCGCCAATCAGGCCTGGGCTGAGCGCCACGTGCTCATGGACGTCGACCTCGTGCCCGTGGACGAGGCCGTCCGACGGGCCCTGGCGCACCCAACGGGGCCGGTCGTCCTGAGCGATCTGGCCGACGGCACCGGCGCCGGCTCGCCCGGCGACAGCACCGCGGTGCTGGCCGCCCTGCTCCGCGCCGATCCGCCCAAGACGGCCTTGCTCTATCTCTTTGATCCGGAGGTCGCCGCGGTTGCCGCCGGCATTGGCCTGGGCCACCCCATCGACGTGCCGGTCGGGGGCAAACGCGACGATGTCTACAATCACCCGGTCCGCTTTGCCGGCACGGTCGAGTTCGCCCAGCCGGCCACTTTTTGCTTCGGTGGTCAGGGCTATACCGGTATCGTCATGGATATGGGCATGAGCGTGGTCCTGCGCCGCGGCAACGTCCACCTCCTGGTCACGAGCAACCCGGTGTTGACCGTCGATCCGGCGCTGTATCGCGCCGCGGGACTGGAACCCGCCACGGCCCAGATCGTCGTTGTCAAGTCGCACATCCAGTTTCGGGCCGGTTACGACGGCATCGCGACGGAGTTCATCCTGCTCGACACCCCCGGTATGAGCAGCGACCACCTCACAACGCTCGATTTTCGCCGGGTGGAGCGACCGCTTTTCCCGTTTGATCCTGAGCTTCACTACGAGTGCAGGCGACCATGAATGATCAGGAACCGCGGCGCACGGTTCAAGAGCTTTTCGACCTGAGCGGTCGGGCGGCGATCGTCACCGGTGGGGCCGGCCTGCTCGGCCGGCAGATGAGTGAGGCTCTCGTCGAGGCAGGAGCCGCCGTTGTCATCGCGTCACGCACGCTGGAACAGTGCCGGGCCTGGGCCAACGAACTTCGCCGTCGGGGTGGCCGGGCGCTCGCTGTGCGGGTCGACGTCTCGCAGCCCGAGTCGAATGAACAATTGGTTCAGGCGACCCTGGATCAGTTCGGCCGACTCGACATCCTGGTCAACAACGCCATGGCCCGCGGCGAACCTGCGCCGGCCGAAGCGTTGACGCCAGAGGCGTGGCGCACGTGGGTTGACGTCGGCTTGAGCGGGGCCTTCTACTGCGCGCAGGCCGCGGCCCGGCTGATGCTGGCGCAGGGCCGCGGCGTGATCGTGAATATCGGCTCCATCTACGGTCTCCTGGGGGTAGACGAGCGCATGTACCCCCCATCCGTGCCGGTCACCGCGAGCCCGGCCTACGGCGCCATCAAGGGTGGACTGCTCGCCCTCACTCGCCACCTCGCCGTGACATGGGCCAGGAAAGGGATCCGGGTGAACTGCCTCTCGCCGGGCGGCTTCCCATCCGAGACGATCGACCCCGAATTCGCGCGCAACTTCGCCGCCAGGGTTCCGATGGGCCGGATGGGGAACAGCATCGATCTGAAGGGGGCCATCCTCTACCTGGCCTCCGATGCCTCCGCGTACATGACCGGCCAGAATCTGCTTGTCGACGGTGGGTGGACGGCCTGGTGAGGGCCACCCGCTCAACGGCGATACCACGAGTGCCGTTTCACGAGACGGCTCTTCAGGTTTTGTGTGCGATAACACCTCAAGCGTTGTTGCTCGAAACAGGACTGGCTTACCGAATGATGGTGACCGTAGGAGAGATATTGATATGATGCAGTGGAGCAAATCGCAGAGACTGCTGGAGCGTGCGAAACGCTCGCTCGCCGGAGGGATCAGCAGCAATGTTCGCGCCAGTGCCAGGCCTTTCCCCCTTTTCTTCGAGGGCGGCGAAGGTGCCATCATCCAGGACGTGGATGGCAATCGCTACATCGATTACGTCCTCGGTCAGGGTCCGCTGATCTTGGGACACTCGCCGCCCGCCGTCGTGGACGTCGTCGCGCGCGCCATTCGGGGAGGCCAACTCTTTGCCGCGCAGCACGAACTGGAGATCGAGGTCGCCGAGAAACTGGTTGAAATCCTTCCAGGCGCCGAGCTATGCCGCTTCGGGCTGAGTGGGTCGGAGGTGGTGCAGGCGGCCATGCGCCTGGCGCGTGCCGTGACCGGCCGCACGAAGATCCTGCGGTTCGAGGGTCATTACCACGGTTGGTTCGATAACGTGCTCCTGAATGTCGCCACGCCGCTTGATCAGGCCGGTCCGCGCACACGACCCCATCCGACCCTGGCCACCCGCGGTCAGGCCGCGAGCGTTCTGCAGGATGTCGTTGTTCTCCCCTGGAACGATCTGACCCTGGTTGAAGACCTTTTTGCGGAAGTGGGAGATGAGATCGCCGCCATCATCACCGAGCCCATGATGTGCAACACCGGAGCGATTCCGCCCCAGCCCGGCTACCTCGAGGGGCTGCGCCGCGTCTGCGACCGGTACGGTGCAGTCCTCATCATGGACGAGGTCATCACCGGCTTCCGGCTGGGATTGCAGGGCGCGCAGGGTCGTTTCGGAGTGACGCCCGACCTGGCGACGCTCGGCAAGGCGATGGCGGGCGGCTTTCCCTGTTCGGCCCTGGTGGGCAGGCGCGAGCTGATGGAGCGTTTCGCGCGCGACGTCAACCACTCCGGCACCTTCAATAGTAACGTGATGTCAATGGCAGCCTCCCACGCGACACTGGCGGAACTGGCGCGCGAGGACGGTGAGATCTACCGCCAGATGGAAGAAAACGGGCGTGCCCTCATGGGAGGCATTCGCGCCATCGCCGGGCGATTGGGTGTTCCGCTGCTGGTGCAAGGACTCCCGACGGCGTTCCACCTGGCCTTTACCGCCCTCCCGGCCATCAGGGACTATCGCGACGATGCCCTCCACTGTGACAAGGAACGCTACAGCCGCTTTACTGTGGCGATGCTGGAGCGCGGCGTTCGCCTGATCGATCGTGGCATCTGGTACATCTCTGCGGCCCATACGCCGGCGCATGTTGCGCAGACGCTGGAAACCGTCGAGGACGCCTTGCGGGCGATCTAAGAATTCGTTGGGAGCCGACGCGCGATGAATGCTGGCACAGGACCGGGCGAGGTGCGCGTCGCCATCGGCGGCGTCGTTCACGAAACCCATAGCTTTGCCGAGACCCCCACGACGCTGGCAGACTTTCAGCGCCAATGTCTCCACGGTGGTTCCGCCCTTGTGGAAGCCATGGCCGGCACTCGCTCTGCTATCGGCGGGATGATTCAGGGCACTGCCGGTCGTGGCTGGCGCCTGGTGCCCACTGTCTACGGCGCCGCCATGCCCGGGGGAATCGTCACCGATGCGGCTTACGAGGCGATGGTGCAGGAACTGCTCCGCCGGCTGGAGGCGGGCGGGCCAGTCCATGGCGTCCTGCTGGCTCTGCACGGCGCGATGGTGACTGAGAGCCACCAGGACCCGGAGAGCGATATCCTGGCACGCGTGCGCCAGATGGTTGGCGGGCAGATACCGATCGTTGTCGTGCTGGACATGCACGGCAACATCACTCCTCGAATGGTGGAACTGGCGGACGTACTGGTCGCGTTCGATACGAACCCTCACATCGATCCCTACGCGCGGGGGACCGAAGCGACCGGGATTCTCGACGCCCTGCTCAGCGGTACGATTCGTCCAACCGCAGCCAGCGTTCATCCACCCCTGCTGCTGGCCCCGCAGGCCACCGGCACGGACGATCTGCCCCTCCGGGCGGTTCACGAGCGCGCTGCAGCGATGGAAGCCCAGGAGCAGGTCATCTGCATCTCCGTGATGGCGGGCTTTGCGTATGCCGACACCCCTTCCACCGGCGCGAGTATCATCGTGACCACCGATGACGATCCCGGCCTCGCCCGTCGCTACGCGCAGGAACTGGGCGATACGCTGATGCGGCACCGCCACGCCGCTCTGCCGGCCTTCTTCGCGCCAGATGAGGCCGTCGCGCGGGCGGCCGATGCTCTCGGCGGCCCGATCCTCCTGGTCGACTCGGCAGATAATATCGGCGGCGGGACGCCGGGCGACGGTACCGATGCGTTACAGGCGATGCTGCGGCACCACGTGGAAGAGGGTACGATCGTTCTGGCCGACCCGGAGGCGGTGGCGGCCTGCTGGGAGGCAGGTCAGGGGGCGGCGATCACGCTGCCCGTCGGCGGCAAAACCGATCGCTGGCATGGCGATCCGGTCGTCGTCAGCGGGCGGGTCTTCGCACTCTCCGATGGGGTCTTCCAGGCCGAGCTGCCCGACAACCACTTCGCGGCCTTCTTTGGAACGGAGATCCGCATGGGCCGGACAGCCTGGCTGCGCGCGGGCGGGATCAACATCATTCTCACCGAGCGCAAGATTCCCCCGTTTGACCTCGCCCAACTGCGTGGCGTCGGCGTCATTCCGGAACAGCAGAAAATGATCGTCGTGAAATCGGCGGTCGCCTACCGGGCGGCCTACCTGCCGATCGCGGCCGGTGTCATCGAGATGGATACGGCCGGGCTGTGCAGTGCCAACCTGTCCCGCTTCCCCTATCGATACATCCGCCGTCCGATCTTTCCTTTGGATCCGGTCGAGACCCTGGTGTGACCTGAATGAGAGGAAGATGAGCAAGAAGATCTACGCCTACGGGATGGACGGCTTTATCGTCCCGATGATGAAACGGTTTGCAGCCGAGGGGGCGCTGCCCACCTTCCAACGAATGCTTGAGGAGGGCACCATCAACCAGATCTTGCCCTCATTCCCGGTCTGGACGCCGACGAACTGGGCGACCCTCTCGACGGGCGCTCACACCGGCACGCATGGTGTCAGCCGGTGGCGGGTGGAGGTGGCCCCCGGCAGGCGCATCGACAGTTTTGACGGCCGGGCACCGAACGCCGAGCGCATCTGGAACGCCCTCGAGCGCGCCGGTCTCAAGGGCGTGGCCGTTCACTACCCCGCCGCCGACCCGTCCGGCGTCAGGTCAGGCTATGTCGTGGACGGGTTCGGCCACCCTGGCTTTGCCCGGACCGCCTTCGAGATTGCACCGTGCCAGGCGTACACGACGGCTCCCTCAGAGGCCACGATTCGGATGGATCACGACGGCACCGCCGCACGCTACCTTCAGCGGAGTATCGAGACGATCCCTCCGCTCCGCCCGGCGGTCGACTGGTCCGGCCTGCCGCCGAGCCATTCCCCGCCGCTTGCATCGCAAATCTCGATTCGCACGGGACTGGCCGGTGGCGTTATCCGGCTGCATCTTCTGGTCGTGGATCATCGCGGCCGTGGGTACGATCGCGTGCTGATTTGCCACCGCCCGGACGGTGCGACCCGGATCGCAGTGGCCGGCTTAGGCCAGTGGAGCGGTTGGGCCATCGAGGCCTTCAAGGTCGATGGCCGGGAACAGCGCGCCTCCGTCCGCTTCAAACTTCTCGAACTCACCCCGGACGGCCGGCACCTCAAGCTCTACCGCACCCAGGTGACCTATGCCGACGGGTTCACCGGCCCCGGCGAGCTGGCCCAAGAGCTGGTCGAGCGCTTCGGTCCCTACCAGGAACATGCCTCGATGGTCCCCTATGAGTCGGGGATGGCCGACTTTGACACCGCCTTGGAGGAGTGTGAGTACCAGGGTCTCTGGTTCGCCGACGTCGCCAATTACATGCTGCGCGAGAAGGAGTGCGCTTTCTTCATCTGCCATTGGCACCTGTACGATTACCTCAACCATCTCCACCTGCAGGACGTCGATCCCGCCTGCCCGGCCTACGATCCCGTGCGCGCCGGCGCTATCATGGACTACTTCCGCCGTGCCTACCAGGTGGGCGATCGCATCCTGGCCCGGATCTGGGACGGCGCCGGGGCCGATACCTATGTTGGGGTGCTCGGCGACCACGGCGCGGCGCCCGACGTCCGCGTCGCCAATATCCGCCGCTTTCTCGCTGAGCGCGGCTTTCTCGTTCTCAAGCAGGGCGCGGCCGGTCTCGACCAGGATCAGGTCGCCGAGACGGACATCGACTGGATCAACACGCGCGCCTACCTGAAGGACGACAAGGGCTTCGACATTTTCATCAACGCCGAACCCGGCGAGGCCTTCGACCACATCGAGAAAGAACTGCTGCTCGCTCTTCGAACCTGGGTGGACGAAGAGACCGGCCGCACACCAATCGCCGTCGCGCTGCCGAAACGCGATGCCTACCTGCTGGGGCAATGGGGGGATCAGTGCGGTGACGTCGTCTTCGCCTGGGATCATGGCTTCGTCAGCGGCTACTACGGCCAGTGGAAACGCGTCGTCAACGATCGGGCCGTGGGCGCACCCGCCGCCTACGGCGCACACCACGGAGGGTTCCTCCCGACGCAGACCACCATCTCCTCCAGCTTTGGTACGCTCTTGCTCGCGGGCCCGGGCGTGAAACGGGGGTACGAGCGGCCGGCCGATCGCCTCGGCTACATCCACGCCGTGGACGTGGTGCCGACCTTTTGCCATATTCTCGGTGTGACGCCGCCCGCACAGAGCCAGGGTGCCGTCGCCTACGACCTGTTCGAGGGTCATGAGATGGTTCGCCAACGTGATCTGCAGGCTGGCACGGACCGGCGTGTCCCTCTGGAGCGAGCGTGAGAGCATGAGAATCGCCATCGCTCAGGTCTGGCAAGAGACCAACACCTTCAATCCGGTCCCGACGGAGCTGCAGCATTTCGAGCAGAACGGGCTCTACCTCGGGGACGCGATTCTGGACAAGATGCAAGGTGTTGGAGAGTTGGGAGGGTTCCTGGCCGCGGTCGACGATGAGCCGGACGATATCGAGATCCTGCCGATTCTGCGCGCGTGGGCCATGAGTGGCGGTCGCATAACGGCAGCAGCCCTTGATTTTTTCAAGGAGCGATTGGTCGCCGGGCTGCGAGAGGCCCAACCGGTTGACGGCGTTTTCTTCTCGCTGCACGGTGCGGCCGCGGCGGAGAACGAAGACGACCCGCAGAGCGACCTGCTCGCCGCTGTGCGCGACGTCGTGGGCGATGACGTTCCTCTGGTTGTCTCGTTGGACCACCACTGTAACATCACCCGGCGGCTCGTGGAGCTGGTGGACGCCCTGGTGGGCTACCAGACCCAGCCGCACGATCCCTTCGAGACCGGCGTGCGCGCGGCCAAACTGCTGTTCGCGACCGTCAGAGGCGAGATCACCCCGACCGTCGCGTGGCAGAAGATCCCGATGCTGGCGCCGGCCGACCGTGGCGCGACCGCCGAATGGCCGATGAAGGCGTGGTTCGACGCGGCCCGCGAGATGGAGCAGCGCCGCGGTGTTCTCTCCGTCTCCACCTTCCCGGTGCAGCCCTGGCTCGATGTGGCCGAGTTGGGCTGGGCAACAGTCGCGGTCACTGACGGTGACCCGTCGCTGGCGGGCGAGGTGGCGGCCGAGGTGGCGAATCGGGCCTGGGTACTCCGGGAGGCTTTCTGGGCGATACGCCGGGTGCCGCTCGCTGAGGGCATCCGGCGCGCGGCGACGGCCCTGGCCGGTCCTGTCGTGATCTGCGATGCCTCGGATAGTGTGCTCTCCGGCGCGCCGGGTGACAGCACCCGCCTGCTACAAGAGATGCTCGATCAGCGCATCGAGTGCGTGGCCTTGTTACCGATTGTCGATCCGGGCGTCGTAGCAGAAGCGATTCGCGCGGGGGTCGGGCGCGAGCTCGCGGTGAGTTTGGGAGGGAAGCGCGATACTATCTTCAGCCGTCCGCTGCAGGTGACGGGGCGAGTCGCTGGGATTGCGACGGATGAGTTGAGCTTTCCGCTCGGACCCTGGGGCCGGGCCAGCATGGGCCGGACGGTGCTCTTCCAGATTGGAAATATCAAACTGGTTGTCAGCGAACACGCCGGAATCGGCGGAACTGATCCCGAGATATACCGCTCCTTCGGCGTGGAACCGGCCGAAGCCCAGATTGTGGTGGTAAAGACCTACTATCACTATCAGCCATTTCGTGCAATGATGAAGGATACGTTCATGATCGATTACCCGGGCCTTTCGACCTGGGACCTGCGGCTCTTCCCGTGGGAGCGCGCACCTCGACCGCTCTATCCGCTGGATGAGTTGCCTGTGTGGGAGGCCAACGCGTAACAATGCTCCGCCGAGGCACAACCTATCGAGAGACGGTGGAACGCTTCCGGTGGGAAATTCCCGAATTCTACAACATCGCGCTGGATATCTGTGACAAACATGCCGGCGACCGGGCCGGGCCTGCGCTGATCTACCACGACAACGTCACTCGGACCGTCACCGAGTACACCTTCCACGAGTTGAAGCGTCTGAGCGACCGGCTGGCGTCGAATCTTCGCGGCCTTGGCCTGGCGCGGGGCGACCGCATCGGGATTATTCTGCCGCAGCGCCCGGAAACCACCTTGACCCATCTCGCCGCCTACAAGCTTGGCGCGGTGACCATTCCCCTCTTTACTCTCTTCGGCCCGGATGCGTTGGAATACCGCCTCAGGGACAGCGGCGCCCGGATGGTTGTCGTGGACGATGCCAATCTGGACAAGGTCGCCTCGATTCGATCCAACCTGCCATCCCTCGAAACGATCATCGTGGTCGGCGATCAGACGTCCGGCGAGTTCCCGCTCTTCGCGGACCTGCTGGCCCGTGGCGCCGGCACCTTCACACCCGTCAGCACGCGCGCCGACGATCCGGCGCTCATCATCTACACCTCCGGGACGACCGGGCCGCCGAAAGGGGCCCTCCACGCGCACCGCGTCCTTTTGGGCCATCTTCCCGGTTTCGAATTTCCACACAACTTTGCGCCTCAGGCTGGCGACTGTTTCTGGACGCCGGCCGATTGGGCCTGGATCGGCGGTCTCATCGACGTCCTCTTCCCTGCCTGGCATCACGGGCTGCCCGTCGTCGCCCACCGCGCGCCCAAATTTGATCCTGAGGAGGTATTCGCGCTGCTGGCCCAACACCGGATACGCAACGCGTTCCTTCCGCCGACCGCTCTCAAAATGATGCGCGAGGTACCCAATCCAGGAGCCCGCTATCACTACTCGTTGCGGACGGTCGGAAGCGGCGGCGAGGCACTTGGCGAGGAGATCCTTGAGTGGGGCAAGGAGACGCTCGGCGTCACTATCAACGAGTTTTACGGCCAGACGGAAGTCAACCTGGTGGTTGGCAACTGCCACGAGGTCATGGAGATCCGGCCCGGCTCGATGGGCCGGCCGGTTCCGGGTCACGAGGTTGTGATCCTCCAGGAGGATGGGACCCAGGCACCTATCGGCACCATCGGAGAGATCGGCGTCAGGTCCCCCGACCCGGTGATGTTCCTCGGCTACTGGCAGAATCCGGAGGCGACGGCGGGGACGTACAAGGGGGACTGGTTGTGTACCGGCGACCTGGCGCGGCAGGACACTGACGGCTATTTCTGGTTCGTGGGACGAAAAGACGACCTGATCATCAGCAGCGGTTACCGCATCGGCCCGACCGAAGTGGAGGACACGATTCTCAAACATCCCGCGGTCGCCATGGTGACGGTGGTCGGCGCCCCGCACGAGGTGCGGGGCACGATCGTCAAGGCCTTCGTCAGGCTGAAACCGGGATTCGAGCCCGGCGAGGAACTGGCCCGCTCCATCCAGGATTTCGTCAAGACGCGGTTGGCCGCGCACGAATACCCGCGCGAGATCGCCTTCGTGGAATCCCTGCCGATGACAGCCACGGGCAAGATCATGCGGCGTGAGCTACGCAAACAGGAAGAAGAAGCCCAGCAGCGCCGGCGGAGCCGTCCCGGATGACCGAGACCAAAAAACAGGAGACGCCCAATGACTGCGGAGCAAGCCCTCGTCGTGACCCCTCCCTCACAGTACCGCCCGCGAGAGACGCCCTTCCCCGCGACAACCTCCGAACTTATCTGCGCCGCCCACACCCCGAGTGAGTCTCTTTATGTCGGCATCATCGCCTTGAATGAGAATGGCGCCAAGGTGCCAATGCACCGGCACGCCATCGAGGAGGTGCAATATATTCTGTACGGCTCCGGGATGGTCCGTGACGACGATGGGAACCAGTACCCGGTGACCCCGGGCACGTGCGTCTACTCCCCCGCCTACGTCCCCCACGAATTCGAGAATACCGGCACGCTGCCGCTTGGCATCCTTTTCATCTTTCCCTCGCCGGGGGGCGTGCATCCCGGCTTTGTCGAATAGCATGATCGCAAGGACGGCCACGGTCTCATGCGGTGATGACCGGCGGTCCACAGGTGGGCGCTCTCGACGGGCGCCGTGAGGAAGTGGGAGCCCTCGGACATGGCCCGCCCGAGTCCATCAGAGTCGCGCGGTTCGTACCGCGATCGGGAGTGGCGTTGAGCTTGCTGTTGGCTGTAACAGTCGCATGGAAGCGTTGGAGGGCGTCGCAAAGCAGAATCCTGCTTCGAACCGCCGCACTTTCACCGTCAGGATGCGCCGCCTTGCCCCGGGAGGCCATCCGCAGAGAAACGACTGGCCGTCGCCCGGTTCGCGTGCGGTCGGGCCTGCTTGTGGGGCGGCAGCCGGAATTCCGGCGACTCCTCGGCCATCTGCACGCGCAGCGCCTCGCATTCCTCGATCAGATCCTCCAGTGAGCGGGCATCGTCACGCAGCACATACCTCAGCCACTTCGTGCCGAAGGCCACGTGCTGAATCTCGTCCGACCAGTCATAGTCCGCCAGCTCGGCCGAGCGCAGCGCCCCTTCCCGGAGGTAGCGGCGCACCCGCGGCGGGCGTACGTGAATGTACCGGGCCTCGCCCAGCATCGTCAGATCGCAGTAGCGGTGCAGCCACGGCATGCGCACCCGGCGGTCATATTCACTCGCGCTGGTCGGGTAATCGCTGATGCCGATGCCCAATTCCTTCAGGCGCTGCTCGCCCATGTCGCAGTGGCGGATCTCGTCCCAGGCGTGCCGCGCCAGGTCATGGTAGAACTCCCAGGGCATATCCTCGGCATCCACAATCACGCTGGCCACCAGTTCCGCGGCCCACATCTCCGTGAAGTAGATGCGGAAGGCGGCAATCTCGTTCTCGCGCAGCGGCAATGCTTCCAACTCCTCCGGGGGCCTGATGATTTCGGAAATATGCACCAGGGTGAAGCGTTCGTCACGCCTGGCCTGACCGCTGCGCTTGAACGGGCGATAGCTGCTGGGGCGCTCGGGAAAGGTCATAGAGGGAATGGGGGTCAGGCCGTTCAGGTCGCCCAGGGTTTCCAGCAGGCGGGCCAGGTACGCCGACCAGCCTTCCACCTCAGCCTGGTCGGCATACTTGCTGAGTTCCGGCAAGGCATTCTCAGCCCAGGCCAGATGGCGCGCCTCATCGGCCACGATCTGCTCCAGGCCGTCGACAGTGGGCGCATCGACCACGTAGCTGGCGCGCTCGATGTGGCGCCGGTACGTGTCCAGCAAGCGCCGCTTGATGGTGAGATACAGGCCGGCGATCAGGGCGGCCGCGCTCGGCGCGTGCAGGGCTTCCTGCATCAAGTAAGCCACTCCCGCCTCGGCATTGGCCGTGGGATGACCGCCGCGCAGCTCGCGCAAGCGTTGGTACAGCCGGTCGGCGTGTTGGGCCTCATCCCACAGGTGTCGCCCGACCGCTTTCTTGATCTCCCACTGCTCGATCTCGGGGAGCCAGGCCGCCAGAATGCGCAGCGACGCCCGCTCGATGTAGGCGTAGCGGCGCAGCAGGCGGCCGTTTTCCAATACGGTGTAGCCGGTCAGGGTCTGGTCTTGGCTCGTAGTCATCTCCGCCTCCGGATGAACCGGTACGACTGCAGGCGTCGGGCCGGGTCCGGTGCCCGGCATCCTCAGCCCGGTTGCCCGCGCCCCCAATGGGCGCAGTCAGTTCACAACGTTGAGGCGCGGCGGGAGAGCAAGCCCCGCGCGGGCCACAATGGCCGCCGCGCGGCGCCGGGCTTCAGCCACCACCTGCGCCTCATCCACCGCAACGATCCCGCCGTCGCGCATCAGCCACCGCCCGTCGCACATCACGCTCTCGATGTTGTGGGCCTGCATGGCGGTCACCACGTTGGCCACCGGGTCGTGCAGCGGCAGCATGTTGGGCGTATTGGGGTTGACCACCACCAGGTCGGCCTTCTTGCCGGCCTCCAGCGAGCCGAGGGCGTCGTCCCACAGCACAGCCCGCGCCCCCTGCCGGGTCACCAGGCCCAGCACTGTCTCCGCCGGCATGACCACCGGATTGAGCGTCCGCCCTTTGTGAATCAGCGAGGCCAGCCACATCTCGTCCACCAGCGTCATGCGGTTGTTGGACGGGGCACCGTCCGTTCCCAGCGCCACGCAGATGCCCGCCTCGATCATCTCTGGTATCCGCGCAAAGCCCAGGTAGCGCATCGCCGCGGCCGGGTTGTGGGACACTTTGACCTCGCGTTCCGCGAACAGCTCAATCTCGCGCTCCGTCAACCAGACGCAGTGCACGGCCAGCAGATTGGCACCCAGCACGCCCAGCGCCTCCAGGTGCTCCACGGTGCTGCGGCCCCGCGTCTCGCGCGCATAGTCGACCTCCGCAGGAATCTCGGCCACGTGCATATGAATGCCAACGCCAAGCTGGTCGGCCAGCTCTTTGGTGCGGCCCAGCAGCGCGTCCGAAGCGTTGAAGATCGTGCGCACCCCCAGCCACACCCGCAGCCGGCCCCCGGCACCGTTGTGCCAGGCCGCGTGGTTGGCGAGTTGTGCCGCCAGCGCCTCATCCGTATTTTCCGACCACCGCTCCGGCAGGCCGCTGCCCGTGTCCATCGTCGAGCGCGACAGGCAGGCGCGCAGCCCCAGTTCAGACACCGCGCGTGCCATGCCCGCCACGTGCTGGCCGCCGGCCTCGGCGAAACAGGTCACACCGCTGCGAATCTGTTCCAGGCCGCACAGCAGGCTGCTGACGTAGCTGTCCTCCTCCGTCAGCTGACTCTCATAGGGCCAGATGCGCTCGTGCAGCCAGGTGAGCAAGCTGACGTCGTCGCCCAGGCCGCGCCCCAGATGCTGCGAGGTGTGCACGTGCGTATTGATCAGGCCGGGCAGCAGCCAGCGCCCGCCCAGATCAACTGCCTCGGTGCCAGGCTCCGCGCTGGCCAACAGGTCGTCGCTGCCGCCCACCCGCACGATGCGATCATTCTGGATGAGCACTGCGCCGCGCGTGTACTGGCGGTTGGCGGTGTCCATGGTAATGACCCCGGCGTTGTACAGCAGCAGTGTCCGGGTAGGGTTCAACCTGCCCTCGCTTTCAGCCCTGGCCATCCTTTTCCCTCCCCCATGCCGCCGCCGCACCGGGCTCGCGCGCCGGCCTGTGGCGCCTGCTACGGGCACGTGTCACGCCCGGCCCGGGCTGTACCTGACGGAGCCCGCGCAGGCAGACCTGGGTGTCTGTTGCAGCGGCTTCAACCGCCGGCCAACCCCGCCCCTACAGGCTCTGCCGTGGCTCCAGTGCCTTGGCCGGCGCGCCGTTGGCCTCCAGCCAGGCCACGTAGCGGCGGTGCAAGTCCTGGGCGACAGACCGGTTGTCACCGTAGACGTTGTTGTGGTGGCCCCGGTCCTCGCGCGTCCGGAATAGCTCGACCTTCTGCCCCGCGACGCTGTACAGCAGGTCCCACTGCCCGTCAGTAACGGTGCCGGGCGAAACCTCCACCACCTCGCGGGCCTTGTCGTCAACGGTTTTGGACAGCTGGCCCAGTTCCTCGAAGGGGGCGCTGGTGACGACGATGGCGTTGACAGGTCTGCCATTGAGCAGAGGCAGGATCGAATGGGCCTGCACCCGCTCCGGGATCGTGGCGCCGGCCAGCTCCAGAATGGTGGGCATCAGGTCCGGCAGGCTCACCAGCCCGGACACGCGCCGTGGGGCCTCGCCCGGCAGGCGCGCCAGCAGCGGCACCTGAGTCAGCTCGTTGTGCAGCGGCGAGCGGTGTACCACCTGCTGCGGACCCGCTCGCAGCCCCTTGCGGAACCCTTCTGCAAAGCTGGAGCCGTCCAGCCAGCGAAAGCGGCGCTTGCCGAACAAGCCGTGCTCGCCAAAGTAGAAGCCGTGATCGGACACAAACAGCACGGCGGTGTTGTCCGCCAGGTTGAGCACGCGCAGACGCTCCATCAAGAAGCCGAACCAGTGATCCACCATCGACACTTCGCCGCAATAGCAGGCGTGGGCCAGGCGCAGCTGCTCATCCGTCACGCCGTCGTCCCGATACTCCCAGTAGGTGGGGTGGATGACCTCCCCCTGGTAGTCGGGCGCATACGGTTTGACGTAGTAGTCCGGCGGGTCCCAGGGTTCGTGCGGGTCCCAGGTGTCTATGTATAGAAAGAAGGGCTCGCGCCCGTGGTGGCGCTCCAGCCAACCGGCGGCTTCGCTGAAGGTCTTGGGTGCGCAGTAGCCCTCGACTTCGGAGACGCCGCGGTGCAGCTGGCGCAGTTCGCGCTCCGTGCCGTCCAACTGGCCCCGGACGTACACAAACTCCTGAAAGCCGCGATCGAGGCCATAGCCGTTGCGCGTGAGGAAGGGTGTGTCGACCACGGCCGCGGTCGTGTAACCGGCGGCCGCTAACGTGGCCGCCAGCGTGCTTTCACCCTGCGGCAGCGGCCCCCACGGCAGGTACAGGAAGGTGTAGCGGCCGGTCATCAGGTCGGCGCGGGCTGGCACGGTCGGAAAAGAGGCCGGGTGGCAGTTCTCAAACACCACGGCTTGCTCTGCGAAGGTGTCCAGGTGTGGGGTGCGGATGAAGGTGTTGCCATAGCATCCCAGGTGATCGCGGCGCAACGTGTCGGATACGATCAGGATGATATTCATCGGTGAGTAGCTCCTTCGTAGCTTCAGGCGGCCCATTGCTCCAGCAGATGCGCGTAAAACGCGTCCACGTCCACGCCGTCCAGGACCTGCACCCGCCGTCCGCCGGGCCGCACGACCGTGCGCCCCTGGCTCAGGCCCTCGGCGACCACGGCCGTCTCGCACTCGCGCACCGTGAATAGGTCCGGCCGGCCCAGGTACGCCACGGTGAGCACATCCCAGAAGTAGCAGCCCTGGTGGGCAATCAGGGCGTTGCACTGCGCGGCCAGGTCCGACCGGGGGTAGTAGCGCCGGGCGCCCAGGCGACGGATGAAGCCCGTGGTGACGGGCACCTGGTTAGTGACGTCCAACGGGCACAGGACAATCGGAACATCCGTCCGCCAGATACGCGCGGCGGCGGGCGGGTCCCAGTAGACGTTCCACTCGGCACTGCCGTCGTGCTCACAGTCCACAACATTGCCGGCCACCTCCAGCGCGCCGCCCATCCACAGCAGCCGGCTGATCTTGTGCTCGACCCCCGGGGCCAGGTCCAGCGCGGCTGCCACCGTGGTCAGCGGCCCGGTCACCAGCAGCGTCACCGGCCTGGACGCCGCGCGCAGCTGGCGCGCCAGGAACGCCTGGCCCGTTTCGGCCAGCAGGCCGGTGGCCAGTTCGCCGGGCGGCTGCAGAGCGGGTAGATGGTCGACGTTGATGGCGGCCTGGCGCCACGCGCACGGAAAGGGGTTCAGGCCGCGCACCGTGCTTCTGGCGACGGGCACGTGGCTCTGCCCCATCAGGTCGAGCAGCTTGCGGGTGGCGCTGACGGCCGCGTTGATGTAGCAGTCGCCGGGGGTGACCACGATACCCAGCGGCTCAAACTGGCGGTAGCTGAGCAGCAGCATGGTGGCCAGGTAGTCGTCCACGCCCCCATCGTGGTCCAGGATGACGAGGTCGCGGCTCATTGCGGGCTGGTTAGCTCCGATTGGCTCACCGGCTGCGCGTCACGCACCGCGAGCGCGTGCATCGCGCGCAGCGCAATCTGAATCATGCGTTCTTCCCCCGCAGAGTAGGCCGGCCAGGCCCAGTCCGGCTTGGGCAGGCCGGGGGCGCCATCCGAGGTGAACAGCGCGCCGGTGCGCCAGCCGCGGACAGCGCCGACGATGAACAGAGTATCGCTCTCCATTTCGATGAACACCCCACCGGCGTCGCGAACGGTGTCCACCAGATCGGCCTTGTACGTGCCGTAGAAGGAATCACCGGCATAGCCGACGCCCACGCGCACGGGATAGTTCAGCGCTTCGGCCGCGCGCACCAGTTCGCGCAGCACCTCGAACGTTGGCAGGGCTGGAAACGCCAGGGGCAGGTAGCCCTGGCCCGTGCCGCCGGCGCGGTAGGTGCCGCTGGCGATAATGACATCGCCGGGCTGCTGCCCCGGCTGCAGGACCCCACATGATCCGACGCGGATGAATGTGTCGGCCCCCAGCTGGCCCAGTTCCTCGGTGGCAATGGCCGTCGCGGCACCGCCCATGCCCGTCCCGCAGGCCGTCATGAACACCCCCTGGTACGTGCCCGAGTAGACGACAATGCCCCGCTCGTCGCTCACGGTCGCGCACTGCTCGAAATGCTCGACAATGCGCCTGGCCCGCGCCTGTGAGCCAGGGCAGAAGACATAGCGGGCAATATCGCCGGGTTTCCCCTTCAGGTGGAACGGCATGGAACTCTCCTCGGATGACGCTGGGCTCAGCCTTTGATCCCGGAATTGAGAAAGCCCTGAACGTAGTAGCGCTGCAGGAACAGGAACACGATCAGGACAGGTACGGTGGCAACAAACGAGCCGGCGAACAGCAGTTCCCAGCGGACGCCCTCGTCGCTGAACAGCCGCGCCAGGGCCACCGTGACCACCGACATCGATTCGTCGGTGATCACCAGCACCGGCCAGATGTACGAGTCCCAGGTGAAGATGAACTTGATGAAGGCGGCGCTGATCAGGCCCGGGATGATATTGGGGAGCATCACATTCCAATACATGCGGAAGTACGAGCAGCCATCCAGCAGGGCCGCCTCCTTCAACTCCGGTGACAGCTCGCGGAAGTGCTGGCGCAGCAGGAAGATGAAGTAGGCGTCCGCCAGCCAGGGCACCATCAGGCCCAGGTAGGTGTTGTGCAGCCCCATGCGCTGGGTGATCAGGTACAGTGGGATCAGCTTGGCCTCGAAGGCGACGAAGAGCGTGGCCAGAATGGCGACGAACAGCAGCTCACGGCCGGGGAACTCGATCCAGGCCAGAACGTAGGCGATCTGGCTGTTAATAGCCGTCGACAGCACCATGGCCCCCAGGGCGACGAACAAGCTGTTGAGCAGCGGGCGCGCGAACTGGTACTGCGTGAACAGTTCGGTGAAGTTCTGCAGCGTGGGCGACAGCGGCACAAAGGTCTGCCACGACAGAGGCGTCATGTGGGCGAACAGCTCGGCGCGCGGCTTGAAGGCGGAGCCGACCATCCACACGTAGGGGGTGATGAAGACGAGCGTCAGCGCCAGCAGGCCGGCAGTCCGAGCCAGGCGTCGCAGCCCGGCACCCACTCTCGCGTCCATGCTAGCGCCCCCTCGTCAGGCGGTACTGAATCAGGCTGATGGCCAACAGCACAGCGGCCAGCAGGACAGCGACCGCGGCGGCATAGCCAAAGCGGCTGTAGCGGAAGGCCAGGTCGAACATGTACAGGACAATCACCCGTGTGGCGCCGGCCGGTCCGCCGTCGGTCAAGATCTTGACCGGCACAAACACTTTGAAGGCCGTGATGGTGCTGGTCACCAGAACGAACACCGTGGTGCGATTCAGCAGCGGCACGGTAATGTGGCGCAACAGCTCCAGGCCGTTGGCGCCGTCGACGCGAGCCGCATCGTAGTAGTCGGTGGGGATGTTCATCAGCCCGGCCAGGTAGAACAGCATGTACAGCCCGATGTCCTTCCAGATGGTGATCACCGCCACGGCCGGCAGCGCCTGCCCCGGGCTGGTCAAAAAGGGCTGCGGCGGGAGCCCCAGCGACTGCAGTATCGAGTTGAACAGGCCGCTGTTGGGGCTGTACATCATGCCCCACACCGTAGAGACCACCACCATCGAGGTGATGGTGGGCAGTAGGATAATGGTCCGCAGCACGCTCACGCCCCGGCCAGGCTGCCGCACAAGCAGCGCCAGGCCCAGCGCCAGCACCATTTCCACCGGCACCTTCAGGGCAAAGTACTGCAGCGTGGTGCCGACCGAGCGGATCAGCGTGCGGTCACTCAGGGCCACCACGTACTGCTTGTTGCCCGCCCACGCCAGCTCGCGCGTGTAGATGTTGTAGTCGTTCAGGCTGAAGCGCACCGTCTCGACAATCGGCAGGAAATTGAACAGGATCAGGCTGACCAGGGCCGGCAGCGATAATAGCAAGGCGGCCAGATAGCGCTGGCTGGTCTGGGTCCGCAGCCAGCCGAACCTCGGGTGCAGACCGGCACCCGGCCGGACGCGAGTCGTAGCCGGTCGGGTGCCGGTGGCAGCCTGACTAGCGGAATTGCGCCAACTGCGCATCGGCTTCATCCACGGTGCTGGCGACGGCCGTCTTGATGTCAGTGCCGAGCGCGATGTTGCGCATCATGTCGGTCGCCACAATCCGGTTGAAGATCGAGTGGCCCGGCCCACCGGGGCGCGCCTGGCCCCACGCCAGGATCTCGTCATACACAGTCTTCAAAAAGCCGGACTGCAGTTCAGGCAGCTCGTCCTGCAGCGACTTGCGCCCGGGGATCATGGCGGTCGTCGCGTGGTAGGTCAGGTAGCCGTCCGGGCTGGAGAAGAAGTGGATGAACTCGCCCGCCGCCTCACTGCGGGTGCTGCGGGCCGCCAGAATGTGCGCAAAGGAGCCGGTGTGTGTCAGGGGCGTCTTCAAATACGGGATCGGCATGACCGCCCACTTCAGGTCGGGGAAGTCGCGCGTGAGGGTGGCCGCTGTGGGTGGAATGGCGAACAGGGTCGCCGCCTGGCCGGTGCCAAAGGCGTCGGGCACGTTCTCGTTCGGCGCGAAGCCGCTGGTGTACAGGCTCTGGTAGAAGGCGTACGCTTCCAGCGCCTCCGGGGTGTCGATATAGCCCGCCACCGTTGTATGATCCGGCGCAATGCCGTCCCATAGCGGCGATCCCGGCGCGCTGCCGCTGCGCACCAGCGTCCACGCGAAGAAGGTGCTGATGATGGGATTGTCCAGACCCACCATCCCCCACACCTTGTGCCCCTCTTCGGTCTGGTGCGCCACCACACGGTTGACGTTTTCCACGAATTCCGGCCAGGTCCATACGTCGTCCAGCGAGGTGGGCACCTCAACACCGGCGGCCTCGAAGGAATCAACGTTATAGTACATGGCCACACCCGAGTTGGCGAAGGGCATGCCGTAGGCCACGCCATCCAGAGACACCATGTCGATCAGGTCGGGGTTGAAGTCGGCCCGATCTTCGGCGGTCAGCAGGTCGTCCACCGGCCGCAGGGCGCCGTTGTAGGCCAGAAAGGGAATGTCTGGACCTCCGGCGAAGGCGGCATCGGGCGGGTTATCGCTGGCCAGCCCGACCTGCAATGCGTTGGCGAACTCGCCAAATGGGATGGCCGTGACGTTGACCTTGATGGTGGGATGGGTCGCCTCAAAGGCCTTGACCACCTCGGCCACGGCGGGTTCGCGACCCTGGCCGGCGGGGATCCAGTATTCAATGGTCACAACCTCGCTGCTGCCGGCCGTTGAGGGAGGCTCGGTTGCGGCGGCCGGGGCTTCGGTGCTCTGCGCGGGCGCCTGGGTGGGCGGCGCCGGGGCGGCCGGGGCTGGGGCGGGCGTGGCTACCGAAGTGCAGGCCGCCAACAAGATGGTGAGCGTGAGAAGGGCACTATATGGCCAGCGAAACATCTCCTTGCCTCCTGCGGGGCGGGTGCGGGTGCGCGGGCCATGATTCAGGTATTGCCAGGCCCCGGCCCGCGCCGTCTGACCGTGTGGACGACGCATGAACGGCCTCCAGGTTGAGAAACCGTTTTCGGAAACGTTATCTCAGTTTTATACTACGCCGGAACAACGAGGCTGTCAAGTACCAGACGAAAATCGCCGGACATTTTGAGATCAGCGCGTTGCGACTCCGGCCATCACAACAGGTGCAAGTAGAGACCGGCTCTGGCGCGATAAAGCAAGCTTTTTGCGCGTTGATGGCAGCCTTTTCGTTTGAGATTGGTTGACGAGAATCGCCATCTCAAATTGTCTACGAAATGCGCTCATTCTGGGCAGATTCTGCGCGAGGAGAGCGCTGCGGTACCCCGGGCTTGACGTTTTCCGGTAGTGGCTTATAATGGGATTGAGAAAACAGTTTCTCAAAAATGTAGAAAACGATTTCCCAATCTCGAGACAGGGCGGGATCCCGCTCGAGGGCGTAGCTCTCACCAGGCCGGCCCGCGCCTCGTATTCATCCAGAGGCAGCTCCGTAATGAGAGAAGGCTATCGCAATGACGCGCACGAGACCGACAATAACTGACGTCGCCCGGCACGCTGGGGTCTCGGTCGCCACGGTTTCGCGCGTGCTGAACAATAACGCCTCCGTCGGCGATGATTTCCGCGCCAAGGTGTTGGCCGCCATTGAGGCGCTGCACTTCCGTCCGAGCCCCCTGGCTCAGAACCTGCGCCGCTATGCACCTGCGACGCGCCTCATCGGGGCCATCGTCCCCTCACTGCGCAGTCCGCACTTCGTCGAAGTCGTCATTGGAATTCAGGAATTCTGCTACGAGCGCGAATACGGCGTGGTGATCTGCAACGCGCACGGCGATCCGGAACAAGAACTGTTCTACGCCAGCGAACTGGAGCGCCAGGGGGTAGAGGGCATCATCTTCACCGGCGCCTGGGGCTGGGATATGATCGACCACATCGAAGCCCTGGTCGAGAAAAAAATCCCCGTCTGTGTCATCAATCGCCCCATCGGCCAGTTGGCGGTGGACTTGGTCATGGTGGGCCGTAGACAGGGCAATTACCTCGCCACCGGACACCTGCTGAACCTGGGCCACCGCTCGATCGGCCACATCACCACCCGCTATTCGGGCAGCACCGCCCGCGAAGCAGCCAGCGGCTACCGCAAAGCGCTGGTCGAAGCCGGGCTGGCCGTCGACGAGAGCCTGATCGTCGAGGCTGAGCCCACCCCGGAGGGGGGCTACGAGGCAGCGCACATCCTGCTGGGCCGCAGCCCGCCGCCGACCGCCATTGCCGCTCGGTCGGACCTGACGGCCCTAGGCGTACTGCGCGCCGCTTCGGAGATGGGCTTGCGCTTGCCGGACGACCTGTCGGTGGTTGGCTTTGACGACGCCCCCTTTGCGCAGTTCACCAACCCGCCCCTGACCACCATCCGCCAGCCGCAGGCAGAAATGGGCGCCCACGCGGCGGCCCTCCTGCTGGAGCGTCTGGCGAACCCGGACCTCCCGCAGCGCCAGGTCATCCTGGAGCCGCGCCTGATCATTCGCGGCTCGACCGCCAAATACCAACCCCTGCCGGCCGCCACCGCGCTGGCCTGAGCAGACCCGGAGAACCCATTCATGACGTCTGAACGCCCCAATATCCTCTGGCTCGTGAACGACCACCAGGCCTACTACCGGCACGGCTGGGACGGCGGACCGCGCCCGTTGACACCCCACTTCGATCGGCTGGCCGCCCAGGGTGTGCAGTTTCAACGCTCCTATGCTGCCACCCCCTTGTGCGGGCCGGCGCGCCGCACCCTACTCACCGGGCTTTACCCCCACAATCACCAGCACTACTACAACTACTCCGAGCAGCCCCACGACCGGGAAGTGTACCTGAGCCACCTGGCGCAGGCGGGCTACCGCAACTTCTACTTCGGCAAGTGGCATGCGGGGCCGGGCCTGCCGGCCGACCTGGGCTGCGAGGGCTTCAGTTCACGCGACTACGGCAATCCGTATATCTCGGCCACCTACCACGACTACCTCCGGCGCTATGGGCTGCCGCCCGCTGAGCATTGGGTGGAGCGTGCCTTCCTGTCTGACAGCATGCGCCGTCTCTTCCCCGACTTGCGTGAGCAGAGTCGCTATCGTTGCAACCAGGCCTGGTGTGGGGAGCACGCCGTGGGCCTGACGCTCACGCCGAAGGAAACGCACGAATCCTTCTTCCTGGCCAATCTCGCCTGCGAAGCCCTGGAGCAGCTGGCCCGCGACCGCCGCCTGCCCTTCCACCTGCGGGTGGACTTCTGGGGGCCGCATCAGCCCTACTTCCCGACCCAGGAGTATGCCAACCTGTACCGTCCGGAGAATATTCCCGAATACGGCAGTTTTCGCGACGACCTGGTCAACCGGCCGGACCTGCTAGCCGAGGAGCGCAACGCACCGCTGGGCGACGCCAACGGCCGGCTCATTATTCCCAGCGCGCTGCCCTGGTCGGAGTGGCAACTGATCCTCGCCCGGGCCTATGCCCATATCTCGATGATTGATGCCGCGGGTGGTCAGATTCTGGATCGCCTGCAGCAGCTCGGCCTGAGCGATAACACGTTGGTCATCTGGACCGCCGACCACGGCGATGCGGTGGTCAGCCATGGTGGCCACTTCGATAAGGGCTCCTACCTGACCGAGGAGATCATCCGCGTGCCACTGGCGATGCGCTTTCCCGGCCGGATTGCGCCCGGCCAGGTGTGCGATCGCCCTGTGTGCAGCATCGACCTGCCGGTCACCACTGTGGGGGCGGCCGAGACCGCCTTTGAGCGGCGCGTCGATGGGCGCAACCTGTTGCCGCTTGCCACTGGCCAGGCCGAAAGCTGGCCCGACGACGTCATGGTCGAAACCTTCGGTCATGGCTACGGGTTGCACTACCAGGGGCGGGCCCTGCTGGCGGGGCCCTACAAGTACGTGTACTGGGGCAACCAGCCGGATGAGCTCTACGACTTGGAGGCGGACCCCTACGAGCTCAACAACCTGGCCACCGACCCGAACGGCCAGGCCATCCTGGCCGAGATGGCGCAGCGCCTGGCCGCCTGGCAGCGCCAGACCCAAGACCCGGGCTTCGACGACCCGGGCTTCCAGGCAGCGGTGGCCGGCGACGAGGACAAGCTGCTGCACCTGGCCGTGCTGCGCGACAGCATACTGCGCGACAGCATACTGCGCGACAGCCGGCCGTACGTCTGAGCGGCGGCTGGCCAGTGCCGCAGTGCCAACCGGCAGCTCAGAGGAGAACCATCCATGGCATCACGCGAGCGGATTGACATCGTTGTGCCCGACGCCGTGCTGGCCGAGAACGAGGCCAAAACGGAACGCCTCGCCAACACCTGCCGCTTCCAGCCGACCGACCGCACACCGGTGGTTGTCGCGGCCCATCTGTGGGCCAGGTTGGCGGGGAGCGGGGTGCGCTTCACCGAGATGTTGCAGGGGCCGCGCGAGCACCTGCGGGGGCAGATCCTCAATCGCAAGTGGCGCATCGAAACCATCCGCGATGATCTGCCGATCGACACCGAGCGGATGAAACTGGACTCGGATTTCGGCGCTCTGCGCGGCGTCGAGTTCCCTCTCGAAATCGAGTGGAATGGCGATAACCCCGCCGCCACCATCCCTCTGCTTCAGGAGCCCGAGGATATTGACAGGCTGTCCGTGCCCGACCCGGCCGGCGGTTTGAACGCGAAACGGATCGAGTGGTATCACGCCATGGTGGCAATGCTGGACGATTTCGATGTCCGGCTTAACGGCCAGCCCCTCCGGCTGGAGACCTACCTGTGGCACATGGGTGGCCCGTTTCCTTCGGCCCTGGCCCTGTGTGGGGCCAACGTCTTTCTGTGGATGAAGACCCAGCCCGAGCGCATCCACCGGTTGATGGACATCACCACCACCAGCCATCTGCAGGTGCTGGACTATGTTGACAGCCTGACGGGCCTCCCGTGCGGGCATGACGTGCTGATGGGCGCCGATGGTGCCGAGCTGATGAGCGCCCGGATGTTCCAGGAGTTTGTTGTTCCATACTATCGGAGGGTCTGGGAGCACGTCGCCTACCCGCGCCGAATCCATATGTGCGGGCAGATCAAGCACATCCTGCCCTTGCTGCGCGACGATCTCGACGTCAGCTTCTTGGTCGGGTACGGTTTCCCGCTGAGCCGGCTGGCGCTGAGAGACGAACTGGCCGGACGGATGCTGCTCCAGGGCGGTCCTCATCCCGTCTTGGTCCAGGAAGGGCCGGCCGAGCGCATCATCGCCGAATGCATGGCCTACATTCGGGATGCCGGCGGCCAGGGGGGCTACATCCTGTCAGAGGGCTACGGTCTGATGCCCGGCACGCCGCCAGAACATGTGGCGGCTATGGTTGAAGCCTCCCGGCGCGTTGGCGCCATCGCCGACCCGCCCGCCGCCAGCCGGGCACTGGCGCCTAAGCTCGCCAGCGACCATCTATGGCAGGATTTCTGGAGAAGCTGAGCCGGCTGTTCGTGCTGAGCCAGCGTGGCCAACAACCAGACCCCGCGCTGTGACCTGACGGATGACGACAGAAAGGCAACGACCATGTGCCACGAAGAGGAAATTTGGAAGGGCCTGTACGCGCATACGCTTGACGGTCACGTGGAGGAAACCCTGACACTGACCAGGGAAGGCGTCGCCCTCGGCCTGCAGCCGCTGGATATGCTGTTTGAGGCGCTCATTCCTGCGTTGCAGGAGGTTGGACGCCGCTTTGAACTGGGTGAATTTTTCGTTCCGGAAATGCTGGCTTCCGCCACCGCCATACAGGGCGCGCTGAACGTTTTGCGCCCGCTGATGGACCAATCGGGCGCGCAGTCGCTCGGTACCGTGCTCATGCTGACGGTCAAGGGGGATGTGCACGACATCGGCAAGGGGTTGTGCTGCATCATGTTGGAGGGGGCCGGCTTCACCGTCGTCGATCTCGGCGTGAACGTGTCGCCCGAGACACTGATCGCCGCCGTGAGGCGGCACAGCCCGCAGATCGTGGGCATGTCGGCCTTCCTCACGACGACCATGCCCATGTTCAAGACTAGCATCCAGGCGTTGGAGCAGGCCGGTCTGCGAGACAGGGTGAAGGTGATTATCGGCGGCGCTCCGGTCACACAAGACTACGCGGACAAGATGGGCGCAGATGGCTACGCGCCCGACGCCAGCGCCACAGTCCGGCTCGCCAGACGGCTGCTGGCCGAGACGGTCGCCGGGGGCTTCGGCGCGGGTGAAGCCGTGGCGGGCACACTGCCTGCCGCGTAGACCGGCGGGGGTGTCACAGGAGGTGGGTCGGCTGTTGGCTGCCTGGCCCTCGTTCGTGTCGGCCAGCGATGGCGGCTCTTTGAAGCACCGATTGCGCCTTCAAACGTGATGGCACTCGACTCGACGCCCTTCAGCATCGAGCCAGGGATGGCACCGCCGTGGCCATCGGCGCCCACGCCTGGGATGTCGGCCTGTGGGTGGGCAGCGCGCGCCTACTGCCCACGGCAGTGGCGGGCATCCATTGAAGCCACTCCGGCGCCAGGCGCACGTTGCCCATTCGTACCACCATCGTGAGCTATGACTTCGATGCTTGGGGCCGGCGCGTCGCCGGCTGGCCCCTACACCGAAAGGCACACTGACTATGGCTGCCCCATTCGTGCTCCCCCTCACCCCTGCTCCGTCTGAGGCCAGGCAACCCGACACATTTTCTCATATTCCCCGGGCCTTCCACGTAATGACCAAGCCGCGTGGGGCCATCTGCAACCTCGCCTGTAAATATTGTTACTTCCTGTCTAAAGAACTGCTCTACCCTGGTAGCCGCTTCCGCATGGCCCAAGACCTGCTGGGACGCTACATCCGGCAGTACATCGCCGCCCAAAACGCGCCCGAGGTCACCTTTACCTGGCAGGGTGGCGAGCCCACACTCATGGGCCTGGATTTCTTCCGCCTGGCGGTTGAGCTCCAGGAGAAGCACCGCCCGCCCGGCATGACCGTCTACAACAGCCTCCAAACCAATGCTGTCACGCTCGACGACGAGTGGTGCCGATTTTTCAAGGCTCATAACTTCCTCATCGGTGTTAGCCTTGATGGACCGCGCGACCTGCACGACGCCTACCGCGTGGACCAGGGTGACCGGCCGACCTTCGATCGCGTCATGCGCGGCCTCACCCGGGTGCAACAGCACGGCGTCGAGTTCAACGTCCTGACCACTGTCCATGCGGCGAATGCCGACCACCCACTCAAGGTGTACCGTTTTCTACGTGATGAGGTGCGAGCGCGCTACCTCCAGTTTATTCCTATTGTCGAGCGCGACAACAGCACAGGCTTCCAGGAGGGCGATACAGTCACCGGCCGCTCCGTGGGCGCCGACCAGTACGGACGCTTCCTCACCGCAGTGTTCGACGAGTGGGTGCGCCGCGACGTGGGCCGCGTATTCGTGCAGATTTTCGACGTGGCGCTGAACGCCTGGTTTGGCCGGCCGCCTGGCCTGTGCATCTTCGAGGAGACGTGCGGCACGGCCCTGGCCCTCGAGCACAACGGCGACCTGTACTCATGCGACCACTTCGTGGAGCCGAAATACCGTCTCGGCAACCTGACGGAAGAGGACCTTTTACCCATGGTCGCCAGCGACCGGCAGCGCCGGTTCGGCCTGGACAAGCGCGACTGTCTCCCCGCGTACTGCCGCCGCTGCGACGTGCGCTTTATCTGTAACGGTGGCTGCCCCAAGGACCGCTTTATTCTCACCCCCGGCGGCGAGCCGGGCCTCAACTACCTCTGCGCCGGCTTCAAGGCCTTCTTCCACCATATTGACGCCCCCATGCGCTACATGGCTCAAGCCCTGCGCGAGGGCCGCGCCCCCGCCACCGTGATGGCCTCAATGGCCGCGCAGGATCAAATCGCGCTGGAACGCCGCTTCGCCGCCGCCCGCCGTAATGAGCCCTGCCCCTGCGGTAGCGGTAAGAAGTTCAAGCGCTGCCACGGTCCCGGATTGTAGGGAATGGCGGTTCGGGGCATGCTGGGCTCACCGGCCCGGCCTGTTGGTTCCCCTACGCCACATGGCCGCCACCCGGCGAGATTCTCGTCTTCAGACGGCGTCCATCTGTCGCAGCCTCGCCAGGCGTTGTTCCAGACGCTGCATCTCGGCCAGGAGGGCGGCGTGCATGTTTCGCGCGAGATTCTCTTGATTGACGGGATTGGCCTCGTTCACGAGCCGGAGCCAGTCCGGTGGGATCGCTTCTACCCCTTGGAACACACCGCTGATCGCCCCAATGATGGCACCAATCGTGTCACTGTCGCGGCCGAAGTTGGCCGCGTAGATCACCGAGTCGCGGTATGCGCCGCCGGCCAGGGCGAAGAGACCAAGCGCCGTGGGCACCGTTTCGCGGGGCTCGGCGGTGTCGTAGAACCCGTCGGGTGGCAGGGAACCTGCAAAGTCCTTTTGGGGCCAGGGGAGTAGTGCCTCGTCGTAGAAGCGGGCGCGGAATGCCTCATAACTATCTGAGTCGCGGGCCATTGCCAGGGCGCGGTCGATAAACGCAATCAACGTGCTCTGCCGATCGAGGTAAGCGGTGGCCGCATCGAGGATGGAGTCTACAGTAGCGCCGGGGGTGAACGCCTCGGCCACGGCGGCGGCAACGCTGCAGGCTGCATCACGGGCATAGCCCTCATGAACCAGACCGGCGACATCGTAGGCGTCCTGCGCCGCCTGGCGCGGATCGCCGGCGTTGATGATGCCTATCGGCGAGATCGACATCGCGGTGCTGTTGCTGCCCATGTTGCCGCGCCCGGCCTCGCGCGGCCGTGCGTCACCCGCCGCGACCTTGTAATAGCTGTTGAGGACCGGCGTGAAATACCACCCGGTCATATGCTCTCGCCAGGTCTCCATCAGGTCCGCGGCCGTCACCCGGCCGTTCCTGTCGACAATGGCCTGACACAGGAGATGCTTCAAGCGCGTATCGTCGGTGTAGGCACCCGCCGGCTCGCCGGGCGTGAACCGCGCGGTCGCGGGCGTGGTTCCGCGCGGCAGGAGGTCGGTCACGCGACCGAAGAGCCGCTCAATCGTCTGGTAGTGCATCATCTCGGTCGTGCCGCCCATGGCGTCGCCGATGGCGCTCCCGGCCAGACATCCGTAGACTTTCCTGAACAGCGCTGTCTGGGGTTGGGTCATGTGACTTTCTCCTGAGGCACTCGATGAGATCGATCTATTCCAAAGGGCGGCCAGTTGCGGGGGCGATCACCCCGCCACACGACCGCCCCCACCCTGTTCCACGTGGCGCTAGCGAACCCACCCTTGTGGCAGGTCCAGTTCGACAAGCTCCTGGAAGTAAGGCGCGACACTGGGGTAGAGACGCAGATAGAGCGGGAAGAGGCGGTCGTAAACGGCATGGACGTCTGGTGTGGGCTCGTAGCGTATGCCGGCCTCGACCACGTGTGCTGTGGCCCGGGCCAGATCGGGGTAGAGGCCAACGCCGAAGCCGGCCAGTACCGCCGCGCCCAGCACCTCGATGTGCGCGCCGCTCAGGGCTGTGATGGGTTTGCCCAGAACATCGCAGATGATCTGAACCCACACGGCACTGCGGGCCGCAGCCCCGCCAACGCGCAGGGAAGCGATCGTGGTGCCGCTGGTACGCTCCAACAACTCGACGGTATGGCGGATGGCGAATGCCGGTCCTTCCAGCACTGCCCGGAATAGATCGGCCCGGCTGTGCCCCAACGTCAGCCCGAAGAGCACGCCGCGCGCGTACGGGTTCCAGATCGGCGTGCGTTCGCCCGACAGGTACGGGAGGAAGACGAGGCCCTTGGCGCCGGGGGGGGCGCCGCCGGCCTGTGCCGTGATCAGGTCGTAGACATCGTTGCCTTCCGCCTGCGCCTGTCGCTGCTCGTCCAGCGCGACGACGTCCCGCAACCAGCGCAGCGAGGAGCCGACGCCATTGATGGCGCCGATGGCCAGCCAGCGATGGGGCTGAATGTTGGTGCAGTTCATGAAACGTGGGTCGAACTGGGGCCTGGCCAGCGGGGCAGAGACACGCGCCGCCGTGCCCATGATGATGAACGAATCGCCGGGCTCGACGCTGGCCGAACCCAGGGCGGCCCCGAGCGTGTCCATGCACCCGGCAATGACCGGGGTGCCGGAGCGGAGACCGGTCATTGCCGCAGCGTCGGCCGTGATCGCACCAACCACCTCCTGGGAGGGGACGGCGCGCGGCAGCTTCTCGCGGGGGATCCCCAGGGCCGCAAAGAAGGGGGTGTACCATTCCCGGCGCCGAATATCGAACAGGAGAGTCGTGCAGGCGCGCGAGTAGTCAATCGTAAATTCGCCGGTGAGCCGCGCGACCAGATAGCCGCCCGGCACCATGAACTTGTAAGCGGCGTCGAAAGTCTCGGGCTCGTTGTGCTTCAGCCAGAGAATGGTGGGCAGGGAGTAGGCGCCGGGCGCGGCCGGGTTCCCAGTCACCGCCTGAATCTGCTCGGCGCCCAGCGCGGCGCGCATCCGCTCGACCTCCGGCAGCGCGCGTTGATCCCACAGCATGATGGCCGGACGCAGTGGGTGTCCCCGCCGATCGACGGCAACCAACCCGTTGGTACACCCAACGCCCACGGCACGAATTCGAGCCGCGTCAAGACCCCAAATCGCACGCCGCACTGCGCTGGTGGCTGCCTGCCACCACCCCTCCGCGTCGTGCTCGGCCTGACCCGGCGCGATACTGATCATCGCGTACTCTTCGTAGCCCTCCCCCAGGCACTCGCCGTCCAGGGTGTAGACCGCCGCCTTACACCCGGTCCCGCCTACGTCAATACCGAGGAGATAGCTGCCCGCTTGCACCTCGCCCCTCCCTTCAGTAGGCTGTCGTCATCACCAACGGCCAGAGCGTTTGCATCAGGGCCGGTTCTTCGTTGTACGCGTAGCAGAAGGCCCGGTAGTGGCAGGGTACCTCTGCGTCGGAGACGCCGATGAAGCACGCTCGGCAGCGCACGTAGCCCATACCCCAGGTTTCGACAGCCACATCGTGGGGCGTCACCCCCAGGCGCTTCGCCAGCTCGTGACCGGCCAGAATCGTCCAGGCGCGGTACTCGCGCTCCACCGGGCTCTCGCGCTCGATAAGCTCGCGGTTGATGAGACGGATCCGAAACTCCTCGTCGATCCGCAGCACGCCGACCCGATAGAGGAAATAGGGACGGTAGTAATCAGCCCCAATCTCGATCTTCTCGGGGTCGCGCAACTCGACGAGGTTGCGGTAGGGCGATGACCGCGGGATCAAGCGATCGCGGTCCTGGTAGAGATTGCCGATGGTGACCATCGCCTTCTTGCAAAACGGCCAGTCGCCGTACGTCAGGGGAAATTCCGTGATGAGCTGCTGGATGATCCCGTTCCCGTCGTCGCGGAAGAGGTGGCCGCCGGCCTGTTCCAGCAGGTTCAGGAAAGAGCCCGCGTAGCGCGCCTTCAGCACCCGCCCGACCTCGTGGAAGCGCGCCAGCCGCTCAGGCAGAAATTGCAGCGTGACTTCGCCGATCTGCTCATCGCGATACATCTCTTCGATGTCCGTCAGGGTCATCGAGAGGAGTACGTCGGGATCGAGGAAGTTCTGGCCCTGACGGAGGGCGCGCGTCTGGCACGCGAGGTAGGCCGGGAACCCGGTTCGGGCTTCCCCGTTGACCGTCACGTGCCAGGGCACGATGGCCCCGTCGGGGTCACGCTGCCAGAAGAGGAAATTGTGGGCGCCGCCGACGAGGAGGAACTGGAGCATCTCAGCCGGGGGCAGATCGGGATAGTCGCGGCGCGTGCCGAAGTCGTTGATGCCCAACCGTGTCCGGACGACCGCAGTCACTTGGTCCAGACGATCCTCGTCCAGATGTACGTGCTCCGCGCCTCGCGCAATCGCTTGTAATTCTGCGATCATATCGGTATAAGAATACACGCGATCTCACCTCTCGCTGAAGGTGGCGGCGCCTTCTCTGCCGCAATATGGGGGTCGCCGATGGCCGCTCAATCCCCGGTTGTCTGGCGCGCCCTAGAGAGTCGATTTCCGGAGGAGTCGGTCTGCGGGCAACGGTGTTCGCGAGGTGCCGGGGCAAACGGTATAGCCGCCAGTGCGAAGTTGTCCCAAGATCCCGTTTGTTGATGATATGGTGATATGATCCTCTCCTGAAAATAGCCCGCCGCGCTGTTCGCCGTGGCGCGGCGCCACTTTTCATTTCCCGGCGCGGGCCGCAGGCACAGGGGCAACTGTTGGCGAAATCGCTTCCAGGGAGGACGAAGGGCTCGTCGTGCGCGCTTCAGCGCGCTGTTGCACGTTTCCAATTGAACCTGACCGTCGCTGTCCGGAGCTGGGCGAGGAGCCGGGCAATTGAAATCGCGGCTGGGGCCTCCGGCCGGGCGGGCCCCTCCGGGCACGCGGTGTATCAGCGTCGATTGGAACAGCGCAAGAGCGACTTAAGAACGATTGCAATTGTGCGCGAACGTCTCTCATCCAGTCGGCTTCAGCCGACTGTGGCTATCAGCCCTGGAATTTATTCCTGGGCTGCCGGGCGGTTGCTCCGGGCAGACGCACGGTGTGTCAGATTCATGTGGAAAAGGGCAACAGCGCGCACTCCAAACCGGCGCCCGCGACGTGTACCAATTCGCCACCAGGATCGTTATATTTCTGTAAAAGTGGCGCCTACGCGCCACTTTTACAGAAAGTGAGAGACGCCATCCATTTGTTCTGTATCACTGCTGGGCCCGGGTCGTGCCGGAAGGAAGCGTGGCGCATCAGCTATTGGGATTGACAACCGGGACAAGCACTTGTATACTGTAAACTGTTTACCCCTTTTGTGTAGTGTATCCTGTCCGGCACGCGTTGTCAAGCCACTTCCTCGCAGCAGATGAGATCGAAAGCACTCAAGTGAGACAGCGCTCTCCATGGCGGACCGGGACGGCCGTTGTTTTGCTGTTTTCGCTGGCAGGAGGCGAGGACGCCATGAGAACGCAGCGATTGAAGAGGCAAGAAGCATTCGAGGGCTTCGCTTTTGTGCTTCCCGCGATCGTCCTCCTGGTGGTGTTTGGCTTCATTCCTATCATCCTGGCCGGATGGATTAGCCTCTATGACTTTCCCCTGTTGAACCCGGCCCGGCGCGAATTCATCGGCGCCGGCAACTATCTCCGGGCCCTCCAGGATCGGACCGTGCAGCGCGCCTTCGTGAACACGATCTACTACGCGCTCTGGCAGATGCCCATGCAGACCATCCTGGGGCTCTTTCTCGCGCTTCTGGTTCAGCGGCCCCTGCGCGGTATCGGCATCTTCCGCACGGTGTACTACCTGCCGGTGGTCATCTCGATGGTCGTGGCGTCGGTGCTCTGGCGCGTCATGCTCGATTCGCAGAACGGACTCATCAACGCCTTCCTGGTCACGTTCGGCATCTCGCGCCAGCCGTTGCTTACCAGCCCCTGGCAGGCGCTGCCCTCCCTGGCCGTCATGCTGAGTTGGAAGTGGGTGGGTTTCTCGATGCTCATCTTCCTCGCCGGATTACAGGGAATCCCGTCCGAGATCTACGAGGCGGCCGCAATTGACGGTGCCACCGCCCTGAAACGGTTCTGGTACGTGACCTTGCCCTTGCTGCGCCGCCCGGCGCTCTACGTCCTCGTTGCCAACACCGTCAACGCCCTCAAGTTGTTCACCCCGATCTACATCATCACGCAAGGTGGCCCCCAGGACAGTACCCTCGTGATGATTTATTACATCTTTCGTGAGGCGTTCCGCTTCAACCGGCTCGGATATGGGGCGGCCGTGGCCGTGCTCTTTACGATCTTCCTGATTGCGCTGGCAGTTTTCCAGCTGCGCGTGCTGCGCAGCGAAGCGGAGTAGCACCGCAGGAGACCATGGAGCGCGGGCAGGAGGGGCGTCGAAGTTGAAAAAGAGAGGGTTCATGGCCTTCCTGACCAGGTCCAGGCCGCTCGAGCGTCCCCCGGCCATTGCTGCTGGCTTGACCGATCATCTTTGGACCCGAACGAACTCTTGGCCTCCAGGGTCCCGCCGCCGTGCGGGTGGCTTCCACAGCAGCGCAGCCGGCGTTCCAGGCGCTCATTGATCGCTGGCCTGCCTGACTCCACGATTCACTGGGCTGCGACCCGAAGCGGACTGAGAGGCGGCTTATGACATTTGGACACGATGAGATCGAACGGACCGTGAGGCCTGCTGTGCGGGCGGAGGAGGCTGTGCGGCCCGCGATGGCCGGACTATCCGCCTGGCGCCGGCTCGAGCGCATCGGCCTCTACGTCCTGATGACCTTCCTGATGCTCTTCACGCTCATTCCGTTTGTGTGGATGTTCAGTTCCGCCTTTCGCCCGGTCCCTGAGATTTTCGAATACATCTATCCGCTCTCCTGGAAGACGTTTTTCCCGGTGAACTTCACCGCCGCGAACTTCCAGAAACTTCTCTTTTCTGAGGGAACGGAGTGGCCGCGGTACATCTTCAACACCTTGTTTGTCGCTGGTGTGACTGTGGTCCTGGGCGGCCTGGTCAACGCGATGGCTGCGTACGCCTTCGCACGCATCCGCTTTCCAGGTCGCGAACTGCTCTTCGTCCTCACGTTGCTGACGGTCGTCATCCCATTCGAAGCAATTGCGCTGCCGCTCTATCTGGTTGTCAAGCAGATCGGCTGGCTCGACTCTTACCAGGCGCTGATCGTGCCCGGCCTGGCAAACGCCTTCAATATCTTTCTCCTGCGGCAGTTCTTTCTGGGTATCCCCCGGGAACTGGAGGAAGCGGCGATTATCGACGGCGCCAGCCGCTTCCGCATCTTCTTTCAAGTTATCATCCCGCTCAGCTGGCCGGCGCTCATCTCGGTCGGCCTCATTACCTTTCAGGCCTCGTGGGATGCCTTTATTTGGCCCTTGATTGTGACCAGTTCTCCCAGTGTCCGCGTGCTCCAGATCGCGATTAGCAATCTCGCTGGGCAGGACGCGGTCTACTGGAATGAGCTTTTCGCCGGTGTGGCGCTGGCGGCCGCCGTTCCCATCATCTTGTTCCTCATCTTCCAGCGCTACTATACACGGGGCATCTCGACAACCGGCCTGAAAGGCTAGAGGAAGGTACGATGGGTGGGTCACCCCACCCATCAGGAGAGATAATCAGAATGACCGGCCTCGCAGCTGTTTTCGGAATACCTAAACCAGTGTTCGGCATGATCCACCTGGCGTCGCTGCCCGGTGCCCCGCGCTACGGCGGCAGCGTGGCTGCGGTGTTGGAGCGGGCCGTCCGCGATGCGCGCGCGCTGAAAGAGGCGGGCGTCGACGCGCTGGTGGTCGAGAATTTCAACGACGAGCCCTTTTTCACGGAGACCACCGCGCCCGAAACTGTGGCGGCGATCACGCTCGCCGCGCACGCCGTGCGTGGCGCAACTGGGCTGCCCCTGGGCATCAACGTGCTTCGCAACGCGTGGAAGGCGGCGATGGGGATCGCCGCGGTCGTGGGAGCACGCTTTGTCCGGATCAACATTCTGACGGATGTCTACATCACGGATCAGGGCATGATTCAAGGCGAGGCGGCGTCCTTGCTCCGCTACCGGCACGGCTTGGGGGCTGATGATGTCCTGATCTTTGCCGATATCTATTCCAAGCACGCCGCGCCGCTGGTGCACCGCCCGCTCGAGGTGGTGGCTCATGACATGGTCGAGCGCGGCGGGGCCGATGCCCTCCTGGTGTCGGGCCACAGTTCGGCCCATCCGCCCAGCCTTGACGATATCCAGCTCCTGCGGGACGCCGTCCCCGGAACGCCCTTGATTATCGGGAGTGGCATGTCAATTGACACGGTGGAGATGCTCAACTACGTCGACGCCACGATCTTTGGGTTTGGTGCCAAGGCCAACCTCAAAGACCCCGTCGACCCGCGGCGGGCCCGCGCGTTTATGGATGCCGTGCGCACACTCCGAAGCGGGCAGGCCTGACCCCCGGTATGACGAAGAAAGGACGAGAGCCGTGAAGCGAGTGATCATCGATACGGACCCGGGAATTGACGATACCGCCGCCATCTTGTTGGCCCTGGCATCGCCCGAGTTGTCGGTGGAAGCAGTGACGACGGTGTACGGCAACGGCCACGTGGAGGATTGCACCCGCAATGCCCTCACTATCCTTGAGGCCGCCGGGCGCGGCGATATCCCCGTCTATCAGGGAGCCGGAAAACCGTTGACGCGACCGCCGAATATCGGGAGTCATGTGCACGGGAGGGATGCCCTCGGGGACGCCAACGTGCCGCCGCCGCACGGGACACCCCAACCCGAGCACGCCGTCTGGGCCTTGATCGAGCTGGTCATGTCGAACCCGGGGCAGATCACGCTCCTGGCGCTTGCGCCGCTCACCAACGTCGCCCTGGCCCTGAGCATTGAGCCGCGCATGGCAACGGCCCTGAAAGAGCTCATCCTGATGGGCGGGGCGGTCCTGACGTGGGGAAACGCCAGCGAAGTCGCCAGCGCTAATCTGTACAACGACCCCGAGGCTGCAGCCGTCGTCTACCAATCCGGCGTCCCAATCGTGCAGGTAGGGTTGGATGTCTGCCGCAAGGTCCAGATTCGCGCCGACCAGTTGGCGCGTATCCAACAGGGAACAGGCCCGACGATTGACCTGCTCACCCGCATCACGCCGCAGATCGTGCGCTTCTATACCAGCCAGGGCAACCTCCCAGGGGGCGGTGTCCAGTATAACGATGTGCCCGCTATTGCCTACGCCATCGACCCCGGCCTCTTCGACATTCACGACTATTTCGTACGCATCTCCACTCACGACGAACTGACCAAAGGGCAGACCGTCGCCGACGTGGGCAACCGCTGGGGGCAGGTGCCCAACGCCAGGGTCCTGATGGGCGTTGATTCGGACCGCCTGACCGAGATTTTCACCAGCCGCATCCTCGGGTACGAGCAGCCGGCGACGGCAGCCACGTAGGCGCCGGTAACAGCAGTGGAGGAATCTGCGTGAAACGAATCATCATCGATACCGACCCGGGCGTTGACGATGCTGCCGCAATCCTGCTGGCGCTCGCCTCCCCTGAGCTTTCGGTCGAGGCCATCACAACGGTCTACGGGAACGGGCGCGTCGAACAATCGACGCGCAACGCCCTGATCATCCTCGAAAGCGCCGGGCGCGGCGATATCCCGGTCTACCAGGGAGTTTCCAAACCGTTGATGCGACCGCCGCTCACGGCCCACGAGGTGCACGGCAACGATGCCCTGGGCGATGCCGGCGTTCCGGCTCCCAGGGGGACGGCCCGGCGGCAGCACGCCGTGCGCGCCCTGGTCGATCGCGTCATGGCCAATCCGGGGGAGATCTCGCTGCTGGCAATTGGGCCGCTGACAAACGTCGCGCTGGCGCTGAGCGTGGAGCCGCGCATGGCGACGGCCCTGAAGGAGTTGATCCTGATGGGCGGCGCCGTGCTGACCTGGGGCAACTCCAGCGAGGTGGCGACGTTCAATCTCTACAACGACCCTGAAGCAGCCGCCATCGTCTACCAGTCGGGGGCGCCCGTCGTGCAGGCAGGGCTGGATGTCTGTCGCAAGACGACCTTCAATGATGCGCAGCTTGAGCAGATTCGGCAGGCCGGGACGCGGACGACCGACCTCCTCTCGCGTATCACCGCGCAGCGCATTGCCTACTACTCGTCCGCCGGCTGGCTCCGGGGCAGTGGGGTCCAGTACAATGACGTCCCGGCGATGGCTTACGCCATCGACCCCAGCCTCTTCGATGTCCGTGAGTATCTGGTGCGCATTCCCACGCACGACGAACTGACGAAGGCGCAGACCGTGGCGGACCTGGGCTACCTCAGGCAGGCACCCCCGAATGCGAAGGTCTTGATGGACGTAGACGCTGCCCGGTTGACGGACATGTTTACGGCGCGCGTGACCGGCTACAAGCTGCCGGATCGCGCGGAAGGAGTGACGGCAGAATGAACCACAAGTGGTCGACCAACTTGATCCCCTTCGGACCCGCCAGCGACCGGTTTTGCCCGGCGGGCTTTCGACCCGCGATCAGCACCCGTGAGAAGGTGCTCCTGGCCAAACAGATCGAGGGACTCGATGGGGTCGAGCTCCACTTCCCGAGCATGTTCGAGGAGATGACCCCGGCCCAGATGAAGGCCTTCCTGGACGAGCAGGGACTCGAGTGCTCGATTGTCAGCCCCGTCATGGCGAGTGATCCGGCCTGGCAGTTGGGGAGCCTGAGCAACCCGGACCCCGGTGTTCGCGCCGACGCGGTTCAGCGTGTCAAAGACGCCATGGATGCTTCCGTCGTCCTCGGCGCCAACAAGTTGAACGTCTGGCTGGGCCAGGACGGCTTCGATTACCCGTTTCAAGTAGACTATCGAGCCAGCTGGCGCAACCTGGTGGATGCTATCGGCGAGTGTGCCAGCCACAACGCCGAGGTACAGCTCTGCGTCGAACCCAAGCTGAAACAGCCACGCGCCTACTCGCTTCTTGGCACCGTCCCCAAGGTCATGCTGCTCATCAACGATGTCGGGCTCGACAACGTCGGTTGCCTGTTCGATACCGGGCACGCCCTCTTCACCAATGAGAACCTGGGTGAGCAAATCGTCCTGCTGCAGGAGCGGGATAAGCTTTTCCACCTGCACTTCAATGACAACTACGGCGATTGGGATTGGGATATGGTCGTCGGCAGTGTCCACTACTTCGCATTCGTCGAGGCGCTGTTCTGGATCCGACAGACGGGCTATATGGGCTGGTTCTCGCTCGACCAGTTCCCGCAGCGTGAAGACCCGGTCAAAGCGTTGTCGCAGAGTATCCGCAGCGTCAAGCAGATGGAACGCTTGCTCGATCGGATCGACGAGCAGGTCTTGCTCGACGCCGTCGCGTGCCACGATGCTATCGCCGCACGTGAGGCGCTGGAAGATGCCCCGGCCGGTGCCGGGAATGGTCGTATGATGACCGCCAGGTGAGAGAGGGAGGGAGCCGAGCGCACACGCAGGATATGTCACAAGGCCCCATTGCAGGTAGATTCGCGTTACGAAGCAAGTGTACACGAGGAGGATGAGATGAGTCACCAGCACAGAATGTGGCTGCTGGCGCTGATCGTGATTGTCGCGGTCCTCGTGGGCTGCGCCGGTCAAGGTGCGGCGCCCACGACCCAGCCCACCGGCGCGCCTGCCCAGCAGGGCGGCGAGCAACCGACGAGCCAGCCGTCGTCGGGCGAAGCGCAACATGAGCCCGTCACACTCACGTACTGGACCGCGGGGCCAAATCCGCCCCTGAGCACTGCGACCGAGGACCTCGTCAAGGAGTTCATGAACAAGTACCCGTGGATCACAGTGAACGTGCAGAACTTCGCGTTCGGCGAGTACTTCCAGAAAATCGATACTGCGACCGCGGGCGGGAACGCTCCGGACGTTTTCTGGGTTGACAACACCCAGGTTCCGATCTACGTCTACAACGACGTGATCATCCCCCTGGACGACTACGTGCAGCCGGGCTACGCCGACGACCTCTTTCCGATCCCCAAAGCCGACATGACCTACAACGGGAAGATCTGGGCGCTCCCGATGCACCAGTCGACGGAAGCGATCCTGTATAATGAGGATATGATCAAGGCCGCCGGGCTGGAGCCGCCGCAGAGCTACGATCAGGCCTGGAAGCACGATCAGTGGGTCGATGCAATCACAAAGGTGACCGAGAAGAGCGGCGACGTGACCAACGTGTGGGGGTGGACGACCTTCTACCCGGTCGGCACCTACAGCATCGAACCCTGGCAGTACGCCCGCGGCGCGCAGTACCTGAACGACGAGGGCACCACCTACACAGGGTATACCAACGGCGAGGCGTCGGTCGAGTCGCTGGGATGGATCGGCAGCCTCTTCAAACAGGGGCTCTCCCCCATCGAGCGCGTCCCCGATATTTTCCAGACCGGCAAGGTTGCATTCATCCAGGCCAACCCATTCGTGCTGACCGATATCCAGCAGCGCTACCCCGATCTGAAGGTCGGTGTCATGCCGATTCCGTGTGAGCAGCGGTGCGCCGTGCCCTCCGGCGGCTATCACATCGGGATTCACTCCCAGAGCAAGCATCCTCAGGAAGGCTGGATGTTGGTCGATTTCCTGACCAGCAAGGAAGGCCACAAAGAGTGGATCGAGAAAACCGGCTACATGCCGGCGCGCAAGTCGGTCTATGAAGAGATGCCCAACTTGAAGGAATACCCGCTCAGCATCTTCATGGAAGGCCTGGCGAATCACGCCGTGCGCCGGCCCATCAACGAGGCCTGGCCGGTCTTCAACGATACCTTCACGAGCGCCGTCGAGAACGTCATCACGGGCGCCGATCCCAAGGCCGAGTTGGACAAGGTGACGCAAGCAGCCCAGGAAGAGCTCGACCGATACAAGAAGTAGTAGCACATCACGATCTGGATGGCGTATCTCACTTTCTGAAAAAGTGGCGCACGCGCGCCACTTTCACAGAAATATGAACACATTGTTGGCGAATTGGTGCGAGTGGCGGGCGCCTGTTGGTCGTGCGCGCTGCAGCGCGCACGACCAACCGCTCGCCCTCCCTGGAGACGATTTCGCCCACAGGATCATACCAACACATCATCCACGATCTGGGTGCCGTGGGAGGGCAATCGAAGCGGTCGCCGCGCCTGGGCGCGGCGACTGCTTTGTTATATCTGCTGCTCGTGTGACGCGGCGAGTTTGGCAGGCGCGCCGTCAGAACGGCCCTCAACAGGCTGGCGCCGACGGTGCCTAATCTTGCGAAGATACTGCAGGCTGGTCGTCGCCCGCCGGGTCGACGAGCGCGTCGTCGGCGTCAAAGCGGAGGGGGTGCAGAGGCCCGATCTGCTCGATGTTCGATCCGGCCGCGACGTCGGCCAGCAATGCCTGCGACGCCCACAAGAGGTCGAGCGCCAGCGTGTTGCGGATCAGCACCACGCGCGCGCTCCGGGGCAATACCGGCCAGACCCGCTTCGACGACCGCTCGATCAGTTGGGAGGGTGATCGGGATTTTCCCGCCCGTCAAGTTGTGTGAGGTCAGACAGTTTGTGCAGGTGGCCGCTCTATCAGTTTTGGTGTAGAAGCGTTGAGGGATGAGGTCGGCATGACCGACCCCGATCGCGTTCCCATGGCTGTTCTCGGTCAGATCAAGCACACCGATCGTCGTGATCAGAGGCTCGATCGGCCCGCCTGTTCGTCGCCACATTCCGATCACGTTGAGATCCATGCCGGTCCCGCTGATGTCCTTGCCCATCTCCCGCACCAGGAGGAGGTCAATCGGCTCGAACGGTATTCGGGGGGTCAGGCGACGCGCCAGGTCCAGCAGGGCCGGCTCCTCGGCCTCGATCTGTTCGGCCGGAAGCACCACAATCTTCGCCAGTTCGTGCACACCGTTCTCGATCAGCGCCACGCCCCCCAGAATCGGGAGGCGCGCCAGGAGCAGCCGCGCCGCGGACGGCATCGCCTCGCGCACGCCCCAGTTGTGAATCTCCGCCGCCCCTCGGGCTTTGCCGAGACCAACCGCGAGCATCTTGAGCAGCCCGCTCTCCCAGCGGCCCTTGAATGCGGTGTGCTCTTTGATGCGGTTGATGACGATGATGCCGTCCGCGGCCGCCGCGTGGGAATCAAAGAAGACCGGCATCCCCTCCGGTGTCCGGCCGATCTCCACAGTCTCCATCGCACTTCGAATCGAAACGCCGAGGTCGGTGGGGCGCAGGCCATAGCGCTCGAGGACCTCGCGCTGGCCCTCCGCCGTGCCGCCTCCGTGGCTTCCCATCGCCGGTACAAGGAAAGGGTCGGCGCCCAGGGCACGGAGTTCCTCGACGACGCAGTGTACCACCGTGGGCAGCCCGGAGATGCCGCGGCTCCCCACCCCCACGGCAATTCGCATCCCGTGGCGCACCCGCGAGTGCAGGCGGCGCATCCCCGCACGTACCTCGCCTGGTATGTCCTCACTCGTCCCGGCACTGACGTGCTGTCGGACCGGCGCTATCCAGAGGGTCACGTTTCGGCCTCTCGGCTGTCATTCAGCGTCGTGCTCTTGCCTGCGGCAATCATGAGCTGCCACGCTTCGAGAACGTGGTGGCGAGCTTCAGCCTCGGCCCGATCCGGATCGCCCTCGCTGATGGCACGCACAATTGGCTCATGCATTCGTACCATCTTATCGAGGCTCGGATACAAGTGGCGGCGCTTCAGGAGGAGAAAACGGCGCAGGCGCGCCCCAACCGTCACCCAGATCTCACGCAGGAGTCCATTCCTGCTAAACTTAAACAGGGCGTCGTGAAAGTCAGCATCCAGCGCCATCATCCGCCCGTGTTCGCCGTTGGCGGCCGCCTCACGCATCTCGTTCAGAAGCGCCTCAAGCGTGGCGATGGCCTCGGTGTCGTGTGACTCGGCCACGAGTTGCGCGGCCAGCCCCTCCAGGCGCTCGCGGACGCGGTGCAGGTCTTCCACGTCTTGCTCGGTCAGTTCCGAGACAAATGTGCCGCGGTAGGGAATCTTTTCAACCAGTCCCAACTGCTCCAGCCGCCGGAATGCCTCGCGAATTGGGCCGCGGCTCACGCCCAACTGTTCCCCAAGGCGTGCTTCCACGAGCTTATCGCCAGACTGTAAACGCCCCGCAACAATAGCGTCCATGATCTGGGCGAGAACCGTCTCGACCAGGGGGTCCGCACGATCTATCTGGTCAAAGGTGTCGGTGCGCATCATAACTTTTCTTAATTTCTTCATCGCCTTGACAGTCCAAAAGTGCCATGGTAAACTGTATACCGTTGACTAAATATACCGAAAGAAATCCCGATTGTCAAGAAGATCACTCGTTTGCGAATCTGTCTATAAAAAAGCAACAGAGACCCCAGCTTTTGTACTTGGGACCTCGTTCCACAGAATAACTTGCCGTTCCAACTGAACGCAAGGAGAGGCGGCATGTTGGGAGAACAACCGGAAGGCCCGGAAGAACTGTGTGAAGCCTGTCACCTCATGTACCAGACCGGCCTGATCTATTCCGCCGGCGGGAATGCCAGTGTTCGGGTCGGCGACGACGTCTACATCACCCCCACAGGTGGTTCGCTCGGCCAGATGCGCCCCGAAGACCTCGTCCAGGTGCGGTTGAACGGCGAAGTGATCGGCAGGGGCCGCCCCTCGAAGGAACTGGGCATGCACCTCGCCATGTACCGGGCACGGCCGGACGCGCAGGCCGTCGTGCACCCGCATCCCCCGCATACCGTGGCCTTCTCGGCACGCTACCCGACGCCCCGCCTGGATGCGATCCCGCCCTCCAACGCCGGCTTCTATGTCCGGGCCGGCCAGGTGCCGCTCCTGCCCTACTTCCACTCCGGTAGCCACGACCTGCACGAGGCTGTGACCCGACTGGCGTCTGATTTCAACGTCATCCTGCTCGGCAATCACGGCCTGATTGCCGCCGGTCCGACGTTGCTGGACGCCATCAACATCGTCGAGGAAATCGAACAGAACTGCCATATCCTGCTCCTGGCGGGTGACGGCGCCCACGTCATGACGGCCCAACAGCGCGCCGAGGTCGACCAGGCGCGCCACCGGACGTGGCCCGATCCCGCAAAGTATGCCGGCTTCTTCGACGCGCTGCAGGGCCGTGTAACCACCGCTGCGTGACCATCCTGGCGCGCCATCTTTAGATTCGTGGGCTTCTAAGGCGGACTGCATACTAAATTTCTAAACAAAGTTAGAGCGGGTGTATCCGACGCAATACATATGAAAAGTTCGGTTTCGATAAAAATTACCCGCGTAGATGGCACAGTCGAAGAACATGGCCCTTTCGAGTAGGTCGTCCTAAACTCGGTGCCAGGCGCGGCGAACAAGTGCGTGCAGCCGACCGGCTGGATCGGGGCAATTTAGGCGGGCTGTGTCAGCGGGGCGCGATCGCTATGGCGGCGGGGCGTGCAGCCGACCGGCTGGATCGGGGCAATTTAGGCAGCAGGAAGCAACAAAAAGGCTCTCTCAGTCTATCAGCGTCGTTCCTTCCAGCCGGCGGCTGACGCACAGGCCGTTATCCGACCCTTTCTCTGAAGGTGACCTGGACAAAGAGTGCGGATGCATTCGCGTGAGGAGGTGGAGGTGACGATTATGGAACACACATTGACACTGGAAGTGCCGGAAGAGGTGTATGAACCTCTGGCAGAGACGGCCAGGCAGCGAGGCTCGACGCCCGAAGAACTGGCGGTCGAGTTGCTGATGACTGCCATCCATTATGCCACGAATGACCCAGTAGATAACTTTATCGGTGCTTTTCGCAGCAGCGTTCCGGATTGGGCAGATCAACATGACACCTATCTGGGACAGGCTGTGATGAAGTCGATACACGACGCGGGAGACGAAGGTCCCTGAAATGTCCGACCTTTTCGCGGACACGGCTGGGTGGGGGCACTTGGCTGATCGCACCCAGGCTTACCACTCACAGGCCGCCACCATTTAAAGGACGTTCGGAGATTCGGTATTGTCCCTCATTTTCCTTGATGAGGTTGTTGAACTTTGATTGGTCGGCGTATCCTCGAGAGCATAAGTTATGCAGATCGAGGGTACGAAAATGGACTGGGAAACGCTCTATTGTCCTAATCAACGCTGTCGATACTACGGTCTTCCGTTTCGGCAGGGCAAAATGGTCAAAAATGGCACCAGTTATGGTCAACCGCAAGCACTCTGTAAGGGTTGTGGGAGGAGTGTGGCTTGGAGTGACGCCACCGCCTCCTATGGTCTGGAAAGCGATCCGGCGATTTTCGAGACCGCCGGGCGCGCCTTGGCCGAAGGAAATTCCATCCGGGCGACCGGTCGGATCTTGCCGATCGACAAAGATACGGTGTGTGATTGGCTGAATCGCGCCGCTCGGCAGTGCCGTGCGGTGGTGCTTTACCTGTGGAGCCATCTGCATGTCACCGAATGCCAGTTGGACGAGTTATGGAGTTTCGTTCACACTCAAGAAGCCCACCTGCCGTCTGCCAAACTCTATTGTGAAACGTATGGCGATGCCTGGGTCTGGTTAGCCTTTGCACCGGTCTGGCGCTTGGTGCTCGCTTTTGTCGTCGGCAAACGCGGCCAAGCTAGTGCCGATCTCCTGGTGGACCGGGTCAAAGATGTTACAGATGAAGGCATTCCTTTCTTTACCAGCGATCAGCTACCGGAATATGCCCATGCCTTGCTGCATACCTAGGGCACTTGGGTTCAGCCTGAAAGAAAAGGCCATCGAGGCCGATTTCCCAATCCCCGGTTGGTCCCTGCCGCGGACCTGCTGTATGCCCAAGTAGTCAAGCTACGCGACGGTGCTCGGGTGACCGAGGTCAAAGCCAAAGTGATTTTTGGTAAACCCGAGGCGATCGCGGCTCAACTGACTAATTCACCGGTGAGCGACACTGTCAATACCAGTTTCGTGGAGCGGGATAACTTGACGCAACGGCAAAGCAATCGTCGTTTGACCCGCCGCACGAATGGCTTTTCCAAAGAAATTGTCTGGTTTGAGAAGCAGCTCTGGTTGTCGACGGCCTACTATCACCTGGTCTTACCCCATTACAGCTTGCGTCAGCCGCTAGACACGCCTGAACCTACCCGGGGAACAGGGTCGCCGAGAAAATGGAAACCGGTTACGCCCGCCATGGCTGCCGGAATCACTGACCACGTGGGGTCAACCGCTGAGCTTCTTTCGTATCGAGTGTCGGCTCAGTTCTTGGATCAGTTGTCAAAGATCAAGCCCTTGTTCGCCTTGCTCGAACAAGCCCATCAAGGAGAATGAGGGACAACACCGGATATTCTCCGCTCAATTGATGGTTCGCCTCCTTACCCTCCACAAACATCCACCGTGTCCATATAATACGACGGGGCGGGATTCTGAAACGATCGTCGCTCTCACCCAATTCTTCTGCGAGAAGCAGGACACGCGTAAAGCGACTCGCGTGCCAGACATCACACCACCCATCAACCTGCCGCTACGTAGGCTAACTCTGCTAAGTTATTCCCTTGGAAACAAGACCATGGAACGATAGCAGCATCGTACCGCCTATGCTGACGAAACCCGATATCTCCGATGACACCATCATCGCGTGTTTGCGCGATACCTTCGGGCTGCGCATCACGCAGGTATCCTTTCTGCCCCTCGGGTGGGTGAACAACGCGACGTACCGTGTCACCGCCAACAGTGGCACCCCCTACTTTCTCAAGCTACGACGCGGGAACTTCAACGAGATAGCGGTCGCCGTCCCTGCCTTTCTTCAGGCGCAAGGTATCCGGCCGGTGATGGCCCCTGTCGCGACGACGACCCGCGATTTGTGGGTCCATGCGCACGGCTTCGACTGGATACTCTACCCGTTTTTCGACGGCAAGACCGGCTTTGAGGTTGCCTTGTCACAGACACCATGGATCACATTGGGCGCGAGCCTGAAAGCAGTTCATACAACGCGATTGCCCGCCGCCCTGGCCGAACGTGTACCCCACGAGGACTATTCGCCACGCTGGCGGAATACCGTAAAGGCGTTTCACAAACAGGTGGAACAGGACCGCTTTGATGACCCCATCGCGGTGAGCTTAGCCGCCTTTTGGCTGACCAAGCGTGACGAGATCGAAAGCATTGTCGAACGCGCTGAACAGCTCGCCTTCGTACTGCACGATCGTGCCGTCAAATTGGCCGTGTGTCATGCGGACCTCCATGGCCGAAACGTCCTGGTGGGCATGGACGACGAGTTGGCAATCGTGGACTGGGACGAGCCCATCCTGGCGCCCAAAGAGCGTGATCTGATGTTTATTGGTGGCGGTGTTGGCGGTATCTGGAACAACGATCAAGAGGTAGGGTGGTTCTACCAGGGTTATGGTCGTACCGAGATTGATCTGGTGGCACTCAGCTACTATCGCTACGAGCGGATCGTGGTAGATATCGCCGAGTACTCGGAGCAAATTTTCGGCCTGCAAGGGAGTGTCGAAGAGCGACAGAAAGGATTGCGGCTGATGAATCAATTTCTACCGAACAACGTGGTGGATATCGCCCACCGGACGTACCAACAACTTTCTAGAAGGGCGTTCGGAAGCTCCTTCCTCTTTTGATCGTCAGTGTACTAACACAACGGTTTTATGGCTGTATGGTCGTTCCTGATCGCAGGGTGGTGCCAAGTAGCGCAACATGCGTTGAATCGAGGCCCAGTAGACCATCGCTTGGCTGTTCTTGACCAACTGCTCGAAACCTTTACTCAAGCGCCGGCAGCGGTTCAGCCAGCCGATTGTCCGCTCCACGGCCCCCCTGCGCGCGAGGACCACAAAGCCCTGCTGGTTGGTTGGGCGCTTGACGATTGCCAGAATGATTCCAGCCAGGTCCCATCCTCCGTCCATTTGTCGAAATAGCACCGAACACTTGCCAAGCTGGAAAATCTCTTGGCAAAAGACGCCATTGACAGCCGGTTCGCATCAAATAGATCCGCGCATTCAACACCAACGCAAACACAAAGTGGTGGGCCGTCCCCGTTTCGACTGGCGCTCGATCACGGGCGCAATCAGTTGATCCTGCTCATCGGTCACATCCGTCTCGTAGACCACTGTTGCGTCTTCGCTTCACTCCGCCGTGCCATCCAATAACACCTCAACTCCCACTCCTCAATGGTGCGCATGGATCAGTGCATGCGCCAGCGGCGCACGCGTGAACGTGAACATCGTGACCTGAATCGCGACATCGGCCGTGTTCAGCCCCCCACGATGCGCTCCTCGGTGCCATTCGCCGGCGCGAACGCCACGCTCACCGGCGCGGACGTCGCGTTGTCGCCGGCGTCCGCGTTGCCGGTTGTTTCTGGCTGATCACGAGCCCCTGGCTCAATCCAATTGAGCAGGCTGGGGTCATGCCAGGCGTGGCGTCAGCGAGCCGCCCGGCTTCTTTCCGCCTCGATCGCTCCCGTCGGCGCGCGCTGTGGGCCAGCACGATCCCGATCAGACTTCGGGAGTCTGACGACGCGACCGGCGCGCTAGACTGAGGAGACGGTGTACGCCGGGAAGCCGTGCGGCACTCTGGCCCCCTGGTTCATCGGAGTCAGGCGGGGTGGTTTCGCGTGGGGGATCGCGTAAGAACCCCGGCGCCGGATCGATCAAGGATCTTTGATCATTGATCATTGACACCAGCAACCTGGTTATGGTATATAATGGCGTCAACATTGCATCGTACAATCTAGCGCGCCGAGGGATAAGGAGAGTCATGAAGGTCCCGCTCCCAGAGGCCATTACCGGGAGGACTCTGGCCGATCGTGCCACCTACGCTCTTCGCAAAGCGATACTCTCGGGCTACTTTGAACCCGGTGAGAAGCTGGATCTCGATCTCATTGCGGAAGAGCTCGATGTCAGTCGCATGCCAGTTCGCGAGGCGCTCAGGCGCCTGGAATCCGAGAAGCTGGTTGAGACTCAATCTCATCGTGGCACCTTCGTAGGGGTCCTCACGCGCCGCGATATTGATGACCTCTTTGATGTTCGCAGACTCCTCGAGGTCGAGGTCGTGCGGCTCGTCACACCTTTGATTCCGGAACTGGTTCTCAATGATCTGGAAAGCTCTCTGAATGAAGAATTGGGACGGCTGGACGCCGGAGATAGTAGCCGCCACTATGAAAGCGACGATCATTTTCACAAGGCTCTCCTCGCCTTCGTCGAGAATCGGTTTCTAAGAGAGGTTCTAGGCAGCTTCAACCACCGAATTGCTCTGGTCCGAGCGGTTGCAGTTTTGCGTTCTGGACCACATCTTGTCACGCCAGTCGAAGAGCACATCGCCATTGTTCAGGCGATGCGAAAGCGTGATGCTGCGGAAGCGGCCAACATGATGGCTCTTCACATGGAAAACTCCAGGCTTCGACTTCGCAATCTCCCGTGGGTCAAACCCTGAACAGGAAGTGGGTGTAGACGTTGCGAGTCCCGTTCCTGGCCTCGAGTGATTCAAACTGATCTGAGCCTTGTGCGGTCTACATTATCCCTCGTTGTTCCTCTGACCGTTTTCTCATCTCTCCAACAGTCTTAAAACCGCGCAGTCACATCGTAGCATGAGGGCTCCTTTACGAGAGCCGTCTCCATCCGCACCGCTGCGGGGACAACTGGGCCCTGATAGCCCTGAGACTTGATGACAAGCAGGCAGGACTTTTTATTCCGCCCAGCTCGGTCTCGTCTCTGGTTCAAGTCATTGAGCCGGATTCTCTAATAACTCTTCACCTCGACGCAATACATACGGGGGAAAGGAGATTTGAGATGGCTTCGCAGTGGGATCGGAGGATGAGCCGGCGTGCTTTACTCAGGCAGACCGGCCTTGCCGGTGCAGGTCTGACCCTCTCACAGCTTCTAGCAGCCTGTCGCGGCGCGGCAGGTCCGGCCCCTGCCGTCACATCGCCCGTCGCTGATACAGCTCCCACAGCTGCCGTGGCGCCGCGTCGTAATGCGATGCGGATCGGCATGGTCGGCGAGCCGGCGAATCTGGACCCCTTCCTGACGACGACAACGCGTCAAGGCGAAGTTCTCACCAATATCTTTGCGCCCCTGGTCGAACTCGACTACAAGACCTTACAGCCGGCCCCCGCCCTCGCCGCCGAATGGAGTCAGCCTGATCCGCTCGTCTGGCGCTTCAAGCTGCACGAGGGCGTGCAATTTCACAAAGGGTACGGTGAAGTTACCGCCGAAGATGTAGCTTTCAACGCGAATTACACGATCGAGAAGGACAAACCGCGCAAATTCCTTTATTTCTTCGTCGAGGGCGCCGAGGCCGTCGACAAGTACACTGTCGATTTTAAGCTCAGCAAACCCTTCACTCCTTTCCTCGTTACGACCGCTGTCGGTCAGGGCACCTGGGTGGTGTCGAAGAAAGCGTACGAGGAGATGGGGGAGGACGCTTTCGGCCGGAACCCTGTGGGGGCGGGACCGTTTGAGTTCGTTTCCTGGGAGTCGGGCAGCAACATCACTCTAAAGAAATTCGACAAGTACTGGCGCCAAGATCGGCCCTATCTCGACGAACTGATCTTCCAACCGGTTGAAGACGCGAATATTAAGAAGCTGCGCCTGCTTAACGGGGAATTGGACTTCATCGACCAGCCGGATTACAAGGATATTCCGGAGCTGCAAGCCAACCCAAATATTACCGTCGCCAGCACTGACGGCTGGTCGTGGAATGCGCTGGCCTTCAATCTCCGGTTACCGCCTGACCATCCGGTAATGAAGCGAGAGGCTCGCCGGGCTATTGCATACGCCATCGACCGTGAGGAGCTCGCTCAGAGCGGTTTCTACGGCGGCGCGATCCCTATGGATGATCCCTTACCGAAGGGCTTCTTGGGTACCAATCCCAGTGTTGACGTCTACGGATCGAAGGCGAACCTTGCACAAGCGCGAGAGGAGCTGGCCAAAGCCGGATTGCCCAATGGGTTTACGGTTTCTGCCCTGGTGGATCAGGAGCCGGCGATCAAGCGTCAGATGGAGATCATTGCCAGTCAGCTGGCGAAGGTTGGGATCCAGGTCAAAATCGAACTGGCAGCCGGCGACGTTCTCAACCGGATGATCGAGGGAAACTTCGAGATGGGGTCAATGGATATCACCGTCATGACCCCCGATTCGGACTCGGCACTCTACTGGTTCCAACATTCCGAGACGATTGCCAACTTCGGGTACCAGAACGAGGAGGTCGATCGATTGCTCGACCAGGCCCGTCAGGAGATAGACCCGCAAAAGCGCGCACAGATGTACTCGCGAGTAGTGCAGCTTGTGCTGGAAGACGCCCCTTACGTCTACACCGTGCATCGCGGCATGGTGTGGGCCTACAACAAAGACTTAACCGGATTTACGCCGCCACCGCAAGATTACAATCTTGTACTTGAGAACGTGCGATGGGAGACATAGGGAACTATTTCTGAAACGCGGGGTCGTTTGGAGACTCCCAGGCGACCCCGTTCGAGTTACGAGGAGGTGGCGTAGCTGAACGGATAGAGGCGCAGAGTATGACGACTCACCTAGTACGACGGATCATCCAGGTTCCTATCACACTACTCGTGATTTCGGTGCTTGTCTTCACGCTGACCCATCTGATCCCAGGCGACCCTATTGTCGCCATGTTAGGCTTCAACGCCTCCCCCGAGCTAATCAGCGATATTCGAAGCCATTACGGTCTGGATCGTCCTATCCACGTACAGTACCTGTCCTGGTTGCGTGCTATCCTCGAAGGCGACTTCGGTCGCTCGATTATGACACGCGAGCCCGTCCTGAAGATGGTTCTGGACAGGCTCCCGTCGACGCTCATCCTGGCAATCGCGGCGACGGCTCTCGGCACTGCGCTTGCGCTCCCCATCGGCGTTCTTTCGGCCTATAAGATGAATAGCTCGGCGGATTACATCTTGCGCACCGTCGCGATGCTGGGGGTCGCCACGCCAGATTTCGTCGTGGCCGTGATTCTCATTCTCATCTTCGCCGTGAGGCTGAAACTTGTCCCGATCGCGGGAGCACCGCATCTGCTGAAGGAGCCGGCGCGGGCGATTCCGTACTATATCTTGCCGACGATTACATTGGGCTTCGTCTACGCGGCGCTGATGGCTCGCCTTCTCCGGTCCAGCATGCTGGAAGTCCTTGCGCAAGACTACATTCGAGTGGCCCGGGCGAAGGGGCTGAGCTCGGCGCGGGTCCTCTGGGTGCATGCGATGCGGAACTCATTGATCCCTCTGATTACCGTTCTCGCGGTCAATTTTGCCTACCTCCTTGGCGGAGCAGCGGTGATGGAACAGATCTTTGGGCTGCCGGGTATGGGAAGCATGATGATCCGAGCTGCCCTGGAGCGGGATTATCCCTTGATCCAAGGAGTGGCGATGTTCGTGGCGGTGATTTTCATCGTATCGAACTTGACGGCCGATTTCCTCTATACAGTGATCGATCCCAGGTTGCGGAGAGCGCAATGAGTACGGCAACACAGCCTCGGACATTGCGATCTTCGGACGGGGCAATTGGGACGCAGCAGCGGCTCTTTATCAAGAGATCGGCAGTCGTGCGAATCGTCCAGGGGAATCTGTTGGCGGTTTTGGGAGCGATCGTCGTGCTGGTAACCGTGCTGCTTGCGATTCTCGCGCCGGCCGTCTCTCCCTATGATCCGCTCGAGATGAATCTGCAGGCGCCCCTACAACCACCGAGCCTGGAACATCCCCTGGGTACCGATTCTTACGGTAGAGATCTCCTGTCGCGAATCATCCACGGGTCCCGAGTCACGCTCCTCGCCGGAACCGTAGCCCTCTCAATCGCGTTGGTCGCCGGTCTGTCGGTTGGGCTGGTGGCGGGCTACGCCGGCGGCATGGTGGATCTCCTGTTGATGCGAGCGATGGACGGCTTACTTTCGTTTCCGCCTATTCTTCTGGCCATTGCTCTCTTGAGTGTCTTCGGTCCGTCGACGGTCAATGCAATGCTCGCTTTAGGAATCGTCTATACACCACAACTGGCCCGCCTGGTTCGCAGTACAACTCTCACAACTCAGGCCGAACTGTACGTCACTGCGGCCCGGGCTGTCGGAGTCCCCGACTGGAAGATCATGCTACGCCACGTACTACCGAACGCAATTCCACCTGTGATCGTGCAGACGTCGGCGATGTTCGCTTATGCGATCGTAGCTGTGGCGACGCTCAGTTTTCTCGGGTTGGGCACACAGCCCCCCACGCCCGACTGGGGGGAAATGGTCAGTACCGGCCGGTCGTATCTGCAGGAAGCCTACTGGGTCGCTCTGTTTCCTGCCCTTGCCATCATGCTCTTTGTGACGGCCGTCAACCTCTTGGGCGATGGGATCCGCGACATGATGGACCCACGTTACCGGAAGAGCCTGATCTGACAGGGCTCCGGTGGGGAGCCTGGCCGACGACGCGGCCAAGAGGCCAGCGCCAATTACCACAGGATCGACAGCTATGGAAGCGAAGCCTGCACTTAAGGCGATCTTCAAAGAGACTCTGCTGCAGGACCCCATCATCTGTGGCATGGCGGGCAGCCGATCGGTGGGGTCAGGCACATGGTCACCGGATGGAAAACGGATTGCCTTTGTTTGGGCCCGCGACGGCGAACCGCACATCTGGACGACCCCAGCCGTTGGGGGCTGGCCACGGCAGATCACCCGGCATCCCGTTTGGACCGAGATGGGTGATCTCGTCGATCGGCGCGACGTGGCTGGAGGACCTCAATGGTCCCCCGATGGTCGCCATTTCGCCTACGTCGCTCCAGCTTCGACCGGTAGCACCGGGGTGTTCGTCATTCCATCAAGCGGAGGCGACGCGGTGCAACTCACCGACCATCCGCGCTGCGATGTCTGCCAGTCGTGGCGCCCCAACCTGGGCTGCGACCGAACCCCGCGCTGGTCGTCTGATGGAAAGATGATCGCCTTTGTGTGTAGTCGCGATGGTCCAGATCAAATCTGGGTCGTCGCCCGTGACGGCAGTGTGGGGCCGTTGCAAGTGACCTATGACCGTTACGACAACAACGATATCCGGTGGGCACCGGATGGAACGCAGATCGCATTCGCATCTCAGCGGAACGCCGATGACATTTTCAAGAGCGCGATTTGTGTTGTCGCCGCGCGCGGTGGAAAAGTGCGGCAACTGACCGACGGCCAGGAGGGCAATGATCGTACCCCACGTTGGTCCCCCGACGGTCGTTATATTGCCTTCGTCTCCGATCGTGATGGCTACGACGATATCTGGTTGATCTCGGCGGATGGCGAGGACTTGAGACAACTGACCGAGGGACCGGGGGATAAGGGAGATCCACGCTGGTCCCCCGACGGATCGCAAATCGTCTACACGTCGGCGAGAGGCGTGAATACCGATATCTGGCGGGTTTCGGTCAATGGTGGGCCATCCCACAGGCTCACCGAGGGAGACGGCGTCCACGAGGGCTCAGCGTGGTCGCCGGATGGGCGGGAAATCCTCTACCGATCGTCCGGTCCCCACCGCGGTCCCGATCTCTGGAAGATCCCATCCACGGGCGGCGTACCCACTCAACTAACATTCTCGATGTTAGGCGACGTTGAAGCTATCGATCCTATACGGCCGGAGATTGTGACGTTTCCAAGTGCGGATGAACTGGAGATTGAGAGCTTGCTTTTCCGCCGGAGCGAGCTGGAAGCAGGCCGCTTGTACCCTGCGGTGATGTGGATTCACGGCGGGCCGAACGCACACCTCACGAACCAGTGGTATCCATACTTCCAATACCTTGTCAGACAGGGCTACATCGTTCTTGTGCCTAATTGTCGTGGGAGCACGGGGTATGGTCGCGCCTTTCGCGAAGAGAACCTCGACTCCTGGGGCGGCCGAGATGCGCTCGACTGGCTCAACGCAGTCGACTTCCTCGAGCGTCTGGGGTACATCGACACCTCCCGGGTCGCGATCTGGGGCTCAAGCTACGGCGGCTTTGCAGTGCTCTTCGCGCTTACGAAATTCCCCGATGTCTTCAGGGCCGGGATCTGCCACTACGGACCAGGCGATTTGATCGGAAGCTACGATGATACCCGGATTAGGGTCGTGCGGCGCTTGTTGCGCCGCCAGATGGGCTCTCTTCCAATCGAGAATCTGCCACTCTGGCAGGACCGCTCGCCCTTGAATTTTGCCCACCAGATCAAAGCTCCCCTGATGATTCTGCAGGGGCAAGACGACAGCGGTGTCCACCCACGACAGGCGTCCCAGATGGCGGAAGCCCTCTGGGCGCAGGGGAAAATATGTGAACTGACAATTTATGAGGGGGAAGGTCACGGCTTTTCGCGCCCGGAGACGATTGCCGAGGTGGCATCAAAGGTTGATGGGTTCCTTGCACGTCACCTCATGAAGAGTGAAGGCGAACAGGAGGATATGATATGAAAAGCTTTCGGCTCGCCCTGGCCCAAACTCGCTCGCATGTCGGAACGGAGGATTTCGACCCCCGCGATGCCAACCTGGAAACGGCCTGGTCGCGAATCCGTCAGGCAGCGGAAGAGAAGGCCGGCATTGTCGTCTTCGGGGAGATGCACCTTTCCGGCTACCGCACGGACGAGTATCTCTATAAATATGCCACCGTTGTCGATCCACCCGACCGGCATGTGCAGGCCCTCATGAACGCCGCGAAACAACACAACCTGATCATCATCATGGGGGCCGCCACCTTTGGTGCGACAATTCCCGGCGATATTTACAATTCGGCCATCATCGTCGGTCCTGAAGGCCTCATCGGCGTCTACCGGAAGTCTCACGTCGCTGCCTTCCCCTATAGCAAGGGACTCTCGACCGAGCGCTGCTTCTACAGCCCTGGAAAGGAACTCCCCGTATTCGATACGCCCGTCGCCCGACTCGGCGTCCACATCTGCTATGACGTCACTTTTCCGGAAGTCCCGCGTGTCCAGGCCCTCAAGGGCGCCGATATTCTCATCAACGTCTCTGCCTCTGCCGCAGGCTTTGAAGAGTATTGGAAGCATCTGCTCTTTGTGAGAGCGGCGGAAAACGCATCTTGGTATGCCGTCTGTTCCGTTGTGGGAGAGCAGCGCGGCGACGTGCTCTTCGGCTCCAGCCGGATCGTTGCGCCGACCGGCCAGATCGTCGCCGAAGCCAAATATCTCGAAGAAGATTTCATCGTCGCGAACATCGATTGCAGTGTCTCGCGGGCGGCCCGGGCACAGGGTCATACCTTCAACAACCGCAACCCGCGCCTGTACAGCGTCATTACGGAGGAAACTCCGTATCCATGACCGCACCTGGGACCGCCAATCGAGTGTGCCCTGACCACTGTGCACTCGTTCAATTATCTCTCAGGAGGCGAACATATGGAGAATAACGAGGAAAAGGTCAAGCAGCTGCTCGACAGGGCGCGCAAATGTCCCGGCTACGTCTATCCCTTCCACGAGTATCTGGCGCGCCACGACTACGAGTGGGCCGAGACCTACCAGAGCTGGTATGAGCAGGTCCGAGCGGAGCGCTGGCTGCCGCTCAAATACAAGGAGTTGCTCTTCATCACGGCTGCCTGCATCAAGTACCATGAGACCGGCATCCGGACGCATATCACCAAGGCGCTGGAGCTGGGGGCCACCAGGGAAGAGATCCTCGAGACCATCGAGGTGGCGACTCATACGGGCGGCGGGGGTGTTCCGGTGATCGCCATTCGGATCCTGCTCGAGGTGCTGGAGGACCGCGAGCTGCCCAAAGGACCGCACTGGGTGAGCAAGCGGGAGACCTGATCCCGCTGGTTCCGCGGAACCCGACCAAGGCATTCGACAGAAGGAGGAGATGACAGCATGAGTCCGATTCGCAAACCACAATACGTGCCGACACCGCCCGGCATAAGCCGCCGGGAGTTCTTGCGGCTGACCAGTATGGCAGGCGGATCGCTGGCCCTGCTGCTGGCCGGCTGCGCCAGGGCCCCGGCTCCCGCCGAGGCTCCCACTGCGCCAGGTGGTGGCGCCGGACCGACCGTCGCCCCGACCATGGCTCAGAAGCCGCCGGCCAAGAGCAGCCTGATCATCGGGCAGGCCTGGGAACCCAGCACCCTCTCTCCCATCACGCAGTTGGGTGATAGCGCCGCCGGGATGGTCTACCAGAACATCATGAACTCGCTCGTCTGGGTCGACCTCCGCAACAATAATAAGATCATGCCGGACCTCGCCACTGAGTGGTCCCAGAAGGACGAATTGACCTGGATCTTCAAGCTGCGCGAGGGCGTCCAGTTCCATAAGGACTTCGGCGAGTTTACCGCCGAGGACGTCGAATGGAACATCAATGATACTCTGGAGAACAATCGTCCCCGCAAGTTTCTTTACTTCTTCGTGAAGGGGGCGAAGGCCGTTGACAAATACACCGTCGAGATCTACCTCGAGAAGCCGTTTGCTCCCTTCTTGGTCTCACCGGTGCAGGGTACCGGTGGCTATATGGCGTCGAAGAAGGCTTTCCTCGAGATGGGGGAAGAGCCGTTCGGGCGCAATCCTGTCGGAACCGGGCCGTTTGAGTTCAAGGAATGGCTCTCCGGGGATCACATCTCCCTGGTCAAGAACAAAAATTACTGGAAGCCGGATCGTCCGCTCCTGGAGGAGCTGACTTATCGGCCGATCAGCGATGCCTTCGTCAAGACCACTGCCTTGAAACAGGGCGAGATCGACTTTATCGACCTGCCCGACTACAAGGACGTTGCCGACCTCCAGAATGACCCCAACATTCAGGTCGATATTATCCCCGGGAACAACTGGGACTACATTACCTTCAACCTCACTCGCGACGATCTCCCCACCTCCAAGAAAGAGGTGCGCCAGGCAATTGGCTACGCCATCGATCGCCAGGCCATCGTGGATGCCGTCTATTACGGTTATGCCACGGCCGACGACGATCCCCTTCCTCCGGGCTTTCTGGCGGCGGATCCCGACCAGCAGAAGTACCCCGACCAGCCCGACCTCGAGAAGGCCAGGGAACTGCTTGCGACTGCCGGCCATGCCGACGGCTTTACGATCCGCTGTATGACCAGCGACAAGACCAACTTGCGCCGGGCGCTGCAACTCGTGGCCGACCAACTCAGCCAGATCGGGATCACCGTCGAGATCGAAGGACTCGATCTGGGGACCTTCAACGCCCGCTCGCGAGAGCAAGAGTTCGAGATGGCTCTGGAAGACATCGATATCATGACCGGCGATCCCGACTCCTCGCTCTACTGGTTCCACCACACCGACACGATCGCCTGGCATGGCTATATCGGCTTGGACGAACTGCTGGATCAGGGCCGCATCGAGCAGGACCCTGGGAAGCGCGTCGAGATCTACCGCACGATCATCGATCAGATCCTGGAGGACGCACCCTACCTGTACATCGCCCACCGCAACCATGTGTTTGCCTACCGTCAGGGACTACAGGGCTACGCGGCGTGGCCGAACAACGAGCGCAACTTCTATGCGGAGGATCTACGCTGGACCTGAGAATGGCCACGTTTTGAAGCCAGACGGCCTGCCGGGCGAGCACGGCGGAGCGGACGCGCTCGCCCGGCCGAATCAGAGGGGCGGCACTCCTGACGGCCAGGCTCCTGGATCCCTGGGCCGGCTCGCCCGGGAGGCCCGATAAAGGCCCCCTCCAAATGAGCCGCCGGCCCGCACGCTGGAGAATGGGCACCCTCGCCGGAGGCGGCCAGGCGACGGAGGTGTTTCTGCAAACGTCAGTTACCCCCGGCTCAAGCACGGGGGCTTGTCCCTGGCGCCGCGACCGAAGTCGCGTCCGAGACCATAGGCACACTGACAGGTGCCCTGCCTGAGGTCCTGAGCCGAAGGCGAAGGAGTCCCAGGCGCGAAGCTGGTTCCACCCCGCGGGGTGCCCCCAAGCGAGTGCCCCTCGCCAGGGTATCCCCCGTAGGGGACAGTCCAGCGCTGGCTCTACAGGTTTTACGCGGTGGGAGACTCGCCACCGCAACCGGCGAACCTATACGATTGTTAAAACCGTTTCTCCCATCAGGGAGTGTCTTACCAAGTATTATACGCCAGGGGCGCGACAGAAACAACGTTTTGGCCTTGTGGCCTACGGCCAGTGTTTTCGCGTCGCGCTCCAATTCCTCTCCCGCTTGAAAGCGGGAGAGGAATTGGAGCAATTTCTGTGAACGATCCACAAGTGACAGTAATAACGGCGAGTCGCTTGTTCGACGGGACCGGACGTCCCCCGATCGAGCGCGGCGCGATCGTCATCCGCGGCGATGCGGTCGAAGCTGTGGGTGCCCAGGACGAGATCAGGGCTCCGGCCGGGCCGGCTGTCAGAAGCTTGAACTTCGACGGGGCCACGGTGCTTCCTGGGCTGGTCGACGTCCATACTCACCTCGTCCTGCCTGGTGATGGCACCTTGCCGGAGACAATGATGCGGCATACAGATGGCATCCTGTTGCTGCAGGCCGCCGAGAATGCCCGGCGGGCCCTCTTTGCCGGCGTCACGACCATGGCCGACATGGGCGGACGGAATAGGGTGACCTTCACGCTGCGCGATGCCATCAGGATGGGGCTGGCGGTTGGCCCGCGCCTGGTGCTCTGCGGGCGGCCTCTGACGCGCACCGGCGGCCATTGCTGGTTCTTTCATGGCGAGGCCGATGGTCCGGAGGCGATTCGTCACGCGATCCGCCAACTCCTCCAAGAGGGCGCCGACGTGATCAAGGCGATGGCGACCGGCGGAGGCACCCTCGGCACCGATCCGTTCCGCCCGACCTACCGCCTGGAAGAGCTGGAAGCGATCACCGACGAAGCCCGTGCCGCGGGGAAGAAGACCGCGGCGCACTGCAGCGCCACCGTTGGAATCAGCCGTGCGCTGGCAGCAAAGTTCGACATGATTTTCCACGCTCATTTCTACGAACCTGGCGGCCACTTGCACTTCCACCCCGATGTCGCCCGCCAGATGGCCGATTCCCCGGTCTACGTGAACCCAACGCTCCAGATCAACCGGTCACAGGTCGAGGTGCTTCGCGCGAAAGGTGACAATCTGACTTCTGAGGAACGCCGCTTGCTCGAAATCAAGGCAACGCGCTACGCGGGCCAGGTTGAGAACGTCGGCAAGCTCGTCCAGCATGGTGTCAAAATGATTGCCGGCTCCGACGCCGGCTGGGGCCCGAACCCATTCGGCGATTTCGTCTCCGAGCTTGAGGCGATGGTCACGGTCGGCATGACGCCGGTGGAAGTCCTGCAAGCAGCGACCCGCAATGCCGCCGCCGCTCTGGGTATCGACGACCTGGTCGGGACGCTCGAGGTGGGAAAGAAGGCTGACGTGCTGGTCGTCGACGGCGATCCCACCCGTGACATCACTGCGCTGCGGAATATCCGCGCAATTCTGTTGGATGGGGCTTTGGTCGCGAGAAGCTGAAGCAAATGAGAGGGCAACTCCTCAGCCGCCCGGCCTGGATTGCCAGGCTTGTGGTGAGCGTAGCCGAACCATCCAGGCCAATTCGATGACGAAACGGGCTTGGCTTGGCCAGCTCAGCCGACGGATTTGGCGATCCGCCGGGAGCAGCTGAGAAGTTACACGAGGGGGTGGTGATGACAGAAAATGATCTTCGGACCAATCCGCCGGGTGGGGTCCGCAGGCGCTTCCTGCGGATCGTGCTCGGCGCGCTGGTCGTCATCCTCGCGCTGGCGGGATGGCAGTACCGCGCGGTGGCCGCTGTTGTCGAGGATTGGCTTCCGGGGTCGGGCTATCAGGAGAGCCCGGCCATGCGTACCGTGAAGAGTAACCCTCAGGGGACGCTGCAGACGATCTGGGAGCCGACGATCCTGGAGCCATCTCGTAGTCTGCAGAAATTTACCAGGACCGAAGGTTTCCGGCTCTTGTATCTCACAATCGACAGTACGAACCCTGACGTGGCCTTCAAAGTGTACATCGACGATCCCCAACGGTATGGGTGAGACTGCGCCGACCAGTTCGCCGGTTCGGCGACGCGAATCATCCAGCTCAGCGGCACGGGGTTTATGCTCCAGGCAGTCAACCGTACGGGGGAGCCGGTGACCGTCCACGCAGTGGCCGATCTAATCCCTTAACCCGCTCATATTGGTGTCGCGTGTGCGAGCGCGAGGCGCTCGCACACGCGACACATCCTATTCCATATGCGCGAATCCCTTAACCGAAGGTGAGGCGATGCCGGGGCGGGCAGAGCCGCTGCCAGCGTTCCCTGTCTCCCCAACATTGGAGGCCAGGTGACCAACGACAATCAATTCGAGATGAACGTGGCGGTCGGGAGGCTGGTGGACAACTGCGTGGGGGAAAACCTCGATCAGTTGATCACGATGGATATGCGCGGCGACGGGATTCCCCGCCTTCTCATGAGAGCCGCCCGCGCGCACGTAGGAGGGCCGCTCGCCCTTGCGGCGGCCCAGCGCCTGCACGCCCACCTGCAGTCCCGTGATCGTGTCCTGATGCTGACGGGATTTATTGTGCCACCCTGGGATGTGGGTGAGACCGATGGGCTCATCGGCACGGTCGTGCTGGGGCGAGCGTTGGAGGTTGCCTCTGACGTCCAGCCTGTCCTCGTCTGCGAGCCGCAAATCTTTCCACCATTAGAAGCCGGATTGAAGGCTGCCGGTATGCGGGTCTATTACAGCTTCGAGGACGCCCGCAATCTGCCCCACTCCATCGTCCTTCTGCCATTCCCGAAGGATGAGGACACGGCACGGGCCGAAGCCCGGCGCCTGGCCGATCTCGTCCATCCCAGCGCCTGCATCGCCGTCGAACGACCGGGCCGAAACCCTGCAGGACATTACCACTTTGCGATGGGCCGGAACGTGACCGAGTGGATCGCCCCGATAGATTTTCTCTACGAAGAAGTTCAGAGACAAGGCGCGCTCACCGTAGCCGTCGGCGATTTTGGCAACGAACTGGGGATGGGCACCATCGGCGATGTCGTTCGGGCCGAGACGCCGGCTGGGGCGAATTGTGGCTGCCCGTGTGCTGGCGGGACGGCCTGCCTGATCGGCTCGGACGTCACGGTCGCTTGTAGCGTGTCTGATTGGGGCGCCTACGCCATTGCCGCGGCCCTCGCCTATCTGAAGGGCGACCCGTTCGTCTTCATGAGCGGCGACTTCTATCGGCGGGTCCTGGACGCCACAGTGGTCGGGGGGTGTATCGACGGTACGAGCACCTACTCGATCCCCCACATCGACGGGATTCGCGAGGAGTATAACGTCCGGCTCGTGGAGATGCTGGCGGACGTCGTATCCTATCCCGGCGCGCGCGAGAAGTACCGCGCCATACGCGAATTTCGCGTTGCGCGTGAGGCTGCTTCCGGTTGAGCTGCCTTTTGTCCTCACGGGAGTACCAGGAACGGCGCAGACAAGCGCCAGACATGCAAGCCCGTACCGAGAGAGAGGAGAGGGATGTTTCAACCCAATTGGGACCAGGTTCGCGAGGAGGTAACAGGCTCCCTCGTCGACCTGATTCGGCTCGACACGACCAACCCACCCGGCAACGAGATGCTTGCCGCCGAGTATCTCGCTGCCGTCCTCCATGAGGCCGGGCTCGAACCGGTGGTCTTGGAGAGTGCGCCGGGACGCGGCAACGTCGTCGCCCGGCTCCGCGGCAACGGCCAGGAAGCCCCTTTGCTCTTGATGGGTCACACCGACGTTGTGCCGGCAGAACCCGAGTTCTGGCAACATCCCCCCTTCGCGGGGAAGATCGCCGATGGCTACATCTGGGGCCGCGGGGCCGTGGACATGAAAGACATCGTGGCCACCTTCCTGGAGCTGCTTCTTCTCTTCAAGCGCCGGGTCGACGCCGGAGACCCGCCCTTGCGACGCGACCTCATTTTCATGGCGACGGCCGACGAGGAGCGCGGCGGCCACCTTGGCGCCGGCTTTCTGGTAGACCACCACCCGGACCTCATCCGCGCCGAGTATGCCCTCAACGAGGGCGGCGGGCGCGCGTCTATGGTCGGTGAGCAGGAGTACATCACGTGCCAGACGGCCGAGAAGGGGCTGGCCCGCTTCCAACTGGAGGCCCATGGCGAGCCCGGGCATGCGAGTGTCCCGCGTGAAGACAACGCCGTTGTGCGGCTGGCCGAGACGATTGCCCGGATCGGTCGTGCTCGCCTGCCGTACCACCTCACCGATACGGTGTGGAGTTACATCACCGCGATCGCCGCGACGCAGCCACCAGCGGTCGGCGAAGCCTTTGAGAGGCTCCTCGATGCGGCCACCTTCGACGAGGCCCTGGCGGCTTTGCCAGTGCCCGCGCAGATGAAGCGAATGCTGGTCGCGATCACCCATAACACCGCGTCACCGACGATCCTCCAGGCGGGCAGCAAGGTCAATGTCTTCCCAAGTGTCGCCACGGCTCGGGTGGATGGCCGGCTGTTGCCCGGCTTCGACCAGGAGAGCTTCCGGGTTGAACTCGAGCCCTACCTGGGCGAGGGTGTCGAATTGAGCTTCACAGACTCGGGCGCCCCGCTCGAGGCGAGCCTGGAGTCGCCCTTGTATGAGGCCATCCAAACGGTCATGAGCACGGCTGCCGCGGAGACAGTCCTCATTCCCAGCATGCTCACCGGGGCGACCGATGCCAAGCATATCGTTCGCTATCTATTACCCATATCTCCACCTGGGGCGCAAGATGAGCTAAACTGGAAGCTCAGTCTATCGAACCGGGAGAAAAAAACTATGGCTACCAATCATCAAGACAGCTCCGAAAAGCAATGGGCTGCCGAAGAATTTGCCCAGGTTGAATTGAAAGATGCCCGCCTCAACTGGCGCTGTCAAGAGATCGCCATCGCGTTGAGCCAACAACCTGGGGCAGCGATTAACCAGGCATGCGAAGATTGGGCGGATACCAAGGCGGCATACCGCTTTTTTGACCATGATCAGGCGACAGCGGAACGCATCCAAGCGCCGCATCAGCAGCGGACGGTGGAGCGGATGGCCCAGCACGCGCGGGTGCTGGCGGTCCAAGACCCGACTTACCTGAATTATACCCCTCACCCCCAGACCGAAGGGCTGGGTCCGATTGGCAAGAAGAGCCAGAAACAGCGCGGGTTTGGGCTGCATTCCACGCTGGCCATCACGCCCGAAGGCCTGCCGCTGGGCGTGCTGACCCAAGCCGTCTTCATCCGGCCCGAGGACGAGCCCGCGCATCGACCGGAGGCCTGTCGCCTGCTGCCCATCGAGGAAAAGGAAAGCTATCGCTGGCTGCAAGCCTTCGAGCAGACCCTGGCGCTGGCACCCCCGGGCGTGGAAGTCATCACCGTCTGCGACCGGGAAGCCGACATCTACGAGCTGTTTGCCTTGGCTCAGCAACGGCCGGCGCCCTTGTTGGTGCGCGCCTCGTCGAACCGGGCCTTGTTGGATGAGCACGTGCGTAAGCTGTGGCCCAAAGTGGAAGGCCGCCCCATCGCTGGTCACCTCAGCGTGCATATTCCTGGCAATGACAAGCGCCCGGCGCGTGAGGCCATGGTGTCGGTGCGCTCCGGCTCCGTCACCCTGAGACCGCCCTGGCGTCCCAACGGTCAGAAATTGCCAGCTGTCACCCTCAACGCCGTCCTGGTCCGCGAGGAAAATCCCCCCGCCGATGTCGATGAGCCGATCGAGTGGTTGCTGCTCACCAACACGCCCGTAACCTCCTTCGAGGAAGCCCAGCGCCTCATCGCTTGGTACTGCTGCCGCTGGCAAATCGAGGTCTTTCATACAGTCCTCAAGTCCGGCTGTCGAGTCGAGGATTGTCGCTTGCAGACGGCCGATCGTCTCTACCGCTTTGTCGCCTTAATGAGCGTCATCGCTTGGCGCTTGCACTGGATGACCTACATCAACCGCTGTCAGCCTGACCTGCCGTGCACTGTAGTCCTGACTACCAGCGAGTGGCAAGCGCTCTATATGCGTATTCACAAGTCAAGCCGCTTGCCAGACACACTGCCTACCGTCCACCAGACCGTCCGTTGGATCGCCCAACTCGGTGGCTTCCTCGGTCGCAAGTCTGATGGTGAACCTGGAGTGACTACCCTCTGGCGTGGTTGGCAACGTCTGCAAGATATGGCCGCTACTTGGCATCTTGGTAAGGAACAAACCCAACTTGTGGGTAATAGATAGATATCGTTCGGCTTGGGACGAAGGTCTATGGGTTCTGCCCGCGGCGCTTCGATGGGCTCGACTTTCTTAGTCTGGTGCACTCGCACAACGAGCGCATCTCCGTGGACAATCTTCTCTATGGCACGCAGGTGCTATACCAGGTCATCGAGAGGTTCTGTTCCAATGGTTATTGATTTCCACACCCACATTCGCCGCAACGAAGGATCGCCGGCGGACTTTGTCGCCGAGATGGACCGCCTGGGGATCGACAAGGCCGTCGTCGCAGCCCTCATCCCGCCGACCCCCGAGCTCGGCGACGGCTCGAACGAGTACACCTGCGAGGTGGTTCAACGCTACCCGGACCGGCTGATCGGCTTTGCCTGTGTGATGCCCATGGAGCGCAACGCCCCAGACCAACTGGAGTACTGGGTGACGCAGAAGGGCTTCAAGGGGCTCAAGCTTCACCCCCCGATTCAGAACTTCGCCCCCAATGACCCGGTGACCTACCCCGTCATCCGCAAGGCCATCGAGCTGGATATCCCGATTCTCTACCACACCGGCCCGATCTACGTCCGTTCGGCCCGGCAGACCTATGGTGATCCTAATCTGCTGGACGAGCTCGCCTTGACTTTCCCGGAGGCCAAGATCGTGGGTGCCCACTGCGATCCGCTCGGCTGGCTTCCGGCCATCGCCGGCAAGCATCCCAACCTCTATATGGATACCTCGGTTCACTTCCCCGATCGCTGCCAGCTGATTCCCGGTCTCGGCGAGATGATCCTCACCCGTGCCACCTCCGGTATCTCTTCTCTGGCCGACAAGACGCTTTTCGGCTCAGATGCCAACCCGACCTACGGCCTCAAGCGGTTCGAGCAGAACGTCGAGCCGCTCCGCAATCTTCAAGTGTCGGACGAGATCAAGCGCAAAGTCCTCGGCCTGAACGCTGCCAGGCTACTCAAGCTTGAAGTGACCGACGAAGGAGGATCAGATGATTATTGACGTTCACACCCATGCCCGCCGCGGCCACGGCGCCGCCGAGGAATTCGTCGCCGAGATGGACCGCCTGGGGATCGACAAGGCCGTCGTGTGTGCCCTCATCCCCGAGTCGCCGGAGACGGGCGACAGCTCCAACGAATATACCTATGAGTTTGTTCAACAGTACCCGGACCGGCTGATCGGCTTTGCCTGTGTGATGCCCATGGAGCGCAACGCCCCAGACGAACTGGAGTACTGGGTGACGCAGAAGGGCTTCAAAGGGCTCAAGCTTCACCCCCCGATTCAGAACTTCGCCCCCAACGACCCGGTGACCTACCCCGTCATCCGCAAGGCCATCGAGCTGGATATCCCGATTCTCTACCACACCGGCCCGATCTACATTCAACAAGCCCGCCAAATCTATGGCGACCCGAACCTGCTCGACGAAGTCGCTCTGACCTTCCCCGAGGCGAAGATTATCGCCGCCCACTGCGATCCGCTTGGCTGGGTCCCGGCGCTCGCGGGCAAGCATCCCAACCTCTATATGGATACCTCGATTCACTTCGCCGATCGGATCTCCCTCATACCGGGCCTGGGCGAGATGATCCTCACCCGTGCCACGTCGGGGGCCTCCTCGCTGGCCGATAAGACTCTCCTGGGATCGGACGCGAACCCGACCTATGGTCTGAAGCGATTCGAGCAGAACCTTCGGCCAATTCAGAATCTGAACGTCCCGGACGAAATCAAGCGCAAGGTCCTCGGCCTGAACGCGGCTAAGCTACTGAAGGTGGAAGTCCCGGCCTGAGCGCCGCACCGCCGGCGCCCACCCGAGCGATGGGCGCTGGCGGTGGGTACTTGTCCTCTTCTCGCGGAGGGATTCGGAGATGGTGGAGCCGTAGCGATGAACGCTTACCTGGTCAGACGGTTGATCCAGTTGCCGCTTGTTTTGCTGATGATCTCGCTGATTATCTTTGGATTGATGCACGTCTCCGAGGGCGACCCAATCGCCATCATGCTTGGCTCAAACACCAGCCCGGAGCTCGAGGCTGCTTTGAAGGCCCGCTACAACCTTGATAAACCCATATACCAGCAGTATATCCTCTGGCTGGGACGGGTTCTCCGCGGCGACCTCGGAAACTCCATCCGCACGGGCGAGCCGGTCCGGAAGATGATCCTCGATCGCATCCCGACGACCCTGACCGTGACCATTCTCGCGATTCTCGTGGCGCTCGCCATCGCCATTCCCGTCGGCCTGATCTCGGCCTACCGCCACAATACCGTCGTCGACTACGTTTCGATGATCCTGGCGATGCTGGGCCTCTCCACACCGAACTTTGTTCTAGCCATCGTGCTGATTCTCTTTCTGAGCGTCGTCCTGAACATGCTGCCGACCTCCGGCTGGCGCGCCCCCTGGGAGCAGCCGGCCACAAGCTGGCGCTTCTTGATCATGCCGGTCATCGCCCTCGGTACGGCCCGAGCCGCCCTGCTGGCGCGCCTGCTGCGCTCGAGCGTCCTCGACGTGCTGCAGAAAGACTACATCAAAGTTGCCCGCGCGAAAGGGCTTTCCGAGCCGCAGGTCATGCTACGGCACGTGGTGAAGAACTCCATGTTGCCGATGATCACGGCAACAGCCATCAGTTTTGCCTATCTTCTCGGTGGCCAGATCATCATCGAGCAGATCTTTGCGCTCCCCGGTGTCGGGAATCTCTTGCTGACCGCCGTCACCCAGCGTGACTTCCCGCTGATTCAGGGGATCACTCTCTTCATCGCCGGGGTCTTCATCATCAGCAATCTGGCCGCCGACGTCCTCTACACCTTCTTTGACCCGCGAATCGCGTATGACTGAGAAGGAGCGAAGTGGGGCTCGGGCGCTGACGCACGGAGGAGCTGCGCGCCAGCGCCGCTACAGCCCTGAGGGTGCCCGCGGCCGTAACGGAGAAGCGATGGCTTTCGCGCAAAAGAGATCCGACGAGATAGATGGCCTGGAGAGCCAAACCCGCCCACCCGACGGGCTAGACCGCGAAGCGCCACCTGCCGAAGTAGCTGCCCTCGCCCGCCGCCGGCCGCCGGCCGGCCAGAATCAGCTCGCCGTGGTGATCCGGCGCTTCGCGCGCCACCGTCTGGCAATGCTTGGCCTGCTGATTTTCATCCTCCTGGCTCTGATGGCACTCTTCCCGGGGTGGTTTTCCCCTGCGAACCCGATCAAGGTGGTCCTGTCCGAGGCATTGGAGCCCCCTGGCCTCACCCACCCGCTCGGCACCGATTCGTTCGGCCGGGATGTGCTCGCCCGCGTCGTCCACGGGAGCCGCGTCTCGCTCTTCGTCGGCCTGACCTCCGTCCTCGCTGCCATGCTGGCCGGCATCCCCATCGGCCTGATCGGAGGCTTTCGCGGGGGGCGCCTCGACAACATCTTGATGCGCTTCATGGATGCTATCTTGAGCTTCCCGCCCCTCCTACTCGCCGTCGCCATCATGGGGAGCCTGGGCGCCGATATCCGCAATGTCATCCTGGCCTTGGGACTGGTCTACACCCCCCTCTTTGCCCGCCTGGTTCGCAGCACCGTTCTTTCCGCCAGGGAGGAGGATTACGTCTTAGCCGTGCGCGCGGTCGGGGCGCGGGACCGCCGTATCATCTTTTTCCACATCCTTCCCAACGTTCTGGCGCCCCTCGTCGTCCAGGCCACGGCGACCTTCTCCTTCGCCATCATCGCCGAGGCCAGCCTGAGCTTTCTCGGCCTGGGGGTGCAACCCCCCACGCCGAGTTGGGGGCAGGATATCAACGAGGGCCGGCGCTACATTCAGGAGGCCTGGTGGACTGTTGTTGGCCCGGCCCTGATGATCTCACTCGCGGTCCTGGGGATCAACTTCTTGGGCGACGGTCTCCGCGATGCGCTCGATCCGCACATGCGAACAGCCCAGTGATCTCCTCAAAACAGAAAGGAGGGCGACATGCCCGATGTCGTCGGCGAGTACATCGATCGTCTGTGCACTGTCGAGATGCGGATGGCCGGACTGCCGCGCGGTACGATCCACCGGTTCTACGAGGCGGCGCGCGCCCACTACGGCCGGCCGCTGACACTCCTCGCCGCCGAGCGGCTGCAGGCCGCCTGCCGGGAAGGCGGCACGGTCCTGATCGGCACCGGTGTCGGCTCGCCCCCCTGGCTCGGCCAGGGTGAAACTGACGGCCCGCTTGGAGCTGTCTCCCTTGCCCTGGCGCTGGCCGCGGCCTATGGCGTCGTTCCGATTTTCGTGAGCGAGGAACCCTACATTCCCCACCTCGTCGCGCCCGCCCGCGCCGCCGGCCTCGCCGTCATGGAGTACGAGTGGGCCCGTCAGCGGACCTACGCCGCCGCGGTGCAAGTCCAGAGCCTGGACCCGGTGCAGGGCCCTCGCCAGGCCGAGCAGATGCTGGAGCGCTACCAGCCGCGTGCGATCATCACCGTCGAGAAGACAGGACCGAATCAAAAGGATGTCTTTCACAGCGTCCTGGGCCGTGGGCGTCCCACCCGCCCAACCTACTTCGATCTTGTCGTCGAGAAGGCTCGGGCTCAGGGGGTTCTGACCGTCGGTGTCGGCGACGGTGGCAATGAGATTGGCTACGGAGTGATCCGAGACGCGGTCAGGGAGCTGACGCCCTACGGCGCGACCTGTCAGTGCCCTTGTGGCGGTGGCATCGCCACGGTCGTGGAGACCGACGTCCTGGTTGTTGCCGCTGTCTCCAATTGGGGTGCCTACGGGGTTGCCGCCTGCCTGGCCTTCCTGGAGCGCAATCCGGCACTCTTGCATGATGAGGAGACCGAGCGGCGGATGTTAGAAGCGTGCACCGCCGCGGGCGGTGGCGATGGGGCGCTGGGGCGACCCCTGCTCATGGTGGACGGGATCCCACTCAACGCGCAGCAGGGCATCGTCAATCTGCTGCACGCCCTGGTCGATAACGCGCTCTTCACCCTCGACCGGCAGTTTTGAGCGCCTGCCTACCTTGATAGAAGGAGACCACTTTGCTCAACTTTCATGAGAATCTCGACCGTACCGTGACCATCGAGATGCGGCCGCGCGGGTTGCACCGTGGGATCATCCTGCAAGCCTATCACCGAGTCCGTGCGGATGGGCCGCCCCTCACCTACCAGATCGCTAGAGCGTTGTTGGCCCAACCGGGCAGCCACGTCGGCTTCGTCGCCGGGATCGTTTTGCCGCCTCACCTGCCCCATGGGGAGATTGATGGGCTTATTGGCAGCGCGGTCCTCGGCCAGAGCCTGGCCCGGCTTGGCTATCGAGTCAGCATCCTGGTGGAGGAACCAATCCTTCAGGTCATGGAAGCGCTCCAGCACGTGCTTGGGGCCGATGATCTCAACCTGGTCAACGCGTCGCGCGTTGCCGATCACGAGTGGGATGCCGTCGCTGATGGGTTGGATGCGCTGATCGCGATCGAGAAGCTGGGGGTCAACCGCAAGGGGCAGCGTCATGCCCTCACCGGCACTCCCTTCGACAGTGGCTACCCGTACGCCGATCACCTCGTCAACCGTTTGAACGAGCAGGACAAACTAACCATCGGTTTTGGGGATGGTGGCAACGAGATCGGCTTCGGGGTGATCTTCGAGTTCGCTCGCGAGATCGTTCCAGGAGGGCGCGATTGCGGTTGTCCCTGCGCGGATGGCATTATCACCACCACCGCCACGCGCTATCTCTTTCCGGCGACCAGCTCGAATATTGGCGCCTACGGCCTGGCCTCTGCTCTGGCGCTCCAGACCGGCCAGTTGGAGCTCCTGCCGGACCCCGAGAAGGAGATCCCTCTGCTGGAAGCCGCCCTCGCCGCCGGCTGTATCGACGGTGGCACCGGCCGCGCGTTGGTGGCGGAAGACGGGATCCCGGGTGAGACGGTCGTCGGCCTCCTGCGAATCTTGAACACGATTGTCAGGTTGGCCTATCAGGACTTCGATCGTGCCTTCTGATTCAAGTTCTCCTGTCAGTGCTGTGAAGAACCGGCCCTGGCTACGGTCGGAGAGCCGTTCGCGCTGGGTGATCTGGGGAATTTTGAGTGCTGCCTTCGCGTTGGTTCACTTTCATCGTGTGGCGCCAACGGTGCTTGCTACCCAGCTCATGGCAGACCTGCATCTGACTGCGATGATGCTCGGCGGACTTGCCGCCGTCTACCTCTACGTCTACGGCTTCATGCGGATCCCGAGCGGTGCCGTGACCGATTGGCTCGGACCGCGGCAGACCGCCTTGGCCGGTATCCTTATCGCCGCATTGCAACCTCAGCCGGCTTCCTCAGGGGAGTAGGTCCAGGCGGGCCGCGCCTTGGCCAGGGCACTCGTCGAACCGGCAACGAAAGGGGGAACGAGAATGATGGAAAGCTACCTCGAAGTCATCGGGCAAAATGTCGATCAGATCATCTCTCTGGAACTGCGTGACCGCCGGCCCGATCAGGGGGTCATCGGCAAGCTCTACCAGGCGGCCCGGCAGAAATTTGGCGCCCCCCTCGCGATGCTGGCGGCGCAGCGGCTCACAGAACGTGTGGGCGCTGGCGACATCGTCTTCCTCGTCACCGGAGCTGGCGGGCACATGTTTCTGCCGACGGGCGAGACCGACGGTCCGCTTGGGACGGCCGCACTGGCGCGCATCCTTCGGTACGGAATTGGAGCCATCCCGGTGATTCTGACGGAGGAGGCGTTCGTCGAGAATATCCGGGCAACCTGTATCGCGGCAGGACTCGGAATCCGCGACCTGGAGGAGGCACGCCAGGTCCCGTACACTGGAACCGTTCGGAGCTTCCCGGGCGATGAGAGCGCGGCCCAGGTGGCGCAGGATTTAATCGGAACCTTGCAACCAAGAGCGATCATTTCGATCGAGAAACTCGGTCCTAATGAAGCCGGCATCGCCCATAACGCGACCGGCAATCCGGTCTGGCCCTACCGGGCGCGAGTCGAATACCTCTTTGATTTGGCGGCCCAACACGACATCCTGACCATCGGCATCGGCGATAACGGCAACGAAATCGGCTTCGGAGCGATCCGCGAGGCCGTCTGGGAGTACAAGCAGTGGGGCAAAGTCTGCCGCTGCCCCTGTGGGAAGGGAATCGCCACACGGGTTGGGGCCGACGTGCTGGTCGTCGCCGGCATCTCCAATTGGGGTGCCTACGGTATCGAGGCGTGCCTGGCCGCTTTCCGGGACGACCCCGATCTGATTCACTCGCCCGATGCCGAGCGGTGGATGCTGCTTGAATGCGTCCGGACCGGGGCCGCAGACGGTGGGACCGGCCGCCACGAGCCAGGGGTAGATGGAACATCGGGAGCGATCCAACCGTACGTAGTCGAGCTACTGCGGGCTGTCGTCGCCCAGGGCATTGCGCCGCCGCGCCAACGCGGCTGGTAGCAGACGGCGTTTGGCACGGATAGCCAGGGAAGGAGAGACTGACGATGGATCTCAAACCAATCTACGACTACATTGACCAACACCTGGACGAGCACACGGCGCTCTTGCAGGAATACGTCCGCCAGCCCAGCGTGAGCGTGGACGGAGTGGGCGTGCACGAGTGCGCCGAGCTTGTTGCGGGTTACTATCGCGATCTCGGCTGCCAGGAAGTCGAGCTGATTGAGGTAGATGGGTATCCGGGCATTTGGGCCTACTACGATGCCGGGGCACCGAAAACGATCGTCAACTATAACATGTACGACGTCCGGCCGGTCGGGTCGGAGTCGAACTGGACCTATCCTCCCTTTGCCGGCGTTATCGCCGCGCGTGATCCCTTCCCGAAGGTCTTGTACGGCCGCGGGGCCTCTGTGCCTAAGGGCCCGTACGGTGCCTGGCTCTGTGCGCTGAAGGCGATTATCGTCACGACCGGGACCCTGCCGGTCAACATCGCCTTCCTCGCCGAGGGCGATGAGATTCTGGGAAGTCCGAATTATGCCAGATTCATCGACCGCTATCGAGAGAGGCTTCAGGAGATTGAGGGTTGTCTCTATCTCCGCGCCACCCAGAACCTCAAGGGCGAACTCCCTCTCGTCCTTGGATATAAGGGGTTGCTGACGTTCGAGGTCGAGGCATCGGCTCACGCGTGGGGGCGTGGGCCCACCGCCGGGCCCGTCCACAGTGCCACCAAGCCAATTGTGGACAGTCCGGTGTGGCGGCTGGTGCAGGCCCTCGCGACGATGACCACACCCGACGGCAACCGGCCCGTAATCAAAGGGCTGGAGGAGCCGTTCACCGCCCCGGCGAAACCCCTCCCTGAGGATGAACAGCTCATCGCCGACCTGTTGGCCCACTATGAGGGTAAATCATGGGATGAGATCATTCCCGGTCTGGCACACGCGGGTGTGAAAAAATACGTCGACGATCTCAGCGGCGTAGAGGTCCTCAAGCAGTACATGTACGGTTCAACCTTCAACATCCAGGGGCTCTACGCCGGCTACACCGGCCCGGGCACCAAAACCTTCACGATTCCCGACAAGGTCACCGCTGTCTTCGATACCCGCCTGATCACCGATCTCTCGCCGGAAGAGGTCATCGGGAAGATCGGCGCCCATTTGGAGCAACACGGCTACCCCGATATCCAGGTGCGTATGAAGGGCGGCTATTCCTGGTCACGGACTTCGATCAACGCGCCGCTGGTACAGTCGTTCCTACAAGCCGTCGAGAAATACGGCGGGAAAGCCATTATCTGGCCATTCCAGGGGTACGGCGGCCCCTGGTCGATTTTCCGCTCGGAGTTCGGCGCGCCGGTGGTCTTCGCCACCGGCCTCGGCCATGGCGGCGGGGTTGGAGCGCCTGACGAGTTCTTCGTCCTGGATGGCGGTGGCAACGTACCCGGGCTTCCGGAAGTAGAAAAATTCTGTGTTGACTTGCTCTACGATTTTGCGGCGCGCTAGCGCACCGGTCAAGCAATCTCGCAGGAGGTGAGAGAAAAGACTTCCGAAGTCTTGTTCGCAGCCGGATCCCGCCTCTATTCCTGTCGTCGGAGCGCGCTGTGGGCCAGCACGGTCCCCACCAGACTTCGGAAGTCTCACGCCTTGACCAGCGCGCGAGAGCGCCGGTCAAGTCATCCCGCGGGGGAAGGAAAAGACTTCCGAAGTCTTGTTGGCAGCCGGTGCCCGCCTCTCTCACCGTCGTCGGAGCGCGCTGTGGGCCAGCACGGTCCCCACCAGACTTCGGAAGTCTCACGCCTTGACCAGCGCGCTAGCATCTCATCCATAAAGAAAAGGAGCCAACAATGGACCGGCAAGCAGTGACACCAACCGGACTCACCTCAAGCGCACCTTACTCCTTGGGTATCAAGGCCGGGGGGTTTCTCTTCGTCTCTGGCCAGGTCGCTCGTGAAGCAGAGACAGGCAGAATTCCGGATGGAATCGAGGAACAGACGCGCGTCTCCTTGGAGAATGTGAAGCGGGTAGTCGAGGCCGCCGGCAGCTCCATGGATCAGGTCGTTAAAGTCACAGTGTTCCTCACGGACATGAAGGACTTCACGAAGATGAACCAGGTCTACCGGACCTTTTTCTCAGACGATCTGCCCGCGCGGTCGGCCATCGGGGTGAAGGAGCTGGTGCGACCAGAGTTCATTATCGAAATCGAGGCCATCGCTTTGCTTTAGGGGTGTGGAGAGATGGGTCTGTCTCCCTCACCGGTTCCGAGACAATGGGCAAGATCGAAGCGTGAAACTACGTTCGAAACCACTTTTCATCGTGAGATGGACGGGAGTTCCTCCATTCATCGAGCGACACTTTCGTTACGTGGGCTACCCGCAACAGTAGTTCTCCACCCCCGCCGAGAGCGTGATCGAAAATGATCTTGCAGTTAACGAGAAACGCCCATATGGGTGTCGTGTGTGCGAGCGCCACGCGCTCGCACACACGACACCCCTATTCCACATGAGCGACGAGAAACAAGAGCCATACCGTTGGGATAGCAGTTTGGCCAGATGAAGAGCGAGAGCCCGGCACCGTGAAGGTGGTGGACTCATTCCTCATCAGTGGAGCGAGACATGGCTCACAGCACTCTTCATCCAGGTCCACGTGGGAGTGGGAACAGGATGCGCCTGAGGGCTCCGGTTCCTGGCGCACTCTGCCAGAGAAGCGGGAGGTACACGTTCCAGTCGCAGACGTCTCCCCGCCTGTCCCCGTCGCTATCAGCCTGATCCGGATTAAAGACCGTTGGACAGTTGTCGCCGGCGTTGGTCACGTTGTCGGCATCGGCATCGTTATCACAGCCGGGGAACGCGCCGTTGGATTGCTCCCCGGCGAGCAGGAGCGAGCCGAGACCCGGATAGAGCGTACTGAGATCGTTCCGTTCCTTATTGAAATCATCCTCGAGCACCTGCTTATCGGCCTCGGTCAGCTCTTCGCTTGTCTTGTAGCTATTGCCAATCTTGAACTCACCCTCGAAACGGAAATCCCCATCCTCCTCCTTAACGATCTTGCCTGAAGTCACGGTCTGGTCAGGTTTGATTTCATAGATCGTTTTCTCGCCATCGTCATCTGGGCGTCCATCGCCCTCGGCGTGCGGATTTCCCGAGATCCAGTCGACCCTTGCCGGCACTTTGTCGAACGGTTGGCTTTCGTACCCCGAACTGAGGTTTTTCCCATTGACGAACGGTCATATCAGCCCGCCTGGGGGGACTCGAACCGTTTCCTCCCCTCTCAAACTGGTGATAATTTCATGCGTAAAGTAGTCGGTGAAGACCTCTTCGAGCGGGGTGCGAATGCACCAGATGCGGACGATCAGATCGTTATCGCCCTCGACGAACTTGTACTCACCCATGTAGTAATCTTTTCCGGTGGTCGGGTCGTCATCGCCGTCCGCGTTATCGATATCTTTGTCCCTGGGATCATTGGGATCGTCTCTGGTCGGAGGGCCGGTCTCATTGAACTTCCCATTCGGCGGGCACCAGTTGTCTCGATCGCCGCCCGGCCGGTCGGGGGCGGGGGTGTACCCCCCGTTTGTTGCGCGTACGAATCTGTGGTCGGAAGAACCAGAAACGCAAGCGAGTGAACGACGGCGAGTGTCACAACGAGAAGAGCAAGTGCAACCTGGGGGTGGCCGCGAGTGTTCATCCGAGTACCTCCACTCATGGAGCAGAACGGCAGAAAAATGTACCGATACACATCTTTGAACTCTAACGTGGAGTAGCAGATCGATCAGCGCTCGTGCGCGAAACGAAGCAGCGAGAAGAAGGAATCGTACCTGTGCCGAGAGGAGGGACGGCGACGAGCGCGCAGTGAAGTCCGGTGACGTGAGCGAAGAACTCCCGATCTTGATGACAGTCGCAGTCTACCATACGTCATAGCCGACTTCAACATGGAACTTGCCTGGATTTGGCCCCAATGAGGCTGCCAGTCATGAGCGGGTAGCGGGCCAGAACGAGAATGACGGATCCTTTGGCAGCGATCTGCAAGCGGCTCTCTGCCAAAGGAAACCGTCGCCATGGACGAAGAGGTCAAATTGTCGGCTTGCCCGAGTTTGGCGGCGTTGGGGATGCGAGTCCAACGCCTGGGCTTGTGGCAGGGAGTCGCCGAGCACGTCAAGATCAAGCAGAAAGTGCTCAGGCACACCGCACCGGAGAAGTTGCCGGACTGCTTCATCTGAGCGTGCCGATGCGGGTTGTAGCGAGGACAAGGACATCAACTGGCTGCTGCAGCACGACTTCAGGTACTGGTCACCGAGTGGTTAGCGTGATCGAGCGTGTGACCAGGCTGGTAAGACCGCGCTCGGATGCTCGACAAGGCGCGTACTGGAGGAGTCCGGAACTGTCCCCGCATAAATGGGTCAATTCTTGTGCGGGGGGAACTGCTCAGTACGTGCATTCACTCCGCTGGTTTGTTCTTCCGTGACTTCAGCGCTTCTAAGAGGATGACAGTCTGGCGCAGGTTCGCAAGCAGACCCTCAAGGCCGTCGAAAGCGCTCTCGTCCAAAGTCCCTGCCGTCAGCCTCTCCTGAAGGAAGTGGATCTCGCGCTCCAGCTTGTCGGCGAGGGAGGAGAGGGTGTGGATGAGTTGATCGGCGCTCATGTTATTGCACCTCTCGGACGTTCTGGCTGAGCCGGCGATGAACTGTTTCTTCTCGAGTATATCCACCTGTCAAGCGAGCGGGTCAAGTGACAAAGTATTCAGAAAGTGTTTGATCATCTTCACCAGGCGCCGGCCAGGAGCTGGTCTGCATACTGGTAAGGTGGAGCCGGAGAGGAGAGAAAACGGAGACGCGGCTTTACCAGTAGAGTTCCACAGGCGCCGGTCCCCTTCCTGAGTCCCAAGGAGGTTGAGGATAGATCTTCTCGGGAGAGCCGTCGGTGTGGAGCCAGGCGCGCATGTGGTCAAGGTGGCTGCTCCCGTAGGGTGGCCGGTCTCGGTGCAAAATAGGCCGATGTCCGGCTCGGGGCCGGGGTGCATGGCGCGCAGACGACGGCGGCTGAGCTGGCACGCTGGCCGGCCTCGGCCATCAATCGGATTCTGGATGGCCAGGCGGTTGATGGTGCGCGTCCTTCCAGGGCGTCAGACTTCCGAAGTCTGCCCAGACTTCGGAAGTCCCCGATCGTGTGCCCCCGGCGACGACTTGAGCGGTGTTCTAGGCCGTTCGCAGCGCCAACACCGTCTCTGAAGGAAGGCTGTAGACGGGGCCGCTCTCCCCCTCAGGGGCCAGGTGCAGCTGATAGACGTCGCCCTCGTCGCTGGCAATCACGCGGTGGACGGGCGCCCCGTCAATGAAATACTGCTCTTTTTCCGCGTCATACCCAAGAATGATGCTCTCTCCGTTCACGGTGTGGACCTTCTGCTGCTTCATCCAGAACCTCCTCAGCGTAGATTCGGTCGCAGAGCGTGTGGGCTCGACTTCATCCAAAAGCACGTGTCGTGCCTGCTTCTCAGCCAAGCCCGGCACCTTCCAATCGCTCGCCTTCTGCAACTGCGGAACTCGGGCGTGCTGGACTCGTCGACTTCAGCGACGAGGATGTTTTCGAGGCGGTGTCAAACTTGCCGGCGCATTTGAAAGTTCCGAAGCCACTTTGACTGGGATTATCCGCGCTGCTGCTCCCTCACCCATGCGATGGGCTCCCAGCGCGGCCAGAGCAGGGCCGGGCTGCACAGGGAAGCGCATCGTTGCAGCCCGGCGGCATTCGTGGTCAGAAAAATGCTCTAGTTCCGTCTCAGGACGGGCGTGCGGCTCCGCGTCTCCGAGTAGAAGTCTCCGACCGCTGTACGCCTCGCGCGGACCCCGGTAACTGAGAACCGCTGCGAAGGGAGGGTGCAGTATGGCGATTCTGCAAGCGCTCTGAGCACTCCTGGCCCGCCAGGCCGGGAGGCTGTTGAACACCATCATACTCTTTGGGAAGGTCCCCGAGGACGGGCAGATCTATCTCTCAGTCATTGCCTTCGGGTCGGTCGCCTGGTTGGTGGCGCTGCTCGGGATCGTGTTCCCAAGGGTGAGCACCTTCCTGCTGGCCTTTGTCCCCCTGCCCGAGTGGGTCGATGAGAACTGGGTCCGCCTCGCGATGCTGGCGGCAACGATCGTCATCCCGCTCATCGTAGGGGTCATCGGGCTGCGCATGCTCGACCCGCAGGACCGTCCCAAGGATGCCGCCGCCACAGCAAAGGCCATCCTGAAAGGCTTCTCCTATACCTTGGGCCTGGCGCTGACCCTGATCATGATGACGGCCTTTGCTCCGGCCTTGAAGATTCAGACGCTGATTCGCCGCTGGACGAACCAGCACGTCCCGATCATCGTGGAGTCAGAAGACTATCTCGAGATCGTCGGGGAGATTCAGGCGGCCTTGCGCACCAGGGGATGGACGACCACCCGCCATGAGGCAACCTGGATGCTCCGTGTGCCCACCAAAGTGCTGACGCTGCTGGCGGGTGGGGCGATCGAGAATCTCGTTGCCGACGAACTGACCACCCTGAAGGCGGAGGAACTGGAGGTGCTGTTGCATCCATCAGATCTGGTGATCAGCGGCCAGAAGACCGATGTGATCCAGGCGCGCACCACCCTGGTGCAGCAACTGGCCTTCTCCAAGGCGTACCTCACCTGGACGAAAGAGGCGAACGAGTTGGAAGATCGGCTCTGGAGCCTCTGGCGGGAGATGAAAGCCAGAGCACGGGCGTTCGTGCCCGCTGATGCCCTGGCGCGGCTGGGAGCGATTGGGCACGACCTGGACGCGGCTGGAGTGCCCTACGAAGAGTGGGAAGTCCTCTTTCGGGAGAAGCAGCAAGTCGAAACAGCCCTTCTGCGGATGATGGCGGGCGTCACGGATCAGGTAGCAGAGCCGGCCGACATCACTGATGAGGCGCCTGTAGAATCAGGGCTGCCGACAGAGACCCTGGCCTCGCCGAATGGTCTCGTTTTCAGGCTGGTCGGACTTCTGGTGGTTGCCGCCCTCGCGCTGCTCAACCACATGAGACAGCGATCTGCCAGTCCCTGACCTCGGGCCAGCCAGGGCGAGACGCAAGCGCATCTCACCTCACAGAGTTCGATCCACCACCGGCCGCCCGGCATGGGAGCAAAGCTTCGGGCCGGCCACCGCCGTCCTTCTACCCGGCCGGGCCCGAAAATCTTTCGGCAAAAGACGCCACTGACAGCCGGTTCGCCCCAAATAGATCCCTGCATTCAACACCAAACACAAGGTGGTGGAACCTCCCCACTTCCATCGTCGCGCGATCACCGGTGCAATCAATTGATCCTGCCCATCGGTCACATCCGTCTCGCAGACCTCTGTTGCTCATTCATCCGCTTTGGTTTCTTTAATAGGTATCCCTATACCATATTCAACACGTTGTACGTTGCCGCTGTTTCTACACATAGTTTTCCAAGAGCGCCAAAAAACCTCACAATCTTCCCCGTCACCAACCCCCCAGTCGGCTTCAGCCGACTTGAGCTGTGAGCCCTGGAATTTATTCCTGGGCGGCGCATCTCACCACCCCCCAACCTGTGCACACATCTCCACCGGCCTGGTCGCGTGCCCCCACCCTCCGCCCTCCGCACACATCTCCACCGGCCTGGTCGCGTGTCCCCACCCTCCGCCCTCCGCACACATCTCCACCGGCCTGGTCGCGTGTCCCCACCCTCCGCCCTCCGCACACATCTCCACCGGCCTGGTCGCGTGCCACCACCCCCGACCTCTGCACACACCGCCACCGGCCAGGTCGCATCCCACCACCTCCCGACCCGTGCACACATCTCCACCGGCCTGGTCGCGTCCCACCACCCCAACCCGTGCACATATCTCCACCAGCCGCTTGAGCCTTCGACCAAAGCTTCTCACGATCACCCATCTTCACCACCGCCAACCACCCAGTCGGCTTCAGCCGACTTGCGCTGTGAGCCCTGGAATTTATTCCTGGGCGTCGCGTGCCACCACCCCCCGACCGCGATAGTCAGGTGTGGGTTAACGCTCTGCCGCAGGCGCGGTGGTCGCGAAGCGCAGCGCCGTCGCCTGCATGCCCAACCCTGCACCTGCTGCACCAAATCGCCATGTGCCCTCTGCTATCCATCAGTCATGGGAATAGGGGTTGCGAGTCGTGCGAATCAGAATCTCCGGCCCCATCTTCACATTCGCCCCTTGGGTCAGCAGGAAGCGAACCACGCCTACGACTTCCTCAACCGTCAGAAAATTGCGTGGGTTCGCACCGGAGGCCCATGTCGCCAGCGGCGTGTCCACGAAGCCCGGACAAATGGCCCAGGCCTTGAGGCCAAAGTCCTGGTTCTCTTGCTGGATAAGTTCCGTCAAGACCCGCACCGCGTGCTTGCTGATGGCATACGCCCCCATGCCCGCATACACGAATACGCCGGCTTCGCTGGCGATGTTGACGATGTAGCCTCGTTTCCGTTCGCGCATGCCCGGCAGCACGGCAGCGCACAGCACGGTGGGCGCGTGCAGATTGACCTCCCGGCTGGCGTCCCAAGCCTTCCAATCGATCTCGTGAATGGGAGTGGCATACATGATCCCGCCACTGTTGACCAGAATATCGACCGGGCCAAGCGTGTTGCCCGTCTGCTCGACCACTGCCCGCAGAGCCTGTTCATCCCGCAAGTCGGCGGGTGAGATCAGAGCTGTGCCGCCTCGGTGACGGATTTCTTGGGCGACACGCTGGAGCTCGTTTTGACGCCGTGCAACCAGGGCGACCTTGACGCCTTCCGCAGCCAGCATTTTGGCGATCCCTTCGCCGATCCCGGAAGATGCGCCAGTGATAATGGCCACGGTGCCGTTGAGTGTCTCCATGTCGTCCTGCTCCTGAGAGAAGTCAAAGCGAGGTTGGAGGTTTCTACGAGTCGCCGCACAGCGCTTCTAGAGCGCCGGTCACGTCGTCGTTGCGCGGGTGGCAACATGGTTCTGAGTAACCCCGTGAGCGGTCGGAAGTTCGTAGGGGCGCACGGCCGTGCGCCCCTACGAACCTGACAGCGCCTTCATACGGTGCTTGGCACTCGTCTCGGCGACGCCTTTACGGCAGCGATTTGGTGGTGCACTGATGGCACCCTGGAACGTATCAATCTACTCCAATCACCCCAATGCCTTCTGATTTCGGAAGAAGCGTGAGAATGCCGCGGCGGGTTAAGGCGGTAACGCAACGGGTATATTCCCTTTCAAGACGATTCCTGTTCTCCTCCGTATTCCGCCCATCGACACGGCCCGGCCTCGTTACCGCTCCAGGGAGGAACGGTCCCAGCTGCCCAGGTCGGCGGCCGCCTCGTAGGTACTCTGGAGGAAGTCGAGCAACGCCCCGTCGGGGTCATCGGCCGTGCGGACGTCGTCGTAGCGCAGGATGAACTCCCGCAGCTCGCGGCTGTAGAAGGCCGCGCTAGGACGGGGCGGCACGTCTTTGAACCCGGTGGGCTCGGGGTAGGCGTAGGCGTAGAAGGCCGGCGCCTGGAAGGCGCCGCTCCCCGGCCAGAAGCCGCAACTGCTCACCTCGTGCGAGTAGGCCTCGCGGACCACCCAGTCGGCGAGATTCGGGATGCCGCCAGGGTGCTCGGGCGCCTGCCGCCCGGAGAAGCGGGTCACCGCCATGTCGAAGCTGCCCCAGAAGAAGTGCACGGGACTGCACTTCCCGATGAAGCGGGAGCGGAACGCCTTGAGGACGCGATCGGTCTGGGCGAGGATGCGCCAGCAGCGCTGGGCCGCCTCGGCGTCGTAGCTGGCGTGCTCGCGGTCTGCCTCGAAAGGGATTGGATCCGGCACCTCGACCGGCCTGGTCCAGATCGTAACCTCGATTCCCAGGCCCCGCAGTCTCGCCATGAGTTCCGCGTAGAAGTCGGCCACCGAGCGGGGCGCCAGGGTGACCCGCTCGATGGCGCCCTCGCTCGTGCGCAGCCCCAGCCGGTGGTCGATGAAATCGAAGTCGATCTCGAACAGCCGCCGGCCGTAAGGGATCGGGGAGGTGGTGAGTCCGCGCGCCGTCACGTAGAGCGGAACCTGCCACCAGTGGTTGAGCATCGGGCTGAGCTTCAGCCGGATTTTCCCGACGATCTGCGTCCACATGTGGAGCGTCTCGCACGTGTCTTTCCACGCTTCATATGGGAGGCTGGGCCATTCTTCCTCAACGCTTCCGCTGCCCCCTGTAGGCGTATCTGGGGCATGGTTCGCCGCGCTCGTCGCGCTCGCGGCGTCCTGTGGGCCCATGCTCTCTGGGCTGGAAGCAGGCATACGGACCTCCTCGTAGACGTGGCCACCCGGCCACTCGGGGATGCGGCTGTACAAGAACGGGTCGCCTCGCAGGCCCTGCCGATCCTGGAGGCACGCGCTCGCCCCGGATCGATTGCCCCCAGGCGCCCGATGGGCCTGCTCACCGGGTGACCGAGGGTGCCCGTGTCCCCACCGACGCAGGAACGGTCCATAGGCTTGGCGAGGTCATCGAACGAGAGGGACGACAGGTACTCCTCACTGGCGGCCTCCATGGCTCTAGCATATTCGCCCCCGGCCAGAGGTCAACCTGCACACGCCGGGTCGATGACACCGAATCATGCCCCGCTTCTCCGGGCGAAGGCATCAGATGCTCAGCCTGGTCCTGCCCGGCCAGGTAGTTTCAGACAGGGGTCGGCGGTGGCTGACGCGTGCGGAGGCCCTTGTTTGCACCGGCGGTAGGCTGTATCATACGCACGAACGCCGCTCCTGTCTGGCACTCCCTGAGCGGCGTCCGGCCATTGTGTGTGGCAGCGTGTGGCGCTGCGTTGTTGGATGGGCATTGTATGCCCCCCATGCCGCCGCGGGGGCAAGGGGCGTTGGCGGCGACCTGGCCGACTGAGACTGTGCCGGCGTGGAAGGGGAATATTATGGATCCGATCACGATGTGTCACCGCCCTGGCCTTGGGGGGCTGCGGGTGGGTTGCACGGCACGGCCGAGCAGGTGGTCCGGGACGCCTAGGGCGCCGGTCAAGGAGTCAGACTTCCGAAGTCTGGTGGGGATCGTGCTTGCCCAAAGCGCGCTCCGACCGTAGAGATCGAGGCGCGGACCAGCTGCCAACAAGACTTCGGAAGTCTTCGCTCCCACCCTCCGTGGGATTCCTTGATCGGCGCCCTAGACCGGGCTGAAGGGCCTGATCCAGCGCAAGTAAGGTAGCGTGGACGTGGCGCAGCTCGAGGAGGTGCGGCTTCGCGTGCCCGCAAGGCCGTGGTGGAGGAAAAGCTGGTCCAGGTCGAGGCGGGGAAGGATGACGAGTTGCTCCAGCAGGCGAAGTGCCTGCTCGATGCGGTCGAGCAGCACGCGCCGGCGGCCGCAGCATTGATCGGTCAGTAGCATCGGTTGTAGTCCAAACAAAAAGCCCACTCGCAAGCGGGCGTACTGTGGCGCAACGAATAGGCTTACTTAAGAAGCAGTTGACAGTCTTTGGTTGTGGGATCTACGCTATATTTTCTATGTCTTCGTAAGTCTCAGGGCCGGTCTTGCGCCTGATTGCTAGAATCACGATCTCCTGAAGGTCGTCATTAACGCGATAAATGATCCGCCATTCATCTAGCCGGAGCCGATACCGTCCTGGTGCATCGCGCAGCTCTTTGGCCCGTGGAGGGCGCGGGTCTGCTTGTAGGCGCTCAATCATACGTCGCGCTGGCGGCCGATAGTAACCAGGCAGTCTGCGTAGGTTGCGGCGCGCTTCGTCGGTATAGTCAATCCGGTAGGGCACCCTCGTTCTCCAGAGCCTCGATCTCCGCCCATACCTCCTCGTGAGAATAGAGACGCTCTTTGTCGGTAGCCAAAGCCAACTCGACTTTCAACGCAACGATGGTGTCTGCCTGCTCTTCCAATCGTTCCAACAGACGCTCCCGCTGCGCCGCTTCTTCCGCTGGAACTTCCCTTTCTAGCGTCTCCGCTTCAACTTCCTCGATCGCTCCCGCCGCCCGCAACTTCTCTACGAGTTCAGGCTTTGTTTGCGAGCCCACATAGTCGTCATACGGGATGAGAACAGCCACCGGCTTGCCGCTGAGCGTGATCATCGTTTTGGACTTCCGTTCTTGGATACGTTTAAGGAGTTGGGTCCAAGTCTTTGCCATGCCGGCCTCCCTTCGCCAGAAGGGGATTGTACGTCAGTTCCTTCCAGACAGCAAAGTCCATATTCCATATGGACTCAATGTTAGTACCGCTCTTTGACCGTCTTCATGACGACTCCAACGGTTTCGCCCTGTGGGGCATCCCCTCCCCTTGCGGGGGACGCCCTCCCCCACGGGGGAGAAACTGGGAGCTTCCCAGGCAATACTTTCCGCAGCCGGATATGTTAGCACCTGAAGGCTCCGTCCGGGTCTGACGAGTATGATCTTCCAAGTGGCCGAAGCGGTGGCTCGCAGCATACCGGTTGAGTGGGAGCGAGCAGAGGCACTGCGGGCACTGGCGGAGGCGCTGGCGCAGGCCGGGCGCTTCGCGGACGCGGAAGCGGTGGCCCGCAGCATCCAGCGTGAGTGGCCTCGAGCGCGGGCGCTGCGGGCGCTGGCCGATGCTCTGGCCCAAGCCGGACGCCTGGATGAAGCGTTGCTCACGCTCAGTCCATACAGTCTGGATGCGTCCTTGGAGGCCGTGGCGAACTGGGCACCCTCTTTCGAGGAGATCGCGCCAGGCGCATCGCTCGCGGTGTTGCGAGAGGCAACGCGGGTTGCTTGCTGGCTGGGTGCGGCCGGACTGGCGCAGGATCTCGGAGTTGCTCTCGTCGGATTAAAGAATCTCTGCCACCCGTGCTGCACTCAGCCTGCCAACTCGCCCACGGTCACGACCACATTTCACACGCCGCCAGGAACCCCAGTGTCCTCGATCCTGGCGCTTCCGGAGATATGGTCCGCCCCATCACCCGGCGATCAGATCGTCATCTCCAGCGTCCCGCTGCTGGCGCTGGTGATCTCTCCCCCTTTACCCGCCAGGTCATCGCCAACCGGATCACACTCGACGAGGGCGATCCACGCTCACTCCCCCGCCGCCGGCGCCCCGTCGCGCAGCGGCGCGGGCACACTCACCGTGAACCCCGTTGCCACGTTGCACGTAAACGCCTCTGCCCCGATCGCCGCCCGCAGCCGCTGAAAATCGTCCCCGAACGCGGCAGCCATCCCAGCATCGTGCACGATCAGCACATTCTCGTCATTGGCCCGGGCCGCGCTGCCCGTCCAGTTCGCGCTGCCCGTGATCACCAGCAGATCACTCGCCGTCCCCCCCATCGACAACCGCGTCCTTGTCGTGGAGCTTCGCTGGCCAATCCTCCACCCGCATCGTCACGCCCGCCTGGCACAGCGAGGTGTAGTCGGTCTTGGCCACTGGGCGCGTCCGCCGGAGTGACGGCAGCCGCGTTGTCGCAGGCGCCGCGCACGGCCCGGCCGCACGACTCGGCGGTCAGGAGCGCCACGGACACACCGGCGCAGCCGAAGTCGCACAGCGCGACGTCAATGCTGCTTGTGGCTTGCGCGGCCACGCCGGTGAAGAGGGCATCGGCCGGCCCTGGGTCTGGCGTGGCATCGGCGAGAGTGCCCAGGGAGAGCATCGAGATCGCTGCGCCGGGTGCGGTCGTGTTGAGCTGGGGGCGGGGCCAGGGCGATGGCCAGGAGCAGAGCGAGCCGGGCAAGGCGGGCGGCGGGGTGGGTGCACGGTATGGGCGGAACCCAGAGAACCAGAAAGCCAGAAACACCGAAAACCAGAAACACCGAAAAGCAGAAAGCCATAAATCTGGCTGTGCTCGTGGAGGGCTTGCCTGATGAGCATGTGCGAGGTGCTACGCGACAGACTGAGGTTGAAGGTGAACAGGTGGCTGGCGCCATGCTGAGCGCTGGCCAGGGGAAGGGCCTGGCGACGGGGCGAAGGTGAGGCGATGCCGTGGCAGCGAGCGGCAATGGCTTAGCACTGCCAAACCTTCGGTTTGCCGAGCGCACGGAACTTTTGAGAAGCCCTGCCGAGACGCCCTCGACCTTGACATCATGCCAAATTTTTGATACACTGCTCTGTGTACTGTATACGTATACGGAATACAAAATTTCTTGTTTAGAGATAGGATATCCTTTCAACGCGCAGAACTACCTTCACACCAAACGAAATCTATGCAACCCATTCTAAAATCCGCGCCTCTTGCCGTAATTGCCTATGAGCGTATCAAGCAGTCGATCCTTGATGGGAGTCTTGCACCAGGCCAGATGATCTACGAGTTCCAGTTGGCTCAAGCCCTGGAAACGAGCCGCACACCGGTCCGTGAGGCACTTATACGGCTCGAACAAGAGGGTTGGCTCCTACCCGCCGATGGTCGCGGACTCATTGTCCAACCGCTTTCTCCGCACCGCATCGAAGATATCTATGAGATGCGACTCTTTCTAGAGCCGCGCGCGGCTCGCTACTTCGCTGAGCAGGCCGACGACGAGATAGTTGCGACTTTACTAGCGCCGGTGGAAGAGATTGAAGGCCAAATCGAGGTGGGCCGCTACGAGTTGTACTTCACTGCGCATCGCACACTTCACCAGAACTTCGTCGCCCATTGCCGGAATCTCATTTTGAAAGACATGTTAGCATCTTTGAATGAGCGCATGGAGCGCGTTAGGATTTTGACAGGATATGAGCCGAGCCGCCACGTGCGGGCCTCATTCGAGGAGCAGAAAGCTATCCTGCAAGCACTAAAGCGAAGAGATATGGAGCAGGTCGAAGTTTGCGTCGCTGCTCACTTGATTGCTTCGAGAGAACGAGTGCTCACCCAACTGGCGGCTGGTACAACATTTCAACACGTAAACGAGAGTTACGGAGGATTAACTAGATAGTGTTGGGGATTGGCCTGATCGGATGTGGTGCCATTGGCAGCACCATCGTGGAAGCTATATTGCTCGAGGAGATTCCTGATGTTCGCCTGGTTGGAGTCCTGAGCCGTTCAACCAATGAGGTGATCCAACGAGTGCAACAGCTCGTAGGCGCTTAACTTTGTCTCTCGGATCGAGGAGTTGATCAGATTGGCTCCAGACCTCGTCATTGAAGCAGCCGGGAATGAAAGTGTATTAGCCCACGGTCCTCTGGTGGTCGCAAGTGGAATCCACTTTCTGCCTATGAGTGTCGAGGCGCTGGCGGATCCCCGCTTGCTGACCGAGCTGACTGAGCTAGCAAACCAGTACCATACGGGGATACTCATCCCATCTGGTGCCATTGGAGGTCTAGACGTACTTCGCGCAAGCCGAGCTCGAGGAGAACTCAACGAGGTTCTGCTGACTAGTACGAAGCCAGCAGCAGCTCTTATCGGCCAGCCCTTTTTGATTGAGCAAGGGATCTCTCTCGAAGGCTTGGAAAGGGCCGTAAGCGTTTTTGATGGACCAGCATCTGCAGCCTGCATTGCTTTCCCTAAGTCTACCAATATTGCCGCAGCAGTTAGTCTGGCTGGGTTAGGTTTCGATCGCACTCGGGTTCGTGTTGTGGCCGACCCGCACATCCTATGCACTACACACTCCTTACAGGCCAAGGGAGCCTTCGGAGAGCTCCAACTCACTCTACGCAGTTTTCCTCATCCTAAGAACCCCAAGACCACTTCCTTAGCTTGCCTTGGTGCTGTAGCCGCAGTCAAAAACGTCGGGGCCGCGATTCGCTTTATTTGATTTAGTTAGAGAAGCAATTTGGCCTTTGGATAACCGATACATAACTCGGTAGAGCACCGAGATTGGCATATGTTCGTCTAATGAATATTAACCACCAAAATCAGTAATCAGGCGGCACGGAGGAAGCGGGCGAGTTTGCCAGCGCCGCTGAGGTCGACACAAGTCAACAACTTCGGGTCGGCGGCGCTCGACCTGATCGAGAAAGTCGCGGACCCATTGCTTGAGTGTGGGCCAGTCGCCCGCGAGGCAATGCAGGATGAGGACCTGCTGGCGGAGCCACCTCTTGGAGCCACGCCGGCAGGGCACTGAGACGTTGGAGGCAATGCAGGATGAGGACCTGCTGGCGGAGCCACCGCCGGCGTTTCTCAAGCGGGTTGAGTTCAGAGAGCGTAGATGGGCAACCAGACCGGCGTGAGGCGCGGGAGGTCGCCGAGGGTGGCAAGGACATCGGCATGGGATCCTCCAGTTGTCCTGGACTATAGAGATGTGCTCATAGTCGGGATAGGTCTGCGCGAGTCGGTGATACATGGCGCTAACCTTGGCGCGCCCGACGACATAGGCGGCCAAGCAGGTGATCTGGCTGGTGAGCGCGTTCAAGGCGCCAATGAGGCACCACTGCTGTTGGTTGGCGCCTTGGCGCTCGGCCAGCAGAGGGTGCGCGGCCCACTAGCGTGTCGCAACCGGCCAACGATAGAAACCCATCTCATCCAGGAAGGGCAGTACTACCTGCTCCGGTCGGGCCGGGGCCTGCGCCAACACGGCCAGCAACTGCTCAACCTTCGGCTGGTACTCAGGGTCGGGGCTGAAATACTGGACCCGCGCCGAGTGCAGCTTCAGCCCACAGCGGCGCAGTACGCACCAGACCCCACTCAAGCTATACCCGGGCAACCAGGGCACTTCCGTCCGGATCGTCAACAAGCTTCACCCATTGGGCGCCGGCCTCACGTCTGCCACCCGCGTCACCGCCCCTGGGCCTTGCCGCAGGCGCTCCACCAGGCCCGATTGGCTGGCCTCGTCGAGGCTGCCTCATGCGGGTTCTATCCTGTTAATGGGCGATCAATTCATCCAGACCCTCGGCGGCATAGCAGTCCAGCCATTGATAGATCGTATCCGGGTCCCGCTTCACTAACAACCCTCTCTAGGCTACCGCATGCCCGCTCACCTCATCCGCCACCTTTAAGAGCGACGCGCAGCGCTCGCGCACGTACGGCTGCGGATCGTGATCCCGCTTGTCCTTCAGTGCGTCCCGTTGTTCAGCACTCAACTCGATTCTCCGTCGTCGGGCTACCAGCCTTCCTTTCTAGACTCGCACCTGCTTGCTGTTGGCCTTACCCCAGTCCTTACGGATCTCGGTTGTCAACTTTGATTAAAGTGAGGAGAGCAAAAGGAGGCTCAAGATGTCAAACAGATTTGGCTGGAGGGTAATCGTCCTGCTCACGGTCTTTGCGTTGGCTGCTTTGATTGGAGGCTGCGCAGGAACGCCCACGGCGCAACCAGCCCAGAATCAACCGGCGGCCAAGGAGGCTGAATCAGCCCCAGAAGCACCAAAGCAGGAAGTCACCCAACCTGCACCAGCCGGAACCCAAGCCACGGGCAAATGGTCTGATCGAACGTTTGTCAAAGCCTACCTGAGTATCCCGAAACATATCGATCCTCATGGTTCTGGCTGGGACAACAGTTTCGATCCGGTGTTGCGCAGCCTCTACGAACCCTTAATCGACTATAACCCACAAACTCAAAAGCTTGAGGGCATTCTCGCGACTGAATGGGAGGTTGGCCCGGAGGCCAAGACTTACACTTTCAAACTGCGCAAGGATGTGAAATTTCACGACGGGAGTCAGCTGACGGCTGACGCCGTCAAACTAAGCCTAGAGCGCATAGTCGACCAGGGGTTTGGCCGTGCCAAACTTCTGCGTAATCTGGACAAAGTAGAAGTCGTCGATGACCTCACCGTACGCATCCATCTGACAGACACTGACGCCGTCTTTCTCAGCAAAGTCCCCGAGTTCCTCATCGCCAGTGCTGATGCCCTGAAGGCCCACTTCGACGATGACTGGTTTTTGACTCATGAGGCCGGTAGCTACGCGTACATGCTTGAGTCATACACTCCCGGCGCCGATGTCATTACGTATAAGCCGTTCCCTGACTACTGGCGCGGTTGGGAGTCACCAGCGAACGGAATCCACCTGGGACGAATAGAAACCCGACAAGTACCTGAGACACCGACCCAGCGTTTGTTACTGGAGTCGGGAGAGGCTCACTTTATGCAGCGCTTCCCGATCTCTTTCGTCTTTGAGATGCAGAACCACCCGCTTGCCAAGCCGATGGCCATGGATACGTACCGAATCTCCTTTTTACCCTTGAACGTTGCTCACGGGCCTTTGAAGGATATCCGGCTACGCCAGATGCTACAATACGCGTTCCCATACAAAGCTCTCATTGAGGACTACTATCAAGGCATGTGCGATCCTGCCGTAGGCCCATTGCACCCTAATTTCCTCAAGGACGAAACCTTGCAACCCTTCGAACAGGATTTGGAGAAGGCCAAGGCACTGCGGGAAGAGGCGGGTTACGGCCCCGGGGAGTTGAAGTTGACCTATCTCTATCCCACCGGTGGCGAAGAGCAAAAACAACCTGGTATTCTTCTACAAGATGCGCTCCGCAAGATCGACGTCGAACTGCAGGTGGACACAATTCCTTGGGCGAACATTGTAGAACGCGTTGCCAGCGGGGCAGAAAATGCACCGGACGTCATGACATTGATCAACAGTCCCACCGTTGTTGACCCAGGGATTGGATTGCTCGAAAGTCTTTTCCACTCGGTAAATGCGGGTGGGCCCTACAATTGGGGTCGCTACAGCAACCCAGAGTTCGATAAGCTGTTGGATGAGGCCCAGCGAACATTGGATGACGAAAAGCGCCTGGAGATGTATCGACAGGCTCAGCGGATGTTGATTGACGATGCTGCAGGCGTATTCCTTTGCCACCCGGACCGGTGGGTGTTGCTGAACCGAGATGTGGAGGGGTACTGGTTTGATCCCATTGGGATGGAGTGGCAGCCCTGGTATGACATGTACTGGACGAAGTAACGAAAGAAGTTGGGTCGGCTTACGCGACTAATTCTGATCGATCAAGGATAGCCCGGCCTGGGAGGGCAATCCTCTCAAGCCGGGCCACTTCAGAAACCAGTGTCTGAGGAGGGTGGGACTTGTCCAAATATATTCTGCGACGGCTTCTGTTAGCCATTCTGGTATTCCTCGGCGCTTCGATCATCATCTTCTTTTTATCACGAGTGGTCCCAGCTGATCCGGTGCGCATGGCAGTCGGCCTGAACGCAGATCGGCAGACTGTGGAGCGATATCGCCACGAGTGGGGGCTTGATAAGCCAGTATTGGAACAATACCTCATCTATATGAGAAACCTGTTCCGTGGCGATCTGGGTATGTCACTTCGAAGCCAACAGCCAGTGCTTAACGATATTAAGCTCTACTATCCCGCGACTCTTGAACTGGCCCTTGTGAGCATGTTGCTCTATCTGATTGTAGGTATCTCGCTCGGGTCTGTTACTGGAATGACGAATAACGCCAGAATAGATGCAGCCGTCCGGGCGCTGGCTCTCAGCGCCTACTCGCTCCCTCCGTTTTGGGTGGGCCTCCTGTTACAAGTCTTCTTCTATGCCAACCTCGGCATACTCCCGGCAATCGGACGGATCAGTTCGACCGTGGATCCACCGACCAGAATTACAGGTCTGTACCTTGTCGATAGTCTGGCCACCGGAAATATTCCCGCCTTCACGAGTAGCCTCCAGCACATCTTGTTGCCGTCTTTGACTATCGTCCTGGCGCAAGCAGGGCTATTAGTACGAATTTTGCGTGTCGCCGTCCTGGACGTGAAAGGCAAAGCCTACGTGACCACTGCCCGTTCCAAAGGATTAAGCGAGGGAGCAGTTTACACGCGCCACATTCTACGAAACGCCATTCTGCCAGTACTTACCATGGCCGGAATTCAATTTGGTTGGCTCCTCACGGGCACCGTCGTAGTGGAAAGCATCTTCGGCTGGCCTGGGCTGGGACGATATGCGATCGATTCGATCATTAACTTTGACTACTCATCCATTATGGCCGTCGCGATGATCGCCACTGTAGTTTTCTTGCTCCTCAATCTATTCGTTGATCTGCTTTACACCTTCGCTGATCCGCGCATCACGTACAGTACATGAGGTGGGAGGCTGGTAATCGGGTTGTTTGCTTGAGGGGAAAAGTATGAAAACGCGGTCACTCGATCTCACGGCCAAGAGACACGTGCCGGTCGAAGCCGGAATGTGGCTTCCAGAGCAGACCCGCTCGCAGAAGTTGTGGGAGCTTCGGCGACGACTGTTACGCCTTGACTATGCATTTTCCTTCACAGTCGTTGCCATTCTGCTGATTTGCCTGATTGGAGCACCTTGGATCACCACGTATGATCCGTACGCTGTAGATCTGAAAGCCGCAACCCATCCGCCGAGTCTAGAACATTGGATGGGGACGGACGATTATGGGCGGGATATCTTCACACGGGTCGTTTATGGGTCGCGCTACTCATTGGGTATGGGACTTATCGTAACTATGGTCGCTACCTTGATCGGCGTAATCTTGGGAGGTACGGCTGGTTTTCTCGGCGGACGGGTAGACGAGCTGATTATGCGCTTCACCGATATGGTTATGGGCTTCCCAGCGATACTCTTTGCCATGATTATCGCTGCAATTCTTGGTTCGAACTTGACCAACGCTATCATCGCGGCTGCCGCTGTTTGGTGGCCGTCCTACGTCCGGTTGCTGCGCGGCCAGGTCTTATCGGTAAAAAATGACCTGTACGTCGAAGCAGTACGCTCCATCGGCGCCACGAATGTACGCATTTTAATGCGCCACATTTTGCCAAACAGTTGGGCGCCCATCATTGTGAGGAGCACAATGGATCTTGGGCGCGCGGTTATCTTCACCGGCACCCTTAGCTTCATCGGCTTAGGAGCACAGCCCCCCATCCCTGAGTGGGGAACGATGCTCGCCGAGGCACGTTGGTTTATCCTGGATGCGTGGTGGTATATCACCTTCCCCGGGTTAGCGATCTTTGTTACCGTTTTCGCCTTCAGCATTCTTGGGGATATCATCGATGAGATCCTGCGCCCTACGTAATCTGAAACCGTTTGTCAAGAGCTCTGCCTGCACCATCGCCTTCCTGCAAACTTACGCTTTCGTTTGGATTGAACGCCCCAGACGTGAATAAGGAGTTCACGGCGCGACAGAGGCGAAGGGGACCATCGTGGCGACGAGGAAGTCGGCGGTGACAATCTTGAGATTATGAGCCCATTCAAAGACGGCAAGGTAGCCGTCCAAGAAGTGCTTGCTAATGTCGTGGAAGGAACGCAAGAAATTGTGGAGGCCCTCCATGGTATGGACATCCACTCCGCGGATGCCCTCGCCATCGTCGTCGTGCACCACTCGACGATGGGAGCTGTGGCAGACGGAGGCGTGAAAGTGACCGGTTTCGGCAGGTAATCGGAGGCTTGCTACTCATCGGTATTCACCGTCACCCTAGACCGTGTCTGTATGGTGACAAAGAGTTGTAAAGTGCCCCGATCATTGTGGGGCGAGACGTGGCCGACTGTGGCCAATGGTGCGACCAACGCCGTCGGCAATCGGAGGGATTGGTGTCCCAGGGGCCGTGGCCGCGCTGGTGGTTGGCGCGCCGCCACGACGGATCATCCGGGTCCATAGGTTTGCAGCCTTTCTCACCTGCGTTTGGGTCCAACTTGTCGACCTGGGTGACCTCATCGGGGAGGGACCTGGGGGGAAAGATGGTCCGCCAGCCTGGCCGGAATCTCGTGGCTCCGTTCGAGCGGGCGCCTGCGGCTCATTCCCAGTTCTTCGGCCAAGTGCTTGGTCGGCGCGCTTTGGGCTATTCCAGGCCGAATGGGCACGCTGGTGGAAGAGCGATCCTGGCTCTTGAACCGGATCGTCCCCGTCAAGATGGTGTCCATCGCCCCGCACTCTGACAGCGGTAATCTATTATTGGCGCGCGGCGGCGGTCAAGCGGCGCTTGATTCGGTGGAAACTGCTCACTACGCGGACACGTCAACCCGTTCGGATGCGGCGCGCGCCGTAAGAAATTGTGGTGGGCCTCTTCATCCAGCAGGTCACCGATCGGAAACCGTAGCATGCGTGCTCCTCCTCGTCTTGTTCTTGCCCCCATGCCGGCAAGGAGGGTGCCTGCTTCCCTTTCGTCTCTGTTCAGACATGAGCTGAATAAGGAGGATATCAAATGTCGTTTGATGAGTCTGCAGAGCATGCTCGAGACCTGCACCGCGACGCTCTCGTCGTGGACAGTCATTCCGGCCTCATTGTAGATGTTGTACGCAGAAGAGCCGACGGGGAACGCGCCGTGATGCGGAACGTCCACTTGCCCCGCTTGCGGGATGGGGGAGTGGACATCGTTGGTCTGAAGGTTGGCGGCGACACGATCTTCGCGCCGGTGTATAAGACAGACCGGCACCTCAATGTAGCACTTTGGAACTTGGAGGTTATCTATCAAGAGGTAGAAGAGAGTGAAGGTGAGTTGGTTATCACGACCACGGTAGAGGATATGCGCCGGGCAAAGCGAGAGGGTAAGGTTGGATTACTTCTATCTTTCGAAGGCGCCCGTCCGATTGAGGACAAGTTAGAGTTCCTTCGTCTCTTCTACCGCTTTGGCGTGCGTCGCTTCCAACTTACCTGGAACTTTCGCAACCGTATTGCCGATGGTTGTGGCGAGGAGCACGCCCTTGGTGGAGTTACCCAGTTTGGCGTCCAGGTCCTGGGTGAATTAGAGAAATTGGGTATGGTGCTGGACTTAGCCCACCTCTCTGAGAGTTCTTTCTGGGCCGTTCTCGAGCATCATCACGGTCCACTACTCGTTTCCCACGCCAATGCACGCGTTCTGTGCGACCATCCAAGAAATCTTTCTGACGACCAGATCAAAGCCTTGGCTGCCCGCGGAGGTGTCGTAGGGGTAGTCTTCTACGGCCGTTTTATCTCCAAAGATGAACCTACCATCGCCAAGCTCGTGGATCATATTGATCACATTGCCGGATTAGTCGGCGTAGATCATGTTGGCCTTGGTACCGATTACACCGATGACCACTACGACCTCATGGGTGCGGGGCTTTCTGCCTACCCTGACCTGTATCCAGAGGACTTATGGAAAAAATACCCGCCTAATCTTTCCACGTATGCAGAGACAGGAAACCTAACCATTGAGTTGGTCCAGCGAGGTTATTCTGACGCGGAGATCAGAAAGATATTAGGTGAGAACTACCTGCGCGTGTTCGACCGGGTATTTCGGTCTTAACCTAATGGAAAGGTGAGGAAAGACTAATGATCACTTAGTATCCCGAACTGCTGGAGGCTGTAAAGTGGACCCTACGCTACTGCCGGCCGCGACCAGACGGGCGAGTTATCATTTATACCGAGACAGGCCGTCCCAAGTGGCCTTGAGGCTAAGGTCTTCGAGAGTTGGCTCGACAGCTGGGACGACCCCAACATCCGCCGCACAGCCCACATCCGGTCTGGATATGACGTCCGATGTGGGCCGCCGCCCAAACCGGTCAGCACTAGTGACTATGGTTCGTGGGAGGCTATCAACGACGGTGTGGGTGTGGCGTTCGGTACAAGTAAGGGATTGGGTACGATGGGCGGCGAGAACGAGGCGAAGGTCGACTCTGAATGTACCATTTTAGAATGTGACTTCTTCATTGAGGATCAGCCTATCACCCAAGCGGGTCAGTTCGTAGTAGACGGGCTGCCATAACTACGGCAGAAAGGAGCCAGCAGTTTTAAATGAAAGCACTGAAAGCCAATCGGCTGATTAATGGCAACGGGAACGGGGTTCTGGAAGACGCCGTCGTGCTGGTCGATGGAGAGAAGATCGTAGCTGTGGAGTCAGCCAATAAACTCAGGATTCCACCTGATGCCGAGGTCATTGATCTCGGCGATCGAACGTTGCTTCCTGGCCTCATAGACGCTCACGTCCACTTCAGTCCTGAGGAGGCTGGACACCTTTACGGTCGCATGTTTGAGCCCAGCCAGCGGAAGCTGATTCGAGCAACAGTGGATGCCCGCAATGCGCTGGCAGCAGGCTTCACGACGATGCGAGATGTAGGAGGCCGCGATGCGATCTACCTTCGAGATGCCATTGCCGCAGGAGATATACCCGGACCGCGCATTCTGGCGTCTGGCTTGCTAATCACCTCCACCGGTGGGCATGAAGATCCTCGCTATCTCACCCCCGATTGGGTACGGCAGATCAGCCATCTCTCGCGTGTCGCGAGTGGGCCGGACGATTGCCGCGAAGCAGTCCGAGAACAATACCGCCTGGGTGCCGACTTGATCAAGATCATGTCGACTGGCCTTGGAATGTTAGCCCAGTTTACTTACAAGGAGACGGAGGCTCTTATTGATGAAGCTCACAAGTTGGGTATGAGGGTAGCCAGCCATGCGAATGGCGGACCAGGACTGAAAGATGCGCTGAAAGCCGGGGTGGACACCATCGAGCACGGTACCCACCTGGATGAAGAGGATCTGGCCTTCATGCGTGCGCACAACATCTTTCTCTGCCCAACCCTTGCGATCACTGAAAAGCTAATCGGAGAAGGACCAAAGTATGGCGTTGCACAGTATATGGTCAACGCAGCTCGAGACCGGGAAGACTCCCGTATCCAGAGCTTTATGAAAGCCTATCGCTCAGGTGTCAAGATAACGACCGGATCAGATTTCGGTCTCCGTCCCTTTACTCGACATGGCGATAATGTGCTGGAGTTAGTCCTGATGGTCAAGGCTGGCTGTGCGCCTATGGATGCGATTGTCGCGGCGACGAAAAATGGCGCAGAAGCGTTGGGCTTGGGTGATAGGTTGGGACAGGTGCAGGCCGGAAAGGTGGCGGATCTCATCGCCACGCGGGGTGATCCAACGGATCGAATCGAGGATCTTTACCAGGTAGACTTTGTGATGAAAACCGGCGCCGTTTTCAGACAGCCGGCGAGTGAGGATCGGCACGCAGGAAGCAGCGAATAATGAATGACGAGAGCCTCATCGAGCAGGTTGATACCAATGTGAAGCTCCGACAGTTTATGGAGCGCTATAGCCGGTCAGTCTTTCCACTCGGGACGACGCTAGGTGGTCGAGAAGTGCTCTGTGCCCAAGTTGGCGGCGCTTTAGAACCCGCGGTTCTAATCACAGCTGGCGCACATGCCGACGAGCTGGGTGGCGTCTACGCAGCCTTGCGTCTCCTTCAGCGCCCGCAGACACAGAGGAAGGTCTACGTGGTGCCAAACCGTGATCCCCTTGGCCTCGAAGGCTTCCGGCGTTATCTCCAGTTTGCCCTCGGTTCGTCCCTGGACATGCGAACACCTCAAGATGTCGTGAGGGTGCTAAAAGGACAGGGAACACTCTTCTACGAGGAGGGCACCTTTCTTATCTCCCAGATCAACGACTTTGGCTTCGCTTTCGATGTCGGTCATGACTTTCGAACCTCAAGTGTAGGTCGGCATCTGACGTCGGTTTTGAAGCAGCATCCAGAACTGGTACCACCACTCTCGGCATGCGTACGCGTGATAGCACCTTACAACTTGCCGATGCCCCGGTACGGGGACATTTACAACCAAGCGGCACGCACCATGATCGTGAGCGCAGAAGGCTTTGTAGGAAATATGAACCGCTTTTTCGATCAGGACGATCCGCCACTCGAAGTGGCGGTGTTGCGTGATTTCGTGGAGGATCAGCGGCCGGGTCTGGTGCTGGATTTGCACGAAGGTTATGGACGCGGCTTCTACGTCTACGTCCCACAGCAAAGGGACGAACTAACTGCGCGGATTGCACGAAGTATGGGACAGGCAGTCACCGCGCATGGAGGCCAAACCGCAACGCCAGAGGAGTTGCTACCCTACTGGGGGGAGCAGTTAGCGGTTGGACGGGTGTTCCAAGGAGATGGCATGTTTACTTTTGGCGCCGAGAGCGGACAGTCCTTCGGGGGGACTACGCAGAAGCATTCCATCGCTTTTACCCAGGAGACCGGTGGGCTTAATCCAGTGCATTGGCGCGCGGATTTACACGAATGGGCCGCACGCGCGGCCATAGCGGCGTTTGAAGCTGGCACATAAATGAAATCGTACGAGGATGCAACAGCCAGAGAGGAGAAAAAGTGACGGAGGCGCGCAGACCGATCAGCAATCTGGCACGGCTCAGGCGATTGGTTGAGGAATCAGACTTCGACGCAGTCGTCGCAGTGTCACCTGAAAATGTGCCGTACACGGCCGGTGTCTTCATTTGGACCCAACGAAGTATTCGCGAGCGCCTGGCGATTGTGGTCTGGCCGAAGCGGGGAGAGCCAACCTTCATTGTTTGTACAATCGAGGAGGCCGAAGCGCAAGAGGGTTCCTGGATTGAGGACATCCGTACCTACGTCGAATTCAAAACCTCGCCCATTGAGGCACTGGCCGACGTACTCGAAGAGAAAGGATTGGGTGCAGGGACTCTGGGGATCGAGAAGTCCTATCTCGCCGCAGCGTACTACGACGAGTTACGGGAGCGGATACCGAAGGCACAGTTCAGAGCTTGTGAGGCGCTGTTTTATGCTGCTCGGATGATCAAGACACCCAGGGAAATCGAGCTGATGACGTCGGCCGCACGCGCGACCGAAAAGGCGCTGCTCTCTACCCTGGTGACTATTCAACCACTCGATAGCGAAAAGAGTATGGCTCTCCGGCTATCGACAGCAATGTTTGAGTGTGGAGCAGATCAGATCAGGTTTCTCTACATCAACGCTGGCCCAAACAGCGGCTATCCCCATCGGCTCGCGGGTTCTTATCAGACTCAGCTGGGGGATGTCATACGTACAGACTGTGGCGCTTACTTCAGGGGGTATCTGTCCGACATTGGTCGTACAGCCATCGTGGGTTCTTCCTCAGAAGAGCAGCGCTCGATTTATCACCGTCTGATCGAGATTCATCACGAGACCATCGAGATGGTGCGTCCCGGTGTGCAGGCCCGTGATGTCTACGAAACAGCCAAGCGCGCGTATGAAAGCCGCCGCATTCCGTTTCCGCTCCCTCATTGTGGCCATAGTCTCGGTATGGACGGACATGAGCAACCAATCTTAAACGCGTTCAATACCGTCGAACTGCAGGCGAACATGTTGTTAGCTGTTGAGACTCGGGTTCGCTGGCCAGGGAAGCAAGGGTACCACATTGAAGACCTGGTGCAAGTAACTGAGGGCCAGCCGTGTGTCCTCTCGAGTTTTTTCCCCACTCAAGATCTCTTCGTGATCTGAGGACCACTCGATGCTGACACACCGATTTCCCTGGAGCGGTAGCGGCTGGCAAGTATTCGGAGCACAAATTCGGCAAAAACGAGCGTGAAATAAGCGAAAATGCCTTCCGAATACTTGCCAGTTCAACCCCTGAAAAAGGGTCCCAGGGAAATCAGTGTGACAGCTACCAAAAGTAAACGGATGATTGACGAAACGGGCGGGACCCTATCCCAGGAGGCATTGTCCTTGTCGAGGGAGAGGGGCAATCCGCTCCACTCACGGATGGGAATCATCGCCGGTAGTGGCAAATGGTGTCGAAGAAGTACGCAGAGTGGTGCAGGAAAACCTGCACTAGGGGGCGGATGCTATCAAGCTAATGATCACTAGCTGGGCCAGCCAAGATCCAGCCAAATTCCAACTGGGCGCTTTTCATCTAGAGCCGACTTTTATCCCGGACGAGATTGCAGCAGGTATAGGTAAAGCGCATCGCATGGGGAAGCCTGGTGCCACCCATGTCCATGATGGCCAAGGTCTAAGCCGGATTAGACACAGTTGAGCACGGTGGGGGCGTCACGGACGACGACCTGGAACTCTTCCCGAAAACAGAAGCCTGGCTTGTCTTCACGCTGACCGTTCTATTCGATCCGATTGGCCAGGAGGGCAAACACGCTGTTGCTCGGGGCTAGCTTTTGCTTGGAGGGCAAGAGGCCGTTCATCGTAGTGAATTTGTGAGGGATGAGTTTCGAGGCACGCCTGCAGCTCGAGCGACCTGGTGAAGCGTGGGTCACAAGGTGTGCTGGTGGTTTCCAGATGTCTGCCGACACGAGTGATCAATAGAAAGGCGCAAGGTGTCAAGCTCATGAACGAACCCTTCGGGAACCTGGAGCGGCTGAACACTTTCCTGGCCGACAGCGACTTTGATGTCGTGGTTGCCGTATCTCCCGAGAATGTACCTTATACATCTGGTGTCTTCATATGGAGCCAGCGGGGCATTCGCGATCGCCTGGCTCTCACGGTCTGGCCCAAATCGGGCAAACCCACATTGATTGTCTGCAACATCGAAGAACCTCAGACCCGTGAAGAGACTTTTATCAAGGATCTGCGAAGCTACGAGGAGTTCAGAACCTCGCCGATTGAATTGTTGGCCGATGTCGTGAAGGAAAAGGGGTTAGCTAAGGGACATATCGGCATCGAGATGCGATATCTGAGTGCGCATTATTGGGAGCAACTGAGATCTCTGTTGCCGCAGGCGACCTTCGATGAGTGTGACGATCTCTTTGCTCAGGTGCGAATGATTAAAACCGAGCGCGAGATTGAAGTGCTAACTCAAGCGGCGCGGGGCACGGAGCGCGCCCTACTCGCAACTTGCGCCACTATACACAAGGGTGAAACTGAGAAGAGTATGGCGCAGCGACTTGCCGACAACATCTTGCTCACAGGTGCAGGCAAAGTCGAATTTCTTTATATCAACGCGGGACCAAATACTGGGTATCCGCACTGCGACGCAGCGTCATATCAGTGCCGTGTGGGCGACATTATCAAAGCTGACTGTGGTGGACTATACGCTGGCTTTACGTCCGATGTAGCTCGTACGGCGGTGATTGGCCGAGCATCCAACGAGCAGCAGTCGATCTATAATAGATTGGTGGACGTGCATCAGGAGTGTTTGGCAACTGCCCGGGTAGGAAATCGAGCCAGCGACATCTTCGAGGTCATGAAAAAGGGGCATGAACGTGTCAAGCTTCCTTTTCCCCTCCCACATGCGGGGCACAGCACAGGGCTAACTGCTCATGAGCCCCCGATTCTGAATCCTTTTGACCACACGGTGCTGCAGCCGAATATGATGCTCTACATCGAAACACGAGTGCGCTGGCCGGGTAGAGAAGGATATCACATTGAGGACCTGGTACTTCTGACCAACGACGGGCCCAAAATCATGACGGGCGCCTTCAACACCAGCATCTTGTTCGAGATATAGTCATCCTTCCTTTTTTCTGTAACCGTACGGCGATGGGGACTAGGGACGGAGAGGGTTGACCAGCCCAGTGAGCTTGGACGGCGCCAGTGATGAAGGTGAGCAGGTGACAATCTTGTTGCAATAGGTCGGAGCCATGGGCAGCGTACACTCGACCAAGCGCAGCCGCCATCACTGTTAGAGCTGAACGAGTCTTTGCGCCAAAGCACGTCGGGACGCACGGCGCGTTTGGCGGCATTACTGGTCGGCTCAACGCCCTTGACCGTGAAGAAGGTCCACAGGGCTGGTTCGTGCTTGATGAGCTCATTGCATAAACCGCACGCTTTGTGACTGGAGAGGGTCGAACCTTCCTTCAGTAATGCTGCAAAGGTCTCCTGGACCGGATGCATCTGGGTTTCCAGAGAGTGCGGTCGATCTCGTTGCGTTTGAAGGGGTGATAGCGGGTGAAGAGTTGGGCCAGCACGTCGAGAGCGAACTGGCTCCAGTCGCCGGTGGGGCCGTTATCCTGACTGTTGGTAGCCCAGGATGTCCTGCTTGAGGTGCGCCCAACAGAGTTGGCGCTTGCCCAGGTCCAGGTGCAGATAGACACGATGGCAATCCGAGACAACGATGCCGCCATAGTCGGCACTCATCAGACGAGCCAATTCGGCCCTCCCACGCGTGCGCGCCAGCGAGCAACGCGTCATCAGTGTCGTGACCACCACTCACAGCCAGCGCTTGGCGCCGGCCTGTTTCTAGCCGGTCTCATCCACGTTGGCGTGCGAGTTCTGCGTTACCATTGTGTGGACCTACTCATAAGGCGCTGCTTCAACGGGACGTTCGATCTCGCCGACGGTCAGAGCTTCATCACCACTGCGCCTATGAAGGTCACTATGCGCGCCTGGCGCATCGTCGACATTCAGGGCAGCAGCGAGGCGGGCCCCTTCAAAAGCTGGCGCGCCTCGTATGGCGATCCCAACATGTGTATCATCGCCGGCACTGGCTTCGGCTATGACCGCCTCGGCGGCCCACCCCCGAAGCCGGCCTCGACCGGCGACTACGGCTCCTAGGAGGTGATACACAGCGCCGCCATCGTCGCCCGCGGCGTCAACGCCGGTACCCTCGTCACCGGCGGCACCACCGTCGCCCCCAGCCACTCCGACCTCGTTATCCTCGGAGCCAACGTCTTCTTGGGTGATCAACAGATCATCTGCAATGGTGAATTGGTGATCCATGGCCTGAAAGATTAACCACCCAGCATGCATAAGGAGGACTTTCCTGATGGCCCGCAGAACCTTGACACGAACCAGCCCGCCCCTCTTTCCGGAGCATCCAGAGAGCGAACACCGCTGGCGCATCGACCGCGCGCGCAGCATCATGCGCGAGCACAACATCGACGCCCTCGTGCTCTCGCGCAACGTCAACGTCTTCTACGCGACCGGCTCGCGCTTCGTCTTTGTCGCTAAGGATGGTCCGGTCGGTATTGCCCCCCAATCGGCCGCCATCATCACCCAGGATGCCGACGTCTACTGCCAGCGCTTTGGCCCCTTCGATAGCGACGAGGTCGCCCTCCACACCACCTTGTCGGAGTCTCTCGAACAGTACACCGACGAGATGGAATTGGTGGGCATCTTGAACGACTACGGCGTGCGCCGCGGGGATCGTGTCGGCTTCGAATGGGGGCCGGGACTCTGCACCGGCATTAACCCCCTCAAGTTTGAGACACTGAAGCAGCGTATCGAGAACGAAGTGGGTGCCGAGGTGGTTGACTCGACCCCAACGCTCTGGAAACTGACGGCCGTGAAATCGCCCCTGGAGGTCGAGCGCATGAAGGTGGCCGTGGCCGCCGCGGCGAGAGCCATGGAGCGCGTCTACGATGCCATCGAGATCGGGATGAACGAGCTCGAGGTCTCGCGCATGGTCAGCCGCTTCATGCTGGAGGAGGGCGGCGAGGGCGTCGGGCACGCGCAGGTGATGGCGCGTGGCGACGGAACGCTCCGCTTTGGGAGTTGCAATGCGCTCGACCGCGCCATCGAGCGCGGCTGGGTCAACCTCGACATCGGCGCCACCTACAAGCGCTACCACTCCGACATCAATCGTGGCCTCTTCCTCGGGCGCGAGCCGACTGCCGACGAGCGGAAGCTCTACGAGGTCCGCGTCGGCGCCGATGAGGTCCTCGATCGCGTGATCAAGCCCGGGGTCTGCGTTGACGATGCCCTCGCCGCCATGAAGCAATACATTGAAGACCAGAGCTGCGTGCTGCAGGAAAACCGCGGCGTGCTCTTCGGCGGGCACGGGATTGGCATGGAATCTTACCAGCGGCCCAACCTCGCCCCCTCCTCCGCCATGCCCGAGTTGCAGAACGCCGACGGCAAGGTCCTCTTCGAGCCTGGGATGATGTTCACCTACGAGATGCCGATCCGGCTGCCCGGCTCAGATGCTTTCTTTAACGTCGAAGACGATGTCGTCGTCACGGAGACCGGTGTCGAAAACATGAATGCCATGATCGGCCGCGACTTGCGTGTGAAATAGCCCAGGGCTTGGCCGGCGGGCGGCGCCGCGCGCTCGCCGGTCGCCCCTCCCCCAGAGGACACCCGTGGATACATTCCGTCGGGACCGCTTCGAGCGGTTCCTCGACGCAAGCGGACTCGAGGCCGTGATCGCCGGTTCCTACGAGAACGTCTTCTAGCTCTCCGGCGCGGCTATCATGACCCAGCGTCTGATCCCAGAGCGCATGGCCCTTGTGCTCTGGCCGCGGGCCGCCGAACCGATCCCGTTCGTCTGCACGATCGGGGCAAGCCTCGCTCGCGCCCACTCCTGGATTGCCGACCAGCGCGGCTATGTCGAATTCGAAACCTGGCCGGTCGAGGTCCTGGCGCGGGCACTCCACGACCTCGGGCTCGACCGCGCACGTCTCGGGATCGAGCAACGCGCGCTGAGCGCCAACGCCGCTGCGGAGCTACGCGCACGCCTCCCTGCCGCCGCGTTGGAAGCCTGCGACGCGCTCTTCGACGCCGTCCGGATGGTCAAAAGCAAGCCTGAAATCGACCTACTGGCCGGCGCCGCCCGCGTCACCGATGCCGCCATTGCGCGGGCCTGGGCTGAGGGTGGGCCCGACCAGCCTGAAAGGGAACTGGCGAATCGCATGCTATACCACTTGCTTGAAGGCGGAGCCGATAGCCTTGCCTTCCTTGTTTTCGGAGCCGGCGATGGGGCGCGAATGGCCCATCCCGCGCCACGCCCCCGCCGGATGCGCCGGGGCGGCCTCGTTCGCGTCGACTTCGCCGGTTCGTTCGGCGGCTACTACTCGGACCTGGCACGCATGGGCGTGATCGACGCCCCCACCAGGTTCGAAGACGAGATCTACCGGCGACCCTGGCAGGTGCATCACGAGAGGGTCGCCGCTCTCCGGCCTGGGGTGCCGACCAGAGCCATTGTCCACGCCTGCCGCGCGGCTTTCGAGCGTCAGCGCCTCAACTTCAGCATGCCCACGTGGGCCACGGCCTCGGCATCGGCCTGCACGAACGCCCCATGCTGCACGCCCACACCGACACCGCACTTGAACCCAATATGGTGCTCGCCATCGAGCCAATCCATAGGGAGCCCGACGGTATGCGCTACCACGTCGAGGACCTTGTCGTGCTGCGCGAGGACGGGCCTCAAATCTTCTTGCGCTCTGGTGACTGGGACCAACTCTATCGCCTGGAGCATTGACACACTAGAGCGCCGGTCAAGGAGTGGTCCGATGCCCACCGATCCCCCAACCGTCTGCGTCGGCGAACACCCTGCGGGGTGATCCCCGGCGTGATCGTCTCGCTTGGGTGGACCCCGCGGGGTCGGCCGACGCCCGGCTCGCCCTTCGGGGTGCCCCCTGACGCAGACCCTGCATTGGGTGCCCCCTGTAGGGGGGAAAGCCTCCAGCCGCGACTTCAGTCGCCCGGCTCTCGGCCGACAAAAGGACTACTTGACCGATGCCCTAGGGCGCTCTGCCAGCGGGTGGAGCGGCCCATTGCTCGAAGGAGTCGGTATGACCCGCAAAAGTATCGAGTTGGCCCGCGTGACCCACGCGACGCTCGAGTTTTCTAACGTCCGCGACGAGGAATGGGTGGTCGTATACAGCGACACCAGCCGAGATCCCGATCTCGTCGACGCTTTCTTTGCCGCCGCCCACGCCCTGGCCGGGGAGGCGACGCTGCTGCTCCGTACCCCCCAACCGGTGTTGGCCGAGCCACGCGATTCCATCCGCGACCTGCTCAAAGCCGCGAATATGGTCGTAGACCTGGCGAGCAATCCCTGGCTCTACACCTACGCCCTCAACGCGATCATCGACAGCGGCACGCGCGTGTTGCAGGTCAATCCCTCGGCCGCCAGCTTGAACCGGTTACCCCCAGCCGAGTGGAAGATCCGTCGCGCCGAGGCCGGCGCGGCCCTCTTTACCGCGGCTGACGATATCGAGCTCACCTCCGCGGCCGGGACGCATCTGCGTATGCGGGCCGCGGGCCGGCCTGGCTGGGGTCAGGATGGCGTCGTGCGCCGCCCCGGAGACTGGGACAATGCCGGCACCAGCATCCTGGCCGTTGCCCCGTTGGAAGATGCCGTCGACGGGATCCTGGTGGTCGAGCCGGGGGATACCATTGCGACCCGACCCCGCCGCGCGCGCGCCCACGATGCGATGCGCCTGACCATCGAGGGCGGCCGTATCACCGGGATCGACGGCGGTTACGAGGCCCACCTCTTTCGCGAGTGGCTCGCCCAATGGAATGACCCCGGCTCCTACGTCGTCGCCCACACCGGCTTTGGGGCCGACCCGCGGGCGACTGTCGACGATCCTGGCGAGTGGGAAAGCATCGAAGGCGGGATCAACATCGCCTTCGGTAGCAACCTCTTCCGTGGGCTGGCCGGCCGCAATCATGCGCGCTCGCATCTCGACATCGTCGTGCTGAAGCATAGTATGAAGATCAGTGGCGAGACGGTCGTCGACGCCGGTCGTCTCATCGAACCAACCATCACACAGGCCGCACCCAACGCGACATAAACCGGGTGACTGTTGTCGGTGCGAGGGCATCGGCGAGGAGCCAGATGCTATGCCTGTTCGTCCCCTCTATCTCAACCGCCCGCGGTTAGAAGCTCTGCTCGCCGCGAGCGACTTCGATGCCATTGTCGCGACCTCCTTCAAAAACGTCTACTACCTCCCCGGCGCGCTCATCGAGACCCAGCGCCGGATCCCGCTGCGCCTTGGGATCGTCGTCTGGCCGCGCCATGGGGAACCCACGCTGATCGTCGGCGATATCGAGGAAGGGTTGGCCCGCCGCGAGAGCCATCTCGCCGATGTGCGTGCCTACGTCGAGTTCCGCACTTCCCCAATCGATGCCCTGGCTCAAGTCCTCGAAGAAAAAGGCCTCGCCCGAGAACATCCCCTACCTTGCCGGTGTCTTCATCGACACCCAGAAGAGCATCCGTGATCGGCTCGCGCTCGTCGTCTGGCCTGCCGAAGGCGAGCCTACCCTGATCGTCTGCAATATTGAGGAGCCTCAGGCCCAAACTGAATCCTGGATCGAGGATGTGCGCGCCTACCTCGAGTTCCAGAAGCGGCCGACCGAGCTTCTCGCGGAAATCTTGAACGAGAAGGGCCTGAGCACGGCGCCTATCGGGATCGAGATGGGCTACTTGTCCGCGCGCCACTTTGCCGATCTCAGCCGCCTGCTGCCCGACGCCACCCTGGTCGCGTGCGATCACCTTTTCGAGTAGGCGCGCCTGGTCAAGACCCCGGCCGAGATCGAATTGCTCGCCTATGCCGCCCGCATGACGGAGAAGGCGCTGCTGTCCGCCTTCGCCTCCATCGCACCCGGTCACACTGAGAAGACGATGGCGAACCGTTTGGCGGCTGGCTTGCTGGATTGCGGCGCCGATTCTATCAACTTCCTCTACATCAACGCTGGCGCCAACACCGGCTTTCCCCACTGCAAGGCAACCCAATCACGCAGCAAGTTGGGCGACATCGTAAAATGCGACGTCGGTGCCTACTTCCAGGGATACACCTCCGATGTCGCCCGCACGAGCGTAATCGGCACACCCACGTCCGAGCAGCGCTCCATCTCCACCCGCCTGATGGAAGTCCACACCGCGACCATCACCGCCGCGCGCCCAGTGCGCTCGCATCCGAAGTCTTCCGTGTCGCCAGAGAAGCATACGACGCGGCACAGTTGCCCTTTCCCCTTCCGCATGCGGGCCATAGCGTCGGCATCACCGGCCACGAATGGCCCATGCTCAGTCCCCGCCACGACGTCGAGCTCCTGCCCGACGTTCTGCTCTACATCGAGTCACGCGTGCGCTGGCCGGGGAAGGAGGGATATCACGTGGAGGACCTGGTCCATGTCACCGATACTGGCCCGCGTGTCCTGACAACCTACTTCCCGACCGAGCCCCTGTTCGTCATCTGATTGCTTCGGTACGTATCCTTTGCCCCTCCTCTGTGCTGTAAAACAGGGACCCCCGGCCGAAGCCGGGCGTCCCTGTTCCACGCGCACCGTCACCCCCCGCCTCACACAGCGGGTCGCCCTGGCCGAACTAGCTGCCATCCGCGGTGTCATCCAACAACACCTCAACCCCCACCCCCGATCGTGCGCGTCGATCAGCGCCTGAGCCAGGGGCGTACTCGTCAAGGTGAACATCGCCACCCGCAGCGAGACGTCGGCGCTGTTCAGCGCCCCAACGACGCGATCCTCCGTGCCGTCCGTCGGCGCGAAGGCCACGCTCACCGCCATGGCGCCGACCAGGACCTCGTGCGGGGTGTTGTCGGTCTTGGCCATTGGGCGCGTCCGACGGAGTGGCGGCGACCACCTTGTCGCCGGCGACGCGCACGGTGAGGCCGCGCGACTCGGCCGCCAGGAGCGCCTCTCTGACACTCGCCCGATCGAAGTCGTACATGGCGATATCAATGGTGCTCGTGGCCTGCGCGGCCAGGGCGGTGAAGAGGGCATCGGCGGGGCCGGGATAGGTCGTCTCATGAGCGAGATTGCCCAGAAAGAGCATCGAGATCGCTTCGGCGGGTGCGGTCGTGCTGAGCTGGGGGCGGGGCCAGGGCGCTGGCCAGGAGCAGGGTGAGCTGGGCGAGGCGGGCAGCGGGGTGGGTGAGTGGTATGGGCGGGAACCCAGAGAACCAGATCTCCCGAAAACCAGAAAGCCAGAGAACCATAAATCTGTCCGTGATCGTCAAGGGCTTGCCTGATAAGCTTGTTCGAGGTGCTACGCGACAGACTGAGGTTGAAGGTGAACAGGTTGCGAGCGGTGCCCTGAGCGCTGTCGAAGGGAAGGACCTGGCGAAGGGTCGAAGGTGAGGCGGTTCCATTGCAGCGACCTGCAACGGCTTTGCGTTGTCAAACCTCCAGTTTGCCGAGCTAACAGAACTCCTAAGAAACCAGTACACCTGCTGGGGCGTGGAGAGACCTCCCTGTTAGACGCTGGCCGGTACGACCTCCAGACCCAACTTCTTGGCTTTCCGTTTGAGGGTTTGGATGGCGTGCTGCCGGTACCGCTCTTCAACAGCGTCGGCACCTGGGTCGTTGGAAGGTCTGCGATGCTTCAGCATGGTATAGATGAGGCGGGCCAATGTGTGCGCCGTGGCGGTCATGGCTGTGGGGGCGCCATGCGTGGCGCGCAGGCGCCGATAACAGGCACCGAAGGCGCTGTCGCTCCGACTCACGCTGTGGGCCGCGATCCGCAAGGCCGCCGCCACCCACGTCAATGCCGGCCGCGTGCAGATTGAGCCGTTGCAGGCGCTCCACTTTCCCAGGCGACTGCCGCGGTTGGCGGGAACGCTGCGTGACTCGCTGACGGCGCTGGGATGGCTGGCCCATAACTTGACCTCCTTCTGACCCGAACGATACCCACCGTTCCAACGCGATTCGGTCAGGCGATCCGTAGTCTCCTCAACGAGGCCCCCCGAGGGGGCCACCACTGCCCACACCACCGCGAATCGGAACCATCCTTTTGAACGGGCTGGCAGCGCACCAGGGTCCGGTCGGTCTGAGCTGTCTGAACGGCTCCTGAGAGAAACCCGCGTCGCCACGGGTCGTTTCTTCCTGCTCGAAGGCGACGCCTCGCCGACTAGAGTTCCTTTTGAGAAGCCAGCGCGGCAAGATGATGCCGGTTGACCTTAGTATAATAAACGAATAAAATGTTTTTATGCGCATGATTGATCGTTCCTCACCGGTCCCGCTCTATCACCAGATCAAGCAGATCCTGATCGAAGAGCTACAGGCAGCCCAGCATGAGCCTGGCAAGCCGTTCCTCACTGAGGATGAGCTTATCCAGCGATTCCGGGTGAGCCGCGCACCGATACGCCAGGCACTCAAACAGCTCGTTGACGACGGGTACATCTATCGCGAGCGTTCGAAGGGCACTTTCCCTGTGTCCACGCCGATCTCCAATGCCTCGCGCCGCCTCGGTGGCCTCGTCGAGTACATTCGTGCGCAGGGTCTGAATCCCCGGTCTCGGGTATCAGACATCGGGCGGGTTCGACCGCCCGAGCATGTCCGCCAACTGCTTGGTCCAGACTCGGACGGCAAGGTCTTCGGCATGACCCGCGTCATCCTCCTCGACGATCACCCCCTTGTTCAAGTACGCACCTACCTGCTCGTGCCTGACGAGTTTGCTCCGACCCGATCCGAGCTTGAGAAGGCGGATTCGGTGGTTGCAATCCTCGAGCAGCGTTTTGGACGTGCGTTTCCCCGAGGGGAACAGCAAATCTGGGCGACGGCTGCGAACGCCGACGATGCAGCCGCGCTCGGTGTTCCTGAGGGCGCCCCGATCCTCGTCACGGAGACGACAATCTTCACCCGAGAAGGGTTCCCGGTCGGTTGGAGCCGCGCCGTCCATCGGGCCGATAGCTACAGGTACGTTTTTCCGGTTACTCGATGACAGGCGCCGGCGCGTGATAGCAGAGAGATGGCTGACTCTTCAGGGTTGAGCGACGCTCTGCTCTATCCAGTGCTGTGGCTTATCGCGGCAGGATGTCCGACAATGGCTGGATCAAGTGCGTGGATGGCCGGGTGGCCGGGCGTTCCACGAAGTTGGACATCAACCTGGACATCGAAGGCGTCCTGACCCACGACTGCTTTGTTGAACGGGATATCGACCCCAGTCATTTCGGCGACCTTGTGGGAGAGGGCGTATAGTCCGTCAACGCGTATCCCAAGATCGAGGTTGTGAAAGACCGACAAGGCAAGCGCAATCTCCTCGAGCGCCAGGTTCCCGGCACGCTTACCCATCCCATTCACACAGACGTCCACCACTTCAGCCCCTTGCTCGATGGCTACCAACCCATTGGCAACCGCCAGTCCGAAGTCGTCGTGGCAGTGGATCGCAAGTTGGATAGGACTGACCTCACGAATCGCCCGCGTGAGGTAGCCCATCCCGAGCGGCGAGATGACGCCGGCCGTGTCGATCAGGTAAAACCTGTCGGCACCGGCCTCAGCCACGGCTGCTAGCACCTCCTTGAGAAACGACAGGTCTGTCCGAGTCGTGTCAACGGGGCTGAAGCTGATTCGCGGGCAGTATGCTCGGGCAAAACCGACCCCCTCGACAGCCCTTGCGAGCATCTGATCCCGGGACAACTTCAGGCTTTGTTGAAGCCGGATGTCGGAACTCGGCAAGATCAGATTGAGGCGGTCGGCTGCCGCACGAATGGCTGTTTCGAGCTCCTCACGCCATGTCGGCGCGCTCAGTGGACAGATACCCTCGAGAACGGCTCGCACGCCTTCGTCGCGCATCGCTCGCAGCCCCTCGCGATCCGAGGCGGATCGCCCCACATAGCCCACCTGGATCTGAGGTATCCCAACAGTGTCCAGCTGTCGGGCGATCTCGACCTTCTCGACCTGGCCAAGGGGACGCTGCGCTGCCTGAACTCCCTCACGGAGGGTCACATCATTCAACAGCACACGCTCTGGGAGCCGTAGACCGGAACGGGCGTCCGGGAGAGATTCATAGGGACTACCATAACCTCGTCGCATTCTTTGCTCCTTCGACCCTCGATTGCTACCCTGCTCCGCATTGTGCCGGTTCGCCGCCAGGCTTCCCTTCGATTGCGAGCGGCAATGGTGGCAGGCGGACTCCGGCAATGGTTGTGCGCCTGCCACCACAGCCAGCGCTGTGAGAATAGCGTTCTACAGGGGAACGCGCCCGATGGCTGAGCGCAGCGCTTCAGGACGGTGAAGCGTACCGCCCTTAAAGACAAACTCGACGTTGGTGATGTCGGCCATCCGCACCAGTGGATCGCCATTGACGACGATGATATCGGCCAACTTGCCCTCCTCAAGCGTTCCCCGCTCGTGAAGCACTCCGCAGACCTCGGCACCATGCTTCGTTGCCGCGACGAGAACATCCATGTTGTTCAGGCCAGCCTCAGCCATCAGAGACATTTCCTCCACCTGCTTGCCGATCACATCCGTGCCGACCGCCATTCGCACACCGGCCTCGACGCAAGCCCGAACGTTCTCAAGGTGACGGTCGAGAGCCTTCTGATAAATTTCCTTCATCCAGGCCGGGCGCCCAAAAGCGGCTCCGCGCTCGGCGATCACAGCCAACTCGGCAATCGTCGGTACGAGGAAAACTTGTCTCTCAGCCAGCAGGCCGCGGGCCTGATCATCCATGAGGATGCCGTGCTCGATGCAGTCCACCCCGGCCTCGACCGCCTGGATAACCGCCGCCGCCGGATGCGCGTGCACCGTCGTTTTCTTGCCTGCCTTTCGAGCCTCTTCAAAACCAGCCCGCATCTCCTCAATCGTGAATTGCGGCGACCATGGCTGGTCCTGCCCGGCGTGAACATATCCCCCACTTGCCATCAGCTTGATAAAATCGGCGCCCTCCTTCAGGAGCTGGCGAGCCGCACGGCGCACGGTATCTGGGCCGTCGGCCTCGATACAGATCTGCCATCCATGTCCGCCTGTCATGGCGATCGGCGAACCACACGCCGTTACCCGCGGCCCAAGGATGAGACCGGCGTTGATGGCGTCCCGCATGATGAGATTCGTTCCTCCTTTGGCGCCCACATCCCGCACCGATGTAACGCCTTCCGTGAGGTCGAGTAGGGCATTCCGCGCGCCTCGAAGGACCAGCCAGGGGATCGATTGCGCCGCGCGTTCCTGAAACGAACCCGAACCATGCCGGTTGTCGAAATGCTCGTGCACATTGAACATTCCGGGCAGGACCGTCTTTCCGGTACAATCAATGACGTGTGTCTCCGGGTCATCGAGCAGCGCCTTGTCCCACGACTGACTCTCTCGGACCCCCTTGATGCGTTCCCCCTCGATGATGACGTCCCCACGCCGCACCGGCTCGCTCCCACGACCATCAATGACCATACCACCCTGCAAAACGATCGTCATAGCTTTACTCCTGGAGAGAATGAGATATCCCGGGTCAAACGCGATAGACCGGCGCACGACCAGCCTGAATGGCAAGCACTGACCCATAGGGCTCGGACAAGAGCGCCAAATGCTCTCGCCAGTGCGGTTGTACCACCGTTGGACGGCGAACCGATCATGAGTCGCTCGGCGCACCACCCTCGCACTTAACCGACGAGTGGTGGATGCTGCCGGTGCCAGTCGGTCGCCTGCTGATAGGCGTCGGCCACGCTGAGCACCGTTACCTCATCAAAGGCGCGCCCGCTCAGCATCAGGCCAATCGGAAGCCCCTGGCGGTCGAAACCACACGGCACAGAGATCGAAGGCTGCCCTGTGAGGTTGAACAGGCCGGTGAATGGCCCGCGGGTTGGGTGGGCCACACCCATGTGCTCGGCGAGTGTGGGGGCAGTCTCTCGCACCGTCGGCATAGCGATCAAGTCAACGGTGGCCATCAACTCTTCAATGGCGCGGCAAAAGAGGGTCCGCCCGCGCTGGGCCTGGACATACTCCGCGCCGGTGAAGATGATTCCGGGCACGAGCCGGTTCCAGAAACCAGGGCCGTAATCCTCTCTTCGCGTGGCGAGCCACGCGGAGTGGTACGCGATTGCCTCAGAGAGCAGGATCGGATGGAAAACCGCATCAACCAGCTCGGCGGACGGCAATGTCACCGGCCGCACTGTCGCTCCGAGCGTCCGGAGCACGTCCAGCGCCTCGTTGAATGCCCGGAGAATATCCGCGTGGAGGCCGGGGGTAGATTCAATATATGCCTCGGGAACGCCGATTCGCACACCGCGGCCAATTCCGGGAAACGCTGTCGCATAGTCTGGTATCTTGACTCGTACGCTTGCCGGGTCCGCGGGATCATAGCCGGCGACAGCCTGCAACAACAGGGCAACGTCCTGAACAGTCCGCGCCATTGGTCCGGCGTGATCGAGCGTCCAGGAAAGGGGAATCATGCCGTGACGGCTCACCAGGCCGTAAGTCGGCTTCAGTCCCACGACCCCTGACATGTGCGCCGGATGGCGGATCGAGCCGCCTGTATCACTCCCAAACGAACCCGCGCATAGTCCTGCGGCCAGGGCGGCTCCCGAGCCCGAACTAGAGCCGCCTGGTATGCGTTCCAGGTTCCAGGGGTTTCGGGCAGGAGGGATGGGATCGCCGGGGTAGGGAACGCCCATCGCAAACTCATAGAGTTTGAGTTTACCCAACAGGACTGCACCTGAGGCGTGCAGCCGGGCCACGATCGTCGAATCCTGTGCCGGGATCCGATCGAAGAGCAATCGCGAGTTGGCGGTCGTACGAATCCCGGCAGTGTCGAACAGGTCCTTGAGTGCCACCGGAATCCCGTGAAGTGGTCCCCGGTAGATTCCTTGGTGAATCTCCTGCTCAGCGCGAATGGCGTCAGCGCGTGCTCTCTCCGGAGTGATGGTGAGATAGCTCTCCACCCTCCCATCGAGCGCTTCAATGCGAGCCAGGTACGCCTCAGTCAGTTCGACCGGCGAGAGCACTTGTTGCTGGATCTGCGCGGCCAGCTCGGTGATTGGGAGTAGGCAGAGGTCAGAATGGCTCATTTTTGACCTCGCCAACGGGTCGCGCTCCGATGCTCGCTGGCTCCTCCTCGAGCGGCAGTTCCCGGCGGAGGTATGCCTGGAGCTCCTGCACACGGTGGTACGCGGGAACCACTATTTCCAGATCCTCCTCGGTCAACCGAATCCCAAGCCGCCGCGCCAGGAGGATCAACTCTTGCCGGACAGAATCCGCATGTTCGGACATTCCCTCCACCTCACTTGCCACCACTTAGTCCTTGCCATCGGCTGTGGGCATAAACACAGCCACAGAAGGTGCGTTGGTTGCTCACACACGCTCTGTGCGCGCCCAACCCCGGGGACCTTCTTTTTTGTGCCTAGATGCGCCTCAAACGAGGATCGAGCGCGTCGCGCATGCCGTCACCCACGAGGTTCACCCCCAGGATCGTAAGGCTGAGGGCCAGGCCCGGGAAGGCCGTAGTCCAGGGAGCGGTCGTGAGCGCTCGTGTGCCTTCGTAGATCATAGTGCCCCAACTCGACATGGGCGGTTGCACTCCAAGGCCAAGAAAACTGAGAGCCGCCTCAGCCGTGATGGCGGTGCCCAACGACAATGAGGCCATCACGACGAGAGGCGTAATCGCATTCGGTAGGACGTGGCGCAGCAGTATCCAGATATCTCGTTGGCCCGTCGCACGGGCAGCAAGGATGAATTCCTGGTTCATGATGACAAGCACGGAGCCCCGTGTGACCCGTGTGAACGCTGGGAGTTGGATCACGACAATGACGATCACCACCGTCGCGAGTCCAGGGCTCAGCACCACAACAAGCGTGATTGCCAGCACGATGTATGGGAAAGCAAGGATGATATCCATCAGTCGCATGATGGTTTCATCGAGCCAGCCCCCGTAATACGCGGCAATGCCACCCAGGAATGTGCCAACGGTGAGCGCGCCCGACACCGCCGCCAGGCTGACGAGGAGCGAGGACTGACCGCCATAGAGAACGCGACTAAAGATATCGCGCCCAAAGTTATCGGTCCCAAACAGGTGCTGGGCACCAGGCGGTGCCAGGCGCTCCTGAAGGCTCATCTGCTCGAAACTGTAGGGCGCAACGACGGGGGCCAGGGCGGAAGCCGTAGCGATAATGAGCAGAACGATCAATCCCAGGAAGGTGAGGCGGTTACGGGCGAGGATTCGCCAGAGATGACCGAGCCAACTGCGCTCGGCTCGACTGGATTGCGCCGTCATATTGGCGTCCCGAGCGGGCCGAAGAGAGAAGGATCTGGCCATAGATCAACGATACCGAATGCGGGGATCAATGAACCCATACATGACATCGACCACCAGATTGGCGACGACGAAGAAAAAGGAGATCGTCAGGACACAGCCCTGTATGATAGGATAGTCACGGGCGTTGATGGCATCCACCAGGAGCCGCCCCAGGCCGGGAAGATTAAAGATCGTTTCTGTTAACACGGCGCCACCGAGCAGCGTGCCAAACTGCAGGCCCACTACGGTGATTACCGGGATGAGCGCGTTTTTGAGCGCGTGGTGGAAGTAGACTTTGTTGTCGGTGAGACCTTTGGCCCGAGCGGTGCGAATGTAATCCTCGCCGAGTGTCTCGATCAGATTCGATCGGATCATGCGCGTGAGCAACGCGGTGAACCCGCTGCCGAGCGCGATCGAGGGCAAGACTAACGCCTTCGGCCCGTACTCCTGTACGGTGCCGCCGATCGGAAACCAGCGGAGATACGCGCCAAAGACCACCAGCAACATCAAGCCGAGCCAGAAGACAGGAATCGAAACGCCAAGGATCGCCACGAGGCGGCTGACATTATCAATGATTGTATCCTTCCATCGCGCGGAGATGATGCCGGTGGGGACAGAGATCAAGAGCGCCACCGACATGCTGGTGATCGTCAGCATGACGGTAGTAGGGAGACGTCGGAGGATCATTGCCAGGACCGGCTCGCGCGAGAAGAATGATCGTCCGAGTTCGCCACGAAGGACGCGCCCGACCCAGAACGCGTACTGAACAGGAATAGGCCGGTCTAGCCCGAGTTGGTGTCGTAGCCCCTCTGCTGCTTCTTTACTGTAGTCGAGCCCGAGCATCGTGTATATCGGATCGCCCGGTGCGAAACGGATCAGAACGAAAACAATGATCGTGATGCCGAGCGCAACAGGTATGAAGAGGACAAGCCGGCGCAGAATATAGCGAACCATCGCCTCGCAACCTGATCCCTACTAGAATGACCGAGTTCTTCCGTCGAATGCCGCGAGAACCCACCGTGTGCCGCCCAAGGAGAGCGGCACACGGCCAGGTAGTCTGAACCGTGCCTTCCACCGCACGTGTAAGTCTACAGTCACCGCCGGCTCATTTTTGCGATAGCCAGGTCTTCCAGTACGGTTGCCAGTCGTATGCGCTGCTTGGATATCCCTGTACACGGTTCCGAACGACGTCAACATTTGCCTGATGGACGAGCATGATCTGAACGACATCATCGACGAGCACGATCTGCGCGAGTTCATCGTAGATTGGGCGGGCCTTTTCCTGGTCGCCTTCGTCAAAGTCCTGCAAGGGCTCGACCTGATCGAAGAGCTCCTGGGCATGCGGATTCTGTACCTTGCTGCCCTTGTTGTAGCCGCTCCAGTTCAGCTTGCCATTTGCTGAGTAGCGATTCCCGCTAAACTCGTAGTGGTTCGCTCGGGCGATGTGCCTGAACAGAACAGCCTCCATCTGCGGTCGCTTCTCCGGTTTATTCATGTAACTAATCGCCGTTGCCGAGTCGAACGCTTGCACGTCCATCTGTACACCGATCTGGGCTAACTGGGCCTGGACAATCTGGCCGATGTCGGTATACGGAATGAAGTTGTAGACGAACAGCGTAAACTTGAGAGGGTTATCTGGACCGTAACCGGCTTCTGCCAGGAGCGCCTTTGCCCGTTCTGGATCGTATGGGATCTCGAAGTCGGGGTTATCGGCCCAGAACCAGGATGGGAAGAAATCGTTTGCGACCTCGGCCGTCCCGTAGAAGACTACATCCACGATCTGTTGGCGATCGATCGCCATGGAGATGGCCTTCCGGACACGCACGTCGTCGAAGGGTGGCTTGTCCAGGTTCACGTCGATGAGCATCTGGGCGCCGCCGGGCGCGCTGAGCACTTTCACGTCAGGATTCTTCTGCAGTTCAGGAAGCTGATCAACGGGAGGATCCTGCAGCACATCTACCTGACCAGTCGTGATGGAAAGCTTGGCGACCTGAGAGTCCTTGACCAGTTTGTAAACGATCCCGTCCAGGTAGGGGAGCCCCTCCTGCCAGTAGTCCTCATTCTTCACGAGGACGACCTGATCGTCCTTGTCCCATCTGTCGAGCTTAAAAAACCCCGTTCCGACCGGCATGATCGTGAACCCAAACTGATCCCCCGCTTCCTCGACATTGCGCTGGTTCAGGATCTTGGTGTGGTTTGTCGAGGCAAAGACGGGGAAGGCGGGCCAGGGCGCTTTCATCGTGATCTTCACGTTGAAGTCATCCACCTTTTCGACCTTTTCGATGTGATCGATGTAGAGCGCCTTGAAGGAGGCAACTCCATCCGGATCCATCAGGCGGTTGAAGGTGAAGATCACATCATCCGCGGTGAAAGGATCGCCATTCTGGAACTTCACGCCCTCCCGAAGCTTGAAGGACCAGACGAGTTGGTCGTCCGATATCTCCCACGACTCGGCCAGCCCCGGGCCGATCGAGCCGTCTTCATAGATCCGCATCAGGCCTTCCATCACCTGCTCGAGAATATAAATGCCGTCCGCCCCTGGATCGATCATGGGATCCAGTGTGATTGGGCCGAATGGCTGGGCCACCGTCATGATTCCCCCATACTGCGGAGGTCCAGCTTCCGATGAAGGCGTCCCTTCGTCTGGTGTCGCCTCCGTAGTTGGTGCCACGGCCGCAGTGGGGGCAGTGGTCGGCGCGGCCGTCGGCTCGGATGTTTTACCTGATTCGGTGGTTGGCTCAGTAGGGGCACCCGCCGCCGTTGGTGCAACATCGGAGGCTGGTGCGGGCTGGCCTTGACTGCAGCCTGCTATGAGGAGCACCAAAATTAGGAGCACCATAGTACTACGACCCAAAAGAGGACCCACTCTACCGCGATGACGACGAGCATTTTTCATTTTGCTCTCCTCCGTTTCCTCCTAAGCGTGGACGTGCTCATATGAAGCGCGTTCTTCCGCAGATTAAGTGCAGCCGAGCGGCAGCAAGAGGAATTGGTACTGGAGCATCGACTTATTTCTACCTCCGGATGCTCCGTGCGCCTCACATGTGATCCTTTCGACCGGCACGAACAAACAGGCTGTACGAAATATGCGGATCAACCTGAAGCGCGACATGTCTGGGCAGCTCGAATCCGTGCCCACAACTTGAAGACCCTTGACGCGTTTTCGACGCACGCACACCGCGCTTTACGCGAGCGTGACGAAACGCCGTTCCTGCTCCTCGACCTCCTGAAGTCCGACAATCCGGTACAGTTCCGCCGGCAGGCCCATTCGGCCCTCGAAAACTCGATCAGAGGGACCGGCACGCAATTCCCGCGCCAGTTGCGCGATCGAAACGGCAGCTGCCAGGATGGCCTGCAGCGGGAAAATGACCATGCGATACCCCATTTCCTGCATCTGTGCGGCGTCGATGTCACGTACTTTGCCACCCTTGGAAATGTGTCCGATGAGCGGCGCCCGGACCTCCCGACCAATTCGCCGCAGCTCCGGCTTTGATTCCGCACCGTAGATCAAGATCGCATCCGCTCCAGCCCCAGCAAACGCATTGGCGCGTCGTATCGCTTCGTCGAGATCGTAAACGGAGCGTGCATCGGTCCGCGCGACGATCACGAAATCCGGATCGCGCCGTGCCTCAAGCGCCGCCTCGATCTTCTTGACCATCTCCTGCACAGAAATAAGCTCTTTGCCGGCGAGCTGTCCACACTTCTTGGGGGTTACTTGATCCTCGATGTGAATCCCTGCGGCGCCCGCACTTTCGAACTCCCGTACAGTTCGAATGACGTTGATCGCGTTGCCATACCCTGTATCGGCATCGGCGAGGAGCGGTACCGTTGTCGCATCCGCCATATTCTTGATCCGTGCCACAACTTCGCTCATTGTGACAAGACCAACATCAGGGTAGCCAAGGCTGGCGGAGATACCGGCGCCGGTCGCCGAAATTGCGGAGAAGCCAGCCTGCTCGATGATCTTGGCAGAGAGCGCGTCGTAGGCGCCGGGCGCAATGAGGATCTCGTCACCTGCCAGTAGTCGCCGAAAGTGTGCACTCTTTGTCTCCATACCCTCTCTCCCGTGCCCCAGTCGCCTTATCGGAAGTCGGTCATCAATCCAGGTCCGATTGCCGTCCGCACCGTATCGGGGTGGTAGAGAACGCCATCTTTCACAGTGAGCGCCACCTTACGCAAGGCGCGGATGTCCGTGAGGGGGTCCCCGTCCACAGCGATAAAGTCGGCCATCTTACCCGTCTCGAGGGTGCCGACCTGGTCTTCTACCCCCAGGCACTGTGCGGCGACAAGCGTCGCGGCCGCAATGGCCTGTGGGACCGGCATGCCTTCGTCCACCATGTGGCCGAGCTCGCCCTGAAGATCGCCCAGGCTGTCCACCCCGGCGACGATCATGCACCCAGCCTCAAGCAACGCACGAAACATGCGCTTCTGTTCGGGCAGACTCTGGCGACACATTTCGACCAGCCAGGCCGGGCGTCCCAGACGCTCGCCTCGCTCAACCTCCATGCGCAGTGCGCTCAGTGTTGGGACGACCAAGATCTTGCGCTCGGCGAGGAATTCAGCAGTCTCACGGTCAGCCAGGCCGGCGTGCTCGATGCAGTCTACACCCGCCTCAATCGCAGCCTGAATCGCTGCTGGCGGGTGCGCATGGACCGTTGTTCGCTTGCCAGCCTTGTGTGCCTCGTCAAAGGCAACCCGCATCTCGTCCACTGTAAACTGCGGCGCGGTCGGCGAATCTACACCACGCGCGACAAAGCCGCCGCTGGCCATCAATTTGATGAGGTCAGCACCGGCCTTTAGTTGCTCCCGTGCCGCTCGACGCACCTCGGTCACACCGTTTGCCACTCGGACCGCGCCACTTCCGTGGCCGCCAGTCATGGCGATTGGGGCGCCGGCCGCGATGATTCGGGGACCGTGGACCTGGCCGGCGTTGATCGCGTCGCGAAGCGCGATCGCGAGGCCTTCCTTGGAACCGACATCGCGGACGGTCGTCACACCTTCGAGCAGCGAGATGAGTGCGTGGCCAAATCCGCGTACAAGCAGCTTGCCAGCCGGCTGGCGCACGACTCGGTCCTCGAAGCCGCCGATACCCCGCCTCCACGTAAGGTGCTCATGGGCGTTGATGAGGCCAGGCAAGACGGTCCGGCCGCCACAATCGTAGCTGCTGGCATCCTCAAGCACGCTTCCAAATTCAGCAGCCCGCCCCACGGCGCGGATGCGGTTTCCCTCGACCAGAATGGCTGCATCTACCACCGGCCTGCGGCCGGTACCGTCGAGCAGATTCAAATTGCGAAATATGGTCAGATTGGGCCGTGTGGTCATATCAGGTCCCCACCTTCGTGCCGATCATCGCTCTGAGATCATCCGGCCGGTAGCGCTTGCCATCCTTGAGAACCCACTCAATGTTGTCAAGTGCGCGAATATTCGTGAGAGGATTGCCGGCAACGACGATCAGGTCGGCACATTTACCCACCTCTATGCTTCCCACCGAATCGGCGATGTCCAGGCATTGCGCCGCCCGGCTGGTCGCTGCCACAATGGTATCCATGGGGCTGAGTCCGCCTTCCATCAGCAATTCCATCTCACGGACCATCTCACCGATGCTGTCCACCCCCGTCACGATTTTCACGCCGGCCCGCACCGCCTTCTGAAATGTCGCTATTTGCGCCGGTGCGCGTTTTTGTGAGACCTCCACCAGCCAGGCGGGCCGGCCCATCTGCGCCCCTTTCTCTGCCGTGATTCGGAGCGCGCTGAGCGTAGGAACGAGATAGACGCCTTTGGCTGCCATCAATTCGGCCGTGGCATCGTCGAGGAGGCCGCCGTGTTCAACACAGTCCACGCCGGCCTCGATTGCTGCACGAATCGCGGTAGGTGGGTGGGCGTGGACGGTCGTACGCCGGCCTATCCTGTGTGCCTCGTCAAAGGCCGCCCGCATCTCCTCCGTCGTCAGTTGTTGTGAGCCTGGCTGGTCTTGGCCGTGCGCCACGAACCCACCGCTGGCCATACACTTGATAAAATCAGCCCCCGCAAGGAGCAACTCCCTGGCGGCGAGGCGTGCTTCATCGGGGCTATCAACTTCGCGGCAGATCTGCCATCCGTGACCGCCGGTCATGGCGATCGGAGAGCCATCGGCGAGGATACGGGGTCCAATCAACGAGCCATCTGCTACGGCCTCCTTGAGCAGGATGTTGCTCAGGCCCTTGCCCCCGATATCACGGACTGTCGTGATGCCTTCGCTGAGAGAGGCAAGGCAACTCGCCGCCCCGTGGAGCATCAGCCGGGCATCTGACCAGCCCATCACAACATCCTGGAACGTTCCGTGGTAGCGGCGGAAGGTGAGATGTTCGTGAGCGTTGATCAGACCCGGTAGGACGGTACGGCCCTCGAGCGCGAGCACGTCTTCGCCGCCCTGATCCTCCCTCAGGTCTGACATACGGCCGGCTGCTGAAATCCGGCCGCCCTCCACCCTGAGGAAGGCATCGGGTAGAGGCGGTGCACCCGTACCATCAATGACGGTTACCCCCTTCATGAGCAGTGCATTCATTGCTTACTCCCTTACGGTGTGCGTGATCTCGCTGAGCCAGACAAGCGGCCAACCTGGCGGCGAATAGGGGAAACTGCGAAAGCCCATCACCAAGCCATCAAACGGTGCGCGTACCTCTTCAATTTCCTCACCGAATAGGTCGTACATTCGCATCAGCAGCGTCCCCGCTCTCACGTGACGGCGCAGCGGAAAGTCCTCAACCGGTACGAGCAGGCCTCCGTGCCCGCTGCGGACCGCACGGTTCCGGACGAAGGTCCAGGACGAGGCGCGTTTCGGCTGTCCCTCAATCATGGCATGGTGACGCATCGCGTTGAGGATTGCACCGGCCGCCAGATCCACATTCCGCCGAAACGTTTCCAGCACGCGCTCGCCGGCGCCCCCCACCTCGATGGCAACTGCCGGGATTCCCCGCTGCGCGAACACGTCGTGGCTCGCGCCGCTGATTCCTTCGCTTTGGCCGATAATGTTCCACTCGTGCCCCAGTGCCTTTGCGAGTTCAATTGATGGGGGATGTCCGCCGCACATGACGAGCGGGGACCAGTAGATGTAGGATGCACCGCTGTGAATAGAAATAACCAATGAGGCGTCCCGGGCAATATGCTCGGTGTAGGCATGCGCGATGCGCTGCGTTAGGTTGCCGCCCTCGGCACCTGGAAAGAGCCGGTTCAAGTCACCCATCCAATGGTCGAATGGATTCCCGCGCTGGAGAGCTTCGGTTGCCGGGAGGTTGAGGGCCATCGTGCCCACAAACGTGCCGCGAAGCTTCGTTGGTTCCAATATCTTGATCAGGGTGAGGATGGCGTGCGCCCCCTCATGCTCGTCGCCGTGTGTACCGGCATCCACACAGCAAACAGGCCCTGGCTCCACACCGTGAATGATGACAAGGGGAATACCGACGACCGATCCATCGCCTCGTCTGGCAACAGGAAAGGTACCTGCCGTCCGAGTGCCGGGTGCTACCGAGAGCGAACCTATCGAGAACTCGTTCAATCCGTGTTCTCCCCCAAATCACTGAGCTTGATGGCGTATCTGACTTTCTGTACAAGTGGCGCCTACGCGCCACTTGTACAGAAACATAAACACATCATCCTGAGCTTCTGGGTGCCGAACAGGTTCTCGATTGGTCCCATAACGTCGCTCCAGACAAGCATTGGCTGATGGAAACTACCAGGATTTACCTCGCCTTCACGCTTCAGTCCGGATGAACAAGGCGTTGGTGAGTTGCCGTTCTCTTTGGCCGGCATATCAGAAGCGCCGACCCGAGGCAAGGATGGTGCACTGATATTATCGTGGAAGGACGATTCAGGCGCCGCTCAGGGTGGGAAAGCCGATCAATTCAAGGCACTCTCACTGTGAAACCGGTCTCGCAAACCTCGATAGGCTACCTGGACGCTCAACAACTGTGAGGGCTGGAAGTCTCGTTGATGGGAGGAGAGGTTAGGCGTTCATTACTTTATTATACTATTATACTTTTGTCAACCCTCTTACCGTAACGGGTGTACGCACGAGGTGTCAGGCAGGTGGCGGCGCCAGCAGAACCTTAACCCCCGGCCCCCTTCCCTCACAGGGAAGGGGGAGGCGGAGGGCCGCGCGGCCGGCTGGTCCTCGGCTGGCTCCCCGCCCCGCGTCGGGGAGGGGCTGGGGAGGGCCGCCCCCGCCAACCCCTGCGTACACCCACCGTAACCGGCATGGACGGAGCTATACAAAGCACCGAATTTTTGGGCCCCCTCGCCTGGGGCTCTTGATCGCCTTTCCCGCTGGCACCGCCGGCCTCGGCGGCACGGGCCTCACGGCGATCTACCTCAACGAGCGCGACTGGTTCGCTTCCCCCGATCCCTTCATTTCTGACAGAGACAATCTATTGTAATCCCCAATCCTTCGCCGCCTGAGCCACTGTTCGCACACAAATAGGAAGGCCTCCATTCACGATTCGCGGAATCCCCTTGTTTTCATCGGCCGCCCCCGGTATCATAGGCACGAACGCCGCTACTGGTCTGGCCTCCGCTCAGCGGCGGCTGGTCGTTGCTTGTGCCAGCGCGTGGCGGCGTGTTGTTCCCTGAGTACTGGACGCCGGCGCCGAGGGGAGCAAGCAGTGCTAGCACGACGTACTGGCCGTCAGGCGCGTGCGCGTTGGCAACCAGGTCGTTGGCGACGGGGAGTGGATCACCGTCGTGATCCCCGCCGGTATCAACGAGCCCGCGACAAACACTCCCGAGCGAATCGAAGTTCGCAGCGTCTGCTGCTTGCGCCTGCAGGGATGGGATGAGCCATGACCGAAGACGAAGGCCGCGTCTCACCGGACGACCTGTTCTTCCGCTCCGTGGTTGATGGGTACCTCGCCAATCCCCGCTTCCTCCGGCGCGACTGGCTTACCGCCGACCTCGAGGCCCGCCTGCGCATCCCAAACTGTCGCTTCGTGCTCCTCATCGCCGAACCCGGCGCCGGCAAAAGCACGTTCATCGCCCAGCTCGCCCACGACCACCCCGAGTGGCTCCGTTACTTCATCCGGCGCGACCAGCGCACCCCGCTGGCCGGCGTCGGTGCTCACTCCTTCCTGCTTCGCCTTGGCTACCAGCTTGCCGCCCTCCATCCCGAATGCTTTTCCCAGGAGCAGATCCGGCTCACGATCGAACAGCGCGTCGGCACCGTCGCTGAGCCGGGCACGGTCGTCGGCGCCGAGGTGAAGAGGGTCCTGGCTTCCCCCTTCTATCAGAATGTCCAGAACGTCCTGCGCATTCAACAACGCGTCGAGCGCACCCACGGCAGCGTCGTCGGCCTCCGGATCGAGGAGCTGGTGGTCGACCCCGGCCGGCTGGAGATAAGCTCGCTCCAGCAAATGGCTCTCTTTGATCCGGCCCGTGCCTTGCTGCAGCGGTCTGGCAGGCAGCAGCTTGTGATCCTGGTCGACGCCTTGGACGAGATCCGCTATCACAATACCCGAGAGAACATCCTGACCTGGCTGACCGCTTGCCCGGCGCTTCCCGAAAACGTGCGCTTCGTCCTGACCTCCCGGCCCCCCGACGTCGCCCTGAACACCTTCCTCGAGAAGCAGGCGCCGTCCCTTCAAACACTCACGGTCGGCGCCGCTGATCACCGTGTTCGTGAGGATACCCGCGTCTATGTCCAACGGCTCGTGAGCGAGGAGGCGGTCGCCGCCGAGTTGGCCCAGCTCGAGATGAACGTTCCCGAATTCGCCGGCCGGGCCGTGGAGAAAGCCGGTGGCAACATCGGCTACCTGGACGCTCTGGCCCGCGGCGTCGACCAAGCCGTCGCCAGGAGGGACGATCAGGCGTTACAGCAACTGCTGGCGCTGCGTGATCTCCCCGACGAGATCGAGGGACTTTACGCCTTCTTCCTGCACCAGATCAAGAGTGGCGTGGCGCAGCAGAGCGTCGAGGTTGAGGACCCGGAAACCGGCGCCCTGCGCTTCCGTCTCGCGTGGCCGGCTGTGTACGCCCCAATCCTCGGGCTCCTGGCAGTGGCCTTTGCGCCCCTATCGCTCTCCCAGCTCCGGCGGTTGGGCGGCATCGCCGCCGCGCGGGAGGATCTCGTCGAGGCCATCGACCGCCTGCAGCAGTTCCTGGAGCGCGTGGACGGCTGCTACCGTCTGTACCACACGACGGTCGCCGAGTTCCTGACCGCTCCCGAGACCGCCACGCACTCTGAGACGAGCGATCTCTCCGTGGATCCGAGCCGCTGGCACCGCCAGATCGTTCTCGCGTATCGCGGGACGGCCCCAACCTGGGACCGGGTCGACTGGCACCAGGTCGACGAGTACGGCCTGCTCTACCTCGCCGGCCATCTGGTCGCCCTGCGAGATGACCCTTCGTTCCGGCGAGAGGTACACGGGCTGATCTGCCAACCGTTTATGCGCGAGAAATTCATTCGAACCCACTCCTATCGGGCGTTTGCAGCGGACGTCGCCCTGGCGATCGACGTCGCCGCCGCGAGCCCATCCCCGGAGGACATGGTGCAACTGGTCCGCCACTGCCTGGTGGATGCCACCCTGCACGAATCGGCAACCGACATCCCACTCTCAGCCTTGTACACGCTGACTCTCGTCGGGCAAGCGGCGAGCGCCCGAGGGTATGCGGCCTTGATCAAAGATGCGGCGAAGCGAATCACCGCCTATAGCCTCATCTGTGCGGCTCTCGTGGATCGAGGCGAGTTTCAGGAGGCCGGCGACCTTGTCGAACAGATCGGCGCACTGGCCGAAGCATCGGGGGATGAGATTGATACGGCGAGCGCCCTGGGTTGGGCGGCGCTGGCGTTCGCCAGGATCGGGAACCTTGACGGCGCGGTACGAACTGCCCGACGAGCCCTGGCGTCGGGCGAGGGGATATCCGTATACACCGCCGCCTGGACCCTCGCGCTGGCTGGAGATATGGCTGAAGTCGAACACGCCAAAGCGGCCGGTGCCCCGGCGGCCGCACTCGCCGACCTGGCCCGGGTCGTCGCGGTGCTGGCGGACCTGGGTGAGATTGAGTTGGCTGTGACGGCAGCGACAGACCTCCTGGATCTCTCGGCCCATTTCGAGGATACACTGCCTGAGCTCAGGGCCAACACGCTCAGCCATGCGGCGCTGGCCCTGGCCCGCTCGGGAGAGAACACGGTGGCGGCCCGGTTGGTGGCAGTCACAACCTCGGTGATGGAAGCCGCCGGCTGGCGATACCCGGAATCGAAGGCGCCCGCATTGAGCAATGTCGCCCACGCTCTGGCGTACCTCGGGGATCGCGAGCAAGCGGCCAGGGTGGCGGCGCACGTCCTCGAGATGGTGGATAGCCATCTCGCGGGCGATCTTCCTCACGCCGTGGATGCGCTGGCCCTGGTCGCACCGGTGCTCGCTCGGCTGGGGGACCAGGCGCGCGTAGTGCGCCTGGTCGAGAGCGCCCTCACCCTGGCAGAATCTCGCTCGATGAATCTGAAACAACGGGCATCCCTCCTGAGTGACGTGGCGCAGGCGCTCGCCTCTGTGGGGGAGAAGGATCGGGCAGCTGAGCTCGCCACAAGCGCAGTCGCCGTCGTGGAAGTATTCGAGATGGACGCCGGCGTCCTGAGTGCGCTGGCTCGCACCTTCGCTCACGTTGGGCAGATTGACTGGGGGGTGGCCGTCGTCGGGATGATTCAGGACGACTGGTCGCGAGCGGACGCGCTCGGCGGCGTCCTGCCCGCCCTCGTCGAAGCTGGCAGAACCGGCCAGGCGCTGGCCCTGGTGAGCACGAGCGTGGCGGAGTCCACCCGAGCCGATGCGGTTCGTGGCCTGCTACCGGCCCTGGTCTCCTCCGGGCAGATCGATCAGGCGCTCAGCCTGGCACGCACGATCACGGAATACTGGCACCGCCTTTTCACGGAGATGGCCGCCGACGGTCTCCCCCAGGCATCGCTGGCGATGAAAAGAAGGGATATCCCGGTGGTCGATGCGCTCGTCGGGCTGGTGCACGCGCTCGTCGAAGTTGGGGCGAAGGAGAGCGCAGCCGCCGAGGCTCGCCAGCTGCTCGCGGTAACGCGGCGACTTGAGAATCCACTCGTGAAAGCAGAGAAGCTCGGCGATATCGCGAGGAGCATGATCCAGGCAGAGTGCGCTGAGGGATTCGACCAGGTTGTAGCGGACGCCCGGGCACTCTCGCCGGCGGATCGGGCCCGGGCGCTGGCCGGGCTCGCCCTTGCCCTCGCTCGAGCAGGCCAGGTGGAGATTGCCGTCAAGACTGCCGACGAAGCGATCGCTGCGGCAGAGAACATCCCACCGGCCCTGCTTGAGGGGCAAGGCATCCTGGTCGGCAAAGCGCTGGCGCTGAGTCGGGTGGCAGCCGCGTTGGTCCACGCCGGCGAAGGCGCACGGGCCGCAACGATTGCCAGGCAGGCGCTGGCCGGATACGCGAAAGACTCGAGCGTCCCCTTATGGCCGGCCCCGCGTGAAGCGGGTCTGAGGCTAACCGGCTGGGCCCTGCTTCGGGCGGAAGGCGTTGGCCAGGCGCTCGTCGCGGCAGAAGCATTGAGCAAGGACGAGGACAGAGCCCACGTACTGGGCGGCATGGCCGAGGCCTTGATCCAGGCCAGAGATCCAGATGGACTGAACCGTCTATCCGAAGCAGCCGCCACGATCGCGGATGAGGGTGCGAGGGCGAGCGGGTTGAGCCAGATCGCCGGCGCCTTGATTCAAGTAGGCGCCACAGTACAAGGCTGGGAGGTCTGGCGAACGGCCGTAGTCACAGCCCAGCCGGCGGGCAGTCGCCGCCTGTTCGAGGTCCTCCGGCGCACATCGACCTGCCTGGCAACGATCGACGGCGGCGAGACGCTCTGGCAGATGCTTGAGGCAGTCCAGGACGTGGCCGGTTGGTGGACCCCCGGAAGCAGAGCCTATGGATAGGGGTGCTACTGCCGCCGATGCCGGCCGCGGTAGGGAAGGGTGTGACCCCAAGCCTGCATGGACCTCGCGTGGCGGTCGGCTGCGCTCATAGATTTAGGGCGAGGTCGGGGAAAAGAAAAGCCCCCGGCGGAGGCCAGGGGCTGTAAGTTAGAACCGGAAAGGCCAAGGAGGGTATGGATCCTCCCGAACCTGTTGATAGTACTCATCACGGCTGCGCCTGCAAGCCATCATCTCGCGAAAATACGGCGCTCGCACACGAAGCTGCCGGGCCATTGCGCTGAACAATCTATCTCCAATCTCCCGCCGATTTCGTGATAACTTCGTCTTAATAGCAGGTAGTCCGGGCAACCGCAATTCATACCAGCGATGGCCACTCTCATGGTGTTCAGACGGGGTAAAGCCGTACTTGGCCTGAAGTAGGGTTTCGATTTCGTCAGGTCGGAGTGGCATGGAAGAGCGAATTACCTGCTGGGGCGAAGATAGCGCCGAAGATGGTGAAACTGGGCCAGCACAGGCGGATTGTCTGGGGCAGCCTCTGCGGCCAGGAGCTGATAATACTCGATTAGACTCACTATGTAATCCTGCAGGGCGTCGGTTTGTGTCTCGCCCTCGCCGTATACCACGAAAAGATCGTCGCTGGCAATATAATATCCGTCGTCGTCCTGCTCCAGCGCAACCGCGAGTAGTTGGACGAGATTCCATCCAGGAGCAATGGGCCCTGGGAGCAAAACAGTTTGACTTACCGACAGTTCTGACTCAGGCCAGGGCGCAGGGGACGAGACTTGTTCCGCCCATCTGGGGTTTCGAGGCAGCCAGATTTCCGCCGATAACATATCTGCAGCTGTTGTAGACTCGTATAGAACTGCAACGTCCATGATCTCACTCCTCGGCTCTTCTCGAGAGGTAGGTTTCTAAGTTTGCCTGCAACACTCGGACAAAGTCGGGCATCTTCTCCGCAGCTACGATGATTCGGCCAACGCACTCGGCTCGAACCGATTTCATCTGGTTGAGCTGCTCCCGGACTTCTTCGGGCGTGCCAAGCACGAGGGGCGGTCGGACCTCAAAGAATGAGATAATGAACTCGTTCTGAGTATGTTGCACAACCAGATTCGTCGCGTATCGGCTGATGACATGCTCTGAAACGTGCCATTCGATGGGGGCACTCCATCCAACGGGAGGGGCTCGGTCTTCCATGACTCTGTCCTCGCTCGTCTCTATAGCGGCGGGTGACGCTCTTAGGCTGGGTGATGAGTACGCTGTGACGGAAGTTGAGTAAGACGCGCGGTAAAAAGGAGATAGTACTCCGGCAGATCGGCCAGAGGATAGCATTCTACCCTATATCTTAAATAGCGCCAATCTGCGCCATCAGGGCTGATCCTGGTGGCGAATTGGGAGGAGTGGCGGGGCGCCTGTTGGTAGTGCGCGCTGTTGCATGTTTCCAATTGAACCTGACAATCGCTGTCCGGAGCCGGGCGGGCAGCCTGGCGGTTGCCTGTCCCGGCCGAGCCGGGGAAACCGCGGCTGGGGGCCGGCCCCCCGACAGGGTGCCCCTCAGGCAGGGTCGGCGTCAGGGGGCGCCCCTCGGGGCGGGCCGGGCGTGCCCCTCCGGGCACGCTGGTTGTCGGATGAATGTGGAAAGGGGCAACAGCGCGCTGAAGCGCGTACTACGAGCCGCTCGCCCTCCCGGAAGGCGATTTCGCCACCAGGATCAGTCCTGGCCAAGGGGAAAAGAGCATTGACAATATTGTATACAACTCGTATACTGGCTGAATCCAAGATTCAGGCTATCGTGCTACGGGCTGCATCTCAATGGCAACAACAGTTGATCGTGACAGAAACGTTCCTCTCCGACAACAGATTCACGAGGTACTCAAGTATGAGATCTTGACTGGTAGTCTGAAGGCTGGCCAGGTTATTGGCGAGGAGGCGTTGGCAGACCGTTATGGTTCCAGCCGCACACCCGTGCGCGAAGTGTTGCGATCCCTCGAGCAAGAGGGACTTGTGCAGTACTACCCGCATCGCGGGTACCACGTTGCTGAATTCAAGCTGGATGACGTTCTCGATGTCTTTCAAGTCCGCATGATGCTCGAACCTGAAGCGGCCTCCCTCGCCGCGAACTGGGCGACGCCAGAGGATATTGAGCGTCTGGAGGAGCTGGCTCGCGAAAATGTATCCTCCACCGAAGCCGGAGAGGCAAGTTTGCGATTCCACAGGTCCATTGCCGAGCTCACCGGGAATCGACTCCTGGCCGGCCTGGTTGAGCAGTTGAACGAGCGCATATGGCTTTTTGGCAGGGCCTATCTGGCGCCTGTGAACCCGCAAGAGGACGACTTGGGCCATTTCAAGATTATCGAGGCATTGCGCCAGGGAGATCCCGAAGGCGCGCGCGACGCAATGCGAGAGCATCTCGAACATATTCGGCAACGCCTTTCCCGCCGGCTCGTGTGAGCCATAGATCAGCACAGGTTTTGTGAGAGCGAGCAACTCCTTCATCCTGATCGAGACATCCTGATCAATGTGAAGTGGATAGAGGCTTGTTATTCCCTCAAGCACGACCGCGACCCCACCCGGAATTCCACCTCGTGACGCCTGCCGCCCAGTACGGATGGGAATCATCAACCACCCCTCTCAAGGAACAGGAGGTTCGTTGTGGCACGAGACAGGCTGAGTAGTGACGCACTTGAACTGACGCAAAGATTAGCCGCCTTTTACGAACGCCACGGCATGAGCCGGCGTGACTTTGTGAGAATTCTCAGTACCGGCGTCGCTGCGGCTGCGGCCGCACCCTTTATTCAGGCGTGCGCCCCACAAGCAACCCCCAGACCTGAGGAGGAAGCTCCCAAGGAGCCGGCCGCACGTCCCACCTCTGCCCCGGTTGTACAATCGACCCCGGTGCCGGCTGCCCCGGCCGAAGCCGCGCTTCTCGTCTATGCGTCTCTCTCAGACATTAGCAATATCGACCCGCATATCGGCACCGGTCTCTCTAACAATGAGACGCTGCGCTCACTCTACGATTCGTTGCTCGACTTTCGTGGAAATCCGCCCGAACTGGTGCCGAATCTGGTGCGCGAGTGGTCAGCGACCCCGGACGGACAAGAATGGACACTGAACCTGGTATCGAACGCCAAATTCCACGATGGCTCCGCGGTTACGGCCCAAGATGTGGTTTACTCTTTCCAGCGCCTCCTCCGTAAGAAGAAGGGGTCAGCCTGGATGTTTCAGACAATCATGGACGAGGAGAGTATTGAGGCAGTAGACGATCACACTGTAAAGATTCGTCTTACACAGCCCTACGCTCCATTCGAGGCAACGTTGCCCTGGCTGTTTGTGGTGAATCAGAAGCTGGTCGCGGCGAACCAGCAGGCTGGAGACGAAGGGGAAGCCTGGCTCACCCAAAACGAAGCGGGTTCCGGCCCCTTTACCATCAAGCGATGGGAACCGGGCAATCTGTACGAATTCGAGGCGGTGCCGGACTATTGGGGTGGCTGGCCGAGCGAAGGAAGGCTGAGTGGATACATTTGGCGGATCACTCGTGAGTCCTCCTCGATGCGTCTCGCCCTGTTGAGCGGTGAAGCGCATATTGCCCAACCGCTCTCGAACGATGATGTTCAGGCGCTGCGTAATGAACCTGACGTCGTCATCAATGATGATCTGAGTTCTCTGACCTATATCATTAAGATCAACAATCAGCGAGACCCAACCGCAGACGTCCAGGTGCGTCGGGCAATTGCCTATGCCATGGACTATGAGGGCTTCGTCAAGTCCCAGGCGAACCGCCACATCCTGGCCAAAGGTTATCTCCTGCCAAATTTCGAGCCGTGGTATAACCCCGATGCCTGGATCTATAACACCGATCTCGACAAAGCCAAACAGGAGCTTTCCGAGAGCGAGCATCCCGAGGGCGGGTTCGAACTCGAATTCGCCTACGTAACCGGCCTTAACTTCGAGGAACAGACTGGCCTGATCCTGCTTGATCAACTGTCCGGGCTGAACATCAAGGTCAAACTCACCCCCATGACGTTCCCGGATATGGTCGGACGCATGACGGACGCCAGCACCGCGCCGCATCTGATGGCGATTGCAACCGATGCCGCCTATCCGGACCCTGATGCCGTCTTGTGGGCGGCCTACCATTCCAGTCAGGCCGGGAAAACGTACGCGGCAGCCTCCCACTACCAGAACCCGGAAGTGGATCGCCTGCTCGAAGAAGGGCGCGCCACGACCGATCCTGCGCGCCGAAAGGAAATCTATGACCAGGTACAAGAGAAGCTCGCACAAGACTGCCCGGAGATTCCGCTCACGAATATCGTCTGGAATGCGGTCAGGCGCAAGAACGTCGGTGGATGGATCTATACACCGATCACCGGTGGCGTATATTTGAAGAGGGTATATCTCACCAAAGCGTGATCATCGATCGTCTTTCACTGGGCGGTGGTGGCGTTGGCAACGTCTCGCGCCATAGCCGCCCAGGATCATCTTCTGATGGAATGGGCGTTCGCCCACTTCCCATCACTCCTGTGGATGTGCTGAGACAATGGGCCTGGGCAAGTTTGTTCTCCAGCGTGTACTCCTCTTGATCCCGGTGTTGTTTGGTATCAGCGTTTTGACCTTCACCATCTCCCATCTCGTTCCGGGAGACCCGGCCCGGCTGGCTGCCGGGCCACAAGCCACCCAGGAGATGGTTGAACAGATCAGACGGGAATTCCGTCTCGATCAGCCATTGATCGTGCAATATGTTGGCTACACCGCCGGGTTGCTGCGGGGCGATTGGGGCAAATCCATCCTGAGCCGCCGTCCGGTGATAGACGATCTGGCGAACTATTGGCCCGCGACGCTGGAGCTTGCGCTCGCTGCGATGGTGATCGCGGCAGCCATCGGCATCCCCCTCGGCGTGCTTTCGGGTGTCTGGCATGGCTCGTGGGTTGACCATATCTCCAGGCTACTCTCGCTGTTTGGGGTGAGTATCCCCGCATTCTGGCTCGCCATCCTGATTCGCTACGCGATTGTTCTCGAATTCGGCTGGTTCCCGATCAGCGGTCGGCTCTCGATATCGGTTCCGCCGCCGGATTCCATTACCAGGATGTACCTGGTCGATAGTGTCCTGACCGGGAACCATGCCGCCTTCTTTGATGCCCTGCTTCACATTGCGTGGCCGGCCCTGAGCCTGTCGCTTGCCCCCCTTGCGGTTATCACGCGAATGACCCGCTCCAGTATGCTGGAAGTGCTCGGGCAAGACTACATTCGGACGGCGCGAAGCAAGGGCCTGGCGGAGCATACCGTTCTCTTTCGGCACGCGCTGAGGAATGCCCTCATCCCCACCGTTGCCATGATGGGCCTTTCATTTGGATGGCTGATGGGCGGCTCTGTCCTGATCGAGACCGTGTTTGACTGGCCCGGCATCGGATTGTACGCCGTCAATGCGGCCTTAACGCTGGATTTTATGCCCCTGATGGGTATCGCCTTGCTGTACGGCATCATTTTCACTCTGCTTAATCTCGCGACCGACATCGCCTACGGCTTCTTAGATCCCCGGATTCGCTATGGAGAGGGCAAAGGGTGAGCACATTAGAAGTTGGACGTGGCCTGCACACGCCACTCCGGGTAGCACGGGGCGACGGGCTCGGGCGGACCGTCCGGCGATTTCGCCAGAATCCGCTGTCAATGGTCGGACTCCTCTTGATCGCATTCATGCTCCTTGTTGCGCTGTTGGCCCCGTTGCTCGTCCGTTATCCGCGAGATATTACCGGAGCCGTCCATATCGCCGACAGATTGCAGCCGCCGTCTCGAGCGCATTACTTTGGCACGGACGACGTCGGGCGTGACGTCTTCTCGCGCACCGTGGCCGGTGCCAGGATCTCGCTCGGCGTTGGGGTTGTTGTGATCCTCGTGGCTGCCGGTATTGGTGTCACGCTCGGTTCCATTGGCGGGTATTGGGGTGGGCGCGTAGAGACCACGATCATGCGCGTTACGGATGTGTTCCTGGCGATTCCGGCGCTCGTTCTGGCGATGGCGATTGCGGCGGCGCTCGGTCCGAGCCTCTTGAACGTCATGCTTGCCATCGCGTTGGTGGCGTGGCCTGGCTACTGCCGGCTGAGTCAAGCCGCAGTGCTGACAGGGAAACAGGCATCATACGTTGATGCGGCGCGAGCAATCGGGGCGGCGGACGCGAGGATCATGTTTTACCACATTTTGCCGAATACGGTGTCGCCAATCGTCGTGAAGGCTTCGATGGATTTTGGCTTTGCTGTGCTGACGACAGCAAGCCTCGGCTTCATCGGTCTCGGTGCGCAGCCCCCGACCCCCGACTGGGGCCAGATGCTGGCCACCGGTCGGCAATATTTGCCGGAAGCGTGGTGGTATTCGACCTTCCCAGGGCTGGCAATATTTCTGACCGTACTAGGATTTAGCCTGCTCGGCGATGGGCTCCGAGATATGCTCGATCCTCGGCTGCGGTTTCGTTAGGGTGTCGATCTTTTTACCCAACTTTTGTGCGGAGGTACTCCTCTCATGGCTCTCCGGGAACTTCAGGCTGAAGATTTGTGGAACATCATCGTCGGCAGCACGGTGCTGGCCACAGGCGGCGGCGGCATTGCGCCCAGCCGAGAACTCTTCGAGCATTTCACCCGCTCGACTTTCGAGTCGGGCTTGAAACCGGCGATGGTTGACGCCGAGGATCTCGCCGATGACGAGATGGTGTACCGGCGGACCGGCGCCGGGGGTATGGTCCGCCGGGAGGATAAAGAGAAGTGGCTGATCAACCCCGGGTTAGAGGCCCGCTGGCGCCCCGATAGCGGATTTGACCAGCGAAAGTGGATCAAGGAGCGCTTGCGGGAGCTCGAGTATCTGTATCCGATACCGGCGTGGTCTTCACGACCAGACGAGACCTGGAGCGCTGACGTCGCCGAGCGGCGGCTCCAGGAACTTATTGGGAAACCACCGGCTGCCTACATCGCCTCTGAGGTTGGCCCGAATTTGTTGCAGAAATTCCTCAAAGCAGCACAAGAAGGGAAGCCCCTGGTCGACGCGGATACTGCCGGCTATCGGGCCGTACCCGAGAATTCCCTCTGCTCGCTCGCGGTGCACGAAGCCCCGATCACACCTGTCGTCCTGGCAACGCCATGGGGCGATTTGATCGTGTACGAGAAAGTCCTCAATTGGCAGCGGTTGGAGGATCTGAATCGTCAGATTGCTGTCTCCTGTGGTGGCGAAGTACATGGCTGGATGGCGCACGAAGGGCGAGTGATCAAATCGGCGGCGGTCGCCGGCTCTCTAAGTAAGGCCCGTGCTATCGGTGAGGCGCTCAAGCAGGCCTCAGAATCGCAACGTGACCCCGTGCAGGCGGTTGCCGAAGCGGCTGGCGGGCACATTCTCTTCCGCGGCACAGTGCGCGCACAGGTAAACGAAGATAAAGGCGGATTCATCTGGGGTGATATATATCTTGAGGGGATCGACCGGTTCCAGGGTCAATTTTTCAGGATATGGTACAAAAATGAGAACCACATGTCGTGGCTCGATAACCGCCCGTTTGTGATGTCGCCGGATTTGATCACAGTCGTCGATGGCAAGAGTGGCGTCGGCCTCTCGAATTTTGCGGTAAAAGAGTGGCAATGGGGACGTGAAGTAGCTGTCCTGGGTATTCCATGCGCGCCCGTGTGGCGGAGTGAGATGGGATTACGCATCTTCCACCCATGGCGGTGGGGATTTGCTCTTGAGTACGTTCCGATCGAGCAGCGCCTCGCCGAGTTTGGCCTCGCCTGAGCAGCAGGAATCGAAACGCAAATCGCGAGAAGGCGATACGAGGAGGCTCTGATGCCGTGGGTTGAGAAGCAAGAGATTCTTGCAGGTGTCCTCAATATGTGTGAGAGTAACCTGGGCATTCAGCCGGGCGAATCAATCCTCGTCCTCACTGATCCGCCGACGCTTGCCGAATGGGCCGAGCTCGAGCCTGACGACCTTATCGCTGTCCTTGAGCGGAGCCATCTGGCAAAAATCGTGGCCGGGATCATCGCCGAGAAATATAGGGATAACGTAGTAGAATTCTATCCCTTTCCGGCGACACCGCGAGGCGGCGCGGAACCGGCGCCAGAAGTTGCCGCAAAGATGAGGGACTTTCCCGTCATAGTGATGATTACCTCCAAGTCACTCAGCCATACAGTGGCCAGACACGAAGCAAGCCGCCTTGGCGCTCGAATTGCCAGTACCAGCTTTACAGCGCGGATGTTTTTGCCGGACGGGCCAATGAGTGCGGATTACGACCGGATTGCCGCTGATAGTCGCCTGATTGCGGATCTCTTGAGCCGGACCGGGCATGTTCGGGTAACATCCTCAGCGGGAACTGATATTGCTTTCAGAACCGGTAACCGTTCGGCGCACGCCGATGATGGCCTGCTTCGCAGGTCCGGTGCTGTTGGAAATTTACCGGCTGGAGAAGCCTTTATTGCGCCGGTGGAAGGCAGCGCTGAAGGCACGATCGTCGTATCACCTGGCTGGTTCAGGGGGCTGACAGAGTATATGACTCTTCAGTTCTCCGGCGGACTCGTAGTATCGGTAGAAGGCGGCGGTGCGGTTGGACGGCAGATCCGGAACGTGCTCGGACTTGATGACGATGCGAGGCATCTCGAGCCCTTTCGCTCGCGCCGCAACCTGGCCGAATTCGGAGTCGGGACCAATCCTCAAGCCAGCTCACTCGAGACCGGGCTGGAAGCCGAAAAGATCCGCGGAACAGTTCACCTGGCCGTCGGAGATAACGCCCATTTTGGTGGGGCGACTTCGGCCGACTATCATCGCGACTTTGTCATCCCGGAAGCGACGTTCTGGCTGGACGGTACCCTCGTGATGGAGCAGGGCCATTTTGTCGGTCCGTTGAGCAGCCTGGCGTAGGACCGGCATCAAATCAACCGTTCGATGACTGAGACGATCAGAATGCAAGCCGACCTTCGTGCCTTCTTGGAGATTCTCGCCGAGAACGACAAATTACTCCGCTTGCCGAAGCCGGTGAACCCTCACAGCGAATTGGCCGAGTTGATTCTCCAGGCAGAAAAGCGCGGAAAGGCTGTCCTGTTCGAATCCGTGACCGGCTCGGACAGGCCCTGCGTCGCCAACATCGTCGGCGATCGAGTGATGCTCGGATTGGCGTTCGGTGTTCGGCCGGCAGAGGTCGTCCCGTACTTCCTGGCTCGGAGTAAACAACGTATTCCACCGATCATCACCGATACAGGACCTGTTCAAGAGATAGTCCTCACGAGTGATGATATCGATCTTCGCCAACTTCCACTCGTTGTTCACTCTGAAAAAGATGCCGGCCCGTACATCACTGCAGGACTCGTTATTGCAAAAGATCCGCAGACGGAAGTTCGTAACGTCTCGTTCAATCGCATGATGCTCCGCAGTCCGAATGAGGTCGGCATTCGCATGATGCCGCCCCAGCATCTGGGACAGATTTATGAACGCGCCACGGCTCGTGGCGAGCCACTCGAAGTGGCGGTTGTGTTGGGCAATCACCCGGCGGAACTGGTCGCCGGCGCGACGAGTATTCCCCAAGGAGAGGATGAGTTTGCGCTGGCTGGGGCGCTCCGGGGTGAGCCACTGGAGTTGGTAAAATGCCAGACTGTAGATCTGGAAGTGCCGGCACGCGCCGAAATCGTCCTGGAAGGCGAGGTGCTCCCCGGCACCGCGGAACCAGAGGGACCCTTCGGGGACTTCATGCAGTTCTACGTTCCTGTCATGAATAACCGTGTGCTGCGCATCAAAGCGATCACCCGCCGGCGCGATGCGATCTATCAAACCATGCACGCCGGCGTGGCCGAAGATACCACCTTACTTGCCATTTCACGAGAAGCCCAACTCCTTGAAGCGATCACCGCCGCCGGCACCGAGGTACGCGAGATCAGTTTGCTTCCATCTATTCTCGCCGGCGCCATCAGTATCCGTAAACGGTTTGAGGGCGAACCCAAGTTGGTGTTGGCCGCGGCGTTTGGTCGCTACCGGTGGCTAAAGTTCTGTGTCGTCGTAGACGAGGATGTAGATGTATCAAACATCGACGATGTTTGGTGGGCCCTGGCGACTCGCAGCCGGCTTGACCGGGGCTTGCTGCACATTACAGATGCGGCCGGATTTCCGCGCGATCCTTATGGGCTCCACACGGCAAAAGTGGGAATTGATGCGACCGTCCCTCTCGGTTCGTGGCACGACCATAAACGCAAACGACCGCCCGGCCACGGTCAGATCCGATTAGAAGAATTCACCTGATGCTCTCTTCTGCAGCCGAGGCCCCGCCCTTGTTGTTGTCCGTCCTTGCCCACCAGGTCGCGAGATGCGTCACCGGCGCAGGTATCGGCACCCCTTTGCCGGGACGCATGATGGCGCCAGACACACGAATGCCGCTCGTGCCTGCCAGGCTCCCGAGCGGCGTCCATGCTCTGCCCGCACTGCATGCGCCTTGTTGCGCGCATCGTACCGCCGCGCCGGCACAGGGTCAACCCACCCTGCCGCCGGCCCTCGTGTCGCAAACCATCGCCCTCAGCAGGAGGCTTCGCGTTGCCTGCATTCCGCAAGGTCTCCAGCCCCCAGCCCGCAGCGCCCTCACCCCCGCCCAGCCTCCGCTTCCCCTGGCCCCACCCGCCGACGATCACCTGAATGAACTGCCACACTGACGGGTACGCTGACTCCCGTAGAAGGAAGGTCACAAGCGCGATAGCCGCAGTATTTCGCCCTCTCGCTCCTCAACGACCTGGGGCGTTGCTACGCCCACAACATCCCACGCCGAGCCTTGCCGGTGTACGGCGAACCGCGGATGCTGGCGAAGGGAATCCACCGTGAGGGTGAAGCGGAAGGGGAAGAGTTCGGGCAGACGCAGGAGATCACTGAAAACCAACTCCTCGGCGGGGTGAGCTTCCAGTGCGCAGGCCAACAGCCAGGCCTCCAACTCAGCGTTTGTCGTCGAGAATGCCTTGCGCTGAGGCGCATACGCGTAACGTTGGCTGGTCTCTTCCAGAACCCCCCAATCGCGCAGTGAGAAAATGATCCGTTCGACGGCTTTCTCCAGGGAGCCGAGTTCTCCTCGCTCGGCCACGAGCCGGTGCTTAACCATCGCCGGTGTGATCGCATCCTCAGAGCGGCTGAGTTGGCCGATGGCTGCGGCACCCTCGCGAAAGAAGGAGTAGTACAACAGCGCGAGCCCGTAATGCAGCCAGAGGCGGTCGCTCATCTCCTGGCCGGTCTCGAAATACCTAACGGCCGTATTCCGCAGGTCGGGGGCGATGCTCCCCGTCTTCACCCAGATGTTGATGAGGATATCAATGGCTTTGCGCCGATTGTCGGCATTGTGAATGTCCTGGCCGACCACCGGCTCCAGGCGCGCCCGGACTTGAGCCGGATCATCGGTCTCCGAACAGAATGCGGCCGTGGCATCAAGCCAGGACAGGTAGATATTGCGGTTGAACCCAATTCCTTTATCCATGCTGATTCCGGTCAGGATCGAGTGATTGTCACGAGAGGGACCACGACCTCATCCAATGTGAGCCCTCCGTGCGTGACAACGGTATCGTTGAATGGGGCGAAGGCCTTGCGTCCCTGGGGCATCAGGACCCACACGTCGTCGGGCAACAGACCATCCTGGCTCCAGAGCACCGTTGGTTGGAAAGTGGCGCGGACGGCAAGCGCGGCCCGCTCATCCCGGTAGAGACGCGCCCGTTTGCCACGCGTCTGCACGGTCAGACCTTCCGACGGTTGCCCTATGCCTTGCGCCTCGACATGCCCGTGGTCACTGGCAAGGTAGATCGTGAACTCGCGCGCGAGCAATGTCTCGATCGCTTCCTCAACCTTTGCCGACTGACTATCGAGCCAGACACGTAGCGAGCCGTGCAGGCCCGCTGTCCCGAGACCGGCGCCGTGGAGGAGCGCGTCAAATGTGGGGTCAACCAGGCAGAGCGCCTGCGTGCGCGCGCTATCGAGCGCGGGCGGCGGATCATCCCGATCCAATCGTCTATTCACGTAAGGACACGCATCGGCCACGAGACCCTCCCGGGCCCAGAAGGTGGCCCACTCCCGCGCCTCGCTCCGGTTGCTGTCCAGGGTCGCGCCAAAGTCGGCCGGGCGCAGGCCGCTGACCAGCGCCTGGCGTGAGATCGCGGTGATCGTAGGCACCTGGGCCAGAACCAGGTGCTCCTGGAACTGCCAATCTGTGTGGCGCGCTCGCCATGCCGTGCCGATCAGTATCCAGTCAGACAGAGCCAGGCCGTCGAGGATAAGCAGCGCCACACGCCCGGCGCGCCCCTGGCGACGCTCGTAGGCGATGAAATGCGGCAGATGGTGAACGTGATGGGGCACCGGGAGCCGCTGGCTTCCGATGGGAGCATACCGCTGGCGCAGCCAGGCGTCAAAAGCGGTGTCAAGCTGGTGCTCGATCCCGCTCCAACCATCAGGCGGCGCCAGTGCGGGCGACGCGTCGGGGGCACGCAGCGTGAGAAACTCGGCCCAGACTCGGGCGACCGTCTGCCATTGCGGCCAGCGCGCCTCGGCCAGCCCTTCTTGAAGCGCTTCTCCCAGAATCGCCAATAGCTCGCCGGCCCGCCGCGGCCGCCAATCCTCATCCGGCGCCACGATGGCCGGCTGTGCCCAGCGGGGCAGGCGGTGAGGGTCATCTATGGGTACGGGCAGCAGCGTTCCGGTCCGCACGAGGCGTGTGACGGCATCCTGGACCCGGTCGTCTGCGTCGAAGTCGAGCCGGTACGGGACGCCGCTTTCACTGAGTGGCTCGCCATGCTGCTGCAGGTAGCCGACCCATTGGCCGCGCACGAAGGCGGCGAAGGCATCGCGGCTCGCCAGCAACTCGTCCAATGCCCAGCCGGCGTAGGCCGGGAAGCGCCGCAGGTGCGCGAGGAGGTAGTCTACCAGGACGGTGGGCATCGGGTCGGGGAGCTGGTGGTAGGCGTCGAGCCAGGTGACGAGCGCCGCCGGGTTCCCCAGGTCGGCCGGCTCAGCGTCGAAGACGTGCCGGAGTACAAACTCGATGGTCGCTCGTTGACCGAGCCGTTGCGGGCTGGACGGCGCCTGGCTCAGATGCCAGCGCTGTATTGGCGTCAGCGTGCGAATCACCGGGTAAGCCAGGGTAGGGAAAAACGTGTGCAGCGCCAGCATGACGCGGTGACCCTGCTGCCACAGGTCATATGGGAGCTGATCGAGTGGCCCAGCCGTGACCACGATCGCGGGATGGTCGGCACTGAAGGGGCGAAGCTGTTCGACGCGGTAGCGCAGAGCCACCGGGTCGGGCTCATTGACCAGGGTGAAGCCGCGCGTGATCAGTTCCGCCAGCACATCCTCATCGGCCAGCAGCCCGTCAGGGTCGCTCGCCAACACGAGCGGGTGGGCGTGAGGGGGGAAGTGCTGCAGGACTTGCTCGATCATGGTCTGCTCACAAACGCGCGGCGCGAGGTTGTGGCGCGAGACCTCGCCTCACGCCACAACCTCGTTACCTCCTCTTCGTGAGAGGAGACCTGGCAGCTTGTCGGGGAGAGACTTCGGAAGTTTCGAGCAGCGTTTTTGCTAGCAAAGTCCCTCGCATTGTGAGCATGATGTGTCCGCAAAGTTGCTCTTGAAGACTTCCGAAGTCTGAGAAAGTTGTTTTCTCCGACAGACTGCTAGCACGCCGATCAAGGAGTCGCCGAGACGATTGCAGAGCGCCTTGTGAAGGCGCGTTCAGGTTCGTAGGGGCGCACGGCCGTGCGCCCCTACAGCGCGCTTAGGACCGCTCAGGCGGTTCCTCCGAACCATGTTCCCACCCACGCAACAACGACTCGACCGATGTTCTAGACATCAACGAACTGGTGCGAGCCTACCGGCAGGTCGGGACTGAATTCGAGATTCAGCCAGCTCAGCATATTGAGCCCCCGGATTGTGGTCGCGACCTCGCTCTCGTCGAGCGGCGGTTTCCGCCGCTGTTTCCACTCTTGAACGGCGTGCAGCACGTCTTTCTCCGACGGCTTACTGGCTCGGGGGCGCACAAGATGATAAGCGGCAAAATGGACCGTCGCCGCGACCTCCGCTTGTTGCGTCTGCATCCGGAGGAAGAGATCGACAAGCCTGTCGATCGTTGGCTCCCATTGCTGAATCTGCGTCTTGAAAACCTTCATGGCATCCTTATACGCCGGTCCCACTCGCACGACAAACATCTGTCCCACACGGTCCTCAACGATGAGGCCGTTATTCACAAGTTTCGAAATCTGTGCCTTCAGGTGTGGGGAGAAAGGACCATAACTACCCTTTTGAAAGAAGAGGCCGGTTGGCAGTCCGCACTCGGTTGCGAAGTAAGCAATCTTTTGAAAACTTGTGCGACCTATCCGCCAATGGTATGGCTCTCGTTCGATTCGCGCCAATACTTCGACGAGTGCAAACCAGGCCGGATCGAGCTTGTAGCTGGATGTGACCTGCTGCCAGTCATCTACAGACTGTGGATCAGAGCCTAAAAACGTTTTGGAGAGCTCTTCGTTCGGTGTACCATGAGGCGCGTACAACTCGACAGGGATGTTTAACCGGCTCAGATGCCGATAGAGGGTTGGCCCTACGATTCGCCAATCCAACTGGCCGTACCCACACCCCAAAGGTGGGACTGCCAGCGATGTGATCCCCCATTCCTGGTAGTGTTGCTCGAGGTATTCCAACCCGCGAACGATGTCGGAGCGTTTCGAGACAGAGCGCCAGTGATCTTTGGTCGGGAAGTTCACGATCCAGGGTGGAATCAACTGCTTGTAGAGATAAGGCTCGCCCAACCTGACTTCGCCAGCTTTACACCGCCTTACGTAGTCCTCGTACATGTCCGGGAACCGCTTCTTGAACTCCAGGGCAATGCCCTTGCCCATGACGCCCACAGTGTTGACCGTGTTGACAAGGGTTTGTGCTTTTGAGTCGAATAGGTCTCCGATCAATACCTCTACCATTCCCTCACCTCCTCGCCAGGAAAAACAGGTGCGCGTCCACTTCGACCACCATGTCCGGGGCGAGTTGCAGCAGTGTCCGGCGGCTTTCCTCACAGGAAACGTAAGCACCCATGATATACGTAGGGGCAACACTGTCAGGCACCAGCACTTCGGCGCATTTTATTGACTTGTGTCTCCACTCGGCAATTCTATCACCAGGGTGCGTCCAGTATTCAGCGAATACGGTGTTATAGTCAACGAGAGCAAGCCCACCCGGCGAGGCCGTGAAACGTACGTAGCTACTTGCGGCATTCTGATCGGCGATGATAACTCCCGGTAAATCGAGGACATCGGAGCCGATTCCTAGCACGCAGAGTTCCCGATGTTGCCCCTGCAACCGATAGAGCATGGGGTTTCGAGCGCAGATGTAGAGATTTGCATACTCGTGAAGCGGGCGCCCGCCCGGCACGGCGACTCGCGCTCTGCGTGCTTGAATCTCCTGCATGGCGACACTCTCGTGATGGTATCGTGCGGCTCGCCGATGCGAAAGCACGCCATTGAGAAGGATGGACGAAACGTTTCCGATGGGCGTGATGAAGTGCAGCTCGGTGAGCTAAGTAGGTAACACTAAGTTCATGGCACTTTATCCGCCGTTATGGTGTATGATAGGGGCGGAGGGTGCCATGATCTACGTACGAACACCGAGCGATGAAGAGCTACAGGAGCTCAAACGTATGACCCGCCAGGAGATCGGGCGGGTCTCTCAGCGGGCGCAGATGATTCTGCTCTCGGCGCAGCGCCGCACGGTGCCCGAACTTGCCCGCATCTTCGCTGTCGAGTCCAAAACCGTGCGCAAATGGATACGGCGCTTCAATGCCGAGGGTGCCGCCGGGCTGTAGGATGAACCGCGCAGCGGACGGCCGCGCAAGCTGAGCGAGAGCGTGCGTGGCAAGCTGGTCGAACTGGTGCAGCAGGACCCCGAGCAAGCGGGCTACCTGGCCACCTTCTGGACGGTGGCGATGCTGGTCCTGGCTCTGGCCGACACGCTGCGGGTGCACCTCAGCGCCAGTGGCATCCGCCAGGCCCTGCATCAGGCCAAGCTGGCCTGGGGTCGGCCCCGGCTGGCGATGCCCGGCCAGACTGACCCGCAGAAGGCGGCCAAGCAATGGGCTATCGCCCAAGCTGTGATTGAGGCCGGGCCAGAGGCCGCCGGGCTGTACGCGGATGAATCCCGCATCCAGTTGCTGCCGCTGCTCCGCGCGATGTGGCACTGGGTGGGCGAGCAGATTTGCGTGCCGACGCCGGGCACCACCGTCACCCGGGCCGTGTTCGGTGCGCTGAACATCCGCAGCGGGCAATGGACCTCCCTCGGGCGCGAACACCTGTCCAAGGAAGACTTCATCGCCTTCCTGGAACACCTGCTGACAGTCTATGCCAGCGGCCCGATCATCTTGATCGTTGACAACTATTCCAGCCACACGGCCGGTGCCGTCAAGACCTGGCTGACCGAGCATTCCCGGCTTCAGTTATTCTACCTGCCGACGTACTGCTCGCACTTGAATCCCGTCGAGAACATCTGGCTGCGACTCAAGGGCCAGATCGCCGCCAATCGCTTGTACGGATCGCTGCAACGCCTCCTGGACGCGGTCGACAGCTTTTTCGATGCGATGACTCCCGCCATGGCCTTGGCCTGGGCCGCCGAGTGAAAGCGGTACGAACTTTCTGTTACCTACTTAGTCGCGTCGCATCTTGGTTCGCCAGGCTTGAGCCTACTCCGCCCGCAGACTCGCGTTATCATAATACATCAGCAATTCCTGGTCCTCCTGCAGCACCGACTCAGGCAGGCGCTCGGCCACTTTGACGATCGTCGCGAAGTCGCGGCGGCGCCAGGCATCGGCGAAGCCGGCGCGCACGGCCTCGGTGCGGAACTGCCGCAGGCGCCCGCGCGCCTCGGCGTAGCGGGCGAACTCGCGCAACAGGGCCTTCTGGCGGATCTTCTCCAGGTCGCTAGCCTTGTTGGGGTCGGGCACGTACCAGCGCCCGGCGTCGTCCTGAAGGAAGTTTTGCTCCAGGATTTCCCCGGGCTCCGGCAGGGCCTCGTGGCGGGCCTGGTGGAGCTGGCGCAGGAACTGAGGCTGGAGGTCCTGGTAGGTTTGCGGCTGGCCGCCGGTGGCCGGGTCGAGCTGCTGGCGCAGCCACTGGATGGTGCTCTTCTCGTCGCTGACGAAGAGGGTGAGCTGCGCGATCTGGCCAACGCGAAGGCGGGCGGCGTCGTACTGCGGCACCTGGTCGGCCAGGAAGAACATGCCGTCGCGCTCGGCGAAGCGCTGGCGCAGCCCGGCGTAGAATTCGGCCGCGGAGAGTGGCACGGTGGCCCCGCGCTGGATGTGGAAGGCGACCATGCGGTCGAAGAGCAGGTAGGGCTGGCGCTCGGCGATGGTCTCGATTACGCCGGCATTCTCGACGACGACTGGCAACTGCGCCAGGTGCTGGCGCACGAAGTCCCAGGCACCTTCGGGCCTGCCCGCCTGTTCGAGAAATCGCCGCTCGAAAGCAACGCGGGGCTTGTAGGCAGAAATAATAAGATCTTGATTCATTGCAGTGGTAGTTGTGTACTGAGCAATTGAACCTTGCTTTTTATCCAAAGCACGAACGTCTGCAACAACGAATCTAGCAGAACTTAATGCCGTCTGAATCGCATTCCAAACCGCCGCTTTAGTATTAGAAAATTCAACAGTTATCCAACGCCCAGGCTTAAGGACGCGGTGATAATCGTGGAAGCATCGTTCCATCAACCTCTGATAATCAAGAAGGCTTTTACCTTGTACACGGTTCTTAATCGCCTCTAACTCATTGTCAGTGCGAACTCGCAACCAGGCTTCCCACAGAAAATTCAACTCCGAGTACATTCTATTTGCTCCAAAAGGAGGGTCTGTAAATACATAATCGACCGTATTGGAAGGAATAAAAGACGAGGTTGCAGAAGCAACTTGCAAACACGGGAGTCGGGAGCTGGCGGCAGTAACGTTCATTTTACTCAATCGTGACAGAATCTGATCAGTAACTGATACCTCACTGTGAACAGAGGGACAGTACAGAGTGCCAGATCTTTCCTTACCAACCCATCCTCCTCGCGGTTGACCAGCCTTTTCAGCGAAATAGTTCGAGAGCAATGGAGCACAAAGTATGCTGGATTTGTACATCAACGACGTGAGAAGAAATTTCAACCGAAGGCTATCAGCGTGCGAAAATGCTGCTGCTAGACTCCAAAGATTCCGTCGAGTAAAGAAATGGTGAATATGAGTAAAACCAAATTTGTCATTTCGGCGCGATTCATCCCCTTCCGGCATTCTATCTATAGGATACCAATAAGGGACTTCCCGTGATTCTATTTCCCTAATTCGCTCTAAATCCTCTTCATCGACTCGTTTCTCAAAGCGACCAGGGTGATCCGGCAATGCATAAGTGATAAATACGGGAACCATTTTGATTTGACGAATCACCATGTTCAGAGCGTGATCAAATTTAGTAGTCCAGGCATGTTCTGCGTCTGATTTACTCTGTACCGCCTTACAGTGCGGACAAGGAAACTTGTTCAACACTCTCCTACCACTTATGTCTACAGCCGCATCCCAAAAGACGATCTCTCCTCCACACTCACTACATACAAATACGTCAGACCAAATTGTCGCGTGTATACGACCCACTCTACCATCCCAGTGCCTCGTTTCATACATCCATCCACATTCCTCAACCACATCACTATACAACTTTAGTACCGCACGATTAAAATCATCCTCGTTGAACGGTAGATTGAAGTTCGCAGCAATAAATACGGCTGCTGGTGACAAATCACCGACGATACAATGTCTTTCCCCCCATTGGGGTGTCGCTAGACCTGCGGTTTTGAACTCGGCTTCAATTCTCTCTTTGAAATCTCTCTCCGGCTTACCACATAACTGCGCAGCAACTGCGGTCATTCCCGTCCCACCAAATCCATCGTACACGATGTCACCGGGCTGAGTAAAGTGCAACAGAAACGTCATTATAGCTTGATGAGGTACCTTCGTGGCATATGAATGGGCATTAACGAATTTGTTATTTCTACTTTCAGCCACATCAGCAGCGAAGGGCTCGCGTTGGTAGACCGCCGGAGCGCCGTTGCCATTGTCGTGGCTGTCATCGGGGAGCCCCAGGGCGACGCGGAGCCCGGCGCGCTCCTGCTTCCAGCCGGCGACGATCTCCGGCAGGAAGGGGTTGGGGCAGGCGGTGTAGAAGGGCGGGTCGGAGAGCGCCAGGATGGCTTCGTCGTCGCCGATGGGGAAACCCTCGATGGCCCGGAAGGCCGGGTCCTGCAAATACTGGCGTAGGCGCTCCCGGTAGACGGCGCGCCCGGCATTCTCGGCAGCTGGCTGCCCGGCGGAGTCGATCCCTGGCAGCGGTGCTTGCGGCGTCATCGCGTGGTCCCTTCTCGAAGCAATCAGTCGTTCACGATGGCGGGAGGAACGACGAGGGCATTTCCTCCTCCGCCTGGCGGCGCGCCGCCTCCACGATCGCCTGCCAGAAGGCCGCGACATCGTCGCCCAGCTCTGCGGCGCGGGCGGTTACGTAGGGTATGTCGAGGGTCGCGGCGAGCATTGGGTCGGCATCGAGGAAGTAGGCGACCATCATCTCGATCAGGTCAATCTCGTGTTTGCGCGAGCGGCCCTCTGCCCAGGCCAGGAGCTTGCCGACAATCACGTCGTCCGCACGAGCGCACCAGACGTCGAAGGCGCCGATACCAGGGACGCTGATATGCTGCCGGATCCGGCGCACGAAGGCCTCTCGATACTGAGCTGCCATCGTCAGCGGCACAAGGTCGGCCTTCTCGCCCAGGGTGGAATCGATGATGTTGAACATGGTTCCGAGCCGGACCGAGTCGCGCATCTGCTGTGGGTCGGCGTAGTAGCGTGGGAGGGGATAAGCCGCGGCCAGCGCCTCAAAGTGCTCCTCGCTAAGATCCACGACGATGTCAATGTCGTAGGTGACGCGCGTCGAGCCATAGAGGGTCGCGGCAAACGCGCCGATAATCATGTACGGCGCGGCGATATCCTCAAGCGTCTGGAGGATGTCGAAAAACAGGCTCAGATCGTGGGAAGCATCGGTCGGCACGCGCCAGTTCCTTCAAGACCTTCAAGTTGAGCGCCCGCGCGTCGAGGTCAGGGTATTGGCGCTGCAAGCGGCCACGGATCAGCCCCACTGCAAGACTGCGGGCATTCAAGAGCCGGCGGACCCGCTGGCCAGCCAGAGGGCATCCAGGTCGGCTCTATCAAACTGATAGACGCGCTCGCTCGCCGAATCCATAGTAGCACTTGTCTTTCTCCCGCCAGTATAGCGCATCGCCGTGAGCCTGACGAACACCTCACTGATCGAGCGTAAGCCGGGTGTTACGCGCGTCATGGCCGCGCATGGCGCGCTGGACGAACTCTTTGAAGCGGCGGGCCAATTCCTCGGTTGTGCAAGGCAGCCCCCCGGCCTTGATCGCGGCCAGCAGGTCGTCTACCTGTAACGTCAGCACCTCAATGCCGTGGAGGGCCTGAGTCGCCGCGGTGACAAACCGCTCCGGGATGGCCGGATCGTCGTCCGGCTGCGCCAGGAACTGCTCGATGGGCCGGCGCTCCGCCAGCGTCATGGCGTCGAGGCTTGGCCGGACGGCGTCGCTCGACAGGTTCGCGCGCAGCGCCTGGCGCCAGCGTCGCAGCAGATCGTCGAGGCGGGCATCGAGCTGATCCAACACCTGCTCGGCCCGGATCGTCTGGTGGTGCTGGGCCGGCCGCAGGCGGCAGTGGGGACAGGTCGGCGTGCTGGCAATCACCGCCTCGTGGAACTCGCGACAGGTGGGCAGCGCCGCAAGCGCCTGCTTCCAGCCGTCCAGCTCGCTGCGGTTCAACAGGTCAACGGCCAACAGCGTGTTGAGTGCGGCCAGGCGAGGGTCATTGTGCAACCGGCGGCGGCGGTCGTCGGCCTGCGGCCCGAGCGCCAAATGGTGGTGCAGCCCGGCGTAGACTGTCACGTAGTCGGCCTTCAGGCTCTCAAGCTCGCGCTGGAGGGCCTGAACCGTGCCCAACCGCGCGCGCTCCCCTCGTCCCAGGCGGCGCACATCGTCGAGCAGTGCCGCGCGGGCAGCGCGGGCCCGCTCTGACCAGGGATGGTCGTCCGGCAGGTTGGCCTGCGCCTCGGCGAGGTAGGCCGTCAGTGGCTGGATCTGGGCGACCAGGTCGAGCAGCTGCCCGGCGCGCCCCACGACCTTGCGATCCTCCAGCGCGTCGGCCACCTGCGCGCCGGTCAGGCGCAGGTTGCGCAGCTTGCCGACGGTGTTGAAGCGGGCCAGCTCCTCCAGGAACTGCTTGTAGCCGCGCAGAGCCGGCAGCAGGTCGGTGGTCGAGAGGGTGACCGCCGGAAGATTCGTCCCGACCACCATCCCGCCCTGGACATCAATCGTGAAGCGATCAGTGAAGAGGGGGGTATTCCACAGCTGTACCCCCTGCTGCACCCGTCCCTGGATCGTGACCGTCCGCGCCAGCTCGGCCTGGACGGCCTGCTGCAGCTCGCGCACGGCCTGCTCACGCGTATTCTCGTCGCGGATGAGCCCCGGCTGGAGCGCCAGGAGCTCGAAGATCGCCACCCAGACGTTGAGGGGCAGCGTGCGCGGCCGGCCATAGAAGCGGAAGTCGGTCAGGTCGGCAATCGCCAGCGTCGCGGCCCGCTCGACGCTGCTGGCGTCCAGCGCCTCGCGGCCGTCGAGGTTCAGGACGATGTCGCCGTTATAGACCAGTGCCAGCAGCACGACGGCCACCCACTCCGGCTCCAGGTTGAACACGGTATCCTTCTCCACCGGCTGAAGCCCGCCGGCGACCTGGGTGATGACCTCGCCCCGGTTGACGACCTGCCCCTCGGGCTTGTTCTGCAGCAGCTCCAGGAAGCGGCGGGCATGGCGCGACTGATAGGGCCGGACGGCCGCTTCCCCATCCACCAACTCCAGACCTTCCAGTGCTGCTAGCGCCAGGTTGGTCCGCCCGCGCCCGGCCAGGAACCGGATAGCCTCCATGGCGACGGTCGGACGAGCCTCCTCGGTGACCGGCTGGGCCAGACGCCGGAAGGCCGGGTACTCGCCGTAGCGGTCCTCGAACTCGGGCGCCAGCAGGTGCGCCGACACCAGGCGCAGGAGATCCTCGATGCTCTGGCTGGCACTGCTGCGTGTGCGCGCCAGAACGGCGCCGATGGGCTCGGTCACATCCTGGGAGGTCACCCGGAGATGGCTCGCCAGATTCGCGCGTAGCCAACTTTGCAACCGGCGGAAGTGGGTATCAGCCTTCGTGGCGTACTCACTGCGGTGGGTGGCGGCCTCGCCGGCCATCGCGCGGGCACCCGCGTAGAGACGCACGATCTCCTCGAAGGTTTGGTCGACGCCGGTGAGCCGGAAGACCACCTCGTCGGCATTGATAGTACCTTGCCAATCGTACTTCGCGAAGGGTGGCAGGATGTAGACGTAGAAGTCGCGCGGCGGCTGGGCGGTGCTGCGTTCATCTGGAGCGCCGAAGAAGAGGTATCCCGGACGAGTGACCTTGCGTTCGACCCAGGGGAGTTGGTAGAACCAGATGCGGTGCCCCGTCAGATAGGTCGTCGGGTTGAGGTTAAGCGCCTGGCGCAGGGCGTCGAAGAAGTAGATGTTGAGATCACTCTCCCCCATAAACTCGCCGCGCTCTTTGATCTTCGCCTCGAAGTCAATGTCCTTCTTGACGTCGAGATAGTACTGGCCGTTGCCCTCGTTGACGGAGATGTACTGGCCGCTCACCGTGCGCATGATCTCGCGCAGGGCCACCCGCACCTGGTCGAGCAGGAACTCGGCCGACGGCTCCGGCAGGGGGACGTACAGGCAGAGGTCGTCGCGCAGCTCCTCAGGCGTCGCGCCAAGCGGCACGTAGATATCGCTGGTCGTCAGACGGTGGACGCTGAGAGCATGGACGATGCGGAGCGCCACGTCGCGCAGGTGTGGGCGGGTATAGGCATTGGCGATGCGGCCCTCGAGGACGTTGCTCTTCTCGACGACCTCGGCCACCCCCGGTAAGCCACGCATGCTGGGATTTCCCCGCAAGACGTCCCAGTACTCGTCGTAGGAGATCAGTCCTGGCTGGTTGGAAGGGACCTCCGTATCGAGGCGGGCGCTCATCGCCTGGCTGAAGGTCTTGAGCACCTCGCGCTTCTCGGCTACATAGACGCGCTCGAAGGTCTCAATGTAGGCTGGGTGGATCGGGAAGAGCTGTGTGAACTGATCCAACCGTTCGGCCATCCGTCCGTAGAGGGGTGTGAACTGCCGCAGGTGCTCGGTGATGCGGGCGAGCTGCGCGTCGCTCTTGCGCAGTAGGCGGTGCGAGACGACGTAGGCAATGTCCTCGCGGGCGATGCGCACCTGCTCGAAGCGGTCGCGTACCCGGCGGAGTTGGTCGGCCACGAAAGCAAAGCGGGGGCTATCGAAGAGAGTTTCCTGCAAGCCCCCCAGGAAGCGGAACGGCGCGAGTGCCGCGACCTCGCCCAACTCACGCAAGAATCCCAGATCAAGGATCAACTGCCGCTCCTCGCGCGAGCGCAGGTAATCGAGCAGCTCGTCTATGACCAGGAGGATACCACAATCCGGATAGCGTTCCTGGAAACCGGCGACCGCGTTGATGAGCGCGTCTTTGTTGTTGGTGACCTGATCAGCCGCCGGAAAGGTGTAGGGAGTACTCCACCGTTCGAGGGCCTGGCCAAGCTCCTTCAGCACGATATCCCGGAGGCTGCCTGTCACCCCGCCGATCTCGGCGCGAACAACTCGGAAGCGCCCCGCAATCGGCTGCGCCGCCTGCCGCACACTGGGATGGTTCAGCAGGGAAACCATGTGGGGATATTCGGCCACCGCGGAGATGACTGACAGGAGGTGGGATTTTCCCGTCCCGTAATTCCCGACAATCAACACGCCCTTGTTATCCCGCGGCATCAGAAACTGGATCTGAGGGATGACCACATTGACGAGTTGGTCCGCCATGCGGTCGGAGATGACGTAGGTCTGAACCAGGTGACGCGCGGCCGCCTCTTGATCGGCGTCGCGCAATTGGATCACGGATTCAATCGGCTCGAATTGAACTAACTCACGGTAGAGCATAGCAACCTCATAGTCAGTCATTCGAGAACGGTGACAGTGACACTCGGCTGCCGCCAGATGCGGTAATGAGCATGGCCGGGCACTGCGTAGGCGAGGACCCCATCCTGATAGCTCCCCGCCCATACGACGACCAGGGCGGTCGTCCGGCTGCAGTGGCGCAGGAGCCAGAGCGGATCGAGATCGAGTGTTGGCTCAAAAAGAAGGTCAATCTCACTGCAGAGTAGCGGGCCAGGCGCTAACTCGCGCATGCGGGTTTCAAACCATTGTCGTGCCACCCACGGCCGCTGCGGCGGTGGAACAGTGAGCAAAGCGGTGCTTAGCTCAAGCCCGATGCAGAGGCGCAGCCATCCGTACCTTGTGTGCACCTCGTCGGCCGCCTGCTCCAGTCGTCGGATGGAGGGATGGACCAGGAGAAGACATTGGTGATAGGCCGATGTGGACTGAAGGGCATGAATTGCGCTGTGCAGGCTGTTCTCGCTCACGAAGGCTCCCTGTCCCATAGTAAACGGCAGTCTGTTCTTCGTCAACCCTGTCGGTGGTCATAGAATTGGAGACCAGGCAAATCGGGGCCGGGCGGGCTGAGCTTGAGGGCCTTCACCCCCAGAGACGCCAATCCCCTGGCAAGGTTCGGCAAAACGGTGATGCGCGTGGCCAGGTGGAATCAGTCCGGCAGGTGTTCCGCGTTGAGGCTGAAGTACAACTGGAGATCGCACATGGTGTGGCCGCCGTCGGACAGAGTCGAACAACTGAGATGTGGGCGATCTCTCGTTGCTCCAGATCCGCCCGTTTATCTATCCCCCTCCGCCCCAAAAGTGGCGCCCGTTTGACAACCCAAAACCGTTCTTGCTAGAATGATTTGTGCATCTGTGCAACGCCTGCACATTTGTGCAAGCGGTATGAAGGACCGCCGATGCTCGCGGATACAGACGACCACCTTGAGTTCCTGGCCCACGTGGCCCATCTCTATTACAAATGTTCGTTGACTCAAGCCGAGATCGCCAGGCAGATCGGTGTCTCCCGCTCGAGTGTCTCGCGGATGCTCACCGAGGCCACGGACCGTGGGGTGGTTGAGATCCGGATCAATTATCCCGCCCATCGGGATAATGGGCTGGAAGCCCGTCTCCAGGAACGCTTTCGACTCTCCGCTGCCTACGTCCTTCGTAGCTCTCACATCCCACTCGAGCAACGGCTGCAGCGGATTGCCCGCCTGGCCGTGGCTCACCTCGAACACCGGCTGCGTCCGGACCTGATCTTCGGCCTCTCTTGGGGAACATCTGTATACGAGACCGTGACGCTTCTCCGCCGGCGGACTCTCCCGGGGGCGCGGGTCGTGCAATTCATCGGCGCGATTGGCCGTGGCAATCGCCTGATCGACGGTCCAGAACTCGCCCGGTACGTCGCGACGACGCTGGGGGCCGAGTATCATTACCTGCATGCCCCGCTTGTCGTCGCCACGGCGGCGGCCTGCAGATCGCTGTTGGCCGAGCGGACGGTGGCCGAGACTCTGGAGCTTGCCCGCCAGTCTGATCTCGCGCTCGTCGGGATCGGCTCGACATCTCCCTCCGTGTCCAGTCTGATTCGCGCCGGTTACCTCACGGAAGCCGGACTCCAGGCCATCGAATCCGAAGGGGCGGTCGGCGATATTTGCGCTCGCCACTTCGATATCCGCGGACAGATTCTCGATATTGACATCAATCGCCGCATCGTCGGGATCTCGCCTGACGACCTGAGGGCGATACCAGAGGTGATCGGTGTCGCCGGCGGTCCCTTGAAGGCCCCGGCGATTCTCGGCGCGCTCCGCGGTGAGCTGGTTGACACCCTGGTGACCGACGACGTGACCGTACGAGAGCTCTTGCGGCTCGATGCAGAGGCCGGTCAAACCGGCCCGCGCTCGCCAGAGCCGGATCGAGAGAGAACCGCGTGATTATCGACTTACACGTCCATTCCACCGCCTCTGATGGCACGCTCTCGCCTGGGGAGGTGGTGAACCAGGCAGCGAATGCGAGCGTCCAGATCGTGGCGCTCACCGATCACGACACCCTGGACGGGGCGACCGAGGCGGCGCCAGCGGCTGCGGCGGTGGGCATCACCCTGCTGCGGGCCGTCGAGCTGAACACCGACGCCAGTGGCGCCGAAGTGGATATTCTGGGTTACTTCTGGGAGGAGCCGCCGGATTGGTTCCAGGCCTTCTTGATCGGGCGCCAGAACGATCGCATCCGCCGGGCGAAAGCGATCGTGGCCCGTTTGACGGAACTCGGGCTGCCCATCAGCTATGCGCGTGTCCGAGAGCTGGCGCACGGGATTGTTGCCCGTCCCCATATCGCCCAGGCGATGATCGAGCGAGGGTACGTCGCTTCTCAACGAGAAGCCTACGAGCGCTACATCGGGTTCGGGGCGCCGGCCTATGCGGAGCGCGACGAGTTGGACCCCCAAACCGCGATCGCGTACGTGCAGGCAGCCGGGGGGCTGGCGGTGCTGGGACATCCGGGTTTGATTGGCAACGACGATATCGTCGAGATCGTGATCGGGGCGGGAATAGATGGTCTGGAAGCATACTACGCGTTTCATTCTCCGGAAGAGACGGCCCGGTACCTTGCCGTCGCACAGAGGTATGATCTGGCCGTGACGGCCGGGAGCGACGCGCACGGCCCCGGCCGAAAGAAGTCGCGCCCGATCGGGGTCCCCGTTCCTGATGACCTCTGGCCCGCATTCGAGCGCCGCCTGCGCGCCGCCGTCGAGCGGCAACGACCACGTCTGCCTCGAGGCCCGCGGAGCACGGGATGACATGAAATTTCTGCTCTCTTCCCCTCAGCTGTGGGCGTACACTCCCGTTGAAGCGCTGGCGATCGCGACCGAGCTGGGCTACGACGGCGTAGAACTGTGGGCCTACCACCTTCTTCGCGACGACGCGGACCCGGCTGCCTTGCGGCGGCAAGCGGTGGATCTTGGTCTGGTGCTTTCACTCCACGCCCTGAGCTGGGATTTAAACTTCTGCTCCCCGCTTGAGCCGATCCGCAATGCCTCGCTGGCGCTCTTGGAGCAAAGCATTGAGCTGGCCGCGGTGCTTGGAGCCTCCATCGTCGTGATGCATCCCGGGCGAATCACCGTGCCCCACGGGCCGGCAGTCGACTATTGGCCGTCACTGGTTCGTGGCGTGCGGCATCTCGCGCAGCGAGCGGCCGGTCGAGGGCCTCGCCTTGCCGTAGAACATATGGGGCGTCTGCCGGCCGAATTGGTCGTGAGTCCGGCGGACGTGCACAGGCTCCTGGCGGACGTCAACCACCCGAACCTTGTGGTGGCCTTTGACTTCGCTCACGTGCCGTGGGAGGAAGAGCCGCTCGACTACTTCGAGCGAATGCCACCGATCGGCCACATCCATCTCAGCGATGCCGGCCCGCAGCGCTATCACCTTCCGCTCGGAGCAGGCGAGCGCGACCTGGCTGCCTTTCTCGCCTCTCTCGCTCCACGGTATGAGGGGTTCGTTGCGGTCGAAGGAATCGAACATCAGCGCACGGCCGCGCTCGCCGCTCGCAATAAACAGGTTTGGGATCAACTCGTTTCGCATATTCCTGCGTGAATCGTTTTTCTAGGCGCCAGGAGGTGTATAGATGAGCGTATCAAACTCATCTCCGCGTTAGCGATGGCACTCGTCCGCCATCCGGGCGGTGCGGGTGGGCCGCGAGCCCCACGTTGGATTCCCCTCGTTCTTTATCATTCAAGGAGGTAGAGATGAGACACTCCCGTTCTTCCTGGCAGTGGGTCCGGTACGCACTGCTGATCCTACTGCTCGTCTTGCTGGCAGCCTGTGCCGGCGCGGCCCAGCCAACTCCCGCCGCTGAGCCGACATCTGCACCGCCGCCGCCGGCAACGCAGGCACCCGAACCGACCGCGGCGCCCCAACCCACTGCGACGACGGCCGAGAGCGCCGCGCCCCAACCCACTGCGACGACGGCCGAGAGCGCCTCGCCCACGGCCGAAGCACCAGCGGCGACTGAGGAAACTGCTGCTCAAGCTTCGGGCACGATTCAGTTGTATACCTCTGAGTCGGAGGACAAGGTCAACGAGATGGTCAACGACTTCAACCAGGTGTATCCGGACGTGACGGTGAATATCTTCCGTTCGGGGACCGGTGAAGTCACCGCGAAGATTCAAGCCGAAGAACAGGCCGGCGACATCCAGGCAGATGTGATCTGGTTTGCGGACATTGACTTTTTCCGGATGCTGGCCGAGAAGGGCCTCCTCCTTTCGTACATGCCCCGGGGCGGCGACCAGGCCCCCGCTGAGTATCACTACGACAACAACCGCTACCACGAAGTTCGCCTGATCTTCAACGTCGTCGCCTACAACACCCAACTGGTTGATCCGCCCCCGACCAGCTGGAAGGATCTAGCCGACCCGAAGTTTCAGGGGAAGGTAGGCATGCCGAGCCCCTTCTATTCGGGAGCGGCGTTTGGCCAGGTCGGTACCTTCGCCGACATGCCCGAATTTGGCTGGGAGTACTTTCAGCAGCTGAAGGAGAATGGCGCCGGGGTAGAGCAGGGCAACGGCGCCGTGGCGAATAAACTGGCGAGCGGTGAGTATGAGATCGCCCAGCTGGTTGACTTCTTTGCACGCAGCCTCAAGGCCCAGGGGTCCCCGATTGATCATATCTGGCCTGCGGAAGGGGCGGTCCTTATTCCGACTCCCATTGGAATTATGAAGGACACAAAAAACGCGGCGGCGGCGAAAGCTTTTCTGGACTACATGTATTCCGAGCGTGCCCAGCAGCTTTTCGTCAAGCAGAGCTACGTGGCAGTTCTCCCAGGCATGCCGGCTCCGGAGGGCGCGCCGGATCTCGCGGATCTGAAGGTTATTCCGGTGAACGTGGACTACATCAACACGCATCGAGACGAGATCCGCCAGAAGTTTGGCGACCTCTTCGGTGGACCTGCCGGCTAAGATCAGAAGGTAGGAGCCGGGCGTGGCCATCTCGGCCCACGTCGGAATAACCCCGGTGGTCGTCCCAGGGTTGGCCACGCCCGGCCTGTCATGGCGAAGGAGCGATCTCGTGGCGCAGGAAGCGCTCGTCAACCGGGAGACTCGGCGGGCCAATCTGGTACCGGCCGGTCGCTCGCTCGCATACGTGGGCGGCGGCCTGATCGTCCTGTTTGTTCTTGGCGTCGTGCTATACCCCTCGCTCGTGCTGATCTACAATTCGTTCCTGACCCGCGGGCAACTCTCACTCGCCAACTATGCGCGATTGCTGAGCCAGCCGGATACGTATGAAGTGTTGCGGAATAGCCTCACCGTGTCGCTTCTGGGTACGGGAGGCGCGACGGCGTTGGGTGTCTTCCTGGCATGGCTCGTCGCACGGTCCGATGTTCCCTTCAAAGCGTTCTGGCGGGCGGTCTTGATCGTACCCTACCTGATTCCGCCGTTCATCGGCGCGATCGCCTGGGTCTATCTGTTGGGACCGGTCGGCTTCATCAACAAGTTCTGGATGTTCCTCACCGGCGATCGGCTGCTTGTGATCTACGGACCTGTCGGGATCGTGTTGGTGATGATCCTCTACGGCTATCCGATTGCCTACCTCGTGACCCTCGGGCCGTTCGAGAAGACCAATCCCGCCCTCGAAGAGGCCGCCCGTATCTCGGGCGCCGGCACCTTCCGGACCTTTCGTGACGTGACCTTGCCGTTGATCATGCCGAACGTGTGGGCCGCCGGGCTGTTAATCTTCATGTCGCTGATGGCCAATTTCGGTATCCCGGCCGTGCTGGGCTTTCCCCGGCGCTACTTCGTGCTGACGACCAAAATCTACGCGACGGTTCTGAATTTCGACCAGGCGAACAACTTGCAGCTGGCGGCCGCGCTCTCGATGGTGTTGGTGGTTCTGGCCCTCCTTGGCCTACAGATCCAGCGACTGGTCCTGGCGCGGGGGCGGTATGCCGTCATCAGCGGCAAAGTCTCCCAACCCCAACTCGTCGAATTAGGCGCGATCCGGCCGCTCGCGCTCGGGTTCCTGGCCCTCCTGGTTCTGATCACGGTGGTGGCGCCGATTGCCGCCATCTTTCTCACCTCGCTCATAAAAGCGGTCGGTTTGCCGCTGGTTTCTTCCAGTCTGTCGCTCAAGCATTACTCCGACCTCTTGTTCGCGGTGCCGAAGGTTCGACGTGCTTTTCTCAACAGTTTCCTTCTCGCGACCGGCTCGGCCACGATTATCGCGCTCCTCTCAATCGTGATTGGCTATTTTCTCACCCGCTTGCGCATCCGCGGTGGCCGGCTGCTCGAAATGCTGATCATCATTCCCTATGCCGTGCCGGGTACGGTCGTGGCCCTGGCAATGATTCTGGCGTTTCTCCAACCGTTGCCGCTCGTGAACTTCAGCTTGTACAACACGATCTGGATCTTGCTGATCGCCTATATTGCCCGCTTCCTTACCTTCGGAGTGCGCTCGACGAGCGCAGCGTTGGAGCAGATCCATGAGTCGTTGGAGGAGGAGGCCCGTATCTCTGGTGCCGATCTGGTCAGAGCAATCAAAGATATCACGTTGCCGCTGATCAAGCCGAGCATCTACGCGGGCTGGTTCCTGGCGTTCATGCCGGCACTGACCGAGTTGACGCTCTCAATCCTGCTCTACTCGGTCAACAATGAGACCCTCGGCGTGGTCGTCTTTGGTTTGCACCAGGAGGGCAAAGTGGGCTTGACGGCGGCGCTCGCTTTTCTCGTGACCATCCTCGTTCTTGGACTGAATCTGGCGACACACCGGAAGTTGGAGCTTTAGGGAAAGATGTTATGGGCGAACTACAGCTGAGACAGCTGAGTAAGATGTACGACAATGTCGTGGCCGTGGATGATCTCACGCTGACCATTCACGACGGCGAGTTCCTGACGCTGCTCGGGCCCTCGGGCTGCGGAAAGACGACGACCCTGCGGATGGTCGCCGGCTTTATACGTCCCACCCAGGGCTCAATCCTCCTGGACGGGAAGGCCATCACCTCGGTGGAACGCAGAATGTACTTGCCACCGGAGCAGCGCAAGATGGGGATGGTCTTTCAATCCTATGCGGTCTGGCCGCACATGACTGTCTCGCAGAACGTCGCGTATCCGCTCAAGTTCATGCGGGTGGACCGTGCGGGCGCGCGCGAGCGGGCCGAACTGGTGCTCGGACTCGTCAAGTTGCACGGCATGGCCGAACGCTACCCCCATCAACTGTCCGGTGGCCAGCAACAGCGAGTCGCGTTAGCGCGGGCCTTGATCATGGAGCCGAAAGTGCTGCTGCTGGATGAGCCGCTGAGCAATCTCGACGCGAAGCTGCGCGAGGAGATGCGCTTCGAGATTACCGAATTGCAGAAGCGCGTCCAGATCACAATCGTCTACGTGACCCACGACCAGGTCGAGGCGATGACGATGTCCGATCGGGTGGTCGTGATGAATCAGGGCCGTGTCCTCCAGGTGGGGACGCCTCGTGAGATCTACGAGAACCCTGCCGATCTCTTTGTGGCGAGCTTTATTGGATCGGCCAATTTCCTCGACGCTCAAGTTCTCGGGCACGAGGGGCGGACGCTCATCATGCAAATCGCTGCCGGCCAACAGTTGCTGCGCTATCGTGTCGATCAGCCGCCGGCGGACGATCGTGTCACACTGGTGGTCCGGCCCGAGAACCTCACGCTCTGTTCACCGGACGGCGCCCCTCTCACCGGGACAGTGCGGCGCCGAGTCTACCGGGGGAATCACCTGGACTACCTGATTCAAGTCGGCGGGACCCAGTTGCGAGCCGAGACGGCCTGTAGTGTGGAGTTCAGTGAAGGAAATGAGGTGGGGATCGAGATAGGTCATCTCGTGTTTCTGCCACGCCAGTCGTGAGGTCCACCCCCGAGCGTTCACTCTCCGCGGGTTCAGCGTCACGAAGCGGGAGACAGATCCGGGATGAAGACCAACAAGGAGCGAGACTCGTGAATTGGGTCGAGAGATTACGCCTTCGTGCCGAGGAGGGCGCGCCGGTTCGGGTTGGGATTGTCGGCGCCGGGCAGATGGGCGCCGGGCTGATCAGCCAGATGGAACAGATGGCCGGCATGCGCGCGGTGGCTGTGGCCGATCTCTCGGCCGAGCGCGCCGCCAAAGGGTATGCCATCGCCGGGATTCCCGGAGAGCAGGTCGCCCCGGCCGGCGAGGCAGCGCGGGCCCGCGAGCTGCTCGAACAGGGACGCCGGGTCGCGACGGGGGATCCCCGTCTGATTTACTCGCTGCCGGAGGTCGAGGTCGTCGTCGAGGCCACCGGAATCCCGGAGGTCGGCGCCCAGGTTGCCTACGGGGCGATCCTGGCCGGCAAGCACATTGTCAACATGAACGTCGAGACCGACGCGACGGTCGGATATATCTTGCAGCGCCTGGCGAAAGCCGCCAGGGTGGTCTATACCTTGACTGCCGGTGATGAGCCCGGCGCGATCAAAGAGCTGTACGACTTCGCCGTCGGTCTCGGGTTCACGGTCACCGCGATCGGGAAAGGGAAAAACAACCCGCTCAACCGGGCCGCCAATCCGGACAGCTGTCGCGAGCGCGCCGCCAGGCAGGAGATGAGCTCTAAAATGCTGGCCTCCTTCGAGGACGGCACCAAGACGATGGTCGAGATGACCGCGGTGGGCAACGCGACCGGGTTCCGCCCAGAAGTGCGCGGGGCGCGCGGATTAGAGGCGACGCCCGCGACGCTGGCGCAGGTCTTCGTGCCGCGGGCCGCCGGTGGCCAGCTCGACGACCATGCCGCGGTTGAGTACGCCGTTGGAAGCGTCGCGCCGGGAGTGTTCGTGATTATCACGACGAACCACCCTAAGATTGCGAAAGATCTGCGTTACCTGCGCGTCTCCGGCCATGGGAGCTACTGGTCGCTCTACCGGCCCTATCATCTCGCCAACCTGGAGACCCCGCTCTCCATCGCGCGGGCGGTTCTCTACGGCGATACGACCCTCGCGACCGAGCGCCCCCCGGTCTGCGAGACCGTCGCGGCGGCCAAGCGCGATCTCCGCGCCGGCGAGCAGATTGACGGTCTCGGTGGATTTACGGTCTACGGGCTGATCGAGCGCGCGGAGATCGCGCGTCGCGAGAAGCTGGTGCCCCTCGGCCTGTTGGCCGGCGCCCGGCTCCGGCGCGACCTGCCCGCAGGACGCGTCCTGACCTACGAGGATGTCGAGCTTGACGAGCGGCAGCTTATCGTCCAGCTTCGCCGCTTGCAAGATCTGGAGACGGAGAGGAAGTGATGGAGACCCTACATGAGACCCAATGGCGACTTGACGAGCATGCCGAGGAGCCACCTCTGACCCGCGAAGAGCTGATCGAATTTCTCCGCCGGATGCGGTTGATCCGCGCCTTCGAGGAAAAGGCCGAAGAGCTCTACTTGCTCGGGAAGGTGCACGGCACCATGCACCTCTCGGTTGGCCAGGAGGCGAGCGCCGTGGGTGCCGTCGCGGCGCTCCAGACCGACGATTACATTTTGAGCACCCATCGCGGCCACGGCCATTCGATTGCCAGGGGCGCCGACCCGGGCCGGATGATGGCCGAGTTCCTGGGGAAGGAGACCGGGTATTGCCGCGGGCGGGGCGGCTCGATGCACATTGCCGACGTTGAAGCGGGGAACCTGGGAGCGAATGGGATCGTGGCCGGGGGAATCCCTATCGCCAACGGTGTTGGCCTGAGCATCAAAATGCAAGCTCTCGACCGGGTCGTTTTGACCTTTTTCGGTGATGGCGCGGCCAACGAGGGCGCCTTCCACGAGGCCCTCAACCTGGCCTCAATCTGGGACCTGCCCGTTCTCTTCGTCTGCGAGAACAACCAGTATGCCATGTCGATGCCCACGACCCGTGCCTTCAACATCGAGCATATCAGCCAGCGAGCCTGCGCCTACAATATTCCGGGCGTCACCGTGGACGGCAACGACGTCCTCGCGGTCTATGGGGCGGTGCGAACGGCGGCCGCGCGCGCGCGCACCGGCGAGGGCCCGAGCCTGATCGAGTCCGTCACCTATCGCTGGAAGGGACACTCGAAGAGTGACCGACAGGCCTACCGCACCCGCGACGAACTGAAGCGCTGGCAGGCTCGCGACCCAATCGCCCGGCTGGAAAACTACCTGAAAGACCACGGCTGGCTCGACGAGCCAGGCGCGGCGGAGATCGAAGCCCAGATCCGGGAGACCATCGAGGCGGCAGTGACCTTCGCCGAAGCCAGCCCCGATCCCGACCCCGACGAGATATTAGAGGGAGTCTACGCCTGATGCGGGAGCTGAGCTACGCCGAAGCACTGCGGGAAGCCTTGCGGCAGGAGATGCAGCGCGACGAGCGTGTCTTTCTGATTGGCGAGGATATCGGCGTATACGGCGGCGCCTTCGGTGTGACGGCCGGGCTGGTCGAGGAGTTCGGCCCCGAGCGCGTCCGCGATACGCCCATCTCCGAGGCCGCGATTGCCGGCGCCTGCATCGGCGCGGGGCTGACCGGAATGCGTCCCGTCGGCGAGATTCAATTCATGGATTTTGTCACCATCTCGATGGAGCAGTTAGTCCTCCAGGCGGCCAAGCTGCGCTACATGTTCGGAGGGAAGGCGCGGGTGCCGATGGTGCTCCGAATGCCGGGAGGAGCCGGGACCGGTGCCGCCGCCCAACATTCCGAGAGTCTCGAGAACTGGTTCGTTCACGTCCCCGGCTTGAAGGTTGTGATGCCGAGCACTCCCTACGATGCCAAGGGCTTGCTCATCGCGGCCATCCGAGACGATAACCCGGTGATCTTCGTCGAGCACAAGTTGCTCTACAAGCTCAAAGGCCCGATCCCCGAGGAGCCCTACACCATCCCGCTTGGCCTCAGCGAGGTTCGGCGGGCGGGAAGCGATCTTACCATTGTGGCAACTTCCTATATGGTTCGCCAGTCACTCGAGGCCGCCCGGCAGCTCGCCGCCATGGGGCACGACGTTGAGGTGGTAGACCCGCGGACACTCAAGCCGCTCGACGTGGCCCCGATTCTCGACTCGGTTCGCAAGACCGGGAAGCTTCTGGTGGTTCACGAGGCGGTGCGGACGGGTGGCTTCGGGGGCGAGATCGTCTCGCGAGTCGTCGAGAGCGATGCCTTCGACTACCTCGATGCTCCCCCCCGGCGCGTCGCCGGCCTCGATGTCCCGATTCCCTACAACCGCGAGTTGGAGCGCCGCGCCATCCCGCAAGTGGAGGATATTGTGTCGGCCGCGCGCGACCTCCTTGAGGGACGGGCCTGACGCCGCGGGACGGAGCGCTCGCGAATCAGCACACCTTTGGATGACAGGAGTTACGCGGTGCGAGGTGGTGATTCAAGGTTGATGGCTCAAGAAGCGGCATTTGGCTTGTAGTGCGCGCTTTAGCGCGCTGAAGCGCGCACTACAAGCCGATACTCCGTTTGCAATTCAACCTACTGCGTAACTCCTGTGGATGAGGGCTAGTTGCAGTGAAACCTGTCATCATGCCGAAATTCGGTATGGATCAGACCGAAAGTACCATCGTTGAATGGCTCAAGCGTGAGGGCGACCACGTCGAGAAGGGCGAGCCACTTGTCGTGGTTATGACCGACAAGGTCAATATGGAGGTCGAGGCCCCGGCGAGTGGCACCCTCGCGGATATCCGCGCCCGGGCCGACGAGACCGTTCCGGTGACCAGCGTGATCGCCTCGATTCTCGATCCGGGCGAAACCCCTGCGGAGGCGGCGCCTTCGGCGGAACCTCCCCCACTCCCCGAAGGCCCGGACGAGAATATCGCGCCGCCACCGACCCCCGTCGCCACCCGTCTTGCCATGAGCGCCGGAGTCGACGTGTCGGCGATCCCGGGCAGTGGCCCCCGCGGGCGAGTGACGAAGGAAGACGTCGAGCGATTCCTCACCCAGCCCACCGATTCGGCTCGCGTGCGGGCGACACCGGCCGCCCGCCGAGTTGCCCGAGAGCGTGGGATCGATCTCAAGGATCTCTCCGGCAGCGGCCCGCGCGGCCGGATTCACGAGGCCGACGTCCTGGCAGCCCTTGCCGCGACAGGCGCGAGCCAGCCCGTCGCCGCACCCGCTCGCGTTCCTCCTGAGGAGGAGATCGTGCGATTGAGCGGGTTGCGGCGCATTATCGCGCGCCGGATGGAGGAGAGCGCCCGGACCATCCCGGCCTTCACCCTTTCAACCGAACTCGATGCCGGGCCGATCCAGACCTGGTGCGAGGAAATCAATAGCTGGCTCCGTGCCTCGAACGAGACCCCCATCTCGCTCACGGCGTTGCTCCTCAAAGCGGTTGCCTGGGCGTTGGGCCGCCACCCATGGCTCAATGCCCACTACGGGAATGAGGAACTCCATCTCTTTCGCCCGGTCCATCTCGGGGTCGCGGTGGCTGTCGAGCGGGGGCTGATCGTGCCGGTCATTCGCGATGCTCATCAGAAGGGCGTTGTCGCGATTGGAAACGACTTGCGGGCGCTGAGCGAGCGGGCGCGCACCGATCAACTCTCCCCCGAGGTCGTTCAAGGGGCGACCTTCACCGTCTCCAATCTCGGAATGTTCGCCGTCGATCACTTTACGGCGATCATCAATCCACCTCAGGTCGGGATCCTGGCCCTGGGCCGCATCACCGACCGGCTCGTCCCGGTGGACGGACAGCCAACCGTGCGGCCGATGATGACCGCGACCCTCTCGGCCGATCACCGCGCTGTTGACGGAGCGGTGGGGGCCCGCTTCCTGGGCGACCTGGCAACGGTGCTTGCGACACCGGCGCTGTTGCTCGCCTGATTCTTTACCCGGCAGGTTGGAGCCACGATGCGGATCGGTGGCCGGATCGTTGCGCTTCAGGGTCGCCACTTCCCCGATTTATTCCATGATGGATGCCAATAGGTGCGGCTTCATAGCGTTTCCGCTTCATCCCGGACCATCTTGTTCAGAATCTCGCCCGTTAGTGTGGGCCAACCATCCCAACCCATTTTACCCACGGTAGTTTCTGGTGAACGCCGTTATAGAGTCGCTCATCCGCCGTCCAGAACTCGCAGTTCGCAAGGTGTGCCAGGGCGATATAGGCAGTGTCGTAAGCCCGTGAGCGGTTGAACTCTTTGGCCAGTTTCCAGGCGAGCGGAAAAAGCGGGCGGCGGTGAGAGAGGCGAATGGGGATCCGCAGAAACTGCTCAAAGGCCTCCTCCCCCTCCTCAGGCGTGAGCTCCTGCAAATACACCAACCGGCGCAGGGTTGAGGTGACTTCAAAGGCCAGAATGGCCGGTGCAATCAGCGTGACCTGATCGGACTGCCAGCTCGTCAGTAAGGCAAGGGCGTTCTCCGTGAAGGGGCCTGGAACAAGCGTCCGCACGATTACATTGGCATCAATGCATACCAGGGAGTTCATCATCTCGCTCTTCGCGCATCTGCTCAAGGATAGAATCTACGTCGATAAGCTTTCCGCCACGGCGCGTTTTGATCCGCTCTTGCAACGCGCGAAGGTCTGCAATAAGATCCTCATGCTTTGTCAGCTTGATTGGTATTTCTATCTGTTCTGCCTCCAGCATATCGTCCTCGGCGAGCTTTTCCCTGATCGCCTCCAGGCAATACTCCGTGACGGCGACATCACACCTGGCGGCAGCCAGCTCAATCCGCCGTTTGGTTTCCGGATCGGTGTAGACTTGAATCCGTGGTTTCATCATCACGCTGCCTCCCTACCCACGAATCGTACCACTCTGACACCTTAGTGTCAATGGGTGGTGTGAGTTGTGGCAATGGAAGGCTCTGAAAGAGGTACAAAATATACTTGCATCTTACCGTCAGTCTTGCGCCTGTTAGCGGGTGTAAACCCCGAGCAAGACGGCGGTCTCCTGCGCCAACCAGATGCTTTGGTGCAAAAACGGCAGAATAAAGGAGAGTGGCAGTTCGGGTGAGCTCCAATCTCGTGATCAAGTGGCACCACGCTCCTTCTAGGTCCATGCGCGGGATGGTGCGCGACTTACCGCTACTGCCTATGCTGATCTCGATTGACCGATCTTTCACAGCCACGATCTAGAAGGAATTGCCCTGATCGAGGGATAAGCAGCTCACGGTCCTACACCCCGCTAATTTGCTCCCAGATCGGGTGGGTTGTCACTTTGAGCGCGTCTCGTTCGGCCATGGGGCCCACAATCAGTGAGCCGGCGGCGCGCCACATCCCCTACGGAGACACCCAAGCGAGTACACCTCGCTTGGGCTCCCCCACAGGGGGTGCGGGCGGTCCCCGGCGCGATCGCCGCGCTTCGGTGTACCCCGTGGGGGAGGGCGTACCCGGCGGGGTAGGGCATACTCCGCGGGGGAATCCGCAGGGCGAGCCCGCCAGGTGTCCGTCGTCGCCCTCATCAAGGCTTCCACAACGATATGCCCAGCGTCCTACTTCGGATGGGCACCGGGTCACCACCTCGAACAAGGCCAGAGCCTGGAGAGTCACGTTGTCTCTGCCCGGCCAGCCCGGTGTCTGGCTCAACGCCAACAACGGGCCTCTGTTTCCTTACAAGGCGTACTTTGCGGAAGGCAGGCTGCGCCAGGTATGCTGAAACCCTCACTTGAAAGTTGCCCCCGTGGTTGGTTCTGGCGCCCCTACGACAGGACTGACCGGACAGCGGCCAATCATACGAAATGGGCACATGACACCTCGCTGTAGCGTTCCCAAAGCGTATCCATACTCCTCACCTCTGCCACGTTCCTCAGCCAATAATGTTTGATAGTCTCCGCCTCTCCTCTGGCCACTTTTCTCGCTTAGAAGATCGGTTGCTTGAACATTACAAAAGATACATCCGAAATGTCTTGCATTGTCGTCTATAACGCGGTACACTTGGCGGGGTATGGGGGAAAGTGTGCTGATGCAACGTGAAGACCTGATGACGGTCGAAGAAGTTGCCGATCTCTTGCGAATGCATCTCGACTCGGTGCGCAGGCTGCTTCGGCAAGGCCGCTCGCCTGGCGTCCGCCTTGGCAAGCATTGGTGGATCCGGCAGGCTGACCTCGAAGCGCTGCTGCGGAGTGCGGGACACGAGACAGAACGTTCTCAGGTCTGAGTGCTCAAGAGAAGACCCTGTTCGCCTAAGCGCCACGATGCGCGGCGTTATCGGCGTCTGCGAGGGAGCAGATGAGCAGCGATCGAGCCCAATTCCTCCGCCATACGAGAGCAGAAGCTCGGCCCCCAATTGCGTCCAAATGGCTTGGCGAGGACGCCATAATCTGTGTTGGATCGATAGAGGAACTTGCACCGAAGATCCCCCTCTTCGAGCGGCTTCCCTTCGCGACTGATCCGTCGTATCCCTCTCGCCCGTTTGTCTCTGCACCGCCGCCACCTTCGGTAATAAAAGCCAGCAACTGTCACTCTTCTTCGATCCCTCGTTTCCAGCGAATAACAGCTCGACTTTTGCAGTAACAGAAGTCGACTGACTACCCGTCATCTCAGAATCATATCCAAATGAGCAGTGTTCATCGCTTCAAAGGTCTAGAGCGGCGCGTGGTCATTTTGACGGAAATTGATCAGTTCGCCAGTCACACTTATGTATATCGGCTGCTCGTGCGCACGAACTGGGGGATGTCTTTATCAGCAAATTTGGGTACGACTGGGCAGATCAGCGTCTCATCTATAACCGTGTTCGCGTTGGCGACAAAATTACGCTCGTTCGCAACAAAGGCTCTTCGAATCCGTTTTTTATCAGGCACGATAGCACGAACCGGAACATCGGGCTCTTAGCGGGTGTCCGAGCCGGGCCATCGACGCTCACTGAAAAACTGGAACGGCAGTTTCCCGAGTATCAACACCCGTATCAGCGCTTTGTAGGATTGGAAGTCACGGGTGTCTACCGCCGACATGTCGAGCTGGACAGACAATCGAATGGGCCGGTTGCTTTCTACGATCAGCTCTCTAAGGAAGTGAAAGAGCAAGGCGATTACTATGTCATCGAAATTGGTGGTGTTGTGCGCCCAGTCCAAGAAATAGAACGCTCGTTCTGGTAATTTGGCGTTCGATTCGTAGTCATCGAGACGCCTTCTGTCGCGCCTTCTTGATAGAGTGGAAAGCGTCGAAAAAGAACGAGGCCGATGATGACGCTGCAGCCGATAGTGGTAACGCTCCAACAACTAAACAGCTACTACCATCGGCTCCTTCTGGTCGTGGGTCCACCTGCGAGTGGGAAGACAAGGACGTTGCGGACGTGGCAGCAGGTGTTGAATGCTCCTTCTATCAACCTCAACCTGGTCCTCAGCCAGCGCCTACTCGAATTGCCGGCGCGACAGTGGCCGGGGCAGACCCAAGACCTTCTGCATGAGTTGCTCGGAGGCGCAGACCCCCTTCTCCTCGACAACATTGAGTTGCTCTTTGACCCGGCGCTCCAACTCGATCCTTTGCGCGCCTTGAAGGCGGCGAGCCGCTCGCGGCGCCTCGTTGTTGCCTGGCCCGGTTCACTCGAGGGCGGCTCCCTGATCTATGCCGAGCCGGGGCATGCCGAGTACCGCCGTTACGCGCCGGACGACATAGCTGATCTCATCGCTGTGGACGTCACGAGACTCCGGCGAGAGGAATAGAACAATGCGCTATCGCGATCTCGTTCAGTTCGACCCAATTGAAACAGTCATCCAGGTGCGCGAGGCCGATCGCAGGGATGAGGCGGAGCATCTTGTGCGGACCTACGTGATCTCGGATCGTATGGCCGAGCAGCTTATCGAAGTCATTCTGCCACAGTTGCGATTCGATCGGCCGGCCGACAACAAGGGCGTCCTGATTGTTGGTAACTATGGCACGGGAAAGTCCCACCTGATGTCGGTCGTCTCCGCGGTGGCGGAACACGCCGATCTGGTGAACCAGCTGGCACGCGCGGTTGTCGCATCGGCTATCCAGAACGGAATCGCGGGGCGATTTCAGGTGCTGCGTACCGAGATTGGGGCGACCAGGATGTCTCTGCGCGATATTCTCTGCGGGCATCTCGAGCGTTTCCTGGAGCAGCGTGGCATTGAATACCGTTTCCCCGGCATGGCCGACGCGCCCGACAGCAAGGATTTGTTCATCGCGATGATGCATCAGTTTGCGGAGCACTACCCGGACCAGGGCTTGCTGGTGATCGTGGATGAGCTTCTCGAGTACTTGCGAAGCCGCCGCGACCAGGAGTTGATCCTTGATCTGACCTTCCTGCGGGAGCTTGGCGAAGTCTCTCGATTGACTCGCTTCCGTTTTATCGGGGGCGTGCAAGAGTCGCTGTTCGACAGCCCGCGCTTTCAGTTTGTGGCTGATAGCGTGCGGCGCGTTCGCGATCGGTTTGAGCAGGTCCGAATCACCCGAACCGACGTTGCCTTTGTCGTAGCGGAGCGGCTGCTCCGGAAAACAGCCGACCAGCGGGCCTGGATTCATCGTTATCTTGAGCGCTTCGCACCGCTCTATCCGGCGATGGCTGAACGACTGGACGAGTACGTGCGGCTCTTCCCCATCCATCCAACCTACCTGGATGTTTTCGAGCGCATCACGCTCGTGGAGAAGCGCGAGGCGCTCCGCACACTCAGCCGGGCGATTGCCGGCCGCTTGGATGAGACGGTACCGGACAGCCAGCCTGGCCTTATCGCGTACGATGACTACTGGCGCGTCCTGCAAGGAGACCCCACCCTGCGAAGCGTGCCCGAAGTCCGTGAGGTGGTCGAAAAAAGCCAGATTCTCGAGGAGCGGATTCAGGCGGCCTACACGCGTCCATCCTACCGCCCGATGGCTTTGCGCCTCATTCATGCCCTGAGCGTGTTGCGTCTCACGACAGGCGACGTCTACGCGCCCTTGGGAGCGACCCCGGAGGAGTTGCGTGACGGTCTCTGTTTGCATATGCCTCTGCCGGAACCCGATCCCGATTTTTTGCGCGGCACGGTTGATGTGGCCATGAAGGAGATTATTCGCACGGTCAGCGGACAGTTCATCGCCTACAATCCCGAGAACGGCCAATACTACCTCGATCTCAAAAAGGATATTGATTACGAGGCACTGATCGCCGAGAAAGCGCGCAATCTCTCGCCCGAGCAATTAGACCGCTATTACTTCGGTGCCCTCAAACGGGTCATCGAGTGTACTGACAGCACGCATGTGCCGGGCTACCGCATCTGGTCGCATGAGGTCTCGTGGCAGGGACATCGCGTGGCTCGGCGGGGCTACCTCTTTTTCGGCGCGCCAAACGAGCGTTCTACGGCCCAGCCGCCGCGGGATTTCTATCTGTACTTTATCCAGCCTTTCGAGCCGCCGCATTTCGACGACCACCACGCGTCCGACGAACTCTTCTTCCACCTTACCGGACGGGATGAGAACTTCGAGCAGTTGTTGCAGACCTTTGCCGGCGCTTTAGAGATGGCCGGGATTTCCGGGGGGGAACACAAGCAGGTCTATCTCCGGAAAGCAGACGATGCCTTGTCGGCCCTGCAGCGCTGGCTGCGTCAGAGCATGCCGCATGCCGTGACCGTCACCCATCAGGGCACCTCACGACGCCTGGCCGAATGGACGCGCGAGGCGCCGCGTCACCAGAGCGACCTCTCCATCCGCGAACTGGTCAACGCGGTCGCGAGCGCCGTGCTGGCGTCCGTCTTCGACGATCGCTATCCCGAATATCCCGCCTTTCGGGGCCTGCGCGATGACATCACCGAGACCAGCCGCCCGCGTATGGCGCAGGAGGCGATTCGCTGGCTCGCGGGCACGCGGACTCAGGCCGGCGCCGCGGTGCTGGACGGGCTGGAGCTGGTTCAGGATGGGCAGGTGCGCCCACGTCGCTCCCGCTATGCTGGATATATCCTCGACAGGCTCGCTCAGCTCCGGTCGGGCGAGGTGCTCAACCGCTCCGCGTTGCTCGTCACTGAGTATCCCGGTATCGAGCGCGATCCGCGTTTCAAACTGGAACCTGAGTGGCTCGTCGTCCTCCTGCTGTCCCTGGTGTACAGCGGTGACGTCGTCCTGCAGATCCCCGGACAGCGTATTGACGCCACCACCCTGGATCAGGCGGCGCGACTGACGATGGAAACACTGGCCGATTTTCGGTTCATCGAGCGGCCGCGCGATGTCCCGCTCGCCGCGTGGGTGGCGGTCTTTGAGGCATTGCAGCTCTCGCCCGGCTTGATTCGCGATACGGAGCGCCACGATGTGGCGATCGAGACCCTGCAACGTGAGGTGGAAGCGGAGACCGGCCGAGTGGTGCGCGCGCTTGAAACGCTTCGCCAGGGTCTGCTTCTCTGGCAGGAACCGGTTCTGGCGCCCGGCGCCCAGGCGCAGATGGGCGAAGCGTTGGGTTTCTACAAGGCGTTTTTGGAGTCGCTGCGGGTTTTCAACACGCCCGGGCGCCTTCGCAACCTGCGCTTGACCGAGAATGAGATCCAGGCGCAGGCCGGCCACCGCCGGGATCTTCGGGCGCTGGAACGGCTCGTCGAGGGCGTGGTCGCCCTGCAGCCGCTGACCGCCTACCTGCGTGAGACCGAGGCGATGCTCCCGGCCGATCACCCTCTTGGGGAGCGAATCGCGGTGACACGGGCCGCGCAATTGCAGCGTCTGCGTGCGGCGCCTGACGCGGGCGATCTCCAGGCACGCCAGTTACTCCAGCGTGAGTTGGAGAGTTTGAAGGGCGACTACGTCGAATACTATGTCGCCGCTCACCGACGCGCCCGCCTTGACCGGAACGAAGATGAGCGCAAAAAGCGGATATTGGAGTCGCCGCGGCTCAAGCGGCTGCAGACGCTGAGCCGCATCCGGTTATTACCGGAGGAACAGCTTGCGCGCATCACGAACGACCTGCGTGATCTGGTTTCCTGTTGGCGTCTCGTCCCCAGCGACCTCCGCCAGCAGCCTGTTTGCCCTCACTGCGGCTTCCGCGCAACGGAAGGCCGGCCGCAACCGAATGCGGCCAACCTGCTGGATCGTATCGAGGCCGACGTTGATCGCGCCACCGCAGGGTGGGCACAACTGCTGTTGACGGAACTGGATCGCCCGGGGGTCGTCGCAACCATCGAGATGCTGGACACCGAGAAGAAAGTGTTGTTGCAGACCTTTCGAAGAACGAAACAGCTTCCGGATATGGTGACAGATGGCTTTGTATCAGCGATCAACGAAGCGCTCCGAGGGGTGGAGCGCCTCGCGGTGCCGTTTGAGGAGTTGTTGCTGGCTCTCGTCGGCGACGGGACGCCCTGCCCGCCGGAGGTCTTCCGCCAGCGCTTCGGACAGTTCCTCACAGAGCGATTAACCGGCCACGACCCGGAGCGAGTCCGGATCTCGATTGAATGGTAGGACTCCGTCAGTCCTGAAGTGCCATGGTCGATGTTGCGCACACGCGCGTCATCGATCCCAGCCTCCGCAGAGGTACCGCGGGTTTCGACGCGCCCAGATGCGCAGCGACCGAGGGAGGTGTGCCAACCATGATGTTGGAGGAATGGGAAAAACAACTCAAGCCGCAGTTGGCCCAGGTCGAATTGATCGGTGAGGTGGGTCTTCCGAAAGCCGAGTTCGAGGCGCTGGCGCGCGCGGTCCGCGGCCTGATCCGGTCGCTCGGTTCCCGTCGCGCCACACGGGAGCTGCTCGTCCGCTATCCTTGCGCCTTCGTCACCTACCTCGTCTTTCAGGGCGTCTACGGTTACGACGCGAACGTCTTCTGGCCGACGGTGCAACAGACGGTTGGACTCGACGAGAGCCGCGTCAACGAGTGGCGTGCCAGTTTTAAGGCAATTGTCGAGGAGCTTGGGCTCGATCACGAGTTTGCCGGTCACCGCTACGTCGGCGCCATTCTGGGACACGGTGGCATCCCGGAGAGTTCTCTGCCTGATTTCTTCGAGCACATGCTCCAGCCTTCGGTCACGAAGTCCCACCTGGCCGGTCTGACAACGCCCGAGTTGATCTCCGAGTGGTTGACCAGCTCGAGCCACTATTTCGTTGACAAGCCGGTGTTGAGTTTTCTCGAGTATGGGGGCCAGGTGGCCGAGGATTTCGTCGAGCGTTGTCGCGAGATGGCACGCGAGACCATCAATACCGGCGAGGTCCCCGCGCCGGCAGAGATCGGCCTTCCGGATGCCGTCGTTGCCGCCTACCAGGAGTGGATCGCGGGCGCGCCCGAGGCGATCACAACGCCGCCCGGCGGATTGCGCGTTCGCAAACCGAGCGTCCTGGTCAACCCCTGGGGTGAGGGTGTCTATCTCCTGTTGCCGGCGCAGCAGATTCCGACGACTCGCAGCCAGAGCGACGTGTGTTGGAAGTTGATGATTGATGGCCGCGTAATCGAGATCCCTGTTCGCGTCCGGCGCGTCGACCTTGATCTCAAGACCGAGGCGGTGATCGAACCCATTCGAGATCCATCCCACACCTACTACGTTCGTTTCTGCCTCGACGGCACATGCGAGCGTGAGTGGCGTGTCAGCGCTGAGGTTACAACCGAACACCCTCTCCTTGTGTTCGACCCCGCCACCCGGGCGTTGTTGCCGCCCCAGAAACGGCTGCCGGCCGGTCTTCTTTGGGCACTCCTGCCACCCGACGTCACGATCGAGTCGCAGTCGGCGATCCGGAGCCGCTTCGCGCCGCTGCCGTGGGGATGGTACCACTGGCAGGCCTATGAACTCGATCTCACCGGCGTGAGTGTATTCGCCCTCGCCACACCGAACGGACCGCGCGAGATTGCCGTCACCTCCCACCGGGCGGCGTCGTTGGTCGGCGGCCGGCGCGTCGAGCTGCAGGAGGGCACCCTCCCGCTCTATATCGGCCGACCGCCTCGCTTGCGAATTCCGTGGCGGCGCCGAACCGCAGCCTCGCGCTGGCGCTTCGAGTTGCGCCACGAATGGGAGGCCGACCCGACCTGCACCATCAGCACCACCCTTGAAGCGTTGTACGGCTTGCTGGCATTGGACGGCGATGCCGTCGAGTTGCCCCTGGATCACCCGGCCCTTCTCGGGCCGGTGGCCATCGGCCAGTATCGCGTGCGGGTACGCGGGCCGCTTGGCACCGGCGGCGAGTTCCGCTTCCGTGTCGTTCCGACGCTTGATCTGTTAGGGAACGAACAGCTCTACTTGCCTCGTCCTGAAGGGGGCGCGCCGCCGGTCGAGTTGCTTGTCGAGACCGACGCTGCCTACCGGTTGGAGCCGTTGCAAGACAACCACGATCATGCGCTGAAGATCGAGGCGCTTTCCACCTCAAAGAGCGGCCGTTGCTGGCAGGTGACCGTTCCGCCCGAGCTGAACGAAGCGCCCCTTCGCCTCGTTCACGAACTTGGGCCAGGTCGTACCGTTTTTCTTCCACTTCCGGTCGCCATCCGGCGCCTGCGGTGGGCCTTGATGCCTGGCCCGGCCGCGCCTGTCTGGCGGCACCAGGCCCTGGCGCTCAACATCGAAGAACTTGAAGAGAGCGAAGAGCCCTACCTGGTCGTCGATCTGCCGGCGCCGGCTGACGATACGCTCGTGCTCCGGCTCTGTTTTTACGACGACGAGCGGCTGCTGCAGGAGGTGGATGCCCCACAAACGGAGCGCGGCGCTCGCTTCTTCCGGTTCGATCTCCGCGCAGTGCGCGATAGTCTCCGCGCCTCTCGATCTTCGCAGATTCGGGCTGTCCTCTCGATTGACGGCCTGGAACACAGCGAACCTCTGGAACTTCCCCTGGTTCTCCTGCAGCGCGGTATTCGCGTGGATTGCGCGACGATCGAGGTTCGGGACGTGCAGGGGCGGCCCCATCTTCACCTGACCTGGGACCCTGCCATTGGCCTGCGCTCCCGGCGCGTGCGCCTCTGGCCGCTCTCCCGCCCGTGGATGTCGCCGCTCGAGATCGCGCTTCCCGATCACGCGACGCGCGAACACCTTACGCCTGTCGCGGAAGCGTTTCCCGCCGGACTCTACCTGGCCGAATTCATGGTCTACGATCCCTGGGTGCCCGCGCCGGCGCCATCGCGCCCGCCGCTCGAGGCCCGCCACACATGCCAGGTCGTGACAGGGAATCTTGAAGCACGCGTTCAACAACTCGGCGAGCAGGCGCCGGACGGTGGCGGGCGATTCGCCATCCTGGCGGAGCGAGTCCTTCTCCGACAGGCCCTCGGCGATGTGGCCGGCGCCCGTCGCGAACTGCTCGCCCTGAGCGCCCAGGAGGCCGCCACGGCCCCGCTCGATCAAGTCTTTGCCTTGATTGATCTCTTCCAGGACGGCGCCAAAGTGCTGGCGTTGAAACTGATCGCGCGCATCGAGGAAGTGCTCGTGGCGGTGGCCGCCGGGAGGCTCCCCAAAGCGCAGTTCGAGTGGTACCTCGCCCGGCTCAGACGCTTTGGATTGCGTCCCAAGCGTGATATCCTCGTCCATTTTCTCGATCTGCCCGACGACCAGTTGCGCCTGGGGGCCGCGCAACGCCTCATCGAGCAGGATGATATGGCCGCGGCGCAAACCGTCCTCCGATGGGTGGATCGAGGCGAGCTGGCCGAGGCAGCCGCCCTCGACCTGCTCAACTGCAATCCCTCGCTTGCCCTGCGCGCCCTGGGCGCACACGACCTGACCCCGGCCATCGCGCGCCTGTTCGACGCGCTGGCTCGCGCCCACCCCGAGCAAACCCTGCTGGTGCTGCCGGGATACTGGATTCACTGCCAGGCGGGGTGGGGACGAATCGAACGGATTGAAACCCGCGATGGCCGCGAAACCCCATACGTGTACCGTGAGCAGTTGGGGCGTGGGTACCAGGTCCACATCACCCTGCGGCCGCGCGAGGATGCTGAGCCGGTTGTGCTCGACATGGCAAGTGGCGAGCTTCGCTTTCTCCGGCCCGGCCCGATTTATGTCTGCACCGTGTGCGGACGCTTTGCGGCTCGCGGGAGCGACCAAACCCTGTACTACAAACACAAGCCGGCCGCCCACGTTGGTATCTCGCTCAGTATGCGGTGTACCGTCTCGCCCTTGGGCCCAGCCGGCCAGCTCGATATTGTCCCCAAACGTCTGCCCAGTATCTGGAACTAGACAAGGAGTCCCGCTGTGGCGACCCAGATTCACCCCATCGAAGCAGCCGAACGGATTCGCGCCGACTACGCACGATACCTCCGCACGATCTATTTCTTCCGCGACGAAGAGTTGCGCCGCCAGTTCTGGGAAGCGCTCGACGCGCCCCGTTTCCTGCTGCGCGGACCGATCCTGGAAGCCTCGCCGCCATTCAAAAAGGGGCGCTCGATCGGCGAGCTGATCGACGCCGGCATCCTCCACCGCGATTTTCGCCGGCTCTGCTCGGAGGCACTCCCGCTCGACCGCCCGCTCTACCTGCACCAGGACCGTGCCATCGAGAAGGTGGTGCGGGATCAGCGTAATGTCGTGGTGGCCACGGGGACCGGGAGCGGCAAGACGGAGAGCTTCCTCATCCCGATCTTCGACCATCTGCTTCGCCAGCGTGAAGCCGGCCTGTTGAAGAAGCCGGGCGTGCGAGCGCTGTTGCTCTACCCGATGAACGCCCTGGCCAACGACCAGTTAAAACGCCTGCGCCACCTGCTCGCCCATTTCCCCGAGATCACCTTTGGTCGCTATACTGGGGAGACAGAGGAGGAGCGGGGGCGGGCCGAGGCACTCTTTCAAGAGCAGTTCCCCAGAGACCCTTTATTGCCGAACGAACTGATCTGCCGGGAAGAGATGCGCGTGGCGCCGCCGCACCTGCTCATCACCAACTACGCCATGTTGGAGTACCTGTTGTTGCGCCCGCGCGACAGCGAATTCTTCGATGGCCCCACCGGGCAATTCTGGCGCTTCATCGCGCTCGACGAGGCCCACGTTTACGACGGCGCCTCAGGCATCGAGATTGCGATGCTCTTGCGTCGCTTGAAGGACCGCGTGGTCGCCAGCCGGCCGGGACACCTCCAATACATCGCTACCAGCGCGACGCTGGGTAGAGGCCGCGAAGATTTTCCCGATGTGGTCGGTTTCGCCAGCGAGATTTTCGGCGCTCCCTTTGAATGGGCGGACGGCGATCCGGATCGCCAGGACGTTGTGGCCGGTGAGCGAGAGCCGCTGGCGGCCTTTGAACCGTCTTGGGGCGATGGCACGCCGGTACTCTACGCGGCGCTCGATCGGGCCATTGCCGAGCAAGCCCCTCTTCCGACGCTGGCCGAGATGGCTACCACGCACGAGGTGCCGGTGGAGATCGTCGGCGCGGCGCGCCGGCTGGCGGCCGGCACGGACGATGCGTCCGACGCGCGCAATCGTTTCTTGTACGGCCTGCTGCGCGGCGATGGCCGGCTCCACCGCCTTCGCGCCGCGTTGAGCGCGCCGCGGCGATTATCAGCGCTCGTCGAGGATCTCATGGGGGGCGCTTATGCCACTGATACAATCATATCGCTTGTCCGGCTGGCGGTCCGGGCGCGTCCCGAGTCCGACGCGCTCTCGCTGCTGCCCGCGCGCTATCACATCTTCGCACGGGCGCTTGAGGGCGCCTTCCTCTGCTTGAACCAGAGCCATCCGGCACATGCCGACGAGGGGCACCCGCGCCTCTTTCTAAACCGCCACGAAGAATGTCCCCACTGTCACGCGCGCGCGCTCGAGTTGGCCACCTGCCCACGCTGCGGGACGGCCTATCTTGTCGGCCGCGAGGTGAGCGAGCGGACCGCCAACGGAGAGCGCCGCCGCGTTTTGCACCACCCCACGGCGACGACCGAGGACCTGACCAAGGGACTCTCCTACTTCGTCCTGACGGCGCAGCTACAGCAGCCTGACGAAGATGAGGCGATTGTCAGCGGCGAGGAGGTCGATGGTCTCGATACGGAACGGCTGGAACCATTCACGATCTGCTTGGGCTGTGGGGCGATTGAAGGAGCAGGCTGCACCTGCCGTTCCACGACACCCCCGATCGTACTTCAGCGGGTGCTTTCCGATCAGGACCCGCTCCGTCGCTGTGTAGCCTGCGGCGCGCGTAGCCCCAACGGCGTCGTCTATCGTTTCCTGACAGGGCAGGATGCACCGGTCAGCGTGTTGGGTACGTCGCTCTACCAGTTGTTGCCACCGACAGATGATGAAACGGCGGTCCTCCCGGGTGAAGGACGCAAATTGCTGGTTTTTGCCGATAGTCGGCAGGCGGCCGCCTTCTTTGCGCCGTACCTCGAGCGCACCTACCAGCAGATCCTCCGCCGGCGTGTGATTCTCAAGGCGCTGGCCGGTGATGAGGCCGATCACAACGCGCGGGCCGGCCACCTGCGGTTGCAAGATCTGACCGGCCGGGTCCTGGCGGTCGCCGAGCACGCCGGGCTCTTCCGCGCCGACCAGAGCTACGACGAGCGAACGACGCTGGTCAATCAATGGCTGATGCAGGAATTTATCGCTCTGGATTCGCGCATCGGGCTGGAAGGGCTGGGGCTGCTCCATTTTCGGCTCGTCCCGCCGCAGACCTGGGCGCCGCCGCAGGCGTTGCTCGAATCGCCCTGGAATTTCACCCGAGAGGAGGTGTCGGCGCTGTTCGTTGCGATGCTGACAACGCTGCGCCAGCAGGGGGTGGTGACCTTCCCACCGAATGTGGACCCGCGCGACGCCGCCTTCGAGCCGCGCAACGTCGAACTGTTCGTACGCGACTATGCCGATGCTACTCAACACGTGTTGGGCTGGCTTCCGAAGCGCGGCGGCAACCGCCGGGTGGACTATCTGGTGCGCGTCCTGCGCCGCCGTCGGCCCGAGATGGCGCCTCGCGAGGCCGAGCAGACAGCCCAGGAAGTGGTCAAGGGGTTGTGGACCTATTTCACCAACCAACAGTCACCCTGGCGAGGGCATCTGGCGCCTGAGCAGCGGGCCCGTCAGGGAGTGGTCTATCGTCTGGATCACCGCTTCTGGGAATGGGCGCCCGTCGCAGAGACGGGGACTCCCGTGTACCGCTGCAATCGCTGCTTCAACGTCACCTACACCAACCTGGAGGGCGTCTGCCCCACGTATGGCTGCGACGGCGATCTGGAGCGCGTGGACGGCGCGGCCGGCGCCTGGGTCAGCAACCACTACCGCCACCTCTACCAGACCCTGGCGCCCATCCAGTTGAGTGCCGAGGAGCACACCGCCCAGTGGATGCCGAAGGTCGCCAGCGAGATCCAGAGTCGCTTTATTGACGGTCGAATCAACGTCCTCAGTTGCTCGACCACCTTCGAGTTGGGTGTGGACGTGGGCTCGCTTCAGGCCGTTCTGATGCGCAACGTGCCGCCGACGACGGCCAACTACGTACAGCGCGCCGGCCGTGCCGGCCGGCGAACCGACTCGGCGGCGCTTGTTCTGACCTACGCCCAGCGGCGCTCACACGACCTGACCCACTTCAAGGAGCCCGAGCGGATGGTCTCCGGGCATGTGCGGCCGCCGGTGGTTGTCGTCCGCAACGAGAAGATCGTGCGCCGCCATGTACACTCCGTCCTGCTGGCGGCCTTCTTTCGTTGGGCCAGGGCACGTCGCGAGCGGGAGTTCCGGACCGTCGGTGCCTTCTTCGCGCCTGAGGACGCGCTCTCGGGGCCTCACCTGTTGGAAGAATATCTGCGCGAGCCGCTTGAGCCGCTCCAGGAGGCGCTCCGGCGCATCGTGCCTCCCGAGCTACACCATGAGCTGGGTTTGGATGACTGGGGGTGGCTCCCGCAGCTCACCAATGGAGAGGGGACGGGCATCCTGGATCTGGCCGTGAGAGAGGTGACCGGCGATCTTGACCTCTACGCGCAGTTAGAGCGTGAAGCCGCCTCCGCCCGGCGCTACAAACAGGCCGATCACTTCCACCGGGTGGCCCAAACGGTGCGCAACCGCGACCTGCTCGGGTTCCTGGGGAGCCGCAACGTGCTTCCGAAGTACGGCTTCCCCACCGACGTTGTGCCCCTCCGAACCAACCATATTCCCCTCCGTGAGGCCGACGAGGTCGATCTCCAGCGGGATCTGCGCGTGGCAATCTCCGAGTACGCGCCCGGGAGCGAAATCGTCGCCGCCAAGCGTATTTGGGTCGGGGGCGGGCTCTACATCCTTTCGGGTCGTGACTGGCAGACATGGTACTATGCTGTGTGCCCCAATTGCGGCCGCTTTCACCGCTCGCTCAAGCCGCTCGATCCGCACTGCCAGGTCTGCAATGCCAATCTGTTCGGCTGGCCCCGTCACTATGGTCAGTATGTGAGACCTGAGTTCGGGTTCGTGGCGGGCCGGGACACGCGCGACACCGGCGAGCGGCCGCCGCATCGCCTCTACGCCTCGCGGGTCGCGTTTTCCAATTACGCCGACGAGGGTCAGGAAGGGCCGAACGAGCCGCAGTTCATTTCTGCTCTTTCCGGCCCCACCGTCCAGGTAATGACGCGCTATTCGCGCTTTGGAAAATTGGCCCTGGTCAATCCGGGCATGGACAACAACGGCTTCACGATCTGCACCTCCTGCGGCTGGGCCGAGCCCGTGACACCCACGGCTACCGGCCGGCGCACGCGCCGCAAGGCGCAGCACGACAACCCCCGCACCGGCCAGCCGTGCAAGGGCCGGACGGAGAACTGGCATCTCGGGCACGAGTTCATCACCGACGTACTCGAACTCCGCTTCACGGGTGCGCTGCCGCCGGCGAATGAGTACGCCGTCTGGCTCTCCACACTGTATGCAATCCTCGAAGGAACAAGCGAGACGTTGAGCATCCCGCGCGATGACCTCGATGGGACCCTCTACCGCTACTCCACGGACTACCCACCGGCCCTGGTGCTCTACGACAACGTACCGGGCGGCGCCGGCCACGTGCGCCGCCTCAGCGAGGGCAAGGTGTTGCCCGTGATTCTGCGCGCGGCCTGGGACCGTGTCGCACGCTGCGAGTGCGGAGAGGAGACCAGTTGCTATGAATGCCTGCGCAACTTCTACAACCAGTTTTACCACGATCAACTGAAGCGCGGGCTGGCGCGCGACTTCTTGAGCCGAGTCTTACAGTAGGGGAGGGGATTCCATGGCTCGCATGTATCCCAACCGGCTCCGCGTGGAGACAAAGAGCAACGCCGAGCGCCTGCTCTACGAGCGCTTTCAGCGGGAGCTCCCCGGCGAGTACACCGTCTTCCACAGCGTCGCCTGGCTGGCCCGCGATACGCGTGGGGGCGCCCGCGACGGCGAGGCCGACTTCATCGTGGCCCACCCCGAGCGAGGCATCCTGATCGTAGAGGTCAAGGGCGGCAACATCCGCTACGACGGGGCGAGCGATCAATGGTACAGCAACCAGCACGAGATCAAAGACCCCTTCGAGCAGGCCAAAGACAACAAGTACAGCCTGCTCGAGAAGCTCAAAGAGCTGCCGTACTGGCGTTCTCGCTGGGTGACCGTGGGCCATGCCGTCGCCTTCCCCGACGTGCCTGTCAAGCAGGATTTGCGGCTCGACGCCCCCGCCACCATCATCCTCGACTGCGATGACCTTGACCGGCTTCGGGCCTGGGTCGAGGGGGCGCTGGCCTACTGGCAGGCCGAGGATGGGCGTGCGGGCGAGCCCGGCCGCGACGGGGTGCGCGAGCTAGTCGCGCTCCTCAGCCCCTCCTGGGAGCTGCGCGCACCGCTGGCGGTCCAGTTTGCCCGCGAGGAGCAGGATTTCATCCGCCTGACCGAGCAGCAGTTTCGCCTGCTGGATTTCCTCAACTTCCAGCGGCGCGCCGCCATCTCCGGCTGCGCCGGATCGGGCAAGACGACGATGGCGACGGAGCAGGCCCGCCGGCTGGCCGCGCAGGGGTTCCGCGTCTTACTCACCTGTTTCAACCGCCACCTGGCCGACTATCTCCAGAGCGACGAAACCCTGCCGGCGGGCGTGGAGGTCCGCCACTTTCACGGTCTCTGCGTGCGCATGGTGCGCCAGGCTGGCATGGACGAGCGTTTGGGGGGTGGCTGGAAGACGCAGGAGTGGTACACTCAGACCCTGCCGGAGTTGCTGATGGGGGCAGCCGGCCGCATTGGCCCCCAGTACGACGCCATCGTCGTGGACGAGGGGCAGGATTTCCTGGCCGACTGGTGGGTGCCGCTGCAGTGTTTGCTTGAGGACCCTGACCGCGGTATCTTCTACATCTTCTATGACGACAATCAAAACCTCTTTCAGACAGCATTCGCCCTGCCACCGGGTCTCCAGCGCTTTCCGCTGACCCACAACTGCCGCAACACGCAGCACATCCACCGGACCTTCATGCCCTTCTCGCGTTCCGAGGTGGCGCCCCAGGTGATCGGGCCGGAGGGGCGGCCGGCCGAGGTGACCTACTACGGGAGCGAGCACGCGCTGAAACAGGCACTGCGCCGGGCGCTGCACCGCCTGTGCGTGGAGGAGGAGGTCGATACCGAAGATATCGTCGTGCTGACGCCGCGCGCCCGCGACAAGAGTCTGCTCTGGCGCTGGGGCTTCGTGGGCAACTTCCGGCTGACCGATCGCTGGCCGCCCGGCTCGAACGAGGTCTACTGCACCACGCCCTACCTGTTCAAGGGCCTGGAAAGCCCGGTCGTCATCCTCGTCGAGGTCTACCCGTCCAGCCATCAGGACCTGGAGACGTTGCTCTACGTCGGCTGCTCGCGCGCCCGAAACCACCTGATCGTGCTTGCCGAAGATGGGCTGCCAGAGGATATTCGCGTGCGGCTGCCGACGAGCGTCTGACGAGGGGGAACCCTGAGAGCGCGTTTAACGCTACCGCCCGGAATGGCGAGGACAGGCCCCAACGTTCGTTGATCTTTCAGCTACTTCGTTAGGAGAAGAATGGTATGCCCACCCAACCCCGCCTCATCGCCGAAGAGCCCGCTGCCTACGACGCATCGCACGACGTGGTGGAGCGCGCCGCCTCCCGCGAGCGCCTGCGCGAGAAACTGCAAGACCCCGAATTCCGCCAGATCGAGGGCTTCCCCATCGGTGATGACGAGGCCATCCTGGCGCTCTCGGACCCGCCCTATTACACCGCCTGCCCCAATCCCTTCTTGCCGGAGATCATCGCGCGCTGGCAGGAGGAGCGCCGCGCCCTGCGGGCAGAGCTGGGGCTGCCCGACGATCTTTTCGCGAAATTTCGCGAAAGCGATTCCGCCGCGAACGGCTACAGCCGCGAGCCCTTCGCCGCCGACGTCTCCGAGGGCAAGAACGACCCGATCTACAACGCCCACTCCTACCACACCAAAGTGCCGCACAAGGCCATCATGCGCTACATCCTCCACTACACTGACCCAGGCGACATCGTCTTCGACGGCTTCTGCGGCACCGGGATGACCGGCGTGGCGGCGCAGTTGTGCGGGGACAAAAAGGCGGTGGAGTCGCTGGGCTACCGCGTGGATGGGCAGGGCATCGTCTACGACGGCGATCAGCCGATCTCGCGCCTGGGCGACCGCAAGGCGGTGCTGGTGGACCTGTCGCCGGCCGCCACCTTCATCGCCTACAACTACAACACGCCGGTGGATGTGGCAGCCTTCGAGCGCGAGGCGAAGCGCATCTTGCGCGAGGTAGAGGAGGAGTGTGGGTGGATGTACGAGACGTGGCATCCGCATTGCGACGATCCGAGGCGGGTGAAGGGGAAGATCAATTATACGGTGTGGAGTGATGTGTTTGTATGCCTGAATTGCGCCGGCGAGTTAGTGTTTTGGGATGTGGCAATTGACCATGCAACTGGCGGGGTTCAGGATTCCTTCCTGTGTCCTCACTGTGGGGCTGAGCAAAGCAAGCGCGGTTTAGATCGTGTTGTGGAAACAGTTTTTGACCGCGCGCTAGGTGAGCTATCTAAGCGAGCAAAACAGGCTCCAGCGTTGATTAACTGCACAGTAGGGAAGAATCGTAGGGGTAAACGGCCCGACAGGCATGACCTGGAGCTTATTGAGAAGATTCAGGGGCAGGAGATCCCGTATCTATTTCCTCACGACCGAATAGACCGCGACATTGACATGTGGTATGAGAGGGATTATCGGTCGCTCGGACTGTATTCCCTCGACGGTTTCTTTACACAGAGAAATCTGTATACATTGGCTTTGACATGGCAATTGATCAATGAAGCACCAGAGAGAGTACGAAGACAGTTGCAGTTCGTATTTTCTGGAACTCTACAAATCGCGTCTCGGATGAGTTCATTCCGGTATGACTCGCGTAATCCTAACAACACAGCTGGTGGAATCCTAAAAGGCGCTCTTTATATTCCATCTCTGTCCAAGGAGGGCAGAGTGGCTGACCTACTCGATAGAAGGCTCGGATTCATATCTCGGATGTTAAGAGCTCGAGCCTACACAATCCCTGGAGCGATTGTTATTTCCACAGCTTCGTCTTCAAGATCAGATATACCAGACAATAGTATTGATTATATTTTTACAGATCCACCTTTTGGCAGCAATATTATCTACTCAGACTTAAGTCTTCCTTGGGAGTCCTGGCTTGGGATTACAACAGATACAGAAAGTGAAGCTGTCGTTCATCGCCGCAAGAAAGTGAGGCCGTCAACACTACAGACCTATCAATCAATCATGGTTGAGTGTTTCCAAGATTTCTACCGGATTTTACGCTCTGGACGTTGGTTGACTGTTGAATTCCATAACACCCAAAACGCTGTGTGGAATGCGATTCAAGAGGCAATTGCAAGAGCGGGATTTGTCATTGCCGATGTGCGAACATTAGACAAGGGATCAGGCACCTTTAAGCAAGTCAACACTACTGCTGCTGTCAAGCAGGATCTTATCATCACTGCCTACAAACCCGCGGTTGTCTTCGAGAACCGCTTCCAGCCGCAGGCAGGCTCTGAAGCCGGCGCGTGGACTTTCATTGACGAACATCTGCGTCATCTGCCACTGCCTCAACTCAGAGACAGTCGCCTGGAAATGCTAGCCGAGCGCCAGGCCTACCTGCTCTTCGACCGCATGGTGGCCTTCCACATCCAGCGCGGCCTCACCGTGCCGCTCAGCGCCGCCGAGTTCTACGCCGGCCTCAAAGAGCGCTACAGCGAGCGCGACCGCATGTTCTTCCTGCCGCCGCAGGCCGCCGAGTACGATAAACTGCGGCTCCAGGCCCAAGAGGTCCAGCAGCTCCCCCTGATCGTTACCGACGAGAAGACGGCCATCCTCTGGCTGCGCCAGCAGTTGGAGGCCCAGCCCCAGACCTTCCAGGAGATTCAGCCGAAGTTCCTCCGGGAGCTGCACCAACTCCGCCACGAGAAGCTGCCCGAGCTGCGCGACGTGCTGGAGGAGAATTTCCTGGAGGATTCGGCCGGCCGCTGGTACGTTCCCGATCCGAACCGCGCCCAGGACCTCGAGAAGCTGCGCGAGAAGGCACTCCTGCGCGAGTTTGCCACCTACGTCGAGGGGCGCGGCCGGCTCAAGGTCTTCCGCAGCGAGGCAGTGCGCGCCGGCTTCGGCGATGCCTGGCGCCGCCACGACTACGCCACCATCGTCAGGGTCGCCGAGCGGCTGCCGGAGCGGGTGCTGCAGGAGGACCAGGACCTGTTGATGTATTACGATAACGCGCTGAATCGGGTGGAACGGTAAGGCGCGAACCACCATGAGCTTCCAGACGGGGGTTCGTTAGAGAGTGTGTAGCGCTCCGATGATATTACGTGCAACCGCAACCGACGACTGTGCGAGGGCGGCAGGTCCAGTCACGAGTAAATCGTCGTAATCTGCCCGGTTACGATTATCTCGCAGACGTTCGAGGTCAGTGCTGATCTTCCGTCGGACACGGTCACCGCGTGCACGGAAGTGGTTCCTGAGTAGCCGATGGTCCTCAGGTGAACCGGTTGGTACGAAGCCTTCTTTGTCGCGGGCGGTCGTCCGGGCACTGCAAAAAGCAGCATAGTAGGCACGGCTAACGGCTGAACGAAGAGCAGCCTCTTCCGGTCCCGGTGTATTCGGTGTCCGTGACAGTGCGTCTGCCAGGGTAAGGAAATCGACCCAGTTGAAGCTCATACAAATTGGAGATTGAAGTTGAAACGGCCGCCAACTCGATCCAGTTGATCCAGGAACCAGTCCTCGTCAAGTGCGTCGAGCCGGGCCAGCGCTTCATCCACCGGCAGTGGAGAGAGAATGTAGGCAAAAAGCTTCTCTGAGTTTTCTACTTCGGGATCACGAACGACCTCGAGCGCCGCCTGGACGCCTGGACCGAAATGAGACTGGAGTTGTGCGTACGCGTCCAAGAGGAAGTCGATAAGTTCCGGTTGAGTATTCAAGAAACGTCGCACTTCCGCAGGTGGCCGAAGAATATAGACGTCTTCGAGGCCACGCAATTGGGCTTCTCGCCCTGCGATAGTCGAACTTCCAGGCCCGTGTTGCCAACGCATATTCCATCCTACCAGGCATACGTAAGGCTTGCTCATCGTCCGAGGGTCTCATCCCGATTGTACCTGGGTTCCGGGCTGAGTCAAGATCGAAGATTCCCAGATATGAATTCTTGGCGTGACGTAGTTCTTCAATACTTTCATCACCGCACTGACCGTCTGACCGTGGTCGCCGATCCGGACGGGCTGCTGCAAGAGGAGCAGGTGCTGGCGGCCATCCGCGCCCGCGGCTTCGACATTCTCCCCTTCGAGGACCCGGTTGCCTTCCGCTATGCCTACGAATCGCTCTATCGCGAGCGGTGGGACGCGGAGGGAGAGCCCTCGCCCGCGCTGCTGGTGCGGGTGGACGTCCCGGACCTGCGTCGCCTGCCCTACGACCTGCTCCAACGCGGGCGCCAGGTGCGGCTCTCCTTGCACGACCTCCTCCCGAGACTGAGCTATCCGGTGGTGCGGGACTTCTTTCGCACTGCCCCCGAGTTGCTCGATCGCCTGATTGCGGCCGAGAATCTCAGGGAGGGAGCCCGCCTTGGCGACCGCCGGACCCTGGCTTTCATCGCCCGCCACGTCTACAGCCTCGATCCTGCGATCGTTCTCACCCTGAACGACCTGGTCGAGCGCCTTTTGATTGTTCACTACAACGGTTGGCCGCTCCCGGAGCGACTCCAGCAGTGGCTGGCAGAGCAATTTCAAGCGACGACATCCTTCGAGGGGTTGCCGGTCGAGCGGTGGCTCGCTGACCGCAACGCGTTCTTTACATTCATCGAGGCCCAGTGGCAGGCGCACCTTGAAGGACAGGGGCTCACGCTGGCGGAAGCGCGGCCGGCCTATGCTGCCGGCCCTGCACAAGTGAGCTTCGCACTCCCCGGGATTCGAGCCACGGTAGACACCCTCTTCCTCGAAGGCAAGCTGCGCCCCGTGCGGGTGATCGCCGAGCGCCCGCCGGTGGACTGGACGGGCGTGGGCGTCGCGGTTGACGAGGACGCCCACCGTCAGCAGCGCCTCCAGCGGCTGCTGGCAACCGTCGAGAAACAACTCCATGAGGCGCGTGACAGCAACCACCGCCTCTGGTTGGACCTGGCTCGAATCTGGGCCGAGGCTCTCGTCCTGGCGAATCGCACCGCTCTTGCCGTTCCCCTGCGGGAGCAGTTCAATCTCCTCCGCGAGCGGCTGACAGTCGAGTTCGGCGCCTGGTTGCGAGCCCGCTACAACACGCTCCATACGTTACCCTATCTGCCCGCGCCCATTGTGGGCCATCATGGCGTGCATTTCCTCGCCCACCGGCTCCATCAACGCACCCCGAGGCTGGCCATGCTCGTGCTTGATGGGCTTGCTCTGGATCAATGGCAGATCATCCGCGAGGTCTGGGACTCTCAGGCGCGACCCTGGCGGTACAACGAACAGGCGCTCTTCGCCGTCCTCCCCACGATCACGCCGATTGCCCGGCAGGCGCTCTTCGCCGGCCAACTGCCCTTCTACTTCGCCGATACATGGCAGCGTACCGACGCCGACGAACGTCACTGGCAGCGTTTCTGGGCGGATCAAGGATTGTATCCCAGTGCAGTTGCCTGGCGGCTGGGACTGGAAGACGCAGAGAGCCTGGTGGCTGATACGCGCCTCCGCGCGCTGGGCCTGGTCGTCAGCGCTGTGGACGAGATGCTGCACGGGACAGCCCAGGGAACGGCCGAGCTCCACGAGCGGGTGCGCTGGTGGGCGCAGCAGGAAATGCTTTCGCAGCTCGTCGACCGCCTGCTGGTCACCGGCTTCGAGGTCTGGCTTACCAGCGACCACGGCAACGTCGCCGCCGAGGGAATTGGCCGGCCGCGTGAGGGTGTGCTCGTCGAGCGGCGCGGTACGCGAGTACGCTTCTACTCGGACCCTGCATTCCTGGAGCGGGCTCGGGCTGATCTGCCCGAGGCTGTCGCCTGGACCCCCGGCGGTCTGCCGCCCGGCGTTCAGACGCTCTTTGCCCCAGGTCGTCTCGCCTTCGCTGCCGCCGGCCAGGGCCTGATCACCCACGGTGGCCTGGCGCTCGAGGAGGTTGTCGTACCATGGGTGCATATTGATAAGAAGAATTCCGAGGGACAACAGATCGGATGACACGATGACTGAAGATCGCATTGGTTTTGACCGCACGATTCGACTTCGCTGGCTGGACCAGGCGGCACTCTTGGCCCGCGAGCTGCGGGACAATGAAGCCCTGCGCGAGGCTCTCTTCGAGTGTCTCACTCACGACGTGCGTGGTGAGGAGAGTCGGCGAAAGACCGTAACAGTCCTTGCCCGCATCTGGTGGCGGGTCCCGGAGGAGCACATCCTGTTCCGTGAGGAAGCTTTCGCCATGGTCGCCCAGGAAACGCCAGGGGCCCGCCTGGCGCTTCACTGGGGGATGGCGCTTCTGGCCTATCCCCTTTTTCGTGATGTCACAGCGATCATCGGGCGTCTGCTCCGGCTGCAAGGTGCGTTTACTTTGGCACAGGTGAGTCGCCGGATCAGCGCCGACTGGGGAAATCGCACCACGCTCAAATATGCCGTCCCGCGGATTCTACGTTCGCTCTCCGATTGGGAGATCGTTGAGCCGACAAAGGAGGTGGGTGGCTATGAGCCCTGTCCACCGATCCTTTCCCCGCGTGTTGGACCCGCGCTTTGGCTCCTCGAGGCCTCCTTGCGGGCGCGAGAGACAGACGTTCCGGTGAGTGATCTCCTTCGCTCGCCGGAGTTGTTCCCATTTGCGCTCCCTATTTCGCCTGGCGACCTCTTACGCTCTGGGCGGTTCCAGGTAGACCAACAAGGACAAGACCTCCTGATGGTTCAGAGGGTGTCCACAGCTAACCACGGATGGCAATGAGGTCCCGGATTTTCCCAGATTGATGTTGGAACTCCGGCACCGCCCGCAACTTGCAAAACGACCTGCGTCAGATCCTTGGGGATCTCGGCATTGCCGAAAGCGTGAGAATCAACGTGAGTGAGTCCGAGAATAGCCAGCGCGAACCGTCCACCGCTCTCCGAGACACGTAGCCATCGAGAAGCGTACAACCATGCCAATCATCGATCGTATTGAATCCGCCCGGCGTGAACTCCTCGATCTCACCACCCGCTCCCGCCTCCTGCACACGCCCCGGGGCGCCAGCGTCAAGATCGTGGAGGTCGTGGACGAGCGTTCGGAGCAGATCTATCGCATCCTCGTTCAAGAAGGGAAGCGCATGAGCTTCCTGCCCCAACCCGAGTCAGAGGGCGGGCTGGCGGCCGGCGACTCGGTCGTCCAGATGGAGCTCCTGGCGCCCGAAGACGATGGCGTGGAGGAGGAGCGTGTTGCCGGCCGGCATATCGACACCCGGCTCCAGGCCAAACTCACGTCAGCCAGGCTCCAGAAGCGGTTGCTCCAGCTCTACTATGACGCGCGCAACTTTGAGGAGGAGCAGGGCGTCAACATCCTCTACCTGGCCCTGGGCTTCCTCAAGTGGTTCGAGGCGCCTTCATCCGACAGACCACGATACGCGCCCCTGATCCTCGTGCCGGTCGTCCTGGACCGGCGGAGCGCCCAATCCCGGTTCCAGCTCCGCTACTCGGAAGAGGAGCTGTCCACGAACCTCTCGCTCCAGGCCAAGCTGAAACTGGACTTCGGGATCGAGCTCCCAGAACTGCCGGATGCCGAGGAATTGTCCCCATCCCCCTACTACGATGCGGTGGCGAAGGTTGTATCCGCGCAGCCCCGTTGGGAGCTCCTTCGCGATGACATCGTTCTCGGCTTCTTCTCGTTCGCCAAGTTCCTCATGTACCGTGACCTCGATCCCCGGAGCTGGCCGCAGCGTCGGAAGCTCGAGGAACACCCGATGATCCACAGCCTTTTGGGTGACGGCTTCAACCACGATCCGTCCCCCTTCAGTGAAGACACGAACGTGGACGAGGTCTTGGAGCCCGGGGACATGGTCCATGTTGTGGACGCGGACAGCTCCCAGACGCTGGCCATCGAGGAGGTGCGCCGGGGCCGGAGCCTCGTGATCCAGGGACCACCGGGCACCGGCAAGTCGCAGACCATCGCGAACCTCATCGCGATGGCCGTCCGGGAGGGGAAGACGGTCCTCTTCATGGCCGAGAAGATGGCCGCTCTCGAGGTCGTGCAGCGCCGCCTGGATCGGATCGGGCTTGCGGTAATGTGTTTGGCGCTCCACAGCCACAAGGCCCGGAAGAAAGCTGTCCTGGAGGAGTTGGAGCGGACTCTGAACCTCGGGCGACCCCAGGTGGACGGCATCGAGACGCTCACGGACCAGCTCCGCGAGCGGCGGGAGCAGCTCAACGCCCACGTTCGACGCCTCCACACACCGCTGGAGGCGTCGGGGTTCACGCCCTACCAAATCGCGGGGCACCTGGTTCGCCTCTCAGCCAAAGGGGTCCCCGCTCAAGACTACAAGCTCGACCCGGCCCGCACGTGGAGTCGCGAGGACTTCAGGGAGCGCGAGACCCAGATTCAGAGGGTGGCGCAGCACATCGAGGAGATGGGGACACCCGGGCAACACCCGTGGCGCGGCGCCCGCCTGGACGTAGTCTTGCCCCAGGACGTGGCGCGGCTGGAGCCGAGGATCCACGAGCTTCTCACTCGGTTTGCAGAATGGCGGGCCGGTGTATTGGACCTCGCGCAGTGCCTGGATGTTCCGGCGGAAACCTGGAAGGAGGTGGCGGCTCTCCTCCGCCTTGCCGACGCCATCGCGCAGTCCCCCTCCATGGACCGCGCCAGCATCGCCAGCCCTGCATGGGAGGCGCGCCGCGAGACGATCTCCGCGCTCGTCGAGGCGCTGCGGCTGCTCTCGGAGGCCCGGGCGAAGCTGGAGGGCGTCTTTGTTCCCGAGGCCTGGGACGCCGATCTCGGGCCGGTGCGCCGCGCCTTGAATGCCCACGGGCGCTCGCTATTCCGGTTCTTCAACCGCGAATGGCGTCAGGCACGCGCAACCCTTCAGGGCTATTTGAAGGGCGACTTGTCCAAACCGTTGTCGGATCTGCTCTCGATCCTGGACACGCTCTCTCGTGGGCAACAAGCACGGGAGAAGATTCGGGAGCTCGATGCTGTGGGCCGCGAGGCGTTCGGCTCGCGCTGGAATGGAGATGCCTCGGACCCCGAAGCGCTATCGGCCATCGAGACGTGGGAGCAGGAGTGCCGTGCCGCCAACCTCCCTGGGAACTTCCGTGCGGCCCTGGCAAGACAGGACGACCCATCCAATATCGAGGCACATACGCGCAGCGTCCGCGAGCCGGCCATGACCCTCCGGTTAGACCTTGGCGGCCTCTTTGCTGAGCTGGGGCTCGATCTCGTCGAGGCCTTCGGCTTCGACGACCTGAACGATGTTCCTCTGGCCGAGGTCGTCCGGCGACTTGGCGCCTGGGCTGCCGCTCCGTCCGGGCTCCAACAATGGATCACGTTTCGGATCTGGGCGGCCGCGGCGCGCGACCGCGACCTCGGCGAGGTGGTGGACCGGCTCTACGACGGCCGGATCGCTCCCGAGGTGGCAGTCGAAAGCTTCCGCTATGCCTTCTTCGAGGAGCTGATGCGCGAGGTCTTCGAGCGCCACCCGGCGCTCGCCACGTTCAGCGGTTCGAGCCACGAGCGGCTGATCGAAGATTTTCGCAAGCTGGACCAGGAGCGGATCCGCCTGGCCCGCCAGGAGGTGGCGGCCAAACACTACGCGGGCCTTCCCGGCGGGAATGGAGATATCGGCGAGCTGGGGATTCTCAGGCGGGAGATCCGCAAGCAGCGCCGCCACCTGCCGCTCCGCCAGCTCATGAAGCAAGCCGGCCAGGCCATCCAGACGATCAACCCGGTCTTCATGATGTCTCCCATGTCCATCGCCCAATATCTGGAACCGGGCATCCTCGAGTTCGACCTTCTCCTCATCGACGAGGCCAGCCAGGTTCAGCCCATGGATGCCCTCGGCGCCATTGCGCGGTCGAAGCAAATCGTGGTAGTGGGCGACGAGCGGCAGCTCCCGCCAACACGCTTCTTCACAAAGGTGCTCGGGGACGATTGGAACGAGGACGATCCGGCGCTCTTCGCGGCCGGAGACCTCGAGAGCATCCTCGGATTGTGCATCGCCCAAGGCCTCGGCAGCCGGATGCTCCGCTGGCACTATCGCAGCCGCCACGAGTCCCTGATCGCCGTCTCGAACCGCGAGTTCTACTACAACAATCTGTTCGTCGTCCCGAGCGCCCACCGCGACGGAGACCTTGGCCTCCGCTTCCACCTGATCACCGGGGCTGTCTATGACCGTGGCGGCTCCGCCACGAACCGGGATGAGGCTCGTGCCGTGGCGCAGGCGGTGATTGAGCACGCCCGCTCCTGCTCCGATCTGACGTTGGGCGTGGGAACCTTCTCCGTGAGCCAGCGTGACGCACTCTTGGACGAACTGGAGCGCCTCCGTCGCCAGCACCCGGAGACCGAGGCCTTCTTCAGCTCGTCCGGACCGGAGCCCTTCTTCGTGAAGAACCTCGAAACCATCCAGGGCGATGAGCGCGATGTGATCTTTATCTCCGTCGGCTATGGGAAAGACGCCTCTGGCTACCTGGCGATGAACTTCGGCCCCCTCTCGGCCGACGGGGGCGAGCGGCGACTGAACGTGCTGATCACTCGCGCCCGCCACCGGTGCGAGGTCTTCTCGTCCATAACCGCCGCCGACATCGACCTCAACCGAACCCAAAGCGTGGGCGTAAGAGCCTTCCAAACCTTCCTCCACTACGCGGAGAGCGGCGATCTGGGCCTGCCCCGTTCCACCGGCAAGGACCCTGACTCACCCTTCGAGGAAGAAGTGGCTCGTTCCCTGAGCCAGCTCGGCTTCGACCTCGAGCACCAGATCGGCATCGCCGGCTTCTTCGTCGACCTGGCGATCCGCGACCCGGAGCATCCCGGTCGCTATCTCCTCGGCATTGAGTGCGACGGCGCCACCTATCACTCCTCCCGGTCGGCACGGGACCGCGATCGCCTGCGGCAGCAAGTGCTCGAGGACCGGGGTTGGATCATCCACCGGATCTGGAGCACGGACTGGTACTATCGGCCAGAGCCGGAGCTGCGCAAGGTCGTCGCCGCCATCGAGCGCACGCGAGGCCGGGCACCGAACCCGGCCACGACCCCGCCAGCGCCGAGGGCCCCGGCCAGGAGTGACGATCGCGAACCTGCGATTCCCAGGAGCGAGCCCGAGGAGCCGAAAGATCAGAAGACCCCGGTGGAAAGCGGAAACCCATACCGCGAGGCCGATTTCCGTGTGCAATCCTCGACTGAATTGCACGAAGTCCCTGTCGATGGGCTCATAATCACAATCGTGAAGATCGTCGAGATCGAGGGTCCTATCCACGGTGAGGAGCTCGCCCGGCGGCTAAGGACGATCTGGGGGAAGGGGCGGACGGGGAAGCGGATTCAACAGACAGTGCGAGTGGCCCTCCGAAGAGCGGTCTCGAAGAAGCTTTTGGTGAAGGACGGGGCCTTCTACACCGTGAAGGCGCTGGCCGCCGTGCCCCCTCGGAGCCGCACCGACGTCCAATCCCCAACCCTCCGCAAACCAGAGATGCTGCCGCCAGTGGAGATACGTACGGGGCTTCGAATGCTTGTTTCGGATCACGTGGGGGTCACCCCGGACGAAGCCGTCGTCCAGGTCGCCCGCCTGTTCGGCTTCAACCGGACAGGGACCGAGCTCAGAGACACCATCGAGAACCAGCTCAAGCGGATGCTCTCTCGCGGTGATCTGAAGCTCAAGGACGGCAAACTCTATCAAGAATGACCGATCACGATCCTCTCGCTGGAGCACATCCACGTTCGAAGTAGCCGCCGAGGCCTCGATTCCGTCTGAATCCGTGGGGTGATTCCTACCTACAAGGAGATGGGCACCAGGCGATCCATTGCCATCTGATTCAGCAGAGGGCCAATCTTCTCGGAGTGGCATACGCCAGGAAGAACCCCTCATCTGACAGTTCTCGATCCGTCCGGCCGTCTCGCTCTTCTGGCGCTGCACGCCCGCCGACCGCGTCCCCTTCTTGAGGAAGCCGGTCTCATCCACAATCGAGACCGCCTGCTCATTACCAGGTGTTCGATCACGTCGTCGCGCAGGTCGTCACGCGCCGCATCTGGATCCCACGCCGCCCGATACAGAAATCGTTACACGCCATACAGTCCCTCGTCGCCGCTGGCCTCTGCCGGTTGCCATCCGTTTTTGCGCTCGACGGAACTCAGCACGCCTTCACGTACGCCGCGGCCCGCTCACACGCTTCCGACCGCGCGAACCGCGGCCCGATTCGTGCCAGTAACCTGTCCAGTTCCGCAGTCCACCTTTTGACCGCTCTCTCATCGGGATCATTTTCCCAAAGATCTATGTCTGTAGTACTAAACTTGGTTACCAACAGAAAGTCGTGATCAGCAGGAGAACGGGCTTTGAGATAGGCTGCCAGGGCCTGACAGGCTTTGTAGTGAAGTAGGATTGTCTCGCTTTTCCCGCCTTTACTCACCACCTCCACACTCTCTCAATCAGCGCCTGGCGTTGCTCCTCATCGCTCATCGTAGTAGCCCAGCGGTGGTCAAGCATTGGCTTGGTCCAGGCCACGGCGACGGTCCGGCAGCCGCGGCCGGTGCGCCGGGATTCTGGGTTGTCGAGTACGACCGATTGGTGACCGCACCTCCAGCCGCGCTCACCCGAGTGGCGTTGAGGTGTCCGTCGGAGGATGCAGCCGTATTTCCATCGTGCGGCCCTTTCGCGACCTCGGCGCCTGTGCTAGGGTCAATACCTTTCAAATAGCGCAGAGGCGACTTCTGTGGGATCCTGACCAGAGACTAATCCACCAGGAGCCACGGAGCCGCCTCATGGGATACAGACTACGCGAGATCGCAGCGGGACGCAAATTCAGCCAAGAACTGCGGTTGGAGGCCCTCAGCCAGGTGGTGCCGGCCGAGACGGTCGCGGCGGTGCTGGCGGCCCAGGGGGTGACGACCGAACGGGAACGCAAGCTGAACATGGTGGTGACGGTCTTTCTGGTGATTGGCATGCATCTGTTTAGTCATCTGCGCCTGGGCGCGGTGCTGGCTAAACTGGCCAAAGGCTTACGCTACGTCTGGTGGGACCCGGACGATCAGGTGGCCGGCGAGAGTGCGATCAGCTCCCGGCGCGCGCAGGTGGGGGCGCGCCCGCTGGTGGCCCTGTTTCAGCAGGTCTGTCAGCCGCTGGCGACGGCCGAAACGCGGGGCGCGTTTCTGGGGGGACTGCGGCTGATGGCGCTTGACGGCACGGTGGAGCTGGCGCCCGACACGCCCGCGAATGCGGCGGTCTTTGGGCGCCAGGTCGGTCCCCGTGGCGCGAGCGCCTTGCCCCAGATTCAGGCGGTCTATCTGGCCGAGTGCGGGACGCATGCCATTGTTGATGCCGGGTTCTGGCCCTATCAGACCAGTGAGCGGGTGGGGGGCTTTCGGATGTTGCGCTCGGTCGGGCCAGGGATGCTGGTCATGTGGGATCGGGGCTTCCACGACTACGATATGTTCGCGCGGACGCGCCAGCGCGATGCGCAGGTCCTGGCCCGGCTGCCGGCCTCCGCCCGGCCCACGCACGTACGCCCCTTGCCGGACGGGTCGTCGCTGGCCTATATCTCCCCCTCCGACTATAAGCGCCGCCGGCGGGGCGAGCGCCTGCTGGTGCGTATCATCGCGTACACCATCACGGACCCGGCCCTGCCGGGCTCTGGCCAGACCCACCGCCTGATCACCACCCTCCTGGATCACCGCGCCTTCCCGGCGCTCGACTTGGCCTGTGCCTACCATGAACGCTGGGAACTCGAACTGGTCATTGATGAGACCGATACCCACCAACGCCTGGCCGGGCGCCCCCTGCGCAGCTTGACCCCCGTTGGGGTGATCCAAGAACTCTACGGCCTGCTGATCGCTCACGACGCCATCCGCGCGCTGATGCCTCAGGCCGCGTTGCAGGCTGATCTCGATCCGGACCGCCTCAGTTTCGTCCACGCCCTCGAAGTCATTCGTGACGCCATCCCGGAGTTTCAAATGACCACCCCTGAGCAATTGCCGGCGCTCTTTGCGCGCCTCTTGCGCGACATCGCCGCTCGTCCCTTGCCCCCCAGACGCTTGCGCTCCAATCCGCGCGTCGTCAAACGCAAGATGTCCAACTTCAAGCTCAAGCGCCCGCACCATTATCACTGGCCGCAACCGGCGGCCCACTCCTTCCGCCAGGCGCTGGCGCTTATTTGAAAGGTATTGGTGCTAGGGTGGCGACAAAAAGAGATGCCATCCCATGAGACTCGCGGCACAACGCTATGACTGACTCAGGGCTATCCTGCCTCACTCGGTGGGGCCGCCGCGACCGGTAGCTGCCGCTACGGCACCTCCACCGCCGTCGTCAGGGGGGCATCGCCCGAGATCGCTGCTCTTCGGCAGCAAAGGAGAATCAAAATGATGATGGGATTTGAACTCGTTTTCGTCCTCGCGATTGGCGGCGCGATCGCTTACGCCCTCGGCTGGCGACCGCAGGTCAATCAAACCGGGCCGGCGCCAAGCGGCCAAACGGCGTTAGAGATCCTGCAAGCACGCTACGTGCGCGGGGAGATCGGCCGCGACGAGTACGACGAGATCCGCCGGGATCTGGAAGCGTGAGCGAGCACAGCCGTTCCCTCGCGGAAGACGTTCAGTTCAGCGGGGTGAGGCACGACCGATGATCACCCCGCTGAGAGAATTCGAAAAGATCGCCGTGGCATTTCCAGTTTTTCGTCTGGCTTCTAACAAGTCGCGGCTGACCGCCCGCTGAATCGACGGCCATGCCACAACCCATGAAAGGGGACATTTCGATGACAATTACGAGTACGACCACGATCGATCGTATCAATACCGTCAGCGCACAGGCCCATGTCTACCGGATTCGCAACGCTGCTGGGCAAGTGGTGCGCTTTGTCTTGCACCTGCTGGAAATGACGCTGGCCATGATGGCGGGGATGGCCATCCTGTACGTGCTGGACGTCCTGACCCCTGACTCTGCCAGTTACAGTGAAGCCTTCGAGTATGGAACGAATCTGTTCGACCTCACGATGGGCGTCTTTATGACCGTCCCGATGGTGGCCTGGATGCGCGTGCGCGGGCATGGCTGGCGTCACGGGGCAGAGATGGCGTTCGCCATGTTCGCGCCGGTAGCCGCGATCGTTGTGCTGCGCCTGTTGGGAGCGGACGCCGAGCAGCCCTGGCTCGCTGACGCCAGCCATCCGGCGATGTTCCTCGGCATGATCATTGCGATGCTATACCGCCGCGACCACTATACCGGTAAAGCCGGTCACTCAGCGCACGCCACTCATAGCGAACTCAGTTGAACATGGCACCGATTCGCCCCGATCTGGAAGGTTCAGCCAGCAACGCGGGGGTTTGTCCGAAATTGCGAAGCAGGTAGATGGGATAAGTGACCCTCTACCTGCTTTCGTTTCCAAGGGGTAGTTCACGATATCTGAAGAATGAGTTTGCAGACAGGCCCTGGTACTACAGTCGTAGATAATTGAGAGCATGGCACTCTTCCGAGACTTCGGAAGTCTGACACCTTGACCGGCGCGCTAGCGATGATCGGGGCAATGCGGAACGACCACGCGAATTGATGTTCCTTTGCCAGGGGCGCTGTCAATCGCAAAGGTGCCGCCCAACCGGGCCGTCCGCTCGTGCATTGACTTCAGCCCGAGGTGGCCGGGGAAGGAGCCGTTCGGATCGAAGCCAACCCCATCATCGCGTACGTCAAGCACGGTACCCTCGGCCGTTTGACGGAGCGCGAGTTGGACACAGCGCGCCTGGGCGTGCTTGACAGTGTTGTGCAGGGCTTCCTGAGCAACCCGGTAGAGGACCTCCTTGACCGCGATGGGGACCTCTGGCTCAATCGGGAGCTCGGTCTCCACCACGATTCGGTGCCGCGCCTGGAGTGCAGCCGCCTGTTTGGTAACCGCCGCGACGAGCCCTTCAGTCTCCAACGATTCCGGCCGAAGCTCGAAGATCAGGGCCCGTATCTCGGCCATCCCGGCCGCAGCCAACGAGGCCACGTAGTCCAGGACCTCGGCGACGCCGGTCTCATTGCGTTGGAACAGCGTCCGGGCCGTGCGCGTCCCGAGGGCGATCCCATAGAGTGCTTGAGAGACCGAGTCGTGGAGCTCCCTCGCGAGTCGCTGGCGCTCCTCCAGCGCCGCCAGGGATTGGGCTTGTTCGTACAACCGGGCGTTCTCGATTGCGGCTGCGGCCTGGTTCGCAATTGTAAGCACGAGCCGCGCTTGGTGCTCACTGTAGTAGCCGGGTTGGCTGCGGTAGAGGCCCAGGAAGCCAATCACGCGCTCCCGGGCGACTAACGCGACCATCAGGACGCTCGCCGGCTCCTGGAAGGCTTGGGAGAGGGACTCTGTTTCGAAGTGGCGCCGGTAGGCCTGTGCCAGGGGGGTGTCGTCCTGAATGTTGTCGACCAGAACGAACTCCCGCTCCTTGAGGTGCTGCCAGATGGTGTCCTCTCGCCGGAGCGGCCGGCGGATGCCAACAACCTGCTCCTTTGGGATCACCCCACGGTAGGCGGCGACAACCAACTCCTTGCCCTCTACAATGGAGATGGCCGCGCCGTCGTACTTGGCCACGATCTCGAGCTGCTCGAGGATCAGGTTCAGCAGGGGCGTTCGCTCGAGGGTAGACGTCACATTCTGCGAGACTTCCAGCAAGGTCGCGAGTTCCGACGTTCACTCTGCCACCCGGCCCTCCAGGAGCTGGTAGGCCTCGACCTCTTCCGTCACATCGCGTACCACGGCCAGCGTGTGCGGCTGCCCGCCATACGAAAAAGGTTGGCCGATCACCTCGACGTGGAAGAGGGAGCCATCCTTGCGCCGGTCAATCGCGCGGCAGCGGTAGGATCGGCCTCCGCGGACGGTCTCGCTGTAGTTGTGGAAGAGCGGTTGCGAGTCGGGATGGATGAAGTCGGCCGGCTGGAGAGCGCGGAACTCTTCGTCCGTGTACCCGTGCATCTGCGCGGCGGCCGGGTTGAAGTCGACCAGCTCGCCTTCCAGTGTATTGATGAAGACCCCGTCGCTGGTCGCTTCGAAGACACTGCGGTATTGCTCCTCTTTCTCGCGCAGCCACTCTTCGGTTTGCACCCGTTTGGTGATGTCGCGCACCATCTGCAGGACGTGGCGCCTGCCTTTGTACGTGAAGGTTGTGCCGTACACCTCGACGGGAAACGGCGTTCCGTCGCTACGCCGATGCAGCCTCTGCATGCCCGGATTGGGGAATATGACTACCTGATCTTGATCGCCGGGACACAACTCGATAGCGAGGGCGGCAATGACTTGGAATCGGCGGGCCAGGAGGTGACGAAGCAGTTGTCGCCCTACCTGCGGCACATCCGGGCGCTGATCAGGCGGCATATCCCGCCGGAAAGCAACATCCACTTCGCCGGGCACAGTCTGGGAGGTATGGTCGCCAACACCCTCGCCGCCTCGCCGGGCCTCCTGGATCACTACAACGTCAAGACCGTTACGACCTTCGGCACGCCGGTCAACGCCTGCCCAACCCGGGCGTCATATATCAACGCTACATTGTGGAAGGTGATCTCGTTCCTCTGCTTCACTGGACGGCCATCTGGTCACGCATCGGGGCCCGCTGCAAGTTCTCAAGAGTACGTGCGAAGGGGGATATACCTACCTCAATCAGACCCTGGTCGACCACAGCACAGGGCCGAACGGGACGAAGAATGCTCATTCCTCATACGAGTATTCGCAGGACCTCAGCGGGGAGCCACTGCCATTTCCCATCGACCGCTATGAATCCATAGGCCGGTTCGAAGGCGAGCCCTAGAGCGTCGGTCAAGGCGTCAGACTTCCGAAGTCTTCCGAGACTTCGGAAGTCTCCGACCACGCGTCCACGGCGACTCCGCGACCGATGGTCTAGAACATCGGTCAAGTAGTCGTTGCGCGGGTGAGAACGTGGTTCGTAGTAGGGGCACACGGCCGTGCGCCCCTCCTGTAGCGGTCTTGGGCGCGCTGTCGGGGCGCACGGCCGTGCGCCCCTCCTGTAGCGGTCTTGGGCGCGCTGTCGGGGCGCACGGCCGTGCGCCCCTACGAACCTGAAAGCACCTTCACAAGGCGCTTTGCAATCGTCTCGGTGACTACTTGACCGGCGCTCTAGAGACGGTAAGATGAGCGCAAGGCGGCCTGATACTTCAGTTGTAATGATCGGAGCCCCCGCCGAACCTTGTTTTAACGCCGATGCTCGCACGGTCCACACGCTGCTGTTCACGTGGACCTCGCAAGAGTGCGCAAAAAGAGGTGGGCCGGCGACCATCTGGTCGCCGGCCCACCCTCCTTCAACAAGAAACCCAAAGATGTTAGCCCGCGGCGGAGCCGCAGGCCAACACCCCTCTCCTCACACGAATAACAAGATCCTCCGCCCGGTCCTGGAGCGCCGGTCAAGGCGTCAGACTTCCGAAGTCTCGTCTCGGAAGACTTCGGAAGTCTCTGACCACGCGTCCACGGCGACTCCTTGACCGGTGTTCTAGGTGCGATTCAACGTGACGGGAATGGACATGCCCGGCAGCGAGAGCTCTCCGCGGATCTGGGTATCCGAGGTCTGCTCCCCCCTGAAGCCGAGGTTAAGATTCTCGACCCGCCCCTCGAGAAAGATCGACGGATAGTCGTTGACGCCGGTAACCTCGTGAATAGCGCGCAGCCCGCTCACGGCAACCGTGCCACGTACCTTCTGGTTTTGTTGTGTCAGATGCAGCGTCACGGAGATTCCCTCGTGCGAGCCCTGCCACCCACCGGTAACGTCAGCTTCTTCTGGCTTCTCCCGCTTCGGCAACCGGCCCATCTGGACCATTCTGCTCAGGCGGTCTTCGGTCAGCTGGACGTCCACAACCTGGCCGCCTTCCACGCTGGCGATCGCGGTCCCGCACCATGATACCGTCTTTCCGGTGGGCGCAATCCCTTCGAACTCTCCCTTGTGCGTGCCGCGGGCCGTGTAGCGGAAGCCGACTCTATCATTTTCGTCTGTGATTTCTTCAACCGTGTACGTTAGATCGGGGAAGGCAGCTCGCCGCTGCTTGATGCCCTCACGGACGAGCTCGGTCAAGCGGGGGGCAAACAGCTGGTCGACGATATCGAGGTTGCCCTGGTTAAACGCTTCTTCCAAACCACGCTTGACGAGTTCTACGTTTTCTGCCGACATGAGAACCCTCCCTTCGAGGTGAAGGCGTGCGCAGCTGGAGACGATGGTGGCAAGTTTGCGCTGCTACTGGATCGATATTGTTATCATACGCGCAACTATACCGGCTGTCAACGGGCTACGAAAGCACCCGGACATCCCATCGCGCAAGCTCTTTCCAGCTTGAGAATGCATAGACTTCGTCATCCATGTAGTAGACTCTTGTTTTGCCTTGTTCGATGCCATAATTGCTCGGGTTTGGATCGAGGGCCACGTGATAGAGGAGGATGCTCGTTGCCATCAGGAGAGCCATTCTGCGGTGCACCAGGCACAGTCGCAGCCTTTGGCGCCACATGCCCCCGCGCTGCATCTTCTCGAAAAAGGGCGAGATGAGGCTGATGCCGCGCGGCTTTACCGCCCGGCACCACCCCCGTCCCTCGGATGCTTGAGAAGATCCCCCTCGCTCGTCCGGCAGCTGCGTGATAGGAATCAGACGTGGGGTCACGCTACACGGCCAGTAGTTCTCCCCATCGTGAAAAATGAACCAGGCTTTGGCCGGGTGCCAGATCGCGATACGCCTGGTCAGTTCCACCGATCGGGCCACTTGAGCCTTGAGCGCTGCAAGATCCGGGCTTTTATCTGTCTGGCGCGTCTTCACGACCCAGCCCTGACTGAAGAGCAGGCACGTTGTGCTGGACATCTCGACGCCACCCTCTGCCGCTCGCGCGGGTATATCCGATAACAGCGCGAAGAGTCGCTCGCGCAACAGGGGACCCTCGTCGTCCACGAGGATGAGGTCGGCCGGGCTTGCCAGCCACGGGAACTGCTCAGTGCCAACCAGGTTTTCCATAGAGATCATGAACGGGACAATCGCTTTTGAATGAGCGCGAGTGCTGTATGAGCCGCACCCGGGGAGCGCCGCAGCCGGGTGCGGATATACTCCTTTTGCAGCAGTGCCAGCGGACAGACTTCCTCGACGGCCTCCTGGAGCTCGCTGCGCCATCTGCCCGTGAGCCTGGCCGCGAGCCGGCGCGGCTTGAAGCGCTGCAAGCTCAGCAACCGCCGCACCCCCATGGCCGTCCGTTGTCTCGTGCATGCCAGGCAGCGTTGCTCGATGGAGGCATGCCAGTACCCGAGCAACGCTTCACCCACCGGCCGCGCTTCCGGACCGAGCAACTGTTCGAGCAACGCGAGATAGCGCTCCTGGTCCTCCCGATCGAGCCGAGGAGGCACGATGCCTTCCCGGCCTCGACGCCGATGCTCCGCCGTCGCAGTCTCGTACAACTGCTCCACGCGCGCTGCAATCGTGTCGACGCTGAAGCGCTCGTGGGCAAATCGCCGCGCGTTCTGGCCGACCGCCCTGGCCAACGTGGGATTGGAAAGGAGCACGAGGGCGTACTCCGTCAATTCGCGATCCCACTCCTGGGGATCGGGGCTCTGGAAGAGGAACCCCGTCTCGCCGTGAACGATCATGTCTCGCAGGCCGCCGACAGGTGCCGCGACCACAGGGCTTCCGACGGCCATTGCCTCGGCGCACATCATGCCGAATGCCTCGTACCGGGAAGGCATCATCACCAGGTCCGCGGCACTCAACACGCCGGCGAATCTTGCCGCATCATCGATCCAGCCCAGCGGCGTGACAGCCGGACCGAAGTGCCGGCGAAACAGGCCCACGGTGCCGCTATCACGGGCCAGCAGCAAGAGGCGCAGGGTGGGGCGCGCCTGCCGCATCCTCTTAAAGGCGCGCAGAACGATATCGGCGCCCTTCAGGTCGCTATCGATTCTTCCCCCGAACAGGACAAGCTGCTCCCCGGGATTGGCGAGCTCTCGTCTCAAGGCCTGCCCGTCGTCGGGAGTGGAGAAACGGACGTCAATCGGATCGGGAACGACGGCCGGCTTGCCGGATGCCGGCCGGAAGGCTTCGTGCACGAACGTGGCATCCTCAACCGACGGACAGATCACCAGGTCGGCAAAGCGGGTAGGAAACGACTGGGTCATCTCGTGCAGGCAGGATTCCAGGCCGAGAACAGGGGCCGAGAACGGATCGTACACGAATCGAGGCGCCATAGCGGCGTGGTGTTTCGCCAGGAGATAGCGAAAATGAAGGACATACGGGAGCCTGTAGTGGCGCTGCAGTTCGTACGCGACCGGGAAGAAGTAGGAGAGGAACCCGCCGCTATCGTGGACGAGGTTCACTGCCGGAAGGGGAATCTCTCGTTCCAGGTAGGAAAGGACGCTCCTGGCGTAGACCGCCTCCTGCTCGTCTTTCCGGAGCGGTTCCGCCCCGGACAGGCGCAGCCGGTGCACGTCGACGCCATCAATCTGTTCCCGTAGCGGTTCCTCGTTGGTTTCGCAGATGATGTGGACGGTATGGCCGCGCGCCACCAGGCCGGCGGCCAGGAGATGGGAACACTTCCCGGCGCCACCAGGATGTCTCGGATATGAGGGCTCACTGAACATGAGAATCTGCACGCGGCGCCTCACGAGTCCGGGGGCGCGCTCGGTGGCAAATGCCGGAGACACTCGCCAGCGGCCCCGCCCTGCATTCTATGTCACGGTTGAAAAGTGGAGACCCAGATTCGCTCGTGTGCCTCCGAGCGACACCACCGAAACCCATGGCGCCGGACTGCACTCAGGTCTCTTGGTCTCATCTGGCTCTTGTAGAACGATAACGCCTCGATCTTTCGACCGAAGACCGAGCCGATCGAGATGTAGAGCGGGTAGAGCCCGGCATCGAGGGACCGGCAGTGCTGTCGAATGGCCTTCTGGGACAGCGATGCAGCGTACGGGAGGTCTTCATAGTAAGCCAGCAGCACGGGCATCTCCCTGGCAAGCTCGACCGCCGCCCGCCGGACGAGCAGATGGTCACGATGATTTCCCAGGCCGAGCGGGACGACGAGGTAGGTGGGCCGGAGTTCGTGGAGTGTCTGTCGCAGCGCTATCTCCAGTTCGGCCGGTGCGACGAACTCGGCCTGGGGTGTCGCCGCAAACAACCGGTCGGTATACAGCTCCTCTCGGAGGGCCGCCTCCGGGAGGTCGAGGTAGCGGAGGCGCAGCCCGAGCGAGGCCGCGAACGTCCGGTCTTCGTCATTCCGCTGCCGGGTCACTTCTCGCCAGTCCGCCTGAAAGCCGTCCCGCATGTAGTTGGAACGTCCAAACACAGTCACGAGTGTGACCGGCGAGCGGAAAACGCGCCGGTGCAGGCTGCCGCCAAGCGAGAGCGCGGCGTCGTCAGCGTGCGGCGAGATGACAGCGGTCCCCCCGCCGGCCGTCCTCGGTTCCTGCCCGGTTCGTTGCCGGGCCTCAGCCGTCAGAATGGTCATCCGGTTGCCCAGTCAGAGTGGCGGCAGCATCGCTTGCCCGATGTCCGCTTCGATCAGAACGCGCTCGGCGGCTGAAAAATAGAGCACCTGCCGCTCCGAGCGAACGGCACTCTCACCATCCGCTCGCGCTGCCTCGCCGGAATCGTAGAGGCGCCCCCACAAACGGGCCACGCGCTCCTCCCCGGCGACGGTATAGCGGCACAGGAGCGCGTGAAGCTGGGAGTCTGCCATGCGACGAAGGCGCGTGGAGCGGAGCGCGCGGAGCATGACCGCCTGACCCTGTACCTGGCGGCGCAGAGCGGCCTGGATGTTTCCTGGGGTGAAGCCACGTGCGAAGCACTCCCGCGACGTCTCGCGCAGCCGGTCGCGAGGAAGACGCTCGAGGAAGTCGGCTGCCTTCGCGACAGCGCCGAGCTCGCCGCTGTGGACGCCGTCCATCTCTGCTTTCTCGTTGCTCAAGAATCGCCGGGCGGCCGCGATCGTTGCGGCATCTGCCTCTGATAAGGAAGTGACGTGCGCAAACGGCCGGCATGCTTCCGGCAGATACTCGAGCCACGTCGGACCCTCGTGATACACGACGATCACCGGCGTCCGCAGCGCCAGGCACTCACTGACTTGCATGAACCCGTACTTCACAATCGCCAGCCGCGAGAGTTCGAGGAGGCCGAACAGGAGTGGATCTGGGGGTTGTGGAATGACCCGGCTGTTTCGCCTGACGCTATCGGGTAAACGGTCGAGCTGCTCCCGGCATTTATCCGGGTTTCGCGACAGAAACAACGTCTCGAAGTCCGGCTCGTCGACTGTTTCCACCAGGGAGAGTGCCAGTCTCTCGACCTTCGTGTCGTACGCCAGGACCGTGACAAGCCTGTCGCCTTCCAGGCCAAGCTCGTCGGCGAGCATCGCGCGTGCGGCCTGGGGGGCGCTTTCGATATACGGGGGGACCTGGCAGAGATACGGGGGTGGGTCCGGCATCTGGAAGGAACTGGGGCCGGCGAGAATGATACCGTCGGCAATCGACCCGTGGGCTTCGCAGAACAGCGAGACCAGCAGCGGATTGTAGGCGTTATCCAGGATAACCAGCGGAATTCTCAACTCTCCCGCGCACAGAGCCGTTTCCAGCATCGCACCTGCTAACGGCACTTCGCCGACGACGATCAGATCCGGATCGATCGCCGCGATCTGCTCCAGAAAGACCTGCCGGTTTTGCTCCGCATCCTCAAATGCGGCAACGCTGAACGGAATGTCGATGAAATCCATGCGCTGTTCCGCCAGCGCGGTCAGGTCGTCCTGATACGCCTCGCGGCCGGTACAGAAGAAGACGACTTCGTGGCCGCGATCGCATAGCGCCATTGCGATTCGCAGCCCCCGTTTGTAGACGCCGATCAGCGCCTGGCCTTCATAATTCCCGAAGCAGTAGGTGACGAACAAGACTCTCATCGAAGGACCATCTGCCAGCGTTTCAGCTTCCAGCCGTGCCCTTCCACCACCAGCGCAGCCATATAGTCCGGGCCGGGCCGGAGCTCCCGGACCGACCAGCGCCCGGCTTCGGCCGGATCGCCCGCCGCGGAGAGCAACCGTGCCGGTTCGCCCGGATGGAGAGAGACGTCGAATTGGTCGAGCGGATACGATAACCCCTCACCCCTGGCCTTGATATACGCTTCCTTCCGGGTCCAACAGGTGAAGAAGGCTGCATGCCGTTGTTCCGGCGGCACCGTGCGCAGCGCCGCGTTCTCGCGCGGCGAGAAGAATCGCGCCGCGATTTCCTCGCCAGCGATGTGGGGGCGGATGCGTTCCAGATCGACGCCGACCCCGCGCCCGCGCGCGACCGCGTAGAGGGCCAGCTCGCCGGAGTGAGAGAGGTTGAAGCTCAGCCACTCGCCATGCTTCCTGGCACAATCGAGAGCCGGTTTTCCATAACGATTGGTGTGAAAGCGCAGGTCATCCGGCCTCATGTCCAGGTATCGGCTCAGGATGATCCTGAGCACGCCGCGGGCGACGATGAAGCGGTTGCGATCTTCCTGGAAGTAGAATCGTTCGGCCCGCCTGGTTTCATCCGGCGCCAGGAGATCGAGCAAACCCTGCAACTGCACTGTTGCGACGTTCAGCGAGGCACGCCACACGTGGACCTCGTCGTCCGGAAGCACCGCCTCCGCAGGCGGAGGAAACCACAGCTTCTCGGCCAGGCGGTCACTGTTCACTCTCATCCCACCCTTTGGCCGCCAGACCAAACCCCAGGCTCGCCCAGATCGCGCGGAAGGTATCCAGCGGGCTGTCCGCCAGAATGAGGGATATCCAGCCCCATTTGATCCGCTCGAGTCGGGCGCGTGTGCGCCGGTCGAGGATTGTCCCCCGATCGAGGAGGTACCGGTGGAAGAGGCGTCCCTGCAGGGGAGGCCGCAGGGCCTCCAACACTGCGTCTGGGACGGGCGCGTCGACGAACCGCTTGCTGAGGCGCAAGGAGGAGTAGACGGGACTCTTGATCCGGTAGGTCGTAGCCAGCTCGACGAGCAGCGTCCAGTCAATTTCCTGACCGGAGGCCCGCAACACTTCTCGCAGATCCACCAGCTGGAACAGGAGGACGAAGTGATGGTGGATGGCGCAGTGGAGGGCGCTGTGAAGCACGACGTCCTCCGGCGCCATCTCGTAGAGGAACGCGTTGCTCGGCGACGGCCGGGCGCGCTGCCAGAGTTCTTCGATCGCCAGCGCGTAGATCCGGCGATAGGTATAGATGCTGACCAGGTCCCAGTGGAGGTCGACAACGGCACTGGTATCGGGATGCCGGAAGGGTCGCTCGGTAAACCATGCCCGTCCATTCACGGTAGGGTTCGGATAGGGCTTGTACCCGAGCGCCTGGAGTTGCCGGCTCGCCTCCTTCACCCGCGTCGGCTTTACCAGGAGGTCGATGTCGAAGATGGGCCTGACGTCGAGGGGGTAGAACTGATTGATGAACTGGATCCCCTTCAGTGGGATCACCTCGATCTCCGCCTGGGCGAACACGTCGACCAGCTCCTGCCAGGCCTTTCGTAACTGCAGGTTACGCGCCAGGACCGCCCGCCGAAACGCGAGCAGGTCAGCGCGAATGGCGGGCGGAATCGCCGCCTCGAATCCATACTGCACCAGGTTGGCGTGCACGTGGCCGGCGACACCGTGAGACGTCGCGATCTCTTGCACCTGGTGCCAGTCGACGCGACCGAGGTGGGGGCGGAGCGCTAGAACGTGCTCGGGCTCAGGCGAGTGGCGGCCACAAACGAAGACGAGTTGCTCTTCCAGGCTCGCTGCCGCCGGCCGCCCTTCCACCGCCCGTCCCAATCGCTGTTTCCTCTCGCCCCCAAGGTGCTCAGTTTTGATCGGGCGGTAGGGGATGCCGAGCACGAACTCGTCGAGAAAGGCCTTGGCGTTGGCGACCAGGAGGACGGTGCAGTAGTAGATACACATGCCAAAGGAGAGGAGCAGCAGCTCGCGAAGCCGTTGAGGTCCCTGCCCGCCGCCTTCCCGCCGGTTCCTTAGCCCGGCCACGAAATGGCAGGCGACAATCACGAAGCCGTAGCTCAACGGCGCCGCATAGACCAGGGGGACACGGGTCGCGGTCACCAGGGCCAGGGCATGTGTGACGACCTGAAGATAGGGGACGACCATCATGCTGAGAAGGATCGGGAAGAAGAAGAAATCGACTTTCTCCCGCAGCGTGGGCTGCCCGATCCGGTAGAAGGCCAGCCAGTGACGCCGGATGGCCTGGGTTGTTCCGCGCGCCCAGCGGTATCGTTGCCGGAAGAAACTCTCCCAGTTTGAGACAAGTTCGTCCGTCGTATACGTCCCCGGCTCGAACTTGGTCTTGTACCCGGCCTCGAATGTTCGCAGCGAAGCTTCCACATCTTCGGTCGCCAGATCGTTATCAAACCCGCCCAGACGGTGAATCAGTTCTGTGCGGAAGAGACAGCCGCTGCCGAAGGAGACGGCGATCAGCTGCGACTGGCTCTTCGAATCGAGGACGGAATACTGCCACCCCAGACTCTCGAGTTCCATGAGCCGGGTCAGCCAGCTTTCCGACCAGTTCCGCCCGACCTTCCGGGTCTGGACGCTGCCGACCTCTGGGTCCTGGAAGTGCGCAAGGGTGACGGAGAAGAACTGTTCGGCCACCTGGTGGTCGGCGTCCAGGATGCAGAAAACCTCGGTATCAATCTCCGGAATGACGTCGTTGAGGGCCGCGGCTTTGCCACGTACGGCCCAGGGCGGACGGACAATCAGACGAACATTGGGATGGCGATCCCGGTACGAGGTCACGAGTTGTGCGGTCTCATCGGTGGAGCCGTCGTCGACGACGATGATTCGCAGCCGGTCGGCGGGGTAGGCCGAATTCAGCACGGAATCGAGGCACCCCCGGATGACGCGCGCCTCGTCTCTCGCGGGGATCACGACGGTGACCGCCGGGAGGAAATCTCCCACCTCCGGAGCCGGTTTGGGTCTCCTCCTGAACAGGAGGGCGATGCTCAGGCAGTTGTAGAAGGTAAAGATCGCGAGGCAAACGCCCATCGGGACCAGGAGGAGCAGCCAGGTGGCGGGGAGGAGCTGCCCTGGGAAGAGGAGGGTGGCAGACAGAGCGGCAACAAGGGCGACAAGCGGGAGGAACGTCCGGCGGCGCAGGGCCGTCCAGGCCACGTAGGCCAGAGGGATACCGGTCACGAGAGTCGCGTAGACGATCTGAGCGAATTCGATCATGGATTGCCATCCCGCCGGTATCCGGTTGTTGCCACATCCTCCAGGACGGCGTCGTAGAGCGTGGCCAATCCTTTGAACGCCGCCGGTACCGGCAGTCGCCGGAACGGGAGCGTCGGGACGATCTGGGCGAAGAAATCCATCTGCCGGGAAAGCAGCTCGCCGCGCAGCAGGAAGTTGCCGAAGGCCGAGCTGATCAACGCGAGAAGCGCTTCCCGTTGGGAGAGCGGTTCCAGCCGGACTATGCTCTCTTCGGCCCGCTCCAGGAGGTAGACCGCCCGAAGCGGAAGCGGCTTGCCGCAGTAAAATCGTTCCGTCATCGGAAGCCAGACTTGCCGTTTCGGTGTCTGCAGGGCATGGCGCCGAAGCGTGGCAGGATCGTCCCAGACCCTGGCAGCCGAATCGGGCCAGAGCCGGAGCAGCGCCGGACCCGGCAGCACCCAGACACCGTCCTCCCGCACCTGAAGCGGCAACACATCATCGCTGAGCAGCGCGTGACCGGCGGCCACGAAGGAGGCGGCCATCGTCGATTTGCCGCCGCCGGCCGGCGCCAGGAACGCGACGGCGCCGCCGTCGACCTCCACGGCCGCCGCGTGGAGGTTATGGCAGCCGCGCCGGTGGAGGATAAAGGCTGTGACGAGGCCGAGAAAGAAGAAGCGGATCACCTCTTCGTCGAGGCCGGGCCGGGGAAGCGAGGAGACTTCAGAAAGAGCCGGATCAATGAAGTACGCCGCCCGGCCGTGGTACCGGAAGAGCGTAGAGCCCTGGCGCTCGTAGACGCTCAGCAAGGCCCGTCCCGCAGCCTCGTATCTCCACAAGAGAACCCCGGGCTCGTCTTCCTCCGGCAAGCTGTGAGAATCCTCCGCCTGTACCCGCAGGAGCAGGTCCGGGGCGTTTCCGGCCGCAGCGGGCGCCTCAAGGAGGTATGGGAACGGGAGGCTTGAGGCGAGTTTTAACCCATAGACGGAGTACATTTCTTCTCCTCAGAGGGCACGAGGAATGAAGCGCGCGACTCGGTGTGGCTGACCTGGCCTCGGAATCACTTCCAGGGCGAAAAGCCCAGGTGCGCTCGAGCGCACTCATTCACAGAGCGTGCGCGCTGAGTGGGGGAACAGGCGTGCCCCGCAGCTGAGGACGCCATCCCTGAGAGCGCCGGCATCCTGCCGGCCTGGGGCCGGCGAGACGCCGGCGCTCCCAGCGACGCCACAGAATCCCCACCGCCGAACTCCCGTCCTTGACGGAACTACCCCAATCTGGTGTCGGCTTCAGCCGACTTTAGCTTTGAGCCCGACATTTCACTCCCAGGCCTCGCTTAACACCAATACCCGAATCTGGAGTCGGCTTCAGCCGACTTGCGCTTTCAGACTGGGATTTTAATCCCAGGCTTTGAGCCCGGAATTTCAATCCCCCTCACCCGCGGGCCGAAACCACCGCACGCCCCTTTTCTGAGAGGGTACGGTTGCCGAAGAGGCGCTGCAGCCACAGTTCCAGACGATAGGTCCGTGCGAGAGCATACTTCAAGCTGTGATCGCCGTCCAGATATCGCCTGAAGGCTCGTTGCAGGGCAGGAAGATCAACATATCCCAGTGCCGCTGAGGACGGGTCGGCAAAACCGGCCGCCCACTGGGCGCGCTCGCGGACTTCATTCGGTCGCAGGGCGGGACTCCCGTTTCTGCCGGGCTCCTCGCAAACCGTCTCGGAGAGGACCGGCCCCAGCGCCCGGTGCAGCAGTGCTTTGGGACATCCCTGTTGGATCTTCTGGGGCGCGGGAACGGCCAGGAGGAACTCGAACAGGCGGCGATCGAAAAAAGGATGGCGAAGCTCAAGGCCGTGCCTGAGCCCTTCGCTCTGGAGCCAGAGCATCCGGTTCGAGTGGTGGGCGAGGCTAATGGCCTCAGCCTCGGCTTGTTGAGATGGCCTCCGGCGACCGCGCGCCGGGCGCTGCGCGCGCAGGCGCGCCTTGAGGTCAATCCGGCGGGCGAACTCGGGGGCAATCCATTCTGGAAGCCGGTATCCCAGATCACCGGCCGGTTGCCTGAAAATGAGAGGCCTGGCGAGGTAGTTGAAGATGAGCCACCAACGAAACCGGAACGAATAGCAGGAGAGCTCCTCGCGCAGCGCCGGCCAGCGGCGAGCCATCAGCAGGTCGAGGAGATAGTAATAGCTACCGGCTAACAGGAGGTCGCCACCGTACCCCGTCAAGAGAACCCGGATGCCGTGCTCGCGGGCACAATCCATCAGCTGTTGGACCATCCCAACGTACATGCCCTCAAGCGGTTCGTCCCACGCGGCGGGCATCGCGTCGTCGACTGTGAAGGTCCAGGTTGAATCGCCCCGAACGTAATGGGCGACAAACTGGTAACGTTTGCTCACCAGTTCGGCATTGCGACGCTCGGCACTGGAGCCAAGATGATCGAGGGTCGCCGTAAACGTCGTAAAGGCGTCTCGAAGGCATCGCTTTTCCTGATCGAGTTCCCCGATCGTACAGGCCACCGCCCGGGAGTCGAGCCCACCGCTCAAGAGCAGGCCGGTCTGGTGGTTGGCCCGGAGACGGCTCTCGACGGCCTGCTGCAGCAGGCTGTGGAAATGATCGGCGTACTCGCTCTCCCGGGGGTAGGAGATGGTGCGATCCCAATCCGGAGCCCAGTAGCACCTCTTTCGCACTCCTTGAGAGCCGACTTCGAGGAGATGGCCTGGGGGAAGGCGCGATATTCCCCGGAAGAAGGTCTCGTCAGGATTGTCGAGATTGCCGGCGAGAAAGTCGCCCACCATCCCGTCATTGATCTCTTGGGGAAGATGGGGGGACTGGCGAAGCTGGTCGATTCGCGAGGCGATGAGACACGTCGCCCCGACGACGGCGTAGTGAAGCGGCCGAACGCCAAGGGGATCCCTCGCCGCCAGCAGTCGTTGTGCTCGCCAGTCCCAGAGCACAAACGCAAAATCCCCTACCAATCGTTCGAGGCAGGCCGGTCCCCACAGTCGGTACGCGTCGAGGAGCAGGCGCGCATCGGACGGTCCGGTGTCCGTTTCCACACCCGCCAGCCGGCTGAGCAGGTCCTCGCGATTGTCGAGGCGGCCGTCCCATACGAGGACGAGGCCGTGTTCCCCATCGACCAGAGGGTGGGCCTCCGTTGGGCGTGGCTCTACCATCTCAAGTCGGCAAGAGCCCATGCCAAACGCCCCGCGAACCCAGATACCCGCGCTCTCGGGTCCATAGGGACGCGCCGCTTCGACCATGCGTGCCAGCAGCGGACGATCGACCGGGCGCCCGTCTATATTGAGAATGGCAGCGAGAGCACTCATGGAAAGGGGACGGTGTCGCTCGTGGCCTGGAGCGGTTGATACTGGCTGGTGTGGTCCGGTGAGCCATGAAGAACGCGGCCCCGGTGTTCCAACCAGGCGTGCGCGTCGAGGCGCGCCCCACGCAGTCTGACCCCAATCCGAAGTCTGCTCGCGATCCCCCGGCGGCCGAGGAGTTGCTGGAGCACGAGCGCCCGTTGCAGGCAACTGAGCCGTATGGGAATCGTGCACTCGGCGAGGTGGAGTGCGCGTCGAGCGGCCTCGATGATTCTCTCTTCCTCGGCGGCGGAATAGCGGCGAGTTGGGCGCTCGGGATGGGGCGCAGCATGAAAGACGCTGCGCCCCCCGCTGGCACGCAGCCGCAGAGTGACCAGGATGATCAGGACGTAGGCCTCAACGTAGAGACCGAGGCGCATAGGCAGAACTACCGGCGTTCTCCTTCCCGCATCGTGCTATCGGTGAGATCGGGCAACTCTGTTGTCGAATGGGTGATCTCTGATAGTTTTCCGTGCCGCACCAACTGGGGTGGCTCATAGACCGGCTGCTCGCTCTTCTTGGTCTGCTGCTCTGACATTGCTACCTCCTTACTCAAGTGTGTTTTGCCAGGGTCACGCGCACGCAACCGCGCGTGCGTGACCCCATCAAATCAATCAGTCTTGACGGTGGATCAGACCAACGTCCTGGAGTTCTTGAAGGAACGGGATGAGATCGGCCATCAGCTCCTCTTCTGCGAGTTGATACGCCGACGACAGCCCCTCGCAGATGTCACCGATCGTAGTCCTGGAGCTCAGGAGATGCCATACCCGCGTCCCAGTCTGGTTGAGGCTGTAATAGTTCGCAGAGCGCGTGTCGAGCAGGACGAGCTCGCCTTCCAACTCGCGGAAGAGGACATCGGTTGCCACAGTATAAGTTGCTGTCGGAGGAATCACGGGCGCACCTTTCTCGGGTCTCTTCTTCAAAAACCGGACCGAGGGTGTTTGCGTGCGGCTCTGCCGCACGCAAGACCCCCGGTCCCCTTTTGAAGGCAACTTTCATGGTGCCAGGAAAACCGGCCGGTGATGGTCTATCGCTCACCGCGGATAAGGCGGTGACCTGGTGGACGCGATCAACGCGAAATGCGACGAGCAGGCCCATCGCGCCGAGTCACCGAAAGCCCGATCGTTTTCCAGATCCGATCGTCTCGGCGCGTATTCTCGGACCCAGCCCCGCGTCGAAGAGATCCTCGATCACAGGCAGACCAAAGCGCACGAAGAAGTCCGCTTTTCGCATTGCTCCGTTGGCTTCGCCGCGTGCCACATCTCCCGCGCCCCGGCTCACAGGGGCGGAACACGAGGGGCGTTACGCGCAATACCCCCACGTTCACCATCGTCAACTATGTTTAGCGATTTCAGGGAGTTGGTATTGTCAGCGTGTCGTGTGTGCGACCTGAAACCTCGGTTGAGAGTCTAGTCGGTGAGAAGAGACGGCGGAGTACGTCGATAGCTCGCAAATGCCGATCCCTTGCACTCCGGCCAAGAGATGGTGTTGAGGGCTCTAAGGATGCCAATTGTACTGTATATCTCCCGCTGTGTCTAGCCCCCAATCAAGTTCAGGGCGTCTCAACAGTCGCGGGGGGTAGCAGGAGCAAAACGAACGAGAGCCGCTCGAAACCCGCCCGAGGGCGATGCCATCGACAACGTCATTGTCAGTGCCCCTCCATTGTCGGGGCGGGTTTTGCCTGTGTCGTCGCCGACCAGAACGGCGCGATTGTGGCGGCGCGCCACGAATGAGAGCCGCTCGAAACCCGCCCGAGGGCAATGAGATCTGCAATGTCGTTGTCAGTGGAGAAACAGTGACAGGGCGGGTTTCGGACGATCCGTCCTGGCGCCGCCTGATTCCCGCCCGGATCGCGCCTGCAGGGCGTCGCCCCAGGCAAAACCCGCCCCGACGAGGAAGGGGTCGGATCGCGGCTGCGGGGCGACGGCACAGGCAAAACCCGCCCCGACGAGGACGACGACGAGGAGCGTTTCTGGTGCGAGAGCGGTGGCGATTTCGAGCAGCTGGAAGGGTGGGGCGGCGACCACGCGCAGGCGACTTTCGAGGGAGTTGCGCCTCAGACACCCTCGCCGCAGATCGCCCGGCGAATCAGTTCGAGATCGGCGCTCCCTATGTTTTGATGAATGGGGATGTCCAGGCCATGTCGTGCTACAACCGCGGCGTTCGGCTTCTCCGGCAACCCGAGATAGCGATCGATCGTCAACCTCCAGCTGAATGGACCAACCGGCAACCCCTGGCGCCGCAGGCTGTGGGAAATCTCGGGGCCGGCTTCAAGGGGAGTCGGGATTACTTTCTGTTTCAGCCAGGCCGGCGTCACACGCGGCCCAACGTACCAGCTTTTGCCCGTCCCGTCGGTAAAGAAGGTCGAATTTGCATTACGATTCCTGACGATGTCCGGATACCGCTGCAACTGCCACAAGCCCAAAGCCGCTCGTAGCGGGCCGATGCCGCTCACCGGGAAGAGGCGCTTTGTGCCCCATGGCACCACGGTGGGTTTCACGAGTCGCCGAACAATTCCGTACGTAAAGGCGTTCTTGATACGCCTGAGCGTCACTGCGAGCAATCGCGACCGGTTCGTGCCCTGGCGCCGCCGGTGCAGATAGGCGAGGAAAGCCTTCAGTTCCCGCTCTTCTGTCTCCACGCCGATCACAGGCTCGTCAAAATGGATTCGTGACGACAGATCCGGGGTATTCACCACCAGGAGGCCGCCGCCTCCCAGGGAGATCGGCTTGTCGTAGTTGAAGCTGAAAATCGCAGCATCCCCCACGGTCCCGGCCATCGAATTCTCGATTGTGCCGCCGACAGTGTGGGCACAATCCTCGATCACGAGCACCCCCAATTTCTCGGCAGCTCCCAGAATGGGCCGGAAGTCCGTTGGCACCCCAAACAGGTGCGGTATCACGACAGCTCGATGCCGGGGTTTGAGCTGGTCCGCGATCGACTCCCAGTTGATGCGGCCCGCCGTATCGGCGAGATCAAACGTTTCAATTCGCAGGCCCGCCTTCAGGACGGCATCCGCCACAAGCCGGCAATTAAAACTGGACAGCAAAACGCAGCCCGCTTTGCGCGGAATCGCGCGAGCCAGGAATTGCTGCAGAGCAATCGAGCCGCTCCTCGCCGGCCATATCGTGCCGCGTGCACCCAAGAAGCTGCGGAACTCGTCCAGGAAATCCCTGGTCTCGATCTGGCGGGCCTGTACGCGGCAGAGGGCGAAGACATCGCTGTCCCAAAATTCCTCTACCAGATCCTTCTTTCGTGTGGACATCCGCTTTGCTCGTCTCCTCGAAAACGGCTCGGACGGAACCTATTGTACGTCTGGCCCTATCTTCTCAACAATCCGGGCCGCGGGGTCGCGCCATTGCCGGCCCGGGAGAGGATGCCGCGCGCCAAAACCCCCGTACCCCTCTTCAACGTGAAACTCGCCGCTCGAGGTGCCGGGGTCTCTCCAGAGGGGGCAGACTTCCGAAGTCTAAGCACGCTCCGACGACGGTGATCGAGGCGAGGACCGGCTGTCAACAAGACTTCGGAAGCCTTCTCTCTCACCCTCTGCGGGACGACTTGACCGCTGTTCTGGCGCGCCGGTCAAGGCGGTGCCGAGACGATTCCAAAGCAGCTTGTGAAGGTGCTGTCAGGTTCGTCGGGCACGCTGGTGCCCCGTTCCACCTGAATCCGCCCCAGCGTGCCCGGAGGGGCACGCCCGGCCGCAGGCCCCCAGCCGCGGTTTCAACCGCCGGGCTCCTCCCCCTCGGCGCCGCCCGCTGCTCCCCGTCGGCGCCGGCCGCTGCTCCCCCGTCGGCGCCGACCGCTGCTCCCCCGTCGGCGCTGACCGCTGCTCCCCCGTCGGCGCTGACCGCCCGGCCGCAGGCCCCAAGCCGCGGTTTCAACCGCCGGGCTCCTTGCTGGGAATGCACTACTTGACAGGCTGCAGAACGCCAATAAGATGAGGTTTTCGCCACGAAGCCGCACTGCCCTCTCACAGTGCCGCTCAATACTCCGGGACGCGAGGGGGTTTGGCAGACGGCTCTGCCGCGCGCCAGGGCCCCTGGACCTCCTTGTGTCTGTCCGTTGTTCGGCTATATTCGACCCGACAGAGGAGAGCCCGTGCGCGTGACGATCCTGACATTTGGCTCGCTGGGTGACGTCCAGCCCTACGTTGCCCTGGGCCTGGGATTACAGGCCACCGGCCACGCCGTGCGACTGGCGACGCACGCTCCTTTCGAGACGTTGGTTCGCAGCCGGGGGTTGGATTTCTTCCCCGTCGATGGCAATCCGCGCGGCATTCTGGAAACTGACGCCGGATCGCGGTGGTTGGACACGGGCCGTAACCCTCTTGGCTTCGTGCGCGGGCTGCTGCAGGTGATCGAACCCCTCATGGTCACGGTCATGCAGCAGTGCATGCGCGCCTGCCAGGACGCCGACGCGATTCTGGTATCACTGCTTGGCTTTTACGCCGGCTATCATATCGCCGAGAGAATGAAGGTGCCGCTCTTCCTGGCATACTACCTGCCGGTGAGTCCAACCCGCGCCTTCCCGAGCACCGTTCTCTGGTTCGATCTACCCCTCGGCGGCCCCTTGAACCGCTTCAGCCACTACCTCGCCGGACAGCTCTTCTGGCATCCCCTCCGCGCGCCGCTCAACAGAGTCCGGCAGGAACTCCTCGACCTGCCGCCGCTTCCCTTTTGGGGAATCGCGCGGGAGATCTTCGAGGAGCGCTGGCCCATTCTGTATGGCTATAGCCCCACCGTGCTGCCCAGGCCGGCCGAGTGGGGCCCGCGAATCCACGTCACCGGCTATTGGTTCCTGGATCGTTCAGACGAGTGGCAGCCGCCCGCCGACCTGGTCGACTTTCTGCAGGCTGGCCCGCCGCCGGTCTCGATCGGTTTCGGAAGCATGAATACCCGGGACCCCGAGGCGACAACCAGCCTGGTTTTGGAGGCCGTCGCGCGCGCCCGGCAACGCGCCGTGTTGCTCACCGGCTGGGGCGGTCTGACCCAAGCGGATCTGCCCGATGAGGTCTTCAAGATCGAGGCGGTTCCTCACGACTGGCTCTTCCCTCAGGTGGCCGCCGTCGTGCACCACGGGGGCGCCGGGACAACCGCCGCCGCGTTACGGGCCGGCGTTCCGTCGGTCACTATCCCGTTTTTCGCCGACCAGCCCTTTTGGGGCTGGCGGGTGTGCAAGCTCGGCGCTGCTCCTCGGCCCATCCCCCGCCGGCGACTCACAGCCCGGCGGCTGGCAGACGCCATTCAGGCTGCCGTGGGCGATAGGGACATGCGCCGCCGCTCTGCGCTGCTTGGCGAGCGTATCCGATCCGAACATGGGGTAGCGCGGGCGGTCGAAGCGTTTCACCAGCATGCTGCTGCCCTCTGCGGAGTTTGATATGCGCGATAAGACTTTGATAGAGATGTTGGCCTCGCGTACTGACGCGGTGCCGGATTCGCTCTGTGTCCGCTTCTTGCGGCGGAGTGAGGTCACCGCGACCCTGACGTTCGCCCAGACCTGGCACCTGGCATCACGCTGGGCAGCGCTCTTCGTCGAACACGGCGTTGGCCGGGGCCAGGCAGTGATCCTGGCCCTGCCCAACACGGAGGACTTCGTTGGTGCCTACTTCGGCACGCTCCTGGCCGGTGGAATTCCGGCCCCAATGGCGCCCGTCCGGCGCGCCGTTTCGGGCGATCCCTACCTCACCACCGTTGCCCGGCGGCTCAAGACGCTTCAGGCTCGGGTGTGTGCCGTCCCGGAGGGCCGGGCGGACCTCGGGACCCTGGCGCCCCTATCGACTCTCGAGCATCTGGCCGTTGTCTCGCGCCGCGACTTGCCGCCCGATCCTCCCCTCATCGCCGTTGTCGGCCACGACCACGATCTCGGACTGCTGCAGTTCACGTCGGGAACGTCCGGCCAGGCCAAAGGCGTCCAGTTGAGCCATAGTGCGCTGCTGGCACAGCTTAATGGCATCTCGAGGCTCCTGGGGCTTCGTTGGCGCCAGGACACCGGCGTATCGTGGCTGCCGCTCTTCCACGACATGGGTCTGATCGGGTTCCTGCTCACCCCACTGTACAACGCCTGCGAAATCACGCTCCTCCCGGCTGAAGACTTCATGCTGGCTCCCAAGCTCTGGATGAAGGCAGTATCCGATTTTCGGGCCACGATCACCGGCGGGCCGCCCTCGGCCTACCTCTTGTGTGCTCGCCATACCAAAGACTCCGACATCGAGCAGATGGATCTCCACGATCTGCGCTGTGCGCTGGTCGGGGCCGAGATGATCTTGCCTGAAAGCCTGGACCAGTTCGTCGCGCGGTTCGGGCCGGCGGGGTTCCGCGCGACCAGCCTGATGCCGGCGTACGGCATGGCCGAGAATGGCCTGGCCGTGACGATTGCACCGCCCGGCCAGGGGCCGGTAGTTGATCTGCTCGACCTGGATCGCCTGCAGACGGCCGGCCGTGCCGAACCGGTGGCACAGCAGGGTCTCCCCGATCGCGCCACCCGGGCCGTTGCCTCGGTCGGCGTGCCGCTGCCCCACACCACCATCGCCATCGTCGACAAGGAGGGCCAACCGCTGGGCGAGCGGCAGGTGGGCGAGATTCTCGTCCGCAGCTCCAGTCTGATGCAGGGGTACTACCGGCAACCTGAGAGCACGCATCACGCCCTGCGCGAGGGCTGGCTATGGACGGGTGACCTCGGCTACTGTGCCGGCGGTAGGCTGTACATCACCGGCCGGAAGAAAGAGATTCTCATTGTCGGTGGCCGAAACTATTACCCGGATGACCTGGAATCCGTCGCCGGGAGTGTGCCGGGCGTGCGCGCCGGCCGGGCGGTGGCCATCGCCTGTGAAGACCCGCTCCACGCCACGGAAGTGGTCGTCGTCCTGGTCGAAACCAGTCTCAAGGAGCAGACCGAGCGAGAGGAGTTGCGCCAGCATGTCCGCCAGACGCTGGTCCAGGCGGGCTTCCCCGTTCGAGAGGTCGTCCTGCTGCGTCCCAAGACAATCCAAACCACCCTCAACGGCAAACTGAAGCGTCTTGAATGTAAAGAGCGCTACCTTGCGGGTACGTTGCCGTGATGCCAGCAACGGGTACGACGGTGATCGAAAGCCTCGGAGTCTATCTCCCGCCGAAAGCTGTCTCGACGGAGGAGGTCCTCCGAGGGTGCCGCACGGAGATCACATTCCCGCTCGAATCGTTGACCGGCATCAGATCGAGACGCGTGGCCGGCGAGACAGAGTTCTCGATTGACCTGGCGGCGAACGCCGTTGCAGCCTGCCTGGAGCGCTCCAGATACGAGCCGGCGGATATCGACCTGCTCATCTGCTGCAATATTTCACGATGCGACCGGCCGAATACGTTTACGTTTGAGCCCAACACTTCCATCAGACTCAAAGAGCGTTTTGGCTTCGACGCTGCAATGGCTTTTGATATCGCCAATGCCTGCGCCGGGATGTTTACCGCCATCAGCATCGCCGACACCTTTCTCAAGCTTGGACTGATCCGCTGCGCCATGGTGGCCAGTGGCGAATATATCACTCACCTGACGCGAACGGCGCAACATGAAATCGAAAGCGCCCTGGACGAGCGGCTCGCCTGTTTGACGCTCGGCGACGCGGGCGCCGCGCTCATTCTGGAGCAGTCGCACGATGGCCGGGCCGGCTTCCATGACCTGGAGCTCTGCACGCTGGGCCGATATAGCTCGTACTGTGTGGCGAAAGCCACGGACAAGGCGCATGGTGGCGCCATCATGTTCACCGATTCGATCAGGTTGGCGGCCGCGGCCACGAAACACGCCACCCGGCACGCCGCCTGGCTGCTGCACCGCGCCGGGTGGTCACCGCAGGCATTCCAGCATCTGATCATGCACCAGACGTCCAGGACATCGCTCAACGGTGCGGTGCGCGAGTTTAACAATCTGCTCGACGGAGATGCCTACCGCGGCAACGTCGTCATCAACCTGGCCGAGCGAGGCAACACGGCGACGACCAGCCACTTCGTCGCCGTGATGGATGAAATCCGTGCGAAGCGCATCAAGCCCGGCGATCGGGTCATTTTCAGCATCACTGCGTCCGGGTTGACCGTCGGTACGGCGCTGTATACGTTCGACGATCTGCCGGATCGCCTGCTGGCAGGGACCGCCGGCCGCAGCCGCGCAGGGGTGCGCATTGCGGATAGGGATCGGAGGGCGATTCCTCACCCCCGGAATAGCCCTCGTGTCCAAATCGAGAGCGTCGGGACTCTCCCGGCAGGTGACGAGATCGAAAGAAACGTGGTGGCCCTCGCGCGGCATGCGGCGGAAGCCTGCCTCGCCCGATCTTCGCATTGCCCCCAAGCCATAACCACTCTCCTGTACGCCGGGGTCTACCGAAACGAATTCATCAGCGAGCCGGCACTCGCAACCCTCGTCGCCGGCGCGTTGCAGATCGATACCGAGGTTGCGTCACAGGAGCGCAACAGTATCATCGCCTACGACATCTTCAACGGTGGCCTGAGTTTCCTCAACGCCTGTTATGTTGCCATTCAGACAATCAAGGCCGGGCAGGGCACAACGGCGATGGTCATCGCCGCCGAGATCGAGAACAACGCTGATCTGTTTCCGGAGAGACTGCGAGGGATCAGGGAGAGTGGGGCAGCCGCGATCCTGGCGGCCAGTACCGGCGGAGAGGCAGGCTTCGGGAACTTTGTCTTCAAAGATTTCACCGAGTACTGCAATGAGTTTGCCACCTATGCCAGCTACGAGGACGGCAAGCCCTGCCTGTACACAGAGAAAGCGGCCACTCCTGAAGATGCGTACCTGGCTTGCATTCCCCGAGCGGTCGACGAACTGTTGGACCTCGAAGGGTTGGACCTGGCCCAGATCAGCATCGTGTTTCCACCACAAATCTCCTCGGCGTTCATTGCCAGGCTCAGTCACAAAATGACCATCCCGAAAAAGCTATTCGTCGATGTCGCCCACGACGGGCCCGATTTCTTCACCTTATCGATGGCCTACGCCCTGGCCCACGCGCAGGAACACAACTTGGTCAAGCCCGGCGATATCGGCCTCATCATCAACGCCGGGAGCGGCATCCAGGTTGGCTGCGCCATCTACTACTTCTAGAGACAATGAGAACACCCACCCAGACCGAACGAACATTGCAGGGAATCGTGGCGGCGAAACTCCGGGTCGATCCCGACCAGGTGCCACTCGACCAGCCACTGCTGGAGGACATGGGCCTGGATTCTTTCGTCATCGTGGAGATCATGATGGAGATCGACATCGTCTTCGCTCCGATCACCGTTTCCGACAGGCCTCTCGAGACGCTCAGGACACTGCGCGACGTGGCGGCCTATATCGACGCGGAGACAAGGCAGGAATGACTAGAGCCCTCGTCACGGGCGCCACCGGCCTCCTGGGCAGCCATCTGGTCGAACGGCTTCTGGCAGCCGGCGTCGAGGTACGGGCTTTCGTCCGGCCGGGCAGCGACACCTGTCACCTGCACGCCCTCCCGGTTGAGATCGTATGCGGAACGGCGACCAACCACGAGGATCTTCACCGGGCCCTGGCAGGCTGCCGGTGGGTGTTCCACGCCGCCGCCCACCTGACCGTTGCGTCACCCTTCAACCAGGATCAGGAGTTCGACCGGCTCAAACGCAGCAACGTGGACTTGACCGCAGCGCTGCTTCGCGCCGGCCAGGAAACCGGCACAACGCGGTTCGTCTACGTGAGCTCTACCAGCGTCTACAGCCCGGATGCCCCATCGCCGGTTGCCGAGGACATGCCCCTGAATCCATCCTCAGGCTATGGTCGCTCGAAAGTACTGGCCGAAGAACGCGTACGCGCCTATCAAGAACAGGGCCTGGCATCTACGATTGTCCGCCCAGGCATCATGTACGGGCCACGCGACCGCCATTTCACCCCGGCCCTCGTATCGCTGGCGCGTTTGCCCGTGCTGCCGCTCCCCAACGGCGGGCGCTCGCGTTATGATCTTGTACACGTGAGTGACGTCGTCGAACTGATCTGGCAGGCGAGCCAGTCGGCCACATCGATTGGGAAGGTATACAACGCCGCATCCGGTGCCCCCCTGTCCTTGCGCGAAATCGTCGAGAGTATCCGTGACGTGATCGGGCGGGCTCCCCGGACGCTGTCGCTCCCGTCCGGCGCGCTTCGGCACTGCCCACGCCTGATGCGCTGGTACCTCGAGCACTATGCCCCGGACGCCGCCGGCATCGCAACGCCGCTCGGCGCGGCCTACCTGAGCCGCGACGTCTACTACGACATCTCCCGGGCAAAAGCCGACTTACACTACACCCCGCAATTCAGCTTCAGGGAAGGCTTGGAACTGGCACTCGCAGACCTGCCGGCCCGGCCGCCTGGTTGACACTCCCACCACTGAATCGATCCGGTTAGCCAAGTCGGGGGAGGGGTAGGGGCGCAGGCCATGCGCCCGTCCCATTAGAACACCGGTCACGTCGTCAGACTTCCGAAGTCTTGTGGGGATCGTATTTGCCCAAAGCACGCCCCGACGACGATGATCGAGGCGAGAACCAGCTGCCTACAAGACTTCGGAAGTCTTCTCTCTCACCCCCTCGGCGCCGCCTTGACCGCTGTTCTGGCACGCCGGTCAAGGCGGTGTCGAGACGATTGCCAGGCACCGGGTCAGGTTCGTAGGGGCGCACGGCCGTGCGCCCCTTCAGCGCGCTTGCGACCGCTCGAGCGGTTCCTCCGAACCATGATCCCACTCGCGCAATGACACCTTGATCGGCGCTCTAGCAACAATACCGATTGGTTCTACGCGACCATCCTACACTCCCAACCGCCAGGCGGCGCTCGCTGCGCCTGCGATCGCGAGGGAGGGGCGGCGCGGGCGGACGCCGTCCGCCCCTACAACGGCAATTCGCCGCCAGGGCCCTGGAAGCACGGACACTCCGCCTTGAACGCCTGCACCGCCGTGCCTACAACGGCAATTCGCCGCCAGGGCCCTGGAAGCCGTGGGCTTTCTCTCACGAGGTCCTGTAGGACCACGCCGCGCTCGCGCCTATGTTTCTCCAAAGATGACATGCCAGAGCCGCTCGAACACGTACCCCTCCAGCGGATCGCGGTCGTGGGACAGCATCTCGCAGCAGCGCACGTAGAAGGTCCGTGGCCGTTGATGGATGCGTGACCGGCTGGCAGCGAACAGCCCGTTTGCCCGGCAGACCAGGAGCGGCGGACACACTTCCCCAAACAGGTCGGCGTACATCTCCGCTAACGGCAGCCAGGGATGATGGGGGCCCCCTCGCCCATCGAAGGTAATGCGGAACGCCGATAGCTCGGCGTAGTGCGTACGGCTACAAAACGTCGCCAGGCGTTCCGGCGTCCCGATAAGCGTCTCCAACGCCTCCCGGAGATCGGGACGATGGGGGAACGGGTCACCTTGCAGGAAGACCGTCGCATCCGCCAACCGCTCGTAGCGGGTGACGATGTGGTAGAGGTACGTGTGGCTCTCGCGCCCGACGTTCGGCAGCCGGATACCCCCGCGCCAGTCGCCGCCCTTGTCGTAGATTGTGACACGATAGGGCAGGCGCCTCGCCCAGGAGACATCCTCGCGGTAGCGAGCGATCACGATCTCAGCAGTACGCGCAAGGCGCCGGCGGCGTAGCCCAGGTACGCGTGATCTTACCAATCAGCAGCTCCTGCTCTCACACCCGCACCTCTCGAGATGAGCCTACTCGAGCGGCATCGACCCTAACACCACGTAGTCGGTCTTCGCTCTGGCCGAGAGAGCTTCCCACTTTTTCGACAAGGGCCGCAGCGGTTCGATCAGGCGTTTCAACTCCTCCGACGGGCGGCCGGGCGCCGGGAAGTAGCGGTTCCGCGCCTCGATACTGTCGAATTCAAACATGAAGATGTATTTCCCGGCCCGCTCGCCCCGGTCTCCTTTCAGCAGATGAATATCCACACCCGGCGTTTGCGACACCGGCAGCGCCGGCAGAAACGTTTCAAGCACGAACCTCTCGAACTCCTCGGCCGTCACTCCCGGACAGAGTTCGACCACGTGGATACCGAAGACTCTGGCCATGTCTCCCCCAGGATTAGAGAGCAGCGAAATGACGATTCAGATATTCGACGGCGCGGTCCACCCCACTCTCAGCGCGAATCCCCTTGGCGATGGCGCCGGCCCGCATCCGGATCGCCGGATTACGGGTGGCAGCATCGAGGGCGGCGGCCAGTTGCCGAACGGTCAGCCGCTTTGGCACGATCGGCGGGGGGCCGGCGCCCAACTCGGCGACGCGCCGGCTCCAGAATGGCTGATCGAAGAAGCCGGGCACGCAGACGGACGGAACACCGGCCCGAAGAGCCGCAGCCGTGGTCCCCACTCCCCCATGGTGGACAACTGCCGCGACTCGTGGGAAAAGCCAGTCGTGTGGGACGTGCCCGACGGCGAACACGTCGTCGGGCAATTCGCGCCGGCTCACAGACCGCCACCCGGTCCAGAGGATGCCGCGGCACCGCAGACGGCGCAGCGCCCGGAGCGCGAGGTCGAGGCACGTGTCAGGCGCGCTGAGGCGGCCAAGACCAACATAGACCGGCGGTGGGCCGCCCGCCAGAAAGGCAACCAGGTCGGCGGGCGGCGCCCAATCGGCGGGGCCGTCGAGGAACCAGTAGCCGGCCAGGCAGGGGCCATCCCCCCAGTCCGCCGGTCTCGGGACGACCGACGGGCTGAATCCGTAGAGAATCGGGTCGCCCGCCCCGTCGAGCGACCGGTACGGGCCGGGCGCGAGCAGGGGCCGGAGTCCTAGAGTCGACTGCCGCCAGCGGTTGATCGGCCACTTGAACAACTGCCAGAAGAGATGCTCGGCGGCGATGTAGGTCAACAGATTGAAGCGGCTCTCGGGCGGAAATCTGATCGGTGACAGGTAATAAGGAAAGGCACGGGTCCGCGTCATCGGCTGCAGCAATGCCCAGACGTGCGCGACGCCTCGTTTCTCGGCAATGTGAGGCCCCGCGAGGGAAGTGCTCGAACTGACGATGGCGCCGGCCCCCTGGCAGGCCGCCCAGAAGCCGTCGAGCATATCCTCAATCGCGGTGCCCGCTAGACGAGCGACACGGCGAAGATTGTGGAGGTGACGGATGCTGTTGCCCTGAGAGTGCTGCCAGGCCTGCCACGCCGGGGCGCTCTCCAGGGTCGCCGCCGGATTCGGAACGGGATAGAACGCCAGCCCTTGCCCGGTGACCAGGGGCTGGAAGCCGGCGAACGCCGCCAGGCATACCTCGTGTCCCGACGCCTTCAGGCCGAGCCCCAATGCCACGTAGGGTCGAACATCACCCTCGGAGCCTGCGGCCAGAATGGCGATTCGCATCAGCCGCGATCCTCGCCATCCAACACGAAGTGGGTGACCCTCGTCAAATCTACCTCACCGTTCCCGTGGATAATGCAGGGCTCACTTCCGGTGACACGATTGGTAATCCGGCCGCCCCGTATCTCGATGTCATCCGGAGCGAAGAAAAGGCATTGGAAAATCTCGCAGGCATAGTCCAGCGTAATCGCGGTCCGGCCCGAAACGAACGCCTCGGCGTACCCTAACTGGTCGTAATAGTCATCCTCGAATAAGTACACACGCAACTGAGTCATCAGCCGGGCAACATACCTCATTTCGCCGATGAACCCGCCGGCATTGAGGTATTTGTAGGGGTAGGGGCTAACGGCCGGTGGGTACTGCTCAGGCGCAAGCGGAAAGCTGACAACCTCGGCGGCAAACAACAACTTCGTATCCATCCTGAGGAACTTGCTCATGATCTCGGAGAGAGGGCACGTCACAATGGTGTCGTAGGCGTCGACAAACAACACGTAGTCGTACTTCAGAAGATATCGCCAGAGATTCCAATAGAGCATCCGCTGCCGCCAACCAAGTCCTCGCCAGCTTTTCCCCCGGCCGAATACCTTGAGATCAATCTCGAACTTCTCGCAGGTCCGTTGGAGCCGTATCAGACCTTCCCCGCACTCTGTAGCAACCGTACAGACCAGGACTCTCGGGAGGATCTCGTCGATGTTCATCCGGTCCGGCACAGCCGGACGCACCCGTTCCAGGAGCGGACTCAGCCAACGGGCGGATTGTCCGGCCGGGCCAGAGCTCTTCGCCGCCGGTGTCATGCCATCCTCGCGAATGCTGCCTCGACCTTCGCGATCACCTCGCCGGGCGTCATATCCGGCGTGACGGGAATCGGCTCACCAAAATGCACCTCGATCCGGGGGCGATTACGCCTGGGGCGGAGTCGCAACGCGTGGTTGCCATCGAACCAGACCGGGAGGATAGGAAGCTGCGTTTGGATCGCCATGAGGGCCACGCCGGGATCGTGGTGCTGCGCGTCTTGCGGCAGGAAGAAGAAGCCCTTTGGGAATGTGATCAGGCTGTAACCCCGGTCGAGCAGCGCGCCGGTCTCGTAGAGCCCCACCCGGGTGGTGCCAAAGCCCGGTAAGATGGTGAATCGGAACACGAGCGGCATGAGCACGTGATAGACGAGCCCGACAAGCAGGCGGATTGACCGGGGAACGCCAGGCGACGGCGCAAAGTACTCGTGGAAGTCTCGATTGGTCACCACCATGAGGCGCCTGCGCAGATGGCGCGGGAGGGCGGCGTAGACGGCAAAGCCGTCGAGCCAGTGCCGGTGGGGAGCCGCCGCCAGGATGAAGGGCTGGCTGATGGTCAGGGGCTTCGCAGGCCAGGTCGGAACCACGCGCGCGCACAGGGAGGCCCACACTCCAATCAGGAAAGGTTGCGTCACGGCCCGTACCAGACTCCCGATCGGACCCCGTGACCAGCCGGGTTCCCGTGCGGGCAGGCGGCTCCTGGACCTCGCCGGCTCCGGCATCCGAGCAAGCGTACCCAAATCGGCCAGTGTCGCGTCCTCGGCAACTGCGACGTGTTGGAGATCGACCTGCCCGGTAGCCTCCATCAGGGTGAGCAGCTCGATAAGGTCCAGCGAGCTCAGTCCCAGGTCGCCCACCAACCGCAGTTGCTCGGCCGTGCGCTGCTCGGCCGGCAGGCGCGTCAGGTACTGCGCCAGCAATGCCAGTCGCTGGTTTCGGGAAGTTGCCTCCCGGATCGCCTGGAGCGTCGGCCGACTTTCGGCCGCGGGTCGAAGCAGAGGTCGCTCCGACCGCCAGCGTTGAACGGTTGCGGTGACCGCCTGCCGCTTCGCCTTGAGCAGACTGGTGCGGGGAAAATCACCGCCGGGCCAGACAGTCCAGCCACGGATCGTCTGGTGCGGCTCCAGCTCGGTGTTCGCCCGCCGGACAACGTCGGCGGCGTCGGCACCATTATTGAGCAATAGCACCGCGTGTACCTCTTCGTGGCTGTCTTGCTCGAGCCCGATCACGACCGCGTCACGTACTTCCGCCATCCGGTTGAGAACGGCTTCGACCTCGTCTGGATAGACGTTGAAGCCCTCGCCGGTCACGATGATGTCCTTCTTGCGCCCAACGAAGTAGAGCCGGCCGCTGCTGTCCTGGCGGGCCAGATCGCCGGTGTGCAGAAAGCCATTACGATCTGTGAATACCTGGTCCTCCGGCGTGCTGCCCTCGGCGTATCCGGGCGAGACATTCGGGCCGCCCACGAGGATCTCGCCGTCTTCGGCGAGGCGCACCTTCTGCCGTTGCAATGGCTTGCCGATCGAACCCAGGTGACCAAAGAACGGCGTGATGAGATTGATACTCACAATGGCCGTCGTTTCGGTCAGGCCATACCCCTGAGCCAGGAAATACCCGCTCTCGAACCAGAAGCGCTCGTCATCCGGGGGGAGCGCAGCACCGCCGACCAACAGCGCCCAGAACCAGTAGCCAAACTCGGCATGGGTGGCGAGGAAAAGAATGTGCCGTCGTAACAAGAAGGAGCGAATCGTGCGGACCCGCTCACCCAGCGTGAGACCCTGCCGCTCGTAGGGCCGTTGTCTCAGGGTCTTCACCAGAAGGTGTTGGATGCGCGGCACCGCGACGAGCAGCGTAACGCGCTGCTGTCTGATCGTCCGGATCACGTGCATGGGATCGACGGAGGCACTGTAGAGGACACTCAAGCCGATGGCGAGCGGGACACAGAGGCCAAGCATGAGCCCTTGCGTGTGGCTCAAGGGCGAGAGCGACAGCACCCGGCAGGGGATGATCCGGAGGAGCCAGCGCCACGCCCGGAACGGCTCGATCTCTGACACGAGATTGCCATGGGTCAGAACGACACCTTTGGGCTGCGACGTCGTGCCAGAGGTGTAGAGGATGACGGCCGGGTCATTCGGACCGACGGGGATAGCGAGGTCCTCGAAGGAGGATTCTCGCAGCTCGTCTTCCTGCCAGGAGAGCGGTTGCGTCGCTCGCTCGCACCACGAGATGTCCTGCGCTGGGCCGTGAGCCACCAATACAGCGTCCACCTGCTCGACAAGCTGCCGTACGTGGGTGGGGGAGCTGCCCTCATCTACCGGCACCACCACGACGCCGCGCAGGCTGGCACCCAGGAAAAAGGCCACCCACTCCGGTGTGTTGGGTGCCCAGAGCACGATCCGTTCTCCCGGCCGGACACCGCGCCGCTTCAGCAACGCAGCCACGCCGAAGGTCTCCTGATACAGGCGCTGGTAGCTCCACCACCGCGCGCCGAACTCCTGTCGCAGGCCGGCTGCGCGGCGCTCACCATAGGTCGGGAGCAACTCGATCAGGGAGTGCAGTGTTTCAAGCGTCACCCGAATCGGACCGCTATCAGCGAGTTGGCGGTGAAACGGGGCTGGCAATACGTAATGTAGACCGTCTCGCCGTCATTCTTTCTATACGTTGGATGCTCGAAGCCAAGATAGAGCAATTCGCTCGACCTGTCATGGGGCAGATGGCCGATTTGTTGAGGCTGGGAATACGGGCCGAAGAGCCGGTCCGCGGTTCGCATCATGAGTGTCTTTCCATAGCCCTCGACGTAGATCATCAAATAGCGGCCCAGATAGGGGTTGTAGGAGACGGAGTACTCCGAGCCGCTCTCCCCGAGGCTCAGCGCACCTTCCAGATCGGGTCCCCATTCAGGCTGCGGCGTGTAAAGGTATTCGTACGCGGCCGGGTCGGCGATCTGATCGGCCTTGACCCGGGCCAGGAGCGCGCTCGGCAGCAATCCCTTGCGGACGCTCGCAAAGACGTACACGTCCTCATCGTCCCGCAGGACCTGCACGCCGAAATGGAAGTCATCCACCTCCGCCCGCCAGAGGCACCAATCGTTCTCGCGGCGGATGCGCTCGCACGCGCCGCTCTCCGGGTCGAGAACCGCCAGCCCGGCCCCGAGCGTGTGGAAACCCCAAATCGAGCTGCGATCGACGGTCTGGACACCCAGGTAGTAGAGATACACCTTCCCGTCCAGGGAGATGCCATGCTCGGGCCAGAACCGGACCTCCTGCTCGCGCTCCGGGCCGGTCGGCTCGATGATTTCACGGGGGAAGCCCTCCTCATCCGTGTAGTACCGAATCTCCCCAAGCGCCTGGCGCAGGTCGTCGCCCCTCGACAGGCCCGCGCTGTTGGCCAGGAAGATTCCTTGACGGCCGGCCGGCACCGGGTAGGGCGCCGTGAGAGACTCGTTGTGGTACAAGTTCGGCAGAGCGGCAAACAGCGTGTCCGAGAAGACGAACAAGATCCGGTCACCGAGGTCGATCGATTGCCCGCCATCCTGGCCGATAATGGCCCAGGAATCGGTGCGCGCCTGCCGCAGGCCCCCCAGGAAGCAGGCCGCGCGGACCGGAGCTGTGGTCTCCGGAGAGGCAGGCATCGCCGGTTCAGCCTCTAGGGCTGGTTCCTCAGGGCGCCGCCTCAGAATTGCCAGCGTCTCCACCTGCCCGGCGTCTTCCCATTCGCCCGTCGAGCGGGCATACTCCCGGACGTGGTACGGCGCCTGGCCACCCTCGGCGGGGTCGTCGAAGACGTCGTGAATGCAGAGATACCCGCCGGGGAGAACGCGACGACTCCAGCCGCGGAAATCCTGGAACGCGTCTTCCTCGGAGTGGCCACCGTCGAGAAACACGAGGCTCAACTCGGTCTCGGGCCAGTATCGGCTGGCGCGCCGCGACTCGGTCACGATCGGGATCACCCACTCGGTCAGCCCGGCGCGGCGCAGCGTGCTCATGAAGGAGCCCAGGGTGTTGACCACCCCCTCGCGGGCATCGAAGAGATCAGGATCGAAGTACGCTTGTCCGGCCTGCTGCTCCTCCGAGCCCTGGTGGTGATCGATGGCGAAGAGGGGGTGCGAGCCACCCATCCTGCAGCCCTCGGCCAGAAAGAGTGTCGACCTGCCACAATAGCTTCCAATCTCGAGGCATGGCGCCCGGCGCGAGCTCTCGGCAGCGAGCTCGTACAGGCGCAGCCCTTCGGCCTCGGACAGAAAGCCTTTTGTCGTGAGGGCCAGTTGCTTCACTTCCTCTCGCATCCACCCCTCTTTCTGGTATCGTTTCACGAATCCGGGGCGTGGGGGCCTTGGCGCCCAGCCCCGCCGCGCGCCAAGGCCCCCGTACCCTCTTGCGCATCTCCGGGGAGCCGGCCGGCGGCGGGGGCGGGCCGCCGTCACGATGGGGCAGGGCACCAGGCCACTGTTCGGTGCGCCCGGCAAGCAATTCCGTCCACGCCGCGCGAACGTCAGGATCCCGCCGCCACTGAGTGCTGGAGTGCGGCCCCCCCAGACGCACGAACTTCTTCGGCCCGGGCGCCTGCGCGTAGACTCGGAAGGCCTGGGCGACGGGGATATGCTCGTCGTCCTCGGAGTGAAGCACGAGAACAGGGCAGTGGCAGCCGGCGATCCGCCTCAACGAATCCATCCTGGTGTGAACAAAGAACCTCACCGGAAGATACCAGTAGATCGCAGCTGCCATATCCGGCACCGAGCTAAAGCCGCTCTGAAACACCAACCCGCCACACGTTCGAGTGGTCGCCAGGTAGGTCGCCACCGCGCTGCCCAGCGACTGCCCAAAGACGATCACATCCTCGCCGTGGAATCCCCTGCTCTCCGTGACGAAGCTCCAGGCGGCTTCGGCGGCCTGGTAGCAGCCGCGCTCGCTCGTCCGTGCGTCGCTCCGTCCATAGCCGGGGTAGTCCACCATGAGCACATTCGGACCAAGTCCGTGGAGGAACCGCAAGGTCGCCAGCTCGTGCGTGATGTTGCCGTCGCTCCCGTGGAAGAAGACGACAGACTTGCTCTCCATCCGGCCGGGCACCCACCATCCCTGAATCATCACACCATCCGCACAGCGCAGGCCAAGATCTTCGAAGCGAAGCCCAAGGTCGGCCGGCGATCCTGAGACGGCGGGGCCCGGTCTGAAGATCAGGGAACCCTGGCGAAGATACAGCCGGGCACAGGCCAGCAGGACGAGGAGCCCGAGCAAGAGAACAGGTGATGGCATTCTCAACGAGAACCCACGAATACGGCGACATTTTTCTGGCCGCAGGCGCTGTTCCAGACCAACGCCCGCCGGAAGCGAGCTTCCTGAGCGCGGTCGCAGAAGTACACGGGGCAGCGTGGGTCCTGCCGCCGGCAGTTGATCAGCGGCGGGACAACCTGGCGGGCCAGGGCCATCAGGGCGTGGACGAGCGAGAATACCCCACTCGCTGCACCGGTGAAGCCCAGGGCGGGGGTGGCCGCTGTGAACGGCACGGGCGCCTCACCGACCAGGCGCTTGATCACCCCGGCCTCGCGAAGGTCGTCCACCTCGGTCGCCAGGCCGTCGCCGAAGATGACCTCCACGTCGTCCGGGCCGCTTCCCGCCTGTCGCAGGGCCTGCCGCGCGGCGTGTTCGAGGGCCCGGCCGTCGTCCGATTCCGGCCGCCGGATCAGCGTCGGGTCAGCCGTATGGGCGACGCCCAGGATTTCGCCGTAGACGCGCGCCGACCTGGCCCGAGCATGCGATTCCGCCTCGAGCATGACGAAGGCCGCGCCTTCGCCGAGCGCGTACCCATCCCGCTCCTGGTCGAACGGGCGGCAGGCTGATTCAGGCTCGGCGTGGCGCTTCGACAGGCGGCCGGCGATGAGATGTTCGGCCACGCAGTCCATCCGGAGCAGCGAGTCGTAGCCGCCGGCCAGCGCAACCTTCGCCTGGCCCCGCCAGATCGACGCGGCGGCCAGCGCGACGGCCTGCAGTCCGGATACGGCACCGTTCGTGATGTTGGCGTTCGGCCCGAGAACTTGATGCTGGATGGAAATACCGCACAGCCCGGCGTTTGGCAAGGCTTTGACCAGGAAGAGGGGGTCCAACAACTTGATGCCGCGCGTGGCGAAGCGCGATATCTCGAAATCACCCTGTTGGCCGAGCGAGGCCTTGAACGCCGGGATGAAGATTTCGGCATCGATATCCACGGCGATTGAGCCGACGTAGAGGCTGCAACGCTTCAAGAGATCACTGCGGCCCTCCAACCCGGCGTCGCAAACGGCCCCGCCTGCTGCCGTCAACGCGTAGGCTGCACTCGGCGACAACAGCTTGCGCAACACCCGGCTCGTGATCATGCGGCTGCGATCGAAATCGTTGACCCTGGCCTCGAGAGCCGAGGCAAAGGTGCGGTACTCCGGTCGGTCTGAGACCGTCATCCCCGACTCTCCCAGCAGCAGTCGCCCGAAGTGGGGCTGCGCGTGGGTGGCCAGTGGTGAGACTACACCGACGCCGGTCACGACTACCCGCTCGTGCGTCACCATATACCAACCCCATAATCCGGGGGCATGCAGGGGATTGCGCGTGGCTCAACCGCGCCTGATCCCCCTCGCCCCCTTCTTATCAATCTTGCGAGAGCCGGTACCCACCGGCGACATAGTGGAAGTGCTCGCGCTGTCGCTCTGCAAAGGCCGCGTCCTGAACCGTTTCGTTGGCGAATACCAGGCGGCCGACGGTCGCGACAACCTCGGAGTCAACCCGAACCTCCCCCCGAAGCGTGGCACCGTCCACGTGCATGTACATCATCTGGGCTTCTACGATGAGCAGATCTCCCGCTCGGACCGGGCGCCGGATCTGGGCCTCTTCGAGGAGACCCAGCACCGTCCTGACTCTGAAATCGCGGCTGATGATGTTCAACCACCCGCCGGCCTGGGCGAGACACTCGATCACCAGCGCGGCCGGCATCAGCGGCTGGCGCGCATAATGCATGGTGAAGTATTCGTCCATGATGGAGGCAGTCTTCGTCGCCAGAAGCCGTTTGCCGCGCTCCACCTCGAGGATACGGTCGAGGAATAGGAATCGCACCCCTCACTCCTCCCATCGCCGCACGACGACGGTCCCGTTCTGTCCACCGAAGCCGAAGGAGTTGGAGATCGCGATCCGGATCCTGGCCGGCCGCGGCCGGTTCGGGACGTAGTCTAGATCGCAGGCCGGATCGGGATGCTCCAGGTTGATCGTGGGCGGGATGATGCCCTGGTTCATGGCGAGGACCGTGACGATCAATTCGATACCACCTGCCGCACAGATGAGATGGCCGAGTTGCGACTTCGTTGAGCTGATGGGGACGCGGTAGGCGTGATCGCCGAAGACGCGCTTGATCGTCGTCGTCTCGGTCCGGTCATTTTGGACCGTCGCGGTGCCGTGCGCGTTGATATAGTCGACAGCCTCCGGGGCGATGCCGGCATCCTCGAGCGCCGCCCGCATACAACTGATCGGGCCGTATCCCTCGGGATGGCTGTCGGTGAAACGGTACCCGTCGCAGGACGAACCGTACCCAATCACCTCGGCGTGGATACGCGCCCCCCTGCGCCGGGCGTGCTCGAGTTCCTCCAGGATGACGATACCGGCTCCCTCCCCGACGACGAGCCCGTCGCGTTTCCGGTCGAAGGGACGGCAGGCCTTCGTGGGGTCTCCCTGGAAAAATGATGTCACGCCGAGCAAGCTGAAGCCGATCACCGGGAGCGCCGACATCATGCTATCGGTCCCTCCCGAGACAAGCAGGTCGGCCTCGCCGTGCCGAATCATGTGATACGCTTCGCCGATGGCTTGCGTGGCGGAAGCGCAGGCGGTCTGGACGGTGGTGCTGATGCCATACAGGGGATGGCGCATGGAGAGAAGCGTCGCGACGGTTCCAATGTCGCGCTGCGCCAGGAGCTCGGGCATCTGGCGGCAGAGTTCGAGGTAATGCTCGACATGGTAGTGGTCGGCGTGCAGAATATACTCGGGGCGGGCCAGGTCGCCTTCCAGGATCGGGAAACTGGCGGCGCCGATGCAGACACCCGATCGCCAGGGGTCGATCGCCTCGTCCTTGAGACAGGCATCCTGCCAGGCCTGTTCGAGTGCCCAGATTCCGAACTGGACCGAGCGGCTCATCAGCGGCGCGAGGTCCTCTGTCCCCTCAAGCTCGATCCCATCCAGATCGACCTCGCTGCCGATCCTCACGGGGAAGTCGTCGCTCGGGAACTGGCGGATCTGGCGGATACCGGAGCGCCCTTCAAGCAGAGCCTTCCAGGTCGTGTCGACGTCCCGCCCCAGCGACGTGATCGCCCCCATGCCGGTGACGACCACCCGCCGCAAGCCAGAATCGCTCTCAAAACTGTCCATAGCTACCCACTTTACAAATGATCCTCTCGTAGCGACGACCCGGTGGGTCGTCTCTCCTTCAATCCCTTTCCCCCTGTCAAGAGGCCGGTACGGGATGAATCATCTGGAAGAGGCGCCGCGCCTCGCCAGGCGTCAGCCAGGGCTCGACCGGCTGCACGGCGAGGGTAAAATCTGTCGCCGTCACCAGTTTGCCGTCACAGAAAGCCTTGCCTTTCACGACGGCCTGCTGGCCTTCCCAGGTGACGATTTCGACTTCAAGCCGAAGCTGGTCACCCGGCCGGACGATCTGGCGGAACTTCAAGCGCTCGAACCCGGTGACGAGGCTCAGGCACGTGAAGTCGCTGCTCTCGCGAATGACCCAGTCGGCCAGCTGTACCAGCGACTCGGTGATCAGCATGCCGGGCATGATTGGCATATCAGGAAAGTGATACGCGAAGAAATCTTCGCTCATGGTCACATTCTTGATGCCGGTTGCCCGCTTGCCGCTCTCGAGTTCCAGAATGCGATCGATCAGGAGGAATCGCACGCGTTGTGCTCCTAACAAGGAGGGAAACGGGGCGGCGGGCACGCTGCTGTGCCGCCCGTCCGAGCCCCCGCGCCCTGGATTATTGAGAAGACCCGTTTCTGTCGTCTGCCAGGGCGATCAGATCTTGCAGGAGGATTTCGTCGCCACTCGGGAGCGGCTGAATCGTGCCGCACGCCGGACAGACGAACTCGGGCATGATGTCCGATTCCTCCATCATCGCGCCGCAGACCGGACACGTCCTCGGGAACTGTTCCTTGGCCTCCAGCAGCCGCGTCACGATGCGAACGAAGCTCTGCACCGTGATCATCCGCATCACGTCGACGTCGCGCGTTCCCGCTTGCAGCCGCTCCGAGGCGATCTCCGGCATGCCCCGTCGGAGGAGCGCCAGGCCAAAGTCGGTGACGACACCATCCACAACCAGGGACTCTTCGCCGAAGTGTCCGGCGGCTCGCTCCAGGATATCGATGCGCGGGAACTCAATTTTGAAGGCCCGCTCGAGCATGAAGGCGATGTCGAGCAGGTCAAGCGATTCGGCGCCCAGTTCGTCGACGAGCGAGGACGAAAGCTGGACTTCGTCGACGTCGAGCTCCAGAGCCTTCGCGACGATCTGGCGGACTCTCTGTTCGATCACTTCCTGTTGGGCGCTCGTCACCCGATCGGTGTCGGGAATATCGGTCGCCATAGCATCTCCTCTCCGTTTGCTCGTGCATTGTCATGCCTGTTTTGATCTATCTATTACCCACAAGTTGGGTTTGTTCCTTACCAAGATGCCAAGTAGCGGCCATATCTTGCAGACGTTGCCAACCACGCCAGAGGGTAGTCACTCCAGGTTCACCATCAGACTTGCGACCGAGGAAGCCACCGAGTTGGGCGATCCAACGGACGGTCTGGTGGACGGTAGGCAGTGTGTCTGGCAAGCGGCTTGACTTGTGAATACGCATATAGAGCGCTTGCCACTCGCTGGTAGTCAGGACTACAGTGCACGGCAGGTCAGGCTGACAGCGGTTGATGTAGGTCATCCAGTGCAAGCGCCAAGCGATGACGCTCATTAAGGCGACAAAGCGGTAGAGACGATCGGCCGTCTGCAAGCGACAATCCTCGACTCGACAGCCGGACTTGAGGACTGTATGAAAGACCTCGATTTGCCAGCGGCAGCAGTACCAAGCGATGAGGCGCTGGGCTTCCTCGAAGGAGGTTACGGGCGTGTTGGTGAGCAGCAACCACTCGATCGGCTCATCGACATCGGCGGGGGGATTTTCCTCGCGGACCAGGACGGCGTTGAGGGTGACAGCTGGCAATTTCTGACCGTTGGGACGCCAGGGCGGTCTCAGGGTGACGGAGCCGGAGCGCACCGACACCATGGCCTCACGCGCCGGGCGCTTGTCATTGCCAGGAATATGCACGCTGAGGTGACCAGCGATGGGGCGGCCTTCCACTTTGGGCCACAGCTTACGCACGTGCTCATCCAACAAGGCCCGGTTCGACGAGGCGCGCACCAACAAGGGCGCCGGCCGTTGCTGAGCCAAGGCAAACAGCTCGTAGATGTCGGCTTCCCGGTCGCAGACGGTGATGACTTCCACGCCCGGGGGTGCCAGCGCCAGGGTCTGCTCGAAGGCTTGCAGCCAGCGATAGCTTTCCTTTTCCTCGATGGGCAGCAGGCGACAGGCCTCCGGTCGATGCGCGGGCTCGTCCTCGGGCCGGATGAAGACGGCTTGGGTCAGCACGCCCAGCGGCAGGCCTTCGGGCGTGATGGCCAGCGTGGAATGCAGCCCAAACCCGCGCTGTTTCTGGCTCTTCTTGCCAATCGGACCCAGCCCTTCGGTCTGGGGGTGAGGGGTATAATTCAGGTAAGTCGGGTCTTGGACCGCCAGCACCCGCGCGTGCTGGGCCATCCGCTCCACCGTCCGCTGCTGATGCGGCGCTTGGATGCGTTCCGCTGTCGCCTGATCATGGTCAAAAAAGCGGTATGCCGCCTTGGTATCCGCCCAATCTTCGCATGCCTGGTTAATCGCTGCCCCAGGTTGTTGGCTCAACGCGATGGCGATCTCTTGACAGCGCCAGTTGAGGCGGGCATCTTTCAATTCAACCTGGGCAAATTCTTCGGCAGCCCATTGCTTTTCGGAGCTGTCTTGATGATTGGTAGCCATAGTTTTTTTCTCCCGGTTCGATAGACTGAGCTTCCAGTTTAGCTCATCTTGCGCCCCAGGTGGAGATATGGGTAATAGATAGCTGTTTTGATGGGTCCACCACACACGCGTGTGCGCCTGCCTGAACCCTTTTCTCAGAGGCCAAAGCCTCCGGTGACGTGCAAGACTTCGCCGGTGATATAACTGGCCTCGTCGGAGGCCAGGAAGCAGACGGCGCGGGCCACCTCATGCGGCTCCCCAAAGCGGTGGAGTGGGATCTGGGCCAGGATCTCGCTCTCCGCGAGGTCGCGGACCCGTCTGGTCATGTCGGTGAGGATGACGCCGGGTGAGACGGCGTTCACGCGGATGCCCTTGGGCGCGAGTTCGACGGCCAGGGAGCGTGTCATGGCGTTGATCCCACCCTTCGCGGCGACGTAATTGCAGTGCCCCCGGCCGGCGTGGTCGGCGGCGATCGAGGAGAGGGTGACGATGCTCCCTGATTTCTGGACCATCATGTGTGGCACTGTCTCGCGAATGCAGAGGAAGGTGCCGCGCAGATGGGTCTTGATGACCTCCTCCCACTGGTCGAGGGTCATGGCGGCCAGCAGTTGATCCCGCGCCACCCCGGCGTTCGTGACCAGGATATCGATGCGACCCAACTGGCGAATCGCGGCGCTGACGAGCCGGCGGACCGCTGTCTCGTCGGTGACGTCGGCCTGGAAGGCGAACGCCCGCCCGCCCGGACCGGTGATCTCAGAGACCACCTCTTCGGCCGCCTCCCTCCGGCTGCGATAATTCACGACGACGGACGCTCCCTCACGCGCCATTTCCAGCGCGATCGCCCGGCCGATGCCACGCGATCCGCCCGTCACGACGGCCGTCCGGCCTTTCAATCGTTCCATGGGCGTACGCACCCTGATAGAAGTGATTGTCAGGTTCGATCATGGCGCGAGCCGCGCCACGACCGAGCCTGGCCACCAATATTCATTGTCACATGATGAGTGAGAATCCACCATCCGCGATGATCGTCTGTCCTCGGATCCAGTCCGAGTCGGGCGAACACAGAAACGCGACCACTCCCGCCAGGTCCTCGGGCTGGCCGAGGCGCTGCGCCGGCGTACGAGACGTGATGTATTCAGTCAACTGCTTGTACTGCGGTGCCAGGCGCATGCTGTCGGTGTCGATGAAACCGCCACACACGACGTTGACGTTGATGCCCCAGGGAGCAAGTTCGACGGCGAGATAGCGTGTCAAGGATTCCATCACCGCCTTGGCCGCCCCCAGTCCGGCATAGCCGGGAGCGTACGAGCGTGCGCCGAGGCTGCTGAGCCCGATAATCCGCCCCCCGCCGTTGTCGCGCATGATCGTCGCCGCCATCTGTGCGCCGAGTAAGAAGGCCCGCGCGTTCATATCCATGATGCGCTGCCAGTTGCGCACGTTGAGCTCCATCGCCGGCCGGAAAGTGGTGCGGGCCGCGTTGCTGATGAAGACATCCAGGCGACCCCACCGCTGCCGGACCCGGTCGAACAGCTCGCGCAGCAGATCGCTATTCCCAACATCGGTGCTTATAGCCGAGGCGGAGACCCCAAGACTCTCGACGTCGGCCACTGTCTGGCGCGCTGCCTGATGGTTCATGCAGTAGCCGATCACAATATGCGCCGGGCGCTCGCGCGCCAGTCGCAGGGCAATCGCCCGGCCGATGCCGCGTGATCCACCAGTGATGAGAACGATCTGATTCTCAAGAGTCATAGCTTCTCCCTACCCCACCTTCTACAAGATACCCTGCTTCAGATTGCCGATGATGGTACCTGCCTGCCGTCGCAGCATGGGCACCGTCCAGCGTCGAGCCGCCAACGCCTCAATCAGATCGGCACAGAGACGTGTTCCGCCTCGTTCGTGCTGCAACGCATCCCGCAGCCTGGGGGGGAAGGGCGAGGTCGCCAGCCACTGCCCGATTCTGGCCTGTTGTTGCTCGGTGGTTTCGCCAATCGAGACATACGGCCGGAAACGATCGTCCAATATCCAGGCGGCGAAACCCACGCCCCGGTCGATGCAGACGACCGGGCAGGCCATCGCCAGCGCTTCCATGATCTGCAAGAACCCATTGGATACCAGCACCACGCGGCTGGTGCCCATCAGCCCGGCCACAGCCGCATCGCTCTGCAACGGCAGCGTGGCGGCTGGTTGAGCCGGGGGCATGCTTTCATCCAGGAGCCGTCGAGCTTCCTGCGGATCGTGGCTGACGGTGATAACGGCGGCCGGTATCGCCCCGAGACTGGCGAGCAGGTCGATCCCCTTGTGAAGCACGGTCGAATCATAGGCAATCAGGGTGACCCACGGGAGCGTGTGAAGGTGCCTGGGGACCGGAAGGTCCTCCTTCGGAACGACGTGCTCGATATACGGTGGAACCATCACGGCCGGTTTGTGGAGGATCAGGTCGTCTTTCCAGAAACAGGTGAGTCCATACAGCAACAGGAGGTCGACGTCGTGCCTCGGGGTGAACAACCAGTGCTGGTAGTACTGCTCCAGCATGACCAGGGGCCGCTTGACGAGTTTGGCGGCCTCGAAGAATACCTCCATTCTGGGCAGCGGCCCCTCGCCAAAGACCACGACGGCAGGGCGCAACGAGGTGAAGAAGCCGGCCGCCATCGTGGCATCCGCCCCCGGCAGGGCCTCATCCAGATCGACGAAACGTACGATCCCCTGTGCCTGCCGAACTTTCGGGTCGTCAAGCATCGGGCCCGCGTTACAGATGATCGGTGACCAGCCGCGCCGGTGCAGCTCCGTCGCCAGCCGGAGGGCACGAATGAACGCCCCGCCGATCACCGCGGGCGTCATCATCGTGTACGTGACGAACACGACGTTTTTGTCCACTCCCGCCTCCCGCTATGCCCGCCCGGCTGCACAGGCGGAGTAGACCTCGGCGACAAGCCGCTCCGCCATCCGGGTACTGTCGAAATGCGCCTTGACGTACTGCGGCCCGCGACGGCGCAATGCCTCCCTCACCGCCGGCGTCGACACGATCTCGAGGAGCGCGCGGCACCACACCTCGGGGTCGCGCGAGTAGACCAGCCGCCCGCCCGATTCGGGCGCGACGACCTCGGTCAGGCCGCCGACGCCGGCGGCCAGGACGGGGGCGCCGGCCCGCATCGCCTCCAGAGCGACCAGACCGAACGGTTCGTACCGGCTGGGAACCAGCACCACGGCCGACGCGGCGAACAGCGCGTCTAGGTCGTTGCGGTTCAACCATCCGGGTACCCGGCATGCGCCGGGGAACTGCGCGGCAATATTCTGGACAATGCGGGTCCCCGCCGTGTCCCCATGCCCACCGGCAAGGACGAAGCGGCCCGGCCACCGCGCCAGGACACGAGGGATCAGCTGGCCGAGGAGCTCGACACCCTTACTTCTGGCAAATCGCCCGGCGAAGACGATGGGGCCCTCCTCCTCCGGCGGAGGCAGGGAGTCGGGCGGCGCCGGGACGCCATTGGGAATCACGTAGCTGCGCGTGGCGAGCTCAGGAGCGCCGGCGACTGCCGCCAGGCGTTCTGCCCTGCTGAGAAAGACCACACCGTCGCTGATGGTCAGGATTCGCTCTTGAACAGCACACCACAACCCTGCGTCCGCGCTCTCCTGCAATTCAAGCCGGAGGAGCGAGTGGGCCGTGTAGACCAGGGGCAGATCAAAGCGACGCCGCAGCTCTTCGGCGAGCTCGCTCAAGGCCAGAGAATGCAGGTGAACCACGTCGAATTGTCGCGGATCGACGGGGCAGCGCTGCCTGGAAAGCTGATGAACGTGCGGTCCTGTGCCGGAGGCGCCGGGCATGTCGATGGCACGGTTCGCCACCAGGACGTGCGTCTCGATTCCAAGGGAGGCGAGGGCGCGAGCCTGCCGCTCGACCGCCACCCCGATCCCCGACCACGATCCCGGCGCGTAATCGGCAGTCAGAATCATCACGCGCACGCAACCGCCTCGCACGTTGTTCACTCGTCTCCCGGTACCTCGGCGAGCATCGCCAGCTCACCGGCGTCGCTGCCGCCCAGCTTCCTCATCAGGCGCAGCCAGCGCGTCGTCATCCCCGAGGGGACCGGGGCCTGCTGAACCCGTTCGAGGTTCTGAAACCCGCTCTCACGGAGTAAGCGGGAGAGCGATTCTTCGTTGAAGTACTGGAAATGCACGAGCGGGTTGATCACATCCCACTTCTTGCCGAACACCTGGAATTGCAGCGAGTTCATGTCCGGGACTGCCAGGTAGAGAATCCCTCCGGGATTCATGACCTCGCGGACCCTGGCGAGACTGGCAGCGGGGTCGGGCAGGTGCTCCACGATGTGACTCATTACGACCACGTCGAACGAGCGCCAGATGAGCTCCTCGTCACCGAGCACCGCCTGCACGAGGCGCTGGCCGAACTGTGGCCGAAGACGCTCGATCTGGGCTCGCGAGCTATCGAGACCGTAGACCTCAAAGCCGTATGCCTGGGCCACTTGCATCAGATAGCCGCGCCCGCAGCCGATGTCGAGCAGCCGGGAGCCGGGCGCCCGGGAGCGCAGGAGATAGCAGATGGGGCCGGCAAAGGCCCGCTGCACTTCGAGGAACGTATTCTCCGAATCATCCCCATCCCACTCGTTCCCGATCCGGGCCTGTAATTCGGCGGTGATTCGTGGGCTGATATAGATGTGGGAGCACTCCGTGCAGCGGTAGAAGGCAAAGCCCTGCTTCTGGAACAGATACTTGCGTTCGGTCGAACGGCACACCGCGCAGTTGACCTTCTCGAGCGCCTGGCTCCCCGCCCGTTCGATCACCTCCTGGATGTCGGAGCACCAGTGCAACCACGATGGGGCGACCCCCTGCCGGTCGCGCCGGTCAGGAGTCGCCCCCCAGCTCCCGAATAAGCCCAGGCGCTGCGCCGCCTTCAGCGACTCGCACAGCTTGAGCTGTGCGATGAGGCGCTCCGGCACAGGAAGTCCGTCTGCCAGATCGGCCAGTTCCAGGAAGGACCTGGCCAGGAATTGCTCGACCTCGACGGGTGCCGCGGGCGGACGTTGCCCGTCGTACGGCAGGCACGGCGCCACTCCGTTCGGCTCGGGCAGGGAGAGCGAGAGCAAGTTGGGCTGCCCGCGGCGTTGATCTTCGGCGAAGTCCTGGACGTCGTTGAGATATTGAGCCAGGGCGTAGTAGCGTGTGAGAAAGGGGTACAGCGGCGAGACGCGATCGGGATCGATGGCCGTGTACAGACACCGCCAGTAATCGACGTTCTTCAACTGGACGAGCCGCTCATAGTAGGGCGCCGTCCACTCTTCGGGCCCGCTTTGCTCCATCATGGCACCGATGACGGCCCGGCGGGCCGAGAGGAGCACCGGCCGGAGCGCCTGTTCCAGACCTTCTTGCGAGGGGTCTGTCATGGTGGCCAACCCTTCGAAGCAGAGCAGGAGACCGGCGAGGATCGTCAGCCCCTCGGCCCCCTGGCTGCTGGGAAAGGTCTTGCTCGTCGCCGATAGGAGCGTCGGGTGCCTGGCCTTGTACCAGAAGTGGCGATCGATGACGTCGTCGAACACCCGGATCGAGAGATAGACCAGGCCACAGGCCGCCACTGTCCGGCGGAAGCGCTCCACCGCCGGCCGAATCGCGACGGCAAAGTAGGGCAGGTCCCAAAAGGTCCACTGCAGCCAATCGACGTATTCTGAGGCCTGCTCGGCCAATTGCTCGCAGATCTTGTTCCCGGCCGAGATTTCCTGCACGTCCTGGCGCAGGCGAGCCAGGGCCTCCTGCAGCCCTCGAGTGATCTCGCTGCGGTAGACTTCGACCTCCTGGTGATACTGCTCCAGGAACGAGCTGCTGGCAATCTCCAGCTCCTGCTGCAGTCCTGCCAGCGCCGGCCCCGCGTCCCCATGATGGAAGTTCATCCTGCCCACCCGTTTGCCAGGCCGCTCGATCGAGCCAGAACCATCATGGCGAGCGCTGTTGTCAAGGCCGGAGAGCCGAAGCCGCTCACGATGAAGTCCTCGTACGCCCAGCCGCCCGCGGGTTGGGTCTTGCTGATGAGCGCATCCCTGGCCCGCTCAAGCGGTGTGCCGGCGACCTTGAGATTGAGGAAAGCCGCGATCGCCAGGGACGTGCTGAGCGGGGTGCCGAAGTTACCATCTTCGCCTTGCAGGCTGAGGAGTCGCGGGACAAGCGACGAGGCCAGATCGGCCAGACCCGGAAGCTGTGCCTGGTCCCAGGCGCGCGTGAGCGCGTAGAAAAAGCTCAAGGGATTGGGGTACAGGGAGGTCCCGTGCATCAGGTCGCCGGATGCGGCTTCGCCCCGTAAATAATCCATGAGAACCTCAACGTCACGACCGGTCCCGACGCCGGCCAGGGCCAGGTAGCGCAGCACGTCGGCGTTGACGACTCGATCGATGCCAGCGACCGGCCTGCCGACGTCGTCCATCCAGCCGTACCCTCGACCGGCCGGCGTGAGAAAGGTGAAGAAGAGCCCGCCGGCAGAGCGAAAACGCAGAACCGCTTTGACCTGGCGCTGCCATCGCCGCAAGTCAGAGCGTTCGGCCCTGTCCAGGAGGGCCGACGCGGCGCAGACCGTCGTATTGGCGTCACAATCGAGGCCGCTGCCCCGTCCGAAGAAGCGCCAACACCCATCGGACTCCTGCTGCCAGGCAAGAAACGCGCGGATGCGTTGTCGCACGTGTATGACCGTCCTGAAGAACCGGACCCGCCGGCGCCCCGGGATCAGGTCCAGGGTATGGGGTTGCCACGAGGGGGAGCGTGGGTCAAAGCAGCCGAGGGCATCGTGAACGAAGGTCGAGACAAACGGGCTGCGGCAGTAGAGGAGATCACCCGCCAGACCACGGCGGTAGGACGCAATCTCACCGGTCTGGAGCTGTTCCTGCCGGATGGTTGTGAGGCCCTGCAACAGGATGAGTTCACCGGGCGCCGGCGCGTGGTCGCCGTCGAGGGTGGCGCGCTGCCCTGCTCGTGTCTCGGGTCGAAGCGCCAGAAGGTCAACGGCCTGCGCCGACGAACGTGCCTGCTCCAACGGGTTCATGAGCGTGCCTCGGCCAGCATCAGGGACAGGTACTTGTACAGGTTCGTGTTCTGCCACTGCTCCCAGCGATCGCGCAGGTGGAGCACGACGTCTTGCCTCAACTCCTCGGGGATTGACCTGACATTGTCTATCCCGAAGACCGGTTTCTCGTATGGAAAATCGCGCAGCAGCGCGCCGAGCTCCGGCGACCGGCCGAGCAGGTGGTCGACGACTGCCTGGTTCGCCTTCACGAAGGTGTCGTAGGTCTCGCAGAGGGTGTCGAAGTTGCCGTCGAGCTCGCCGTCGAGGAGCGGTTGGAGTGCCCGCACCGCGGCTTGAAACTGCTCGACTGCTCCCGTGAGCGACGGATGATGGTCCCGTTCTCCCTCCTGAACGGCGATCCCTTTCAGGACCTGGCGCATCCCTGCAATGACCTCGGCGATCGGCGCGTCGGCATCGAAGTAGTAGCTGGACCGGTGCGGGACGCGCCAGTTTTCAAGGCCCGCCCCGGCCACCACCAGGGTCGTGCAGTTGAAGAGCGGGGCGGCATGAGCCGCGAACGAATCCGAACAGATGACGACGTGCGCTCGCTCCATCTGTGCGAAGACCTTTTGCAGCGATGGCACTCGGTCATCTTGCGGCCGGACGATGTCGAAGTCGATGCCGGGGGGCGTGCGGGCCGCCGTAGAGCGGGCCAGACCCGACGCAAAGCGCGCCGTGGCGGGATTCGGGCCCGGATCGATGACGAACCGGACCGGGCGTGCCGGCGGCTTTGAAAACAGTGAACTCAGGAGACGGCTCCAGTAGGCTTCCGAGGGGTCATACTTGGAGGTGAAAGGGTTGACATACACCCGCACTTCGTGCTCGGGCGGCTCGCCGGTCCGGTGCATAACCGTCGAGAACCGTCCGGCCGTGGTCGGCGATAAGCCGAGCCAGCGCGCAAGGTTGTCGAGCCCGAAATAATAGTTAGCAAAATACGGCAGCGCTCGCCGGGCCCGGTGCAGCCAGCGACGGCGGTTGTCCACCAGAAACGACGACTGCGTGCCCGACGAGAGCTCGACATAGTAGGGGATGTTCGGCTCGCAACACACGGCGGGGGAGAGGTCGGGCCGTTCAAAGTCCGCCAGAATCACAATGTCGAACCCCTCGAACGGCGCCTGGCCGCGCAGAGCCCTCAGCAGGGTTACATACTCCGTGTAGTGGAATATCTGGTCGACGTCGCCGACCTGCTCCCATAACCCCTGATACGCCGATAAAACCGTAATGTCGGCATGCGAATTGGCAGCCTTGATCCATCGCGGCAGTGGGAAGAAAATAACCTCGTCTCCGATGCCGATGGCCGGGCCAAACAGCAGCAGGATTCGCCGGAAGCCGCTCCAGAACTGCCGCGGCAGGGGGCTATCCGACACCACGACGTCCGCCGGTATCTCGGCCATAGCCGAGGCCAGTGGGAACAAGACCAGCTGCAGCCGTTCGGCGAGCTGGTAGAAGGTTCGCGGATTCATGGCCCGGAGGAGAGCGATGGCTTCCTTCAGCGCGGGGCTATCCACCGTATCCAACGGCTCGGCCAGGGATTTGAGGCCGTCCAGGCGTTGCTGGAGATAATGGGCATTACTTTGGCTGATCGGTCTCCGGGTGAGGAAGAAAAGGTATCGGGTGAGCAGGCTCAATGGCAACCGCACGTCCGCGGAGAGAGCCAGGTCCACCCGTGTTGGCTGTTGCAGCATCCTACCCTCGATCTCCGACCAGGCTGAGCGCGGCGATGGCCCATTCGCCGTTGGCTCGTTGCTGAAGGAGCGCGAGGCGGCGCTCGACGATGGAGCGCCGCGCCCCACTCTGGGGATGATGAGCCGTGACGTGGATCTCGGTGTAGATCAGGATACCGTACGGATGGTGCAGCGGCTCCGGGACCTCGCCCAGAGAAACCTCGAACTCCCATCCACGCAAGGAATCCAACAGGGATTCGAGATGGTGGCGCAAGGCCAGCCGGTCGATCTCCCGATCATCCTCCAGGACGTGATAGTCGTCGGCGACCAGTTCCATGGCGCTGTCGACGTCCTGCCGCCCGATGGCGTGGATGAAATCGTAGAGACAGGCCGCCGCAGCCTCGGCCTGCTGGTCGCCCAGTTCCTCCTCCGGCGAATTGAGGATGGTCTGCCAATCGGTCCAGGGTGTCAGTGCCTGGGTCTGCTCCAGAGCCAATTCGCCGCTAAAACGCCACGGCATGGGCGCCGGGACGGGCGATCGTATCGTCTCTCCCAGAGAGGGCACAGCGAACGGCTGGTCGAAGTAGTCCTCCCACGGATCGGCCGCATTCGAGGCGGGCCGGAACCACCAGCTCAGCAGATCCGTGGCACTCATTTTCCCGCCCGGGGCCACCGGCGGCATAAACGGGACCTGCCGGGGGCTTCTCGCCTGTGCCCCCTCGGTCTGCGACTCATCCAGCAGGCCGCGCAGAAGCTCGTAAACCAACACCAGGCGCGGATCAGGGCCTTTGTCTGCGATCATGGACTCTCCGGGTCAGAAAAGGAGGATTTGTTGGATTGTCTGGGCGTTTCGTTGTCAGGCATTCCGCCATTCACGCGCGAAGGGTAGGTGGCTGTCGAGGGGCGACTTGCGTGAACAGAGCGGGGAATGTTGAGCCACCGGACCGGCAGTACAGCCTCGAGTCGCAGCGCTGAGGGAATTGAAGCTTAGTAGGTTTTTGGCACTTTCCTCGCGTATTGTGACTGGATCATTATATACAATACTCTCCTTGACTTTGTCAAGCATTCTGTGACTCATGTGCAGACCGAGGTGAAAGCGAGCACCACGGTAACTGGGAGCCGTCACTGACATGGGCTCATTCGCCGAGAATCAGGTGGTACGAGATATGCTACACCTCAACTGCCCCTTCACCTGAAGGGACACGACGGCCCAGACAGATCCGGAAGAGGAGGAACAATTTATGGCACACGTCCCAATGGATGACATCAGAGAACTCTGGAACGAGACGCCCGAGAAGAATTGGTCGGCGCTGCACAATACCATCCGGCAACACAAGGGCAAAGCCAGAGGAATTGAGGACAACCTCGTCGATCAGCTCACACGGATTACCCGCGAGTTGGAGGATTCGGGGCATTCTTTCCCCGATTCTCCGCAGAAACTCTACGAGGTCCTGAACGAGCGCCTGAAATCCACGGCTCACTCGTAGCAGTAATCTCCTGGACGACCAGGGCGAGTTGCGCCGGTCTGCCCTCCGGCACGGCCCGCCCGATCGTCCCTTGCCCCAACAGAGGTGAGCAACACAGCCAACGAGGGGCCGCCGGCCTTGAGCCGGCGCCCCTCGTTCGTTCCTGCTGGCTCCAGGTGCAGATTCGCGCTGTTCGGCAATAACACCGACATCCCACACCGACGGTGAGCGCAAACAGGGGACACAATGAGCGACACGTATCAGAGCGAGGAACTGGACATTTGGGTTTGGTGCCTGGCATGGAGGATGAATTGGGCATCGGTGCGTTCCTCGATCAGCTCCAGGGACACTGCCCCTGGCGTGAGGTGCTCGGCACCTGGCTATCATCGCGGTCGTCACGAACGAGCTGGTACGGCGGCCGGTTGCGCTCGACGCACGGGGAGGGCTAACGCGCATAGACTCGCCAGCAGGGGAAGCAGCGCCAGTGCCAGCAGGGCCATACGTAACGTTGCATGCTCGGCGATGATGCCCGTCAGTGCCGAGCCGAGGCTTCCGGCGACGAAGGCCATGCCGATTGCAATGCCGGAGGCGACGCCGAGTCTCTGTGGCAAGAGATCATGGGCGGTGAGAAGAATAATCGGAATCGGCAAGCCGATCAAAAAGCCGGCTACCGGCGCGAAGAAGACCAGGAGCACCGGAGGCATTGCCAGGAGCACCACATTGACCGGAACCGAACAGAGCAACGCCACGGACAGCAGCGCGCGGCGGTTAAGCCGGTCGGCGAGGAAGCCGCCTGTCGTTGTACCGGCTGCCACCGAGAGTAAGAGCAGTGCCAGAAGCCGGCTCGACGCCAGAAGCGTCAGCCTCTGCTCCACCCAGAAGAGCGGCAGGTAGGTCGCAAAGCCGATGTGGACCCAGGCTCGCAGGGCCATCAGAAGCCCAAGCGCCACGAGCGAGACCCGCGACGGCGCGACGACACCGATCGACTGCACGGGGCGATTGTCGACGGGCTCCCCGGCAGGGCGGCGCTCCGGCCGCGGCGTCCACGCAATGATGAGGGCGACGGCCAGCGCCGACAGGAGGAGGAATAGGGTCGTCGTCGTCGGACCGGCTGCCAGAAGCGGTGCGGCGACCAGCGGACCGACAGCGTAGCCGACGTTCCCACTCGCAAGGAAGACGGAGACGTTGCCCCCACGGGTCGTGCGTGCCGGCCGCGAGGCATCGGTCGCGGCAGCTGGGTGAAAGGCGCTTGATCCCAGGCCGGCCAGAGTCAGGAGGAGCACCAGCGCGGCATAGTTGCGAGTGAAGGTGGCGGTTGCGATCAGGACGGCCATCCATAAGACAGCCAATGAGGTATACCAGCGGCTGCCGTGCTGGTCGCTCAGATAGCCAAAGAGGGGCTGTGGAAGTGCCGACGCAATGATGAACGCCGAAGCGATGCCGCCGACCTGGACGTAAGAGAGACCCAACGCCACCACGAGCAGAGGGTAGAGAACGGGCAGCAGGCCTGAATAGACCTCGATCGTGAAGTGGCCGAGCGACGCGACTGCCGCGAGACGGTGAGAAAGCGTGCAAGCCACGAGCCCGGCGAGGCGGCCGCGATCTTGCTCCAGCACGGTCAGTCGGCCTCCCTGCCGCGCGGCAGTTGTAGCAGGAGTACAATGGCCATACCGATAAATGCCGCTACACTCGCGATTGTAAAGACAGCACGAAAGCTCCCCGTCAGGTCGGCGAGCCGTCCGGCCAGGAATGAGCCGCCCACCTGTCCGAGCCCAAAGACCAGCATGGTCAGGCCGATAGCCGCGGGCGCCTGCTGGGGTGGCAATTGATCGGCATAAATAGCCACGATGATCGCCAGAGTGCTCCAGACTGTGATTCCAAAGAGCGCGGCCGAGAGCAACAGCACGACAAAGGCGTGGGACAGGACGGCCATCCCGATCGCCGTGCCGAGGGCCAGAAATGCCAGGCCGAGGCTCGGTTTGCGCCCCCAAACGTCAGAGAGCCAGCCCCAGGCCACGCCGCTGAGCAAGCTGGAGACGCCAACCATGCTCCACAGGTGGCTTGCCGTGTTCTGGTCGAGACCCGTCTCTCGCAGCAGGAACTCCACGTAGAAGGTGCTATAGCTCACGTAGGCGAAGGCGAAAAAGGTGCTCGCGAAGGCAATATGCCAGACGAACGTTGAGCGGTAGGCCGCCGAGCGGTTCTCGGCTGGCGCTTCCACCGTGGCTGTCGCCCCGTCCGCGACCCCGGACGCCGCGAGCAGGAATGCCGAAACGGCCGTCGCCGCTACGACAGCCGCACCCAGGGAAAACCAACTCTGGCGCCACGCAGACGATTGCCCTTCGGCTTGCACGAGAGAGACAAGAACGCTTGAGACGATCAACCCGACGCCGGCGCCGCTGATGGCCAGGCCCGTCGCCAGACCGCGAGCACCACGCGAGAACGACGACGAAACCAGCCCGAGGGCGACGACGACGCAGCCACCGCTGGCGGCGCCTGCGACTGTTTGCATTGCAAATGCCCAGGGAAAGCCCGCCGCCCAGCCGGTGAGTGCCAACGCCGCTGCCAACGTGAGCAGGCAGAGTGTGACCAGAGACAGAGGGCGAACGTGGGCGACGAAGAAGCCGGCCACTACGCTGGTCAGGAGATAGCCTGACAGGTTCCCGGTCGTCAGCAGCCCCATCTGCGTGTTTGTCAGGGCCAGCCCCTGGCGCATGAAGGGTAGAATCGCTGGATAGCCGAAGCGCCCAATGCCCAACGCGCCCAGGATCACGACGGCAGCCCCCAACAATAGCGCCCCCTCCATCCAGTGCATCGTAAAGAGGGTTCGAGCGCGGAGCCATACGTTCGTGGGGGACGGCGCCGGCTCCCCGGCGCGATCGGCTACAGGTGGCCTTCCCACAGAAACTCCCCTACCCGTTCGACGGGTACCTGATCCACGCCCATCTTCGCCAGCGTCAGCCCTTCATGCCAGTAGTCGCGCTTCATCATGACACAGGCCAGCCGGACCAGCGCCTCGGTCGTCGGGCACTCGATGCCGACCCACCGCCCGATCTCAACCATCGGCACGAGGCCAAAACCGACGTCCTCGTTGACATAGCGATGATCGAGGCTGTCCGGCGCCTGAATCGGCTTGTTGGGTTCGCTTTCCTGGAGAGCCTGGTACATATCGCCACTTTCCAGGGCTGCCCGCGACGTTAGTCCGGCTTCGTAGAAGTACTCGATAAAGCTCATCACGCGCATATCGAGCCCGGCCCGCTCGTTGAGCGCCCGTAAGATACGCATGCGTTCGTCGTCCATGCCCTGAATTACGCGGGCTACTGCCGGGCTCACGCCATCAAAATAGAAGCGAAAGTTCCCCTTCGTATGCTCGATCCAGGCCGCGTTCAGAAGCATGCCGGGCGGATGTTCCATCGCGTTCAGATCCGTCAGTCCGGTTTCGAGCACATTGGTGCCCGGGACCACGTGCGGGAAGAGGGTATGAATTGTTGGGAAGAGCGCATCGAGGTGCTTGCCGGGAAAAGCCGCCAGACGCAGATTCGTCATGGCGAGCGGAATCCAGACCAGGGCCGGCCCCCGAATACGGCAGCCATAGGTCAGAGTGATCGTTTCACAGGTGCGAACCTCCTTCGCGTTCCCGGCCTCACGGAGGGTCTGCACGAAGTGGAGGCCGCCGCCCGTATGACCGGGATTCAGCATGACGGTGTGGCTTTCGTTCAGGTAGGGGGCAAGCAAGTGGGCATACCAGGTCAGCGCAATCGTCGGCACGGTGATAATGATGATCCGGGCGCCGTCGATTGCCTCTTCGATATTGGGTGTGATCGTCTTGATCGGACTGAAACCTTCTCCAAAACAGCCGGTGTAGGCGACACCGCCACGCGCCGTGAGCGCTTCCAGCGTCGCTGCCGAGCGGCTGTAGATGCTGGTCTCGTAGCCCTGTCGTCCCAGATCAGCGGCCACGGCGTGACCGCCGTTGCCCGCGCCGAGGATCGCAATTTTCTCCATGGTGGTCCTGCCTTTCCAGATCCCGGGTTTGCGCTTCACCTGCGGCTCCTGCCCGTGATGCCCGGCGGCTCGGATTCAGCCAGTCTCGACCTGCCGCCGGATTTCTTCAGAACTCAGCCCTTCCAGGCCAAGGCGCGCCAGCGTGCGGCCCTCGGTTCGGAAGTCGGTCGACACCAGTTCAGAACCGAGCGTGATGAGGGCGCTGATCACGGGTGTCGAGACGCCGATGGCGCGTCCGAGCGCCTCTAGGGGCACGAGACCAAACGGTATGTCCTCGGTGAGAAAGCGGTGGTTCAAGGTCTGCGGCGCCCAGGCAATTTCATAGGCCGGGTTCGTGCTCATGACCTCACCTAAGGTGCGGCCGCGCGCGCCCTGGTGTTCGTACCAGCTCAACAGGACCTCCCGCGCGCCGGGCAGTGCCATTCCCAGCGCCTGGCCCACCGCCACCCGCTCGGCGTCGACACGCTCGACCACCCGGCCGACCGGCTCGGTCACCCCCTCCCAGTAGTACCGCGACTTTGGCTTGTCCGCGGCGGTGCGGCCGGCGTTCAATAGCGACACGGGAGCATGGACCACCGGGTTCAGGTTGCGGAGACTCGTGTGCAGCACGCTGGGTGCGGTCTGAAACCCGGAGAACAGGGGCTGGAGCCGTTCCAGAACTGCTCTCGTCTGTGTCGCAGGGAGCGCCGCGCAGGCCAGCCCGGCCTTCAACCCGCCCACTTTAACGGTGGTCGCATTCTGTTTGAAGGCTCCGTAGACCAGTTGCTCGGTCTCTGCAATCGTCGGGAGCATCCCGCTGCGCCTTGAAAGCAAGCTGGCAACCTCGAGCGCGCCGCCAAACGAGCCACAGAAGAGCACGACCAGTTGCTCCGGGCGGAAGTAGGGCAGGCAGAATTCAGTGAAACGCCGCTCGGCGTAGGCCGGGACGACGTAGAGGACCATGTCTGCACCCGCCAGCGCCGCCTCCGGGTCGTCGGTCACGACGGCCACTGGGGCAAAGCCGGCCGCGACGCCCGCGACATCGCTGTTCACCAGTTCGATACCACCGCGTGTCTGAACGGGCGCGATTGTATCCGGCGCTAACTCGGGGACCTCCAGCAAGTGGACCGTCGCGCCTTTGAGCGTCAGATCGGCGGCGGCGGCAAAGGCGCCGTTCCCGCCGCCGAGGACGGTGATCGTCACATCGTGGGTCATGAGAACGCTCCACTCTCCTGGCGCCGGCTCATTCAGGCACCGTGTTCGGCGGTCGCGCCGCCGAGGGAATATTCGACTCGACCACCGGAACAATCGACGACGGCGCCGTTGATGTACGACGCCCCCTCCGACGCGAGGAACAAGACGAGGTTGGCGATCTCCTGGGGTGTGCCCAGCCGTCCAAGCGGATTCTGCCGCGTATAGCTGGCGATGGTGCCTGCAGCGGCACCTCCCAGCAGTTGCTCCGTGGCGATGAAACCGGGGGCGATGGCATTGCAGGTAATGCCGTAGGGACCGAGTTCACGCGCCGCGGTCCGTGTGAGCGCGATGATACCGGCCTTAGCGGCCCCATAGTGGCCCATGCCCTCGCGCCCGCCCACCCGGCCATGGATGGAGGCAGTGTTGACGATCCGGCCCCACCCGTGTGCCATCATCACCGGAGCGGCATATTTGATGCAGAGAAAGGTGCTTTTGAGGTGGCCTGCCAGCATGCGATCCCATGACTCTTCGGAGAGGTCGACCAGCCGGCCGCGCTGGTGCGCAGGGTCGGTCATGCCGGCGTTGTTGACGAGAATATCGACGGTGCCGTGGCGCCGAAGAGTCGTCTCGACCAGCCGCTGGACGTCATCGGCGCGGGTCACATCGGCGAGTGCCGCGCTGGCTGTACCGCCGACCGCCTCGACCTCCGCGGCCACTCGTTCAGCCGCGTCCAGTTGCGTGTGGGTCACGACGACCACGGTTGCCCCAGCGCGCCCGAGGGCGAGGGCCTCGTCGTAGCCGATGCCGCGGCGCGCCCCGGTGACAATCGCCACACGGCCTGCAAGCGCGATCGTCGTTTGCACGCCTGGCCCTACCACAGCTTACACCTCAATCCGACGTTGCCGGCAGAATCGGTCGCGGCGAAGCATGGCGCGCGCCAGGATAAGGCCGGCTCCGGCCGCGCGCGGCGGTTGGCACCGATAGCCCGGTGCCAGGCGGTCACGAGAGTTGGAACCGCGCTGCAGATTGCCACCGGCCTCCTCCTCAGTAACTGGGCAGACCCCGCACCGGAATCGTGGGCAACTCTTCCTGGGGCGTGTTGAATACGCTGTAGGTGCCGACCGCCCGGAAGTGATCGGCATATTCCTGCACCCGGTCGGCATCGACGGTTACCCCCAACCCCGGCCCCTCTGGGACACGCATGTGACCACGGACGATCGGCAGGCGCGCCGTCAGGTAATCGCCGGCCAGATTGTCGTACATGCACTGGTTGGCAAGAATAAAGTTGGGCGTTGAGGCGATCACATGCAACATCAGGGCCTGGGCGGCACCGCCTTCGACCAGGCTCTGGCCGACGACCGGCAGCCCGGCCGCTTCGGCCATCCCGGCAGTCTTCTTTACGTCCCACAGATTGTCGTGCATGCGCGGGTTGATGTGAATGACGTCGGCGGCCTCGGCGCGGATGACGTTGAAGGCCTGATACATATGCTGGCAGCTCTCGTCCGCGGCAACCGGCACCCCGACCGAGCGTCGGACGTGTGCGAGCCCTTCCAGGTTGGCCGCCTGAATCGGTTGTTCGATAAATTCCAGGTTGTACGTGCGCAATTCATTGTTGCAGAGCGCAACAGCGAAGCCGGGCGAGAGCGTCTGGTTAAAGTCGATGCGGAGTTTGGGCGCGTCGCCGACGGCAGCCCGAATGGCTTCCAGCCGCTCCAACAGGGCCGGGATGGTCGTGTACTTGAGATAGAGCGTATCATATCCCTCGACCACGGCCTGGTGCGCCACCGCGGCCATCGCTGCGGGTTCATCGTGCAGCAGGACTTTGATGACCGCGATCTCCTTGCGAATCGCCCCGCCCAGTAACTTGTAGAGTGGCTGCCGGCAGGCCTTCCCGATCAGATCCCAGAGCGCGGCCTCGATACCGCTCAAGGCCCGGTTGGCGAAGCCGCGGCTCCACTGCCAGCCCCCCAGGACACGCAGCTTTTTGGCGATGCGCTCTGTGTTAAACGGGTCTTCGTCCCGCAGATAGGCTCTCGCGCTCTCGATCACGGCGAGGGTCGCCTCGACCGGTCGATGGATGACGCTGCTCTCGCCCACACCGACCAGCCCATCATCGGTTTCCAGTTCGACGAGGACCAGGGTAATGCCATCCTGGCTCCCGAAGGGCCAGATCAGCGGTTTTACGAACGGGATGGAGAGCGGCGTCGCGCGCAGATCAACGAGTTTCATGCGTCATCGCTCCATCGGGCAGCGGCGAAAGCCGGCGGTGTAACTGCCGGTAAGGAACAGGAAACCAGCGTCCATTGCGGGCGTTTCCGGATCGGCCGGCCGCGTGTTCCATCGTGCCGCGGATGTGCCGTTCAGGCTTGAATCCGGGGCAGTTCCGCCGTCTCAATCTGGTCGGTAATCAGATCAAAGCCGTCCTTCGTGACGAGAATCTCGTCCTCAAACTGATAGCCTTGATCGCCCGCCATATAGAAGGGCTCCACGCAGAGAACCATTTTTTCCTGGACCGGACGGTCGAAGCGTTTGTCGCGCCCGATCCAGGGATGTTCGTGCACGCTCAGGCCCAGTCCGTGCCCGACAAATTTATACGGGTCGAGCCCAACCGACCGATACTTGTCCGCAAACACCTGGTACAGATGGCCCGTCGTCACGCCGGGCCGAATCTGGTCTTTGAGCACATTCATCGTGTCGACCATCTTCTGCCACATCCCGCTCTGCTCCGCGGTTGGCTCGCCCACAACGTAGGTGCGCCCCACGTCCGAGCAGTAGGCGTCAATGTGGGCGAGAATGTCGATGCGGACGATATCGCCGGGTTGGAGAATGCGGTCACTCGGGCCGACGTTGGGCAGGGTGCTCCGATCGCCCGAGGCGACGACAAGCACACCAATGTCCTCGATCCCACCCCCATAGAGCGTCTCAAGGATGATATTGGCGATATCGCGCTCGGTCATGCCGGCGCGGCCACGCGCCTGCACCTGTTTGTGGGCGCTGTCTGCCAGGCGCCCGGTCGTGCGCAGCCGCGCGATCTCCTCGTCGGTCTTTACGCTACGAAGGTCCAGAAACAGCTCGTCGGCGTTGACGAAGGTCGCCGCGGGCAATCCCTTCTGGACCACCGCGAAATCCATGGCGGGGATGTAATCCAGGTCGATCCCGATGCGCCCGCCGCTCAGCCCGAAGTCTTTGAGCGTCTCCACGAGAAGATCGGAGGCTTCCTGATCGAACTCGCTGTAGACGCGGATGTCGCTGAAGCGTTTGGAGCGCCTTCTGGCGGTAGAGGCTTCCATGTCCACGGTGACGAGTGCGTCCTGATCGGGAGTGACGATTGTCGCCGCCAGGCGGCGGCGAAGCCCCTGAAGGCGCAGCGACGGAATCACGAAGCCACAGGTATAGATCACGTTCTCAGGAGCCATCGCGACCAGCGCGTCCAACCCATGAGTGGCGAGGGCCTGCTTTTGTTTGGCGATGATCTCATTGGTCATGTGCGGTTCTCCTCTGCAAGTGCTCGGGCGGCTTGAAGCCACCAGGTTCTCAACAGGGCCGGCGGGATGTTTTCCGCGCGCGAACGCTACGGCGACGAAGAGCCGGCCGGCGACCAGGCCGGACACGGGTCTCTGGGCCCACCCAGGTGTGGCTGGGACCCGTCGGATGGAGGCCAGAACGACGTGGGACGACGTGCCGGTCTCCGGGCACGAGCGAAAGAGCGCGCTGCGGCCACACAGGCTCTGACCTGGACGGGCCCGGCGCACCGGTCAAGTCATCCCGCGGAGGAGGGACAAGACTTCCGAAGTCTTGTTGGCGGCAGGTGCCCGCCTCTCTCACCATCGTCGGAGGGCGCTTTGGCCCAGCACGGTCCTCACCAGACTTCGGAAGTCTGACGCCTGGACCGGCACTCTAGCGGAACGCGGGCATAACGTCGCGGGCAAAGCGTTCCAGGGTTTCGCGCATGCTTGCCATCGATCCCATCAGGAGCAGGTTGAGGCTATCGGCTCCGCTCCCGAAGACGCGACTGATCCGCTCCGACACTTGCGTGGCGTTGCCGATGATCATCAGGCATCGAACGGCGTCGTCGGTGACACGGCTGATCGCAGTCTCCTGGTCGCCCCGCGCCATGGCCTCCGACACGCCGGCGATGACTGTCTCGTCGATGCCGACGTCGCGCATGGCCTGGTAGGGTCCAATGCTGATCGAGCGGGCGATCCAGGATTTTTGCGCGGCAATGGCAGTCTCGACGTCGTCGGTGACCTGGACGAGCTGCCAGGCCACGACGTCGACGTCGCGCAGCGAGCGCCCGGATTTCTCCGCGCCGCTGCGGACCTGTTCCAATACCTGGGGCAGGGCGTTAAACAGCGATTCGACCAGGACGCCATCTGCGACCTCGCCGGCGAGCTTCAACATCTGGGGGCCGCGGGTTCCGATGTAGATCGGGATATCAGGCCGGGGCGAAAAGTCGAGCTTGACGCCGTTGAGCATGTCGCTGGCTCCCTCGTATTCGACGCGCTCACCCGCCAGCAAGCGGCGAATGATACCGATGGCGTCGCGCAGGCGCCCGATTGGACGATCCAGAGTGATGTTCAACGGTGCCAGGACCGTCTTGGGGTTGGCGGTGCCGAGCCCCAGGATAAAGCGCCCGCCGGCGACTTCGTCGACCACACCGGCGGCGCGCGCGATCTGGACCGGCAACCGTGTGTAGGGGCTGGTGAGGCCGCATCCGAGGCCGATCTCGCTCGTGGCCTCAGCACAGAGACCTAGCAACACGAAAGGGTCGCGATGAAACGTCTGATCGGGGAGCCAGGCGCAGCGGTAGCCTAAGGCCTCACCGCGGCGGATGAGGTCGACGGTTTCTCGATACGGACCGGCTGGGATAAAGGCGAAATCAAAGCGCGAGCGTTCCTTGAACATGCCATCCTCCTTCGAGCGCACCGGGCACGAGGGAAAAGACTTCCGAAGTCTTGTTCGCAGCCGGTGCCCCCTCTCTCACCGTCGTCGGAGCGCGCTTTGGGCCAGCACACTCCCTCCCAGACTTCGGAAGTCTGACTCCTTGACCGGCGCACTAGCTCGTTTTGCCGTCGTAGAGAAAGCGTTCCAATTGGTCCGGTTCAACACCGGACAGACCGAGCTTCTCGAGCGTGAGGCCCTCACGGCAATAGTCACGATTGTTCATCACCGAGGCAATCCCGATGAGTTGATCCATCACCGGCGTATCCACTCCGACCAGGTCGCCAAGCTCGGCCCAGGGAACCAGTCCGAAGCCGACGTCTTCGTGTACGTAACGGTGATCGAGCGATGCCGGTCCCTTCACCCAGCGGTTGGGTGCGCTCTCTTGAAGAGCCTGGTAGGCCATGCCAACCTCGACGGCATGCTGGGTCGTGTACCCTGCCGCAAAGAACATCTGCACGAAGCTCCGGGTGGCCACGCCCAGCGCCTCGGCGACCGCTATGCGCTCGCGGTCGACGACGTCGATCACGCGACCCACGGCTGGAGAGGTTCCTTCGTAATAGATGTAGAAATCACCCCGCGTGTATTCGACCCAGCCAGCGTTGAGGATCGTCATCGGGGGGTGCTCGATAGCGTTGATGTTGAGAAAGGCCGTCTCAAGAACGTTCCTGGTCAGCTTGATCGCCGGGTAAAGCACACTGACGAGGTCGTAGAGCCCCTCGGCGTATTTGCCCGGGAACGCCGCAAAGGGCAGCTCAGGGACGACCTTCATCACGTTGACCACGGCCGGGTCGCGCGTGCGGCAGCCGTACGTGAGGGTCGAGGCTTCACAGACCCGCGCTTCGCCCCCGTAGCCTGCCCGGCCCAATTCGGTCGCAAAGTGCAACGCTCCGCCGGTGTGGCCGGGGTTGAGGAAGATGGCCTGACCATCGGGCAGGAGCGGCGCCAGCGCGCGGGCGTAGAACTCGTGGGCCGTCACCGGGACGACCAGCATGATCAGATCTGCGCCCGCGACAGCCTGGGCGAGATCGTTCGTCACACACGCGACACGAGCGAACCCTTTCCCCGCGTCGCCCAGCAGCTGGATTCCGCCGCGCGCAACGACGGGTGCCAGACGCTCGGCCGAACGGCTGTACAGCCGCACCGTGTTACCACGCAGGGTCAGATCGGCCGCCGCTGCCAGCCCACCGTGGCCGGCACCCAACACGGCAATTTGTCGCCCCATACGTCACCTCCTGGTTTTCAATATACCAGTGTCATACCGCGATCTCGGGGAGTGGTCCACGCCCGTCAGAGATCATCTCGCAATGATCGCTCCGGACGATAATCTCATCCTCCAGGTGAAACCCCATTGTTCCGGTAAAGTAGACCGGCTCGATGGCGAGCACCATCCCCTCCTCGATGACGAAGTCGTGGTAGCGACTGATGAACGGCTCCTCGTGCAGTGTGAGGCCGATCCCGTGGCCTAGAAAGTTAATCGCCGGCTCCAATCCCAGACTCCGGAAGTGGCTGAGAAACTTTTCCCAGATGGCACCGGTCCGTTCACCCGGCCGGATGAGCTCCAGCAGGTGATTCTCGGATTCGACCAGTTTCGCCCAGATTGTTCTCTGCTCGTCGGTCGCGTGGCCGACCACCGATGTGCGTGCGATGTCGGACATGTAGCCGTCGATGTTCGCGAAGACGTCAACGCGCATGACGTCACCCGCTCGCAACACACGCTGCGTCGGTGGACAATTGGCAAAGGTGCTGCGCTCACCGGAACCGACAACGATCTTGTCCAGATAATCGACCCCTTTCTTGAGAAGCCGCTCCATGAAGCCGAGGGCCACGTCCATCTCGGTCATCCCCGCGTGCACCGTGGCATAGACTTCTCGATGGGCCTGGTCGACCAATTGCCCGCAGCGCCGCAACTTCTCAATTTCCTCCGGCGTCTTGATCATTCGGAGGTGATCGAAGATCTTCTCGGCATCGACGAAGGTGGCGCGAGGCAGTTCCTTTTCGAGACGAGCGAAGCTGCGGGCCGGAAGGGCGTCGAGTTCGATCCCGACGCGGCCCCCGGCCAGACCAAATTCGCGCAGGCAATCGGCCAGGACGACTACCCCCTCCTGCGCGAACTCATTGTAGGGACGGATGTCGCGGATGCGCGAGCTATTCCGGGCCTCGTTGTGTTCCACCTGGACGACCAGAAAGGCACTGCGGCCGTCGACGGTCACGACCGCGAAGAACTGCCGCTTGCGGATCGGAAGCGTCTGAGACGGAACCTCGTAGCCCACCGTATAGGCGACGTTTTCCGCCGACACGGCGACGAGGGCATCCAGATTTTCGCGGATAGCGGCCTGCCTCTGTGTTTCGAGTACATCGTTTGACATTCGTCTGGCTCCTTTACGTGGCGGAATGAGGGTGTTCTGCCAGCAGGCGGTCGCCAAAGGCAAAGATTGCCGGGGTGCCCCCGGTATGAATAAAGACCACGGTTTGGTCCCGCCGGACCCGGCCCGATCGAATATGATCGATCAGCCCGGCCATGGCTTTGCCGGTGTAGACCGGGTCGAGGATCAGCCCCTCGGTCCGCGCGACCAGCTGGACGGCCGCAATGGCCTCCGGTGTGGGCAACCCGTAGCCCGCGCCGACGTAATCGGCATGGTTCCACACATCGCCGGGTGCGATCGTCAGACCGAGTCCAAGCAGGCGCGCGGCGGCGTTGGCGATGGCGGCGGTCGTTGCCTCGCGGTTCGGGTCGCGGCGGGCGGCGATCCCCACCGTCGTGAAGCGCTCCCCGAGAGCCATCGCCCCCAGAATCACACCCGCCTGACCTTTGCCCGCCGAAGAGAGGTAGACCCAATCGGCACGCAGCCCCAGCGCCGCCACCTGCTCGCGCAACTCCAGAACGGTGAGGCAGTAAGCCAGGGCCGAAGCCACAGCGAACATTGGCGACGCGTTGAGCAGAAAGGGTCGATGCCCCTCCTGGCGCAGGCGTTCGACCGCAGATTCACTGGCGGCGCCCACACCGTCGCCCTCTGCCATGATGATCTCGGCACCCAACAGGTGGTCAACGAGCAGATTCCCCTGGATCGGGTGCTGGGAGCTGCCCCGCAGCACCAGGACGGTCCTCAGCCCCAGGCGGTTAGCGGCCGCCACCGTCTGGCGCGCCGAGTTGGAGATCACGTCGAGAGAGACGACGACGGTATCGGCGTCCTGCTCTATGGCCTCGGCCATCCGAAATTCCAGATTACGCGTCTTGTTGCCGCCGAAGGCCAGTCCGGTCAGATCATCGCGTTTGACGAGAATCTGTGGCCCGCCCAAAGCCGTGCTCAAGCGCGGGCAGGCGTCGAGCGGAGTAGGCAGATGGGCCAGATGGACGCGCGGGACCTGCGCGATCCGAGCCGCCAGTTCCTCTGGACCCACCGGTAGGGTGATGAGCGCTTGTCCCATCGTCGTTATCGATCTAGCCACGGCCACCGGGCGCTACGATAGAGCCCGCCAGGCTCGGTGCTGTTCTCGGCCATGAGGGCCAGGATCTCCAGAATATGTCCGTGGATCGGTGCCGGGACTGCATCGCTGCCGGGGTCGAGCAGGCGCGGGCCGTCGTTATCGCCCCCGGCCGCCGCACAGGCCACGTGCACCCGCAAATCGACGTCGCGATCGTGCAGAATCTCGCGCCGCGCAAGCGCCGCCGACAGGCATGCTTCGATGCCATAAACGCCCCAATTCGAGATGGCGGACACGATCAGAATGTCGGGGATAAAGACGGGCACGACCGTCCCGCCACAAGGACAGCGGCATCTGGCCGCGATAGGCACGACTTCCAGCACAGTCTCTTTAATCAGGCCGCAGCCGAGTTCATTGCCGCCGTCGCCGATGGCGATGGTCAGGATGCCGCGCGCTCGGGCCTGCTCGAAGAGAACGTCTTGCTTGGAGGTGTGCGCGGTCAGACTGGCGCCGAGCGCGCGGTGGTATACGCCGTACTCGTTCGCCCCAGCGCGCTCGATTGCCACGAGCGCCTGCGGGTGCAGCCGGTCCAGCAGCTCGGTCGCCACCCTGGGCGCCTCGTCGACATCGAGCGGGAACGGCAACACAGCCGTCGCGGTGGGGTACTGCAAGGCCTGCTCCAACGGAAAGACGTGCAGCCCCGCGGCGCGGACCGTCGCGGTCACCGTCTCCACAAGCTTGGCCTCCGTCAGGATCAGCGGCTTGGCGCCCAACCCGAGAACCAATGATCGCGCTAGCGTCGCGGCGCCGACTGGGCCATCCTGCTCGCCCATCTGCCAGGGGCCGACCGGCATTCCGGTCGATATGAGTACCACGTCGCGTGGCCCGACCCGATTCAATAACGCGCGCGCCGCCAGGAAGCTCAGCGGCCCTTCTTGCTTCTCACGCGCCGCGGCGTAGAGCTGGCGCACGATCCCGCGACCGGTGATGTCGATGCTCAGGAACCGGTCGACGCTCTCGCCTAATGCCATCAGTTGCGTGTCGGTCGCCATCCCGTGCCTCACTGAACCAGCAACAATCCGCCTTCGAGATAGATGCTCTGACCAGTCATGTAATCTGAATCCGACGAAGCCAGGAAAACCGCCAGCGGCGCCAGGTCGCGGGTCGGGTTACAGAAACGTTTCAGCGGAATTGTGTGTTGAAGCCGCTGCATCTGCGCCGGGTTGGCGCGAATGTCCTGGAACATACCCGTATCTTCGACAATGCCCGGCCCGATCGCGTTGACAGTAATGCCATAGTCGGATAGCTCGAGCGCCGCTACCATCGTCAGCATCTTGAGTCCCGCCTTGGCGGCACAGTAGTGGGCCTCGGCGCGCAGAGGCAGTTCGGCCGCCCCGGAGGTGATGTTGATGATCTTGCCCTGCCGCTGCTTGATCATTATCGGTGCTACGGCCTGGATGCAGAGAAACGGTCCTTTGAGGTCGAGCGCCAGGTGGGCGTCCCATTCTTGCTCGGACATCTCCACGATTGTCGAAAACTTGCGGATGCCAGCGTTGTTGACCAGGACGTCGACACGGCCGAATTCTTCGACCGCTGCCCGAGCCATGGCTTGCACCTCTGCCTTGCGCGTCACGTCGGCTCGCACAACCAGGGCGAGGCGCCCCAGAGCGCGCACCTCGCCGGCCACGTTGTTGGCCGCGTCGAGGTTGACGTCGGCCAGAACGAGGTCGGCCCCTTCGCCGGCCAACCCCAGGGCGATGGCCCGACCGTTCCCGGCGCCGGCGCCGGTGACAATGGCGATTTTATCTGTCAGCTTCATGTGCTTTGCTCCACATAGTATGCGTTTTCGAGCGAGAGGGCCCGATAGAGACGCGCAGTGGCGGGCATCGCAACCGCACGGTTCTGCCCTGCGCGCACAATGCCCCCTGAAAGAGTCCCAACTCGATCGGGCAGCCCCGCTGCAGGTCAAGCAGCCCCGACGACTCGAGCGGGGAGACTGAGCGTAGGTCAGGTGGCGCGCGACGATGTCCTCGTCGAAGATGACGCCGCGCATCACGGCCTCGGAAATGGCCGGCGTTTCGGGTCAACCGCCGCGGTCGAGCCTCGGGTCGCCGTCGACGATCGTGTGCAGCCCAGAGAGAATCAACCGCCGGTTGCTTCAAGGCGCCCCTCATAGAGGAACTCACCCAGACGAGCCACTGGAACCCGATCGAGCCCCATCTTGGCCAGCGTCAAGCCCTCCTGCCAGTAATCCACCCCGCGTAGCAGCGAGGCGAGGTCAATCATGAGACGTGTCACCGGCATCTCCACACCGACCATCCGGCCGATCTCATAGATAGGCACCAGGCCGTAGCCGACGTCTTCGTCGACGTAGCGGTGCGCCAGCGAAGGCGGCGATTTCACAGGCTTGTTAGGCTCGCTGTCCTGGAGGGCCAGGTACATATCGTTGGCTTTGAGCGCCCGCTCCGAGGTAAATCCGGCCTGGTAGAAGTATTCGATGAATGTCATGACGTGCATGCTCAACCCGGCTCGCTTGTTGAGCGTTTGGACGACCGCCATGCGCTCGTCGTCAAGGGCCTGAATCGCCTTCGCGACCGAGGGGGTGATCCCTTCGTAGTAGAAGCGGAAATCCCCCTGCGTAAACTCGATCCAGCCCGTGTTCAGCAGCATGCCGGGTGGATGCTCCATCGCGTTGAGGTTGGTCAGTCCGGTTTCAAGGACGTTGGCGGCCGGGACGACGTTAGGGAAGAGAGTAGCAATCTTCGGTGTCAGTTCGTCGATGTGCTTGCCGGGGAAAGCCGACAGCCGCAACCTGGTCATGACGGCCAGGATGCGAACCTGGACCGGTGTCGGCATGCGGCAGCCATAGGTCAGTGTGATCGTCTCACAGCATTTGACGTCGTCCTGAAAGCCGGCCGCACGCAGGCTGTGCACGAAGTGGAGCCCGCCGCCGGTGTGACCGGGGTTGAGCATCACGAAGTGGTTCTCTTTGAGACGCGGGGCGAGCAGTTGGGCGTACCAGGCGTGGGCGTTGGTGGGTGTCGTGATCATGATAAGATCGACACCCTCAAGGGCTTCATCGATGTTGGTGGTCACCGTCTTGAGCGGGGCAAAGCCGTCACCCACGACTCCGATATATTCCAGTCCGCCCCGCTCGCGAATCGGCGCGAGCCGGGTTTCTGAACGCGTAAAGAGGGTGACATCGAAACCACGACGGGTCAGGTCGGCGGCGGCAGCACACCCCCCGTTGCCGGCACCCAGGATCGCAATACGTCCGGTCATTGTGACTGCTCCTCCACTGGTCCGATTGTTCTTGAGGAAAGATGCGCTCAACCAGGTCACAGGCGAGTAGTCTCGACCGCCACGCGGATCGCCCCGGGCGATCCGCCGCCATGCTGAATGGCACACGTGGCGCTCCGAGGGCTCAAGCGATGCGGTACTTGTCGACCTTCCGCTCGTCGAGCTCGACGCCTAGACCCGGGCCATCCGGAACGATGAGAGCACCGTCTTTGTATTCGAACGGCTCGGTGATGATGTCGTCCAGGTAAAACCGGCCGGCGAGCTTCGTTTTCTCACGCCCTTCCAGCGTTGTCACCGGGTAGACACATGCCAGGGTCACCACCTTCGTCGAGGCCGAGAGGTGCAGGTTGGCGGCGTTCGCTATCCCGAGTTCGGCCGAGCCGTTTACGTTGCAGTAGATCCCGCCGGCCTCGCAAACGGCGGCCACCTTCTTGGCTTTCCAGAGACCGCCGGGCTTGGTGGGATAGAGCGAGACGAAGTCAGCCGCTCTCATATCGAGAATGCGCAGGATGTCCTGTGAGGTCCAAGCCGACTCGTCCGCCATGACCGACATATCCACCGCCTGGGCGATCTTGGCCATTGCAGACAGCCCTTCGACCGGCTGCTCAACGAAGAGGACGTTATACTCCTCCATGCGTCGGAGCACCCGAATCGCGGCTTTGGCCGAAGGATACCCCTGGTTGCCATCCACCGTGATGGTGATACCGGGCCCCACCGTCTTGCGGACCTCGCGCACGGTGGCCACGTCGCGCTCCGGGTCCAGGCCGATCTTGAGCTTGATGGTCTTGATTCCATCCTCAACCGCGACCGCAGCCTCGGCCGCTGCTTTCTCAGCCGGCATGATGCCGATACTATGCGCCAGAGGAATCTCGCGCCGGTAGAGACCCCCGAGCAACTGATAGGCGGGCACGCCGAGCGCTTTGCCCATGATGTCGTAGAGCGCCATGTCGATGGCAGCCTTGGCGTAAGGATGACCCTTGATGGCCTTGTCCATCAGACCATGAATCCACTCGATTCGAAAGGGGTCCTGACCTTCGAGAACCGGCGCCAGATGTTCACGAATGACCAGCATCACCGTCTTGGCACTCTCTCCGAAATAGGTGCCGTAGTCGCCGCCCCACTCTTTCAGGGCAGGCGCTTCCCCGAGGCCAACAATGCCTTCGTCGGTCTTCACCTTGATGATCGGGTACTTGCCAAGACCGATGTCAGCGCCGCCGGCGGCCATCTGATGGAGGCGGCGTAGTGGGATGGCAACTTGCAATGTCTCAATAGTCGTAATCTTCATGAGCTTCTCCTTCGTAGTGCTCTGCCCAATTCACGATCTGAACGGCGTTCAAGAAGAAGTATGCCTGTATGATCCGTTTCCTCGGACCTCCTCCCACACCCGTGTCACGTGGTACGGAACGCGGTGACGTGCGGCCTCTGGATTCTTAGGTGGAAACCCACTTCGCCGGCTCTCGGTCTCAATTATGGTCGTTGTGTTGAGACTCAGAGCGTGTTGGGGAAACGACTTGACGCAAACCGCCGTGATGCACAAAACATGGAACGCCTGATAGGGATGAGCATGAAAGGAACACGAGTGAGCGAGCAGGCAATCGTGATCTACGAGACGGATTTGACCGAAGATTTTCCGAATACGCTCTCAGCGCCGGAGCGTCGGATCGAGGCGATCGCGAATCTCATCGCCCACGAGGACGAAGCCCGTCACAGCAAGCATGATGGCTAGCCCCGGAAAGACGCCTACCCACCAGTTATTTATCATGTAGGTCCTCCCGCTGGCGACCATCGCACCCCACTCCGGTTGCGGCGGTTGAGCACCCAGGCCAATGAAACTCAGACTCGCCGTTGTCAGAACGATGAAGCCGGCATCGACGGTGGCACGGACGTAAACGGGGTCGAGGCAGTTCGGCAGAATTTGTCGCAGGAGAATGCGGCGCTCACTCACACCCACGGCGCGCGCTGCCTCAACGAAAGCGCGCTGCTTGAAAGTCAATACCTGGGCGCGGACGAGCCGAGCATACCGTGGCCAGCGGACCAGCGCAACGGCGAGCATAGCGGTTGTCAGGCTTGGTTTCAATGCAACGACAAGGGCCATCGCCAGGACGAGAGGCGGGAAGGCGAGAATCAGATCGCTGACGCGCATGAAAACTTCGTCGGTCCACCCGCCGACATATCCGCCGATCGCACCGATGGGAATCCCGAATACCATCACGATAGCCAGAACGAAAACGACCGTCGACAGGGTCGCACGTGATCCATGAAGCATCCGGCTCCAGATGTCACGGCCAAGTTCATCGGTCCCCATCCAATGTTCTGCGCTGGGCGGGTGCAGGCGCTGCGTCATCTGGACTTTCAGGGGGTCATATGGCGCTACGAACGGTCCGATGATGCCGACGATGATCAGCGCCACGAGGACGATCTCACCCCCGATTGAAGCGAGATTCTGCTGCAAGAAGGCGCTCCCCCATCGAGCAGGTCGGCGTGGCGTGGCCGAGGCGAGCCGGAGCTCGATAGACCGGTCGAGCGTTGGTTGAACCATACTTCTGCCCTCAACCTCTGATTGTTACAACGTGATTCGAGGATCAAAGAGTGGATACGACGCATCCACCAGAAAGTTGGCGACAACATAGACAAAGGTGAAGAGCTGGGCGACACCGAGAACGGCAGGATAATCGAGATTCAGGATGGCTCTGACCGCATAGAGGCCCAGACCGGGCCAGGAAAAGACGATCTCGACGAGGAAGGTCGCGCCCAGGATGATGCCGAATTGGAGGCCGATCTCTGTCGTAATGGGGATAGCAGCGTTCTTGAGCGCGTGCCGGTATAGCACGATTCGTTCCGGGAGCCCTTTCGCGCGCGCCGTCCGGATGTAGTCGGCCGTAATGACCTGGAGCAGGCTCGCACGAGTCTGGCGCACGAGGAGACCGAGACTGTTGAGCGCCAACGCCACCGCCGGGAGAACAATGTGGCGCAGGCTGCTCCAAAAGGCAGCGCCGTTGCGCGTCAGAAGGCTATCGACCAGGTACAGCCCTGTGATCTGCGTGGGCGGCGTAATACTAAAGTCAATCCTGCCATCAACCGGAAACCACTTCAATTGGCGGAAGAAGATGATTTGAAAGACAAGCGCAACCCAGAAGAGCGGGGCGGCCGCGCCGAGCAAGGAAACGAACCGGATCAGACCATCCGTCGGCCGTCCCCAGTGAGCCGCCGCCGCGATTCCCAGGGCCACCCCGAGAGGAACCGCAATCAAAAGCGCGACCAGAACCAATTCCGCACTGGCCGCAAAATTCTTGCCCATCTCAGCGAGGACCGGGTTGCGCGTCTCGATCGAGATGCCGAAGTCGCCCCGGAGGAGATTGGTCACGTACTTCAGGTATTGGACGTATAATGGCCTGTCCAGGCCCAACTGCTCCCGCATCGCGTCAATGACATAGCGCGGGGTACCGAAGCCGGCGAGACCCGCTACTGGATCGCCCGGGATCGCGTGAATGACTCCAAACATCACGAAGGTCATGCTCCACACCACGATCACGAAACCGGCCAGGCGTTTCAGAAGAAAGCGCAGCATAAGGTCATATCCCCTTTCGGCGGGGTAGTGGCTACCGGCGGCGGCCACTACCCCGCTCTGGGACAGTCTCACTCGCGATACATGTCGTAGTAGCGGAACTCGCGGATGTAGTCGACGGGATTGTACACGAAGCCTTTGATGTTCTTGCGATAGACGAGGATTTTTTGCTCCAGCCAGATCCAGATGTGGGGAGAATCGTGATTGATGATCTGCTGCAGTTCCTCATACAGCTTTGTTCGCTCCGGGCCCGGTTCCATCTGGGCCCCTTCCGCGATCATCGCATCGGTCTTATCGGTGCTGTAGTACGAGGTATTCAGACCGTCGAAGCTGTCTTTGGAATACTGGCGCGCGATGTCGTGTGGGTCGGGGAAGAACATGGAGATGACCCAGCCGTAGGCATCGGCCGCCGCATCGCGGTTGTAGGTTGCCGTCACAAAGCTGGCAATGGCCGACTGCTCTACAACGTTCAGATCGACCCCGATGTCCTTCAACGCCGATTGCCACAAGAGGGCGGCTTCCTTCTCATACGCCAGAGCGGCGATCGTCCAGATCTCAAGCTTCAGCGGCGTGCCGTCTTTGTCGCGGATACCGTCACCGTCCGTATCCTTCCAACCGGCCTCGTCGAGCAACTGCTTCGCCTTCTCCGGGTCGTAGTCGTACTTGATGAGGCCTTCTTCAGTGTACCCGGTGATCCCCTTGGGGAAGGGGCCATAGTTGCGCTCGCCGAAGCCGCCACGAATGCCCTGGATGGCGTCGTCATAGGGGAACGAATAGGCCAACGCCTGGCGGACTTTGACATCCTCGAGCGCCCCACGCAGCTTGAGCGGGAAATCGAACTCTGACGTTGTCGGCACAGCCTGCACCACCACGTCAGGATTCGACTCGAGCGCGCGTGCATCATCGGGGGCGATCTGGAGGGCGAAATCAACGTCACCGTTCTCCATCAGCAGGCGTTGCGTCGAGCGGTCGGGCACGTGGCGAAGCACGATTCTCTCAAAATGCTTGCCGGCCCACCCACCCCAATAGTCCTTGTTCGCCTCGAATTCGATCACGGACTGCCGATCCCACTTGACGAACTTGTATGGTCCGGTTCCATCCATGTGATCGTTGAAGTAGGCCTGGGCATGGTCGTTGGCGTTGTTCTCCTGGATCAGCTTCGGGTTCATAACATAGGCTCGCCCCATCGCCATCATGAAAGGAGTAAAGGGCTCGCTCAGCGTGATTACGACCGTGTAATCGTCGGGAGTCTCGATCTTGTCGATTGCGTTTACCTGCCACGAGGCGCGCATGCCGAGTGCTTTGTTACGCTCGAAGGTGACCTTGACGGCCTCGGCCGTCAAGGGGGTACCATCATGGAATTTGACGCCCTTCCGCAAATGGAACGTGTAGGTCAACCGGTCAGGGGAGATGTCCCAATCGGTCGCCAGGAGCGGGTTGAAGACGACTTCCTTCTTGTCCGGGTCCCAGGTCATGTCGACGAGGGTTTCGTAGACCGCGCTTTGGGCGCGGACGCTATACCAACCATCGTGAACATGAGGGTCGATCGAGTTGGGCTCGTCGGACTTGGCAATGACCAGCGTACCAGTCCACTGCGTCTCCGAACTGGCTCCAGAGGCGGCCGGTTCTTGCGTGGGGGCGGCAGCGGCGGGCGCTGCGGTTGGCTGGGAGACCGATGGTGAGGTCGGTTGGGCCGTGGGTGCGGATGGGGGCTCCGTCGCTGGCACAGAGGGCTGGGTCGGCGCGCCTCCACACCCCATTAAGGCAAAGACCAGTCCGACGCAGATCAGAACAAACCAGATGGCCCTCTTCATGGCTTTCGTCCTCCTTTGAGATTGGACACGGGAAGAAAGCTTGTTGGTGTCAATGCCGCGGCCTTTTCCGCGGCATTCCTTCTTCCCCCATACGCTGGCCGCGTCTACTGCTACCGGAATGATTAGTCATCGTTCAGCGTGCGAATCGCCTCCTTCGTGATCCGTGTGTGTTCCAGCATAGTTTTGGCAGCCGTCGAGCTGTCCCGCTCAGCCAACGCCGTAAACACAGCACAATGATGTTTCCAAGAGGTCAGGATATGTTCAGGATCTTGGTAATAGGCATAGCGGCTCTCTATCAATATATAGTTGATACTGTTGTTCAGGTTGATCAGGAACGGGTTGCGAGTGGCTTTGCTGATCAGGTCGTGAAACTCAATGTCAGACTGGACAGCCACATCGATATTGCCTGTGGAAGCCTGGCGCTCTAGTTTGTCGAGCGTCATCTTCAGCAGTTCCAATTCCGCCGGCGAGATCCGTTCGGCTGCAAGCGCAGCAGCTTTCGGTTCAAGTGCCTCACGGATCTCTAAAAGATCGATGACCTGCTGTCTGTGCTCATATAACCACTGATTCCATTGAGTCGGTAGTTTGCTCGCGCCAGATCGATCGACGACGAAAGCACCTGATCCCGGTCGAACCTCAATCAGTCCTAACGCCTCAAGGATACGGAAAGCTTCGCGCAGAGAGGCTCGACTGACCTGAAGTTGCTTCACCAGCTTTCGCTCTGAGGGCAACTTGTCTCCAGGCTTCAGTGCGCCTTTCTCAACTAGCGACTTGATTTGGCGAACAGCTTCATCCGAAAGACGATTTGTTTCAAGCGGTTTGAATAACTGTAGGTCGGTAATGTCGGAATATTCTTTCATAACTCATGACAGGTAGCTCTCCACTTAAGGATCCTGGTGGCGAAATCGCTTCCAGGGCGGACGAGGGGCTCGTAGTGCGCGCTTTAGCGCGCTGAAGCGCGCACTACAAACAGGCGCCCGCGACTTGTACCAATTCGCCAACAGAATCCTTAAGCGTGGAGAGGAGTAGCGGACTTGAACAAACCAGGGTTCCAGGCGGAGTGATCAGTGCCCGGCGCGATGGCACCCTCATCACCCGACTGGTGCAGCTCATCCGTGCCTGAGCCCTCTTTTCGCCGCCCTTGATCTGAGTCGACGGCCTCAGCAGCGACCTGAGTGCCATTCAGGCGGTGTTCCGCGAACCGAATCCTGACCGGCACGTGCGGCCGCGCCGGCTGCGCCTGTGGGTCGCGCCCCACGTGGCAGTCTTGGCGCCAAGACGCGCGCCTTGGCCCCCCAAACCGGTATCTTGCCCGCCGGCATGTACCTGGCAGGCATCTGCTACAACTTCTGCACCGATCATCACCCTCTCCGCCCCCAAGCCTGATCGGTGGCCACAAGTGGCTTGCACCCACGCCTGCTATGGCCGCTGCTCTCACCCACCATCACTGGTCCGTCTCCAACCTGCTGGCCTATCGTGTCACTGCGCCGCGCCGGTCCCCTCCCAAGAAGTATGGCCGTCGCTCCAAGGTCTCTTGCTGCGCCTCGAACAGTGGGCCTGATCTCTATGGTTAATGGGGGTGCTACCCATGACGCACGGAAGGGCACAATGAGAAAAAAGCCGGGTGAGAAGTCGGCTGGAGAGCAGGAGATCATAAACGACGACTTCCTCCGCTGCAGTGGTGTAAAACAGCTCCTGCCTGCCGCCGGCGAGGGCCGTGTTCGTCGCTCTCACTCCAGATACAGACACCGGCGTAAGATGTCTATGCCCATGATTTTCGGCTAACTGGTCAGACCGCCACATCGTAACTTGGCTCTGAATTTGGTCTTCTCAACTGCTTGGTGAGAGAGCGGGCTTCTCGAGGAAAGAGATTGGGTAGGGTTGGCAAGCGTTGCGCTATGGGAAGTGGATGATCACGGACTGAATCGCGGCGTGGCGCCAGTACGTGCGGGCAGAAGGTATTGAAATCAACTGTCTCTTGGTAGAACGGAGATGTACAGAAGCCGGCCGCGCCTCGACTCCTTCAATGGGGCTGACCGACACTCAGCCCGTCAAAACGATCGAAGCTGGTGGTATGCGATCGATGGAAACAAGAAAGTAAAAGGATGTGAGCAACTACCAGTAACCGAAAAGAGCAATGACGACGTCGGTAGCGAAGAACTATTGGACATCGTTCTCAATGACTATCCATTGATCAAGAAAATCCTGGTTGATAGGGTGTCGCGGCAACTTGGTGGTGTGGTTCCAAAGAGATTTTGGTGTCAACATCAAGATTGCTGAGAAACAAGAGGGTCAAAAGCGATTCATTGACACGCTCTCAGAAAGAGATCAAGACGAGAATCAGAGGACAGGTCAAGCTCGAATTCGCTCCAAGTGGCCTTCTGGTCTGACCATTTCTTATACATCAAATTTCGGCGTCTGTCAATACCTCGAACCTCTTGGGTTGCAGGCAGAGTCGTCAGGGAAAGAATAGCCTCCGCCTGAGAGAAGGAGTACCGTGAGGTCGCCAAAACAAAAACATTGAAGCCCGATAGGAGGAGGCTGTGGAGAATCGTAGCATAAGGGCGGCAGCGCGGCAAGGGTTCGTGACACAGATGATGGCGAGGGTGCAAGAGGTGTCCGAGCGGGTGGGTGCTCGTCATCACTTTCTTGCGCTGCATTCTCTGCTGACTGTTTCCTTGTGGCTTGCCTGCTACGCAGATCACTCACCCTCTGGCATCGGCGCATCGAGAAACGCCTCGATCATCGAAACCAGCCAGTCGGCGCGTTCCACCAGCGTCACGTGCGTCGTGCCGGGGAGCACCGCGAGCTGTGAGTTCGGCAGCCCGGCGACATCACCGGCCACGCCACCGCCCAGCAGTCGAAACATCTCCACAGCGTGTTCGGGGCGGACGATATCGGAATCCCCGATCATGATCAGGGTAGGTGCCTTGATCGACTGAATGGCCTCGGGCGGCCAGTCCTGGAGCTCGCGGTCCAGTTGCTTGACTTTGGCGATCAGCGTGGGCCAATCGTCCGGATTCGGCGCCAATCGGGCGTATTCCTCTTGGAACGGCGACCCGGCCAGGTCTTCGGATGTCAAGCGCTCGATCCCCTCCAGGAGCCCGGGGTGGAATCCGTCGCGGTTGTAGGTGACCGCGGCGACCCCCAGCTTGCGTACCAGGTCCGGGCGCCGGATGGCGATCTGCAGGGCGATGCCGGCTCCCATGCTATAGCCGAAGAAGTCGGCCTGTTCGATTCCGAGCTGCCGCAGCAGAGTGGCCATGTCCTCCGCCATCTGCTCGATAGTCAACGGGCGATCGATGTCGGCCGTGCGCCCATGGGCCTGCATCTCGACGGCGATGACCTGCCGGGTCCTGGCCAGCGACGGCAGAACCTTGCCGAACGAGGTCTCGATGGCCGACAAAGCGCCGTGAAGCAGAACCAGCGGCCGGCCCGTGCCGTGGATCTCGTAATACATCTGGAGGCCGTTCACGGCAGCGTACTTGCCCTTGCCATCCCCGTTCGTCACCTTCGGACCGATCGTACTCTTGCTCATCACGATGTCTCCTACTCTGGAGTGGATTGGCTCTTGGAGCGCGCCCGGGCGGGATTCTGCCCTGCCCCCGGTGTGGCACCTCCCTGCACGCCAGGGTGGTCGTCGTGGAATCAGCCGTCGGGGTGTTGCTTATCTGTCTCGATGAGGGTAGCTGCTGGACCCGGTATACCTACGGCAAGGAATTCTCTCCTCCCAATCCGGCGTTCCAATGATTACAGGGGCGGTAAGCGAGAGATCGGGAGAATATCATGCGGAAGTCTCTGCGGTCAACCCCCTCGCCTTTCAGCGTCGCTACGAGAACGCCCGCCCGGCGCGTCATGTCCGAAACCGGTACATCTGGAAGTGGGCAGAGGGCGGCAAGCCCCGTATTAGCCCAACTTGCCACGCAAGAAGTCAACCGTGCGCTCCCAGGCAAGCTGCGCGGCATCGGCGTTGTAGACCTCGGGGCGGTTGCTCTCGAAGAACCAGTGCCCGGTCTCGGGGTAGACATAGAACTGAGCTTCCCTGCCCCCCTCCCGGAGCCTCTTTTCCAGCTGCCTCATGATCTCGTCCGACTCCCATTCGTCGTGGCTGGCGAAGTGGCCGAGGAAGGCCGCCTCCGTCTGCTGCGGATAATCCTCCCCCTGCTCAACACCCCCATAGAACAAGACCACCGCCACCACGTCGACCCTCTCCTTCGCCAGCCAGGCGGCGAAAGCGGCACCCATTGAGAAGCCGGCCGCCCCCAGCTTTGCACCCTCCACGGATGAGTGGCCCAACAGATAATCGGCAGCCGCTCTCACAACGGCGCTGGCATAAGCATCGCTGAGCGTGTCTATCTGCCGCTCGGCCTCCTCTATCGTGGAAACAACTGTACCGTGATACAGATCGGGCGCCAGAACCACGAAGCCCTCACCGGCCAGGCGGTCTGCCATCTCCTTGAAGAAATCGTTGAGCCCCCACCACGCGTGCATGAGGAGCACCCCCGGCCCCGGCTGCCCCGGCTCCGCGAGATAGGCGGAGGCGAGCTGGCCCTCTGCCTCCAATTGGATCATCCTTCCCATTCACTAGCCCCTTTCAACATCCTCATCGTCACTGGCCACCGGTGACTTGCCACTGGCCACTCGGCTCTGCCAAAGCGTAACATGGCAGCTATGCTTTGGCTACTTCAATGCCCCCTGTTCTTGTAAGAGTTCGGCTCTCTCAGCGTCGCCTCGCTCACTCCCGCCAGTCGGAAGTTTGACGCCTTGACCGCTGCGCCCGAGCGCCGGTCAAGGCGTCGCCGAGACGATTGCAGAGCACCGTGTGAAGGCGCTTGCAGGTTCGCAGTGCGCGCTGTAAATTCATCCGCCCCCCAGCGTGCCCGGAGGGGCACGCCCGGCCGCAGGCCCCCAGCCGCGGTTTCAACCGCCGGGCTGAAGATGCCTGGCCCGTTCGCCCAAGCCGTGATTGCCCATTTTGATAGTGTGTTCGTGGGACCGAATGGCGACTATCCGGCCGTGATGGAATCGCTCGCGGGCGTATCCGTCTCGCAAGCATTGTGGAAACCGGCGCCCAATCAGAATTCGATCTGGCAAATTGTGGAACACTTGATAGCGTCCAAGGAGTGGCAGATCGACATGCTGGAAAAAGGTCAGGCGGCCTCGCCGGTATGGACTCAGCCCGCTGGCGACGAATCCGCGTGGCAAGCCGCTATCGCACGGCTCAAAGATGCTCATGCCCGGCTCAAGATCGCTCTAGCCCAACTGTCGGAAGACGACTTGCTCACGATTCCGGTTCCAGAATGGAATCGAACGCATCTGGAATTGCTTCTTTCGTCAGGCCCCGCCCATGAAGCACACCATAGTGGCCAGATTGACTACCTCAAGGGCTTATAGACCGGATGATGGAGTGCTCCCGCCGGATCCGACGACCCCGGCCCAGCCCTGGCAACCTCCGCCGCTCCTGCCGGATCGCCAGATCCAGCGGCGCGAGCCTGGATCTGACGATCCCGGCCCGGCCCTGGCAAACTCCGCCGCTCCTGCCGGATCGTCAGATCCGGCAGCCAGAGCCTGGATCCGACGACCCCGGCCCAGCCCCGGCAGCCTCCACTGCTCCTGCCGGATCGCCAGATCCGGCAGCCAGAGCCAGGATCTGACGACCCCGGTCCAGTCCTGGCAGTCTCCACTGCTCCTGCCGGATCGCCAGATCCGGCAGCGCGGATCTGGATCTGGCGATCCAGGCCGAGCGGTGGTGGGGCTCAGTTGCTCTTGGCGGATCGTCTGATCCGATAGTGTTTTCTCCCCTCCCACCATGGCCAGCTTCACGCCTCCTTGACCCCCAAGGTTCAGAAAAGCCGCCCGAAGCCGTTTCCTCAGCAAAGCTGAGATTCGCCCACCAGAGTCGTGATCCCCCCGGCGCCGTTTTCAATCTGCCCTACACACCGCAGACCTGGTTGAATTCGTTTGTGACGACCATGATATCGGCAACGGTCACCCGGCCACCATCGTGGGCAAAGTCGTACTCGGGCTTCTCCTGCAACCAGAACAAGCCGACGAGCTGTATATCCTCTACGTCGACCCGCCCATTCTGGTTGAGGTCAACGGCCGCGCAAGCCGGCGGGACTGTGTCGGGGGTAGTCGGCAGGAGCATCCCCATCTCGATCACATCGGCCGTGAGATTCCGCCCGCCGCCCCAAAGCAGATGGGCTACATCCTTTGTGTCCTCGTCATTGAGAGCCACGTCGAAGCCGAACTCGAGGTTCGGGGTGAGCTGGTAGTTGCCCAGGGCCGGCCAGGGCAGAAACAGCTCGGCAGTATACCCCTCGTCGGTGAGCTGCCAGGCGACCTGCGCCTGGGCCAGCGGGTCGCCGCCCGTGCGCAGGTCGACTACACGGCTCTGCCCATAGCCGGTGGCGAGTTGGAAATCTTTGCTCGTGTAGCTCGTCGAGCGGCCGGGGCGCCACTGGATATCCCCACTGAAGAACAGCGAGAGGCCATCACCGTTGGGAATGTCGGCGCGGCTGCGCCGGTTGGCGCGGGGGTGATCGTCACGCACCCAGGCGGCCAGCCACAACCCCGCGCTGTCCCAGGCCGCCTGGACGATGGCGCTCCCATCCGCAGGGCCATCCCAGCCCCGGCCGGAGAGTTGGTCCGCCCGCTCGACGCGCATCTGCTCGCGTGGAATCCACTCCCTGGGGTCGCCGTCGAGGGTGATGGGCCTGGCCGGCGGGCGGGCGACCCTGGCGGCCCGGACGATGTGATTGCTCGCCAGCGGCAGGGCGAAGGGGCGGCGTGCCTGCTCGATGGGGGTGCCGGCCACGGCGATGCGCGCGGGGTCGGCGATGCCCAGGTTCTTGGCGGCGCTGAAGACGATGTGGGCGACGTGGTCCGGGCGCTGGCCGATGACCTGCGTGAGCGTCGTGTCCACCGCGACGGGGTCGCGGCCCGCGGCGATCATGAGCATGGCGAGGGAGTTGACGGCGCTCTTTTCATAGCGCGTGGCGATGCGCCGAAACGGTTTCAAGCGGTTGATGAGCCTCTCGACGAGTTCGCGCTGGCGATAGATGGCACGATCAAACGGACCCCGCCGTCGCTCGGTGCGTTTGCGCGGGATGGTGACGCGGCGGCGACGACGGCGGCAATCCTCATGGGCGGTGCCAGTGCTGGATCCCTTATCACCAACCACCCGCCTGCGACAGTATCGAGGTCGGCCCCAACCTGGACGGTTCGCGGCGCCCGGCTCCATCAGCGGTTCGAAGAAGGCCGCCTCGTGGCGGTGGCCGGCGGTCACCAGGTGGTCGACCTGCGCGCCCCCGGATCTCACGATTCGCCGGGAGCGGCTGAGCCTGGCCATCGCTCGGCCTGGATCGTCAGATCCAGGCCCGCGCCCCCGGATCTCACGATCCGCCGGGAACGGCTGTGAGCGAAGGTCTTCGCACGCGGCGAGTGCCCTCAGGAACAGGTGATCGGTTGGCAACCACCCTCCGCTTGGCCCGGGTTGTGGTGGTGACGCCGCTGCGGCTCCGCCCTCATGCTTCGTCGTTGGGTTTAGTCTCTGGCACCCCTTTTTGCGCCAGATGCGTGCTGGTGCGCTCGGATCGAGGTTCCATCAACCTGGTGAACATGCCAATCAATCTCACCGGCCTCATCCGCCTCGTGTTGCAGCGTGGCGAAGATCTGTTCCCGGGCGCTCGCTTGTCGCCAGCGGGAGACGCGACTGGACACTGTGCCACTGGGCCATCGCGTTCTGGCAGATCTCGCCATGGCACCCCCCCTTCGTCCTACCAGAGGCTGCCGTTGATCATCCGCCGATGGTTGCCAGCTGGTTTTCCGACTGCGCTCTTGCGCTGCCGCAGCAACGGTTGCCGCGGCTCCCATTGTTCGTTCGTCAACGCTCCTCGGCTCATGTCGAAATGCTAGACACGTAACGCACGCTCAGAACTCCATCTGTCCGAGCCGGTCCAGGGCTGAGAACCAAACAAGGGGGCTACACCCGGCCACATGACAGTGTCCATATATGGGAAGGCGGATTCCATCGGTATCCAGTCTGCGAGAGCGATACGAAACGGAATGAGCGTGTAGCTCGGTGCCATGATCAAGGGGAAGTGAGCGGTTGAGCGGAGCGAGGAAGGGATGTAGAATGGGTATCAAAGACGAGATACCGACTCGGGGATCGCCCTTGCTACGGGATCTCATAAAGCAAGACTGCTATTCACAGGTGTTAGGCCGGGAGAATCGTGAGCCAATGACGCAAGCAGAGGCCGAAGCGTTCATTGCCACGCTGGATAACGTCCAGCGTGCGGAGAATTTCGGGTACTTATTTTTCTTCGTCGGTGACGACCATCGTCTGCCATTCGTGACCATCGCGACTTCAGACAATGATTTTGACAGCGTATCGAACCTCAACCGAGATGGGGTCTTCCGAATCAATATCGGAGTAAGCAAAGAGACCTTCGACTCGCTGCTTGCCGATACCAGTCCTGAAAACGTCGACCATTCCGTGCTCGATGTCTTTCGCCCCCATCCTCACTATTCAAAACAACACTTCGTCTGCATTCTTAATCCATCCGACGAAAACGTAGAAACTGTGAAAAGCCTGATCGTCGAGGCGTATTCCATTGCGGCATCCCGCCTCTGACGTAGAACAAGTATTTAGTGCGTGATTTACGATCTAAACAAGGGGGTGCAGCGGACGGGCTCCCTTCGGTCAAACGGTAGCTAAAACGCATCTCGTCGCGTATCGGGTTGGTAAAGCGAGACGGTGCGTTTACCGTATAAATGGTAGCCATGTCGTAAGAGAAACAGCGAGTAGGAAGAGCAGGGCGGCGAAGCGAAAGAGTGTGAGTTGTTCCACCTCCGGCAGCGGGAATTTGAGCTTGCGATGATCAGGACAAAAACGCACTTTCAGCCACTGCTCGTCGTCCAACTCCCAGAACTCAAGTTGAGGTGAGACGAACTCGGTTTCAGGCAAAACAGGACCGAAGACAGCGCGCGGGCGCTTGCGCCGCCGCTCGTACCGATAGTGGTATTCGGCCAGCAAGTTGTGTTGATACGCGATGGGCAGGCGCCCCTCGTAGATCCAGATCGAGACCCGTCGGCGTGCTAGACCGCGTTCGGCGTAAATGGAGAAGCGTTGCACGCTGACGAAACCATACCGATTAACGGTGCGCGTGAACTGCAGGTGCCGAAAGAATGGGTCAAGGTGCGCTGGGTTGACGGGTCGACCCCGCACCCACGCTCACACTGGCTGTGGGGTAGCACGACCCTCTTCGCGCTCTCGATGGGCCCAGTGCGCTGTGGAGTATGATGCGCGCGTGATAGGACGGGAGAGGAAGGAAACAAAACGAGGAGGCGACAAGTGCCTTAACTTCTCCCGGAATGTATTGCTCATAGTTTTCTTCCAGTAAGGACCGCATTTCACCCCTTCTAGGGCAGACAAACCCGCAAAACGCCTATGGTTATTGGTGTAAGCAGGCTTACGCGAAGAACAGGATCTCATACCTCGAGTAAAGCCGCAGGGTTGCCGCGGGTCTTACAGATCAAGGTGCCCTACTGGAAGCAGTTAGAGCGTGTTTGGAAAATCATTTGACAGGAATGACCACAATACACAAGATATAGGACATACCTATGGATGAGTGTGAAAGGACCTGAAGTGAGCAAACACGCACCAGTGGTCTACGAGACAGATGTGACCGATGACCAGTATCAACTGATTGCACCGGTGATCGAGCGCCGGTCGAACCGGGGACGGCCCACCACCTTGTGTTTGCGTTTAGTGTTGAATGCGCGCCTCTATTTGACGCGAACCGGCTGTCAATGGCGTCTTTTGCCCAAAGATTTTCCGGCCTGGCAAAGTGTTCGGTACTCCTTCGACAAATGGACGGAAGATGGGACCTGGCTGGAAATCAACCGTCTCTTGGTCGAACGGCGGCGGATGGCCGTCGGGCGCGCCTCGACCCCTTCCATGGGGCTGATCGACAGCCAGTCGGTCAAAACGACCGAAGTTGGCGGTATGCGCGGGATTGATGGCAATAAGTACGTCAAAGGGCGTAAACGCCAAATCGCCACCGATACGCAGGGCAATCTGTTGGGAGCCCTGTCTGACTAGTTGACACAGAATCAGACAGCGAGAGGGAGGGAGGGAGTCCTCGGCCGGATGCGAGAGCCGGTCAAGATACTCGGTGACACACTGATTTCCCTGAGATGAAATGAACGGGCAAGTATTCCACTACGGAAGGCATTGGACTCCGGGCCACGTCAGGCGTAGAGTGTTTGTGCCAAAAAACACCTATGTCGTGACAGAGGCCATGGAGTCCAATGACAACTGTAAACCGGGCGACCACGTCCGTCAACCACGCGGGGCCGGCGGGGCGTGGGCCGGGCCAGCCCACCAAACAGACGCCGGCCTGTATCCGCGCGATCAATCGCGCGGTGGTGGCCGCCGCGCTGAAGGGGGAGGCGTTGCCCGCCGATGCCCACCTGGCCGAGACGTTGTGCATCAGCGAAAGGACGGTGCGTACGATCCGCTTGCGGGTGCTGGGGCTGAACCGTCACGAACTCAAGGGCTGGCAAAGCCTGCCCGTGCCCGCCAGCCCGAACGACCGACCGGCGGAACGGGAACTGCTCTGCGCGACGCCCTTTGCCGGCTTGTGGTTGTTGGTGCCCCAGATCATCGATTCGGGTCTGGCGCGCGCCGCCGGGGCCTGGCAGATCGTCGGGCGCACTCGGGTACAGGCCATCCAGATGGTCTTGACCCTGGTGGCCTGGGCCGCCCTGGGCTTTCAACGCTTGTGCCATGTGGATGACTTTCGCCACTGGGCGGATATGGGCCTGGCCTTGTTCACGGGCGGTTTGCATGTGTGGTCGGACACGACCCTGTGGCGCTGGGTGCATGGGCTGACCCCCGCAAGCGCCGCGCGGTTCTATGAAGCCACGGCCAGTCCGGTCGCCGGGCAACCGGACCGCGCGGGTCGGTTCAGTGTGGACGACCATGTCGTGCCGTCGTTTACCAAACTGCGACCCCGGCGCCTGGGCAAGACACGCGTGCCAACCCGCGGTCGCGCGTCTCCGGCCTGTCGGTTGTATGCGCCCTTCGACCTCGACCTGGGCCGCTTTGTCGGCGTGATCGTGCGAAAAGCCCGCGAATCGCTGAGCCAGACGGCGCTGACCATCGTCGAAGAACTGCGGCGGTTGCGACGGCGAGCCGGTGTCCCGCACCCGGAACAGGTTCGCGTGATCCTGGATCGGGGCGGGTACCAAGGGAGTGTCTTCGAGCAGCTGCTGGACGATCCGCAGGTCAGTTTCATCGCCATGGCCCGCGCCACGGCGACCAATGTGCGCCAGTGGGACGCCGGGCCCGAACGGCGCTTTCGTCCTTATCGGCCCGCGGGCGACGACAATCCGAACCTGAAAATCGCGCGCAGTCAGACGACCATTCGGAGGTGCCGTTATCCGGTGCCGTCGGTCGTCATCCGCGATGACACGCCCGGCACGAAACAACGCGGGCGGGTCTTGTTCTTTAAGAACCAGCCGGGCCGCTGCCCGCACGCCGAGACGATTGATGCTGAGTACCGGCAACGCCAAAATCATGAGTTGGGCTTTGCTCAATCCATCCATGCGTTGGCTGGTCATAGTCTGCCGAAAGCCTACGAGATGGTTCGCACGGCCACTGCCGACGGCGAGAAACGCCACACCCTGGCGACGGCCGAGACTGACCGCAGCCAACCAGCGGTGCGCTTCGTGGCCTGGCTCAAGTTCCTGACCTTCAATCTCATCAAAGACTTCGGCGCGGCGCTGGGGCAGGCCTTCGCCCCGTGCCAGGTCGCCACGCTCGTCCGCCGCTTCATTCTCCGGCCTGGGCGGTTGTACTGGCAGGCCAGCCAATTGATCGTCCAACTCGACCCCTTTCGTGGGCAGGAAGGTCTGGACACATTTATCCAGGAGCTGAACGAACGACGGTTGACCCTTCCCTGGCTGTGCAACTTGGTCTTGCAGATCGAGATTGCGCCCGAGCCACAAGGACTGGCGGCCGTGCCCCATGTGCTGGGACGACGAATACTTGCCAATTCCAGGCTGGCCGCACCATCGTAGGGAAATCAGTGTGGCAAGAGCCGCGATGGCGGTGGCCGGTGGGCGGCGCAGGGAGAGCCGCCAGCGGGCACGGGCCTCAGCGGCGTGGACGAAACGCCGTGCGGTCTGTCGGGCGTGCTCGGGAACGGAGCGCAGCAGGTCACACACGTGCTCACAGGAGGTCGCCAGGCGCCAGATCAAGAGATGGGCATGACGCTGGAGCGGCGTGGTCGCCTTGCGACCGGAGAGACGGCGCTGATGGCGGCGGAAGTCGCCGAAGAGTGCTTCGAGGGCGGTATTCCTGGGCGGCAGGTCAGGAATGCGATCGCAGTGGAAGAGATCGGGGCCCCAATCGGTGAGTAAGTCGAGACCTTTGAGGGCAAAGTGATGCTCCAGGGAACCAGCTGGAGCGGTCGCGCCCCACTCCAACACCAGGTCATGGAGATAGCGGCGTACCTGTGGGCCGAGCTGAGTCGTGGGCGTCGCGGCTGGGAGCCGTTCATCGGGTTTGGCCAAGCGGGGAGCGACCTGCTGCCGGCGCGGCTGGCTCGCGCGCCCGCTGGCGGCCAAGCGCTGGGTGTGGGCCACGGCGGCTTGACCAGCACGCAGGTCGGGGTGCAAAGGCGTTTCGCTGTGCGCGGGCCGCTGAGCGGCCAGGGGACCGACGATCTGCGCGAGGTGGTCATCGCCCCGCAGACCGCCCAAGAGCAGGGGCGTGCGACCCGGCCGACTGAGGCAATCCATGAAGGCCTGAGGCAGCCGATGCACCACAGCCCGCTGCGCCGCGGAGCTATCCGCGCCCAGCACCTCGTCAGGGGCCGTCGGCCCCAGGGCCAGAGGCCGCCTGTGCAGGGGCGGTCGCACGTCGGGACTGCGCACCGCTGGCAGCACCGCGGGCGGCTCCTCACGCGATGGCAGGTTGGCCCTCAAGGCCGCCCGCAGTTGCGATCGGAGCTGCCGGTCAGCCTCAGCCACGGGCTGGGACCAGGCCTTCAGACAGTGCCTCTGGCAGCGTTGATGGGGCGCGGCGGGCCAGAGCTGCTTCAACGCGCCGACCAACCCGCCTTCGCCATCCGAAAGGGTGGCCCTCACCGGCCAGGCGGCCTGCGCCAACGGCGGCAGCCACACCACCAGATGCTCACGATCACGCTGCTCCAGCCAGATGCCAGCGACGGCGGTCTGCGCGCGCACCTCGTCCAAGCCAGCGAAGCGCGGGGCGCCGGCTTCTGGTTGCCGCGCGTCTCCCGCCCAGATCAGCCCCCCAGGCGGCGCAACCGTCGCCGCCAGCCGCGCCTGGAGCTCGGCCGTCAAGCCCCCCACCACGCTCACGGAGTCCCGATCGAGCCGGCCCACAGGCCGCTCGCTCAGCTCGAGCCCGCGCGCCGTCAACTGCCGCTGGATTTTGTCATTTTTCGGGCGATAATGGTCCACAAGTTTTCATCCAAATGGGCCAGTAATTTTCACCCAAAGTGGACCAGGAGTTTTCACCCAAAGTGGGCCAGGGCAGGCGTTAGGCGAACCTCCTGCACTGAGGCGATACTTCCCGAGCTCAGACTTCATCGCGCTTGGGAGGGACACAATGGCAGGCAGGAGAGTAGCGGGCATGGATGTGTATGAAATCCTTCGGCTCGTCAGGCTGGGCAAAAGCAACCGAACCAGTGCCTCAGCCACGAAAATCGATCGCAAGACGGTGGGAAAATACCGCGCGTGGGCGGAAGCGTTCGACCTGTTGGCGGGTGACTTGCCATCGCAGGAAGCGCTCCATCGGCTCCTGGAAGCGCATTGGCCCAGCCTCCTCCCGCCACAAAACACCTCGACCGTCGCGCCCTATCAGGACATCGTCGTGGCCCTGCGAGAACAGGGGGTCGAGATCGCCGCCATCCACCAACGGTTGGTGGACGACCACGGCTACACCGGCAGTTATTCCTCGGTGTGGCGGTGTGTACAGGCCTTGGAGCCCACGCGTCCCGACATCGTGGTGCGTGGTGAAGTCAAACCTGGGGAGGAAGGCCAGGTCGACTTCGGCACTGCCGGCCAGATGATCGACCCGAAGAGCGGGAAGCTGCGGCGAGCCTGGGTGTTTGTGATGACCCTGTCTTGGAGCCGCCACCAATACGTTGAATTCGTCTTCGATCAGAAAGTCGACACCTGGTTGATGTTGCACCGGCATGCCTTCGAATTCTTCGGCGGCGTCCCAGAGCGAGTGGTCATCGATAACCTGAAGGCCGCCATTGTCAAAGCGTGCTGGGACGATCCGCAAGTCCAGCGCGCTTCCCGCGAATGCGCCGAGCCCTATGGCTTTCTCATCGCCCCCTGTCGGGTGGGCACCCCAGAACACAAGGGGAAGGTCGAGCACGGTGGCGGGCACTAGGTCAAACGCAACTTCTTGGCCGGCCGGCCGCCGATGCGGCTCACGGATGCCAACCACGCCGGGCTCCACTGGGTGGAGCCGGTCGCCGGCCAGCGTCGCCACGGGACCACCAAGCAGCAACCGCGAGTGCGCTTTCGGACAGTGGAAGCCGCCGCGCTCCAGCCCCTGGCGACCACCCCGTATGAGCCCGCCACCTGGAAACAGGTCAAACTCCATCGCGACTGCTACGTGGTGTTCGACCCCAGCGACTCCTCGGCGCCCTATCACCTGGTCGGAGAGACCCTGTGGGTGCGCGGCGGCGCCCGCCGTGTGGAACTCTACACCCAGGATCACCACCGGGTGGCCACCCATGACCGCGCCACGCCGCCAGGGGAGCGCCTGACCACCCTCACCCACCTGCCCCCGGAAAAGCTGCCTGGCCTGATGCTCACCCGCCCAGTGTGTCGCCAGCAGGCCGCCGCCATCGGACCGGCCACGACCGCGGTGGTGGAGGGCCTGCTCACCCACCGGCCTGAAGATCGCTTGCGTCCAGCTGGACGCCTGTTAGGACTCGCGCAACGGTTCACCTCTGCGCGGTTGGAAGCCGCCTGTCACCGCGCGCTGCCTTTCGATGATCCGGCGTACCTGACCATCCAACGCATCCTGGAACAAGATTTGGACGCCGAGCCCCGGCTCGAGTCACCGCCGCCGGCCCCCGCGCGGACCTTCGGGCGCACCGCCCAGGACTTCGCGCGCGCCCTGCTGGGAGGGGTCTCATGGACCTGACCCATCACCTGACCCCGCCCCTGAAACGCTTGCGTCTGTCGGGGATGCTGGAAACCCTGGAGCTTCGCACCCAGCAAGCCATCGATGCGAAGTGGTCCTACATCGAGTTCCTGTCACGGCTGCTGGAAGACGAAGTCTAGCGGCGGGATCAGAAACAGTTAGCCCTGCGCCTCCGGCGCGCAACGATCAACTCGACCAAGACCCTGGAAACGTTTGATTTCAGCTTCAACCCGACCATTAACCGCCAGCAGATCCTGGACCTGGCCGGTTGCCTGTACATCCGGCAGAAACGGAATGTGATCATCTGCGGCCCAACGGGCGTCGGCAAAAGTCATTTGGCTCAGGGACTGGCCCATGAAGCGTGCCGGCGCGGGGACACCGTGCTGTTCACCAGCACTCACCACATGCTTAGCCAGCTCAACGCCGGCCGCGCAGATGACACCTACCGGCGGCGCCTGAACACCTCCTTGAAGCCAGATCTGCTGATCATCGACGACTTCGGGCTCAAACCCCTGCGCCCGCCGGGCCCGGAAGACCTGTATGCTGTCATCAGTCAACGGTACGAGCAGGGCAGCATCGTGCTCACCAGCAATCGCTCCCCGGCTGAACTCTACGATCTCTTTCACGATCCCCTCTTGGCCTCAGCCGCCCTGGATCGGCTCCTTCATGCTGCCCATGCGCTCATCATCACCGGCGACAGCTTCCGGACTCATCGCCACCGCTGGTCGGCAGACACGGAGGTGACGATGCCCCACCCCTAACACGGACGGGTCTGTTCCAGAAACGTCGGCCCATCGACAACAACCGTTGAGCAGGCGTTCGTCTCCCGTCATCCCATGTTTGGACCACTTTGGCCGCAAATGCGTGGCCCATTTTGGCCGATATTTGACACCAAAACCGAAGAAGTTCTCAAAGAACGCTTCGATTCTTGGTGCCGGCCTGAATTCGAGGAGGACGTGCAATTCCGAAGGGCATTGTTCCACCAGACGGGCGACGTGCCCGGCAGCATGCTGGCTTCCTGGCCCTCGGTGTACTATTGTTCACGACCGCTGATGCGAAGCCGAAGGCCCCTTAGCTTCCTTCGCTGCCATACCCCCCGCCGCCTGGGGTCTGAATACTGAGCACATCGCCCGCTCTCACCCTCAGGCTCACCTTACCGGGCAGTTCGTGCTCTTCTCCATCGCGGAGGAGTACGTTACGTCCGGTCTGGCCGGGCCCGCCCCCGGCCAGACCGTAGGGGGGAAACCTGCGCCGCTCTGAGAGAATGGTGACCTGTGCTTCCTGTGTGAACTCGATGTCTCGGCGGATGCCGTCGCCCCCCCGAAAGCGCCCGCGACCGCCGGCACCACGGCGGATCTCATAGCGCTGTACCCGCACGGGGTAGCTGTACTCCAGGGCCTCGACCGGCGTGTTCATCGTGTTGGTCATGTGGGTCTGGATCGCGTCGGCCCCGTCCTTGCCGGGGCGGGCGCCCATACCCCCGCCGATCGTTTCATAGTACGCGTACGGGCGGCGACGCTCGGCATCCCAACCGCCGATGGTCAGATTATTCATCGTTCCCTGGCTGGCGCTCGGCACTCGCTCGGGGCAGGCCTTCGCCAGGGCGCCGAGCAGAACGTCGGTGATGCGCTGTGAGGTCTCGACGTTGCCGCCGGCCACTGCAGCCGGCGGCCGCGCGTTGACCAGCGTCCCCTCCGGGGCTATCACTTGGATCGGCGCGAGACAACCACTGTTGGCCGGAATATCCAGGCCGATCAGCGCCCGGAAGACGTAGCAGGTGGCCGAGAGGGTGATCGAGTAGACTGCGTTGACGCTCCCCTTCCGCTGGGGAGAGGTGCCGGTGAAATCGACTTTCGCTTGCTCGCCCTCGATGGTGATGGCGACGACGATTTCGGCCGGCTCGAGGTCGACCCCGTCATTATCGAGGCGATCGCAGAAGCGATACGTGCCGTCGGGGAGCGTGCCAAGCAGCCGGCGGGTCATCTGCTCGGCATAGATCAGCAGTGCACCCATGGCGCGCTCGATCTCGTCCCGTCCGTACTTGGCGACGAGCGCCTGCATCCGCTCGGCGCCCTTGCGGTTGGCTGCCAGCTGTGCCCGGATGTCCCCGGCGCGCTCGTCGGGCGTCCGGACGTTGGCGAGCAACAGATCCAGTAGGCCCTGGTTGATCCGCCCACCTTCGGCTAGCTTGAGCGGTGGGATGATCACGCCCTCTTGATAGAGCTCCTGGGAGAGCGGCATCGAGCCGGGCGCCAGCCCCCCAACGTCAGAGTGATGGGCACGGTTGGCCGCGAAGCCCATGAGCTGCCGCGACCGGCCGGCGCCCACGAAGATCGGCGAGATCAACGTGATGTCCGGCAGGTGAGTCCCGCCGTGAAACGGATCGTTGAGGATGACGACATCCCCCGGCGCAAAGGGCAGAGCCTCGACAGCCGCGCGCACCGACGTCGGCATCGCGCCGAGGTGGACCGGAATATGCGCTGCCTGGGCAATCATGTTGCCATCTGCGTCGAAAAGGGCGCAGGAGAAATCCCGTCGCTCTTTGATATTGGGCGAGTAGCCTGTGCGCCGGAGCACCATGCCCATCTCTTCGGCCATGGAGGCAAAGAGATGCTTGAAGACCTCGAGTCGAATCGGATCGTACATATCAGACGCTCCCGCTGAGGCTGATGACGAGATTGGCGTGTGGATCCACCTGGGCAGAGTCGCCTCTGGCCAGGAAGATCGTTGTGTCCTTTTGGACGATGACCGCCGACCCTGCGACCACATTCCCCGGGCGCAACGTGTCTCCCCGGTAGAAGGGAACGTCGGCAACACCGTCAGCCAGGACGACCGGGCGGTGTGTTAGATAGGCTGGGGAGGGATCGGCGGACGCGCAGGGCTCTTCCGCCAGCACTGGCTGCGGCACGCGGCCGACGGCGCGGAGCCGGAGGTTGACGATCTCGACCGGCGCCGAGGGCTCACTGTGGCCATAGGCCTGGTGATGGGCAGCGTGAAAGGCCTCGTGCACGTTCCCGCCGTTGAGGGGGATCGTCAGCTCGTAGGCCTGGCCGACGTAGCGCATATCGAGCTCACATTGAGTGCCACCCCGCTCGGCCGCGACCTGCTCGGCCACGATCTCGTGCCAGGCCCGCTCCACGAGTGGGGCCAGTCGCTGTTCCAGCTCAGCAAGCGGTGTGTTGCCCGGCAGCATGACTGTCTGCACATAGTCTTTGACGACGTCGGAGATCAGCATGCCAAAGGCGGAGAGCGTCGAGGCCGCGCTCGGCACGAGAACCCGCGGGATGCCAAGACCGCGCGCCAAGTCGCAGGCGTGGAGCCCGCCCGCGCCCCCGAACGAAACGAGCGTGAAGTCGGCTGGATCGTGGCCGCGTTCGACTGAGATCACGCGCAGAGCGCGCTCCATATGGGCGTTCGCGACCTGAATCACCCCCAGGGCAGCCACCTGAGCCGCGTCGAGTCCATTGCGCGCGGCCAGACCGGCCTCGGCGGCCAGCTCTCCCAGCGCCGCGCGGGCCCCTTCTTCCGCCAGCCGCATCCTCCCACCGAGAAAGAAGTCGGGCGCGAGCCGCCCAAGCACCAGGTTTGCATCGGTGACGGTGGGACGGGTCCCGTCCAGACCGTAGCAGACCGGGCCGGGGCTGGCACCTGCGCTCGCGGGACCGACACGTAGCGCGCCGCCCGCGTCGACCCTGGCAATGGAGCCGCCCCCGGAGCCGACGGTATGAATGTCGAGCATTGGCACACGGATCGGCAGGCCGCCGATCTCGCCCTCCGAAGTAACCCGGATTCCCCCATCGCAGAGCGAGACGTCAGTGGACGTGCCTCCCATGTCGAAAGAGATGATCCGGTCGAAGCCGGCCGCAGCGGCGACCGAGTGGGCACCGACCACGCCTCCGGCTGGCCCGGACAGGATCGTCCGGACGGCCTGGGTGCGCGCCTGGGTGGTGTGGATGCTGCCCCCGTTGGACTGCATGATGCGGAAGTCGTCGGCATCCAGCTCCACCTCCAGCCGGCGCAGATAGCGATCCATGATCGGGGCCACGTAGGCGTTGATCACGGTGGTACTGGTGCGCTCGTACTCGCGGAATTCGGGGAGAATCTCGCTCGACGGCGAGACGACGAAACCGGCCGCGCGGAGCTTCCCGGCGATCAGGCGCTCGTGTTCGGGACGCAGAAACGAGAAGAGCAGCGAGATGGCCACGGACTCGACCTCAAGGGAGTGGAGTTCTTCTACCAGCTCGTCCAAGGACTCGGGATCGAGCGGGACAAGCACGTCGCCGTGATGGTCGATTCGCTCGTCCACTGCCAGCCGCCGTTCGGCGGGAATGAGTGGCTCGGGTCGATCCGCAAAGAAGTCGTAGATGGCGTCGCGATTCTGCCGGCCGATCGCTAGAATGTCGCGGAAGCCGCGGGTGGTGACCAGAGCGGTGCGGGCGCCCTTGCGCTCTAGCAGGGCGTTGGTCGCCACGGTCGAGCCATGCACGACCTGCCAGCGCCCGTTCTGCACGATCCGGAGACCGTCAAACACCCCCTGCGCCGGGTCCTGCGGGGTTGAAAGTACCTTGTGGGTCTGCAGTGTTCCGCTCACCTCATCGAAAATCACCAGGTCGGTGAACGTCCCGCCGATGTCGATACCGATTCTCATTGCTCATCCTAAGGTGGACGCGCCAACGGCGGCCAGCTCGTGCCGCCGGCGCCTGCGTTGTCTCGCTTCTACTGGTTATGCCAGATGACAGGCAACGGGGTGCCCGGTGCCGCGCTCGACCAGACGCGGGATCTCCTGGCTGCAGATGGGGTGCTGCGCGACCGGGCAGCGGGTGTGAAAGCGACAGCCGGATGGGATGTGGATCGGGTTGGGCGGCTCGCCGACGATCTCCAGCTCCCCTCCGGCCAGGTCGGTGTGGGCCGTCGGAACGGCTGACAGCAGGATCCTGGTGTATGGGTGCTGCGGATTGGCAATCAACTCCTCAGTTGGCCCAATCTCCACGACGCGCCCGAGGTACATAATGGCAATGCGGTCGCACATGTAGCGGGCAATCGCCAGATCGTGGGTAATCAGCAGGTAGCTCACCGCCAGCTTGCGGCACAGCTCGAGCATCAGCTGCATGACCCCTGAGCGGGCTGAGGCGTCGAGCATCGAAACCGGCTCATCTGCGACGACCAGTTCCGGATGCAAGATCATGGCACGCGCGATGGCGACTCTCTGCCGCTGACCGCCGCTGAGTTGGTGCGGAAACTTGCCAACGAAGTCCTCCGGTGGCTTGAGTCCCACCAGATCCAGCATCTCGAAGACGCGCGCCCGGCGCTCGGCGGGCGAGGCGCCGATGCTGTGAATCGCCAGTGGCTCACCGATGACGTCGAGGACCCGCATGCGGGGGTTGATGGATTCGTAGGGATCCTGGAAGATAGGCTGCACGCGTCGGCGAAAGGTAACCAGGTCGCGGCGGGCCAGGGTGTGTAATTCGGCCCCGTCGAAGCTCACCGCCCCGCTGGTCGGGCTCTCCAGCAGCGAGAGGATCATGCCGGTGGTTGTCTTCCCGCAACCACTCTCGCCAACCAGACCCAGAATCTCGCCCCGGCGGATCTCGAAATCGACGCCGTCGACGGCGTGGACGAACTGCCTCTTGCCGCCGATCAGGGACGCCAGGAGGCCGGTACGCACCGGGAACCGCTTTTGGAGTCCGGTCGCGCGCACCAGCGTCTCGTTACTCACAACTGCCTTCTGCTCGTGCTGGACAACCGGGAAGCGCGCCGTATCGAAGTCGAGCGAGCCGGCGAAATGGCAGAGGCTGGTGCGGTCCGCCTGCAGCGCCACGGTGGGAACGGGCTGCTCGCAGACGTCCTGCCGGGAGGGACAGCGTGGTGCAAAGCGACAGCCGGCTGGCGGGGCGACGAGGTCGGGCGGCGAGCCACGCAGCGCCACTAAATCCCGCTTGGGACCACGCACGTTTGGGCAGGAGCGCAGGAGCGCCGCCGTGTACGGGTGCGTGGGACTCCCAAAGACCGAGTCGACCGGCCCCTGCTCGACGATCTCGCCGCCGTACATCACGGCAACCGTGTCGCAGACCTGAGAGACCACGTAGATGTCATGGGTGATAAGTACCAGGCCGAGCCCAAGTTGCCGCTGGAGCGTCTTGATCTCGCGCAGGATCTGGGCTTGCATCACAACGTCGAGAGCCGTCGTGGGCTCGTCGGCGATAATCAGCTTGGGATTGCACATCAGGCTCATCGCGATGATCGCCCGCTGCCGCATCCCACCGCTCATCTCGTGCGGATAGCTCGCCATCCGCTCGCGCGCAATGCCAACCATTCCTAGAAGCTCGCCCGCACGCTTGAGCGCCTCAGGGTGCTCCACCGGCGTGTGGGCCTCCAGCGCCTCGACCAGTTGCTCCCCGAGCGGTAGGACGGGGTTGAGAGCGTTCATGGCGCTCTGGAAGATCATTGCGACCTGTTTCCAGCGGACCCGGCGCATCTGCTCTTCGCTCAAGGCCAGCAGATTCTCGCCCTCGAAGAGCACCTCGCCTCCGACGATCTGCCCGTTCTCCGGCAGGAGCCGCAGAATCGAGCGGGCGACCGAGCTTTTGCCACAGCCCGATTCCCCCACCAACCCGATAGCCTGGTGGGGTGCGACGCTGAACGAGATTCCGTCGACGGCATGGATGAGCCCCCCGGATGTCTCATACTGCATCCGTAGATCGCGGACTTCTAGCAGCGGCCTGGCTCTGCCCTCGACGTCGAAGTCGACTCTCGGAGTCACAGATCCCTGTGCAGCCGTCGTGATGGCCTGGGACGATTGATTCCAGCCCAGCATTCGCTTCCTCTTCTGTCAGCAATACTTTGGCTAATACTGCTCGGCGTACTGCAGCCTGCTCTATGCAGTAGTTAGGTATGCAAAGGTAACCCTAGAGCACCGGTCAAGTCATCCCGCGGGGGGCGGGAAAAGACTTCCGAAGTCTTGTTCGCAGCCGGTGCCCGCCTCTGTCACCGTCGTCGGAGCGCGCTTTGGACAAGTACGGTCCCTACCTGACTTCGGAAGTCTGAGGACTTGACCGGTGCCCTAGATGTAGTGGCATAAGCAGGCTGTTGGCGTTTCGGCAAAGGTATTGATCGGTGGACTTGGTACTACCACTCTGCTTGACGTCGTGGTCAGCGAAGCGAAGCATGACACGCGATTGCAAACGAGACTCTTTCGGCAGGCTCAGGGCAAGCTCACCGTCAGACCTCCCTCGCAGACTCGAGGTGGCCCGCTACGGAGGATACATACGGTAGTAGACTTACTGCCGCCGGGACCGCGGATCGAGGGCGTAGTTGACTCCATCGCCCAGCAGGGTGAAGCCGAAGACCAGGAGCGCGATGGCGACCCCGGGGAAGAAGGCTAACCACCATTGGGTCTGCAGGTACGACTGGGCCTCCTGCAGCATCCGGCCCCAACTCGGCAGATTGGGGTCGCTCAGGCCGAGAAAGCTGAGGCTCGCTTCGATCAGGATTGCGCTGGCCATCTGCAGCGTCGAGTTGGCGATGACCGGCTGGAGCCCGTTCGGGAGAATGTGGCGGAAGAGCAGACGCATATCTCCGGCACCTGAGGCACGCGCTGCGCGCACGAACGGGCGCTCCTTGAGCGTCAGCACCTGTGCACGGGTGATCCGAGCATTGGCGGGCCAGATGGTGATGCCGACTACCAGGACGGCGAAGAGGACATTGCTGCCGAACAAGGCGACGATCAGGATAATCAGAAAGAGGCGTGGGATCGTCAGGAAGACCTCGAACGTCCGCGATAGGACGGCGTCGAGTACGCCCCCGTAGTAGCCTGCGATGGCGCCGAGAAGCCCGCCGATCAGCAGGGAGATGAATGCCACTCCGAGGGCGAAGAGCAATGAGACTCGCGTCCCCCAGATGACCCGGCTCAAGATATCGCGCCCCAGCTGATCCGTGCCCATCAGATGGGCGAGCGAGGGTGCTTGCAACAGGTCGTCGGACATCGCGCTGAAGGAGTAGGGCGCTAGCTGTCCGGCTAACAGTCCAACCACGGTCGCCAGCAGTACCAGTGCCAGCCCGAGAACGGCGCGGACCTGTCGGCGGTACTGTCTCCAGAAATCGTGGATTCCCTCCATGAAGGCGGGCCTGGCCGCGGGAAGCGCAATTTCCTTGGTAGCCATGATCTCTCTCTCAGCGCAACTTCAGGCGGGGGTCCAATACGCGATAACACATATCAGTCAGCAGGGTTCCGAACAGGACCATGATTGTCGAGAACAGGAAGATGCCCATCAGCAGCGGGTAGTCCCGGCGGAAGATCGCCTCGAACATGAGTCGGCCCATGCCAGGCCACGAGAACACAGTTTCGGTCAGGAGCGCGCCTGACATCGCCAGGCTCAGGTTGAGGCCGATGATCGTCACGCTCGGCAGCAGGGCGTTACGCAGCCCATGTTTGAAGAACACCACTCGCTCCTTCAACCCCTTGGCGCGGGCCGTAGTGATGTACTCCTCGTGCATGACCTCGATCATGCTGGAGCGGCTGATGCGCAGGAACGTCGGCGCGACCCAGACCAGCATGAGTGAGATCGCCGGCAGGATCAGGTGGTGCAGGATGTCGACGATGTGCGGCAATCCGCCTCGCACCCCGGTGATGCTCATCATCCCGCTCGTCGGGAACCACTTTAGCCAGATTCCAAAGACGACGATCATCATCAAACCCAGCCAGAAGACCGGTAATGAGTACAGCACCGCCGCGCTGAGTGTCAGCGCCGCGTCAATCCCGGTACCGGCGTAACGCGCGGCGATCACACCCAGCACGATACCAAGGGTGATACCGAGTCCCTGGCTGGTCAGCACCAACAGTAGTGTGGCCGGGATCCGAGTGAGGATCAGGTCGATGACCGGGCGGTCCCAATCGTACGAATAGCCCAGGTCGCCCTTGAGCGTCTGCAGGAGATAATGGCCCAACTGTGTCATCAGGGGCTGGTCGAGAGCATATTTCTCTCGGATCGCGTCGACTGTCTCATCGGTGGCCCATTCCCCAGCCATGATTAACGCGGGATCGCCCGGCGCAAGATGTATTAGGAAGAAGTTCAACACCAGGATCAGGAGGATGACCGGAATCATCTGCAGGACGCGCCCGGCCACATACGTTCGAATATCCATGCCGGTCTCTCTCGATGCTCACGCCAACTCTCACGGGCGGGCCTGCCTGGTAGACTCTGCGTACGAGGCAGGCCCGGCCCTCAAACCGCTCAGTCGATCTTCCCGCAGTGGTAGGTCCAGTCCCCAGGGTAGACCACGGCGGAGTGGCGAGTGTCCAGGATTACCGAGCGGAAGGGCGCACGGATCTCCTCGACCACCTCGCCAAAGGGATCGACGATGTTGGCGAGCAGTTCGCCCTCGTCTACCACAGCGTTCAGCTCGGCCACGGGTGTCGGCACGAGGAGGCCCGAGCGCGTGGGCCGTGGCCACTCATGGGTCTCGCAGAAGTATTGCTGCTCTTGGGTGCGGAGCATCTCGCCCGAGAGCATCCCGAGTCCGATCATCACGTTACGCGTGCCGCCGATGGCGTCGGCGACGTGCTCCTCCCAGACACGCCCGGCACCGCCCAGCTCGGCAGCGATGGTGGAGATTCCCTGCCGGCCGGTCGCGCCACTGAGCGTGCCGCTATAGCCAGGCCGGCGCTCAACATGCAGGCGGCGGGTGGGCACCGTGGGAACACCGTGCCCGAACCAGCGCGCCATCTCGCGGCCGCGCTCGAAGGTCTGGCCGTCCTCTTCCAGCCCGCCACCGACGATCAAGTAGCGCGCCATGAAGTCGCGCCCGCCCTCGTGATAGTCGATCACGTAATCCGTGCTGCCGAAGATCTCGGTGAAGAGTCTGTGGGCCATAATCTGGCCTAGATCGCCGCGCGGGTCGCCTGGGAAGATCCGGTTGAGGTTCTGCAGTTCGTAATCGAAGATGTTCAGACGCCGCTCCGCGTAATAGGCAAATGGGTTCATGACCGGCACCCCTATCAGAGTACCGTGCAGATCGCGGGGCTCGAGTTGCTGGAATAGGCGGCTGATCGCGGCCACACCGTTGTACTCGTCGCCGTGGATCGCGCCGGAGAGCGCCAGGGTGGGCCCGTCCTCGACGCCACGCACCACGACCACCGGAACGGTCACCGGCGTTCCATCGGGCAGTTCGGCAATGGGTGCCCGGAACTTAGTCTTCTGGCCGGCTGTGACCTTCTTACCAAACAGATTCGGTGCTGTCATGCTCGACTCCCATTGTAATCAAAATGGTTGATGTTCCTAACGCTGGGCCGACTTGGCCGGCTTCATGTTCATCACGTCGAACCGGTAAGAAACAGGCGCCTCGGAGAACCAGCCCGTGTACGTCGTGGTGTGGGCGAACGAGTAGGGGCAGGAATCCATGATCGGGATTCTTGGCATATCGCGCAGCATGATCTCCTGAATCTTGAAGTAGTGCTTGGCGCGCTCGCTGCGGTCCAGCGAGGACCGGCCCTTGTGGAACAGCTCGTCTACTTCAGGGTTTCCATAATTGAGCGGCGTGGCCCATATCTCCCCCGAGCGCAGGTACGTCTCCCACTCGGCCGGATCGGGGCCCCACCAGTTGCCGTACAGATAGGCATCGTGCTTGTTCTCTGTCTGGAGGACCGAGCGCAGAGTCGCGTCCTCCAGCTGCTCCACCGTGACGTCCACGCCGATCTGGCGCAGCTGCTCCTTGATGACCTCGGCCATTGAGACCTCGAGCGGCCGAGAGACGGTCAGCTTCAGGGGGAAGCGCGTCCCATTCGCACCGCGCGGGTAGCCGGCCTCGTCCAGCATCTGCTCGGCCTTGGCAGGATCATAGTCAGGCAGCCGGGTCTCGGGGTTGAACGCCCACCCGACGGCGGCGACATAGGTACCCTGCGATGGCTGGCAGACGCCCTTGGCCACTTTGCTTGTGACACCGGGCCGGTCGATGGCGTAGGCTAGCGCCTGCCGCACCTTCACGTCGTTGAAAGGGGCCTTCGAGTTGTTAAACCCGAGGAAGTAGACCATCGGGCCGGGCGGCATATCGACGGCCACGTTGGGCTCCTCGTCGAGCGCAACCTGCAGGTTAATGGGTGGTGGGTTGTTGATCGCATCGATCTCGCCAGCCTTGAGTTGCGCGATCGCCACATTCATGTCGGGGATGATCTTGTAGATGATCTTGTCGTACGGGGGCTTGCCGCGGAAATAGTCGTCGTTGCGCTCCAGGATGATGTGGCTGCCGGGGACGAACTCCGCGAGCTTGTATGGTCCCGTGCCGATCGGCTTCAAATTTGCCGGGTTCTCGGCCCAGTTCGTGCCCTCGTAGATGTGCTTCGGCAGAATCTCGGTGCGTGGGTAGATGGCCAATTGGGCCAGGAATGAACCGTCAACATCCTTCGTGTGAATGACGACGGTGGAGTCGTCAGGCGTCTCGATGCTCTCGATGCCCTCCATCGTGGCGAGCGCCGCGCCTTTCTGCTCCTCGATTCCATCAAAGGTGTACTTGACGTCTGCGGATGTGAAGGGGACGCCGTCGTGCCACTTGACGTTCTTGGCGAGGTGGAAAGTGTAGGTCTTGCCGTCGGGCGAGGCTTCCCACGACTCGGCCAGCAGCGGGTGGATCTTGAAATCAGGCCCGTAGTCCATGGCGACCAGCCGGTCGAAGATCAGGGTTCCCATAAACCAGGAGCCGCCATCGTACTTGATCGTGTTCGCGAAGTTTTTGACCTCTCGCTCAAGCGAGATGACGAGGGTTTTCTCCTCCTCGGGTTTGGTGGAGCTCGTGTCGGAGGTGGCCGGCTTCTCCTGGGACGTCGCGGGTTGGGGCGGACCCTCGGAGCGGGGTGCGGCGGGCTGCGCCGCTTGGCAGCCGGTGAGCACGAGGGTCCCTGCCAGCAGCAGCGCTAGCACTCTTGGGAACGCGCGCATGGTCGGAATTTCCTTTCTTGCTTGGCGACGGATTCGCAGGCTTCACGTGGGTGCTCCGAACGCATCCACGAAGGGTCTCAACAAGAGATTCGAGGGCTTGAGTCAGTCGACGGCTTCACGCTTGGCCGGGTGAGGCCTGACTGGTTTTTGCCGCGTGTATGTTTTAGGACGGCACAACGGTCGCTGGAGGGCAGCAACCCGAACTGGAGAGTAACAGGGAGAGGGGATAGCGAGAGCCTGGTCTGAGCGAACCGCCAACATGAGGGCAGTGTAACTCGTGTAGCAAGGGGTGTCTACGGCAAAGTGGGAAAAATGATGAGTCTGCTCTCCTACAAATTGTAGGAAACGGGGGAACAGCGCCTCCTCGCAGAAAGCGCTCCAATTCCTCTCCCGTTTTCGCCCTGAGTGGCGCCCCCTGGCGAGATGGCCCTACTTGGGCGCCCCCCGGCGTGGGCAAACGGGAGCGGAATTGGAGCGCAACGCCAAAACAATGGCCGAAGGCCCCAGGGCCACAGCATTGTCTCCACCCTCCGGGGTGCCCCCTCCCTCACGGGGTACGACCAAGCGAGAAGGTCTCGCCGGGGACCGCCCCTCAGGGCGTGACGTCATCACTTCGCTGGGGTGTCCCCCGCCAGGGATGTCGCGCCCCCGTGCTATCCTATTGCTAAGGCACTCCCGGATGGGAGCAACGGTTACTTCACAACTGAGTGTTGGCGGTTGCGGCGGGGAACCGTCCGCCGCGTACGCCCTGAGGGGCTCCCCTACCCCGCGGGGTACCCCCAGGCGAGACCGTCTTGTAGGGGACTCCCCCGTAGGGGACAGGCGCGGTGACCTCGCTCGGGCACCCCCCGCCGGGGGAAACACCCAACGTCAGCGTTGGGCTGGAACCCAACTTCGCGCCTGGGATTCGTCCCAGGCAGGGTCCCTGTCAGTGTACCTATGGTCTCGGACGCGACTTCGGTCGCGGCGCCAGGGGCAAGCCCCCGGGCTTGAGCCGGGGGTGACTGACTTACCTGCTCTTGATCATCCACGCTTTGATGGCGACGTGCAGGTTGAGTCGCTGGAAGGGCGAGGAGAGGTCAACGCCGCAGAGCGCCGCGCATTTCTCGAGGCGGTAGAGTAGTGTACTACGGTGGAGGTAGAGTGCCTTGGCAGCGGCGGTCGCGTTCCCGCCCTGGTCCAGGTAGACCTCGAGGGTGTGGAGCAACTCCTCGTCGCGCGCGGCAAGTTGCTGGATCCTGGCGAGGTAGGCGTTCTCGGCCCGCAACTCGTCGGACAGGTGGTACAACCAGTGGAGCACCCCCAACTCGTGGAACTGGATGGAGGGCTGGTCCGCTCCTGTCAGAGGATGCAAGTAGGCTGCCTCCTGTGCCTCGCGGTAGCTGTAATGCAGATCGGACAGGTGCTTGGCGACACCACCCAATCCCGCCTGCAGCCGGAGATTCTCTTGGTGGCGTAGGGTGGCGAGGATCTCCTGCAATCGCGGGATCTCCGCCTCAGGAAGAACGGCAACGAGATTGCCGTGCTTCTGCGCCATGAGGGCCGAGCACCCGGCCCTCGCGAGCACCTCACGCAGCCGCGCTTCCAGCAAGTGCAACTCCTCGAGAGATTCGTCTTGCCCCCGCACCACCAGCACGTTGTGGGCCGATTCCAGGGTAAGGCCCAAATCGCTCGCCTCTGCCATGAAGGCCGGCGTGAGCGGCGCGTCCGCGCTGAGAAGGCAGTCGAGGAGGTCGCCGGTGCGCCGCTCCGTTGCCCGGTACACCTCTTCCTCTTTAGTCATGATCAACGCCGCGACGGTCGCGGCGTGCTCGATCGCAGCGAAATCAAGCTGGCTCAGCGGGCGGGTATCGGCAATCAACCAGACGTAACCGAGCGGCTTCCGGCCGGCCACGATGGGGGCGACGACCCGCTCGGTCGGCTCGCTCAGCCCAGGCGCTGACACCACGCGAAGCGCCCGCGGCGAGCGTTGCAGATCTGCCAGGACGCCACTCGAGGCAAGCTGGTTCAACAGACGCTGCGGTGCTCTGATCTGCCACGCCTTGAGCTGGTATTCCTCGTTTTCTCCAGTGGGGAGGGCGTAGGCGAGCGGGACCAGATCGACGTTCTCGATTGTGACCGGACGCTCGAGCAACTGGGCCAGCGATCGGGCCACCACCTGGAGATTGGCACCCTCCACTGCGAGCCGCGTCAGCGTCTGGTGGATGCGCAGCGACTTCGCCAACAGGTCGCGCTGTTGGGCGATGATCTCGCGCGAGATCTCCTTGCCCACTTCGACGAGTGGGGTCTGCCAGGAAATCTCAACGATGGGGAAGTCCCGCTCGTCGGCGGCCACCCGCATTGCCTGCGGGACGCTCTTGAAGTAGCGCCCGACCGAGACGACCATGCCGGCCACCCCCTTCTCCGCCAAGGTAGCCACCAGCGCCCGCTGCTGCATGAGCGGCTCTTGGAGTGCGAAGGCGGTTGTCAGCAGCAGTTCGTCCCGCTGCAGCCAGTCGGTCAGGCCGGGGATATCGACGACCTGCGGCCACTGCACGACGCGATCGAGGCCGCGGTGGCCCGCGACAACCCGGGACTCACGGAGCATGGTGATGGTTTCGAGCAGTTGGCGGACGGTCAGCACTGTCCCCCCGTGCATGGCTGACCGGCACTCTGCGGTGTTCTGCGCCGATCAACAGTTTGCGGATCGAGAATGTCACCTACCCGTCATCCCCAACCCGGATTATAACCATAGGTTCCCGCCTGTCGATACTGTCTCACAATTCTGAGCGTAGAGGTGGGAGCTAGCGAGAGTCGACGGCTCGTGAAGGAGGTGCTGCGCGGTGTGTTGCGACACGTGGTCCGTGAGGCGGTGGGTGATCAGCGATGCCCACGAGAGGCTGAATGCCACCATCGAGCAGGCTCCAAGAAAGAAAAGAGCGAGAGCGGCAACCTCGGCTAGAATGGCTGTGTCTGGTAGATTGTTCAGCGGAGAACGCCGATGTCTCGCCCGACAGGATTATTGGCGTGGAAGGACGAGTTGTCAATCCGGTTTCCATTTCTGGCCGACTCGTTGCTATGGGGTTAGCGTTGTGGAGTTACGGGATGGTGGTGGCGCGCAATTGTGGGTCGACGAGCGTGGCGACGATCATGGCGGCGCTGTTGGGGTGGCAGGTGAACACGGTGCCCCAGCAGAGGATAACCTGCTTTTCCACACCCGAAGCCCGCTTGCAGTGCACCTTGCTGGCTGTCTGGGAACACCGGCCGCCTTGCCCTCTTTGCGCTCGCTGATGTCGTTCAACCCCTGGCTCCTCGGGCACGCGGGACCGCCGCTCACTGACAGCTCCTGCGTGCGCCCAACCCGCGCCGCGCCATTGACACGGCCACACCCATCAAGTATCCTAGGATTGTCGAGACGGAAGGCCGTTCACCTCGGCCTTCCGCCCCCATTCGGCCTTACTCCCCGTGTCCTGGCCTTTTTCTCCCGACGCATCTCTCCTGGATAGGCCGGGGAGAAGAATCGCAGCGCCCGTGAATAGGTTCAATCGAATACCCTAAGGATGATTCCGCGCCCCTGCCACCCACATGATTCAGAGTGAGCCGGTGACGGTTCAACTGACTCCGCCGGGGCATCTCGCCTCACGACGACCCGCTTCGCGATCTTACCCTGTTGCCCCCAGGGACAGAAGGCGGTGGTTGCCTTTTATCGTGAGGTGAGAACGCCGGCGAGAGAACCTTCATGGAGGAAGCACTGATGAAGATCAAAACCGCCCTCATGCTCGCGCTCTGCCTCGGCGTCGTCGGGATGTCCCTGACGCTCGCACCGTTGTCCCCACCGGCGCTGGCCCGCGCCGCCGCTCTCGAGGTGCCCGCCCCCGAACCCGGGCCCGCCGCGCCGGCAGTCGCGACGCCCGTCCCTGTACTCACCGGCCAGGGCACGATTAAACTCTGGAACGTCGCCGCCGGGTTCATCTACTGGTATGACACCTGCCAACTCCCTCTGGGCGAAACGAAGGCCAGCCTCAAACGGCGGCCGGTCAACGGAACGATCGTCTCCCTGCTCTTCAGCGTCGACGACAAGACGAAGTGCGAGACCTTGCTCGACGCGGCGATAGACGATAGCGGCTTCTACTACTACAACCGCTCGTCGGGGACCATCGAAGCGATCTACGCCGATGCTCCTACCAGCCCGCCGGCGCCATTGGCCTTTATCGGCACGTGGACCGACATCGGCTTTGGCAACGGCATCGGCAGGCTGCGCCTGGACGCCGACTACGTCTACTGGATCGAGGTGACGCCGCACGGCGAGTTCACGCCCGAAGACATCGTGCTGAAACGGGTGTCCAAGAGCGGTGGCACCCCGGAGACCCTCCACAGCTATAAAGGGGGCGGGGCGTCATCCGAAGGATTGGGTGTCACCAGTACTTACATCTGGTGGACCGATTACGAGGGTCTGCACCGGATCGGGAAGCCCGGCAGCTGCTTCGTCATCAGCACGTGCGCGCCAACCCTCATGCGCGCCTTCAGCCTCCGTGCGGGCGCCATCTACGTCGTCGGTGAGCTTAGTGGCATCTACTGGTGGGACAAGAATCCGACCGCGGACGTGAACCCCCAGATCATGCGGACCCGGTGCCGGATCATTCTGCCCTGCTCGACGACCCCGCTCTACACGGCGCCCGACCTGACCTCGATCTGGGCCCTGGTCGCCGATACGAGCAACGTCTACTGGACCGAATTCGTCACCAACGTGGGCAACCGTCTGCGCCGCTTGCCTGTGGGCGGGGGCACGGCGGAAACCATCTACGAACAGTCGAACCTGAGCCCCGGCGCGCTCGCGATCGACAGCCAGGGGGTCTACTTCGGCTCCTTCGACCGGCAGACCCTCTTCCGCCTGCCGCTCGACGCTGCCGCGATTACGCGCCAGATCAGTTTCGCGGGCCTGGAAGTGACCCAGGGCGTCCAGAGCCTCAGTAATGACGTGCCCCTGCTGGCGGGCAAGACGACCTACGTGCGCGCCTATGCCGCGCTGGACCAGGGCGACCTCGCCCCGGGCGTGGAGGCGCTGCTCCACGGCTACCGCGGCGGCAACGAACTGCCCGGCTCGCCCCTCTACGCCATCAACGGAACCATCCCGCTCACCTCGTCTACACCGCTGGCCTTGCGCGGCACCGCCAACGGAGGCTGGCTCTTCCGCCTGCCGGAGAGTTGGACCAGGCAGGAGGACTCCGCCATCCCGCTGAAGAACGCCGATCTGACCCTGCGGGTCAACGTCGACCCGCGCGGTATCTCCGGCGACACGACCCCCGCCAATAACGCGTCCCAGGATATTCCCTTCACCTTCACCGCGAAAGCGCCAACCTGCCTGACCATGCGCCCGGTGGAGACCGAGGGCTACTACCAGTCGACCTCCGACATCGCGACCGCCCTGACCACCGATCTGGCCGAGATGGTCTTGCCGACGCCCAGACTCCTCACTTACCCCAAGAACGACTTGTTGTCGGCCATCGACTGGTGCTGGAAGGGTATCTTCTACGGCCCCTTCTGCTCCAAGCCCTACGACAACCTGAACGACCAGGATTCAGGCCTGCTCACCAAGATGGGCTTCATCGATTTCTTCGCCGACAACCCCGACACGTGCTTCTTCACCAACGCGCGCACCCTCTTCAGCGGGCTCATCAACGCCGACGTGCCCTGGGACTGGTCGGGGCTCGCCCGCACGGGCAAGGATCAGCAGTTGAGCAAGATCCCGCGCTACGGCTCCTGGTCAGGCCAGTTCGACCGCCGCGCGCCGCTCGGCATGACGCTGGTGCACGAGATGGGCCACAATTACGGGCGCAAGCACGTTGGCTGCGGCAATCCCGCCGATCCCGACACAAACTATCCCTACGATCCCTGCATGTTGGACGACGGCGCGCTGGACGCGTCCGGCACCCACTTCGGCTTCGACGGCGCTTCTCTGGCACCGATCGTTCCCGATCAGAACAAGGACTTTATGGCCTATAGTGGCCCGAAGTGGATCGGCGACTACACCTGGAACGCGATCTTGGCCGCCACGCGCAGTCCGGTCTTTGTGCCCCCGTTCCCGCAAACCCAGTCGATCGGCGACACCGGTACGGTGGTGTTGGCCGGGGGCGTCCTGACGCCGACGGCGAAGCAGGGGGAGATGGAGCGGCTGTGGACCTATCCCGCCGCCGAAGCAAGCGACGGTCTGCTGGCGAAATGGGGTGCGGCGGCGGCGGTGCCCTGGAATGCCCAGACGGGCGGTGACGGCTACCACCTCCAGTTGCGCTCGGCCGGAGGCGCGGTGCTGGGCGATTGGGCGATTGACGTCGTACCGCTCGACGCGCACGGCGCCCACGAGTCGCTGCCTTTCTTTATCGCTTTCCCGGCGCCCGCCCAGCCGGTCGCCGCCATCCATCTGATGGCCGGGTCGACCATCCTCGCGACCAGCCGTCCGGGCGGCCGACCACCGTCCGTTACGGTCCTGCGACCGGTGGCGGGCGAGGCTGTGGATCGCGAGGTCACCGTCCGGTGGACGGCCTCCGACCCCGACGGTGGTGACCGGCTGACCTACAACATCCAGTACAGCCCGGATATGGGCGACCACTGGTTCGCGCTCGGGGTCGACCTCCCCGGCGCGAGTACAACCCCAACTCAGACGATGACCCTGGACCTGGGCGGCGAGGCCGGCAGCGACGGGGCGCGGGCGCTCCTGCGCGTGTTGGCGAGCGACGGCTACAACACCGCTCTGGCGACCTCAGCCCCCTTCAGCGTGGCTCCACGCGCCCCCGAGCCCTCGATCACGGCGCCCTTGAGCGCGGCCTGGTTCGCGGCGGGCGAAAGCATCGCCCTGCGCGGCCGCGCTTTCGACGCCGAAGAGAGCCTGGTGGCGGACGACCATCTGGCCTGGTCGGTTCCCCCGCTCAGCGCCACAGGCCGGACGGCGGAAGCCGTCGGGCTGGCGCCCGGCGCGCACACCGTAACCCTGCGGGCGACCGATAGCACCGGACTCCAGGGGACGGCGGCGATCACTTTCACCATCGCTCCGCTCACCGTGCCCACCGGCGCGGTGGCCGCCCTCGATGGCGTCTGCGACGACGCGGCCTACGCCTCCGCCTCGTCGGTGCCGCTCGCGCCCTACCCCGGCGGAAGCCGGGCCACGGCCTTCTTCGCGCGCACCTCGGCCGATCTTGCGGTCTGTATCCAGGGCTTAGAGGGCAGCGGCGGCCAGGCCGGACTCTACATCGACGGGGATAACAGCCGGGATGCCACGGTGCAGACCGGCGACCTCGCCTTCCTGGTGCAGCCCGACGGGACCCCCCGCGCCCTCGCCGGCAGCGGCGGCGCCTTCACCTCGATCCGCCTCAGCGGCTGGTCGGCGCGCATCAGCCAGAACGGCCCGCTGTGGAACGCCGAATTCCGGCTCAGTGCTGGCCTGCTGGGCGGCTTGAACCACCGCGTCGGCCTCGCGGTGGGCCACGTTGGTGCGAGCGGCGGGGCCCAGTACGCCTGGCCCATCGCGGCTAACCCGGGCTCACCCCAGACGTGGGCGCAGGCGAACCTGGGCCAACCACCCACGCTCGGCGCGATGACGCCCATCTCGACCACAGTGGGCAGCGGGCCTTTGACCCTCAGTGTGAGCGGCGCGGGCTTCGACGAGGAGACGGTCGTCCTCTGGAACGGGGCGCCGATCAGCACCACCTTCGTCGATACCACCGCCCTGAGCGCCCAGGTCCCGGGCGCGAACCTCAGCGCCGCGGGGAGCGTTGACATCCAGGTGGCTCCCGCCACAGCCCTGGCGCTCGCCTCGCTACCGGCGCGCTTCACCGTCTTCAATCCCGCGCCCGCCATCACCGCGCTAAGCCCGTCGTCGGCGCCGGCCGAGTCCCCCGGCTTCACCCTGACGGTGCGCGGTTCCAGGTTCGTCCCGGGGGCGATCGTCCAATGGAACGGCGAGGCGCGCCCGACGGCCTTCGTCGACAGTACGCGGCTGCGCGCCACCATCAGCGCCGCCGACGTCGCGGCCGCCCGCACCGTGCGCGTGACGGCCGTCAATCCCGAACCGAGCCTGGGCGGTTCGAACCAGGCCGCGTTTGAGATCGAGCGCACCGTCGAAATTCTCTACCTTCCCGTGATCTTCCGGCGCTAATCCTCCAACGAGATGGCAGTCTGCCAGACGTCCGGAGTCTGCCGCCGCAGGGCTGATTGGCACACTGCGGCTCTTCTCAGCGGCCGGGGAAGCTTGCAGAAAGCCGTCCAAAGACTCCGGACGTCTGGCCTGCTTCACAGTCTCGGTGGAGTACGAAGGACCCGCCAAAGAACAAGTTCCGGAAATAGGCACTCAAAGCACCTGGGGCATGTGGTGGTATCCTGTTCCCTCAGGGAAAGAAAGGCGAGGGGGCGATGACCGAAGGAGCACTGCGGCAGTGCCAGCGCGAGCGTTGTCAGCAGACAGAGGAGCTCCCTACCACCAGGTACCTTATCAGATTAGCCTGTTGATGAGTCGGCTGGATGACCAGCAACAACGTTGGTACGCAGCCATCGAGGCGATGGGCATGGCAGCGTTGGCTGGCTAAGCCGGATCACGGGGCGGGATGCAAAGACCATTGCGCGCGGCCAGCGGGAAGGAGGCAATTTGCACGATCGCCCGGCCGATCAGGTGCGTCTGCCAGGGGCGGCCGGCCCACGGTGGAAAAAAGTCCAGAGACGGAAAGCGCTCTGATGGCGTTGGTCACGGATGAGGTGGCCGACGATCCGGTGCAACGGCAGCGTTGGATCGTCCGCCGCCTGCCGCAGATTCAAGCCGCTCTGGAAGAACAGGGGCATAGGGTGAGCCCCGAAACGATTCGCCGCGTGCGGCCCAAACACAGGCTCAGTCCCAAAGCCCACGTCAAGCAGCTCGTTCCTCCGCTGCCCCCTGATCGGGACGCGCCGTTTGAGTACATGCAGATGCAGCGCGCCGCCTTTGCAGCGGCAGACGGGCCCATCATCCGGGTGGATACCAGGAAGAAGAAGTTGATCACCTGCTTGGCCCAACCCGGCCAGAGCTGGCAGGCGCCCGCACTCGCGGTCTATCGGGACGGAACGGCCCAGCGTATCGCTGGGCCGCGCTGTCCCCTCTGGCATCTACGACTTGCTCCAGCATGAGGACTGCTTCTCTCGGTCAGTCGGCTGACACCCTGGCCTGTGCGGGTGAGAATAAGGCCCTCTGGTGGTAGACGGTCGGTCCGCACCGTTTCCCGGACGCCCCGAACTGCTGATCGTGGCTAAGGGCGGCGGCAGCCACGGCGATCGGTCTCTCCGGTGGAAGTGGCAACGGCCATCCCGCCTCGCTGAGGCCGGCGGTCTGGCCGTGACGGTCGCCCACTACCCATTGGGCGCCCCGCGATGGAATTCCATTGAGCCTTGCCGCTTCAGCCAAATCAGCCACACTTTTGCCGGAACGCCGCTGAGTTTTTGAGACCTTCTGCTCAACGCGATTCGTTCCACCACGACCAGTCTCAATGTCCACGCCACCTCGGTGCAGAACGAGTACCCCCAAAGCCCTGTCCGTTTCCCACGACAAGATGGCCACCCGGCGGAGCGCGGGGAGCGGCTCGGAGGATTCCTGCTCCGCCGGATCGTACCGCGTCACGCGGTGCATCGCGCAGCAATCCGCGCTGCCGGCGACGTCGCTGAACAGCTTGCAGGCTGCTCCGGTACCACCTTGGACGCCAGCGCGCGTTCGGCGCCGGAGCAGGCTGCGCCCGCCGCCGGTCGCGCGCACCTCGCTTGGCAGCAGGCTCAGTCCCCGCATGATCACACCCCCGTCCCATAGCAAGGAGACAACGTCCGCCATCACGGCTCGCCAGGTGTCCGGCCGTTCGGACGGCGAACACGGCGCGCGGGAGGAGGCACTCTCAGAGCTCCTGGGCTTGCGCCTCGTCTGCCGGCAGCAGAAGCAACTCAAGCGCCTCGCGACCGATCATGCCTTCCGAGATGCCCAGCAACCTCGCTGTAGCGGTCACGTCCCGTAACCGGGCTTCGAGCAGGTCGTCAAGCGAGAGCACGCCAAAAGCGCGCCCGGCGACGACACCTCGCTCCGGGTGGACCGCATCCATCACCGTGACGTCGAGCAGGCCACAGGTGATATAGCCGCGCTCGGTGGTTGCGATGATCAGATGGGTGTCCGGCAGCTCGAGGTGGATGCCGAGCGCGATTCCATTCTTCAGGGGCAGAGGAAGTACTTCGTAGCGCATAACAGGGCCCTCCCGGCGAGCGGCCGCGACCGGCAGCGGGTGTTCGAGCGCCCGGAGCGATGGCAACCGTGGGTTGCACCAACTTGGGCGGGACTCACATACTGGCGTTCGGTCCCGAGAACGTGATGCGTTGGTCCAACGCCAGCCCCAGGTCCAGACCCGTCCGCCGCTCGCCCGTCGTGTAGACGAGAATATTCATATGGTTAGGCGCATGCGTTAGATCGAAGCCGGCAACCTGCCCGACCACGCTCCCGTCGATCTCGACCGTATCGCCCACGAGCAGGAGCCCGCCGCGTGTGACCAGAAAGAAGCAGACGAACGCCACGCGGTCGATTGTGCGTGGCTCGAAGACGCGCCGGGGTGCCGCCACAGGGTCGTCGGTCATGACCAACTCATGGATCTCATGCTTCGGGACGACCCTCGACGGCTGGATAATGAGTTCCATGTGGCGGGTCTCGGAACGAGCGTCGAGGATGCAGACCAGGCGGCCTTCCACGTCACTTTTCGCCACGTAGGGAAACTCCTTGTCGAGGATACCCCCCGTATGCGGTTCGACTGCCATAGGCGCGACCTCCTCCGCTTCCCCCGCCGCGTTTGGGGCGGACAGGGAGTCCGGGGGCGCGAGGGGGGCCGCCGATGCCCGGGCTTGCGCTCCCGGAAACGCCTCCGGCTCAAATCTCCCAGAGTTCGCGCGGCAGCGACGTGAAGCTGCGGACCCCGTTCTCGGTGATGACAATCGTATCCTCGACCGAGAGCCCGCCGAATCCGACCTCATAGTAGGGGTGCTCGAAGCAGAGGACCATGTTCTCCTCGAGCGTGGTATCCGGATCGCCGGGGGAGAGCGGGGGGCGCAGCATGGGTGGGTCATAGTATTCCACGCCGATCCCATGCCCGACATGCGGCCGCGTGTAGTGGGTCAACCCGTTCCGGCGGACGGCATTCACCGAGCGGTGAAAGACTTCCGACACCGTCATCCCGGGCCGGATCGCCGCCATCGACTCGAGATGGGCATCGTGCAGGGCGCGATAATAGGTCCGCGCTTTCTCGTTCGGCGTTCCGAGGGACATGGTCCGCGCCATATCGGCCCAGTATTCGTTCTTGATGCAGCCCACGTCGTACTTGATGATATCGCCTCTTAGCAGGCGCGCCTCCCGCGAGATGGGCAGGAAGGCGCCGGTCCTGCTGCCGACTGCGATGAGGAAGGACCCCGGCAGGGCACCGTCGTTCACCAGGGAGGTCAGATAGGCGTCGAGCAACTCCTGTTCGCTGACCCCCTCGCGCAGCAGTTCCGCAGAATGCTTGATGGCGCGCTCGGTGGTGTGTGCCGCTTCTTCGAGCCGCCTGATCTCCTCGGGTGTCTTCACCATGCGGATCGCGCGGAACAGATCGTAGGCCGGAACGAGCCGCGCACCGGGCACGCCCGCCTGCAGGCGCTGCCAGAGCTCCGGGGTCATATGCCCTTCGTCGACGCCGATTCTGCCATGGGCCAGCCCGCGGTCGCGCAAGACGGCGACGAGTGTCTGGATGCCTTCAGTGTAACCGCTGCTCTCCGCGCGGTCGAGCCAGGGCGCGAGCGCGGCATCGCCGGCCGCAAGCTCCTGCCCGGCCGGCGGCACGATCGGAAATCGGCCGTAGATGCGCACGTCGGCGATCCAGGTCGGCGTCTCGGCCAGCGCCAGCGAGCCCATCACCGGGACGATCAGCGCCGGCTCGCCCTGGCGAGGGAGCACCGCGTAGATCTGCGTCGTGCGCCACATGTTGACCAACCGATAGGAGAAATCGCTCAGGTAGGTGACGTTCTCCCAGATCGACGCGACGACTGCGTCGAGATCGTTTTCGTCCATGAGCTTCCTGGCGCGATCCAGATTGAGCAGCATGAGAGCCCTCCTTAGCTTTTGCTCGGCGTGCACTGCCCGGCGCACACTGGATTAGCGGAACGACACTGCTTGTGGTGTGCCCATATGCCGGTAGACGATCTCGACGACTCGGACGAGCGCGCGTGCCAGCATGCGGGCCTCGCGCTCGATCAGCTGGCCTTCCTCGTCGGTTGTTCCCAGGCCGGGAGAGAGCAGGATATTGCCGTCGTAGCCAATAGTGGGCACCAGCCCCATCTCCGACATGCAATTCTGAATGATATTGCTCCCGGCATACATATCCTCGATCGTGAAGATGGGGAAGCCCATCTCGCCGTCCCGCCAAGTGTTTTCGTAGTTGAGCTCGACCGCCATCGAATTCATCGATTTGGTGATCATCCAACCCTGACGCAGCGGTGCCGGGAGCTCGGCGAAGGTTTCCACGACAATATCGTACAGGTCGTCGACCGCCTGGGTGACACGCTCGGGCTCGTCCCGCAGGACTTCGAGACTGGCGATGACGCCCAGCAAGGCTTCTTTGCCGGGATCGTTGGTCACGTAGGCGGCTTTGCCGTGGGAAGATCCGGTTCCCCAGCGCTGCCCGTGGATCCCGAGCGCGCGGCGAATCTGCACCATCAGCTCCTCGCGCCCGACGATCAGTCCTGCGGTCGGCGCGCCGGCCGCCTTGTCCATGCTGTAGACCATGATATCCGCGCCGATCGCGCGCGGGTCGGTGCCCAGGAATGGCGCCCCCCAGGCGTTATCGACCACGTAGGGGACCTGATAGCGGCGCGCCAGCTCGCCGATCAGCACCTGGAGCTTCGGCGCGCCATCCTGGTTCTTCACGCCGTACCCATAGCCGGGTGTGTCATAGCCGAGGCTGCTGAAGCCGACGAGCGTGTCGGCATGATGTGCGGCGACTTCGGCCAGGGCCGCCCGCGCGGCCTCCGGGTCGACCCGCGTGAGGAGCGGCACGGGATGGTATTTGATCCCGTGGGTTGGGTACTCTGCGCCGCTCAGGCGGACGAAGATCGCGTCCAGGTTGGTGAGCCGCTTGCCCGAGAAGCCGAGCTCTCCGGCGGTGACGCCGCGATCGCCGAACAAATCCTTGTAACGCGGCGGGAAGGGGCGCCCGTAGCCGCCGTGGTGGTGCAGATGCCGCTCGTAGAGGGTGATATAGCGCGCGCGGTAGGTATCGCCGCGCCCGGTAAAGGGCGGTGTGAAGAAGGTGTCGAAGGTGACCCACAGGGCGGCCTCGCAAGTGTTGATGCAGGCGGCATCCCACTCATCGCCGTAGACGTCCTTGACGATCGCGCGCACGCACTCGTCGAGCGGAGCGTTGCCGATCACCTTGCGCGCTCCCGCCTCGATGGCCTCCGCCACGCGCCGGATAAGCAGCCCGTGGCAGCTCGAAACCGCGCCGGTGAAGCCGAAGGTCCCGCGCATCTCGGGGATGATGCCAAGGGCGCGGGCCGCCTCGCGCGCCTCGGCGTAGATCTGCGGCGCGCGGGCCTGAAGATGGTTATACAGTTGGAACCGGTAGTTGAAGGGACTGTTCATTCGTTGACCTCCCTCCTCTCAACGTAAGTCGATGCCTCGCGCGTGGCCTCAGCGCGCGGTCCAGCCGCCGTCGACGAGCAGCGTGTGCCCCGTCACCATCCCGGCCTCCAGCGAGGCGAGGTAGACGACGGCCGCCGCGACGTCGCTCGGCTGGATGAACGTTCCGCGCGGGATGGAGGCGAGCACCGTCGCTCGTAGGGTTGCATCCTCCAGGGCCTTTCTCGTCAGATCGGTGACCACATAGGCCGGGGCCACGACATTGACCGTGATGTTCTGCTCGGCCAACTCGAGGGCCAGGACGCGGGTCATCTGAATCAGCCCGGCCTTACTCGCGCCGTAGGCTGCCAGGCGCGGTGCTCCGACGACGCCCGCCTGGGAGGCGATGTTGATGATCCTGCCCCAGCCGGTCGGCACCATCGAGCGGGCCGCCTCCTGCGCGCAGCGAAACGCGCCGACCAGGTTCGTGTCCAGGACAAAGTGCCAGTCGTCGTCCGCCAACTCGAAGAGCGTGCCGCGCCGGTTCGTGCCGGCGTTGTTGACCAGGATGTCCGGCCCGCCGATCTGTTGCCGGACGGTCTCGAAGGCCGCGCGGACCTGGTCACTCGAGGTGACATCCAGCGCCACGCCGAGGGCGGCATGGCCCTCCTGTTGGAGTTCCGCTGCGACGCGTTGGGCTTCTTCGAGCCGCCGGCTCGTCACGGCCACCGTCGCGCCCGCCTGCGCCAGGGCGGCCGCGATCGCTCGTCCAATGCCGCGGCTCCCTCCAGTAACAACAGCCGACTTCCCGCTCAGGTCAAACATTGCTCCTCACCCCCTCCAGGGAGGCTCCGCCCGTGCACCCTCCCCCTGGCAATCATCTTCACCGCAAAGAAGAATTAGAACCCTTGGTGTCCAACCCTCGTCGCCGGGTCGAGCGCGTCGCGAGCGGCGTCGCCGAGGAGGCTGAAGCAGACGCCGACGAGGGTGACGACACCGGCCGGGACGAGCACCATGTAGGGCGCCAAGCTCACATACTGGCGTGATTCGGCGATCATCGCCCCCCACTCCGGCGAGGGCGGTTGCGCGCCCAGCCCCAGGAAATTCAGCCCGGCGACCTCGATCACCACCCAGCCGATGTGGGATGACATCGTTACAAGAATGGGGGACAACACGTTCGGCAAGACGTGCCGCGCCATGATCTGCCCGGTCGATTCGCCGATGCCGACCGCGGCGAGAATGTAGTCCTGGGTCGCCACCGAAAGGACCGCCCCGCGGACCATTCGGGCATAGAAGGGGATGCTCGCAATCGCGATGGCGACCAGAGCATTGGCAAGGCTAGGGCCTAGAACGGCGACGACGACGATCGCGAGCAGGATCGACGGGAAGGCGAGCATCCCGTCGATGACCCGCATGATGAAGGCACTGAGTGGCCCCTCGAGATAGCCGGCCAGGATACCAAGACTCGACCCCACCGTTGAGGCGATGAGCGCCGCGGCCAGGCCAACCGAAAGCGAGAGCCGCCCGCCCCACAGCACCCGGCTTAGCAAGTCCCGACCGAACATGTCCGTGCCTAACGGATGCCCGGGCGTCAGGGGCGGGAGCTGGCGGGTAGCCAGATTCACGGCCGTCGGGTCGGGGAGGCGGAGCAGCGGCGCCACCAGGGCAGCCGTGGCAATCAGGAGCACGATGCCCCCGCCGCCGAGCCCGCGCACGCCGAGTCGATTCAAGGTCGCCACTCTCACGCGCGGCGCTCGAAATCTGCCCATCGGCGACGAAGCGGCAGGAAGGGTTTGATCCATACTCCCACCTTTAACGGGTTCGGACCCGGGGATCGGCGAAACCATGGAGAATGTCGGTGATGAGATTGATCCCGACATACAAGACGGCTAGCAGCAGCACGCAGCCCTGCACCAGTGGCAGATCGCGGGTGACGACGGCGCGCACCAGCAGCGAGCCGAGGCCAGGCCAGGCAAAGACGATCTCGACCAGCGCCGCCGCGCCGAACACGTAGCCCAGCTCCAGGCCGAGAATGTGAATCACCGGAATGATCGCGTTCCGCATCACGTGCCAGAGGATGATCCGGCGGGGCTTCAGGCCTTTGGCGCGCGCAGTGCGGATGTGATCTTGTCCGAGAGTCTCGATCACCGAGGCCCGCGTCATGCGGGCCACCACCGCGGTGGGGGCGGCGGCCAGAGCGATTGCCGGGAGCAGCAAGTATTGCAGCGTCGTCGCCCAGGTTGCCGGCCCGGTTGTCGGGCGGATCCCGCCGGATGGTAACCAGCCGAGCGAGAGCGAGAAGACGACGAGCAAGAGTAGGCCGAGGACGAACGGCGGGATCGCGACTCCCATCGAGATGATGGCGGTCAAGGCGCCTTCCCACCGGGCGTGGCTTTTCAACCCGGCCACGGCGCCGATCGCCAGGCCGGCAGTCAGGATCAAGAAGAAGCTGGCCGACGCGAGCAGGAACGCCGGGCCCAGTCGCTCGCCGAGCTCGACGGTGACGGGGCGGCGGAAGAAGATCGAATTTCCCAAGTCGCCGCGCGCGGCCCTGGAGACCCAGCGCAGGTATTGGACCGGCAACGGGTCCTGAAGGTGGAGCTCCGCACGTATGGTCTGCAGGGCCGCCTGGTTCGCCATCGGCCCCAGCATCGAGATCGCGGGGTCCCCAGGCGCGAGATGGATGAGGGAGAAGGTAAGAATAGTGGCGCCGATGATGATGGGAACCGAGGCGGTGATGCGCCGCAACACGAATACTAGCACGGAGTTGCCCTCCGGCGACTATCTCTGCCGTCACCAGACCAATCTGGTCGTCCGCTGACGCCATCTGACCCGCCGGCGCTGTGGGTTTCAACGAAATGTGTCGCGTGCAACGACACAATGGTGTCTCGGCACACGACACCTGATCTCGCTCTTCCGCACTCAACTGCTGCTGGCCGTTGCTGTCGTCAAGCCCAGTCGGTTGAAATTGGCCCCGACGACCAGCCCTTGCACACGGCGGCGCGAAGCAACCACGTACTTCGCGTGGAACATGAAGATCCAGGGTGCTTCGTCGGCGACGATGCGCTGCGCTTCTTTGTAGAGTTCCGTGCGCTCGTCCTGTTTGATCGTGGTGCTCGCCTTATTAAGGAGGTCGTCGACCTGAGGATTCGAGAAGAAACTCAGGTTATAGCCGGCCGGCGGCTCGAAGGCCGTCGTCAATTGCAGGCTGACGTACTGGCCGGGATCGTCGGTGTTGTTACCCCAGCCCATCTCGGCCAGGCCGTAGGGCTGCGTTCCCTGCAACAGCGATCCCAGGTACGAGGTCCATTCGATCGTGTCGATGCTGGCCTGTACGCCCACCTCGCGCAGGTTCGCCTGGACCACGGTGGCGAGTTCGCGCGGGCTGACCATCATCGACCCGCTGACCGGCGAGACGAAGCGGGTCGAGAGCCCCTCGGCATAGCCGGCGTCTGCCAGAAGCTGCTTCGCCTTATCAGGGTCGTGCTTGTATACCTGCACGTTGGGCTCATAGGCCCAGGTCCCTGGCCAGACGAACCCCGTCGACGGATCGGCGGCGCCGTGGAGCACATCGCGGATGATCGCTTCCTTGTCCACCGCATAGTTGAGCGCTTGGCGCACGCGTTTGTCTTTGAAGGGTTCCTCCTCCATGTTGATCGCGATCCACCACGTATGCAGCCCCGGGTGGGCTTGCACCTGGAGGTTCTGGTCCGCCTCGATGAAGGGGATAAACTCGGGGCTGACGTCGGTGACGATGTCTACGTCGCCCTTCTGGAGCTGGATCACTCGCGTGGCCTCGTCGGGCACCGGTTTGATCACGACACGCTCCAGCTTCGGCGGCCCGGCCCAGTAGTCGGGGTTACGCTCCACCACGAGCTGCTGATCCTTCGCCCAGGAGACGAAGCGGAAGGGACCCGTCCCGACCGGGTTCTCGTCAAATTTCTCGCCATACTTCTCGAGCGCGGCGGGGCTCACGGGGCTGGCCGGGAGCCAGGTCAGTTGGGATAGGAAGACGGCGTCCGGCTGCTTCAGCAGGAATTTCACGGTGTAGTCGTCTACTACCTGTACTTCCGCCAGGCTCGAGTAGAAGAAGCCGAGATAGGGGTAGGGCGGACGGTGCGCCGGATGCTTCTCGTCCAGCATCCGGTCCCAGGTGTACTTGACGGCCTGTGCATTGAACGGTGTGCCGTCGTGAAACTTCACATCCTTGCGCAGTTGGAACGTATACTCCTTGGCATCCGGCGAGATGGTCCAGCTTGTCGCCAGCGACGGCTTGACCTCGGTCGACACGCCCGACACATCGACGAGCCGGTCGTAGAGCGTGATGGCGAGGTTCTTGAAGTTGGCAAGCGCATGCGCGGGATCGAGACTCGTGACGTCCGAGGTGACACCCAAAACGACCGTCCCTCCGGCCTGTGCAGCTACTTGGGTTGGCGCGCTCGTCGCGGCGAGCGATGCCGCTGCTGTGGGGACCATCGTCGCGACGACGGGCGATGGGGCGGTGGTTGCGATGCTGGGACCGCTGCTACACGCGGCGAGGATGGAGCTTATGAAAGGAGTAGACAATCCGAGTAGGCTTGCTTTTCGCAGGAACTGGCGTCGCGACATCCGGCCGCGCAGAAATGCCTCGACGACCTGGACCTCTTCCTTCTTCTTCGCAGCGCACATCTTCCCCTCCTCTTCTTCAGGTACACGCGAGCGATCCGCACGGTGCTCTTCCCACGAACGAACGCGCGTGAAAACAGCCGGGGCGCAATTAAGCCGGCGAGGTGATCGCTACCCGCTCCGCCCGCAAGCGTTCGATCAACTCGGCCGTCGACAGGACATTGGCGTACCACTTGCCGAAGAGCCAGATGGCATGGCTGTGCTCCTTCTCGGTCAGCGCCGCGCAGCAGTCCTCGACAACAAATATCTTGTAGCTGCGGTCGCTTGCATCGCGCACGGCCGTCTCGACACAGCCGTTTGTGACGACTCCAGTGACGATCAGGGTATCGATTCCCAGATTGCGCAGCACCTGGTCGATAGCGGTCGAGTTGAAGACGCCACCCGCGGTCTTGCTCAGGACCAGTTCGCCTTCGTGGGGGGCGATCTCGTCAAGAATATCGGCCTCGCGAGCGCCGGGTGGCACCAGGATGCCCAGGTCGCGATGCTGGCGGCTGATATCGCGCCCGTCGGGGCTGGCGGCCATGATTCGGACGTAGATGACCTGGCTGCCCGCCCGCCGGGCGGCGTCGAGCAGCCGCTGGAGATTTGGCACAACGATGGTCTCCAGGCGCTCGAAATAGTCTCGGTATTCCTCCGCGTGCCCTTGTTCCCGCGCGTCTCTCCCGATGCCCCACGCTCGGTGGGCGTCGTAGTACTGCATGTCGACGACTAGCACGGCAGAGCGTTCGGGGACTAACTCGTGGCGCGGCAGTTTTCCAAAGATATCGCTGGCGGTGTCCATTGATACCCCTTTCTGGTGAAAGCGAATCCTGCCTCCTGGGATCGTCGAGGGCTGGGCGAGGTTGCGGGGAGCGCGAAGCAGTATCAAATTCGAGTTCACAACTAGACAAAGAGGGAGATGTGTTATATAGTATATCATATGCTGCGCCGTGTCAATGGGGTGCGCCAATTCTCTCCGGTCGCGCATCGAGCGCCGTTTCTGGGGTTGTTTGGGAGCCGAGCTATGCAGGCGTTTTTTCCCCTGTATGAACAGCGGCGCATCGTCGGAACACTGGCGTATGTGGTAGCGCTCTTTAGTTTATCCGGGCGCTTTCTGGGGCCGCTCGCGCCCTTCATCAAACCAGCGCTCGCGCTCTCCGATGTGCAGATCGGGTTGCTCAGTACAGCCTTCCTGGTCGGCTCGCTGGTCAGCTCGTTCCCGGCCGGGCGACTGGTCGACCGGCGTGAAGTTCGGACGGCCATCACGCTCGGGCTAGCCTTGTTGGGGCTGGCATTGGGCGTCGCGGCAACTCGGACGAATTTTCTCGAGCTGCTGCTGGTTCTACTGTTGGCAGGGACCTTTCGCAATATCGTGGGCATCGCAGTCAGCGTCGCCACGATTCGCCATACGGCTGCCGATCTCTGGGGTACGGTGACGGGGGTAATCCGCGCCAGCGGCTCCTCCGCCGATCTGCTGGTATCGCTACTCCTGCCTATGCTGGCGCTCGTGCTCGGCTGGGCCGCAGCGCTCGGCCTGATCGGCGGCCTGCTGCTTGCTTCGGCCCTCATCCTCTGGCCGCTCTTACCCGTGACGCGGCGCGGGCACCGCGTCGGCGAGCAGAGGGTGGCGCAAAAGGGGGTGCTCGACCAGCGCGTGCTGCTGGTTTCGCTCGTCACGTCCGGCTACCAGACCAGTCTCCTGGCCATCAATTCGTTCTTTGTGCTCTACCTGGTAGAGGTGCTGGATATCTCCCCGGTGCTCAGCGGGGCCTATCTAGCCGTCTCGCAATTGATGGCCGTCGTCGGTCAGATCATTTGGGGCGTCGTCGGAGATCGTGGAGTGCACTCCGGGAAGAAGACTATCCTGGCGCACCTCGGCGTGGGAACCGCCCTCGGATTGCTCGCCTTGGCGGCGCTTCCCGCTCGGGCGGGCGCTGCAGCCCTGCTGATCGTGAGCGCTTTCCTTGGATTGACGGCCCTCGCCTCGTGGGGGGTCATCACAGCCCTGATCCTGGACGTCTCCGACGTCGAGCGCGCCGGCAATGCCAATGCGCTCTTCGCGACATTCGTCTATAGCGTTGGCGCCATCAGCCCGTTGCTCTTCGGGCTGATCGTCGAGGCGACCGATTCATTCCGGATTGCATTTCGCCTTTTTGCCATCATCACTTTGGGATCTGCCATCGCTTTATGGTTTCTCCCACTGAAACCGGCGCCGGAGCCAGACGTCGAGAGGGATGCCGGTGGCGCTGGGCCCGCCGCAGGCGCTCAGGCTGGCGCCTCGCAAAACGCTGCGGGGGGAGAATACTAGAAATAAACGAGTTACGAGCTCGACTTTTGCACCTTGACAAGTGAATAGCCAGAAGCAGCAGAAGCGGATGCTCCAGAGGCAGTACTCCTGGGCGGAAGCAATACACGCCCGACCCTCGCTGGCCTGCGTGCCAGGACGGCTTCAACCGTTTGATGACCAAGCGGATCAGAACGCGCAGACGGCGCGGATGATGGGCGCCATGATCCCCGGCAATGATTGGCCTTTGGCCAAGCCCGCACTGATGAAGAGCGCCAGGCTCCAGAGACTCTGGGCTTGGATTACTCGCCGCCAGAAAGGCAGGCTGCCCTCAAGTTCGAGCTTGAGTTGACGGTGAAGCGTGTCGTGGAGGGCAGAGTCATGGTGGGCCGCACGCAATAAGCTAGAGACCACGGCGACGCAGGCGACATGTCGTTCAATGGCCGCAAAGTCCCGGGTCCGATCCTGGTCGAGTCCCTCGGCCTTGCCTTTCTCGTGATAGACACGGGCAGGCCAGCGATGGCGGCGGATACGGGTGATGCCGGGAGCTTGCCAGTTCAAGCGGTTGGAGATGGAGGGGACGGGCGCGTCCGCCAGGTCCGCCCGGTGATGGTTGATCACCAGGCGGTGTTTGCCGAAGGTGTGAATCCGATGCGTGGCGCAGTAGCTGGAGGAGTGTTCTTCCTCGCCCTTGGAGGCAATGCGGATCGGCTTGAAGACAGGCGGCGTGCCGAACTGTTGACCCACGTCGGTCAACAAGGTATCATCCACGCTCAGCACCCCGCGCGCCTTGATCTACGTCTGGGGCAGACTGGCCAACACCGCCAAGCGGGCGCTGTTCAGCCAGGCCAGGGAAAAGGGCTCTCGGGTAACAACCGGTTCAGGCTCCTCTGATTCCGGCTCTCATGCACCAACAGCCGGTTGATGCCATCAATCGTCTTGTTCTCCGAGACGATCAAGCCACTGATGTAGCGCTGAAACTCAATCCAGGTGGGCACCGAGAACACCGGCTCAAAGTAGGGTGCGTAGTGTTGCACCAGTTCGGGGAACTCCACCAGGGCAAGCATCCGACCACCTCCTCACTCGCGGCTGCCCTGATTCTACACCCGATTCCTGATGCCCGGCTGGCTCACTGCTTCTGGCTGTTCACTTGTCAAGGTACGGCTGTCGTCGAGTTATGTCACTACAATAGTCGAGTTACGAGGTTTGAAATGAAGAGAGAAAAACAGGCTCTCATCCCCATCGACCGGCCAGAAGGTCTCACCGATCTGGCTTATAACGCGATTCGGCAAGCCATCATTGAACACCAGCTCAAGCCAGGAGAGAGTGTCAGCGAGGCCAGCTTGGCCGAGATGTTGAACGTCAGCAAGACACCGGTGCGGGAATCGTTGATCCGCCTCCGCGAGGTCGGGCTGATCGTCTTCGACGGCAACCGGGGCGCCAGGATCGTCGATCCAACCATCGAGACGATCAAGGATGCCTACGAGGTGCGCGAGGCCCTCGAGGGCTTCAGCGTGCGCCTGGCCTTCGCGCACCTCACCCCTGAGGCGCTCGACGAGCTCGAACTGGCCGCAGGGCGCTCGATCGAGTGCGCCGTCGAAGAAGATATCGCCGGCTTTCAGGAATGGGACCAGCAGTTTCATTTCGGTATCGCTACGCTAGCCGGCAACGAGCGGCTCTACAAGCTGCTGCGCGACAATAGCGACCTCGTCAGAACCTTCCGGCAGCTCACCGTCTCGCGCCCCTTATGGGCGACCGTCGAGTGCGCCACGGCGCATCAGGAGATCGTCACGGCCCTGCGCCGCCGTGATCAGCAAGGCGCGGTGGAGGGCATGCAGCGACACATCCAGGACGTGAGGAACCGCGTTCTCCAGGTGCTCGAGGCCGCGGAGGCGCCGTCCTGACCCGGGAGCAGCAAGACGTAGTCACCTTTTCAACGAACCGGGACACGCAGGATTCGGCGGCTGCCCTCGGCCAGCCGCCGAATCCTGCGTGTCCCGACGTGCCAAGAAGACCGACACGAAAGGGGGTCCGAGCGTGGATGAGTTGATGAGGCAGGAGGCCAGGCGGAGCCTCGGGTTGTACGCCAAGCGAAACGTCTGCATCGTCCGCGGGGAGGGCGCATATCTTTGGGATTCGGAGGGCCGGCGCTACATCGATTGTGTCGGCGGTATCGGCTCGATGAACGTCGGCCACGCCAATCCGTTCGTCGCGGACGCCATCTGCCGCCAGGCGCGTACGCTGATGAGCGCGCCGGAGATGTTCTACAACGACGTCCGGGCGGTCCTGGTCGAGCGCCTGGTCCAGCTCGTCTCTGCAGACCTCGACCGCGTCTTTCTCTGCAATTCAGGGACGGAAGCCATCGAGGCGGCGATCAAGTTCGCCAGAATGGCGACCCACCGGCCCAATATCGTGGCGACGACCCACGCCTTTCACGGGCGCACCATGGGCGCCCTGTCCGCGACCTGGAAAGCGCAGTATCGCGAGCCTTTCGAACCTCTCGTGCCCGGTTTTACCCGTGTCCCATTCAACGACAGCGAGCAGCTCGCCGCGGCAATCGACGACCAGACGGCGGCGATCGTGCTCGAGCCCGTCCAGGGACAGGGGGGGATCCATCCGGTAACGCGCGAGTTCATCGAGACCACGGCGGCGACCGCGCGCCAGCACGGCGCCCTGCTCATCCTGGATGAGGTGCAGACCGGCTTCGGCCGGACCGGCAAGATGTTTGCCTTCGAGCACTGGGCGATCGAGCCCGATCTGCTCTGTGTGGCGAAGTCCATCGCTGGCGGCGTGCCGATGGGGGCCGTCCTGGTAAACGCGCGCATCGAATCGTTCCCGGCGGGCAGCCACGGCTCGACCTTCGGCGGCAACCCGCTCGCCTGCGCGGCGGCACTGGCCGCGCTCGACTTCATCGAGTCCCAGCGGCTGCCCGAGCGCGCCGCGACCCTCGGGGAACACTTCCAGAACGCGCTGCGCGAGATTGCTTCGCCGCGCATCCGCGAGGTGCGCGGCCTTGGCCTGATGATCGGCGTCGAGCTGCACGAGAAGGCCGGCCCCTACCTTTCCCGGCTGCAGGAGGCTGGAATTCTGGCCGCGAATGCCGGAGAAGAGGTGCTGCGCTTCCTCCCGCCGCTGGTCATCGAGCGCGAGGATCTCGATCGGGTGGTCGCGGTGCTCGCCGAGCTGCTGCGCATGCCGTGACGCGCTGGCGCGGGTCCGAGGGAGGCGCCTCGCGGAGCGCCCGGCGGTTGAAACCGCGGCTAGAGGCCTGCGGCCGCGAAGCCGGCCTTCGCCGGCTCCAGAGGGGTCCGGCAGCCAACAACGGGAGCTTGCGGGGGCTGGGCGCCCTGCAAGCTCCGGAACTCCGCGGAGCGGAGTGGCGAAGGCGTAACCGGGGGTGCAGGTCCGCTGCACCCCCCGGCGGGCGCCGCGAACGTGTGCGCCCGACTGGCGACCATGTCGCGTGCCCGCCGCCCGCCGGGCGCCCTGCACCAGCGGACTCCGATCCTGTTATCCTGCGATCCTGTTCTCACCCGCCGGGCATTCCGGCGCTCGCGGGTGGGCTAGCCCGCCCAATCGGTCCCGATGGGCACCTCGACCAGCGTCGGCCCCTCCGTCTCGAGGGCGCGCTGCACGAGCGTGGGGAGCCGTGCGAGGTCATCGCAGCGGACACCCTGCGCGCCGAAGCTGCGCGCCAGGGCCACAAAGTCCGGGTTGTGCAGCGCCGTGCCGTACTCAGCCCCGTAGCGGCGCTTCTGGAAGCGCGCCACCGAGCCGTACGAATTGTCGTTGAACACGAGAATGACGATCTGCAGCGAGAGTTGCACCGCCGTCGCCAGTTCCTGGCACGAGAAGAGAAAGCTGCCGTCGCCGCAGAAGGCCACGACCGGCTTCTCCGGCCGAGCCAGCTTCGCCCCAATCGCGCCGGGCAGACTCAGACCGAGCACGCCGAACTCCATCGGAAAGAGGAAGTGGCGCGGCTTGAAGACCGGCAGGTAGGAACCCGACCAGACCGAGACGGTGTTCAGGTCGTGCATCGAGATCGCCTCGGGGCCGATCGCCGCCGCGAGCGTCTCCAACAGCGCCAGCATCCGCGGCGCCCGGCGGCGGGCGGCCTGGCGCGCTTCATCGCGGAACGCGCGCACCCGCTCGGCGGTGTCGCGGGACGCGCTCCGTTCGGGAAGCAAGGCGTCCAGCCCGGCCGCGGCCGATCCCACGAGGCCGACCCGGGTGGGGTAATTCATGCCGATCATTTCTGGGTCGGCATCGAGATGGATGAGGTTCGCCGGAAGCGGGAGATTGCCGAACAGATCGTGCGTCCGCCGCGAGAGGCGCGTCCCCACCGCGAGGACGACGTCTGCCTCCTTGAGCCAGTCCGATTTCCTGACCTCCGCCGCCCAACTACAGCCGAGGTGCAGCGGATGGTCGTCGGGGATCGCGCCCTTGCCCTTCGTTGTGGTGAGGACCGGCGCCTGGAGGCCCTCGGCCAGCCGGAGCAGGGCGGCGCTGGCCTCCGGGTTGTTCGCCCCGCCGCCGACGTAGAGCAGGGGACGACGAGCCGACTTCAGGAGGTCGGCGGCCGCGTCGAGCGGGCCCTGCACTTCGCGGGTCACGGGTGAGGGCCGGGGTGGCCGGATCTCCTGCGGCGCGGTCCGCTGTTCCAACACATCCAGCGGCACCTCGACGTAGACCGGCCCCGGCGGCGGCCCGACCGACTCCTCCCAGGCCGTGACGACCTGTTGCGCCGCCTGCTGCGGGTCGGCAAGGCAGTGCGCCTTGCCGATCGCCGCGCGGAAGACGCCAAGCTGATCGCGCATCGCGTGCAGGTAGCCGCGCCGCGTCCCAAGATAGTCGCGCGGGATCTCGCTCGAGAAATGCAGCAGGGGAACCGAGTCGGCATAGGCATCCGCGACGGGCGTCAGGGCGTTGGCCGCGCCCGGCCCGCCGATGGTCAGCAGCAGCCCGGGCGTGCCCGAGGCGCGCGCGTAGCCCTCGGCCATGTAGCCGGCCCCTTGCTCGCTGCGGGCCGTCACGCAGCTGAGGCCCTCCTGCTGGCGGAAGGCCTCGTACATCGCCAGGGAGTGCACCCCCGGAATCCCGAACCCCACGCGCGCGCCGCACTCCTTGAGTGCTGCCACCAGGAGCTCGCCGACCGTCTGCTCTGCCTGGGTCGTGTCATCGCTCATCGTGATCTACTCCATGCCGCAGGCGACAAGAAAAGAAGAAGGAGTTTGCGGCGGTAGGCGCCTGGCCGCAGACGCCGAGGTACGCGCTCCCGGAACCCGTCTGCAACCGGCGGAGGCCGGCTTCGCAGCCACAGGCCTCTAGCCGCGGTTTCAACCGCCGGGCGTCGGACCCGGCGGGCGCCTCGGTGCTCACCGGGCTTCGCACCCGCCCGGCGTCTCCCGCCCCCAGACCCCCTGCGGGCTAGAACCGATCCGGGACGAGCTTCGCGGTCAAGGTCGAGATCGCGTCGAGCTCCTCCAGCGCCATAACCGTTTCCAGGATCGACTGCACCGTCCCCGGCTGGTAGATCAGCGAAGCCTGATCCTCGAACTTGGCGAAGATCTCTTCGTCCGGCGGCAGATCGGGGTAGGTGCCCTTCGGCCGCTCCACCCGCACCTCGACCGTCTCACCGCTCTTCAGGTGCGCCCTGAGCTGGCACGGGTTGGCGAAGGGTGGAACTGCACCGTACCCCTCGATCTCGTCGAAGGCCGGATCGGCGGTCACATGCACCCGCGCGGCCAGGGTTCGGAGCGACGGATCGGCCAGCAGCTCCGGCGTAAACTCGTGGACCTTCGGTCGGCGCCGCGTGTGGAGCACGAACGAGATCAGGAAGGGCGCGCTGTACTGGGCATCGACGATGCCGCGCACCTCGCGCCAGTCGCCGACCAGCTCCTCGGCCATCGTCGAGATCCGCACCTGGATCTCCTCCACATCGTCCGGCTGGATCCCACGCTCGGCCAGGCGCACCGCGCTCTCGACCGGGGTGTGCGAGTGCAGGCAGGCCGGCACGAGCTTGAAACGAACGTAGCGCGTCAGGAAATCCTCGCCGAGGCCGACTGTCAGCTTCTCGGCATCCTCGGCGCCCGAACCGTACACCGGGAGGTAGAATTCCTCGAAAATCCGCGCGTCGCAGCGGTAACCCTCCCGCGCGAGGGCAGCCATGTGCAGCGCCGTTTCGGCCGCCCGCCCTACGAAGATGTACTTCGAGCTCCCCGCCCCTTCGTTGAACATCGCCATCGTGCCGGTTCCCGAGGCCGCCGCCAGCCCAATGGCCCAGCTTGCCTCCTCGGCCGAGAGGCCGAGGGTCGAGGCGACCCCGGCCGCCGCGGCCGGCGGGCACTGGATGCCGGAGTGATAGAAGCCGAGCTCCTGGATGCGCTGCGAGACTGTCGCGTAGATTACGCGGAAGATACATTCGTGCGCGACAGTCAGCGCCACCAGCACGTCGCGGCCGTCCGCCCCGATCTGCTCGCCGGCAGCCACCACCGGCGGGATGAGCCCCGCGCCGATCTCCGCCACCGGCCCATAGGAGAAATCGGCCCCGCAGACCAGGGCGGCATTGACCATGGCCGCCACGGCCGGCGGCGCCGTCAGGTGGGTGCCCCAGACCGGGATGCTGCCCACCCCCGCCTGCTGTACCAGGGCGTGGGCCAGCCGGGCCGGGTTCGGGCGGCAGATCCCGCCGGCCGCATTGCCGATTACGTCGAGGACGCAGGTCTTCAGCCGGTGGAGGATGGGGCCGGGGATCTCCTCGTACGAGAGGCTCGCAGCGAAGGCTCCCAGGGTCGAAGCCACGGCCTCTGTTGCCATACTCACCATTGCTTCCTCCTTTCTCCGCTGCGAGATGGGCCCGGCTCAGGCCGGACGCAGCCCGCGCACGACCTGCTCCGCCATCCCGCGCAGCAGGGTCACATCGGTTTCCACCACGAGATAGCGGCAGCCCATCTGCAGGAGCCGCCGGCCGTCCTCGATCCCGCCGGCAAACGCGCCCCAGGGAATGCCGGCGCGCTCCGCCTGCGCCGCCGCTTCCGCGACGGCCTCCCAGACACGGGCGTCGCCAATCTCGCCCGGCGTGCCGAGCGCCGCGGAGAGATCGCCGCGGCCGAGGAAGACCAGATCGACCCCGTTGACGGCGGCGATTGCGGGCAGCGCCTGGATGGCGGCCAGGCTCTCGATCTGCGGCACCAGCACGGGCCGCCAGGCAGCGGAGTAGTAGAGCGCGCCGGGCACGCGCCCGAAGCGCGCGGCCCGGTTGGAGAGGCTGAAGCCGCGCTCGCCGCGCGGCGGGAGGTGGATAGCCCGCAGGATCTGTTCCATCTCCGCGGCGCTCTCGATGTGGGGGCAGTGCAGCCCGGCCGCGCCAAGCTCGAGGGCGTGGCCGATCTCGGCGGCCCCGGCACCGCTCAGCCGCACCAGCAGCGCGCAGCCGCCCGCGTCCGCCGCGCGGGCAATGTCCTCGGCCAAGTCGTAGCCGAGGCCGCCGTGCTCGAAGTCGACGACCACGAAGTCGAAGCCGGCCACGCCGAGGATCTCCGCGACGGCCGGGCTCGCCAGCTTGACCAGGGTGCCCACGAGCGGCCGTCCCGTCGCAAGCGCTGCACGCAGCCGGGACGCGAGGCTCTCCACCGGAGCCATCACGGGCTGCTCACCTTCTCGGCCTCGTCCTGATAGCGCGTCAGGTGGCGATAGTCATCGCGCGGCGGCGCGAAGACGTCGAGGTTCAGCGCCACCTCGTCGCCGACGACCTCCGCGAAGTGGACCACGTGCGGGGGGATGCGAAAGACGCTGCCCGGCCCGACGCGATGGCGCTCGTCGCCGACCGTGAAGACCACGTCGCCCTGAAGGATGCAGGAGACCTGCTCGAACGGATGGCTGTGGGGCCGCGTCTCCATCCCGGGGTGCAGCTCGTTGAGGACCAGCATCACATTGTCGCCCGCGAAGCCGTGGCGCACCACGCCGGGTCTTGCGACCTCCGCAGGGATTTTGCTCCATTCGTAGACGTTCATGGCAGTCCTCCCGAAGAAAAGAAGAAGCCTTCAGGGGCGCAGGCCTCTAGCCGCGGTTTCAACCGCCGGGCGCCTCGCGCCCCCCTGCTATGTGAGCTCGAGGAGATTGGCGGGATTGCGGGCGAGCACGTTGTCGAGTTCGCCGCGCCGCAAGCCCATCTCGATCAACTCGCGGCCGATCTGCTCGAGCCCCTGCGTCAGCGACGGGTTGCCGGCCTGGCCGAGGTCCGAGCCCAGGATAACGCGCTCGCTCCCCAGGCGTCGAATCCAGTCGAAGAGATGCTGGGCGCGGTAGGTGTAGAAGCTCGACGCCGGCAGGACGGTGCAAGAGACGAATTCGATGTAGGCGCCCTGGCGCGCATAGCCTTCGATCTCGTCGGGGCTGGCCCCGACGATAAAGTCGGGGTGGTCGATCACGATCTTTTCCACCCGCTTTTCCCGCGCGGTCTGCAACAGCAGGCTGATCTCGTGCGGAGCCAGGTGCCCGGTGGCGAGCACTGCCCCCGCCGCGGCGATCAGCTCCAGGATCGTGTGCACCTCGTCCACCAGGTGCGTTCCATCCGTGGTCAGGCGGAGGGGCTGCGGCGCGAGAACGTTCTCGGCCACGGGGAAACTGCCGTGGTGCTCCGCCTGGGCCTCGATATGGTGCGCCGCCGAGAGGGTCGGCATCCAGATGACGCGCGCTCCCAGCTTCAGGGCGGCCTCGACCGCGAAGGGGTTCCAGCCGCCGACATGGTTGTTCAAGACGAGGGCGCCGATAAGCCGCGTGCCGGGCCTCTTGCTGGCGTTCGAGACAACCGTGGCGACGGCGGCTGTGGGGTAGTGGTGGTCCTTGACGACCACCGCGCGCAGGCCGGCGGCCGCCGCTTCCTGCAACACCTCGACGTAGTCGCGGGCACGCGGGAAGAGTGCCGGACCGGCGTGATAGTGAAAGTCGATAGCGCCCTCGAGAAGACCCATCAGATTCCTCCTGGGATAGCAGCGGCCTTAGCAGTCCGGCGCTGCGGGTTGCTCTTGCGCCCCGGCAAGGCAGTCCGGCCGCCGGCCGGCGCGCAACTGCCGGGTGGCTGCTTCGTCGATGCGAAAGTCGTCGCGCAGGAGCACCAGTTCGTCCTCGGGTGCGGTGCGCTCGATCGCGACGCCGTAGTCGCTGCGGGCGGCTTCCAGACTGATGTAGCCGTTGAGGACATCCTCGAAGACCGCCTCGACCGGCCGGTCGAACGGGTGGCCGAAGCCGCCGCCGCCGGGCAGCGTCATGATCACCTGCCGTTCCGGGGGCACTTGCTGCGTGCTCTTGAGGTTGATCGCCTCTCCGGTATCGAGCGTGTTTCTGGCTTTCATGCCCGGGCAGCCCCCGGCGACACCCTCGGCCGCGAATTGGGTCCGGTCGCAGGTGGCCGCGATGCCGTACGGCCGGCCGCTGCGGATCCCCAGCGCAAGCCTCTGGCTCAGACCGCCCCGGTAGCGGCCGGCGCCGCCCGAGTCCGTTTTCAGCTCGCGCTCGCGCACGATGATCGGGGACAGGCTCTCGGTGACTTCCGCCGGGCAGCCGGCGACCCCGCTGGGGAACCCGGTGGTCGCCAGCCCATCCTTCACGGCCCGTGCCCCGGTACCGCCGATCGAGAAGAACGTGTAGGTGAAATCCTCGCCGGCCTGCTGGCCGCCGTGGACGGTGATGAGCCAGATCGAGTCGGCGCCGGCGGCCATAGCGCGCTCGCCGACGACCTCTCCCAGGGCACGAAAGACCACGCCCGGCAGAAAGTGCCCCAGAATCGCCCGCGCGGCAACCGGGGCGGGGCGCTGCGCGTTCAGGATACAGCCGGGCGGCGCCGTCACGTGTACCGGCCGGAAACTCCCATGGTTGTTCGGCACCTCGGGGCTGATGGCCGCCTTCACAGCGAAGGTGGTATAGGCCAGGGTGTAGTTGAGGGGGACGTTGATCCCGTAGCGGCTCTGCGGCGAGGTGCCATTGTAGTCGATGATCAATTCATCATCCGCTACCGTCACCGTGGCCTTGATGTGAATCGGCGTGTCGAAGCCGTCAGCCCAGGTCTCCGCGGCATAGTGGCCGTTGGGAAGCGCTGCGATCGCCTCGCGCATGGCGATCTCCGAGCGCTGCACGATCAGCTCGGCGATGCCCTTCATATCTTCCAGCTCGAACTCGTCCAGCAGGCTGAGCAGCCGGCGCCCGCCGACGTCGTTACAGGCGACCTGAGCGTGTAGGTCGCCCAGGACCAGAAGCGGTGCCCGCACATTGCTGCGCAGGATCTTGAATAAATCCTCGTTGGGCTCTCCCCGTTTGTACAGCTTCATGATGGGGATGGCGAGGCCCTCTTCGTACACGTCGCGGGCATCCGCCGAGAGCGGCAAGCCGCCGATATCGACGGCATGACAGGTGTTGGCGAAAAAGCCGACGAGCGTCGTCCCCCGGAAGACGGGCGTCGCCACAGTAAGATCGTTCAGGTGGCCCGAGGTGAACCAGGGATCGTTGGTGATCAGGACGTCGCCCGGCTCGAGGAGCTCGCTGGGGTACTCCTCGACCACGTGCCGCATCCCCGTCGCCATCGAATTGATGTGTCCCGGGGTGCCGGTTACCGACTGGGCAATCATGCGCGCCCGGGCGTCGAAGACGCCGGCCGAGAGATCCTGCGCGTCGCGTAGGATCGGGGTGAACCCGGTGCGAATCAGCGCCGCCGCCTGTTCGTTCGTGACCGAGATGAGCCGGTCCCAGAAAACCTTCTGGAAGACGGGATCGGACAGATTGGGTTGCATGCGATCGTTCCCTCTTCGAAGTGCCTGCCGCTAGCTTCTCGCTCGCGCCGAGGCTTGCAGAGCCTGGCGCGGGGCCGCATCCGGCAGCGCGCTCTCCCCTGCTCCGCCCGCGCGTGTCGCGCTTTCCAGCTGTCACAGATGGATCACCAGATTCAGCATCCGGTCGATGGTCGCGGAGGCGCCGGGGCCGATAATTGTGGTGGCCTCGTGTTCCTCGACAATCGCCGGCCCCGTCAGGATCGCGCCCGGTGCGAGGCGGTAGCGGTCGAACACGGGCGTCTCGACAAAGCCGCCGGCCTCCGCGAAGTAGGCCTGCCGCGCGCTCTTGCGCGCCGCGTCGACCGACGCGCCCTCCGCGACGGACGGTGCGATGCTGAGATCGGGCTTGGGGCCCTGGACGATGACGCGCCAGTTGACCGCTTCGAATTCGACCCCCGGAATCGTGCGGCCGTACAGCTCGCGGTAGCGCTCCTCGAAGCGCCGGCGAATCTCCGCGACCGAGTCCTCACCGAGGGCGCCGTCCGGCAGGAGGATCTTCACGTCGAAGCCCTGCCCATGATAGCGGATGTCGCACCAGCGCTCGACGCCGATCGCGCTCCCCGGCACCCCGGCCTTCTGGAGCAGCTCGCGCCCCTCGCGCTCCATCTTTTGCAGGAATCCCCCCACCTGTGCCCAGTCCAATCTGCCCAGCAGCCCGTACCAGCTCTGGACGAACTCGAAGGAGAGCGGCGCGGTGAGGAAGCCGAGCGCCGACATGACGCCGGCCCCGAAGGGAACCACGATCCCCGGAGCGCCGACGGCGGCGGCGACGCCATAGGCGTGGACCGGGCCGGCGCCGCCAAAGGCGAAGAGGGGATAGTCGGCGGCGTTCTTGCCCCGCTCGGTCAGATGGACGCGAGCCGCGCTCGCCATATTCTCGTTCACAATGCGGTGGATTCCCGAGGCCGCTTCTATCACGTCGAGGCCGAGCGGATCGGCGATGTGGCGCGCGACGGCCTCGCGGGCCCGCTTCGTGTCGAGCGACATCCGACCACCCAGGAAGTAGTCCGGGTCCAGATAGCCCAGCAGCAGGTCGGCATCGGTCACGGTCGGTAGCTCGCCGCCCTGGCCGTAGCAGGCCGGGCCGGGGGCCGCCCCGGCGCTCTCCGGGCCGACCCGGATCAGACTCAGGGCGTCCAGGCGGGCGATGCTGCCCCCGCCGGCGCCAATCTCGATCATCTCGACCGTCGGCACGCGCACCGGCAGGCCGCTGCCGAGCGTAAAGCGGTAGACGCGATCCACCTCGAACTCGGGCGCGACCAAGGGCTGCCCGTCGTCGATCACGGCGAGCTTGGCCGTCGTCCCGCCCATATCGAACGACAGCAGGCTGTTCAGCCCCAGCGCCTGCCCGAAGTGACTCGCCGCCAACGCCCCTCCGGCCGGCCCCGACTCGAGTACGCGCACCGGGAAGTTGCGCGCCGTCTCGGTGCTACACAGCCCCCCGCTCGATTGCATCAAGAAGAAGGAGCCGTCGAAGGTGCGTTCGCGCAGATCGTCTTCCAGCCGGCCCAGGTATTCCTCGACGCGCGCCTGGACGTAGGCGTTGCAGAGGGTGGTCGAGGTGCGCTCGAACTCCTTGATCTCGGGCGCGACCTGCGAGGAGAGCGAGACATACAGGTCCGGGGCGACGCGCGCGACGATCTCCTTGACGGCCAACTCGTGGACCGGATTGCGATAGCTGTGGAGGAAGGAGACGCCGATGGCCTCGATGCCGCGTTCCTGTAACCGGCGGACGAGCCGCTCGACCTGCTCCCGATCGAGCGGTCGGAGCACCTCGCCCTGCGGCGAGATGCGCTCGTCTATCCCGAAGCGCAGGTGGCGCGGGACCAGGGGCTTCGGCATCTCGACCAGGACGTCGTACATCTCGTAGCGATGCTCGCGGCGGATCTCGACCGCGTCGCGGTGCCCCTCGGTTGCCAGCAGCGCGGTACGCGCGCCCTTGCGCTCGATGATCGTGTTGGTGATCAGCGTCGTGCCGTGGACCAGGACGCTCACCTCGGAGAGCGCGCGATTCGGCTCCGCGAGCGCCCGGTCGACCGCCTCGACGACCCCGCGGGACGGGTCGGCTGGCGTCGTCAGCACCTTCACGATCCGGACGCCGCCGGTCTCGTCGTCGACCAGGAGGAGATCGGTGAACGTTCCCCCAATATCAATGCCCAGACGCATAACAGCGACTCCTTGCCATGATGGTTTCGAGGTTAGCCGGCCGAGCGGCCCAGCGGACGCCCGAAGATCCGGACGAGAATCTCGAGGAGGATGCGCCAGCGCGAGCGGGAGGCGACCGCCTGTGGGTCGCCGTGCGTCGCGAAGTGCGCTTGCAAACGGCGGACAAACTCGTCGTTGAGCGCCTCGGTGGTGCTCTTGATCAGCGGATAGGCCATCTGCGCCATGGGAGCATCGATCAAGCCGATATCCATCAAATAGCGGATGCCGGTCCTGTCGGCCCCGTGCTCCTCAAGCCAGCCCTGCACGTCGACGCTCACATCGCTGCGGCTGATCGGATCATAGGCGCGCGCTTCGGCGCGCAGCCGCTCCGGCGGCTCCTGCTCGACAAACCGGGCTTCGCCCTCGAACTCCGCCTTGAGCGGGCCGATGTCGATCCCGACCGTCCCCGCGAAGGTCCCGTCCGGCTGCACGACAAAGGTGTCCACGCCGGGAAAGCAACGCGACGAATTTTCGAAATCCATAAGGAATTCCCAGACGGTCCCACGGTCGGCTTCCACCTCAAACTCGCGCTCGAACTTCATTCCCACTTGCGTGTCCTCCTTCGACTCGACGCAGAACCACTCCCCACCGCAGTTCAGAGTGGACACGGGTGCCAGGGCGCCTTCTTGGGCAAGACGCCCAGGCTGGCGCCCTTCGGAAACGCTTTCTTCTTCTCCTCATTGGAGCGGCGAGAACTCCGTCGGTCGCAGGATGCGGTTATGGATGCGCCGCAGGAGCGGGCCGTCGCGTTCGCTCTGCTCCAACGCTGCGTGCCATTCGGCGTCTCCGCGGAAGGCAGACCAGGCCTGCTCACGCTGCTCCCAATCCTCGTGCGCCACCAGGTAGATGAGGGTATTGCTCTCGCCGATCTCGACCGTCCAGGCACCAACCAGCACGATCGCATGGCGCTCGAACAGCCGGGTCGTCGTGTCGTGGAAGCGATCCAGGAGCACCCCCATCTTGCCGGGGAGCACATCGTAGACGCGTAACTCATAGAGCATAGATTGCTCCTGCCCCTCACGCGACCACTTCCGCGAGTGCCCGTAGCTCGCGCTCAGAGGGGGGCGGCGTGATGGTGAGATCATCGGCAACCAGCAGATTCCAGCCGGTCTGCTCCGCGACCATCTCGGGCATCACGTCGGGATGGACCTGGGTTAGCACGGCCTCCCCGGCAGCGGAGAATTCGAAGATCCCCAGGTCGGTGACGATCGCTGCGGGTCCGGCCCCGGGCAGACCGAGTTCGATCCGGGTGCGCCCGTGGATGCGATGCCCGGGCGAGGTGATGAAGTCGACCTCGGGTGGGAAGCGCCGGCGCTCGTGGCTTGCCAGGATCAGCGTACTCTGGGCGAAGGCGGCAATGTCGGCGGCCCCGCCGCTACCCGGCAGCCGCACCTGCGGGCGCGCGTAGTCGCCGATGCAGGTGGTGTTGAGATTCCCGTAGCGATCCACCTGCGCCGCACCGGTCACGGCCACGTCGATTTTGCCCCCTTGCAGCATTAGCGCGAAGAGGTCCAGCAGCGAGCAGAGCGCCGAGGCCCCGTCAACCAGGCGGGAATCGCCGATCGAATAGGTGCGTATCGGCTGGGCGCCGATGATGCCGGATTCGTACACGAGCAGGGTTTCCGGCCGGAGCTTGTGGGCCATCGCGCAAGGGACGGCCGGCTCGCCCACCCCGACGAAGATCGTCGTGTGGCGCAGCAAGCGCCGCGCAGCGGCGACGAACATGTACTCGCGCGAGTGTCCGGCCGGCTTCTCAGCCACCATAGTTCACAGGCCCTGCCGGCCGGGAGGTCACACGCAGCGCCTCAAGCCGCTCTTCGCCCAGCCGTCGGCGGTATTCGCCCGCGTCCGCTACCTGAAAGATCCATTCGTCCAGCATCTGCTCGATCCCCTCACGACTGCGCGAGCGCTCGGCCCACGCTGCGTAGAACTGATCGTCTCGCCGGTAGTACCCTTGAACGGGGCCCGGGTGGCCGCCGCGGGGCGCATGGACGAGGGCGCTCACCAGGAAGCCCGGGACGATGGTCCGGTTGGGGTCGTGCTCGATCACCTCGGTGGGTACCAGCTCCTCGCAGCTGAGGATGACGCGCTCGGCGGCGAAGGCCGCCTCGCGGGCATCTCCGACGATCCCCCACGCCTGACTGCTGCCGTCCTCGGCAGCGCGCAGCACGTGGATCAGGGCCACGTCCGGCCGTAGCGGCGGCACGACCGTGATAGTCTGGTTCGTGTACGGATCGGTCACTGTCCGAATCTGGGGATTGACGTCACGCAGGTCGCTGCCGGCGTACGAGACGAGCGGAAAGAACGGCAACCGCGAGGCGCCGGCGAAGAGGCGAGCGATCATCCCATAGTGGCTGTACTCTTCCAGCTCGATCTCGCCCGCTTCCGCCCGCTCGCGGATCAGCCGCAAGGTGCCGAAGCCCGGATTGCCGAGATAGCTCGACACGATCCGCGCCACGCATCCGCCCGCGACCAACTGCTCGCCCACCAGGTCGAGGGTCGGCCGCGCCAGCGTCAGTCCCCGTCTGCGCTGGCGAATGATCTCGTGGGCCGTTGCGAAGGGGATGATATGGCTGAAGCCGGCGACATAGACCGTATCGCCGTCGCGCACGTTGGCGGCGATCGCCTCGGCCGCCGGCTGCAGCTTGCTCACATCGCGCTCCGCCCCCCAGAAGGCTCATGCTCGATCACGTCGATGACCTGGCCGACGAAGGTGGTCTGGTCGCCGGGGAGGATCGGCGGGATGGTGCGATATGAGCAGATCACCCCCGGCCGCGGCGCCGCAATCTCTTCCACGACGTCGCCGAAGACGTTGCGGATGGTGGCGACCACCTGCCCCTCCTCGACCTCGGCGCCCAGCGGGACGGTCGAGCGGAAGAGGCCGCCCTTGCGGGAATAGACATAACTGCCGCGCACGACCCGCTGGCGCGGCGGCAGCACCGGCCGGCCTTCCTGCATGCCGAGGAAGGCCATGACGTTGGTGATGATCTGGCGCGAGATCTGGATATATTCATCCCCGATGCGCCCGTCATTCCCGATTTCCGGGGTGATCGTCGGGATGCCGGCCTCGGTGGCGACGAGGACGATGGAGCCGCCCCAGATGGTCGGCATCTCCCACAAGAGATCGACGCCCGCCTGCACCGCCAGCTCGCGGCTCTTGGCGCTCTGCGGGCTGTCGCCGCCGGAGAAGGCGACGATCGGGACGATGCTGAGCGGGCTGCCGCCCGCGTGGAAGTCAATCACCGCGTTGCTGTGGCGCACGATATCGTGGAAGAAGCGCTGGGCGACCATGCCGCTGATGGAAGCGGTGGAGTCACCCGGAAAGATGCGGTTCATATTCACATTGTCGAGCGGCGAGTTGCGCTGCGCGGCGTCGTAGGCGGCGATGTTGACGACCGGGACGCCGATCCAGGCTCCGGCCAGGGTTGCCGGATCGAGCTCGCGCCAGAGCTGGCGGATCGCCTCGCCGCCCTCATACTCGTCGCCGTGGATGGCGCAGTTGACGGTCAGGGTCGGCCCGTCCTCGTTGCCCCTGATGGCCATCCAGGGAATGCCGAGCGGCCTCCCGCCGGGCGACTGGCCCACTTCGAGCCAGCCCTTGCCCTTCGTCCCGCGTGCCAGGTCCAACGGGTGCGCTGCGTCAGACTGCGTGTTCATGCTCCCCTCCTGTCGAGGATTGTGCCGCGAACCGGCGGCATCAGTGGCCGGAGTCGCTCTTGCCGCTCATCTCTCCCAGCAGCCGGTGTTTGCGGACCGTGCCGCGCTTGAAACGCTCCGGGCTAAAGGGCGCGAGCAACTCGGGGCGCTTGCCCGTGGCGATCCACTCGGCCAGCAGGTCGCCCACCGCCGGCCCCGGCCCGAAGCCTTGCGCTGAGAAGCCGCAGGCCAGAACCAAGCCCTGCGGCTCCTGAAGGACGTCGATGATAAATTCCGTGTCGGGCGTGACCTCATAGAGGCCGCCCCAGGTCGACTCGCGCGGGATGTCGGCCAGATCGGGTATCAAGATGCGCAGCCGGCGGCGCAACTCGCTCTCGAAGTCGGGGTCCACGTCGGTGCTCCAGCCCGGCTTCTGCTCGGGATTGCCGAGACCGGTGATGATCCGCCCGTCGTGCCGCTGCCGGAGATAGACGCGCTGCCCTTCCAGATCGCCGTGGATGACGTAGGGGCGGACGAGCGGCGGCAGTGGCCCGGAGAGCAGCACTTGGCCGCGCTCCGGTGTGATGGGCAGATCGAGATTGGCCCACGAGCCGACCTCTTTCGCCCACACGCCCGCGGCGTTGACGACAAACGGCGCTTCCACCGTCCCGGCCGAGGTTTTCACGCCGCGCACGCGGTCGCCCTCGATCACAAGGCCGACGGCCTCTGTCCCGAGGAGCAGTTTGGCTCCGCGCGCCTCGGCGGCGCGCGCGTAGGCGTTGACTGTTAGTTGGGGGTGGGCACCGCCATCGCTGCCCGTATAGCGGCCGCCGACAAAGGGGCCTTTCAGACGGGGTACTAGCTCCAGCACCTCTTCGCGGCTGACGATCCGCGTATCCAGGCCCTCGGTAGCCTGCTCGTCGACCCCGTACGGTCCAGTCTTGAAGAAGTCGAGCACGTCCTCGTTCGCGGCCAACATTAGGTGGCCGTGCTGCTGGTAGCCGACCGGTGCCCCCAGTTCTTCCTCGAGCGTCTTCCAACGCTTGACTGCCTCGAACATGAGGGGCAGCTGCCAGCGCGAGCGGCCCTGCTGGCGGACACCGGCAACGGTGCGGCCGGTGCTTCCGGCCGCGAGGTGGTCGCGCTCGATCAGGGTGACGCGCAGGCCTCGCTTGCTCAAATAGTAGGCCGTCGCGATGCCGGTAATGCCTCCCCCGATGATGGCGACATCTGCAGTCTGCGAGCTACTCATCGAATCCTCCTAAAACTCGTGTGGGAGCGGGTGCCGCCCAGTGGAATCGCTCCGAGAGGCACGAGCCTCACCGTGGCGGCTCGCTGCGGGCCGATCGCTGCCCGCCATCGCCGAGCTCCACCGCCGCCGCGACGACCGCATGAACGTTGCCTTGGGGGGCCGTCAATGGCAGCACGCAGTCGGTTGCGATGACCAGGCCGCGGCCCCCGGTCTGGGCGACCGCCGCGGCCACGTGCTCTTGCAGCGTCGCGGGTGTCCCCAGCACCAGATCCTCAAAGCGCGCGAGCCCTCCCACCACCCCACCTGGGAACAGGCGCTGGCCCTCGCTCAGCGAGGGCCAGGTCTCGCGATCGTGCCAGTTGATCCCGGCGACCGGATACTGCGCCAGCAGGTCGAACATGAGGTGACTGTGGGCGTGAATATGTAGCAGATTCAGCCAGCCAGCGCGCGCGGCTTCGAGGATCGCCAGGTCGTAGGGCCGACCGAATTGCTCGTATTCGGCCCTACTGAGCAGGTCGTAGGTGGCATGTTGCGTCGCGAGAAAGATGCCGTCGGCGCCGTTGGCGAGCGCTTGCCGCGAGAAGGCTACCATCGTCTCGCCGATCACCTCCAACCCGCGCCCGACGAGGGCCGGCCGCTCGCGCAGATCGGCGATGAACCCCGGCCCGGCGAGAGTCTTAGCGATGAAGAGCGGGTTGAAGACTGAGAGCGAGATCGGGACGCGGCTTCCCACCGCGCGGCGCACGAGACGCACGCATTCCAACTGTTGCCCTAACATCCCGGCGCTCACATCGAGCGGCTTGAGGCGCTCCCAGTCATGTACGTCGCGGATGGCGTAGTCCGTGAACTCTCGCAGCCCGTCCGGGTTGCCGTGATAGACCGAGGTGGAGCCCCAATCGGTTGCCGCGTGCGCGTTCGACGGCGTGAGCTTGATGAAGTCGAAATCGAAGCGCTGCTGGAAGTCCAGCGCGGCACGCGCCAGGCTCTCGGCCCGCTGATCGTCGCCCGGGAAATGTTGCCACAGGGCCACGGGGATGCGGTCGACTGGCTCCCGCTTCAGCGCGGCGTGCAGGCGTTCGTCCTTTTCCATACAGGCCATCGTTCTCCTGATATCGCGGCAGGCTCAGGAAGCCGCCGCCTGCTCTACCTGGACCCAGCAGCGCCCTGCCGCGGCCACCTGCACCGCGTCCATCACCCACTGCGTGCGCAGGCCATCCTCGAAGGTCGCGCCTTCCTGCGCGACACCGTCCGCGATCACTGTGCAAAGGTGGTCCGCGAGGCGCACGAACGCCCGGGGGGGCGCCCGGTCCTCGAGCCGCGGGGGGAGATCGAGCGCATCGGGCTGTGAGATGTCGTGCCCGCCGGGGTCGTCCGGCTCGAAGAGGAGCAGCCGGTCGTGCCCCTGGAGCTCGAGACTGCCCTGCTCGCAGAGGATCCAGGTCGTCTCGCGGCGGGGGCCCCAGGCAACATTCGAGATGAGGACCTGCGAGCTCGTGCCGGAGCGATGGCGGATAAGCAGCGCCAGCGTGTCGTCGCTCGTCACCGGCAGTGGGCTGCCAGCGGGTCCCGGGCGCTCTTGGATCGCGGCGTACAAGTCGGCGCTCACGGCCTCGATCGGCCCGAACCACCATTCGAGCAGGTCGATCTCGTGCGAGCCGACGGCTCCCAACGCCCCGCCGCCGCGGACGCTGTCCGACCACCAGTCCCATCCTATCCGCGGATCGGCGTGGAAATCGCTAAAATAGGTGAGCACGGCCTGGTAGGGCCGGCCGAGGTGGCCGCCGGCAAGGAGTTCCTTGATCTTTCTGCGGTTCGGGTTGAAGCGCAGCTCGTGGTCGATGGCGTGGACCTTCGCGCTGCGCTCGGCGGCCCGCAGCATGCGCTCTGCCTGCCGGGTGTCGAGGGCCATCGGCTTCTCACAGAGGACGTGGATTCCCCGCTCGAGGGCCTGAACCGCCATGTCCGCGTGCAGGTCGGGCGGGGTCACGATGCTGACCAGATCCGGCGCCTCGGCGTCCAGCATCGCGGCGTAGTCGGTGTAGGAGCGGGGCATGCCGTAGTCGCGCGCCGTCTGCTCGGCGTGTGCGGGCGTACGGCTGCAGATGGCCACAACGCTCGCCCGCGGCGAGGCTTGAAAAGCCGGAATCTGCACCCGGCGGCCAAAACCCGTACCGATGATCGCCACTCGAATCCGTTCCTTCACACCTGTCATCGATCGTCGTTCTCTTTCTTGTCAGACAGATTAGAACTCGGCCTTGGGGTCGAGGATGTCACGCAAGCCGTCTCCCAGGAAATTGATCCCCGCGGCGGTGATCATGATTGCCAGGCCGGGGAAGATCGTGACCCACCCAGCGATGGGAATGTAGGTGCGCCCGTCGGCCAGCATGTTGCCCCAGGTCGGCGTCGGGGGCTGCACGCCAAAACCAAGAAAACTCATCGCCGATTCCAGCAAGACCATCTGTGCGACTTGGAAGGAGGCGATCACGATCACCTGGGCCAGTGTGTTGGGCAGGATATGGCGGAGGAGGATCGCCGGATGGGAAGAGCCTATCGCACGGGCGGCGACGACGAAATCGCGCTCCTTCAGGCTGAGGACCTCCGCCCGTACCGGGCGGGCGTAGATCGGCCAGCTCGTCAGGGCGAAGACGATGATCAGATTCGTCAGATTGGGACCTAAGAGGGCGACGACAACCAGCGCGAGGACCACAAATGGGAAAACGAGCTGCAGATCGACCAGGCGCATGATCAGATCTTCCCACAGCCCTCCGATATAGCCGGCGACCAGCCCCATGGACGTCCCGAGCAGGGCGCCGACGAGGACCGAGCTAAAGCCGACTACGATCGAGACACGGCTGCCGAAGATGAGCCGGCTCAGGATATCGCGTCCCAGGGCGTCAGTGCCGAGAAGATGTAGGCCGATCTGGCTATGGGAGCCGGGCGGTAAGAGCCGCGCGATGAGATCCTGCTTGGTCGGGCTGTACGGTGCGAGGTTGGGCGCGAAGATGGCCGTCGCGACGACAACCAGCAGGATAAGCAGGCCTAGCAGCGGTAGCTTGCGCCGCGCGAGGCGCTGCGCTAGGGTGCGCAGGGATGCTATGCGGCTGTCGCCCCCGCCTCGACGAGGTCCTACTGAGACAGGGCGCGCCTCGCGCGGTTCCATGTGTTCTAGTCCGACCATCGCTCCTACCGCTACCCTCTCTTCGTAATCTTCACGGCGGATGGTCCCTCAATGAATATCCGTTTCAATGGTCCCACGACTACAGGAAAAAGTAAAGAGCCTCCTGGGGCGCTGGCCCGGGCGGCGAACAAGCGCCTCACGCCCGTCTGATGCGCGGATCGAGATAGCCGTAGCACAGATCGACGCAGAAATTGATCAGCACGAACATGGCAGCGGTCACAAGCACGACGCCCTGAACCACCGGATAGTCCCGCTTGGCGAGCGCCACCACGGCTAACGTTCCCAAGCCCGGCCAGGCAAAGACCGCTTCGGTGATGACCGCTCCACTGAGCAGGGTCCCGATCTGCAGGCCAAGGATCGTGATGATCGGAATCAACACGTTCGGAAAGGCGTGGCGCACGATCACCGTGCGTTCTCGCAGTCCTTTGCCCCGCGCCGTCCGGATATAGTCCTCGTTCAGGATCTCGAGGAGGGAAGAACGGGTCACGCGAATGAGCAGACCAAGGATGTAGGTCGAGAGGGTGATGCTGGGCAGGATCAAGTGCGGCAAGGTGCCATAGCCGACCGCCGGGAGGGCGTGCAGGCGCACGGCGAAGAACAGGATCAGCATCAGACCGAGCCAGTAGATCGGCATGGATTGTGCCATCAATGCCACGAAGAGGGCGATCGTGTCAATCCAGCTGTAGCGCTTGAGGGCCGAGAGAAAGCCGATCCCCACGCCGAGCGGCACTCCAAGGGCGGTGGCGCCTAGCGCGAGCAGGATCGTCGCGGGGAGGTGGCTGCGGATCATGTCAGCGACGGGCTCCTTCGAGGCGAGCGAACTACCCAGGTCGCCATGGAGCAGCCGCGCCATGTAGTCGATATACTGCACATACAGCGGTCGGTTCAGGCCGAGGGCCTCTCGGATCGCCTGCACATCGGCTTGAGTTCCATGGCCGCCGAGGAGGAGCAGCGCCGGGTCAGCCGGCACGAGACGCAGCAACAGAAAGACAACAAGGGTCGCGAGGACGAGCAGGAGCAAGGCTTGCAAGAGCCGGAAGGTGATATAGCGCAAACTCATCGACTAGCCAGTCCGCCGGCGCTCATCGGGCGATAAATCCGCCGTCGACAACGAGGGCGGTTCCTGTGACAAATGTGGATTCATCGCTTGCCAGGTACAATACGGCTTGGGCGATATCCTCTGGCCGGCCGAGCCGGCCAACCGGGATCTCCCTGATTACGGCCGCCACGAAAGCGTCCGGATCGGGAGCTGTGCGAATCGAGCGCTGCAGCATCGGCGTATCGGTCGACGCCGGGCAGATGCAGTTGACCCGGACACCTTGGTGGGCATGGTCGAGCGCCATCGCCCGAGCCATGCCGATCAGGCCGGCTTTCGAGGCGCAGTACGCCGTCCCACGATAGTTTCCCACCAGCGCGACCGATGAGGCCGTGAAGATCACCGAGCCACCGCCGGCCGCAATTATGGCCGGGATAGCATACTTGGCGCATAGGAAGGGGCCGCGGAGATTGACAGCAATCACCTCGTCGAACGTCTCCTCCGGCAGGTCCGGCGCGGTCCCGCGCAGCGTGATCCCCGCGTTCGCAAACAGGATGTTGACTTTGCCAAAGCGCTCTAAGCTGGCGGCGACGAGCCTCGTAACCTGAGTGGTCTCCGTTACATCGGTTTGCACGCCAATGGCAGCCCCGCCGGCCTGCTCGATCTCCGCTGCGACCGTCTGGGCTTTGGCGGCGTTCAAATCCCCAATCACGACCTGCGCGCCCTCGGCGGCGAAGAGGCGCGCCGTGGCAGCGCCGATACCCGAGGCACCACCGGTGATGATTGCGACTTTCGCGTCAAGTCGGCCCGCCATGTGTGCGCCCTCCACTGCGCGGCACGTCTAAAGAAGAACGGCTGCAGCACCGCGATCCGCGACCACCGTTTGCCCGTGGGCAACGCGAGAACACCGAAGAGCCTATCAAACCCGTTGCGTGAGTGCAGCGCGCCAGAAGGGCTGATGTTCTTCGCCTCACGCGGCAGAAGGAGAGGCGGCGCCGAATTGGGATTGGATTGGGGTCGGGCTCACGATGCCCTCCGTAAACCCCTTGCGGTCATACACGATATATGATATACTCACAGCCCAATCAATAATAGTCTATGATATGGCTTTTGTCAACAGGGTTCCGCGACGACGACGGCGCAGGCAGTCGAGTAGGCGCCAAACCGCTGATCCTCCTGACAGACTGAAAAGCGACAGCCCGGAGGCCGTGATGGTTGCTGGAGAAGCGAAAGGCGGCAACAAGGACCGAGCGCTCTCTGCCGGGCACCTGCCGTCGAGCGGCATAAAACGACAAAACCGCGCTACCGCGACAACCCACCTTCGTCTGCTGGCTTCCTCATTATTACGATTACGTTACGCGTGGCCCCCCGTAGGGGTGTGCCTGGTTCGCGCGGTCTGCCCCGTGTGGGTCCCGTCTGGTCCTATGCGAGCACATGCGCCGCGCCCGACGTATCAGCGCCTGGTAGGTGGCTTGCACCACCAGAAGCAACCCACAGAGGAGGAGAGAGACCGCCATGAAGAAGTTGTTATTTGTATTGGTATTCGGCCTCTTTGTTGCTGCCTGCGCGACCCAGCCGTCGCCACCACCTCCTGAGAAGGTCGTCACCCAGGTGGTCGAGAAACAGGTCACGACGGTGGTCGAGAAACAAGTGACGACCGTGGTCGAGAAGCAGGTGCTCGTCACCCCCACGACTCAGCCGCCTGCTCCGGTCGCCCAAGAAGCCACCTATGCCCTCAAGGGCGATCCGGTGACGATGGACCCCCGCAAGCTGACCAATGCCTCGGCCGAAGGCTTCCTCGAGTTGTTCTACGAGCCGCTCGTCAAAGTCGACGAGAGCACCAATGAGGTCGTTCCCTCCCTGGCCGAATCCTGGAGTTGGGTCGATCCGACGACGCTCCAATTCAAACTGAAGCAGGGAATCAAGCACACGAGCGGCAACGAGTTCACCGCCGACGACGTCAAGTGGACTCTCGAAACGACTATCGATCCCGAGTTGGGCCTCTACAAGCGCGTGGTGCTTTCCGAAATCCAGTCCGTCGAAGTCGTTGACAAATACACCGCCAACATCCACACTTCGGCGCCCTCGCGCGCGCTCGTTCGCAACCTGACCTACGTCGCCAATATGGTCGATTCGAAGTGGGCCAAGGAACATGACGACGCGTATCTGGTGACCCACGCCAGCGGCACCGGCCCCTACAAGCTGGTGGAATACGTCCCCGGTCAGTACGCCATCGCCGAACGGCGCAGCGACTACTGGAACCCCAATCGCGAGATCTACCTGAACAAGATCACGCTGCGCGTAATTCCGGAGGACGGTGCGCGGGTCGCCGCCTTGCTCTCAGGGGAGTTCCAGGCCATCGAGAGGGTGCCAGTCGAGATGGTACCGGTCATCTCGAACACGGTCGGCTTCAAGATGATCGATATCCCGTCCGTACGCCCGATCTTCGTCGCTTTCCGCGTCACGAAGCCCCCCTTCGACGATCTCAAGATGCGCCAGGCGGCCATGTACGCCCTGGATTTCAATCTGATCAACAACACGGTCTACAACGGGTTCGGGAAGGTTCTGGCTACGGTCAACCATCCCGAGGTTCCCTGCACACTCACCAGCCTGCAACCCTGGCCCTATGACCCCGACAAGGCCAAGCAACTGCTTGCCGAGGCCGGCTATACAGAGGGGAAGGGGCCGGAGATCACGTTGCTCGGCCCGAACGGTCGCTATCTGAAGGACAAGGAATTCACCGAGGCGGTGGCCGACCAGTTGCAGGCGGTCGGGTTCCAGGTCAAGATCCAACTGGTCGAGGTCGGGGTCTATTTCAAGCAGAGTGCCACCGTGGCCGCCGACGCTCCGGATAACATCTTTGTCGCCTCCTGGGCCAACAACCCGCGCGAGCCCGATTTCACCTTCAGCCCGAACTGGGGCTACACGGAAGGCACAAGCCTGTTCGAGACCGGCTATCGCAATCCCAAGACCGTCGAGCTGGCCAAGCTGGGCAAGGAGACACTCGACACGAAGGAGGCCTGCAAGGACTACGAGGATCTGCAGAAGATCATCTACGACGACATGCCCTGGGGTCCCAAATTCATCTATACGCCCGATCTCATCGGCACAACCGACACGATCGACGGCGTGCAGGTCCGAGCTAACGAGACCTGGAGCCTGATTGGTGCCCGGATCGTGAAATAGCCGGGGCAAGCCGCCGCGTGACACGTGATGGACGCCTTCGCCCATCACGTGTCACATGGCACTAGGGCACGGAGCGCGGGCCGTACAAGTACAAGAAAAAGCGTGATGGAGCGACGTTCATGAACACAGACGAAATCTGTAGCTTCGTCGAGAAGTTCCGCCTGGCCGATGCCTCGTCCTATGCTCGCGAGCAGGCCATCCTGCACATCATCGACACGATCGGGGTGGCACTCGCCGCGAGCTCCGACCCGGCGACGCAGATTGCGTTGCGACAGGTCGAACCAAAGCCGCGCGGCGCGGTTGCGTGGGGCCAGGAGCAGCACTACGCCACGGGCGACGCCGCCTGGGTTAACGGCATCGCCGCCCACGCGTTCGATTTTGACGACACCAGCATGCTTTCGGGTGCGCACCTGAGCGCTGGTATCGTTCCGGCGGTCATCGCCCTCGGGGAGCAGCTTGGCGTGCCGGGCGCCGCGATCCTCGAAGCCTACATCGTCGGCCACGAGGTCGCCGAGAAGGTCGGTGCTACCTTACCCAGCATGGAGAGCTACGCACGCGGCTGGCACGGCACAGCCGTCCACGCCGAGATCGGCAGCGCGGCCGGGGCGGCCAAGCTGCTCGGACTGCAAGGGCCGGCGCTCGCCCAGGCCTTCGGCATCGCCGCCTCGCTGGCCTCCGGCATCCGGCGCAACACAGGGAGTATGACGACGGCGCTGCATAGTGGGAACGCCGCGAGCAACGGCATCATCGCCGCCTCCCTCGCGCGAGATGGGTTCACTGCCAACCCCGCGATCTTCGATGGACCGGCCTCCTTCTTCGATGCCTTTTGTTGGCGAGGCGAGCCAGGGGCACCGATCGCGCTCGTGCCACTGGGCAGGCCGCTGGGCTTCGAGGATCCTGGGGTAGGGATCAAGCCCTATCCCATGGGCAGCCCGCTCTTCTCAGTCGCGGAGGGAATGTTGGCCTGGAAACACGAGCTGGGCTTCCGGCCGGAAGATCTCGTCTCGGTCAAGTGCGCCCTGCACCCGAACGCCTATGAGGTGGAGGGCGTAGCGACGACGCGGGCGCCGCAGAACGCGATGCAGGCCAAATATAGTGTTCCCTACGTGGTCGCAGCCATCAGCGTTTTCGGGGCGCTCGGGCTAGAGCAGTTCAGCGAGACGGCGCTCGCCGACCCGGAGGTGAACCGCATCATTCCGTTGGTGGAGGTGGGGCAGCTTGAGGGTACGAGCTGGACCTCCGGTGTTGGCCAGGAGGTCGAGCCGCCCACCCGGCTCGAGCTCCGGCTGCAAGGGCGTGCCCCCCTCGTCAAGATGGTGAACAAGGTACGGGGCTATCCCGGGGGCGGGCTCTTTACCGTCGAGGAGACCCGGCGCAAGTTTTTCGACTGCGTGCGGCGGATTTGGCCGCGCGACCGTGCTGAGGCCGCGCTGGAGACCCTGTTGGGCATCGAGAAGATCGGGCAGTGGCGCAAAGAGGCCGAGCTGCTCCAACGCGGTTGAGACGCCCGGCGTATGGAGGGAACAGGGGATCCGCGGACGGGCGCCTGAGCATCTGTGCCTGGGCGCCCATTCCTGGTACCTCTTTCTTTCCCTGAACCATGCTCCTGGAGGGTGTTCGCCGGGCCCACGTTCCCTGCCGAATTCCGAACGAGCGACACGCAGAAGTCAACCCAACGGAGGGGGCATGATGAGTTCCGTCGCCACAGCCGTCGCGGAGGAATTGCAGCAGGCGGGGGTCGACCGTGCCTTTGGGCTTCCCGGCGGTGAGGTGCTGTACGTGCTGGAGGAGCTACGACAGCACGGCACCGAGTTTGTCCTCTGCCGCCACGAGGCCAATGCCGGCATCATGGCGGCGGTCTACGGGAAGCTGAAGCGCAGGCCGGGCGTCGTGCTGACCACGCTCGGCCCCGGCGCCGCCAACCTGATGCTGCCGCTCTCCAACAGTCTGCTGGACCGCGAGCCGCTCCTGGCGCTCTCGGCGCAGATACCGGCAAGCTGGCCCACCGCCCACACCCATCAGCGGCTGCCCCTCGTCGACTGCTACCGGCCGGTCACCAAGTTCGCCGCCGCACTCGACAGCCTCACGGCGCGCCGGACCATCCGGCGCGCGATCGAGATCTGCCTGGAGGAGCCGGCCGGGCCGGTCTACCTGACCCTCTCGGCCGAAGAGTCGCGCTCCGCCTCGCATGAGCCCATGCCGCCTGGCCGCGCCGAGGCGGCGACCGGTGATCGCTCGCCGGCGGGGGGAGACGCTGAGGCGGTCGCCGGCGAGTTGTGCCAGCGTCTGGCGCGGGCCGAGTGCCCGCTCGTGCTCCTCGGCCTCGGCGCGCCGGTCGCGCTTGCCGAGCAGCTGCGCACCTGGCTGGACGAGTGGGGCCTGCCGGTGGCCGTCACGCCGAAGGTGAAGGGGATCGTCGACGAGACGGCGGACAATTTCGTGGGGGTCGTCGGGGGCATGGCGATCGACAATGTGCTGGTGGGGGCGCTGCGGAGCGCCGATCTGCTCATCGGTTTCGGCTTCGACCCGGTCGAGGTGGACAAGCGCTGGCATGCCGAGCTGCCGATCGTCTGGGTGCTTGACGAGCCCTTGGCCCTGCAGGTCGTGCCGCAGCAGAACCTCCTGGCGGCAGACTATGGCCTGCTGCTGGAGGCGCTCAACGGGGCCGAGGCGCCGCGTACCTGGCCGGACCCCTTCGGGGAGTTCAAACGGCGCCGCAACGAATTCTGGGCCGCGGCCGGGCAGGCGCAGTCGCTGCGTGATGCCCCGGTGGCTATCGTGCGTGCCCTGGCGGAGGTGCTGCCTCCCGAGACGATCGTGACCACCGACGTCGGCTCGCACAAGTATCTGTTTGGGCAATTCTGGCCCAGCCGCAAGCCCGAAACCTTCTTCATGTCGAATGGCCTCTCGGCAATGGGCTACGGACTGCCGGCGGCGATCGGCGCGAAGCTGGCACGGCCCGACGCCCCGGTGCTCGCCGTCCTGGGTGACGGCGGCTTCTCGATGAATAGCCAGGAGCTCGAGACGGCGCAGCGCGCGGGCGCGGCCGTGATCGTGCTGGTCATCGCCGACCGTTCCTACTCGCTGATCCATCACAGTCAGAAGTCCAAGGGGCTGCCGAACTACGGCGTCGATTTTACGCCGATCGACAGCGTCCTGACGGCACGCGCCTGTGGGGTCGACGGTGTCCGCGTAGAAACGGCACGGGAATTGGCGGCGGCCGTAAGCGGTGCCGTGGCATGGCAGCGCAGCCTGATCGTCGAGGTGCCCGTCGACGTAGCAGCCTACGGCCCGCTGGTCTGAGCGGCGCGGCGCCCCACCACGGGGCGGTTCCTCGCCGGAGTGCCGGCGGCCCTCGGGCTGCCCTCCGCCGAAGGAGCGTGAGGGATACGGGCTCCGAACCAAAAGCGAGGGGTATTCCGACAAGATGTACTCGTCAGACAACGAGTCTTTCCTCGAACCTCCGGTACAAACGGAAGCGACCGTCATCATTCGGGTGATACTGTACCAGGTGATTTGAAACTGCGTAATTGACGTTTATGGGGGACGGGGAGCAGGTCGAGATGGTGCTACACTCTCTGGTTGAACCGCGACGAGAGGATTAAGCAAGCTTTGTTCCCCATCAAGCAGACGCCCTGCCACGGCCGCCAAGTGGCCTACCTGTTGCCCGTGGCGCTCTGCGATCGTTGTCAGCAGCCGACTCGACGGTTCAGCACGGCGACGATTTGCTCGGTGGGGTCGTTGCAGTGCCGAGGAATAACCTTCGACGCATTCATGGTGCTCACCGTGCTTCAGTTTGGAGGGAGCAGTGGCTTTATCCTCAAGCATCAAACTGAATGAAGAAGATCGTACCATCCTGGGTATTTTGCAGCGTGAGGGTGAGGACTTCGTTTGCAGAGTTGGGACGTCGAATCAATCTATCGGCCCCTGCCGTCCATGCGAGAGTTCGCTGGTTAGAAGAGATCGGCTCTCCGCCACTTTCGATGACGCGAGGAAGAGGGCGGACGTGAGGTAGAATAACAGGTTGCCATAATCGCCAACCTTCCTGACCATGCGCCCGGTGGAAACCGAGGGCTACTACCAGTCGACCTCCGACATCGCGACCGCCCTGACCACCGATCTGGCCGAGATGGTCTTGCCAACACCCAGGCTCCTGACCTACCCGAAGAACGACTTGTTATCGGCCATCGACTGGTGCTGGAAGGGTATCTTCTACGGCCCCTTCTGCTCCAAGCCCTACGACAACCTGAACGACCAGGATTCAGGCCTGCTCACCAAGATGGGCTTCATCGATTTCTTCGCCGACAACCCCGACACCTGCTTCTTCACCAACGCGCGCACCCTCTTCAGCGGGCTCATCAACGCCGACGTGCCCTGGGACTGGTCGGGGCTCGCCCGCACGGGCAAGGATCAGCAGTTGAGCAAGATCCCGCGCTACGGCTCCTGGTCAGGCCAGTTCGACCGCCGCGCGCCGCTCGGCATGACGCTGGTGCACGAGATGGGTCACAATTACGGGCGCAAGCACGTTGGCTGCGGCGATCCCGCCGATCCTGACACAAACTATCCCTACGATCCCTGCATGCTGGACGACGGCGCGCTGGACGCGCCCGGCACCCACTTCGGCTTCGACGGCGCTTCTCTGGCACCGATCGTCCCCGATCAGAACAAGGACTTTATGGCCTATAGTGGCCCGAAGTGGATCAGCGACTACACCTGGAACGCGATCTTGGCCGCCACGCGCAGTCCGGTCTTTGTGCCCCCGTTCCCGCAAACGCAGTCGATCGGCGACACCGGTATTGTGGTGTTGGCCGGGGGCGTCCTGACGCCGACGGCGAAGCAGGGGGAGATGGAGCAGCTGTGGACCTATCCCGCCGCCGAAGCAAGCGACGGTCTGCTGGCGAAATGGGGTGCGGCGGCGGCGGTGCCCTGGAATGCCCAGACGGGCGGTGACGGCTACCACCTCCAGTTGCGCTCGGCCGGAAGCGCGGTGCTGGGCGATTGGGCGATTGACGTCGTACCGCTCGACGCGCACGGCGCCCACGAGTCGCTGCCATCCATCTGATGGCCGGGTCGACCATCCTCGCGACCAGCCGTCCGGGCGGCCGGCCACCGTCCGTTACGATCCTGCGACCGGTGGCTGGTGAGGCTGTGGACCGCAAGGTCACCGTCCGGTGGACGGCCTCCGACCCCGACGGTGGTGACCGGCTGACCTACAACATCCAGTACAGCCCGGATATGGGCGACCACTGGTTCGCGCTCGGGGTCGACCTCCCCGGCGCGAGCACAACCCCAACTCAGACGATGACCCTGGACCTGGGCGGCGAGGCCGGCAGCAACGGGGCGCGGGCGCTCGTGCGCGTGTTGGCGAGCGACGGCTACAACACCGCCCTGGCGACCTCAGCCCCCTTCAGCGTGGCCCCACGCGCCCCCGAACCCTCGATCACGATGATTGTTGGCATCGGTGTGCTCCTGTAATGTACGTTCAGCGTGGCCCCACGCGCCCCCGAACCCTCGATCACGGCGCCCTTGAGCGGGGCCTGGTTCGCGGCGGGCGAAAGCATCGCCCTGCGCGGGCGGGCTTTCGACGCCGAAGAGAGCCTGGTGCCGGACGATCATCTGGCCTGGTCGGTTCCCCCGCTCAGTGCCACAGGCCGGACGGCGGAAGCCGTCGGGCTGGCGCCCGGCGCGCACACCGTAACCCTGCGGGCGACCGATAGCACCGGACTCCAGGGGACGGCGGCGATCACTTTCACCATCGCTCCGCTCACCGTGCCCACCGGCGCGGTGGCCGCCCTCGATGGCGTCTGCGACGACGCGGCCTACGCCTCCGCCTCGGCGGTGCCGCTCGCGCCCTACCCCGGCGGAAGCCGGGCCACGGCCTTCTTCGCGCGCACTTCGGCCGATCTTGTGGTCTGTATCCAGGGCTTAGAGGGCAGCGGCGGCCAGGCCGGACTCTACATCGACGGGGATAACAGCCGGGATGCCACGGTGCAGACCGGCGACCTCGCCTTCCTGGTGCAGCCCGACGGGACCCCCCGCGCCCTCGCCGGCAGCGGCGGCGCCTTCACCTCGATCCGCCTCAGTGGCTGGTCGGCGCGCATCAGCCAGAACGGCCCGCTGTGGAACGCCGAATTCCGGCTCAGTGCTGGCCTGCTGGGCGGCTTGAACCACCGCGTCGGCCTCGCGGTGGGCCACGTTGGTGCGAGCGGCGGGGCCCAGTACGCCTGGCCCATCGCGGCTAACCCGGGCTCACCCCAGACGTGGGCGCAGGCGAACCTGGGCCAACCACCCACGCTCGGCGCGATGACGCCCATCTCGACCACAGTGGGCAGCGGGCCTTTGACCCTCAGTGTGAGCGGCGCGGGCTTCGACGAGGAGACGGTCGTCCTCTGGAACGGGGCGCCGATCAGCACCACCTTCGTCGATACCACCGCCCTGAGCGCCCAGGTCCCGGGCGCGAACCTCAGCGCCGCGGGGAGCGTTGACATCCAGGTGGCTCCCGCCACAGCCCTGGCGCTCGCCTCGCTACCGGCGCGCTTCACCGTCTTCAATCCCGCGCCCGCCATCACCGCGCTAAGCCCGTCGTCGGCGCCGGCCGAGTCCCCCGGCTTCACTCTGACGGTGCGCGGTTCCAGGTTCGTCCCGGGGGCGATCGTCCAATGGAACGGCGAGGCGCGCCCGACGGCCTTCGTCGACAGTACGCGGCTGCGTGCCACCATCAGCGCCGCCGACGTCGCGGCCGCCCGCACCGTGCGCGTGACGGCCGTCAATCCCGAACCGAGCCTGGGCGGTTCGAACCAGGCCGCGTTTGAGATCGAGCGCACCGTCGAAATTCTCTACCTTCCCGTAATCTTCCGGCGCTAGTCCTCCCGCTCATACTGGGGGAGCGTGTGCGAGCGCGATGCGCTCGCGCACGCTCCCCCGATTCCGTATGAGCGAATCTTCCAACGAGCCAGACCCAGCCCGCCGCCTTGCAAGCAGTGGGCGGGTCACCCGGGTAGATACCAGGAAGAAGGCGTTGATCCGCCGCTTGACCCACCCCGGCCGGACCCCACAGGCACCGGCGCCCGCAGTCTATCGCCGGGCTGCGCCGTCCCCTCCGGCATTTCCGACTGCTCCCTCACCATGGCTATGTCTCCGTGGGGATGGCGTATCTGACTTTCTGTAAAAGTGGCGCATACGCGCCACTTTTACAGAAACATCAACACATCATCTCCGTCGGTCGGCCATTCTCGGCAGCCAACTTTCTGTTGAAATTCACCCTTGACGATCGCCGCGAGATGTGATACAACAGAGGTCCAAAGGTTATAACATTATACTAGGACTGAGCCCTTGATGTCCGATGATGGTCATGTTGCGGCCCTTACGACGATCGACCGCAACAGCCCACTGCCGCTCTACTACCAGCTCAAGCAGATTCTGCTACGTCAGATCCAAAACAATGATATTCCTGCTGGCGAGCCACTGCCGAGTGAGAAAGACCTTCAAGAGCGCTACGACGTCAGCCGGATCACCGTCCGGCGCGCCCTGAGCGACCTGACCGCTGAGGGCTATCTCTCCCGGCAGGCTGGGCGGGGCACCTTCGTCTTGCACCCGAAAGTGCAAGATCGCTCCGAGACGCTCGGCGGGTTTATCGACGACCTGATCGCGCAAGGATTCAGCGTTGAATCACGCATCCTCTCGTACGGCATGCGCCCCGCCTCTCGCTATGTGGCCGACAAACTGGGGATAGACGAGGGGCAGCCCTTGCTCTATTTTCAGAAACTGGTCGACGCCGATGGAGAGCCGATTGCCCTGACTGAGGCCTTCATCAACGTTGATGAAGGCGTGACCTTTACCCCTGAAGAACTCAATGTACACACCGTTTACCCCTTGCTCGAGCGCAAATGTGGCCTTATTCTGCGCCGCGCCAACAAAACCCTCGAGGCGACGCTGGCCTTGGAGGACGAGGCGGCACTGCTGCATGTCAAACCGGGGACACCCATGTTACTGGCCCACCTCATCGTCTCCGACGAGCGCGGCCAACCCGGCGCTTTTGTCAAAGCCCTCTACCGGGGTGACCGTTATAAGGCGTATCTGACCGTAACACGATAGTGTTGCCGTCCGGCGGAATTCCGGCGCCAATGCCGTCGCTGCTGAGCATTCTACCAGCCCGCTGACCGATTCTGTCCTCGCTATGCAATTCATCGACCTGAAACAACACTGGCGGCGAAACTGTCGCTCCAATTATTATATTGTTATAACGATCTATCAATAGAAGCGCCAGGAGGCGGCCTCGCGCTCTCCAACTGCCTCCCTTCCGGGCCCGCTCAAACGAAAGGACCGACCGTTGAGCGATTCGAGCAGCAAAGAACGTTGGAACCGTTGCGCTGTACCCATGATCGCCCTCCAGGGCGAGCGTTACCGTCGCCTCCACGAGCTGATGGACGGCAACGGCCTGGACGCACTGGTTGTCCTGGCGACGGCTGCCGTAGGTCGCAAAGGCGCGCTGCGGTATGTCACCAACTACAGCCTTGTCAGCCGCTACGGTGGCGTCGTCTTCCCCCGGTCCGGCGACCCGGTCCTCTTCGTCCCCTATGCCGTCCACATCGCGTGGGCCGAGAGCATATCCTGGGTCGAAGACGTGCGCCTGAGTGGCAACTTTACGCACGACATCGCCGCCAGGCTGCACGATCTCGGCGCGGCCAGGCGGATCGGCCTGGTGGGGCAGGATACCCTCCCCGACTTCGCACGGACGCTCGCAGAGCGCCTCCCGGGTCGCGAACTCGTCCCGGCCGACGCTGCCTTCGCGCGCCTGCGCATGATCAAAAGCCCCCTGGAGATTGGCCTGGCGCGCCAGGCCGCCCGGATGGCCGGCCAGGTCTTCGCGGAGACCGCCACCCGGATCGCGGCGGGCGCGACCGAAGTCGAGGTCTTCGCGACGACCGAGGCGACCCTGCGGCGCCTGCACGCCGAGGAATCCCTCCTTCTCATCGACTCTGTCGGGCACCAGGTCATGCCGATCCCATCGGAGCGGGCCGTCGCCGCTGGCGACCTGGTGCAGTACTCGGTGGAGCCCGTCAGTCCCGGTGGCCACTGGATTCAGAGTATCCGCATGTTTAGCCGGGGTGAGCCGGACCGGCGCGCGCGCGCGGTGATCGACACCTTCGAGGCGGCGCTCGCCACAGCGGAGGCCGCGCTGCGGCCGGGGGTGCCCCTGCGCGATGTGGCCGCGCAAATCGCGGCGGTGCTCGAGCCGGTTGCTCCCCAGGGCCGTATCCCCTACGGCCATGGCATCGGTATGGATAACTTCGAGGCCCCGGTCCTCAGTGTGGACAGCGAGGTGGTCGCCGATCCCAACCTGGTCATCGTCGTGCACCCGGCCCTGGAGGTCGCAGGCCGTCACTATTTCCTCGGCGATACCTTCCTCGTCACCGAAACCGGTGCCGAGCGGCTCGCGAACGACCCGCTGACGTTGACGGTCGTCTAGAACTGTTCCGTTTCCATGTCTGCCGGCCGGGCAGGCTCCACCTCAGGCATTCGCGTTTCATCAACCACTTCAGTCTAGAAGGAGCACAGCATGAGCGACTATCTATACGGGTTCAAAGGACCCAAGACCCTCTTCGAGATGACGTGGGAAGAGGCCCAGGAAGCACTCCAGGAGACCGATATCGTTGTCGTGCCGATCGGCTCGACCGAGCAGCACGGACCGCACCTGCCCCTCGGTAACGATGCGCTGCAGGTGCGAGAGATGGCCCGCCGCATCGTGGTCAAGTTGGACGAGATGGGCGTCAAGGCCGTCGCCGGCCCGTTGATTCCCTTCGGCATGGCTTCCTACCACCTGCCATTCCCCGGTACGATCCACCTCCAGCCCAGTACCTTCCAGGCCCTGATGCGCGATGTCTGCCTGAGCCTCTACCGCCACGGCTTCCGCAAGTTTGCCTTCCCGCTCGGCCATGGCGGCAATCTGTCGGGCATGCAGATGGTCGCGCAGCAACTCATCGACGAGACGGAGGGCACGCAGGCCCTGGTCCTCAACTGGCTGCAGCTGGCGGTCCAGCACTACCGCGAGATCCTCACTTCCCAAAAGAACGAGGGGCACGCTGGCGAGGGCGAGACGTCGCGCCTGCTGGCACTCCATCCCGAGCTCGTCGAGCTGCAGCGCACACGCGTCTACTACTCGGAGAGGGCTGACAAAGCCGAATCCGCCGACCATCCGCTCCATGGCGGCGGCATCTTCAAGCCCACGCGCAACTGGCGCGACGCCGCCACCTACGGCTCGGTCGGCAACCCGACTCTGGCGAAAGAAGAAACCGGCGAAAAGCTCTGGGACCTGATCATCGGCTGGATGGCCGGCGCCATCCGGTACGAGTTCGCGTGATGGGCGGGGGCGGCCGGCACCGCGCCGCCGCCCGGCGAATACGCTCCCGAGAGGAATTCTGCGATGGCAAGAGAGACTGTCCGCATTGGGACGGCTGAGGCCGCCCCTGGCACCAAGGCCACCGGCGCCGTTCACGTCGCCAACCGGCCGGATGGCTCGCCGATCTTCATCCCGGTGATGATCGTGAACGGCGTCGAGGATGGGCCGGTCGTCGGGATGGATGGCTGCACCCACGGCGACGAATACGAGGGGCCTGAAGCGGTCCAGACGCTCGTCGCGCAACTCGATCCTACCCGGATGCGGGGGGCCCTGATCGGTGTACCGGTAGTCAACATCCTGGCCTTCCAGGCCATGCAGCGCGTGACACCCCACGACCCGCTGAGCTACCCCGACCTCAACCGCAACTATCCCGGCCGTCCGGATGGGGGCCTGACCGCCCGCATTGCCTACACCCACTTCCACGAGATCGTGGCCCGCACTGAGGTTTTCATCACCGTTCACAGCGGGGCCTCGTTCGCCATGCTCCCCCCGAAGCTCATTTTCCATGAAAGCGACGACGAGTTGGGGCGGAAGAGCCTCGAGATCGCGAAGGCGTTCGGCTGGGAGATCCTCTGGCGCAACGGTTCCTACCCCGGCACACTCAACGGCTCCGCGGAGAGGCGTGGCATCGTCTGCATCGCACCCGAGTTCGGCGGTACGGACCGTATGCCCCAGCATCGTGCCGAGCGCACCCGCCGCCTGGTGACCGGCGCCACCAACGTCATGAAGCACCTCGGCATGTTGGAAGGCCGCCCACAATTGCCTGATCGATGGGTCGTGGTGGAGGGAGAATCCCACCTGTTCGCGAGCCACGGCGGCCTGTTGGCCTACGAGGCGGATTTCGAGCTCGGCCAGGGCGTCGCCGCCGGCCAAAAAATCGCCCGCATCCTCGACCTCTATGGCAACGAGATCGAGGCGGTCGTCGCGCCCTACGATGGTTTGGCCATCATGATGCGCACGCTGCCGCTGATCAACCCGGGAGACTGGGTTGTCGGGATCGGCAAGTACGTCCGGGTCATCGAGAACCGTGAGTAAGCCGAGCCCGGCACAGAGCACTGCCGGCCGGTAAGGAAGGAGACGAGGAATGATCAAGTGGGCCTTTATCGCCGTCTCGAAGGCGGCGGAAGGAAAAGTGCATAAAAGTCTGATCACTACGGCCGAGCGCGAGATCACCACGGTCCTCGTGCCTGACTATGAGACCGCCGCGCGCGTGGCGCGCGAATTGGTCGACGACGGGGCGGCGATGATCGAGCTCTGCGGTGGCGTCGGCTATCGGGGGGTGGCGCAGGTTGCTGCCAGTGTGCCCGAGGTCCCGGTCGGTGTCGTCCGCTTCGACAAGCATCCCGCCCTTGGCGGCAAGTCCGGCGACGAGCTCTTCTGCTCATGATCCGTCTTTTCGACAAGGAGGCTTCGCGTTGAAACAGCAGCCATTTCAGTTCGCCGATCTGACCGTCGCGCCCGGCCAGCGCGCCTTTACGTGGCTTCCGATCACACGGCTCCTCCACGGGGCGACCCTGCGCCTCCCGGTGCACATCCTCCACGGCGCCGAGCCCGGCCCGGTCTTGGGCATTACCGGTGGTATCCACGGCGCGGAATACATGCCGACCCGGATGATCAAGGAGGCCGTCGGGCGGCTCGCGCCCTCAGCGCTGCGCGGAACCGTCGTCGCTGTGCCGGTGTGTAACCCCCTCTCGTTCGCCCGCGGCACTCGCATTAGCCCGGACGAGGAAGATATCGATTTCGCCAACCTCAACAGGGTCTTTCCCGGGCGGCGCGCGACGCCCCTGTTCGGCGGCGGGCAACCGCACCCCTCAGACCGCACGCTCACGGAAACCCTCGCTGCCACCATCACCGACCAGATCCTCAGCCGCATCGACCACGTGATCGATTTCCACTCTCATTTTCGCAATGCCGGTCTGATCAAGACGATCCAGCAGTCTGGGCAGGAGGGCCGGCAGGCGGAGGTGACCGCAGGCATGTGCCGCGCCTTCGGTCTGGGCCTGATTCACGAGCACAGCCCCACGCCGAAGTCCATGACGGGGCAGGCAGCCTCGATGGGCGTCTCCACCTGCGTGCCCGAGATCGGCGGCGGCACAATGTCCCCCGCCGCCGCCGAGCGCTGCCTCCAGCTGGGCGTGCGGGGCATTCTGAACGTGATGAAGTACCTGGAGATGATCCCCGGTGAGGTCGAGCTGCCGTCGCGCCAGCTGCTGTTCCATGCCGCCCCGCACGTGCGCCCGACAACCAGCGGCTACCTGGTGAGTTGCTTCGATCCCGACCAGCTCTTCCTCGAAGACGAGCCGGGCGTGCCCGTGCGCGAGGGTGAGACGCTCGGAACACTCTTCGATCCCTACACCTTCGAAGACCTGGAAACGCTCCGCTCCCCAGTGGATGGCATCCTGTACATTACCCGCCGCTCCGGGCCAATCGAAGCCGGCAGCCACGCGTACGCCGTGGCCGATTTCCACAATTCGCGCTGGATTGACTGACCTCCCGCGTGGTCAAGGTGGATGGAATCAGAGGAGGTACAACCTATGAAGTGAGGCCCTCGACTGCCAATCCTGACGTACCAGCACGGTGTGCAACCGCCCGTCCCAGATCAAAGGAGGAAACGAATGATGAAAGCGCTCAAGATCCCCGTCGTCCTGAGCCTGGTTCTCTTGCTCGTCGCCGCCTGTACGTCCGCGTCGCCCCAGCCAACTGTCATCGAGAAGACGGTGGTCGTCGAGAAGCCGGTGGAGGTTACCACCGTCGTCGAGAAGCAGGTGCAAGTCACCACCGTCGTCGAGAAGCAGGTGGTCGTGACGGCGACGCCGGAGCCCGCCCCGGCCCCCGGGAGTGCCGCCCCGCCGACCGAGCCGCAAAAGGGAGGAACGCTCCGGGTGGCCTTTGCCGAGTGGCCCAAGAACCTCCACCCGCAGATCGACTCGGGGACGGAGGGCCTCTACGTTCAGGTGAACATCTACGATGGCCTGGTCAATATCGATGAGCAGGGGAACATCGTACCGGGTCTGGCGGTGGACCTGCCCGAGCAGCCTGACGACCGCACCTACATCTTTCACCTGCGCCAGGGTGTCAAGTTCCACAACGGCACTGACTTCGACGCGGACGATGTGCTCTGGACCTTCGACCGTCTGATGGGCAAGATCGAGGGCCAGCAGAGCACGCAGGCGGCCCGGTTCAAGGAGGCCATCGAGAGTGTCGAGGCCATCGATAAGTACACCGTCAAGTTCACGCTCACGAAGCCCTGGGACGACTTCCTTCCCATGATGGCCGCCGACAAATATATGGACATTGTTTCCAAGGAGGCCTTCGACGAGTTGGGCGCGGACTACGGCCTCAAGGGTGCGGTCGGCACCGGCCCCTTCAAGTTCAAGGAGTGGGTGAAGGGCGATCACATCACGATCGTGCGCAACGAGGACTACTGGGGCGAGGCCCCCTACCTCGACGAGATCGTCTATACCGCCATCCCTGAGGAGGCAACCCGCACCATCGCCTTTGAGACGGGCGAGGTCGACATCCTGCTGGACCCACCCCTGCGCGAGATCAAGAAGTGGAGCCAGGACCCCAAGATCCAGGTGGCGACGTGCGACTCCGGTGACGAGAAGGTCTTCTACCTCAACACCACGAAGCCGCCGCTCGACGACCAACGCGTCCGCCAGGCGATCTTCTATGCAATCGACCGGCAAGCTATCATGGATGCTGTCTACTATGGTCTGGCACCGAAGGGACAGGGAGTCTTCCCGCCGTGGCACTGGGCCTACGATCCCGAGGCCGACTTCTTCCCGTACGATCCCGAGAAGGCGAAGGCCCTCCTGGCGGAGGCAGGCTTCGGCCCGGATAACCCGCTCCAGCTCGAGATCGTCACGACTGAGGCGACTGAATATCTCGATACTGCCGTTCTGATTCAGGCCCAACTGCAGCAGGTAGGCGTGAAGACGGCCGTGAGCTATATGGACAAAGCCGCCTGGGTCGCCAAGACCTGGCCGACGGCAGGGACAGCCAACCCGGCCTTCCAGGCGTCTGTCTACCGTCTGAAGTTCGGCATTCCGACCTCAGACTTCAGCTGGCGCATCTACCACAGCAAGACTGCCCTCAACCTGTTTGGCTACAATCAGCCTGGCGGATACCAGCACCCGGGGATGGACGAGAAACTCGACGCCGCCGTCGCTATGCTTGACCGGGAAAAGGCGACTGAGGCGTACCGCGAGGCCTCAAAGCTCATCAGCGACGACGCCCTGCTGCTGGTCCTTGGCTGGCTGAAGAACGTCAACGTCGCCCAGGCCAACGTGGGCGGACTCAGTTGCTGGGTCCGCGACGACTGGCCGATGCAGCACGTCTTCCTGGCGAAGTAGGTGGGGATGGCCAGGCGGTGCCGGCAGTCGTCGCGATGCCGGTACCACCGCCGAAAGGAGTCAGACTTCCGAAGTTTTCCGAGACTTCGGAAGTTTCCTATCACGCGCCCCGGCGACGACCTGGCCGCTGTTCCAGGCCGTCCCGCGCCGTTTTCCCGCCGTCGATGTGCGCATCGAAGAGATGGTGGAGGGGACCTGGCTGGGGCGCACGAAGCCGAGGCCGTCTACGCATACGCGCGAACTGAACGCCGAGATGCTGGCCTGCGATTTCCCTGGCGGCTGCGCAACCAGTGCGAGCGGCCGCGGGCCTATAGTGCGCTCGCCCGGCGCGCCCACTGTATGAGAATGCCCGTCGTCGGCGTGAAACGGCACCCGGCGCCGCGACCGTACAGAAGGGCGGAAGGTTGAAGGTTCACCAGTGCGCAGGTATTGCCAGACCTGGCCCCGCATCACCCAGCCTTCCACCCTGCGGGGGAGCCCCTGCCCTCAGAACTTGCTCTCTTATGTCTACGTACCGGTGAGGGTGCCGCCGACGGGGGAACCTGCAACCTTCAACCGGTAACTGTCCCAAACCCGCAGGCAAACCCCTGGTGCACGTCGTCGAGCCGCCGAGAGCAGTGAGGGGTGGGGGAAGGAAGTTTTCACAATGGTCGTACGCTACATCGCCCGCCGCCTGGCCTTGCTGGTACCGGTCCTGCTGGGGATCTCCCTCTTCGTGTTCTCGCTCATCCGCTTCGCGCCGGGTGATCCGGTCCACGCAGCGCTCGGGATGGACTATGACCCGAAGCTCGCCGCCGAGATGAAGCGGGAACTCGGCCTTGACAAACCCATCCCTCAACAGTATGTCTGGTGGGTTGGCCGGGCGATTCGCGGCGACCTCGGGCGCAGCATCGTGGCGGGCGAGACGGTCCAGGCCTTGATTCGCAGCCGGCTCCCGACCACCCTGTTGCTCTCGCTGGGCTCGATGGTCGTCGCCCTGTTGATCGCCGTTCCCCTGGGGATCGTCTCCGCCGTCTACAAGGATTCCCTCATCGACAACGTCAGTCGCCTGCTGGCGATGATCGGTATCTCGATGCCTGTCTTCTGGCTGGGGATCCTCCTGCTGATCGCCTTCGCCCTCAAGTTGAAGTGGTTTCCGGCCACAGGGTCGCTCCAGGAAAATGGTCTCAAGGCAATGGTGCTGCCCTCAATCGCGCTCGGCGCCTCCTTCGCAGCGTTGATCACCCGTATGGTTCGTTCCACAATGGTGGATGTGCTCGTAGAAGACTACATTCGCACCGCGCGCGCCAAAGGCCTGCGCAGCCGGGCTATCTATCTCAAGCACGCGTTCAAGAACGCGATGATCCCGGTGATCACCGTCGTGGGAATGCAATTCGGTCTGCTGTTGAGCGGCGCCGTCCTGACCGAAACGATTTTCAACCTGCCGGGCCTCGGACGCCTGCTCGTGGAAGCCGTCAGCCGGCGGGATTATCCGCTCATCCAGGGAGTGATCCTGGTCACCTCGCTCATCTTCGTCTTCGCGAATCTGCTCGTGGACGTCATCTACCTGATAGTCGATCCGCGCATCCGCTATGAGTAACCGGGCGAGTGGCCGAGCGCCGCCGGGGGGCACTGAAACTGGAGGATTTGCATGAGCGAACCAGCGTTGGACGTAGGGCGACCCATGGCCGTACCGGAGGCGGAGTGGCACACCATCCGGCAGCCCCAGGATCACGCGCTGCTGCGCTTCCTGCGCGTGCTGCTCCGCAACTACGCCACCGCACTCGGTCTCGCCATCATCGTCGTCATGATCGTCGTCGCCCTCGTCGGACCGGTGCTCGCCCCCTACAAGTACGATGAGGTGATTCTGACCGACCGCCTGCAGCCCCCGAGCGCGGAGCATCTGCTGGGTACCGATCAGTTCGGGCGCGATATCCTGAGCCGTATGCTCTTCGGCGCACGTGTCTCCCTCGTCGTGGGACTGGGCGGCGTCGCGGTCGCGATGGCGTTCGGCGTCGTCCTCGGAGCCATCGCCGGTTTCTATGGCAGGTGGCCCGACGAGATCATCATGCGCCTCATGGATATCCTCCTGGCATTTCCCTACATCATCCTGGCCGTGGCACTGATTGCCATGGTCGGGCCCAGCGTGCGCAACATCATCCTGGTTGTCGGCTTCACGCGCCTCCCGCAGTTTGCCCGGCTCGTTCGCGGCTCCGTCCTGACCATCCGCGAGACCGATTTCGTCACAGCGGCCCGCGCCATCGGCCAGCGCGAGTGGCGCATCCTCAGCCGCCACATCCTCCCGAATTGCCTGACGCCAATCGTGGTGATGGCCTCCCTCTCAGTCGCCACCGCCATCCTGACCGAATCGGCGCTCAGTTTCCTGGGACTCGGGATTCAGCCACCCCAATCCAGTTGGGGCACCATGATCGCCGATGGGCGGCGCTTTATGCTCGACGCGCCCTGGATCGCTACCTTCCCGGGTATCGCCATCAGCCTGACCATCCTCGGGTACAATCTCTTGGGCGATGGTCTCCGCGATGCTCTCGACCCGCGGCTGCGCACCCGGGAATAGGCCCGAGCTCGCGAGCGACACCATCCAATCCTGACACCTACGACAAGCGAAGGAGAAGAAATTCGTGTATCCCAATCGACTGAAATCATTGCTACGCGACGGGCAACCGGTCTTTGGTACATTCGTGTCCCTGCCGGAGCCCGGCATCGTCGAAGCGATCGGCTACGCCGGGTACGACTTCGTGATCCTCGATATGGAGCACAGCCCGATCGATTTCAGCGCGCTCCCCACGCTGCTCGCCGCGGCCGAGGCTGCCGGGGTGGTGCCCCTGGTCCGCGTCGGCACGTGCGACGCCAACCCGATCCTGCGCGTGCTCGACAGCGGCGCCATGGGCGTCATCGCACCCCACGTGCGCACGAAAGCCGACGCCGAGGCACTTGTGCGCGCCTGCCGCTACCCCCGCAGGGGCAACGCGGGCGCGCTCGGCGGCTCACGCGCCGCCCGATATGGAAAAGCGAACTTCGCGGAGCACGCGCGACTCTCGAACGACGAGGTGCTGACCATTGCCCTCATCGAGGACGTCGAGGGTGTCGATGCGATCGAGGAGATCGTCGAGGTCCAGGGCCTTGACATCATCTGCCCGGGTGCCGGCGACCTCTCCGCCTCCCTGGGCTACCTGGGTCAGCCGCAGCATCCGGCCGTGCAAGAGCAGGTCGAGCGCGTCGCCGCCACCGTCCGGGTCAGGCCCGAGCTCACGGTGGGCTACATGGTCATGGCGCCGGAGCAGATCACCCGCTGCCAGGAGCTTGATGCCCGCTTCATCATCTTCTCCCAGGATACGCGCGTGCTCTTCGGTGCCTACCGAGGCGCCCTCGCGGAACTGCGGGAGCGCGCGGCCATGCCGTGACGCCGCCGCGCGGCGTCGGGCTCTCCCACAGGAGTTCCAGGGTGGTCAAGCCCCACAGCCGCCTCCCCCGGCGCCCCACGACCTCCGCCGGCCGAACCGCGACTGCTCCGCGATCGAGCCTCTCTCGCCGGTGCTCGCGTTTCTTTTGGCTGCCGGGCTCGGTTCGCTGCGCGCCCGCTGTCAAACACCCCGCGACCACAGAGCATCGCATTGTCTTGCGCGGGCGCGTCGGTGCCTCGATGCCGGCCACCATCGCGCTCCCCTGCAGGTGTGCCCTTACGAGCCGGTGGCGCCTCTGCCTCCGGAAGGCGCCACCCATTCACCAGACTGTGCTATGCCTGGCTGTCTACACCTGGCCGGTGCTGCGGCTGTGACCGGAGCCGAAGAACGCCAACCCCAGGACAGAACAGCACACGCGTTCTCCCAGGCTGGACCGCTGGAGCGAAGGAGTCCACCTCGCCGCGGCCCGCCCCAAGCGTCCAGCCCGCACGGGGCGAACCGTGAACCGGGCGGAGCCGGCCGCGGCGGGAGCTGAGGAGGAGCAGGAAGCCAGGCAGGAAGTGAAGGGGTGTGAGGAAATACTCGCCCGGCTACAGGTCGTAGACCTGGCCCTGGAATCAATTCCAGTTCGTAGTGCGCGCTTCAGCGCGCTTACGACCGCTACGCGGTTCCTCCGAACCATGGTCCCACCCGCGCAACGACGACGTGACCGATGTTCTAGCCGCAGTTTCAACCGCCCAGCCCATCTTCTCCTCCGCGCCGGCGCACACCCTGTGGGGTGAACCCCGGCGCGACCGTCTCGCTGGGTGGACCCCGCGGGGTCGGCCGACGCCCGGCCGCCGGCCCCCAGCCGCGGTTTCAACCGCCGGGCGGCCCGCCCGGCTCCAGACAGCGCTTGCCAGGTTCAATTGGAAACTTGCAACAATCCCAGGACTGCGAGCCGGGCGGTCGTACCGGTGGGGGCGCTCCGCGGTTGGGCTCCCGTCACCTCAGCACGCGTTCCGATCACGGTGAACTGGCGACCATCCTCGGTGCCCACGGGACGCCTCTACTTGAGTACGACTGTCTGAGTGGCCGAGCCGCCCAGGCTGCTCCGGACCGTGATCTGTTGCGGGTTCGTCGCCCAGTTGAACTGGCCGCTATAGCGCCCGCTGCCGTTGTTTTGCAACGTGCCGATCAAGGCACCCGTCGCCGTGACGTAGACCCTGAGGGTCGCCGTGCTGCTGGTGCTCGTCGCCTCGACCCGCAGTTGTTGTTTTGAAACCGTGTACTCGGCGCGTGTGATCGAGACGCTATCTGCCGGGACAGACGTCATCGTCGGCGCGGGCGTTGCGGTCGGCTGAATCGGCGTCGCCGTCGGCTGGACGGGTGTCGCCGTCGCCGGAACGGCTGTGGCCGTGGGCGTCGCCGTGGGGGCGGGCGCAGTGCCAGCGCCGGTCGTGGCCGACGAATTCTGGAAGCGCAGGTCGTGCGCGATGACGCGCAGGCGGACGTCGGCGAAGCCGCTGCCGGGCGCTGTCTGCCAGTCGAAGCGCCGCGCCGTGCCGGGAAGGTCCTGGGCGAGCGGGTGCCAGGTGCGCCCCGCGTCGTAGGACACCTGGATATCGAAGCTTCGCAGGCCCTCGTCGTCGCTGGCCGTCCAGGTGATCGGCACGACTGTGCCGGGAGCCGCGCTCACGCTCCCGGTGGGGCTGAGCAGGGTGATCGCGGGGGCGCGTCCCCGACGCGCGGATCGGGCCGGACGGTGAAGTAGTTGCTGAAAACCCATTGAACGTTGTTGCTCGTGCCGTACAACCGGATGCCGACCCGGGCGACATCGGTACTGGCGAAGGGCATCGTGAGGCCGAGCGAGAGACAGCCCGGCGCCGCCAGACCGCCCAGCGGGACGATGCGCTGATCGCCGTCGAGGAAGAGAAAGGCGTCGAAGCTCGTAGCGGCCAGGCTCAGCCCGGTCGCGGTCCAACAGAGGTCGATCTGATCGCCTGATTGGAAAGGGCCACGGAGATCGCTGGTGATCGTGATCGTGCCGGTCGCCTCACCCGAGGGGATCATGAGGTCGGCGGCGTCCCACCCCACCTTGCCGCTATTGTCGACAGCCTCGATGCGAATGGAGGCCCGCATGTTCGTGACCTGGAACCCGGTGGCGGGGACGGTCCATTCGAAGGCGCGCTGCGTGGCTGAGAGGTTGTCGGCGACGACGGTGTAGTCACCCGGGCTGCCACCGGCCGGCGAGAAGAGCACGCGCTGCGAGACGATGCTCCCGTCGTCCTGCGCGTCCCAGGTCAGCATGATCTTCTGCCCCGGCTCGACCAGGAAGAACGGCGCGTGCAGGGTCGCGATCGGCGCGCTGTTACTGTAGTCCGGCGCTGCCGTGAGGAAGGGTTTGATCGGCACCCCGGCCGCTGCGGAATCGCCTCGGCCCCGGGGGTTATCGGGGGAGGTCGGTCCCTTGGGGTCTCCCCACCAGTTGTAGCGCGCATCGCTGGCTGTCTCGACGCCGGTGCCGTTCCCCACAAAACTGTTGGGGTTGGTCTGCCCGTTGAGGTCGGTGGGGAAGCCAACGTTCGTTCCGACACCATTGTTCAGGAACTGGGTGTCGCGCACGATGGCGGCGCCCACCACGGCGCGCGCATTGTGGCTCAGGACGGCGCCATCGATATAGCTCGCCGGCCCGGTGCCACTGTAGATCAACCCGTACTGGCTGCCATCTACGACCACGTGCTCCAGCCGGCCCGGCTTCCGCAGGCTATCCCAGGCCTGGGTCGGGTCGAACCGTTCGAGGGTGACCGGCTTGCCCGGCAGGCCGCGGGCTTGCATGTCCCCCACGATCCCGGCCCCTGGCTCGAATTGGACAGTCACGCCGGGCAACAGTCGCCAGCCGCCGTCCCCCTGCGCGAGTCCGGCGCCCGCGATCACATAGGGGATCCCGGCATCCGACCAGGTAAACGGTCCCCGCCGGTCCCAATTGACGGGCGCCACGATGTAGTTGTGCACATTCCCGGTCGGAGGCACGTGGCTCCCCGGCAGCAGGTCGCCATCGCCAAGGGCCAGCGGGTATTGGTTCTGCTCTAAGACGACGTTGGGGCCGAGGAAGTAATCGTTGCCCCAATTGCCGCCACCGAGTTGGATGCCGGCGCCGGACGAATTGCGAACTGTCACGTTATCGATGTAATCGGGCTGATCGTCGTTGGAGAGGTTCAGCGTGCCACCGTCCACGCTCACCTGGTCCACGTAGACGTGGGCGTAGTTGAGGTTGGGCGAGCCGCTGTCAGGAGGACCAGCAGCGCAACAATGGTAAGCGGCACGAGCCACAGCAGGATCGTCCGCTCCGTCCGATGTTCCTTCAGTGTCGGGACCATCACACACCTCCTTCGGAGGTCACGCTCGATACAGCCACACACTACGTCTGCGCCACCGGCCGACAAACGCTGTGTCGGCCGGTGGCGCGGAGGGGCTCACGAGCTTTGCAGCCGGCCCGTGACGCTGAAACCGACTCCGTCCCCGCGGCTCTGCACGTCTATCACCACGCGACTTTGCTCGAAGCGCAGCCGGAAGGTGTAGACATCGATGCTGGCGATTTCGTCGTACTCGAAGACAAAAGTGTGCGCATCCGCCCAGGCGCCTCGAGCGCCTCCCGGCAGACCGTAGTCGCCCGGGGACAGGCGATACACCCCGTCCAGACCGACCGGCCCCGTGAGCGGTGCTGGACGACCAGCAAGCGTTATCTGCCACAATGCCTCAGCCGAATCGTTGAAGTCGAGGCGCATGGTCTCCATCTGCATTGGATTGGGCTCCAACACGATCGTCTTGCCCGAAATAGCTCGCGCCGTTTCAGGCAGGGGCGCGACGGGTTGAGCCGCGGGCGGTTGGGCAATGGCCGTCAGCGCCGCGTTGAGCCGGGCAACACCGGCGGGATTGGCGGGCAGAGGCTTCTGCATGTCCACCACCGCCGGCCCCAGGAGAGGCCCGATCTCATCGCCCTCAAAGCCGCCTCCCGTCGTCTCCACGATCAGGTTCATCGTCGGGAGTACGATGGTGTACTGCCCGCCCCGCCCGTCGGCGCGAAACTCGCCCGGCGCCCCATCCGTGGTAAGCCACCAGCCGTAGCCGTAGTTGTCGTCACCATCGGATCTGATCTGTGCTGTGACAGAGTTTTCGACCCACTCACGGGAAACGACTTGCTTGTCTTCCCAGCGACCTTTGTTGAGCCACAGGTAGCCGATCTTGGCCATATCACGCGGGTGCAGGTGCAGGTCGCCCCAGCCCCGGTTGACGCCGTGGGGATCGGTCGGCCACATGACGTCGCGAATGCCCAACGGCTCAAACAGGTTCTGGCGGGCAAAGTCGAGCGCCGTCATCCCGGTCGCCTGTTGTAGGATGGCCGAGAGCAGGTGCGACCCCATGTTGCAGTACGCGAACTGGGTACCAGGCTCCGAAGCCATCCGGCGATCTAGCGCGAACTGGACCGCATCCGGAGCCGCCAGCATCTCCTGGGTGAGCGGCTCGTTGGCGGCGCGAGTGCAGTCGAAGCCTGAGGACATGCTGGTCAGATGCCTGACCGTGATGCGCTCCTTCCGGGCGTCACGGTTGGCGATGGTGCGGTCGGGGAAGAACGAGAGCATCGGCGCGTCGAGGCTCAGTTTGCCCTGGTCGGCGGCGATGCCAATCAGGGTGGTCATGATGCTTTTGGTTTCCGACGCGAGGTCGTGGACGGTGCTGCCGTCGTAGGGATAGAAGTAGGCGTCCACCACCACCGAGCCGTTGCGGACGAGGAGCAGGCTGTGGATGTCAATGCCCTGCTCGCGCATGGCGAGCAGCCCTTCCGCCAGTTTAACGGAGTCCAGGCCCTGGGCCTCCGGCGTACTGCTCTGCCAGCTCGTGGTCGGCCAATAGGTTGGCGCGGCCACCTGTTCGGCCGCACGCAGCCGCAGCAGAAGCACCACGAGGACGAACAGGACCACGAGCGCCAGCAGGACCACCAGTGGCCGAAGGTCAATCTTGCGCGGTTTCATTGCTTCTTGCATGGGAACGACTCCTTTCCCGATGTGGCGGGAGCCGTCCGCGGGGTAAAGAGCGTGAGGGAGCGAGACGGCCTCCCGTGGATGGTCAGAGCCATCGCACCGGGGTGCCGTGTGAGGATCATGGGAAGCGATAGCAGAAAGAAAGCGGTGCCGCTTCTTTCTGTTGGCACTGTACTGCGAGCCCTGGCCTGAACCAAGACCCAAATGATACGTACCGGCTGTGATACCTGTCATCTGGCCGGGTGCATGTTTCAACTCCTGAGAACGGCATCTGCTCACGATAATTGGCCCCAAAAACCGGACCACGTGCGAAGCTGAAAACGGACGGACAGCGAAGCACCTGGAGGAGAGCGAATGGGCAAGCAACGCCGGCGGCATAGCGCCGAGTTCAAGTTCAAGCTGGCCTTGGAGGCGGCCAAAGGGACCAAGACGCTGAGCGAACTGGCAAGCGAGATGCAGGTGCATCCGAACCAGATCAGCGAATGGAAACGGTGCCTGTTGGAGGAAGGTGCACACGTCTTCGAGACGAATGGCGCCAGCCAGCAGCGGCCGCAGGAAGCACTGCCGGCGGAGTTGTACGAGCAAATCGGGCGTCTCAAGATGGACCTGGCGTGGTAAAATAAAGCTACCTGAGGCACCTGAGGTGAAACGACCGCTGGTCGAGCGGGACCATCTGGCGATCAGTCTATGGCGCCAGTGAGACCTCCTGGGGCTGAACCGCTCGACGCTCTATCCTGCGCGCCGTGCTTGGCTGACAGCGGGGAGAGCGCCAGGCACGTGAGTCCGCAGGATTTCCTTATGGTCTATCACCTTATTTTGGCCTTCTCGTGGTCTTGACTTTGGGGCCAACCTTAATCCCCCTCCGCATCGGCTAGAGTGGCAAGCCTTATACCTTCCATTTCACCTATCAGCCCCGCTGTCTAACGGCCTGTGTCAGCAGCGCGCGAAGCGTGGCGGAGCGCGTCGGCTGCAAGCGGTCTCAGGTGCCCTCCTCTCTAACACGAACATGGTCCACTCGCCCCTTCACGGTACATTAAGAGCGTGTTTGGAAAATATTCCTATACTTAAGACGCCTGTTTCAGAGCCAGGCCTATCGATTTGGGAAGCCACTCAGAGCGTGTTTGGGAAATATCCATACACAGAGGCCGCCCGTTTCAGAGCGAGGTCCATCGATTCGGGAAGCCGCCTATCTTTACGGAATCGGCCTAATCGCATTGGGACCATTGACGCAGCATCAAATGAATGCACGCGATAAAAATCATCGCGGCACTATTCCACCCATGACGCTCATCCTCCTGGCTGAGGCACCGCCAGCGGTTCCGTCCGCATGGGATCTATCGCCTGGTTTGTCCATCCTGTCCTCTCCGTCACGTCATTTTGCAAACATACTCCCAAAACGCTCACCCATTTTCCCCACCGCCCACCATCCAGTCGGCGTGAGCCGACTGGCGCTGTGAGCCCGGGCATTTATTCCTGGGCGCCACTGGCCCTCACCCCCGCCCGCTGCGCACATCTCCACCAGCCAGCGTGAGCATTCGACCAAAGCTTTTCACGATCACCAATCTTCACCACCGCCCACCAGACAATCGGCTTGAGCATTCGACCAAAGCTTTTCACGATATGCTCGGCAAATCTAGCAGATTTGCCCCAAACATTTCCAATCGCCCTCTAAACCGCCGAGTATCTCCCCGGTGCATTCGCTTCAGCTCTTTCTTTAATCCCAAGCATGCATTTCCTCATCATAACTATGTCTCCAAAGTCATATAGAGCGTAGTAGATGATCCAGGGGAACTTGAAGTTGTAGGTTGTTCTCAATCGGGTCATCAACCTGGTTTTGTCGCCGCCAACTGCCTTCAAGTACCACAGCCATGTCGCCATTCCCTTTTTATCCCACCACAAGATGTGTTCGAACTCCTTATAATCTTTGACCCACATACCGTTCTTCTGGTTCGGTGTGAAAGGGATGAAGTCGTCTGTCTCAATTTTTTGAAATTCCGGCAGTATCTTCCTTGAACTTGGAACACCCGCATTATCTAACCAATCAATGCTGTACCAACCGGCTCTTGCGGAGCCGATTTGAATGATCCATTTCCACACTTCTGACGGTGGTGCATTGATGGTTACTGCGCGTGTAGCAATAAAGTGGGGCTCTTGCACGATGTCGTCGCCCGGCAAGGATTCCTCAGTTTCTTCTTTTGTGGCGCCCCAAGTGAGCAGCCGGCGTCTGATAAGAGCAAAGTACACTGTAAGCATTAACGCCACTGTCACGACAGCAAGAAGAAAGCGTTTCATCGTCATTTCTCCTTTCAGCCTGCGTAGTTCGTCCGTTTTTGTGAGTTGTTCCATGGCCCGGCGGATCACTATCATCTTCCGCTGGCCAACCTCTCGCCTCTTGGCCACCTCACCGGCACCGTAACCTTCGATTCCGACGGCAGCGAGGCGTATCTGGCAACACCGAACGGTGGCGCTCGATGGGCGGTGACGTGGCTGGCAGCGTCGCCGTGGATACCGCGCAGGAAGAAGGCCAGGACGATCAGGCCGATTGCGGTGACGGTACCAAAGACGACCGGCGTCAGCCCAAGATGGCAGATGCGCGCCAGGGCGCCGCGGCCTGGGAACCCATTCTCACCCAATTCCAGGGTGATCGCGTGCCGCGCTGCAAGCTGTACCTTAATATCCTATACAGACCAACGAGAGGCGCGAACAGTCGAATGTCACCAGCAGGAGGTACCAGATGCGATGAGCTTTCAGACAAAGGTCTAAACAACCGTCCCGGCTGGCAACGGCGGACTGGACCTGACCGCAATACAATGATGAATTCGGAAAAGTGGGAGTGGAGTGGACCCCACGAACGGGGCACCGCCTTGGTGAAGAGCCGAGTCCGGTCAGTCCGAGACGAGTGAGGGATAGGCGTAGCGGCTCACCTCCACCCCGGCGGCGTCTCGGACGAAGGGCGTGTCGCCCGTCTGTGGCTTGGCGTAGAACAGGACTTACAAGGGATTGGCCGCCGCCTCGTTATCGCCCCACACGATCAGACCTCGCGCCGTTGCCCCGACCGGCGCATCTCGCGCCCTTGTGCGATCGAAGTTGGGGAACAGTTCTTGCTCGCTTTCCGCGTACAGGCCATCATCGTGTGATCCTGCTGGCGAACGACAGCTCGAACGGCAATCAGCTTCCGTTTCACCTCTTCTCGCCCGCGTGGCCCGCTGGCGGGAGCGCCGGAGTGGAACCCAAGCGAGTGCGCCCGGAGAATCACTTTTCAATTGGCGAATCAGCCAGAAAGAGAACCCAATGACGGAGAAACCGAAGTATGACCGCCGGCCCGAGGTGGTGCCGAGCCCCAAATGGGTGCGCGTCTTCCTCGGTGGCGAAGCGGTGGCCGACAGCAAAAATCCCCTGCTGCTCCGCGCCCAGGGCCACTTGCCCGTCTACTACTTTCCCACAGAGGACGTGCACATGGAGTGGCTGCGCGCCGCCCAACCCGGCACGCAGGTGACGGAGCAGGGGGAAGGACCGTGGCCGGACCCGCCGCCCGAGGCGCAGGTGTACACCGTGCAGGTGCGCGACTGCATCGCTGCGAACGCTGCCTGGCGGCTGGAGAAGACACCTGCTACCCATCCCGAGTTAGCTGCTCACGTGGCCTTTGCGTGGCAGGCCATGGACGCCTGGTATGAAGAAGACGAGCAAATTCGCGTTCATCCTCACGATCCATACCACCGGATCGACGTCCGCCTCAGCTCGCGCCATGTGCGCGTGGTGATCAAAGGAGAGACGGTAGCGGAAACAGACCGCCCCGTGCTGCTCTTTGAGACGGGGCTACCACCTCGCTACTATATCCCCAAGATGGATGTGCGCATGGACCTGCTCGCCCGCAGCGACAAGACGACCCATTGCGCCTATAAGGGGACCGCCCCTCACTACTCCGTTCAGGTGAACGGTGACCGGGTGGAAAACATTGCGTGGTACTACCCCTTCCCCAACTATCAATATGCCCCCATTCAGAATCTGATCGCCTTCTACCAGGAGCGCATCGACGGGTTTGATGTGGATGGAGAGCGCCACCCCGCCTCATAATGCCTTCTCGTCTGCAATCGAGAGGAGTTCGTACACGGCCCGTGCGAGGAGGTCGTGGCTCTCTTTATCTTTCGTTCACTTTCTGACTGATGACTTGGCGCCAGCCCGAATCGGAGAAGACCCCCGGGTGCCGTTTGTTTTCTGCCGACCCTCCGTGATACCCTGGAAAAGGTAGGACCGCCGTCGAAGTCCCCATTTGCTGATGAAGACCAGCTGAGCAAATCCCCCCCTCCTGGATCCCTCATTTCCTCTTGCCCTCCCAGCTCGTCTCGACTACGTTGCATAGTGGTGGCGCGAGTGAGCGCGTGACCGGCGGGCCGAGAACACGCTCGCATGCCCGGCAAGGCGCGTATTTGACGAGATCAATACTTTATTACCCCTCACAGCTTCGATGATCTTTGCAGAGGAGCCGCTGACAGGCGCGAGACACGCGTGGGTACTTGCGATGGGCTGGTCCTCTTGCAAAGCCAGATGGTTTGAAGCTATCACAAGCTGCTGCGCGTTAGCATAGGGTTGTTGCACAGGGAACCTTTCCCTGTTTACCTGTGACTAATATAGTAGAAAGGAGCCGGGTGAGTGAGTTCGGGCGATTTCCTTCATGCGCGACGATCCTGATTTTGAGTTGGTGCAGTCCATGGTCGCTGGAGACAGCCAGGCATTGGAAACCCTGTACGCGCGCCACGGTTCCAGCCTGCTGGTCTATTTGGTTGGCCAGTTGGGCCAGCGCGCGCTGGCCGAGGAGGTATTGCAGGACGTGATGCTCGCCGCCTGGCAGGCCGCACCGCGCTTTCGTGGGGAGAGCCAGGTTCGCGCCTGGTTGTTCGGTATCGCCCGGTATCGAGCTATCAATGCACGGCGACGGCGAATGTTGCCGCGTGCCCCACTCGAGCCGGATCTCCTTGCTCGTGATCCGTGCCCCGCTGATCTTGTCGAGCGCCAGGACAGGTTGGATGCCATCGTGCAAGCGATGAGCGAGCTTCCCGACGAGCTGCGGGAGACATTGGAACTGGTATTTTTCCATGAGTTGTCCGGGCCGGAAGTGGCAGAGGTAATGGGTGTCGCCCCTGGAACCGTGAAGAGCCGCCTGCACCGGGCGAAAGCTGCGCTAAAGCAGTGGCTGAGCGGCGAGGAGACCAACCATCATGAAGAATGAAAGCACGCACGACGCATGGAACGGGAAACTGCCGTTCTACGTGGCGGGCACGCTCCCTGTCAGCGAGCGCACCGCCCTCCAGCGTCACCTGGAGGGCTGTGAAACATGTCGTGCGGAACTGCGCCAGTGGCAACTCCTGGCGACTGCAGCACGGAGTGAAGCGGCGGCACGCGAGGTACTCCTCCCGCCTCTTTCTCCGGTCGTGCGTGCCAGCCTCTCCCGCCGTCCATCGGCAGGAGAGGCAGTGCGGTCGGCGGTACAGCTCGTCTGGGCGCAGTGGCGGGTGCTACGGGTGCTCCTTCCAGGGGCGGTCCTGGTCCTGCTCCTCGGCGTACTCGGGACGCTTGCCTTGCGGGATGATACGCAGGCGGCGTTGCCGCTCCTGACGCTGGCGCCCATCGTGGCAGCGGTGAGTGTCGCGTTCCTCCACCATAGCGAATCCGATCCGGCATGGGAAGTGGTCGCCGCCACGCCAACCTCAACAGGGGCGCTCGTCTTCGCGCGACTGACCTTGATTCTGACGGCGATCGTGATAGTGATGTTGGTAGGCAGCTTTGCCGTGAGCGTCGTGACCGGACAACTCCTGGCCTCCCTGATCGCGGCATGGCTGGGGCCACTGCTTCTGCTCTCGGCACTGGCGACGGTGCTGGCGATTCGCTGGACAGCTGCCATCAGCGCGGGCGTCTGCCTGGCGCTCTGGGTCACCATCATTTCGATGCTGGTCAAGGAGTTGGCCGGTGATCCTCTCCTCACCCTGTCGCTACAGCCTTTGCTGGATCCCGGGTGGGTGCTGTTTGGCGGTCAACTCGTCGCGGCGGCTTTGCTCTGGTACCTGAGCTTGAGGCTGGCGCGAGGCCAGCTGGTGCTGTCAGGAAGGCTGACCTGATGCGTAATTTCAAACGCCGGCTCCCGGGTCGCGAGTGGGAGGTACTGCTCGTGACCCTGCTCTCGCTAGGGTTGCTTGGCCTGGTGGTGTTGCTGCGCCCCCGTCCGGAGGCGCGGGCTCTCGTGCTGCTTCTGCTGGAGCTGGGGGTGCCGGTCGCGCTCGGGGTCGTGGCGGCAGGGCTGATGGCAAACGATCCTGTGCTCGATCTGCTGCTGAGCGTGGCGCAGCCCCCGCCGCGGACGCTTGCCGAGCGACTGGCTGCCCTGCTGGGGTACGGGCTGCTGCTGGCGGTGCTCGCGCTGCTCGCCACACGTTGGATGGGGGTAACGCTTCCCATCACGGGCGTGCAAGCGGTGCTCATCTGGGCTGCGCCGGCCCTGCTCTTCACAGGGATTGCTACGGTGGGCGCCTTAGCGCGGGGCAGGATGCTGGACGGGGTGGCGCTGGTGCTCTGCATCGGGGGCCTGGCACTCCTGACCCTGACCATCGGGTCGGATTGCCCGCCTGACCCGGAGAGTGCGTGCCAGGCGGCATTCCTTGCCCCCCTGATGACGCTGCTGCGCCCCCATGACCCGCTCTGGCTGGCGAACCGGCTGCTGTGGGCCGGCATTGGCGGCGCGCTCCTGATCGCCGGGCTATGGCTGGTGCGGGATGAGGAGCGGCTGGTGACGGCGGCGCGAACGGAAGAATAGGAGCTACGGGTGCATTCTCTCTGGGCTGTGATACGAACTGAGATGTGGCTGGCATGGCGGCGGCCCACCTTCTGGGTCGTGCAGGTGCTCTGGTTGCTGCCGCTGGCCCTGACACTCCTGACCAATCTTGGGAATGCGATTCTTGGGAATGCGATGACCCTGCTGGCGAGCACCTTCGTCGCCGAGCAACTGGCCATCGCCTTGATGACGTGGCTGGTGCTCCTCCCCCTGATCGCCGGACCGGTGCTCACCCGTGACCTGGGTGAGGCGGGAGAGGTGCTGTGGGCGACCCCGCTCGACGCGCTCACGCACCTGCTGGGGGTCAGTGTCGGGCTGCTGCTGGCGCTCCTGCCCGCGCTCCTGGCACATCTCGCCGCGCAGTGGCTTGTTGGCTTCTTGCTGCTCGGGTCGCCCGCGATGCTGTTCTGGCGCTATGGACCGCCCCTGCTTCTGGCGAGTACCGTCGCGGCCCTCGGTGTGGCAATCTTCCTGGCGTTGCTGCTGCGGCGGACCCTGTTGCTGCTCCTGGTGTGGATCGCCCTGTGGGCAGCGGTGTTGCAGGCGAGCACGGGCTTCTTCGGCCTCATCGAGTCGGTGGCGCTCGCCTCGCCCGCCAACCTCTTTTTCCAGCAGCTGCAACTCTCGCCCTCCCTGGGGTTGGGTCTATCGCGGTCGCTAGTACAGGGACTGGTGCTCTGGTTTGCCGGGCTGGGGGTGCTGGCGGCGCTCCTGGCGCTCGGCGCGGCCGTTCGCGCTGACGCTCGGCGGGCCGTGCGACCGGGGCCAGCCCTCGTGACGTGGATCGTAGTGGCGACGCTGCTGGCCGGGGGCGGCTGGCTGCTGCACGCGCGGGCCGTGCGCGCCCAGGCCATCCCGCTGTCGCCCACCAACATCCAGCCCGATGCGTGGCGGGTGGAAGCGCACACGCTGGAGGTGGCCGTGGACGCGGAGCACCAGACGCTAGCGGGAAGCTCAACGTTGCGCCTCGCGCCCCTGCGCCCGATAGAAGAGAGCGAGGTCGTGCTGCGCCTGAACCCTGGGTTGCGCCTGACGGCGGCGCACGATGAGGATGGGCACCCGCTGGCCTGGCGGCGGGTGGGGGACAGTGTCATCCTTGCGCTGCCCGCGCCACCCGTGGAGTCGCTGGCGCTCCGGTTGCAGTGGCAGGGGACCCCCCGCGTGCCCTACAACGATTACGGCGGATATCCCAGCTCCCAATACCCCGCTTTCGATACCCCCCAGCCGGTTCGCGCCCTGCTTTCGGAAGGCGCGGGCTACCTGTTCCGGGATGGAGACTGGTATCCCTGGCCCTGGGGCGACGGGCCGCACCCTCACCAGGCAGAGGAGAGTCACGTGACGGTACGCGTTTCCGGCGCCGAGGCGCTGGCCCCGGCGCCCCTCCATGATGGGGTCGTGGTGTGGGAGGGGAAGTTGCCTGCCGTGCTCCTCGTCCTGCCCCCGCAGGGGAGCAAGACCGTTGCCGGCCGGACGCTGCACTTCGGGTCGTTAGGCGGCACGGAAAACGTGCTGGTCACGCGGCTGGAACAGATCGCAGCGCTGGCCCCCAGAGTAGCGGAAGCACTCGGCGCGGAGCCTGTGCCCACCCACATCGTTGCCCTCCCCTACCTGAACGACCTCGTGTGGAGCGGCGACCTGCTGCTGGTGCCGGAAGGCACTGGCCCCTTGCCTGACGACCTGCGTAGCTTCCTCCTCTCGCCGCGTTCCGCGGATGAGGTGAAGGCTCCCATCGAGGATCGGGCGGTGATGACCCGTCTGGCGCGCGCCTGGCTGGCCAGCCACACGGATCTCCCGGCGGCCTGGGTGCGCGTCAGCCCAGACGTGGCCGGCGTTGTTGCTGTGACAGGGATACCGGGGGAGGCAGGCCGTGTGGCTGTATCCAGCCCTGCCGAGGATACGGATGGGCGTTGGGTTCGCGCGCCCGGGTCGCCACGCGACTTTCTCCCATCCTCCACATCGGCCGGGGGGCCACAACCGCCAGGCAAAGGACAAGACTTGAGAACGATGACCATCGCGCGCCTCGAGCCGGCCGACGAGCTGAACCTGCTCGCGCTCTGGCTGGCGGTGGAGATGGCAGACCCGGATGTACGGGAGGCGGACCTCGCCGTGCTCCTGGCGCCGCCGGTTCCCGGCACAAGCTCTGGCAAGTTTGAACCGTTCGCGCTGCGCTCGCTCCCGCTCGATTTTCCGGTGGGGCAGGCGCTGAAGGCGGCCCTGTTCGAGGCGTTGCATACCTGGCTTGAGCAGGTCGGTCGTGCGCGCGGCCTCCAGCTCGTCGGGGAGGTGATGCGGCAGCAGGGCGGTCCCTTCGATCTGCAACAACTGCTGGCGGCGCTGGCGCAACGCAGCGGCGTCCCAATCGAGTATCAGAGGAGCGAGTGATGCGAATCGAGATTGATGATCTGGTGAAGGTCTACCGTGGCGGTGTCCGCGCGCTGCAAGGCGTGGACCTCCACGTTGAGAGCGGGATGTTCGGGCTGTTGGGGCCGAATGGCGCGGGCAAGACGACCCTGCTGCGCATCCTGGCGACCCTCCTCCAGCCGACGAGCGGGCGCGTGCTGGTGGACGGCTTCGACGTCAGCGACCAGCGGCAGCGGTGGGCCGTCAAGCGGTTGCTGGGCTACCTGCCGCAAGAGTTGGGGTTATACCCCAACCTATCTGCCTACGAGTTCCTGGATTACATCGCCACGCTGAAGCAGCTTCACCACACCCGCACGCGTCATAGAGACGTGGAGCGCGTACTGGCGCTGACCGGTCTGGAAGGAGTGGCCGGACGCCGCATCTGCACGTTGTCAGGGGGTATGAAGCGGCGCGTGGGTATCGCACAGGCGCTCTTGGGCGATCCGAAGTTATTGATTGTGGACGAGCCGACTGTAGGGCTAGATCCGGAGGAGCGCGTGCGATTTCGCACCCTGCTGGCACGATTGGCAGGCGAGCGGGTGGTCATCCTTTCGACGCACATCGTCGAGGATATTGCCACCACCTCCTACGACATGGCGGTTATGAAGCAGGGACGTATCCTCTTTCATGGCAGCCCAACGGACCTACTGTGCGTAGCAGAGGGAGAGACCTGGCGGTTGACTCTACCGCCCGGGCATCAGCCGGACCCGGAGTGGCGCGTTGCCACCAGTGTGCGGGATGCCCGGGGGCTGAATCTGCGGATTATCGGTCCCTGCCCCAGCGCCGACGCCGAGCCGGTGCCGCCTACGCTGGAGGAAGCCTACATTGCACTGATGCAATCAACACAGACGCTGCAACTGGCGGAATAGCATGGCAGGCAAGCTGGACTCTGCCAGATGAAAGTGGCCGGGAGTCACTCTCACGTGAGCAGATGGAGCTCAGCTCAAAAAGGATCGGGTGCGATGACGCTTGAGAGACGGCGAAATTTTCTAACGCCCTCTTATAGATGTTCTCTATGAGATTGTCTGTGTCTACGTCAGCCCAGCCCGCAGCAGAAGAGCTGACTATTCCCCTCATCTTGGAGAAGAACGACGGTGGGCGTAAACGCGATGGTGAGCCGGGTACGACCGTCATTTGGCTCGGTTGGTCCCGTTTGGCCGATCTCGGTCACTTATACCGCGTTCTTCATCCTTCAAGAGATAAGGGGAAGAATCAGGCAAGCAGTCGCCGAGCACGCAGTGCCAGACCTGGCAGAAGCGCCGGAGAATCAATGATAGGCAGGACTGACCGGAGGATCCATTCGACCGAGGCGTAGCACTCTTCACAGTTGAGAATGGCGACAAGGAGGCCCGTTCCCACGGCGACTGAAGGCAGCCGGTGGGAACTTCGGGGCACAGTATGGTGTATATATAATGTAAAGACAGATGAAGCGTCGATCAGGGAGGGTCTCATGAAGCATCTGGCCGGATTGTGTGCAGTGATCGTGCTCCTGCTCGTTTCCATCGCCCCTGCCCTCGCCAAAGAATCCCCCGATAAGGTCACCATCACCGGCCCAGGCCTGGCAAGCCCCATTGAGATCACCGATCCCGATATCGTAGAGGACTTTAACCCCTGGAAGGGCCAGTTCATTGATTGGGCGCGCGGCCGCGTCACCGACATACCCCCTGTTGATCCGCGCTACGAAGTGCTCATTCACGTCAAGGGGAACGACGGCCGGTTCCAGGTGATTTACGCGTTCGAGTACGCCCCCAATCCCTCGAGCGCGCCAGGATACATCTACCTTCCGGACCGGGACGATACACGGTACGATCTAAACGCCCGGACCATCCTCCGGCCCACCGGCTGGCAGTATGCATCAGCGGACTCGGATTCGGTGATCAGCCGCATCCTGAAGGAGTACGCGACCGTACCGGCCTCACGGGCACGGGCCCCTCACAGCATCGAGATCCTCAAGAATCCCTGGGCTGTCGCGCTGGCGTTCGCCGTCACCGCTGCCGGAGCCGCCGCCTGGCTCATTCGCCGCATGCGCCCGACTCCCGGGTGATCGCCAGGCACCGGTCAAGTCGCCAGACGTCGGAAGTCTGGCGGGGATCGTGTTTGCCCAACGCGCGCTCCTGCGGCAGTGATCGAGGCGGGGACCGGTTGCCTACCAGACCTCGGAACTCTCCGGCCACGCATCCATGGCGACTACTTGACCGATGTTCTAGGCGCCGGAACTGGCGAGCCGCCGGGAGCCGTTGAGCGCAACATGGCTCCTCATCGCTCGGCCTGGATCACCAGATCCAGGCCCGCGCCCCCGGGTCTGGCGAGCCGCTGGGAGCCGTTAGGGCTGATAAAAGAATAACTTCAGCCGGTGGTATACTGGTGGTGGAAAGGACGCTGCCCGATGAACCAGCAGGACGAACCACGCGCTGTGCATAGGTGTGAATGTCGGACGTGTCAGGCGGGGGAGGATCAGGCCACCATCACCGATCATGCCGATCTCAACCTCTTTCTGAGCCGACTGAACGAACCGCAACGGCGGTGGTATGCTGCCTTGCTAGCGCAGGAACCACCTGGGTTCAGCGACAGTGAACTCGAGCGGATGACTGGACTGGACCGCAACACGATCCGTCGCGGACGGCACGAGTTGGCCCCAGGGTTAAGCGGTTTTCCCCTGGCGGGCCAACGCCGCAGTGGCGGCGGACGGCCGAAAGCCGAAAAAAGACCCGGCGTTGATTGAGGTGCTGCTGGACCTGGTCGAGCCGCACGCGGCCGGGGATCCGATGAGCACACAGAAATGGTTGAACTGCCGCTTGAAGGATATTCGTCAAGCGTTGGCGCAAGGCGATCACGAAGTCAGTGAACCGGTCATCAGTCGGCTCGTGGCGGCCCAAGGCGATAGCTTGCAGGCGAACGTCAAGCCGGCGGCTGGCACGCACCAGCCTGAGCGCGATCTGCAATTTCAGTACATCCGTGCCCAGCAGCGCCAGCATCAGATGAGGCAGCAGCCCGTGATCAGCGTGGACACCAAGAAGAAAGAGTTGGTCGGCAACTTCAAAAACACGGGGCGGATCTGGTGTCGCACGCCTGAAGTCGTCGATGTCCACGATTTTCCACACGATGCGATTGGGCGGGCCGTCCCCTACGGCATCTACGATGTGACGTTCAATTGCGGCACGGTCTATGTCGGGCAATCGGCGGACACCCCGACCTGTGCCGTGGACAATATCAGGCAGTGGTGCGCCACCGAACTGGCCGAGCGCTTTCCGCAGGCCACCTGCCTCTTGATCCAAGCCGATAGTGGTGGGAGCAATGGTGCGCGCTCGCAGGTCTGGCGGCGGCAACTGCCAGTCGACGTCGCCGACCGCTGTGGCTTGTGCGTGACCGTCTGTCATTATCCCACCGGCACCTCCAAGTGGAATCCGGTTGAACATCGGCGCTTTAGTGAGATCAGCAAAACGTGGGCTGGTGTACCGCTGCGCTCGTTTGAAGTCGTGTTGCACTCCATTCGCACGACCACCACCCAGACTGGCCGCAGCGTACGCGCCCATCTCGTGCCAACTCATTATCCCACAGGGGTCAAGGTCTCGGATGAAGACATCGCCGCCCTTCAGTGCCAGCCGCATGCCATCTGCCCCCAGTGCAACTACACCTTGACGGCGCGCACTGCCTAGATCTGCTCGTCCGCCTGCTGAAGTTATTCTTTTTTGAGCCCTTAGCAGGATCAAGATCCCCCATGACTGGCGAGAACGCATGCGAGCGATGCTCAAAGAAGAGACTGGAAACGGAGCCGAGGAAATCGAGAAGGAACACAAAAGACTCCAGGGGATCTTGGAACGCTTGAGGGATATCTATGAATTAGGTGACATTGAGCGGGACGAATATCTGATCAAACGGGATTATTATAAGGCGCAACTCACTGCCCTTCGTCCTGCCCACATACCCGATCTTGAGATGGCCGCAGGTCTCTTCCAGGACTTTCAGGGAAACTGGGAGGCGGCAACAGACGAAGAAAAGAAGGTGATTCTCCACACACTTCTTGACGGTGTATATCTGGATTCCGAAAAGGGAGTGACGAAGATAGTTGTGAAAGCGGAATACCGTCCTTTCTTCGATCTGTGACAGAGGATAAATAGATGTCACATTGTTATCTCACCAAGATTCCAGGTGACATCGGCCGCTTGTGCGGCCGCGCCGGACCTGCGATGATTTGCTAGAGAAGCGCTAGAAAGAGCCCGGCAATATGCTCCATCATCGCATTCTCGTCGTTGACGACGAGCCGCTCATCACCGATTCCTTAACCTACAGTTTGAAGCGCGAAGGGTTCGAGGTCCGCGTCACCCACGATGGCCTGAGTGCGCTACGAATGGCGCAGAGCGAGCCCATTGACTTGATCCTACTCGATCTGATGCTGCCCAAACTGGATGGGCGCGAGGTCTGCCGCCGACTGCGCGAGTCGGGCATCACCATTCCAATCATCATGCTGACAGCCCGCGACAGCGAAATGGACCGGGTCACGGGCTTAGAAATCGGCGCTGACGATTACGTTGTCAAGCCCTTTAGCTTCGCCGAATTGCTCGCCCGCGTTCGCGCCACTTTCCGCCGCCTGGCGTACGATCAATCGCAGCAGCGGCGTGTCACAATCGGCGACTTGACTGTGGAGCCGGAGCAGATGCGCGTCCTCCGGCGGACAGAACAGCTCGCGCTGACCCGCAAAGAGTACGAACTGCTCGAACAGCTGATGCTCCACGCCGGCAAAGTCTTGCCCCGCCAGGAACTGCTGGATGCCGTCTGGGGCGCGGAGTGGGTCGGCGACCCGCGCACGCTGGACGTTCACATCCGGCGCTTGCGCCAAAAGGTCGAGGATGACCCCGATCACCCACGTTACATTCAGACGGTCCGCGGCGTGGGCTACCGGTTCAGCGCGCCACCGCCCACCGCGTAACATTCTCGTAGCCTATCGGTAGTAAAGCCTGCTACAATAGAGCCAGAAGCCTCGAGAGGACACGACGACCCTGGTCAGGGGCGCGGTGATGATTCATCGGGAGGCATCCTGCGTGATCCCTTTTCGCACGCAGTACGGATCACGCCCGTCCTTGCGAGGGTGATCGGGACATGCCCGCGATTCGCTATGAGCGCCCCAGAAAGCCTGAGTCGGGACGCCGATGGCCGGTTGAGGAAGGCACGCCGCCATGTTCGGTTTCCACCTGCGAACCCGCCTGATTCTCTCCTATCTCATCGTGCTCGTTCTGGGCCTCGGTGCACTCACCTTCTCGGTTGGGTTCCGGTTGCAACAGGCCCTGCTCAACGCACGCGAGTATGAGCTCGAAACCGAAGCAATGCTCATTGGTCTCTCGCTGCGGGAGCAGGTCAAGGAGTTGTCCGAGGATGAGGATGAGGGTGCGCAGTGGGTAACCCTGCAGCGCCTCCAGCTGTTCAGCGACCAGGTCGCTCAAGAGCATCAGCGAATGGTCGTGATCTACGATCGTACCGGCCGGCCGCTGTCGACGGCCGCCTCAGCTCCCGGCCCGCTGCCGTCTGAGGTCGTCGCAGCGCTCTCTGGAAAAGCCACCCACACGATTCGATCCAATCCCGCAACGGGGGAACCCTTGCTCTATGCGGCCGTGCCGCTCTTCAGCGAGGAACACCTCGTCGGCGCGATCGAGATCGCCGAGCCGTACGCCCGCACCCAGGGCGAAATCGACCGCACGTGGACGCTCCTGGGCCTGTCGGCCGGCACGTTCGTCCTCCTCGGGGCGGGGGTCGCCGTGTGGCTGGCCCGCAGCATCGCGGCCCCGATCCAGGTGCTGACTCACACGGCTGAAGCCATCGCGAACGGCGACCTCGCCCGGCGGACTCGCCTGCGCACCCGGGACGAAATCGGGCGGCTGGCCCGGGTCTTTGACCACATGGCCGACCAACTGACCCTCCTCCTCGAACAGCAGCGCCACTTCGCCGCCGATGCCAGCCACGAGTTGCGCACCCCACTCACCGCCATCGGGCTGCGGGCCGAAGCCCTGCTGAACGGCGCCGCCGACGATCACGCCGTCTCCGAGCGCTACCTGCGCGAGATTGCCGGCGAGACGGCGCGGATGAAACAGATCATCGAGGATTTGTTAACCCTCTCCCGCTTCGAGGCCGGCCTGGACCGGCCCGCGGTGACCCCCACCTCCATCGACGAGCTGCGCGCGCGCGCCCTCACCAGCGTGGCGCCACTGGCCGAGGCGGCCAACGTGCGCCTCGTCGTTCAGCCAGCACCGGCCGCGCCGCTCGTCCAGGCGGATGTGGCGCAATTGCAGCGCGCTCTGGTGAACCTGCTCAGCAACGCCTTGAAGCACACCCCGCCGGGTGGCGTCATCACGCTGGGCACTCAGGCGCCGGCGCGCGCGGCGCCAGGCTCGCTCCACCTGTGGGTGCGCGACACAGGCCCCGGTATTCCCCCCGAGCACCTGCCGCACCTGTTCGAACGCTTCTACCGGGTGGACCCGGCCCGCGACCGTGCGAGCGGCGGCTCCGGCCTGGGTCTGGCGATCGCCAAAGCCATCGTCGAGGCGCACGGCGGCCGGATCTGGGCCGAGAGTTTGCCCGGCCAGGGCGCCACCTTCCACATCGTGCTGCCGGCCGAGGCCGAGACCCCTACCGGCCCAGCGCCGGACGCCCCGGCGGGCCAGGGGCGTCCCTGAACGGGACGCCGGCCTTGCGCCTGGATGCCCGCGGCGTTCGTCCCGTTCATCTGGGCCTCAGCCTCAACCTGAGCGCCCGGTGCCTGGCACGGCCCGCTGTTTCTCCGAATCGCGCCACACCCCCGACTCAGTCAACGCAATCGTCCCTGGCCGACCGCGCGCCGTCTCCAGCGGTAACACTCCCGTAACATACACGTAACGTTCGCTTAACCACCGCATTCCTCCATTCGAGTACAGTCTACCCGTGACGTCAGTGGCGAATGCGTGGACCGCCCGGCCTCACTTTGGTTCTGTCAAACCTCTTCGCTCTGAGACAAGGTTCGTTTGTGGCAGTTGGCGCGTTACAGTGGAAAGCATCCGCGAAGCCGGTCTTGTGGGAAGAGGAGGGTAGGACAGGCGGTGGCCCACCCATTCCAGATTGAGCAAACCTTTGAGGAGATCACAACAGTGGCACAGCGAAATTTACTGCTCACAACAGGGCTAACCGTTTTTCTCACGGCGCTCTTGCTCACGGTCGGCATTCAGGCGCGCTCCGCAGCGCAAGCGGCCAACCAAGGGACCAGTACGGTGGTCACGCCGACTGAAACGAACGCCGCCGCGCAAGGTGTCGATCCGGTGGCCGCGGCGCAGGCGGTCGAACAGGCCAACCAGCAGCTGGCGCGGGCGTCGCAGACCATCGCGGAGTTGCAGCAGCAGGTCATCACCCTCCAACGGGCGCTTGACGACGCCTACGCGACGCTGGCGGAGCGGGAACAAACCTACAAGGCCTTGCTTGACCAGCGGCCGGACGGGCAAACCATCCTGGCCCTCCAGGGCCAGCTCGATGACGGTCGCGCGCGCGAGCAGCAACTCGACGCGCAGGTGGCGGGGGTCCAGGCCCAACTGCAGGACGCCTACCGGGTGATGGCCGAGCGCGAGGCAGCCTACCAGGCGCAGTTGCAGCAAGCCTACGCGCAGCTCCAGGCCGCCGGCGCCCAGGGGGGTGGCCGTGATGGCAGCGCCACCGCCGGCGGCCCCGGCGGCGAGCACGGCGACGACCGCGGCGAGCACGAGGAGCACGAGCATGACGACTAGGAGGCCGGGCGGCAAGCAGCGATACGGCGAGTGGTTGGTGTCGCTCAAACTGACCCTGGTCAGCGTGACGGTGGTGGTGCTCCTCTGGCTGGTGGGGTGGTTCACTCGGGCCGAGTGGCCGGCATCAGCTGCGGCCTCCAACCGGGTGGTCGTGGTGCCCACGGTCCGGCCCCTGCCCACCGCCTGGCCACCGGTGGCGGGGCGCCCGCGGCCGGTGCTGGAACCCCTGCCGGCGCCGGGGCCCGGCGGCGCGGCGCGATCCTTCGCGAGCGGTCCATCCCCGCTGCCCGCTCCGGGAGCTGCCGCCGGCAGCGCCTCACCGGGCAGCGTCAGCCTGCAGATGCCGGAACTCAAGCCGATCCCGCCGCTGCCGGCCGTACCGCAGGTGCCCGCGGGGCCGATGGCGCGCACCCGAGGCTCGTGAGGAGGGGAGCGATGCTCGGGACGACGACCTTTCGGGCGATGGGCACCGAGGTCACCCTCATGGTCGCCGCGCCGCACCTGCCCGCGGGCACGGTCGCGGAGTTGCTGCACCAGGCCGAGGCGCTGTTTGCGGAGTACGAGCGGGTGATGAGCCGTTTCCGCCCGGAGAGCGAGCTGTCGCGGGTCAATCGCCGGGCGGGCGCCTGGGTCCGGGTGAGCCCGCTACTCTTCGAGGTGATCCGGCTGGCCTGCCGGGCGGCCGGCCACACCGCCGGGCGCTTCGATCCCACTCTCGGGCTGACGCTCAGCGCCCTGGGCTACGACCGCTCGTTCGAGCTGCTCGCGGACGAGGGGGAGGCGGCGCCGGAGGTGCCCGCGCGGCCCGCGACGTGGGCGACGATCGAGTTGGATGCCCGGCGCCGGGCGGTGCGCCTGCCCCGCGGCGTGGCCCTCGACCTCGGGGGCATCGCCAAAGGCTACACCGCCGATGCTGTAGCGCGCTTCCTGCGCCGCCACGGCCCGGCCCTGGTCGATGCGGGCGGGGACATCTGCGCCCTGGGGCGGCCACCCGGCGAGCCGGCCTGGCGCATCGGCGTCGCCTCGCCGTTTGAGCCGGAGCAGGACCTCGCGCGGCTGCAGCTCTCGGACGCGGCCTGTGCCACGTCCACGACGGTCAAACGGCGCTGGCAGCGCGCCGGGCGGCACTACCACCACATCCTGGATCCGCGCACCAACCGCCCGGCCGAGTCGGATCTGGTCAGCGTGACCGTGGTCGCGCCCACCGCGGCCGCGGCCGAGGTCCACGCCAAGGTAGCCCTGGTGCTGGGCCGCGACGCGGCCGCGGCCGCCTTCGCCACCCGGCCCGACCTGGCGGCCATCCTCGTCACGACCGGCGGCGAGGCGCTGATGACTCCGACGATGGAGCGTTGGCTGGCGCGCGCGCCGGGAGAGGCGGCCGGCCACCAGGATCGCGCGATCCCGGGGGCGGGAATCGAGGAGGCATCAGTGGAGGCGAAGAAGAAGAGGAGGAAACCCGCGGCGAGGGGGCCGGCGAGATCGCCAAGGTGATTCACGATGGGTCGATGCCGATTCGCAACAACCTGTGGACTGATCCGCGGGCCCGCTTGACCGGCGCGGAGAAGCAGCTCCTCATCCAGGGCCTCGAGGCCTCGCTCGCCGGGTCCGGGGCGTACTCCGCGGAGGACGGCGCACCGAGAGAGTAACGAACGGCTCACTCAACCTGGCGAGGAGCGACTGGCGCGGGCATGCTGCCCGGCCGACACGCTGACTGCTCATCTCCGACTGCTCAGCGCCAATCTCTCCCCCGATCGAGGCATACGCGATGGGAACCGAGGAACGGATTGAAACTATCAGTGCCCTGGCCGCCGGGCTCCTGCTTGGCGGCGCCGCGGCGGCCGGGGTCCTGGCGCTGGCGCTCGGGCCGGCGCACGTGCCCGGCTTCCGGCTGCTGCCCCTCTGGATGCAGGCCGGGCTGACCCACACGCCGTTGCCAGGCGGCGAAGAAGCCCCGCCCGTCTACTGGTACCTCAGCCGCGCGGCCGGGTTGCTGGCCTACGGGACTCTCTGGGCCTCGACCGTCTGGGGCCTCGTCATGACCTCGAAGGTGCTGGACCGTCTGGTGCCCCGCCCGGTGAGCTTTGGGCTGCACCAGTTTCTTGCGACCCTGGCGCTCAGCCTGACGGGCCTGCACATGGCCGCCCTGCTGGGCGATCGCTACTTTGACTTCACCCTGGGCGGGCTGCTGGTGCCGGGGCGCTCCCCCTTCAAGCCCCTCTGGGTCGGCCTGGGCGTGGTGGCCTTCTACGTGCTCGTGGCGGTCTACGGGAGCTTCGCGGTGCGCAAGCGCATCGGCCAGCGCACCTGGCGCGCGCTCCACTCCCTGAGCTTTGCCCTCTACCTGCTGGCGCTGGCCCATGGCCTGATGGCTGGCACCGATCTCGGCCACCCCCCGGCCGCCCGGCTGTACCTGGCGTCGGCCGGGGTGGTGCTCTTCTTGAGCTACTCCCGGATCTTGGCGTGGCGGCAGCGGCCGCAGCGGCCCGACCGGCCGGCCGCACGAGCGGCCACCCCCTCGAGCCGGCCCCATCCGGCGGGGGACATGCGCACGGTTGACCCCGGCTGAGCCCCGGCCTGAGCGCCATGCTGGCTCGGGGGGATGATGGCCCCCGCGCCGGGTCAGCGCCGCTGGAGCAGGCGCAGGCCGTTGCCGGTCACCAGGAGGCTGGCACCATCGTCGGCGAAGACCGCCATCCAGAGGGTCGCCAGGCCAGGCACCGCTAGCAACAGGAAGAGGGCTTTGACTCCCAGGCTGAAGGCGATGTTCTGCCGGATCGTGGCGCGTGCCGCCCGGCTGAGCTCGACCGCGAACGGCAACTGCGCCAGGTCGTCGGCCATCAGGGCGACGTCGGCGACCTCCAGGGCCTGGTCGCTGCCGGCCGCGCCCATGGCGATCCCCACCGTCGCCGCCGCCAGCGCTGGGGCGTCGTTGACCCCGTCGCCGACCATCGCCACCCGGCCCGCCTCGGCCACCAGCCCCCGGACCGCCGAGACCTTCTGTTCCGGCAGCAAGCCCGCGCGGACCTCCGTCAGGCCCAGCTCCCGCGCGATCGCCCCGGCGGTGACCGCGTTGTCGCCCGTCAGCAGGACCAGCCGCTCGACCCCCAGATGGCGCAGGCGCGCCAGGACCTCGCGCACCCCCGGCCGCACCTGGTCGGCCACCGCTAACAGGGCCGCGGGGCGGCCGTCCCGCGCCAGGATCATGGTCGTCTTGCCCTGCTGCTCCAGGGCGTCCAGCCGGGCCCGGACCCCCGCCGGCAGGGCGTCCTGGTCGAAGAGCTCGCGCCGGCCGATCGCGATCAGCGCGCCGTTGACCTCCCCGTGCGCGCCCCGGCCGGGGAGCGCCTGGAAGGCCCGCACCGGCTCGACCGGCAGGCCGGCCGCCTCCGCCGCCTGGACGATCGCCTGGGCAATCGGGTGCTCGCTGCGCGCCTCCACCGCTGCCGCCAGCGCGAGGAGCGTCGCGGGGTCCCGCTCAGGCCCCGCCAGCGGGATGAGGTCGGTCACCGCCGGGCGGCCGAGGGTCAGGGTGCCAGTCTTGTCGAAGGCGATGGCCGTGACCCCCCCGAGCGCCTCCAGCGCGGCGCCGCCCTTGATCAGCACGCCGCGCCGGGCGGCCGTGCTGACCGCGCTGATGAGGCTCACCGGGGTGCTGATTACCAGCGCGCAGGGACAGGAGATCACCAGCAGCACGAGCGCCCGGTGCACGCTCACGGCCCAACCCCAGCCCAAGAGCAGCGGCGGCAGGGCCGCCAGGAGCAGGGCCCCGGCCACCACGGCCGGGGTGTAGTACGTCGCGAAGCGATCGACGAAGCGCTGGGCGTGCGCCTTGCGCGTCTGGGCTTCCTCGACCATCGTGATGATCCGGGCCAGGGTGGTGTCACCGGCGCGGCGGGTCACCCGCACCTCCAGCCCGCCACTTCCGTTGATCGAGCCGGCGAAGACCTCGTCGCCCGCGCGCTTCTCCACCGGGATGCTTTCGCCCGTGATGGGGGCCTGGTTGATCGCCGAGTGGCCCTCGACGACCACGCCGTCCATGGGGAGACGCTCCCCCGGCCGGACCAGGATCCGGTCACCGATCACCAGGGACTCGATCGAGATGCGCTCGGTCGAATCGCCAACCAGCCGCTCAGCCTCGAGCGGCGCCAGTTGCATCAGACTGCGGATCGAGCGGCGCGCCCGCGCCATTGTCAGGCGCTCCAGGGTTTCGCCCACCGCGAAGAGGAAGACGACCGCCGCCCCCTCGGCCCACTCGCCCAACAGCGCCGCGCCCACGGCGGCAATGGTCATCAACAGATCGACGGTGAGCCGGCGCGACCGCAGCAAGCGCAGCAGCCCGGCGCGACCGAACTCGTAACCGCCCAACACCATCGCGACCGCGAAGGCCAGCGTGCGCAGCGGCGCGGCCGCGCCGAAGAGGGTCAGCACCAGGGCGCCCGCGAAGGCCAGACCGCTCAGCGCGATGGAGAGGTACTCGAACCGTCGCGCCCGCGCCGCCCAGCGAGTTCGCCAGTCGGCCGACTCGGTCGGAGCAATCTCCGGCCGCGGCTCGACGACGGCGTGGCCGATCTCGCGCAGGGTGGCGCGCACCCAGTGCTCGCTGACCTGGCCCTGATCCCACTCGACCGCGACCATCCCGGTCGCCAGATTGACCTGACAGTTCAACACCCCGGGAATCCCCTGCAGCCCGCGCTCGACGGTCGCGACGCAGTCGGCGCAGTCGAGCGCGCTGATCTCCCAGTGGCGTCGCTGGAAGCGATGCTGGAGATCGGCGCCGGCCAGGCGGACCGTGCGCGCCAGGGTTGGCTCGTCCCACCGGGCCGCGTCGTAGTGCAGGCAGAAGTGATCCGCGGCGTCGCGATGGACCTGTTCGATCCCCGGCTGGTGCCCCAGTTCGGCGGTCAGCATTTCCACGCAATGATCACAGGCTGCGTTCTCGGGCAGCACTGCCTCGCGCGAGAGTTTGAGTTTCGCTGTCATCTGCGATTCCTCATATGAGTGATTGCTCACGTATCTCCACAAAAATCGAGGGCCCCTCATCCGTGACGCACGTGATCGAGGCCCTGATGGTAGAGATCTTCAATGTGATCGTCGTCAAGCGCGTAGTAGACCATCCGACCTGCCTTGCGGGTTCGCACCAGGCGCAGATCACGCAGCAGGCGCAACTGGTGCGAGATGGCGCTCTGGGTCATCCCCAGGGCCAGCGCCAGGTCGCCGACGCACAGTTCGGCAGCGGACAGCGCACTGATGATGCGCACGCGGGTCGGGTCGCTCAGCGCCTTGAAGAAGTGCGCGAGCCGGTCAGCCGTCTGAAGATCCACCGGCCCAGCGTCGGCGACTGTCCCTGGGTCAGCCACCGGCCCGGTGGCCCAATCCGTTCGTCGCTCCGTCACAAACACTCCAAACATTTGAATAACTGCTCATATATTGGCACGATTGTAGCAGCCCTACCCTGATCTGTCAACTTGCTTTGTCACTCCTAAAACACCGGTCAAGGTGTCGCCAGGGCGCACGATCGCAGACTTCCGAGTCTTCGGAAGTCTGACGCCTTGACCGGTGCTTTGGCTACCCCTCGCTTGCCTGCACCGAGCGCCCTCTAGACGCAGGCGCCAGGAATTGTTGCCCCGTTCCACCTGAATCCGACCAACAGCGTGCCCTTCCGCACACGCCTGGTCAGCGGCCCCCAGCCACGGGTTTCCTGGCCGGCCAGGCAACCGCCCGGCTTGACCCGCCCGGGAGTGGCTGAAACGCCTATCCTTGGCTATTATAAGGAGCGCTACTTCTGTTCGTGCCGGACTGCTCAGGAGGAACACACCATGCGCGTCGTTGCAATGATCATGGCCGGTGGCGAGGGGACTCGGCTGACCGTCCTCTCGGAAAAACGCGCGAAACCCTCGGTCCCGTTTGCCGGCAAATACCGCGTTATTGACTTTACTCTCTCGAACTGCGTCAACTCCGGTATTTTCGACGTCGCCGTTTTGACCCAATACCGGCCGCACTCGCTCAACCAGCACATCGGCATCGGGCGCCCCTGGGACCTCGACCGCACGCGCGGCGGCGTACGCCTCTTGCAACCCTACCAGGGGCGGGGCCATCAGGAGTGGTATCGCGGCACTGCCGATGCGGTGCTGCAAAACCTGAGCTACATCGAGGACCGCCGCGCCGATACGGTGCTGATCCTCTCCGGCGATCACATCTATAAGATGGACTACCGCCCCATGCTGAGCTACCACCGGGACAACGAGGCGGCGCTCACCGTCGCCGTCATGAACGTCCCACTGGAAGAGACCGACCGATTCGGGATCATGACCACCGACCCATCAAACCGCATCGTCGAGTTCCACGAGAAACCCAAGACGCGGGACAAGGGAACCCTGGCGAGTATGGGGATCTACGTCTTTCACGCCGATATTCTGAGGGAGAGCCTCCTGGCGAGCGCGGCCGAGCACGCCGACCTGGACTTCGGGAAGCATGTGATCCCGGACATGATTGCCAACACGAAGGTCATGGCGTACCAGTTTGAAGGCTACTGGGTAGACGTCGGGACCGTCCAGGCCTACTGGGAGACGAGTATGGATCTCCTCGGTCCCAATTCACCCCTGCGCCTCTACGATCGCGATTGGATCATCCACACTGTCAGCCAGGAGCGACCGTCGGCCAAGATCGGACCACAGGCGCGCGCCGCCCAAAGCATGATCTGCAACGGGTGTATCGTGCGCGGGCAGTTAGATCACTCCGTGCTCAGCCCCGGCGTTTACGTCTCCCCCGGCGCGATCGTGCGCGAATCAGTCGTCATGAATGACACCTGGATTGGACCGGGGGCCGTTCTCGACCGCGTCATCATCGACAAGAACGTAGTGATCGGCGCGGGCGCCCACGTGGGCTGGGGCGAAGACAGCGATATCCCCAACAAAGTCCTGGGCGACAAGCTGAACTCAAGCATCACTGTGGTGGGCAAATCGGCCCACATCCCGCCCAACGTCCGTATCGGCCGCAACGTCCTCATCAATGCTGACGTCGATGAAGAAGCGTTCGCCCCCTTCGGCGACCTGGTCTCGAGCGGCGAGACGATTTAGGGTTGGAACGTTGGAACGTTGAAGGTTTGGCAGCGGAGAGCGCTGCCAGGCATGGCAACCACAGCGCCCAACCTTCAACCCGATTACCTGCAACCCTGTGGAGGAGAGAGCGATATGGCGACACCCACGCCGCTGGCAATGATCCTGGCCGGTGGTGCCAGCCCGGCCCTCAGCGTGTTGACGGCTCTTCGTTCGGAGGCGGCGCTCCCCTTTGGCGGCAAGTACCGCATCATCGACTTCCCGCTCTCCAACTGCGTTAACTCGGAGATCTACAATGTCGGCGTCCTGACCCAGTACCAGCCGCGCTCACTGAACGAACATATCGGCCTCGGCCGGCCGTGGGATCTGGACCGCTCTAGCGGGGGTGTCCGCTTGCTGCAACCCTACCAGAGCCGGCCGGGAGAAAAGAGCGCCTGGCAAGAGGGAACGGCCGACGCTGTGCGCTTTCACCTCGACTTTGTGCAGGAGTCGCCCGCCGAACTGGTCCTTGTCCTGGCGGGCGACCATATCTACAAAATGGATTATCGGCCGATGCTGCGCTTCCACGTGGAGCGCCAGGCCGACGTGACCATCGCCGTCCGCGCGGTGAACCCCTACGAGGCGCGCCGATACGGTATGATGACCAGCGACCCGGAGGGGCGGGTCACACGCTTCGCCGAGAAGCCGAGACGGACGCGCAGCACGCTCGCCAGCATGGGCATCTACGTCTTCTCACGGGAGTTGCTGGTGAGTTGGCTCAGTGATGGTGGCCGCCGCCAGCGCGACTTCGGCCGCGAAGTCATCCCCAGCCTCCTGGATAGCGGCAACCGCATCTGTGCCTACAGTTTCTTGGGCTACTGGGCCGACGTCGGCACAGTCCAGACCTACTGGGAGGCCAACATGGCCTTGCTGGCCGAAACACCCGCGCTTGATCTCTACGATCCGGAATGGGTCATCCATACTCGCAGTGAAGAACGGCCGCCGGTGCTACTCGGTGCCGAGGCGCAGGCCGACGGCAATCTCCTGAGCGATGGCTGCCGCATTGATGGTCGCGCCCTGCGTTCGGTGATCTCGCCCGGCGTCTACATCGCGCCGGACGCCATTATCCGCGACTCGGTAATCCTCACCGATACGACAATTGGTGCTGGGAGCGTGGTCGATCGTGCGATCATCGACAAAGAGGTCATCATCGGTGAGGAGGCCCGGGTGGGAGAGGGCGAGGACAACACCCCCAACCAGGAGATGCCGGCCCATCTCAACACTGGCCTCACCCTGGTGGGCAAAGGGGCCCGCATCCCAAAGGGCGCGAGCATCGGGCGCAACTGCGTTATCCGCCCCTTCATCAATGCGCGCCGGCTCGAAGGGTGCGAACTCCCGAGCGGGAGCACGCTGTGAGGCTCGCTGCGCGCGTTTTCCTGGCAGGCGTTTGAGGTCAGCGGACGGAGGCACAATCCTCTGCCGGTCGTCGTTCGCTGGCCCGACCCCGGCCTGATTTAGCATTTTTCCGGGACCGCGCTAAGATGAGACTGTGGGCGGTGAGGCGCTCACCGCCTTCCCAGGCTATAGTTGATAGGTGGAGAAATCATACGATGGCTGAACAGACGTGGCCCGAGGCACTGCAAGATATCGTCGATCTATTCGCCGAGTCGCCGCCGCAGGATCGCCTCGAGTTGTTGCTTGAGTACGCGATGAGCCTGCCCGACCTCCCTGAGGAGTTGCAGGCAGCTCGCGACCAGATGGAGCCGGTGCCTGAATGCCAGACCCCGGTCTTCCTCGCTTCGACGCTGCGCACCGGCAGGGTCTACTACCACATTGATGTCCCGCGCGAGTCGCCGACGGTGCGGGGCTTTGCGGGGATCCTGTACGAGGGGTTGAACGGCGCTCCGCCCGAGGCGATCCAGGCGACGCCGGGCGATCTCTACGAGCGGCTGGGCTTGAACGCGGTGCTCTCGCCGCAGCGCGTGCGCGGCCTGACGGCGTTGCTGGCTCGCATGAAGCGCCAGGCTCGGGATCTCGCCCGGGCCGCATGAGTTGGTATTGACCTTGAGAGATCGGAGATTGGAGATTGACATCGCCAAACCGGGGCTCGAGTCCCCTCGCTCCAATCTCCACCCTCCAGCCGTTGGCCTCCTCTGACCAGATCACCGCCGTCGCGCTCGAAACAACTTTGCTCTTGCTGGCCTTTGCCCTGCCGTTCGAGAGTCGCTATCCCATCCTGACAGTTGGGCCGTGGTTCGAGGTAACCAACCTGGAGTTGATTCTGGGGCTGACCGCGCTGGCCTGGGGGCTTCACGCCGCCGTCACGCGCCGCCGGCCCAACCTGAAGACACCCCTCACCATCCCGATCCTGCTGTTTCTCACCCTCGCGATCGTTTCCGCGCTGGCGGCGCCCAGCCACCGGGGTGAGGCACTCAAATTCGCCACCCGCCTCCTCAGCGGGGCCTACGCCTTCTTCCTGATCGTTGCAACCGTCACAACCCGCGAGCGTTTCGGGCGCCTGATCGCGGCCATCCTCGTCGCGGCCCTGCTGGCGGCGGTGCTGGGCCTCGTCGAGGCCCAAAGTGGAGGCATGGCGCCGCTGCTCGGCCTGTTCAAGGCCGGCCCGACGCGCGTGGGCGGCCAACTCCGAGTCAGCGCGAGCTTTCAGTACGCGACCATCGCCTCGATGTACTTCGAGATGGCTACGCCGCTGCTCCTTGGGGCGGTGATGGTCGCCCAGCGGCGAGCGCTGCGGCTGGTGCTCCCGGTGGGTGTCGCCATGACGATCTGGGTCGTGATCCTGACCCTCACCCGCGCCGGGTTGGTCGCCCTGACGGGGACCTTCCTGGTCATGGCGAGTATGGCCTGGTTGAAGCGGCCGCTCCGGCGAGTCCTCGCGCCGATTGGGGCAGCCTTCAGCTTGATGGTCCTGCTCGTGGCCTTGCTGGCGGCAAGAAACAGCACCTTCGTGACGCGGTTGCAGACGGAGAACGAAGCCCACTGGTACGGAGTGAGCTACCGGGCGCCTGCGCAACTCGCCGCCTCGGCCGATGAGGTCGTAACAGTGCCGGTGCAGGTCCAGAACACGGGCGCGGCGGCGTGGCAGGCCTCCGGCGACCACGCCTTCGTGCTCTCCTACCAGTGGCTCAGTGCGGACGGAACGCGTGAACTGAAGTACCCCCGGGTTGAGACCGTGCTGCCGCGCGATCTCGCTCCCGGGGAGAGTGTCGAGCTTGCGGCGACGGTGCGAGTCGTCCCTCAGCCCGGCACCTATCTCCTGGCCTGGGGTATGCTTCAACGCGGCATCCTCTGGTTCAAGGACCGCGGCATCGCCCCGGCCTACACGATGGTGGAGGCAACTCCGGCCAGGCTCCCAAGCCAGCCCGCCGCCATCCCCGTCGTTCCGCGCGACGAGACGGTCTACGTGAAGCCACCAGTCGGCCGCCTCGAGCTGTGGCGAGCTGCCGTGGAGATGGTCGCCCGGCATCCGTTGCTCGGCGTCGGCCCCGACAACTTCCGGCACGTCTTCGGTGAGTACGCCGGGCAGAGCGAGTGGGACCAAAGGGTTCACGCCAACAACCTGTACCTGGAAATGTTCGCCGACCTCGGCCTCCTGGGCGGTGTGGCTTTCCTGCTGATCCTCGCCGTCACGGCCAGGCTCCTGCTGCGCGCCTGGCGGACGGCCCCGGCCCATCGCTTCGCGCCCTGGTCGCTGGCCCTCGCGGGGAGCCTGGCCGCGTTTCTGGTTCACGGGCTGCTCGATTACTTCCTCGAGTTTGTCGCCCTCTATCTGTTCTTCTGGATCCTGCTCGGCCTGGTCGTGTCATTCCCCCGTTGGAACCAAGCCCCGACCGGCAGCCCTCTGCCACTGCCCGACGAACAGAACTGACTCTCAACTTTCTACGCTCATATTGGTGTCGCGTGTGCGAGCGCGTCGCGCTCGCACACGCGACACACCCTATTCCATATGAGCAACTTTCTAACGATGGGAGTGTCAAAGAGTGCCGTAGACCTGCAACACTTCCACGCTGGCTTCTGGCGACACGAGTCCGACATTCGCCCGGATGCTCTCCAGGTGTTGAGCCACGGCCTGTTCTCCAATCCCAGGAGGCGCGTACACCGCGAAGAGAACCTGCCGAGTGTCAGGGGTCATTTGGGTACGAGAATCAGGGCCGTAGAGCACGCTCGAGATCACGCCGCGTGTATCCGCCATCATCATGTCGCCCGGCTTTAATACTTGCTCCTTCCCGTTGAGTAAGACGTACTGTTCGGTTCCTGTGGCCACGTCGAGCGTGACCGGAGGGCGGATGGCCTCAAGGTCATGCCCGGCGGTCAGCAGCAGGTTCTCGAGTTCGGCCATGAACATGGCTTCCACCAGTGCGGCGACCCGTGGAATGGACCTGCCTTTGAAAACGATCGATTCGAGTTGGAGCTGGACATGGTAGGTCTTCTTGTACCGCTTGTAGTAAGCGGTATAGGCCTGGATCAGCGGGAGTGCCTCCAGCGTCGCCCGGTCCAGGCCAGAAAACCGGGCCCGCAACTGGTTCTCCAACGCTGCTTTCCGTTGGTCCAGTTCAGGGTGATGGGCAAGGTTCGCCACCTGGTGCATTACCAGGAATCCCACCGTTGCCCCCGGATACGCCGCTTTCCACGCTTCGGATATGGTGAACATGCCGATCTGAGTCTCCTTCCAATCGGAATAAGGGCATATCGCCTGTTGACGAATCGACCGGCGGGGAGCGGAGCGCCCCACCGATTGCAAACGCGACGCTCGTCCACGATCCGGCGTGCATGATGGTAACCTCTCTTATAAAAGGGTGTCGCACAGGCGAAAGTTGCGTCCGCAAATGTCAGGACGATTACAGACAGAACTGAGATTTGGTGTGTAGGGTGAGATTTGGGCCGTAGAATAGTGGCCGCGTTGGGCGCTCAATCTTGAAGAAGAAGTGAGTTGCTGTCCTCCACAGCACCATGCTTTCATGGTAGGCAATCAGGATGGACAATTTCAAAATTGTACGATTCGGGAATGCGTTGTGTTGTTCCGGCTGCAACTTCCGGCAACCAGACGCAGCATCGATCACGACCATAGAAAGCAGTTCACAGAGTCGTTCGTGCACCAGTATCTGATTCTGTACGGCCTCGACAAAGCGAACCAGGGATTCGGTTTGGAGCGGCGCGCTCTACCGTAGAGGCTGTCCTCCTCGTGGGCTTTATCCCCCTTCAGGAAACCTCCGTAGTCCGCTCGGTGTTCCTTTTTGCCCTCCCAGTTGAGACCTTCTGGCCCAAGCACGGCGCTCAACAAGAATCCAACAGGCCCTGACCGCCATTCTCCCCATGTTGCATACGCCATCGCAGGCAAGAGTTTTACAGTAGATACTCCAATCGGGATACGGTGCCCTGGGCGGACGAGAATACTACCCTCGCCTCCCCCGTACACGCTATCCCCACAAGCGCGGCTTTAGGAGGTATCGCCACGGCATAAGGCACGCGGGGCAAAATCGTTTCAGAAGAGCACCGACCCTATTTCGCCGTAGAGTGCACCCTCCAGTCTCATAAAGGGGTGTCCAGATGTCGGATGCCCCTTGCCGCGACAGGAGGAAAGTACAGAGTATGGCCGAAACGAGCAAGTTTCGGACAGAGTGGAGCCGATCCTTACCCTGTTTGCCCGCCCGCTGAGATGAGCGGAGGGTCGGGGCAAGGAAAGAAAGGAGATTCTCATGCGTACAACGATAGGCCTCATCCTGACACTGCTGGTGCTCGTAAGTCCCTCTGGTGTGGCTCTGGCCCAGGGAGGGAGCCCTGCCAATACCAGCGTGAAGATCGTAGATCCAGTTGGTCGGACGGTTGGAAATGCCACCTTTACACCGACGCCGAACGGCGCGGTAGAGGTACAGGTCGCGGTCGCTGGATTCGACCCCGGTCCCGGCGGCGACCACCGGCTGGCGATTACTGACGTTGGCCGCTGTGAGTCGAAAAATCTCCAGTCGGCGGGTGATGAAGTCGCCGTGCTCCCCCCCATCCAGTTCTACCCGAACGGCAGTGCGACCTATCAGCGAACCACCGAGCGCTTCACGCTCGACACTCTCCACGATCCAAGCGGCAGCACGTTGATCATCTACGCCGGCACCAACCCCGACAGCGACCGCATTGGGTGCGCTGTCATCTTCGCGGCCGAGTCGGGAACACCGCCCACAGGAGCGACAGAAATCTACAAGCAGTCGCCCTGGTGGCCGTACCTTTCCGCGCACATCAACGACCAGTCACCGCCTGACATCGTCGGTGGCCCCATCGAACTGCAACTCACTCAGGAATCCGGAGTCGCCACGTGGGTCTTCCCCGGACCACGCCAGCTCGATCCCACCATTTTTGGTACGGTGGACGATCCGAAAGCGACGGAGGCCCCTCCCGTCATCCTGGGAGCCCCGATGAAGATCCGCACAGCCCTCCCTGATGGCACCTTCGTCACCAACGTTCCCACTCCCTTCAGCAACATGTTCGCCGTCACCCAGGGCGCCATGAACTCGGTCCACATGGCCGTCGTCGATGCCACCGCCACAGATGGGGCGACGACGAAAGACAAGATCGACTTCGTGGCGACTTTCGAGGCCCCTGGAGGCAAGGGTGTCTACCGGATCGAGGTCCAGAAGCCCGCCGCGCACGGCTGGTTCATCCCTACCGCCGGCGGCGTCGCCACCAACTTCATCCAGCACGGTATCACCAAGTGGGGCACCCAACTCATGCCCACCGAGTTCGACTACGTCGGCTTCTGGGGCCTGGGTGATATCTACCTCAACGATCAGAAGATTGACCAGAACCGGCTCGTCCACGTCATGCTCACCGAGTTCGTCCGCAAGAACCCCTACGATCTGGTCTTCGATGCGGAGGTCAACCCCAAGGCCAGGCACCTCCACGTGATCGTACCGCCCTTCACCCCGAAGGGCCAGTCCAGTCCCGTCAAGACCGGCTTCATGCTGCCCAACGGTATGGAGCAACCGTTCTTCCACGTCATGTTCCCTGGCATCCAGGTGACTGCCGGCGCTCGATCGACAAAATGATCGCGTGAAACCGGCGGACAGAAGTACCCGCCCCACGCGAGGTCTCGCGTGGAGCGAGTACTTCTGTCCAAACCTCATCGCGCGGCCAGAGCAGGCCCACGTTCGCTGCCACGTCGCTCCGGGTATCGGCCATCTTAACTGACAGCGAGCGCCTCTGTCAATGGCACATACGAGAGCTTTACGCTGATGGTGCGCGCCACTGCGCCACGGTCTGCCTTCTTTGCGCCTCCTCGGACGATCACAGGCGCCCTCTCGTTCGCAGGGCTCCCGGCGGACCGCGCCGCCTTCACACATCTGTCAGGTTGCCGTATCGTCGAGCGGGGCGCAGGCGGCGCGGAGCCGGGAGCGCTCGTTGAGCCCGACCAAGAAGGGCAGCAGGTCGCCGAAGGGTCGCTCGCGAATGCCTCGAAAGGGGAAGCGGCCCACCCGCTGCTCGCCCGCTGCGAGCAGCCGGGCGTAGCTCGGCGCCGGCATCTCCCAGAAGATTTCGACCTCGCCCCCAGCGCCATAGAGCCGGCGGTTGTAACGATGCAGACGCCGAATTGGCCGAATCGCACCCTGCTGCGAGGCGTAGGCCGCCAGCGCACGCGCCTTGAGGTCGGCGGCGGCGCCCAGTTCGACCAGGTGGTTGGCGAGGAGCGGTGTCAGCGGGACGCCGACTTCGTACACCCGTACGCGGGGTTCCAGCCCGGCCTCTCCCAGCGCCGCGGCCAGCGCCCGGGCCACGCGGACGTGCTCGGGGTGGTAGTCGATGCCAGAGGGAGCGTACAGCAGGTCGGGCCGGTACTTGGCCAGCACTCGGCGGATCTGCTCCCGCCCCTCCGGGAATCGCCAGGCACCCTCGGGCAGGGCGAGCCTGTGCCAGGTGCCACCAATGGTCACCGCGGCGCCGGCACTCTCGTCGGCCCGCTGAGAATGCGTGGCGGCCCGCGAGGCGCCCCCGTCGGTGACGATCAGTACGACGACCTCGTCGCCCGCTCGACCATGGAGCGCTATGGTCCCACCACACCCGAGGGTCTCGTCGTCAGGGTGGGGAGCCACCACGAGCACCCGCCCGCGGGCTGGCGACCAGCGTCCCACCCTCCGGGCTGGGTGCGCAGCGCTGCCGACGACCGCAAAGACCGCGCTCCACAGCGCTTCGATCGGTCGGAAGAGCACTGTCCGCCGAAGCGCTCGAAAACCCTGCTCTTCCTGCCGCTTCTGGCCAAAGCCCATCGAGGGAATACTCCGCGTCTACGCAGCCAACCCGCGCTCGCCATCTACGCGAAGATCATTTGCCATGGTATAATGGCCTCGTCATACGACACCGTCCCCTACAGGCACCTTATCGTCCCGATTCTTTATGAACGTCGCCCTCATCCTCTCCTCTCCCCCGAGTGTCTTCGGCGGCATCGAAACGATCGCCGACAACCTGGCGCGCGCCTTGCTGGCGCGCGGCCATGGGCTCTCCCTGGTGACCGGCGCGCCCCGCCCGGTGGTCCGCGACCTGGCTTCCATGGGTGGCGCCGTCGAACTTTCTCCACCGCCCGCCGCGTCGCCGGCGACGCGGGCCCTCGCGCGCCTGCTGCGGACCGCGCCGCTCAACGCGCAGTCGCTGCTCTTCTTCCTGCGCTTCCTGGCCTCGCCCCGCTCGCGCCGGCTCGTTGCGAGCGCCGATGCCGCCGTCACCTTCTTCGAGGGCGAGGCAGTGCTCTTCTCGCACTACCTGCGCCGCCGTGGCGTCGGAACGGTCTATTACTACCATGGCGGGATCGATGCCCGCTGGGCAAGGCTCGATCGCTCGACGCGCCGGGTCGCGATCAGCCACACGATCGCCACCCGCTCCGCCGAGTACCATGCCTATCCCTGCCATGGCGTCGTCTGGCCAGGAGTGGCCTCCGAGTGGCTCGCGCAGCCCTGTGCGGCCGACAACGCTCGAGACCCTCAGCGCCTCGTCTACGCCGGGCGCCTCGAGCGGACTCCCAAACGTCCCGACCGCCTGCTGGCCTGCTTCGCGGCACTGGCCCCCGAGTTTCCCGGGCTGACCCTCCGCTTCGTTGGCGATGGTCCTATGCGTGCCGACCTCGAGCAACAGGCGGTCCAGGCTGGGGTAGCCGGTCGGGTCATCTTCACGGGAACCCTGCCGCTCGCGGGCGTGCACGCCGAGTTGCAACAGGCCGACCTCTTCCTCTTCCCCTCGACCTACGAATCATTTGGCCTCTCGGTCCTCGAGGCCATGGCCGCCGGCGTGCCGGTCGTAGCCAGCGACCTCCCCGCACTCCGGGAAGCCACCGGGGCACAGGTCCGCCTTGTCCCGAGTGATGACCTCTCGGCGTGGGTGGAGGCGGCCCGCCGGCTCCTGAGCGACGCTGAGTTGCGCCAGGCGCGCGCGCGCGCGGGCCGGATCTGGGCGTCGCAGTTCACCTGGGCGCGCGCCGCCGCGCGGCTTGAGCATTACCTGGTCGAGGCTACGCGGCAGCGTATCGACCGCTGAAACGTTGCAAGGCCAAACCAGGAATCGCCACTGTACGCGCCCGAATGCCAGAAGCGATTGGCGCGGGCCGAGTCGCTCGTTCGCAGGCCATGGGCACCACTCGTCGGCTCCTCGATCAAGATCCAGGCGCGGAAGCCGATGACAGCAGCGACGACCGGCTCATTTTCCGCAGGCGCAGCGCGATCAACGTGACCATGAACAAGGCCCCGGCAACCCTCGCTGCCAGCCGGGCCAGGGCCGCCCCCACCGGGCCGAAGGTCGGGATGAGCAGCCACCCGCTGGCCACCAACGTGGCCAGCCGCACCGCATCGGAGGCGGCCAGGGCCCGTGGCTGCTCCAGCGGAAAGCCGAGCAAAATCACCGGAGTCGTCGCAAGATCAAAGAGAACCACCAGGGTCAGGACGAGCAACGCCTTGACGGCATCGGCGTAGTCGGGACCGTAGAAGGTGACGATAAAGGGCCGGAAGAAGGGAACGAAGAGTGCTGAGCCGGCGATCAGCACCGCACTGCGCTTCAGGCTCCGCACGACGAACGTGCGCATCTCGGTGGAGGTGCGCAGGGATGAGACGCCCGGCAGCAAGACCGTCAAGCGCGTCTGGCTGACGATGTCCATCTTCATAGCCAGGTTGAAGGCCAGCGCGTAGACACCCACAGCGGCAGCCGGCGTCCAGCGGCTCAGCATGACCAGGTCGAGCTGGGCGGCCAGGAGCGAGAGAATCGCCGAGACCCAGAGCCACTTGCTGAAGGCGGCGAGCTCCCGCCAGGCCTGGCGGGAAGGCCGAGCCAGGGCCTCGCCGAACGAGAAGAAACCCGGCGGCAGGAACCGCAGCCCGACGACGAAACCGACGAGCGGATTCACGGCCCCGAGCAATATGACCGAGGCCACATCAAGGCGGTTGGCTGCAACCAGAGCGAAGACGCCGATCAGATAGGTGAGCGCAGAGAGAATCTGGAGCCCGGCCAACTGGCCGAAGCGGCGCATCGACTGCAGGACGGCGACGATGAAGCCATTGCCGGCGACCGCGATAAGCCCGATCATCGCCAGCCGGAGATAGGGCTCGGCTTCCGGCCGGTCCAGCACCACACGCGCAATTGGCCCGGCGAGCAGGATACCGACGACCGCCGCGATCACGTTGGTGATCACTGCCAGCGAGAAGAAGCCGCGAGCGAGCCGGCGGGCGCGCTCTGGCTCGGGGCCTAGCACACGGGCGAGCGCGCGCACAGCGGTGTAGGTGAGCCCGAAGTCCCCTACCGTATCGGCGACCGCCAGGACCAGCGAGACCAGCGCGATGAGCCCGTAGCCGGCCGGACCGAGGAAGCGCGCAATCAGCACGCTCGTGACGAAGCCGAGCAGGAAGCGGCTAAGGTTGCCGGCCAGCGTGATCGCCGAATGGCGCGTCGCCGGGGCCTGCACTTCACGCACGAGCCGCTCGCGCAGCCCAGCGACGACTGGGGAGCGGCAGAGTCGAGCCATCACCCGAGCTGTGCTCGCGGGGCGCTCCAGGAGGCGATGAGCGCACGGAGCACCCAACGCCAGGTTGGCCGATGAAGGGGGTAGGCCCGGATGGCGCGGACAAGGTGCTGATGGGCACGGTTCCTGTCACCGTCCGAGAGGTACACACGGGCCAGGTGGGTCTGGTGGCGGGCAAGAGTACGCCGCACCTCGAATCGGACCGACCACGGCAGCGGTCCCGACGCCAATCGTTCCAGGGTCATGATGGTGTATTCATACTGGCGCGCCCCATGCACCAGGTTGAACTGGCCTGCGTGGCGCCGGATGAGGGCGACTGGTTCCGGGATACAACCCGCCTCACTCGCCCTGGCCAGGCGGAGCAGCAGGGAATAATGCTCGACCGGCCCCGCCGCCGCCTCCAGCAGACCAACCTGGTCGAGCAGGGCTCGCCTGACAACCAGCGTACTCGGGTGAACAAACATATCTCTGACCAGATCCCGCAAGATTGTGCCGCTCCGAAGCTGATGGGAAGGGACGACGGGTCCGCTGATGGTGCCATCCGGGTCGAGAAAGACCAGGTTGCCGTAGACGAAGCCCAGGCGCGGTTGCCGATCAAACAGGGCCAACTGCCGCGCCAGCTTGTCGGGCAACCACACGTCGTCAGAGTCAAGAAACGCGATGAACTCTCCGCGGGCGGCGCGGATCCCGGCGTTGAGTACCGGGGTTGGCGAGCCGGCATGCGGCAGGAAGAGGGCCCGCAGCCGGCTCCCGTACGTGGCCAACAACCCCCGGGTATCGTCGGTGGAACCGTCGTCGGCGACGATCAGCTCGAGATCGCGGTGGGTCTGGGAAAAGACGCTCTCAATGGCGTCCGGCAGGAGCGTCTCCCGATTATAGGTTGCGATAATAACGCTGACGCGAGGAACCATGCGAACCTTTCAAAAGAGAGCGGCCCGAAGAGAGGCACTTACGAACCAAACGCACCCAGTCATGGGGCCGAGGGCCCCGGGATCGCCGAGACCGAAGGCCGCGCGAGAGTGAAGGGCACTGGCTGCTGATACAAGCAACCAACCGGACAGCGCGTCACAACGACCGATTCTACCATCAAGCCAAATCGAGGACTACAGTACGTGGAGCCTGCTCCCTCAAAGTATACGACGAGAGGAGGACGGATGGATTTTCGCACTGGTCCAACCTCGTCCGGCCGCGACCGCCTATGAGCATTGGTGCGGCCAGCAATCTCGGCTCCGAGACTGGAGACATGGGGCCCGATCTGGAGATACGGCCGATTGACCCGGAAGAGGCGAAGACTATAATCGCTAGAGCGCCGGTCAAGGCGTCACCGAGACGATTGCAAAGCACCTTGTGAAGGTGCGTTCAGGGTCGGAGGGGCGCCCGGCCGGGCGCCCCGACAGCGCGCCCAAGACCGCTACAGGAGGGGCGCACGGCCGGGCGCCCCTACTACGAACCACGTTCTCACCCGCGCAACGACTCCTTGACCGATGGTCTGGACTCACGAGAAGCTGGTGCCGGGATCCGCGCCCGTGGACATCCAACGCGCAGACCAACAAAGACTCAGCCGGGGAAGCCCATCCGGGAGGTGGATCCCGCTCGGGCTCTTCTCTCTGAGCCTGGGATTCGGCCTGGTCGCGATCGGGGGGAGCCATTTCGAGGGCCTGTACGGACAGGATTCCTTCGCCTACTACGGTTACGCCCTCGGCCCGCTGCGCGCGAGCCTGCTGCATGGCCAGGCGCCCCCACCGTTCTTCTGGCCCCTCGGCTATCCTCTGCTTGCTGCGCTGGCCTCCTTGCTCGTAGGAAACCGCGGTCCCCAACTCGTCAGCCTCCTCGCGGCCGCGCTGGTTCCGCTCTTCACCTTCGCCCTGGCCGACGAGGTCCTGGCCGGCGAGAATAGCCTTGCCCCCCGCCGCCGGCGGATCGCCACGCTGTCAGGGGTGCTCGCCGCCTTGTGTGGCCTCCTGCTGCAAGCCGGAACGGTCGTCATGTCCGATGCCAGCGCGCTCGCCTGGGCGACGCTGGCAGCCTGGGCGCTGGTCCGCTACGGCCGAGGCGGTCGCGTGTGCTGGCTCGCCCTGGCGGCCTTCTCCCTGGCCTGGAGCATCCTGACTCGTTGGGCCTATGGATTGCTCGTGCTGCCCTTCGCCGCCTACGGGCTGGCGACCCTTCTGCGACCGAGCGACCACCCGCAGCCGAACCTGCTCCGGCGCCTGGTCGGCCACACCGGAGCCGCCGTGCTCGCCGGGTTGATCGTGCTCGGTCCCGAGTTGGTGCTGGCCTTCTTGCCCTCGGCCGGTGGGGACGGCCCCGCCCACGTCGGCGACCTCCAGGTCGTCGGTTGGTGGCTCGGAAACGCGCTGAAGCGCAATTTCGTCACCGTTGACGGCCATCTGAGCTACCCGTTGCCCACCGGGATCTTCTACGCCACGGCCATCGCTCGCCCGTCTTACTTTACGCCACTCTTGGCCCCGGCCATCCTGGCAGGGTTCTGGTCACTGTGGCGCCGCCGGGCCTGGCGCCTCGCCGTGCTCCTGGTTGGCTGGCCGGCGATCGTCTATCTCTTTCTGGCGGGCATTGCCTGGCAGAGCCTGCGCTTCACGCTGCAAATGCTGCCGCCGCTCGCCATGCTGATCGCCCTCGGCCTCGATGAAGTGCACGACGGAACGCGGGGACGGACGCGGACTCTGGCCATGCTCTGGATCGTCGCCGGATTGGCACTGATGTTCGGGGGCGCAATGCGAAATATCTCGATTTTCACCGGCGAGATGAACGCCAACGTCGCGACGGCCGGGTGGGTCGCAGGGCAGGTGCCCGCCGATGCCCAGGTCCTCACCTTCAACCTTACCTCGACCCTAGATCATTACACGGCTCTGGATGTCCAGGACATCTTTTTCCAGAGCCCGGAGACGCTCCCCCAGACGCTGGCGAGCCACCGGCCGGTCTATCTCTTCGTGGACGTGGCCAGCCTCGAGCAGCAGTGGGTCGATCGCTCGCCTGAGATCACCTATCGCTGGCTGCGCGACAACCCCGGCCTGACGACGCTGGGCCACTGGGAGAGCTACACGCTGTTCCGGGTGGGCGATGGGCGCTAACCGCCATCCCTTTCAATTGCACCCTCACTCCGAGCGCCTCGAGGTTTTCGATTGGGTATCTTCCGAGCCGTAACCCTGCCATCCGCCGTCCGCCTGCCGAAATCGGCACTCTTGCTGCTCCTCCTGTTGTACTGGGCCGTCTCCCTGCACCATCTGACCATTGTTCCCCCTGTTTACGAGGACGAGCCCTGGCAGGCCTCAACCGGCTATAAGCTGGCGACAGAGGGAGTCTTCGGCTCCGACCTGTTTGCCGGTTTCTACCACATGGACCGGCGCTACTACGGCTACCTGCCGCTACACCCGCTTTTTCTGGCCCTCTCCTTCCGCCTCTTTGGCCTCGGCCTCTTCCAGGCCAGGTTGGAGACCGTCACCCTCGGCCTCCTGACGCTGGCCCTGACCGCCAGCCTGGGGCGCCGGCTCTTTCAGAGCGACGCGGTTGGCATCCTCAGCATACTCTTCCTGCTCTCGGCTCGCTTGAACGGCCTGACCCGCGTCCAGCCCACCGGCGTCCTCCTCCTCGACATCCCCCGCCTCGCGCGCTACGACATGGTCGTCCCGGTCTTCGGGCTGGCCGCGCTCCACACCTCGCTCTCGGCACACCGGCGGCGCTCCGACTCGCGCTTCCTCCTGACCGGGCTATTGGCCGGCCTGGCCGGGCTGGGGCACCTCTACGGCGTCTTCTGGCTCCCCGCGCTGGTCATTCTGGCGATCTGGAACGCGCGGGGCTCGCTCCCTGTGAGACCGCTCCTCTTGATCGTCGTCGGCTTCACTCTCGCCTGGTTGCCCTACCTGGTCTACGTCGCGACCGATCTGCCTGACTTTCGCGGGCAGGGGCGGATTTACAGCCAGGAGGGACGGTTCAGCCTGCTCTCGCCGGGTTGGTACCTGGCCAATCTGCTGGCCGAGCCGAGGCGCTACGGCCCTGGCTTAGAAGGCGGATGGCACTCGGTCCTGCGGCCCGGCTTCTGGTCCGCACTGGCCGGGCTGCCGCTCGCACTCATCGCGCTGCTGCACCGGGCGGTGTGGCGGGGCGACCGGGCGGCACGACTCCTCGTCGTCCCGGCGGTCGTGATCGCCACGCTGTTTGCGCTGCTGATTCACTCGAAACTGGCAAATTACCTGGTAACCCTGGCGCCGCTGGGTGCGGTCGCCGCCGCGTGGGGTGCGGTTGCGCTCTGGCACTGGCTCGGGCGGGTAGCCGCGAGGCGATGGGGCCGGCTGGCCCTGGTGGCCGTCTTGCTGGCCGTGTTCATCGAAGGGGCCGCACGCATCGTGGCCCTGGAGCTGGCCGCACGTCACACCACGCCCTACGCCGATTACGTTGCTGACGTGCACCGCTTCATCCCGAGTGGCGCAAGAGTGCTGGGCCTGCACAACTACTGGTTCGGCCTGAACGATACCGACTACCGCGCGATCTGGGTGCCGCTGCGTTGGACCGATCCGAAGCTTGTGCCCCAGCCACTCCCCTTCGACGCCGCCCTGGAGCGGGTCACGCCCGAGTTCGTGCTGCTCGATCCCCGCCTGCAGGCCTACTTCGAGGAAATCGCCGCGCCGGAGGCCCCCGGCCATGAACTGCTGACTGGCTTTGAGGGCTGGATGGCCCGTCACGATGCCTGCCTGGTCGGACGGGTCGAGGATGCGACCTACGGCACGATGGAGATTTATCGATTGCGGGTTAGAGATTCCAGGCCAAGGGGTGGATGGTGCCGGCACGGACAGAATTGGTGACCATAGCGCGCGGGTGAACAGAGGACGTGGAACGATGAGCGCGGAATGCAGTGGGGTGAGGTGAGGTGAAGATCGGGATCATCGCTCCCGGCTTTAGCGCCGACAAGCTCGACTGGTGCATCCCGGCGCTGCTGGACCTTGTCCGCGTTCTGGCAGGGCGGGCCGAGGTCCACGTCTTCGCGCTGCGCTACCCCCACCGCGGTGGCCGCTACACCGTCTACGGCGCGCAGGTCCACGCCTTCGGCGCAGGGGAAGGCCGCGGCGTGCGGACCGTGCGCCTGTGGGCCGGGGTGCTGGCCGCACTGGCCGCCGAACACCGGTACGGCCGCTTCGACCGGCTGCACGCCTTCTGGGCCGACGAGCCAGGGCTGCTGGGGGTCCTGGCCGCGCGTCACCTGGGCGTGCCGGCAATCCTCAGCCTGGCCGGGGGCGAGCTTGCGCGGCTGCCCGAGATCGGCTACGGTGGCCAACTGCGGCGGAGCGAGCGCTGGAAGACGCGCCTCGCGCTGCGCTGGGCCCGTACCGTCACGGCGGGTTCGCGGTTCCTCGTGGACGCCGCCTGCAGCCACCTGCCGCCGGCACACCACGTGAAGCTCTTCTGGGCGCCGCTGGGCGTCGATCTCAACCTCTTCCCTCCCCGAGCGTCACCGCCGCGGCCCGCGCCCGGGCGACTCCACCTGGTGAACGTCGCCTCACTGCTGCCGGTCAAAGACCACGCCCTGCTTTTCGAAGCCCTCCGCCGGGTGCGCACCGGCGGCCTCGCAGCGACCCTGACGCTCGTGGGCGAAGGTCCGCTCGAAGATGATCTTCGCCGCCGGGCCGCCGCCACCGGCCTCGCCGAGGCCGTGACCTTCCGCGGCCCGGTGCGCCGCGAGCAACTGGCAGCGCTCCTCCGTACCGCCGATGTTTTCGCGCTGAGTTCTCGCCACGAAGCGCAATGCCTGGCGGCGCTCGAGGCCGCCGCCAGCGGCCTGCCGGTTGCCGGCACCGCCGTGGGCGTCGTCCCCGAATTGGCGCCCACAGCCGCCATCGCCACGCCGCCGGGAGATCCAGACGCCCTGGCCGGCGCGCTGGGCCGCCTGGCGGACGAGGCCACCCGCACTGCCATGGGCCACGCGGCCCGGCAGCGTGTCGAGACGGAGTTTGGCCTGGAAAGATGTGTCGAGCGCTTTTGGAGGCTGTATCACGCGTAGCCGGGTGGCGCAACGCACCTGTCGTCGTGGTTCCAGGGGTTGCCGCAGGCCACGCGACACCTCCGGCGCGAGCCTTCCCACGGACCACAGCAGCGTCGTGCCTTGCCAGCCATCAAAGCCGCTCACAAAATCAAATCCGCTCATATTGGAGTCCCGTGCGCGACCTGCATCTCTCTGCCAGCACGCCACCGTGATACGTGATGCGTTTCCTCGCGCATCACGCATCACGCATCACGTATCACGCGCCTCCTTTCCGAAGGTGTCCTGGCGGGACACCTTCTTCCATCTGAGCGATCAAATCTGTTGACAGGCCTCACACGACGTCGAAATCCCCTCCGGTGAGGAACCAGCGGGCCGAGTCGCGCAGGGTATCAACAGGCAGCGCCGGGTCGAATGGGACGATGGAGAAGTCGTAGTCGCCACGGCCGAAGAGGAAGCCCGCCTGCCGTAGCTCGCGGTGGAGGAACGATCCGGCCGGCACCAGCGCCACGGCGCTCTCGGTGCCGGCCGCATGCAGCTCGGCCAGGGCGCGGCGCAGCAGCGCCCGGCGCACCGCTGTTGCCTCCGGGGCCGCGAAGAGATCGGCGATCCAGCCGGTGTCGGACACCGTGCCGATGTGGCCGACCCGATACACCAGGTAGCCTGCCGGTGCGCCGCCGCGTTCGGCGAGAAGCACGCGGTAGCCGTGGTCCGGCGCGGCGAAGTAGCGCCGCTCGACCCACGCGCGATCACGTACCGCTACGTTAGCGTAGCTCCGGCCGGCCGCGGCCCACAGGATGTCAAACTCCCGGCCGGCCTCCGCCACCTCGCGAATCGTCACCGGCACCCCGCGAGGGTCGCCCCGCGTCATCGCGAGCCGGCGATCCCAGAACTCCCGCCAGAGTGCATCGAGCGGCTGGAGTGGACGGCCGGGCAGAGTTGCCCGGCGCGCTGCCCGGCGGAAAGGCCGGAGAGGCTGATTCACCCAGACGAGCTTGAAGAGCGGCACCCAGCCCAGGAATTCGCGTCGCGAGCCCCAGCCGCCGTAGTGCAGTCCGGTCTGGAAGGGGATGCCGGCCTGCTTCCAGACCTCGTTCGCCCGGCCGTGCACGGCGCTCAAGATACCCTGGCGACGAGAATCGGCGGCAGTCATAGCGTTGCAGCCGTGCATCACCAGCACCTCGCACCCATCGAGCCGGTAGCGCATCGGCATCCCGCCGTAGTGCCCGGTGATCCGTCCGCCGGCCTCCGCTACCCACGAATTGGGGACGGGCGACGGCTGGCTGCACAGCTTCCAGCGCCACTGCGCCTCGGTCATCGGTTGGCCGAACACCGCCGCAAAGAGGGCCGCGAGTTGGGATTCGTCTCCCGCCTGCGAGGGGCGGACGGTCCAGGTCGAGCCGGCAGCTTGAACGGGCACGGCCGACATCACAACCCCTTCGGCCAGACCAGGTGCCGGCTCTGAATAGTGCGCCCGGTTGCCTTCTTCCGCATTACGGATCCCGGTTTCACGTTTCACGCACCGGCTTGCCGATGATCCCGCAGCAGCGCGAGCAGGCGGGGAGCGTGCCACCGGCCGCTCGCAGCGTCCGGCGGAACTCGATGAAGCGGGGACTATTCCAGATGGCAGACAGCGACTGCTCGGTGATTTTGCCGACCGGGAAGTTGTAGCACCGCCCGTGGGCGGGAATGACGGTGCCATCGGTCTTGATCATCATCAACCGCCAGGGGTCGGTGCAGGTGCGTCCGCCGACGAAGGTCGGCGGCTCGCGGTAGTAGGTCTCGAGGCCGCGGGGCTCGGTGACGTTGGGGGTGATCGCCAGTGCAGGCAACGCCGGTCCCCGCTCTGCAGCGTAGGCACGCACGCGTTCGAGTTCGGCCCAGACGATGTTCGTCTCGAACGCCGCGGGCTCCATCCTGCCGAGGTTCGACCGTACGACGGCCAGATCACCGCCGTAGCGAGCGTTGTGAGCGGCGGCCATCTCGTCGCTGATGAAATTGAGCTGGGAGATGTTGATCCCGGCCGGCCGGAGCGGCTCGACCGCCTGGACGAAGTCGAGGACGTGGGCGTAGTTCTCGTCGGTGATGGTGAACGAGAAGCGCACCTTTGGGTGAGTTCGCTTGAGACGCTCCCTGGCGGCGTTCAGGCTCTCGACACCCTGATAGAGCTTTGCGAAGGTGCCGACTTTTCCACGAATACGGTCGTGCACGGCGGGCGGACCGTCGACGGAGATAACCAGTTCATCCACACCGACCTCCACAAGCTGCTCGGCCAGGCGCGGTAACATCGTCCCATTGCTCGTGATCTGGCAGTAGAAGCCGCGCTCGACGATAGCCCGGCAGAAATCGAGAATTTGGTGGTGGATAAGCGGCTCGGTGAACGCGAGTCCCACCTGCGGGCGCGGCCGAAATGCGCTGGCCTGTCTCAGGATCTCGTTCAGCATGTCGAGCGTCATATTCTGGGGGTGATCGCCGATCAGGTTGGCCCAGAAGACGGTGGCACTGTCGCCCAGCCCCACATCACACATCTTGCACTTCAGGTTGCAGAAGTTGTTGATGCCGAGCACCAACCACTCTGGCGGCAACCGGCAGTGCCCGTCGCCGCGCGCCACGTCATCGCCCAGCAGACGGGTGGCGAGCCGGCGACTGAGGCGGTTCAGCCGGTGGCGGTCGAGAATCGATCGGGATACCATAAAGGATCTCGTTCGTCGGAACACCAGCGCTCAAAAGCCCGATGTTTCCGGTCGCTGGTAGGCCAGGAATTTGTGGAGGACGCGAAGCTCCAGCGGGTAGCTGTAGAAGCGCAGGTGGTAGCGCCAGGCGCTCACGGTTTTGAGCAACCAACGCCAGCTGCGGGTCAACTTGGGATCGGTCGCGGTCGGGTAGTAGGCGTTGAGCACGCGCTCGAAGTCGTGCAGGCTGCGCCGGAGCGGGTCCTTGAGCCAGGGCATGCCTGTGCTGCGCCGTTGGGAGAACTCGTACCACTCGGGGCTGACCCACGCCTCCAGCGTCTCAGGGAAGTGAAAGCCTTCCGCCCTGGCCTGCTCGTACAGCTCACCCGCCAGCGGCACCGGAGTGTACATGTACATGATGATCTCGCTGGCCGGGTTGACCCGCTTGACCGTGCGGATGAACTCGACCGTCGTACGGATATCGGCCTCCGGCTCCGGTGGATTACCCAGCACGAACGAGAACTCGGGCACGATCCCGTACTGCTTCATCCTCGCGGCGATTTCGAGCGTCTTCTCGGCGCGGGCGGTGCCGCCCTTGTTCATCCGCCGCAGTGTCTCGTCCGAGCCCGACTCGGCGCCCATAAAGGCCATCCGCAGGCCACTCTCTGCCATCAGCCGCCAGGTGCGGTCGGAGTATTTAAGCAGAGTATCGATCCGCGCCTCGCCCCACCAGCCGATGCGCAGGTCGCGGATGCGCTCGGCAAACTCCGCAGTCCGAGCCTCGTGGACGAAAAAGTTGTTGTCGAAGAATTCCACGGCGTCGGCGCCGTAGGCCTGGACGAGGTGGCGCACGACCCGGGCCGTGCGCTCGGCCGACTGGGCCAGCCAGCGTCCGTTGACCATGTTGACCACCGCGCAGAAGTTACAGAGAAACGGGCAGCCGTAGCTGGAGTGGTGCGCCGCAGTGCGCTGGCCCAGGAAGGTGCGCCGCAGGTAGCGCGGCATATCGACGCGGTGGTAGGGGAAGTCGGGCAGGTGGTCCGGGTGAGGAATCGGCGCCACGCCGATTGGCGGTTGCGCGTTGGAAGGTTGAGGGTGAAAGGTTGAAGGTTCGTATTCGGTCGCCGAACCTTCAACGTTCGCCCTTGAACGTTCAACCAGCCCAGCCCTCGCCGCCGGGGTGTCGCCACCGGCGATGGCATCGACGAGCGCCTTGAAGGCAAACTCCCCGTGGCCGCGCACGACGTAGTCGACGTAGGGTGCCCGCAGGCAGACGTCGAAGTGCTGGGTGGGGAAATAGCCGCCCCAGACGATAGTGAGCCCGGGATGGCGGGCCTTCAGCTCGCGACAGAGCGGCACCGCCTGGGTGAGCTGAGGTCCTGGCATCACCGTCACCCCCAGGACGCGCGCGCCGTATGTGCGGATCAGTTCGTCTAGCCGCGCCAACGGATCGGTCTCGATGTTGCCGTCCACGAGGATGTAGTCGTGCTGACCCTCCAGCAACGCTCCGAGGGCCAGGAGCGACATCGGCAAGATGCACTTGCGGCCGGCATTGCTCTGGGGATTATAGAGGATGATCATCGCCGCGCCTCACTTCGTACACAGTGATCGTTTCGTTGATCAGGTCGCGTTGGCGGAATATTCGGGGGCTGAGCCCATTCGTCCGGAACGCGTCCATCCACCGACCCTCGCCGGCATCGGAGGAGAGCACGACGAGCGCCCGACCGCCCGGCGCCAGATGCCCCGCCAGGCCAGCGGCAAACCGCTCGTGAACGTCGCTGGAGCGCCAGGCCCAATCGAGGGCATCGCGCGGCTGGCCGGGGTAGTAGGGCGGGTTGAAGAGCACCATGTCGAAGCGCTCGCCGCGCACGGGCGCGAAGAGATCACCGTCGCGCACCTCAACCCGTTCCTCGACCCGGTTGAGCAGAGCGTTGATCCGGGCACAGCGCACTGCCTCGGGGTTGATGTCCACGGCGACCACGCGCCCCGACCAGCGCGCCGCGAAGACCGAACCAATGCCGGAGCCGGTGCCCAGGTCGAGCACCCTGGCACTCGGTGAGATGACGTCCGGGCCGAGGCAACCCACGAGAAACGCACCGCTGCGGAACAGTGCCGGGTTGAAGACCTGGGGCAGCACGAGGATTGGAGTACCGGCAACCTCCTCCAGCACCAGCCGCCTGTAGCGGTGGCGCTGGAAGAGGCGAAAGCGCAAAAAAAGCAGCCGCCGCCAGAAGGAGCGCAGGCCGGGGAACGTGAAACGTGATGCGTGATATGTGACGCGAGACGCGTCGGAAGCGAACGCGTTATCTTCCATCGCTCGAAGCTCAGCCCTCGCGTTCCAGTTCCACGAGGGAGTGGTCATTCAACACGGTGGCCGGGAAGTGGCCCGCCAGGCGGCGCTCGACTCGGGCGAGGCGCTCGAAGATCCTCGGCCAGCGCTCGACGAGGGGCCCCAGCGAGGATGGTGGCAGCAGAACACCCACACCGACCACCGCCAGCGGCCGGAACCAGGGTGCGAACTCGGCCTGGAGGCGGCACGGCGACGGGTACCAGACGCGCACGGTCGCGCCATCGCCCACGTGCCCCTCGGCTCCAGGCCGCCACCGCCGCAAGGCCGTGTGAACCTCGCCGTGTGCCAGGTGCCAGGCGATCTCCCACGGGCACAGGGGGCCCATCACCACCAGGACGAGCCGCCCGGCCGGCCGGACCCACCGCGCCAGGCGCTCGGCCAACGGACGGCGGTCGGCCAGGCAGTTCAACCCGCCAAAGTTGGAGAGGACGCCGTCGAAGCCAGCAGGCCCGTCTTCGCGCTCTCGGCGCTCCCCCTCAACCTCGAATCTCCACTCTCCAATCTCCCCCAAATCAAGGCGGCGAAACTCAATCCGATCATCAACGCCCGCCCGCCCGGCCTTCCCTCTGGCCACGGCGAGCATCCCGGGTGAGTTGTCGGTGGCCGTCACCCGCAGGCCGCGCCGCGCCAGCCAGATCGCATCCTCACCCGTACCGCAGTTGAGCTCCAGAATGTGCATCCCGGGCTGGAACTGCTGCGCCAGCCGCGCCCAGACCGCCTCGCGCAACAGCCGTCCGAGGTGCGTGTCGGTGAAGGCGGCGTCGTAGCTCGCTGCCGCATGATCGAAGGCCGCCTCCGGCTTCAGGAGAGGGTCGGCGTTGGGGTTCACGCCTCGACCTCGTTGCGGCTGAGCGCCATGCCGAGCCGCCCAACCCGCGAGTTCACGAAGGCCTTAGCGACCTGGGCGACCTGTCGCGGCCCGCGGCCGGTGCCCTCCTGGGAGTGGAGAAGTTGGTGAAGCTTGACCTCGTTGACCATCCAGCGGGTGGCAAAGCTGTAATAACGTTTCGAGTGACGGCCGGCAACAGTCAAGTCGCGGTCGGTGCGCTGCTCCCAGGGCAGGCGGGCGAGCACCCGGCTCTCGACCTCCCGGTAATAGGTCGTGCCCCGGATGGGGTAGGCGACGGTGGTCAGGAAGAGATCGGGGTTCGACTCTTTGAGGTGATCGACCGTGGCCTCCAGGTCCTCGTCGGTCTCGCCCTCATACCCGAGCATGATGAACATCCCGGTCTCGATGCCGTGTTGCTGAAGCAGGCGGGTCATCTCCCGGACCCGCTCGATATTCGTCTTGCGATCCATCGCGTCGAGGATGCGCTGCGAGCCGCTCTCGGCGCCAATCCAGAGGCGGTAGCAGCCGCTCTCGGCCAACGCCTGGACGACCTCCGCGTTCATCCGGTCGGCACGGGAGATGCATTCGAAGGGGATCCGAATGCCGCGCCGCTTCAACTCGGCAGCGTAGGTCAAAAACCAGGTGCGGTGGATGGTGAATACGTCGTCAGCGTACCAGAGCATGTCGGGCGCGTAGGCCGCCACGAGCCATTCCACCTCGTCGGCCACACCCTCGGGCGAGCGGCGACGGTGGCTGACGCCGTAGACCGAGTGCGAGCACCACTTGCAGGTGAAGGGGCAGCCCCGAGCCGTGATCAGGGAGACCGAGCCCATGCCGTGGTGCTTGCGCCAGACGTTGACGTACTGCTGCAGATCGATGGAAAACCGATCCGGCCAGGGAAGCTCATCCAGGTTCGTGATGAAGGGGCGATCCGGCGTCTTGACAATCTGCCCATCGTCGCCGCGGTAGCTGATGCCCTTGATGTGGGCCATGTCCCGCACGCCACGCTGCGCCAGGTGGGGCAGGAGTTCCTCCAGCGTCAGCTCACCCTCGCCGGTGACGACGATATCGGCGCCGCGCGCCAGGTACTCCTCGGCGTAGAAGGGCGGTTCTGGGCCCCCCAGAATCACCGTCGCCCCGACTCGCTTGCAGGCCTCGATCATCGCCAGCACGTTGAACTTGGTCATCAGGTTGCAGTAGAGGCCCACAACCGGCGGCCGCTCGCGCTCGACCAGCTCGAAGAAAGCCTGCCGACGCTGGAACGTCGAGTCGAACAGCCCGACGTCGAAGCCCTTTGATTTGAGATAGGCCGAGAGGTAGAGAATCCCCAGCGGCGGATAGGGTTTCATCACCCTCCGTTCGTGCGGATCCTCGTCCAGGTAATACCCGTGCGCGAGCAGGATGTCCATCAAACCTCATCCTTGCGAAAGCATCTGCGTGTCAGCCTGGGACGCCGGTCGTCAGTCGCAAACCGTAAGGCGTAGCGCCAGGGGCACTGTTGGGTTCATTGCCCGTGCCATTGCTACGACAACCGCTGTCGCGGTCGCAGCCGCTCCACGACCCACTTCTCGACGGGGAAGGCGTAGAAATCGCGGTCGACGCGCCACCTGGCGGCCAAACGCAGCGGCTGGCGGAGCGGGTGCCCGTTGCGCCCGAACGCAAAGCGCTGATAGAACTTGAAGCCCTCGATGAGATGCCATGTCTCCGGCGTCACCCACGGGCCGGACGAGCCGACGTAGTCGAAGTTTGCCCACGCCTCAAGCGTCTGTGGGAAGGTGTACCCCTCGTGTAGCAACCGGTCGGCGATCGCGTTGCCGGGATAGGGTTTGTAGTAGAAGACGGCAACCTCAAAATCGGCGCTTATGGCGCGTAGCCGTTTGGCGACAGCCAGGCTCTCGGCCACACTCTCATCCGGCTCTCCAGGGAAGCCGACGATGATGTTAATGATCATGCCGATGCGGTGGCGGGCGCACTTCTCGGCCGTATCCCAGACCTGCTCCAGCTTGATGTCTTTCTTGATCCAGTCCAGCATCGCCTGCGACCCCGATTCGACTCCGACCATCACTCGCCGCAGGCCAGCCCGCCTGCATTTCGCGAGAACCTCGTCGGGGAGGCGGAAGCCCTGATCGGCACGGAGCGTACCGGTCCAGCCGATCTCCAGCCGACGGGCGATGAGCTCCTCGGCGATGGCCTCGACCCGTTCGCGCCTGGTGAAGAAGGTCTCGTCCTGGAACGACAGCTCGGCGAAGCGGTAGCGCTGCCAGAGAGACTCGATCTCGGCGCCCACGCGCTGGGGTGACAGCCCGCTCCAGGCGCGGTTGTAGACGTAGGGATCGGCGCAGAACGAGCAGCGAAAGCGGCATCCCTGGGACGAGATGTAGTCGAGTTGGCGCTTGCCCTTGAGGGTGAAGTAGCGCTCGACCGGGACCAGGTTGTAGTTGTGGGCGGGAAGCTGGTTGAGATCGTGAAACGGGCGGGGTGGGTTGGGTGGCCGGTGGCCGGTGGCCGGTGGCCGGGAGGCGGAACCGGCCACCCCGGCGAGGTCGGCGCCGGCTGCGAGGCGCTCCACGATCTCGGCGAAGGTCTCCTCGCCCTGGCCGATGACGGCAACGTCGACGCTCGGCTCCTCGAGACACTGGGCGGGGAAGAGCGAGGGATGCCATCCTCCCCAGACGACCGCCAGATCGGGCCGGCGCGCCTTGGCGGCGCGCGAGATCCGTAGTGCGTCGTGGATCGGGGCGCCGGTGAGCACGCTGATGCCGAGGCACAGGGCATCAGCGATCTCGGCCAGGATCGTCCGGACAGGGTCTGGCTCGAGGCGTCCGTCGATGATGCGCACGTCGTATTTGGCCGGGTCCAACGCCGAGCCGACCGCGATGAGCGCCAGCGGCAGCGTGTAGAAAACGGCCCTCGGGTTGTAGAGCACGACCTTGCGTCGCATCAGACTCGCTTCTCCCATAGCTCAATCGGCCCGGGGCGTGGGCCGAGCCGCAGCAGTGGGTGCCATCGCCGCCGGCAACGGTCCCAGGCCGGCGTGCGGGACGGCGGCCAGGCGATCGAGGTGCCAGCGCTCCAGCGGAAGCGTCGCCAGATGATAGAGCATCGCCGCCACCTGGCGGAGGTGACCTCGCCTCAGAGTCGCCGGCTGGCGCATGGTCCGGCGAAGCTCGTCGCGCAACTTGCGCGCCCGAAACTCCTTGTGCAGAACGGTGTGCAGCTTGCGGTAGAAGGCGGTGGTAAACGGTCCGCGGTAGAGCATCGCCAGATCGTTGGAGTCGTACCAGTTCTGCTTGAGGCCCAGTTCAGCTTTAACGTTCTCGAAGAACCGGGTGCCCGGCAGCGGGTAAGAGACCGACATCCCGACGTCGTCGGGCTGGCAATCGCGCACCATCTGCAGCGTCTTCTCGATATCCTCGCGTGTTTCCCCAGGATAGCCGAACTGGAGGAAGAAGCCAACCTTGATCCCGGCCTCGTGCAACCGGCGCGCGGCCGCGTAGATCTGCTCGACCGTCGTTCCCTTCTCCATCGCGTCCAGGATCTTCTGCGACCCGGACTCGGCACCCACCCAGACGGATTGGCAGCCGGCGCGCTTCAAGGCGTCAATCGTATCGCCGCGCAGCAGCAGGTCAACCCGGCTGAGGCTCTTGAACGGGAGGCGCGCGCCGTTCTTCTCGACCAGGTCGGCGAAGGTCTGGATCCACCCCGGCTTGAGCCCCATGATGTCGTCGGCGAACCAGATGTGATCGGGGTGGTAGGTTTCCTTCAGCCATTTCAACTCGGCGACGACGTTTTCCGGGCTGCGGACGTTATGGCGCTGGCCCCAGATCGGCTTGGCGCACCAGTTGCATTGGTAGGGGCAGCCGCGCGTCGTCACCATATTCATCGAGTAAGAACCGTGGCGCTCGCGCCACATCCGTTGGTAGTGCCCGATGTCCACCAAATCCCAGGCCGGGAAGGGGAGTGCGTCGAGGTCACGGATGTCGGGACGACGACCCGTGTTGAAGGTTGGAAGATCGGAAGGGTGGAGGTTGAAAGTTGAAGGTCGGGTGGCGGGAGAGGAATCTTCAACCTGCCACCCCGAACCAGCAACTGGAAAGGTCAGGCCGAGGACCTCGTGGACCGGGCGCGAACTGCGCCCGGTGAGCGAGTCGAGCAATTCGCCCAGCGTGATCTCGCCCTCCCCCACCAGGATATAGTCGGCCCCCTGAGCGAGGTACTCGGCGGCATGGTCGGTCGCATCGGCGCCCGAGACGATGACCGTGCAGCCCCGCTCCCGGGCCATCGCACTCATGGTGAAGGCGGCCTGGCGCATGCGGAGCAGGCACATCTTGCTCAAGTAGTTGAAGTTATCCTCGAAGATGACCGCGAACTCCGGCCGGTGTTGATCCAGTGCCGCCGCCCACGCCACCTCCGACTCCGCGAGCATGGCATCGAAAAGAGCGACGTCGTACCCCTTGCTGCGCACGTAGGCGGCTGCATAGAGCGTGCCCAGCGGCGGATACGGTTGCATCGCAGCCCAGAGCTTGGGATCGAAGCGGAGATAATAGGACTGGCCAAAAAGAACTGTGCTCATCTGGCGACTTTCTCCGGGAGAATAGATAGGGCTTCACTCGACGACGAGAAAACGAATGAATTCCATCCTGTCATCCCTTCATCCGCTGATCCCTTGTACCCGTAGGGTCTCCGCCGGCCGCTGCCTCATACACCGCCAACGTTTGCTCGGCCGTCTGTTCCCACGAGAACGCCGCCACGCGGGCGAGCCCCCGCTGGCGGAGGTCCGCGGCCAGGTCACTGTCGGTCAGCACTTGCCGCAGGGCTTCCGCAATCGCCAGCTCGTCCGTCGGGTCCACAAGTAGCGCTGCGTCGGTTGCCAGCTCAGCACAGGCGCTGGTGGTACTCGTGATGACCGGTGTTCCACAGGCCATCGCCTCGAGCGGGGGGAGACCAAACCCCTCGTAGAGACTTGGAAAGACGAAGACAGCCGCACCGTTGTAGAGTACAACCAATTCGTCTTGTGGCACAAAACCGAGATGGATGACGGCATCCCCGAGTCCAAGGCGCTCGATCTCGGCGAAAAGCGGCGCGTAGTCCCAGCCAAGTGCGCCCGCCAAGACCAGGCGCTCGCAGCGGCCCTCGGCCCGCAGATGCGCAAAGGCCCGCACCAGGCGCACAAGATTCTTGCGCGGCTCGATCGTGCCAACATACAGAATGTAGGGCTGATCGAGTGAGAGCCGCCCGAGCACCTGGGCCACCTCGGCCGCCGGACGCGGCCTAAAGGCCGGACCCGCGGCCTCATAGATCACACTGATTTTCTCGTCCGCCACCCCCAGGAACGCCACGATATCGCGCTTCGAGGTCTCCGAGACTGCGATGATTCGGGCTGCCTGGCGGGCGCTCGGTGCAAGGAGCGGCCCCATCACTGTTCGCCGCCGAACCGGGTGGTAGTGGGGCATGAGCTTGAGCGTCAGGTCGTGGATGGTGACTACCATAGGACAGGGAGCCCACAGAGGGGCCATCAGGTTAGTGAAGTGACAAACCGCCGGGCGATAGGCGTGCAGGGCAAACGGGAGGAGCGCCTGCCGCCAGAGGCTCTGATAGCGAAATTGGTAGTTGCCGACGACGCGGGCTCGATCACCCGGGTCGTAGCCATTGAGCGTCAGCGGCCGGTTGCTGAAGAGGAGCCATTCGTGGCATGAGCCCGCCGGGCTCTGCCAGAGGTGCCACAGCAAATTGAGGGTGTAGGTTCCTACTCCCGAGCGTACCCCGTGCAAGGCCGTCGCTTCAATGCCGATACGCATACTCGGTTCCCTCTTCCAGCCCGTGATGCTGCAGGCGGGTCTGGTATGCCTGGAGGGTACGCTGACCGTGGCCGCCGAAATGGCCCTTGCAGACATCGCTGTCGAACACCAGGCCATCAGAGCGGCCGACTTCACCGGCCGGCGCCTGGCGGTACAGTTTGCGCGCCTTGCGTTGCTGCTCCCACACCTCCAGCCGAGCACCCACCCGACCAGCGAGCGCCCGCTCGGTCCAGATCTTGAAGCACTGCAGCTTGGGGGACAACTGAACGAAGCGAGGCGGTGTCAGCGGGCTGTTCGCCTGCGGCAAGAAGGACTTCCGCCAGGCATTCTGCTCCCACATCGACCGATAGGCGCTCTCACCGTAGAGCGGGACCATCTGGGTCAGATCGTGGGCAGTGAAGAGATTATGCTCCTGGAACCGGAGCCGTCTCATCGTCACGAGATAGTTCGGACAGAGTTGGACACCCTGCATCGCGGCTGTCTTGACGAGGGCGATCGCCAACGCACGGCAGAGCCACAGGCGGTCTGGGGCCGTCACCAGGAGAAAATCAATATCGGGACGCGCCCCGACGTTGCTGACCGCCAGGGCGCCCGTCACCCCCACCATGCGCACGAACGGCAGGGCGGCCAGGCGCGTGCCCCAGTGCCTGGCCAACGGCCAGAGCTGGGCACTGCGCCGGGTGCGCTCATGGCGAACCTCGAAGAGCTGGCTCCGGCCGGCAATAGCCACCTGGCCGTTGCATTCCTCGACATATGCACTGGCTGCCAGGGCCTGGAGTTGCGCCTCCACCACGGCCATCGTCGCGTGGCATTGGATGAGGTAGTGATGAATTTCGCGGGGGGTAAGGGGGAAATCGAAGATATCGGCGTAGAGTAGCGTCTTCAAAACCGCTCTCGAAACCAGGTGGGGTGCTTCCGTCACGGCACTCCTCACGAGGGGAATAGGGCTCTCGGCCGGCTTGCCGTTGAGGGCGCTTGGTTGACAGTGTAGGGCAGGAGCGAAAGGCTGTCAATCCCCCTCGCTTCCGTGCGGCAAGCAAAACTGCGGCCTGAATAGCCGATCTCGGGCATCAGATGTCAAAGCGTACGTCGCCAGGCGGCCCGCTGGATTACTCATCGCTATACCAGCTGCCGTCCTGATCTCCCAAACAGCAGCACGCTACCTGATACTCCGGCCGCCACTCTCCCCGACCTGGGTGCATCCCACCTCGATATCTGAGCCCGGCACCCCCGAGTTCAGGCCACTCACCAGTCGAGAGCAAGAGGCCCGATGCACCTGTCGTCGTGAGGCGCCAGACGACACTTTCACACCTCAACGCGCAGCTTCCTGTTGCCCCGTTCTACCTGAATCCGACTCCCAGCGTGCCCGGAGGGGCACGCCCGGCCGCAGGCTCCCAGCCGCGGTTTCCCTGCCCTGGCGGTCAGGACAGGCAACCGCCGGGCTCCCCCGCGTCACCGCCTTCGCCGCCGGGCTCCCCCGCGTCGGCGCCGGCCAACACCCGGCCGCAGGCTCCCAGCCGCGGGTTCCCTGCCCTGGCCGGTCAGGACAGGCAACCGCCAGGCTCCCCCGCGTCGGTGCCGGCCGCCGCCCGGTCGCCGCCGCCCGGTCGCCGGCCCCCAAGCCGCAGGCTCAACCGCCGGCCTGCTGCACCGCCTTGCCCCCGGCGTTCGATTGGTTGCGAGGGTGACGAAATTTGTTATACTAGCATGGCCCTTATGTGAACAAGATACCGGCGGCTCGGAGCGGTTCCGCTTCTGCAACCCACAACCAATCTCCACCAGGAGCTGCTCTGCTGAGCGGGAGCAGGAAGACACTTCAGCGATTTCCTCCGTCCGATCTTTGACTCCACCTGGCCCGTCGAGGAGTCACCTGATCTCACCAGGATCCACATTCGCTTTTTCGTCTATCCGGAGTTGCGGCGCGGGTGCATTGGACTTGGGTTATCAGCAACTTGTTGAAGGTCTAAATCGGGTGTATACCAAGCCAGGCACGCCCGCCGGGATTGCGCGCATCGTCAAACCAACAATCAGGGCGAATCGATGCGCTACCGAAGGGCAGGACGCTCCCGGCGAGAGTCTGGCGGTAGGCTTGGACGTGAGGCACATCCGTGCCGCACGGATTCCGAAGTGCTGTTCGTCTGGTCGGTTCTGCTAACGGCGGATACTCTCTTCCTGTCACGGAGGTGATGGAAGCACCGACGGACCATGAAGGACCCAGGAAAAGACGATCCAATCCCGGCGATGCTGAGCGCGGCAGCACGTCTGCGGGCGGTTGGGTGACAGGGGGACGTGGACCGCACGGCGAGGCCGCCGCCTCGCCGTTGGCCGTTTCATTGTGTCCCGGTGGCAGCCTGGCGCTGGTGCAGCGGCGCCGCCGTGACGGAAAGGAGGTGGATTCCTTCAACACTCGGAGGGCAGCGGTGAGGGTGTAGACGTCCGAACGGCCTGGTCTGGAATGGTGGGGGTAGGGTGCAGCGCTGAGTTCTCAATGAGGAGGGAAGATGCCTTCCAGCAGCGATGCACAAGTCGCCATCCTAATCGATTTCGAGAACATTCAAAAGAGTGTCCAGGAGCACTATCCGGGAGAGTACAACGTCGAGTGGGGTCGGATTCTCGAAGAGGCTGCGTTGGTCGGTCGTGCGGTGATTCGCCGCGCCTACGCTGACTGGAAAGTGTATGGAACCCAGCAGCGCGAGATGCTCGGTATGGGTATCGAACTTGTCCACGTGACGGGCCGATCCCAGAAGAATGCCGCCGACATTCGAATTGCGATTGACGCCCTCGAACTGATGTACCGCTCGCCACAAATCAGCCACTTTCTGCTGGTGAGCGGTGACGGCGATTTCACGGCGCTGGTCCACAAACTTCACGAACACGGCAAAATCGTCCTTGGCTTGGGGGTCCAGCAAAGCTCAGCCGATTACTTGATCAAGGTCTGCGACCGTTTTATTTTCTACGGCACGCTCCTCGATCGTGGCCCGGCGTCGACAGCGTCCGACAAGAGTCTCGACGTGAGCGATGCCCGCCAGATGGTGCGCCGCGTGCTCCGGAGCGCGGCCGCGCAAGAATGGTCGCGGGCGAGTTGGCTCAAGAACATGCTGTTGAGTCTCAATCCAGCGTTCAATGAGCGCAACTACGGCTTCGATGCCCTCTCAGAGTTTCTGCGGGCACAGCAAGATCTGGTAGAGCTGCGGGAGCCGAGCGACAACAGCGGTGATCTGGAAGTTCGGCTCCGGCCGCCCGAAAGCGGCGCGGTGGCGCGGGCGCTTGCGCCCCTGCCCGGGCAGCCTGCCGCGGGCGCGACCCTCGAGCTCTACCAGGAGATTCTGGAGAAGCGTCGATTGCGGATGAGCCCGAGCGAAGACCGCCCCCTCGTGATCCGCACGGCCTTCGAACTGTTCCGCAAAAATCCGTACACCAGCCTGAGTGAGAAGAAAGATGAGTTGCATCGCTACTTTGAGGACCAGGAACCATCGGTCAAGTGGGAGACGGTCAACGATGTCATCTACCAACTCTTCTACACGTTCTGCTTCGAGTTTGATAAAGGCGAGCACTACGACGAACAGGCCAGATTGTGGGACCGCACCAGCTGGCTGCGCCCGGTGGCGCAGGACGCCGCAGGCTTTCTCCAGTATGTGGACCGCCGGCTGCTCCTCTTTCTGGCCCTGGAGCTCGGCGGTCCGGGGGGGATCGATCCTGACCTTGCCTGTCGCCTGCTCTACGGTCGCGAGCACGCACCGGAGCATCTCGAGACGGTCCAGAACCTGATCGAAAGCCTGTGGAGTGAGTTCCGTGACGAGTGGCACCAGAATGCCCGTCATCTGGCAGTCCAGGCGTACCAGTTGCTCCCACCCGAGCGCCGCACAGGCTCGGCGATGAAGGCAACGATGACCCAGCTCGACCCAACCTTCAACGAGAGGGATCGCCAGTATCTCGGTTTTGCTCAGTTTTTGGCCGCTCAGAACGACCTGTTTACGATCATACGTGATCCGACGAGCGGGGATTTTCGGGTGATCCGGCGATCCGATCGGAATGCATCGAGTCTCCCCCACCCGGTCTGAGCGCTCCCAGGGAGAAACTATGGCCCTCAAGATCGTGGATCTTCGGGCGCAGATGCCCAATTATAATAACTATAAGGATTGGAAACGCCCTGGTGCGATCGAGGGCATCGCCGTTCACCACACCGGCTATGGCAGTGCCGATCCGGCCAGTGGCGCGCCGAGCACGACCCCGCAGCAGGTCTTCGACTACCACGTGAAGACCCTCGGCTGGGCGCACGGCGGCTACAATTACATCATTGGCGCCGACGGCACGGTCTTCTCTGTTCTCGATGAGGCGATTCCGCCCTTTCACTGCGGGCTGAATGAACCCGACAAGAATAAAGAGCCGGACAAGTGGCGACAGTGGGTCGAGCTCGAGCGGGGGCAGTACTTCAACAACCACTACGTCGCCATCTGCCTCCTGGGCTGGTTCAGCCGCAATCGGATTCTCTACCGTGACGGCACTCAAATCCGGATTCCCGATACCAACACGACCCCGACGCAGCCGCAGTGGGCGGCGCTTCTCGAACTCCTTCGCGAGCTGCAGGCGCGATACCGGGTGGCGCTGTCCAGGGTCCAGGGACACCGGGAGTTGCGCGCCTCCGTCGGTTTCGGCGCCACCGAATGCCCGGGGACTGAGATCAGCCTCGACGGGATGCGGAGGGCGCTGGAGGCCGGGGAGACCCCGGGGCCCAGCCCGCAACCGGCGCCGGCTGTCACTCGCAACCGGCCGCTCGTCGGTCTGCACGCGCGCAACGACGCCGTCTTCACTCCGGTCGACTACGAGATCGTGCGCCAGGCACGCGTCGAATCCATGAAGACGCTGAGCTTTCTCAGCGACGAGGTCTACGCCGCGCTCCGCGGGATGAACCCCCAAATGGAGTTCATCGTGCGGCTGTACACGCACATGCCGCGTGGCAGCGTTGTTCCGCCCCAACAGTTCGCGGACGAATTCCAGCCCCTTATCGAGCGGTTCGGCAAGAAGTTCAGCATCCTCAAATATGAGATCCACAACGAGCCTAATCACCTCACGGGTCTGGAGGGTTGGGGGCAGACCGAGCAGGACGCGCGCGACTTCCAGGCATGGTACAAACAGGTCTTCGCCATCCTCAAGCAGCGCAACCCGTGGGCGCTCTTCGGCTTCCCCGGCCTCGCTGTACCTCACAACGATCTGCAGTGGCTCGACTGGGCTCGTGAGGCGATCGAGATCAGCGACTGGCTGGGGTGTCACATCTACTGGCAGACCCCAGCGAACGCGCCCAACACGTACCGGGACGATGTGTGGGGCGGGCGCTACCAGACCTACCACGCCAGGTACCCGCACAAGCTGATCGAGGTCACTGAATACGGAAACTCCAACGGCCAGAGCGGTATTCCGCTCTCGGAGCAGGAACAGGCCGCCCAGTATGTTTGGTGGTTGACCAACATCCAGCGCTTCAGCTACCTCGGCTCGGCCCACGCGTTCATCGCGACCTCGCCCGACCCAACCTGGGTCAACCAACGCTTCACCTGGGGTGATCCGAGCAGCGGGCGAGTTTTCCAGGTTGCGTCGGCCGTCGGACAGAACGTCCCGCGCCCGCCCGTTCCGCCCAACTGGCAGGCGGTCTTCCGTGGTTTTACGGTGAGCGGAGGCGTTCCGCCTCAGAGCCGGATCACCCTGGCGGGGACGCTGGTCAATGCGGGACGGCTGCCCTGGCGCAACGACGGCTATTCTCGCAGCACGCTGGTCGCTTGGTGGACCGACGGCGCCGGCGCACGCGTCGGCGAGATGCAGTACTTTGCCCTCCCGACCGACATGGCACCGTCCGAGGAAACCGGCCTGACGCTTCAGGTCAACACGCCCGCCCAACCCGGCGACGACACCCTGGTGCTAGACCTCTACCAGAAGGGATTCGAGCGCTGGATCAGCGCTCTCGGGCCGGGCAAGCCGTTCGTCCAGGGCGTGCGGGTTGGCGAGGTGGTCCCGCCGCTGCGAGCCCAATGGCTCAGCCAGAGCGTACCGGCCACGATCAGGGCCGGCGATCGCGTCAGCGCCTCGTTCGTTGTCCGCAACGCCGGAAGTCGTCCGTGGCGCCAGGGTCCGCCCGAGAAGGGTCAGGTACACCTCGGCTATCACTGGATCGGCGCCAACAGTCAGGAGATCGAGGGGCCGACCCGCGGGCCGCTTCCGACAGATGTCGCCCCCGGTCAGCAGGTCCAAATCGACAATGTCATCCTTCAGGCCCCACCCGAACCAGGCCGCTACCAACTCCGGGTTGACATGGTCAGTGAGCTCGAAGCCTGGTTCCGCCAGGTAGGCGGCCAGCCGCTTGTGCTCAACGTGACGGTCGAGCCGAGTGGTCCGCCGCTCGCGTTCGAGTGGCTGGCGGTAGAGATCCCGCGCGAGATGCGCGCGGGGGAGCCGGTCTCCGGTCGAGTCACGGTCAAGAACACGGGCACCGAGACCTGGCTGGCCAGTAAGCCGGACGGTGCCGGGATTACCCGCTTTGGCTACCACTGGCGAACGGCGGACGGCCAGCCGGTCGAAGGGACCTGGCGCGACATCCGCACCCCGCTGCCGAACGACGTCAAGCCGGGCGAGGGTGTGGTGATTCAAGACGCGGAGATTGCGCCGCCGAGCGTGGCCGGCCCCTACCGACTCGATCTCGGCCTGGTGAAGGAAGGCGTCACCTGGTTCCCCGACCCAACGTCCAACCCAGGGAGCTTCCCCGTCCAGGTCGCGCCGCCCCGCCCGGCCTACGCGGTGGAGTACCTGCAGCACACCGTTCCCGCTCAGTTGCTGCCTGGCCAATCGACCAGGGTGAGCTTCCAGCTTCGAAACCATGGGAGCCAGACCTGGCGCGCCGGCGGGCCGATGCCTGTGACCCTGGCAAACAACTGGCTGGAGGACGGGGCTGAGGCCAACGTCCTCGACGAGTTCCGCGCCCTGCTCCCCAACGATGTCCCACCCGATGGGGTCGTCACCCTCACGGGAGTCATCATCCGCGCGCCGGGCAGCCCTGGCCGTTACACCTTGCGCTGGGAGCTGGTCGAAGAGCAGGTCACCTGGTTCAGCGACCAGGGTGTCCAGCCGCTGGATCTCGCGGTCGAGGTCGTTGCGACCGTGCCGACGCGGCCAGAGTGGGATGTGGCCTGGTTGGAGCACCGTGTGCCCACCGAGTTGGTTGTCAGCCCATCCGCGCGCGCCAGTCTGCGCTTCAAGAATAGCGGGAGTCGCCCATGGAAGGCGGGCAGCCCGAATCCGGTTCGCGTTGGGTATCACTGGTACGACGGGGCGGGGAATCTCGTCTCGGCGCTCGGGGACCTGCGCACGGCCCTACCCAAAGACATCGCCCCGGATGAGGAAGTGGCTTTCGCCGCTGCGTTTGCCACGCCGGACCGCCCTGGCGGCTACACGCTCGAGTGGGACCTGGTGGAAGAAGGGGTCAGCTGGTTCAAGGATCGCGGCGTATCGCCGCTGCGTGCGGCCATCAGCATTCAGGCGCAGCCGCCAGCGACGAACGGCTGGATCGCAACCGCCAGCCACAATCCGGCCGAGGTCGAGCGGGCGATCGACCGCGACCCCCATACGTCCTGGTCAAGCCGGGTGGCGCAGCAACCAGACATGTTCTTCCAGGTAGACATCGGTCAGCTCAAGCCGATCGATATGGTGACCGTCGCCAGCCCCGGTCACGGCTTCGCCGCCGGCTACCGCGTCCGGGTCTCGCCCGACGGCGCCAACTGGATCACCGTAGCCGAGCGGGCCTCGAACAACGAGGACATCCGCGCGCTCTTCAATCCGATCAACGTTCGCTACGTTCGCATCGAGCAGACCGGCACCGTCAGCGATAACACCCGCTGGCTGATCAGCGAGATCAGCCTCCACGAGAACCCGCTGTGGGTGGCCGATGCCAGCCACAACAATGCTGATGTGGCGCGGGCCTTCGACAACCGGGAGGACACTGTCTGGACCACCGGCGCGCCCCAGACTGCGGATATGTGGTTCCTCCTCGACATGGGTCAGCAAGAGGAGGTCAAGGGCTTCATCCTCAACAATGGCCCGCACGAGGAGTACCCGCGCGGCTTCCTGCTCCAAATCTCGCCCGATGGCAAGAAGTGGGAAACGATGTACCAGGTTCCCAGCAATTGGAACAAGATCCACCTGGACTTCGACAACGTCTTCGTGGGCCGCTACATCTCGATCCGGCAGATCAACCAGACGCCCTGGTATCCGTGGACGATCAGTGAACTCTTCGTCAAGCGCAACAGGTAGCTAAAGTGGCAGGCTGCTCTTTTCAGCGGATTCCTGGCGACGAGCACCAGCATCATCGTTGAAGAAAGCAAGGCTTCTCCTCACTGCCACCTGCTACCCGCTCGATTGAATCACGGGGATGAATGTGTCAGCGACCCGCGAGCACAGCCCGCCACCGGCAAGACGCGCGCTCTGGTGATCGTGGTTCAGCGGCTGGTCCTCGGGTTCACCTGCCACTGGCTCTTGATGCTGAATGGCTTGGTCATCGTCTATCTCGGCGGTGCTTACCTCGCCCCTGTGCTGATGGAGACGAGGCATCCCCTCGCGGCGAACGTGGTCTACATGCTCTACGGAATGACCTGCTACCAGTTACCGCAACGCAGCTACTTCTTTTTTGGCAACCGTGGCGTCCTCTTCACATTATCGCACCTGGACCCATTCCGGCTGGATCAGCGCGGGATTGAGCAAGGTCTGCATCACGACGCAGTACTGCTCTGTTTTCTCCTGAAGGGCACTCAATTGTTGCTCCGTCGCCTCGGGCGCGTCGATCTCGAACCGAACGCGGATCTGCTCGAAGCCGACGGGAACCTCCTTTGAAACGCCCAATGTGCCCCGCAGATCCAGGTTCCCCTCGACAACAACCTCAATCCGCTCCACGGGAATCCCCATCGCCGCAGCCACCATCTGGCAGGTGATCTGAGCGCAGGCCCCCAGCGCTCCCAACAAGAGGTCGCCCGAGCATGCCGCCGTGCCGGCGCCGCCAACACCGGTATGGGCCTGCGCCGCGTAGATCGCGCGGCCGATATCCACCGAGCAGACCATGGCCGTGTCGGTTTCGCTGCCGCGCGCCGTGAGCGTAATCCGCGAAGCGCTCGGGTCGGCGCGGTACCGTTCCTTGAGCGGTTTCTGGATTGATCGAAGATTCATCGCTTGTCCCTCCTGAAGACATTGTACCCTCTACTACAGCGTGTGGCCGAGACAGCCCGTCCCACCATCTTCTACCAGAAACGATTATGCCCGCTCCTTCGGCTGCTTCTGGCTATGATCACGCACGAAGGTGGTAAGCTCCACCCGCCCGAGGCACTCGGGCGGGAAGAGGCACATCTGCGGGTGGACGTCCACGCGCTCGTCGCGCTCAGACACCGGATTGCGTACCACGACGATACCCGGGAAGACGTCGGCGTCCTCGAAGATTGGTGCGTGGCCGAAGCCGACGATCTGCTTGACCCCGACGTTCTGGGCGAAGGAGGCCCGCAGTGTTTCTCCATAGCCGGATCCGTTGACACGCGACCATCGCCTCAACACGACTAACGCCCCGAACGCTTTTTCAGGTATTCGATGACGCCTTCCATCGTCTGATACAGCTCTTGTACGCTCTGCCAGGCCTCTTCCGCCGTCTGGCGGGCTTTCTCCAGCAGTTCGTGCTCCTCATCCGCCACGCCCTGCGCTTCCTCCGCCACCTGCCTTGCCTTCTCGGCGGCCGTCTGCGCTTTCTCCGCCGCGCGCTGTGCCTTCTCGACCGCCTGCTGCATCTCCTCGTGGGCTTCTCGTATTTCGGTAGCCGCCTGCTGGGCTTCTGCCACCAGCCTCTGCATCCTCCCAGGTCTCGATTCCTCTCCCCGCTGTTTGGTGTCCATCGGTGCCTCCTTGAACTGGACTGCCCGTCGATCACGATCTGCCACTGATTGCGAGACAACCCTCCCACGGCGAACGGCTTCGACTTCGAAGGCAGACGGCGCAGTGAACCGCGCTGGGTGGCATGCGAGTGCCGTCTGTTCGGATGGGGGTGCGACGCACGTTCTGACGTGCGTCGCACCTCCGCCGGCCACCGCAAGTTTCAGGCTGCGCGCTCTGCCTGCTGCGCCAGAGCGATCGCGCCCAGCACCCCGGCCCGGTCGCCCAAGCCGGGCGGCACGATGTACTCGTTGATGCGCTCGAGAATCTCCGGCGCCTGGACGTAGCCATTGAGCAGCGCCTGCACCTTCTGTCGCACCATCGGGAAGAGCCCGGGTGCCTTCATCACGCCGCCCCCCATCACGATGCGCTGAGGCGACAGGGTACAGATGAAGTTGACGAGGCCCAAGGCCAGGTAGTGAGCCTCCAGCGGCCAGGCCGGGTGGTCGGGCGGGAGCGTCTCCCCCCGCTGGCCCCAGCGCCCCTCCAGCGCCGGGCCCGAGGCCATCCCTTCCAGGCAATCGCCGTGATAGGGGCACGAACCGGCGTAGGGGTCGGCGTCCCGGTTGTGAGGAATGCGGATGTGGCCCATCTCCGGGTGGATCAGGCCGTGTATCAAGCGGTCGTTGACCATACCGCCGCCGCCGATGCCCGTGCCGATGGTCAGGTAGATGAATGTATCCAACCCGTGGGCGGCGCCCCAGCGATGTTCGCCGAGCGCCGCCGCGTTCACGTCGGTGTCGAAACCCACCGGCACCTCCAAGGCCTGCCGGAGCCTCCCGACGACGTCCGTCTGCGCCCAGCCGGGTTTGGGCGTCGTCGTGATGGAGCCGAAACTGGTCGAGGCCGGGTTCGGGTCGAGCGGCCCAAACGAACCGACACCGATAGCCGCCAACGGCTCGCTGCGCTGCTCTTCCCGGAAAAACTCGACCGCCAGGCGGAGTGTCTCCTCGGGCGTTGTCGTCGGAAAGCGCATTTCCGCTCGCAGATCGCCGGGCCCGGTCCCGACCGCGCAGACAAACTTCGTTCCACCGGCTTCAATCCCACCCCACGATGGCATACTCGCCTCCTCACGGGAACTCGGGGGAACTCACGGGTAGACGTGGAGTCCCCCGAGTTTCCAGACTTCTTCCTCTGCCCCACGAGCCCCTCTCTGACGCATTAGTGCCGCGTGGTGCCGAGCAAGGAGACCAGGAGGCCAACAGCGCCGAGGCTCCACAAGGCAACAGTGGGGACGCCGAGGGTATCCTCCAGGCGCGCAGCCAAGGCCGCCCCTGCCAGAAGCACCAGGAGCCAGCCGCCCGCCACCCAAGGCCCCATCTTCCAGGCGCGAGTCAAGATGACGGCCAGGATGATGAGCGTCGTGATCACGGACCAGACCAGGTCGAGTTGCATGGTACCCTCTCCGTGGCTGCGACGATGGGGCGGTTGCCCTGCCGGGACGTCGATGCCGCCGTCCGTCTGGGCGAGGATCGACCGTGGCTGAGAGGTCGCACCGGCGGGCAACCACACCTGATTGTGCCTTGAAAGGGCTCGCCTGGCAACGCCTCGACTGTGCTGCTCAGGCACTCGCCTTTGGCCGGTGCCCCGCTCGTGCTACACTTCGCAAGTTGGGGTGGGTTCCCTGGAAAGGCTTGCCGTGCGGACGATCGGGCGACTGGTGTGGAAACTGGTGGTTGTGCTGGGTCTGGCGGCGACCATCTACACCGGATTGATGGTGTTGTTGATCTACCGGCAGGCGACCCGCGACGAAGCCGCGCCCGCGGACGCCATCGTGGTCCTCGGCACGTCGCAGTGGAATGGGCGTCCCTCGCCCGTGCTGCGGGCCCGTCTCGACCACGCGCTGGCGCTCTACCAGGCCGGGCTGGCTCCGCGGATCATTACGACGGGTGGCCACGGCGGCGACCCTCGTTTCAGCGAGGCGTCGGTGGGACGCCGCTACCTGATCGACCGCGGCGTCCCGCCGGCAGCAATCGCCATGGAGGAGACCGGGCGCAACTCATGGGAAAGCCTGGTTGCGGCCGAGGCGCTCCTGCGCCCACTGGGAGCACGCCAGGTGCTGCTCGTCAGCGACCCCTTTCACATGCGCCGCCTCAAAGTGATGGCAGCCAGGCTGGGCCTGGAGCCGCTCGGATCGCCGACGCGAACGAGCCCCATCTCGCACCGGCATCTCGTCGAGTTCGCCTATGTCCTGCGCGAGGTCGTCAGTTTGACGCACTACCGTTTGGGCTTCACGGCGGGGCTTGCCGTCCACGCCCCCACCTGATCCAGCCGTTGCCCACGCAACCGATTGGGCCGCAAGACGTGACACTCAAATCGGAGTGACCGGCGCAATCCAGGCCCGACCCACTTTCCGAAGTGCGGCGGTCGGACCTGCCGTCTGAGAGACGCATCAGAGGTTACGGCTGCCCACGACCACACCCAGTGGGTGGTGAATTCGCCACAAGATCAGAAAAGTAACTCCAGTCGGCCTGGCGCAGTGCGACGCCGCTTCGTCGTGGGGACAGCGGTAGACCCCTGGCACCGCGGCTGGCGTACTCATGAAGGAGAGAGGCCGCCGCACCTCCCATCGCTTGCTCATTCCCCCCTTCCTCCCTATAATCTCGGTGAAGGCACTTCCCCGGAGGCACTTTTTACATGATTGAAGCAAGCGCGCTGCGCCCAGGCACCGTCTTTGAGATGGACGGTGACCTTTACCGTGTTCTCACCTTCCAATCCACCCACATGGGCCGAGGCGGCGCCACGATCCGCACCAAGTTGCGCAACCTGCGCAGCGGCGCGACTATCGAGCGCACCTTCGGACCAGACCAACGTTTTCAGGATGTGCGCCTCGAGAGTCGCCAGGTCCAATACCTCTACAACGACGGCCAATTCTACCATTTCATGGATACCGAAACCTTCGAGCAGCCCGGCATCAGCGCCAGTGCCCTGGGCGAGCGAGCCAAGTTCTTGAAAGAGAACGAGGTGCTCGAGATCGCGTTCTACGACAACGAACCGATTGAGATCGAACTGCCGGTGACCGTGGACCTCACCGTCGTTCGGACCGAGCCCGGTTTTGCCGGCGACACGGCTCAGGGAGCCACGAAGCCGGCCGAGACGGAGACAGGGCTGGTCGTTCAAGTCCCGCTCTTCGTCAACGAGGGTGATGTGATTTGTGTGGACACTCGCACGGGCGAGTACCTGACCCGCGTCTAAACGCGAGGAGCCCAATATGGACCGCCGCCGTGAGCAGTTGAAGAACCCGCTCGAGACGCAGTTCCTGGTGATCTGCCCGGCGTGTGGCCAGAAGTACCTCCTGGCGGGTGTGCAGGTTCAAAGCCAGGAGGAGATGGCCTGCAACGTGTGCAACAGCACGTTTCGACTGATCATTCAAGATAGCAAAGTGACAACCGAGTTGGTGACAGGTCCCACCGGTTCGCCGCTCGGCCCGGCCGAGGGCCGCGTCCGCCACTGAGGATCACGCGAGCGAGTCGCACAGTAACACAGACTGACGCGTCCTGCAGGAAGCCGCAGGGCGCGTCTTCGTTCCTTCCACTCGCTGCACCTGCCTCATGGTTTCCTGGCGGGGTGCGATGGCCTGGGCGTTTCTCGCCAAACGCAGGCCGCACTCGAAGGCCGTGGCCGCGCAAAAGTCGAGCGGAAGAGGAGCGACGCCCCTGGCATCCTCCGCCGTTGGACCGCGCTGCGCCACACCCCGCCCCGGCAACGTCCCGCCCCCAGGCTGTCGGGGCGGTTTTGCCTGACGCGTCGCTCCGCAACCGCGATCCGGTCAGGGCTCGGCCGCCGCTAGCACGGATCCTCCACACCCCGCCCCGGCCATGCCCAGGCCGCGCCTGACCAGGTCAATGGCCGGGCTCCGCCCCCGCCCGCGTGACCGTCCGGGAGCACCTCGGGGCTGCCACCCTCCCGGCTCCAAGGCGCGCCTTCACGGCCAGACCCCCCACCGCCTTGGCCCGCCGTGGGCGCCCGCGCTGCCAGGTGAGCCGCCCTGACTCGAAGGCCCGGGGCTTCCACCGCACAAGACTCGGTGCTATACTGAGGATCTCCACGAAAGGAGTTGCTGTGCGGCGCGGCTGGCGGATTGGGCGTCTGGGACGGATCCCGCTCTATGTGGATCCCAGTCTGGTGTTGGTCTTCGGATTGATCGCCTGGAGCCTGGCGAGCGCTTACCTGCCGGTGCAGTTACCCGGGCTCTCACCTCTTTGGCGCTGGACGCTGGCCCTCCTGGTGACCCTCCTCTTCTTTGCTTCCATTCTGGCCCATGAACTCGCTCACGGCGGGATGGCGCGAGTGCGTCAGGTACCTGTGCTGGGGATCACTCTCTCGTTCATCGGCGGGGTGGCCTGGTTGGGGGATGAGCCTGGGACGCCCTTCGATGAGATCCTGATCACCGTCGTCGGCCCGATCGCCAGCCTGATCATCGGTGGTCTCAGCCTGATGGTCTACGCCATCAGTGCGGTGGTGCTGCAGGGGTTGATGCCGGCCGGTACGCTTCGCCAGTTGCTCGAGTCGCTGGCCGTGAGCGGCTGGTACCTCGGCCAGGTCAACGTGCTCCTGGCCGTTTTCAACCTCCTGCCGACTTTTCCGCTGGATGGCGGCCGCCTGGTGCACGGGCTGTTGTGGGCCTTGGGTGGCCGGCGCGATCGGGCACTGGCCTGGTCCGTGCGCTTCGGGGAGGGGGTGGCCGCGTTGCTCGTGTTGACAAGCCTTCTGGTCAGCCTCTGGGCGCGAGATCCCATGATCGTCGTGTGGGGCGCGGTGGTGGCCTGGGTCCTCTACCGGACCGCCCGGCGAAGCCTGGCCCACCAACAGCTGCGCCACCGGCTGGCGAAGGTTGCGGTCGATTCGCTGATGGAGCGTAATTTCCCGCATGTCCCGCCGCATCTCACACTCGATGTCGTGGCCGAGCAACTCCTCACTCAGCACCGAGTAGCCTTGATCCCGGTCACGAACGGCCGGTACCTGCTCGGGGTCCTCCTCCCGGCGGCCGTTCAGCGCGTACCACACCCGAGCCGGCGCCACCTGACGGCCTCAACCGTCATGCGACCCGCCAGCGACTTGCCTCGCCTCGCACCGCACGATGACGCCGACCGAGCGCTGAGACTCATGGCCGGCGCCGAACTGGCCGCCCTCCCTGTGGTTCTGGCGCCGGCCACGGGAACCGCGCCTGTTGAGCTGGTCGGCCTCCTCGAACAGCGGACTCTCCTGGCCCTGCTGCACGATCCCCCGTCACGCTAGCATTGTTCTTGCTTACTCCCTCAAGGAGCTGCCTCGACTTGAAAGGAGAGAAGTCCATGTTGAACCGTCAGGAGCTGGTAACTCTGAGCCAGTGTCACGACTCCACTCGCCCCGTCGTCAGCCTCTACCTCAAGGTGGACCGCCAATCCCCGGAGCCCAAACACGTCATCCGCTTCAAGAATCTCGTGCAACAGGCCGAAGAGCGGCGCGGCGACTTCTCCACCGATACCTGGCAATCGATTACCGACGACCTGGAACGGGCTCGGGCAACAATTCGGGATGAGTACGCTCGCGGCAGCCAAAGTCTCGTGATCTTCGGCTCCGGTGAGCATCTCTGGAAGGTCTACGAGTTGCCGTACGAGGTGCCGACCGCCCTCTACCTGGAAGAGCAGCCTGTCCTGCGCCCGCTCTTCCGCCTCCTGCAGCGGTTCGATCGCTACCTGGCCATCCTGGTTGATCAGCACCGCGCGCGTCTCTTCATGGTCACGCCTGATGGGGCCGAAGAGGTGGCAGTGACCGAGCAGGAGTTCCCGATCGGGGAGCACGATCAGGGCGGGTGGGCTCAAGGCCGCTTCGAGCGCCACCGCGAGCACCATGTCCACCGCCACTACAAGGCTGCCAACGATCTCGCGTTCGAGATTTTCCGCCACCGCGGTTACAACGGCGTGGTCTTGCTCGGCACGGAAGAGACCACCAGCGCCCTGCGCGAGGAACTGCACCCCTACCTCCAGAAGCTGGTGTTGGCGAGCGAGCCGATGAGCCTGGACGCCAGCGCCAGTACGGTTGGGAGGCGGGTTATGGAGATTGCGCGCGGGGCGCGGCGCGAGCGCCAGCGCCAGATGCTCGACGACTTCGAGGCCGAGATCAAGAGTTCCGGGGCACTGGCCGTTGAGGGGCTGGAAGAGACCCTCCGGGCCACCCAGCAGGGCCAACTACTGACACTCTTGCTGCAGGAAGACCTGAAGGTCGAGGGTGGCCGCTGCTCGCAGTGTGACGCCCTCACTATCGAGACGCAAGGCGATTGCCCGTACTGCGGCGGTACAATCGTCCGCCTGGACGATGTCGTGGAGAGCCTGGTGAGCCGGGCCTACCAGCAAGATGCCGAGGTGATCTTCCTGGCGACTGACGGCGGTGCCAGCCGGCTCAAGCCCTACGGAGGCATCGGCGCAACCCTCCGCTTCGCGCTCACGTAAAGAAGCTGTGCGCTTTCCGCTGCCGCCTCGCCTGGGCAACGTTTCGAGCACCCTTCGGCGACGCAGAGCAGGCCAACCGCCTGTTCGTCGCCGAAGGGTTGTTCATCTGCCGGAGAAGCACTCCAGCCGGTAGTCGAATCGCCGGCCACTGACCGAACGCCTATGCTTGATGATCCCTGGCTGCTACTGGCGGGGCTACTCGCCGTGGGAGGACTGCTCGGTACCGTCCTGCCGCTCCTTCCCGGCACACCCCTGATTTTTCTCGCGGCACTGGCCTACGACTCAGGTCACGAATGGCAGATTTTCGGGCCACTCTGGTTGGGAATATTGCTGGCGCTGATGTTGCTCGGAATGAGTGCTGACTGGGCGTTCGGCAGCCTGGGAGCCCGCCGCGGCGGCGCGTCCTGGCTCGCACTGGTCGTGGGCTTCCTGGCCGGATTCGTTGGCCTGCTTGTCTTTTCGCTCCCGGGGATGCTGGTCGGCTCGATTGGCGGCGTCGTCGTCATCGAGTTGGTGCGGCGCCGCCATGCCGGCCAGGCAGTGCGCGCTGGCAGCGGCTGGCTCATCGGCTGGTTCCTCAGCGCCGTGGTTGAATTCGCGATTGGCTTCGTGATGATCGCCCTGATGATCTGGCGAATAGGGTAGTTGTATGGACTGGCATCAATTGGTCGCCGACCTCAAGCCGCTCGCAAGCCTCTTCTTCGGGGCTGCAATCGTCGCGCTCCTGCTTGGCCTGACCCTGATGACTGTAGCGCTGTGGCGCCTGCGCCGCTTGCGCCTGCCTCCCGACGCCGACTTCGTCGAAGCGATGAGCCTGACCCCACTGCTCGTCGTCATCATCCTGGACTTGCTCGACTTTGGGCTGGATTTCCTCTCAGCTCCACTCAGCTGGGTCTTCTTGAGCAAACTCGGACTGCGTCCGCTGCGCGGCGCGGCTGTGATTGAGGACTTGATCCCAGGCACTCAATTCATCCCAACCATGACCCTCGCCTGGCTTGCCGTGCGCCTCTTCGGGCCACGCCGGCTCCACCAGGTGCTTCCGCTCGTTGAGAGCGAGCGACGGCGGGGAGATGAGCGGCTCAGGAAACGTAAGACGTGACACTCTTGTTGGAAGCGTGTGTCTGGGGCGAGCGCGGGCACTACCCTCGCCCACCGTACCGTATCCCGATTTGAGCAAAACGTGAAACGTGATGACGCCAATGCGTTAGTCCGATGCAATCAGATACTCACCTGCGACCAACAGCGCCAGACCGAACCATCCCCGCCAGGTGTGGTCCTCACCCAGAATGAACACGCTGAGCACGAAGACGAAGGCCACACTCAGCCGATCCAACGCCGCCACCTGGCTCGCCAGCCCCAACTTGAGCGCCCCAAAGTAGGCCAGCCACGAAATCGCGCCGGCGAGGCCCGCCAGCACGATAAAGAGCCAGGCCCGCCCATCCAAATTGCTCTCGCCGCTCCAAACCAGTTGGAGCTGACCCGTAAGGAACGTGACCGCGACGAGCATCGCGGCCATAATGATCGCGCGTAGGGTCGTCGCCAGGGTTGAATCAACCTTCTCCAGACCGATACTCCCGAAGATCGCCACCCCCGCGGCCCCCAGCGCCGCAATCAGGCCGAGACCAACCCAGCCGATACTCTTCAACAGATTCCCCATACCCGACTCCTTTCACAAATCGCGCTCATCAGGGATCGTGTGTACGGGTAGGCGAGGGCCTTGTCCTCGCCGGCCCAGCACACCGTATTTCAATTTGAGCGTTACAAAAACCCAGATCCAAGGCAAACGACAGCTCCAGAGCAAGTTTCAAACCGACCGTACCACCAGAAGTGATTACGACCGTTTTCTTCTCCTCCCCGCTTCCTTCAGTCTTCAGCTCCCCGCCCCTCCACGGCTCCCTCTATCCGCCATCCGTTCATCCGTTGTCCCATCCATTGACTCCCATCCGTCCATCCGTTGACGCCGTATCCGTGTATTCGTTGTGCGCGCAGCGCATCCGTTGTCCCCGGCGGCTTTGACTCGCCCCAACCGGGCAACTACAATCACCGTTCACCCGGCGAACCACGTCGCTTTCCGGCTGGAAAGGCCTTAGGATGAAGTCGACTGCTCGCTGGCTGGCTGCCGTCCTCTTCCTGGTCGCGCTCCTGCTCGCGCCGGGCGCCCTCCATGCCCAGGGGCCCGACGAGCAGGCGCTGACCTGGCACGAGCAATCCACCACTCACTTCGCGATCCTCTACCCCGAAGGTGAAGAGGCGGAGGCCGCCCGCTATGCCACCTTCGTAGACCAGGTCTACGACAATCTCACGACACTCTTCGATCACCGCCTCGAAACGCCGGTCACCCTGCGCCTCTACCCCACGCTGGCGGCCTATGAGGAGATCAACCCCCTGGCCGGCGAGGTCAAAGGCGTCATCGCCCACGCGCAGCTGGGCCGGCGCGAGATTGCGGTGCTTGTCCCCCGCACGGCTAATCTCAGCGACGAAGAGGTCATCAATAATATTCGCCACGAACTGACCCACCTTATTATCGGCGACCTGTCCGGCGACCGCCTGCCGGTCGGCTTCCACGAGGGCGTCGCCCAGTACATCGAGCGTCCCGGGCGCGATCAGGCCGCCAAGGTTGAGCTTCTGCGTCAAGCCCGCGAGGCCAAACGCCTTCTGAGCTGGAGCCAACTCAACGCCGGCAGCACCGTCTACAAGAACCCCGAGATCGGCTACTCGCAAGCGGTCTCGATCGTTTCCTACCTGGTCAATGTGTATGGCTTCGATCGCTTGGTCGAGTTCATCCGCGCCCTACGCACCTCGCCCGGCTACCGCTCAGCGCTCCAGGCCACGTACGGCGTCCCGGCCGACCAGCTCGAGCGCGCCTGGCTGGACGCGCTCCCCGCTTACCTTGACGGCCGCTGGCAGGTCAACGCCCTCTGGGCCTACGACCTCGGCCCACTAAGAGCCCTGGTGGCCGAGGGCGCTTACGCCAGCGCCGAGAGCCAGTTGGGCGAGGCCATTCGCCTCCTTGAAACCAGCCAGCAGAGTGACGTGTTGGGGGAGGCTCGCCATCTCCTCGCGCTGAGCCAGCGCGGCCAGGACGCCGGCGAGGCCGTCCTGGCCGCCCGCCAGGCACTGGCTGAGGGCGAGTATGCCGTCGCTCGCGCCCAGGTCGGCATCGCGCGGACCATCTATGCTGAGATTGGCGATCAGCGTCACAACCGCGAGCTCGCCGAGTTGCAGGCCTGGGCCGACGATGGTGCGACCGCGCTCGATCAGTTGGCGGCGGCCGACGCTGCCGTCCGCGTGAACCAACTGGAGCAGGCGCGCGGTCTGGCCACAGAAGCCGGCGCAACGCTCAGCGCCCTGGGCCACGCCGAGGGAACAGCCCGCAGTGCCGCCATTCTGGCCGGCGTGGACCGCCGCCGGCGCGCGGCCGCCGGCGGCTTGTTGGGCGCAGGCCTGCTGGGCCTCGCCGCCAATCTTCTGCTCCGCTGGCGCGACCAGCGGGCGAACGCGGCCCGCTGGGCGAGGAGGGTCGGATGAATCCGAATCCGGTCATCGTTGAGTTGCGCCGTATCACACGCAGGCGAGGCCTCCACGCCCTGGAGAAGGCCCTGTTCCGCAGCCTCTGGCTCGCGCTGGCGGGCCTGGCCTGCGGACTCATCGTGCGTCTCCTCGGTCGGCCGGTCCCCTGGCCGACTGAGATCGGCACAGTCAGCCTTCTGGCGCTCCTCGGTCTGGTGGTTACCCTTGCGCGCCGCCCCTCGCCCGCCCGCCTGGCCCGCTGGCTCGATCACCACTTTGGGCTGCACGAGCAGATCGCCACCGCCTATGAGGTCGGCCAGCGGGGCGAGCCGACCGGTGACCTGCAACACCGGCTCATCGCGCAGGCCAGCGGGACGCTTCGCCGCCTGCGCCGCCACCCGGCCCTGACTCCGGGCTTTCCCCTTCGCGAAGTCGAAACCTTCCTGGCACTCGTGCTCATCACCGGCGGGCTCTGGCTGCTGCTCGATACCGGCACTCATCTCCCGGCCGTTGTGCCGCGCCAACTCCCACCCACCATCGAAGAGCCGGCCGCCGAGCTCGTGCGCAGCCCGTCACCCCGCCTCCCGCCCGAAATCCGCGAGGCGGTCGCGCGCCTGGCCGAAGCCCTGCGCCAGAACCCGTTGACCCGGGGCGCGGGTGAAGCCCTTTCCGAAGGTGACACCGCCGGCGCCGCCGACGCCCTCCGCGCACTGGCCGACCGGGTGGACCAACTCACGCCTCAGGAGCGGGCCGACTTGGCCGATGCCCTCCGCGGCGCGTCCAGTAGCCTCGCCGGCGATCTTCCCGGCGTGCGAAAGGCCCTCGACCGCGCCGCCGACCGCCTGGAACACGGCTCGGACGCCAAGGCCGCTGAGGCGCTGGAAGCGCTCGCTCGTGAGATCGATGCCCTCGGCGAGCGCCAGCAACCGGCGATTGCCGGGACCAACGGCAACCAGGAAGGCGTCGCCGGGCAACCCGAGGCGGCTGGTAGTGCGAATGCTACCAATCCCGGCGCGTCGGACGAGGCGGGCCAGCCGGCCGGCGACCACTCGGGCACCGGTACGGGCGATAGCGCTGGCGAGGGGACGAGCGATCAAACTCAGGCCACTGCGCCTCCCGAAGAGTTGGGAACCGAAGGCGTCCCCCTCGAGCTTGATCCCGGCGAGCAGGGTCCGCCGACCAGCCAACCGGCCCGCGATAGCGAGAACCCGGCCGGCCCGCCACAGCGGGCGCGGGGGTTCACCCGCGGTGGTGCGCCCGACCCCAGCGTTGTCCGAACCGGCGCCGACCCGCAGCGCTATCCGTGGGAACTCCGCGGCACTGTGCGCGATTATTTCCAGCCCGCCCCGTGAGACTGAGAGCGAATCGTTGAGTTCCAAACCTGGTGTCGTCGTTTATGTGGAGGAGAAGCCGCCGTGGAGGTGAAGGCGGTGCGCCGTCTATTGCAGGGAACTATGATGGTTATCTGTCTCGCCAGCGGGGTAGGGATGCAAGGCCTTGCGACCTCCCTCTTGCCTGTAAAGACCACCGCAGCCGCTGAGGGAAGCGTTCGATGGCCGCAAATCACGCTCAACTCATTGGTCACGGGGCTGAACAAACCGGTGGCCATCGCCAATGCGGGTGATGGCAGCGGGCGGCTCTTTGTGGTGGAGCAGGAGGGGCGCATCAGGATTATCAAGCACGGTGTCCTGCAACGCACCCCCTTCCTCGATATCCACGACCGCGTGGGGTGCTGTGGTGAGCGCGGCCTGCTCAGCGTGGCCTTCCCGCCCGGCGACGCCGGCAAAGGCTACTTCTACGTCGACTACACCGACACGAACGGCGACACTATGGTGGCCCGCTTCCGAATCACCGCCAATCCCGACGTGGCCGATCCCGACAGCGAGGAGGCCATCCTGTTCGTGGACCAGCCCTACCCCAACCACAACGGCGGCCAACTCGCCTTTGGCCTCAACGACGGCTACCTCTACATCGGGATGGGCGATGGCGGATCGGCCGGGGACCCTGAGAATCGAGCCCAAAACCCCGAGGAGTTGCTGGGCAAGATCCTGCGGATCGACGTCGAATCGGAAAAGCAGCCCTATGCTGTCCCTCCCGGCAATCCCTACACTCGGACCACCGGCTACCGCGGCGAAATTTGGGCGCTGGGCCTGCGCAATCCCTGGCGCTTTTCGTTCGACCGCCAAACTGCCGATCTCTACATCGGCGACGTCGGCCAGAGCGTGCGCGAGGAGATTGATTTTCAACCGGCGACCAGCCCCGGCGGCGAAAACTATGGCTGGCACATCCTGGAAGGCACCCGGTGCTACAACCCACCGTCTGGCTGCGTCCTGCCCGACCGGTATTCCCCGCCGACGATCGACTACGATCGTTCGGGCGGCAATTGCGCCGTGACCGGTGGTTTTGTCTACCGCGGGCCGCGCTTTCCCCGCATGCGAGGCGTCTACTTCTACGCCGACTACTGCTCGGGGCGAATCTGGGGGTTGAAGCGCGCGGGCGGGGCCTGGCAGAATGCGCTCCTGTATGAGGCCCCCTTCACGATCACGAGCTTCGGCGAGGATGAGGCGGGCACTCTATACCTGACAGACTACTCGAATGGTGCGATCTACGCACTTGCCGATACCACGCCGTATGCACAGCTCTACCTGCCGTTGCTTGAGCACACCGAGCGGTGGGTGGATTTGATCTTTCGACTGCTCAAGTAGTAAAGGTGCAACGCACCTCGGAGGTGCATTGCACCTGGCTCTCGAGGAGAACGGATGCACCTGTTTAACCGGTTTCGCCGTGGGGCGCGGCGCTCGTCGACACCGGCTCGCTTCGATGAGGTCTTCTACCGGCGGCTCGAGCGCCTGACTCTTCTGGCCGAGCGCACGTTGCGCGGCCGGCCCGGCGGAGAGCATCTCAGCACGCGCACGCTGCCGTCGGCCGAGTTCACCCAGCATCGCCCCTACGTCGCCGGCGACGATCCGCGCTATGTGGACTGGGCCGTCTATGCCCGCAGCGACGAGCACTTCGTCCGTCTGGGCGAAACGCCTCAGGATGTGCGCGTGCATCTCCTGGTCGATCGCAGCGCCAGTATGGCCTGGGGCTGGCCGCGTACCAAGCTCGACGCCGCGTGCCAGGTGGCGGCCGTGCTGGGGCACATTGCTCTGGCCGCAGGCGACGTCGTCCGGGTGGTACCCGTCGCCCAGAGACTGGGCCCCGGCTTTGGCCCCGCCTCAGGCAAGGCCCGCAGCCAGGCCCTACTCCGCTTTCTCGCCGCGCTCCAGCCGGCACGCGGCACGGCCCTGGCCGCGTCTCTGAGCGACTACGCTGCCGCGCGCCACGGCCATGGCGGCCTGCTGGTCCTGCTCTCTGATCTCTGGACCCTCGAGGCCGAGGCGCTCGACGGCCTGCTGCGGCGGCTGCGCCCGCCCCGCTGGCAGGTACTCGTGCTCCAGATGCTTGACCCAAGCGAGACCACTCCGCAACCTGTCGGCGAGACCGAGCTCGAGGACCTCGAGACGGGCCTGCGCGTGATGCTACGATTGGACCCAGCCACCATTGCTGCCTACCAGGCTCATCTCGAGGCCTGGTACACCGATCTCGCCACGACGTGCTCCCGCCACGGCGCCACGATCCTGCGGCTCGACAGCACGTGGGGTCTCGATACGGTCGTGGTGCCGTTTCTGACGGCCCGGCGCATCCTGGGGTAGTCGCGCTCCGGAGGCTGGGCGATCTTGTTCGTTTGTCGCCGCTCCGCCGGGGAGGCTGGAGATTGGAGATGAGAGATTGACGACACGTTTTAGCGCGAGGAGAATGCGCAAGAAGCATGATCTCCAGATGCTCATTCCAGTGGAGATTGCCGCCTTGACGCCGGGCTACCGCGGAAAGCCAGCCGTTAATCTGCAGACTCTCATGGTAGTGGCGAAAGGTCCGCAACACGATCGGCACACATGCTAAGTCTACTTTTCCCAGTCGGCCTCCTCGGCCTGCTGGCCATTCCGATCATTATCCTGCTGCATCTGCAGCGTGAGCGGCCGCGGCGCCGGTCGGTGCCGAGCATCCTGCTCTGGCGGCGCCTGGCGAGCGTGCAGCGCCACCCCGAGCCGAAGCGGCTGCCGCTCACGTTGCTGCTCTTGCTCCACCTGCTCGTCGCGGCGCTCCTGGGGCTGGCGCTGGCCCGACCGGTACTGCCCGGGAACGGGCCGGACCGCGCGGGCCAGACCATCCTCCTGCTCGACACCTCGACGAGCATGGCCGCTACCGACGTGGCGCCGAGCCGCTTCGCGCAGGCCCTGCGGCGGGTCGAGCAGTACGCGGACAGCCTCGGCCCTCAGGACACGCTCACTCTCATCCGGCTCAGTCCCACCGCCCGGGTGGTGGCCCGGATCACCGGGGCTCCTGCCGATGGCAGCGCCTGGCAGACGCTGGCGCCCGCCGGCACGACCCTCGATCTGCGCACTGGCCTCAATCTGGCTAACGGGCTGCTCGACCCGGCGCGGGCCAATCGGATCGTCATCCTCACCGATGCGACCTGGCTCCCCGAAACGCTCGATCCCCTGGCCGAACCCGTTGGCGCACCGGTCACCTGGGAGCCTGTCGGCGGCCCGCAGGGCAACCAGGCCATCGTCGCCTTCGCGGCCCGGCCACTGCCGGTTGGCGGCACCGACTTGATCGCTCGGGTGAAGAACTTCGCCGGTGCACCGGTCACGCGCACGCTGCGTCTGCTGGGTGCCCCGCAGCCCGGTCAGCCGGCGCCGGTCCTGGGCGATCACCCCTTGAGCCTGGGGGCCAATGGTGAGGTGGTCCAGCACTGGGTTCTCCCGGACAATCAGCACGACCTCGTCCAGGCCGAGCTCAGCGGGACCGATGCCCAGCCTCTCGACGACCGCGCCACACTCAGCCTGGCCGAACACGAGACCCTGCCCGTGCGCCTGGTGGGGAGAGAGAGCGACGCCTTGACCCGGGTGTTGGCCGCGCTACCGGGCCTGGTCGTCGATGCGACGATCCCGCCCGGCGCGGCCGCACTCACCGTCTACTCCGGCGAGCTTCCGGCGACGTTCCCGGCCGGAGCCGTGCTGCTGGTCAACCCACCCGCCGGCGCAGCGCTGCTTGGACCGCCCTCCGAGCGGGTGAAAGCACCGCCCGCCCCGGGCGATCCGCTCGTCCGCGAGCTCGACCTCTCGAGCGTGACCTTCGGTGGTCGCAGCGCGTCCATGCCGGCCTGGGCGGAGCCGGTGCTGGTCGATACCCGGCGCTCCCCGCGCGTGTTGATCTGGCGCGGGACCCGCGGCCCGACCCGTATCGTCGCGCTCAACTTCGACCTCGAGCAGACCAATCTTCCGACCAAGCTCGCCTTCCCGCTCCTGATGGCCCGGGTCGTGGGCGAGTTGACCCCGACCGGCATCCCGGCTGCCGTCACGCTGGGCGAGCCGGTCGCTTTTCCCTGGGAGGCCGCCGAGTTCCGCGTCCTCGGCCCGGATGGCGTGCCCCTGACCATCGAGGAGCACGGTGATGCCCGGGTGGTTCGCCCGCAGACCCCCGGTCTCTACACCGTTGAGACAGGCGATCCTGTCTCGCCCGCTGCCACTCGCGCGGTCGCGCGCTTCGCCGCCCAAGCGGGTGCTCCGCTCGAGAGCGACCTGCGCCCATCCCAGCGCCAGCATCCGCCGGCCATCGCTCAGATACCACTCGTCAAACAAGGCACCACTACGCCCCATCGCGAGCTGGCGCCCTGGCTGGTGATGTCCGCCCTCGCTCTCCTGTTGCTGGAACAAATTTACGCACGACTCCGCCATGGAACGTGAAACCTGAGACGTGAAGGCCCGCCTGGCGGGCACTTCACGTTTCACGAAATCTCATGAACTGGACTCTCCTCAACCCGCTCGCCCTTCTGCTCCTCCCCGCTCTCTGGCTGGTGGCCACCTGGCTCTGGCACGGTCGGGGCGTGAGCCTGGCGACGTGGGCGCTGCGTTTCAGCATCATCGCCCTCCTGGTCCTGGCCCTGGCCGATCCGCAGCGCCTGTACCCGGTTCCGACGCGACCGCCGACGATCCTGCTGGTGGACCAATCGGCCAGCCTGGGCGATAGCGGCGCGGCGAGCCTGCGGGCCGTCGCCAACCGCGCTGCAGCCAGCTTCGGGACCTCGCTCCGCACGATCCTCTTCGCGCAGCGCGCCCTCGTCCTACCCCCTGGTGTGTCAGCCGAGAGCACCTCGGCTGACCTGGGGCGCGAGGGGACGGATCTGGCCGGCGCGCTCGAGCTGGCCGCGCAGCTGCTGCCAGGCGGGCAGGGACGCATCGTCGTTCTCTCGGATGGGGGCGACACCGGTGGATCGCTCACGCCGGTCGCCGACCGTCTGGCGGCTCAGGAGGTCGCCGTCGATGTCTGGCCGGCCTCCGGAGATACACCATTTGACGTCGGCCTGACCACCTTGGACGTGCCACCCGTCGTGCGCCAGGGTGAGACCTACGTCGTCACCGTCGTCGCCACGGCAAGCACACCGGCCCAGAGCCGGCTCCAGCTCTGGCAGGGCTCGAAGCTCCTGGCCGAGCAGGAACTGGAGCTGAAACCCGGCTCGAACCAGTTCTTTTTCACCGGCGAGGTCGACTCCACTGCTTCTCTGGGCTTTGCGCCGTTCCGTGTTCAGATCGTAACCGAGGGGGACGCCCAACCGCAGAACGACCGGCTCAGCGCCGCCACCGTTGTCGCGCCCGCGCCGAACGTGCTGCTTGTCGGCGACACGGATGCGGGGCTCGGTGCGCTGCAGGCAGCGCTGACGGGACAAGGAATGAAGGTGACGGCGCGAACACCCGAGTCGCTCCCCGACGATCCCGACCGTCTGGCCCGCTTCGATGCCGTCTGGCTGCTGGACGTCAACGCCGAGCGGCTCACGGTGGCACAGATGAGCGCGCTTCAGGCGCTCACCCGCGATCTCGGGAAGGGCCTGGTGGTCAGCGGCGGGCGCGAGAGTTTTGCCGTCGGCAAATACGAGAACACTCCGCTCGAGGCCGCCCTCCCTGTCCGCGCCGAGCCGCCTCCCCGCGCCCAGCGCCGCGGCGTGACGCTGCTGTTGATCGTCGACCACTCGGCCAGCATGGACATCCGCGAGGTGGGCACCTTACGCGACAGCCCCACCAAGCTCGAGATGGCCAAGCAGGCCGCGGTTCTCGCGGCCGAGAACCTCAGCCCCGACGATCGCATCGGGGTGCTGCAATTCGACAGTGAGGTCGGCTGGGTGATGCCCTTCCAGACAGTGGGCGCCGGCCTCCAGCGCGAAGAGCTCCGCCAGGCCATCCTGGCCATCCCAGGTGGCGGGGGAACCAACATCCCGGCAGCGCTGGCGGTTGGGTTCGAGGCGCTGGCCGCTCAGCCCCCGGGCGCCCGCCACGCCGTCCTGCTGACCGACGGCCGCTCGACGGGTGCCACTCTCGATCAGTACCGTGCGCTCACCGGCCTGGCGCGCGAGGCCGGCATCACCCTCTCGACCATCGCCATCGGTGACAGCGCCGACCAGCCACTGCTGCAACAACTAGCCGAATGGGGCCAGGGCCGCTACGCCTTCGCCGCCCATCCAGAGGAGATCCCCGCGCTAACGATCCGCGAGAGCGAGATGTTGCGCGCCGAGAGTGTCCAGGAGGGTCTCTTCCGCGCCGAGCTGGTCGCCGCCCACCCGACCCTGCGCGGTTTCATTCCGAACCAACTGCCCGAGCTGGAGGGCTACCTGGCGACCACACCGCGCCCTCAGGCCGAGACCGTCCTGGCGGCGCCTGAGGGGGATCCACTTCTGGCCGCCTGGCAGTACGGCCTGGGTCGCTCTGTCGTCTGGACTGCCGATGTCGGCGGACCGTGGACCCGCGACTGGAGCAAGTGGTCGGAAGCCGGGCGTTTCTGGGCCAACCTCGTCAGCTACACCTTCCCCGACCCCCTCGTGGGGCCACTGGCCCTGCGCGTGAGCCTCGACGGTGACGTCGCCACCCTCGAGGCGGATGCCCTCGAGGCCAACGGCACGCCGATCAACCAGGCCATACTCCCCGCCTCGATCGCCCTCGTGGGTGAGGCCAGCCAGGAGCCGGGGCGGGCCATCGCTTTGCTCCAGGTAGCGCCGGGTCGCTATCGCCAGATGGTGCGCCTGCCGAAGGCCGGCGTCTACCGCCTTAGCGCCAGCCTGGACCACGAGGGGCAACCACTCGAGGCGGAGGCGGCCATCGTCCAGCCCTACCCGGCCGAGTTCCGGCCCAACGTGGATGGCACTGAGCGATTGGTCACCCTGGCTGCACGCACCGGTGGGCAGGTGCTCGCCTCGCCTGAGGCGGCTCTTCCCGCGGCCGAGGAGCAGGCGCCACCACCGCTGCGGCTCGCACCGATCCTGATCGCCGCGGCGCTCGCCTTGTGGCCGCTCGAGATCGCCCTCCGGCGCGGCTGGCTGGCCCGCCTCCGCCGCGCGCTGCGCCGCTGGACGCTGCGCCCTCGATGAGCGCGGCGTCCAGTGGCGCCGACCCTGGCACATTCAGCCAACTCAAAACCGTAGCATCAGGGGAACCCACCGCCTGCGTCCCGGCAACATATCCGAAAGCCGACAATCTCTTCCACCCGGCGCATGAGAAACGCCCCAATCTCGCCCCCCATCTCGCGTGGGTGGCACTTGTCGTGAAAGAGGATGAAGCGGCGAATTCTTCGTCCGAGGGAATGAGACTGATTGAATCCGTCTCATCCCCTGATTTGGAAGAGTAGACCGGCTGGATTCCGGCTAGTCCGCCTGGTAGGGTGGGTAGGCGGAAAGATTCCGCCTGATGGCACAATCTGGAGTTGGGCTGCACACAGTAGCCGCTGTCGCTTCAGGAAGGGAGGTTCGCCGTGCGTATGTTGAAAGTGGCCCTACTTCAAATGACGTCCTGCGGAGATGACCAGGCAGCCAATCAAGCCAAAGGCGAGGAATTCTGTCGCCGTGCCAAAGACATGGGAGCCGATATTGCCCTCTTCCCAGAGCTATGGAACATTGGCTACACGGCCGATGACCTGAGACGGCCGGATGCTGGCGACCTCTGGCGTGCCCCCACTCTGTGGTCAGGAGAGGAAGCACCCGAGCCGGAACACCATGAGCAGGCTCGCGCTCTTTGGCAAGCTCAGGCAATTGGTCAAGACGAAGCGTTTGTCACTCATTTTCGGCAGCTTGCCAATGAATTGAACCTCTCTATCGCTCTCACTTACCTGGAACGATGGCAGGGCCCGCCGCGCAATTCAATGTCACTGATTGACCGGCATGGCAACATCGTTATGACCTATGCCAAAGTCCACACCTGCGATTTCGATGAGCCGGAGGCTTCGTGCACACCGGGAGATGAGTTCCGCGTGTGCGGACTGAACACCGAAGCGGGTGAGGTCAAAATCGGCGCCATGATCTGCTATGACCGCGAGTTTCCCGAGAGCGCGCGAATCCTCATGCTCAAAGGGGCTGAGATAATCCTATGTCCCAACGCCAGCACCCTTGTTCCCTTGCATATCTGCCAGTTTAGCGTGCGTGCCTACGAGAACATGGTGGGGGTTGCCATGACCAACTACGCCGCGCCGCAGAACAATGGGCATTCTGTGGCGTTTAGCCCGGTTGCGTTTGAGGTGGATGGGCGTGCCCGAGATACGCTGATTGTCGAAGCGGGTGAACATGAGGGGATTTACCTGGCTGCCTTTGACCTGCAGCAGATTCGGGAGTATCGGCAGCGGGAGACCGGTGGCAATGCTTTCCGACGACCTCACCGGTATGGGCTGCTGACCTGCCTGGAAATAGGGGATCCCTTCCTTCGAGTAAACGCCGCGGGTGAAAGCTACGACCCAACTCAGCGTTAGCCACCCACGAAAGCGTTGCACCGGTCCGCTTCCAACGGGCTCAACCGGCCTGGAAGCGGGCCACCTGCACCAGCCGGCTTGCGCTATCAGCCGGCGACCTTAGCCCCAGCCGGTCGTCTCCGCTCGCCGCGACGGTCCGCGCAAGCGCCAACAAAGTCACAGTGTTGCTGCAAAAACGCGGAGAGCACAGAGGTTTGCAAGAACTCCCCGTATGCTCTCCGCGTTTCTGTGATCATCACCCCGGTCAGCCCCGCGGTGAGGGAAACGTCCGCCGGGAGCCTTTCGCTCTCGGCGTGTGGGGCGTAATATCAGTTCGCCGCGCTGGCCTCCGGATCGTAGGTGGCGACCACCGGTACTTCGGGCACCACCCACTCACCAGCCTCGGCAATGGCTTCGCCGGCAACCTCCAGGACTGGCGCGTGATGACTCTTGCGCAGTGGAATCTCGCGCAGGAAGAGGGTGGCGATGAAGGCAATGATCATGACGCCCGCGCCGACGGTGAAGAGATCGGTGATGGCGGTTGCCAGGCTCTGGCGAATCGCCAGCATCAACTGCTGGAACAAGGCCTGCCCCTGCGGTCCGAACGCGGCAAATGACTCCTGTATGCGAGCGGTTGCCTCCGGCGCCAGGAGGATCTGTGGGTTCTGCAGCGCGGCGAGCCTGTCCGGCGGGACGAGCTGCGTGAGCGCCGCGGGCAGGTGGCCCTGGAAGTTGCTCTGGAAATGGTTGGTCATCACCGAGCCCAGAATTGCCACGCCGATGGTACCTCCGATCGAGCGGAAGAACTGGAGACTGGCAGTGACCTGTCCGAGCTGCTGGAAGGGGAACGCATTCTGGACGACGATGGTGAAGAGGCTCATCATCACGCCGATGCCGAGGCCGGTAATCGCCATGTTGCGCACGACAAGGGCGTTGGTCGCATTCATCGTCATGTGCGAAAGCAGAAACATTCCCGCGGCGGCGACGATAAAGCCACTGAGCGCCAATACCTTGTAGCGCCCGGTGCGTGCCATGATCTGCCCGCCAATGATACTGCTCACAACGAATCCCAGCATCATCGGAGTGAGAACTGCACCCGAGCTGGTGGCGCTCTGGCCGATCACGCCCTGGACGAAGAGCGGCAGGTACATGATGGCGCCGAACATCCCGATGCTCACCAGGAAAGTGGCGATGACGGACACCGAGAAGATGCCATTTCTGAAGAGGGATGGGCTGATGATGGGCTCTGGCGCGCGCATTTCGATGAAAAAGAAAATGGCGAGCATCGCCACGGCGAAGACCAGGAGTCCGACGATCTGCGTCGAGAGCCAGGGGTACTGGGTTCCGGCCCACGAGAAGGCCAGGAGGAGCGGCACAGTCCCAGCAATGAGTGTCGCTACACCGGTATAGTCGATGGTGTGCTCCCGGTGCCGGCTCTGGCCGGGCAGCGCGAAGCCGGCGGTGACAATCGCAACCACACCGACCGGCATGTTGACGTAGAAGACCCAGCGCCAGCCCCAACTATCGGTGAGCCAGCCACCGAGGGTCGGGCCGATGATCGTGGCGATCCCGAAGACGCCCATGAGCAGGCCCTGCCATTTGCCCCGTTCCGCGGGCGTAAAGATGTCGCCGACGATTGCCTGGACGATCGGCATCATCCCGCCCGCGCCGAGGCCCTGAAGCCCGCGGAAGAGGATCAACTGGGTCATGTTCTGCGACATGCCCGACAGCGCTGAGCCGAGGAGGAAGAGGATCATTCCCCCAATAAAGAATGGGCGCCGACCGTAGATGTCAGAGAGCTTCCCGTAGATCGGGACAGTGACGGTTGAGGCGAGCATATAGGCGGTGAAGACCCAGGCGTAGTGCTGGAGGCCGTTCAGGTCGGCGATAATCCGTGGCATGGCGGTCCCGACGACGGTTTGGTCGAGGGCAGAGAGCAACATGCCAAGCATGACGCCGGCCATGGTGAGGACGAGTCGCTTGCGCCCCAGCACGGGGGGAACCACCTCCGGTCTGTCTTTCAGTGCCGAATCAGTAACATTCCTGTTCACGTAATTCCTCCAATTGTTTCCACGACCTCGTTTCAATCCGGCAATTGAGGCTGGACACGCCGGCTCGTTGTCTATCAGTGCCCAGCGCTTCCCATCGCTACGGTTTGTGGGGTCTTCGAAGCTTCCGCCAGCGCCTGGAGACCCCGCAAGAGTGTGCCCAGGTCTTCCTCGCTGAGCCGGCTGAGCCAGACCCGAAAATGTTCTCGGCCGCCATCCCGGAGCCGCCCGACGAGCGCCTGGCCCTGCGGGGTGAGGGACACGAGGGTGCGCCGCCGATCGCCAGGATCTTCCGCTCGCTGGACAAGCCCGGCATGGACGAGCCGGTCCGCCAAATGACTGGCTGTGGGCAGGCTGACGCTCAGCGCCCCGGCGAGTTGGCCAATTGTGATCGGCTCCTGGTCGGCCAACGCGATGAGGGTCTTCAGTTGCGCCATCGTCAGGTCGACTTCTAGCCAGGACGGTCCGGCCGCCTGGTGCAGGCCCCGCATAATGGCCCGATGTGCCTCAATCACCTCGTCCACAAGCGCTCGGCGTGGCTTTGGCATTCGCTTCCCTCCCCGGAAACAAGGCGAGAGTATAGCGATTTAATTCGATGCCGTCAATCTATTCGGTTATATCCAACAGTTGGCCAGGATAAGAGCCGCCGGTCCTCGGTCGCTCCCCAGTGAGCCGCACCAGGAGAATGCTTCCCAGGCCGCGAGCCACAGGCGAGAGCGAGGACTCGACCTGGTTCAGCGGCGGGCGGGGCTGCTGGCGGAGGCGCAACCGGGGGCCAGCGCTCCCCTTCACCCGCCGCTGCCAGACGCTGTGGCGCGCCAAGGCGGCCATAGTGGGAGGCATCGGGACAAAAAGAGCGCCGCCGCGCGAGCCAGCAGCGCTGGTACTTGCTACTCTGCCGTCAGGTCAGTTCCTCCTGGACAGCGCGCAATTGAGGGTAGAGAATCACCTCGCGGATGTTGGGCCGGTCGAGGAAGATCATCATCATGCGGTCGATGCCCCAACCGATGCCGCCGGTCGGAGGCATGCCGTACATCAGTGCGTTGATGAAGTCCTCGTCGAGCGGGTGGGCCTCCGTGTCGCCAGCAGCGAAATCACGGGCCATGTCCAGGAAGCGCTGCTCCTGGTCGATCGGATCGTTCAGTTCGGTGAAGGCGTTCACGGCTTCCACACCGCCGACAAACCCCTCAAACCGCTCGACCCAGCCTGGCTTGTCCGGCTTGCGCTTGGCCAGCGGCGAGAGTTCGACTGGATAGTCTACGATGAAGGTCGGCTGAATCAGGGTCGGCTCGACGTAGGCGCTGAAGAGCTTATCGACCTGCTTGCCCCAGGTCTGTGCCGTGTCCACTTCCACACCACGCTGGCGGATATTGGCCTGGAGCGCCCCCAAGGTTGGGACCGTGTCCAGGTCAATCCCCGTCTGATCGAGAATAGCGCTGTGCATGGTCACACGCTTCCAGGGGGGCGTCAGATCGACGACATGCCCCTGGTAGTGGATCACCGGGCTGCCCAAAACCTCCCGGGCGACGGTAGACCAGCACTCCTCAGCCAACTTCATCATATCGTGATAATCGGCAAAGGCCTGGTAGGCCTCCAGCATAGTGAACTCGGGGCTGTGCTTGAAGCTCACGCCCTCGTTGCGGAAGTTCTTGCCGATCTCGAAGACCCGCTCCAGCCCGCCGACCAGCAAGCGCTTGAGGTAGAGTTCGGGTGAGATGCGCAGATAGAGATCGCGCCTGGCCCAATTGTGATGGGTGATGAAAGGCTCAGCCGCCGCACCCCCGTAGAGTGGCTGGAGCACCGGCGTCTCGACCTCGATGAAGCCTCGGCTCTCCAGAAAACGGCGGATGGCGCTCACGACTCGACTGCGCACAATGAAAATATCGCGCACTTCAGGGTTGGCCATCAGGTCAACGTAACGCTGGCGGTAGCGCAGTTCTGCGTCGGTCACACCGTGCCACTTGCTCGGCGGCGGATTGAGCGCCTTGCTGACGATCTGCCAATCGTGTACCTCGACGGTCGGTTCGCCGGTGCGCGTGCGAAACATGGTGCCGCGGGCCTGGATGAAATCATCCAGGTCGAGGAGTTCCTTGAAGTGTCCGTAACTCTCCTGACCCAAAAGGTCGTGCTTAAAGTAGAGCTGAAGCTGGCCGGCGGCATCCTCAATGTGAGCGAAACTGGCCTTGCCCATCACCCGGATAGCCACAATCCGCCCACCCACTGTGACCCACACAGGCTCGCCCGGCTGGCCCTCGGCCATGGCCGCCTCGAAGGCCGCGACGGCCTCCCGGCTGAGATGCGTACGGTGGGCACGGGGGGGATAGGGATCGATCCCCTGCTCACGGAGTTCCTGGATCTTCTCGTAGCGTTGCCGTTGGTATTCGTTGAAAGTGCTCGGGTCCATTCCGATATCCTTGTCATGATATGAGGAGAGTGTCCCGACCGATACCGGCAGACGGCCAAACCAGAACGGCGCGGGGAGAAGACCCGCGCCGTTGCGTTGCATCCAGTCGGGAGACTTTCGCTGAAATCAGGCGCTGACTGAATCTAGCCCGCCGCAAGCCGCCGGACTTCCAGTCCGAGCGGAGCCCCTGCCCTGAGGGGTACCCCCAGGCGAGCCCTTGCCCGCCGTCCATGCGGCGTCGAAACGGTGCTTCCACCCTACGGGGTGCCCCTTCCCCCGCGGGGTACGCCCCAAAGCGAGGTACTCGCCGGGGACCGCTCCTCAGGGCGTGACGTGATCACCTCGCCTGGGGACGCCCCTCACCCCCTGCGGGGCGCCCCCAGGCGTCCGCCTCACGGGAAGGACATCCCCCGGAGGGGACAACGTAGAGGGTGCCGGTTGCAGCGGCGAAGCTCCCGCTGCGTACGCCCTGCCCTGAGGGGTACCCCCTGGCGTCGAGGGGGACGCCTCGCCCTGAGGGGCGGTCCCCGGTGAGACCTTCTCGCTTGGGCGTACCCCGCGGGGTAGGGCTCCCCCCGCAGGGGGTGAGGGGCGTCCCCTACCCCGCGGGGTACGCCCCAAAGCGAGGTACTCGCCGGGGACCGCCCCTCAGGGCGAGGCGAGTGCCAGACGCTTGGGCGCCCCCCGTAGGGGGAAACCTGTAGAGTTCACGGTGCACCGCTTTGGATCGGACGCAGCCTTCAGGCGCTAACGGAAGGCACTAGCCTATGCGTTGCCTGAGAAGCGGCCGGGCTTCTCGCCCGTGCGGAGCGTCACGCTTAGAGAATCTTGAGGATGATGAAGGTCAACAGGCCCCCAGGCGTCTGGACCTGAACCTGGTCGCCAGGTTTCCGGCCCAAGAGCGACCTGCCCAGTGGGGATTCGTTGGAGATACGGCCACTGGTCGGGTCGGCCTCAGCTGAGCCAACGACTGTGAAGACTTCTTCCGTCTGCTCATCCTCCTCGCGGACGCTAACGGTCGAGCCTATAGTGACCATGCTGTTGCCATTGGTACTGTCGATAATCTGGACATGCTTCAGCAAGGCCTCGAGCTCGCGGATGCGCCCCTCAATGAAGCCTTGCTCCATCTTGGCATCGTCGTACTCGGCGTTCTCACGCAAGTCGCCCTCCTCCTTGGCCTGGCGGATGCGTTCGGCGACTTGCGGCCGACGGACGGCCTTGAGATGATGGAGCTCTTCCTCCAGCTTGCGCTTCCCTTCAACAGTCAGCAAAGTGGGCTTATCAGCCATCATTCCCCTCACAGACAAAAAACAAGAAACTGAGGGCCGGGCAGCCCCTCAGTTTCACCTCTGGAAATATTATAGTCAAAATTCGAGTGGGCGCAAGCGGAGCCAGGACTGCTCCAGGGGCACCCAGAGTTGGAAGGGTCCGGGCGGCGAAGTCGGGGTTGGGGCGCATGGCCTGCGCCCGTCCTACTATCGGACCATCCCACCTTATTTGGAACTGCTTTTGGAACCGTGACGGACTAAGAAGCCAAAGCAAAACAACGTTGTGATTGAATGTACTGCGGTCACACTGGACCCTCCACGTCCACGAGTCACTTGTTCCGTCTGCTCTCCTCCACCAGGGCACGGAACAGTGCGGCGTGCGTCGCCTCCTCGGCGGCGAGGAGTTCGGGATGCCACTGAACGCCCACGACGAATGGCCGGTCGCGTCCCTCGATAGCCTCGATCACCCCATCGGGCGCACGAGCCGTGATAATCAGGCCGGGCGCGACCTCTTTGATTGCCTGGTGATGGTAGCTGTTGGTGTCGATGGCTGTTCCGCCAACGATCTGAGCCAGGCGGCTCGCGGGCTCGATCGTGACCTGATGGCGAATCGCCTCGGAGTGGTCTGTGTCGTGGCGCAGGGCTCCCGGCCACTGATCTGGGATGTCCTGGATAAGGGTACCGCCGAGGACTACGTTCAGAACCTGAATCCCCCGACAGATGCCCAGAATCGGTACCTCGTGCTCAAGGGCGGCCTGGACCAATCCGAACTCGACCTGCTCACGAATGGGGTGCAGGCCATAGGTTTTCGGGTGAACCGACTCGCGGGTGTAGACGGATGGGGTGACATCGGGGCCACCAATCAGGATGAGGCCGGCAAGGAGCGGCATCACCTCGGACACGATGCCGGGAACGTTGGGGAGCAGCAACGGCGTGCCGCCGGCGGCCGCCACGGAGTCGATGTATGCCTGGGGGACGACCGCCAACTCGGGGCGGTTCTGGTACCGGCCAGCCTCAATACGGCTCATTGTGATGCCGATCAAAGGTTTCACGAGAGTTACTCGAAGGAGGCAAGGGTCTCGAAGTTAGCTGGATTCTAGCACGAGGACTCCCCGGCGCAAACCACGATTGAAGATCCGCCCGGCAGCTCTTCAACCGGCTGAAACCAAACCTGAACTCCCAGCACTCGGGGTTGCCATCACGTTTCACACTCGATCGACCACTTGAGGTGCGGATTCGAAAAAACGGCACAAGTAAGCACGCTGAGGCTATCAGGAGCGGGGTGGCTCTCAGCAGAGCGCCCCGGGCGGGGAGAGGCACGGGGCGCTTGCTCTTCTGGCTGTTCGTGTGACGTCTGCGTCTTCGAGAGGGCGGCGTTCGCCGGAGAGAGCGGTGACCTCTGCCGCCTCTCGCGCTGCCGCTAGCGACGACCACCCTGGCTGCGGGCTTTGCCGGCGCAGGTCACGCATAGAGTGGTGAACGGGAGTATCTCGAGTCGCTCGGGATTGATAGGTTCACCACAAGACGTGCAGAGGCCATACGTGCCGGCGTCGATCTGAGCCAGCGCCGCATCAATCTGGGTCAGGCGATGATCGTACTGGGATATCAACAGCGTTGCTTTTTCGCGCTCGACGATGCCCGGGTCGCCCTCGCCCATCCCGAAGTCGGCTTCGTACTCATCCCGATCGCGACGGATGCGCTCGAGTTCGTCCAGCGTGGCCTCACGTTCACGGAGCAACCGCGCACGGATGGCCTCTAATGTTGGTGCAGTCTGGCTCATAAAGAACCTCCACTTTGGCCCCGATCCAGGTTGGCGCGAGCCGCTTTTCCGGCGGGGCGTGTCTGACTACTGTGATCGTTGGCTTTCTGGCAGCTTTGAAGTTCGAAGCGTCTCCAACACGGCCGCCAATTCGGGCGGCAATGGCGCCTCGAAGGTGCGCGGCTCAGACTCGCCTGGGAGTTGGAGCGTCAATCGCCAGGCGTGCAGAAAATGACGCTCGAGCGCGAGCCGCTGGCGCCGTGGACCGTAGACCCGGTCGCCAACGACAGGGTGGTCGATCGCTGCCAGGTGGACGCGAATTTGATGTGTACGGCCGGTGACGGGGCGGACGTTGAGGAGAGTGTACTCCTTGTATGTCTCGATGACCTCGTAGCGAGTCTCAGCTGGCCGTCCCGTTGCCACGACGGCCCGTCGCTGACGGTGGTGCAGGTCGCGTCCAATAGGCCCCTCAATCACTCCGCGCGCCGCCTCAGGCTGACCCTGGACCAGGGCCAGGTATTCTTTTATCACGGCGCGGCGCTTGAATTGCCGTTGCAGGTACCGCCGCGCCCGCACAGATTTCGCAATGACGAGCAAGCCGCTCGTCTCCCGGTCGAGCCGGTGAACGATTCCCGGTCGCTCGGGTTGCTCCGCGTCGTTCAACTCGGGATACCGCGCCAGAAGCGCGTTGACCAACGTGCCGCCGATATGGCCCGGTGCCGGATGGACGACCATCCCGGCTGGTTTGTTGATGACCAGGGCGCGCTCGTTCTCGTACATCACGTCAAGCTGGATCGGCTCCGGTGCAGGCTGCTCGGGGGCCGGAGCAGGCAGCTGTACCACGACGATCTCCCCGCCCTCGAGTTTGACCCCGCTTTTGGCGGGCACGCAGCCTTCAACGGTCACCTGACCCGCCTCGATAAGCTTCTGGATCTGAGAACGACTGAGGGCGGTGATCTGCGTAGTCAGCCAGCGATCAAGGCGTTCACCGCGGGCACCGACCGGGACGGTGAGGGTGCGAACGGCGCCGGGGCTCATTGCCCGTGCGGGGGTTCGACGCGTTCGCTACTGCTTCCCGGAAGGTTGTTTCCGTCGGTGAGCCGCTGAGCCTCTTCCGGTTCAAGGTGGCGGTGGCCGTTGCTGGCAGGCGGGGCGGAGAGTGTCGGGGGCCACGAGGTCGGCGCATCGGTAGCGGCAGGCGCGTCGGCTTTTTGTTGCTCGAGCCGGTCTTCGCGCCAGAAATGCCAGGCCAGAATCAGGACGCCGGTGACGATGGCGCTGTCGGCTACATTGAATACCGGCCAGATCCCCACCTCGACAAAATCCACGACGGAGCCCAGCCGCAGCCGATCCACCAGATTGCCGAGGGCACCACCTAACTGAAGCCCCAAACTCAGGAAAAGCCACCACTGGTGACTCGGGAGGCGCCGATAGTAGAACGCGATGGCGGCCGAGACGATAATCGCGACGATCACGAAGAAGAGTCCGCGGTCGGGCAAGATGCCGAAGGCGGCTCCGGTGTTGCTGACATGGGTGATCGCGAAGAGCTTGAGGACAGGAACGGCGGCGAAGGGCCGCCAGCTTTCCCACAATGCCAGCTCGCGTGTGACCAGCATCTTTGTAAGCTGATCCGCCGTGAAAACCAGTGCGGCAATCAGCCAGAGCATCCACCTATAGTTGCGTCGCGGCCGCGCCGCGGTGGGATTGGGCATCATAGTGGCTATTCTAGTCAAGAGCCACCAATCGAGCAAGCTCGGGGCGGTGTGTACGGACGGCCCAGGCTCATGGACGTGTGCGGCCCGTGGGGCCGGCCGCGCAACCGTGGAACGTAAGGGGGTTGCCGGGCCAGCCGTCTGCCGGGAACGACGCGGGCTCACGCGCTCGACGGCAAATCGCCCGAAGCTGGGCTGTGGCCCCCCAGGGCGAGGGCATCGGTCAAGTCGTCGTTGAAACGACTACCAGGCCTCTGCGGAGGGTGTTTTCAGGTTCGTCGTGGGGCGCACGGCTGTGCGCCCTCTATCAGCGCGCCCGCGACCTCGAAAAGAGGGGCGCAGGGCCCTGCGCCCCTCCAGACCAGATCCCCAACCGCACCAACGACGACTTGACTGCCGTTTGCTCAAAGGTCAGGCGTGCGAGGTGCGTCGCACCTGCGCCGTGCTCGTGATGGCTGCGCAAGGCGCGATGATACCCTGGCGAGTGCCCCCTGAAGGAGGCAGGTAGGTGGCAGGCAGGTGGCAGGTGGGTGGGTGGGTGGGCAGGTGGGTGGCAGGCAGGCAGGTGGGTGGCAGGGTGGGTGGGTGGGTGGGTGGCAGGTGGGTGGGCAGGCAGGTGGCAGGCAGGCAGGCAGGCAGGGTGGGCAGGCAGGTGGGTGGGCAGGTGGGTGGGCAGGCAGGTGGGTGGGTGGGTGGGTGGGTGGGTGGGTGGGTGGGTGGGTAGGTAGGTTGCACCCTGACAATTGAGCCGCCCGGTCCGGCCCGATGCTGATTGCTCCTTGTGTCATGCGGCGTTACAATAGCGGTATGCCAGTGAGGACGCCCTCGCCGGGGCCCGAGAGGATTTCCAATGCACACCTCCACAAAATTGAATTTGAGCGTGGCCGATCTGGCTCAACTCATCCTGGAGTGGCTGCGCGCCCGGGGCGACGTGACGTATGCCGGCTTGCACGTGACGGACGAGGGAGGTGGCTCGCTCCGAAAACTCGTCGCGGTCGGGCAGCCTGACCAGGCCTCGGTCACCGAGATGCCGCTTCGCTTTGGCGACCAGTCTGTTGGTCGGCTCGATATTCGCCCCGCCGCAGACGATTTGAGCTGCGTGTGCGCGGCAGCCGACCAACTCGCCTGGCTCCTGGCACAGTCCACCCACAGCACCTGGCCCCGCACCATCATGCAGCGGATCTTACCCGTCACAGAGGAGGAACTCAGCCGGATTGTGCTGGACATTCACGACGGCCCGGTGCAGTACCTCTTCGCCGCCCTCTCGCAGTTGGCCCTCCTGCAGACCCATTTGCGCTGCAGCGATCCCTATTGCCCTGTGGACGACGTGACCCGTCAGACCTTGACTAATATCGGCGCGTTGTTGGAGAACTCACTACGGGAGATCAAGCATTTCTTGGGAACCTTCCGTCCGCCTGAGTTTCATCGTCGCGACCTGCTCTCCATCGTCGAGGGTCTCGTCATCCAGCATGAAGAGTGGACCGGCGACACCGTGACACTCGAGATTGGAGAGGTGCCCACTGACGTCGCCCTTCCAGTCAAGATCGCGCTCTATCGCATCCTGCAAGAGGCTCTCTCGAACGCGCACCGTCACGCCGGGGTGCCGAACCAGGAGGTCCGTCTCTGGAGCGAGGGCGAGTGGATCTGCCTCACCGTCGATGACCACGGCCGTGGTTTCGAGCCACCACCTCTCGAGGGGCCGCTGGCAACAGAGCGCGAGGAGCACATTGGCTTGCGGGGGATGCGCGACCGGGTCAGCCTCGTGGGTGGAACTTTCCACCTGGAAAGCCGACCAGGCGCTGGCACCCGTATTCTCGTGAAGGTACCGCATCATGGCTGAGCTCATCCGAGTGATTCTGGCAGACGATCACGAACTGGTCGTGCAGGGCTTGCAGGCCCTGCTCTCCCAGGAGCGTGATATCCAGGTCGTTGCCGCCGCTACCAACGGCGATCAACTGCTTGAGCTCCTGAGTCAACATCCTGCGGACGTGGTCGTTTTGGATCTGCAGATGCCCTACCACGGCCTGACGGTGCTCTCCGAGCTTCGCAAGCGCGCGTTGCCGGTGCGAGTCCTGGTCCTGACGGCCTTCAGTGATGGCGAGAGCATCCAGTCGGCGCTCGAATTGGAAGCCGATGGCCTGGCGCTCAAGACAGAGTCACCGAGGCAGACGGTCGAAGCCATCCGCCAGGTGGCGCATGGCCGGCTGGTTTTCCCCCGGGCGGCCCGGCGCTGGCTGGCCGTGCACCGCGCGCCCGCCGCGGCCGGCGTCACGGCCGACGCCCCCAGCGATCTGACTGATCGTGAGTGGGAGGTACTGGGCCATCTCGCTCAAGGCCGCACCAACCAGGAGATCGCCGACGCGTTGACCGTCAGCGAGAACACGGTCCGCTTCCATCTCAAGAACATCTACGAGAAGCTCTCGGTAGCCAACCGCACGGAGGCCGCTGCCTGGTACTTCCAGCATCGCCAGTAACTCGCCGTGAAGCGCTGCCCGCACTCGAGCCCGATGATACCCCGAAGGCTTCTACCGATCCTTGCGTACGTTGCTCAAGAAGCCGCGTGTCCGTGATACATGAGGCGCGGGCAATTCCGTGACGGATCACGCGTCGTGCGTTTCGACTCCTGTTTAGCGTAGGTTTTGTGCAACCAGATGCTAAACCAGCAAAAAGGCGGGCACATCACAACTTTTGAAGAGCGGCAGCGGCAACTGGAAAGCCCAGGTGGCCGTTTGGAGTCGCTTGCCCGCGTAGGCGCTCTGGTCGGTAAAGGTGAGACGATAGCCATCGGGCAGCGACTCGACCCAGGCAGAAGTGTGAGCCGCCACCTGGACCAGTTCTTTGACGGGCAGGCGGGGACTGCCGGGTGCGGGCAGCGGCGTATGACGGCAGTCCGTCGCCAGCCAGTGGGCCGCCCAGCGGACAAAATTGGCGGCGAAGAGGGCACAATACTCTTGAATCAAGAGGCCCGGCGCCGAGCGGATTTTCAGATGGTGCATTTGAAAGACGTTTTTCCTTCCTTGATGCCCGCCTCGATCAGTTGGCGGCCATTATAGAATTGGAACCACGGCAGCAGGTCGCCGATCACGGGGGCGCTGCCGGAATGGAGCAAGGTGCTGTAGCGAACGGTCGCGCCGGTGTAGAAGCGTTCCAAGGCCAGTTCCAGCGGGTAGGGACAGCCAGCCATCTGCTGATTCGACCAAGCCACCACTTCGGCGTTGGCGCCCACGCGCGTCCAGGCGGTCGTCTCGCTCACGGTGCGGCGCAAGCGGGTCGTGACTTGGTGATGATAGGGCTTGGTGTAGACGTCATAGCCCATCTCGATCAACAGGGCGACATTCTCACCCGTGCCAAAGCCGGCATCGAGCCGAAAGACGGCCTCCACCGGCGTGGGATTGCGCCGATTCTCGTCCTCGAAGCGCGCCAGGCGGCTGGTCAGACTCGCCTCGATGGCGGCTCGCGCCTCAACCTGGCGCTGCTGCCGGAGGACGCGCTGCTGCGCGCGCTCGATCAGGCGCGGCTGGCGGGCCATGCGGCGCTCGCAGACCAGCAAGCGCTGGCGGGCCGTTGCCACCTGACTGTGCGGTCGTTCCGGCCGCTGGCGCGCCTGGGCGACGGCTTCCAGCCGTTGGATCTCGTGCTGCCAGTGCTGCCTGTGCTGGCTGAGGTCGTTCGCCTGGGCGTGGATCGCCGTCAAGGCCTGCTGCGCGGTCGCCAAGCGCGCTTCAGCCTGCTGCCGCGCCGCCGTGATCGCCGCCAGCCGCTGCCGGAGCAGCTCGACGCGCCGCCGGGGGCGAACCCCAGTGCGCGCTTCCGCCGCCAGGATGATCGCTTCGGCTTGGGTACAGGCGATGGTATTCCCCGGATGGGGACGAACCGACAGCCAGACCCGCCCATAGGTCGGGCTGTGCAGACTGACCAGCGCCGCTTGATACCCCAGGCACAAGGCATCACTCATGTAGCCATAGGCCACGTTGGGATAGCTCGTGCTGCTGTTCGAGACCGGACGACCGGTCAAGTCGCCATCGTACACCAGCCGGCCGTGGGTACGCATCGCCAGCACCACCTCGCGGTCAATAAACGGTTGACTGATGGCCTCCAAAGCCTGGCCGATCGCTTCGGCCTCGGCCAGGCTCAAGGCCTGCAAGGTTCGACTCACCCCGCTGGCATCCGCCCACGCCGGTTGCTGCCACGCCGCCGCGACCGCCTGATCCTGATCCAATGGATGGGCACTATGACTAATCTCCTTCAGATGCGCAACCCCAGCCAGGGTTGCTACCAGCACCGCCAGCACCTTGGTTTGGGGACGATGTCGATAGGTCTTTTGGTGCAACGCGACTGCGTTCATCGCCTGGATCAATCCGATCTGGTGCGCAAAGTGGCCCCAGATCACCAACATCGCGTGTTGCGTCAGAGGCCCTGGCCTTTCCAGCTCGCTCATGGTCGCTCCTCCTGGCTGGCTGCTCCGAGGTCCGCACCATGAGCTTATCACTCTCTTCATCCCGATTGGAAAAGTTCTCTTTTTGGCCTATTTTTGCTGGTTGCGTCTCTGGTTGCACAAAACCTACGTTAGACAGCCATGCATAGATCAGTAAGAGCCCTGCCTTCTGGCCCGTGATGGAGACGAAGTGAGGTAACATCATTATCCCTCGTCGCGCCCTCGCCGTCGTGGTGCTGCTCGCCGGTTTTCTCAGTGGCTGCGGCGCTGTCCAGACGCCCACCCCACGACCGGACGCGCTGGCGCCCACGACGATCCCGACCATAGCCGCTCCCACGGCCACTGTTGGCCGTCTGACGAGCGCGCCCCGGCAACCCACCCCGCCGGCCCCAACGACCACGCTGGCCCTGGCGACTGTGCTCACTCTGTCGAGTACCACCGCGGCACCAGGGAGCGCGACGAACATGTCCAGTGCGCCCCCGACTTTACAGCGCACCGCCGTGCTGAGCGCCGTGGATGCAACCCAGGTGGCCGGCGCGACTGGCACCGCCGGCGCGGCTCCTGGCCCCACTGCTGGAGCGGCGATGCGGCCAGCGCCACTCCCGACCGCAAGCGACGGTCGCTATCCTAAGCCGGCCGAACCAGGCTTCACTATCACAATCGAGGCCAACAGTGCCGAGGCGCCCTTCGAGCACGTGACCAGCCTGGCGTGGGATCCCGACGGCGCGATGTACGTCGCGCGGATGGAGGGGTCGATCGTTCGGGTCGCGCCGGATGGCACGCGCACTACCTTCCTGGATGGCTTCAGCGTTCCCCTCGGGTTGGCTTTCCGCCCGGGCACGGCTCAACTCTTCGTCAGCGAACGCGGCGGCGTCACCATCGGCCAGGACACCAATGGGGATGGTGTCGCCGAGAGCCACCAGCCGTTCCTGACCGGCATGCCCTGTTGCTACGCCGACCTGCACCAGACCAATGGCATCGAGTTCGGTTCCGACGGCTGGCTGTACATCGCGCAAGGCTCCACCAGCGACCACGGTGAGGCGCCGCCAGAGCCCTGGCACGCGGGCATCCTGCGGGTCCATCCCGACCGAGGATCGGAGAGCCTTGAGTACGTCGCCACAGGGTTGCGCAATCCGTATGACCTGGCTATAACCCCAGCAGGCCAGATATTCGCCACCGACAACGGTGCCGACTATGGCCCGCCGGAGGAGCTGAATCATATTCTGCCAGGCGCCGACTACGGCTGGCCCTACTGTGTGACCGCGTCTCCAGGGCGGGTGAGCGTCCATCCGATCTGGAATGATCCCGCCCGCTGCGAGGGTACACGTTCTGCTATCGCCACCTTTGTAGCGCATGCCAGTGCCAACGGGGTCACGGACTACGGCGGGCAGAGTTTTCCATCGGGCTACCGTGGCAATCTTTTCGTCGCACTCTGGAGTCACATCCCCGGCGCCTACCGGATCGTTCGGGTGCAACTGATGCCCCAGGGCGACACCTACCGCGCCGCCGTCAGCGATTTCGCGACAGACTTCGAACTGCCATTGGCGGTCGCCGTCGGCCCGGACGGCGCCCTCTACGTCGGTGACTGGGGACCGGGCCGGATTTACCGGATTGCCTGGACTGGAGAGCAGTAGCGGGCGACGAAGCGGATGACCGGGAGGAGACTGCAAGGCAAAGTCGTGGTGGTGATCGGCGGCAACGGCGAGGTCGGCGCGGCGAGGGCCATAGCCTCTGCTACCCAAAGGCGGCTGTGTTCGTCTTCCTGGCCTCGGAGCAGGCCCACCGGATCACCGGATAACTGCTCCACATCGGCAGTGGACGCCAGACAGGCTGAGCGCTGCTGCGGCCGTAACTATACTATAATAGTGTTGGCATGAATTTGCCGGCCGGGATCTCCCCTCCCAGGGAAGGCGGTGGGAGGGGAGGAGGAGTCATTTACGAACGTCACTTCAGGGAGGGCGGTTCCTGACCGTTCACTCCATAAAAAAGGCATAAATCGTGCACGTTGCACGTCTATCACCGGAGCCGTGTTATGGCTACGCTTCCACCGATTAGTGAACCGCTGCGCCGCACGCTCAACCTCGCAGCGATTGTCGATGGGAATGAGGAGGAAGTTGACATCCTCACGCCCACCGACCTGTTGTTAGCGCTCGTTCGCCAGCGTGAGACAAACGTGCGCATGGCCCTGGACGCACTTGGCGCGGACCGCTACAGCTTCGAGCGCACCCTCTGGACCGTCCGTGTGCCGTTGACCGGGCGCCGCTCGCCCGAGATGCCCGCGGTCCCGGGGCTGCCCGGTGTCGTCCTTTCGCCAGAATCGACCGACTTGATGGCTCGCGCCTGGCGCCTCGCGCAGGAGCACGGCCGGCGTTGGGTCGACACGGGCGATCTGCTCCTGGCGCTCGGGCGCTGGCCCGTCGCCGACAAGCTCATCCAGCGCGCCGGCATCAGCCTCGCTGCACTCGAGGCGGCCCTCCGGGAACTCCCGGTCGAGCCCGTCTCGCCGGTGCAAAGTCGAACCGCCCCACCGGAGCGACTCGCGCCTGCCTCCCAGCCGGAGCGCTCCTTCACTGGGCCAGTGCCGACCCCACCGGGAGCCGAACTGCGCCCTGACGAGCCGGCCGCGCCGCGACCCATGCTCCTCTCGGGCGTGCTGACCCGGCTGCGACGGCAACCTCGCGGCCACGTGCTGATGGTTGGCCCCGCGGGCGCCGGCAAGCGCGCCCTCGCCCGCCAGGTCGCGCGGGAGGTGGAGCAGAACCGCGCGATTCCTGATCTCACCCGGGCAGTGAGCCTGCGCGAGGCGGCCCTGGCCCGCGACCCGGTCGGCACGATGCGTGAGGCGTTGGCGACGGCGGGGCTCAACACCGGCCTGGTCGTCGTGCCGAATATCGACCGCTTCTGGCTCGCCGCACGGGCCGACTGGCGCGAGGCCGGCGACGTGCTCGCCGAGGCAGTCTGGGATAATAGCGTCGCGCTGCTCGCGACGGCCACTCCCGGGCACCTCCAACCGCTGGTCGCTTTACCAATCGTGAGCGAGCGCCTCAGCGTGATGGAAATCCCTCCGGCCACCCTGGAGGAGGCCCGCGCCACGCTCGACGCCTGGCGGCCGACACTCGAACAGACCTACGGTGTGCGCATCGAACCGGCAGCCCTGGCCGAGGCCATCCGGATCGCCCAGCGCTACATCGGCGATGTGGCCTTGCCCGGCTCGGCCCTGGATTTGATCCACGAGGCCGCCGCGCTGGCCGGCCATGCGAATGAGCCGTTGACCGTCGCCACGGTGCGAGCCATCGCCAGCGAGCGGCTCAAAATTCCGCTGCGCCAGTTGGAGCCGGACGAGCGCCAGCGCTTCCTCGGGCTGGCGGATGCCCTCCGCCAGCGCGTGCTTGGTCAGGAGAATGCCGTGCGGGTGCTCAGCGAGAGCCTCCTGCGGGCCGCCGCGGGGCTGCGCGATCCACGCCGGCCGGTTGGTAGCTTCCTCTTCCTCGGTCCGACCGGCGTTGGCAAGACCGAGCTGGCCAAGACGCTGGCGACCTATCTCTTCGGCAGCCAGGAGGCGCTGATTCGCCTCGATATGAGCGAGTACATGGAGCGCCACCAGGTGGCCCGCTTGATCGGCGCGCCACCCGGCTACGTGGGATACGAGAGCGGTGGCCAACTCACCGAGGCCGTCCGCAGGCGCCCCTACAGCGTCGTCCTCTTCGATGAGATCGAAAAGGCCCACGCCGATGTCTTCAACCTCCTGCTGCAGCTCCTCGACGATGGGCGGCTGACAGACGGTCAGGGACGTACGGTCGATTTTTCTAACACGGTCATTATCCTTACCAGCAATCTCGGAAGCCACGTGCTCCAGGCGCTCACCGGTGACCCCGAGGCCCAGCGCACGGCCGCCCTGGAGGCGCTGCACGCCTTCTTCCGCCCGGAATTTCTCAACCGGCTGGACGAGATCGTGATCTTCAACCCGCTTGGCCCGGCCGAGCTACGCCAGATCCTCGACCTGATGCTAAGCGAGGAGGTCAAGCGGGCAGCCGAGCGCGGCGTCCGTCTCCAGATTGACGCGGCCGCCCGTGAGTGGCTTCTGGGGCAGAATACGCGCCCCGAGTGGGGCGCGCGACCCTTGCGCCGCATCATCCAGCGCTGGGTCACCACCCCGCTGGCCCAACAGCTCCTGCAGTCCGAGACCATCAACGAGGTCCGCGTCTCGGCCAATGAGGGTGGCCTGACCTTCACGATCACCGGGCAAGAATCCGAAGCGACAAGCGGCGCATGATGCGCGAGTGATTTCATCGTGCATCACGCATCACGGCCCTTTTGAGAAGACCGTGCGCGGGTCCGTAGTTGGCACCGTCCCCCGTTGCAGGGACGGGGCTCCAGAAGAGGAGGCTCCCCATGGACGAGATTGTCACCATCGCTGCTGTGCAGATGCCGTGGAAGCGAGTGGCCGACCTCACCCAATTTCGCGACGAACTGTACCGGTACTTGCGCCTCGCGAAGGCGAAGGATGCCCGGCTGGTTCTCTTGCCAGAACTGATCGGCACGAGCATCGCCGCAGCGATGTTGACCGAGGAGCAGCAGCAGCGGAAAGCGCGGACCGGCGTGTTCGCCCGACTCAGGAGCGCCCTGGCTGGCCCCGAGCAGACGCGGGTAGCCGACGCTCTCCCTCAGTTCGTCAGCACCGAGAGCCAGGCGCTCCGCGCTGCCTACCTCGATCTGTTCAGTACCGCCGCTCGAGAGCACGCAATCTGGCTGGTTGCCGGCTCTCTCTACCTGCGCGATGCCGGCGGCCCGGTCCGAGCGCTCAGTGGCGTCTTCGATGCTAACGGCAACGTGCACGGCTGGCAGGCCAAGCTCCACCTGGCCGATCACGAGCGCGCGTTGGCGGTGCCCGGTGAGAGTCTGACCGTGTTTGAAGCGCCCTGGGGGCGCTTTGGCGTCCTCCTGGGCAACGACCTGCTCTACCCGGAACTCGGGCGGGCCCTGGCTTATCGCGGAGTAGTCGGCATTGTGAACCCCGCAGCGGCCACCCGGTCCGTGACATGGAAGCGCCTGCGCATTGCCGCCTTAGCCCGCGCGCAGGAAAACCAGGTCTTTGTGACCCAGAGTTTCCTCCTCGGCCCCGACGAGCTCACCGGTGAGAATGGTCTGTTCGTTGGCAGGTCGGCACTGTCGAGCCCCGTCGAACTCTCTCCACGTGGCGATGGGCTTTTGGTTGAGGTCGGTGCAGAGACGGCCGAGGGCGTGATCTCGGGCGAGTGGAACATCGTGGCTTTGCGCCGGCTCTGGCAGGACGCCGACGAGCGACCGCGCGAGGACCTCCGCGGTCCGCTCTTCGCCAAACTCCTCGGTTTCGACTACGAGAGCGGCGCCACCATTGCCGAGCGCACGGCCGCCATCGAAGCCGAGGCAGCCGAGCAAGCCGCCCGCGCCAAACCGCTGATCCTCCAGAGCCCGGCCTGGCCCGAGCGGCCTGTGGTCCCGGCCGAACTTCCCCCGGCCCCACCACCAGACCAGTTTCTCGCTGGCATCGAAGCCGAAGTGGAGGAGGTGGCCGACCTGGAAGGCGCCCGCGAGCTTCTGGAAGGCGTCCAGCCGAGTAGCGAACTCTCGGAGGCGGCGTCCGAGCCGGCACTCGGGGGCGAACTCATCGAAGCGCAGGAGGAGTTGCCTGCCGAGGATGAGTCCTCGCAGGTGCTGGACGAATCGCCTGGTACAGAGGAATCTCCGCAGGCGCCGGACGAACTGCCTGCCGAGGAGAAGCCACCCCCGGTGGACGACGACGAGCCGAGAGCGGCGTGATCTGGCCCGCCTCTCCAGATTCGTCGCTCTCCGGGCGCCGGCCCTTGCGCGTTGACATGACGAAGGTTGCGGGAGGGCCGGGCGCCAACAAAACGCCCACACGCCCCGTCCCGGCTTCGGGACGGGGCGTGCCTCGTTGTTGTCGCAGCGTCGCGCTGAACAGGAGGGCTCCACCCCCTGTTCTACTTCACCGGCAGCAGCGGGCATTGGAAGAAGGGAAGAGGCCCACCTGGGGGAGAACCAGGGGCGATGGTGAGGTGCCCGAGATGGTAGTGAAACAGAATGTCCTGGTACGACTTCAGCACGGGGACGGTACCGTGGGCGTCAAAGCCGGCCTGAGTCCAGGTCACAGTGTGCGTGAACCAGCGGCCGCCGTTATAGTTCGGGTTGCCGGGCGCCGCTTCTGAGACGGGGAGCTGTCCGTTCGGGTTGTTGCTGTTGGTGATGACAAAGAGCTTGTCAAACGACTGGACGTTGTTGTCTGTCGGCGCCTGAAGCGCCGTAGTACCCTTGGTACCCCAGAGTTGGCCGTCGCCCCACACGGCTGGGCCAAAGTTTGGCTGGCCCGGATCGGCCGACGCCGGCACGGCGACGAGGAGAACGAGGGCGAGCGCCAACACAATCACTATCGTCCTTCTTACCATCCTTCCAATCTCCTTTCTGGTAGCACGCATGATGCGTTTTGACGTTGAGCCCATCGTCGGCGACAGAGATTGCGCAAGGCTTACGAAAGTATTATAGAATTCTTACACGCTCGGTGCGGCGGCCACAGGGGTACGCCCCGATGGCCACAACGCGCGCGATGAACACCGCTACCTCGCCCGCGCCTTCAGCATCTGCATCCGGCCGCGCTCCCGCATGGGTGAGCGGCGCCTCGATGGCTTGTTGCCCGATTCACACTTCAGGCAAGTGCTGAAGGAAGCGGTGGCCGCGGTGAGATAACCATCTGACTGCTGCGAGCTTGTTGGAAGTTGGATAGACTGGTCGGAGCGATGCATGATCGACGACGGGCAAGCGGAGCAGGCGGCACGAAACAGTGAGGGCGTACAATTGAACAATCTGAGAACCTATGGAAACGCCCCGTTCGCGGTTGCCGTCATTCACGGCGGCCCCGGTGCGCCAGGCTCCATGGCGCCGGTAGCGCGGGAACTCTCCTCCCGTCGGGGGGTCTTAGAGCCATTGCAGATGGCTCCCTCCGTTGAGGGGCAACTCCAGGAGTTACAGGCCGTCTTGAAAACGCACGCAGACCTTCCCGTCACCCTGATCGGTTCGTCCTGGGGAGCTATGCTCAGTTTTATTTTCGCCGCCCGCTTCCCGGTACATGTCGCAAAGCTGATCCTCGTCGGGAGTGCGGTCTACGATGAGCAGTACGCTCGCGCAATTCAGGAGACTCGCATCAGCCGGTTGGATGAGGAAGCAAAGCGAGAAGTCCTTTCTCTGCTCACAATCTTGAGTGATCCTGCCGTGAGCGACAAGTGCACTCCTCTGGCCAGACTCGGGGCGTTGTTTACCGAGGCCGACGGCTACAACCCGGTAACCCTCGACACCGAGGTGCTGGAACACCAATACCATCTCAATCAGAGTGTCTGGGGAGAAGCTGCAGAACTGAGACGGAGCGGGAAGTTGCTGGAACTCGGCAAACAGATCCAATGTCCGGTGGTGGCGATCCACGGCGACTACGATCCCCATCCGGCCGAAGGCATCCGGAAGCCCCTGGCTCCCATTTTGGGAAACTTTCGGTTTGTCCTGCTCAAGAACTGCGGGCATCTGCCGTGGATTGAAAAGGAAGCCAGGGGCGAGTTCTACCGAGTTCTTGAAGCGGAACTGCGATAGCTGGATGCTCCCTACCAAGACCCGCGCCGACTCACCCTCCAACACCTCGGGCGACCACTCGGAGCGCCGAGGCGCGGCTTGCGGCGATCAAGGACTCGCGGCACCAGCTCAGGCAGCTACTCAAGGCACTCCCACGGTTGCCCTCGAGCGTAGGCACCTTCCGGCCGCAGGGTCCCATTCTCAGTCGCGGTGGCGGCCTGGAAGACCATGACGCCTCGGTGACAGGCGGCGACGCAGTGGATCCATACCACCACTGCGTCGCCGTCACGGCGTCCGCCCGACGAGGAGCTTCACCGATAGCTGTGCTTGGACGAGGCCAGGTCAGCCCGATCCCGGCCATTCATCTTGCACTTGAAGTTATCGGCCACGTCGATGCTGCCCTTGCCCTTGTACGCCGCCGCCTCAGGGTAGGGGCACAGCGGACGGGTGCGAGTGACCACACCGTCTTCGGCGTGCGAGGCGATGATCTGGTCCGGCGGGATGCCGTGCTCGACCCACTGAACGACCGGCGAGAGCGCATCGAAGGAATCTGTGCCGGCCCCCCACGACAGTGGTACATGCCGGGGACCATGAAGAGCCGGTAGAAGTCCTGGGTCTTCTCCAGATTGCTCTGGGCGACTACCCGCCGGTAGTAGTCGATGGTGCCTTGCGGGAAGATGAGCTGGTCGTACGACCCGTGCCAGCCGACGATCTTGCCGCCTCTGGCCTGGAATGCGCTCAGGTCCGGGTTGTCGGTGTCGAGGATATCGCCGAACTTGGCTTTGGCCGTGGCGATGTCCGTGTCATAGTTGAGCGTCCGCCAGTCCCAAGTGGGGTCCTGGAACACGAAGTACTTATAAAAGTCGACCGCGATCGGGAAGGGCGGCGGCGGACTGGCCAACCCGGTCCATTGCGGCTCGCTGCCGGGTTCCAGCCCGTACCAGACCTGCTCGCCGGCCGAATTGTGCGGCCCGGCGTAGATCTGTCTGACCGCTTCCGCTTCACGCTCCGTCAGGCAGCTGCAGTCCGGCGGAACGTCCTTCGGGCACGTGATGGTCTCGGGATCGAAGTGGCACTGGCGCGGATCGCCCACCACACCGTCGACGACACCGTCCGGACCGTCGCAGGCCGCTACCACCGCCTCGTTGATCGTATGGTACTTGCACGGCGGGATCTCGCTGGCCGGATCGATCATAGTCTGCTGTGCCAGCTACAGCTCGGCCCCGATAAACGTCGACCAATTGATCGCTGGGGCACCGGAGACGATGCCGTCGTAGTCATCAGGAAACCGCTGGGCCTCCATCAGCCCCTGCCGGCCGCCGGTTGAACACCCCGTGAAATACGAATACGTTGGCACTGCACCGTAGAAGGCCTCTATGACCGCCTTGCTCTTGACGGTCATCTCGTGGATGGCTCGATAGGCGAAGTCGATCACCAACTGCTCGTTCAGATTCCCGTTTGCATCGAGCGCCCAGCTCCCGTCCACTGCGCTACCGGTGTGGCCGGTGTCGGTGGAGGCAGTGGCGTATCTGCTCCGCACTGCGGACCCCAGGGCAGAGTAACTGATCGATCCCGCGAACCCGCCGCCACCAACCCCCTGGAACCGGCCATTCCACGTCTCAATCGGCATCCAGACCTCGATATTGATTTGTGGCGCTACCACGAGGTGCACGCGGCAGAAGGCCGGTAGACCGGAGATGAGCAGAGTGGGTCCCGGTGGGTCGTAGGACCCTGCCGTCACCCGCACGGCCTCGGTGACCGTCGTGTCCGGCAGGTTGAGACTGGTGAGGTTCTCGCAGGCAAACGGGGGAGCGACGCGCTGTGCGGCGACCGACGGCTGGGCGAGGGCGGCGACCACCAAGAGCAGAATTGCAGCGAGCATGAGGATGCGGCGATATCTCATGGGACTCTCCTTTCTGCCAGTGGCTGTGTGTGACACCCCATTGCCACCACGCAGCGACGACTTAGGGAATTCCTCCTTTCTTTAAAGTGAGCAAGGCAACACCACCGGATGGCGCTGAGGCGACTTGATAGAACCGGACGCATCGGCTGGTGGATGGTACGCTCAACACGCGCCTTTCTCCGATGCACCCAACGCCGGCAATATGCCACAAGCCCTTTTGAACTGCAAGCAGACGCAGTGGCTCAAGTAGATCACGTTTGCGATCTATGCGGTGCCGCCCCTATCACCATGCCGCTGCAAGGTCGAGAGCTGAACGCGAGCGGGAAGTCACTAAAGATAGTGTGGGTGTCGCCGCGGGTCTGGTGGGACATCTGCAAAAGGCGCCTCAATACGCCAGTCACTTCCGGGTGAGGCTCGATCCCAACGGGCAGCCGAACGCGGAAGACGTTGCTCGGGCTGCCAGGGACAGAGTGGTGGTCCGAGTTTGATTGGCATGAAACCTTCACAAGGGCAATATCGGATTCCCGATTACCGTTTTGTAAGAAAGCTCACGGCAAGACTCGGCCATAGCCCATACCCTATACCTGTAACTCGGAAGCATTGGCCGGGGCGGACGCCGACGCATCGTAGCGAGTAAGAGAGGTCACGGTAGCACCGGGGTCTTGACCAAGTGAGGGGAAGGCTGTCCCGATAATGTGAGTTCTACGCCTTCCAGCCGATTACTCGACCTCCCCCGACTCATTCGTCGTGTTAGGCGGCTTGTTCCTGCCAGTGCGGCCACTCAGAGGTATTGATATCGTGACACGAGGAGGAATATGGTATGTCGACTTTGAAGCTGATTCAGGAGCACGAGGCCAGTCATCAGGTCAAGGAGACCTACGAGAAGGTGAAAGTCCGGTACAAAGGCTTCTTACCCGACATTTACAAGGCTTTTGCCAACGATCCTACATACCTGGAGTCGGTCAATGATCACATGGCTCGTGTGCTCGCACCACGCAAGGTGGATGGCAAGACCAAGGAGGTCATCGCTTTTGTGGTCGCCGTCATGAATCAGTGTGACTTTTGCATTCATGCCCATACGATGGGATTGAAACGACATGGGTATGACGATGAGGCCATCGCGGAAATCCTGGGCACAGCAGCGCTCTGGTCCGAGGTCAACCGGTTTAATATTGGCGCGCGGCTCACCTGGCCGCACGAGCACTAGCCTGCTGGTCAAGGCGTCAGACTTCCGAAGTCTGGTAGGGATCGGGCTGGCCCGGAGCGCCTCCGCCGACCGTGATCGCGGCGGGGGACCGGCTGCGAACCAGACTTCGGAAGTCTCCGACCACGCGTCCACGGCGACGACTTGACTGATGTTCTAGCGCTCCACAAACGGAAGGATTCGTGAGTGGGCCCACGCGAAGGCGCGGGCCCATTTTCACGTGCTGTTGATTTCTTCTCTGTCCCGTCAGCCAGAGGCTACGGTGCCGCCATTTCTATGGGTGCTCCAACCATGTTCTCGGCCGGTCCGGATCGTAAAAACCGACCCGGGTCCGGCGGATCACGCTTCGATTGCAGGGCAAGAAAAGGAGGATGGACGCGCGTGATTGGAACGGCCCGAGGCGAAAGAGGTGAACACGTTCGCTGTCTCAAGGTGCCGGTTACGAGGCGCCGTCGAGCCCGGCGCGCAGGTCGCTGATGAAGGCGGCGGCAGCGGCGACGGGATCGTCGGCCGCGGCAACCCGCTTGATCAGGGCACTGCCGACGATGACGCCGTCGGCAATGCGACCGACGCGCGCGGCCTCGGCTGGCGTACCGATGCCGAAACCGACGCACAGGGACTGGCTCGACCGGGTGCGTACCCGCGAAACGAAGTTCTCGAGCTCGGGCGGCAGGTGATCGCGCGCGCCGGTGACGCCGGTCAGCGAGATGAGGTAGATGAAGCCGGTCGCGCGTTCCGCCACCAACTCGATCCGCTCGTCGTCGCTGACCGGCGTGAGGAAGAAGATGAGGTCCAGACCGCACGCCGCCAGCGCTGCGCGCAGTTCATCCGATTCCTCGGGCGGCAGGTCGGGAATGATTACGCCGTCCACGCCCGCCGCCGCAGCCCGCTCGGTGAAGGCCTCGATTCCAAACTGGAAGATGGGGTTGTAGTAGCCCATCAGGATCAATGGGATTTCGAGCCCCTGATCGCGCAGGCGCTCGGCAGTGTCGAGGCACCCGCGCAGGGTCACGCCGTTGGCGAGGGCCCGCTGACCCGCAGCCTGGATTGTCGGACCATCGGCGAGTGGATCGCTGAAGGGAACCCCCAACTCGATCATGTCGGCGCCCGCCGCCGCGAGTGCCGGCACGATCGCCAGCGTGCTCTCCGCCGCGGGGAACCCGACCGTAATGAAGGGCATCAGGGCGGTGCGGCCGGCGCGGCTCAAATGCTCAAAAGTTCGTGCAATGCGACCCATTGTTTCGATCCTCAACGCGAAGAAGATTGAAGATGAACGGTTCGCTTGCGAGCCGGATACGACGCCAGAAAAGACTCATCGCTCATCCCCAATCGCCGATCTCACACCGTCACTCCCAGTGCCTCTGCCACGGTCAGCATGTCCTTGTCGCCGCGCCCGCTGATGTTGACCACCATGATCTCCTCGGGTGCCATTGTCGGGGCACGCTTGACCGCCTCGGCCACAGCGTGAGCGCTCTCAAGCGCCGAGATGATGCCCTCCAACCGGCTGAAGAGCTGCAGCGCCTCGAGTGCCTCCTTGTCGGTGGCGTAGGTGTAGCCGGCCCGCTCGATCTCGCGGAGGTGGGCGTGCTCGGGGCCGACGGCGGCGTAGTCCAGTCCGGCAGAGATCGAGTGGGTGAGCGCGATCTGGCCGTCGGCATCCTGGAGCACATAGGTCTGGGTGCCGTGCAGGACGCCCAACCGCCCGCGCGCCGGATCAGCGAAGCGAGCCGCGTGCTGGCCCCCCTCGATCCCCGTGCCGCCCGCCTCGACGCCCACCAGCATCACGCTCTCGTCAGCGATGAAGGGTGTGAAGAAGCCAATCGAATTCGAGCCCCCACCCACGCAGGCGACCAACATGTCGGGGAGACGCCCCTCCGCCTCCAAGATTTGAGCGCGGGTCTCGTCGCCGATCACACGCTGGAAGTCGCGCACCATCATCGGGTAGGGGTGCGGGCCGAGCGCCGAGCCGAGCAGGTAGTGAGTAGTTTGAACGTTTGTCACCCAGTCGCGGATGGCCTCGTTGATAGCGTCCTTGAGCGTGCGGCTGCCGCTCTCGACGCCGCGGACCTCGGCGCCCAGCAGCTTCATGCGAAAGACGTTCAAGCTCTGGCGGCGCATGTCCTCGGTGCCCATGTAGACGATACCCTCCAGGCCCAAGAGCGCGCAGACTGTCGCCGTCGCCACACCGTGCTGCCCGGCACCGGTCTCGGCGACGATCCGGCGCTTGCCGAGTCGTTTCGCCAGCAAAGCCTGGCCGAGGGCGTTGTTGATCTTGTGGGCCCCGGTGTGGGCCAGGTCCTCGCGCTTGAGGTAGATGCGAGCACCGCCGAGGTGCGCACTCAACCGCAGCGCAGGTGTCAGCGGCGTCGGGCGTCCGACATACCGGCCGAGGAGATCGTGAAACTCGGCCTGGAAGGCTGAGTCGTTCCTGGCCTCAGCGTAAGCAACGGCCAGTTCGCGGACCGCCGGAACCAGCGTCTCGGGGATGTAGGCGCCACCATAACGACCGAAGCGGCCCCGCTGGTCGGGGAGCGAGGTTGATCCGCGGTTCGGGTGACCGGCCATGATTTCTTCCTCACTTTCTCAAGCGGGAGATTAGAGATTCGCGATCAGGGTTTTGGGCTCGGTTTGCAGCCGGAGAATGCTGTTCATCTCGAATCGCCAGTCTCTCTCAGGGCGAAAGCGCTCGCGGTGGCCCGCGTCCCTACTCCGCCGCTCCGTGGTTTTCTTGCTCGGCCAACGCCGCGCGAATCCTGGTGGCGCGCTCATCCAGTATCGCTCGCTCGACATACTCCGGCGGCCTCGTGAACCGCCGGTCACCCTCCCAACGGGGGATGACATGCAGATGCGCGTGCCACACGACCTGACCGGCGGCCTTGCCGTTGTTGAGCAAGAGGTTGACGCCATCGGCGTTCATGGCGGTCTTCACGGCCAGCGCCAGGTGCTGCGAGGCCTTGGCCATCGTGGCAGCCACCTCGGGCAGGAGGTCCCACCAGCAGGGGTGATGTTCACGCGGCACGATCATCAGGTGACCGGGCGAGGCCTGGTTGATATCCAGGAAGACGACGTACTCTTCGGCCTTCTCAACAAATGAGGCGGGCCGCTCTCCGGCAATGATCTGGCAAAAGATGCAGTCATGCATGAGGGTTGTCTGGACGTCGTTGTTCGTCCCCCGAGCGGCCCGAGTCACCGTCTCGAAACCGCTTTGTTACCTGCTACTTGCTACACTTCGATCGACTTGGCCCGCCGGACGAACTCCCGGACGAGAGCGTGGTCCTTGATCCCTTTCGCCCGTTCAACGCCGCTGGCGACGTCTACGCCCCATGGTTGCACCTGAGCCACGACGCCGGCGACGCTCGCCGGCGTCAATCCACCGGCAAGCATCAAGCGAAAGCGGCCCGCCAGCAGTTTGGCGACTGCCAGATCGGCCATCGTGCCGGTGCCGCCGAAGAGCCAGGGGTCGTAGGTATCGAGCAGGAACTGGGGCAGTCGCGGATCAGTGGCCACGACATCGTAGTAGGTGGCGGTCATCGCCTCCGCATCACCGCGGGTCTGTGGCCGAATGGCCTTGTAGGCCCGTCCTCCCAGCAGGCGAAGCTCGACCGGCGGCTCGCTGCCGTGAAGTTGCGCACCATCCAGGCGCACCCGGTCGAGCAGCGCCTGCACGCGCGCGACCGGCTCGTCCACGAAGACGCCCACCAGCGTCGGTGTGGCCTCGCTGAGGGTCTCACGCAACCCGGCCACAATCTCCGCAGCGACCTCGGCCGTGACCGCGCGCGGACTCTTCGAGTAGAACACGAAGCCAAGGAGATCAGCGCCGGCCTCAGCCGCAACGCGTCCATCCTCGAGCCGCGTGATGCCGCAAATTTTGACTCGAACCGTACTCACACTCAACCACCTGAAAGCGGGATGATATTCCCCCCGAAAACAAGCAGTGCGCAGACGACGCTGAAGGCGACCAAAACGGCGAGAACGATCACGATGACGCCGACAGCAATGAGTGGACCGGTATTCTCGATTTCATCCATGATGAACCTCTTGCGGTAACTTCTGAGAATATGGAGGCGGAGGGGGTATTGCGGACGGCTCCGCCGCGTACAATACTCCTTTCCCCCTGCATTACCATGAACGCTGATATGGAATCGGGTGTGTCGCGTGTGCGAGCGCATCGCGCTCGCACACGCGACACCAACAGGAGCGACCGTGAAAATAGTCGTCGCGTGTAAACGGCGCATGCAGATTATCGATAAGATATCAACTCGCGCACTTTGGCGCCGATATCCCTGGCCCGCACCAGGGTCTCGCCGACGAGTATGGCATCGACGCCCATCGCCCCCAAGGTGCGCACGTCTTCCGGCGTGCGAATCCCGCTTTCCGCAACGACGGTCACACCTGCCGGGACGCGCGGCCGCAGCCGCGCAGTGGCCTCAAAATCGACCTCGAAGGTGTGCAGGTCACGATTGTTGATACCGATAATGGCGGCATCAGCGGCCAGCGCGCGCTCCAGCTCAGCTTCGTCGTGGACTTCGACGAGAGCCTCCATCCCCTGCTCGCGGGTGAGGGCCAGAAGATCGCGCAGCGTGCGGTCGCCCAGAATGCCGGCGATCAGCAAGAGTGCGTCGGCCCCACCCGCGCGCGCCTCGTAGACCTGGTAGGGATCGACGATGAAGTCTTTACGCAAGACTGGCAGGCTCACCGCCTGGCGGACGGCCTGCAAGATGCTCATGTTCCCCTGGAAAAAGTGCTGGTCGGTGAGCACAGAGAGTGCGGATGCTCCGTTCTGCGCATAGGTCGATGCAATCTCGACCGCATCGAACTTGTTGCGCAGTAGCCCCCTGCTGGGCGAGGCCCGCTTGACCTCGGCGATCAGCGCGGGCGTGCCGGCCGGCGAGGGTTGGAGGGCCGCACGGAACGGCCGTACAGGCGGCGCGACGAGCAATTGGGCCCGCACCAACTCGATGGGCCTCTCCCGTATCTTCTTGGGGAGCTCTTGGCGCTTCCAGCGCATGATTTCATCGAGGATCGTTTTCTTGGCCATCTCGCCCTTGAATCCCTGGCTCAACGGCTCGATACCCGCTCGGGCAAGAAGCGCAGGTTGCGCCCGAGCGGGTCTGGAACCTTCCAAGCCTCGTAAGGGGCTGGAATGGCTGCTCCGGCCATTCGTCCGCCGATCGCCCGGCGTCGACCGCCGCGCTCGCCATTCTCATCAGATCAGTGATGTACTGCCGGACCAACCGAAGATCTTCGACTCGCCCATAAACGCGAGCCGCCCGGACGGACAATGCGACCCGAACCTGGACGCCGGACGGCATGCATCCATTCGAGAGCTCATTGGCTCGCAGCGAGGCGCTGGCTGGTCGCAATCAGCCGATCAAGTGTAGCAGAGGCGGCCCCACTGTCAATGCTCGTCGCAGCAAGTTCCAGTCCGTCGCCGAGCGTGTGCGTCCTTCCGCCCGCAACGAGGGCCGCGGCAGCGTTGAGGAGAACCACGTCGCGCTTGGGGCCCTGGATGGTGCCATCGAGCACTCCTCGGGTGAGCCTGGCGTTCTTCTCTGCATCGCCACCCAGCAGGTCGGTCAGAGAGGCGCGCTCGAAGCCGAGGGCGGCCGGATCGAGCGTTTCCCGAACGACCCGCCCGTTGGCCCCGTTGCACCCAAAGTAGCTGACGTGGTTCGGTCCGGTGGTCGTGAGTTCGTCGAGACCGTCGGCGCTGTGGACCACGAAGGCGGCCCGGCTCCCCAACGCCAGCAACACCCCGGCGAGCGGCTCGACCAGGGCCGCGTCGTAGACGCCCATGAGTTGGGCCTCGGCCCCGGCGGGATTGGTCAGCGGGCCGAGAACGTTGAAGACCGTGCGAATTCCCAGCTCACGGCGCGGCCCGATGGCGTGGCGCATGGCGGGGTGGAGTCTGGGCGCGAAGAGAAAGCCGATGCCGGATTCATCGACGCACTCAGCCACCGCCTCCGGTGCCAGGTCGAGATTGACGCCCAGGGCCTGGAGCACGTCGGCGGAGCCGCTGCGGCTGCTCACGCTGCGGTTGCCATGTTTGGCCACCGCCAGGCCGGCGCCGGCGACCACGAAGGCCGTCGTCGTCGAGATGTTGAAGGTACCGACCTTGTCGCCCCCGGTGCCGCAGGTATCGACCAGGTCCGTGCGGCGGGGACGCACCGCGATGGCGGCCCGCCGCATCGAGCGCGCGCAGCCGGTAATTTCGTCCACCGTCTCGCCTTTGAGGCGGAGGGCTGTGAGAAAAGCGCCGATTTGGGCCTGCGTCCCCTCACCTCGCATGATCTCGTCCATGACGGTCTCGGCCTCAGCCGCCGTCAGGTTCTCGCCCTCGATGAGCTTGCCAATCGCCTCCCGAATCATTATTCACCTCCATACGGATAGTTATGCGTGCTGAGTTTTGAATTCTTATGAGGGAACGGCCCTCAGCACTCAGTACTTCCTAATATTTCGTGAGGAAATTGCGCAGCAGCGTTTTACCGTGCTGCGTCAGGATGCTCTCCGGGTGAAACTGCACGCCGAAGGTCGGAGCGGTTCGATGGCGCAAGCCCATAACCTCTCCCTCGGCCGTGAACGCTGTGACCGCGAGGCACGCAGGTAGGGGCTCGTTGACGATCAGACTATGGTAGCGCGTGGCTTCGAACGGGCTGGGAATGCCCCCGAAGAGACGGTCGCTGGTGTGATAGATTGGGCTGGTCTTGCCATGCATCAACCGCGGCGCCTGCGTGACCGTCCCCCCAAACGCCTGTCCCAGACACTGATGACCCAGGCAGACCCCCAGAATCGGCGTCCGCTCGTAGAGCGCACCGATCAGATCGAGCGAGACGCCACCCTCTTCCGGCGTGCCCGGCCCCGGGGAGATCACGACATGTGAGGGTGCAAGCGCCGCCACCTCCTCGACATTGATCGCATCATTGCGACGGACCACCAGGTCGGCGCCCAGTTCGCCCAGATATTGCACCAGGTTGTAGGTGAATGAGTCGTAGTTATCGATCACGAGAACCATAGACCACCTCCCTTTTGCGGTCCAATCTTCAACCAACTGTTGCCGGCAGGACGAACCCCACCTTGCGCTTGACCTCTTCGATTTTCGGCTCGGCGACCGCCCGGGCGCGCTCGGCGCCGATGGCCAGGATGCGATCGAGTTCCGCCGGGTCGGCGATCAGCTCGCGGTAGCGCTCGCGGATCGGGCGCAAGGCCTCTACTACGACCTCCGCCACCTCGTTCTTGAGGTCGCCGTAACCCCGCGCCCTGGCGAAGTGCGCCTCGATCTCGGGGCGACTCTTGCCGGTGAGCAGTTCGTAGATCTGGAGCAGGTTATTGACGCCGGCCTTCTCCGGCTCTTCGCTGAAGACGATCTCGCGCCCCGCGTCGGTGACCGCGCGGCGGATGGCGTAGCGGATCTCGTCAGGCTCGTCAACTAGCCGGATCGCGTGACCACGGACTGTCTCGCTCTTGCTCATCTTGACGGTCGGCTCGTTAAGCGCCATGATGCGCGCCCCGCTCTCACGGATGACCACCCTGGGCACGACGAAGGTCTCGCCGTAGAGGTAGTTGAACCGCTGCGCGATGTCGCGGGTGAGCTCGACGTGCTGCTTCTGATCCTCGCCAACCGGCACCTCGTCGGCGTCGTAGAGCAGGATGTCGGCGGCCTGAAGCACCGGGTAGATCAGTAGCCCGGTGAGAACGCTCTCCTGCTTCGCAGCCTTCATCTTGTACTGGGTCATGCGCTCCAGCCAACCGAGCGGCGTGATGCAGTTCAGAATCCAGGCGCCCTCGGCGTGTGCACGAACGTGGCTCTGCACAAAGAGCGTGGTCTTCTGCGGATCGATGCCCGCCGCCAGGAGCAGCGCCGCCAGGTCTCGGGTCTGGTAATGCAGGGTCTCCCGGTCCTGCGGCACAGTGATCGCGTGCAGGTCCACGATGGAAATGAATTGATCTTTTTCCGACTGCCCGGCCACCCACTGCTGAATCGCACCTAAGTAGTTGCCAAGGTGCAACATGCCCGAAGGTTGAATTCCCGAGAAGACCCGGGGACGTTTGGAAGTTGATCGTGTTGCCATTGTCTCCTCCGATGATTGAGAGATTAGATGATCTCGCAGGTCCCGGCTTATCTTGAGAACCAAGAGGGTTGTCTCATGACCCGACGCCTACACGAGCGTGTCTTGTTTTTGCCACGAATTTCACAAATCAATTTTCCTTTTCGTGTCCACTCGTGCCATTCGTGGCCGAAAGTTTATTCCTTTTAGGAGATGCCGGGCACCAAGAGGGTTGCAAGACTTTAAGGCCATTTTGCTTCATGATCTTGCCCGCTCGACCCTCGTTTCGAGAGCGCCAATAACGAACCTCCCATCTCTAAGCACCGATCTTTGCCTCTGCCATTTCAATCGCCACGCCCAAAGCACGTGCCTTGTGCAGGGTTTCCTCCCACTCACGCGTAGGGTCGCTGTCGGCGACGATGCCGGCGCCGGCTTGAAGATAGGCGTTCTCGCCCTGCATGATGATCGTGCGAATAGTGATGCAGGTGTCCATGTTCCCGTTGAAGCCGAAGTACCCCACAGCGCCGGCGTAAGGACCGCGCCGTACGCTCTCCAGTTCGTCGATGATCTCCATGGCCCGCACCTTGGGCGCCCCGCTGACGGTACCCGCCGGAAAAGTGGCTCGGACCAGGTCGTAGGCGTCGAGCTCGGGCCGCAGGGTGCCCGCGACCCGGCTGACCAGGTGCATGACGTGCGAATAGCGCTCGACCCGCATCAACTCGGGGACGTGGATGGAGCCGTACTCGCACACCCGCCCCAAGTCGTTCCGGCCGAGGTCCACCAGCATGACGTGCTCGGCCCGCTCTTTGGGGTCGGCCGCCAGTTCGGCGGCGAGCCGCTCGTCCTCCGCGGCATCGGCACCTCGTGGGCGGGTACCGGCGATGGGGTAGACCTCGGCGCGTCGCCCCACCAGGCGCGCCATCATCTCCGGCGAGGAGCCCACGAGAACCGTGCGCTCGCCACTCGCCTGCGGGCCGAAGTCCAGGAAGAACAGATAGGGCGAGGGATTCAAGCGCCGGAGGGCACGGTAGACGTCGAAGGGATCGGCCTGGGTGCGACGGCTCAGGCGGTGCGAGAGCACGACCTGAAAGATATCGCCGGCCGCGATGTGCTCCTTGGCCGCCCGGACCGCGCCCTCGAACTGCTCGCGCGGCAGCAGCGGCTGGGAGAGACGCCCGACCCCGTGGGGTCCCCGCCGCCCTGCCCTGAGGGCTCCCCCCACAGGGGGCGAGGGGCGCCCCCAGGCGTGATTCGCTCGCCCGGGCCTCTCCCGCAGGGGAAGGCGAGACCGCCTGGTCGGGGATCCCCCCGGAGGGAACACCGGGGCGGCCGGATAGAGTGCCGGATGCAGGTTGAGAGTTGGAGACGCGAGCGGTCGCTGCAACCTGGCCTCGAGGGCCTCGATCCGCGCCACTGCGTCGTCGTAGTCCACCTGCCCATCTGCCTCGCCGATGAGCGTCGCTACGATCAGGAGGCGGTGCTTGACGTGATCGAAGATCACGAGCGTGTCAGTGAGCAGCAAATGCAGGTCGGGAAGATCCAGGGAGCGACCGGCCCGCTTCGGCAAGCGCTCGAAGAAGCGCACCAGGTCATAGCCCAGGTAGCCGACCGCCCCCCCGATGAAGGGCGGCAGGCCGGGGATCGCGACCGGGACCGACTGCGCAACCTCTGCCTTGACGATGTGGAGCGGATCCGTGCGCCCTTCGAGGGTGACTTCGCGGCGCTCGCCGCGGCCTCGGTCGAGGATGACGAGCCGGCGTCCCCGGGCGATGATCTCGCGCTGAGGGTTGACACCAAGGAACGAGTAGCGGCCGATCTGCTCGCCGCGCTCGACACTCTCAAGCAGGAAGCAGGCACCTGGGCCGCGTAGTTTCATGAGGACCGAAACAGGCGTCTCCAGGTCGGCGGAGAGCTCTCCGACGATCGGAATCATCCGTCCTGGCGCCGCAAGCTGCTCAACCTCCTCACGTGTTGGGCGTACGTGCATAGTGTCCTCCCGCAGACAAATCATCCCTCTCATCCTGGGATCCTGTTGCTGAAATCGCTTCCAGGGCGGACGAAGGGCTCGTCGGGCGCGCGGTTGCCCCGGTCCACCTGAATCCGCCCCCAGCGTGCCCGGAGGGGCACGCCCAGCCCGCCCTGAGCGGGCCCCCTGGCGTCGAGGGGGACGCTTCGCCCTGAGGGGCGGTCCCCGGTGAGACCTTCTCGCTTGGGCGTACCCCGCGGGGTAGGGCTCCCCCGCAGGGGGTGCGGGGTGCCCCTGACGCCGACCCTGCATGAGGGGCACCCTGTCGGGGGCCGGCCCCCAGCTGCGGTTTCAACCGCCCGGCTTCCCCGCGCCGCCGCCTTCGCCGCCCGGCTCCCCCGCGCCACCACCTTCGCCGCCCGGCCGGAGGCCCCCAGCCGCGGGTTCAACCGCCAGGCTCCCCTGGCCAGCCAGGCCAGGCAACCGCCGGGCTGCCCGCTCCAAACCCCCGCCTGCCACTTGTACCAATTCGCCACCAGGATCATCCTGGGGCCGGGTGGGCAACGACACTGCCCTCACCGCCTCCGGCATAGTACATTCGAGAATCAGCCAACAAAAAATCCTCTCGTCCCGAAAAGGGACGAGAGGATGATCCTCCCGCGGTGCCACCCCGCTTAGGCTGAATAAAAAACGCGCCCATGAGCGCGTTCGCCAGCCTCACTCTGCGGATTCCGGCCTGAACCAACCCGCGGTCCAACACCTGAAATCCTCGACCCTGATAACGGTGGCGTCTCCGGCCAGTCCTACTCCCAATAACGGTTTCGGCCTGGCAGCTCCCCGGTCCATTCACACGTGTCGTCTGCGGTCGGGCTCTCAGCACACCCCAGCTGGGGGGCCCGCTTCTCTGGCGCACGTACGCGCGCTACTCGTCCGGATCCTCACTGTTTCCATTCTTGATTGTGGGATGACTATAGCACCGGAGAGTGTGACTGTCAAGCCTGAAATTGGCTGTGTGGGGCTTCTCAAACGCCGGCCGGCGGTGCAGAGCGAACGAGTCGCCTGCCGCCGCATGGGGAGACGCCCCACCGGCCGAAGGTTCGGGGGTGTTCCTGAAACCTTTGAAAGTGGGCTCAGCTGGCCTTGTGGCGGCCTGCCCGCACCAACCGGCTTGCGTTTTCAGCTTGCCGCTGAAGGGGATAATGTGTTCATATTTCTGTAAAATCGAGGTCATCGTCGACTCTTTCTCCAGCTGCATTCGAGGGGGAGCGATGACGCGCCGGCGAGAAGCTCAGCACCAGGGAAGGCGGAACTCCGCCACCTCGCGCTGATCATCCGGTCGCTTCTCGCCGGCGCAGGTCTCACCCCGAGATGCTGTATTCGTACTTGCCGCGGATTAGTTGATCGCGGGCGAAGCGGTCGAAACTGAAGAACTGCACGTCATCGCCCGGGTGCTTGCCGTCCATGACCAGCCCGGCTACCATCTCGCCGGTGGCAGGACTCAGCTTGAAGCTGTGGCCGCTGCCGCCCGCGCAACAGTAGAGCCCGGCCACCCCGGGCAACTCGTCGATGATGGGGTGCCAGTCCGGCGTGATGTCGTAGACCGAGGCGTAGCCGCCGGCCGAGACGCCGCGCTCCATGGCCGGGTAGCGCTGGGAGGCTTGCTCGGCGAACAAGCTCACCATCTCAAAGTCTGGGCGTTCGTTGAAATGATCGGGATCGTCCACTCGATCTTCGGCCTCGGCCGGATCGACTGAACCGACCAACATCTGCCGGCCGGTCTCGGGGCGCAGGTAGATGCGGTTGACGAAGTCAGCATAGACCATGTGGCCGCGAAACTCCGGCGGCCACTGGTAGAAACAGACCTGGACCCGGCAGGCCGTGATCGGCAGGTCAATGTGGGTCGTCCTGGCAAGCAGCGGCGTCCAGGGCCCGGCGGCGACGATCACCGCCCCGGCCGCGATGGGACCCTGACTGGTGACGACGCCGGTCACCCGGCCGGCCTCGGTTTGGATCGACGTCACCGGAGTCGCTTGCAAGACCGTGGCCCCGAGCCGCCGGGCCGCCGCGGCGAACGCATTGGCCGCCGCCGTCGCATCCGCGTAGCCGCCCTCCGGCTCGTAGGCGGCGCCGGCGACGCCTTCCGTGGAGACGTGGGGCTCAATCGCCTTCATTTCCCCGGGCGAGACGAAGCGAGTGTTGATGCCAACGCTCTGCTGCAGCGCGATGTTGGCTTTGAGCGCGTCGAGATTCTCTTCGGAAGCACCGACCAGGAAGCCGGGTTGCTTGAACCCGGCATCGCCCCCGACGGCGTCGGCAAAATCCTGCCAGATACGCAGCGAGCGCAGCGCCATGCGAGCTGTCACCTCGTTGGAATAGTGCTGGCGGATGATCGCACTTGAACGGCCGGTCGGGCCTGCAGCAATAAAGTCCTTCTCGACAAGCGTGACGTGCACGCCGCGCTTCGCGAGGTTAAAGGCGATGCTGGTGCCATTGATGCCACCGCCGACGACGATCACGTCAGAAGTTTGACTCATGGGAAACTCCTAAATGCTGTGGACGAGCAGCGATCGCTCACAGAGAGGATTTGTTCAACCCGCTTCGGGCCAGTTGCGTGGGCCGTTTGCCGCTACAGAGCGAAGGGTATATATCCATCCTAACGCCGATACCCCAATCCCGGCAAGAAGTGGCTTGCGTCCTCGAATCGCATCCCGTCTGTGCCCGTTCAGGTCGATAGATCGCGGCCGCCCACTCGACGTTGGTTCCTTCGACTCGACGCGAGAGGAGCCGCCGCCCTCCTGGGCGCCTGCCACCCTGGAAACTGCTCTGAGTTGCTCTGACCCTTGCCGCCCTCGCATCGGCGGAGTTGACAGGCGGGCGCGACCCAATACGCTTTCTCGGGTGGCGGCCGCAATGATGAACATGCACCGTCAAGAGGCCATAGAATGCTGCGAAACCTGGATCTACCGCGAATTGACGCCGGGCGGGTACTGGTCTACTACTCTCCCGGTCGCGAGGCCCGCGCGCGCCGCCTGCTAACGCTGGTGCAAGATGCCCAGCAGTACCTCACCCAACTCCTCAGGGTCGATGTGCGTGTCATTCTAGCGGTGCTCGATCGCGATGATTGGCGCCGGAGTCGGCGTGCCCCCTACGGCTACCCTCACAGCAATCCTGCGAGCCGCACTGTCTTCGCGCCCGCCGAGTACCCTGCGCGGCTGTACGCCCGGAGCCGCAAGATCTTCGAGACCGCCCCGCCCGAACTGCGGGCCCGCCTCATCGCCAACGGAGAGACCCTCTTCCGCCAGGTTGCCACCTTCTTCGACCTGGTGCTGGTCCACGAGGTGGCGCACCTCTTCATCCACGAGCGCCGCCTGGAGTTGGGAACACAGTGGCTCCTGGAGTTCAGCGCGAATTACCTCACCTACTGCTACCTGAGCGACTGCCAGCCCGGCATCCGGTACCGCTGGGACGTGTGGGCCGAAATGCAGGCTGCTCTTCCCGATATCACCTACCGCTCGCTGGAGGAGTTCGAGGCCAACCGCGGGCGGATCGATTTCGCCAATTTCAGTTGGTACCAGGGCCAGTTCAACCTCAAGGCGCGCCAACTCTACGAGCAGCAGGGTGTCGCCTTCGTCACACGATTGGTCGAGGCCTTTGCGTTGACGCCCGACGTCGTGCTGGCTCGTGTTGACCGCCTGGCGCCCAGCTTCGTCGGCTGGGCCGAGGCGTTGGCCGGGGGAGAGTAGAGATGCGCGATAGAAGAACCTCACTCCGCGCCCCACGCCCGGCGGACGATACCGCATATGTCAACCGCATGCTGCCCGAAGATGAACCGCCCCCTAATCTCGGATTGTCAGGGCTGGTGGCCCGTGTTACACTTGGGTGCACACGTTTGCAAACGTTGGTTTTCTCTGAGTGAGGTTCACGTGAACACGCGACGATTCACCATGGCTCAAGCGCTGGTCTCCTTCCTCACCCAACAGTTCGTTGAGCGTGATGGTGTCGAACGGGCGTTTTTTGCGGGCATGTGGGGCATCTTCGGGCACGGTAACGTGGCCGGAATCGGGCAGGCCCTCCAGCAGTTCGCGGACTCGTTCCGCTACTACCAGACGCGCAATGAGCAGGCGATGGTCCACACTGCGGCGGGGTTCGCCAAGGCCAACAACCGCCTCCGCACCTTCGCCTGCACGAGCTCCATCGGGCCCGGCGCAACGAACATGGTGACCGGCGCCGCGCAGGCGATGGTCAACCGGTTGCCCGTGCTGCTGCTCCCAGGTGATATCTTTGCTACACGACTGGTAGCACCCGTGCTCCAGCAACTCGAGTCGCCCCACTCGCAGGATATCTCGGTCAATGATACCTTCAAGCCGGTCTCGCGCTACTGGGACCGCATCAACCGGCCGGAGCAACTCATCACTGCGCTGCCCGAGGCGATGCGCGTGCTCACCTCTCCGGCCGAGACGGGCGCGGTTACACTGGCCTTGCCGCAGGATGTGCAGGCTGAGGCCTTTGACTATCCCGAGGTGCTCTTCGAGAAGCGCGTCTGGACGATCCCACGCCCGCGGGCTGATAGCGGACTCCTCCGGCGCGCCGGCGAGTGGCTCCGCGCCAGCGAGCGGCCTCTGATCATCGCGGGCGGCGGGGTGATCTATAGCGAGGCGACCGAGGCGCTGGCCGCCTTTGCCGCACAGACGGGCATTCCGGTGGCCGAGACCCAGGCCGGCAAGGGCTCGCTGCCCTACGACCATCCCCAAAGCCTGGGCGCGATGGGCGTGACCGGCACCCCCGGTGCTAACATTCTCGCCCGCGAGGCGGACCTGGTCATCGTCATCGGCTCGCGCCTGAGCGACTTCACCACCGCCTCTAAGACCGCCTTCCAGGCTCCCGACGTGCGTTTCATCAGCATCAATGTGGCCGAGTTCGACGCCACCAAGCATGCGGCGCTCCCACTGGTAGCGGACGCGCGCGTCACCCTCGAGGAGTTGAGCCGGGCGCTCGCGGGCTATCGCGTCAGTGCCGACTATCAGGCTCGGGTGAGCCAGTTCCGCGAGGAGTGGGATCAGGAGGTCGATCGGATCTACCACCTCGGCCACGGCCCGCTGCCCAGTCAGGGTGAGGTGATCGGCGCGGTCAACGAGTTCTCCCGCCCGCAGGACGTGGTGGTCTGTGCGGCCGGCAGTCTGCCGGGTGATCTCCACAAGCTCTGGCGCACGCGCGACCCGAAGGGCTACCTCCTCGAGTATGGTTACTCCACGATGGGCTATGAGATCGCCGGCGGCCTGGGCGTCAAAATGGCCGACCCGTCGCGAGAGGTCTACGTCATGGTCGGCGACGGTTCCTACCTGATGATGCCCTCCGAGATCGTGACGTCAATCCAGGAAGGCCACAAGCTCAACATCATTCTGATCGACAACCACGGCTTCGCCAGTATCGGAGGCCTCTCCGAATCGCTCGGGAGCGGCGGCTTTGGGACGCGCTACCGCTTCCGCGATCCTGAGAGCGGCGAGCTTGCCGGGCCGACCCTCCCGGTGGACTATGCCACGAACGCGCGCAGCCTGGGAGCCCACGTGATCGAGGCCGGCACGATTGACGACCTCGAGGCCGCGTTGGAGGAGGCCCGAACCGTCGATCGCACGACAGTCATCACGATCGAGACGGACCGCGAGGCGCGTGTCCCGAGCTACGAATCCTGGTGGGATGTTCCGGTGGCGGAGGTCAGCGAGATTGAGCCGGTACGCCAGGCACGGGCCGACTACGAGCGGGCGCGAGAACGCGAGCGGGCGTTTGGCGCCGGTTAAGAAAGTTGCAGGTTGGGCGCGCCGCCCGACTTCGCCTGGTCTCCCCTCCCCCGTGAGAGATGCAGGGCGTCTCCAACCTGCAACCCTTCCGGAGTGACAGGTGACTTCAACCGCTCACCCAACGACCGTCAAACTCGGCGCCGATGATCTGCTGGCGCTCAAGGCGGCACTGGACGTGGCAGCGACCGAGCTGCGGCGCGGCCAGCCGCCCAGCGCGGCGATGTCTCCCGAGGCGCTCGCGCCGTTGGTGGCGCGTGCCACGGCGTGGGTCGAGGCGCCGCCACCGGTGCGCGCCACGCTCACCCGCGACGAGGCGGAGGTGCTCGCCCACTACGCTACGGCCGCTCTGCGCCTGCGGGGCTACGTTGTCGGCCGGCCCGAGGCCAACCAACGCTTCTTGGACCTCTACCGCACTCTGGCCCGCGCTGCTCGGGGCGAGCGCGGGTGGTGGGAGAAGCTCCTGAATTTACTCGGGGGGCGCCGGGGAAGCCGGTACTGAAGTTGTCACTCCTCAGCCGCTCGGCCTGGATTGTCAAATCCAGGCCAGCCCTTCGCCGGCTCGGCCTGGATTGTCAAATCCAGGCCACTGAGGGGCTCGCTCAGCCGGCGGATTTGGCGATCCGCCGGGAGCGGTTGAGGCGTTACGAGAGCCCTCCGCCGCTCGGCCTGGATGGTCAAATTCGGGCCACTGAGGGGCTCGCTCAGCCGGCGGATCTGGCAATCCGCCGGGAGCGGCGGAACAATTACCAGAGACCTCCGCCGCTCGGCCTGGATTGTCAAATTCAGGCCACTGAGGAGCTGGCTTAGCCGGCGGATCTGGCAATCCGCCGGGAGCGGCGGAATAATTACCAGAGACCTTTGCCGCTCGGCCTGGATTGTCAAATCCAGGCCACTGAGGGGCCACCTTAGCCGGCGGAAGAGTTACCTGAAGTTCACCAAACCCTTGCGTTCCAACTCATTACCCGGCGCCTCCACTTGACCATCTTGTTTTTGCCACGAATGACACGAATCGCACAAATCCGTTTTCCTTTTCGTGTCCATTCGTGCCATTCGTACCGAAAGTCTATTCCTTTTGCGAGGATTGAGAGCGGTCGTTGTATGCTCACGGCTGACCTGATCCGTCCGCGCATTCGAGCGCGAGACGGGCGAGTCTGGACAGTGCCGCTGGCGGAGGATGACCCGCAAGCGCTGCAACTGGCGGACGATGTGTTGGGGCTCTTCGCGGCGTTCGTCGGCCGGACGCGCGGGGAGCTGGATGAGGCGCTCTCCGACTACGAGGGCGACAGCCTCGAGTATCCCGTGATTCGTGGCCTGGCCAAGACGCTGAGCGACCAGTGTGACTGGGGCGCCGATCTGCCGGCCAACGACTTTGACCCTGCGGCCTTGCGGCGGACACTCTTCGACCTGGCGGTGCAGCGCGGGCCGGTAACCGAGCAACCCGATTTGCTCCACCGGGCGCACCGCGCGACATTGCTCGCCGAGGTAGCGGAGACCTACGCCATCACGCCCGGGCAGGCGGAACGCGTCCTCTACGCCGACCTGGCCGAGGCCCACCTCCTCCAAAGCCTCGGCGGCGCCTGGCGGCCCGCCGACTTGCTCGCGCGCTACAACCTCGAGCTGGCGCGGGGACTGCTCTACTGGGCCAGCGAACTGCGCATCGTCGCGACCGGCCGCTACAAAGACCTCTTCAAGTACATCAAACTCTTCAAGCTGCTCAACACCATCCGGCGCCGGGCTGAGGGTGGTTACCACATCACGCTCGACGGCCCGGCCTCGCCGTTCATCCGCAGTTCGACTCGTTACGGTTTCCAGTTCGCCAGGTTTCTCCCGGCACTGCTGCTCTGCGATGACTGGGCGATGGAGGCCGACATCCACCTGCCACGCGGGGCGATCGCGCGGGCCGGTGGCGACCCCGATACGTCATTGCGCTACACGCTCTCGCCCCGCAGCGGTCTCAAAAGCCATTACAGGCCAGGCCCAGAGTTCGACAGCCGGTTGGAGGCCGACTTCGCCGCCGAGTTCGAGGAGAAGTATGGGAGTGCTGCGCGGCGTTCGTGGGCGCCGGCCCGGGAGGACGAGCTGATCCAGGTGGGCGACACGGTGATGATCCCCGATTTCTCGCTGACCCACCGCAAGGATGGCCGCCGCGCGCTGATCGAGCTGGCCGGCTTCTGGCACCCCGAGTACATCAAGCGCAAGGTACGGAAACTACGCGAGGCCCGGCGGGCAGATGTGCTCATCGTCGCCTACGAGTGGGGCAATGTCACGGACGCGCTTTGGGACGAGGTTCCCAACGAGGTGATCAAGTTCACCCGCAAGCCCGTGCTCAAAGAGGTGCTCGCAGCGGTCGAGCGCGTGGCGGTGGTACCGCCGGGTAGAGAGTAGAGAGTGGAGATGAGAGAGTGGCGTTCTTGTCTGCCGGCTTCGGCTCGAAGGTGCCGTGAGTCTCTAATCCCACATCTCCACCGATGATCTGTTCGCGCGATCCTGGTGGCGAATTGGTACACGTCGCGGGCGCCGCGCCTGGCGGTTGAAACCGCGGCTGGGGGCCTGCGGCCGGGCGTGCCCTCCGGGCACGCTGGGGGCGGGTGAATGTGGAACGGGGCAAGAGCGCGCGCACGACGAGCCCTTCGTCCGTGGAAGCGATTTCGCCAACAGGATCTTCACATTGCTGTCAAAGTGGCGCGTACGCGCCACTTTGACAGCAATGTGAGATACGCCATCTCGCCACCGGGTGCAGGCAGGAGGTGGCGGGGCCAGCAGAACCTAACCCCCGGCCCCCTTCCCTGGGAGGGAAGGGGGAGGCGGCGGGCCGCGCGGCCGGCTGGAACGCGGCTGGCGCTCCGCCCGGTGGCGGGGCGGGGCGGGGGAGGGGCCGCCCCGTCAACTTTTGCGTACACCCGGTCGCGGGGGTGTACGCACGAGGTGGCAGGCAGGTGGCGGAGCTAGCAGGACCTAACCCCCGGCCCCCTTCCCTGCGAGGGAAGGGGGGCGGCGGCGGCCGCGCGGCCGGCTGGAACGCGGCTGGCGCTCCGCCCGGTGGCGGGGCGGGGCGGGGGAGGGGGCCGCCCCCGTCAACTCCTGCGTACACCCTCGCCACCCCCTGTCAAGCTGCGTTGTTGCGGTTCATCGAAGGATGATCGGCAGGTAGAGACGCGGCGTGAGCGACGACTCGAAGACGAGCGGGGTACTCCAGACGTCGTTGTTGCCGGCCGTCACCGTCTGGCTCCAGGCCGCCACGGACGGGGCGCTGGCGGTGAGCGTCGGGTCCTCGAGGCCGGACGGATTGGCTGCGATGGTCTGCGGATCGCTCCAACCGCTCGCGCCGGGCAGCCGTTGGGTGGCGAGAAGGGCGGCTTTATCCTGGTCCCAGAGGAGTACGCGCCGGCCACTATCGCCGAAGCCCAGAGCGGGTGTCGTACCGACGCCGGTTGGCGTTGGCAGATCCCAACTCGTGGGTGTGCCACTCCCGGTGGCGACCAGAATCTCGTTCGTGTCGCCCGTTGTGGCCTGTTGCCAGGCCGCCACGACGCCATTGCTGTCGGCGAGGAGGGCCGGGTGGGTCGCATCGATAGTGGAATCGGTCGAGAGCACGGTTGGAAGCGACCAGGTGCCGGCCGTGCGGCGACTGTAGAAGATGGCGTAGCGGTTGTCAGGGCCGCTTCGGGCTTGCCAGAGCAACTGCCAATCGCCGCCGGTCGCGGCGATTGACGGGGCGGTGCCGGTGATCAGGCTGCTATTGATGAGCACCGGTGCGGCTGTCCAGAGCATACCATCGGTAGACGTGCCGATGTAGAGGGTGTTGGCCTCGCTCCAGGCCGTGATCCAGGTGCTTCCGTCGCGGGCCGCCGCAGGAGCCAGAGAATCGGTTGGCGTGTCGGAGATGTTGACAGGCGGGTCGAAGCCGTTGCCGTTCCAGCCGCTGGTGAAGATATCAAACTGGGCGTCGATCTCGGCGGCGAAGAAGAGCCGGGCACCGGTGGCGGTGGGCAGCAGCCGGGCGCTCTCGCCATCGACGATCGTCTGGGGCGCGCTCCAACTTCCGCCGCTCTGACGGCTCCACACCAGGGTGAAGTCCTCCTCCCAGACGGCGACCAGACTGTTATCCGGCAGGTGGACCAGGGCCGGGCGGCGCGAATCGAGGGGGGTAGCGGCGACGGGCGCCGGGGCGGATGGCCCGGCCAGGACCACTGCGGGCAACAACGCGAGCAACGTGGCGAGCAGCACAAGGATAGTTGACTGAATCAATCGTTGCGTCATGACGCTTGTGTCCATGCAGCTGTGCGGGCGCGCCGGATGATCCGGCGCGCCCGCCTGTGGTGGGTGCTAGCGCGCCGGTCAAGGAATCGTAACTGAACCATACGCCGGCACCGCGTGAAGGCGCTGTCAGGTTCATAGTACGCGCTTTTGCACCTTTCCAAATTCGTCCGACCCATAGCGTGCCCGGAGGGGCACGCCCGGCCGCAGGCCCCCAGCCGCGGTTTCCCTGGCCTGGCCAGCCAGGACAGGCAACCGCTGGGCTCCGCTCGGCGTCGGCGCCGGCCGCCCGGCGCCGGAGAGCGATGGCCAGATTTATGTGGAAACGTCCAACAACGCGCGTCCGGGTTCGTAGGGGCGCACGGCCGTGCGCCCCTCCAGCGCGCTTCCGGCCGCTCCCGCGGTTCCTCCGAACCATGGTCCCACCCTCGCAACCACGACGTGACCGATGGTCTAGTTGCTGATAGCCCGGATGCGCAGAGCGCGCAACGTCTCGCCCTCGCGCATGGCTGTGACCCACACGTGTGCGTCCATCTGGAGAACTGCCCGGCTCTCGTCAAGGGTGGTTCGGGCATCGACCATGACCGTGACAGAACTGTCCAGCGGTCCACCGCGCCGGACGTGGACGTCCGAGAAGCCCCAGTCGCCACTCGTGCCCTCGACCGGCATGCTGACCACGGTCCCCTCAAACTCGACCAGTGGACCCGCAGCCGCTTCTTCCATCACCTTGATGCTCGTGGCCGTCACACTGCGGTCTGGTTGAACTTGACCCCGGACCAGCGCCTTCAGACCGACAGCCGGGGTCCCACTGATGACAGTCTCGCTGGTAATGTTAACCTTGATGGTGCCGACCATCCAGTAATCATCGCCGATGGCATTGATGGGCCCGCGGAACACGACTTCGCCGACCCTGCGGTTCAGCACAGTAATGTGCACGGCCAGCAGGCTGCCATCCGCCTGGACACGGGCAAGCACCTCGGCAATGCGACCCTCTTCGGGCGTTCCGACGATCTCGGTGTTAGCGTCAACTGCGACGGTCACGCCCGCGACAACCCATTGGCTCTCGCCGACTGTCTGGATTGGCCCGCGGAACCTGACCGGCTGATTCTCGCGAGGGTCCCGCACAACCCAGATGCGAAGCGCACGCACGATCCCATCGTTTTGGCGGATGCCGGTCACCCTGACCAGGCTGCCGACCGTGGGCTCGCCCGCGATCTGAGTGTTTTCGTCGACAGTCACGGTCGCGGCACCGATTCGCCATGAACCGGCTCCTCCACCATCCGGCATGCTGAGGACGACACCCGGGAACTCGACCACCGCCAGCCGAGCCTCGATCCTCACGGCGTCGACCGACCCGTCCTCGGCCCGCGTGCCCTGCACGCCGGCGACCATGCTGGGCTGGAGGTCATTGAGCGTCAAGGCCAGGCCGCGATCGCCCACGATGGTGGTCTCACTGCTGACGTTGACGGTCTCGGTCCCCCTCATGGTCTCGACGGTGAGGGTCCCCTCAGTCTCACTGGTGGCGTTGACCGTCAGAATCACACCGTGGATGTTGACCACCGCGGGGGGCGTCTCTGTGGGAGGAGGCGGCTCGACGACGTCGGTTGCCATGCAGCCCTGGGTGAACGTGATGGTGACCTGGTAGGGTGCATTGGCGGCAGCATTGGCGAACTGAATGGTGAGAGAGGCCTGCTCGCCCGCCGCAATCGTGCGGTCGTCGCGTGAGCCCGCGGTGGGAGTCAAGATGGCCGGATTATTCGTGGTTGAACCTTGCCAAATCGGTCCATTGAGCGAGGCTTCGTTCACCTCGCCGTTGTCGGTGGGGTAGCGCAACACGACGCGGCTGATGGTCGCCTCCGACATGCCCTGGTTCTCGAGCTGCCACACTGCGCTCGTGTCATCGGTGGTGAAACCGGTGATTCGGACGCGGCAGGTGAGCACTTCGTTCGGGCTGCTCTCCTGCGGTGGTGCCCCCCAGGCCACGCTGGCAAGGCTCAGGAGAGCAAGTGCCACCAGCAGGGCCGACAGTAGCGATGCACGTCTTTGCATAAATCCCGACCTCCTTACGTGTGAGAAGATGCTGCTCTTGGAGGAGAGGGGCCGCCAGGAGGCGGAAATACATCCCGGCGTGCTCGTCAAGGAAAAAACGCTTCTTTCTGGCCGGAGGCCCCGCGTCTCCGACGGGGAAAATCGGGGGACCTCCAGATTGAAGATCCCTGCAAAGGGGCGGCTCGGCGGGAACCCGGCAGGTCGCTCACTCGCCGAGTTCCCGTTGATCCTGCCCGGTTGTGCTGCGATAAACCCCTCACGGTGGGGACCACTCCTGAGAAGCAATGGCAAAGTCCGTCAAGTCGATGGACCCATCCAAATTGAGGTCGAGGCGCCGGTCGTAGCGAACACTGCCGGTGGTGGCGGACCAGTGGCTACTCAGGGTCTGGAGCTCGGCGATACCGACGGCGCCGTCGCCGTTGAGATCGGCCTGGAGGGCGCCGGGCGGGAGGCCGCACAGCACCGCGTCCGCGACATCCAGGCGGCCGGCGCCGAGTTTGCCGGCGTACTCGGGGTTGAGGCTGTTCAGATCGCGGGCCGTTCCGGTCAAGCATTCGCCGATCTGTTGCACCGACCAGTCCGGATGTTGCGCAAAGAGGAGGGCGGCAGCACCGGAGACAAAGGGGGTCGCCATGCTGGTGCCACTCCAACTGGCGTAACGTTCCTCGGGAATCGAGCTGAAAATGCTGGTCCCAGGGGCGCTGATGGTGACATTCTCGTTGTAGTTGCTGAAGTCGCTCTTGCGATCGTCAGCGTCGGTGGCAGCGACCCCGAACGTTCTGGGATCCGCGGCGGGGTACTCCTTGGGCTCCTCGCGGTCGAGATTGCCGGCGGCTGCCGCGACGACGACGCCGGCCCGCCGCGCCTCCGCGACGGCCTCCTCGACAACCCTGGACAAGACCGTCGAGCTCAAACTGAGGTTGATGACCCGCGCGCCGTGATCGATCGCGTAGTAGATACCCGCTGCCACGAAGAAGGCATCACCGCCGCCATCGCTGTCGAGGACTTTGACCGGCAAGATCTTGGCGGCGGGCGCCACCATCGCGATGATCCCGGCGACGTGCGTGCCGTGGCCGGTCATCTCGTCCACGTAGCCGTTCCCGTCATCGTCCAGGCCATTGCCGACGTCGGCGGTATCGGCGTTCCCCTCCAGAAAATTCCAGCCGCTGTCGAGCACCCGGCTGGCCAGGGCCGGGTGCCTGGCATCCACGCCGGTGTCCACCACGGCGACGACCACGCCGGCACCGTTGCTCCGGCGGTGAGCGGGACCGAAGCCAAGGAGGTCGGGGGCGTACTGCCCAATGTAGGGCGCGGGATCGGTGGTGACGCTGACGAAAAAATTGCGCGGGCGGCCCTCGGGCGCGCGGCCCTCGAAGTTCAGTTCGGCCCACACGGTTCGAGAATCGGTCTCCAGCCGCAGTTTGAGGGCCATCTCAGCCTCGGGGCTGATGGGTTGGAGCAGGTAGAGGTGGCGGGAGGGAATCGAGGCGAGCACGCGCGTCCCGTGGCGGGCGTTGTACGCGTCCACGTCCGCGGGGGGGATCAGGCGGACGATCGCCTGTTGGGCGCGAAAACGAGGGGTCTCGTCCTGAGCACGCGCCAGCGATCCGAGACCGAGACCGAGAGCCAGAACCAGGCTCAACAAAATGAACAGGCGGAACGAATTGGTTGCGTTCATGGATGGCCTACCAGGATGAAGGGCGCCCAGAAGACCGGGTGGGGTCGCGTCGCGAGGAGCTCACACTGCGCGGCCCGGAGGGCCGCGGCGATGGGGGCGCCCGCTTGCCAGGCATTGTAGAAGCCGGTCATCAATTCGGCGGTGCTCTCGTCGTTGACCGTCCAGAGGCTGACAACCAGGGAGGGGGCACCGGCAGCGAAGAAGCCTCGCACCAACCCGACCAGTTCGTCGCCCCAACTGATCGCGGTGCGGCCGGTCTCGCATCCGCTGAGGGTGACGAGCGCCGCCTGGAGGCGCAAGGCATAGATATCGCGGACGGTCAGCCAGCGGTCGGCGAGCTTGAGGCCTGAGGCCAGGGGACTCTCGGCCGAGAAGCGGCCGTGACAGGCCAGGTGGATGACCGCAGCCTGGCGCGCGGCCAGGGCGACTCGCTCGGCAGTGGCACTGGCACCAAGCAGCAGCCAGTCGGTGCCGAGGACTTCCGCCACCCGCCGGGCCTCGTCCCCAATCTGCGGGGCCACCGCATCGGGCACGCCGACGACGAGGGCTTCGCCGGGCGACGACGGCGGGAGCCGGCCCAGCGGGCCGTCTCTACCTTTGGTCGCGGTCGTGTGTGCCAGGAGGCTCGCGCTGGGAGCGTAGAGCACTTCGTGATCCTCAATCAGATAGCGCCGGCCATTCCAGAGCGCATGAAAGGGCACCGTGTGCAGCGGCCCATGTGGAATGATGACCAGGCGCTCGACCCCCGCCACGACGCTCTGCAACGGTGCCAACAGGATGGCCTGGAGCACGGCGAGCTCGCGGCGGGCATCGACCAGCAGGCGTGCGGCGCGCGGACCGTGCGCACGCCCGGTCCGCACTGCACGCCCGATCTGGAAATAGAGACGTCGGACCTGGTCGGTTAGATGCGCGGTGCTGGCCAACCCGCGGAAGACTCGAACGTGGCCGTCACGGAGGACGAAGGCCAGCAAGGAACCGTCGGCGATGAAGTACTCGATCAGGGCTGTGTCGGGCGGAACCAGGCGCTGGGCTGTGGCTAGATCGATCGGCGGTGCGTACAGCGCGGCGGGGCCCCGAGTGGCTGCGAGGCGGCTCTGGAGTGCGTCGAGGGCCTGTTCGCGGTGCCGTACGGCCCGCTGCCAGTCGATGAGGGACCGGCGCTGCAGGGCCGAGTCGCCGTCGTCGAGCTGGCTGTAGAGCCAGTTGAGCTCGGCACGCAGGCGGGTCAGTTCCGCCAGTAGGGCCGCCGCGGCGGGCTCCCCGGGCTCTGGCTCGGCAGCCTCCGCTAGGTCAAACGCTCCGCGCACCAGGTCGAGCAGGGCACGGCTCTTGGCACGCTCCACCACGGCGAAGGCTTCGGCCGGGGCCTCCGCGTCGCCCCGGTCGAGAACCTGGGTCACCAGGTCCTCGTAGATGGCCAAACGGTTGCCGAGAAAGGCGGCGCGGAAGCGCTCGGCCTGCAGGGTGCCACGCACGCGCTCGACCTGCTCGACCGCCGCGCGCAGATCGGCGACGGCGGCCTCAGCGGCGCCCTGCGCGCGGTGCAGCAGGCCCCGCACGTGGAGGAGGTCGGCCCGCAGCGGGGCCAGGTCGAGGGCCTCGGCGGTTGCGAGCGCGGCGGTCAGTTCAGTGGCGGCGGCCGTAAGATCACCGGCCGCCAGGGCCAGTCGAGCGAGGTGATGGCGGGCCGCCGCGCTCCCGGCCGGCCGGTCGTGCAGGGCAGCCAGCGCGTCCGTTACGAGGTCGCGGGCCTTGTCCGGCTCTCCGCGCGCGGCCACCAGTTCGGCTCGGATAAGGTCGAGTTGGGCGCGGGCCGTCGTGTGACCGAGGGCATCGAAGGCGCTGGCGGCCGTCGCAAGGGTGGCCTCGGCCTCGGCCGGTTGGCCCAAGCGGAGCAAGACGCGCCCCAGGCCCGCGCGAGCCTGAGCGGCCTCCCATGCCAGGCCGTGGCTGTCCAGGTCGGGTAGAGCGCCCGCGTAACCTGCCTGGGCTTCGTCGAGCAGGCCCAGGATCGCCAGGACATCGGCCTGCTCGGCCAGCAGGCGGGCGAGGTCGGCCGGATCGGCGTCGCGCTCCAGGTGGCGGCGGGCACGCTCGAAGTGGTAGAGCGCGCGCTGCAACTGTCCCTGGCGGGTGGCAAGGGCGGCCAGATTGCCCTCGACGATGGCAGCAGCCCAACTCAGCCCGGCCTGCTCGAAGGTCGGCAACGCGCTCAGGAAGGCGGTCTCGGCACCGGAGAAGTCGTCGAGGCTCATCAAGGCATTGCCGCGGTTGGTATCGAGTTGGGCCAACGTGACCGGTTCGTCGAGCAGGGCGGGGCGAGCGCGGTCAAAATGGGCCAGGGCGCTGGCGGGATCATCGCGCATCTGGTGGGTGGCGCCCAGGTTGAGGTCGGCGCGGGCGGCGAGAGCGGGCTCGCCGGCGGCCAGGAAGGCCGCGCGCGCCGCCTCGCCGGCAGCGATCGCCTCATTGTGGCGGCCCAGGCTGGCCAGCGCCTGCAGGGAAGCCAACCGCGCGCGGGCCGCCTCGACTGCAAGGCCCGCCTCGTCGGCCAGAGCGGCTGCTTCGTTGCAGAGCGACAGCGCGTCGGTGAAACGACCGGCGTGGGCCAGGGTCTGCGCGCGGGCCCGCCGGGCGCGGGCTCGGGGAAGGGGACCGCCGTTGGCGTCGGCCAGGGCCATGACGAGGTCGCTGGTCTCGAGCGCTCGCGCGACCTCGGCGACGGCCAGGCGCTCAGCCTCGTCGCCGAGGGCGAGTAGAACGCGCTCAACCGACCCCGTGGCCTGGAGATAGGCCAGACATTGGTCGGTCGGCAGGGTAAGGAGTTCGGCGAGAAGTGTAGCGGCGTCGGGCGGCGAAGAACTCATCCGATCTCGATATCGGGCAAAACCAGTAATACTGTCGGGAGCGTGACCAGGAGATTGTAGCGGCCGGGGGCGGCATGAAGGCTGAAGAATCCATGCTCGTCCGCATCGGTCTGGGCGATCGGCGTGCTCGCGCCCACCGGGGCCAGCCCGACCGTCGTCACAGGGGCGTTCTCGTGCGCGACGACCTCCCCAAGCAGTTGCCAGCGGCCGCTGATCGGTTTCTCGGGTGGCTCGAGCTCGAGATCCACGTCGGCCACGCTGCTCTCAAAGCCCAGTTGATAACCGCCGGCAACACCGCGCGCGCCGCTGAGTGCCAGGCCGCTCCGGCTGTCGAAGGTCAAGGCAGCAATTACCCGTTGGAGCCAGTTCGCTTCGGGTGTCTGCTGGCGCTGGATGAAGAGGGCCTTCGCCCGCGTCAGGGTGGCCGGCGGGGGCATCTCGCTGTCACCAACGCGGAGGGCAGCCCGCACGGCGCGGAACCGGACCACTGTCGCCATGCACCGCGTGCAGGCCTCCAGGTGGGCGGCGACGGCCGCGGCTTCGGGGCCATCCAACTCATCGGCGGCGTAGGCGATCAGCTGCTCGTAGGGGACAGGATGATTGCGCATCGTTTGCTCCAGGTCGTACTACCAAGGAGAGGGCGCGACCGGCGCTGGAAATACGGCTCGTTCTGAGGTCAGTGGCTGAGGGCGGGGTCAGGGTACCGAAAAGTATACTCACCCCGCCGCTCTCAAAGCAAGGATTCGGCTCCCATTGCTACCAGGATGGCCTCGAGCTTCTTGAAGCAGCGGCCACGGGTGGGGCCAACGCTGCCCACCGCCATGCCGAGCTGCGCCGCGATCTCTTCGTAGTTCGGCCTGTCGGGGTCGAGGAAGAGCGCTTTGAGCAGCGCCTGGCAGCGCTCATCAAGCTGATTGAGCGCCTCGTGCACGACGTGTTGGCGCTCCCAGCGCAGCACCTCCTGGGCCGGCGGCGAGCTGACGTCTACAACGGTCTCATCCAGGGCCGCAGCGCTGTTGGCGAGTTTGCCCAGGCGCCAGCACTCGCGATGGGTCGTCGTGATGAGCCAGGCTGAGAGACGGGTCTGATCGCGCAGGCTGGGCAGCCGCCGGAAGACGATGGTGAAGACATTCTGGAAGACATCGTCGGCGTCGGCCGGGCAGAGCCCATAGCGGCGCGGAATCGAGTAGACCAGCCGTCCATAACGTTCGATCAACTCGTTCCAGGCAGTTTCGTCTCCATCCAGGCAGGATTGAATCAGAGCAGGATCGCTGCGGTACACGCGGCTTGAGTCCTTGGGATGGCGAGAATGGCCCTGACTTTACAATGGTTGCGCCCGGCTGCCAAACGCGCCCGCCGCGCCGTGTCGCTGCAGGATCGGGAACAAAGTGCCGGTTTGTCCTTCACCCGGCGCTTCTCGCGCTACGGCCGGCCCGTGCGGCGGGGCGGGCGCCAAGCGACGACGTAGGAACAATCTCCATCGGGACGGGCTGGCCGGCCCGCCGGACGACGTAGGCCTCCATCGCGAAGTACTCCGGCAACCCCAGGCGGTCGACCTGCTGGGCCGTGGCTTTGTTGCGCTCCTCCACCCGCTGCCAGAACTCCCGGTCGTCCAGGCCGGGGAACGGAGCCTTATCCTTCTGCGACTGGTGCTTGAAAATCGCATGGATCTTGGTGCGCAGCTCCTCCTCGGACATCGGCACCAACACGTCAGCCTGGTGAATGGGCCACTCTTGCCAGGCGCCCCGGTAGAACCAGACCTCGGGAGCCTCGCCGCCGTAGCGCTCCAGAGCCTCATCGATTGCTTTGAGGCACATCCGATGCGTGCCGTGGGGGTCGGAGAAGTCACCCGCCGCCAGGATCATGTGAGGGCGGTGCTCTTCGAGCAGGTCGAGGACAATCTGGACGTCAGCCGGACCGATCGGGGCCTTTTTGACCTGGCCGGTCTGGTAGAAGGGGAGGTTCAAGAAGCGCGCCTGCGCCCGGCTCATGCCGAAGGTTTCGATGCCTGAGACCGCCTCGGCCTCGCGGATGGCGCGCTTGATCTCCTGCACGGCCGGGCTATCCACCTCGCCGGGCTGCTTGCAGGCCAGAAAGGCTTCCACCTCGGCGATCTTCGTTTCGAGCTCAGGAACACGCCCGAAGGCGCCCAGCAACCGGCGCAGAAAATCCATGTAGCGGCGTACCTCGTAGTCGAAAACAGCGATGTTGCCGGAGGTCTGGTAGGCAACGATGATGTTGTTCTCGTTCTGGTGGAGCTTGCGCAGGATACCACCGGCCGAGATCACGTCATCGTCCGGGTGGGGCGAGAAGACCACGATGCGGCGGCCGCGCGGGAGCTTGCTCCGGCCGCAGATTTTGGAGATCAAGGCGTTGAAGACCTCGCCGTTGAGCGGCGGTGCCGAGCCCCAACGGGCCAGGAGCGAACCGAGGTGGTGCTCGCGGTAGTCGGCGTTGTCGAGCTTGAGGATCGACTTGCCGGTCGTCTCGCTCAGCCAGATGACGGCCTCGATCGTGGGCTCGCGACTCCACTCGACCTCCCCAAGCAGCCAGGGGGTGCTGACCCCGGTGAGCAGGGCGGCGGCCGCCGGGTCGAGGTAGACGGTCGCCTTCGGGTGGCGCTGCAGGTAGGTGGCGGCGACATTGGGGCTGATCTCGCCTTCGCCGGCGCGCCGAATGACAGCAGCCTTGTGCTCGCCGGTGGCGATCAGGGCAATCTCGCGAGCCTCCAGGATGGTGGCGACCCCCATCGTGATGGCCTCGAGCGGAACATTGTCCTCGCCGAAGAAGTCGGCGGCGGCAGCGCGCCGGGTGATCGTGTCGAGCATGACCAGGCGGGTGCGCGAGGACGGTGATGAGCCCGGCTCGTTGAAGCCGATGTGGCCGCTCTGGCCGATGCCCAGCAGCTGGAAATCAACCCCGCCGGCCTCTCGAATCTCACGCTCGTACTCGGCACACTCGTTCGCAACCGCCTCGCGGGGGAGGTCACCGCGCGGGATGTGGACGTTGGCGGGGTTGATGTTGACGTGGTCGAAGAGGTTCTCCCACATGAACCGGTGATAGCTGTGGATGCTGTTGGGGTCCATGGGGTAGTACTCGTCCAGGTTAAAGGTGACCACCTGCGAGAAGTCTAATCTCTCCTCGCGGTGGAGTCGAATGAGTTCCTGGTAGATACCGATAGGCGTGCTGCCGGTCGCCAGGCCGAGCACCGTCGGGCGGCGGGCAGCGTTGCGGGTACGGATCAGGGTCGCGATGCGCTCGGCCACCTGCCGGGCAATCGCCTCGTCATCCTCCAGGATGACGACCGGGATACGTTCGGGACCCTCACTCACGACTTCCTCCTCGCTCAATTCTCCTTTGGTTGCTCGACGGTCTGAATAGTCGGCTGGTCACCCGTGTCCGCTCTGCTTCACCGGTCATTCTACCCATTTGGATTGCGGCCCGCCAAAGGGCCGCGAAGCGGGTTAGGATCTCAGCAGTGAATCCAGGTCCTCCTCGATCCCGATCTCGTGCTCGCGGGCCCATCGCTCAGTCCCAGACCACAGGCTGTCGACCGCATCAGCGACGCGGGCTGCCTCAGCCAGGTCGCCCGCGATGACCATGCGGCAGAGGGCGTCGTAGCCGTACGGGCGATTGGGGAGAGCGAGAGACTCCTCGAACAGGCGCGCCGCTGTCGTGTAGAGAGAGCGGTTAGCCAGACCGATCAGGCAAGCTCCGTGCTTGACCGCCGCCACCGCGAAGTAGGGCAGACTCGCCACACTCTGCGTGGCCCGGGCGTTGCGAACCTTCCCGACGACCTCGTAGAGTTCGCCGACGATCACCTCGCGGATCGCTCGCTGGAATGCCTGGTCGGGCTGCGAGCGTGTGACCACGCGCAAGCGCGGAAAGAAATCGGTCGGGTCGTGGAGTGCCATCACGCGGGTGAAGGCACCGTGGGTGATAGACCAATCCACATCGACTTCAGCGGCTTCACGCAGGAGGACGTCCTCGCTGGAGACATCCACCTCGGCCTTCCACGGCCCGGCCAACCACTCGTGAGTCGTGTCGATGCCTTCGCCGCGCACCACGCAGTGCATCTCGATGTCCGAGTAGGGCCCATCCGTCCCCTGCGCCAGTGAACCGTAGATACCGGTGGCCAGGACGTGCTCATTGTAGTGATCTTGGACCCGCGCGGCGATCTCATGTGCCAACTGGAGCCGGCGAGTTCTATCCATGGGTTGTGGGCCTCCAGACATTTAGAGGATCCTCAAAGCTTCAATGCACGACCCTGTCGCACGATCGTCTCAATGAGCTCCAAATACCGATGAACTTGTGGAACAGTATCTGCAGGTATAGAAGCACCTTGCGCCGCTACTCGTGGCATGAGTATTTCCATCTGATCTGCAAGCGCACGTAGAAGCGCGAGTGTATGAACCGGATGCGACCCAGGGCCAATTTGATTTTCCAGGGTAACTGTCGTGCTGGCGCCCACAAACTCTCGCACCTCTCGAAGCTGAAGGGTTGGTGGCTTGCCCCGTGATTCTTATCTTTCCGCCCCACGGCTGCGATGGTAGGTCTACCCATCATTGTACGGCAGCGCGCCCGGAATGCGAAGCAGAACATGGTGGCGAGATCCTTCCTTCCTTCCTTCCTTCCTTCCTTCCTTCCTTCCTTCCTTCCTTCCTTCCTTCCTTCCTTCCTTCCTTCCTTCCTTCCTTCCTTCCTCCGTCCGGAGAGGGAGGGAACCGGCCGGAAAGCGGAGTGAGACTCGAAGGAATAGGCGAGTTTTGCTTCGCGTTTCTTGGCAATGATCGCGGGAGGTTACTCCGGGCGAGCGCTTGTGCCCGGTAAAAACGGCTTGCCCCTGGGTGGGGAAAACGGCATCTTGCCCGACTGGACGGCGCGAGCAAGACGGGCTACTCTGAACGGGGTCATGGGAGATCTGCGCTGGAGTCGTTATGCTCAAACATCTTGAAGCGGTGCGCTACCTGACACCGCTGCGCGAGGGCGGCTCGCTCCCGGCGATCGTCGAGACCGACGAGCCCTCCTGCTACGTCGTGAAGTTTCGTGGCGCCGGGCAGGGTCCCAAGGCGCTGATCGCCGAACTGGTGAGCGGCGAGTTGGCCCGCGCGGTGGGGTTGCCGGTGCCCGAGATCGCCTTCATCGAGGTGCCGGAGGGATTCGGGCGCTACGAGCCGAATCCGGAGATTCAGGACTTGCTGCGCTGGAGCGAGGGGCTCAACCTGGGGCTCTGCTACCTGCCGGGGAGTGTCACCTATGACCCGGTCGCCGTGCCCGACGTCGATCCCTTCCTGGCCTCGGCCATCGTCTGGTTCGATGCCTACGTCACCAACGTGGACCGCACCCCGCGCAACACCAACATGCTCATCTGGCAGGGCGATCTCTACCTGATCGACCATGGCTCGACCCTCTACTTCCACCACAATTGGGAGGGCTACGAGGCCCGGATTCGCACGCCGTTTCCCGCGATCCGCAACCACGTCCTGCTGCCCGTCGCCAGCGAGATCGAGGCGGCCGGCGCGATGCTGAGTCACCGGCTCAGCGAGGTGGTCATCCACCCGATCGTCGACTTGATCCCTGCCACTTGGCTGGAGGGGGAGAAGCGCTTCGCCGGACCGGACGAGCATCGTCAGGCCTACATCGACTACCTCCTGGGCCGTCTGGAAGAGCCACGCGCCTTTGTCGAGGAGATCAAGAAGGCGCGAAACCAGGGCTGATTGACAGGAGTTACGCAGTAGGTTGAATTGCAAACGGAGTATCGGCTTGTAGTGCGCGCTTCAGCGCGCTAAAGCGCGCACTACAAGCCAAATGCCGCTTCTTTGAGCCATCAACCTTGAATCACCACCTCGCACCGCGTAATTCCTGTGATTGGCAAGCATGACCAGGCGAGGATTGATCTGGCCACGGTCCGCCGATCATGGAAAGGGAAGGGATCTACGAATAGGTGTCGGTATCTCGCCCTGTGGGGCGGTCCCCGGCGTCACCGCCCGGTCAGCGCGTACTGTGTGGGGTCGCGCCGGCAGCGGTCTGGAGCACCGGTCACGTCATCCCGCGGGGGGAGGGCAAAGACTTCCGACGTCTTGTTCGCGGCAGGTGCCCGCCTCTTTCACCGTCGTCGGAACGCGCTGTGCGCCAGCACGGTCCCTCCCAGACTTCGGAAGTCTGAGGACGTGACCGGCGCCCTAGCGCAGCTTGGAGCGCGGGTCGGCGAAGTCCCGCAAGCCCTCCCCGAGGAAGTTGAAGCCCAGGACGGTGATGGCGATTGCCACGCCGGGGAAGGTCACCAGGTGGGGGTATTTCAGGATGTAGGCCCGGCCGGTCGCGAGCATCAGGCCCCAGCTGGGCTCGGGGGGCTGAACACCCAGACCGATGAAGCTCAGGCTCGACTCGAGCAGGATCGCGGTGGCGATGTTGAGCGTGGCCAGTACGATGACCGGTCCCATGACGTTGGGCAGCACGTGTCGAAAGAGAATGCGGGGCGTCCTCACCCCGACGGCCCGCGCCGCTACGATGAATTCGCGCTCCCGCAGCGACAGAACCTCGGCGCGCACCAACCGGGCGTATTGTGCCCACATCGTGATGATGATGCCCAGCATCGCATTCGCGAGGTTCGGGCCGATCAGGGCCACAAAGACCATGATCAGAATCAGGTCAGGGAAGGCCATAAAGGTGTCCACCAGGCGGCTGAGGATTGTGTCGACTCGACCGCCGAAGAAGCCGGCCACCGCCCCCACCAGCACCCCCACGCCACCTGAGAACGCTGTAGCACCCAGACCCACCAGGAGCGCCACGCGCGTCCCGTAGATGAGCCGGCTGAGAATATCCCGGCCCACCTCATCCCGCCCCAGCGGGTGCTCCCACGAGGGTGTCTCGCCCCGTGTCCGGCTTTCCGTTGTGTACGGATCGTAGGGGGCAAGCTGCTGGGGGAAAATGGCGGCTATCAGCAGGACGAGGACGATCACGGCGCCTACAAGGCTCAACCGGTGACGAAAGAAGCGCCGCCACGGTCGGAGCCACTCATGCAGCCGTGGGCGTGCGCCAATCCCACGGAGTGCTCCGGCTTGAAGGGTCTCGCCCACGCGTGCATCCTCAGTCATACCGAATCCGCGGGTCAAGATAGGCGTAGAGAAGGTCGGTGACCAGGTTTACTGACACGACGACCGCCGCCGTAAGCAACGTGATCGCCTGCACAGTGAGGTAGTCGCGACGAAAGATCGCGCTCACTGCCAGGCGCCCCAGCCCTGGCCACGCGAAGACGGTCTCGATGACGACCAGCCCAGTGATGAAGTAGGCGGCCCGGTAGCCGATGATCGTGACAAGGGGTAAGGCAACGTTGCGGAACACGTGCCGCCATAGAACGGCCTGCTCGCTGAGGCCTTTCGCACGGGCGGTGCGGACGTAATCCTCCCCCAAAACCTCCAGCACCGCCGCCCGCGTGAGGCGTGCAAGCAGCGCGGCCTGCCCCAAAGTCAGCGCGACCACGGGCAAAATGTAATGCTTCCAGGTCCCCGCGCCAGTCGCCGGTAACCACCGAAACTCCAACGAGAAGATTATGATGAGCATCAGGGCGAGCCAAAAGTTGGGGATGGCGACGCCGACTGTCATCAGCGCAGTCCCCAGGTAGTCCAGGAGAGAGTTGTGCCGGGTGGCCGCCAGAAGCCCGACCGGCACGGCAACCATGATGGCCAGACCGTACGCCAGGACGTTGAGGGCCAGGGTGTTGGGGAGCGTCTGCCGAATCAGGGTTGCGACGGGCACCCCTCCGAAGGAGAGGGAGCGGCCGAAGTCCCCTCGCAGGATGTTCGTCAGCCAGGTCAGGTACTGGACAGGGAGCGGCTGGTCCAGACCCCATCTGGCGCGCATCTGGTCCAGAACCTCCGGCGCCACGACGGCGTCTCCCTTGAGAATAAGGATCGGATCTCCAGGGGTCAGATGCACCATCGCAAAGACCATCAGGGTGACCAACCAGACAATGAAGATCCCCTGCACGAGGCGGGATGCAACATAGCGGGGCAATTCAGACTTCTCTCTATCTATGGGCGTGGCAGGAGCCGCCGTCTGGCAGCTCCCTCCACCTGCCTTATGCTGTCAGCGTCGCGTGCTGAATCTCGTTCAAAATCCCTCGTGGCCGCCGGGCCGACCCTGGCAGCCCCTGAACCTTCTTCGAGATGAAGATGATATCGTCCCAGAACATAATGTAGAGGAACGGCACCTCCTCCGCAAAGAGTTTCTGGAAGTCACTGTAAATCGCGCGACGCTCTGCGTCGTCGACCGTCTCCAGGCCACGCTTCAGAAGCTCGGTGGCCTTCTGGTTGCACCAGGCGGTGTGGTTGTCGCTCCCATCGCAGGCGAGCTGTGGGAAGGCGTCCGGGTCACCGTCCTTGCCGCCGTAGGTCCAGTTGTAGAAGGCCAGGTCAAAGTCGGCAGCACCGAAGATCTTGTCGACGAAGGTCCCCACTTCGGCCCGCTCGATTCGCGCCTGGACCCCAATCTTTTTCCAGCTCTCGATTGCCAGCTCGGCCTGCGGTGGCCGAATCTCATCGCCCTGGATCATCAAGAGCACGAAATCCAGTCGGTCACCGTCTTTGGCGCGGATCCCATCGGACCCGGGGACCCAACCGGCCTCGTCCAGGAGGGCCGCCGCCTTGTCCAGGTCTTGAGCATACTGGGTCACGTTCGGATCGTAGAAGTCGGAGAGGGCGGGTGACAGATTGGTCTGCGCCAGAGTGGCAAGCTCGCGCATGATGTCCCGCCGCATCGCTTCGCGGTCCATGCCGTACATCAGGGCCTTGCGCACCGCCGGGTCCTGGAAGGGCTTGCGCTTTTGGTTTATCTGGATGTGGCTGAGTTCCAGGCCGGGCGCGCGATAGACCGTAAAGTTCGGATCCTCGAGCAGGTCGAGGGTGTCGTCGGGCGCCAGCGGCCAGGCACTGCTATGGATCTCGCCCGTGCGGAGTGCAACCGCGCGGACAGAATCCTCCGGTATGACAACCTGGCGAAACTCGTCGATGGCCGGCCGCCCGGCCCAGTAGCCATCGAAGGCGACGTAGCTGACATGATCGCCGGGCACCCACTCTTTGAATTTGAATGGCCCGGTGCCCACTGGCGCCTGGTTGAACTCTTCGGGGCTCATGCTGGCGTGGTACTTGTGCGGCACGATGCCGTGGGTCGCGGTGCGCCGCAGGAAAGGGCCGGAAGGGCTCTTGAGGGTCACACGCACAGTCTCGGCATCCGGGGCCTCCACCTTCTCCACCTGGTCGAAGCGGGAGAGGCTCGCGGACGCGTTCTCGGGCTTCATCGCCCACTGCCAGGTGTAGACGACATCCTCTGCGCCGAACTCGTCCCCGTTGTGAAACTTCACGCCCGGGCGGAGCTTGAAGGTGTAGACTTTGTTGTCGTCGGAGACCTCGTAGCTCTCGGCCAGGGTGGGCTCCAGATTGAAGTCCTGGTCGAGGACCAGGAGCCCCTCGAAAAGCTGGCGCTGGTTGAGCTCGTCGACGGGAATATCCGGGTGGAACGGGTTCAAGTTCTGCGGGTTGTCGGCGTGGGCAACGATGAAGGTCCCGCCTTTTGCCACGGCAGGCGCGGCGGTGGGGGCTGGAGCCGCCGTAGGCGCGGGCCCACCTGTGGTCGGGGCGGGCGCCGCGGGAGCGCTGGTCGGAGGAGGGGCCGGCGCCGGGGCGCGGCTGCAGGCCGCCAAGAACTGGACCAGGGCCGGCCCGGCGAGACCGAAGGCTATCGCGCGGCGGATGACAGTACGCCGCGGGATTTTGCCGTTCAGGTAGAGCGTGAATAGTGCCTCAAGTCGATCCATTGCTTCCCTCCTTCGATGATGGTCCAGCCCGGAACCCTTCCCAGTCTCCTGTGACGTCTCCTGTTCGAGCAAGGTGGGAGAGGCGCCGCAGAACCTCCGCCGTCGTGCCGATCTCGGTTCTCGAGCCGTCGTCCATGCGGTTCAGTGCATCCTCGTGCAGCGTCTCCGTGAAGTCGGCGCAGGCATCGGCCACAACAAGAATCCCGTAGCCCCGATCGGCGGCGTCGCGAACCGTGAGTTCCACACAGCGGTGGGTCGCCACTCCGACGACAACCAGTACCTTGATTCCGAGATTCCGTAGGACCTGATCCAGCATGCTGGAGTTGAAGGCGCCGCTCGTCTGCTTGGTGACGAGAAGATCGTCGTTGCGCGGTGCGATCTCGTCCAGCACTTGGGCGTCCGTGCTTTCCAGCCCGGCGACCGGGATGCACGCCGCCGAGTCGATCTCGTCTGACTCTGTGGTCGAGCCGCCACCAATCGGTACAGGGCTAACTGTTGTCAAGTAGATTATTGTCAGCCCCGCCTCGCGGGCGGCCGCCAGCAGCTTCTGGACATTCGGGACGACGACATCATGGATGCGCTCATAGTACGAGGTGAAGAGGTCAAACACCCCGCGCCTGCGGGCCAGCCGCGCGACTGCGCCGTCTGGGTGGGCATCATTCACGTTGAGATCCACCACGAGCAGGGCCGTCGTCTTCCGGTCCAGGCTGAACGTAGGACCTTCGCCCAGCAGGAGCTTGATCGGGTCCGGTTGTCGCTTCATCTCACGCCTCTCGGGGTGGCTGCGCTCCGTCCTCCGGATCGGCGGCCCGCACTCGCAGACTGGCCCAAAGGTCGCGCTCTTCTCGCACGACCTCTTCCAGGAGCGAGAAGTCCAGAAAGCCCTCGTCTGGCAGCTTTCGGACGTAGCCCAGGGCCGCCATGGCGGCACCCCGGCCCAGGATCACCTCGCCCTGGTCGCGGATATCCACGCCGGGAGGCATCGAGGCCGCTGCCTGGAGGAGGTCGCCGGCGGAGGCCGGGTAGTATCTGCCCGCGACGGCCTCGCATGCCGCCGCCAGATCATGCTCGATGGCCGCCTGCGCGCGGAGGAGGGCGCGTAGCACGGCCTTCACCACCTCAGGCCGCTCTTGCAAGAGCTCGACTCGTGCCGCGATCACACAGTCGGGGTAGCTGGCGCCCCACCGGTCGGTGCCGTTACTCAAGATCTTCGCGCCGTGGTCGCGAATGAGTTGGGTCGCATAAGGTTCCACGTGCGTCACCACCTCGACTTCGCGCTCCGTAAAGGCCTGACTTAGCTCTCGGGGGTTCGAGAGGTAGCGAACCTGCAGACTCTCGTATGGCACCCCGTGCGCGGTCAGCGACTCGTAGAGGAGGATCTCGAGGGGGTCCATCCGCAGCGTGGCCGCCTGGCGGCCGCGCAGATCGTCCCAACCGCCCACCTGCGCCTGCCCCAAGACGAAAAGTCCCAACACTCCCGCTCCGGCGACGATCCGGATGGAGCGACCCTCTTCGTACAGGGGCATGAGGCTGGTGAAGGCGCAACTTGCCATTGCCGCCTCCCCCTGGCGCAGGAAGTTCACCACGTCGGGGGCACGGCTCGGACGGAGCAGCGTCACTTCCACGCCAGCCTGCCGGTAGAGCCCGTACTCCTGGGCGATGAAGACCGGCAGGTTGGAGAGGGCCAGGCCGTGCGTCATCGTCAGGTGGTCCATCGTTCGATCTCCTCTACCACCTCGGCCGTACTGCGGACGTGGCAGTAGACCTTGTTCAGCGCGCGCAGCGAGGCGGCGTGCAACTCGGGGGCGACGGCGGCGCAGCCATCCTCTACCAGGATAACCCGGTAGCCCAGGTCGCAGGCGTCGCGGACTGCGGCTTCCACACACTGGTTCGTGACTACGCCGCCGATCACCAACACCTCTACCCCCACGCGACGCAGGATAAAGAAGAAGAGGTCAAGCCCGGGGTGGGCGTTCAGGTGTGCCCATTCCCTTCTATGGTGGCTTCAGTCAGGAGGACACCTTTCGTTGTGCTCGCTCGTAGAAAATGGCTCCGAGGAAGTCGAGGATCACCCGGGCCGCTAACTGCCCGGTGATATCGCCAAGGTCGTAGGCCGGCGCCACCTCGACGAAGTCGAAGCCGATGACATCTCCCTTGCGTGCGACGCCGCGGAGTACGTCGGTCACCTCGTAATAGTCCAAGCCGCCGAACGACGGCGAGCCGTCGCCCGGTGCCAGGAAGGGATCGAAAACGTCGGCGTCGATGGTTACGTAGTAGCGGGGGGAGTCGGGGATGCGGGCCACGACTCCCCCCGCGCCCAGCCGGCGGAACTCACGCGGGCCAATGATGAGGTTGCCTCTCGCGCGCGCCGCCCGGAAATCGGAGGGGTCGCTCGAGCCGGGCCCGCGAATGCCGATCTGGGCGATGTGAGTCACCTGCGGCATCTCCGAAATTCGGCGCATGACATTGCCGTGTCCCTCGCGCACCCCGAAGCGCTCGTCGACGAAGTCCAGGTGGGCGTCCAACTGAACAACCGCGAAGGGACCCTGATCCTGGAGCGCGCGCACTACTGGGATGGGCACGGCGTGATCGCCGCCCAGGACGACTGGCATCGCTCCGCGCCCGGCAATCGTGCGGATCGCGTCCTCGATGTTCTGCAGGCAGACCTCCGGGCGCATGTGGACCATATCCACATCGCCGCAATCCACCACCCGCACCTCGTCGAGAAAGATGGTATCAAACTCATGGTCGTAGTACGAGATGCCGCGCAGACCGTAGAGGGCCGAGCCGGCTCGGATGCCTCGGGGTCCGAAGCGAGTCCCAGAACGATACTGCGTGCTGAGGTCGAAGGGCGCGCCAATGACGGCCGCGTCCGCGTTCAATTCATCCAGGTTCTCACAGATCGGGAGCTTGCAGAAGGACATGATGCCCGTGAAGGGCAGATTCAACTTTGGCTTGCCCATCGATACCTCCTCCATACCGGGCTTCTGTCTACTGACCGGCATCGCTGCCGCGGATCCGGAGGCCGAACTCGTCGGCCAGGATTTCTACCAACGACCGCACTGCCTCCTCGATGAGGAGCTCTCCTTTTTCGCGGGAACCTCCGGCGGGAGGGGCCAGGCTCCCGGATGGCGCCACGATGTCCGGCGGGGGTGGGTAGATGTTGTAGGGCGGGATGCGCTGCGCCTGGCCACCCTGGGCGCTGGCAATCAGTTCCCAACGCACCAGTTCCGGCCGGGCGACCGCCATCATAGAGGTCTCCAGCACGGCGGCATGCTCGGTCGCCCATCCAGGGAAACCCTCCGGGAAGCAGGCCTGGACCGTGGCATCGCTGATGAGCGCAGTGAACGGAACGTGGAGAATCTTCGTGTGGGTCGATTGGGTCCGGCGCAACGCGAGGTCGATCCCTTCGATCAAGAACCAGGTGTTCTCGTAGTGGGCGTCCATGACTGCGACCCGGCGGACGCCGTGGCGGATGAACTCGCTCAGAATGTCGCGGACGAGCAGGATGAGGGTTTCGCCATCCAGGCTCGTCGTGCCAGGGAAGCTCTGCCCGCCTCCGGACATTGGCTGGGACTTGTAGCCATAGGGAAGCGGTGGTGCGACCACCGCGCCGACCGTTTCCGCCGCACGCTCCGCGATTTCGCGCGCTTGCATCACGTCCGTGCCCAGCGGTAGGTGGGGCCCATGCTGCTCAGTCGCCGCACAAACGAGGATGACGGGCGCGCCAGCCTCGACCTTCCGGTGGTACTCAGCCCACGTGAGTTCGTCCATACGCACGGCGGACCTTGCCATTCGCTACTCCTTTATTCCTGCTGTAACGGTGTGACCTTCAAATACAGGGTCGGTGTAGGAGCCGTTATCGTGGATCGCTCCCCCCTCAATGGGAGGGGGAGCGATCCACTCGCAGCATGTCCACTCACCCACTTCTCCCAGAGGCGCTGACCGCCATTTGTGTGGCAGCTCGATTCAGACCGCAGGAGGCGTAAAGACTTGAAACCTTCCTTCCTGCTTTGCGTTTTTCCGGGTTGCCATCCATCCTTACTTCAACGGAGACGGTTCTAGTCCTCCAACGAGACTGTGAAGCGGGGCCAGACTTTCGAAGTCTTTGGAGGGCTTTCTGCGGGCCTCTCCGGCCTCTGCGAAGCGCCGCAGTGTACCAATCAGCCCTGCGGCGACAGACTGCGGAAGCCTTGCAGGCCGACATCTCGTTGGAGTGCTAGAGCACCGGTCACGTCATCCCGCGGGGGGAGGGAACAGACTTCCGAAGTCTGGTTCGCAGCCGGTGCCCGCCGCTGTCACCGTCGTCGGAGCGCGCTGTGGGCCAGCACGGTCCCTCCCAGACTTCGGAAGTCTGAGGACGTGACCGGCGCTCTAGTACGAGGGTGGTGTGTAGGCCCAGATGCCAATCATCTCTCCCGGACCCGGATTGAAATATCGGTGGGGCACATCGCTGCGGAGATAGATGCTATCCCCTTCGTTCACGATAACGATCTGGTCGCCAACATGAGCTTCGAGACAGCCGCGCAGGACGATGCCACATTCCTCACCCCGGTGAGCGTACGGCTCTGCTTCGGACCAGACGCCGGGCTGTAACACAATCCAGAGCATCTCTAACGCCCGATTCACGTCTGGAGTGAGCAGTTCGTAGGTTCGGTCCTTGTCCGACGTCGTGAGTTTCTTGCGATCGTCCTTGCGCACGACCAGGCTGTTCTCCGAGCCCAAACCCTCAAAGAAGGAGGGGAGTGGAACGTTCAACCCAGAGGCAATCTTCAGAAGGGACTCGAAGGTTGGATTCCCCAGCCCCCGCTCGAGCTGACTCAGCAGGCCAGCACTGACGCCTGTCACGGCTGCCAGTTGCTCTAGCGTCATCTCTCTCGACTCACGGATTGCCTGGAGGGTCTGTCCGAGGGACTGTAACGACTGCTCCAATGTCGGCGAGCCCATCCTGTGTCTCCCCTATCACCATATTGAAGATTACTTCAATATAGTAAAAGTATGCCACGGTACCGTATTTCGCAGCGTCTCCAAAATGTCTGTCGAAACGTCTCTAGTGAAGCGTGGTCTAGACGAGAGGAGTTCCGTCCTGGCTTTTCGTGACCATTTTGATCGCCACGACGGTCTGATGAAGATGGTGCTGGACCTCGCCGAGCGCCTCTTGGAGCTGTTCCAGGTGCTCGAGCACCTGGAGCAAGGCGGGGGTGACGTCTTTGGGAATCTCCTGGCCGCGTTTAGATGCGATCTGAACGGAACCGATCGGCTGGTCCAGTCGTATCAGCTCATAGAGTGCGACAGTGCTCGACGATGGCTCGATGTTTAATTCCTCACGCAAGGCGGCGGCGCAACGCTCATACTGACGCAGGGCAGACGTACGGTCCCCGGCCAGATAGTGCAGGCACATGAGGCGCTGGTAGATGCGCTCGTGGGCCACATCATGCCGCAACGCGTGAGCGCCGTATGCGAGTCCCTCTTGATAGGCGCCACACGCCTCACAGGAGTCTATCAACGTTTCCAACAGGCTCAAGTAAAGCCGCTCCAGTCGCACGCGTTCTAAGAGGCACCAATCCTGGTACCAACCCTCCAGCAGATCCCCGCGGTAAAGTCGTTCGACCTCTTGCAGCGTGCGCACTCGTTGCGGACCCAGCTCCAAGCCGGCCTTCCATTGCATCTGCTCGCACATTCGTTCGAACTCCACTACATCGCACCAGAGATCAGCAGCGGGGTTGAGGCCGACCCACTCGGAATCGGCCACGAGCAGGGCTTCGTCTACGCGGCCGGAATCCAGCCCAACTTGCAATTGCCACAAAGTATGGCGCAGGTACTTCAGTGCCTGGTCCGTAGTGCTGTCACTCCATAACAGATTGGCCAGAGCCTCGCGTGTGTGGAGTCGATCACGATAGAGGAGCAAGTACGCGAGCAACTCCTGCGCTCTACGTGGCTTTACCCTGCAGAGAACCTGCTCGCTGCGGCGCACTTCCAACCTCCCGAACAATCGAACAGTCAGAGTAGCTATGGCAATGCCCTCCTCTCAAGTCCAGCAGGGATAGTCATCGCGGACCAATCGGATCCAGCAGTCGGGTACCTCGGCAGATACCGCCGACAGCTTCGCCGTCGGCGCTATGAGCGAGTTTTTCGCTCCCATCGGCGGCATCATATCGTTGCTCGAGCCGGGGAGGAGGAGCGAGAGCGATGTGGGGCCACACGCGGGAGCGATCAAGGGGATCAGCAGAAAGAGGAGCACGTGCATGTTATACAGCTTGCTTGATGCGGCAGACCGGGTTGCCGGAAAAGGTGGCCTGGTATAGACTCTAGCTCCAGACGGAGGGAAAACATGCCCGGACCAATCTGGTATGATTACGCGCTCATCCGGGTGGTGCCGCGGGTCGAGCGTGAGGAATTCGTCAACGTGGGGGCGGTCCTCTATGCGCCTGCGGCGAACTATCTTGGCATTCGCATGGCGCCTGATTGGGACCGGGTTCGCACGATCGGGCCGGACCTGGACCTCGACCTGGTCCGGCGCTACCTGGACGCCCTGGTCGCCATCAGCGAGGGACACCCCGATGCTGGTCCGATCGCCCATCTCTCCCAATCCGAACGCTTTCACTGGTTGACCTCACCCAAGAGTTCGATCATCCAGGTCTCTCCCGTCCACTCAGGCCAGTGCCACTCCCCCGAGCAGGCCCTCGACTCGCTTGTCGACAAACTGGTGACACTCCGCACGGGCTCGCCCTGAGGGGCGCCCCTACCCCGCGGGGTAGGGCGCCCCCCTTAGGGGGAAAAGCCCAGGGGCTTGCACCGGGCGCCATCCTGTCAAATAATCCATGAGAGGGTGCAGGTTGAAGCTCGGCGATCGAAGGCCGCAACCTTCAACCTGCAACCTTTTAACCGTCAATCCCTCAGGCGTCGTACGCCACCTTCCGCTTTTTCGGCTGGCGGCGGCGGCTCTGGCTTTCCTCGATGGTACCACGGACGATCACCTCGTAGAGCAGTGCCTCGCTGTTGCCCGACTTGCGCAGGATCCGGCCCAGGCGTTGGATGTACTCGCGCTCGCTGGCAGTGCCGCCGAGGACGATGGCGACTTTGGCCTCGGGGACGTCGACACCCTCGTTGAGCACTTTGCTGGTGACGATGGCGCGATAGTGACCGGCCCGGAAGCGGTCGAGGATCTCTTTGCGCTCGGCCGCCTTGGTCTGGTGGGTGATGGCAGGGATGAGGAAGCGCCGGCTGATCTGGTAGGCGAGGGCGTTGTGGGCGGTGAAGACCAGAACCCGCTGGTGAGCGTGTTGCTTGAGGAGGCGGTCGAGCAGTTGGATCTTGGCCTCCGCGGTCTGGATGATGCGCTTGATGGCACGCTCGGCAACCTTGGCGGTGCGGGCATCGGGATCGAACGCGCTGCGCCGCGTGTACTCGTGCCACCAGGAGGGGCCGTGCTGCTCGCGCAGGCGATTCTCGCGGTAGTAGCCGGCGTAGATGGCGTGGAGCTGGTCGTAGCGCGCGCGCTCGGCATCGGTCAGGTCCACCAGCAGGCGCTCGGTGCGGTACTCCGCGAGCTGCTGTCCTGTGAGATCGTCCACCGCCTTGTGGTAGACGATCGCGCCGATGAGAGTGGCGAGGGGGTCGGGCGCGTCCGATGGGGCCGGATCGGGGTATGTGGCGGTGAGGCCGAGGCGGTAGGGCGCCGGGCTCAGAAAGGCGATCTCCTGCCACGAGGGGGCCGGGAGGTGGTGGGCCTCGTCGAAGACCAGGAGGGCGAACTGGTTGCCGAAGGCATCGATGGCGGTGGCGGCGGAGTGGTAGGTAGTGACAGTGAGCGAGCAAAGGAGCTTCTCACCGCCGTAAAAGAGCCCGATCTCGATCCCGAAGGCGTCGGTGAGACGGCTGTACCACTGGTGGAGCAGGTCAATCGTGGGGGCGATGATCAGAGTACTGCGCCCCAGCCGCTGGATGGCGTGGATCGCGACGAAGGTCTTGCCCGCGCCGGTGGGGAGCACGATGCTCCCGCGCCGGTCGGCGCGCTCCCAGGCCTGGAGGGCCTCCCGCTGATAGTCATGCGGCTCACGCTCGTCCTGGATGGTGAGCGTCAGGCGTTCCCAGCGCGCGACGCGGCTCTGGATGCCCTGCCTGGTGAGCCAGGGGCGTAAGGCGGCAAAGTGGATCGCGGGGCAACGCCAGCGGTTCTTGATCCAGCGGAAACAGGACGGCACCGGCTCCTCGGGACCGACATATTCCAACACCAGGGTACCGCCCTGGTACCAGACGTGGGGAGTCTCGTCCAGGATGGCGGCTCTGTCTGTCACGGGCGACAGCTTTCAACAGTGATCCGTTGTCCATTCGCCGCGGGCGGTGGTCAGCCCTCAGTGGGCCAGGCGGCGTGAGCAGAGTATAGCCGCCGCCGGCGGCGGGGCAAGCCGGGCGAGCGGCCCTACGAGGCCCAGCGCCGGGCGTTCTCGAGAACCGGCTGGGGCACGCGCTCGGCCAAAGCACGGATCGCAATCTGGATGAGGCGCAGGCTCTCGATGTTCCCGTGCCAGTGACTGGTGACGACGATCTGGTTGGGCTCGTTGAGGAGCATGTGCAGCCCCAACGCCACGACGAGCAGGTCGTCGAGTTGGCCCAGACCCGGGATGCGGTCGGGAATCAAGTCGAAGGGCAAAATGACGTAGCCCACACTCGCCAGGAAGATAAACTTGGTCCGTTGAGGAATGTCCGGCTCGCCGAGCAGGCCAGCGATGAGCACCACCAGGTTGGGGACCAGGCCGAGAGCCTCTCGTACCCACAGCTCGCCGATCCCGGCGGTTGCTAAGGCCTGCTGCACGCTGGGCTGCCGCATGAGGTTGTCGATGAAACGCCTGAGGGCCGGTTCGAGACCACCTTTGATGAGGCGTTGGAGACGGTCGATCCAGGGAGTCCAATCGGGTTCACGCATAGACGATCATCCTTCTCTCGTGCTCTTTTCGGATGGGGCGTAGCCGGCCTCTCTCTCCGGCGGCACTATCCATTGTTCGCCGCTCAGGAGGGGTGATGACAGCGGCAACTCGGAGCTATGAAATCTGGTCTCCGCACTCAAGCACCGTAGACCGGGATGACCAGGTCCTTCGGAAAGTCGGTGAGCGATTGGACCGTTCCGTCGGGGGCAATGGCGACGGTATCCTCAATGCGCACGCCCAGGCCCGCGTGCGGGTCGTAGAGACCGGGTTCGATGGTGAAGACGGCACCAGGCGAGAGGATCTCGGCACTCAGGTCGGACAGGCTCGGCGCCTCGTGAACGTCGAGGCCGATTCCGTGGCCCAGGCTGTGGATGTAACCGACGTCACTGGTAGGATCGGTACGAGGCGTCGGGTAGTCACGAGCCTCAAAGAGATCGCAGACCAGGGTTTGGAGGTCGGCGGTCGGAATCTCGGGATGCAGCGCAATCAGAGCGGCGTTGAAGGCGTCGAGGACATCGCCGTACATGGCCTGAAGTGCAAGTGGGGCATGACCCAGCGCAAAGGTCCGTGTCATATCAAAGTAGTAGCCTGTGCGGAGATCGCGTGGGAAGATATCGAAGACGATTGGCTGGCCCAAGCGCAAGGGATCGTCGGGCTTTCCCGAGTTGTGGGGGATGGCGGCATCCAGGCCGATCGCGAAGATGGTTCCCTCGGTATCGAGCAAGCCGCGGTCTAGCAGCTCGCGGCGGATCAGCCGCTTGATGTCCCCAACCGTGATCGGGACGCCCACCTCGTCCACGAGCATGCCTTCGCGGGCGTGCTGGTGGCGCAGAAAATCGACCACTACCGCCATCACCTCCTGGGTGCGCCGTCCGACGTCACGGATGGCCGCAATCTCGTGCTCGTCCTTGGTCTCGCGCGCCACCGTCAATACGTCACGGTGAAACTCACCGACGATCTCCACCTCGGGCTGTGACGCGGCCAGGGCACTGAGCCAGGCGAAGGCTCGGCCAATCTCGGTCGTGCCATACATGCTGATCCGGCCGCTCACACCGGCATCATTTAGCAGGAGGTCGATCAGGCGGGTCTGGGCTTGCAGGCGGTCGTTGTTCGCCTCGATAATGAGTTGGCGCAGGTTAAAGTTGGCCAGACTGCGGGTCTCGAGGCCGCTCTGGGCGGCGCCGCCGGCCTCGATCGCGTGATGGTAAAGGATCGGGGACCGGCCACGAGGCTTCACGACGTAGCCGCCACTCAACTCGGCCGCGCGCGTCAGGTAGAGACTGTTGGCGCTCGGCTTCTCGTCGATGATGACCACCAGTGCATCAAGGTTCCGCTCGGCCATGAGGTGGTCGAGGTCCTGTTGCATTGAAAACTCCTGTATGCCAGTCACCCCGGCCCGGGTATCTCAGGGACTCGTGTAGCGACATTTCGGCAGGACGAAACAGTCGCGCGTTCTTCGTTGCAGAGTCTACGCAGACTGAAGCGAAGAGGCAACTCGGGCGAACAACGCCCCCGAGCGCCCGGCGCTCGAGGGGCGTTGGTGGGCGCGTGGCTGGCTCGATCAGTAATAGGACTTACGCGGTAGGTTGAGCCGCGAAAGAGATATCGGTTTGGAGTGCGCGCTTCAGCGCGCTGAAGCGCGCACTCCAAGCCAAATCCGGCTTCTACGGATCACGAACGTTGGGTCGGCCTGGGAGTATTGCGTAACGCCTGTCAGTAATGCGTCACGACCCTGGTGCCGACCTCGGCCCAACCGTAGAGCCACTTGGCATCGGGCACGCTCAGGTTGACGCAGCCGTGACTCATGGGCCTGCCAAAGTTGTTGTGCCAGTAAGTGCCGTGGAGGCCGTATCCACGGAAGAAGTACATCACGTAGGGCACGTTGGGCAGGTAGTAGTAGTCCGCGCCGCTGCCACCTGTCATGGTCGTGGACCGGTACTTGACATAGACCCGGTAGGTCCCCGCGACAGTCGGGTATTTCCAAATGCCGGTCGAAACCGCGGTCGCGAAAACCGGCGTCTGGCCGACATAGGCCGTCAACCGTTGGGTGGAGAGGTTGACGTCAATCCACTTCTCGCCGGAGAGGCCGGCAGGATCGACAAGCAGACCGCTGGCTCCACTGCCTGAGATCGTGAGCCGTTGCCCGACGTAGATGATGTTGGCAGCGCGCAAACCGTTGGCCTGCATCAATGCCGCGACCGTCGTGCTGTAGCGCTGGGCGATGCCGGTGAGCGTATCACCCTGCTGCACAACGTGCTCGCCGCCAGCGGCGGGTGCTGGCACCGCGGCAGGCGGTGAGGCAGCGTTGCCTCCACTCGGAATCACCAGGCGCTGGCCAACGTAGACCCAAGAATTCGAGCGGAGCCCATTGGCAGCAGCCAGGGCGTCGAGTGAGACGCCGTAGTGCTGGGCGATACTAATGAGAGTATCACCGCGCTGGACAACGTGAATGTTGCCCTCCGCAGAGATGGGAGTGGCCAGGGCGGCCAGCAAGCAGAGCGCGACCAAGAGAGCTATAGAGAAAGCACGGGCGCGACACATTGGTCAGCCTCCGTCACAGAACGAGAATTACGCCAGTATATGTCTCGTTAGTATAGCAACATTTTGTATAGAAATCGAGGGGTTCTAGGTAAAATGGCCTGCTGGCGCCTGTGGTAGGGCACGAGCGTGAGGGGCTGGCTCTAGAGCCAGGGTTCGGGTCAGACTGCTTGAGTGGGGGTGGGCTGATTTCCGGTCAAAGTGGTAGGGTCGCGATGCGTTGGAGGGGAGCGAATGGCCGGGCAGGATCAAGGGTGACGAGTTCGACCTCTTGTACGAGCCACTCCGCGATGGGCCAGCGGCGATACCCACGTAGGGCCTCGATCAAGCCCCGAGGGGCGGGCGCATCGATCGCGGGCGAGGCGATGGCCAGGTGCGGAATCATCTCCACCGCGGGAGCAGCGGTCGGGCGGAGGGAGTTGAGCCGGTCGCGTAGGGCAAGGAGGCGGCCGCTCGGGTCGTGGACCTCGACGAAAATGGCCTCAGGAACGGCATTGACGTTGGCGAAAACCAGCTTCAACGGCCCGAGATTTTGAACGAGCGCTCTTGCGCGGGTGACTACGTCTTCCAGCTCGGCCGGGGTGATCTCATCCCGGCTGTCGGCCCGGGTCGAAACGATACCGACTGTGTGCACGGCAATATGCAGAGAATAATCGGGGTGCAGGCTGATGCAGTCCTCGAATGGGATCAGGGCTGCACGCAGTGGCTTCAGACTCTCAGACACAGACTCCGCCGGGACACGAATGGCGAAGCACACCGTGCGCGCTTCGGCCTGCCAGGCCAGACCGGTGGAGGGGCTGCCGCGCAGTATCGCCTCGCGCTCGAAGCGCTGCCACGTCTCGCGCCAGCCATAGGTAGCCCACGCTGCGGCCCGGGCTGTGTGCGCCCGATCGACGCCGGACCAATTCGCCAACGGACGCAGCAGGGCGAGGGCCTGTTCGGCGCGCGCGACGATCTCGGCTGGCTCGCTCCTCACCAGCCCAAGGAGACGCAGGTCAGCCTGGATGATATGAACCCAGCCGAGACCCTCACGATGGTCTCGGCTGTCGCCACGCGTGAAAGTCTCGGCGGCCGCATGGAGCATCAGCAGGCCTTGCTCCGTCTCGCGCCGCGTCAGTTGGACTGCCGCCTGGGCGAGTTGAGCTCGGCCCAGGGTAATCTCGTCCTCGCTCCGCTGGGCGGCGACCAGGGCGCGCTCACTGCAGGCCAGGGCCTCGTCGAGGCGATCAAGTTCATTGAGCACGTTGGCTGCTCGCATCAGCGCGTAGGCCCGCAATCGCTGGACGCTCGCTGACCGTAGGAGCCGGTCAAGCGCGACCAGAGCGCGCTCGTAGGCGGCCAGGGCCCTGGCATGGTCGCCCCGCTGCTCGTGATCCCGCAGGGCCCGTTCGAGGTCTTCCTCGATGGTGGTAAGAAGGTCGATGGCCACGTCATAGAACTCGCTTGGGAGGATGGCAACAGGAATGAGACGCTCTATTGTACTCAAACCTGGCGCAGCAAGCCATGTCTGACGGATGGCAAGTGCAAATCGGCTTCTTCTCAACGCATCTGGGAACTGGTCGCCGGCTGTGGGGATTGTATGGCTGTTGGAAACAACCCGGCAGACGGACTGTCCTGGGTTTGTGCGGGATTCGACGGAGCGGTGCGCCGCGCTCACGCGGCAGAGCCGGCTGCGCTGCTGGCATGGCCAGGCATGACGAGACTGCCGAAGTTCCTGATCACCTGCCGACAGGGATCGTTCGGCGTTGCGCACCTGGAATGCCTGGCGGGCCCGGTCAGTCGCCCGGTTTCCAGCCGGTGTACTTCTGAGTCAGGTGCAGAGATTCTCGGATCGTGTTGACGGTACGCTCAAGGCACCGTTTCTGAGCGTAGCGCATCAGAACGAGCGCCGCCGCGAGCACGAGCATACTCAACACACCCAGATGCGTGTACGCGATTCCGAGGAACAGGCCCAGGACGCAGGGTACCGGGTAGTGACCAGCCAGCCGGCGGGCCTGCCTGCGCCACGTGTTTATGAAACTCAGCCCTTCTGACAGGCTGATCTCGGCGGCGATGAGGCTGCTTGCGATTATGGAGGAGACCAGGACAGCCGCGGCGGCGGGGATCGCCAGCCGGGGGAAGTTCTCCACCCGGAGTGAGATGGCCGGGACGTTGACGGCGAGGATCGGCGCCAATCCGGCCAGCACGTGGACGCCCGAGTTGAAGGCTGTTCTGGACAGGGGCGGATGGCATTGAAGTTTGTTCCTAAAGGCGATCCATCGGCTCAGGGCGATGGCAGTACTGACGATGGCCAGGCCAGGAACGCCGGTGAGCAGCGCCGCAGCAAAGGTGATGGCCACTGAGAACGAAATCGAACGCTCTCCGGGCAAAGTGATCTGATCCAGTTGGGCGATCACCGCCAGGAGGGCGAGGAGTCCGATTGTGAGGAGGTCGAGCGGGCGACCGAGCGTGAAGCCCAAGACCGTCACGATGGCGCTCGCGGCGATCACCCCAGTCACGAACCAGAAGCGGCGCGGTTTCTCGGTATCTCTGACCGCCTGCGCGGGGTGAGCCCGACCCCTGCCCTCGCCGAGCGCCACCGGCGCGTCGGCGCTCGGCGGCGCAGCCTCCGTCGCAAGCGCTGGCTTGCAGGTGACTCCAACAGTATCGTAAAGCGCGGCCAGACGGTCTTCTCCCAGATAGTTCTCCAACTTAAAAGATTGGGGAACCTCAGAGGCGCACACCACGCAGTTGCGGCCTCTGAGCTTGGCCTGATACACAGCAATGTCGGCTTCATGGATCAAATCGGTGGGCATGTTCGCATCCAGGGGAAAGTCGGCGACTCCGAGACTCATCGTCGCGTGAATGGGAGTGGTGCTGGTGGACACGACGAAGCCTGCCGTTTCCACTGCCTGGCGCAGGCGCTCGGCAATCGCCCGTGCTTCAACCAGCCCTGTCTCCGGCAGAACGATCGCGAACTCTTCACCCCCGAACCGTCCGGCAAGATCGTATTCGCGGATGACCTGGTGGATAATCTGGCCGATGCCTGCCAGGACGGTATCGCCGGCCAGGTGGCCGTAGGTGTTGTTGATGTTGCGCAAGAGGTCGAGATCAGCCATGATGAGCGCCAGCGGGCGATCGAGGCGCCGGGCTCGTTCCATTTCGACCGTGAACAACGTGGCGAAGTGGCGGGCGTTGAGCAGGCCGGTCTTGCCGTCGGTCTGGGCCTCTTGCTTGAGTTGGGGAATAGCGAGCGCCCGGGAGATCAGGACCAACGGTGAGAGTGCTGGCAAAATCAGCCAGGGGTTCAGGCTCCAGACCACTGCCACGATATATCCCTGGAATACCAGGATAAAATCGGGGAGCAGGTTCTCGATCTCCAGAATGCGGGACTCGCGCCACGACACCCCCCGCGCCAGAACGATGGCCAACCCAACGACAAAATGGTTGAGGATGACGTAGGTGAGCGCAGCCGCCGTGACGGCGAACACCGCGAAGTAGGGGGGGGACACGGTCGGGCCAGCGTCGAGGATCATGTGGACCCAACGGGCGACGAATCCGGCAATAATGTAGGTACCGATGTTGAAGGGCTGCAGATACCAGGCACGCAGATGGGGGCTGTTGACGCGACGTTCCTTGACCCATTCGATCAGGTGCGGAATGATCACCAGAAGCACAAAGAGGGATGGGTCCAGCAACAGCACACCGGCGAAGAAAAACAGCAGGGTGGTATAGTACAACTGGTGGTTGGGCGCCTCTGCCTTAAACAGCTGGGCCGGGATCGCAAGTGCAGTGAGAGTTGCGAACGCGACGAACTGGCTCGGGGGTGGAGGCGTAAGGAGACTCAGAAGGCTAATCGTGGCTCCGACTACGAGAGTGCCCCAGATGTAGGTCCAGGCGCGGTACGACATGCGTTCATCTCCAAACCCAGCGAGGTGTGCCCACTGGCTCTTTACAGAAATTGGCTGATCTTGTTGGCGAAATGCCAGAGGTCGCTTACGCAGCGACGGGTTCAAACCCACGGCCCAGAGCGCAAGGCAACTGGAAGTGGGCTCGGCCGGTCTGGCAGCTGCCCGCCCGCATCCGGCCGGCTTCCAGCGGCAAGCGGCTGTCTCCTCTCGCCGCCACCGTCCACGCATTGGCCAACAAGGTTATTGGTTGGCTTCAATGCAGGTGCTGGTAGTCTTGCCGGTCCACCGGAATGCTTCATTGCCGCCTCCCACTCGAACTCGCTCATCTGGACTAAGGAGGAATCGGTGTACTGGCAATGCCCGTTTCCAAAGGCAGGTGGGTTGATTCTGGCTCGCGCCATCTATTCACGCTCCAATCCGGGGACCATGCTTTTCTTCAAAAGGCGAGCGCCGCTGTTGACGTTGCCCATCCCGGCCATGAGCACGGCTCTATCGACCGTCGCCGCCGAGTTTTTGAAGAAGTCTCTCGGCTTTTCCTGGACCAGGGCGAGGAAAGCCGTGACGACATCGGGGTCAAAATGCGTCCCAGAGCATCGAGTGATCTCATCCTTGACTTCCTCGAAACTACGCCTTGCACGATACGGTCGGTCAGAGCACAGGGCATCCAGGCTATCGGCCACGCCGAGGATACGGGCTCCCAAAGGGATTCCTTCCCCGGCCAATCCATCGGGATAGCCCCGTCCATCCCAGCGCTCGTGATGGTGCCGCACCAGGGGGACGAGCTCTTGCAACCCTTTCATCCGTCCCACGATTTCGGCTCCGATAATGGGGTGACGTTTCACAATGTTGAACTCTTCATCCGTCAACGCTCCTTGTTTGCCGATGATGCTGTCCATGATGCCAATCTTCCCAACGTCGTGTACCAGGGCGGCTTTGACTACAATTGCCCGTTTCTCCCGGCTCAGATTCATTTTCTCGGCGAGGGCTTCAGCGTAGACAGCCACCTGAGTAGAGTGGCCGTACGTGTAGACGTCGTAGGCGTCGATGACGGCGCCGAGGGTCTCGAGCAGTCCCAGGTTGGCCTCATCCAGGCTGTGGTTCACCTCCTCGAGTTTGTTGACATAGTCTTTCATATTCGCGACGTAGAGGCGGAAAGAGTACCCGGTTGATAGGACAGGCAGGAAAAAGACGACCAGGCCAAGGATGGCAAACATCTGATACGCCAAGGCCAAAACACCGCCGCCGATGATACCGCCAATAATGTTGACAGGGACTGACCACTGAAAATCCTGTTTCCAGATCTCGACCGGGCTTCGCCCGGTCTGTAACGTAATGACGCCGATCAAGATAGTAAGGTTCGCCAAAAAGAAAGCTGTCACCAATGCCGTGAGAGGGGGAATACTCGCCATACGTGCGACGCTTCCAGCGGTTCCACCCGCCAGTACGTACACCTGACCTGCGATAAACGCGGCAATCACATACATGCCCACGTTGAACCCGGATCGTTGAAGCCACGATACGCTTCCGCCGTTGTGCTGCTGACGACGCAAGATCGTCATTGTCACCGCCGTCATAATCCCGCTCGCCAGGTGCGCGAGCACTCCAGCCACCTGGCCGAAAACAAGGATGCTGGCGATAGTGATGATCCCCGAGACGGAGACACTGCTGTAGCGGCTGCTGGTGAACAGGTCAACGCTACTCAATTCGGCGATCGCAGCCATACTGGCGAAGAGGATCAGGCCGAGCCGATTCGCCGGAAGGGCGGTGAAGGCGTACAAGACGATGACGATGCCCACGGCGGTGATCACGCTGGAATAGATGGGGACCCATCGGCTGAGGTCCTTTTCCGGTCTTAGTATGCCCGGTACTACGCCGGCATTGACCCCTGCTTCCATTGGCCTTTCTCCTGCCCCAATTCCCGTTATTTCAGGAACCGGACTACGGCTTGTCAGAATAATCTGGCAAGCCGTAGCCCTCTATCGTCAGGTTCCGTACCTGGAGCCTTCAGTATGAAGATTTGAGGGGACGATGACGGTCACTCATCGTCCTGGCCGGGTTTAAGCTGCGGCCAGGAGTGGTCTCCCTACCAGTCATCAACCCATCGGGTGGTGGAGACAGTGCTGCTGGTGGTGTCCACACCACCGAGCCACGCGGTGGTGCCGCCCCAGGCATAGCCACCACCCCAGGCATAGCCACCACCCCACGAAACGCCACCGGCCCACGACCAGGGACCCGGCCAGGTCAGCTCGCCCTTGTTCCACGAGAGGGTCATGCTGTCCAACGTTTGGCGGTCAATCCATGTCTTGTCGACTGCCCGGGCGGCCCCCAGTCCCAGCACGCTACCGGTACCATCCGTCACATAGTACAGGGAGACCCGGCCGTCGTCACTAAGCCCTCTGGCAATTGTGCCCTGGTAATGGAAGGCCAGCTCCTCACTCGTTGCCCAACCGTGGGCCAAATCAGCCTTGAGATCCAGACCCTGATTGTCCTGCCCATCGGCCGGGAAGTCGCCGAGGACAGCATCCCATGCCCAAATCCGCCCGCTCCCTTGTTGAAAGAGGTTGTACACAGGATCGCCCAGGTCGGTCGCGGCCGGTCGGGCCGAGGCCTTCAGCCGGAACTTTACCTGGTTCGGCGTCAGTTCAGGGTGCACCTCTAGCATGAGCGCAACCACGCCGGAGGCGGTCGCAGTGGCCATGCTCGTCCCACTCATTCGGAATAGACTGGTAGTCCGGGTATAGGCGGGGTGAGCCCAGGCCAGCCTGGCCGATTTACTGTCGTTCTTGTCCGTATACATGAAAGAGATGATATTGGAACCGGGAGCGAGTACGTCAGGTTTGACAAAGCCATCCGCAGTCGGTCCGGTAGCCGACCATACCGGCAGGATATCGTCCGCCCAATAGCCAGGGGTGCGCTTGTTATTGACCGCGCCGACGGTGATCACGTAGGGATCATTGCCAGGAACGGTAGTGGTTTCAGCGGCCGGCCCGGTATTGCCGGCTGCGGCCACCACGACGATTCCGTTGGCCCACGCCTGTTCGACTGCCCGGTTGAGCGGGTCTACGAAATAGGGGCTGGTGGGGGTTGCGCTCAGGCTCAGGTTCAGCACGCGGATATTGAAATTGGCTTGATTGGCAACCACATATTGGATCCCCTCGATGACGTCGGCGTAAGCACCTCCACCGTTGTCGTCCAGCACCCGCACACTGAGGATATTGGCGTCTGGAGCGATGCCCATTCTTACGCCGGTGGCGTAGTCAACGATCTGACTCCAGATGATACCGGCCACATGGGAGCCGTGGCCGTAATGGTCGATGCTGTTGCGGTGGTCGCTGAAACAATAACCACTATACTGATGCCCAGCTCCTTGGCAGAGCCCTGTCCCCACGAAGTCGGCCTGGCCCAGAAACTGTTTGTCCAGATCCGTCCCCAGAATGTCTTCGACATGCCTGTTAAAGTAGACCCCGCTGTCCAGTACGGCAATGGTAATACCTTGCCCTGTGATCGATCGATCGTGTAGCTGATCGGCCCCCACGTCGATCGGGAGTGGATTGCTCAGGATCCACTCCCGCTTGATCGCGGTCGGCTCTACATCCGGACCGCCGTCCCAGTGGTCACGGAGGCGGCTGATGGTAACGAGCTGCTGAGTGCCAACAGGCACGATGGCATCGCCCGATGGGCCGGTGACCACAGGCTGCACAATCTTGTCCTCCAGCAGTAAGCGGGTGATGATTTCGCCGGTCGGGCTGAACACCACCAGGTCGTCACCTTCGCTTCCGAGGATCACGTTGCCATCGACGTCCACTGTGGGGCTGGCCTTGATGTTCCCGGCCATGGTATAGCGCCATCGCTCTACGCCGGTGGCGGTGTCAAGTGCGAAGAGCGTTCGCTCGTTCGCGGCAACATAGACAGTCCCTTCGTCGGCGGAAAGCGCTGGTGAAGTTTTAAAATGAGTGGATGGGGGCTCGAACAAGAAGCGCTGGGTGCCATCCGGGTTCACTCCATACAGGCTGCCACCTTCAGTAGCCACGTAGAGGCTCCCATCAGCGCCTAATGCGGGTTGAGCGAGGATCTTGTCGGCGGTCACAAAGACAAACTGAAGTGAACCGGCGGCGTTGACCGCATAGATCGCCTTCTTGGGGCTGGCCACGTAAATCATGCCGTTGGCACTGACAAGGGGGCTGAAGATAAAGGGGGTATCCCCGTCGGCCGCGAAGGTCCACTTCAACAGACCTGCCGGGCTCAGAGCAAACAACCTGCCTGGAGTCGCTTCGCTGACAACGTACACTGTGCCATCGGAGCTGACCGCTGGCGTTGCCACCACATGACCCGCTTTGTCGTCTCCCACCCTCGATCGCCATATCTCCCGGCCGGTCGTCGGGTCTAGGGCAACAACACTTCGCTTCTCGTCGGCGACATAGATCGTCCCGTTCGGGCCTGGCGCGACGCCACCCCGGAACTTGTCCGTATTGCGAAATACCCACTCGACAGAACCGTCCGGCTTCAATGCATATACCGCCTTATCTTCGCGCGCGATGTAAATGATGCCATCTACGCCGATAACGGGTGCCGTCTTGAAGCCGCCGCCATCGAGGTTGACCCGCGCTCTCTCGCTGCCATCGGCGTTAACGATCAAAACCTTGCCATTCTCGGAAAACGATACAAAACCGCCGTCTGGCAGATAGGTGGTCGGGGCACGTGGCGTTCCCTCAAGGTCATACGACGCCCTCCTTTCACGCCGATCAGTGACCCAACCGGGCCGGCTTCTGCAGGGACCGGAGCATGGGCCATCGGCAAGCTGAACGCCAGCGTTGGCGGTGATGGATTGAATGCCAGGTACGGCTGCGAGGACTCTGATCTGGCGAGCAGAGAGCGTCGCCGCCACCGAGTTGATCAGCCACAGATCGGTGGTGACGTGGCCTCCAATGTGCTCGACGGCTCGGGCTGCCGCTCCCGAGTCATTGGCCGAAACGATGACGGACGGAGTCTCAGCCTCCGACGAGAACAGGGCGGTGTCTACGTACGCCGGCAGGAGGCTTGGCGCTGATGCAAGGGGTACGATTGCGGCGCCAACCAGGGTGGCGAGAGCGATCAGCACGATGGTGTGATGAAGCCTGGGGTTCATTGTGTGCCTCCTCTGCGGCCGAGTTTAAGATACCCCGAAGATTGAGCCTGCTCAGATTGCGATCGGCAATTGGCACCGTCTCGATTGCTCACTCAGGCCCCCAATAGTCACTGCCCCAGCTGACCGAACTCCAGCTCACTGATCCCCAGCTCACCGACCCCCAGCTCACCGACCCCCAACTTACGCTTCCCGATGAGATAGGGGTAGAGCCCATCCAGAGAAGCTGGCTGGCGGTCACGCCGGTGTTGGCCGTCTCGGTTGTGCCGTCGTGCACCGCGGCGAACGTATCCAGTGAGCCAGCACCCGTTCCAGGGCTGGTGAGAGGGTGGGCGGTTGCCTTGAGACGGTACTTGACCTGGTCGGGGTTCAGCCCCGGCTCATCCTGCAGCAAGAGCGCCACACCGCCTGCCGTCACTGCCGAGGCCATCGAGGTGCCCGACATCCGGAAATAGGAATCGTTGACAAGATGGTCTGGGTGCTCACGGGCCAAACGAGCGTTACTGCTTGCCAGCAGGCTAGTAATATTCGTGCCAGGTGCTACGAGATCCGGCTTGGCGAAACCGGACTCGGTTGTTCCGTAGGCCGAGTACCCGGCCAGCACGTCATCGGCTGGGTCGGCTGTGACCCGGTCGTCCGTGGCGCCTACCGTGATGACAAAGGGATCGTTGGCTGGTGGGTAGAGGATCCCGCTGGTGCCATTGTTGCCGGCTGAGACCACGACGACGACGCCGTTGAACCACAAGAGCTCAACCGCTGCGTCCAGTGGGCTGGTGTGATAGGACTCGGCGCTGCTACTATTGAGGGAGAGATTGACCACCCGGATGTTGAACTTATCCTTGTTCTCGTAGATCCACTGCAGGCCGCTGACGACATCCGATGCGCTGGCGGTCCCCTGGTCGTCGCTGACTTTGACGTTCACCAGGTTGACCTGCGGCGCCACGCCGATGTAGGCGCCGCCCGACGTAGCACCGTTGCCGCCGATAGTGCCGGCGATGTGGGTACCGTGGCCGTACCAATCGGACTGATTCTTGCCAGTACTGTTGAACTTGACTTCGGCCACAACGCGGGATCTGAGATCGAGTGGGTCGGTTTTGAGATCGCTGTGTTTGGCGTTGATACCGCTATCCACGACGGCCACAGTGATGCCCTGACCCTGAGCGTACGGGGCTGTGTTCCACACCTGGTCAGCACGGATAGTTCGGATGTACGCGTTCTGCAACTGAGACGTATCAACCGTTATGCTACTCTCGGCCTGAAGCACGGGGGCGTCGAGGGAAACCCAGCGCACCCCAGACGCTTGAGCCAGGAGGGGCACTGCTTTGGCCGGCAACTCAGCGCTCAAGGCATTGATGATGTGGAGGTCCTTGGTGACCACCCCACCCAATACGGTTACCAAATCTTCAATGCTCTCGTCTTTCGCCACCTTCTGCACGATGACGCCCACGGTCGCTTCAGGGTGCTCTGCAGCCATCTCCAACAAAAGCGGTTGGGCGCGCGGGGCCGGCTCCGCTGCGGTGAGCGCCACAAACGACGCCAGCCCCAGCATCAACAAAAGGGCGCGCAGGCCTCTGCCCCAATTTCTTGATCGTGCCCGTGCCGTGCGTTTCTGGACCACCTGATCCTCCGTTCTGGGTTCGTCGCGATTGAGTGATGATCGCACCAAGCATGAGGAGAGTTGTCGCTGGCCCTTGTCGTCACCCGCTACTCCTGCCGGCTATCATGGCGTCCCTGCTCAAAAAATAGCCGGGTTCCAGACTCGTGTCGCCCTGAGTCGGCAACCCGGCTATCCTGGCTCGTCGAGCCATGGACCCGTGGCTTTGCGTCCCCACCTCTCGATGGGTTTGCCTTTTCGTCTGTGCTCTCTACTGCTACGATAGCGACTCCTGCGCCGGCAAGAGAATCCTTTCTGGAGGTTTCCGCCCGATATCACTGGACCCTTTTCACCATTCCCCAAGGGCCCCAGAGCGCCGGTCAAGGCGTCAGACTTCCGAAGTCTTCCGAGACTTCGGAAGTCTCCTACCACGCGTCCACGGGGACTCCTTGACCGATGGCCTGGCGCGCCGGGCAAGTCATCCTACAGAAGATGGGAGAGCGGAGTTCCGAAGTCTGGTTCGCAGCCGCTCCCCCCTCTATCACCGTCGTCGGAGCGTGCTTTGGGCCAGCACGGTCCCTCCCAGACTTCGGAAGTCTGAGGACTTGACCGGCGCTCTAGGGTCGCATCAGGAGGTCGGAAGCCGGAAAACTTTGCGATTCTTGAATGCTCGCCATCCTCGTGTATTGGCGATGCTACTTACGATATGGTGTGGGAACAAGAACCAGACGGGTTGACTGAACAAGGAAAACTGCGAAGATCATCGGGGACCATCGAGGATTGAAACCGCACGACCAGGGTGCCTGACGAGCATTGTAGCAACTCTTGGCAGTGCCCTCTTATAGTACTATGGTACACCTGGCCGTCTGACCTAAGTCCTTCCAACCTGAACCTGGCCAGGCGGGTGGCAGTCTCTTGATAGGGATGGGGCCGTCGTTTTGAGGAACCTTCAGCGTGTTGGGATCACGGCTGAGGGTATGCAGACTGTTGGGGGTATTTTCGGCAGAATCTTCCTTTACCTGTGAAGAAGAATGCCGTGCGGAGGGCAGGTGCCTGCCGGATCATCACACCGGCCTGCGTCACAGACATGAGAGCGCAACAAAACTGTAAAGAAAGGCGGATTCTCCTCCCTCACTTGCTCCGCAGGGTGCGGATCCTTGTCAATGTGCTCTGGCTGCCGAGCAATGATGCTCCCCGGCCCCTGCCTGTGCCGCTGCCCACCGATACCCACCCGTCTGCGTCGGCGAACACCCTGCGGGGTGATCCCCGGCGTGAGCCCCTGAGGGGGCTGCCCAAGCGTCCACGTGGACGCTACGGGAGCCCCCCGCGGGGGATCCCCAAGCGAGAACGCCCGGTAGGGGGATCCCCGGTGGGGGAGCCCCACAGGGCACGGCTCGCTTGGGTGGACCCCGCGGGGTCGGCCGACGCCCGGCCGCAGGCCCCCAGCCGCGACTTCAGTCGCCCGGCTCTCGGCCGACACACGGACGCCTTGATCGATGCTCTAGTCGCAAGCCCCGAAGTATGCTATACTCCTGCCAGGCTTGATCGAGGTCCGCTACAATAGCGGGGACGGCCGACAGCCATGCGATACCACAAGCTTTTGACCCTCCTTCGGTACATTCTTAAAACCACAGACTGGCCATTCCTCCTCCGTGTCGGATGGGCGTAGCGCCGCGCTGCGCCTGCCGCAGGCTTTTACTTCCTTTCGTTCGATAATCTAACGCCTTTTCGGACTATCGGTTGGAGACGCCGCCGTCAAGCGCTCATACTGAAGATCCGAGTGTCGGGCGCAGCGCACTTGTACATGGTGCCGGCGGAGAAGCCAGCACTTCTCGTGCTTCGTGCCGGTAGGCTCTCAACTCTCATCTTCCTGTCGAGCAATCAGGCGCCTTCCTCCACTTCCGATTCTTGCGACATATTTTCAGGAGCTCTGTATGAAGGTTCAAACTGGGGCCAGCCAACCTGGCACGGCGAGTAGCAATCGTACGAATCAGGCACTCATGCGCCGCGCCATGCGGGTGATGCCGGATGGCGTATCGTCCAATTTCCGTTACTGGGGACTCAACGATGCCATTGTGGTGACGGGCGCGAAGGGAAGCCATTTCTGGGATGCCGATGGCAATGAATATATTGACTATCGTCTCGGCTTTGGTCCGGTCATCCTGGGCCATGGCTACGAACCGGTCGTCGAGCGAGTTTGCGAGGTGATCCGCCGCGGGGTCACGTTTGCCTTTACCACTGAGCTGGAGATCAAGGTGGCCGAGCGCATGACGCGGATGTGTCCCGGGCTGGAGATGGTCCGTTTCTGCAACTCGGGATCGGAGGCCACCCAGAACGCGCTGCGGGTCGCTCGGGGGTACACCGGTCGCGAAAAGATCATCAAGTTCGAGGGGCACTACCACGGCATGTACGATTACATGCTCTTCTCGACGGCCGGCGCCAACCCCGTCGGCCTGGGCTTTCGCTACGATCCGATTCCCTACCAGGAGTCGAGTGGCATTCCCCGCGCCATGCGTGACCTGATTATCACGCTGCCTTTCAACGACTTTGATGAGTTGGAGGACGCCTGCTATCGCCAGGGCCACGAAGTGGCTGCGGTCATCGTCGAGCCGGTGATGGGAAACGTCGCCGGCATCTTGCCCAAGCCAGGCTTTCTCGAGCGCATCCGCGAGCTTTGTGACGAGTACGGTATCATCATGATCATGGATGAAGTCAAGACCGGCTTCCGCATCGCGCCGGGCGGCGCGCAGGCGGTCTACGGCGTGCTTCCCGACCTGGCGACCTATGCCAAGGCACTCGGCAACGGCTTCCCGGTGGCGGCCTTCGGCGGCAAACGTGAGGTGATGGAGGCCGTTGGCCATCACAAGATCGCGCATAGCGGCACGTACAACGGCAACAGCGTGGCGATGGCGGCAGCCGATGCGACCCTCGAGGCCCTCGAGGATGGGTCGGTCCTCGAGACGATCGGACGGCGCGGAAAGCGATTGATGGAGGGCATCCACGCAGTTTTGGATGCAGAAGGCATCCCGAACCAGCTCATCGGCTGGCCGCAGATGTTCGGCCTGCTGTTGACGGATCGAGAGGAAGAGGTTCGCGAGTACCGGCAGTATGCTCGAACCGAGCGTGAGTTCTACGAGGCGCTGATGATGGCGCTGGTCCGACGCGGCATCGTGCCTGATTCCGATGCGCGCGAGCCCTGGTTCCTCTGCTACCAACATGAGGAGGAAGATATTGATCTGACGCTCGAGATTCTTCGTGAGGTCGCGCGTGAGGTGAAGGAAAACTGGTAGGCTAACCCTTGCGATCAGCTGATCCCCAACGAAGAGGATGGCCTATCTCACTTTCTGTAAAAGTGGCGCGTGCGCGCCACTTTTACAGAAAGCTGAACACATCATCACGAAGAGAAGGGTGGAGGCCCCTTCGGCGACGAGCACCGTCTCGTGCCGAAGGGGCCTCCGTCTTTTGGTTCACAGCCTGGGCTGCGAGCGCAGACCCCCGCGAGAAGCCCGCGCTCTGGGGCGCGGCCGGCCAACGAACGGTCAGTGGGCGAGGTACTCGGCCAACAGCCCGTAATGGTCGCTGCCGGTGTCGTCGGGGAGCACCCGGATGAAGAGTGGCCGGAGGGTCGCACTGTGCCAGAGGTAATCGATTCGAATGAGAGGAGGCGGCGCGCGGGCAGCTTTGATACTGCTGCGCGCTTGTCCATCCGCTGCCCCGGACTGATTCGGCCACGTAAAGCCGAAGCCCCAACCCGCCTCGACCCATGTATCGCGGGCCACGTGGGCCAGGAACCGGTAGCCGCGGTGCAGTGGCACCAGGTTGAGGTCGGCGGCCACCACAAAGGGCTCGACCGGAGGAATGCGTGCCAGAGTCGTCGCGAGTTGCCTGGTCTGCTCCTGGCGCAGGGCGCTACTGCTCATAATCTGAGAGGGGTCGATCAGTGCCATCGGCCAGGCGTGGGCGTTGAAGAGATGGATGCGCTTGCCGAAGGCCTCGACAACAACGTGCTGGGCCCAGTTCGTCCAGAGACCCTCATCGTAGGTCTCGATCTCGGTCAGTGGATAGCGGCTCCAGAGGCCGATCCCGCGTGGGTCGACCCCTGGGTGGAGGGCCTGGTAGGGATAGCGCTCGCCCAGGCGCGCCGAGATCGCTGCGGCCTGCCCCGTCGAGAGTTCCTGCACCGCGACGATGTCGGGGTCGGCCGTGAGGATGGCGGCAACGATCGCGTCGTAGTTCTGGTTCGTAATCAGGCTGTTGAGACTCATCACCCGCAGGCGGGCGGTGGAATCGGCGGCGGCGGCGGGGGGGACCGGCGAGCGGGGCAGGAACAGGCCCCCCCAGAGCCAGGCGGCCAGGAGCGCGACGCCCAACACAGCCCGGCGAGCCTCGCGATGGCGACCGGCCAGGGCCAGGATGATCGCCGCGGGCAAAAAGAGCAAAAAGGTCCACGGCACGACCGGTTGGAGGAGGACGAGCCACCAGGTTCGCTCACCCACGAAGAGGAAGAGACCGAGCCAGACAGCGACGATCAGAACGTATGCGAGGGCCAGGAGCGATGCAATCGTGCGCATGACCTCAGTATAGCATCGGCGCGGGGAGTAGCGCATTCGCTGCAGAAAGCATTCGACGGTCACATATCCGTTCGCGTATCAGATCGAGCGGGCCTGGTTAGTCGGCGCCCGATGGTTGCCGGCTGATGAGGGCCGGTCTGCCTGTCGGAAGCCGGCTGACCTCATCCCCATCGGTGGCAAGGACCTGCGGTTGGGCGAAGGCCAGATCCACCACCAACGGGCAATGGTCGCTACCGGTCCGGGAGTAGAGCACCCGGGTGCGACGGGCGACGAAGTCGGGCGTGTGGAAACAGTAATCCAAACGCAAGAGTGGGATGGTGTGCCAGGGAAGTGGCAACATGTTCAGCGGCCAGGTGACACCAGGCCCGCGGCCGGCTTCACTCCAGGCATCGATGAGGGGTGGGGTGAGCAAGTCATACGCCTGCTGGCTGGGCGTCAAGTTAAAGTCGCCGGCCATGATGGCCGGACGTTCTGTTGCCAGGATGCGCTCGGTCAGGAGGCGGATCTGCGCCTCTCGCAGGCGGGTCACGCGACTTGCCCCCAGCCGGTTGAGGTGCTTGCCGAGCGGGGGGAGCAGGTGGCAGTTGTAAAGATCCACCTCGCACCCGGCGACAACCGTGGTCGCAATTTGGACGTAGCGCCGTCCGCCGGGCCAGCGTAGGATCTCGCCGCCAGACAGCGGGGAATGGCTCAGCAGGCCAAAGCCGAACGAGCCCTCAGCGGGTTCGAGGAAGCGATGAGGGTAATCGTTCCCCAATTCGGCCAGAATGTGGCCGGCGATGACCGGTGTCAACTCCTGCAGCATGAGCACGTCGGGCTGCTCGCGCTGGATGAGCTGAGTGAAGCCATCGCCGGAGCGGTGGGGCCATAACAGATTCTGAGTGAACACCCGCAGGTCCGCCGGCGCCAGCGGCTCATCGTGGGGGAGGCGCCACTGGCTCGCCTGCCAGGCTCGCACGGCGCCCACAGCCAGTAGAGCCAGGCCGGCGAGGAAACGCTTGCGGTGGAAGAGGCTGTGGCCTGCGGCGGCCAGTCCGGCGGTTTCGAGCCAATCACTCCAGGCATTGGCCATTGCCAGGGGGCCGAACCGATCACCTGAGAGCGAGCGGGCGACTCGCCAGGCCAGGGTGCCGAGAACGGTGAGATCAGCGAGTAGAATATCGAGACGTGGGAGCATGGAGGAGTGCCAGGCGGCAGGCGTCGGGGGCCAGGGAACGGTAGGAATACCCGTCACCTGGCCCCCGGCGCCTGCGGTCAGTTTGTCATGATTGGAATGTCGCCGAGGCCGATCACGCTCTCGTCCTTGCGGCTGAGGTTAATCACGCTGAGGCGGGCAGCAATCTGCCTGGCGATGTCGCGGAAAGCCTGGCTCGCCTGGCTCTCAGGCTGAATCACGAGGATCGGCTTGCCCGTATCGCCGCCCTCAGCGATGCGTGGATCGATGGGCACTTCACCCAGGAAAGGTACCCCCACCTGAGACGCGTAACGCTGGCCGCCACCATGGCCGAAGATGTTGTAACGCTTCCCGGTGTCCGGGGCGATGAAGTAGCTCATGTTCTCGATGATGCCGAGGACCGGCACCTCGAGTTTCTGAAAAGCGGCCAACCCCTTGCGCGCATCGGCCAGCGCCACATCCTGTGGCGTCGTGACGATGACGCCGCCGCTGAGCGGGGTGCTCTGCGCGAGTGAAAGCTGTACATCGCCCGTGCCGGGTGGCATGTCCACAATAAGATAGTCAAGCTCGCCCCAGTCGACGTCGTTCAGGAATTGGCGCAGGGCGTTATGGAGCATGGGGCCGCGCCAGACGATTGGCTGGTCCGGCGGTACCAGGAAGCCAATACTCATCAGCCTGACGCCATAGGCCTCGGTGGGAACGATACGATTATTCACCGGCGGCGCCAGCCGGGTGGCACCCATCATCATGGGAATGTTCGGGCCATAGATGTCGGCATCGAGCAAGCCGACCCGCGCACCCTCCTGAGCCAACGCGATGGCCAGGTTGACAGAGACGGTACTCTTGCCAACCCCACCCTTGCCCGAGGCAACGGCGACGATGTTGCGCACCGGCACGTTCAATTTGCCGGTCATCCGGTTATCGCGCGCTACATTGGCATCAAAGCGCACATTGACCGTCTCAACACCGGGGATTGCCAGGACAGCCTGCTTGCACTCGTTCTCGATCCGAGTGCGGAGCGGGCAGGCCGGCGTCGTCAGCACGACGGTGAAATCAACGCGGCCGTCATTGATTTTGACGTCCTTCACCATGTTGAGTGACACCAGGTCGCGATGCAGTTCGGGCTCGATAACATGGCTGAGGGCCCCCATCACCTGGCTCTCGGTAATACCCGGCCGCGACTCCTCTTTTTTCTTTCCAAGGCCAAACATAAGTCGATTTGTCCTTTCGGGCTGTTCCACCCGCTGGCTCACCAGGGTGACTGCTCGAGCATATTATACCGTGCCAGTCCGTATTTCCAAGTGAGCGTACGCCAGTCTGTATCGTGAGCTCCGAGCCTGGGAGCCCGTTTGACAGTTTGGCTCTTCCAGGTGTAAATTTCGGCGAGACTAAATCTGTGAGGGAGACTGTTATGAGGAAGGATCTCTCCACCCACTCGACCCGCCCGAGCGACGCCCGAACGGTTGAGGCTGCGGTTGCTGTCCTTGAAGGAAGGAGCGAACAGGGGCGGCTCGCCCAGCTGCTTCCGTTTCTTGGTCCGGCGTTCATTGCCAGCGTGGCCTACGTGGACCCCGGCAATTTTGCGACCAACATCCAGGGCGGGGCCCAGTTCGGCTACATGCTGCTCTGGGTGATCGTCGCCAGCAACCTCATGGCAATGCTGGTCCAGGCGCTCTCGGCCAAGCTGGGCATCGCCACCGGGCACAATTTGGCCGAGGTGAGCCGAGAGCGCTTTCCGCGCTGGGTGGTCTGGACCATGTGGGTCTTGATGGAGCTGGTCGCGATGGCGACCGACCTGGCCGAGTTCCTGGGGGCGGCCCTGGGATTCAACCTGCTCTTTGGGATGCCATTGTTGGCCGCAGGCATCTTGACAGCGATCACAACTTTCGTCATCCTGGGGTTAGAACGGCGGGGCTTCCGGCCGTTGGAGGCCATGATTACCGCCCTGGTGGGCGTGATCGCTGCCAGTTACCTGGTCGAGACCATTCTCGACCGGCCCGACTGGGGGCTGATCGCCTATCATGCCGTCGTGCCACAGTTTGCCGGATCGGAAAGTGTCTTGCTGGCAACCGGAATTCTGGGTGCGACCGTGATGCCGCACGTGATCTTTCTACACTCCTCACTGACCCAGGGGCGTATCGTGACGCGCGAGCCGACCCTGCTCAAGCGGCTCTACCGCTTCGAGATCGTGGATGTGTTCATCGCGATGGGCGTCGCCGGGGCCGTCAACGCCGCTATGCTGATCATGGCCGCCGCCACGTTCCACCGTGAGGGGTTAACCAATGTCGGAACGATTGAGGAGGCCCACCGCACACTCGCGCCCCTGCTCGGTTCAGCGTCAAGCTGGGTCTTCGCGATTTCACTCCTGGCGTCGGGGCTCTCTTCTTCGACCGTAGGGACGATGTCGGGCCAGGTGATCATGCAGGGATTCCTGCACTTTCACATCCCGCAGTGGATCCGGCGCCTGGTGACGATGCTGCCCTCGCTGGTGGTCATCGCCATCGGACTGAATCCCACCCGGACGCTGGTCATCAGCCAGGTGGTGCTGAGTTTCGGGTTGCCCTTCGCGTTGATCCCGTTGGTACTGTTCACCCGCAATCCCGAAGTCATGGGGGTGCTCGTCAACCGGCGGTTGACAACCGTCGTTCTCATGGCGGTGACGGCTCTGATTATCCTGTTGAACTTTTACCTGCTCTACCAGACGTTCGCGGGAGGCTAAGCGATGTTTACCCATCTGCTGGTCCCGTTGGATGGATCCCGGCTGGCTGAGGCCGTTCTACCGGTCACTGTCGGGCTGGCACGCTCCCTGGCGGCCGCCGTAACCTTATTGCACGTCATCGAGCGGGACGCGCCGGCCACCGTTCACGGTGAGCCCCACTTGACCGATCCGGCGCAGGCCCTCGCCTACCTCGAGCAGGTCGGGGCTGGCTTGCGCGCGCAGGGGCTCACGGTCACAACCCACGTTCACGAGGTGGCCGAGGGGAACGTCGCCCGCAGTATTGTCGAACACGCCGAGGAGTTTGGCCCCGACCTGATTGTTCTCAGCACGCACGGAGCCGGCGGCCTCCGCGGTCTGCTCTTCGGGCGGATCGCCCAACAGGTACTCAGCCTCCAGACGACGCCGGTCCTCATCGTGGCGCCGAACAGCGCCGAGCCACCACCAACTTTCGCGTGCCGCCGGATTCTTGTCCCCCTCGACGCCGATCCGCGCCACGAGGTCGCACTCGACGTGGCGGCTGGTCTCGCCCGAGCGTGCGGTGCCACGCTTTCTCTGATTCACGTCGTGCCGACACGCGAGACCCTCTCCGGCGAAGAGGCGGCAACGGGGATGCTGATGCCCCGCGCGATGAGCGCCGTACTCGACCTCAGCGAGGCCGGGGCAGCCGCGTATCTCCAGGCCCATCGAGAGGCGCTAGAGGCTCAGGGACTCCACGTCGAAACCGTGGTCTACCGGGGCGAGCCTGCTGCCGTACTCGCCGGCCTGGCCGATTCGGTCGACCTGGTCGTCCTCGCCACGCATGCGCGCAAGGGGCTCGATGCCTTCTGGCAGGGGAGCGTCGCACCCCGCCTCCTCAGCCGCAGTCACTGTCCCCTGCTCTTCGTTCGCGCCGCCGATGAGCCGTCGGCCTGACGCTTTCTCTCGCCGCAACGCACAAGGCCACCCTCGTCCGGGTGGCCGCTGTTTATCAAGGCACTTATCGGAGGATGGTCTGCCGGGTGCGCGAGGGCAATCTCTCTGCCACCCAACTCCAAGATGATGTGTTCATATGACACTACCGTGAAAATAGCCCGCCGCGCTGTTCGCCGTGGCGCGGCGCCAATTTTCATTTCCCGGCGCGGGCCGCAGGCACAGGGGACACTGGTGGCGAATTGGTGCAAGTGGCGGGTGCCTGTTTGTAGTGCGCGCTTCAGCGCGCTAAAGCGCGCACTACGAACTGCTCGCCCTCCCTGGAGACGATTTCGCCAACAGGATCTTCATATTTCTGTAAAAGTGGCGCGTACGCGCCACTTTTACAGAACGTGAGATACGCCATCCAACTCCAACACGTGGCTGGTAAGAAAATCTGATGGCACCAGCCCGAAGCAAAAGAGCCGGCACACAGTTTCGGGCCGCACCCCGGACGGGGCGCGGCCCGGATGCCGCCGTGCAAAGTACTCCATCCGTCAGGGATGGCGCGCCTCCGGGCCGCGCCGCCCCTGAACAGGGCCGTATGTGACTAGAAGTTGATCGTTTGCCCCTCGACGTCCAACGCAGCCTCGCCGATGACCTCGCTGAGGGTCGGGTGGGGGTGGACGGCGCTGGCGATCTCGTTGGGTGTGCTCTCCAGGCTCCGCGCGAGGGTGAACTCGGCGATCAGCTCGGTGACCTCCGGCCCGATCATGTGCGCGCCGAGAATCTCGCCGTACCTGGCATCGGCGATGATTTTGACGAAGCCCTCGCGCTCGCCCTGGCCCAGCGCTTTGCCATTGGCCATGAAGGGAAAGCGCCCAATGTTGTACTCGATGCCGCGCTCCTTCACCTGGGCCTCAGTCAAGCCCATCGACGCGATCTGCGGCTGGCAGTAAGTCGCCCGTGGCATCATCTCGTACTCCATCGGGTGGATTGGGTTGCCGGCGATGACCTCAGCCGCCAGGATGCCCTGGTGTGAAGCCACGTGGGCCAGCAAGACCTTGCCGGTGACGTCGCCGATCGCGTAGATGTGAGGCACGTTGGTGCGCATCTGCTCGTCGATCGTGATGAAGCCGCGCGTGTCGAGCTCCACACCCGCGCTCTCGAGGCCGACCCCGCTGCTTCGGGGCGCCACGCCTACGGCCATCAGCACGCGGTCGGTCTCGATCGTCTCGCCCTGGCCACCCTCTGTCGGCTCGACCTGGACGTGGAGCTTGCCATCACGCTTCTGCACGCCGGTCACTTTGGTCCCGACGCGGAAATTGATCCCCCTCCGCTTGTAGGCCCGCTCCAGCTCCATGGAGACATCCTCGTCCTCCAGCGGTGCCAGGTGGGGCAGAAACTCGACGATGGTAACATCCGCGCCGTAGGAATTGTAGATGTAGCCAAACTCCAGGCCGATGGCGCCGCCCCCGACCACGACCACCGAGTTGGGCACGTTGGGCTCGACGATGGCCTCACGATAGCTCTGGATATCCGTGCCGTCCACCTCGATACCGGGCAGGCTGCGCCAACTCGCGCCGGTGGCAATGATGATGCTCTTCGTTTCGTAGCTCTTGTCGCCGACGGTGACCGTGTGCGGTCCGGTGAGGGTCCCGCGGCCCTTGATGTGATCGACACCGTATTTTTTGAAGAGACCGCCGACACCCGAGACCAGCCGGCGGACCACCTGCCGGCTGCGCTCGACAGCCACGCTATAGTCGGCGCTGAAGTTGTCGAACTTGAAACCAAACTCTTTGGCCCGCTCCGTGAGCGTGTACACCAGATTAGCATTGTGAAGCAACGCTTTCGAGGGGATACAGCCCCAGTTGAGGCAGACACCGCCGAGATTTTCCTCCTCAATGCAGCCAGTCTTGAGACCCAGCTGGGCCGCGCGGATGGCGGCGGTGTAACCGCCGGGACCGGCACCGATGACCAGGACATCGTATTGATCAGCCATGTTTCTCCTCGTTGAGCGCCTCAGCATGTACCGGGGCGCATTCTGAAATCAGTTCGATAGTCAACTGCGCACCGTTTCCCCGTCCGGTTCGGTGACAACCCGAAGGTACTTGGCGATGGTTGCCAGGTACGCCGATTATACCATCCACCAAACGCCCCTTCAAACCCCCATTCCCGGGTTGCCAGTGGCTTTCACCGGCACCAGGAGAGACGGCCCACTGGGCCGTCCTCTCCACGGAAGACCCTGCCCGCTCTCTCTACCCTACTTGACTCCGAGACGATCTGCGGGGACGGCCCGCCGGGCCGTCTCTACAAGAGCCAGGCAACACGACGCGAATGGCTCCCGGAAGCATCCGGGACTGACCCGCCTGAGCGAGCCTTACGCTGCGTAGACGATCCGGCCCCCGAGGACAGTGATCTCGACTCGCAGCTCGGCGAGCTGTTCGATTGGCACGGCGCGCGGATCGGCCGAGAGGATGCAGAGGTCGGCGAGTTGGCCGGGGGTCAGGCTGCCCTTGCGGTCCGCCTGGCCCTCGGCAAGGGCGCCGCCGCGGCTGAAAAGTGGCAACGCCTCGGTGACCGAGACTGCCTGCTGCGGCGAGATGGGCACGCCGTCGGCGCTGGTGCGATCTGCGGCGGCGCGCAGGCCGAGCAAGGGGTTGTTGTCGGGCACCACCGGAGCGTCGCTGCTGAGGGCCACGGTGCAGCCGGCGTCGAGCAGCGCCCGCAGCGGATACAACTGCGGGAGCATCGTCTCAGGGAGGGAGGTCAGGAAGCTCCGGCCGAGACTGTGGATGAATACCGGCTGCGGCACCACCACAACTCCCAGGCGTGCCGCTCGCACGATGTGTGCCGTGGTGGGCAGCCCGAAATGCTCGATCCGGTGGCGACGGTCGCCCGCCGGCGAAAGCGGTTTGACTGGCGGTCCCGGCTCAGTCGAGGAAGCCGCCTCGTAGGCGTCGAGCACCATCTCGATCGTGCGGTCGCCGATGGCGTGAGTCGCCACGCGCAGGCCGGCCTCATGCACCCGCCAGACCTCCTCGGCAAAGGCCTCGGGTTCGTGGTAGAGGATGCCGTAGCTCCCCGCCGGTTGATTGCGGTAGGGAAGACTCAGGGCGGCGGTGGCACCGCTCAAGCCGCCGTCGGCGAAAAACTTGACGGTGTCGAGCTTGAGCCGGTCACGCGCGAAGGGGGTCGGCAACTCGGCGCGACGGCCGTCGGGGGTGAAGCGCAGGGCCATCAGGTCCACGCGGATCGGCAGAGCCCTGGCGCGCTCCAGTGCCAGATAGGCGTCGAGGACGTATTCATCCACGCCGGGGTCACACACGCTCGTGATTCCCAGGCGCAACTGCTGCTCAGCCGCCTCAACCAGCGCTCCTTGAAGGAGCGGCTGAGGCGGTGGCGGCGCGACCTGGCGGATGAGCGTCATGGCCCGCTCGCGCAGGATACCGGTGGGCTCACCATGCTCGTCGCGGTCGATCTCGCCGCCCGGCGGATCGGGCGTCTCGCGGGTGATACCCGCGGCAGCCAGCGCACGGCTGTTGGCGACGATAATGTGGCCACATGTCCGGGTGACGAACGCGGGGTGGTCGGGGGCGGCACGGTCGAGATCGTAGCGCGTCGGCGAGCGGCGCTCCGCCAGGAGACTCTCCTGGAAGCCGCGGCCCTCGATCCACGCGCCGGGCGGTGTCCCGGCGGCCCGAGTGGCGTAGGCCTGGACAATCGCTTCGATGCTGGGTGCGGCGGCCGGGCGCACGTCCACCTGGCGCAGAAGCATGGCGACCTTCCAGAGATGGATGTGCGCGTCGTTGAACCCCGGGAGGAGGGCGCGGCCGCCCAAGTCCACGACCTTCGTCTGCGGGCCGGCCAGGTCGAGCAGATCGTCCGCTTGACCGACCGCGAGGATGGTGCTGTTTGCCACGGCCAGCGCGTTGGCATCGCCATTGCCGGTCAGAACCGGGCCGTTGTAAAAGAGGAGGGTCGCGCGCATCGTGTGTTTCGACCTCACGTGAGTCGGGGAACAGGACGATTGTAGATCAGGATCGTGCCGAGGCCAACCGGCCGAACGCCTCCTGCGAGCAGCAGCGGTGTTGGTTTTGACCGCCCGGCGTGCTACAATCTGCCGTAATACGAACCAACCTCGATTCTACGGAGGTACCTCTTTCCAGGCGTTGAAAGGCGTATTTTCCGAAAAGCCGTTCGTTCGTTGACGGGATGATATGAAGCTCGATACCTCGCGTTTGAGTCGCCGCGCGTTTCTCAAGATCGCTCCCACCGGCACGTTGGCTCTGCTTCTGGCCGCCTGTGGCCTGGGTGAGACTCCGCCACCCCCGCCGCCGTCCGAGCCGACCGCCACACCGCTGGCCATCTCGCCCGAGCCAACCGCGCGGGCGTTCCTGACCGCCTGGCAGCACGGCGACTACCCGGCGATGTACGCGCTGCTCGCGCCCACGGTCCAGGCGGCGATCACCCCTGAGGCCTTCGCCCAGCGCTACCAGGGCATCTTCGCCGAGGCGACCATCTACCAGTTCGAGCCTGTTCTCGTTGCGACCGGTATCACGGGGCCCACGCGGGCGGCCGCCGACTTCGACGTGCTCTATAAGACTCGTCTGGCCGGGGACCTCCGCTTCCGCCCGCGGCTCGCCATGACGCTGGTAGACGGCAACTGGATGATTGACTGGACGCCGGCCGTGATCATCCCGCAGCTTGGGACCGACAATCGTCTGCGCCTCTTTCCTCGCACCTCCACCCGCGGCATCATCTACGACCGCAATGGGGAGATCATGGCGACCCAGGGTGCCATCGTGACGCTGGGCGTCGTGCCCGGGCAGATCGAAAATGAGGGGCAGGTGCAGGCACTCCTGAGCGAGCTGCTCGGCCAGACGCCCGGCCAGATCAAAGCAAAGTACACCGACCAACCGGACGACTGGTTCATCCCCATCGGCGACATTGCGTTCGAGACCGCCCAGAGCCGCTACGACCAGCTCTCATCGACGCCCGGTGTGGCCATGCGCGAGCGTGCGGTCCGCAGCTACCCCCTGCGCCAGACAGCCAGCCACATCGTGGGCTACGTGGCCCCCATCAACGCCGAGGAGTTGGCCGCGTTGGGTGAGCGCGGCTACGAGGAAACCGACCGGGTTGGCAAGTTGGGCATCGAGAAGGCGGTGGAGGAGATTCTGGCCGGCAAGAAGGGCGGGCGCCTGGCAATCTTAACCCCCGAGGGGCAGGAGGTCGTCACCCTGGCCGATATCCCGGCCGTCCAGAGCCGGAGCGTGACCCTCACGCTCGATCTCCCTCTCCAGAGGGCTTGTGAGGAGATCTTGGGTGAGCGTTTGGGCGCCATCTGCGTGCTCGACGTGGCGACCGGTCGGGTGCTGGCCCTGGCGAGTTGGCCGCGTTTCGATCCCAACGCCCTCACGAACGAGTTGGACGTGCAGAAGCGGCTCGCCGTGGCTGCCCAGCCGGGACAGCCCCTGGTCAACCGCGCCACGCAAGGGGTTTACCCGTGCGGATCGGTCTTCAAGATTGTTTCGATGGCAGCCGCTCTGGAAAAGGGCGGCTTCACTGTGAGCAGCGGTTTCAACTGTCCCGGTTATTGGGATACCCTTGGCATCCGCATGCTCTGCTGGAAGCGGAGCGGCCACGGCAACATTGATCTGTTCCAGGGACTGGTGCAGTCGTGCGACGTGGTCTTCTACGAGGTTGGCTACACTCTCTACAAACTGGGCGTGGCTGCCAAAGAGGAATTGTTGCAGAGCGTCGCCCGCGGATTTGGGCTCGGCCGCCCAAGTGGTGTGGAGCTGGACGAGGCCGCGGGCCTCGTCCCGGACAACGAATGGAAACTCGATCAGCTCGGGCAGAGCTGGACGCCCGGCGACACGGTCAACCTGGCCGTCGGCCAGGGCTATCTCTTGACAACCCCGCTCCAGATCGCGAACGTGACGGCAGCGGTCGCCAACGGCGGCAGCCTTCACCGCCCCACACTCCTCTTGCAAGCCGTTGACGTGACCGGCACGCAACCACCCCAGGAATTCGGAACAGAATCCATTGGGGCGCTCCCCGTCAGCCCGGAGCACCTCGATACCATTCGCCGGGCCATGGCGGAGGTGACGACGCCCCCCCTCGGCACGGCCAGCGAGACGTTTGGAGCCTTCCCCATCAAGGTGGCGGGCAAGACCGGAACCGCCCAGCACGCCGGCAAAGAGCCCCATGCCTGGTTCACCGCCTATGCGCCCGCCGATCAGCCCCAGGTCGCCGTCTGCGCCATGTTTGAGGAGGCCGGCGAGGGCAGCAAGGTGGCGGCACCAGCGGTGCGTTCCATTCTGGAGCGCTTTTTCAGGCTGGGGTGACGCCTCTAGCGCGCCGGTCACGTCATCCCGCGGGGGGCGGGACAAGACTTCCGAAGTCTTGTTCGCAGCCGGTGCCCACCTCTCGCACCGCCGTCGGAGCGCGCTGTGGGCCAGCACAGTGCCCACCAGACTTCGGATGTCTGAGGACTTGACCGATACTCTCGTCGGGCCAACGTGGAGAAGCTGCTCCCACCGGTCCGGCGTGCGCTACGGTCCCGGATCAGGACGCGTGCGATCGCGCCACTCCTTCATCACAAGCGGCAGGGAGGCCTTGAACCCCGGACGGGTGACAGCGGCGTCGTTGCTGGCGTTGCCGGCGACGTCGGCTGCCTTGAGGATCGCCGTCTCACCCGGCGCCAGCGGCAGGGCGAGTGTCGAGCCGCTCGGGCGCGGCCAGGTGGTGACCAACACGCGATCGAGCGCCAGGTCGACGCCCCCGAGCCACCGGACGCGCAGCTCGAGGCCCCCGTTGGGAACGGCGTGGCCGGGATAGTCGCGGTAGTCGAAGTCCACGAAGAACTCCTGATAGTCCCCGGCACGCCGGAAATCCAGGCTGCGCAGCCGCTTGATGCCCAGCGAGCGGCCACCGCCCGAGTCCACCACGTCGAGGACCACCAGCTCATGGGCGTCGTTGGTGGCGCCGGCACGCAGGCGGAACCAGGCCCGGTAGAGGTCGCCGGGCGGCAGCCCCACGTAGAAGGGACCATCGATGAGAGCGGGGGCGTCGCGCCCGGCGCGCAGTTCCAGGGCGTGGCCGTCGGTCGCGGCGGGATCGTCCACGAGGTCGCCTGAACTCCACACGAACTGGCTCTCCTGCCAAAACCAGCCGCGGCTCCAGCCCACGCCGCTGACACCGCTCGGTCCGGCATCCGCGACCGAGAGAGTCAGCGTCGCCGTCTGGCCCTCGCTGGCGACCAGCCTGGCGCTGAGTGTCGGTGGCTGGCGGTCGATGCCGGTCAGCAGCAGCGGCTGGAGCGCGCTGCTTCCATCGCCACCGTACGCCGTGCCGGCCACGCGGAGGGCCTCCCACTCACCCGCTGCCGGGAGATCGGGGAGCGGGCTTGCGTCGAGTAGGGCACTCCAGCCATCGCCGGCAAGCGTATCGGTCACGCGCCAGCCGCCCCGCGACTCTCCAGGCGACCAGGGCCAGCCCGCGCGGAACTCGACACCGGTGACCGGCCGGCCGGTGCTGGTCGCGTTGGCGGTCAGCAAGAGGCCACTCCCGGTGAGGTAGCGTCCGGGCCAGGGCGTATCGAAGGCGAAGAGCGGGGGGGCCTCAGTTCCGGCACCGCGCTCGATAGTGGTGTTGCGATAGAAGTGGCGCAAAATCTGGATGTAGCTCCAGCCCTCACGTCCCCAGCGTTCCGAGTTCCACTGCCCCATGCCCCAGCCATGCCCGCTGCGCTTCGAGCCGAAACTCGGCGGATCATCCACCGCCTGAAACACGGGGTGGCCGGGGATCGCGCTGGTTGGGCTCGAGTTGTCGGCACCGTAGTAGGCGCGGACGACGGCACCGTCATAGGCGACGGACTGCCCCGTGGTCTCGCTGACGACGCGGATGGCCCGGGGCAGCCAGGGATCGCCCAGCCCACAGCGTCGCTGGCCGCCTGTCCACCAGCAATCGCAGTAGGCCTGGTCCTGCGTCCAGTCCTTGATATCGTAGGGTTGGTCTTGATATTTGGGAGCGAGGATCAATGACCAGGCGTAGGAGCGCTCGGCGACGCTGTTGGCCTGCAACGCGGCGTCGGTCCAGGAGCTGACAATGGTCTCGCTCCGTAGCACCCGCGGCACGTACTCTTCCAGGGGAATGAGGTCGATCTGGCCGACTTTTACGTCCGGGCGGCAGGTGTTTTCTTCGACGTGCAGCACCCGGAGAGTCGCCGGCGGCGTGAGGGCCTCGGTTGCTGCGATCGTGATCGTCGGGGGCCGCCCGATCTCGGGCGGCGCTGGGGTGGCACCGTGCGCGGGGTATCTGGGGTGGCCGGCCGGAGCCAGACCGCGCCGAGCCGCAAGAACGCGATCTGCGTGCCATCGGGGCTGATCGCCGGGCTGGCCTCTTCGGCGTTGTTGTAGGTCAGCCGCGTCCACCGGGTGGCGGCGATATCGTAGCGCCAGAGCTCGCCGAGGTCGGCGGTGGCGCTGCCGAGCGGGGCCCGGCTGAGCACCAGCCAGCGACCGTCGGGGGCCAGCGAGGGCCGGCCCAGCGCTTCAAAGTCGGTCGCCAGGATCGCCCGTCCATTGAGGGAGACTTCGGCGTGGGGACCGTCGGAGTGGATCGCGAGGCGCGTTGGCAGCCGGGGCGCTTCGGCCGCGACCGGGGTCCGCTTCGAGGGCGCGTCGGGCGCGAGTTGCAGCCATTCCGTGTGACCCTCCGGAGCCACGTGGGCCACATGCAGCCCGTCCGCTGTCCATGTGAGACCGATCAGGTTGTGGTCTGCGGTCAGTTGGCGCTCGGCTGGAGCATCGGCCAGGGCCGGCCAGACCAACCAGAGCAGGGCGAGAAGAAGAAGGACGAACCAGAGGTGTCGGCGTATGATCGGTCGCATGTCGCCTAGTCTACCGTGAATGGCAGGGGTGAGAAATGGCGAGCTTTTCCCACGGCGACTGGTCGTACCGGCGGAATCCGCGAGATGACGTGCCGTCGGTTGTCAATTGTCCGTTATCTACGCGCGGGTGAGAAGCCGTGCACTCATAGTCGAAGAGCGTGTACCGGATTTCTTCTCGCTGACAATCGTCGGTTCGGCGTCGAGGCATAGAACGCAGATGCTGCTGATCAACGCCAATTGCTGGTGATCCTGGTCATTTCGATTTCGAATTCTGCGAGATCCAGAGCATCTACAGAATCAGCGTTCCATTTTGGCAGCATCTCCCTGGGCGGACACTGCGCCATATGAGCGAAGTCGTTTTCCGATTGACCTCCGGCCGCAGACTGAGGACGCTCTCCTCAGGATTGTCAGCCCCGGGAAAGAGGCTATACTCTGCCGCCGATGGAGGATACGCCATGACCGACCGACCACAACTTGAGACCTGCCCGATCTGCGGGCACGATCGGGCGCCACAGCACATGAGCACCTGCCGCGAGTGCGGCGAGCGCTACTGCAAGCGCTGCTCGGCGTTGCGTTACGCCCAGGCCAACGCGATGTGGAGCGAGAGTTGGTTCCATGTTCCCGACCGGTGGGAGGGTCGCTGCACCCGCTGCCTGGAGCGGGAGATGGCTACGACCTCGGTGACCTGCGCTGCCTGCAGGCGGGCTGTTCCTCACTGTGAGATTTTCTGGGGCGAGCGCTGCGATAAGTGCGCGGACTACGTCTGCTACGATTGCGCCCGAACCAGGCAGCGGGCGGGCGGGGCTGGGAAGCCCCTGGCGGCGTCTGGGATTACCGCTGCAAGCGCCACCTTGGCCTCTTCGCCAGAGGCTGGGCGTCCCCGCAACGCCCCCCCAATTATCAGGGGTGACTCGCGCCCGCCGCCCGGTGCGACTACGACAGATGATGGAGGTGCGACCCGTCTGATGGACCAGTAGGGATCCCGACGGATAGACGATGCATGGGAGCGCCAGATTCGCGATACTCAAACCATCAATGTCCAGGCACTCGAGGGGGACGTCCCGTGAACACCCGGTCTTCAGCACGCGTTGGTCTGTGGCTCATCGGGCTGGGAGTCATGGTTCTCCTGATGCAAGTGCTGCCACCGTTCCGAGAGCAGCTTGGCCTTGCCTGGCTCATCGTGATTGGAATTGGTGCACTGACATGGGATACCGGCCCCGGTGACTCGAGCCGGCGGCGTTGAATCAGACGTCTTCCGGGTCAGAGTCCTGGAGTGCCGGTCAAGGAGTCACCGAGACGATTGCAAAGCACCTTGTGAAGGTGCTTTCAGGTTCGTAGGGGCGCACGGCCGTGCGCCCCGCACGCGCAGCCACAGCACCCCGACGTACAGCGGTGCTTTCAGGTTCGTAGGGGCGCACGGCCGTGCGCCCCGACAGCGCGCCCAAGACCGCTATTACACGTTTTCAATTGACCCTGACCATCGCTGTCCGGAGCTGGGCGAGGAGCCGGGCGCTTGCCTGGCCTGGCCGGCCAGGCCAGGGAAATCGCGGCTGGGGGCCTCCGGCCGGGCGGGCCCCTCCGGGCACGCGGTGTGTCAGCGTCGATTGGAAAAGCGCAAGAGCGACTTAAGAACGATTGCAATTGTGCCCGAACGTCTCTCATCCAGTCGGCTGCAGCCGACTGTGGCTATCAGCCCTGGAATTCATTCCTGGGCGGCCGGGCGGTTGCTCCGGGCTTACGCACGGTGTGTCAGATTCATGTGGAAAAGGGCAAAAGCGGTTACTACGAACCACGTTCTTACCCGCGCAACGACGACTTGACTGATGTTCTAGTGGCACGTTCTGTGCTAAATAGCAGTTCGTGGGCACAGACTGACCCGCCAGGCGTCGGGACTGGAGCGACGGCTATGAACCTGGTGCTTACACGAGCCCTCTTTCTGTTGATTCCGCTGGGACTCCTCTTCATTCTGGCACATGCCGTCTGGATGGACGCTGCAGCTCAGTGGCCCTTGTGGGCTGGTGTGGCCGGTGCGAGCATCGCTCTCTTTGGGCGTCCTCGACCCACTGGTCGCTAGAGCACCGGTCCCGTCATCCCGCGGGGGGAGGGAACAGACTTCCGACGTCTTGTTCGCAGCCGGTGCTCGCCTCTGTCACCGTCGTCGGAGCGCGCTGTGGGCCAGCACGGTCCCTCCCAGACTTCGGAAGTCTAAGTCCTTGACCGGCGCTCTAGCGCCCGCCCTCTCATCACGTCTCCTCGCGCTCCGTTCGCGCTATAATATCAATGCGCTCGCGTGCACTGCCGGCCCGCTTGCTTTTCGTTGTCGTTGCGGCACAGCGGCCGGCAGCCCGAGGCAGATGCTTATTTCCGAGGCGGCTCTCTCACCTTTCACGGCTCTGGATTCACCAATGTCAGCGCGCTCCCAATCACTCGCCCGCCGGCTTTCACCCAGTTCGATCCTGGTGGTCGGCGATGTCATCCTGGATGAGTATCTCATCGGCCGGGCGACGCGCCTCTCGCGGGAGGCGGCCGTTCCGGTGTTGGAACGCACCCGCCGGCACCTCCTCCTCGGTGGGGCCGCCAACCCGGCCCTTGGGGTGGCCCGCCTGAACGGACGGCCAACAATGGCAGGCGTGGTGGGTGCTGATCAGAGTGCGACCGAGATCTGGCGCTTGCTGGCGGAAGCTGGAATCGCCGCCGGTGCAGTCGTCACCGATTACAGTCGGCCGACGACGCTCAAGACTCGTATCGTCGCCGAGGGAACACTTACCTACCTCCAACACCTGGCTCGCATCGACATGCTCGACCGCAGCCCGCTCTCAGACATGGTGGTGGATGCGCTGGTCGAGCGCATCCACGCTTGCTTACCGGCCCAACAGGTGGCCCTCCTCAGTCATTATGGCAATGGGGTCTTGAGTGAGGCCGTGGTGGCGGCCGTGCGCCGCGCCGCCGGCGGGAACACACCGCCGGTGCCATTGCTGGTCGATGCGCAGTCCGACTTCGGTCGGTTCGCCGGTTTTGATTTGGTGCGCTGCAATCGCCATGAGGCTGGCTCGGCCCTCGCAATGGAGTTGCCGCGCGCGGGGTCGAGGGGCGGGCGGGCCGGCGTGAGGCGCTACTGCGTCTGCGCGACCGGCTTGAGGCCGGGGCCGTCGTCGTCACGTTGGGCAGCGAAGGAATCGCCTGGCTCGACGAGGCCGGCTACGGGGAGGAAGCCGCCGTGAACCGGAGCGAGGTTTTCGATGTCACCGGCGCCGGCGACACCGTTATCGCCGTGCTGGCCATGGCCTATGCCAGCAATCTTTCGCTGGCCGATGCCTGTCACCTGGCGAACGTCGCCGCCGGCCTGGTCGTCCGCGTGGCCGGGAACTACGCGCCGACGCTCGCGGAACTGGAAGCAGCCCTGGCGAAGGCCACCTGATACGCTCGCCCCTTTCTCCGTTCCCCGGTAAAGGGAGGAGGCGGGAACGGGTGCGTAGCAGAGAGAGATGTTCAAGGGCGCCTGATTCGCGTAATAGGGGAAAACGGATACAATTCCTGCGTTCGGAGCACGAATGAACCGGGTTTTTACGCTAGAGGCGGCGCTCGCCGCGCGAAATGAGGCGCGTTTGGCTGGGCGCCGGCTCGTTTTTACCAATGGTATCTTTGATGTGTTGCACGTAGGCCACCTGGACTATCTGGAGCGGGCCGCCGTGCTCGGCGACCTGCTCTGGGTGGGGCTCAACGACGACGCGTCCGTGCGGACACTGAAGGGGCCGCAGCGGCCATTGGTCCCCTGGGCGGACCGGGCGCGGTTGCTGGCGGCGCTCCGGCCGGTGGATGCCGTCATCGGTTTCAGCGAACGCCGGGCTGATCGCCTCATCGAGAGGCTGGCTCCGGATGTCTACGTCAAAGGCGGGGATTATACCCCTGATACCCTCCCCGAAGCGCCCACCGCCGCGCGCGTCGGTGCCGAGGTTGTCATTCTCCCATTCCTGCCTGGCCATTCCACCAGCGAGCTGATCGCAACGATCCTTGCGCGGTACTGTAAGCCTGCAGACAAACCCGCTAGTGCGTGAAATGTATTCTGCTACACGGACTTGCTCGTGACTGCCCACATCTGGTATCGCAAATTTTTCTGCCCCCTCTCCTTATCACAACGGCCCAACACAGAGAGCCAGGGGAATGCAGAGTCATTTGACTGTGACGGCTGTGGCATCTGGCGTGGCCGTGTTCAACAACTCGGCCACGGTCCGCCAGAATGGGTGCGACATCGAGGTACCACCCTCCAGGTGTCCCAATACGGGCCTTCCGTTTTTCGGTTCGATTTCTTGAGCGCTGATTTCTGATTGTTATGGCCGTCGACACTTCGCGCCTCACCCAACAGATGCAAACCGATGTGAGCGTATCGCGGCGCGGGATCGCACGGGCGGCCGGGATCATTGGTCTCGGCAACGTTGCCAGCCGTGCCCTTGGCCTGATCCGTGAGACAACGATCGCGAATCAGTTTGGCGCCGGCCCACTGGTGGATGCATTTGTGGTGGCAGCCACCGTGCCGACGACAGTCTATGATCTGTTGGTCGGCGGGCTCCTCAGTTCGGCCCTGGTCCCGGTGTTCAGCGAGTACGCCGCGAGCGACGACGACCCTGACGCGCTCTGGCGATTGGCCAGCATCGTGCTGAGTGCGGCAACAGCCGTTCTGGCAGTGTTAGGTCTCATCCTGATGCTCTTCGCGCCCCAAGTGGTGGCGCTCATGGCCAGCGGCTTCGATGCCGATCAGCGGGCGCTGACGGCCGGGCTGATCCGCATCCTCGTACCGGCGATCTTCTTCCTCGGACTGAGCGGGATTCTCATGGGCCTGCTCTACGCGCTCAAACGGTTCTCCTTCCCCGCCTTCGGAGCCGCCGTCTACAACCTGGGCATCATCCTTGGCGCACTGGTGATCAGCCGCTTCTTCAGCGGCCCGGCGCGCATCTACAGTTTGGGGCTTGGTATCCTGCTGGGCAGCACCGGCCAATTCCTCCTGATGCTGCCCGATCTGCGCGACGCGCGCTTGCGCCTCACCCTGGTCTGGAACCACCCGGGCTTACGACGTATTTTGACGCTCTATGTCCCGATCGGTCTGAGTGTCGTGGTGGCCAATCTTGGGGTAGTGATTGACCGCAATTTAGCCTCGACCACCGGTGCTGGGAGTCTGAGCTGGATGCGCTACGCAACGACGCTCCAGCAGCTTCCGCTCGGCATCGTGGCGGTGGCTGTCTCGCAGGCAGTGCTTCCCAGCCTGGCGCGCCTGACGGCCGACGAGCAGCTTCCGGCCTTTCAGCGCACCCTGCAGCACGGCCTGCGGATGGTTCTTGTCCTGATGCTCCCCGCCGCTGTGGGCCTCTTCGTGCTGGCCGAGCCGATCATCCGGCTGCTCTTCCAACATGGCGACTTCAGCGCGTTCGACACTATCCAGACGGCCGCAGCTCTCCGGATCTACCTGCTCGGGATGGTCGCGGCGGCAATCGATCAGCCCCTGATTTTCGCCTTCTACGCCCGCCAGAACACGTGGACCCCGGCGATGGTGGGCGTGGCCGGAGTGGGCATCTACCTGGTGTTCGCGCTCCTGTTGATTGGCCCAACCGGCTACTTGGGGCTGGTCTTCGCCAGTTCCATGCAGCTGACCGGCCATGCCCTGATCATGCTCTGGTTGCTGCACCGCCAGCTGCGGGGGCCGGAGGAGAGTGGGCTGCCGGCAGCGGCGCTGAAGTCGCTGGTCGCGGCGCTGCTGATGGGGCTCGCCACCTGGGCTATGTTGACCGGACTGCACCCTCTGTTCGGGAATGAGAACAACCTGGAAGCCGAGGTGCTTCTCGTGATCGGCCCGGCGTTCGTGGGGGCCCTAACCTACGCCGCTCTCGTCGTAGCGCTGCGGTTGGAAGAGGCCACTGAGGTCGTGGGATTGATCCGCCGCCGGTAGTACCCAGGACGGCGCACCGGTCCAGGTGTGACGCACCTGCCAATCCGGGGTTAGACCCCCCGTGAGCCGCCTGGTCTCGCGATCGAGCGCTCCGGTTGTCCCGTTCCACATGCATCCGCCCCCCAGTGTGCCCGGAGGGGCACGCCCGGCCGCCGGCCTCCAGCCGCGGTTTCCCTGGCCGGTCAGGCCAGGCAACCGCCCGGCTGCTCTCCCCCTCGGCTGTTGAGCGGCCCTGATCTAAGGGTCTGTAAAAATATAACTTCCCGTCCAGTCTAAACCTCTGGGGCGGGCGAGCGCGGAGAAATGGTGTAACTCCATTGGGGACACACCGAGTGCGGCTCAATAGCCAGGGTTTCCATCTCCGCGTCTGGCACCTTAACACCTGTTTCATACGTCTGAGTGACCAAGTGCGCTTGCAGGCTTAACCCGGTCTGGGTCTTGGTGTCGCTGAGGTACTCGAGCATGACGTCAAAGGTCCGCAAAGGACAACCGGCCCAAGTTTTGCTGATTTCACTGAACACACGATGTTCGATGGGATTCCACTTGGATGTTCCGGTAGGGTAGTGACAGACGGTAACCGTCAATCCAAAGGCATCTGCGATCTTGGTTTGGAGATCGCGTTTCCACACCCACGAGCGATAGCCGTTACTGCCACCCGCATCTGCCTCAATGAACAACTCGGTCGCGTCTGGGTAGCGCTCGCGCAACTCCGTCTGGCACCAATGCACCAGGTTGTCGACCGCAAACGCGGGCGTATCCGCCGACTGACCGACATAGAGCGTGGCACAGTTGGAGTGCAGATCGTAGATTCCGTAGGGCACGGCGCGTCCCACAGCCTCGCTCGGAAAATCGTGGACCTTCACTTCCTCGGCTGACTGACACCAGATCCGCCCAGCGTTCTTAAAGTCGCCAATCAGTTCCTTTTTCTTGGTGTCTACGCTGATCCGAGGTTGCCCACGCTCTTGATGTGCCGCACGTTCCGCATAGATGTGCTGAAACTGTTGATCCCGCTCCGGTCTTTGAGCACCTTCCAGCTCTTTGCGGTTGCCGCTCAAGCGGTAATCGTGCGCTTTCAATAACCGGCTGATCACAGGCAGACTGACCTCATGCGCTTGCGCCGCCAACCGTTCCTGAATGTCGCGCAAGCGACAATTGAGCCACTTGCGCGAGGTCATCGGATCCCCTCCCGTGTGCGGACCGACTATCTCGAGGAGCGTCGCTTCGAGGGCCGGGTCTTTTTTTCGGCAGCCGGTCGCCCGCCTCCCTCCTGGCGTTGACGATCCGCGGGAAGGCCCACTACCTCGGTCTCTAGCTCCTGCCGCCCCCGCCGGATGGTTTTCTCATCCAATCCGGTGATCTGGCTGAGTTCGCAGTCATTGGGCTGACCTGGTTGTTGAGATAGGGTTCCCACGTACCAGCGGCGTTGGGGCTCATTCAGACGGCTGAGCAACAGGTTCATCCGCCGATGCCGTTGCACCACTTCAGGATCACTCCCGGCGCGGCAGATGTCACATTCACACTCGTGGATTTCTTGGGTCATGCCTTGGCAACCTCTCTCGTTCTTGGTTGCATTATACACGTTTTCGGGAAGTTATACTTTTACGAACCCTAAGTTCACCACCAGGATCAACCCCCGGGTAGCGCCGTTGGGGGGTGGTGCTGGCACCCGACTGCATGTATACTCTCTGATCATGGGCGCGCGACGATCGGCTGAAGATCTCTCCCTGGCGGAACTGGAGCGGCTGGTGCTGCTCCGGCGCCGCGAAGAGCGGCTGCGCAGGCTCCGCGAGCGCGGGATTGCCCGCGAGGTGCCCGAGCTGCCTCCTCTGGAAGCGCCGGCGCCGGGCACCTACGACGAACTGGCCTTCCTGCAGCAGCCGCGTCATCGGCCAGGGGTGGCCGGTGCCGCAGTAAGGCGGCGAGGCGTGCGGGAGCAACTTCTGTTCCTGGTCGAGATTGCAGGGTTGGCCGGTCTACTGGCGGCGTTGGTCCTCTTCATGGCCGACCTGCGCCGCCTCAACACGGCCGCCGCGAGCGAGCAGGATGGGCGCCTCGCCGCGGTGGCGACCCTCGAGGCGCCGGTCGAGTTACCGGGTGGCAGCCGGCCGCCGGCCGCCGGCGCGGTCCCGGCGATCTACCAGGATTGGATCGAGCCCGTGCGCACCGACGCCCTGGTGCCAGTGGGCGATACGACGGCCGAACAACGCCCGACGCGCCTCGTGATTCCCCGGATCGGCGTCGATGCCCCCGTGGTCCCAGGGGACGATTGGGAGGCGCTCAAGCAGGGTGTTGGTCACCATCTGGGGTCAGCCAACCCCGGGGCACGCGGGAATATGGTCGTCTCGGCTCACAACGACATCTTCGGCGAGATCTTCCGCGATCTCAACCAGCTAAAGACTGGGGACGAAGTCATCGTCTACGACGCGGCCGGGCAGGCCTCCCACTACCGCGTCGCCAGCAAGCGCATTGTCGAACCCACCGATGTGAGCGTACTCGACCCCACCAACGAGCCGGTCATCACCCTGATCACCTGCCACCCCTACTTGATCGACACCCAGCGGTTGGTCGTGGTGGCACAGCTCGCAAACGACTGACTGATATGAAAGTCTCTTCCCGCGTCTTCGCCGTCTTTACGGCGAGCCTGCCGCTCCCCCGACAGACAATGCAGGCTGCACCTGTTTGAGGCGTGTGCGGGGATCCGGCGGGAGCAGGGGGCCACGCGCTGGGAGCGGGGGAGGCTGGCGGTGGCCGCCGGATCGCCAGATCCGGCGGGAACGGGTGCCCCCATAGCTCGGCCTGGATCGCCAGATCCAGGCCCGCCCTGCCAGGGTCGGGGGATTCGGGGGGATCCGGGGCGAGCCATGATCAGGCGGGGCCCTTGGCGCCGGCACCTGGGTGAACCAGCGGACAAGGCAGGCGTGGGCCGAGGGCTGACCAGGCCATGGCTGTGAACGTCAGCGCCACGCCCGAGGACGTCACCGCACTCAGCGGCAAACACCCGCCGGGCCGGGGGGAGATGGGGGCAGTCCTGCAGGGGCCTGTCCCCCAAGGCGAGCGCGCCACAAAGTGGGCAGCCTGCGTGCGCCGGGCCTGATCTGCCCGGCGTGTGGGCGGCGCTCCCAAACTCGCCCACACTTCTGCGCTCTACACGTTTGAGGCGAATCGTTTTGCAACCCACCGGGAATCTGGTACACTTAGACGAGCATGCGAACGGGCGATCTTGGAGGAAGTGATGGCGAAGAAACGACAGCGGCGCACCCCGCAGGTGCCACGCAGTAATCCAGGGGGACGTGTCCCCCAGCAGAAGACGATGGAGCGGACCGTGGCGGGTGGCACCCCGACGAGGGCGGCATCCGCGCCGCGTGGCTTGCGATCCCCGACACCGGTGGTGCATGCCGATTTTTCATCCGAGTATGCCTACGTCCGCAAAGATCTGATGCGGATTCTGGTGCTGGCCGGACTGCTCTTTGGCGGTATGGGTGTTCTCCACGTATTGGGTGTCTAGCAGCACTGAGCCGTCAACAAGTGACCACGCCGAACGCCGCCCGTACGGGCGGCGTTCTGATTTCCCTGTGGCGCTCGCGGGCCGGAGGGGCGAAGAACCGCAATCCTCAGGCGGACGCAGAGAAAGGGACGGCCAGGCTCACGACGGTCCCCTGCCCGAGCGCCGAATCGATCGCCAGCCGGCCATCAACCATCCGGGCCCGCTCTTGCATGTTGATGAGCCCCAGGCTCGCGCGCGAGCCGTAGCGCGCCCGGATGTTCTGGAGATCGAAGCCGGGCCCCTTATCCTCAACTTGGGCGATCAAGAAACCACCGTCGATCATCAAGCGGACGACGATTGGCGCCCCGTTGGCATGTTTCTTGGCGTTGCCGGCCGCCTCCTGCACGATGGCGAAGACCGTCTCTTCGACTGCCAGATCCAGCCGCGGAATGGAATTGGCCTCGAGGCGGATGTTGACTTTTTCCTGATCGTGCAACCGCTGAACGAACTGCTCGATGGCGGCCTCCAGGCCATTGCTCTCGAGCGTGATCGGGCGGAGGGCGAAGAGTAAGGTACGCATCTCCTGCGCGGCCTGGCGGGCCAGGGCCTGCACCGCCTCGAGTTCGGCGGGCACCCGCTCCGGCTGGCGATCGAGAAGCACCTTGATGAATTCGAGTTGCATTGAGATTGCGGCCACGCGCTGGACAGGACCATCGTGGAGATCGCGAGCCAGGCGGTGGCGCGACTCCTCTTCGTTGAGCAGGATCTCGCTGCGTTCGCGGCGGACCTCCTGTTGTAACCCCGCATTCTGAAGCGCCAGGGCGCACTGCCCGATCGCCGCCAGCAACAATTCGAAGCGGGAGTCACCCTCGCGATCCAGACCAAGCTCACCCCGGCCGGCGAAGAGTGCCAGCCCGTAGGAATCGAGGGCGGTCTGGATGGGGAGGAGCACGATCTGCAAACCGCGCAGGGCGCCGAGTTGGTCGAGCGGCGGTTGGTGGCTATCGGTCAGGACGGTGTCACCGGTAGCGAGGACCTCGTGGAAGATCCCGCGGTCGGCTGTAAATCGCCGGCCGCGGTAGCTGGGATCGACTCGGAGGAGGGCGTCGACTTTGAGTTGGTTGTGCTCCCCAGGCACGAAGGCCAGCGCCAGGGCTTGAATCTGACTCGGCCGGTTGGGGCGAACGATCTGAGATCCGGTCTCCAACACGATCTCGAGGATACGGTGGGGATCGGTCTGGTTGGCGAGGGTCTGGCCCAGGTGCGCGAGCAGTTCGGCCGCCAGCCCCTCTGGAATGGTGGCCAGGGCCGAGTGCTGGGCGCGGCGAGGAAGGGCCGCCACCACTCCGATGAGCCCGGCACTGACGGCCACCGCCACCCAGGGGAAGATGGTGCCGCTTAACGACGCCCCGGTCGGATGAGCACCGAAGACAATCAGCCCAAGGACTGAGACGAGTGCGACGCCAACCGGGGCGCCAAAGCGCAGCGCGATGAGGCCAGTCGGCACCAGCGCGAGCGGGGCGATGTGAGTCACCGGGAGGTGTGTCGCTACCGCCGCTGTCGCCACAGTCACAGTATCAATTCCCAGCCCCACCGCCGAGACTGTCGCCCCGTGCCGGCGGAAGAAGGGTGGCAGGCCAATGACGAACTGCGCCAGCACAACTGCGACGATGAGTGGGGCGACCACGCGGAGTTGCTGCGGTGCGGTTGCCCCGGTCGCCACGACCACGACCAGCAGGAAGAGCCAGCGCCCGCGCCAGATATCCCGATCAATCGCCGTTGACAAAGGGAGAATACTACACCTCCTTGGGATAATGCGATTATAGCAAAGTGGCTGGCTGAAAAGAAGCCGACTTCTGGGAAAAGCGGTTGGGATAACAGTCCTACAGCTTTGCTGCTGAACGCGCTCGTGATATTATCGTCCCATTGAGCAAGGAGGTCTGTGTGGGGAGTCGCGGCACGGCGCTGGCTTTTCTCTTGATCTTGGTGATTGTCTGTGGGGGCGCTTACTGGGCCTATCAGGCAGTGCAAGGGGGTGGGAGTCTGGTGAGCTTTGGTGGGACCGAGGTGCTCCGGCCGACGGCGATTGTCGTCGCCACGGGGCTACCGACTGTGACACCACTGGCAGCAATCCCCAGCGAGACGCCCCGCTTCGTCCCGCCCACGCCGGCACTGCTCCCTCCAATGTCACCCACGGCGACGCCGCTTCCGCCCATCGCCGTCGCGACGCAACCTCCGGCGCCGACCGCAGTGGCGCTGTCCACACCCACGGCTCCGCCCGATGTCACACCCACCGTGCCGCCAACGGAGACGGCGGTGCCCACGGCGACGCCGGCCTTCCCCTTCCAGCTAGCGCTGCAGCGACCTGACTTCGACCGAGGGTGCAATGGCCATTACATCTACGGCTACATCCGCGACAGCGCCGGCAACCTGCTGCCGGGCGTGTTGGTCCACGTCTGGGATCAGTACGGCAACGATTTGGGGGTTGCGTCCAGCAAAGAGGCGCCTGACCTCGGCTATTACAATTTTCCCATCAGCCCGGTGCGCGATACCTGGACCGTCCAGATCGTGGATCCCAGCGGGGCGGCGCTGAGCCCACCGGTTCAGGTGTTGAACACCGGGGGCTTCGTCGTCGGCCAGGAGGCGTGCTGGCACCAGGTGGACTGGGTGCGCGGCTAGAAGGCTTCGATTCGGCCGACTTCGACCTTATCCGAGCGGCGGCCGGCCCACTCCACCTGTCAGACTGGGACCCAGCCAACGCCGAAGAAGTTCAGGGCCATGTCGCTCTTGCGCGGCGTGAGAATGTACTCCTCGACAGTCCGGGCGGCCTCGGCCCAACGGGCAGCGATCTCGGAGAGTCCCGGCCGGGCCTCCTCACGAAACGCCTCGATGTCAGCAACGGGCGCTTGCCAGCTGGCTCGGCCACCGGTGGCAAGAAGCCGAAACCCTCGTCGAACACCAGCAGGGCGCGCAGGCTTGTCGTCCCGGCGTGCGTGCAGGCCGCTCCCGGGCTCCTAACCCTCGCGAAGAAAGCGCACCACCGTGCGACCGCACACAGCGCACTCGCCCTTGAGTGCCAATCGTCCGTTGGCCAGACGCTCCTCGTAGCCGTTGACGACCTGGCGCTTCTCGCGACAGCCCACACAGTAAGCAATCGTCTCGCCCTCGAGACCGTCGGAGGAGGCACTTTCTGATAGGGACGAGGGTTCCTTTTGGGGGTGGGGTGGAGGTGACGCTGGGGACAGGCCGGTTCGCGCCGGCTCGGTTGCGGATTGACGCGTGAGGCGGCGCGGCGCAGTGTGTTCCATGATCATGATCCCGAGGCGCCAGCCGATGAGGAGGCCGATCGTGAGACCGACGAATTGGATGATGCGCTTCAGCATGACGACTCCTTCCGGACGGTGACAAGGGGCGTGCGGTGCCACAACAATGGACCCGTCTGTGCCGGCCCACCTTGCCGATTGTACGGCGGCTTGCCGCTCGTCACAAATGGCGCCCGCGCCTGGCGCTGCCGTGGCGAGGACGGCTGCCAGGTACAGGAGTCCCGTGATCACTCAGCCGGCCTGCGTTCAAAGGCCGCAAGTCGCGACATTTTTGCCATTGGCGAAGAACCGCAGTCCGCGGTCTGTTCGCTAGCGGAATCCCGCCAGCACTCAAGAAGGCGCCATCGGGCAGCCGCGCTGGGACGGCGGCCCGATGGTGTTGTGGTTGTGGGCTTTCAGCGCAAGATTCGCGCGATCAGCGTCCCGAGGTCCCGGCTGGTCATGCTCAGCCGCCGAAACTGCCACCACTGCGAATATTCGGGTCGTCGTACTCCCGGCCGGAAGGGGGCGGCGGGCTGGCCGGTCCCGGCGTCCGCCCGCCAGACCCGCCGAAGCTCCCGCCACTCCGAATATCGGGAGCATCGTACTCGCGCTGCCTGAAACCGCCGCCGATGCTGCCGCCACTCCGGATGTTGGGATTATCGTAGGTCCCCGGCGGAGGATAGGAGCCACCTCTGGTTTGGCCGGCCAGAAAGCGTGAGATCAACATGAAAAAGAGGATCGCGCCGAAGAAGAGCGCGAACGTGAAGCAGAGGAAAATCAGATCTTTCACAACTCCTCCTTGACTGCTGCATGGCTAGCGCACCACAAAATCCTTGGTGACGGCTGGGTTGCCGTTGACGAAGATTGTAACGGTGTAATTCCCCGGCTCAAATGATCCGCGCTCGCTCTGGATGTGAAATTCGAGCCAGGTGTTGGTGTAGTCACGATCGGCGGTGATGGTTGGTGTATCTTCGAAGGGCTGACCATTGCGAGACCAGCGGGCAAAGACGCTCGTACCGGCGTCAAGCCGCTGGATCTGGGCAACAACGTAGATAATCGGGGCGTTCTGGTTGAAGGTATCAGTCGTGTCCTGGGGCCGGTTACTCTGGCCGACGCTCCGGGCCATAACAACCTCACCGATGTCAGCAGCACTCCCACCACTGGGCGCCGCGGCGGGTGGTTGCGCGGGCTGATTGCGGCGGGGATTTCCGAAGGAGCCGCAGACCCCGCAGGCGAGCGAGAAAAGCACGAGCAATGACACAACGCCGAGAGCAAGCGCTTGACGACGGGATGACAGAGTCATAATGCCTCCTGGTACATGCGAGAGTCGTGGCTCATGAGAGACGCACCCCACTGGCCGGGTGGACGACCCTGTTTTGTCGCATGTTCAAGCCGCCGGAGTGGTTGATCGAAGCGATGTGGCGTCTCGTGTGGACGACGAGAGGGTCGTCTGGTCCTCTTGGATAGGCTAAAAGCAAGAAAGGTACCAGCCCGATTCGATGCTCAATTCGTCAAAGGGCGAAGCTCCGAGTATAATCGCGGTCCAATGAGAGAAGTTACGCGCTTCTGTTCCCGCCGGCCCGTTCGGCACCGATTCCTCGCAGCGTTGGCGGTCGCGCTCGTGGTCTTGATTGGCTGCCGACCGCGCGGAGAGCGGGTAGTCACAGCGCCGACGCCGACCCCCGGTGCCAGCGCCACCGTCGAGAGTACCATCAATCCTGCCGAGCCAACGCCAACACCCAGCCACTTTGAGCTGGTCGTATGGGCCCCAGTCGCTCTCAGCCCTCAGAGCCGTGAGGGTGGCGCTGATCTGCTCACTCGTCAGGTTGAGGCGTTCGAAGCGGCCAACCCGACGATCTCGATTCGGTACGAGCCCAAAGCGCAACGCGGAACATCCAGCCTGCTCCAGTTTCTGCGCACCACGAGCACAGTCGCCCCTCGGGTTTTGCCGGATCTGGTCGTTCTGCCGAGCGGAGATTTTAACGATGCGGCACGAGCCGGGTTGCTCTACCCTCTCGATAGTCTCGTTGCGGACAACCTCGTCCAGGCGTTGTACCCTTTTGCTCGACGTGATGGCCGCTTCGGCGACTCGCTGCTGGCCCTACCGCTGGTGGTGACGGTCGAGCATCTGGTCTATCGACCGCAAGGAGCGCGGCGCCCACCAACGACGTGGGAGGAGTTCCTGGGCGGTCAACAGCGGCTCCTCTTCGCGGCGGGTGGCCGCTCCGACGGAGTCAACGATCCCTTTTTACTCCAGTTGCTCAATGTCAGGGATGAACCGTTCCTGGGTGGGGAGGTTCCAGACATGGAGGCCCTGGAGCGTGTGCTCGAGTTGTATCAGGCGGGGCGAAGTCACGGGTTGATCCCGGCCGAGGTCACAACGTTGAGTGAGTCTGAGGATCTCTGGTCGCGGTTCCTGACCGGTGAGGCTGAGCTCCTCGAGACCGACGCGCGGACCTTCCTGATCGAGCAGAGCCGGGTCACCGGGTTGGCCTACGCACCGGTGCCTACCAACAACGGGCTCCCCACGACGGTGGCCGAGGGCCACCTGGTGGCAATCACCACGGTCGACCCGGCCCGCCAACGGGCCGCGGCCGCCTATATCGCCTGGCTCCTGGCGCCTGAGCAAGTGGGGCCCTATGCCAGCACGACTCGCTGGTTCCCGACCCGGCCCGATGCCTTAGAGAGTGCCATCGCCGATGCCGGCTATCGCGAGTTCGCCAACTCTCTTCTGACGCGGGCCTGGCTGCGTCCCAGCGGCTCGCAGTGGACCGCCGTCTCCAGGGCGATGCAAGAGCAAGTTGTCGCTGTTCTAAACGACCAGCGCACCCCTGCCGAGGCCGTTCAGGTTTTGCAGGAGAGCCTCCGCCCGTAATCCTGTTGCAGGGTTCGCGGGTTGCAGGGTCAAGGTGAGCCGCTCGGAGACCAGCGGTTCGGCCTTCAACCATTTCCTACCCCCATCGAGAATAGACCCATGTACGAAACTGCGCTCCCGGAGGCGACCCGCCGGCGGGTCGCCGACCTCAACCCGGCAGGAGTGGTCGTTGGGATTCCAAGCTACCGCAATCCGAAGACCATCGCGGCGATTGTGGGAGCAGTGGGCCAGGCACTCCACCAACGCTTCGCCGGTTTGGACCCGGTCATTGTCAATGTCGATGGCCACTCGTTCGATGAGACCTTGAGCATTGCGACGAAGACGCGCACGCCGCCCTCGGTGCGCCGTGTCGCGACCCGGTATCTCGGCTTGCCCGGCAAGGGAAGTGCGCTGCGGGCGATCTTCGAGATCGCCACGCAGTTGCAGGCGCGGGCGCTGTTGCTTGTCGAAGCGGATGTGGTGTCGTTCCGTCCCTGGTGGATCGAGCGGCTCCTGGCGCCGATCCTGGCGCGCCAGGCCGACGTGCTCTTGCCCGCCTACGTCTATCAGCAGCCGATCCCGTTTGTGAGTGATGTGCTGGTGCGTCCCGTGATTGCCGGGCTCTTCGGGATCGAACTGTCGGTCCCGACGCCCGGCGAGATCGCAATGGCCGGAAGCATCGCAGCCTACTTCGCCGATCGTGACGTGTGGGAGACGGATGTCGCCCGCAACGGGGTGGACATCTGGATGATCGTCGAGGCATTGGCTGGGGACGCGCGGGTCGCCCGGATTCCGCTCGAGCTTAAGCGGCATCGCAGCCCGCGGTCAGATGACCTCCGAGAGGCGAAATTTCTCCAGGAGGTCGGCACTCTGTTCCGGCTGGTCTACTTGCAGCGCCGTATCTGGCAGCAGGCGATCTCGTTGCAACCGGTCCCCCTTCTGCCGCCTGAGCCCATGCGGTCCCCTGCAGTCGAGGCCTATCCACGCGAGTGGCCATCGGCCGCCGCAATCTGGGAGCAGGCGCGAGCCTTGTTCAGGCCGCTTGTGCACCACCAGTGGGAGCAAGCCCTGCTGCCGCCCCACCTCGATGCCGTCGAGCAGATCCTCGCGAGTTCCCACCCGCGGCCGGGTGTCTTTTCGGACGGTCTGTGGGCGCGCGTTGTCTACGACTTCATCACAGCCTACAACAAGGGGGAGGGCGATCCCGACAAAGTCGTGCTCGCCCTCTACCCGCTTTTTCTGGTGCGGCAGGCCACGCTCATCGCGGAGGCGTCGACCCAGACAGAATACGAAGCCGCTATCCACAAACAGGCCCACGCGTTTGTGGAGAAGCTCAGCTACTTTGTTCAGCGCTGGGAGCGGTACATCTCGCCCGAGCAAGTGGCGCTCTGGCGCGAACTCGGCCTCCTCGACAGCAGCGATGGCCTTTGAGCAGATGCCTGGCGTCCCGCGGTTGTGTGGACAAAAGGTGGTGTCGTTCAGTTGACAGAACGCACGTTGGCGGGTCAGATTGCTCGCCACCGGACGGCCCGAGCTCGGCGTCATCAGCTGCCAGCGCATTCGGGGATTGGAGTCCGGTCATTGAGTCGCATCGGCGTCAGGGAATATCGCAGACCTCGGCGAACTTGCTGGCGATCACCATGATGTCCGCGACTGTCACGCCGGCACCGTCGTGGGCAAAATCGTACTCGGGCTTCTGGTGGAGCCAGAACGAGGCGATGAGCTGGACGTCATCGGCGTTCACCTCGCCATCAGCAGTGAGATCACCCGGCGGGCAGTTCTGCGGGGTGGCCGTTGGGGTTGGCACCTCAGCCGCCTGGTCGTAGACGAAGACATCTTGCAAGGCGTTGGTGTCATTCGCCACCAGGTTGCCGGCGAACGAATAGAAGGTCACCCAACGGCCGTCGGCTGAAAGGCTCGTGGGGCGCACAAGCTCGGGTTGGCCGCTCCCGTTGTCGCCCTGCGTCCCATCACTGGCCACGCTCACGCGCTTCGTTACCCCCGTCTGCCGGTTGCGGACGAAGACGTCCGTACAGTTGTAGGTTCGTCCGTTCGGCGCAAAGTAGCATTCGTTGGTATCGCCTGCCACCAGATTGGTGGCGTCAGACGAGAAGACCAGCCACCGTCCGTCCCCGGAGAGGCTGGGTCCGGCACTGCGAGCATTCGCCTGCCCGCTGTCACTGGTCAGGCTCGCCCGCTCGATTGTACCTGTCTCCAGATCAACCGCGAAGACGTCCGCCGCCCGATTCGTATCATCTGCCACCAGGTTGCTGGCTTCGGACGCAAAGGCAACCCAGCGGCCGTCCGCCGAGAGGCTGGGAGCATCGCTTGCGGCGTTGCCGGACATGCCATCATTGGCCAGACTCACCGACCTTGTTGTACGTGTCAGGCGATCGTGCACGAACACGTCCGTCACGGCGTTCGAGTCGCGGGGGTCCAGGCCGGTGGCGTAGGAGTAGAATGCCACCCGGCGCCCGTCCCCGGAGATGCTGGCATCGAAGCTGTCCCCATGGACCTGGGCCTCGCTGCTGACGACGCTCACCCGCTCCGTGGTGCCTGTCTGCCGATCGTGGACAAAGATATCGCGGGCACCATTGGTGTCACCCACGACCAGGTTCGTGGCGATAGACTCGAACGCCACGTAGTGCCCATCCGCAGAGATCCTGGGGGCGGCGCCCCCGGCGTCAGCTTCGGTCCCATCGCTGGCGACACTTACCCGCTCGGTGGTGCCTGTGTGGCGGTCATACACAAACACGTCGCGGGTTCCATTGGTATCGCCACCAACCAGGTTGCTTGCGAAGGACTCAAACGCCACCCAGCGCCCATCTGCCGAGAGGCTGGGGGCGGCGCTCTCCCCATTTGCCTGCGTCCCATCGCTGGCGACGCTCACCCGCTCCGTGGTCCCGCTCTCTTGATCGTGGATGAAGATATCTCGGACACCGTTCGTGTCGCCGGCGACCAGGTTGGCAGCGGTGGACTCGAAGGCTACGCAGCGCCCGTCGGCGGAAATAGAGGGGGCCTCCGAGGCTCCGTCCCCGTAGGTGCCGTCAGCGGCGACCGAGACAATACTCGTGGTGCCGGTGCCTTGGGCCGTCGGAGGGACCCTGTTCGGCGACAGAAACAGAGCCAGGAATGCGATCCCGCATAGCACAGCGGAGAGAGTAACGGCGCCAGCTTTCATGGCCGCCGCGCTCCTTTTCAACAGGGACACGCGATGTGCCAACCCTGGCGGCGGGGACACAACGCCCGTCGGCCGATTGCAGGCCGAGAGAAGGACAGCGGGGCCGCCGGGCACGCCCGGGGAGTCGAAGGGCCCGCGCGAGTAATGACAGAGCGTCGAGACCTGGTGGCCGCACCTGGTGCGGCCAGGCGTGCCGCACGACTCGACCGAAGTGGCAGCCTCGCCGGAGAAAAGCATCGCGGAAAGGCTCAAATTGGAATACGGTGCGCTGGGAGGGAGGGCAATGCCCTCGCCTCCCCCATACCCACGATCCCAACAAGAGCGTTCGCGGAAAAACGAGAGACCTCCTGAACCGGCTTGTTCCCAGAGTGAACCAGGCCGCGCTCAGAAGGTCTCCCCATATTCGAAAAACCCCAAAATTCAGGATGACTTCTGTTTGGTTTCGGCGAGGAGCGCGCTTAACTCTCGCTTTTGGCCGTGCTCGTGGCTTCGCTCTTGGTTTCGGCTTTGGCTCCACCCGTGGACTCACTCTTCGCCTCGGTCTTGGGCGTGGCCTTCGCGCCGTTGCCGCTGGCGCCGCTGGCGCCGCTGCCGTTGCGGCTGTCGGTGATGTACCACCCCGAGCCCTTGAAGACGATCCCCGGGGGGGTGAATACGCGCCTGACACCAGCATGACCCTCAGGGCACGTCTCGAGCGGTTTGTCTTTGAAACTTTGCTGCCGCTCAAAGCGTTCACCGCAGGTCGGACATTCATAGACGTAGGTGGGCATGCTCTCGTCCTCCTTCCACGGCGGTACTCTCGACACACTCTCGCCGCCGAGCCTTATGAATACAAACTTCTCCGCAGGGCCAGCCCCGTGGAGAAATACCCTGAGATTATAACATAGAGCCCGGCGGACTGTCAACGGAGCATTAGCACTCGTGTATACCTCAGATTCGTGGGCGGGCTAGGGGGCGAGGGCGGGTTGGGAATCGGCCCAAGCGCGCTCGAAGCGGTCGCTGTGGAGTTCGCTGAGGGCGGCGAGCATGGCGTGGCCGGCGTCGCGATTCCAGCCGGGGCCTTGGCGGCGCATGCGATGGTGGACGAGCGTATTGGCGGCGCTTTCGACCGTGCCGCTGCCGAGAGGCAGACCGAGCGCGCGGTAGGCGGGAGAGTCGGTGGCGTCGGCGGTGTTCTGGAAGGAGCCGGGACTGTGGCGCACGAGGTCGGGCGCGGCGGAATCAGCCGTCAGGCCGAGGTCGTCCAGGGCCGTGACGACCGCCTGGAGCTGCCCTTGCCAGAGCTGCTCGGTGGTCGTCGCGCACCACTCGCGTTGGGTGGCAGGGTTGCTAAAGGCGTAGTCGGCCACCACTTGGAGTCGTTCTTCGGCATGATGCCAGTCGAGAATCAAGGTGGCCGTGGGGAAATTGGTCGCCGTCACGCGCCGAATCCAGGGGGCGCCGTCATTGACCGAGGTCAGGGTCGCCGTCTGGCCCACCTGGCGGCGCAGCCCCTCCACGTACTGGTGCGCCGCGAACTCGTCGGCGTCCCACAAGCCCGCCTGGTAACTGTGGGCGCTCAGGCGCGGTTCGGGGGCGCTCGGGGCGTAGCCGCGCCGCGTGGCGGGCACGGGGGCCTGGCTGAGGCTGGAAATAGCCGTCAGCTTGACTTCCTTATAGCCTTCGCCGCGCAGGCGGACCATCGCCCCGTCACTGGAAATGTTGGCCGGCGCCGCCACGGGGGCCACCGGCGCCACCCGCTCCGTCAGCGCCATGGCCGGATCATCCCCCGCCGCGGCCACCGCCGCCACCGGCGCCACCCGCTGTTGCTCGACCTGCGCCCCGAACTGCTCGGTCACGCGGCGCAGGCTCTCCGTTGAGATTGGCGGGCCCACGCTGTCGCTGAAGGTGCCTGCCGCGCGCGCAAAGGAGGCGCTCTCCAAGCCGCAGCGCGTCGCCACGCGCGCCGTGCCCCCACTCCAACTATCAGCCCGCAGACAGAGTTTGCGGTCCAGGGGGAAAAAACGTCTCTCCTTTACAGTCAGGACAGACGTAGTAGGCCCGTTCCAGCGTCGTGTCGCCTTCCAGTCCTATGATCCGTTTGCGCCGATAGCCCTTGAAGCGCAGCCCGCCTTGACAGCGCGGACACCGCGGGGCTTCCGCTTGCAGCCCCGTGTCCCGCCCGTTGATCATCACCCCCAGCACCGCCCCCATCATCTCCCGCCGTGCCTCGCGCGCTGCCGCCTCCACCTCCTCGAACGTGGCCTCCGGATGCGCGTCATACCACCCCTCCAACCGCTCCACCAGCCGATTCGCCGCCGCCAGCATCTGTCTCTTCCGCTCTTCCTGTGTCATCGCTCGCGCCATCGCTTTCGCTCTCCTGTCGTGGCTTCACCCGTCCCCCTCACCTTACCCCATTTTACCCCTCGCTCAAAACCTGCCCACGAATCTGCGCTATACACTTAGCACTCTCCCATTCCCTCTGCTAACGACAGGCGGCGCTCCATTCCAGGAGCTGAGTCGTGCTCACAAAGCGGTTCGCCGTGCGTCGCTCGCCCTTCGCGCGGCGGCAGATTCCCGCCCAGAGCAACTCGCCAGGCCGGCGAACCGGAACGAGGACCGGGGCGCGGACGAAGGGTGCGGCCGTATCCAGTTCACTCATGTTCATATCAAGACCGATGATCGGGCGGTGCGCCTCGTAGGCCTCGGCGGCCCAGGCCTGGCGGAGTACGCCGGCGGCCCGCCGGTTGACCATAAAAGCCACCGTGGGAGACGCGGCGAGGAGCGACGGTACCTCGGCGGCATCGCTGACCGTCACAACGCCGAGGCAGCGCCGGGCCAGCCAGGTCTCGGGCAGGGTGCTTGCCGGGGGCGTGTCGCTCGGCTCGAGATAGACCAGGTGAACTGCAGATAATTCGCAGTCCGAGGCCAGACGATTACATCCGACCAGCCCCAGCATGAGGAGCAAAAAGAACCCCAGGATGATGTACGATGAACGATGAATTCCCCCCATCACCCCACCCAATTCAGCGTTCAGCACTTCACCGCGGTGCCATCTCGCGGGGGAGCGCCTCGTCGGCCACGTCGGGCTCGCGCACGGGGAGCCGTTCCACTTGAATCTCGGTGGCTATAAAGTCGCGGCGACCCTGCATCACGATCAGGTCGGCCAGGATTCCCATCATGCCGATCAGGACGGCCACCACGACCAGGACAACGTCACTCTCGCGGAAGCGCAGGTTAAAGATCAGATCGTAGGTGCCTTTCGATAGGCCGATCAGGAAGAGCAACAGGCTGACGGGCAGAAAAACCTTGAGCGGATTGAAGTAGGTAACCGTGCGGACCACAAGCGAGAGGTAGTTGTAGGTGTCGCGGATGGGATGGAACGACGAGTGCCCGACCCGGGGGAAGTAGGCGATCGGCAGATAATCGACGCGGTACCCATTCGTGAGCAGGGCCAGCGTGATTGTGCTGACCCACGAGTGGGTCGTCGGGAGCACGGGGAGGAAGCGCAGTGCCACATCGCGACGCACGGCGCGGAAACCGCTGTTGAGATCCGGGATCTCGCTGGCGGTCATGTAGCCGGCCAGGCGCCGGATGGACTCTTTAGCGAAGGTGCGCAGCGGGCGCATCGTGCCGGCCTCGACCGTGCGCGCGCCCACTGCCATGTCGGCCCCATGGAGGATCGCCTCGATCAGGCGTGGCAGGTCCCGGCTGGGGTACGTGCCGTCGGCATCGCTCATCGCAATGATCGCGCCGCGCGCGGCGCGGATCCCGGTCGAGCGGGCCGCCCCGGTGCCGCGATTGCGCCCGTGTTTGAGGACCTGGACGCCCGGCACGCTGGCCGCAATCGCGGCGGTGCGGTCGTGGCTCCCATCATCGACCACCAGGATCTCGTAGGAGTAACCGCTCGCGTCCAGCGCGTCGCGGATCGTGCGCAGATCGGCCTCGACAGCCAACTCTTCGTTGTAGGCGGGCAAAACGACGCTCACGAGCGGATGTTCATTCGGGTTCACGGCGAGAGTCTCTCGAATCCAGGTCGCTTAGATTTCTTCGCCGAAGACGGGGCTGAAGCGACGGAAGACCAGCCAGCCGACCAGCAGGACGATCGCAGCGGTCAACGACGTGCGAAAGAGAAAATCGAGGGCTGGCGGTCCGGGCGGCGCGCCTGTCGTGCTGCCGTAAAGAATCGTCCGGTAGGCATCGATCAGACTGGCCATCGGGTTCAGCCAGCGGACCAGCCGGTGGACGGCGATCTCATAGCCGAGCACGATCTTGCTGGCCGGAATAATCTCCATCGAGTAGAAGACGGGCGTCAAAAAGAACCAGGCCAGCAGGCCGACGTCCAGAATCATCATCGTATCGCGGTAGAAGACGTTGAGTGTGCTGAACAGGAAGGCCAGCCCGAGGGTAAAGGCGACCTGGATCAGGATGATAACCGGCAGCCAGAGAATGTAGGGTGTGAAACCGATCCGGCTCACGATCAGGAAGCTAAACAGCACCAGCAGCGCCAGCAGAAAATTGACCAGGTTGCTCAGCACGACCGAAATTGGTAGGACCTCGCGGGGAAAGTAGACCTTCTTGATGAGGTGGCCGTGGCCGATGATGCTGGCCGTGGCGGCCATCACCGAGCCCTGGAAGAAGTTCCACGGCAGGAGCCCCGCCAGGAGAAAAACTGGGAAATGGGCGGTGCCCTGATTGGGCCACAGGAAGGTGAAAACCACAGTGAAAACCAGCATCATCAAGAGCGGGTTGAGCAGCGACCACAACACGCCCAACACACTGTTCTTGTACCGCACCTTCAGGTCCCGCACCACGAGGTTGCGGATCAGGTCACGGTAATTCCAGAGCTCACGAAGCTTGGCCGGCAGGGTCGTCTGGGGGCCAAACGTCATCTCCTGGCCCGGTTGGGAGGGGCTCTTTTGAACGGGGTGCGCTGTTGCCATCCGGCACTCTCAGCTCAACCGATACGGGTAGGCACGGCAAGCGCCGACGGGGAACTTCGTCGCCGGCGGCGCCAGAGGGTCATGACTATAGTCCAGGTTGAGGCACGTGGCAAATACTTCGCCCGTCCGCGTTGAGGCCGGTCACGAAACAGGTGCGGTCATCTTGAGGACCGGACGCGAAGGGCGGGTCGCCAGGGCGCGAGGATCGGGCGCCATAGCGTAGGTTCAGGGAGCGCTCGCGAGCGGCGGGCGCAGCGCAAACACCCAGGCGCCGTTGGCCTGGTAGAGGAGTTCCCAGGCCGGGCTGGACTGAAGGGGCGCGGCCTGGAAGCCGTGCTGGCCGGGGGGCACGCCCACCAGCCCGTTGCGGGCCCCGAGGTAGAGGTGGGTCACTCCGGCGGCCCGCAGGGCGGCGATGGTGGCTGCGTCGGTCAGGTCGGAGCCAGTGTAGACCTGGTGACCTAACGCCAGGGTGCGCTCGGCGTAGTCGGGCGCCTCCCCGCGCTCGCTCAGGTAGACGCTGGGCGGGACGGTGACGCGCCGGCCCGTGGTGACCGGCAGCCACCAGCCGGCATCGCTGCCGGCCACCTGGCTCTCCCCCACGGCCAGGAAACCGTTGACCAGAAAGAGCGCATCCGGCGGCGTGTTGGCCCGGATCCAGGCGAAGGCAGCCTCGTCGGCCGGCTCGATGAAGCTGTACACGGGGTTGATCGTGTTCACGCGTGCGCTGGCGCCCGCGAGCGAGACGATGACGATCCCGGCGGCGAGCGCGGGGCGAGCCGTCCGGTGCCCCGCTGCCGGCGACCTCACTGTCCAGGCCTGGGCAGCGAGCCAGCCCAGCAAGAGAGCGACGGGGATGTAGGCGGCAATGACCCAGGCGAAGTTGTTGACGATGCCGGTGCCGGGAAGGCGCAGCCACTGCGGGTTCGCGAGCAACACCACCAGGCCCCACCAAAGCGCGACCAGCAGCGGCCGGACGCGGCGCAGGATCACGGCGAGTAGCAGCGCGAGGCCGGCAAGGAGCAGCCAGGGCCACTCGATGTAGGCTGTCAGGGGCGGCAGCGCGTTGTACGCTGCCAGGGCCGCGTTCGGCTGGCGCGTGGCGAGCAGGAGACCAGCGGTCTGGGGGAGCTGGCCCGCCAACGTGTTGAGCAGCCAGGGGGCGGCCAGGAAGAGGCCGGCCGCCGTCGGCACGGCCAACCCAGTCGCAACGGCCCCGGCGTGCTGGCGGCGGGCCAGCGCCCAGAGCCCTACGACCGGAATCCAGAGCACCCAGAGCAGCAGGATGCGGTAGTGAGTCAAGGCCAGGCCCGCGATGAGCAGGGCCAGGAGCACGGCCGGCCCCCGGCGTCGGCGCTGCCCCACCTCCAGGGTGAGTAGCATCGCGCCGGGTAAGATCACCTGGCCCGCCAATTGCGTGTCGCGGCCCCAGTTGGCGTAGAAGGCCGGGGTGAAGGCCCATAGCCCCGCCACCAGCAGCGCGACCACTCCGGCCACCGCGCCGGCCCGATCCCCCGGCGCGCGGGCCGTGAGCCGCCATGCCAGCGGAGCGAGGGCGAGGGCCGCCAGGGCGTTGAGCACCTGAGCGCTCCATAGGACAGCCAGCGGTGCTCCTGGCTCGATCGGCCCGAGCAGCCAGCCGCTCCACACCACCCAGGCGTGAAACCCGAAGTGATAGGTCATCGAGGTGAGCGGGGCAAAGGGCGCCCAGCTGTCGAAGAGCCCCCCGTGGCTGCGCATGAGCGCCACGATCATGGTGTGATGAAGCGAATCACCCCATAGGGGGTAGCGCAGGCCGAGGTGAACGATCGGCCAGAGGCGCGTGAGCAGGACGACCAGGAACGCCAGCAGGAAGAGGCCCTCAACCAGGCGGAGGGCCGCCGGCCGGCCGCGGCGGGCGCGGACACCCAAGGCCAGACCGCTCGCGACCAGGAGCCCCCAGGCGGTGGCCGGTCCCAGCCGGAGGTGGAGCAGATCGGCGAGAAGCACGAGCAGTGCGACCAGGGCCAGCGAGAGTCCCGGCGCCAGCGCCACCCGCAGGCTCCGCGGCCACTCGCCCGGCGCCAGCCAGGCCACCAGGGCGAGCCCAGGCGCGAACGCGGCACCAAGCGCGGCGCCGACAAAGAGAAGCATCGAGGGTACATTGGATGGAACGGGCGTTGGGGATACCATGCAGGCAGTCTTCGGGACGGCCTTCAACAGGGTCTTCGTAGCGCTCCAGAGTATATTCATGAGCCAGCAAACGCGCGATTCGGGCGCGCTTGCCCGAACCGGTCTGAGGGGAACACTCACGGGCCGGTCAGCAAGCGACACCGTCGAGGAAAATAGCCGTCGCGCCTGGGCGTCTCGGCGCGTGTTCGCTACGCGTGTCCGGGGAGCGGCCCGCTGCGCTCTTGAGTTCGCACCGGCCCGGGATCAACCATCGCAGGAGCGAACCGGGGAGCGATCGAGGGTGAGGAGGTCGAGCACCGAAATCACACCGTCGCCGTTGAGATCGGCGGTTGCCTCCAGGGTGGTGGCACCGCTGGGCTGGCGCCACTGCTGGGCGAGAAGTTGAAAGTCGCCCCCATTGATCACGCCATCGCCATCGAAATCGCCTGGAACGGTACACTGTTTGAGGTCGAGGTGGCCCCATGTCAGGCTGCTGCTCGGAGTCTCATCGCCCTCCCATACCAGATGGAGGTCGCCGGTCACGCCGTCGGTGTCGTGGAGGAGCCAGGTAAAGCCGAGCCGGCGCTCGGCGGTGGGCGACCCGCCCAGGGCAGTCCAGGGCACCACGATCTCCGCGGTCCAGCCATCCGGCACCGCGGCGACGGCGGTGGTCACATCGCCGGGGGCCGTGCCGTCGTTGCGCCGCTTCCCACCGGCACTCAGTGAGATTCGCCGGTCGTCCGCGTTGAAGGCAGCGTGGTCGTGCAGGCCATCGAGGTCGAGCTCGATCCAATCATTATTCTCGAAGTCGAGCGCGTCGCTGACGACCTGGCTATCAACGATGTGAACGGCGAAGTAGAGCGCGCGCTCATCCCAGGTGGCCCGCAATTCAGCCTGGGCCTTGTTCAGGGTGAGCGAGCTCTGAACGACGGTCGTGGCCTCCGCACTGTCGAGGCGTAGCGATGCGAAGCCGCCCCAATCGGCGAGGTCGCCGTCGATGGTCGGAGTCTTCCTGATGCTGTAAGCATGCCAGGCACGTGGCCGGCCGCTTCGTACCTGGAGACGGTGAAAAATCTCGGTGCCGTCGCTGTTATCGCTCAAGGCGAAGTCGGTGCTGCCGGGCCACTGGTTGTTGGCGACGAGATCCCAGATCGTCCAGGTCTGCTCGCGCCACTCACCGCTGTTCGTCTTGGTCACATCGAGTCGGTGCTCGGCACCGTGGGCGTCGGCATAGCGCAGGGACCAGGTATCGGTTCCGGCGTCGAGGTAGACGATGGTGATCTGCCACTGGTTGGAGGGCTCCTGCGAGTGCTGGCCGGCAAGGACGTAGCTATCATCAATATCGAAGTACATCCAGCCCTGATCGGTCTTGCGGCCGCTGTAGCCCGGCAACGCGATGATCTGGCTGTTGGCGCCGTGCTTGGCCTTATACGGATTGGTGAAGTACTGGCCCTGAGCGGGAACAGGCAGGTCGATGCCGCGAACCGGCGACGCCTGAGCCCCGCTCACCAGGGGACGGTAGAGACAGAACTGGTAGTCGCCGTAGGTGCCGCTGCTCCAGAAGTCATTGGCTTCCTTGGTGTTGTCGTCGGCCACCTCACGCAGCACGACCCAGGCACTTGGTGTTGTCTCGCAGGATTTCCCTAAGTGCTCGTTGACGAACTGGCTGAAGCCAGGGATGCTGGCATAGGCCTGCCAGTGGCCGCCGTGGAAGTCAATCCAGTCGGCCTGACTCTCGAGCATCCATAGGATCATCCAGTAGGTGCCGGCCCAGAGGGCAGGGTTCTGCGGGTCGGCCACGCCGGACATGAAGAAGGGCTCGTACCGCGATTCGTAGGCAGTGCTTTGATCGCGCCACCAGTACGAGACCGCGCGTTGGCCCATGACTGAATACATGGACATGTAGGCGTGACTGGCCACCTCGATATCGGCCGCGTTGAACTTTGAGCCAATGGGATGACCGTAGGCCCGGGCGTCGGCGTCGTGGTAGGTTTCAAGGATGAGCTCGACGGGTGTCCCGCCGAATTCGTTGGCCCAGACCGCCAGCGCCAATCGCTTGAAGGCAAGCCACTCGCCTTCCGTCACATACTCGTGCGCCACGGCCAGATAGTCGCAATTGGGATAGGCGCTATCGTTCTTGAACATCACCGCCCACTCCCCATCGTAGCCGCCGAGAATGCGCCAGCCGACGAGGACATCGTGGTATTCTGGGTGGCGCCGATAGTAGTTGCCCACAGCGCGGGCGCTGGCAGCGTACCAGGACTGGTAGAGCGGGTCGTCGTAGCGGGGCATCTCCTTGGGTGGGCAGCTTTCGCCCGCTATACTTGAGGTGGGTTGGAGCTCGTAGTGTGGCAGTTCCCGCCGCACCGCTTGCGGCGCACGATCCGTGTAGCCGTCGGTGAGCATCATGCCCAGAATGATTGGCTTGGGGCGCAGGGTACCATCGGGCATCGTGATGGTCATCCGGCGCGCGCGCTCGAGGTAGTCGTTCAGGAGAACTTCGTTGACCATCAACTGATTGAAGCTGCCTGATACCAGCTCGTTCCAATAGAAGGCCCAGGTTCCCCCAAAGGGGCCATAGTTGTGCTGCGCCGGATCCTCGTTGGTGAAATCCCAGCCCCAGTAAGTCAGCGCGGGCAGCCGGGTGGGCTGCGCCGCCGAGCTCTCCAGCCACACGGTGCGATTGATCGTTGCCCCCCCGTACGCCGGGCCTCCATTCCCCGGGTAGTCCAGCGTGACAACGTAGTTGCCCGCCGGGCGGCCCTTCGGCGAGATCGTCAGGGCACAGCGCCCGGCGGTCCCCGTCGAACAACTTGTCTCGCGGCCGAACGCCCGCAGCCACAGCATCTCCGAAGCCAGTGGTTGCCCGGCAGAGGTCAGCTCCCCGATCACCGTCAGGCTATCCTGCTCGGTCAGAGCGCTCGCGATGGTGACGAAGCGTACCCGCGTGCGGGGGATTGCGACCTGCGCCACCTTGAAGAAGCCGATCAACTCCTCGCGAACGTAGGCTTCATCGCCGAAGAAAATCGCATGCACGCTGTAATCAGTGCCGCGATTCTGTGTGCCCCCTCCCTGGACGAAACCGCTGCTCTTGAGAGCGGCGGGGTTGACGATGGGGAGTTGCCAGAACGCCTGCCCGGCGCTATCGGTGTAAACGACGCCGCGACGGGCCCACTCCGCGTTGTAGGCGAACAGGATGCGCCGGTTGGGCAATGGGCTTCCGTCAACAGCGCGAAGCGTAGCCGTGACGAACAGGGTGTCGCCCAGGTGGAGCGAGGACGGGCCGGTCTCGAGGGTGAAGTGGGCGTGTCGCCGCCCTGCTTCCTCAGCAACAGCCTGGCCGGCTGGCGGTACGATTGCGGCCCCTGCCGGCAAGTCCACCTGGGCTGAGGAGGGTGTCGATGTCGCGCTCCCAAGGATTATCCCGCCCACCATGACGAGGGGGACCAACAGCGAGGCGGAACGCTGGCGGATGAAAATGAGGGGGGAACCCATAGTTGCGCGCCCTTCTTAGCAATCCCTCCCTCATTAAAGGCCCCCACCTCAGTCGCAGCAATAGCTGTTTGCTCCCAAAGGGTACGTACCGATGAGCCTCCATCTCATCAGGGCATGGCTCCGTTCATGAAATTGCCGGCTTTCGGTGGTGATCGTGAGATAGCGTATCTCACTGATCCTACCGTGAAAATAGGCCGGGACAATGGGCCGGCAAGGCCCCGAAGGGTTACGCCGGCACGGCAGCGAGAGGCTCGAGCGCGACGGCGTAGCCGAGACGTTCGAGATCGTGACGGAAGCGATTGAGCCGCCGTTGCGTGCGGCGCTCGTCAAGGTAGTCAGCACCGCGCTCGTGGTAGAGCGCACGCTTGCAGAGCAAGGTGGAGGCGGTGGTCAAGAGCTTATGTGCAACAGCGACAATGGCTTTCTTGAGCCCACGGCGGGTGACGAGGCGGCGATAGCAGGCGCCCAGAAAGGCGTCTTGGCGTTTGACGGCGGCCTGAGCGGCCGGAATCAAAGCGCTGCGCAACCAGAGATTGGCGCTGCCGATGCGAGCTGACATGCGTTTGCCGGCGCTTTCGTTGTGGCCGGGAGCCAGTTGGGCCCACCTGGCGAGGTGGGCGGCGGAGGGAAAACGACTCCTATCGGTCCCGATTTGAGCGACCATGATTTCAGCCCCCCGGCGACCGCTGCCGGGGATGCTGTCCCAAATCGCGACCGCCTCTTCCCACGGCCACGCGCCTTCAGCGGTGGTGTGGGTCGGCTCAGTGGGCGTTGGCGCCTGGGCTTCAAGCGGAGTGGGTGGGTCGGCCAGGGGCGACTGCGCCGTGATGAGCGCGCTGATCTGCTGGTCGAAGGCCGCCATCTGTTCATCGAGGAAATCAACGTGGGTCAGGGGTTGAGCCATCAAGCCGCGATGGTGATGGCGCACGTGCCCGTCCAGGGCCTGTTCCCGTTCCGCCGGTTGGCGGCGCAGCCGTCCGCGGGCCAGCGCCGCCAAGCGCGCCCCATCGCGTTGGCCATCCACGATGGCGGCCAGCAGCGCGCGCGCCGACCCGCCGACCCCATCGGTGACCACCGCGCTCAGTTTGAGGGTGGCCCATTCCAGCACGTTCTGCAGCCGATTGACTCCCGCCGCCCGTTCCTGAACCAAAATCGTCCCTTGGCGGGTCAAGTCACGCCGCTCCCGGTGCGCCAGCGGGGGAATGAAGCTGGCAGGCAACAGGCCGGGCCGCAACAACTCGGCGATCCATTCGGCATCCGTGCCATCGGTCTTGCGCCCGGGCCCGTGCTTGCGAGGCGCCGCATTCACCCCCAGCACCTCGAAGTTGGCTTCCAGCCCGTTATCGACTGGTTTCCAATCCTCGCCCGTGCTTTCCATCGCGATAGGCGGGAGGCCCAGGCTCGTTAGCCACTCCGACACCGCCACCAACTCGCTGGTCGTCGTCCCGAACGTGCGAGTCTCGCGACGCCCCGTGCCATCTGGCCCCGGTGTCAGGCAGCCGACCACGATTGTCTTCTTATGTACATCAGCACCGCCACCATGGCTCACAATCACTGGCATCCTGTCCTCCGTTTCACCGTAGCAGCAGGCAGGACACCGTTTCAAAAAAGATCCTACCGTCCGTGCTTCCCCATTGATGGGGGACCACAATGGGGTGTGCCGTTCGGCATCCAGGTCCGACTCTCACTTCACGCTCTTGGCATCATCAATCGGCCGACCTTGATGCCCGCCGCGACTCGGCCGACATCCTGGCACATTTTCATCCTGCGTTGTGCGCACACGCGCATGGACGGCTACCGTGAAAATCGCCCGCAGCGTGTGCACGCTTGCCCCGTCCCAAATTCATCCGACAACCAGCGTGCCCGGAGGGGCACGCCCGGCCGGAGGCCTCCAGCCGCGGTTTCAACCGCCGGGCTACTGAACGGTCCGCCCAACGCCGTCAATCTCCGACCTCGACGCTCTCATCGCCTCATTGCCCTCCCGGGAACTGGCATCTCACCAACCATTCTTCTGACCCGAGGATCAGGTCGACAATGTCGATCACGTTGTCCTGGTTGAGGTCAAAGGCGCGGGTGAGGGGATCAACCGGCTGATGCCAGGCCGCGGCCTGCAGGGCGAGATCGCGCACATCTACCGCTCCGGTGCCATCAAAGTCGGCGCTGGGGCAGCTCCGGGCGACGGCTACGGCGGACCGCGCGTCCACCAGCCCCCACCCGTACAGCAGGTTCGGGTGGAGCGAGCCATCGGCCAGGCAGGCGTTTGTGGGGTGGCCGATTGTGACGGTGGCGGTGAGTGGCTGGGCGGTCTCGCGCAAGATTCGCTCGATCAGCGACACCTTGCCATTGAGTTGCGGCGCGGCACTCAGCATCAGGGCGGCCACACCGCTCACCGCCGGAGTCGCCATCGAGGTGCCGCTGCTGGTGGCGTAGGCTGAGGGCGACCAACTCGTGCTGCTGACGACGCTCTGCCCCGGCGCAACGAGGTCGGGCTTGAAGCGCTGGCTCCCGTCGCGGATGACCGGGCCGATGCTGCTGAAGCTCGCCAAGAAGTTGGCGCTGTTACTGGCGCCCACCGAGAACACCTCGGGGTAGATCGTGGGAGGATCGGAGACGGTCCCGCACTGGCTGTTGCCCTCGTTCCCCGCCGCGACCACATTGAGGATACCGGCCGCTCGCACGGCGGCCGCGGCCGACTCCAGGACATCGAGCTGGTCGTTCGTGCAACCCTCCCCGCTCGTGCAGGCCCAGGAGTTATTGATGATGTCGGGGGCGAGCAGCGGCTGAGAATCGCTCCCGTCGCTGCGCGTTGGCGCGAGCAGCCACTCGAAGCAATCCAGGTAGCTCGCCGGACTGCCCACGCCGGCGGCCATGTTGCGACAGGCGATCCAGCGCGCCCCGGGGGCGACGCCCACCTGGCGGCGAGTTGGGCCATCGCTCCCGGCCACCGCCTCATTGTCCCCGACCATAGTGCCCGTGGTATGCGTCCCGTGGCCGTGATCGTCGTAGGGCGCCAGGTACTGCCCGAAGGCGTCGTGCCAGGCATAGTCGTGATTGACGCGTCCCGTCGCCGCGTCCCACCCGCGGTACTGCGCTTTGAGCGCCTCGTGATCCCACCGCACACCGGTATCGTTGTCGGCGACGACTGCTCCCTCGCCACGCACGCCATAGGTTTGCCAGACGTCGGTCGCGCCCACACGGAGTACATTCCACTCGATGCTGTCCACGGTGAGAGGGGCGGCGGAGCGCGGTGGCAGGGGCTCGGGCCGGGGAGGGGGTTCGGAATCGCCGGGTTGGCAAGCAGGCGGGCAACCTCGGGGCGAGCACTCAGAAGCCGGACGAGATCGGCGTCGCCTCGCACCAGGAGGGCGTTGACGATCCAGAAGGGGCGGGTGGGCACGCGCCGCCGGTCGAGCAGCGCGCGCACTGGGGCCTGCTCGACGGCCGCCGTCCGTTGGAGCTGGCGGACGACCCAGGTCGTCTTGGCGGCGCGATCGGGCAGCCGCCTCGCCCCGCTCAAGTCGGCCTGATGGACAAAGACCACCAGGAACTCGGTCGGTCCGGCGGCGAGAACGGCGGTCAGCTCCGGGCTGATCTTGGGCGCGGGACCCTGAGCAGTCGCCAGGGAGCGGGAGAGAACGACGAGCAGCAGGGCCGCGCTCGCCGTGACGAGTGCGCGGTGGGACATTTAGCAGTTCATGATGATGCTGATGGTTTTGTAGACCAGTTTCGCCACCGCGAAATCGCTGGCGTGCAGCCCGGCCGCCGGTGCCAGTTCGACACAGTCGAAGGCCACAATCTCGGCGGTGCGGGCAATGGTGCGAATAATGTCGAGGGTTTCGTTCCAGGTCAACCCATCCGGCTCAGGGGTGCCGGTCGCCATCACGATGCTGGGGTCCAACCCGTCCACATCGATCGTCAAATAGACGCGCCGCTCCGCCAAGCGGTCGATCAGGTCGCCGCGCCAGCCGCCGTCGTGGATCTCCTCGGCGTACCAGATACGCACTGATCGCGGATGCGCGCGGGCAAAGGCGACCTCCCCGCTGGAGATCGAGCGAATGCCGAGCTGGAGAACCTGCTCGATCCCCGGTTGCTCCACCAGACGGCGGGCGACACAGGCGTGGCTGTAGGGCGTGCCCTCGTACTCGTCGCGCAGGTCGCTGTGGGCATCGATCTGCACGACCGTCAGTCGTTCGCCGAGCGCATCCAGGAGGCCACGGCCAAAGCCGACACTGATCGTGTGCTCGCCGCCGAGGCCAACGACGAACTTCCCACTGCGGGCCACCTCGGCGACGGCGACGCCGATCTGTGCCACGGCAACGGCGGGCGCCTCCGGCAGCCGCAGCGGATCCAGCGTGTGGACTCCGTACTCCAGAGCCGGCTCGCCGCCAAACTCCCGATCGTAGAGCTCGACCTGCTGCGAGGCATCGATGATGGCCGCAGGGCCATTGGCAGTTCCGGTGCCGTAGCTCACGGTGGCCTCGTAGGGAATTGGCAGTACGAGCACGGCCGCCTCGTCAAAGGCACCGTACTCGTCCGTTAAGCCAAGAAAATTGTTGGGCATGAGCACGATGGCTCCTGGGGCTGCAGGGTGGAGATTCGCGATGAGAGCTCAAACGGAGCTTCCCGGACCCCTCGCAACGTCCAAGAATCGCAATCTCTCATCGTTACCTTCTCATCATTTCGAAATTTCGCGATGCCGGCGGAATAGGAGAGTCCGCCGAGAGTCGCCGGCCGCCCTTACGGGTGCGGCGTCGCACGACCAACCGCGACACCCCCTTGCGGTATCACCTCATCGGGGTCCACGGGACGGTTCGCGCGGTAGGCCGCGCTCAACGCGGCCACGAGCTCGTCGCGGCGGTCGTAGAGCCGCTTGGGGGCGCGCGAGGCGCGTGTCGCCAGCGCGTAGGCCGCCATGATGGGAATCGCGACGGTGGAATCGAGGTAGCAGACCACCGTGTCGGGCAGTTGCTCGGGATCCACCTTGCCCCAGGTCACCGCCTCGGCCGGCGTGGCGCCCGAAAGGCCACCGGTATCCGGTCGCGCATCGGTGATCTGGACAAAGTAGTCGTGGCCCTTCTCATCAATGCCCATGATCTCCTGGATCTGGGGCTCAGTCTGCAGCGCGAAGTTCTTGGGTGAGCCCCCGCCGAAGATCAGCACGGCACTCTTCCCACCGCTGGCCTTCGCGCCGTGGACGATCGCGGTCGTCTCGTTCACGTCCAGTTCGGGATCGAAGCCGATCTCGTGGCCGGCCAGCCGGAGCGCAGCGACGTTCATCCCGATGGTCGAGTCACCCGGACTGGAGGTGTAGACCGGCAGGCCGGCCTCGAAGCAGGCGCCCAGGAGCGAGCGATAGGCAATCCCGAGGCGCTCCTCGCGCCCGCGAACGTACTTGCCCAGGTGATAGTGGAGTTCGGCCGTCCCCATGCGGCGCTGAAACTCGGGCGCCTCGAGAACCTTGCGCAGGAAGGCGTCAGACTTCAGGAGCACATCCTGGTGAAAGACGATGTCGTAGATGCGGATGATGTGCTCCTCACGCAAGGCCACGTCATCCACGAACGGCGTGGTCTGGAACAGTTCGAAGCCGAGTGAGCGGTGTAAATCGTGGTAGAGATTGGCGCCGGTAGCGACGATCCAGTCAATGAAACCGGCCTCCACCAGCGGCACAAACGCAGCGTAGCCCAGCCCCGCAGGGGTCAGCGCCCCGGACAGCGTCACGCCGACCGTCACATCCGGCTCGAGCATCCTCTGGGTAAAGAGGAGGGTGGCCTCGCGCAAACGGGCCGCGTTGTACGCGAAGAGGAAGTCGTCCACCAGGGTGGTCACAGAAATGTCGCCGGTCAAGGGGCGCGGTTCGAGTTTGCGGCCGTAAGTCATCGTTCTTCCGCCTTTATCGCCTTCAATCGGATGATGTGTTTATATGACACTGCTACCGATTTAGTACGAGTGGCCGGTGCCTCTTTACGCGCTTCAGCGCGCGGTTGCCCTGTTCCAAACTCATCCGACCCCCGCGTGCCCGGCGGGGCACGCCCGGCCCGCCCTGCCCTGAGGGGGCCCCCTGGCGTCGAGGGGGACGCTTCGCCCTGAGGGGCGGTCCCCGGTGAGACCTTCTCGCTTCGCCCTGCGGGGCGGTCCCCGGCGTGAGCCCCTGCCCTGAGGGGTACCCCCAGGCGAGGTGACCCCGCTTGGGCTCCCCCCACAGGGGGTGAGGGGGCTGCCTACCCCGCGGGGTACCCCTACCCCGCGGGGTACCCCCAAGCGAGACCGTCTCGTAGGGGATTCCCCCGTAGGGGACAAGCGAGACCGTCTTATAGGGGACTCCCCCGCAGGGGACAAGCGTCCCCGTAGACGCGACGGGAGCCCCCCGCGGGGGAGCCCCTGAGGGGGCTCTGCCCACGCGTCCCCGGTGACCCTACGGGATGCCCCTCAGGGCACCCCGGTGGGGGAGCCCCACAGGGCACGGCTCGCTTCGCCCTGCGGGGCGGTCCCCGGCGAGACCTTCTCGCCTGGGCGTACCCGGTGGGGTAGGGCGTACCCGGTGGGGTAGGGCGTACCCCGCGGGGGAGGGCTCCCCCGCAGGGGGTGCGGGGTACCCCCTGACGCCAACCCTGCATGAGGGGCACCCTGTCGGGGGGCAGGCCCCCAGCCGCGGTTTCCCTGACCTGGCGGTCAGGACAGGCAACCGCTGGGCTCCCCCGCGCCGGTGACACCCGGCCGGAGGCCTCCAGCCGCGGTTTCCCCGGCTCGGCCGGGACAGGCCCTGGCCTGGCCGGCCAGGCAACCGCCGGGCTGCTAATGAGACTGAGACAAACTTCAACCTGGTCTGCTCCGTTGGTTCCCATCATCTCAGATCAACACGGCCGCTGCCAGCACCGTCGTCCAGACGCCTCCCGGCGCGGCTTCAACGGCCATGGTGATGCTGGTGCTGTCCACGATCTCGCCGCCCATGCGGTACTGTTCGCGGCGCTCGTTGTAGTCCTTCTCAGGATCGAAAGGGATGCCGAGAGTTGTAGCCAGCATTGTCGCTGCCAGGTCCTCGGCGTAGTCACCGGCTTCCCGTTCGGTCATGCCGTAGGCATGATGCTCGGAAAGATAGCCATACTTGGTTGGGTCGGCCGGACGAGCGATTCCAATCGTAGCTGCGATTCGCCGGCCGGCCTCATTGCTCGCCATCTCGGCCAGTACCGTGAAAACCACCTCGCCTGCTTGAAGGAGGGCCAACCCGTCCTCTTTGTCGATGATGCGGCAACCGGGTGGGAAGATCGAAGAGACCCGCACGATATTAAAATGGGCAATACCGGCCTCTCGCAGGGCCATCTCGAAGCTCGTGAGCTTCTCCTTGTGGATGCCAACGCCGCGCGTCAAGAAGAGTTTGCGAGGTACAAAGCGCATCGGGCGTCATCCTTTCTGTTCGGAACGAAGTCGCCGCTCCTTGCAAGCACGCAGTATGCCACGAGGCACCGCCAGCGCAAGTCACCAGACATCGTGCCGCGAGGCCCCCCGGTGCCCGCAGCAAATGTATGGGAGAGCCAGTTTCGATCTGCCGCGTAAGCAGGGGCTGGGTTATCCCCAGTCCATCTGACTCTGCCCTTTTCACATAAAGTGGTGGAGAACCATTATCATCCGAAAGATGACACCGTCCGGAGCAGTCGTCCCCCATTGCTCCACCTGGATCGCCAGATCCAGGCCCGCCCTGCCGGGGTCGGACGATTCTGGCTATGGCCGCCGGATCGCCAGATCCGGCGGGAACGGGTGGGCCATGCGCTGGGCCGGGATTGGGGGATTCTGGCTATGGTCGCCGGATCGCCAGATCCGGCGGGAACGGTCGTCCCCCATTGCTCTACCTGGATCGCCAGATCCAGGCCCGCCCTGCCGGGGTCGAGGGACCCGGCGGGAGCAGGCGTCTCCCTCCCTCCCTGCCTCCCTCTCGCTCGGCCTGGATCGCCAGATCCAGGCCCGCCCTGCCGGGGTCGGGGACCCGGCGGGAACAGGGAGGGGAGGAGGTGGGCCGCAGGACGGGCCGGGAGCGGGGAGGCTGGCGGTGGCCGCCGGATCTGACGATCCAGCGGGAACGGGTGTCCCCATGGCTCGGCCTGGAGCGGGCGCTCCAGGCGATGGTCGTCGGATCGGGCGATCCAGCGGGAACGGGTGCCCCTCCCATGGCTCGGCCTGGATCGTCAGATCCAGGCCCGCCCTGCCGGGGTCGGGGATCCGAGGGGAGCCGGGGGCGAGCCATGATCCGGCGGGGCCCCTGGCGCCGACACCTGGGTGAACCAGCTGACAAGTCAGGGGGGGCCTCGGGCTGACCAGGCCATGGCTTTGAACGTCAGCGCCACGCACGCTGACTTCACTCAGCGGCCAACCACCGCCGGGCCGTGGGGAGATGGGGGCAGTCCTGCCGGGGCCTGTCCCCCAAGGGGAGCGCGCCACAACATGGCCAGCCGGTGTGAGCATCGCCTGCTCGGCCCTGCGTGTGGGCGGCGCTCCCACCCTCGACCACACTTCTGCGCTATACACAAGTGACAAGGGCGTCTTGTCACCCATGGGTGAGTGCCTTATAATGGCCCCGCCTGCAACGTCGCAGGCGTCATCGCGTGATGCCTGGTTCCGCGTGCCACCTGGCGTACGCGGCCCGCTCGCGAAGGAGGAGAAAGTCTATGAAACAGTTGCTGACTTTCCTAATGTTGCTTGCGGTCCTGGTGGCCCTCACCGCTTGTGGGGGGGCCCAACCGACCGTAGCCCCCGACCCAAGCGCCCCAAGCCACACAAGCCCCCGCCCCGACGACCGCCCCGAGCCTACCAAGGCTCCCGAACCGACTCAGGCCCCGAGGCAACTCAGGCGGCGGCGCCAGAGCCCACCGGGCAGACCGCCGCAGCCATGGGCCCGGTTGAGAGCGTCTGTCTGGTGACGGACGTGGGCCGGATCAACGATGGAACGTTCAACCAGTTTGCCTATGAAGGCATGCAGCGTGCGGCCGAGGAATTCGGCTTGAAGAGCGATTTCATCGAAACCCAATCGCAGACCGACTACGACCAGAACATCAACACCTGTGTGAGCGAGAACTTCAACGCCATCGTGACAGTCGGCTTCTTGATTGCCGACGCCACGCTGAAGGCCGCCCAGGCCAACCCCGACGTGATGTTCATCGGGGTGGACCAGTTCTTCGAGAATCCCCCCAAGAACCTGGTGGGGATCCAGTACCGCGAGGACCAGGGCGGCTTCCTGGCCGGCGCGCTGGCAGGTATGATGACCGAGAGCGGGACCGTCGGGGCGGTCTACGGAATCGACATCCCACCCGTGGTCAAGTTCCGCAACGGCTTCGAGCAGGGCGTTCGCTATGTCAACGACCAGGCGAACACGCTCGGGGTGTACGTGCCGAGCTTCACGGACCCGGCGGCGGGAGCCTCGACCGCCGAACAGTTCATGGGCGAGGGGGCCGACGTGATCTTCGGCGCGGGCGGCCCGACCGGCTCGGGTGGGATCAAGCGCGCCGCCGAGCAGGGCATCTGGGTCATCGGGGTGGACCAGGACGAGTACTTCACCACCTTCGGCAGCGGCTCGACTCCCGGTGCCGACAAGCTCCTCTCCAGCGCCGTCAAGCGGGTTGACCTGGGCGTGTATGACCAGATCAAGGGCCTGGTACAGCCCGACAGCAAGCTATGGGCGGGTGGTGGGCTCTACATCCTGGACACGGCCAATGGTGGGATCACGTATGCACCGTTCCACGACGCCAGCCCGCAGGTTCCGCGCTGGGCCGCGGTCCAATTGGAAAAGATTCGCACGGGCCTGGCGGATGGTAGCATCGATACGGGTGTGGACCCGGTCTCCGGCGAGTTGAAGACAAAGATCTCGGAAACGGTTCTGCCCAAGCCGCAACCACCCGAGGGATTCAAAGTCTGTCTGGTGACGGACGTGGGCCGGATCAACGATGGGACGTTCAACCAGTTTGCCTATGAAGGCATGAAGCGTGCGGCTGAGGAATTCGAGCTGCAGAGCGACTTCATCGAAACGCAATCACAGACCGACTACGACCAGAACATCAACACCTGTGTGAGCGAGAACTTCAACGCTATCGTGACGGTCGGCTTCTTGATTGCCGACGCCACCCTGAAGGCAGCCCAGGCCAACCCCGACGTGATGTTCATCGGGGTGGACCAGTTCTTCGAGAATCCGCCCAAGAACCTGGTGGGGATCCAATACCGCGAGGATCAGGGCGGTTTCCTGGCCGGCGCCCTTGCCTGCATGATGACCGAGAGCGGGACCGTCGGGGCGGTCTACGGAATCGACATCCCGCCTGTGGTCAAGTTCCGTAACGGCTTCGAGAACGGTTGCCATTACGTGAACCCCGATGGGAACACGCTCGGGGTGTACGTGCCGAGCTTCACGGACCCGGCGGCGGGGGCCTCAACCGCCGAACAGTTCATGGGCGAGGGGGCCGACGTGATCTTCGGCGCGGGCGGCCCGACCGGCTCGGGTGGGATCAAGCGCGCCGCCGAGCAGGGCATCTGGGTCATCGGGGTGGACCAGGACGAGTACTTCACCACCTTCGGCAGCGGCTCGACTCCCGGTGCCGACAAGCTCCTCTCCAGCGCCGTCAAGCGGGTTGACCTGGGCGTGTATGACCAGATCGTCGGGATTTTCAGCGACAGCTTCGCCGGTGGCAGCCTCTACATCCTGGACGCGGCCAATGGTGGGATCACGTATGCACCGTTCCACGACGCCGGACAGGCGATTCCCGACGCGATCGCGAAAAACCTCGAACAGATTCGGGTTGACCTGGCCAACGCCTCGCTTAAGACCGGCGTGGATCCGGTGACCGGTGAGCTGAAGAAGGACGAAATTCCCGAGCCTCAGCCCTTCCAGAATTGACACTCCCACGGTTAGAAACCGTGAGATTCTCGCTTCAACCGGACGCGCCTGTCATACAGGTCTTACCGCCCGTCCGCGAGCGTATTAACGTCCCCGTCTGTCCAGCGGGGACGAACAGCCTGAAGGAGCACCCGAGCCCGCTTGGTTCTCGCCAGGCTCAATACTCTACAGGTTTCCCCCGGCGGGGGGCGCCCAGGCCGAGAGCCCGCGCGTGGGGGCGCCCCTCACCCCCTGCGGGGGGCGCCCTACCCCGCGGGGTACGCCCAAGCGAGAAGGTCTCACCGGGGACCGCCCCTCAGGGCGAAGCGTCCCCCTCGACGCCAGGGGGTACCCCTCAGGGCAGGGCGTACGTGGCGGGAGATTCGCCGCCACAACCGGCAACTTCTACGTTTGTCCCCGACGGGGGATGCCCTTACCGCGAGGTGGACGCTTGGGGGCGCCCCGCAGGGCGGAAAGGTGCTCACAGAAGCATGATAGCATACAGGTGCGACAGGGGCAACCGCTTCGCGCCCTGAGGCGAATCCAGAGCGGACCGCTCTTCATTCGCGCTCAGCGCCGAAGGGGTTTTCGACGTTGCTATTCACGTTGCGCTCGATTCTGCCCTGCGGGGCTCCCCCACCGGGGATCCCCCTACCGGGCGTTCTCGCTTGGGGATCCCCCGCGGGGGGCTCCCGTCGCGTCGAGGTGGACGCTCGGGCAGCCCCTGAGGGGCTCCCAGGGCTTTCAGCCCTGGGCTTTCTCTCGCGAGGTTCTGTAATGGAGTCGAAAGCCGGGGGAGCGGTGGGGGGACAGCCTCTCCGCTCCTCCGGTTTGTGCGTTGCCGGTAGGAGGGGCAGCGGCCATGCGCCCCTCCTGATCACTGACCCTTGAGAAGGAGCGTGCCGTGCCGTCGAACGGTACTGTGCCGGCGCTTGAAGTCCGCAACGTGACGAAGGCCTTCCCCGGTGTCCTGGCGAACGATCACATCAGCTTTACGTTGATGCCAGGTGAGATTCATGCGTTCCTCGGCGAGAATGGAGCCGGGAAGACCACCTTGATGAATATCATCTACGGGCTCTACCAGCCTGACGAGGGCCAGATTCTCGTCAACGGCAAGCCCGTCACCATCCGAAACCCAAACGATGCCATCGCCCTCGGGATCGGGATGGTCCATCAGCACTTCATGTTGGTCCCCCCGCTGACCGTGACTGAGAATATCATTTTGGGCAACGAGCTGACCCGCGGCGCCGGTCTCCTCGACCGGCGCAACGCTCGGAAGCGCATCCTCGAGCTCTCTCAACGCTACGGCCTGGCCGTGGATCCTGATGCCCACGTCCACGATATTAGTGTCGGCCACCAGCAGCGCGTCGAGATCATCAAGGCCCTCTACCGGGGGGCGGATATCCTGATTCTCGACGAGCCGACAGCCGTGTTGACACCCCAAGAGGCCGAGGACCTCTTCAAGGTCATGCGCAGCCTGGCGGCCCAGGGCAAAAGCATCATCTTCATCACCCATAAACTCAAGGAAGTCCTGGCCGTCGCCGATCGGATCAGCGTGCTACGACAGGGCCGCCTGGTCGGCACGGTGCGCCCAGCGCAGGCGACCGAGAGCTCGCTGGCCGCCATGATGGTCGGGCGCGAGGTGCTGCTGGTGGTGGCCAAGGAGGAGGCCAGTCCAGGCCCGGTGGTTCTGGATGTGGCCGACCTGGTCGTCAAGGACGATCGTGGCCTCACGGCTGTCAACCACGTCAGCCTCCGGGTGCGGGCGGGCGAGATCGTTGGTGTGGCGGGCGTGCAGGGCAACGGGCAGACCGAGCTGGTCGAGGCGCTGACCGGGTTGCGGCCGGTTGAGGCGGGACGCTTCACGATTCTCAATCGCGAGACGACCTTCGCCTCGCCCCGCGCAATCCACCTGCTGGGTGTGGCACACATCCCCGAAGATCGCCAGGCGGACGGGCTTGTCGCCGTTTACTCGGTGGCTGACAATCTGGTGCTGAACACCTATTTCCGCCCACCGTTCGCGCGTGGCATCGTGCGCGACGAGCAGGCGGTTGCCGACCATGCTGAGAGATTGGTCGAGAAGTACGACGTCCGGACGCCCAGCATCTATGCCCCCGCGAGCACGCTCTCGGGTGGCAACCAGCAGAAGATGATCGTGGCGCGCGAGTTTGGGCAGGAAGTCAAGCTGCTGATCGCGGCCCAACCAACCCGCGGAATAGACGTCGGCTCGATCGAGTTCATCCACAACCAGATCATCGCCATGCGCGACGCCGGGGCGGCGGTGCTTCTCGTGAGTGCCGAGCTGGACGAGATCCTGGCGCTCTCGGATCGAATCGCGGTGATGTACCGTGGCCAGATCATCGAGATGCTCGACGCGGCTATCGCCACGCGCGAGCAGCTCGGCCTGTTGATGGCCGGGGTTCGTAGCGAGGCGGAGTTGACTCATAAGATCGTTGCGCCGGCCATCGGTCGGGAGGTGGCGCCTGGTTCAGAGATGAGAGATGAGGGATTTCCAACGGAGTGATATATGGCTGAAGGTACGGTTCAAGTCGAAGGAGAGCGCGGTGGGGGGCGCGGCGGGGGCAACTTTGAGGCAGTCTGGGCACTGTTCACTGCCATTATTATCCCTTTTTTGGCGGTTGTGACGGCGCTCGTGATCGGCGGGATCATCATCGTCTCGACCGGGTCCAGCCCGGTGGTGGCCTACAAGGCGCTCTGGGACGGCTCGTTTGGGAGCCTGGATGCCATCGCCGCGACGCTGGTCAAGAGCACGCCCTATATCATTGCCGGCCTCGCGGTCGCGCTCGGTTTCAAAGCCGGGCTCTTCAACATCGGAGCCGAGGGACAGCTCTACGCTGGTGGGATCGCCGCCGTGTGGATCGGCTACACAGCCGCGCTCGCCGGCGTGCCGGCCATCATCCATCTACCGCTGGCGGTCCTGGCGGGGGCGCTCGGCGGTCTTATCTGGGGTGCCATCCCCGGCATTCTCAAGGCTCGAACGGGCGCGCATGAGGTCATCAATACCATCATGATGAACTTCATCGCGATTCGCCTGACCGATTGGCTCATCAAGAGTAAGGAGCCGCTGATTCTGCTCGACCCTGCCGCGTCGACCCCTCGGACGCCCTATATCAACCCATCCGCCGAACTGCCGCGCTTTTTCGGCACGCCGCTCCACGCCGGCCTCTTGATCGCAATCGCGCTGGTCTTTATCGTCCAGTGGCTGCTCTACCGCACCACCTTGGGTTTTGAGCTGCGCACCGTCGGCGCGAATCCCGATGCGGCCCGCTACAGCGGCATGAGCGTCGGCCGCAACATCATCCTGGCGATGGCGCTGAGTGGGGCACTGGCAGGGATTGCCGGCACAGTCGAGGTCCTCGGTGGGCAACATTACCTCTCGCCCGACTTCTTCGCCGGCATCGGTTTCGACTCGATCGCCGTGGCCCTGTTGGCCCGATCGAATCCGTTCGGCATCATTCCCGCCGGCATCTTGTGGGGCGCCCTGCTCAACGGTGCCGGTCTGATGCAGATACGCGCGGATCTCTCGATTGATCTGATCAAGATTGTCCAGGCGCTCATCATCATGTTCGTCGCCGCCGAGCAGATCGTCCGCTGGCTGTATCGCATCCGCATCGCCCGCCGCGAAATCGAGGAGACGGTGTTCGCGCGTGGGTGGGGTGGTTGATATGATTTTGGGACGTCGTTTTCAGCGGACGCATCTCTATGCTGCGATCTTTCTACTCCTGGGATTGTTCCTGATCTTCGCCGCGAGCAATCGCCACGAGCCGGGCGAGGTCACCAGGTTCTCCTTCGGCGTCGGAAAGCAAGCCCTCCGCCTGGATCTGCCAGTCGGACGGACGCTGTTGGCTATTGGTGTGTTTTACGTCCTCACCGCCCTGCTTGTCCTCAGCGGAGTACTCAAGCGCATCGCAATCGGCTTTCTTATCCTCAGCGCGGTGCTCATCTTCCCGACCATCCTGGTCGCGGCCGCCGCAGGCAAGCAAACCAATGTTCTCACGATGCTGGCCGAGAGCCTGCGTCTCGCGACGCCCATCGCGCTTGGGGCTCTGGCCGGCATCTGGTCCGAGCGAGCCGGGGTAGTCAACATCGCCATCGAGGGTATGATGTTGTCGGGGGCGGCCTTCGGCTTCACGGCTTTCTTTTTTCTGGGCAACGCCGGGATGCCCAACAACCAGGCACTCTTCATCTCGGTGATTGTGGCTGTGCTCGTTGGTGGCCTGATGGCGCTGCTCCATGGCTGGCTCTCGATCACCTTCCGCACCGACCAGATCGTGAGCGGTACGGTCATCAACATCCTGGCGATCGGTGTGACGAGTTTCATCCGCCGGGAGTACCTCCTCAGCACCCGTGCCGGTCGCGTGACGCTCCCGGCGATCGAGATTCCGGTCCTCAGCCAGATCCCGATCGTCGGTCCGGTGCTCTTCGACAACAAGCCGATCTTCTATTCGATGTTCATTCTGCTCGCCCTCACCCACTTTGTGCTCTTCTACACGGTGTGGGGGCTGCGCACCCGCGCCGTCGGCGAGCACCCCGAGGCCGCCGACACGGTCGGTATCGATGTCATCCGCGTGCGCTACGTCAACGTCGTGATCAGCGGGCTCATCGCCGGGCTGGCCGGCGCCTGGTTCTCACTGGAGACCGTCGGTGGCTTCGATGACCTGATGACCAACGGCAAAGGCTTCATCGCGCTCGCGGCGATGATCTTTGGCAAGTGGACCCCGATTGGAAGTTTCGGGGCGGCCATGCTCTTCGGCTTCGCCGAGGCGCTGGGCACGCGCTTCCAGATCCTGCAGGTGCCGATCCCGAGCCAGTTCCTCCAGATCTTGCCCTACGTCGTGACCATGATCGTCCTGGCCGGCTTGATCGGGCGCGCCGTCCCGCCGGCCGCCGATGGGAAGCCCTACGAGAAGCGCGCCTGATAGGCCACCCGACCACCCGGGCCGGTCAGCGCCGCGTGGTCACCAGCGGGCGGATCGAGTTTTTTGCTCGCGCTCAAGAAGATCTTGAATCCGAGCACGGCTTCTTGTCGTGCCTGCGAGATCTTCTCGCTATCCAGTTCGCGCACCCCGGCGATGAGGAGGTCGACGGCGTTGTCGTAATGGTGGGTGGCGGTCACGTACTCCTGGTGGATGTCACGGTAGTGCGCAGGTGCCTCGATGGCGCGCAGGCGCTCGTTGGCGAGCTTGATCGTCGCGCCCGCGGCGGCCAGGTTCGAGATCCACTCGGAGTCGACCATGAGGGTCACGTCTTGCGATGCCTGTACCATGAGCTCCCGGACCGTACCCCACGCCGCGCCGGAGAGCGCCGCAAATGCACTCATCGTCTGGAGGTATTCCTCCTCACTCAATGCCGCGGGCGGCGGTGCCTCGGGCCGGCCGGTCGGTTCAGGGGCGCGCCTCGGGACCAGGGAGTCGTCTGCCGGAGGCGTCGGCGACGCGGTCGGGGTCTTGGAGGGAGGGAGCGGCAACGGCGGGGGAATTGGCGCGACGACCATCCCGGTTGCCGGGCCGAGTGCACCTTCTTGGCCGAGAGCTGTCGCAACGACCGATCCACAACCCGCCAGCAGGACTGACAGCACGGCGATCATCAGAATTCCATACCTATCCATCTTGCTTGCTCCCATCCTCATCTCCCAAAACACTGATCAAGTCGTCGCCGGGACCCATGATCGGAGACTTCCCAACTCTGACCCCTGGCCGGCACTCGAGCGATGACTCGGGCGCCCGCGGAGCACCCCGGCGGCGACGCAACGCCGATGATCGTCGAACCCCCCTGCCAGGATCAGGTGCGACGCACTTTCCGAAGTGCGTCGCACCGTATTCCAATAAGAGCGATCAATAAAAAGACCCGGTACTCTACGGACAGAGTAGCCGGGTTCCCATATGTGGTCCCTTCGTGCTCTTATTTCAGCAGGTTCTATGCCACGTCGCTTCTCGCCGTAGAGCGCGGCGCTGCTCCTTGAGGCCTCCGAGCCTATTCGTGACGATAGGAACAGACTATCTATCTGGGTAGTACCCACCTGGTTCGGCGATCAGTAGACTGAGATGGAAGCGTGTGATCACTCCTTCACGACGTGAGCAGAAAGGACGAGTGTTGTATGCCTTATTCAAAACCCCATACCGTGGAAGGTTTGATGAGCAGCCCCGTGGTCATGGTTGACTCTGACGATACCGTTGATGACGCCCTGCACCTGATGCGGCAGCGGCAGATCAGCAGTGTCTTGATCCGCCCGGCGCAAGCGGGTGGCACCTATGGGATCATGACGAAGCGGGATGTGGTCGGCAAGGTCGTGAGTCAAGGGCTGGACCCGGGGACGGTCAGCGTTCAAGAGATCATGACCCCCTCGATCATCACGATTCCGGTCGGAACCAGCCTGCGCGAGTGCGCCCGGTTGATGGCCGAGTTGCGCGTGAGACGCTTGCCGGTGGAACAGGACGGCCAGATCGTTGGCATCATCAGCGACACGGACATTTTCCTGGCCGTGGAAGAAGGGGGCTTAGGACCGGAGATCAGTGAGTCTACAACCTCGCAGAACGGCCTCTTCCACCTGCTACGCCCCCGCGTGCTGAACGCTCTCAGCGAGAACCCAACGCAGGAGACGATTGCCAACGCGATTATGTTGGCCGTGGAGGCTCTCCGACAGGAACTCGAGAGCGCCGGGACGCAGGACTGACGCGATCGTCACATCCCCCTCCCGGCGCCGGCGGCCGTGCGCTCGGTAGAAGAGTGACTCGGACACGTGTGGAGTTCTTCTTGCTTCTTGCGGCAGAGAGGTGCGAGCGGGCGAAGGGGCTCCTCTCGGTGTATGGCTTGACGTCTCCGTGCCGAAAGGTGCCACCTGAAGCGCTCGCCTTCTTGCCTTGTCCGTTGTCCGAGCGGCCAAACAGATGAAGCACCATGTTGTCCCTCGCCGGTGCTGACGCCCCGCCTCCCCGGACGGGGCGTTTTTGATTGACTGGTCTCCGGCCATCCGGTACAATTCGGCGCTTGTGGCCGAGGAGGAGGACGCGATGGGGGCAAGACCCCTTCACCGCGATCACGAGCGCGTTCGGCCCGCGCCTGACGGTTCGTCGCGTGTAGGGATAGTCTTCGAATGCTACCGGCAGCGGGCAGCCTGGCGGTTGAAACCGCGGCTGGGGGCCTGCGGCCGGGCGTGCCCTCCGGGCACGCGGGGGGGCGGATGCAGGTGGAACGGGGCAACAGCGCGCTGGTGCCAGTTTCCAATTGAACCTGACACTCGCTGTCCGGAGCCGGGCGGGCAACCTGGCGGTTGAAACCGCGGCTGGGGGCCTGCGGCCGGGCGTGCCCCTCCGGGCACGCGGGGGCGGATGCAGGTGGAACGGGGCAACAGCGCGCTTGAGCGCGCACTCCGAACTGCTCGCCCTCCCTGGAGACGATTTCGCCAACCGGATCAAATATGTACCCATCATCCGGCAGCCGGCAACGGCGTGATCGTCGGCGACTCGACCGCCGTCTATTGATCGGAGCGGCTCTCTGTCGCGAGAGCAGCTTCCGGCCGGTGAGTGAAAGTTGAAGCTTTTGAAGAACCTCTGGCGATTGCTCAGCGAGGGGCGGGCGCCCTACTTCGTGGCGATGGCGCTGCCCATTTTTCTGGGCGCCGCGATTGCGTGGGCCCGAACCGGCTCGTTCGATGTGGGCATGTTCGCCGTCGCTCTGCTTGGCGGAATCTTTCTCCAGGCTGGCACCACGATGGCCAATGATTACTTTGACAGTGGCCCGGCGGGTGATGGCGAGACCGGGTGGCAGCTCTTGCCGCCCCAGCAGGTGTTGCAGGGCGCCGTCGCGTTCTTTGTTGTCGGGAGCATGATCGGGCTCTACCTCGCCGCACTCACCGGACCGGCCGTCCTGCTACTGGGGCTCATCGGTCTGTTGAGCGCGTACTCCTACAGTGCGCCCCCGCTGCGGCTGAGCGGCACCGGCCTGGGCGAACTCCTGGCTGGGCTCAACCTCGGTATGCTCACCACTCTTGGCAGCTACTACGTCCAGGTGTACCGGCTCGACGGCGAACCAGTCGTTGCGGCCCTGCCGGTAGCTCTGCTGATCGCCGGGGCCCTGGTTCTCCACGGCTTTCAACCGGTGAAGATGCAGGCGGAGATTGGTCACTCGGTTTGGGCACGGTTGGGGGTACGGGCCGCTCCTGCCGTCTACGGCCTGGCCTCAGCGCTCGCCTTCATCCTGCTCCTCGCCGGTGTTATCCGCAAGATACTCCCAGAGGAAGCACTGCTGGCACTGTTGGCACTCCCGGCTGCTGGTTTCACCTTTCTGGTGGCAAGCCGCGCCCGGCTGCACAGCGCCGTGCGGAGCGCCATTGTGACCCATCTGAGCACGGCAGCATTCCTGGTCGTGGCGTACCTCCTCCATGGAACGCTACACGGTGGTGCCTGAGACGGTGATCGCACTGGTGGAGCAATCGCGCATCACTCCTTGCCGGCGCGCGGTTCCAGCGCCGCGTGAGGGCCTTCAATTCTGAGAGCCGGGCGAGCACGATTCAGCCCCAGGGTAGGGAAGTTGGAACGAACAGGGAGAAGTGAGGGAAGGACGTAGTGGTGAGCAACGCGGAATACGAGGCGCTAGCGGCGTTCCGCTACGCTCTGCGCCAGTTTCTTCGTTTCAGTGAGGAGGCGGCTCAAGCCGTTGGCGTGACACCTCAGCAGCACCAGGCGCTGCTGGCGATCAAGGGCTTCCCGGGGCGCGACCGGGTGAGGATCGGGGAGTTGGCCGAACGCCTGCAGATTCAGCATCACAGTGCCGTGGGGCTCGTGAATCGCCTGGAGACTCAGGACCTGGTGATCCGTGAACCCGACAGCACCGACCGGCGTCAGGTCTACGTCACACTCACCCCGCGGGGCGCCGAGATGCTTGAACGGCTTTCGGCGGCCCACAAAGAGGAGTTGCGGCGGGTTGGGCCGCAACTCCATCTGCTTCTTGAGCGCCTCACGGCGGGAGCCCTCCCAGCCCCCAGCGTGAGGGACGAAGGCTGAGAGGCCCGCGCCGGGTGTTGGGACCTCGCCTGCGACGATCTACGGCAGGTTCTCGATCACACCCGCGGCGCCCATCCCACCGCCCACGCACATCGTGACCAGCCCGTAGCGGGCGTTGCGGCGCTTCAGCTCATGGATGAGCTGCACGGTGAGCTTGGCGCCGGTGGCACCCAGGGGGTGGCCCAGGGCGATGGCCCCGCCGTTCACGTTGACCCGGTCGAGGTCCATCTCCAGGCCCCGGATCACGGCCAGGCTCTGGGCGGCGAAGGCTTCGTTCAGCTCGATGAGGTCGATCTCCTCGAGCGAGAGCCCGGCCAGTTTCAGGGCTTTGGGCACCGCCTTGATCGGCCCGACGCCCATGACCTCCGGGGGCACGCCCGCAACGGCGAACGTCACGAAGCGGGCGAGCGGCTTGAGCCCCAACTCGCCGGCCTTCTCGCGGCTCATCAGCAGGACGGCCGCGGCTCCGTCGCTGGTCTGGCTCGAGTTGCCGGCAGTGACGGTGCCGTTGGCAGCAAAGACCGGTTTGAGCCGGCTCAGCGCCTCGAACGAGGTGTCTCGGCGGGGCCCCTCATCGGTATCGAAGGTCGTCGTGAGCGTCTGGCGCCGGCCCTCGTCGTCCATCCAGACCAACTCGACCTCCAGCGGCACGACCTCCTCCTTGAACCGCCCTGCCTCAATCGCCGTGATCGCATTGCGGTGGCTGCGGAGAGCGAACGCATCCTGGTCTTGGCGGTTGATCCCGTACCGCTCGGCCACATTCTCGGCTGTGATGCCCATCGGCGTGTAGACCTCGGGGCTGATCTCGATCAGATCCGGATTGGGCGCGAAGAAGTTTCCGGTCATCGGGACGAGGCTCATACTCTCCGCGCCGCCCGCAATCACCACCTCGGCCATGCCAGTCATAATCTCCTGAGCGCCGATGGCGATCGTCTGGAGCCCCGACGAACAAAAGCGGTTGACCGTCTGACCGGGAATATCGTGCGGCAGGCCGGCGCGGAGCGCCGCGATGCGTCCCATGTTCAGCCCCTGCTCTGCCTCTGGGATCGCGCAGCCGATAATCACATCCTCGATCTCTCTGGGGTCCAGTCCGGACGCCCGCTCGACCACCGCTTGAATGACCGCTGCGGCCATATCGTCCGGCCGGGTCGTGCGCAGCGTCCCCTTCGGTGCCTTGCCCACAGCGGTTCGCGCCGCCGAGACGATGACTGCTTCTCGCATGATGTTCCCTCCCGGTTGTCAGTGAACAGTGAACGGCTCAGTGAACAGTGAACGGCTCAGTGAACAGTGAACAGTGATCAAAGATTATTAAACAGCGACTACTCCTCACTGGGTAGCACTCCACTAAAGCGTGATTGAAGAAAGGACTTGATAAAAACGGGGTTCACTGGCACCCTCTTGGAAGTGTCCAAGCAACCAGGAGGGAACCAAGTGAACCCACAAGATGTATTTTGCCCGAATATTGAGTGTCCGGCAAGAGGCCAGAGCGGAAAAGGCAACATTCAAATCCACAGCCAGCAGGAGCAGCGCTACCGCTGCGAGGTTTGCGAACAAACCTTTACGGCCACCAAAGGCACGATTTTCTACCGGCTGCGGACGAGTGCGGAGATGGTCATGCTGGTGATTGCTTTGCTGGCTTATGGCTGTCCGCTGCAGGCGATTGTGAAGGCGTTTGGCTTGGATGAGCGCACGGTTCGGGACTGGTGGCAGCGGGCGGGTCAGCACTGCCAGAAGGTGCATGAACACAGCGTAGGCAGCGCCCAACTGGATTTGGAGCAGGTGCAAGCCGATGAGATCAAAGTCAAGACCCAAAAAGGAACCTTTTGGATGGCCCTGGCGCTGATGATCCCCACCCGGCTGTGGTTGGGTGGCGTGATCAGCGCCAAGCGGGATCTGACCTTGATCCAAAGCCTGGCCGAGCAGGTTCGCGCAATCGCCTTGTGCCGTCCCTTGCTGTTGGCCGTAGATGGTTTGGCCAGCTACGTGACAGCGTTCCAAGCGGCTTTCCGGACGGCCCTGCCCCGCCGCAGGGGTGAAAAAGGACGCCCGAAGCTGGTTGCCTGGCCCAACATCGCTATTGTCCAAGTGGTCAAACAGCGTTTCGCCGATCATTTGCACATTGACCGGCGCATCGTTCAGGGCCGTCAGGCAATGATCCGGCGTCTGATCCAGGCCTCCCAAGGAGCGGGCGGGATCAACACCGCTTTTATCGAGCGGCTCAATGCCACCTTCCGCCAGCGGCTTGCGAGCCTGACCCGCCGCACGCGCACCCTGGCCCGCAAGGCTGAGACCCTGGTCAGTGGGATGTATGGAGTCGGTTGCCTGTACAACTTCTGCGACTGTCATAAAAGCCTGCGATTGCGCCTCTCGGTGGGCCGCTTCGGTCATCGCTGGGTCCAGCGTACCCCGGCGATTGCGGCTGGTTTGACCGACCATATCTGGACGATGGCCGAACTGTTCGCTTTCAAAGTTCCGCCGCCGCGTTGGGAACCACCCAAACAGCGGGGGCGGCGGTCTCAAGAGACCTTGCAGTTGATCGAACAGTGGTGTCAATGATCACGATTAGATGCTGTGCTACCCCTCACTGCTCACTGCTCACTGTTCACTGCTTACTCTTCACTGTTCACTGTTCACTCCTAATTCCGCAGCGGCTTCCCCGTCTGCAGCATGTGGCCGATCCGTTCGAGTGTCTTCGGCTCTTTGACCAGGGTCAAGAACCCCTCGGTCTCCAGGGCCAGAATGGAATCCTCGCCCACCCACTGCGGCGCGCTCAACTCCCCGCCGCTGATGACGGTGGCGAGTTGCCTGGCGATCTTCAGGTCGTGGTCGGAGATGAAGTTACCCCACCGCATGGTCTGCGCGGCCAGGGTCAGCACGCCGCGCCCTCGGGCGCCGGCGGCGAAGATACGCTTCTCGTCGCGGAGCGGGGGCTGGTAGCCGTCGCGAACGAGGTCCAGCACCATCTGCCTCGCCTCGCCGAGCTGGTGGTCTCTGTTCATCACGATGCGGTCGGCCTCGGTCAGGAACCCCATCTCGCGCGCCTCAGCGGCGCTGGTGGAAACCTTCGCGAGCGCGATGGTTTCGAACGCTTTTTGGAGAAAGGGGAGTGGGTCGACGCCCTGAACCTGGAGGTGCGGCGCGACCATCCGGCGGAGAACCTCCTTGACGCCGCCTCCGGCCGGGATCAAGCCAACGCCAACCTCAACCAGACCCATGTAGGTCTCGGCCGCCGCTACGATGCGAGCGCCGTGCATGGCGACCTCAGCGGCGCCACCCAGGGTCAGGCCGAAGGGGGCCGTAACCACCGGCTTGGGGCTGAAGCGGAAGCGCATCAGAAGCTCGTGCATGGCATCCAACTCGCGGCGCACGTCATCGACCTGCCCGGCCATGACCGCCATACCGACCAGCGCCACGTTGGCCCCGGCGCCAAAATGCTCACCCTGGTTGCCGATCACCAACCCGACCCACTCATCCTGTTCCAACAGCTCGAGCGCCTTCTGCCCCATGGCCGTGATCAACGGATCGAGGGTGTTCATCTTGGAATGCGCCTCGAGGCAGAGCACACCATCGCCGAGGTCCAGAATCGAGGCCGAGTCGTTGCGGTGCAACTCCTTGCCGGCGGCGCGCAACTCGTCCAGGTTGATCTCTTTCGGATCACGCACAATTGGGGCGTACGTGCCGCTGCTCGGGTCGTAGTAGCCCGCAACGCGCCCGTTGTCTTTCTGATAGAAACTTTCGATGCCGGCAGCGAGCATCGCCTCGACCCACGGCGGCACGGCGATGCCACGCGCCCGCATTCGCTCGACGGTCGGTCGCACGCCCAGCGCGTCCCAGATCTCGAAAGGACCCATCTGTTGGCCGAAGCCCCACCGCATCGCCTTATCGACGTCGGAGAGGTTGTAGGCGATCTCATCCAGGTGGCGGGCGGCGTAAGCCAGCACCGGCAGCATCGTGTCGTGGTAGAAGGCGGCGGCGCGGTCGGTGGGGTTCTCGTCGTAGGCCTTGAAGATCAGTCGCAGCCGCTCCGGCAGGCTCTCGACCTTGCGCAGTTTGCCCACGAGGTCGAAACGCGGTTTTGTAGGCGGCTCGTACTCGAGCGTTTCCAGGTTCAAGGGCCAGTACTCGGTCTGCCCATTCTCTGTGACCTTCTTGTAGAAGCCCTGGCCCGACTTGTTGCCCAGCCAGCCCCGCTCGATCATCGTCCGAACAACCGGCGGCACGATAAATGTCTCGCGCATCTCGTCGTCGGGCACCGCCTGGTGGAGGTTGCGGGTCACGTGGGCCATCACGTCGATGCCCACCAGGTCGAGCAGGCGGAAAGTCGCCGTCTTGGGGTTCCCGATGACCGGCCCCGTCAGGGCATCGACCTCCTCGACGGTATAGCCGCGCGCCAGGACGTAATGCAGGCGGTGCTGCCCGCCGAAGGTGCCGATGCGGTTGGCGACGAAGTTGGGCGCATCCTTGCAGAGCACCACGCCCTTGCCGAGGACGTTCTCGGCGAAGTCGCGCATCCGGGCGACGACCTCGGGGAGGGTCTCGTCGGTCGGGATGATCTCGAGGAGCTTCAAGTAGCGCGGCGGATTGAAGAAGTGCGTCCCCAGGAAGTGCTGGCGGAACTCAGCCGGCAACCCGGCGGCGATCTCGTGAATCGGGATGCCGGATGTGTTGGAACTCACGATCGCGTCGGACGTGCGATGCTCGGCCACCTGGGCCATGAGCTGGCGCTTGATGTCGAGCCGCTCGACCACGGCCTCCACAATCCAGTCGCACTCCTCCAGCCAGCTCAGATTGTCGCTGAAGTTGCCGAGCGTCACCAGCCGGGCGGCCGCGCCGGACATCAAGTGGGCCGGCTTGATCTCCCGCGCCCGCTTCCACCCCTCTTCGACGATCCGGTTGCGGACCTGCGGGCTATCGAGGGTCAGCCCTCTCTGCCGTTCGGCCGCGGTAAGCTCGCGCGGCACCACGTCCAGCAGGTACACGGGGACACCCGCGTTGGCGACGTGGGCTGCGATGCCGGCCCCCATCGTCCCCGCTCCAAGCACGGCAACACGGCGGATTGGTCTGGTCATGAAGGTTCCTCCCTTTACCTCAACTCGCTCGACCGGTACCCTAAGATGTGCCGCGCGACGACGAGACGGTTGATCTGGCCGGTGCCCTCATAGATGTCGTTGATCTTGCCGTCGCGCATCCACTTCTCGAGCAGCAGTTCGGTCGAGTAGCCCTGGGGGCCGAGAATCTCGACCGCCTTCTGTGTGATCCAGGTCACGGCCTCGCCGGCCTTGACCTTGCACATCGAGGCCTCGAGCGTGTTGGGCTGCTCCTGATCCATCATCCACGCGGCCTTGAGCGTCAGCAGCCATGCGGCTTTGAGTTGGGCCTCCATCCGCATCACATCGTGCTCTACGGCGGTGAGGGCCTGGTACGGGAGACCGTAGCGAATCTCGACCCCGCGCTCCGTGAGCGCCTGTTTGATGAAGTCCACGCTCGCCCTGCCGATGCCGATCGCACTGGCCGCGACCACCGGCCGGGTCGCGTCGAAGGTCGCCATCGCGCCCTTGAAGCCCTTGTCGCCGCCGGCTCCTGCTTTGGCAACCTCCGGGCTGCCAAGGATATTATCATACGGAATGCGGCAATCTGTGAAAGTGATCGCAGCCGTATCCGAGGCGCGAATGCCGTGCTTCTTCTCCAGCTTGGTAACTTTCATGCCCGGGGTGCCGGCCTCGACCACAAAGGGTTTCATGCCCGCCCGCCCGGCTGAGGGGTCCACGGTGGCCCAGACAACTACGAACCCCCTGGATTGCTCGACCGCGCGGTAGCCGCCGGTGACGAAGATCTTCTCCCCGTTGAGGATCCACTCCGTGCCGTCCTCGCTCAGCACGGCCCGGGTGCGGATAGCGGCCGTGTCCGAGCCGGCGTGCGGCTCGGTCATAGCCATCGCGCCCCACTTGGGTTCGCCCTCCTGGAAACGACTGAGAAAGCGCTTCTTCTGCTCGGGCGTGCCGACGGCCTGCACGGCGGCCCCACCGAGCGCGCCGCCCGGCGTTCCCAGGTAGATGCCGGCATCGCCCCATGAGAGCATCTCCACGACGTGAACCAGCATCAGATTGCCAATCTTGGGACGATCTTTGCGCGGCCCACCCTCCGGCGTATCCATCGCCGCCAGACTGCCGCCGCCCAGGGCTTTCATCGCCTCCCACATCGTGTTCACGTAGTCCCAGGCGATCTCGTGCTGCGCCTCGTTCTCGTCGAACGTACGAGCGATCGGGCGCATCAGGTAAGTCGCGACCGATTCGAGCATCTGCCGCTGGCGCTCGATTGGTTTGGGGATTGAGAAATCAATCATCCGCATCTCCTGTAGGAAGGCCCGCCGCGCGCACCTGTTCGACGGTACCACAGATGGAACACAATCACGCCGAAGACCGGACAAGGCGCAACAAGGAGGTCCGATGACAGTTGCCCAACTCACGAAAGATGTCCGGCTTATCGTCGATAGCGACGAATGCTTCAATCAGCTACACCATTGCCAACCCGGTGAAGGTCGCGAAGCCGCGCGCGTCGCGGAGCCACCGCTCGACGGGATGCTCGCGGATGTAGCCGTGGCCGCCAAGGATTTGCACGGCCCGATCGGCGATGGTCAGCACGGCCTCGTCCGCATACTGCTTCGCGAGGACGGCGGCCTGAGTGGCGGCCTGGCCCTGGTCGAGCGCCCAGGCCGCCTTCCAGGCGTGGAGTTGCATCGCCTCCACCTCGATCGCCATCTCCGCCAACATGAAGGCGATGGCCTGGAATTGGGCGATGGGCTTGCCGAAGGCCTCGCGCTCTTTGGCGTAGTTGAGCGCGTACTCGTAGGCCGCTTTGCCAACGCCGGTGGCAAGGGCCGCCAGCGCAACGCGCGAGTAGTTGAGGAGCTTCTCGAGATTGAAGCCCTTCTCTCCACCGAGCCGGGCGGCGGGCGGTACGCTCACCTCGTCCAGTGTCAGGCCGAAGGTAGGCAGAGCCTGTACCCCCATGAGCTTCTCGCGCGGGCCGACCCCCAGCCCTCCCGGCGGCTCACTGTTTCGCTGGATAAAAAAGGCGGCCGGAACGTCGCGCTCCGCGTCGTGGGCGTAGACGAGCAGCAGGTCGGCCTGGTCGGCCAGGGGCACGTAGGCTTTCCGACCGGTGAGCACGTAGTGCTCGCCGTCGCGGTGGGCGACCGTCTTGAGGTGGCACGGATCGAAGTTCCAGGTAGGCTCGATCAAAGCCGCGGCGGCACGGGGAGGCGCATCGCCGGTGAATCCCGGAAGCAAAGTCTCCTTCTGGGCTTCGGTGCCGCATTCGAGCAGCGGAACGGCCACCAAATTGGGGGCCAGGGTTGCCAGCGCCATTGCCAGGTCGCCCTCGCCCAGCGCCTCGGCAGTGAGAACGCCGGTCAGAGCCGAGTGGCGCTCGCCGAAGCCACCATACGCCTCCGGAATGTTGCTGGGGATGAGACCGAGTTCCCAGGCGCCGGCAATCACGTCGGTGGGTAGGGCACGAGCCTCGTCGGCGGCGTGTGCGCGCTCACGCATCTGCTCGTGCGCGAACTGCCGGACGGTCTCAACCATCAGGCGTTGCTCGTCGGTCGGCTCGAATGCGATCATCGCTCCTCCTGTTGTGACCGGGCCAAACAAACAGTCGTTTGGGATTATAGTTGAAGCGACACGACTGGCAAGTACCGGCGGTCGAGGGATCGGGGGCCGGGTGACCAGGCTGTCTCAACAGTGATCGAGGCGCCTGCCCCCCATCGTCGGGGCGGGTTTTGCCTGCGGCGCTGCTGGCAGACGCGATCCGGCCGGAGCAGGACCCCGGTCTGCTGCGCGGTAGACGCGAGAGCGCCGGTCAAGGAATCGCCGAGACGATGGCCAGGCACCGTGTGACCGCGCTTGCAGGTTCGCCGTGCGCGCAGTTGCCCCGGTCCACCTGCATCCGCCCCCCCGCGTGCCCGGAGGGGCACGCCCGGCCGCAGGCCCCCAGCCGCGGTTTCAACCGCTGGGCTCCTCCGCGTCGGCGCACACCCTGAGGGGTGAACCCCGCGCGACCGTCTCGCTGGGTGGACCCCGCGGGGTCGGCCGCCGCCCGGCCGCCGGCCCCCAGCCGCGGTTTCCCTGACCGGCCAGGACAGGCACCCGCTGGGCTGTTTCTCCCTCACGCCAGGTCGGCCCGTAACGGCCCGCCATCTGGCATAGTTTCTGCTTTCGACGCTCACGCGGGAAAACCGCACGATGCTTGCAACGAGCACCGGATGCTCGCGAGGGCCTTCGCCTGGTTATCGCAGCCTCTACGCTCCGCGCACTGGCAATCAGAGAGCGTATCTCACTTTCTGGAAAAGTGGCGCGTACGCGCCACTTTTCCAGAAAGTGACACTGTTGGCGAATTGGTGCGAGTGGCGGGGTGCCTGTTTGTAGTGGGCGCTTCAGCGCGCTAAAGCGCCCACTACGAACTGCTCGCCCTCTCTGGAGACGATTTCACCAACAGGACCAAATGTGAACACATCATCGGCAATCAGGAGCGTTCCGCCCACCACCTCCGTCCTCACGCTGCTGGCCCGGTGGTCCTCCCCAACGGCCTGACAGCGGCGCCTTCAGTGAGGAATCATCAGCGTCGAAACCGTATCAGAAGCGAACAGGGAAAAGATAGCACAATGCCACCACAATCGATCGATCAAGAAGAGCCTCGAAAGCCGGCCCGTAGGATTTTAGAACAGGAAATCATGGAGGGACTTGGCGAGATCGAGCGCTCTACCAGCGGCCTCTTCATGGCCGGCCTGTCGGCCGGCCTCGACGTGGGCTTCAGCCTCTTTCTCATGGCAGTCATGTTGACCCTGGTCACCGGGATGCTCGCCCGGCCAATCGTCGAGATCCTGGTCGCGAACATGTACGCGATCGGCTTCATTTTCGTGGTGATGGGTCGTTCGGAGCTGTTCACCGAGCACACCACCCTCGCGATCCTCCCGGTTTTGAATCGCCGGGCATCGCTCAGCTCGCTTGGCCGGCTCTGGGGAGTGATCTACGTCGCCAACCTCATCGGTGCGGCGCTGTTTGCCATCCTCGTGTCTGTGACCGGTCCAGCCCTTGGCGTGATCGAGCCACGGGTCTTCGGTGAGATTGCTCGCGGGTTGGTGGACTATCCAGCCTGGATCATCCTCCTGAGTGCTGTGTTCGCGGGCTGGTTGATGGGGCTCCTCTCCTGGCTGGTGACTGCCGCGCGCGATACGATTAGCCAGGTGTTCTTCGTCTGGCTCGTCACCATGTCTATCGGGCTGAGCCACCTTCACCACTCGATTGCCGGCACCGTCGAGGTTCTCGCGGCCGTCTTTTCCGGCCAGGGCGTCACACTGGCCGAGTACGGTGGCTTTCTGCTCTGGGCCACGCTCGGAAATGCGATCGGGGGCATCGTCTTCGTTGCGTTGATCAAGTACAGCCACGTGGTCCGCGGGGCTCCTCAAACGAAGCAGGTCACAATAGAAGAACCGCCTCCATCCACCTAGAGCGCCGGTCAAGGAATCCCACGGGGGGTGGGAGCGAAGACTTCCGAAGTCTTGTACGCGGCCGGTTCCCGCCTCGATCGCCCCCGTCGGAGCGCGCTTTGGGCCAGCACGATCCCTACCAGACTTCGGAAATCTGACGCCTTGACCGGCGCTCTAGCGGCCAGGGCCGCTCAACTGTAGAGGTGGGTCGCACCTGCCATCCTGAGCCGCCCCGCCTCCGGATCGAGCCCTTCCTCGGAGGGAGGTGGGTCGCACCTCTTCCCTGGACTTTTGAGCGGTCCTGCCCGGCGGCGAAGAGCGATTGACGCTGCTGGAGAAGTAAGTAAGATAAAACTGGGCGCCGCCAATTGGCACCATCTGTCTTCTTCCGCAAGGAGGAGGCCGGGCGAGAATCTTCCCCAAGCACGATGAATTGTTCGGTTTGGATCAAATCAGCACCAATCGGCCCGAAAGGAAGATGGGGCGGATTTCCCTGGAGAGGCGGTATCCAAACTCGAGATACTGAAAGCGTTAGAAGGAGCACCTATGGCCCCATGGGTACGAATTGAAGCCATCGCGCAATACGACGGTCAAGAAGTCACCTTCAAGGGCTGGCTGCAGAACCGCACCGACAAGGGCAAACTGAAGTTTTTGATGATTCGTGACGGCAGTGGGATGATCCAGGCCGTCATGTTCAAGAAGACCATGCCGCCCGAGGCCTGGGAGGCGGCCGAGGCGCTGACGCTGGAATCGAGTCTGGTCGTCACAGGCACCGTGCGGGCCGACGAGCGTGCGCCGGGCGGCTACGAACTCGGCGTGAGCGACCTGAAGGTCGTCCAGTACGCTGAGCCGGATTATCCGATTCAGCCCAAGGAGCACGGGGTCGGCTTCTTGATGCAACACCGCCATCTCTGGATTCGCTCGCCGCGGCAGCACGCCATCCTGCGTATCCGCGCAACCATCGTCAAGGCGATTCGCGACTGGCTCGACAGCCACGGCTTCGTCAACGTGGACACACCAATCCTGACACCCAGCGCCGCCGAGGGCACGACGACCCTCTTTGGCCTGGATTACTTCGATGACAAGGCCTACCTCACGCAAAGCGGTCAGCTCTACAACGAGGCCAATATCATCGCCTTCGGCAAGGTCTACTGCTTCGGTCCGACCTTTCGCGCTGAGAAGAGCAAGACCCGCCGTCACCTCACCGAGTTCTGGATGGTCGAGCCCGAGGTGGCCTTTGCCGACCTCGAAGATATCATGGAGATCGAAGAGCAATTCGTCTCCTATATCGTCCAGACCGTCCTGGGCAAACATCGCCGCGAGCTGGAAGAGGTGCTCGAGCGCAATCTCAGCAGCCTCGAGCGGGTCGAGCCGCCCTTCCCGCGCATCTCCTATGACGAGGCCATCGAGATGCTATACCAGATCCGCAAGGAGACCGAGGACCCGGAGCAGAAGGCGCTGCTCGCGATCCAGTGGGGGGAGGACTTTGGGTCGCCTCATGAGACGGCACTCACACAACGCTTCGAGAAGCCCATCTTCGTCTACCACTATCCCACCCAGGTCAAGGCGTTCTACATGGAGCCGGTCGCCGGACGGCCTGAGGTCTGCCGCTCAGCGGACCTCCTCGCGCCGGAGGGCTATGGTGAGATCATCGGCGGCGGCCAGCGGGCCAGTAGCGTCGAGTTCCTGGAAGAACGCATCGAGGAGCACCGCCTGCCGCGCGAGGCCTATGACTGGTACCTCGATCTGCGCCGCTACGGGTCAGTGCCCCACGCCGGTTTTGGCCTGGGTGTCGAGCGCACCCTGGCCTGGATTTGCAGCCTCGAACACGTCCGCGAGACGATCCCCTACCCGCGGATGCTCGATAAGATGTATCCGTGAAGTGCGAATGAATGGTGGGAGGGGCCCACGGTCGTGCGCCCTTACGAGACTGCCTTATCCCCTGGGCAAAGTCGACATTGCAACAGACAACTGACAAGAGACTTGGGTGGATACTGTAATTACACTGTTGTCAGGGCAGGAATGACGATGCACCACTTCCTTCTGGTCATTGAGATTGATTTTTGAGCGATCATGCCAGGCCGTGCGCCACGTCGTAAATCACAAGAATCGCTACACGTAGTGGGCGACCGCAAGACTCGCACAGATCAAAATCGCTCCCGCCGGCGCAAGCGTTGGCTGATGACAGTCGGCGGGTTGGGGCTGGCAAGCACTTTGGGCTACCTGGCCGTCGGGACCTACGTGGCGCTCCAACTCACACGACCCGGCCGGCAAGCCCAAAGCGCCGCACCCGCCGACTACGGGCTCCCCTTCGACGAGGTCACGGTTCGTTCCCGGGATGGGCTCGCCCTGGCAGCCTGGTTCATCCCGGCGCCCGACTCGGACCGGGCCGTCCTGTTCGTGCACGGCAAGGATAGTTGTCGTAGTTGCGAGTTTCAGGGACGCTTCGTGGAGTTGGCTGGCCGGTTGCAGGCGGAGGGCTTCAACATCTTGATGATCGATCTGCGCGGCCACGGGCAGTCGGAGGGACGCTACCTGACCCTCGGAGAGCACGAGCGCTGGGACGTGCTGGGTGCGGTGGACTGGCTCCAGTGGCGCGGCTTCACCAAAATTGGCATCCTCGGCGTCTCGCTCGGGGCGGCGAGCGCCGTCCGGGCCGCGGCCGATCCGCAAGGCGGTGAGGTGATCCGGGCCCTCGCGCTCGACAGTGGCTTTGGGAACCTGCGTGATGCTCTTGACCGGAAATTTGTTGAAGTGAGCGGACTGCCGTACGCCTTTCTTCCCGGGAGTCTTTTGATGGGCCGTCTCTTGCACCGGGTTGACTTCAACATGATCCGCCCGGCGCACGATCTGCCGCAGATCAAGGCGCCGGTGATGCTGATCTTCAGCGAACAAGACGACCTGGTGCCGGTGTCGCACTTTCATGCAATGGCTGCCGCCCGCCCCGACGCCGAGATCTGGCTCCTCGCCGATGCCGGGCACTCGACGATCTACGCAGCCTACCCCGAGGAGTACATCTCGCGGGTGAGTCGCTTCCTGGCGCAGTCGCTGAGCTGATGAGGATGCAGGGATGAGAGCGCTGGTAGCCATTGGTGCCCTGTTCCTGATCGCCATCGTCCTCTGGGACACGTTCGAGACAATCGTCCTTCCCCGGCGCGTGACGCGCCAGATCACGCTGTCCCGCTGGTTTTTGCGAATCATCTGGAGGTTCTGGTCGGCAGTCGCGCGGCGGATGAATGTCGGCCGTGCGCGCGAAGATCTCAGCAGTCGGGAGACGTTCCTGAGTTTCTACGGACCACTCTCGCTCCTGCTGCTCCTGATCTTCTGGGCCGTGACGTTGATCACAGGTTTCGGCGCACTCCAGTGGGCCCTCGGCTCGCTGTTGAACGCCCCGGAAGGGAGCCTTGGCTTCGGCGTCGATGTCTATATGAGCGGCACCACCTTCTTCACCCTTGGGTTGGGAGACGTCGTGCCCGTGTCCTCGCTCGCCCGAGCGATCACGGTGGTGGAGGCCGGTACGGGTTTCGGGTTTCTCGCCCTCGTCATCGGGTATCTGCCCGTCCTCTACCAGGCCTTCTCTCGGCGCGAGATGCGCGTCTCGCTGCTCGACGCGCGGGCAGGCTCGCCGCCCAGAGCGGTCGAGTGGCTGCGGCGGCTCGGCCCGTACGAGCCCGCCTCGACCCTCGATCGTTTTCTGAATGATTGGGAGCTCTGGTCGGCCGAGGTGCTGGAGAGCCACCTCTCCTATCCCATCCTGGCTTACTTCCGCTCGCAGCACGAGCATCAGTCGTGGCTGGCCGCATTGACGATGATCCTGGATGTCTGTTCGCTGATCATCGTCGGCATCGACGGCGTTCCGACGGCGCAGGCCCGCCTCACGTTCGCCATCGCGCGCCATGCCGTCGTAGACTTGAGCCAGATTTTCGGCGTCGCGCCCCAGGTCCCCAGAGTGAATCGTCTCCCGCCCAAAGATCTGGTGCGGCTGCGGCCGGCCCTGACGGCGGCCGGCTTGCATCTGCGCGCGGGGCCACCCGCCGACGAACAGTTGGCCGGGCTGCGTTCTTTGTATGAGCCGTACGTGGACAGTTTATCTCACCACCTGCTCATGCCACTGCCGGCGTGGCTCCCTCTCCCCGGCGTGGCCGACGACTGGCAGACGAGTGCCTGGGAGCAGACACCCGAGATTCCGCTGATCTAAATGGATTTCTACGACTACGCCCGGTACTACGAGATTGCCTTCAACTTTCGCGACGTGCGCGCCGAGGTCGACTTTCTCCTGGGCTGCTACGAGCGGTTCAGCGGCCTGAGGCGACCGGCAACGGCCGCTCTCGAGCTGGCATGCGGGCCGGGCCAGCACGCGCGAGAGTTCGCCCGGCGTGGGCTACGCACGGGAGGCCTTGATCTCAACCCCGCCATGATTGAGTACGCCCGCTCGCGCCCCTACGGTGCGCCGGTCGAGTGGCTCGTGAGCGACATGCGCACCTTCCAGCTCGAGGCCCCGGTCGACCTGGCCTGCACCCTGACAGACTCGATCGTTCACCTGCTGAGCCTGGACGACTTCGACCGCCATCTCCAAAGCCTCGCTGCCAACCTGACCCCCGGTGGCATCTACGTCATCGAGCAGACCCATCCGCGCGAGTCCTTCGCCGATCTCGAGAGTTACGTCGAGACCGAGTGGGCCGTCGAGACCCGCGGCGTCCGCGTCGAGATTGCCTGGGGCACCGAGAACGACCCGTTCGACCCAATCACGCAGCGGGGCGAGACCACCGTGCGCGTGCGCGTGACTGAGAAGGGCCGGACGTTCGAGATTGAAGATCACCTCCCGCAGAAGACCTGGCTGGCAACCGAGATGGAAGCGGCGATCCGCGCCAGCGGCGTCTTCGCGCTCGTCCAACGCTACGGCGCTTTAGACGCGACGACCCCTTTCGACAACAGCCCACGAGCGCGGCGGATGGTCAGTGTCTTGCGAAAGAGGTAGGACAAAACGACAGTTTGTCCTAAGGTGAAGATCCAGCCATCCTTTCGATAGCAGCCCGCAGGCACACCGGATAGGCAACGTCCTCGGCGGAGGAAGGGCCATCGACAATGTCCCCAGAGTCACGAATGCTCTCTGAAACGATTCCCGGTCAGCAGGTCTTCCTTGACGGCCTGCCCGACTACGCTGATCTGTCGCGCTGCATCCACTGCGGCCGCTGCCTGCCCGTCTGCCCGACCTATCAGGAGACACTTCAGGAGATTCAGTCGCCCCGCGGGCGATTGGCGCTTCTGAGGGCTGTCGAGGATGGTGAGCTTGACCTCACCGCTGGCGTCGAGGCGCATCTTCATCACTGCCTGGACTGCCGGGCCTGCAACACGGTCTGTCCCGCCGGCATTCCCATCGGCGAGAGCATCGTCGCCGGCCGGGCGGCGGCGCGGGCCCGGCGGCCGCCCGGCCGCCTCCCGCGTGCGCTGCTGGCGCTCTTGAGCCGGCCCCGGCTGATGGAGGCACTCTTCGTGCCCGCGCGCCTCTACAATGCCACGCTGCGCCCGCTGCTCTGGCGCAGCGGCGCTGTCCGCCGGCTCCCCGCCCGGCTGCAGATGCTCGAAGCGACCCTGCTCGACCGGCTCAGCCCGCCACTGCGCCCCGCGCTGCCCGCCCGGCTGCCCGCGACGGCAGATGGCACTTGTAAACACCGGCGCGTCGGCTACTTCGTCGGATGCATCATGAACGTGGCCTTCTCCGAGGCCAGCCAGGCCACGATCGCACTGCTGCGCCGGCACGGCTGCGAGGTCGTGCCGCTGGCGCCGGGCTGCTGTGGCTCGCCCCACGAGCACGCCGGCCTCGCCGATGCCGCCCGCGCCGCCGCCCGGCGTGCCATCGCCGCTGTCGAGGCCGACCCCGATCTCGACCTGATCGTCTGCGATAGTGCCGGCTGCACCGGGATGCTCAAGACCTACGGCCACCTCTTGCACGATGATCCCGCGTGGAGTGAGTGCGCCGCCGCCTTCAGCGCCCGGGTCCGCGATGCTACTGAGTTTCTTGACCAGATCCTGCCGCCACCTGGGCCCTCGGGCGCCTTCTTTTCTGCGGACGCGCTGGAGAGAAAGGCCATCCCCAGCCTCCAGTCTTCAATCGCCCGCAGCGAGTGTTGGGGAGGCAAACAACGACCGCTGCGCCTGACCTACCACGCCCCCTGCCACCTTGCCAACATGCAAGGGATCGTCGCCCCGCCGCACCGGCTGCTGGCGCGGCTGCGGCACGTCGAGGTGGTGCCGCTGGCCGACGAGCGGCGCTGCTGCGGCTCGGCCGGCACCTACAACCTGACGCACCCGGCCATGGCGCAGCGATTGCTCGACGCCAAGCTTGATGCCATTGAGGCCACCGGAGCCGCGGTCGTCGCCTCGTGCAACCCCGGCTGCCAGATGCACATCGCGGCCGGGCTACGCGACCGTGGCTCGCGAGTCGTCGTCAAGCATCTCAGCGAGCTGCTCCTGGAAGAAGAGGAGGCGGGATGACCCTGGCCACCACCATCTACGTCCCGACCGGCATCGTCATCGCCGCCGATAGCCGTATGATCCTGAGCGCCCACGAAAACCTTGCGGACGGCAAGGTCTTGATCCGGCAGAAGGTCATCTCCGACACGAGCTACAAACTGGTGGCCGTCGATCAGCCGCCGCTGGGCGTCGCCATCGTGGGCCACCACTTCGTCGCCGGCCAACCGGCCAACTGCCTGGTCGAGCGCTTCGTGGCCGAGCGGGCCGGCCGGATCCACGGTCCCGCCGAGCTGGCGGAGCTGCTGGCCACCGAGTTCGATGAGCGCTTCCCGCTCAGTGGGCCGGCCGGGTTCTTCGTGGAGAGCCCGACCGACGTTGCCCGCGCGTTAGCGGCCTCGTTCAGCGGGGCCGGACCCCGCGCCGCCCCAGACGTCGGCTTCTACATCGCCGGCTACCAGGACGACGATGGCCAGCGCCACCCCTACGTGGCCTACGTCAGTGCCAACCCCCGGCGGGTGCAGCGCCTCAACCGACGGCCCGACAACCAGAGCCTGGTCTACGGCGCGGCCTGGGCCGGCGACCGCGATATCGTGGACCGGCTTCTGCAGAACGCCCCACTCGTCCCGTTCGAGTTTATGTCCCTGGATGATGCCGTCTGCCTCGCGATCGACCTGGTTGAAGTCACGGCCCGAATGCAGCGCTGGCGCCCTACCATCGAGACTGTCGGAGGCCCAGTTGACGTGTTGGTCGTGACGCCTGAGGGGACGCGGTGGGTCCGGCGGAAGAGAGGTTAAAGCGGGACCCAGGTCGCCATCCTGAGGCCCGTAGGGTCGGGAGGCGGGGCCGCCTGCGCCGCCCGCCCGCACTCGTGGCCTCCCTCCCCACCGGCATCTCAGCCCTGCCTGGCAATCTGCGTGCACCGCCCCTGCGCCGAGACGATGGCCAGGCACCGTGTGCAGGCGCGTTCGGGTTCGTCGTGCGCGGTTGCCCCATTCCACCTGAATCCGCCCCCCCGCGTGCCCGGAGGGGCACGCCCGGCCGCAGGCCCCCAGCCGCGGTTTCCCTGACCTGGCGGTCAGGACAGGCAACCGCCGGGCTCCCCCGCGTCACCGCCTTCGCCGCCCGGCCGCCGGCCCCCAGCCGCGGGTTCCCTGGCCTGGCCGGCCAGGCCAGGCAACCGCCGGGCTCCCCCGCGTCGGCACACACCCTGAGGGGTGAACCCCGGCGCGACCGTCTCGCTGGATGGACCCCGCGGGGTCGGCCGCCGCCCGCCCGGCTCCGTCTGCGCTATACACCCGGTACAGTACCGATGAGACACCGGGCCGTACTCGTGCTATACTCATATACGAGCATACCCAGCTGCGCCAAGAGGATCTGCTATTGCCATCCCCCCGGTTGTTTGCACAGATTCGCAAGGTCGAACGCCTCAAGCACTTGAGCATCAGAACCGGAAGAACCCCTGTGCTCTTACCCACCAGAACACCGGTCAAGGAGTCGCCGCGGACGCGTGGTCGGAGACTTCCGAAGTCTTCCGAGACTTCGGAAGTCTGACGCCTTGACTGGCGCTCTAGGCGACCGGCACGATCTGGCTGATGAAGAACTTGAGATAGCGGCCCTCAGGGAAGTGGGCCGGAACCGGGTGATCGACTGGCTGCCCCGCGTTGTGGATCACGAGCAGACGGCGCCTGGCAACCACACCCGCCTGGGCGAGAGCGTCGCGAAAGGCGTCCACCGAGACCTGGCTGGTACAGCTCGACGAGGCGAGCAGTCCGCCGGGCGCGACCACCTGTGCACCGAGCGCGTTGAGCCGGACGTAGGCCCGAAGGGCGGCGTGAAGGCTCTTCTTGTTGCGCGCCAGGCTGGGCGGATCGAGCACCACCAGGTCAAAGCGGCGGTGCTCGCGCCCGTAGGCCTGCAGGAGATCGAAGACGTCTGTCGTGATGAACTCGTGCCGGTCGGGGTCGAAACCGTTCAGGCGAAAGTTCTCGGCCGCGTCGAGCAGCGCCTCGCCGGCCAGGTCGACGCTGGTGGTGTGAGCGGCACCGCCCCGCGCGGCGTAGAGTGAGAAGCCGCCCGTGTAGGCAAAGCAGTTCAACACGCGCCGGCCCGCACTGAACGTTTCGAGGGTGTGCCGGTTCTCGCGCTGATCGAGAAAGAGACCAGTTTTCTGGCCCTCAAAAAGGTTGGCCCGAAAACGTAGCCCATGCTCCTGCACGATCAAGTCCCGGGGCGGCAAGCGGCCCCACATCGGCTCGATGCGCCCGGGGGCGGTATCGCGGTCGTCCTCGGGGCCGGCCCCACGGCGGCCGCGCAGCACGATCCCTTTGAGGGGCACGACCGACCGGAGCGCCTCGACCAGCCAGGGAAGCAGAACTTCGACGCTCTCGGCGTAGGGCACGACGACCGCGAAGTCGCCGTAGAGGTCCACGGTCAGGCCGGGTAAGCCGTCGCCCTCGCCGAAGAGCCAGCGAAAGGCGCTGGTAGCGTCGGCCCGAACCGGCGCGCGCCGCTCCCAGGCGTTCTGCACCCGGGCCGTCACCCAACCCGCATCTGGAAGCCGGTGGGGCGAGAAAACACGGATGGCGATAGGGCTTTGCGCGTCGTAGAGGCCATAGCCGCTCCAACCGCCGCTCTGCACCTTGACCCAGGCGCCACTCGGCAGGGTCGGACGCTCGACCAGGTGGTTGCGGTAGACCCACGGATGCCCCTGGGCCAGCTTGATCTTCAGATTGGTCGGGAGTTGGATGGTCGGAACCTTCACAAAACCTCCTTGAGGCAATACGGAATGACGAATGCGGAATGATGAACAGTTCATCGTTCAACATCCGTCGTTCCACATTCGGACCTCTAATCCACGGCAGATTGGAGAGAACGATATGCCAGGTAGCATTGTCATTATTGGTGCTGGAAGCGCCATGTTCACCCAGGGACTTGTGGCTGACCTGATTCAGGACGGCCGCGAGTGGGACCTCCGCCTCGTCGATACCGACCCTGTGGCGCTCGACGTGGCGAGCCTGCTCGCCCGGCGCATGGTCGTCGAGAAGCAGGTCCCGATCACGGTGCGGGCCAGCCTGGACCGCCGTGAGTTGCTCCCGGATGCCGGCGTGGTCGTCACCACCATCGCTGTGGGCGGGCGGCGCGCGTGGGAGACCGATGTCTTCGTCCCGCGACGCTTTGGCATCTTCCAGCCGGTGGGAGACAGCGTCTCTGTGGGCGGAATCCTGCGGGCCATGCGGATGGTCCCCGCGATGGTTGCCATCGCGCAAGATGTGGTGGATCTGTGCCCGAATGCACTCTTCATCAACTATTCTAACCCCATGTCGGTCACCTGTCGCGCGATCCATCGGGCGACCCAGGCCAACGTCATCGGCCTCTGTCACGGCGTCAACCACGTGCAGGGGTACCTGGCATCCCTCATCGATGCACCTCGAAGCCAGACCAGTGCCATCGCCGTTGGTGTCAACCATCTGACATGGTTTACTGAATTTCGGTGGCGGGGGCAAGATGCGTGGCCTCTCGTCCGGCATGAGATCGAGGGCCGGAGCCAAGAGGCTGTTGAGGCCAGTTCCCTCGGGCAGGCCTTCGCCGAGGCCGGTAGTCAGTGGGCAGAAGCGTGCCGGGCGGATAATCCCTTCTCGTGGGAGCTTTTCCAGACCTTCGGAGCCTTCCCGGCGGTCCTCGACCGGCACGTGACGGAGTTCTTCCCCGCCATGTTGCGGGAGAACGCGTACTACGGAAAGACGTTGGGCGTCGACGCCTTTTCCCTGGAGGCCGTCACCGCTCATGGCGACGAGATCTTTGCCCGGATGCTGGCCCGTGCTCGTGGCGATGAACCGATCCCGGAAGGGCTCTTCCGGCGTCAGGAGGGCGAGCACGAGCAACTGCTGGATATCTTGCGGGCTCTGGGGGACGATCGCCCGTTTCTCTTCTCCATGAACCTGCCCAACAAGGGGCAGGTGTCGAACCTGCCCGCGGATGCCATCCTGGAATCGCCCACGCTGGTCACAGCCGGCACGATTCGCCCGCTGACCCTGGGGCCAGTGCCCACGGGACCGGCCGCAATCTTAAAGCGAGTCATCGCTGTCCAGGAACTCACAGTCGAGGCGGCCCTCACCCAGGACCGTGAGCTGCTCGTCCAGGCGCTGGTGGCGGATGGCGCCGTCCGCTCTCCGTCGGAAGCGAATCGGTTGTTGGCAGAGATGGCCCGCGAGACCTCTGGTCGGCCGTGGCTCAGCCGGACGAAGTCCTGGATGTTCGACGTCCCGCAAAGCGCGGCCGCGTGAGGGTTCGTCCTCCGGCCGGTCAGTCCCGGCTCTATACCCGCCCCGACCTTCGTTTTGCGCCGCGCTCCTGGGCGGGAGACGAGGATCGGAGGCGCGGGGAAAATCTCCGTGCGGTTTGACAGCTCTTTTCGCGTCCTTCTATAATCCCGGCGCCTTCGAGGTACGCGCGCATGAGCGATAAAATCGTGATTACCGGCCTTCAATTCCATATGCCCATCGGGGTGAGCGCCGCCGAACGCGAGGTCGGCCAGCGCCTGCGAGTGGATATGGAGGTCAGCCTCGACCTCTCGCGCGCCGGAGCGAGCGACGTCCTGGAGGATACCGTCAGCTATGCGGAACTGGTGGACACCGTGCTCGCGGTCGCCGCGGAAATGCAGCCACGACTGGTGGAGCACCTTGCCGAGCGGCTGGCGGAGGCGATTTTGGCCCGCTTCCCAGTTGAGCAGGTGTGGCTGCGGCTCTTGAAAACACCTCCACCCCTGCCGGCAGCCATCGAGGCAGCTGGAGTTGAGATCGTGCGGAACGCCTGATTCAGGGGCTGGCAGCGACCGGGGCCACGCGTCACGCCCGTCGAGGGACGGAAGTCGAACCTGGCTCCTCGTTGCGCTCTGCAGCCAGCGCTGGCGTTGAGGCCCGAGCACACGGCGGTCGCTTGCTATAGACGCTTACAATGGAGTCGGATACGGGAGCAGAGCGATGCACGTCGGAACGCGGGTTGCGCCGCCCGACCCACTGCGCATCCCCCTATCTGAGCCGGAATGGCAGGCGCTGAGAGGGCGACTTTGTCGCCCACCGGCGGTTGCAGGAGATAGCATGAACGTGATGACGTTGCTGCAAGAATTGCGTGAGGCTCGGCGCGAGCTGCTCGCTGCGGTGGAGGGGCTGCGCCCGAGCGAGGCCTTAACTGAGAAGGAGTGGACCGTGCATGACCTACTCGGTCACATCGCGGCGTGGGACCGGGAAGTGCTGGCGGCACTTCAGGAACGCCAGGCCGGTCGCGACCGGTATGAGCTCGAGGGCTACCAGGATGACGACCGCTGGAATGCGGTGGTGCGGGCGCGCAAGGCTGAGCTGGCGCCCGAGCAGGTGCGGATGGACTTCCTGATGATCCGCCGCGAGGTCGAAGACCTCTTGCGGGAGACCTACAGCGAAGTGGGGGCAACCACGGCACCGATCCATGTCTCCTGGCTCGGTGATACCACCGTGGATGAACTGGTGCGCAGTACCTCCATCACCCACGACCGCGAGCACGCGGCTCAAGTCCGGGCCTGGCGTGAATCGAGGCGACCGTTATGAGTGTACGAGGCCAGCTTGCGCGGGTGGCGCTAGTGTTGGGAGCCCTCGAAGGCTTCAACCGCTGGCAAGCGGCGGTCGCCGGTACGATCCAGTCGCCCTTGCCCGGTATTGCCCAGTACTACCTCTGGGATGAGGGCCGCATCTGCTACAAAGTCGCCGGACCGGGCGAGGCCCCGCCGCTCCTGCTGGTCCACGGGATCAACGCCGCGGCCTTCAGCTACGAGATGCGCAAGCAGTTCGCGCCGCCGCTGACCGAGCACTTCCGGGTCTACGCGTTGGACCTGCTCGGCTTCGGCCAGAGCGACCGGCCCCCGCTGGCCTACACGCCGGAGGTCTACATCCACCTGATCGGCGATTTTATCCGCGACGTCATCGCCGAGCCGGCGCCCATCGTCGCCAGCTCGCTCTCGGCGGCCTACGCCATCGGGGCGAAGGCGCGCGATCAACGCGCCGGCCGCGGGATGGTGCGCCGGTTGGTGTGCATCTGTCCCACCGGTCTGGAGCGACTGAACGAGCCGCCCGGCCCAGCCCAGCGGGCCTTCGGCGTGCTGCTGCGGGCTCCCGTCGTGGGCCAGGCATTTTTCAATCTCATCGCCAGCAAACCCAGTATCTGGTACTACCTCCTCCAGCGCTCCTACTACTGGGCCCGCTTCGTCACCCCCGACATGGTCACCCAGTATTACAACAGCGCCCACCAGGTGGGCGCTCGCTGGGCACCGGCCGCCTTTCTGAGTGGAGATCTCAATCTCAACGTCGCCAGCGACTGGCGGCAGATCGACTCGCCGATGCTGATCGTCTGGGGCCGCCAGGCCAGTTTCACGCCGGTCGAGGACGCCGATGCCTTCCTCGAGAGCAACCCGGCCGCGCGGCTGCACGTCTTCGATCAATGCGGGCTCCTCCCCCACGACGAATACGCCGACGAATTCAACCGGCTGGTGGATGATTTCTTAACGTCATGATTGTATCGGCAGGACTTCCATGAAACGCGGAACGATGAATGATGAGCGATGAGTAGGAAGATTCTTGCCGGCTGCGTCTTGTTCATCGTCCTGATCCCGGCGGCAGCGAGCATGAGCAGCGCCCAAGGGAGCTGGACCGCGGTCTACAATGACGGTTGCTTGGGCGACGGGCACCGGGTTCTCGTCGGAAAGATCACCGCCCGCGCCACGTTGGGCAATGGCTGTGACCTGGTTGCCGGCTATGTCGCACCCGACCAACGCTATGCCGGCGAGTGGGTCTGGGGCTACTCCCCCGCCGGCGGGGCTGCCGCGGGCGCCGCGCCCGACGATGCCGTCTACGTCCGGCCCCACATCTGCGACGTTCTGCCTCGCTTTCCCTGGCCGGCCACCTCGGGCTGGCGCACGCATGTCGTCGCGCCCAACGAGTTTCTCTACGCACTCTACGGCACTGACTATCCAGCCTACATCGCGGCCAGTTGCCGGCTGCGTGAGCAAGACCCCGATTACGCTCAGATCGGGCTGGACCGGGCGCTGCGGCCCGGCTCGAAGCTGGCCGAGCCGCCCGCCCCGCTCGTGGTGCGCTACCGGCACGAGACGCTACGCCACGAGCGCGTTGCGTTGCCCGTTCCGACGGGCCGCCTCACCATAGTCCTGCCGGGCGACTCCCTGAGCCTCTTCGCTCAGGTGTTCGGCGTGCCTCGGGACGAGATTCAGGCCGCGAATCATCTCAGCGACCCCAACGCCCTGCTCGTGGGACAGATGCTCCTCATTCCCGGTCAGGGCGAGCCCGCACCGTCGCCCGAAGCGTCCTTGAGACTCCTCTGCCACCTCCTCGCGGCTGAGAGCTGGTTCTCCCTCTGGCCCCTGTGCGGCCGCTGACCCGCCGCTTCGAGTGGGGGCGGCCGTTCTGTTACTCAAGTGCGACTCCATCCGCTATGCTCCGAGTATCCTCGGATAGCCGCCCGCGTCCTGGCGCGGATCGTTTCAGGTTGAGCTTATGAGCTGCCGCCGCCACCGTCGGGTCGTCTCTTTCGTTTCTGGCGCAAATTTCAACCGGAATTGGCGCACTGTATCCTGGCTAAACTGTTTGCCAGCCTCTGGCAGACATGCTATACTGATCATGCGTGCATGGTGGCACTCTCGAGGGTCGAACTCGTGAGGAACGAACGTGATTCGGTGGAAAAACACTGATCATGAGGCTCTCGGTGTGGACGTTCACAGCGCCCTGTCGCCGACGAACCGCGTCGGCGTTTTTGTTTGGCCCGTTCCTGTGTCCGGCTGTACCTGAAGATGTGGATATTGAAGAGCCTCTCACGATGAGCAGGCTCTTATTCGCCTCAGAGCGTAGTAGCAAAGAACTTTGATACTCCCAAGGGAGGAGATGAGATGAGCGTGATTGACATGCGCAGTACGCCGCTTGCTGCCGGTGTGATGGATCGGGAGCCGATCGTGAATGATTTTTCGATCGTGGCGGCAACGGTGAACGGCTCTGGAAGCCAAACGGCGAACACGATGTTGATTCGGGCCCTTTTTCGGATGGGGATTCCGGTCAACGGGAAAAACTTGTTCCCATCGAATATCTCGGGGCTTCCTACCTGGTACACCATCCGTGTTAGCAAGGATGGCTACATTGCCCGGCGAGAGGGGACCGAAATTCTGGTGGCATTCAACCAGAAGACGGCCGTCGAGGACCTGACCGGGCTGCCACCGGGCGGCGTCTGCGTTTACCCCAGTGAGTGGAACTTCGAGCAGAACCGTGACGATGTCGTCTATTACCCGGTGCCCGTCAAGGAATTTGTCAAGGCCTCTGGCGCCGAGGCCCGGCTCCGCGATTACATCGCCAACATGGTCTACGTCGGTGCGCTGGCAGCCTTGCTGGGCATTGACCTGGACGAGATCAAGGCGGCCCTCAACAAGCACTTCAACAACCGTCCCAAGCCGGTGAACCTAAACTATGGTGTCGTGGAGGCGGCGGCCGACTGGATGCGCGAAAACCTCCCTAAGCAGGACCCCTACCGGGTGGAGCGGATGGATCTCACCAAGGGCCAGATCCTGATCGATGGGAACACCGCCTCTGCGCTGGGCGCACTTTTCAACGGCGTGACGGTCGCCGCCTGGTACCCGATCACGCCCGCGACCAGCCTGGCCGATGCCCTCACGGAGTATGCCCCTCGGCTGCGCCGCACGGAAGATGGCAAACCGACCTACGCCATCGTACAAGCTGAGGACGAGCTCGCGGCGATCGGGATGGTGCTTGGGGCCGGCTGGGCCGGCGCGCGTGCTATGACTTCCACATCTGGCCCCGGTATCTCGTTGATGAGCGAGTTCGCCGGCCTCGGATATTTCGCTGAGATTCCTGGCGTGATCTGGGATGTCCAGCGGATGGGGCCGAGCACCGGCCTCCCCACCCGCGTCTCCCAGGGCGATATCCTGGCTGCGTACGTCCTCGGCCACGGCGATACTCGCCACGTGGTGCTCCTGCCAGGCTCGGTTGCCGAGTGCTTCGAATTCGCCGGCACCGCCTTCAACCTCGCCGAGCAGCTCCAGACGCCCGTCTTCGTGCTGAGTGACCTGGACCTGGGCATGAATCTTTGGATGACCTCACCCTTCGAGTACCCCGAGGAGCCGATGCAGCGCGGCAAGGTGCTCGCGGCCGAGGATATCGAGCGCATGGGTGGTTTCGCCCGCTACCGAGACGACGATGGCACCGGGGTTGGCCCGCGCACGTTGCCCGGCACCGACCATCCGCTGGCAGCCTACTTCACGCGCGGCACAGGCCACAACGAGTTCGCCGTCTACAGCGAGCGGCCCGACGATTGGCTTCACAATCTGGACCGCCTGGCCCGCAAGCACGACTACGCCCGCACCCTCGTGCCCAAACCGGTCATCGATGAGCGCGAGGGCGCTGAGATCGGCATCATCGCGGCCGGAACAGTCGATCCTGCCGTCGCCGAGGCCCGCGACCGCCTGCGCAAAATGGAGATCGAAACCAGCTACCTGCGGCTACGAGCCCTCCCCATCGGAGAGGAATTACACGATTTCGTCGTCCGGCACGATCGCGTCTACGTGGTGGAGCTGAACCACGACGGCCAGCTTTGCCAGATCCTGCGTATGGAGTTGCCGGAATATGCCACCCGCTTCGTCTCGCTGGCATACTGTGATGGTCTCCCATTGACGGCCCGCTGGGTTACCGAAGCGATTACAGAACAGGAGCAGTAACCATGGCTGTTACAACTAAGACCGGAAACGGGAAGAAACCGAATGTCAATCTGATCGGCCTCGAGCGCACTGACTACAAGGGCAACCCCTCGACCCTCTGCCAGGGCTGCGGCCACGATTCGATCTCCAGCGGTATCATCATGGCGGCGTACGAATTGTCGTTGCCGCCGCACCAGGTTATCAAACTCAGCGGTATCGGCTGTTCCAGCAAGTCGCCGGCCTACTTCCTGAACCGCTCGCACGGCTTCAACGCGCTCCACGGCCGCATGCCCTCGATCGCCACCGGCGCGACCGTTGCCAATCGCACGCTTATCGCACTGGGTGTGAGCGGCGACGGCGACACCGGCTCGATCGGTCTCGGGCAGTTCAAGCACCTGGTGCGCCGCAACGTGCCCGTCGTCTACATCATCGAGAACAACGGGGTGTACGGTCTGACCAAGGGGCAGTTCTCGGCGACGGCGGACGTCGGCCAGGAGCTGAAGTATGCCGGGCGCAACGAGCTGCCACCGATTGATATCTGCCTGGAGGCGGTCGTCGCCGACTGTGGCTTTGTCGCCCGCTCGTTCGCCGGCGACGCCAAGCAGGTGCGCGCGCTGCTCAAGGCGGCGATGGCCTACAAGGGCACCGCCGTCCTCGACATCATCAGCCCGTGTGTGACCTTCAACAACAACGAACAGTCCACCAAGAGCTACCCCTATGGCAAGGCCCACGAGGAGCCGCTCCACGACATCACCTTCGTGCCAGCCTTTGAAGAGATCACGGTCGAGTATGAGCCGGGGACGGTTCAGGATGTCGAGCTCCACGACGGTTCCGTCATCCAGCTCCGCAAGCTCGACGAGGACTACGATCCGACCGACCGTCTGGCCGCGCTCCGCGCGCTGGAGCACGCCCGTGCCGAGCAGCAGTTCATCACCGGCCTGATCTATATCAACGAGCGCCGGCCGACCTTCGTAGACTTGATGAACCTGCCCGAGTCGCCGCTGGCGCATCTCACCCCCGAGCAGTTGCGCCCGGCACGCGAGAAACTCGACGAAGTGATGGCCGAACTGGCGTGAGAACGGCCGCGAAGAGGCAAAGAACGCAAAGAGCCACCTCTCTTTGCGTTCTTTCTAACCCTCCGGCAAGCACGATCGCCTATCGCTCATGGGGAGCCGTGTGAACGAAGGGGGAATCTACAAACGATTCTTCTCGGGATAGTGGGTATGAGGGAGGTGAGGGTAGTGCCCTTGCCCCCACCGCACCATATTCCAGTTTGAGCACGGACCAGTACGATTGCGATCCTCTTTATGACAATTCGAGCAGTGATCTTCGACGTTGGGTTCACACTGGTTCGGGCTGAGCCTTCGGAAGAGGCGCTGGTGCTGGAAGCCATGAATGCGGCGGGGCTCGACGTTGATCGGACGGATCTGGCGCGGGCTACCCGCGCGGTGATGGCCGAAGAGCGCCGGCAACCTGGTCGAGACCTGGACGTGTGGGCCAGTGACAGCAATATCGAGCAGTACTGGACCGGCTTCTACCAGCGCTTGCTGGCGCAGTTGGACGTGGTGCCCGACCGACGTCTGGCCGTAGCTGAGCGCATCTACGCGCAATTTGTCGCGCACGCCAGTTGGACGCTGTACCCCGAAGTCGAGCCGGTGCTGGCAGAACTCCAGCAGCGGGGGTACATCCTCGGGGCGGTGAGCGACTGGCAGACGGTACTCCTCGAATTGGTGCACCAACTCGAGCTCTCGCGCTATCTGGAGTTCGTAGTTGTGAGTGCCGTGATCGGTCTGGGCAAACCCGACCCGCTCCTCTTCCGCCACGCGATTCAGCGCGCGGGTGTTGCCCCTCAGGAGGCCCTCTTTGTGGGCGACACCTACGCCACTGACATCCTTGGCGCCCGAGCCGCAGGCCTTCGCCCTGTGCTCATCGCGCGTACCCACCGCCCCCCGGTCGCAGATGTCCCGATCATCCAAACCCTGAACGAACTCTTCAACGTGCTGCCTCCTGGTGGATCGGCTTCCATCATCAGGCGAGATGACTCTCAAAGATGATCGCTCGTATTGGAATACAGTGCACAGGGGCCGGGGCGGAGGGACGAGGCACTTCAGAACGTGCCTCGCCCCTCCGCCCACCCAACTCCACTGTGAGCGAAGATGATGTGGTGTTCGAGCAGAGAACCAGGAAGCCCTGTTATTGGAGTCTGAACCGCACGCCAACGCCCAATCCGTAGAACAGAAAATCTGCGTTTTGCACGTACCCACTTTGAGTGCATACTGCACCAATCAGTTGACCGGATTCGCCCCGACGCGGGTCTCTTGACCCATTGCCAGGGGCCCCTCAGCATGTTAGAATGAGGCATGTCTGCGAGTGACCGACCCTGGGGACTCTCGATTCCCGCCAGTGCTTTGAGCTACCTCTACGGTGATTTGCTCGCGCCGGCTCCACCGGTCCCCTGGCTCCCATTGGATCGCCACCACTTGCCCTGGCGGGCCGCCGTCGTCCGCCGTCACACGCTGGCCGAGCAGATCGTTCTGGCGACGGTGGCTGAGTTGTTGGCTGCGGGCGTGGTTGGTGCCAATGTGGGTCTCCGCAGCGAGGCCGATCACTTCCTGTGGGGCTTCTTCGCTCGCGATACTGAGGGCAGCATCCTGGCCCTCCGGCAAGAGTTCCCCACCGGCCTGGGCGAGTTGGAGAGCGTCCTGGTGGGTCCACTCGATAGTGAGAACCGCGATCGGGTGAGTCTGTACGAGGTAGTCAAACGGGTGACACCTTTCGGGGTGGACTTTGCCGACTTCGTATTCGCCCACGCCCGCGCAGATTTGGTCCGGGCCGGTTGTCTGCACGTCGCGGCGGCGACCGGGCTCACCCGACTGCGCCGTCCCGAGGTCTTTTCCCCCGATATGGCGCGGATCGGGGCGCTGGCTCCCGAGGCTGAGCACCTGGTTCACGCGTTGGAGGAGCAGGCCCGGGAGCGGCCTCGATTGTGGGAACTGATGCAGCGTGACATCACCGAGGCCGCTCGCATTCATCAGGAGCGGCGCAGTCCTGGATAGGTCGGGACGGCAACCAGCGCCGGCCCATGCCCTCGCCGGCGCGCCAGCACTCCAGGCGGCACGTGCGAACGCGACCCTGCGAGTCTGGACCCATCTGCGGGGGGCGCATTCGGCCTGGTGTTGCCAGGAATCGCCCGCAGCGGCGTCACCACACTCAGGCGTGGCAGCTGCTGCAAAGGAGGGTTACCGCTCACCACATTCGATACCTGCAGCCACGTTCACTCATTCTCTTATCGGTTCATCATCAAACATTGTAGGAGGACCCCAGTATGGTTGATCGCATGATTCGAGCTACGAAAGCGGATGTCGCCCTCTACGAAGAGGCCGAGGCGACGCCGACACTGCAGAACGAAGCGGTCACGATCGTGGCCATCGTCGCGGTCATCGGTGCGCTCGGCTCGCTGGTCGTCGGGGCAGCAACTGGAAGTGGGGTCGGAAGCGCGCTGGTCGGCGCAATCTTCCAGGGTATCGCCGTGATGGTCGGCTATTTTCTCTGGTCGTACATCGCCTTCTTTGTAGGAACCCGCCTCTTCAACGGCACCGCCGATTATGGCGAGCTTCTGCGCACGATCGGCTACGCGCAATCGCCCAACGTGCTGAGTTTCATCCCCTGCATCGGGTTTCTGGCGGCTCTGTGGTCGCTCTGGCTCTCCGTCGTCGCCATTCGCCAGGCGCTCGACTTCGATACAGGAAAAGCCCTGCTCACCAGTCTGGTCGGATTCATCGTCTATGTCATCTTGCTCGCCATTGTGGGAAGCGTCTTCGGCGTGGGCGCAGCCGCTCTCGGCGCAGTTGGTCGCTAAGTTTCGCCGAGTCCCCTGAGCCTATCAGGGCGAACAATAGAATCACCACTGTACCCACCAGCACTCTGCCTCATTAGGGCAGAGTGCTTTTTGTGCCTCGCCATCCCACCGGCGCCGGCAGATACCTGCGGAACGCGCCCTGGAAGAGAAGGGGAGTGACATCAGGAGACTGTCCCCGTGAAGCGGAGAAGTCGGCGCGATGCACAGACGAGTTTACATCCATCAGGCGGGGTGGCCGTGACTGGCACAGAGTCTGCTCTTCAAAGGAACCGTCGGGCCGGCGGGGCAGTGCGCAGATGCATCCTTCGTCTGTGGGAGTCATACCGCCCCTTGGGTCGCCGGTTGCCGCCACTGGGGGTGGTGTTAGAATGACGCGGTTGTCCCGCACGCGCCCGGTTCGTGAGCTGCCGGCCCCCATCACCAAACCGTTCCCCACAGTCGCCTCCGCGGCTGTCTGCCTGGGGATCGGCTCGAACAGGAGCAAGGTCCCGTGGAATACGTTGTCTGCAATCTCTGTGGTTCGAGCGACTACGAGTTGCTGTACCCTGGCACGCTCGACGGGCACAGGCACCCCCAGGTCGAAGCTTATCGATGCACGAACTTTGGGTACGGCAAGCACCACCCGATCGTCCGCTGCCGTCGCTGCGATCTGGTTTACGCCAACCCGCGCTACTCGGCGGACGAACTGCTGGACGAGTACGAGGCCGTTGAGGACCCGCTCTACGAGCAGGAGCGCCAGGGCCGGGTGCTGACCTTCGTGCGCCATCTGCGTCCCATCGAGCGGATGGTCGGTGACCCACACGACAAGCGCCTGTTGGATGTTGGCTGCTACACGGGAGTTTTTCTAGAGATCGCCGAGGCGCATGGGTGGGAGGCCTACGGTGTCGAGCCCAGCCAGTGGGCCGCCGGGCTCTGCCGGCAGCGGGGCCTGTGCGTGCACACGGGCACGTTGGAAGAGGCTGGCTTCCCCGACGGCTTTTTTGACGTCGCCACCTCGTGGGACGTCATCGAGCACCTGACCGACCCGCTCGATCACCTGCGCGAAGTGCACCGGATCCTCAAGCCGGGCGGCCTGGTGGCGATCCACACGATCGACATCCAGACACCCTTTGCCAGACTGATGGGACCACGCTGGCCGTGGCTCATGGAGATGCACATCTACTACTTCTCGCGTCGCACACTGGCCGTGATGCTGCAACAGGTAGGATTCGAGGTGATCCGTGCCGAGGCTCAAGGCCGCTACCAGCGGCTGAGCTACCTCGTCAGCCGCCTCCAGGCAGAAAGCACCTGGCTCTACCGCATCGCCGATTGGCTCGTCCGGCGGCTCGGGATCGAGGCGGTCGCCGTTCCCATCAACCTGGGCGATCTCGTGACCACCTACGCTCGAAAAATCGGTTGAAGGTTGGAAAGTGGAAGGTGAAACACTGCTCTCTCGTTGTTCGCCAACGCTGAGAATGCACCGGAGAGGCGCAGCCCAACCTTCAACCGGTCACTTTCTACGCTCAAATCAGTACTCCAACGAGACTGTGAAGCGGGCCAGACGTCCGAACTCTTTGGACGGCTTTCTGTAGGCCTCCCCGGCCTCATAAGAGCCGCATTATGCCAATCAGTCCTGCCTCGACAGACTTCGGAAGTCTTGTAGACGATGCGCGGGGGCGGGCGAGGGCCCTGCCCTCGCCCGCCCCGTAAGCGCGACTTTCTACCCTCTCATTTTCTACCCTTCAACCCGACCGGCGTTGGTCGTACTCCATGGCCAGTCCACGCGCCAGGGCGGCGTTGCCTCGCAGGGCGACCTCGATCCCTTCAATCGCGATGTGCTCGCGCACGGTGTGGGCCAGGCTCTCGTCGCCCGGGCCGTAGCCGACGACGAGCATGCCGGCCTGGGCGAAATGGCCACCATCCGTGGCGAAGCGCCAATGCCCGATCGGCACAGACTGGCCGAAAGTTTGCTCGAGGATGGCGGCGGCGGCGGTGATGGCCGGGTGATCCGCGGGCAGGCTGTAGGCCGGATTATCAGCCGGGATGCGCATGGTCAGGCCGGTGAAGCTCCGCCGTTCGACAACAGGGATTTCAACTTCGGCCTTGGCGCCGGGAATCAGGCTGGCCTCGACCAGCGGCTGAAGCACCGTGCAGGCGTCCTCGCCACTCTCGCCCGGAACGTTGCGCCAGTCCAGAGTCAGCCACATCTCCCCCGGGATGACGTTGGCGCTCGTTTGATCGGTGCGAAGCAGCGTCGGCGCGACGCTGCTGGCCCCGAGCTCGGCGTGTTGGCGCATGGTCAGGGTGGGCAGGCGCTGCACGAAGTTGCTGACGACGAAGTGCGGATTGATAGCGCGCTCGGGGGCGCTGGCGTGGGCGGCCCGTCCTTTGACGTGGAGCGCCAGCTCCGTCCGGCCGCGATGCCCCCGGCGAAGCGTGTTGGCGCTCGGCTCCCCGACTACGACCAGCGTTGGGCCGAGGTGCGAGAGCAAAAAGCGCGCCCCAAGCCCACCCACCTCCTCCTGGACGGTTGCAGTCACGTATACATCGCCGGGTGGCGGACCGTCGGTGACCCGCAGGGCGGCCACCCCATAGAGTTGCGCCGCCAGCGGCCCCTTGATATCGCAGGCACCGCGACCCCAAACCTTGCCGGCGGCAATCGCGCCGCCGTAGGGTTGGTGGCTCCACGCCCGAGGGTCGCCCGGATCGACGTGGTCAAGGTGCGTATTGAACATGACGGCCGGTGCCTCGCCCCGCCCTCGGATCAGGCCAATGACGTTGCCAGCGTCGTCCTGCCAGGCTGCATCGTAGCCCAACTGCTGCATCTCCGCCAGGACCAGCGCCGCCAGTTCACCCTCCTGACCCGGGAGGCTGGGTGTGTGGATGAGTTCCTGCAGGAACGCGATACAACGCTCGGGGTTCATAGGGGCTCCTCACTCTCTGGTGAGACAATTCCATTCAGGCGGACCACTTCGATCCCGCGGCGCTCGACCTCGGCCAGGTAGGCGTTGATGCCGAGAGAATCACTCGCGACGTGGCCGGTGATGATCAAATGCCCGCGGCCCAGCCGGTGGAGTTTGCGGACCTCGGGGGGCGCAATGTGGATGTAGATCACGGTATCGACACCGTGCTCGTAGTAGGTACGGGCGACATCGGCACCGCCGTTGGTCAGTGCGCCGTGGGCGACGACGACGCGGCGGGCTGGTGCGTCGGGGTCACCGTGGCGGATGGCGATCCGCGTGGGGGCCAGTTGGAACTCGCGCAGGCTGGCGTTCAGGTGGGCAGCCACCTCGGCGACGGTAACATCCGGCTCGGTCCGGAGCAAGTCGTCGACCGCCTCCTGCATCATGCGCCGGCCCAGCTCATCGAGGGGGCTGTGGATGTTGAGAAAAGGCATCCGAAGCAGGCGAGCCGCACCACTGGTGCGGTTATAGTTGACCGTGTGGGCAAGCAGGCGCAATTCCTCAACCCGCTCGTCAACAGCGGCCTCTGCGGCAAGGTGCGGTACACCCATCGCCATCATCAACTCGACGTGGCGGCGGTAGAGTTGCCAAGCCGTCAACACCGCCTCGCAGCCGTCAAAGTGGTGGGCCAGGACCGCATCAAATCCCATCTGCCTGGCGAGCAACAAATCACCAGGGCCAATGTCGAGGCCGACGAGCAGGCGCTTGATAGCAGTACCGGGGTAGTAGATGCCACAATCACTGGGGATCCTCGCCCAGCCCGCTAACTCTAAGCCGAGTTGCATCAGATCGTCGGTTGAAATCACAGAAGTCCTCATCCTCATTGAGGCAGGATTGGCTCGAAGCGATTGGTGCTTTCCGGTGTGACGCGCGAACGCGCGTCACACCGGAAAGCACCCACGAACCTTGTCTTCCCGCTCGCGTCCGTTCTCCGGTCAACGCTATCAAGAGTCGGACAATTCCGCAAATTGGCGGTCGCTTGGGCAGCCTCCCACGCTTCTCCAGGAGCGGCCAGTTTGCCGCGAAGACGGTAGCGGGGTCAGCACGTCGTCATCCGTGTAGCCATAGAGAGTCCATCACCAACAGATCATGGGCGCTGGCGCCGACGGCCGCCAGGTCGAGATCTTGGAGCCGGTACAGGAAATCGTTGACCACCCCGAGAGCAAACGTGGGCCGGGGCTGGCGCCGGCGATGGGCAGGTAAGAGAAGCAATCCGGCGTGGCGGACGTGGTCATGACATCGGTAATGTCGATGGTGTCGCCGGGCGGGTCTTCTGAGGCCGGACCTTGAAAGGGGCCTATGGGCTGGACAGCGTGAAGCCGGTGCACCGCGAGTTGGCACCCGCCGCCTGCGGCCCGATCCGGTCGTCGCCGGGTTAAGATCGCCGTCCACGGGACCCCGCTGTGAGCGATCGATGAACATAGTCTGACTGGCGAACCGATCAGAGGGGCAGTTAGCGTCCAATGCTGAGATAGAAGCGGGCTATCGCCGGAGAAGCGGCAGAAAGAGATTGTGCTCCAGGACGCGCAGGATTTGCAGCTCGCCGTAGGCATCCGCCACATAGAGCAGGTCGCCTTCGGCCTGGACACTGTACGTGTACCCCGGCGTGTTGAACGCGCCACGTAGGATCGGAGTAGCCGGGTCGCTCACCTCGATGATCTGCAGCTCGGCCCAGGCATTCGCGACGTAGGCACGAGTACCCACGACGTGGACGCTCCGGGCGTTCGCCGTGGTGTCAAAGTTGCCGATCGAGACGGGAGTCGCTGGCTTGCTCACATCAACGATCTGCAACCCACCGAACCGGTCGGCGACGTAGGCCAGGTCGCCCACCACGTCGACCCCCTGAGCATTGCCCGGCGTGTCAAAGCGACCGGCCAGGGTCGGATTGGCGGGGGTGCTCACGTCGATGATCTGCAACCCATCCCAATCGGCGACGTAGACCAGGCTGCCCACGACCTGCACGTCTTGCACAGAGTCCGGCAACGGCAGGCGCGCGAGCCGCACCGGCGACACCGGGTCACTCACATCGAGGACGGTCAGCGCACCCCCCTCGCCGATGAAGGCGACAGAACCGCTGAGTGCCACCGCCAGCACGCCCCCACCGACGCTCCCCACGAACTGAACCGCGACCATATTCGCAGGGCCCGTCGCGGTGGATGAAACCGGCCGAGCCGGCCCGGCGGTCAAGGCCAGCCAGAGAGTGCCGAAGAGGCCCAGGAGTCCTTTCAGCGGGCGGAAGTGGACGGACATCGAGCTCTCCTTTCAGCGGCCGGGACTCAGCCCCACCAAACTTGCTGAACTCGTGCGCTCCGATATCAAAGGCCGGCCCCTGAGGCCTGACGATACCGGCATCATCGCGAGTGAGGCCGGTGTTCATGCCGGAATCAATGGCTGGACTGGCCGAAGGCCGCCAGGCCCCGCACCAGCGGGTTCGCATTGATGTTGGCAGTCAGGTATGTGAGGGGGTGGGCGTCGGTGTGGCGGCCGGCCACATCTGCTGCCAGAGACGGAGGGCGATCGGGAGGTAGAGATGGCACAGCGGCTCTTGAGCCACCGCTATAACGTCAACCACGTCGCCGCGCCCATTGCGGTTGACGTCACGCAGACACTCTTCGGCGGCCAGCGTGGGAGTCATAGTTGGGGTCGGCGTCGCGGCAGGGCCGGTTGCACCCCACTCGTAGACGCCGATGTCGGGCGTGGAATCACGCGGGTGACCGTCGAAGTCGTCGAGGGGCGCACCGCCGGCCGAGCCCGCGTCGATGGCTGCCACGGCCGTCCCCACGCCGGTCACGTTGTTGGCACCGGTGTAGCCCGGCTGCGTGTTCCAGATCACGGCCATCTCCTGCCAGGGGGCGTCAATCCGCTTCAGCTCCACGTCTAACGTGGTTGGCGAGGAGGAACTTTGCACCAGGTAGGCCTGAAAAGTGGCGCTCTGCACCGTGGCGCCAGCCGGGATACTGCTCAGGTCGAAGCGGAAGAGGGCGCGGCCGGTGGCACTGGTGGATTGGCTGCCGACGTAGAGGGTGGTGGCGGTGCCGTAGTTGGTGGTGGGGCTGGCTGAATAGACGTAGGCGTCAGCGACGGGGTTCAGGGTGATGGTGGCATTGGGGGCCTGCCCCCTCGCCCCGCGCTGGGCTGCGGGGGTCGTCGTCGCCTCGCCCGGCCTGGCAAACACCAGGATCAGCGCTGCGGCTGCCGCCAGGATCAGCAGAGCACCCCGGCGATTCGGTTTGATGATCGCCTCCTTGCGCCGGTCAAAACCGGTCAGGTGCCGTCGGCGAGGCCGCGTTTATGGATCGCTATGGCAACAGCGGACCCATCGCGTTGAACCAGATCTGCGCGATGAGGTCGTACCCGGCCCCGTTGGGGTGGTTGCCGTCCCCGCTCATCGTGGCAGGGTCGGTAAAGATCGTCGTGTGGTAGAAGTCCACCGTGGTAGCCCCGTGCTGCGCTGCCTGGTTCGCGATGGCGGTGTTGTAGCGCGTGACCTGCTGCGACATCCGCAAGGCCTCTGCGTCCGAGATGCCCGGAAAAGTGTCCGCTCTCAGAGCCGGATCGGTGATTACCTGCCGTAGGGACTGGTCATCCAGCAGGGCGATGAACACGGTCGCCCCGGTGCTCCGCAACTGGCTCAGGATGGTATCAATGTTGCCCGTGAAGAGCTGCTCGCTCTGCTGGTCCTCCTCGGGTGGCGTCTCGCCCTCGTTGGAATACAGATACCACAGGTCGTTGCTCCCGATCCAGACCGTTGCCATCGGCACCTGCCCATTGGCGGCGGCCTGGTTGAGTCGCGTCACCGCCTGACCGAGCTGGCCGGGCCGGCCCCATCCCCCGTTGATCAGCATGTCCGAGTCCCAGCCCGACCGGCCGAGATTGGTCACGGTGGACCCGGGGCGCCGGGCCTGCAGGAGGGGGAGCAACCGGCCCGGAAACCCACTGCGCCCGTAGTCGTCGCCGTCCCCTTCGGTGAGGCTGTCGCCGAGGGTCACCAGCACCACCGCGCCGGGGGGCAGGGCGGTGGCGGTCGCCACCGCCGTCGGCGTGCGGCTGGCCGTGGCGCTCGGCGTCGCCGTGCGGGTGGGGGTTGCCGTGGTGGTGGGGGTCGGCCAGGGTTGATGCCAGTAACTGACCACCAACGGGAGATGGACGTAGCACAGCGGCTCCTGGGCCGTGGTCATGACGTCCACCACGTCGCCGCGCCCGTTGCCGTTGGCGTCGCGCACACACGCCTCGGGGGTCGGTGTGGGTGTGGGTGTGGGTGTGGGTGTCGCGGTCGTGGTTGGGGTCGGCGTGGCGGTGGTGGCGGCCGAACCCCACTCGTAGGCGCCGATGTCGGGTTGGGCGTCACGCGCGCGGCCATCGAAGTCGTCCGCCGGTGCGCCGGTGGCCGTGCCGGCGTCGATGGCCGGGCTGTTGGCGAGCAGGTGGGCGTCGAAGGCATCAACCGCGGTGCTGACCAGGCCGGGCGAGAGCCCGCAGAGATCGTGGGAGCCCAGGCAGAGATTGTCCTTCACGCCGGTGATGATCGAGTAGTCCATGTCGAATGGATCGGTGGGAAAGGTCTCCTGGTAGATCAAGCAACTGCTCTCGAAGGGCTGCAGGAAGTCGGTCTGCCCCACGAAGATATTGTTCCGCAGCCGTACCCGCTCGCCGCCGTTGGGGGTGCCGGCGGCCTCCGCTGCGACCAGGCAGTCGCCCTGGCTGGTAAAGGTGTTGTTGACCACCGTCGCCTGGTCCCCCGGTGCCAGGCCGATGGCCAGCGCGGTGCCCAGGGCGCGGCAGTTGTCCACGTTGTAGGTGAAGGGTTGGCCGTCGAAGAAACCGCAGTTGCCAACGACGATCGAGTTCTCGAGCCGAAACGGCCCGCGAAAGTTCTTGATCTGGTTGCCGGCGTTGCCCTCAGCAAGCGTGCGCCGGATCTCGATGGCGGAACCGGGCTCCGAGATGTACAGAAAGTCGAGGCCGTCGGAGGTGTTGTAGCGGATGACCGAGTCTTCGACGATCCAGTGCCCGCCGCTGGTGCCGGTGGCGAAGCCATCGCCGTAGCCCCCGGCCGACTGGGCCCAGCAGCCGGTGGGCTGCTCGCCGGGGTAGGTCTCGCCGCAGCCGTTCCACTCCACCGTCCAGCGGCGGAAGGTCAGCGTGCCCGCGTTGGAGTCGCCAAATTCGTCCCACAGGTCGCCGTCCCAGCCGGCCGAGCCGTTGCCCGCGATGCGCACGTCCTCCACTGTCCAATCGGTGAGCCGCCCGGCGTGCACCCCGGCGCTGGCCAGGCCGTGGATGTTGAGGTGGTGGAGATAGACGTTGGCCGAGTCCTCGGCGTAGAGGCCGGTGGAAGCCCAGAGGCCGTAGGGGGAATTGTCGCGCTCGCAGGCCAGGCCGCCGCTGTGGAACTCGACGCAGCCGGAGTGGTCGGTGATTTCCAGGTAGCCGATCTCGATGTTGCTGGAGTCGGTCAGGTTGACGATGAACCAGGGGCGCTCCGTCCCCCACAGTTCAGGTGGGTTTTGACTGTCCCCCAGGATGCGGGTGGGGTTGGCCGGGCTGGGACCGCCGGGGATGGGCGGCATGTGGCAACCGAACGCGCCGCCGGCGTCGCAGTTGTCGGCGCCGGGCGCGCCGTAGCCCATCATGTAGGAGCCGGCGGCGATGACCAGCGTGTCGCCGCCGGCGATGCGCGGCGTGCCGTCCGGCGGCAGGGCGCGGAAGGGATGGTCCCAGGAACAGGGCTGGCCCGTCCCGCTTCCGGGGTAGGGGGCGTCCACCCGACCCGTGCATTGGGTGGGGGAGCCACCGTCAGGGCGCACGTAGTAGGCGATGCCCTGATCAGCGGCTAGTGGCCAGTGAACAGTGAACAGTGACCAGTGGCCAGTGAACAGTGACCGGTGACTACTGATCACTGATAACTGTTCACTGTTCACTGGGCCCAGGATCAGCAGGCCGAGGGCCAGACACAGGGCCGAGATGATCCATTTCGGTGCGGTTCGATAATCGTCGGACATGGACATCTCCTCGCTCCCTTCGTTCCCCCTATCGGAGATCTTCGACCCTCAGTTCCCCCGAATTCCCTGACTACCCTCCTCATCTGACCAGGCGCAGCCGCGCTGTCACTTTGGGACGACAGGCAGCCATAACCGGTACCCTACGTAAATGGTCACGCTGGCCGAGGCCTGATTGCCATCGCTGTCGGACGCTGCGAGCGTGATGGTGTGCCGGCCGCTCGCCAGGTTCTGCAGCAGCACCTCGTCGCCGCTGCCCAACACACCGGCGACGCTGTCGGTCCAGGTGAGGGCCGTGCCCGGCAGCAGCCCATCTTCGCGGTCGGAGCCCGTACCGATCAGCAACAGCGGCTCCCCCGGCGAGACGAGCTGGTCGGGCTCGGGGTTTAGGATGTGGACGCGCGGAGACTTGCGGGCCACACTGAAGAGCCCGCTCTCCCCCTGGCCGGTGCGCAATCCGTCGTTGGCCAACACACGGATCTGGGCCTGGCCGGCGGCGCCGCCCAGGGTCTCGAGTTCCACGTCGTAGCGCGTCTCAGTCAGGCCGGTCGCCAGGTTGACCCACGTGGCCCCACCGTCGCGGCTGTACATGACGATGTAAGTAAGACTATCACCGTCGGCATCGGCGGCCGACCAGCGAATCGCTCCGGTCCCGGTCGCAGCCCACGTGCTGCCGCCAACCGGCTCCGTCACCATCACTTCGGGAGCGTTGGCGCTCATCGTGCGGGTAAAGAGTACCGTGCTGCCGTCTCGTAGCACGACGCGGACGGCCCCGGGCGCATCGGGCAGGTACTGCCGAAACGCCTGCACGTCGTCGTCGGAAGCGGCATGGCCCTCGATGGGATCGAAGACACGGCTGGAGAGGACAGTGCCGTTGGCGTCGTGCAACTCCAACGAGTAGCGCCCGGTATTACCGGCCGGAACGGTGTCGGAGAAGGCACTCACGCGAAAGATCGGACGAACTGTGAGCGCGGGCTTGAACCGGCCGGCAACGAGCCAGTAGGAATCGGGCTGAGACGCCTGTTGGGCGTTGACGCCCGGCACCGCAGGCGACGCGGAGGTACAGAAATCCAGGTTGTCGTAGAGGTCCAGATACCCGTGGGGCGAGATCCAGCGGTTGCCGCCGTAGGACATGAGATCGTGGCGATGGCCGCCACCAACCCAGAGCGGCCTGGCTCGCATCCTCCAGGTATCAAACCCAACCACGCCGATGCCGCCGTGATCGTAGGGCCACTCTTCCCAGGAGCCGCCATCACCCTCCCCGTGGTCGTTGCTGGCGTGCTTGCGGCCCAGGTTGTGGCCGATCTCGTGGGCGGCGGTAACCTCGTTGCCGACGCGCCCCGCCGCCACGCAATCGTTCCGGCGGGCGACGCCGCTCCATCTCCCGTTGGGGTAGTCGTCATCCACGGGGCCAAAGGGCACCGTATCGCTGAACACGCCGAAGTAGTGTCCTTCGACCCAACCGCAGGCCCAGAAGTTATCCTCATAGCAGACGTAGCGGTCGGCCAGGTCATCCAGCAGGTCGCTGAGCGCCTCGTCCGAAGCCAGGCTGTAGTCAACCCGCATGATGCGGTCGGCGTCTTCGTGGACCACGACGTCGGCCTCGTCCACGGGGTAGATTTTCTTGAGGAAGTCGAACATGCCCGGGATCAGATCGGCGTCGGGTGTGTCGTTGGCGTCGCCGGCGGTGTAGCGAATGCGCACCGGGTAGATGTCGATGTGGCTGCGCTCGTGAAAGGTGACGGCCGGTAGGGTGTAGGTGTTGTTGTCGTCGCAGGTCGGGCACTCACCGGCATGGGTGGTGACAACCGCGTACAAGACGATGCCCGAGGGGTGAGCCGTGCCTGTCCAGGAGTCGGGCAACAGGAAGTTGGCCGTGCGGATCTCGTCGTCGCGCAGGTTGGAGAGCGGCACGGCCCAGACCACGAACGGAATCGTGGCCCTCAGCGGCGAGCCATCGAGGACCTCCCCCGTGCCGTTATCCCAGGCCATCAGGGCCACTTCTACGTCGTTCAATCTTTGGAAAGTCGCCTCGCCGGCGCCGATCTTGTTCAACTCGATGTAGACCCGGGCTACCGTGAACTTGTCGGCCACCAGCGGGATGGTGTTGTCGCCACCCTCGCAGCCCTCCAGGTCCGCCGGGTCGCCGAAGCATTGGGTGGCCTGAGTGACCTCGATACTGATCACCGTCAGGTCCATGTTGGACGGCCTGGAAGTCGGGGTGGGGGTGGGCGTGCGAGGCATGGCGTAGCCAAAGTCGGCGTTGCGCACGTCTTGACCGGGCTGCGGGGCTACGATCAGTGGGTCGCAGCAGGTGGTCAGGATCATCGGGGAGGGCACGGTCGTCTCGTCCACGTCTACGCGGTAGACGACATCCCCCTCCAGGTTGGAGAAGAGAAAGTAGCCATCGGCGTCGGTGTCAGCGGTGGCAATGACGTTATTGTCGCGCACCAGGTCCAGGCGCACTTCGTCAATGCCGTCTTCGCCGGCGTCCTGCCTCCCGTCCCGGTCCCTGTCTTCCCAGACGCGGCCGCCGATCGAGGCGGGCCTGGGTGTGGCCGTGGCCGTCGGCGTCGGGGTGGCCCCGGTAAAGGTCGTCGGCGTTGGCGTGGGGGTGCAGGGTTGAGTGCGGCAGTCGGGTGTCGGCGTGGCTGTGGCGGTCACCCCGGTGAACGTTGTCGGCGTCGCTGTGGGCGTCGCGGTCGGCGTACGCGTGGGCGTCGCGGTCGGCGTACGCGTGGCCGTCGGGGTGAGGGTCGTCAGCGTCAGCTTGAGGTGGTAGGGGGTGTAGAGGTCCGAGGGACCACTACTCCGCACCAGGGCGTAGAACTGGCCGCCGGCCGCCCCGGTGGTGTACGCCACCGTCTCGGCCGTATTCCCCCCGTTGGTCGAGCTGTCCAGCAGGCTCTGGTCCGGCGCGTACAGATAGAGGTCGTAGTTGGCCGGCAGGCCGAACAGCTCCACCGTGATAGCCGTGTTGGGATTGACGCTGAAGCGGAAATAGTCGAAGTCGCTGGGGGTTGGGATGCAGCCCAGGTACTCGACCCCGGCCGTGATCAGGAAGGCCTGGCCGAAGCTGTTGTTGGGCTCCTGGGCATCGCTGCAGGGCGGGATCGGTGTCGCCGTCGGCGTGGGCAGATCGTAGGCGATCACCAGTTGGGGGTCGTTGCTGCCCTGGCGACTGTCGAAGGTGCGCAGCCAGTCACCGGTGTAGCTCTCCGGCCCGCGCAGCGACACGCCGTAGTTCGTGGTGCTGGCGTTGACCCACTCCTGCACCAGGGTCGTCACGCTCCAGGTGCGCCAGCCGGGCGTGGTGCCGACGCCCAAACTCGCCCGGGCAGAGCCCACCGCCGGCTGGTTGTTCCAGGTCAGTCCACCTGAGGTCCAGGCGCCGTTCACCTGGTGGAGGCTTATGCTCACGGTGGCTCCGTTTCCACTTTTGAGGTATAGCCGGAGGCTGGCGCTGGTGACGATGGCGTTGCTGGGGATGCTGGAGAGATCGAAACGGAGGTAGCTCCGGCGCAGGGTCAGGAACTTAGTGGTTCGGCCGACCAGCAGATCGGCCGAATTGGCGTAGTTCGTCGCCGGGTTATCCTGGTTGGCATAGGTGTCAGCCACGGGGTTCAGGGTGACGGTGATACTGGCCGGCCCCTGTCCCCTCGCTTGGGGCCGGGCACCCGCTGGCCTTGCATCCACGCTCAGCGCAGAGAGCTCAAGGATCAGTGCTGCGGCCACTGCCAGGATCAGCAGACCAGCGACACGGTTCTGGTTCACGGCAACCCCCTCGTGCTACGGCGCCTGCCGCAACACTTGCTCGATGATCTCGGGATGGAAGTCAATGTGACGGCGGTATCACCGACCTGCTTCGGCCTTTGCGGAAGCACCGAGGTCGCCGGTCCATTGCTGGATGAACCGAATCAGGCTCGCGCCATCCTCGATGTAGCCCACCTCCTGCGAGGCGACGTGCTCTACCCGCCCGCGCCACTGCGGGCCACCCTCGTCGTCCGACTCCCGCCAGAGTCGGACGAGGAAAGTAAGGGTCTCGTGCGGCCGCGCGGCGGCTGGCATAGGCTCAGGCTCCTTTCTAAGAACGATATCGCTCCACTCATCCCAGGCCAGGGGCGAGGCCACCGAAATCGGTGCGGATGGCGAGAATGTCACGATGGCCGGATCAGCGACGATACGCTTATAGTCCACGCTGTGGCAGCCTGAGCCAGTGCTGGCAGGCCGGAAGCAGCCGTCAGGGGGCTGAAACGCGACGGGTTCATTCCATTCACATTTGATGGGCCGTTAGGGGCGGGAGCGCGTGCGAACTTCGCTCGATGAGTCGCGTCGTCACTGACGGAAACGTTTCCATGGACAGACAATCCGCGGGTCACTCCTGACAGGAATGATCGGGAAATACCGGCGAAAACGAAGTAGGCTGTACCCTATATGGATACAGCCTACTTGACTCGCCTTATTTCGACCTTATTTTCGCCTTATTCAGTCGGGCAGTCAGGGATGACAGGCCACTGTAGGTGGTGTTGCAACCGTACGTGGCCGATGGCCGTAGCCTGGGCCAACCCTTGAGCCAGAGCGGCCTGAGCCTCGCCGGCCCGCCCAACCACCAACAGGGCCCACCCACGCAGCCAGAACCCCCAGGCCTGGACTTCGCGCAGATCCTCGGCCTCGGCCAGGTGAATTGCTTCGTCGGCTGCCGCCAGCCCCGTCTCGGCCTCACCCGCCAGCAATCGCCCGCCGGCCAGTTGAAGCAGCGTTCCACCATGGTGCCAGGGCAGACCGATCTGCGGGGCCAGTTCCGCGGCCGCCTTGAGTGCCTGGCGGCCGGCCTCCGTATCACCCTGCGCCAGACGCACTCTCCCGAGCGCGGCCAGGGCATACGCCGCCTCGTAGGGCTCGTGCGTCTCCCCGCACAACGCCAGCACCCGCTCCAATGCCTCAGCCGCTCGCGCCCACGCCCCGTCTAGCGGCTGAATCGTCCCCTCGCCCTCCCCGAGCGGTGGGCTGAGGGCAAGCCCCAGACGCAACAAGGTACCAACCAACATCGCCTTCCAGGCGTGGGCCTCGAAGGTTCGGGCGGCTCCCTTCAGGTGTTCCACTCCCTCGGGCACCTGGCCCAGCGCTACCAGCGCCTGGCCCAACGCACGCCGGTTCCAGGCGCCGTAGGTCGGGCTGTCAGTCTGGCCTGCCAGAGCCAGCCCCTCCCGGGCCGTGGCCGCCGCCGCCGAGAAATCTCCCTGCCGGACCAGCACGTCGGCCAGCTTCGCGAGGGTCCCCACCTCCTCCCGCCGGTCGCCCAACGTGCGCACCAGCGTCAGAGCCTCCTCCAGTGCCCGGCGTGCGTGGGGCAGGCGACCCACCCCCCACAGTTCGGTGAGGACGTGGTGTAGTAGTGACAGGTCGCCCACCTGCCGGGCCAACGCCACCGCCTGGTCGAGATACCCCAGGGCTTGCTCCCGCTCGGCGGGTGAGGCCCGGAAGCCGGTATCGGAGCCCAGGCGGGCCAGGCTGCGAGCCAGGGCGGCGGGGTCGCCCAGGCCACGGGCCAGATTGACAGCTTGCTCTTGGGCCAGATAGGGACGCGCCGACTCGTCCGGGCCGGTTGAAGCCTCTGAACCAGCTGCCACTTGGGTTTCATCGTGGGCCAGATGCCAGAGCGCTTGCAACTCCCCGGCCACGTCGTTCTCCTGGCGCGCAGCCATCAGCGCCGCCCGGTCGGCGGCCAGCGTCCGAGTCAGGTCACCCCGGTAGTACCACAACGTACGCCATTGAAGTTGGAGGCGGGTGCGGAAGCCCGGCGGCACGGCCGCCGGGTACGCGTGGACGATCTCCAGAGCCTGCTGGAACCAGGTGATCGCCTCATCATACGCGATGACCCTGGCGGCCTGCTCGGCGGCGGCCAGGGCGTACTCTAGCGCCAGCCAGGGCCGGTCGCTGGCGGCGTAGTGAGTCGCGACCCATCCGGCAAGCTCTCTTCCGATCCGCGCTTCCCCCGCTCGTGGCGCGAATTGTGGGGGGGTGCGGAGAGCCAGCAGCACGTCGGCGACCTGGCGGTGGAGGAACCGGCGCCGGGGCTCGCTGAGCGCGTCATAGACCGCAAGCCGCATCAGATCGTGGCCGAACTCGTAGTGGTCGGCCGCGCCTGGACGCAAGAAGCCAGCGGCCACCAACCGGTCGGCCTGCCTGGCCACTACCGCCTCCGTCTGATCGCTCAGCCGGGCGAGCAAGGCGAGGGCAGCCTCCCGCCCGATGACCGATGCCAGCTCCAACACGGCGCGCTCGTCCGGCGACACGTGAGCCAGCCGGCCCAGCACAGCCGACCGGACACTCGGCGGGAGCAGCAACTCCCGGTACGAGTCGGTCACCTCGTCGTAGGCCGTCCGCCAACGACCCTCGGCGTCCACCACAATGAGTCCCTCCTGCACGAACGTCCGGAGCACCTCGCTGAGGAAGAAGGGATTGCCCCCGGTATCGCGGTGCAGTCGGCGGGCGAGTTCGTCGCCCCAGTCCTCGCCACCAAGAGCGCGCAGCAACAGGATAATGTCGGCCTCATCCAGTGTCGTGAGCGCGATCTCCGTGAGCATGCCCTGCTGAGTGAGTGCCGCCCGCAAGGCAGCGAGAGGATGCTGCGGCCCGATCAGGGTGGATGGATAGGCTCCCACCAGGAGCAAGGGCTGCCGGTCCAGCCGGCGTCCGAGGTAATGAACCAGTTGCAGGGTCGATGGGTCGGCCCAGTGCATGTCGTCGAGCAGCAGAACGAGAGGTCCCCCGTGGGCGCGGGAACGAATCACCTCGGTGAGGGCGACCAGCAACCGGAGACGCTCCTCATCCGGGGGCAGGGGCTGGTAGGGTGGAAGGTCTGGAAAGATCCGGCGGAGCTCAGGGAATAACTCGGCGACCGCCGCGAGTTGACCAGGGAGGCACGGAGGAGAGGACGAGGGCGGGGGCGGGAGCAGGGTGCCGCGGAGCGCCTCGAGGATGGGCGCGTAAGCCAGGTTCTGCTCCAATTCGGAGCAGCGCCCGGCGAGCACCGTGGCCCCTCGAGCGACCGCCAGACCGGTTAGTTCCTCTAACATGCGCGTCTTGCCGACCCCGGGCTCACCCGTCACGAGGACCACTCGGCCTCGGCCCCGGACCGCCTCTTGCAGGAGGTGATGGAGGATGGGCCACTCCAGATCGCGACCGACCAGTGGGAGACGGAGAGACGGGGTGAGGGGGAGTGAGGGGGTGAGGGGGTGAGGGGGTGCTGACGTCTGGTCGCCGTATCTTCCCATCTCACTTCGGAGAAGGCGCTCGTGGAGTGCCACCGTCTCCGGCAGCGGATCGACGCCCAACTCGCGGGCCAGTGCCGTCCGGCACTGCTCGAAAGCGCGCAACGCCTGCCCCTGTTCGCCGGCCCGGTAGTAGCATTCCATCGCCAGCCGCCAGGCGCTCTCCCGGCACGTGTCGTGGGCCAGCACCCGGTGGCAGCGTACCAGCGCCTCTCGATAGCGGGTCTGCTCCAGGTACGCCGTCGCCAGGGCACTCTCGATCTCGATGAAAGCCTCGCGCAGGCGCTCCCGCGTGGGGATGGCCCACTCCTCATAGAGGTCCTCAGCCAGGTAGTTGCCCTGATAGAGGGCCTCGGCGGCGGAGTAGGCGACGATGGCCGTTAAGGGATCGCCCTGCAGCGCGGCAGCCTGTCCCCGGCGACAGTGTCCCAGGAAATCGTCCACGTCGATCTGGCACTGGCCGGCAGGGTCGAAACGGTAGGCGGCCGGGTAGGTGAGAATGAAGCGCGAGGCCGCCGGGGCTGCCAGCTCAGGTTCGAGCAGCCGTCGGAGCCGAGTGACGGCCACCCACAGGCTATTGCGGGCCGAGGCGGGGGTCAACTCCGGCCAGAGCCACTCGATGAGTTGGTCGGTCAGAAGCGCGTGGCCTCGCTTGGTGAGGAGGATTTTCAGGAGTTGCTGAGCCTTGTGACCGAACCACTCTTCAGGCGCGACGAGATGTCCGTTCCTCCAAAGCCGGAACGACCCGAGAAGCTGGAAGCGCAGACCGGTCATGTCGCTCCTCAGAACTCAGTGGTACAAGGTTCTGGCCCACCTTCCCTTTCAGGAGTTGCGCTATAGGGGGGTGTCCGGCGACTGACCGGGGCGCAACGGGAGCAGGGATCGTGCTCCTGTTGCTCGCGATGATACTGCGGCCGATCATGGTGCGCGGCTCCGGAATGAGAAAGCTATGCGAGCATCAGTGATGGCTTATTGATTGAACGGTCTTCGGGGCCGCATTCGCGGGGATGGGTGGCGCCGCAAGCCCCTATGTTTCAGCGCGAGATGGCGGCCCAGAGACACGATAGCACTGATTACGTCTGGTGAGAAGGGGTCAACCGGCTCAGCCCTGCCAGGCAACCCCCGCACCCTCAAGCACGGTCCGCTGGGCTGCAAGCAGCCCCTGAAGGCCCCGCTCGCTCAGAGTCAGAAGGCGATCGAGGGTCGTGCGACTGAAGGGCGCACCCTCGGCAGTGCCCTGAAGCTCGACAAAGTGGCCCCCAGCGGTCATGACCACGTTCATATCCACCTCAGCCTGGCTATCCTCGCTGTAGTCCAGATCCAGCAGAAGATCGCGGCCGACGATGCCAACGCTGACCGCGGCAACGGCAGTCGGCAAGACGCGTCCCTCGACCAATCGCTTCCGGCGCAGTCCTTCTACGGCCAGAGCCAGGGCCACGAAACCGCCTGTGACGCTGGCGGTGCGAGTGCCACCATCCGCCTGGATCACATCGCAGTCGATGGTGATTTGACGCTCGCCGAGGGCATCCAGATCAACCGCTGCGCGCAGGGAGCGGCCGATGAGGCGCCGGATCTCCTGGGTGCGACCACCGAGGCCTGACGTCTCACGGCGGATGCGGTCTGGGGTGGCGCGGGGTAGCATCGCGTACTCAGCGGTGACCCAGCCGCTGCCCCTGCCGGCGAGCCAGCGCGGCACCGCCGGCTCGACCGTGGCGGCACAGAGAACCTGGGTGCGGCCCATCTCGATCAGAACCGAACCCTCGGCGAATGCCTGCACCCCGACGGTCATCTTGACCGGGCGAAGCTCAGCGGGGCCGCGGCCATCGGCGCGGGGCATGGGTGCTCCTTTCAGATGCGAGTGCCACGGCCCAAGATCCAGTAGCGTGCCGGCCAGATGGGAAAGCGAAAATGGCGCACCGGTTGAATCTGGAAGCCAGCCGTCTGGAGGTGCGCGGCTGTGTCGCGGTTGACATGGCACCCACCGGACAACCGTCCCCACAGTGGCTGAATCATATCCTGGCTCCAGGCTTCCCGGCTCTCTTCCGGCGCACGGACGTGCTCGAAGAAGAGGATTGCCCCGCCCGGCCGCAGGACCCGCTGCACCTCAGAGAGCGAACGCTCGAGATCGTGGACCGAGCAAAGCACCATCGTGCTCACGACCGTATCGACGCTGGCATCAGAGAGTGGGAGTGCCTCGCCCACGGCCCGAAGCAGAGAGAAGTGGGGGCGGGGCGCCGCCCGCACGGCTGCCTCAGCAAGTCTCGCCGGGTCGGGCTCGATGGCGATCACGCGGACGACCGGCGGGTAGTGGCCGAAGTTGGCGCCTTGCCCGGCACCCAGTTCCAGCACGGTGCCGCTAGCGTGGGCCAGCAGCTCGGCGCGCGCCGCAGCCAGCCAACGCGCCTCGAGTCCGTGGCGGACAAAATCCAGCAGCGCAGGAAGGAGGTCAGGAGTCGCGGTCATCTTCACCGGCCTCCAGGACCACTATTGTTGGCGAATTCATAGACTGTCGCGGCGCCCGGTTCGGAGTGCGTGCTTCAGCGTAAACAAGCAGGCACTCCGAACAGCAGCAGTCCTTTCGCCTCACACTGCTGCGGGCCTCCCCGGCCTCTGATACGAGCCGCATTGTGCCGATGGGCACTGGTGCGGCAGACTTCGGACGTCTTGCAGACCGACATCTCGTTGGAGTCGTAGGGCCGCTCAAAAGTCCCGACGCGGTCCTGCGAACGACTTTTGAGCGGCTCTGGTCAGCCTCTACCCCTCCATGAAACGCCTTGCCGCGTCAGCCATCGCCCGCTCGACCGGCGCCGTTTTGAAGAGCTTCTCCAGCTCCGGGGCCAACCAGGGCGAGCGGTCGGTGATCTCCTGGCGCTGGCTCTTGATCTTGGTCAGGTCGGCGTCGGGCTTGCTCAGTTCGGTCGCCAGCGCGCCGAGTTGCTGCAGGATCGCCGTGCGCTGCTCTTCCGAGAGCGCGATCTGCCCTTGAACGACCCGTGTAACGTCAGCAAAGGCTTCCACGATGGTCTGCACGGGCCTGGGCGCCGCTGGGGTCGCCCCTCCGGCTGGCGCGCCTGGACGGGGCTGAGCCGCCTGGCCGAGAATCTGCGCCATCATGGCGCCCAGGCCGGCGCCGGCGCCCATGCCAAAACCGGCGCCCGTTAGCCCGCCACCTTCGCCCCCGCTGGCCTGAGCGGCCTCGCCGAGGGCGCGGGCGGCTTTGAACTGGAGGTAGGCCTGCATGTCGCCGATGGCGCCCATCGAGGCGCGTTCGTCAATCGCCTTCTCGGTCTCTTCGGTCGGCGTGATGCTCTGCACGTAAAAGCCGAGGAGGGTGACCCCCAGACCCGCAAAGTCGTCGCGGATCCTGGTCTTCAGAGCGGCGCCCAGCTCCTCGAATTGAGCCGCGAGGTCGAGGAAGCTCTTCCCGAGCGTCCCCAGCAAGTCGGTCAGTTTGGAGACGACGATGCCGCGAAGATAGCCCTCGATATCGTTCGTTTCGTAGAGTCGTTGCGAGCCGACGATGGTGTTGACAAAGAGGCCTGGATCGCCGACCTGGATGGCGTAGTTGCCAAACGCCCGCAGGCGCACCATGCCAAGCTCCGCATCGCGCAGCGGGATGGGTTGAGGGGTACCCCACTTGAGATCGGTGAACTGCTTGAGATTGACGAAGTAGACTTCGGCTTTGAAGGGGCTCGCGCCGCCGAAGGGCAGGGAGAGCAGGTTGGCCAGCAGCGGAATGTTGGCGGTGGTCAGCGTGTGGCGGCCGGGGCCGAAGGTGTCCAGCGCCTTCCCATCCCGGAAGAAGACCGCCGCCTGGCTCTCGCGCACGATCAGTTGGGAGCCGAAGCGGAACTCGCCCGAGCCGCGTTCCGGCACGCGATGGACCATCTCACGACCGGTCGGATCGAACCATTCGACGATTTGAAGCACTGCCATGGGGTGTCCTCCGTGGGGGTTTGACAGAAAGCCGGCGGGAACGCTTCTCAGCGCTCGCTGCCAATATCGGCGGGCGGCACGCTGGGCGGCGAGGGCGTGTCCAGATCGCGGCGCTCCTGCTCGGTGAATGGCGCCGCCCGGCTGGCCTGCTCCGGAAAGGTGTTGATCGTGTGGGCGCGCTGGTCGAGGGTGCGGTGCAACTCGTCGAGCCTGGCGAGGAGGACATCGGCCGTCTGGGCGACATTGCGCCCCTCGCTGAGCTCTTGGATGAGGCCGCCGATCGTATCGATGCCGTTGGCCATCTCGAGATCGAAACTGTAGAGGCGGTCGAGCTGGGCCAGCTCGAGCGTATCGGTGCGGTCGAAGAAGCCGGTGTAGCCGTAGCTGGCGGTGCGCAGCCGGCGAACCAGGTGCTGCAAGCGACCGATGACGTCATCGAGCACCTCGGTGGTGGCGAAATCCCCCTGGTTGATCAGCCGCTCCTGGAGCCGTGTGATGCGGATAACCTGGCTCTCGAAGGCGGCCGCTATGGCGTCGCGCAGCTCCTTATCGGCTTCGCGGCGATCCTCACGCTCGGCATAGCCTTTGTAGCCGGGCACTTTTGCCATCAGGTTCTCGATCTGTTCGCGCAGTGTGCTCATTTCGCAGTCTCCCTTATGCGCGGCGAGTCCTGAGATGAGAGATTGACGTTCACCGGAGTTGGATTCGTTGTGGGATTCCGCCGTTACTCCCCGGTCTTCAATCCCTCATCCCCGATCGTCTACAAGAAAATTTCCGTGCCGCAGTACGGGCACTTGACAACGCCTTTGCCGGCCAGCTCGAGCTTTCCGCCACAATTGGGGCAGGTACCGGCCTCCCGCATCTGCCGCGCCTCACGGGAGTAGAGCGTCCCTTCCTGCCAGTCAATGTACCCACTGAAAAGCCCTTTGCCCACCAGGTCGTAGACGTAGTGTTGGACCTGCTCGCGGCTGCTGTTGGTCTCCAGCGCCACGTCCGTGATGCGCACCTGGCCGCGCGTCTGGACCATATTGAGCAGCTTGCGCTCCTGGGCCACCTCCGCCATCTGCGTAGCCTCGGCGCCGCTACGGACCAGGACAAAGACTCCCCCACCGACCAGGACGGCCACAACCGGCAACAGCAGCACGAGCAAGAGCAGGAAGCCGGTAACCTGCAGCGTGCCGGCGGTGATGTTGCCGAGGCCCCACACGATTCCAAGCAGCGCCAGGGTGACGCCGACAACAATCATGATGAGGCCAACGGTTCGGCTGGGTTGAAACAAGGTGTTTTGCATTCTTTCTCGATCCTGACCAAAACGAAAGCAGCCCAGAATCGGCTGGCTCAGCCAAAGCCACCCCCGCCGCCGCCACCCCCGCCGCCGCCACCGCCACCCCCGCCGGACCAGCCACCTCCGCTCGAGCTACTCGGGGCGTGCTGGTAAAAGTCGTACCGGCGGAGTTGATCATGTTGATGAGACCGTCGCTCATGTTCTGGAGGCCAACGGACATCCGGTCACTGGCACCCTGCAGGCCACCCGGTCCTTGCCACCCATGATCACCCGATCCCGAACCGCTTTCGACCCGGCGACCGCCGCCCCCGCCCGTTCCACTTCCGCCCGTGCTTGAGCCATAGTAGCCGTAGCCGTAGGGAGCATGCCACCCGTACGGGCCGTACCACGCGGGGACCGGCGCGTCCACCCGCGCGAACTTCCGGATGTAGTCGCGCTCCACGCCGAGAGCGATGGCGTAGGCGAGGTACTGATCCCAGATCTCCTTCTTGCGCTCGAGATCACCGTAACGATCGATGTTCCGCAGGTAGCGCTCGAAGGCGCGCCATTTGCTGGCCGCCTCAGCCCCCCTGGCCGTCTTGCGAGGCATGACTTGCCCGACAACGAGCAAAGCGATGCCGGCCAGGGCCAGGCCTGCCGGGAGGCAGAGCGTCGCCCCCGCCAGGTCCACCAGACCAACAGCCCCGGCGAGAAAACCGCCACCAACGGCGGCCCCCAGCAGCATAAAGCCGATGATTCGCCAGACTGTTCGCGCCGACTGCGGCGACTTCGGAAAGAGCCCGGCATCGACCGTCGCCTCGTACAGTTCTGACTGGAGGCCAGGAATCGCGCGATAGAATTTCTGTTTGAGGTCGCTCAGATCGCGATGGTTGAAGCTACCGAAGAGTTCCCTGATCAGTGTTTGCTCGAAGGGACGGGTCGCCTTGCTCCTATCTTCCAGGTAGAAGCTGTAATCGGAGGAGCGGAAGAGGAAGACGCTCTTGGTTTGCTCTTCCATCCGAATCGCGCCCCGCCGCGCCAGGTCAACGAGCGTCGCGATGATATCTTTTGTGTCAGCTTTCTCGTCGAGGAGAGTCCCAACGACGCCGGGGGGCAGATCATCGGGCGGCTCGCTCAGGTACTCGGCCTGCAGCGCCACCGGAACATCGCGCCCGCGGGTGTACCATAGAACGTAACTTCCAACCAGGCCGCCAACGCCGACCAGCAGGCCCAGCGCACCGAACAGCAGGTTGAGCACGGGGGTCAAGGTAGCGCGGCGGTCTTCGGCCGCCTGCCAGGCCGGAGCCCTACCGGACACGATGCCGTGCGGGAACTGCACGCGCACCTCGATCTCGCGGCCGGCCGGGATCTCGCCAGCCGTGAAGGTCACCTGGCGGCCGGCGCCAACGATGCGACTGGTCGCCGGCTCCCCATAACTGGCGGCCTTCAGGTCGGCCTCACCCACCGAGCGTGGGAGGTTGACGGTGATCGTGCTGGCCTCAACCCGCGCCGGCCGGTCAGCGTAGACCGCTTTCCACCAGAGTTGATCACCGCCCGAGTAGTAGCGCAGGGCACCCTGGGCAATGTAGGAGAGGATGAAGGTATGGCGCCCGGACGTCTGCGGAAAGTAGTACCGAATGCCGGCTTCACCATTGTCGCCACGGTAGCGGTAGAAGGTGTAAGGCCGACGGCTCCCCTGGTCTTGATCGAAGCGGCGGCCATCGCCGACGACGGTCACATCAGTGATCCCGGTCACGCGATTCGTAGGAATCTCACGGTAGCCAAACGTGAAGGTGCCGCTGGTGAAATTGATGTCGTTGCGCTCGGTGACGCGCAGATCGCCGTCGTCAAGAACGTCAATCGTCACATCGAAATGCTCCCAGTAGAGCGATTTCTCATTCTGGGCGACCGACGGGGTCGTGGGAGCAGTGACAACAGCGACAAGGGCCAGGACAAACAAGGCCAGCAAGCGACGCAGTGTGGATGTCATTGAAAGGTCTCTTCGCGATTCAACCTGGAACGATACTGATCGATTATACGGCTCAGGTCTGTCTGAAGCAAGCACTGGGAGCGAATCAAGAACGATCTGGGTTGCCTCGCCTCAGCAAAAAGGGCGGACGGTTCGATCCGTCCGCCCTCCTATACGACTATAGGGAGAGATTGGTTGCTCAGCCATCCGTCAAGGATTTAAGTAATCTTTGAGCCGGCGGCTGCGGCTGGGATGGCGTAGCCGCCGCAGGGCCTCGCCCTCGATCTGGCGAATGCGCTCGCGCGTCAGGCCAAACTTCTGGCCCAATTCTTCGAGCGTGTGGGTCCGCCCGTCGATCAGGCCATAGCGCAGGCGGAGGATACGCGCCTCGCGCGGGTCGATGGTGTTGAGAGCGTGCTCCAGTTCCTGGCGCAGCAGGTTGGCCGATGCCAGTTCGGTCGGGGGCGGCGTGTCCTCATCCTCGATGAAGCTCCCCAATTCGCTGTCGCCTTCCTCGCCGACCGGCTTCTCCAGGCTCAACGGGCGGCGGCTAATCCGCAGCATCCAGCGGACCTTCTGGGGTGACAGATCCAGCTCTTTGGCGATCTCCTTGGGCGTCGGCTCCCGGCCGAGCGTCTGTTCGAGCTCACGGCTCACCCGGTAGAGTTTGCGGATGCGATCGCTCATGTGGACGGGCACGCGAATCGTGCGCCCCTGATCGGCGATAGCGCGGGTGATCGCCTGACGGATCCACCAGGTGGCATAGGTCGAAAATTTATAGCCGCGTTTGTAGTCGAACTTGTCAACCGCCTTCATCAACCCCAGGTTGCCCTCCTGGATCAAGTCCAGGAGGGGCACACCCTGGCCCATGTACTTCTTGGCGATACTTACCACCAGCCGCGAGTTGGCCTTGGTGAGGTGGTCGCGGGCCAGATTGCCCAGACGGACCTGGCGTTCGAGCCGCTCGTGCTCCTCCTCATCCTGGACCTCGCCCCGCTTGAGCCGGCGCTCAGCCTCGCGGCCCTCCTCGAACTGGCGCGCCAGCTCAACCTCCTGCTCGGCGGTGAGCAACGGCACACTCCCCACCTCGCGCAGGTAGAGGCTGACGGTATCGTCACTCTCGATATCCGAAAGATCGAAGAGTGGGACTGCCGGCGTGTGGTCAACCAGCTCGGCCTCGTCAGGCTCGTTCTCGTCGGCTTCGAGCTCCGCTGCGAGTTCAGCTTCGGCTGCCTCCTCGGCCCGTTTGGCCTCCTCTTCACTCTCGTAGATATCAATGCCCTCTTCTTCCAGCAACACGTAGAAGTCTTCCAGCTCGGCCAGTCGATCCTCGGCCTCGGGAAAGACCTCAAGAATATCGGCTGAGGTCAAGTAACCCTGAGCCCGTGCTTTCTGCAACAGGTCCTCAGGGGTCCGGAGTTCTTTTTCTTTCTGGCGTTCCGCCATACGATCCCTCCCATCCCGACGGCCGATACCCTCCCGCTCACCGCCTCTCGACAGCTGGGTACCGGGCTGTGGGCTGGCACAAAGCGGGGAGACGGCATAAAAGAGCGGGCTGACATTGAGGGCACAAAATGCCCTCCGGCTGAATTGCTGGAAGTGCCACTGCGGGGTGCAAGTGCTCTGGGCGGCCCGCAAACATCGCGGGCCATACCGGAAAGGGCGGCCCGCGCGGGATCAACAACTCTTCAGGAGTGCCCACCTCCAAAGGAGGATGGACTTCAGTGCGATTATAGCATCCGCCAGCAAGCATTGTCAACCCCGGAATCGGATGATTTGCGCCTCCCGCACTCTCTGTGTATACTCATAAACCTTTTGCCAGGCAAGAGGTCTTCGTTGTCCCGCTGGCATTCGCCCTTCCAGAAGCAAGCTCTATGCCAGTTAGCCTTTCGGTCGCACGAGCCGCCAGAGTAGCCAGGCGGCTCCAACCCACAGCAGCGTCCCCAGCAGCGGTTCCACCGGCCGAATCACCCAGCCACTGACCACGAGAACGATCAACAGAAGCGTATCGGTGAGGCGGTTGACCGCCCCCTCAACGGCGGCCAACCGTTTTTCCAGGGCCGGCGCCTGGGCCAGGCGGTAGGTTAACTCGTCGGCCTCGATCTTGGCCAGGGTGCGATCGAGCCGGCCGGGCAGGCGCCCCAGCATGGCCACCAGGGCGGCGACCTGACGGCTGGCCCCCTCCAGACTCGGGCCGACCTGCTCGCCAATCAAACTGCGAGCATACGGCTCGATGCTGGCAACCGGGTTGAAATCAGGATCCAGCCCGCTTGCCAGCCCGCTTAACAAACCGATGCAGCGTCCGAGGTAGACAAAATCCTGCGGCACCTGAAATGGAAAGTCGTAGAGAATCTCGCGGAACTCGACCAGGAGCCGTTCAATCTCCTCGGTACCGATGCGATTCAATTCCGCCAGGCTGAGGCCATAATAGCGCTCGAAGAGTACCTCCAGAGCGGCGGCGATGGGTCGTTCGTCGGCATTGGGCAGGAGAAAGCCGAGTTGCTTGAGCGACTTGACGAGCCCACGGAAATCTCGCTGGATGACGTCGGCCAGCACGCGGCGCAACAATTCTTGAGCGATGGGCCGGACGTACCCCACCATTCCGAAATCCACGAAGACCAGGCGGAATGGGCGACCGCCGGGTGCATTTGGCGGCGCGGGTGGATAGTCGGCGTCGTTGCCCAAGGGCAGGACGAAGAGGTTCCCAGGGTGCGGATCGGCGTGGAAGAAGCCGTCCTCGAAAATCTGGGTGAGGTACGCGTCCATCGTCGCCTGGGCGACCTCGGGGCGGCTAATGCCGGCCGCCTCCAACGCGTCGTACTGGTTGATCTTGATGCCCCCCACCCGCTCGAGCGTCAGAATGCGTTTGGTTGTCAGCCACCAGCAGGGCAGCGGCACCTTGATTTGGGGGGTGTCGGCGAAGTTCTGCTCGAACCGCTCGGCGTGGTGCCCCTCGGCGATGTAGTCGAGTTCCATGCGCAAGGTCGAGGCAAATTCCTCGAAGAGCGCATCGAGATCGGCGCGGCGGGTGATGAACGCGAAGCGCTTGAGGATGCGAATTCCAACGCCGATCGCCTCCAGGTCGGTCTCGACAATCGCGCGAATGCCGGGCCGCTGAATCTTGACCGCTACCTCCGCGCCATCCGCGAGGGTCGCGTAGTGCACCTGGCCGAGCGAGGCGGCCCCGACCGGCATCCGGAGGAACGTCGCGTACACCTCATCCGGCGGCCGTCCCAACTCGCGCACGATCTGCCCCTCAATCAACGGCCAGGGCACCGGCTGGACCTCATCTTGCAGGTCGGACAGCGTGTCGGTCACTTCGGGGGGGAGGACATCGACTCGCGCGCTGAAGAACTGGCCGAGCTTGATCATGACCCCGCCCATCTCCACCGCAAGATCTCGGAATTCCGCCGCGAGGCGACGGCGGCGCTCGCGAGCGTTCCGGCGAGCAATGCCTAGCTTCAGCCGGCGGGGCAGCAAGACCTCCCAGAAGTAGAGGGTGAGAAACGTGTGCAGAAAAAAGAGGGTGATTCGCCAGAACCGGCGGCGCAACCCGCTGGGACGGGCAATCGCTGGCCGGGTGGCCTCATCATCGTCGGAGAAACGCGGTGCAGTCATCGAGTCACTTCATGGAGGCCGGAACGTCGGTCAACGGATGCCCTGCGGGCACGATGGATGGATGAACGCCAACGGATGGCCTCCGGTCACACGGATAAACGGATGGGATAAGGGATGAACACCGACGGATGCCCCGCAGGCCGAACGAGTACACGAAGGAATCGCGCGTCAACGGATGAACGGATACTTCGAGGTGGAGTTCGTGGATGGGGCTTCGCCCGAGGACAGTCAGGGAACGGACCGTTTGGTGTTCCATCCCTTGATGGCTTCATAGTTCGTAGTAGAGAAAGAGTGCGACCTCGTGGTTGGCAATGTCGCGGTTGGTGTAGAAGTAGGTATCGAGGCCGGCGGTCTGGCACCCCAGGCGCTGGTAGAAGCGCACTGCGGGCACGTTGTTCGTCTGGGTCTCGAGCACGAGAGCGCGAAACCCCCGCTCGCGGGCCCACGTCACCGCGCGTTCGAAGAGCAAGCGACCCAGGCCCCGACCGCGAGCGGCGGTGTCTACAAAAAGTGTCCAGATGATCGCCGTGTTGCGCCACTCCTCCGGCTCGACCTCCAGGATTGCAACCAGGCGGCCAGCCCGCTCGGCGATCAATTGAAGGCTCCGGCCCTCTTTCAGCCGGAGCCGCGTGCGGGCGAGCTCGGCCGTGTCGTAGCGATAGCCGATCTCCTTCTGGAACGGCTGCTTGAAGGGACGCTCGACCAGGCGCCAGGTGATGGACCCGCCTTCGCGCTCGGTCTCGACGTCCAGATAACTCTCGCTGACAAAGTTCGGGTCGATCTGATCCAAGGCCACCAGATCACCGTAGCGGAGAGGACGAATCACCACATCATCCACAACTCTCCCCCCACCCGTTCATCCACCATTTGATCTGTTGCTCTTCATCCGTTGCCGTATCCGCTTATCCAGGCTGCCCCCAGGCTATCCGGTGCCGTTCATCCGTTGTCGTATCCGTTTATCCGTTGTGCCCGCCGGGCATCCGTTGACGCCATTCGTTGCAACACCGGGATCGCCGCTACTTTCTCCGGCTCGAGCGCCTCCCAGAGCACACCGGGCGGTCGAGGATACATCCGTCTCGTCTCAATCAGCTCGTCGGGGGTGGCGATCCAATCGAGCGAGATGTCGTGAGAAGCCATGGGGATCTCCCCCTCGCCCACGATCTGGAGCGGGTGGGCGGTCGTGACGATAGGCGCCTCGGGCCCCACGAGACCAACCTCGCGTGCGAGAGCATACTCGAGGTCACTGTAGCCGCCACCCTTGCCGAGCCGGGCGCCGCCACGCGTCAGTGCCACGCAGCCCGTGACGATCAGGTCGATCGGGCGCATCTCGTCCAGGCTCACCGGCCGGCCCAGGGCGAAGGCGCCTTTGATACTGCTCGCCTTCCACAACTGCCGTGGGTCCAATCGAGCAGGGTCAAGCTCGAGAAAGGGCTGCTCGTTCGCCAGCCGGGGGACGGCCACGTAGACGGTCTTGCCAGCGGTGAGCGCGGCATGCCGCACTGGTCGCTGGGGCAAGTCGGGGTTCGACTTGATGGTGTGGGCACACTGCCAGATGTCGAGTTGCGCGATTCGCGTGGCGGCCTGCTCGGCACCGGCAAAGTTCGGGATGCGCCCGACGGCGCCGGGGAAGCGCGCGACGCCTGCAACCTGCAGCGCCGCCCAGATGCGCTCGCGCAGCGCTTGTTTGCGCTCGTTCATGGAGCGATTGTAGCCAGCATGGGGGGAGCGGCAAGCGCCGGTCGGTCACTCCGGCGGAAAGAGCTTGCCGGGGTTGAGGATGTTGTGGGGGTCCAGTGCCTGTTTGATTCTTCGCATGGAGGCAATCTCGACCGGGTTGAGGTCCAGCGGCAGGTAATCGCGCTTGAGCAAGCCGACCCCATGCTCGCCGGTGAGCACGCCGCCCAACTCGATTGCCGACTCGACAATCGCCTCGGCGGCGGCCTCGACCCGACGCATCTCGTCGGCATTCCGGCGGTCGCACATGATCGTGGGGTGGAGATTGCCGTCGCCGATGTGCCCGAAGAGCGGGAGGAGGAGATTGTACTGCTCTGCGATCTGCCGGACCCGGCGCGCCATCTCTGGGATGGCCGAGCGCGGCACCACGATATCTTCGGCGTAGTAGTTGGGCTTGAGGCGGGTGAGCGCCCCGCCCACCGCGCGACGCCCGGCCCACAAGGTCGCGGCCTCGGCCGCGTCGGCGGCGCGCTGCACCGCGCGCGCGCCGGTGCGTGAGGCGACCTCAGCCACGCGAGCGGCCTCACGCTCGACCGCCGCCTCGTCGCCGTCCACGTCAATCAGCAGAACCGCCGCGGCCTCGATTGGGAGCGCCAGGTGGGGAAAGGCGGCCTGAGCGACCTGGAGCGTCGTCCGGTCCATCAACTCGGTGGTCAGGGGCGTGACCCCGGCCTGTAGCAGTTCCACGACACACTCGGCGGCCGCCTCAAGCTGGTCGAAGACCGCCATCACCGTGCCCTGCGCGGGCGGTTTGCGCAACAGGCGCAGGGTGATCTCCGTGATCACGCCCAAGGTTCCCTCGGAACCGACGATGAGTTGGGTCAGGTTGTATCCGGTGACGTTCTTGAGCGTGCGGCTGCCTGTCCGCATCACCTCCCCGCTCGCCAGGACGACCTCCAGGGCCATAACGTAGGCCGCGGTGACACCGTATTTGAGCGCTCGCGGGCCGCCAGCATTCATGGCGACGTTGCCGCCGATGGTGCTCATCAACCAGGAGGCCGGATCGGGCGGGTAGAAGAGTCCGTGCGGCTCGACTGCCCGCTGGAGGTCGGCGTTGACCACCCCGGGCTGCACCACGGCGTACATGTCGCGCGGGTTGATCTCCAGGATCTTGTTCATCGGCGCCAGGTTGAGCGAAATACTCCCGGCGCTAGGGACGGCGCCGCCGGCAAGGCCGGTCGCGCCGCCGCGCGGCACCACGGCGATGCGCTCCCGATGGCAGACGGCGAGTACCTGCGCGACCTCGGCCGTTTCCTGAAAGGTGAGCACGGCGTCGGGGCGCTGGTGAGCCCAGGTGGCGTCGTAGGCGTAGACAGTCAACTCTTCAGGGGCAGTCAGCACCCGGGCGCGGCCGAGGATGCGTTCGAACTCGCGAAGAACGGCGGGGGTGAGGGGCATCGAAAGCCTCAGTTGTGGACTTATTTGGCTGGCTACGAGTGGGCCCACCTCTGGGTCGCCCACGCACAACTCGACTGTATCCCAATCGCGCGGCAAAGGCAAACGTCTGGCAGAAGAGCTTCTTCTCGGGCCGGACTGAGGAAACGGGCACCAAGGGAGTGTATCTCACTTTCTGGTACAGTGGCGCGTACGCGCCACTGTACCAGAAACATGGATATCCTGTTGGCGAAATCGTCTCCAGGCAGGGCGAGCAGTTCGTCGTGCGCGCTATTGCCCCGTTCCAAATTCATCCGACCCCCCGCGTGCCCGGCGGGGCACGCCCGGCCGCAGGCCCCCAGCCGCGGTTTCAACCGCCGGGCTGCCTTCGGCCCGGATGCGGTGATTGGAAGGGACCCGTGGCGGCCGTTCCTTGTGATTCGCCCTGCAATCCACTATAATCTTCTTGTGCCGCGGGCTCCGCGGCCCCCGGTGATTCGTTTCATAGCCAGGTTAAGGGAAACGCTCATTTTGGTGTCGCGTGTGCGAGCGCCTCGCACACGCGACACCCCTATTCCATATGAGCGAAGGGAAAAACAGTGAGAGATACAGTGGAAAGAAAAAACGAGGAGGGAACGGCGAGTACGCCTCCAACCGATTCTGCTTCCCCCCGCGATTTTATTCGAGCTATTATTACGGAAGACCTGAACTCCAATAAGTACGGCGGGCGCGTTCATACTCGCTTTCCGCCGGAGCCAAATGGCTATCTGCACATCGGACATGCCAAATCGATCTGCCTCAACTTTGGCGTCGCCGAAGCGTACGGCGGCCTCTGCAATCTGCGATTCGACGACACTAACCCGAGCAAAGAAGACGTCGAATATGTAGAGTCGATTCAAGAGGACGTTCGCTGGCTTGGCTTCGACTGGGACGACCGGCTGTTCTACGCCTCGGATTACTTTGAGCCGCTCTATGAGTACGCCGTGCAGTTAATCAAAGCTGGCAAGGCCTACGTTTGCGACCTGACTGCCGACGAGATTCGAGAATACCGTGGCACCTTGACGGAGCCGGGCAGGGATAGTCCCTATCGCAACCGTTCAGTCGAAGAAAACCTGGACCTATTCGAGCGCATGCGGGCCGGCGAATTCGAGGATGGGTCGCGCGTCCTTCGCGCAAAGATCGATATGGCCTCGCCGAACTTGAACATGCGCGATCCGGTCATGTACCGCATCCTCCGGGCGACGCATCATCGAACGGGCGACGAGTGGTGTATCTACCCGCTGTACGACTTCGCCCACTGCTTCTCCGACTCCATCGAGGGCATCACCCATTCGCTCTGCACCCTGGAATTCGAGGATCACCGGCCCTTGTACGATTGGTTCCTCGATCAACTGGACGTCTATCACCCGCAGCAGATCGAGTTCGCGCGTCTCAACCTCAGCTACACGGTGCTGAGCAAGCGCAAGCTGCTGCAACTGGTCGAAGAGGGGCATGTCAGCGGGTGGGACGACCCTCGGATGCCGACACTCTCGGGTTTGCGCCGCCGCGGTTACACGCCCGAGTCGATCCGAGATTTCTGCGAGCGCATCGGCGTGGCGAAAACGAACAGCATTGTCGATATGGCCCTGCTCGAGCATTGCATCCGCGACGATTTGAACCGGCGCGCACCGCGGGTGATGGGGGTGTTGCGACCGTTACGGGTGGTCATCGTCAACTACCCGGAGGAGTTGGTGGAAGAGCTCGACGCCGTGAACAATCCGGAAGATCCGGGTATGGGGACGCGCAAGGTCCCCTTCTCACGCGTACTGTACATCGAGCGGGATGATTTTCGTGAGGATCCACCGAAAAAGTTCTGGCGCCTGGCCCTCGGCCGGGAGGTCCGGCTACGCTACGGGTACATTGTGAAGTGCGTTGGGGTCGTGAAGGACGAACAGACGGGTGAGATCACCGAACTGCACTGCACCTACGACCCCGAGACGCGCGGTGGCTCGACCCCCGACGGGCGCCAGGTCAAAGGAACGATCCACTGGGTCTCGGCCGCCCACGCCTTTCCCGCTGAGGTTCGCCTGTACGATCGCCTTTTTCTCAAAGCGAATCCGGTCGATGAGGAGGATGGGGGGGACTTCAAGTCCTCGTTAAACCCAAACTCCTTGGAGACCTTGAAACCGTCCTGGGTCGAACCAAGTCTCGCGGACGCCGCGCCCGGGAGCCGATACCAATTCGAGCGGCTCGGCTATTTCTGCGTTGATCCGGATTCAGCCCCTGGAGCACTCCTGTTCAATCGGACGGTGGCTTTGCGAGATTCGTGGGCCAAGATCGAGAAGGCGCAGAAGCAGGGATAGGCTAAAGGGCCCGATCCTCCTCACCGAACCTCGCCTGGCGACCGGGGTTCCACGAGGGTCCGCCCTGACACGCGACTCCGCCGGACCAGCCCCCCTCCGTCGACCGCCCAATCAGCCCGCACGCGGCATCCCCACGGGAGCAATACCTTCGCCAATCAAAGGGTATTCATACTGCCGAGTTGAGCGATCTTGGCGAAGATTTGCTCGATTAAAATCGGCTCAGGCAGTTGCCATTCATGCAATCTTCCAGGCCCCATCGTCATCCCTAAGAAGGAGTCCGTCGCACCCGCGGAGTACACCGGGGCGGGGCCCGTGTGGTCTCGCCTCGGCGTTGCTCGCCGCTTCGAGCGGGCCTTCCCAACCGATCCGGCGTCCAGCCAGCCGGCTCCCGGGCAACGAGGGGATCTGGATCGCGAACGGCGCGGAAGAGCCCGAACGACACGCAAAACGGCCGTTATTTTCGTGCCTTTCGCGTCCTTTCGCGCCGTTCGTGATCCAAGGGCCTCCCCACCGCCCTCACCCCCGCGCCCCCGCCGCGATCGGCCGCCCGGCCCGCCCTGCCCTGAGGGGTACCCCACGCCCGGGAACCCAAACGGATCACCACCCGATCGCGCAGCCGTCCTTGCGCGGCTCACTGGCGCCCAGTAGCGCTCCGCTCTGCAGGTCCGCCATGACGATCTGGCCTCCACCGAAGGCGCCCATCGCAGGCACCGGGGCGAACCGGTGCCCACGCGCCGTCAGCGCCTCGCGGACGGCGGCCGGCCATTGCGGCTCCAGTGCGACGGCATCGTCGGCAATGCGGAAGCGCGGCGCATCCAGCGCCGTCTGTGGCTCCATGCCCCAGTCCACGATGTTGCAGAGAACCTGGACGTGGCCCTGCGGCTGCATCAGTCCACCCATCACGCCGTAGCTCATAAAGAGGCGGTCCTCATGGGTGACCATGGCCGGGATGATGGTATGGTAGGGACGTTTCCCGGGAGCAACGACGTTGGGGTGCTCTGGATCGAGCGAAAAACCGGCCCCGCGATTCTGGAGGATCATGCCGGTCTCGCCGGCTACCACTCCTGAGCCCCAGCCGTGAAAGAGGCTGTTGATGAACGAGCAGGCCATCCGGTCCCGGTCCACCACGGTCAGGTAGACGGTGTCATCGCCGAAGCGCGGTTGCCCCGGGGCGGCCCTCACTGCCGCCCGCGTGGGATCAATCAGTCCGCGGCGCCCGGTCGTGTAGGCCGGGTCGAGCAGACCGGTCACAGGAACCGAAGCCGCCTCGGGATCGGCGATGTAGCGGAAACCATCCGCGAACGCGAGCCGGAGAGCCTCGATCTGGAGGTGGAGGGCCTCGGGAGAGCCGAAGGTCAGTGCCCCGAGGTCGAAGCCTTCAAGGAGGTTGAGTGCCAGCAGTGCCACCAGCCCCTGCCCGTTGGGCGGGCATTCGTAGAGCCGGTACCCCCGGTAATCGGCCCAGATCGGCTCGACCCAGCGCGAGTGGTGGGCCGCCAGGTCGGCGGCAGTCAGCAGACCGTCGTGCGCCGCCGAAGAGCGATCCAGCGCCTCCGCGATCTCCCCCTCGTAGAACGCGTCGCGTCCCCCCTGAGCGATCAGCCGGAAGGTGCGGGCCAGGTTGGGCTGGCGGAAAACCTCCCCGGCGCCCGGCGCCCGGTGCCCATCGATGAGGTAGGTCCGGGCGGTCTCAGGGAAAGCACGCAGCACGGCTTCGCTTGCCTGCCAGGTGCGGGCAACGATCGGCGAGACCGGAAAGCCCTGCCCGGCATAGTGAATGGCCGGCGCCAACACCTCGGCCAGTGAGCGGCGGCCATACGCGGCCAGCAGCGTGGTCCAGCCATCGACCGCGCCCGGGACTGTCACGGGGAGCAGCCCGCGAAGGGGCATCTCGCTCACCCCGCGCCGCCGGAACTCCGCCGGAGTGGCCGCCGCCGGCGCGCCGCCACTGGCATTCAACCCCACAACCGTGCCATCCGACAACCGCAACAACATCCAGGCATCGCCGCCGAGTCCCGTGCTCATCGGCTCGACGACGGCCAGCGCTGCGGCCGTGGCGACGGCGGCGTCCACCGCATTGCCACCCTCACGCAGGACCTCCAGGCCGGCCGCCGCGGCCAGCGGCTGGCTGGTGGCGACCATGCCATTCAGACTCATGACCGTCGAGCGGCGCGACGGGAAACGCGCGCCCCACACTCCCTCCATCATCGGCTCCTATCGTTCTCCTTTGCCTCCAATCAGTATACGAGCGGATCTGGCTCAGCGCCAACTTGTTCAGCACCCCCAATCGCCGGTTCGAGCCTCCGCCGCAAGATGGCCGCCCACGCCTTCCAGACGCATCGTCCGGACTCAAATTCCGTCTCCATTTTGATGCGTGTCTTCGTCTTGCGTATGGATCGTTGGATCAGGAGAGAAGTGTATAATGGTGGGTCGCGTGCCATCGCAGGATGAACCACCGGTCGCAGCCCACCCCAGTTTTGCCTGTTTTGATACTGATCGTTCGACAGTATCGGGGACCCCGTTGTGCCTCTGGGTTCCCCCGCGATAACACCCGTCACCTGTGTAGAAAGGATGGTACCGTCATGAATCGGTCGGCCGGCCGGCGGTGGTCACGCAAGATGCAACCCGTGCTCGGATTCGCTGTGTTGCTAGCGGCGTTCGTGCTCTGGGGTTGGCGAGGTCGTAGCGCGGCGGAACAGCCAGTGCCTCGCCGTGAGACGCTCCCACCTCACTACGAATTGGCACTGCCACTCGTCGCCCAGCACTTCTGGATTGGCGAGCGGCCGAGCCCAACCTTCGGGGCACAGTTGTTCGAGTTCCAGACCCACGGCCAGACGGCTGAGGTGCTGGAAACCGAGGTGCCGCGGCTCCGCCAGGTCGGCCTCTGGTCACTCCGTACGGTCCTGTACTGGCGCGATATCGAGCCAAACGATACAACTCCGGAGCATTACAACTGGCAATTCTACGATAAGTTCATCGGCGACCTGCGGGCCGAAGGGATCGAGCCACTGATCTCCATCGTGGCCTTCCCGCCGTTTGCCACGCGCTACTTCTGTGGTGGGGGCTTCGTCGAGGGCGGCGAGACTGCCTGGCGCGAGTTTGCGCACGCCCTCGTGGCGCGCTATAGTGCACCACCCTACAAAGTGCGCCTCTGGGAAATCGGAAACGAGCCCGATGGCGTCACCTCACTCCCCCCCGGCGGGACTCAGCCGACGCGCGCTGAAACCGGCTGTTGGGGCAACGTCCCTGCTGACTACGCCTCGTTCCTGCGCATCGGCTATCAAGAGATCAAGGCGATCCAGCCCGATGCGACCGTAATCTTCGGCAGCCTGGCCTATGATGTCTTCGAGGCCTGGTTTGTCAAAGACTTCTTCTCGAAAGTCCTGGATGCCGGCGGCGGCCAGTCCTTCGACGTCCTTGGCTTCCACTGGTTCCCCCGAGCCACGCAGTGGGCCACGGCCGAGGCCAAGGCCCTCGAGCTGCGTCAGTACATGCGCGAGCGCGGGCTGGACAAGCCGCTCTGGTTGACGGAGACGTACCTCCCCTCCAACCCGCCCGAGCGAGGGAGTCCAGGCGAGCAGGTCGACTTTATCTTGCGCGACTTTGCAGCGATGCGCGGGGAGGGGATCGTCCGGAAGGTCTGGTGGTACGGCTGGTGGTCAGTGCCGCTCAGCGTCACCCCCGTCGATCGCGGGCTGGTCTGGCCCCAACACCAGCCCAAGCCGGGCGTTCGCGCCCTGGAGCTGGTGGTTGATCTGACCGACGGCTTCCCGAGTCGTCATAGCACAGCGCAGGTCACAGCCTACCGCTTCGATCGCCCCTGGCAGAGCGAGCAAGTCTGGGCGCTCTGGGCCCGGGGCAGCTCCCCAGCGTCCATTGAGCTCCCCGCGAGCAGCAATCAACCCGCGGAGGTGATTCGGCTCGAGGTTGGTGACACCTATGCCACGACGGTGCCGGTCACCACGACAGTTTTGCCCACTTCGAGCGTTTATCAGTTGACAGTATCTGGTACTCCGGTATTTGTCCGGATTCCATCTCCATGACGACCGTCACCCGCCTGAAAGGATGGTGTCGTATGAACCGGTCGCTTCGCCGGCGGTGGACGCGCTGGGTCCGATGCGCGCTGACGCTCGCGCTATTGCTGCTCGCGCTCGCCATCTGGGGCGGCAGCCGTCCTAGTTGGGCCGAACCAGCCGCACCCAGCACTGTTACGGTCCCAGGACACTACGAGTTGGATCTGCCACTCGTAGCACGGAATTACTGGGTCGGGACACTCCCTGATTCGAATTGGGGAGTGCAGTTCTTTTACTTCCAAGAGCGCGACCGTCCCGGCGAGGTTATGGGCATCGAGGCACCCCGGTCGCGCAGCCTGGGCATGGCCACGATGCGGTTGGTGGTCGAGTGGCGCAATATCGAGCGAACCAACACAGTCCCCGCTACTTACGACTGGAGCTACTACGACACACTCGTGCAGGGATACCAGAATCTGGGCTTCGACGTGATCATCGAGATTACCGGCTACCCACGCTTCGCGACGCGCTACTACTGCGGCGGCGGCTTTGTCGAGGGCGGGCAGGCGAAGTGGCGCGAGTTTATCCACGCGGCCGCCATCCACTATGCCTCGCCGCCGTTTAATCTCCGCCTCTTCGAGCTCGGCAATGAGCCCGACCACACCCTCGATCTGAGCCCCGACGATTACGAGCGTGCCCCGGAAGATGGCGGCGGCGAGCCTACCTTCCCCCAGGTCAGCTGTTGGGGGCCGATCCCGGAACAATATCTCGAGTTTCTCCGCATCGGCTACCGCGAGATCAAGGCCGTTGCTCCCAAGAGCACCATCCTGCTGGGAAGTATGGGCCTCGATCAGCGTGATGTGGTCTTTATCGGCTCATTTTTGCCGCGCCTCCTGGACCTCGGCGGTGGCAAGTACTTCGATGTCCTCGGCTACCACTGGTACCCGATCTCGTGGGAGTGGAGCTCGGCCGACCAAAAAGCCCGCTGGCTACTCGACCTCCTGCAGAGTCACGATCTCACCAAGCCGCTCTGGCTCACGGAGAGTTACCAGGAGTCCTGGCCACCAGAACGAGGCTCGGAGCGCCGCCAGATTGACTTCGTGCTCAAGGAGATGGTACGGACCCTCGGCACGGGTCGTACCCGCCGGGTCTTCTGGTTCGCTTTCTGGGACGTTCCCTTGGGCCTGGCCAGCATCCAGCGAGGCCTGGTCAATGCGGATCACACACCGAAACCGGCGGTCCGTGCCGTGGAACTCGCCAGCGCGATGACCTACGGGTACCCGACCGATCTCAGTACGGACACGATCGAACTCTACCGCTTTGCCCGGCCCTGGCAGCACGATGTCGTTTTCGCCGCCTGGTCGCGCGACAGGATCACTCAGACCATCACGTTGCCCGGCCCGGCACCGTTCCCGGCCAAGATCACGCGTCTCGAGGCGGGAACTAGCTACTCGAACACGGTCGCCGCCGAGAGCATGCTGGTCCCGAATGACGGTAGCTACCAGCTCGAGGTAGACTTCGATCCTGTCTTCGTCGCCGCGCCGGTTCCCTGAGATACCCTGGGGCGAGCACCTGTGCTCGCCTGTCCTCGGCCGTCCAACGCATCCTGTTCCACTGTGCCTTCGGCGTCGACCGATTCACACGAGCGGCGGGCATATAGATGCCCGTCGCTCGCTTTCGGAACGACTCAACCGGAAACGGTCTTCCACTCTATCGAATACCCACCCCAAGACATGACCGAACAACCCACCGTACGTTTGCGCCAGGCAGTTGCTTTCGACAATGGCGCATGAGTACCTTGCCCTGATGTTGAACCCCTGTATCGAGAACACCGGTCAAGGCGTCGCGGAGGGGGCATGATCGGAGACTTCGGAAGTCTCGGAAGACTTCGGAAGTCTGACGCCTTGACCGACGCTCTAGTGGCTTATGCGTTGCGCGCTGCCCCATTTCGTACCCAAACGATGGTCCAGACAAAAAAAGAACGGCGCCTCATGGGCGCCGTACGCTTATGATCCGAAGCAACTTCCCCCACCATGCCGTGTGCTACGGTGGTCATAACCCGCGAATCGCAGGTGGGTTCCTACCCGACAGGGCTACCATTGCACAGGGCGCCGGTCGCCCCATCTGCTGGAGATCGGATCCCTTGATGACCAATAGGGTTACGCGACTGTGAGCATCACGCACACAGCAGGGGACGCTTCGTACACCTAGTATACCACAGTCTTGTCGGGAGGCAAGCGGAGGGGTTGTAGTCGAACGCGCGTTCGTCTCTTCCAGCGTCAGAATGTCGTAGGGCAGCCGCCGTGCAGTCTGTGGCGGGGCCGGATAAGATAGCCTCGATTCAAAGATTCTCTTTCTCCTCCTTTGGCATGAGGGCCGGCACGAAGATGCGCCGGCCCTCAGCGCGTCTGGTGACGATCTGCCTCCATCGCTTGTCACATCTTGACAATGCGACACCACCGCATGGACGGCATCATGACGTTTTACCTCTCGCTGATCCACGCAGATTTCTTGATCCTTGCCGAAGTTGCTCAAGAAGCCGCCTGATCCGTGACGGAATTGCTCACGCGTCACGTTTCACGCTTCACATGTTCACGTCCCAAGCGCCTCGTGGACACTTGCCGCCAACTCCTCGGCTGTTCCTGGAACGCCCGCCGCCTGGAGCAGGGCCACCACACCCTCTACATCACCCCCGGCCAACCGCGCCGGCATCTCGGTCGAGGTCGCCAGGTCGCGAAAGAGCGACCGGCGCCGGTCGCTGTCGGGCTCACGGGCCAGCACGAGCGGCCGCAGGGCGCCCAAAAGCATGGCATAGGCGCCCCACTCCGGGCCGAAGCTGGCCTCGAGTTGCCGGCGCAGCCGCCGTGCCAACGCGGGGCTGGCGGTGCCGGTCGAGACCATCAGGGTCAGCTCGCCGCGACGAACCACTGCCGGGACCCAGAAATTGCCCTCTTCGGGTGCGTCCACGACGTTGACCAGCGCTGCCTGCGCCTGGGCCGCCGCCGCCACCGCCGCGTTGACCCGGCGATTACCGGTGGCCGCGATCACGAGCCGTGCGCCCGCCAGGTCGGTCGGGGTGAAGCTGTGGGGGTAGTGGTCGATCCGGCCGGTCGCTGCGTCGGCCGCCAGGGGCGCCACCAGCGCAGGACTTACCACCCGCACGAGCGCGCCGGTTGCGAGCAGACTCGCGACCTTGCGCGCCGCCACCTCGCCTCCGCCAACCACCACGCAGAGCCAGCCGCGTAGATCCAGGATGATCGGGTAGCCAACGGCCATCGAACCCCCTCTCAAGTTTGCTCAGGTTTTTCCGGCGACGCTTGTCAGAAGTATACATTTTCAGTAAAGTTTACTGTGGCCACGATCCGGCCGGCGCGCCGCTGTAGCATTGCAGCCGCCAAGTGTAGGACAAATTCGAGGAGGAGCAATTGGATGCAACCGTCACCTGACCGGGCGCTCGTCATCGTCGGCCACGGGTCGCACCTGAACAGCGACAGCGCCGCACCGATCATGCAGCATACCGCCGCCCTTCGCACGCGTGCCGATGTCCGCGCGCTCTTCAGCTGGGTTCAACCGGCGTTCTGGAAGGAGGAGCCAGCCCTGGGCGACGTGCTCTCCATGCTGGACTGCCGCGAGGTGGTCGTGGTGCCGCTCTTTATCAGCGAGGGCTATTTCACCGAGCAGGTCATCCCCCGCGAGCTGGGCCTGAGCGGGCCGGCCCCCTACCACGAGCTGGTAGACGGCAAGTGGGTCCACTACTGCGAGCCGGTCGGGACCCACCCGCACATGACGGACGTGGTCATCAGGCGAGCGCGCACCATCATCGGGGGGGAACCTGTTTCCCCAGACGAAACCGCCATCGTGATCGTCGGCCACGGCACGCTCCGCAACGAGAACTCCGCCTTGGCCACCGTCAATCAGGTCGCAGCCCTCCGGGCGCGCGGGCTCTACTCGGAGGTGGAGGCGGTCTTCCTTGACCAGCCTCCCTTCGTCGATCAGGTGACCGAGGTCGTCCGAGCCGGAGAGATCGTCGTCGTGCCCTACTTCATCGCCGATGGCTACCACACCCAGGAGGACATCCCTGAGGATCTCGGGATCGCCGCGGGGCGCGGCGTCTACCAGAACCCCACGGTGGTGGCTGGTCGCCGCATCTGGTATTCCGGTGCCGTGGGCACCGCTCCGGAGGTGACCGACCTCATCCTCGAGCGCGCCCGCGAGGCACTCACCGAGCCGCCGCCCACGGCACTGCCCCTCCCACCAGCCTGCGCCGCCCAGCAGGCTTTCGTCGCCTGGGTCGAGACCGCCATCCGTGAGCGCGGCGTCGCGGAGTTTGGGCAGATCGCCATTCGGCGCTCTCCCCCAGGTTTCGAGCTGACCCACCACGAGGATGCGCCCGACGCCAACCTGGCGACCCATACAGGGTTGACGTACGCCGAGGAGTTGGCGCGGCTGACGGATGCTGGGGAGTACCGTCCGCTGAAGAGTGCCCCCACGCTCCGCCACGGCTGGCGCCTGTGTCCGCTCGATGGCCCCGGGTTGTGTCGCGCCGTCAACGGCTTCTACCCCGCGAGTATCGTCTTCTGGCACCAGGTGCGCGAGGGCACGCTGGCTATCGTCCCCTGGCACGAGACAGCGGCCCGCCAAACGGGCATGTTCCGGGCGGCTCGCCAGCTCACCGCACAGCAGGCCCAGGATGTGGCCTGGGCCTGCTGCGACCGGAGCGTCTGCCTGAAACGACTGCTCTGGGACCTTGACGCCCAGACGCCCCTGGAACTCGACCGGGGCCAGGGAGCGCTGGTTTGTCGCGAGGCGTGCAGCCTCTTCGTCTCGATGGCTCGCACGGTCGTCACAAGTGAGCGGCCTGCGCCCACCACTGTCGAGCTCAGCCCGGCCGACCTGGAATCGCTGCGCGCGCTGCTTGGCGCGGCGCTGGCCGGCGTGGCGCTCGACCGCGAGGGCGAAGTGGACGCGCCGCTCAATCGCCGTCGCCTGCGCTACCTGCTCAGGAAGATTGAGCGTGCCGACCGCGGCTGATTCTTCCTCGAGCGATCCAAAACGAGGTGACCGCGGACAGCTCCCAGGCTTTTCCACGGCCGGCCGCGATCGTTCCTCGGACGCCTCTGAGGTCCCATTGACAACCAGCAGGGTCGCTGGCACAATGATGGCCGCCTGGCCTCTGTCGCCTTGTGGAGAAGAGCTGCGCATGAGCGAGATGAGCTTGAGCGAATACAGCGCCGAGATCAAGACGCTGATAGATGCCGAGGCCCTCGACGCCGCGATCTCGATGGCTCAGCATCTGCTGCGCCAGTACCCCAAGTACATTCACGGCTACCGCCTGTTGGCCCAAGCCGCCCTGAAGAAGGGCGAGTACCGTGAGGCTGCCGACCTCTTCCGCCGCGTGCTCAGCGCCGACCCCGAGGATCTCGAGGCGCGGACGGGGTTAGCCCTGATCTACCGCGAGGAGGGGATCCTCGACGAAGCAATCTGGCAGATGCTGCGCGCGTTCGAACTGGCCCCAGGAAATGGCGACGTGCGCCAAACCCTTCGTCGCCTCTTCGAACAGCGCGACGGCCGCGCGCCCGGGCGCCTCAAGCTCAACAGCGCCGCACTGGCCCGCGTCTACATGCGTGATGGTTGGTACGAGCGGGCGATCGACGAACTCCGCACCCAGATCGACGCCGAATCCGACCGTGTGGATCTGCGAGTCGCCCTGGCCGAATCCCTGTGGTATGCCGGCCGGCGCCAGGAAGCCGTGGAGACGGCTCACGAGATTCTGAACGAGCTTCCCTACTGCCTCAAAGCCAACCTGATCCTCGGCCAGTTTTACGCCCAGGAGAGCGACATCGACCCCGCCTGGGATCGCCTCCAGGTGGCACAGGCGCTCGACCCCGAGAACCAGATCGCCCAGCAACTCTTCGGAGCGGCCAGCTACCTGCCGCACCACCGGGCGACCGTTCGGCCGGCAGGTGAGGCGCAGGGCGTGTTTGAGACCGCCGAGGACGAGGAGCTGCCGCAGTGGTTGCGCTCGCTCTCACTGGATGAGGAGGCCGAGCAGGAAGCCTGGGTTGAGCTGGTCGCCGGTGATTGGCGTGACCAGTTGCGGGCTGCCACCGAGGAGGCCCTCGACCAGTGGCAACCGGACTGGCGCGTCGAGTTACGCCGGGCTACGGACCGCGCGTACCCGCTCATCGACGAGGCTCAGGAGGCTGGACCAGCCCTCTCACCACCGTCCGGTAGCGAGTGGCGCGCGGCGCTGCGGGCGGCGACCGATGATGCCCTCGGTGAGCCGGAGGCAGCACCTCCGCCGGAGCCCTCCGAGGCGTTTGCGCCACCAGCCTGGGTATCACTCCTCCGCGACGAAACCCGGCCAACCGACATGCTTCGCGCTCCCGGCGCGCCCCCCGAGACCAGCGAGGCAGGCACCGCCGCGCCAAAGCCGGAATCGCCCGAGGTGCCGTCGCCAGCGGTCGACCAGGGCCAGGCCGCGCCCATCGAGGCGGAAGATGTGGCCGGGACGATCGCTGCTCAGCCTGAGGCTTCCGCGGGTGAGGAGCACGCAGCGCCCGCGGAGGCTGAAGAGCCCAGCGCCGAAGGAGCCGAGTGGCGAGTGGCACTGGAGCAGGCGACCAACGAGGCACTCGAACTGCAAGCAGAACCGGCCGACGTTGAGAGCCGCGAGACGGTGCCGATGAGCCCTGCTGAGGCAGAGCCGGCCGAGGCGGTCAGCGCTCCACCCGAGCCCGTTGCGGCTGGGGCCACAGGTGAGGCAACGACCGCGCGGACGGTGGAGAATCTCATGGATCTCGTCGAGCGCGAGCCGGAGAACCTGGAGGCCCGCCTTCAGTTGGCCGATCAGCTCCGTGAGGCAGGCCAGGAGCGTAGTGCCCTGGTTCTCTATGAGACCATCTTCGAGGGGGGGACCCTCGACGAGCCCCTGACCCGGCGACTCCTGGCCTGGATCGACGGCGGGGTGGCCGGCGCCAGGGTTCACCAGTTATTGGGCGACGTGTACCGCCGCCACGGCCAGCTTCGCGAGGCGGTCGCCCAGTATCGAGCTGCCATCAACAAAATGTAGCTCCCATTCTCCCGCTACCACCGGACGCGCGGCCCCGCGACCGCGCGTTTGTATCCCTGCGCGGTCGCAGCCAAGAAGCCCCGACTCGGGCATCCGAGGCGCCGGTGCGTCGCACCTGCACACCTGAGCCGCCGGGCTGCGAGAAGCGGCCCACTCACCCCGATCACGCGCTCCTGAGGGCGCCACGTGCGTCGCATCCTGGCGCCCGACCGTTAAGCCGCCCTGGTTCTGGCCTCCCGGTCTTGCACTGTCGCATGGAAGATGATTCAATAGAGCATTCCACACTCTCTGGAACGAGGTTCAAGCTTTCATGGAACGCACGCTCATCATTGTCAAACCCGATGGGGTCCAGCGAGGCCTGACCGGCGAGATTATCAACCGCTTCGAGCGACGTGGTCTCAAAGTCGTAGCAATGAAGATGCTGCAGGTATCCCGCGACCTGGCCGAAGAGCACTACGCGATTCACAAGGGCAAGCCCTTTTACGAAGGGCTGGTCGACTACATCATCAGCAGCCCAGTCGTGGTCTTTGTCCTGGAGGGCAAGAATGCGGTCGCGGCGGCGCGCAAGACCATCGGCGCGACCAATCCTCTCAATGCAGAAGCGGGCACCATCCGGGGTGACTACGGCCTGGAGATCGGTCGCAACCTGGTTCACGGCTCGGACTCGCCCGAAAACGCCGCCGCCGAGGTGGCCCTCTGGTTCCGCCCCGGCGAGACCGCGACCCACGAGCGGGCCACCGACCGCTGGATCTACGAATAACGCTCATATTGGTGTCGTGTGTGCGAGCGCCTCGCACTCATACACCCGACACATCCTATTCCATATCAGCAACGAATAAAAAGAGCGGCCCTGCTGGGGAGCAGCGCACGCACTGCTCCCGGCAGGGCCGCTTGGGCGAATCTATGCTGTGACTACTGAATGCGAACGACCGCTGGCGCGTCGTCGTAGAGATCTTCAAGCCGGTAAAAGCTGCGCGCTTGCGGACTGAACAGGTGAACAACTACGTCGCTGTAATCCATTAACACCCAGCCTGATTCCGGCTCACCCTCGACGTGAAACGGCTCGACCCCCTCACGAGCCGCCGTCTCGTCCACCGCCTTGACCAGCGCCCGCAAGAGCCGCTCGTTGTCGCCGGTCGCCACGACGAAGTAATCGGCGATCGGCGTCACCTTGCGGAGATCCAGCATCACGATATTGGAGCCCTTCCTGTCCTCGATCACCTCCACGACTTGTCGGGCCAATGCTGCCGCGTCCAGAACAACCTCCTTCACGCATGGTTCATCAACTGACGATGTGGATTTGCAGCAAAGCGGGCAAAATGCGTACCACCCTCGCTCCTCAGCTTGACCCATGCAGCGCCAGGGGAACACCAGACTGGACACATTCTAACACGGCGCCCGAGTGAAAACAAGGCCGAGGGACCGTTCGCGGTGGACAAGGTGCGACGCACCTCGCCCCCTCTGCAGCGATCGCTCGCGGGACCGGGCGACTCACTTCCGCCCAGGGCCCGAGGATGGCAGGTGCGTCGCACTTCGCCAGTCTGACTGTCGCGCGGCTCCTGTATTCTCCTGGCACCATCACGTGCGGGCCCAGATGCAAGAAGAGGGCCGCCTGGTGCGGCCCTCCTCGCGTGGTTTTGTCTCACCGCATCACGGCCCGACACGGTACGGCCGCATCATCTCGTTGTCTTCGTGCTCGACGATGTGGCAGTGCCAGACGAAGAGTCCAGGGATGTCGAACTTCGCCTTAACGCGGGTGACCTCGCCCGGGTAGGCGATGACCGTGTCCTTGAAACCGGTCTCCCACGGGAGAGGATCATTGCTGCCGGCGACGCTGGGACCTCCTCCGATCGCCTCGCGCCCGACGACCTGGAACTGCACCTGGTGGATGTGAATGGGATGGGCGTCCTCGGTGAAGTTGCGCATCTCCCATACTTCGGTAGCACCCACACCTGGGTTCTCCGTGATTGGATCCATCCAGAGCAAAGGCATAGGTTGACCGGTGCCAGGCTCGAACCGGCCCAGCAGCGCCGCGAAAGGCACATCCGCTGGTTCGTAGACCTCTTCGTTGAGGCTCACATACTGCGTATTGCTCTCAGGGCCAAGCGGCGCAATAGTCGGCAACACCAGTTGGTTGGGCGGTGTACTCGTATCCACTCCGGTGGCCCCAACCACCCGGAACTCCATCACCTGGCCTGTCGTATCAGGGTCTGCCGGCTCGAAATCATCGTCCGGTTCGCCCCCGCCGAACGGCTCATCCGGGCCGAGGTTGAGCAAGGTGATCGTTGTACCGACGAGAACGTTGGTAAAGTCAACAATGACGTCGGCGCGTTCGGCCAGACCCATGAGGAGCTGGTCGAGCGGCACCGGTGCGGGCAGGAAGCCGCCCTCAGCGCCGATCTGCCAGAACGGAAGGTCGTTGTCGAACTTCAAAATCAGGAACCGCGAGTTGCAGCCATTCAGGAAGCGGAAGCGGTAGCGGCGCTGCTCGACCGCCAGGTAGGGCCAGGTACGGCCGTTGACCACCATCGTATTGCCGAAGAACTCGGGGTTCCAGATCGGCGACACAGGGCTATCGGGGATGTAGGGGCCGCTGAACTCGTCGAAGAACACCCGGCTCTCAGGGTAGAACAGCAAGCCATCATCGTTGAACGAGCGGTCCTGGATCACGATGGGAATCTCATAGTAAGTGCCGAACGGGTCGTCACCCACCCCCGGCGCTGGCCCCGGCAACACACCGCCAACCTGATCATCCGGGCCACCCCGGATCAGGTAGAAGCCGGCGGGTCCGGCATAGACGTTCAGCCGGGTCATGCCCAGCGTGTGGTCGTGGTACCAGAGCGTGGTCGCCCGCTGGTCGTTGGGGTATCTAAACACAGCCGTACCCGGATCCCAGTTCAGTTTATACTTTTTTACGAACGCATCATACCATGTACCGGTCTTCGCGAAGGATCCAGGAATGTTGTTTGCTACTGGCAGGTACCACGCCTCAGGATACCCGTCGCTCCATTCGAACGTGTGTGCCCCGTGGACATGGGTCACAATAGGCACCGGCCCTGTGTAGGGGCCCGGCGTACTCTTGAATGTTGGACGGGTATCCCTCCCGTGCTTGCCGCCCGGCGGGTTCGCCCAGTGGAGAGTCGGGTCTACTGGCAGAATATGGGGAAGGAAGTTGCCGTTGGCATCCACCAAGTCGTTGACCCACTCAACCTGGACCGGTTGGTTCCACGCGGCTTCAATCGTAAAGGCAGGATAGTTGAACGTCCCGCCTTCGACGACAGTACCTGGATGATCCGCAGAGCCGTAGCTCCACACTGTGGTTGGCGGCCCCACGATTTCCGGCAGGATCTGCTGTTGGAACTGCCGAACCGCGATCTTGTAGAAATCTACGCCTGGTGGGCCTCCGGGGACGGTGCGTTGCGGCATCGCAGGCGGGATTATTAACGGAGTCACGTACTTCGGGATGCCGCCGGGGTCCAACGTCCCGCCGGGGATTGCCGGGAGCGGGATAGCCAATACTCGCCGGATGAAGCCAAAATCGGTGGGCACAAGGAGCGTGGCTCCGGTCACCGCACCGGCCTTCAGGAACTGCCGTCTGGTGATCATCACTTGCCTCCTGGCGGCGTCGCTGCCGCCACGCACAACCGTTGACGGATCTGCACTGGATTATTCCGGCCTGAGAACGAGTTCATGATCGAATCGATGGCGACCTCCTTTCGAGAACAAACGTCGCACTTTGCGATCTTCTTGGTGCCAGGCCTCCTTTGCCGGTTTCTCCCGGCGTTCTTGCCTTCGCTCGTGAGCGTGGAAGGAAAACAAAAAGGCTGCCGAAGAGTGTTCCTTCGGCAGCCCAGCCATCTTCAAGATACGTCCCAACCAACTCTGAGGAAGACCCGCAGCTTTGCGCCCCCACCTTACGGTGGGTTTGCCCGTTCGGGAGGAGCGACCGTCTTCTTTTTTAGGCATCAAAGCGTGCTATAAATTCTCTCCTCACTTCATCTCACTAGTTGCCAGCCCCTCCCGGGAGCGCGGCCATCCCCGGGAGCGCGGGCGTCCCGCCCGCAAGCCCGGGAGCGCGGGCGTCCCGCCCGCAGGGTGACGGTTGTCACGAGACGCTTGGGACGCCCCAAGCCGGAGCACTAGAAGTTGAGATTGGCCGAGAAGAAATCAGAGACGCTCGCTCAGCCGCCCCAGTGGCAGACGCGCCGTCGGCGGAGTTGCTTCCGTGAGAAATCGTCCCGGACGAATCGACCAGACGCGACGGCCCTGCCTGCGAGGTTTGGATCGGTCGTGCAGCCAGGCTCAGGTCAGTGAGGACGTTGGGGCGGCGATGGTGGGGGTGTTGTTTCGCCTGGACTCGAGGTCGGCGGCGGTCTTGTCGATCAAACGACTGGTTGCAACGTTGGCCTCAATCTAAAAGAAAAAGCCATCCCGCAGGAGTGCCCCTTTGTTGAATTTTTCGGTGACAAATATCACAGAGAAGCAGATCGGAGACAAAGTGGAAAGAGCACGGGGAGCTCCCTGTGCCCGAGCGCCGGCAGCATCATGATCCCCTGGATGCGCTGGCGCGCTCCTTGCTTGTTTGATGTATAGAGCAACTGGGGCGAGTTGGCGGACGCTCCCGAGGGAGTGAGGTGCTACGCACCCTGACAGTTGAGCACGCCGGGAGATCTCGGAACCCGTTTGACAAGTTTCGGCAGTCGTGAGTAAGATAGCCAGGGATAGGCGGATTCATAGAAGGAGTCGATACCGATGGCAAAACCGCAGAGTGTCACGCAGGCCTCGTTTGAACAGGAGGTGATCAATTCGGAGCTTCCGGTTGTGACCGATTTTTGGGCGACCTGGTGCGGACCATGCCGCATGATTGCTCCGGTGCTTGAGGAGATCGCGGATGAATATGAGGGGCAACTCAAGGTCATGAAGCTCGACGTGGACGAGAACCCCGACATCGCCGTGGAGTACAACGTGCAAAGCATTCCGACCCTGATCGTCTTTAGGGATGGCAAGCAGGTCGAGCGGGTCATCGGCTACATGCCGAAGACCAGGCTGTTGGAGCGGATCAAGCCTCACCTGACCCAATCCGAGCCGGCGAGCCAGTAGCCCGGCATCCGTTCGTGCGTCACGACACGGGGCGGCCTTTTCAGCCGCCCCGCTTTTATTGCCGCCGATCAGTCACCGGGCGAGCATCTTGGCCATCTCATAGTATTGAAGATTGGCCACCCGCTGCGTGGTCACGACCTCCTCAATCGGAACCTCTCGAATCTGACGGCCATCCAGCCCCACCATAACACCGATGCGGTCAGCCATCAAAGCCTCAACCGCGGCCACCCCGAAGCGCGTCGCAAGCAGGCGATCGAAGTGGCTGGGACGGCCGCCCCGCTGCACGTGCCCCAGGATGGTGACACGCACCTCGAACCCCGTGTGATGCTCCCCCAGGTGATGCACGATTGCCTCGGTTGAGTGCTCGGCGCCTTCCGAGACGACGATGATGGCGTGAGTCTTCCCACGAATGTAGGCCTGCTCGACCCGCTCCGCGATCTCTTCCAGGGTGAGCGGGACCTCGGGAATATGAATCACCTCAGCCCCACCGGTGATGCCGCCCATCAACGCCAGATAGCCATTGTTGCGCCCCATCGTCTCGATGAGGAAGGCCCGTTGGTGGCTACTGGCGGTGTCGCGCAGCTTGTCAATCGCCTCGAGGATCGTGTTCAGGGCGGTATCGACCCCGATCGCCATGTTCGTGCCCCAGATATCGTTGTCGATGCTTGCGGGGATGCCGACCACCGGAAAGCCCAGGCGGTGCAGGGCCATCGCCCCCTGGAGCGACCCATCGCCACCGATGACGACGAGAGCCTCGATATCCTGTTCGTGGAGGCGTCGCAACGCGAGCTTCTGCATCCTGGGCTCTTTAAATTCTGCGAGGCGGGCGGTCTGCAGGATCGTACCACCCTTCTGGATGATGCCGCCGACATCGCGCGGGCCGAGCCTGGTGATATCGCCGGCAATCAGACCGGCGTAGGCCCGTCGAATCCCATAGATCTCAGCGCCAAAGCTGAGGCCGGTGCGCACCACCGCGCGGACGCAGGCGTTCATGCCGGGCGCATCGCCGCCGCACGTCATGACGCCGATTCGTTGAAACCGAGGGATTTGGTTGGCTGCCATCGAGTGCCTCACCACAAAGTGGGCCAGTGCGCTGACCGGTCCACGGTCAGCCGGGAAGGCTTCGGAGAGGAGCGGTCACCAGACGCTCCTGGGCAGCAACAGAGGTTAGCAGATTGCGTGCCGGAAAGGGAAACACCCCGCCGATTGGCCCGAGCGCCACAACCGGCGTCCGAAACGAGCGCGGTGGTCATTATCGTGGGATCGGTCGGCGCGTCAAGTGGTCGTGGTCTTCCAGCGTGCCCGCCCGTTGTCGCGCTCGATCTGGCTGACTTCGACCTGCGCGCCGAAGGTGATGAGCGTGTCACGGAGGGCGGCGCAGTAGCCGGTGGTCAAGTTTGGAAACTCGAGTTGGACCTCTCTCCCGCCCGGCTGGACCAGGATCAGGCTGATGCGGTCGTCACCCGGAAAACTCTGGATCGTGTGCATGACCTGCTTGAAGAGGAGCAGATCTTGGCGATCATCCTCGGAGCGCCGCAGAGTGACCTTCACATGATGCTCGAGCCCGGCCAGCAACTCGTTCGCCGCGCCATTGCCGTTGCTCGCGGGTTCGGCCATGGCAGCGACTGCAGGTGCTGGTGAGCCCTTGAAGCGGGGTGTCGGCTCCTCAACGGCGGCCGTGACGATGGCGCCGGGATCAAAGAGCATCACCTCGTCGGCCACGAGTTGGACCGTGTCGTCGTCGCCGGCGCGCCGGCTGGCCTCGACCCGGCCACGTACCAACAGGATGTTGTCGGTCTGCAGTACCTCCCGGCAGCGGGCATAGGTCCGCGGAAAGACCGTGACCTCGACCTCGCCGCCGAAATCCCCCAACCGAATCCAGGCCATCGGCTCCTGCCTGGTACTGGTCACGTGGTTCCGCACCGAGCCGAGCAGGCCCGCCACCACCACTTGCTGGCCGATCAGCTCGTTATTGAGCTCGCTCACCGCATGGGTCGTCCCGCGCCCCACGGCCGCGGCCACCTGCAACAAGGGATGGTCCGAGACGAAGACGCCCAGCAGCTCCTTCTCATCCTGTAAGCGCTGCTTCGGCAAGACCTCGCCGACTTTCGGCAGCGGAGTGAGGACGCTGCTCCGGGCAGCCGCCGAGCCGCCATGGTTCCCACCGGCCATCAAGTCGAACATCGATAGCTGGCCGGCCTCGGCCGCGGCGTGGGTCTGGCTGCTGACGCCGATCATTCGGTCAATGACCGCCAGGACGGTCTCACGCGGGGTCTCGGGGATAAGCGGGCTGACCAACTCGTCGAAGCAGCCCACCTTGATGAGGCACTCGAGCACGCGGCGATTGAGCTGGCGCAGATCGACCCGCTCGCAGAAGTCGTCGAGACTCCGGAAGGGACCGCCGTCCTCGCGCTCCTGTAGGATCGCCTCGACCGCCGTGACACCCACGTTCTTGATTGCCCCCATCCCGAACCGAATCGCCCAGTGGCGGGGATCGTCGGACGGGAGGTATGCATTCTCGGGGTTCGGCTCGATTGTGAACTGTACTCCGCTCTTGTTGATATCGGGTGGCAAGATCGCGATACCCAGGCGACGGGCCTCTTGAATATAGACCGGCACTTTATCGGTATCGTCGAACTCGACACACAACAGCGCACATAAGTACTCAACCGGGTAGTGGGCCTTGAGATAGGCCGTCTGCACCGTGATGACCGCGTAGTCGGCGGCGTGGCTGTTGTGAACGAGAATATCGTTGGCGACGAAGTTGTGGGTGCCGGGTACCTCTAGATCGTAGGTCTGTTTCTCACCGACGTACTCGACCGCCGTGATACGGTCCCAGTAGATATCGCTGTGGGCGTAGCGGCGAAGATCAGAATCATCAAAGGAATCAGCCAACCGTGCGATGATCTGGCGAGTGAAGCCGATCTTCGTGGCTTTCCCGGTTGGGGAGAACTCGCGTTGGGACACCCCACTATCGTGGTTCAGCTGCGTCCAGCTCACCCCGCGGCGCTCCTCGGCCGCTCGCACCAGCTCCTTGACCTCAATGGGCCTGACATCCTTGACCCCGGAACCTAAGGCCTCACTCAGCAGGAGTGCCTGGAGCGCAGCATGACGCTCTGAGCTCAGGAAGTGGCAGCCGATACATTCGGCAAATGCGGCTATATTCGCGTTACCCGTAATGAAGAGCTGGTACCCGATCCGGCCGTCCTTGGAGGGGAAATTGACCGTGCGCAGCCGGCTGACGATGCCAAACCGGAGAAGCAGGTGCTGAAGGTGCCTCGCGAGGCGCTCCGAGGCGGTCGCGTAGAAAAGGCTGCGCCCCTCCAGGTTGGTGTGCCCATCGCTCTCCCACATCCGGCTGATCAGCAGACCAAGCTGGCGGTTCGTCAGTTCGAAGGCATGTACCGGGATCTCCTTCTCGCGAGCATTTTCCCCCCAGATGCCCAACTCGCGTGCCCAAGAAATGATCTCCGGTGGGATGCGCCGGTCCTGCCGTCCGGCATAGACTGAAAAGGTGCCCTTGTGCAGCGCGACCGAGCAGCGGACGTTCTCAAACTGCTCCGCCGCTTTGATGAAATCATCGCGCTGAACCGGGTCCTGGCTATAGAAGGAAACCGAGTGGGGGTGGCACAAGTTGCCTGCCGCCAGGAGATGCCCGAGAGCGATCACTTCGTGCTCCGGCCATTCGGCGTTCCCTTCCACCGGTAGCCGGCGAGGGACGGCGATACGGTCGCCCACCCGGAGCTCTTCGAGCAACCGCCAACCGCCGAAGGTGTAGAACGGGTGGTTGGCGGTCGCTTCAATCGTGCGGCCGAGGGCTGTGGTGAGGCGGAAAACGGGTTTGGTGCCGTTGTCCATCACTGCCGACACCTGGCCCGCTCGCAGGGTCAGCGCCTCCACGTCGCAGGTCACAGTCTCTTCCAACTGAGCGGCACCCGTGTGTAGATCTTCAACCCTCACCAGGCGGCCGCTGGTGGCATCCACAACCTCCACATCACCTGGCACACACTTGTTGAATCCGTAACGTGCAAAATACTCGATATCGCCGTAAATTCGCTCCGCGACCTCTTTCTGGATCCCCCGCTCCATCGCGCCCTTGACGAAGATCCCCTTGTGATACTCGATATCCTTGGCTTTCTTCTTGGAAACCGCGCGCCGCATCAGATCGGCCTCGCCTGGGCTGTATCCGCCCAGCTCCGAGGCGATACGCATGATCTGTTCCTGATATACAATAGTTCCGTAGGTATTTTCGAGTATTTGCTTTAGTTTATGATGGTGATACGTCACCGGCTCCTTGCCATGCATCCGGGCGATGTAGGTGGGGATGTACTCCATCGGGCCGGGACGGTAGAGCGAGATGACCGCGATGATGTGCTCAAACTCGCTAGGCTTCATCTCAGTCAGGACGCGTTTCATCCCCGCGCCTTCAACCTGGAACACGCCAACGGTGTGGCCCTGCTGGAGGAGCTCGTAGGCTCTCATCACATCGGCGTCGGCCACCGGGTCGTCAGGGCGACGCTCGTAGGGGATGGTGGCCAGGCTGAGCTTGCGACTGTGGCGCTGCTCGATCAGCTCGGAGGCCTTGCGCATGATCGACAGCGTCGCCAGGCCGAGGAAGTCCACCTTGAGCAGGCCGATGGACTCGACAATCGCCATTGGGAACTGGGTCACCTGGTTCACCGGCCCCTCGTCATCGCCCTTAGTCGGCCGGTGAAGGGGGCAATACTCGACGATCGGCTTGTCGGCGATGACGATGCCGGCGGCATGGGTGCTGGCGTGGCGTGCCAGCCCCTCGAGCTTGATAGCGGTGTCGAGCAACTCGCGGGCGGTGGAATCGCTCGCGTAGACCTCGCGGATCTCCAGGGCCTGCAGCGGCCACTCCTCGGCGGTGGACTCGTCGAAGAGCAACTTGTCGAGGTGGACCGGCTTCCCCGGTACCGCGGGGATCATCCGGGCAATCCGGTCGGCATCGGTGAGCGGCACCTCGAGGGCGCGGGCGACGTCGCGCACGGCAGCGCGGGCGCCAAGCGTTCCGAAGGTGATGATCGCCGCGACCTTCTCCGAGCCGTACTTGTTGACGGCATACTGGATCATCTCGGCGCGACGATCGTCGGGAAAGTCGATATCAATATCGGGCATCGAGACGCGCGCCGGGTTGAGGAAGCGCTCGAAGAGCAGGTCATTCTTGATCGGATCGATGCTGGTGATCTTTAGAGTGTAGGCCACAACGGAGCCGGCCCCTGAGCCACGCACATTCCACCAGATGTCGCCCTCGGCGGCGAAGCGGCAGAGGTCCCACACGATGAGGAAATACGTGTCGAACCCCATGTTGTGGATGATGCTCAGCTCGCGCTCGACGCGATCCCGCAGCACGGGGTCGCTCGTGGCCCGCTCCAGCCCGTAGCGCTCCACCAGCCCCTGCTCCACCAGGGCGCGCAGGTAGCTCTCGGCATCGTAGCCCGCGGGCACGGCGAACTCGGGCAGGTGGTAGCCTCTGGAATCGAGGTTCACCTGGCACCGCTCGGCGATCGCGAGCGTGTTGCTCAGCGCCGCGGGCCAATCACCGAAGCGCGCCGCCATCTCGGCCGCCGAGGTGAGGTAGTAGCTACCGATCGGCGTGAGTTGCATCCGGCCCTGTTTCGAGATGGGATCGCCGGTCTGTACGCAGAGGAGAATATCATGCGGCCGCGCATCCTCCTTGCGCACGTAGTGCACATCGTTGGTGGCGACCAGCCCGATCTCGTACTTGCGTGCCCACGCCAGCAGGGTGGTGTTGACCCGCTTCAGCTCCTCGATCTCGTGGCCCTGAAGCTCCAGGAAGAACCGCTCACGGCCGAACACGTCGAGATACCACTTCAGCCGGTCGAGCGCGCCGCGTTCGTCGCCGCGGGCCAGATAGCGGGGCACCTCGGCCGCCAGGCAGCCGGTCGTGGCGATGACCCCCTCGCTATGAGCGGCCAGGATCTCCTTGTCGATGCGCGGCCGGGTGTAGAAGCCTTCGAGCTGGGCCACGCTGGCGAGTGTGAGCAGGTTCTGGTAGCCGGTCTGGTTCTCCGCGAGCAACAGCATGTGGAAGCGCTCGCGGTCGAGCTGAGGATCGCGGTCCTGCATCCGCCGCGCGGCCAGGTAGCCCTCCATCCCCATGATCGGCTTCACGCCAGCCTGCTTGCACGCCCGGTAGAACTCAATCGCCCCGAACATCACACCGTGGTCAGTCAGGGCGATCGCCGGTTGATCCAACTCGTGCGCGCGCGAGGCGAGGTCCGAGAGCTTGCTCATGCCGTCGAGAAGGCTGTACTCTGAGTGGCAGTGGAGGTGTACGAACTGTGACACAGCGAACCCTTTGTCGTATTGATGTGTGTCGAGGTCAGCCAGGGGGCGACGCGGTGCTTTCCCGAGCGCGAACCTGCGGCCGCGAACCGCGTCGTGGGGAGTATATCACAGCTTTTGGAAAGATGTTCGAGTCAAGCGGGATGTTTGCCGAATTTTAAGGTGATGATGCCGCTGTCGCAAGCGGCGAGCCCCGCCGTCGATGGCGAGAGCAACGGTTCTGCCGGGCCTGTGGCAGGTCAACGGGTACGCGGAGTCATTCCGAGGGGAGCGTGGTGTCGGATTCCCTCGCCCGATACCACATCCACAGCCCACGTTGATTGAGGGGCATACGCTGTCTTGACCCTGACAGCCGCACGCTCTCAGTCGGATTCGGGCCTGTTGAAGACAGCAACCGCCCCGGCAACGTCCCGCCCCCGGCTGTCGGGGCGGGTTTTGCCCGACGCGTCGCCCGGCAGGCGCGATCCGGTCGGGGCTCGGCCGGCGCCAGCGCGGATCCTCCAAAACCCGCCCTGGCAACGTTCCTCCCTTGACAACAGCCTCGGAGATGGCCGGACCACCCGGCTCCGCGCCGATCCGCCCCGATCGCCCCCGTCTGGCCCGCGACATCGCGCCACAAAACCCGCCCCGACCAGCGAGAGGCCCGGCCCCACCAAGGCCCGGCGCCGCCGTCACCCCCGGCTGTCGGGGCGGGTTTTGCCTGATGCGGCCGCCTGCAGCCGCGTTCCGATCGAGGCTCGGCCGTCGCCAGCACGGATCCGCCGCAACCCGCCCCGGCCATGCGCCGGCCTCGCCTGACCGGGTCAATGGCCCTGGTCCGCAGCCGGGCGGCCGGGAAGAGTCTACACGTCGCGGGTGCGGACGCTCGTCGGTCTGCCTCGGGTTCGGCGCGACCTGATCAAGCGCCACCTGTACCTGGTTCCAAACTCGCTTGTGGTGTCGCGCGGTTGTCCGCACACCTGCGATTTTTGCTACAAGGAGGCCTTTTTTCAAGGCGGCAAGTCATTCTACACGCAGGCCGTCGACGACGCGCTGGCCGAGATCGAGCGGCTCCCGGGTCGCCACCTCTATTTTCTGGATGATCACCTGTTTGGGAACCCGCACTTCGCCGGGGCGCTCTTCGATGGGATGCGGGGGATGGGACGCTTGTGGCAGGCAGCGGCCACGGTGCAATCGGTGCTGAAACCGGGCCTGCTCGAGAAAGCGGCAGCCAGCGGTCTGCGAAGCCTGTTTGTCGGCTTTGAGACCCTCAACCCGGCGAACCTGCGCGAGCAGCACAAATACCAGAACCTCAACCGCGACTACGGCGCCGCGATCCGCCGCCTGCACGACCTGGGTGTCATGGTGAACGGCAGCTTCGTGTTTGGGATGGACGATGACGACGCCAGCGTCTTCGAGCGCACGGTAGCCTGGGCGATCAGGCAAGGGATCGAGACGGCGACCTTCCACGTCCTCACCCCCTACCCCGGCACGGCGCTCCATCAACGGATGGCAGGCCAGGGGCGGCTCCTCAGCACCAACTGGGATCTCTACGATACTCGGCACGTCGTCTATCGTCCCGCGAACATGTCTCCGGAACTGTTGGAGGCTGGGTACTGGCGCGCCTACCACGATTTCTATCGATGGAGCTCCATTGTGAGGGGCGCCTGGACGAAACACGCGTGGCCGGCTCGGTTGCGGCACCTCGCCTACGCGGGGGGGTGGAAGAAGTTCGAGCCGCTGTGGGACCGGGTCATTCGCGCCAGGCGCGTCAGCACGATGTTGCCGTTGCTTGAACGCATTCTCGAGCAGGCCGCGACGACGACCCGCCAAACCTCATCTGTGGTACCGGCAAACATGCCGGCCTCGCCGGGGACCGCCCCGCACCCCCTGTGGGGGTACCCCTCAGGGCAGGGCGAAGCGTGAAACTCCTGCTTGGGCGCCACCGCAGGGGGCGAGGGGGCGGCCCACGCGTCCCCCTCGACGCGACGGGAGCCCCCACGGGGGCGTGCCCACGGGGGAGGGGCTCCCGCGGAGAGGACACGGATCAGGTCGCGGGTGGCAGCGGGGGGAGGGCGCACGGCGGTGTGCCCTCCGCTGCCTAAAACTGGGAGCGCTTGCAGGGGCACCATTTGGAGCTCGGACGGGGCCTTCAAGCGCAAATGCAGTGGGCTACCACCTGCGTTGCCTGAGCAGCCGCCGCGCTTCGAGCGCGTGCGGAGCGTCACGGAATCCACCCGTGATTGAGCCCGCTCGTGTCCACGGAGGGGTCGGGCTGAGCGGAGCGAAGCTTCCCCGCCGGGTGGCAAGGGCTCCGGGCCGGCGCTCGCCGGCGCGCCGGCCCGGAGGCAACCGCCTCGAGCCCCTTCCCCACTCGCGCCCCTCGGGATCTTCACGCTGCGCCCATGGTGATACAGCGAGTGAAGTACTAATGCTGGGCTTCGTGCCAGGGCTTACTGTCGGGTACGAAAAGGGCTTCGCCGAGTTGGTCCTTGCCGAATTCGCCGATTGTCTTCTGGGTCTCGGGCGAAATTAACCACTCAATGAACTTGTTGCCCAGGTCCACGTTCACTGACGGATATCTCTCTGGGTTCACCAGGATCACACCGTAGGGGTTGAACAAGCGCTGATCGCCCTCGACCAAAATCGGCAGACTGTATCCTTCGGCCTTGCGGGCGAGGTAGGTCCCGCGGTCGGTCAACGTGTAACCGTTGCGCTCCTCGGCCATCGTCAGAACCGCGCCCATTCCCTGGCCCGCCGAAGCGTACCACTCACCGGTGGGCGTAATCGCCGCGGCTGCCCAGATGGACTTCTCCTTGGTGTGGGTGCCGCTGTCGTCGCCGCGGGAGATGAAGAGTGCTTGCGCGTCCGCAATCTTCTTGAAAGCTTCCGCCGCGTCCGTCATCTCTTTGATGCCGGCCGGATCGTCCGCCGGGCCAACGATGACGAAGTCGTTGTACATCACGTCCTGCCGGTTGATGCCGTACCCGGCCGCCACGAAGGCATCTTCCTTGGCACGAGCGTGCACCAGAACGACGTCGGCATCACCGTTCTCTCCGAGTTTGAGCGCCTCGCCGGTGCCGACCGCGACGACCTTGACCTTCGCGTTGTATTTCTGCTCGAAATTCGGCAAGATGGCATCAAGGAGGCCTGAGTCCTGAGTGGAGGTGGTCGTGGCCAGGATCAACTCATTCGACGCTCCGGCCTTCCCTGTAGGGGGAGACACGGTTGCGGATGAGATGGCCACTGTAGCGGCGGGCGCGGTGATAGCGGCCGGCCTGACTGCGGCAGGCACGGTCGTTGACTGTGCCGGAGCGCTTGTGGGTCCTGCTGGCGGTGGGGGAGGAGCACCGGCGCAGGCCGTCAAGACCAGGACGATCACAGCAACTACGGCGGAAGAGACTCTGCGAATCATAGTGCCCTCACGAGGATTCAGAATGGGAGTCAAATGACCCGGCCGGCTCGCCCTCAGGCGAGCCGATGAGTCCGCTCGATTTGACGGCTGATCACAACGCTGTATAGTAAACTGTATAGTTGCATCGGTCAAAATGAACTTTCCCCCTGCTGGCGTCGGTGGGGGCAGCCGCACTCCGACGGACGATCTGCACGGTGCGCCGATTGCCAACCGAACACATGACGGGGCCGAGATTCAGGCCGGGACCATCCTTGACGGGACCAATCGTGGAACCGTGAAGCTCATAGCGCCGGCGGTACCGAAAGAACAGCCGGTGAAAGAGATCATCACGATCAAGGTGAAACAAGATGCGCGTTCTGATCGGGATTGACGATACCGACAATCTCGAAACTCGTGGGACGGGGTTTCGGGCGAGGCACCTGGGGGCGCTCCTCGCCACCGAGGGACTCGGTCGCATCCACGGGATCACCCGCCACCAACTCCTGGTGGATCCCCGGATCCTCTACACGTCCCACAATAGTTCGGCCTGCCTCCTTGTCGAGAGGTCCGAGGGCGAGTGGGCGGCGCTTGTCGAGACCTGCCGGCGCTACTTGTTGCAGGTGAGCGCCCCGGGCTCTGACCCGGGGCTCTGCATCACCCCCCTGGACCGTGCCGGAGCATCGGTTCGGAACTTTGGGGAGTTGGCCAAGGACCAGGTGCTGACCAGCATCGATGCGTTTGAGTTGGCCCAGCGCGAAGGTCTGGTGCTCGAGGGGCTCGCCGGCACCGGCGCTGGCGTGATCGGGGCATTGGCGGCGGTTGGCCTCCGCGCGGGCGGCAACGACGGGCGCTTTCTCTGGCTCCCGGGTATCCGCAATGTGCGCGGCGTTTACACGCCGGGGCAGTTGTACGAGGCGACCGGCATCGAGGAGATCCGGCGGCTCGACGGGATCGCGGTCCCGTTCGATGCCCGCATTGCCCTCAGCGAATGGACGCGGCCGGTGTTGCGCGAAGGCCGCGCCATTCTTCTGGTGGAGGAGGCTCACGGTGAAGACCAGTATGAGTGGCAGGTTCTCGCCCGAGATGTCGTCAAGCAATTTGCCCGGTAGGACCTGGCTATTCAGGAGCAAGCGGTGCTTCTGTCGGGCCTGGAGGACGCAGCAGTGAGGCGAGCTGCGTCCCTCCGCTGGCCGCTCAAGCTCCCCGATCACGAGGGCCTGGAGGAGACAGTTCTGCTCACGGCCGGGTACCCCGCTTCGTGCTCGTGATGGGAAGCGTGCTCTGATGGATAAGGCATTTCTCTACTCCCAGATCGCCGAGTCGATCCGCCAGGAGATTCTCCAGGGGACGCTTCAGCCAGGCGACCGCCTTCCCTCTATCCGCGAGATGACCGATCGCTGGCAGTGCACCCCCGGCACGGTCCAGCGGGCCTACCAGGAACTGGCGCGGCAGGGCTTAGTGATCAGCCGGCCGGGGCGGGGCACGCATGTCGCCGGCACCCTCTCGCCCGAGGAGGAATCGCCGCTGCGCCGGGCGATGCTGGTCCACCAGGCCGAGCGGTTTCTCCTCGAGTCCCTGACGGCGGGCTTTTCTCCCACTGAGGTGGAGCAGGCTTTGCACCTGGCGCTGGATCGTTGGCGGGCGGTGGACTATCAGCCCCGGTCGGCCCCATCCCACATCCTTCGCTTTGCCGGGAGCCACGACCTGGCTCTGGCCTTGATCGCGACGTGGTTCGGGGAGACGGCACCGCGCGAGGCTCTGGAGATCAGGTTCGTCGGGAGTCTGGCCGGTTTGATGGCGCTGGGGCGAGGCGAGGCCGATCTCGCCGGGAGCCACCTCTGGGACGAGGAGAGCGACACGTACAATCTCCCTTTTGTCCGGCGCCTCCTGCCGGGTGAGCGGGTGGCCGTCCTGACTCTGGCGCATCGACGCCTCGGCCTCATGGTTCCCCCCGGGAATCCCAACGCCATCACCACCCTGGCCGACTTGCCTCGACGTGACCTGCGCTTCGTCAATCGGCAGCGGGGTGCCGGGACGCGCGTGTGGGTGGAGGCGGTCCTGCGACGCGCCGGTGTGGACCCGCGTTCCCTTCCCGGCCATGACCTGGAAATGCCAACGGAAACGGATGTCGCGCGCACAGTCGCCGAGGGCCGGGCCGATGTCGGGCCGGGAATCGAAGCCGCTGCGCGCGCGTATGGGCTGGGTTTCGTCTCCCTGACCAACGAGCGCTACGACTTGATCATCCCGGCCTCGACATGGGAGCGGGCTTCGGTCCAGGCCCTGGCGGTGTGGCTGGCCAGCGGTGAGGCAAAGGCGGCGATCGGCGCGCTCGGTGGGTATGACACGGCCGAGACCGGCCGCATCGCGTGGAGCGAGTGAGCGATTGGGGCGGCCACCGGGCTCAGGTATCGCGCTGCAGAATGCCAGACTCCCTACGAGGCTACGTTCGCGCTCGCAGTGCCACGATTGAAAAGGATCGGATTCTATGACCCTCCAGCGGGATCCCAGTGGACGGCTGCACATCACCTCGCCCCTGATGGGCGAGTCGCTCATGGATAAGGCCCTCCTGGCGAGCACCGACAGTGGCCCGGTCTACCGGCCCATGCCAGACCTCAAGGTGGTCAAGATCGGGGGGCAGAGCATCATCGACCGGGGCGCAGCGGCCTTGCTCCCCATCCTGGACGAGCTGGTAGAGGCCCGGCAGTCGCACAAGATCCTTCTCGCTACCGGCGGGGGGACGCGGGCGCGCCACGCCTACGCCATCGCCACCGACCTCGGCATGCCCACTGGCGTGCTGGCGCGCTTGGGTTCCAGTATCAGTGAGCAGAACTCGTTGATGGTGTCCTTCCTGCTCAGCCAGCGGGGTGGGATCAAAATCGGCCACGACGATCTCCCCAAACTGGCCACGTATATGGCGCTCGGAAGCATCCCCGTGGTCCACGCCATGCCGCCGTACGGTCTCTTCGAGCGTCCACCCGCCGTGGGGCGTATTCCACCCCACCGCACCGATGTGGGTGCATTCTTGCTTGCCGAGGTGATGGGCGCCGAGCGCTGCCTGCTCATCAAGGACGAACGCGGGCTTTACACTGCCGATCCCAAGAAGGACCCAACGGCCAGCTTCATTCCGGAGATCGAGGTCAACGAGTTGCTCGCCCGCGACCTGAACGATCTGGCCGTCGAGCGGACGATGCTGGAGAGTCTGCGCGACGCGCGCAGCCTGCGGGAGGTGTTCATCGTGAACGGGCTGGAACGGGGCAATGTGGCCCGCGCGCTGGCCGGAGAGCACGTTGGCACACGCATCTACGCCGCCTGAGGCGGTCAAACCTCTGGTTTTTGATGTGGATACTATCCTTGACGCCCTGCGCGAGGCAATCCGCCTGATTCTCGCCGCCGATTCGGCCCTGCTCGAGATTATCGGCCTCTCATTGCGCGTCTCAGGCGTGGCGCTGGCCATCAGTACGCTGGTCGGTATTCCCGTTGGTGCCTTCCTTGGCCTGAAGCGCTTTGTCGGGCGGCCAGTCGTCTTGGCCTTCCTCTACACCGGGATGGGCTTCCCGCCGGTCGTCATCGGCCTGTTCGTCTACCTGCTGCTCTCACGCAGCGGCCCCCTCGGTGCCTTCGGCTGGCTCTTCACCCCCACGGCGATGGTTGCGGCTCAGACGATCATCGCCTTCCCATTGGTAGCCGGCTTTACGATGGCGGCCGTGATGGGGGTAGACCCGGCCCTGCGCCAGCAGCTGTTGGCACTCGGTGCCACCCCCGTACAAGCCACCTGGGCGCTCCTGCTCGAGGCGCGCCTGGGCGTGATCGTGGCGATCATCGCCGGCTTCGGCAGCATCATCTCCGAGGTGGGTGCAGTGATGTTGGTCGGTGGCAACATCGAGCACAGCACGCGGGTGCTGACGACGGCCATCGTTCTCGAAACAAGGCAGGGAGATTTCGCACTCGCGCTAGCGCTCGGGATTATCCTGCTTGGCCTCTCGTTCATTGCGAATGTAGCCATGATGCGTCTCCAGGGGCGGGAAAACGTATGACAGGGCCGCTCTACGAGCTCAACGGTGTCACAAAGCAATACAGGCAGCGGACCGTGGTGGACATCGAGCATCTGGCGGTCATGCCGGGCGAGGTGCTGGCGCTGGTTGGACCGAGTGGGGCCGGCAAAAGCACCCTCCTGCGCCTGTTGAACTTCCTGGAGGCCCCGGACAGCGGCGACCTCCGCTATCGGGGCGCCTCCGTGCCCTACCCACCCGGTCCATCCCTGGCCGTGCGACGCGAAGTGACGACCGTCTTCCAGCGGCCGGTCCTGCTCAGTCGCTCGGTCATGGAGAACGTGGTCTATGGCCTGCGCCTCCGGGGCGAAAGGAACAGCACCCCAACTATGGTACGCCTCCTCGACGACCTTGGCCTGGATCACCTGGCCGATGCGCCGGCCCACGTCCTTTCCGGCGGCGAGATGCAGCGTGTGGCCCTGGCACGGGCGCTGGTTCTCAAGCCGCGCGCGCTGCTCCTGGACGAGCCAACTGCCAACCTCGACCCGGCGAATATCGCCATCATCGAGCGCATGATTCGCGTCGAGAACGAGGTGCGGGGCACCACCATCGTCATCGTGACCCACAATGTCTTCCAGGCCCGTCGCCTCGCCCACCGTACGGCTCTGCTTCTGGAAGGGCAACTGGTCGAGGTCGCGCCCACCGAGCGCTTCTTCCAACACCCCAGCGACCCGCGCACGACCGCCTTTGTCACAGGTGAGATTCTCTACTGATAATTCGCAGCTCTCCCCTCAATCCCGCGCCACTTCGCCGTCAACCTGTCGCTCGAGGCGCCTACCCTCTGCGCCAGAGGACGGGGTGCGTCGCACCTGGACAGTTGACACGGCCCCTTTTTTAGGATAAGTTTTGGGCATATACCCAAAACTTGCTCGAGAAAGGAGCTGGAACCGTGGCGAAGATTTTTGTGCGGGAGCGCCGGCATATCGGCGCGGGTGCAGGTCGGCCTCGATTTGCCGTGGTTGGCGTCCAGGAGCGTGACTTGAAGTTTTTCCGGCCTCACCTGCGCAAGGCCGAGCTCGATGCCATCGCCGCGGCGGTCGGCGCTGAGGTTGTGATTCTTCCGCGCGGCAGCGGGGAGCGCCGCAGCGAAGAAGGTGGCGGCCGGCGACGGCACAGAGAGCAAAGGAGGCGGGAGGCCGAGGAGGATGCCGCGTCCTCGTAAGCGTCGCCGGTTGCGTACTGAACCGCAAGCCGCAATTTACAAGCCGGTCGGAGTTCCGCTGGAGTCGCTCGATCGCATCACCCTGCTCGCCGAGGAACTCGAAGCGCTACGCCTGGCCGACCTGGAGGAGCACCACCAGGAGGAGGCCGCCCACCAGATGGGCATCTCGCGATCGACCTTCCAACGGATGGTGACGCAGGCGCGCCGGAAAGTCGTCCAGGCCCTGGTGAGGGGTGCGGCGCTGTCCATCGAAGGCAGCACGGTGCGCGCGACGGCCGTCCGCCTGCACTGCTCTGACTGCGGGCATGACTGGCAGGTGAACCACGGCAGCGGCCAGGGGGAGCGGTTGATATGCCCGGCCTGCCAGAGCCCCGAGGTTCGAGAGCGACCGGGTGAGGGACGCCGCCGTCTGGATTGACCGAACCAGGCGCCATGGGCAGCCACATGCGCTCCGGACTTCAGCATTCTGGCGACTCTGGCGGCCTAGCCGGCGGCTTTTCCTGCGTCCGACCGCCCAGTGCCGCCAGGGCGCCTTTCCGAGATTGAATCCCACTGCGCGGTCAAGGGTCAATGGCTGGGTGTACACCCCGCCCAATCTCCATGACGGAGCCCTAATCGACGGAAAAGTTGATCCGCCAGAGCCCCGGCTGCGCCTGGCGAAGGGTGGTGATCCGGAAGTTGACGATCTCACCGGTTCGCGCCACGTGGCGCCCGATGCAGGCTCGCTGGTCCGCATCACCCAACCGGACGACCCGAACGGTCTCTGCGCCTTGAGGGACCTGGTGGAGGTTAGGCAGGGAGCTCGCTGCTTCGCGCGCGACAGTGCGGATTTCCGTAGCTTCATCGGCAGCGATAATTGCCTTCACCTCGCGCTCGACCTCGGCAAGATCGGCGGCGGTCAAAGTCCCGTCGTAGTGGAACTCGAAAACGCACTTGCGACTCTTCAAGCGCGAGTTGTACTCGCGAATCTCCGGAAAGCGGCGGCCGAGCACCGCTGTGAGCAGATGCTCGGCGGAGTGCAGGGGCGGGTAGGCATCCGCAAAACCCATCGGACCCTCTTCTCTCTGATTGATGCCGGCGATGAGCCGAAGATCTCGTTCTGACCAATCTTGACGACAACTTCAGCCGCGGCGACACTGAGGGCGACTTCCCGGTCGTTTCCCGCGCTGAGCAGGGTCTCTCCCCGTTGCCGCAATCTCCCCCGCATGGGCACGGTACGGGGAGCGGCTCATCTCAACCGCGTCCGGGCGATACGCTCGCCGTCATTCCTCCCGGGTTGGACGTCTTGCCGCAGTTACTCATCTGGAACCGCGCTCCTCTCGCAGACGAGGAGAGGAGAGGGTGGGCTCACACAGTCAACGATTGTTGAAGCCTACGCTGCGACTCCCAACTCCCTTTGCACCTCTGCCTCCGCAATCAGCGCCACAAACTGCTCGACTTCAGTACAGGTGAGCAGCCGCATGCGGAAGTCGGCCAGAGTGCGGATGCTCTCGATGTACTTGACGATGTGCTTGCGGAAGAGAATCAGCCCCAACTCCTGGCCGTAAAAGTCGAGGTTCAGGGCCAGGTGTCGGCGCACCAGAGCGGCCTTCTCCTTGAAGGTGACCTGGTGGGGCTCCTTACGGGCGAAGATCCAGGGGTTGCCGATGGCCCCCCGCGCGATCATCACCCCATCACAGCCCGTGTGGGCCTTGATGCGAGCGATGTCGTCCACGATGGTGACATCGCCGTTGCCGATCACTGGCACGTTCACCGCCTGCTTGATCGCGGCGATGGCGTCCCAGTCGGCGCTCCCCTTGTAGCGTTGCTCTTTGGTCCGCCCGTGCACGGCGATGAGCGCGGCGCCGTTGTCTTCCAGGATGCGTGCCACATCGAGAAAATTGCGGTTCTGGTCGTCCCAGCCGAGACGAATCTTGCCGGTGACGGGGACCGGCAGCGCGGCCGTCAGGCGGCGAAAGATGCGCCCGATCTTATCTGGCGTGGACAGCAAGCCGGCCCCGGCGCCGCGCCCGGCAATGCTCTTCACCGAGCAACCCATGTTGAGGTCCAGGATGCTTGGGCCCAGCTCCAGCATCCGCTCGGCGGTCTCCACCAGGCGGTCCTCGTCGCTGCCGTAGATTTGGAAGGTCATCGGCTGCTCGCTGGGATCGAAGATTAGCTTGCGCGCGGTCTTCTCGGGCCACTTCCTGCTCTGCAACTCATCGACGTTGACGAACTCGGTGTAGCTCATCGCCGAGCCCATCTCCCGGCAGATGAGCCGGAAGGGCATATCGGAATAGCCGTCCATCGGCGCCAGGATCAAATCGCCGTGGATTGGGATGTCGCGTACCAAGAAAGTTGCTGTCTTACTCATGAGCACAGTCTGGCAACAAGACCGCCAGGGGCTTCGGGCTCCTGGCGGTTGTCTCGCTCTCTCAGGGCAGAAGTGTAGCACGAGGTAGCGAGCAGAGCAAAGCCGCGGTCAACGGATGCGCTCTGCGCATAACGGATCAACGGCTAAGAGATCGACGATGTCTGCTGATCCGTTGGCGGCCCTATCCTTGCTTCCAGTGATTGCGGAGCGTATTATTCGGAAACCTGGAACGACTCCCGTAAGGAGTAGCCCATGTTCGATACACCGGTCACTGTGAACGACCAGACCTTCGAGAAGTGGGTTCTGAAGAACGAACTTCCGGTCGTTGCCTCCTTCTGCACCCCCAGATTCCAGAAGTGCCGTGACCTCCAGCCGCTGCTCGACCGGCTGGCCAAGGAGTTCGCCGGCAAGGCAGTGGTCACGCGGCTGGAGGTGGACGACAACCGCGAGTGGGCCCGTCGCTACAGTATCCGCGATCTGCCCACGGTGCTCTTCGTGCGCAAGGGCGAGATCCGCGATCGTGTGATCGGCCTGCCGGAGTGGGGCGAGTTGCGCGAACGCACGGCGGCATTCGTTGAGGGACGCGCGCCCCGTGTGTCGCCCAAGCCGGCGCCGGGCAGCGCGCCGAGTAGAGCGCCGGTCGTCGTCACCGACGCCACCTTCGAGCGCGTGATCTTGCAGAGCAACAAGCCCGCCCTCGTGGATTTCTGGGCAGATTGGTGCGGCCCCTGCCACATGATCGCCCCGCACGTCGAGGCCCTGGCACGGGAGATGGGCGACCGCGCGATTATCGCCAAGCTCAACGTGGATGAGAACCCGCGCACGGCCGACCGCTACGGCGTCCAGAGCATCCCGACGCTCCTGATCTTCAAGAACGGCCAGCCCGTCGATCGGATCGTCGGCGCCCAACCGGCCCACATGCTGCGCCAGCGGCTCCAGGCCCAACTGTAGAATCGTGAGGGCTCCATGGACTACCGCTCACTCGGTGCGACCGGGGCGAAGGTTTCACCGCTTTGCATCGGTACGATGAACTTCGGCAATCCCACGCCGGAGGACGAAGCGATCCGCATCGTTCACGCTGCTCTGGACGCGAGCGTGAATTTCTTCGACACCGCGAACATGTATAACGACGGCGAGAGCGAGCGCATCCTGGGGAAAGCGCTGGCCGTGAGTGGTCGGCGCGACCAGGTGATCGTGGCGACCAAAGCCTATCATCGCATGGGTCCCGGCCCCAACGATGAGGGCCTTTCGCGGTTGCACCTCATCCGCGCCTGCGAGGATTCACTGCGCCGGTTGGGCACCGATTGGATTGACCTCTACCAGATGCACCGCCCCGACCCCACGACCCCTGTCGAGGAGACGCTGAGCGCCCTCACCGATCTGGTGCGAGCCGGCAAGGTGCGCTACATCGGCTCCTCGACCCATCCTGCCTGGCAAATCGTCGAAGCGATCCTCATCGGCGAGATGCGCGGTTACGCTCGCTACGTGACCGAGCAGCCACCCTACAACCTGCTCGACCGTCGGATCGAGAATGAACTCGTACCGATGGCGCTCAAATACGGTGTGGGCTTGATCCCGTGGGCCCCAATCGCCCAAGGTGTGCTGGCCGGCCGCTACTCGAAAGATGCCCCGCCGCCACGCGACTCGCGCCTCGTCCAGCGCGGTGGCATCTACGCCGAGCGAGTCACCGAACCCGGCATCGAGGTCGGTCAGCGCTTTGCAGAACTGGCGCGGGAGCGGGGACTCACGGCGGCCCAGTTCGCCCTGCTGTGGGTTAAGGGTCAGCCGGCGATCACCGCCCCAATCTACGGTGTGCGCACGCTGGCGCAGTTGGAGGAGGTCCTCCCCGTGATGGGCATGACCCTGACCGAGGCCGACCGCGCCGCCTGTGACGAGCTCAACCCGCCCGGCAGCGTGATCGCAGACTTCCACAACACCGCGGGGTGGATGAAGATGCGGACCTGGCCGTGTGACATGTGTCACTAGTTTGACCGCTCCCCCTACCTCCGATGATGTAGGCGAACCTACCCGTCCCCTGCCCATGTTTCTCTCACTCCCCACCCGATTTTGACTTCCAAGCTATCCGGATGAGGTGTTGTCAGTTTCCTCGCCATCGTGTACCCTGTAGCCTAACCCTTTCGTCGGAACACGGCCGGCGTCAGGCACCCGGGAGGGCTACCGTCAAGCACTCCTGGGCTTCCTCAGAGCTAACCGTTTGGAATGAACCAGAGGCCATCGCCCAACAGGTGGTCGAGGAGTTCCTCGCCTACAGCGTCGTTTCCCGCTTTGTTTATTGATACATTCCCCAGTGCCGGGCCCCAGACAACGACTGTCCCTTGATTCCCGCGCCACCTGTCCGACTGGCGCGGACCCGCACGATTACGCGCTCTTGGCTGCGACTGTAGACTCGGTCCGCCGTGCGGCACACACGTCCTAAGCCTGATCAAAGACCGTCGGCCGTGACCATCGAGTGAGTCGTGCCCTCGGTGGCTACGGATACCCCTCCGCAGAGGAATCTCACAAGGAAAGAGGTCAAACATGATCGTCACAACAGCCGACCTTTTCAGAATCGCATACGGCCGCTTCGCTGTCGGTGCCTACAACATCAACAATATGGAACAGGCGCTGGGACTCTTCAGTGGTGCCATCGAGGCCCAGGCCCCCATCATCATCCAGCTCTCGAAGGGTGCCCGCAAGTATGCCGGCGTCAAGATGCTGGCGGCCATCATCCGCGCCTGCGAGCAGATGTTCCCGGAGGTCGTCTTCGCCGTCCACCTGGACCATGGCGACGAGGCCACCTGCTACGACTGCATCGATTCCGGGTTCTACTCCTCGGTGATGATCGACGCCTCGCACGAGCCCTTCGAGGAGAACGTGGCCATCACCCGCCGGGTGGTGAAGTGCGCCCACGCCAAAGGCATCAGCGTCGAGGCGGAGCTGGGCCTGCTGGGCGGGGTGGAAGAGAACGTCCGCGTGGACGAGAAGCACGCGCTGCTGACCGACCCGGACGAGGCGGCTGAGTTCGTGCGTCAGACAAGCTGCGACAGTCTGGCGGTGGCCATTGGGACGAGCCACGGCGCGTACAAATTCAAGGGGCGCCAAAGCCTGCACTTCGACCGCCTGGCCCAGATTCAACGGCGCCTGCCCGGTTTTCCCCTCGTGATGCACGGATCCTCCTCCGTGCCCCGCGAGGAGGTGGAGTGGATCAACGCCGCCGGCGGCGCCCTCGACCCCTCGGCGCGCGGTGTGGACGAAGACGAATTTGCCACAGCCGTCCCGCTGGGCGTGACCAAGGTCAACATCGACACCGATGGTCGTCTGGTATGGACTCGCGTCCACCGGGAGCACTTCCGCGACTACCCTGAGAATTTCGACTTCCGCAAACCCGGAAAAATCTATATCGAAGAATATGCCCGCTTCATCGCGCACAAGAGCGAAAAGTTGGGGTGCGCGGGACGGCTGGAAGAGGTGCGCGCGGCCCTCACCCAGCCTCAGATGAAAGGGGTAGCTGTGTGAGCGAGCAACCACAGCGCAACCTGGCGCTGGAACTGGTGCGGGCGACCGAGGCGGCCGCGTTGGCTGCCGCGCGCTGGATGGGGCGCGGCCAAAAAGAGGCCGGTGACGGAGCGGCGGTCGATGCGATGCGGCTCCTCCTCAACACGGTTCCGATGGACGGCGTGGTGGTCATCGGCGAGGGTGAGAAGGACGAGGCGCCCATGCTCTACAACGGCGAGCGCGTCGGTACGGGGGATCCACCGGCGGTGGACATCGCCGTGGACCCGGTGGAAGGCACGCGCCTGCTGGCGCTGGGCCGCCCGGATTCCATCGCTGTCGTCGCCCTGGCACCGCGCGGCACAATGTGCGATCCCGGCCCGGTCTTCTACATGAATAAGATCGCCGTCGGGCGCGCGGCAGCCGACGTGATCGACCTCGACGCGCCCGTGGCCGACAACCTGGCCGCCATCGCGCGCGCCACCGGCAAGGATGTCACCAATCTGACCGTCGTCGTCCTGGATCGGCCGCGCCACGACCGGCTGATCGCCGACATCCGCGCCGCCGGCGCGCGGATCAAGCTCATCACCGACGGTGACGTGGCCGCCGCCCTGCAAGCCGCACTCCCCGATACCGGCGTGGACGTTCTGATGGGCATCGGGGGCACGCCGGAGGGTGTGATCACGGCCTGCGCGCTCAAGTGCCTCGGCGGGGCAATCCACGGGCGATTGGCGCCCCAGAAGCCGGACGAGGTCGGGCGCGCCCACGCCGCCGGGATGGATCTCGACCGCGTCTTGATGACCGACGACCTGGTGCGCAGCGACGACGTCTTCTTTGCGGCCACCGGCCTCACCGACGGCACCTTCCTGCGAGGCGTCCAATACATCCCGCACGGGGCGATCACCGACTCCATCGTGATGCGGGGCCGGAGCGGCACAATGCGCCGGATTCAAGCCATCCATCGCTTCGAGAAGCTGTCGCGTATCAGCGCCGTGCCCTACGCATAGGCTTCCGTGATGCGTGATGCGTGAAGAAATCGTTCACGCATCACGCATAACCGTCCATCGTACGCCGTGTTCCAATGTCAAGTGACGATATCGAAAGCAACATGAAGGAGAACGAGACCATGACAACCTCAATCCCGCAATTCGAGGCCGGCGTCAAACCCTACGCGGCCGGTTACTACGAACCCGGCTACAAACCGGCTCCCACCGACCTGCTCTGCGCGTTCCGCATCGAGCCGAAGGACGGCACCGACATCGTCGAGGCTGCCGCCGCGGTGGCCGCGGAGTCGTCGGTTGGAACGTGGACTGAAGTGTGGTCCAACGAGTTTGTGGATTTGGAGAAGTACAAAGCCCGCGTCTACGACCTCCAGGGCGATGTTGCCCTCGTCGCCTACCCGCAGGACCTCTTCGAAGAGGGCAGCGTTGTCAACATCATGTCGAGCATCGTCGGCAACGTTTTTGGCTTCAAGGCGCTGCAGACGCTGCGGCTCGAGGACATGCTCATCCCGCCGGCCTTGATGAAGACCTTCCCCGGCCCGGCGGTGGGCATCGAGGATGAGCGCGAGCGTCTCAAGAAGTGGGGGCGGCCGCTGCTGGGCGGCACGGTCAAGCCAAAACTGGGTTTGAGCGCCAGGGACTTCGCCAGGGTCGTCTACGAGTGCCTCGCCGGCGGGCTCGACACCACCAAAGACGACGAGAACCTCAACTCCCAACCCTTCAACCGGTGGCGCGACCGCTACCTCTACGTGATGGAGGCTGTCAACAAGGCTGAAGCCGAGACCGGTGAGGCCAAAGGTCACTGGCTCAACGTCTCGGCGGCCACGACGGAGGAGATGCTGCGCCGGACGGAGTACGCCGCGCAGCTCGGCTCGCGCTACATCATGATCGACTACCTGACCGTCGGCTTCGCGGGCCACATGAGCGTCCGCAACCGGGCCGAGGAACTGGGCCTCATCATCCACGTGCACCGGGCGATGCACGCGGTGATCGACCGCCACCCGCGCCACGGCATCAACTTCAACGTGCTGGCCAAGTGGCTCCGCATGGCCGGCGGCGACCACCTGCACACCGGTACGGTCGTGGGCAAGCTGGAGGGTTCCTGGAGCGAAACCGAAGACCGCATCAATCTCTTGCGCGAGCCCTACTTCCGGCCGCAGGCCAGCAGCAGCTTCTTCTTCGAGCAGGACTGGATGGGGCTCAAGAACGTCTGGCCGACGGCCAGCGGTGGCATCCACGTCCACCATATCCCCGATCTCTTCCGCCTCTACGGAACCGACTCTTATTTCCTCTTCGGCGGAGGAACGCACGGGCACCCGCGCGGCAGCCGCGCCGGGGCTGAGGCGAACCGGGTCGCCACCGAGGCAACCGTCGCGGGACAGAGCCTGGAGGCGGCCGCGCGCCACAACCAGGCATTGCGCGAGGCACTGGAACTGTGGGCCGACGTGGTGTTCGAGGTCCAACTTTGAAATCACGAGATTCTGCCAACGCGACGATACAGACGTAGGACAACATGCCATGTTGTCCTAACCGCCGACGTTCTGGTCATGATGAAAAGGGGGGTTCAGATGCCACGTCCAATAATGCTCGCTGTCGTTGGGGATAGCGCTGCGGGGAAGACCACACTGACACATGGAATCGCCAGGTTGCTGGGACCAGAACGCGTCGTAACCATCTGCAGCGACGACTATCACAAGTACAACCGCAAGCAGCGCAAGGAGTTGGGGATCAGCGCGCTGCACCCTGACTGTAACTACATTGACCTGATGGAGCAGCACACCCGTCTGCTCCGCAACAACGAGCCGATCCTGAAACCGATCTACAACCATTCGACCGGCGACTTCGATCCGCCCGAGTACATCCGGCCGGCACCGTTCATCATCACCGACGGGCTGCTGGCGCTCTACTCGCCCGGGCTGCGGAACCACTTTGACGTGAAGGTCTACCTCGATCCTCCGGAAGAATTGCGCCACAAGTGGAAGATCAAGCGCGACACTTCGAAGCGCGGCTACACCCCTGAGCAGGTGATCGCCTCGCTCCAGAAGCGTGAATACGATTCAGCTACGTTTATCCGCCCGCAGCGCGATCAGGCTGATATCGTGGTCCGTTTCCATCCGCCTGCAGAAGCACGTGAAGAAACCGGGGCGTATCTCAACGTCCGCCTCACGCTGCGCTCGACCCTCGCGCATCCCGATTTGAGCGGGATCGTCAAGGCCGCCAACGGGAACCAACCGCCTGTCCGCCTGGAGATCGGGCGTGAGCAGGGCCGGCTGGCTGAATTCATGGACATCGACGGCACGATTGACAACGCGACCGCGAGCCGAGTCGAACAGACGATATGGGGATATCTCAAAGACGACCTGGCCCTGGTGGGCGCTCTGGAGCCCGAGGGCGTCGGCCAGTACCAGGACGGCGTGGTCGAGCGCTGCAGCCACCCACTGGCGCTGACACAACTGCTTATCGCCTACCAACTGATCAGCGCCAAAGCACGCATACGCCGGGAACATGTCCTGACACCGTAGCGGGCCAGACTTCCGAAGTCTTTGTTCGGCTTTCTGCAGGCGTACCCGGCCATTGATAAGAGCCGTATTGCGCCAGTCAGCCCTGCTGCGGCAGACTTCGGAAGTCTGGCAGGCCGAAATCTCGTTGTGGTATTAGAAGACGGATCAGCAATCATGAGAATCGGAATCAACGGGTTTGGTCGGATTGGCAGGTTGGCCCTCCGGATCGCCCTCGAGCGCGATCCGGGGCTGGAGATCGTGGCGATCAACACGCGTGGAAATGCCGATATCAACGCGTACCTGTTTCGGTACGACTCGACCTATAGCCCGTATCAAGGTCACGTGGAAGTGCACGACGACGTCATGCGGGTGGACGGGCGTGCGATTCGGCTCACTTCCTTTGTCAACCCGCTCGAGATTCCGTGGGCCGACCTGGGCGTGGACCTGGTGGTCGAGAGCACGGGGGTTTTTGCCAAGGCCGAACTCGCCGCCGCCCACCTCCAGTCCGGTGCGAAACGAGTACTCGTCACGGCGCCGTCACAGGGCGCCGACGTGACCATCGTGATGGGCGTCAACCACGATGAGTACGACCCCGGCCGGCACACCATCATCTCGGCGGCCTCCTGCACGACTAACTGCCTCGCCCCGGTGGTTAAGGTACTCTATGAGGCGTTCGGCATCGAGGCGGGGACGATGTGCACCATCCACGCCTACACCAACGACCAGCAAATCCTGGACAAGAGTCACCGCGACCCGCGGCGCAGCCGGGCGGCGGCGGCCAACATCGTCCCCACGACAACGGGCGCGGCCAAGGCGCTCCGCCTGGTGCTCCCCGCCGTCGGCGACCGGATTCAGGGCGTCTCGTACCGGGTCCCAACGCTGACCGTCTCGATGATCGATCTGGTCGTCAACCTCGCGCGCCCGGCCGATGGAGCCGCCGAGCTCAACGCCGCCTTGCGCCGCGCGGCGCGGGGGTCGCTCTTCGGCATCCTGAACGTGAGCGACGAGCAGTTGGTCTCCACTGATTTCAAGGGCTCGAGCTACTCCGCCACGGTGGATGGGCCGATGACGAGCGTCGTGCCCGGGTCGCAGCTGGCACACGTCGTTGCCTGGTACGACAACGAGTGGGGCTACGCGAGCCGCATCGTCAACCTGGCGCGGCTGATTGTGGATCGCCAGGATGGCCTGCATGATTTCTCGCCGCGGGGACGAATGGTCGCTGCGGCGGAGATTCACCGGCGCTTGTTGCTAGGAGAATTAGGGCCCTAAGCCCTTCAAAGAACCTATGACATCGGATCGAATCGCTCTGATTACCGGCGGTACTCGGAACATCGGGCTGGCCATCGCCCTCGGTCTCGCAGAGGATGGCTACGTTCCCATCGTGACCTACCAGCGCAACCGGACGGCCGCCGACGAAGCCCTGCGCCAGCTGCGCGCCGTCTCGCCCGCTGCCCTGGCGGTGCAGGCCGACGCCACCGCTCCGGCGGCCATCGAGAATGTCATCCGCCTGATCGTCGACCAGTTTGGACGGCTCGACGTCCTGGTGAACAACGTCGGCCCCTTCCTCGTCCGTTCGGCCCTGGAGACAAGCATCGCCGAGTGGCGCATGATCCTCGACGGCAACCTCTCAAGCGCCTTCTACTGCTCGAAGGCCGCGCTGCCCCTCATGCGCCAGCAACGGAGTGGCGCCATCATCAACCTCGGTTCGCTGAACGTCGAGTTGGCCCGCGGCGCCTCCACGGCGGTGGCCTACAATATCGCCAAAGCGGGGCTGGTCGTGCTGACGCGCTCGCTGGCCCGCAGCGAAGGCCCATACGGGATTCGCGTCAACATGGTCAACCCCGGCTTCATCGAGACGGAGAACACCACCGACGAGGATCGCACAATGCTGCCGCCCGTCATCCCCCTGCGCCGCCTCGGCCAGCCCGGCGACATAGCCGCGGCCGTGCGTTACCTCGTCTCGGACGACGCTGCTTACGTCACGGGGACGGTGTTTACGGTCAGCGGGGGGTTGTGGGTCTAACAGCAATTTCCGCCCTAATTCCTGACTTGAGAGAAGGCCTGAATGAAACTAGCTCCCTCCATTCTCTCGGCCGACTTCAGCCGCCTCGGCGAGGAGGTGCGCGAGGCCCTGGAGGCTGGCGTCGAGTGGATTCACGTGGATGTGATGGACGGCCATTTCGTTCCCAACATCACCATTGGCTCGCTGGTGGTAGAGGCACTGCGGCCATTGGCCAGGGAGTTTGGTGCCTTGCTCGACGTCCACCTGATGATCGAGAAGCCGGAGCGCTCCCTGGACGACTTCGCCCAGGCGGGCGCCGACATCCTCACGGTTCACGTCGAAACCTGCCCACACCTACATCGAACCGTCCAGACCATCCGTGCGCTGGGCGTGCGTCCCGGTGTCACGCTCAACCCGGCCACGCCGCTGGTGACGCTCGAAGAAATCCTGCCGGATGTCGACCTGGTGCTGATCATGAGCGTCAATCCCGGCTTCGGTGGGCAGCGCTTCATTCCTGCCAGCCTCAACAAAATCGCTCGCCTGCGCGGGATGCTGGACAGGCGTGGCCTGAGTCATGTCGAGATCGAAGTCGACGGCGGCGTCAACGCAACCACCATCGCCAGTGTGGTACAGGCCGGTGCCACGGTGATCGTGGCCGGCTCAGCGGTCTTCAACTCGTGCGCTTCGGTCATGGAGAACGTGCGTGCGCTGCGCGCGGCTGTAGGGCAAATTGCCAATGTGTCCAACGATAGTTGCTGACTCGTGCGGCTGTAGGACAAATTGCTCATTTGTCCACGATGGAGAATGGGCGCCGGGTTTTCCTGGATCATTGCAGCGGTATGCCACGGCTGCCCTTTGGCCGTGGCACGGCATCGCCAGGTTTCGACCACGGCGGAGCAAGACGGCATAAGATTTTTTCGAACCCGACAAAGGAGCGAGGGATGACTGTTGCCTCCGACGCCACCGGCCACCAGCAGCAGGTGCTGCTCGATGAGCTCTCTATCAACACAATCCGCTTCCTCGCTGTGGACGCCGTGCAAAAGGCCAACAGCGGCCACCCTGGCTTGCCGATGGGAGCAGCTCCGATGGCATACGTGCTCTGGACGCGCTTCCTGAAGCACAACCCGCGCGACCCGCAGTGGTTCAACCGCGACCGCTTCATCCTCTCGGCCGGACACGGCTCAATGCTGCTCTACGCCCTGCTGCACCTGAGCGGCTACGACCTGCCGCTGGAGCAGCTCCAACGGTTCCGGCAGTGGGGCAGCCAGACGCCCGGCCACCCCGAGTACGCGTTGGCACCTGGCGTCGAAGTGACGACGGGGCCGCTGGGCCAGGGCTTCGCCACCGGCGTCGGCATGGCCATCGCCGAGCGCTTCCTGGCCGCGCGCTTCAACCGGCCGGGCTTCCCGATTGTGGATCACTACACCTACGCCATCGTCTCGGACGGCGACCTGATGGAAGGGGTGGCATCGGAAGCCGCATCGTTGGCCGGCCACCTGCGGCTGGGCAGGCTGATCTACCTTTACGATGACAACAAGATCTCGATCGAGGGCAGCACCGAGCTGACCTTCACCGAGGACGTGGCCGGTCGCTTCAAGGCCTACGGCTGGCACGTGCAGCCGGTCGCCGACGGCAACGATCCGGGCGCCATCGGGGCCGCCATCGAGCAGGCACGGGCGGTGATGGACAGGCCCTCGCTGATCCTCGTCCGAACGCACATCGGATACGGGAGCCCCAACAAGCAAGACAAGGCCTCGGCCCACGGCGAGCCGCTCGGCGAAGCGGAGGTGCGGCTGACGAAGCAGAACCTCGGCTGGCCTGAAGAACCACTCTTCTACATTCCGGACGACGTCGCGAGCCACCTGCGGGAGGCCCACGAGCGCGGACCGGCGGTGCAGGCCGAGTGGGGAGCCCTCCTGGCTCGCTACGCCGAGGAGCACCCCACGCTGGCAGCCGAGTTTCGGCAGTGGCTGGCGGGCGAACTGCCCGGGGGATGGCACACCGACATGCCCGTCTTTGAGGTTGGTACCAGCCTGGCGACGCGCGCAGCCAGCGGCAAGGTGCTCAACGCCCTGGCGCCGCGCGTGGGCAACCTGATCGGCGGCTCGGCCGACCTGGCCGGCTCGAACAACACAACCCTCAAAGGTGAAGCCTCATTCCAAAGTGAGACACCGCACGGGCGGAACATGCACTTCGGCGTGCGCGAGCACGCCATGGCCGCCGCGCTGAACGGCATGGCCCTCCACGGCGGGCTGCGGCCCTACGGCGGGACCTTCCTGGTCTTCAGCGACTACATGCGCCCGGCGGTCCGGCTCAGCGCCTTGATGCACCAGCCGGTGATCTACGTCTTCACCCACGACTCCGTCGGCCTGGGCGAGGATGGCCCCACCCACCAGCCCGTCGAGCACCTGGCGGCCCTGCGCGCCATCCCCAACCTGGTGGTCATCCGCCCGGCCGATGCCAATGAGACCGCCGAGGCCTGGCGGGTCGCCCTCGAGCGGCGCGACGGCCCCACCGCACTGGTCCTCACGCGCCAGAAGGTTCCCTCTCTCGACCGCAGCCTCGTGGCAGCCGGGGGCGGCCTGTGCCACGGCGCCTACGTCCTGGTCGATCCGCCCGGCGGCAACCCGCGTCTCATCCTGATGGCCTCGGGGAGCGAAGTTGTGCTGGCCGTGCAGGCGGCCGAGCGCCTGCAAGCGGATGGCGTCCCGGTCCGCGTGGTTAGCTTCCCGTCCTGGGAACTCTTCGCCCGCCAGCCACGCGCCTACCGCGACCTCGTACTGCCGCCGAACGTGACCGCCCGAATCGCCGTTGAGGCGGGTGCCACATTGGGCTGGGAGCGCTGGGGTGGCTGCGACGGCGTCCTGCTCGGCATCGACCGTTTCGGCGCCTCGGCGCCCGGCGCGACCCTCTTCGAGCAGTTCGGCTTCACCCCGGAGGCCGTGGTCGAGCAAGCCCGCCGGCTTCTCAGTTCCATTCGTTAGCGTAGGTTTTGTGCAACCAGAGACGCAACCAGCAAAAATAGGCCAAAAAGAGAACTTTTCCAATCGGGATGAAGAGAGTGATAAGCTCATGGTGCGGACCTCGGAGCAGCCAGGAGGGAGCGACCATGAGCGAGCTGGAAAGGCCAGGGCCTCTGACGCAACACGCGATGTTGGTGATCTGGGGCCACTTTGCGCACCAGATCGGATTGATCCAGGCGATGAACGCAGTCGCGTTGCACCAAAAGACCTATCGACATCGTCCCCAAACCAAGGTGCTGGCGGTGCTGGTAGCAACCCTGGCTGGGGTTGCGCATCTGAAGGAGATTAGTCATAGTGCCCATCCATTGGATCAGGATCAGGCGGTCGCGGCGGCGTGGCAGCAACCGGCGTGGGCGGATGCCAGCGGGGTGAGTCGAACCTTGCAGGCCTTGAGCCTGGCCGAGGCCGAAGCGATCGGCCAGGCTTTGGAGGCCATCAGTCAACCGTTTATTGACCGCGAGGTGGTGCTGGCGATGCGTACCCACGGCCGGCTGGTGTACGATGGCGACTTGACCGGTCGTCCGGTCTCGAACAGCAGCACGAGCTATCCCAACGTGGCCTATGGCTACATGAGTGATGCCTTGTGCCTGGGGTATCAAGCGGCGCTGGTCAGTCTGCACAGCCCGACCTATGGGCGGGTCTGGCTGTCGGTTCGTCCCCATCCGGGGAATACCATCGCCTGTACCCAAGCCGAAGCGATCATCCTGGCGGCGGAAGCGCGCACTGGGGTTCGCCCCGGCGGCGCGTCGAGCTGCTCCGGCAGCGGCTGGCGGCGATCACGGCGGCGCGGCAGCAGGCTGAAGCGCGCTTGGCGACCGCGCAGCAGGCCTTGACGGCGATCCACGCCCAGGCGAACGACCTCAGCCAGCACAGGCAGCACTGGCAGCACGAGATCCAACGGCTGGAAGCCGTCGCCCAGGCGCGCCAGCGGCCGGAACGACCGCACAGTCAGGTGGCAACGGCCCGCCAGCGCTTGCTGGTCTGCGAGCGCCGCATGGCCCGCCAGCCGCGCCTGATCGAGCGCGCGCAGCAGCGCGTCCTCCGGCAGCAGCGCCAGGTTGAGGCGCGAGCCGCCATCGAGGCGAGTCTGACCAGCCGCCTGGCGCGCTTCGAGGACGAGAATCGGCGCAATCCCACGCCGGTGGAGGCCGTCTTTCGGCTCGATGCCGGCTTTGGCACGGGTGAGAATGTCGCCCTGTTGATCGAGATGGGCTATGACGTCTACACCAAGCCCTATCATCACCAAGTCACGACCCGCTTGCGCCGCACCGTGAGCGAGACGACCGCCTGGACGCGCGTGGGCGCCAACGCCGAAGTGGTGGCTTGGTCGAATCAGCAGATGGCTGGCTGTCCCTACCCGCTGGAACTGGCCTTGGAACGCTTCTACACCGGCGCGACCGTTCGCTACAGCACCTTGCTCCATTCCGGCAGCGCCACCGTGATCGGCGACCTGCTGCCGTGGTTCCAATTCTATAATGGCCGCCAACTGATCGAGGCGGGCATCAAGGAAGGAAAAACGTCTTTCAAATGCACCATCTGAAAATCCGCTCGGCGCCGGGCCTCTTGATTCAAGAGTATTGTGCCCTCTTCGCCGCCAATTTTGTCCGCTGGGCGGCCCACTGGCTGGCGACGGACTGCCGTCTACGCCGCTGCCCGCACCCGGCAGTCCCCGCCTGCCCGTCAAAGAACTGGTCCAGGTGGCGGCTCACACTTCTGCCTGGGTCGAGTCGCTGCCCGATGGCTATCGTCTCACCTTTACCGACCAGAGCGCCTACGCGGGCAAGCGACTCCAAACGGCCACCTGGGCTTTCCAGTTGCCGCTGCCGCTCTTCAAAAGTTGTGATGTGCCCGCCTTTTTGCTGGTTTAGCATCTGGTTGCACAAAACCTACGTTAGGAGTGCGACACGCAGCCCAGCGGAGTGCCCGCGCGATACACAGAACCCCTCAAATTGCCCTCGGCGAACCTCGTCTCGCCCCGTAACAGTTTCGTAAGAATCCTGCAACACAGCCGTAAGCACTCCTCCGCATGATGATCCCGAAGCGTGGCGCAGTCTTCGCTGCACTCGCCGAAGGTGGCGCCATCAACCCACCACGCGGGCATCCAGGGAATCGCCGACCCGGTTCCCGCCAGCTCGGCCCGCCCAGACACCAATCGGGGGCGTTGTCCTGGCCGATGATCTTCTTTGCTTGCACCGGCGCCAGGCTGTGGAGTCCCTTTGCCCTGTGGTTCCGGCTGCGCTACTCTATGAACCGCCCGGATCTCAGTCCACTTCGTTAAAGCGTTGGTGCCCGGCAATCTAAAAATCCTACATCCACGCTCTCACCTGACTGAGCGCAACGAGCAGGCTCCCGTGAGGAGGAAACGTCCCGATGACGGCACCCTTGATCCTGGTGGTCGATGACGAACCGAACATTCGCGAGGTAGTGGCCCTTTACCTCAACCGCGAGGGCTACCGCGTCTCGACTGCTGCCGATGGGGCGGAGGCCTTGCGTCTGGCGGAGACGCACGACTTTGACCTGATTATCCTCGACCTGATGCTCCCGAAGATCGAGGGGCTGGAGGTCTTTCGCCGGCTGCGCGCTGACAGTTTGGTGCCCGTCATCATGTTGACCGCGAAAAGTAGTGAAACTGATCGTATCGTGGGTCTGGAACTGGGCGCTGACGACTATGTCCCCAAACCGTTCAGCCCGCGCGAGCTCGTGGCGCGCGTCGGTGCCGTGCTGCGGCGGGCCCGCGCGGGAGTGCCCGTCCCGAACCCGCGCGAGAAGCCACTGGAGATTGGTTATCTGCGGATTGATCCCCGAGCGCGCTCGGTCATCGTCCAGGGCCAGGCTGCCACGCTGACTGCCACCGAATTCGACCTGCTCTGGTTCCTGGCGTCCCACCCCGGCCAGGTCTTCTCGCGTGATCAGCTCCTCGACCATGTCTGGGGCTACGATTTCTTCGGGGATGCCAGCACGGTCACCGTCCACGTGCGCCGACTGCGGGAGAAGATCGAGACCGACCCCGCCCACCCGCGCCTCATCGTGACGGTCTGGGGCGTGGGCTATAAATTCGAGGTCCCAGAATGAAGAGCGTCCCCAGCTTGCCGTGGCGGCGCCTGGCGCCGCCGATGCTGCCGCCCGTGGCGCTGGTCGCGGGAATGGCCCTGGCCCTGGCCGCAGCCACGTTCCTTCTGGGCGCGCCGCCCGCCGACGTCTTCGACCTCTTCCGCTTCCTGCTGCTCTCCAGTATTCCCTCGCTCCTTCTGGGGTTTCTGCTCTTCACGTCCATACGTCGCTTCCTGCGGCTGCAAGGACAAATTATGCTGGCCTACGCCCTCGGCCTGGCGATCGTGCTGGCCAACGTAGCCCTCACTGCCTACTTGATGTTCCTCAGCCCCCACGACCTGGCGCTGCTGAGCCTCCTGCTCGTTTTCGCGGCGATGCTCTCGCTGGCCGTCGGCATTGCCCTGGCCGACATCCTGGCGCGCAATCTCGAGCGCCTGGCGCAAGCCGCGGAGGCTGTCGCGGACGGCAACTTCAACACCCGAGTCGATCTGGAAGGGCCCGATGAGGTGGGCGAGTTGGCGAGGGCCTTCAATCGCATGGCGTCCCGGGTCGAGGAGGCCTTCGAGCGCGAGCGGGCGGTCGAGAGCGCCCGGCGCGAGATGATCGCCGCCATCTCGCACGACCTGCGCACACCGGTCGCGTCGACCCGCGTGATGGTTGAGGCCCTCCTCGACAAGGTGGTCACAGACGAGGTCACGGCCGGCCGCTACCTGGCAACGGCGCGCGCGGAACTGGAACGGCTCGGGCTGCTGATCGATGATCTGTTCGAGCTTGCCCGGCTCGAGGCGGGAACGCTGGAGATGGAGCTCGAACTTGCCTCCCTCCAGGACCTGATCTCAGATACGCTGCAAAGTATGGGGCCACAAGCGCAGGCCCACGGCGTACGCCTGGAAGGGCATGTGGACGAGCACGTCGGCCCTGTGCGGATGAGCCCCCAACAGATCCAGCGCGTTCTCTACAACCTGGTGCAGAATGCGATTCGCCACACGCCCGCTGATGGGACGATTGCCATCAGTGTGCGGCCTGTGGCCGGGGCGGTGGAGGTTTGCGTGGCCGACACCGGCGAGGGCATCGCCAGCGAAGACCTCCCCCATGTGTTCGAGCGCTTCTACCGTGGCGAGAAGAGCCGCAGCCGCTCGACCGGTGGCACGGGACTGGGCCTCGCCATTGCCCGCGGGATCGTCGAGGCGCACGGCGGCGCCATCTGGGCCGAGAGCAATCAGGGACATGGCACCACCGTCCGCTTCACCCTCCCTTCCTGAGGCCGCGTTTGGCGGTAGAGACGCGCTGGTCTGGTCCCTCCTTGGGCCTGTGCCCTCACGGCCCATCCCATCCTTTCCGGCGCTGGAGGGCGCGAGACCGTGACCCTCTCCCGCCGGAGAGGGTCACCGGTCCGGCTGTTTGGTCGCCGGCCCTGATCCTCTCCTGAAAATAGCCCGCCGCGCTGTTCGCCGTGGCGCGGCGCCAATTTTCATAAGAGTCTGGCTAAAATCCGTGGGGACTTGTATGACGACCATGGAGCGACAACAATGAGTTGAAAGACATCGCTCCTTGAGCGATAATCGGATGGGACCAACCACCGATTTCCCCAAGGAGGTAGCCGATGTCTTCCAACTCTGCTCAGATTGTACATCAACTTCAGCGTGATTTCCAGGAACTGGTCGAGTCTGTGATGGGCGACGGATCGCAATCGCGCCGGGCCGATGAAGTGGAACAGACCCGGTTCAAGCGGCTCCTGGCGTGAGGAGCGGCTTGGTTGCGCCTCTGCTTCGTGCAACGAGCCGCTGTCCGCCCGGGCGAAGCGGCCTACGCGTCCGACGGGACCGAATTGCAGTCCCATGACCTGCGTCCGACGACGTACGTCTCGGTCTTTGGGAAGGTGCGGTTCGAACGGCACTCCTTCCATGCCTCGGGACCGGCAGGCGGCTGTCCGCTGGATGCGGAGTTGAGCTTGCCTCCGCGCTGTTACTCGGATCTGCTGCGGGATTGGGCTGAATACTGCATCACCCATGAGTCGTACGACGAGAGTATCAAGATACTGAAGCGCATTCTGGGGCTCTCCGTGTCCACGCTGGCGTTGGAGACCAGCGTCCAGGAGGACAGCGCCGATGGAGTGGTCTTCTACGACCAGAAAGCAGTGCCCCCGCCGGAAGAAGAAGGCTCCATCCTGGTAGCCCAGGCCGACGGCAAGGGAGTCCCCATGAGACGCCCTGAGCCGGCGCCCCGGCCTGCCCGTCGGGGCACGGGCCAGAAGCGGACAAAGAAGACGCAGGCCGGGGTGACGGCCGTTGACACCATTGAGCCCTCCCCCCGCACTCCCGAGGAGGTCGTCGACGCTCTCCTGCACGACCTGACGGGCGACGAGGAAGCGGCCCGAATCCCAGGCGCAGCGTCCTGTCCCCGTCGGCCAAGAGGTGCAAGCCACCTTGAAGGGCAAGGACGTCGCTTTCGACCGTCTGACTCGGCGGGTCGCCCACCGCGAGGGTGAGCATATCCAACACCCGGTGGCGCTCACCGATGGTGACGAAGCCTGACAGGGTCAATTCCAGAACAGATGGTCAAAGTTCACTGTGGTTCTCGACCGCATTCACGCCTCCGAGTATCTCTGGAAGGCGGCCACCGCCCGCTTGGGTGAGACTCATCCGGACCGCATCCCCTGGGTGCGCCAACCGTTGCGGCCAATCCGGTCGGGTAAGACCTCCGCCGTCATCCAGGGTTTGGAAAGCAGGACCCAGGACCCGTCCGTGTCATCTGCCCACCGCGAGGCGCTGAACACCATGATCGGCTCCTCCCGACGCAATCAGGCCTATAGGCACTACGATCGGTATCTGGCGCCAGGTTGGCCCATCGGCACCGGTGTTGTCGAAGGCGCTTGCGGACCCTTGGTCAAGGATCGCATGGCGCAGGCCGGCATGCGCTGGAGGCAAGTGGGTGCCCAGTCGCTCCTCGACCTGCGGGCGGTGCGCGTCAATGACGACTAGGATGACTACCACCGTTTCCGCCGCCAGGGTCAACACCAACGCCTCTACGGATCCCGGTCTGCTGGCGCATCGGTAGCCGAGATATTTGTTCTGGAGGAGGCAGCATGAAGTCATCTGCTCCCACAGTTTTTAGCCACACTCTTTTCATTTCCCGGCGCGGGCCGCAGGCACAGGGGCAACTGTTGGCGAAATCGCCTTCCGGGAGGGCGAAGCGGCTCGTCGTGCGCGCTTTTGCCCTTTTCCAATTGAACCTGACCATCGCTGTCCAGCGCCGGGCGAGGAGCCGGGCGATTATCGCGGCTGGGGCCTCCGGCCGGGCGGGCCCCCGCCGGGCACGCGGTTCGTCAGAGTCGATTGGAAAAGCGCAAAAGCGGATCAAGCATGCTGGCACTTGTGCGCGAACGTCTCTAATCCAGTCGGCTTTTGCACGGTTCCAATTGAACCTGACCATCGCTGTCCGGAGCCGGGCGGGCAGCCGGGCGATTATCGCGACTGGGGGCCGGTGGCCGGGTGTGCCCCGCCGGGCACACGGTGGGACAGAGTCGATTGAAAAAGGGCAAGCGCAACTTAAGAACGATTCCAATTGTGCCCGAACGTCTCTCATCCAGTCGGCTTCAGCCGACTTTGGCTATCAGCCCTGGAATTCATTCCTGGGCGGCCGGGCGGTTGTTCCGGGCATACGCACGGTGTGTCAGATTCATGTGGAAAGGTGCAACAGCCGACTTTGGCTATCAGCCCTGGAATTCATTCCTGGGCGGCCGGGCGGTTGCTCCGGGCATACGCACGGTTTCTCAGATTCATTTGGAAAGGTGCAACAGCGCGCACGACCAACAGGCGCCCCGCCACGCGTCCCAATTCGCCACCAGAATCAGCCCTGGTTTGGGCGCTCGACTTGTTGACATGGGATCGCACAGGCGGTACAATCAGACCAGTGACGAAGCGCTCCAGAAGTGGTTTGATGGGAGAACCTGTCGTTTTCAGAGAGGCGCCCTGCTTGCTTTTCTCGGCAGGATCCTTTTCTGGCCGGTTACGGCAGCAGTGAACCGGCATCGCCACCGAGTCGAATACCGAGAGACCTGGTGCTTCAGGATCGCGTCTCAACCGGTCGCTGCGGACCTCCGCTGTTAAACGGCGGAGGTTTGTTGTTTTCCGCGGGCTCGTGCGAGGGCACGAACGGGCGAGTCGGCGCCAGGCCGCTGAAAACATTGCTGAAGCAGGACTTGCGATAGGAGCAAGACCATGACCATCGGGAGTGCTCAGAAGGGGGAAGCAGCCTCGCTGCTCAAACAACCTTCGCCTGGGAGAATGCAGACCTTCTGCATTGAAGTAGGGGCGGACCCGGTGTCTGCCCCGAAGCGCCGCCGTATCGGGGGAAATACCACGAACGGCGGCGATTTTATTTGTACGGCCCGTGAACTGGGGATCGCCGGGCTGATCGACTGCCGGCTAGCCCGCCTCTACTTCCTCCGTGGGGATCTGACTGCCGAGGCAATCAAAGCGCTCGGCCAGCATCTGTTGGCCGATCTGGTGACGGAGCGCTACGTGGTATTGAGCCTTGAAAATAACGAGGGCCAACCCGGTCGTGCCGACGCACTCTCCATCATTCCCGAACGGGGAGGCAATTCGCAATCCGCTGAGCACTTCATCGAGGTGACCCTCCTGCCTGGCGTGACCGACCCGGCCGCCGAGAACCTCGTCCGCGCCGCGCATCTCCTCGGCGTGACGGCGCTGGACCGCGCCGCCACCGGGCAGCGCTATCACCTTCGAGGATCACTGAGTGCTTGCGAGCTTCAGCGCCTGGCGGTCGAGCTGTTCTCCAATCCGGTTATCCAGCGCTTTTCGATCGACTGCCCGATCGCGCCGCCGTTCTTCCCGTTCCGTCCGGCCGACGAAATGGTCGAGGTGATCCCGCTGCGGGCCGCCGACGACCAGGCACTGCTCACGATCAGTGCGACCCGCCGCCTGGCCCTGGACCTGGCCGAGATGCAGGCCATCCGAAGCTACTTTCAAGAAGAGGACCGCGATCCCACCGACGCGGAGCTCGAGATGCTGGCCCAGACGTGGAGCGAGCATTGCGTCCACAAGACCTTCAAGGCCCTGATCACCTACACGGGCCCGGCGCCAGGCGCCCCCCCGGACGCCCAGCCGGTCGTCCAGACGATCGATGGCCTGCTGCGCACCTATATCCGCAGCGCGACCGAGCAGGTGGCCAGGCCGTGGGTCCACTCGGCCTTCGTGGACAACGCCGGCCTGATCGCCTTCGACGAGCGGTGGGACCTGGCCTTTAAGGTCGAAACGCACAACCACCCCTCGGCGCTCGAGCCCTTTGGTGGGGCGAACACCGGCGTAGGGGGCGTCGTGCGCGATATTTTGGGCGTGAGCGCCCGCCCGATTGCGAACACGGACGTGCTGTGCTTCGGCCCGCCAGAGTTGCCGGAGACGGCATTGCCGGCAGGGGTCCTCCACCCCCGCCGCGTTGCCGACGGTGTGATCCACGGCATTGAGGACTACGGCAACAAGATGGGAATTCCTACGGTGAACGGGGCCATCCTCTATCACCCAGGCTACACCGCCAACCCGCTGGTCTTCTGCGGCTGCCTGGGCCTCCTGCCACGCGGCTCCCATCCCTCGACGCCCCAACCGGGCGACCTCATCGTCGTCATCGGAGGGCGTACCGGCCGCGATGGCCTGCGCGGAGCGACCTTCTCCAGCATGGCGATGGACCAGACAACGGGTGAGATCGCCGGCAGTGCGGTGCAAATCGGCCACCCGATTCACGAGAAGCAGGTCCTGGAAGTCGTGCTGCGTGCGCGCGATGACCGAAGAGACAGCCCGACGGCGTGTCTCGAAACCCGAGAGACCCCACCGAAGCGTCTCTACAATGCGATCACCGACTGCGGAGCGGGCGGTCTCTCGTCGGCGGTGGGAGAGATGGGACGGGAGCTGGGGGCGCGCGTGCAGCTTGAGACCGTGCCGCTCAAGTATCCGGGGCTGCGCCCGTGGGAGATCTGGCTGAGCGAGGCTCAGGAACGCATGATCCTGGCAGTGCTGCCCGGCAACTGGCCCCGGCTCCAGGAAATCTGCGCCGGGCAGGAAGTCGAAGCCGTTTGCATCGGCGAATTCGAGGCCACCGGCCGGTTGCGCCTCTTCTACCGCGATCGTCTGGTGGGCGATCTGGCAATGGAGTTCCTGCACGACGGCCTGCCGCGCCGGCGACTCAATGCAATCTGGGAACCGTTGAAGGTCGAAAGGGTAGCGGTTGACAGGTTGAAGGTTGAAGGTCATGGCTTGAGAGCCCCGAACCTTCAATCTCCGGACGCTCACGCCGGGGATCTTCGACCTTCAACCTTCAACCTGAGCACCGTCCTGTTGGAGTTGTTGGCACAGCCGAATATTCGTAGCAAAGAGCCGGTGATTCGGCGCTACGACCACGAGGTGCAGGGCGGCACCGCGGTCAAACCGTTGGTCGGTGTCGCCGGCCACGGGCCGGGCGACGCCACCGTGCTCGTGCCACTCGACACTGTTACGAGCGCCGGCAGGGCCGGCTCCTCACAGCAGCAGCCGGCGGTCGCGTTGGCCGTCGGCATTTGCCCGGCTTATGGTGAGCTCGACCCCTACGCAATGGCCTGGGCCGCCGTGGACGAGGCCTTGCGTAACGTTGTCGCAGTCGGGGCCGACCCCGATCGCGTCGCGCTGCTGGACAACTTCTGCTGGGGCAACCCCAACCTGCCGGATCGCCTGGGCAGCCTGGTACGCTGCGCGCAGGGCTGCCACGATGCGGCTGTCACCTATGGCACCCCGTTTATCTCCGGCAAGGACAGCCTGAACAACGAATACAGCGGCGCAGACGGCCGGCGCCACGCGATCCCGGGCACGCTGCTCATCTCCGCACTGGGCCTCGTCCCCGATGTGCGCGGCACCACCACGATGGACATGAAGCGTCCCGGCGACATCCTTTACCTGATCGGCAACACCGGCGCGACTTCCCCTCAGCCCGTGCCGACCGCGCTGGAGCACTTCCGCGCGGTCCACCGCGCCATCGCGGCCGGCCTGGTGCAGGCCTGCCACGACTGCTCCGAGGGTGGCCTGGGCGTTGCGGTGGCCGAAATGTGCCTGGCCGGGCGATTGGGGGCCGAGGTCGAACTGGCAGCCGTGCCCGGTGCGGCCGAGATCGCAGATGACCACGCCGTCCTCTTCTCCGAAGCGCTCTCGCGCTTCGTCGTCGAGGTACGCCCCGCAGATGCCCAGGCCTTCGAGGCCCTGCTCTCCGGCACGCCCCACGCGTGCGTCGGGCGAGTGCTCGAAGTCGACGAGTTGCGTATCCGCGGCCGGGCGGGCCGCGACGTCGTGCATGCTCGTGTCACCGACCTGGAAAGCGCCTGGCGCGGGCCGGATGCGATGGCCGACCGCGAACCGCGGTCCGGAGACCCCATATCATGTTCCAATGGCGCAGCACCTGGCCTTCAGGGAACAGCCCACCCAGAGTCTGCGTCGGTCAGCCGTCGGCCGTCGGCGGTCTTCCGCCCACGGGTGCTAATCCTGCACACGACCGGCACTAACCGCGATCGGGAGGCTGTGCTGGCCTGTGAGTTGGCGGGCGGAGCGCCCGAAATCGTCCACATCAACCAGCTCCTGGCCGGTGAGCGACGGCTGCTCGACTATCACATGCTCGTCGTCCCGGGCGGCTTCTCCTACGGTGATGACCTGGGGGCCGGGACGCTGTGGGCCTTGGACCTGCGGCACCGCCTGGGTGACGATGTTGCCGCCTTCGTCGCCAGCGGTCGCCCGGTGCTGGGTGTCTGCAATGGCTTTCAGGCGCTCGTCAAGACGGGGTTGTTGCCGGGCGCGGACTGGGGGCCAGGGGGTGATCGCGTCGTGACTCTGGCCCCCAATGCGTCGGCCCACTTCGAGTGTCGCTGGGTCTATCTACAGCCGAACCGGCAGAGCCCCTGCCTTTTCACCGCCGGGCTGGACGAGCTGATCTACTGCCCGGTCGCTCACGGCGAGGGTCGCCTGGTCGCGCGCGACGATGCCATCCTTGCCGCCCTGCAGGCGGATGGGTTGATCGCCCTTACCTACGTGGATGCCACCGGGGTGCCCGCCGGTTACCCTGCCAACCCCAACGGGTCGGCGCTGGGGATTGCCGGGCTCTGCAACCCGGCCGGCAACGTCCTGGGGCTGATGCCCCACCCTGAAGATCATATCTTCGCCTGGCACCACCCGCGTTGGCATCGGGGCGAGTCCGGGATGACAGGGTTGCGGTTGTTCCAGAATGGGATCAAATTTGCATAAGAATCGCCAGCTCCTCAGCCGCCCGGCCTGGATTGCCAGATCCAGGCCAATGAGGGGCTGGCTCAGCCGGCGGCTCTGGCGATCCGCCGGGAGCGGCGGAAGAGGTACAAGAAAGGTAGGACCGATGCTGAGTCACGAAGAACTCCTTCACGCGGTTCCAAACGCGCTGCAGGCAGTAGACCTCCCCGCGAGTTGGGGGCCGAAGCGGGCCGGCAAGGTGCGCGACATCTATCACCTCAACGGTACGCGGGCGTTGATCACCACCGATCGCATCTCGGCCTTCGACCGCGTGTTAGGCACGATCCCGTTCAAAGGGCAGGTCCTGAACCAATTGAGTGCCTGGTGGTTCGAGCAGACGCGCGACATCGTCGCCAATCACGTCGTGGCGGTGCCTGATCCCAACGTGACCCTGGCCCGGGCGGCGGAGCCACTGCCGGTCGAGGTCGTCGTGCGTGGCTACATCACAGGCGTCACCAAGACCTCGCTCTGGACCCTCTATGCTCAAGCCGAGCGTGCACCGTACGGGATTCCGCTGCCGGATGGACTGCGCAAGAACGACCCCCTGCCGGCACCAATCATCACGCCCACCACCAAAGCCACAGGCGGCGCCCACGACGAGCGACTGACGCGCGATCAGATTCTGACGCACCGGTTGGTCGCGGCGCCGCTGTGGGAGCAAACCGAGGCGGTCGCCCTGGCGCTCTTCGCCCGCGGACAAGCCCTCGCGCGCGAGGCTGGTCTGATTTTGGTGGACACCAAGTACGAGTTCGGTGTGCTGGATGGGCGGCTGCTCCTGATCGACGAGATCCACACGCCCGACTCCAGCCGCTTTTGGACCCTGGCCTCCTACGAACCCGGCCGTGAGCCCGAGAACTTCGACAAAGAGTACCTGCGCGCGTGGTTCGCCGAGCACGGGTATCGCGGCGACGGCAAACCACCTCCCATGCCGGCGGATTTCGCCGCGCGCGTGGCGGCTCGCTATATCGCGGCCTATGAGCGGCTCACAGGCCGCCAGTTCGCACCGGGCGAGCAACCCGCCGCCGCGCGGATCGCGCGCAATTTAGCCGCCTATCGGCGTAAGAAGTGATAAACGCAAAGTCGGCGATCGCTCGGGGCTGATACAGAGTGAGGGACCCACTGGGGCGGGTTTCGACCGATGATGTTGATTGGAAACCGCTGCCCGGTTAGAGCTGAACGACACGTGCCGCCTCTACCCGAAGCCTCCCCGACCGCATTGCCGCGTGCCATGCGTCGTCAGAGCACGGGTATGGGCAACTCGGGAATTGATGGTGTATCTCACTGATCCTGTTGGCGAAGTCGCTTCCAGGGCGGACGAAGGGCTCGTAGTGCGCGCTTGAGCGCGCTGAAGCGCGCACTACCAACAGGCGCCCGCGACGTGTACCAATTCGCCACCAGTGTCTCTCACTTTTACAGAAATATCAAGATCCTGGTGGCGAAATCGTCTCCAGGGAGGGCGAGCAGTTCGTAGTGCGCGCTCTGGCACCGTTCCACCTGAATCCGACCCCCCGCGTGCCCGGCGGGGCACGCCCGGCCGGAGGCCTCCAGCCGCGGTTTCCCTGGCCGGCCAGGACAGGCACCCGCCGGGCTACAGGCACCCGCCACTCGCACCAATTCGCCAACAGGGTGATATCAACACATCATCCGGAAATTACTGGGAGAAGGTCATGCAACCGTTTGTACCGATTCTGATGGGGTCGCGCGCGGACCTGCCGCACGCGCAGGCTGTGGCCACCGCTCTCGAAGAACTGGGAGTGGCTGTCGACATACGGGTCGGCTCGGCCCACAAGACGCCTGCCCACCTGCTGGCCCTCATCGAGGCCTACGAGGCCGATCCACGCCCCAAGGTGTACATCACGATCGCCGGCCGTTCCAATGCCCTCAGCGGCTTCGTGGATGCCCAGGTGTCGGCTCCGGTGATCGCTTGCCCGCCTGTGTCGGACGCGTTCGGCGGGGCCGACATCTTCTCCTCAGTGCGAATGCCGAGCGGGGTCGCGCCGGCGCTCGTCCTGGACCCGGCCGGTGCGGCGCTGCTCGCGGCCAAGATCTTAGGCCTCGTGGATCGAGCGGTGCGGGAGCGAGTGATGGCGACCCAAAAGCGGGCTGTCGAGCGCATCTTGAGCGACGATGCTAGCCTCGTGACGAGCGATGAGGGGGTAGAGGTTGGAGATGGACAGCCGTTCCAAAACGAGAGCTTCCTCGAAGCGACGCACGCTCCGATCTCTGATCTCTGCCAGAGCAGCAGCAAAACAAGCTGACAGGATCACGGGGAGCAAGAACAATGGAAGCCTGGGACAGGACAGGGCCGCGCGAAGCGTGCGGTGTCTTTGGGGTGTACGCGCCCGGGCGTGATGTGGCCCGCCTGGCGTTCTTCGGCCTGTATGCGTTGCAGCATCGAGGGCAGGAGAGTGCCGGAATTGCAACCAGCGACGGACACGCGGCCTACATGCACAAAGGAATGGGCCTGGTCGCCCAAGTATTCAACGAGGAGAACCTACACCCGCTTAGAGGGCATCTCGCTATCGGCCACACCCGCTACTCGACGACCGGTTCTTCCCACCTGCGCAATGTGCAACCCTACCTGATCGAGACCATCTACGGCCCGTTAGGCGTGGCGCACAACGGCAATCTCACCAACGCCCTCCACCTACGCTACAAGTTGCTGCAGCGAGGTGTGGGCCTCACCTCTACGACCGACAGCGAGGTGATCACACAGATGCTGGCCGGGCCGCCCGAGGTGTGGGCGGATGGAGAGAACGGCCAATTCGACAATGGCACCGCCGACTCGGCCCGCCCTTCGAACGACCCCAACCACCTGGAGGCGCGTATCCGCGCCTTCATGCACGTGGCCGAAGGTGCCTATTCGCTCACGATCCTCACCCGTGATGCGGTCTACGCGGCTCGCGATCCGCTCGGCCTCCGCCCGCTCTGCCTCGGCCGTCTGGATGGCGGCTATGTTGTGGCTTCAGAGTCATGCGCGCTCCTCACCATCGGCGCGCGCTATCTGCGCGAGGTGCAGCCAGGCGAGATTGTGCGCCTCGATTGCGCCGGCATCCACTCGAGTATCGGGCGGGCGCCGGCGCCGCGAGCGCTCTGCATCTTCGAGTACGTCTACTTCGCCCGGCCCGACAGTGTTCTAGAAGGTCAGGTGATCCACGACGTGCGGCAGCGCCTGGGGCGGCACCTGGCGCGCGAGGCCCCGGCCGAGGCCGACATCGTCGTCGGCGTCCCCGACTCGGCGACACCGGCCGCCATCGGGTACAGCCGGGAGTCCGGCTTACCTTTCACCGAGGGGCTGATCAAGAATCGTTACATCGGCCGCACGTTCATCCAGCCCGACGATCACCTGCGCCGCGTGGGGGTGCACCTCAAGTACAATCCGCTCACGGCCAATCTCCAGGGCAAACGCGTTGTGCTGGTTGATGATTCCATTGTGCGCGGCAACACCGCCGGCCCGCTGGTCCAACTGCTCCGCGACGGCGGGGCGGCCGAGGTTCACGTGCGGGTCTCGTCGCCGCCGGTGCGCCATCCCTGCTTCATGGGCGTGGATATGGCGACCTACCAGCAACTGATCGCCCACCGGCTGGATGTGGAGCGCATCCGCGAGCAGATCAGCGCCGATAGCCTGGCCTACCTCAGTCTCGATGGAATGGTCCAGGCGGTTCGAGAAGCCACCGACGGCGAAACGGGGCATTGCACCGCCTGCTTCTCGGGTGTGTACCCGATCACAATTCCCGAGTGGCTCTTCAGCGACGACCGTGAAAAGCTGGTGTTTGAGGAAATGTGGGGGACGTGAAACGTGAAGACCTCTGTTGAACGTGGTGCTCACGTTGGAATGCTCCAGGCGGGTATGAGGTAGGCGAGAGCAATGCTCTCGCCCGCCCAACACACCGTATTCCAACGTGAGCGATGCCGTTACCACCAGCAGGCAGAACGAAACCAAAGCGGTCGAACCATCAAACGAGCACGTCACGTTTCGCGAACCGTGTCAGGAGCAAAGGATGAACTCATGACAAGACTGACCGTCCTTGTGGTTGGATCCGGCGGCCGGGAGCACGCGCTGGCGTGGGCGCTGGCGCGCTCGCCGCAAGTCGAGCAGGTCTACGTCGCGCCCGGGAACGCCGGGACGGAGTGGTGCCGGCCCAATGACTTCTCGGGGCGGGAAGGGTGGGCATGGCCACGAGCGGCCTCGACAAACGTCCCCATTGCCGCCGACGACATCCCGGCGCTGGTTGCCTTTGCCGGCGAGCGCCAGGTTGATCTGACGGTCGTGGGCCCGGAGGCGCCCTTGGCGGCTGGCATCGCGGATGCCCTCCAGTCGGCCGGTCTGCGGGTGTTTGGTCCCAGTCGTGAGGCCGCCCGCCTGGAGTCGTCGAAAGCGTTTGCCAAAGCCTTCATGGGCGAGCATGCGATTCCCACGGCGGCGTACGCCACCTTCGACGACTACGCTGCAGCCCGCCGCTTCCTCATCGAGCTGGCCCGGCGATCGGTCTCTTCTGGGGTGGTCGTGAAGGCCGATGGGTTGGCGGCCGGCAAGGGAGTCGTGATCTGCGCCGATGTGGACGAGGCCCAGGCGGCGTTGCAGCGCATGATGCTGGGACGAGAATTTGGAACCGCCGGTGATACAGTTGTCATCGAGGAACGCCTGAGCGGTCCGGAAGTTTCGGTGCTGGCTTTCACCGATGGCCACACGGTGGTCCCGATGCCCCCGGCGCGCGACCACAAGCGGGTCTACGATGGCGATCGGGGGCCGAACACCGGCGGGATGGGCGCGTACGCGCCGGTGCCGGACGTGAGTGCGGTACTGGCGGATGAGATTTGCCGGACAATCCTGCAGCCAACGGTGGACGGCCTGGCCGCCCACGGCACACCCTACGTCGGCGTCCTCTACGCCGGGCTGATGTTGACCCCCGCCGGCCCCACGGTGCTCGAATTCAACTGCCGTTTCGGCGATCCCGAGACCCAGGCGATCCTCCCGCTCCTCGAAACCGATCTTGTGGATGTACTCCTGGCCTGTGTCGAGGGACGTCTCAATCAGGTGGAGGTGCGCTGGCGGCCGGCTGCTTGTGCTACGGTGGTGCTGGCCTCGCCGGGCTACCCGGGATCATACCCCAAGGGCCTGCCTGTTTGCGGGTTAGACGGCGTAGCGAGCCGCGAGCGTATTGCAGTCTTTCACGCCGGGACCGCATGGCAGGACGGGTGCGTGGTGACGGCCGGAGGCCGGGTGCTGGCCGTGAGCGGGCTGGGTGTTGATCTGCCAGCCGCGCTGCGCCGGGCCTATGCCGGTGTCGAGTGCATCCACTTCGAGGGTAGTCACTACCGCCGAGACATCGGCCTGAGTATAAGAGATGGGAGCCTGGAGGACCCTGTCGTTAATCTCGAATCTCCTATCGCAGGAGTTCACGCGTGACACACGCAAGCCAGTACAGTCGTGCAGGTGTGAACATCGCCGCGGGCCAACGGGCGGTGGAGTTGATGGGCGCAGCCGTGCGAGCGACATACGGCCCCGAAGTGCTGGCCGGTCTTGGTGCATTCGGCGGGCTGTACGATGCCTCGGGGCTCAGGGCGATGGCAGCGCCGGTCCTCGTTGTCTCGACCGACGGCGTCGGCACCAAGACGAAAGTTGCCTCCCGGCTGGCCCGCTGGGACACCCTCGGCCACGACCTGGTGAATCATTGCATCAACGATATCCTGGTGCAGGGGGCCCGCCCGCTCTTTTTTCTCGATTACGTGGCGTCGAGCCATCTGGACCCTGAGCAGGTCGCGACGATTGTCCAGGGTGTGGCGGCGGCCTGCCGGGAGGCCGGCTGTGCGCTGCTCGGCGGCGAGACGGCTGAGATGCCGGATGTCTACCAGCCGGGCGAGATCGACCTGGTCGGCACCGTCGTCGGGGTGGTAGAGCGCGCGCAGGTGCTCGACGGCACCCGCATCGAGGCCGGCGATGTGATCTTGGGGCTGCCCTCGACCGGCTTGCACACCAATGGCTTCTCACTGGCCCGCTCGATCCTCAACGACCTCGATTGGACAGCGCCGCTGCCTGAGCTCGGGTGCTCGCCCGGAGAGGCGCTCTTGGCGGTCCACCGTTCCTATCTCGAGCCGGTACACCGCTTGTGGGCGGCCGGCGTTGACCTCCGAGGGCTGGCTCACGTCACCGGCGGGGGTATAGTGGACAACCTGCCCCGGATCTTCCCACCGGGGCTCGGAGCTGTGATCCGGCGCGGCACCTGGCCTGAACCGCCGATCTTCGGCTTGATCCAGCGCCTGGGGCAGGTCGCCGACGACGAGATGTTGCGCGTCTTCAACGGAGGACTGGGCATGCTGGCAATCGTCCCGCCCAACGACATCGCGCTGGCGTTGGCGACGCTGCCCGGGGATGCCTCCGTTGTCGGGGAAATTGTGGCCGGACAACCTGAGGTTGCCATTCATCCGGCTTGACCCTGATCGAGAGGAGTTTCTCTGTGAGAGCCCGCCTCGTCGTGTGTATCTCCGGCTCGGGTACCAATTTGCAGGCGATCCTGGATGCAGTCGCACGGGGACAGCCAGACGCCGAGGTCGTCCTGGTCGTGTCGAATCGCAAGGCAGCCTTTGGGCTGGTGCGGGCCGAGCAGGCAGGCATCCCGACGCTCTACTTCCCGCTCAAGCCCTACACCGAAGCTGGGACGAGCCGCGCGGTCTACGACGCGGGCCTGGCCGACCGCATTGGTGCCTATCAGCCCGATCTGATCGTCCTGGCCGGTTGGATGCACATCTTCAGCGCTACTTTCCTGAACCGCTTCTCCGGACGGGTGATCAACCTCCATCCGGCCCTTCCAGGTTGCTTTCCCGGCACCGCCGCGATCCAGCGCGCCTACGAGGCCTACCGTCGCGGTGAGGTCACCGACAGCGGCTGCATGGTGCACTACGTCGTGCCGGAGGTGGACGCCGGACCGGTGATCGCCCGGGCACTCGTCCCCATCAAGCCGGACGATACGCTGGCCGATTTCGAGGCTCGCATGCACGCCGCCGAACATCGCCTGATCGTCGAGGCGGTCCGCACGACTGTACAAGCTCTGCAGCCGCGCCTGGCCGTGTGAGACCACTCATTGTGGAATTGGGGCGGCGCCGGCCTCGCCGGCGCCGCCCCAACGCAGCCTGCTTCAAGAAGAGCGAATCCGAAAACCAAGGGCCGACTCGAAAATCGGCCCTTACTCTTGCCCCTGTTGTTCGCACGGTATCCTCGCGGGACGCTGCCGGTGGATTGGCGGGGAACCGGGGACGAAATGGTAGGGTGTCGCTTCGTGAATCAGGGGTTGTATAACACCGCCAGAATGAAAAGAACCCCGAAGAACATCGGCACCATGAAGAAGATGGTGTAGAGACGGCTGTCAAAACGCAGATGCATATAGTACAGCGCCACCATTGAGGCCTTGATGACTGCCATGGCAAGGAGCACCGGCACGAGCGGGACCCATGCACCAGCCGGCGTCCGCGCCCACTCGGCCAGACCCACCTCAAGCACCGTCACGATGCCTAACCAGAGAGCGATCAGAAAATAGTTCGGGTGTTTTTTCTTCGGATGTTCCTCGCCCACCCGATCTGCTTCAGCCATCTTGTTCCTCCTCGTGAGCGCTCAAACCACGATTGATCCAATGCGCTCCAATCTCGGCCCCAGCCTTGACCTCAACCTGAACGAGACCCGGCCCTCCTCAACCAGCGGCTGGCGAGCGCCTCCTCGCGCCAGCTAATCGATGAGATAGATCACCGTGAAGATCACAATCCAGACCAGGTCCACGAAGTGCCAGTAGAGACCGACGAGCTCAACAGGAAAATGGAGCTTGTGGGCCTGATCGGTGCGGAGCGCCCGGATCAACTGCGAGCCCACCAGAAGCGCACCGACGAAGACGTGCGCCCCGTGGAAACCGGTCAGGATAAAGAACGAGGCCCACGACATGCTCGCCTGCAGGGTGTTGCCTTCGTGGAAGAGTTTGTTGAACTCGTACGCCTGGCCACCCAAGAAGATGGTGCCACCCAACAGCGTGAGACCAAGCCAGAGCCGCAAGCGACTGGCGTTCCCCTCATCGGCAGCCTTCAGCGCACTCACCATCGTGAGACTACTCATCAGCAGGACGAACGTGCTGACGGCGGTGAGGGTGATGTCCAGCGCTTCAGTCCGAGGCTCGCCCCCGGCCACCGCGTTGCGATAGTGGAGAGCCGCGAGAATCAACGACGAGAAAAAAATCACTTCCGAGCTCAGGAAAATCCACATCCCGACCTTGCGAACATCCTCGCTCAGGACACGGGTACCATAGGAGCCTGGCTCAGCCGGTGTCACGTGCTCCATGAAGGCAACTCCTCTTCCTCAAACAGGTCTGGCTCTACCAAAAATAGAGCACGGCAAACATGATGACCCAGGCTACCGCGATGAAGTACCAGTAGAGCACGGTGGCCTGCACGGCGAACGGCTGCTCGGGCGCGACATAGCCGCGCGTGGCTCGCGCCAGCACGATGCCAGCCCACAAAACCCCCACGACCACGTGCAGGGCGTGGAAGATGGTGAGTGTGAAGAATGTCGCTCCGTAGGTCCCATCGTGGATCGAGAAGCCGATACGGCTGAGTTCAAAGGCCTGGACCAGGCTGAAGACAACCCCAAGCACGCTTGTGGCCGTCAATCCCAGGCGCAGGCCGGCCCAGCGCCGCTGCCGAATCGAGGACTCAGCCCAGGAGGTGCTGAGGGCCGCCGCAATGAGCACCAGCACGTCGAGGGCCGGCAGCACGGGGTCGGGGCGTGCCAGGCCGGCCGGCGGCCAGACCGGGGCGCGCACGCGGAAGTAGAGATAGACTGTCACCAGCAGGGCAAAGACGAGCGCATAGGACGCCAGGAAGACGGCCAGTCCCAGCCAGTTGTTGTTCGCCGATAGCGCCGGCGAGCGAGAAGGCCGGGCTCGCATCATTGTTGTACCCATCTGATCATGCCCCTTCTTCACCCTATTCGCCCGGCTCCAGAGCCCAGCCGATAATCGACCCGATTGTTGCCAGCACGCCAATCAGGACGACGATCCAATGCGTCAGAAAGCCGATCGCAATGAGGGTGATGGCGATCCCCAAGACGAGCGGCCAGTAGCTCGGATGGGGCAGATGAACCGGTGGGTGCTCCTCGGGAGTCCGAGGGGTAACCATCGCCGGCGCTCGCCGCAGGGCGGCCAGCGCCGGGACGGGGATGTCGTTGGCCCACAACAGGAAGACACTGAGCGCGCCTAGCAAGAACGCGGCGACAATGAGACCCACCCACACCCAGAGCGAGCTCAGAATGGGGGCTGCCTGCGCCACGCGCGCCCCGATTTCCAGCCCGGAACCTCCCAATGGGCCGGTGGGAAGCCATCCCATCACCAGCCCACCCACCGGCACGCCACCCAAACCGATACGCGCGAGCGTCTCCGCTCTCTGACGGCTCATCTTAGCCCTCCTCCACGTGCCCAGACGGGAGGCGTGACTCCCAGAGCGGGCGGCGACTTTTGACCACCGGAATCTCGGCGAAGTTGTAGACCGGCGGTGGTGATGGGGTGGCCCATTCGAGGGTCCATCCATCCCAAGGATTGTCACCGGCTTCCGCACCATAGACCAGGCTTGAAACCAGGTTCCAGAAGAAGACCAGGACAGAGACCGCGAGGATGACGGCACCGATGGTCTCGAGAAGGTTGTAGCCCCCCCAACCCACGTAGTCCGGGTAGGTGTAGATACGGCGCGGCATGCCAAGCAGCCCCAGGATGTGCATTGGGAAGAAGGTCAGGTTGAAGCCCACCATCGTGAGCCAGAAATGGATCTTGCCCTGGCGCTCATCCAGCAACCGGCCAGTAATCTTGGGGAACCAGTAGTAGATGCCCGCGAAAAGCCCCAGCAGCGCGCCTCCGAAGAGCACGTAGTGGAAGTGGGCGACGATGAAATAGGTGTCGTGGACCTGCCAGTCCAGCGGAACGACTGCCACAAAGATGCCACTGAGACCACCGATGACGAACATGGCTGGGAAGCTGATCCCGAAGAGCATCGCCGTGGTGAGATGAAGCCGTCCGCCCCACAGCGTTGCGATCCAGTTAAAAATCTTGACGGCCGTGGGCACGGCGATCAGCATACTGACCCCCGCGAAGAGAGTGTTCAGAAAGCCGGGCAGCCCCACCGCGAACATGTGGTGCGCGTAGACACCAAAACCCAGGAAGCCGATGGCCACGGTGGACCAGGCCACGAAGGTGTAACCGAAGATCGGTTTCCGCGAGAAGACCGGTAGCACCTCCGAGATGATCCCCATCGGGGGCAAGATCATGATGTACACTTCCGGATGGCCGAAGAACCAGAAGAGGTGCTGCCAGAGGAGCGGGTCACCGCCGAGCGCCGGGTTGAAGAAGCCGGTGCCGAAGTGGCGGTCGAGGTAGAGCAGGATCGCGGCCACCGTCAGGCTGGGCAGGGCAAACAGCAGCATAAACGCTGTAACCAGGGTCGTCCAGACGAAGAGCGGCATCCGGTTGATGCTCATTCCGGGTGCCCGTAAGCGCAAGATCGTCACCACGAAGTTCAAGGCACCCAGGATCGAGGCAATCCCCGTGAGCTGGATACCCATGATCCAGAAATCAACGCCCATTGTCTGGGAGTATTCCTTGAGGGTCAGCGGCGCATAGGCAAACCAGCCCATCGCCGGGGCGCCTCCGAAGAGGAAGCTCGCATTCATCACCAGGCCGCCGAGCAGGAAGAGCCACAACGACAGCGCGTTGAGCCGCGGGAAGGCCATGTCGCGCGCGCCGATCATCAAGGGGACGATATAGTTCCCGAGCCCGACGTTGAACGGCATGACGAAGAGGAAGATCATCGTCGTGCCGTGCATCGTGAAGATCTCGTTGTAGACCTGAGGGCTCACCACGGCTCCGTTCGGTTGCGCGAGCTGCCAGCGGATGATCAGTGCCTCGATCCCCCCGAGCAGGAAAAACAGAAGCGCACTCGCCATGTAGACAATCCCAATGCGCTTGTGATCAACCGTCGTCAGCCAGGACCAGAGCCCGGTCTCGGTGCGACGAGGGATTGGAAATGTACCGACTTGAGTAGCCATTAATCCTCCTCAACCAACTACTTCAAACTCTCGAGGTACGCCACGAGCTGATCGATCGTGGTCTCCGACAGATTCAGATTGGGCATGAGCGTGCCTGGTTTGACCTCCTGCGGGTTTCGCAACCAGCGGGTGAGGTCCTCCGGGGCGTTGAAGAGGGCGCCGGCAGCGATCAAGGTACGACTGCCGAAGTGGGTCAGATCCGGCCCCACTTTGCCCTGGGCCGGCGTCCCGGCGATCGTATGGCAGCCAATGCAGGCATTGCTCAGAAAAACCTGTTTGCCCTGCTGGGCCAACTGAGTCGTCGGCTCGGCCGCCGGTTGCTGCTGATTCTGAACCCAGGTCTGAAAATCCTCGGGGGAATCCGCGATGACCCGGAAGCGCATCTGGGCGTGCTGTGTCCCGCAGAACTCGGCACACAGCCCCAGAAACATCCCGGGCCGGTCGACTTTGACCCAACTATGGTTGAGACGGCCCGGGATCGCATCGGTCTTCCCGAACAGTTCCGGCGACCAAAAACTGTGGATGACATCCCCGGAGGTGATCTCGAACTGAACCGGTTTGCCAACCGGGACGTGGAGGTCGCCAGCCGTCACAATGCCCAGATCCGGATACTGAAACTCCCACCACCATTGATGGCCTATGACTTTGACGTACAGATCAGTCGGAGGCGCACTGGCGACGGCCCCCATCGACCGAACGGTGAATACAAAGACGACCACCAGCACGAGCGCCGGCGCGGTGGTCCAGGCGATCTCGATCGGAGTGTTCCCATGGATCTGCTTCGGCAGCGGGCCTGCCTCGCCGGGTCGCACCCGATAGCGCCAGACAGAGTAGATCAGCAAGCCCTCGACGACAACGAAAACGGCCGCGGCAATCCAGAGGATAACGACCATCAAATTTCGCATGGTTATCGCCGCGGGTGAGTTCGGTGAGAACGGTGTGGGTGACTGCGCCGCGACAGACCCCGGGAGGCTCAATATCACCAGGGCCGCAGCGCTCACCACGAAAGACCAGCGTACAAGACGGTTCCGAGACAGCATAGCATATCCCCAAGAGTAGAGATGAATGATCAACAGCCGATAGTGACAGTCCTACTCTTCGTTCTCCCTGTTGTAGGATTTTCTTCCTGATCGGTCACAGAGGATTCCCCCGGGGACCCATTCATTCTTCCACCTTTCAGTACACTCCTTCAGGCTCGGCGCCCTCATCCTCCCCAAACCAGCGGAAGAAGAGCATGCTGAGAGCCGACAGGTAGATGAGGCTTCCGGGGATCCACATGGCCAGCCCGCCCAATTGCTGGTCGGCGAGCGGTGAGATGCCCCAGAGTCGCGGCGCCAGCGCATACGCCGGGTAGAGCACCGCCGGACTGAAGATGAGGAGCACGGAAAGGCCCGTATTGGGCAAGGTCTGCGCAAATAGATAGGCCATGCGAGCCGGGTACGACTGCAACCGCAGTTCCGGCAGCGGGCCGAGGACCGGCCACCAGCTGAGCACACCCGTTGCCATGAAAAGCAGGTGCATGAGAATATGGACCTGGTCCGACTCCAATGAGAGCTGATAGAGCCAGGGCAGGTGCCAGAGCCAGAAGTTCACGTTGAAGAGGCCGAATGCCACCACCGGATAGGTGAGCCACCGCACCACGCGGGCGAGAGCGGGCCGTTGCAGCAGCGGGCGCAGCAGCCAGCCCGGCGTGCCTACCAGGACCAGCGGCGGCATGACCAGGATCAGCAAGAGATGCTGGACCATGTGAGCGCTGAAGAGGTAGCGGTCGGCCAGGAAGTCCAGCGGGCTGACCAGCGCGATGAAGATGGTCAGAAGGCCGATCATGAAGGCGACAACCTGGCGCCGCTCGATCCCCGGCGCCCAGCCGAAGCGGCGCCGCAGGGGAAATACGGCCACCAGGTAGAGTGCAACTGCCAACTCGAGGCCCAAGAGGATGCTCGGCTCCCACGACCAGCGCGTCCAGATGAAATCGAGGCTCGTTTCAACCATCGTGGCCCCTTCGAGATGTCCCCGGCCGCGCTCCGGGTTGCAAGGAGGTGCGGCTCGGCTGGCCCATCCCCGTCATGGCGTCGCAGTCGCTTCTCCTGTGGGCGTCGCGGCCGGCGGAGAAGTCTCCGGTGAGGCGACAACTTGAGTCGCGAGTGCCGGCGCGCCCGGGCCCCGGGTGGGTGTAAAGATGGCAGGCTGGGCCGCCGGCGGCGTCGGTTGCGCGACAACTGAACGTTCGGCCGCGGGTGGCGGTCCGCCAAAATCTGGTACACTGAGCAGGTCTCCCAGTCCTATGAACACCAGTGCGGCCACCACGATCAGAATCAGGCCAACAATCCACAGTGACAAATTCCCGAGCCGCTGGAACATAGAAGGCGTCCTTGTACGTGTAGCAGAGAACCCTGGCAGATGACCAGCTTGCAGCATCCACCCACCAGGAACCCGTCTCTTCCCCGAGGGTCGCACGTGAGAGTGGCGCGGACACGCAAGTTGGCCGCATGCAATGGGATAGATCAGAGGTGAGTCCGGTCAATTATACTCGCCGGCCCGATTACTACAACCGTGCTTCGCCAGGAGCCACCGCCGCGACCCCAGGAAGGCGCGCCTGGGAGGGGCATGCTGAGCGGAGTAAAGCTTCTCGCACCAGATCGTACAGGCTACGGATCGGCGCCTCGCAGCGCGCCGTCGGGGTGGTCGCACCGGCCAGACCTTGCCCCACCCGCTCTGTGCGGTTCTTCGGGCGACGCTCAGGGTGCCATGGGTGGGTGGAGCACGGACCCTGGTAACCAACAAGTAATTATTCTACTGAGTAACCGATACTGATTCTACTTCCCAATTATCCGTTTGTCACACTGGCGGAACCGGCCCAATGCCGACAGGGTCCGCCCTGACCATCAGGCGAGACGCGACAAGCACAGGTGGGAATCGTTCGGGTGCGGTTGGTCTTGAGGAGGCGCGTGCGATCGGATTCGCCCGAACCAGGGGCGGGGTGCTGCATCGGCAGGGCAACGGCGGGGTAACCCAACTCCTCTTCATCAATCCGGCCGGCAGATTGGCCGGATCGCTACTTCCCTTCGGGACTCGCGCCAGGCTGATGAACGCCCCGCCGCACGACGACCCAGAGCATGACGAGGCCGGTCCACAGCATGGCGGCGACGAGCAAGTGCAGAGTCCGCGACCACATCGGCAGCCGGAGCAGCACATTGCTGATCCCCAGACCGAACTGGACCACGATGAGCCCGGCGAGTGCGAGCGCGACGGCGCGCACTCCCGAGTCGCCGCGCGCCGCGCGACCGAGCCGCCACAACGTCAGGCCGGCGGTGAGCGCCACTCCAAAGGCTGTGAAGCGGTGAAACATTTGAATATCCATCAGTGTGCGGAGCGGTCCGGGGGCCATCTCGGCTCCGCAGGCGGGAAACGATGGGCATGCCAGTGAGGCGCCGGTGCGGGTCACGTAGGCTCCGGTCAGGATCAAGAAGTACGCCGCCCCGGTGGTCGTCGCGATTGCCACCGGCAACCCTCGATCGCGAACCATCTCTGCCGTGCGCCTCGACAACCTGCGCGCCAGGGGATGGGTCACAGCAACTTGCGATGCGACTAACGCCGCGATCCCCATGGCCACACCCGTGTGGATCCAGCCGCTCGCGGGCGTAAGCTCAAGGATCACGTGCAGCCCACCCAGCGCGATCTGTACGATCAGCAGCCCGACGGCCGCAGCTGCCGGACGGAAGATCCATGCCTCCCGCGGGGAGGTACGCCAGGCCAGGGCACCCAGCGCCACAATTTGGAGGCTGGTCGCTGCACCAACGAGGCGGTGGGTAAACTCGACCCACGGCGCGATCTGCAGTGGCGGTACGACCTGGCCGTAGCAGAGCGGCCAGTCTGGGCAGCCGAGGCCGTAGCCGGTGACGCGCACGATGCTGCCCATCACAATCAGGAGGAGCACACTGACGAACGCGGAGAGCGCCAGGATCGCGTAGCGCGAGTCCCGCTGCGCTGCGGAAGTCGTAGGTCGGGCAAGGATCGTCGAAGCACTCATGACGGACTTCTCCACTGAGGTTCAGCCACTGGAAGGATGATCTGTTCATATTTCTGTAAAAGTGGCGCGTACGCGCCACTTTTACAGAAAGTGAGATACGCCGGCCGTCGGGAGCGGCACTCAATTCGCGGGAGTCACCCGGTCGCATTATCGCACACTCTAGCGAACGGCGGAACTCCTCGCGATCAGATCAATGCATCGAGACAAACCATCAACAGAATGATTGCAAGATACGTGTTGGAGGCCATGAACAACGAACGGGCGCGATCGGGCGTGGGGCGCGCCACCAGCCGCCCGGAGCGCCACAGGAGGTCGATCGTCGCCAGCGTCGCCGGGAACAGATACAGCCACCCGAGGGCGACGTGCGCCCCGAGGATCAGCGCGGCCATGCCCGTCGCGACCGCGTGGAACGTCACCCACAGCGCCGACTGTCGCGCTGAGGCGCGTACGGGGAGCATCGGCACGCCGACCCGCGCATAATCCTCCCGGTAGAGAATGGCCAGGCTCCAGAAATGGGTCGGCGTCCAGAGAAAGACGAGCAGGCCGAGGACGATCACGCCCGGATCGGCCCAATTCCCTGCGGCCGCGCCGCCACTGAGCACAGCGCAGGTCCCGGCCGCCCCGCCGATGACGATGTTCAACACCGTTCGTGGCTTGAGCCACACCGTGTATACTCCGACGTAGACGAAGGCCCCCGCGAGCGACCAGAAGGAAAGCATCGGATTGAGCGGAAGAACCGCCAGCGCAGGGAGAAGGATCAGTGCCAGGGCAGCCACCGGCACCCACCCCGACCGACCGATCGCGCCGGTCACCAATGGCCGGCGGCGCGTGCGGCGCATCGTCCTGTCCTCGGTCTGTTCGAGGTACTGGTTGAGCGCGGAAGCCCCCGCCGCCGCACATCCCCCGCTCAGCGTGAGCAGTGCCAGGGGCCCGATGCCGGGCCAGCCGCCGGCGGCGAGGAAGGCACCGCCGGCCCCGGCGAAGAGCAGCAAGGCCACAATCCGAAGCTTGAACAGCACGACCAGCGTGCGGAGCAGCGCGGCAGCCGTGGGGATCGGGCGCGGCGGCAGCGTGGTGGTGACGGCTGAGGTTTCAATTCCGGTCGCCATTGTGATTCCTCCGTCCAAACTCTATCGCTTCTCCTGGTTGTCGCTCCGCTACCGGCCGGGCGGCGCGTTGTTGGCTCTGCTGCCGGACGTAGATCGGGTATCCAATCCCCAAGATCGCAGCAAACAGAAACCACTGGATGGCATACCCGAGGTGCGGGCCCTCGCTCAGATCGAGTTCCGGTTGGCTGCGGTAGGGCAGGCTCGTCCAGGCCGGGTCGGGCGCTTGTTGGATGTAGACCGGCAGAAGCGGGTACGAGACCTGGGCGTCGATGAGCGCCACGTTGGGTTGCGTCCAGGTCAGCCGGCGCTCACCCGGCGGCGGCGCCGGATCGAACAAGCCGCCGAAATCCGAACGGCTGCGCGAGCGGCGGATGACCCCGTGTACCTCGACCGTCCCCGGCTCGGCAAACTGGTCCGCCTGCTTCGGCGGCCAATCCTCGAAGGGGATCCACCCGCGATCGACCAGGACGGCCCGGTCGCTCCCCTCGATGACCAACGGGGTGAGCAGGTGAACACCCAACTGGTTGCCCCACACCTGGTTGCGCAAGGCAACCTCTTGCGAGCGATCGTACCGGCCGGCGACGACCACCGACCGGTATTCCATCTCGGTCAGGTCAACCCCGAGGGTCCCCGCGGTCAACATCAGCGGGGGCTGGTTGAGCTGGGCGCTCACGCGCGCATTGAACGCCCGGCGCTGCGCCAGCCGGTCGAGTTGCCACGTGCCCAGCCGGGCCATGACTGCGACCGCCACGATCACCAGGAGCGTCGTCCACCACCACTGCCGGCCGAAAAGAAGTCTCAACTCGTTCTAACCCTTTCCTGCTGCATCAACTGCAACTGGAGCCAGGAGAACAAGCAGCAGGTAGCAAAATACCTCACTGATCTCTTTGCACCGGGGGCGCTATGCAGAAGCATTCCTGCTACTTGCTCCCGGTTCCCTGCAACCTGACTTGCTCCGCCGGCCGCCGATCAGGTACAGGTCGTAAGGGCCAGAGCACGAAGCTATAGAGCGCCATCAAGATCCCCATGGGCGGCCCGGCCATGACTACCGCCTGGATGCGGGTCAGCGCGGTGGCTCGCGAGCGGATAGTGAGGCCCAAGGAGCGGCTGGGCCGGAAGGTGCACGCGTAGGAGTAGTCGTTGGCCTGATCCATCGCCAGGCTGGCACTCGCCCCGGGCGGCACCCACACCGGGCCGAGTTGATGGCTCGCCGTGTCTTCGTTCTTCACCACCAGCACATCGCCGACGACAAAAACCAGCTCCGGCGGGATGGATGGCACCGATTCGCCGGCCGCGACCCGCTCGGCTGTGCCCGCCGGGATGACCAGCTCGATACGCTGCGGCGCCCGGCTGTCGCTGTCGCTCAGGATGTGAAACGCCGTCTCGCTCAGCACCCATGCCAGCACCACACCGATGACGAGCGCGAAGAGCAGCCGCCCGACGAGCGAGTGTCTCAGGAAGCCGTCGAGCGAACGCCACCACCGTTTCATTGCGCGATCACCTCGGCCTCAACGACAACGTCGCCGCCCCGCTCGAAGTGCAGGACGAGGGGAATGCGCTCCCCCACCTCAAGAGAGCGGGTCAGGCCGATAAGCATAAAATGGAGACCACCGGGGGCAGCCTGGACCTGCCCTCCGGCCGGTACCTCGAGGCGCGCTATGGGCCGCATGCGCATGACATCGCCCTCCATTTGGGTTGCGTGGATCTCGACCGTCTCGGCCACCTCGGACTGAGTCGAGGTCAGTGCATCGGCCTGGTCGCCGGTGTTGACGATGGTCAGGAAGGCGGCGGTCACGTTGCCAACGCCGCCAGGGCGCACCCACGCCGACTGGACCCGAAGTTGACCCAGGGTTGCGACTGGCGACGCCCCCTCTATAGACACCGGCTGGGGCTCCGCCGGTCGAGCAGTGCCCGCCCGGGCGTCCTCCTCAACAAGGTGACCGGTATCCTGCGCCAGGTCATCGGCTGTCTCACCAAACGGATGGGTCAGGCGCAGGCGTCCCTGTGCGTCCACAAGGTAGATGCGAGTGCTGTGGTCCACGGCATACCCGCTCGCACCCTCTTCGCCTCCCTTCTCCCGGTAGACACCGTACGCTCGCCAGACGGCTTCAAGCTCGGCCGTGGAGCCGGTGAGACCGACGAAGGCCGGATCAAACGCCCCGACGTAGTTGCGCATACGCTCGACCGTGTCGCGCTCCGGATCAACCGTGATGAAGACAAAGCGCACTCGGTCAGCCCTGGCGCCGAGTTGCGCGTGGACCTGCTTGAACTTGGTCAGCGGCGTTGGACAGACGTCGGGGCAGGAAGTGTACCCAAAGAAGAGAAGCACCACGTGGCCGGTCTGGTCACTCAAACGGAACCGTTGCCCGTGTTGGTCGGTCAGGATGAAATCGGATGCTGGGATAGGCGGGTTGATCAGCGAGCCGTGGAAGGTGTAGGGTTGGGCCATCAACATTGACGCGCCCGCCAGAAGCGTTACCACGGCAACGGCCGCCAGCCCCAGCCGCAGAACCTTTGACTGCATCTCGCTCTCTTCTTTGCTACTCTACGCACAATTCTATTTTCGGCCAGGGCAGCCCGCATCGGACTGCACCTTGACCTGGAGCGCCGGTCAAGGCGTCAGACGTCCGAAGTCTCGGAAGAGTTCGGAACTCCCCGATCATGCGCCCCCGGCGCCGACTTGACCGGCGTTCTCGCCTGGTTGGCCAGGGCGACATCCTCGCGGGCGGGGGTCGCCCCGCAGAAACGCTACCCGGCCACCGTGCCGATCAAATAGAGCGCCGGGTAGAAGAAAATCCACACCACATCGACGAAGTGCCAGTAGTTGGCGCACGCTTCGACGGCCCAGTGCCGCTCAGCCGAGTAGCAACCCTTGCGCCCGTTGCGGTACACGATCCCCAGGAACGCCACCCCGCTCAGGACATGGAAGGCGTGCATTCCGGTCATCATATAGAACACTGCTCCTTGAGCCCCGTCCCCCGGCCCGAACGGCGCCAGGCGCCACTCGAAGCCGATCACGCCAACGAGGAAGGCGATCCCCAGCAGCATCGTGATCAACGTGCTGGAAAGGAAGCCCCGCCGGTCCCCATTCGAGATCAAGGTCTCGGCGCGGTTCATGAAGAAACTGCTCGCCAGGAGGACCGAAGTCACAATCAAGCCTAAAACCTGGTCGAGATGTGGCCGGTGCCCACCCAGCAGGTAGAACCGGGTGACCAGCAATCCCCCGAAGACAAACGAATCGGAGAGAATGAAGAGCCACAGACCAAGGCGGTTGTTGCGGAGCCGGTACTGGTAGTCGGCCCGGCTGACGGTTGGGGCAACCACCAGCGTGGGGTAGTGTCGGTGGCGGGTCGCGACCCGGCCGGCAGTCTCAACAGCCATCAGTGGTCTCCTCCCTCCGCAGAAAAGAGGCGCGGCAAGTGCATGAAGTACTGGATGACGATCGCCGCCTTGACCAACGCGATCGTGATCAAGAGCATCGTCCACCCCGTCGCGGCCCCGATCCAAAATTCCAGCGCCGTGAGCACCGCGAGGACGATCAAGACACTCACGCCCTCTCTCAATTCCACTGCTTTTTTGAACTCGTCCATCGTCGAATCTCCTTTGCGCCGCCCGGCTCGCCCGTTGCTCGGCGCTTCAAGTGGCGAGGCGGGCGCGGGCTCGGGGGGTCAATCGTCCCCGATGGGGACGGGGTTCATATTCACGTAGACCGATCCCGGCAAACCATAGTCGTAGGGCTCACCGACCACCGCAAATGGTCGCTCGTAGTTGTGGACCGGTGCCGGCGACGGGATCTGCCACTCCGGCGAGCGCGAGTTCCAGATGTTGGCTGTGGCCGTCGCCTCACTCCGCAACGTTCGGACCAGGTTGATCAAAAAGATCAGGACGGCCAGCGCGATCATATATGCCGCGATCGTGATCACCAAATGGACATTGTCAAACCCCTGGGCCGGATCGTAGTCGGCGATGCGGCGCCGCATTCCCAGGAGTCCGATCCACATCTGGCCGAACGTCATCACCCAGAATGCCGGAGTCATCAACCAGAAGTGCAGCTTGCCCAGGGTTTCGTTCAGCCGGCGGCCGGTCGCCTTGGGGAACCAGTAGTAGATCGCGGCAAAGAACGGGTAGACGAAACCACCAAACATCGTGTTATGGAAATGACCGACGATCCAGTAGGTGTCGTGGAGGTGGAGGTCAGTCGCTACGGTGCCGTTGGGCGGCCCGGTCAGACCGCCGAAGAGGAAGACGACGATCGCACCCAGCACGAAGAGCATCGGCGTCTCGAAAGAGAGCTTGCCCCGCCACACCGTGCCGACCCAGCTAAAGAATTTGACCCCTGTCGGCACAGCCACAAGCAACGTGCTGTACATGAACGGCACGCGCAGGTACTCCTCCATCCCCGAGGTGAACATGTGGTGCGCCCAGACGAGGAAGCCCACCAGCGCGATGCCCAGCGACGACATGGCGATCCACTTGTAGCCAAACAGCGGCTTGCGGGCGAAGACCGGCAGCAGTTCGCTGACAATGCCCAGTCCGGGCAGAATGAAGACGTAGACGGCCGGATGGGAGTAGAACCAAAAGAGATGCTGGAACAGGATGACGTTGCCGCCCTTGGCCGGATCGAAGAAGCCCATGCCGAAGAGGCGCTGGAACATCACCATCTGGAACGACAGGCCGATCAACTGCGTGGCCGTCAGACCGATCAGGGAGGTCGCGAACGCCGCCCACACGAAGATCGGCATGCGGAAGAGTGTCATCCCCGGGGCGCGCATCCGCAGGGTCGTGACAATGATGTTCAGCGATCCCAGGATGGACGAGAGACCGACGAAGTAAACGCCGAGGAAGAACATCTGCATTCCCAGTGGGGCGCGGGCACTGAGCGGCGGGTAGCCGGTCCACCCCGTGTCGAAACCGCCCAGGAAGAGACTGCTGAGGACCAGCACGGCCCCCGGCACGTTGATCCAGTAGGCGAAGGCATTCAGCCGGGGGAAGGCCATGTCGCGCGCGCCGATCAGCAGCGGCACGAGGTAGTTGGACATCGCGCCCACACCCAGCAGGATCGCCGCGATCATGACGATCCCGTGCAGGCCCATCAGGGTGTTGTAGAGAGCGGGCGAGAGAAACTGGATGCCGGAGTGCGCCAACTCGGTGCGGAACGTGAGTGCAAACGAGCCGGCGACCACCAGCAGGGCGATCGAGGTCACGCCGTACTGGATGCCGATGACTTTGTGGTCGAGCGAGACGCCGAAGTAGCGCGTCCAGTCGCCTTCCTCCTCGTGATGTTCCGGCGTCTCTTCGCCGTTGGCCCACTTGAGCCAGTCGCTGAGCGCCCCGACGCCGTACATGAAGGCGATGACACCTACAAACGCCCCGCCGACCGCGACCGGCTCCCCGCTCCAGGCCGACAGGCCCAGCAACATCCGGAGAATGACGACCAGCACCATCCCGACGATGGTGCCGAGGATCTGGGCGGTGAGTCCCCGAACAATCCCCAATGAAAGTATCTTCATGCAGCTCCCCCTGGTCGACTTAATATTCCGGATTGTGCTGCCGGTTTGAATGCAAATTCAAATCCGCGATCACAATCTGCAATCCTATTTCAGGCTCTTGATGTACGCGATCACGTCGGTGATCTGCTCGTCGGTCATCTGGCTCGCCAGGCTCGGCATGATGGGTTGGAAACCCTTGACGATCTTGGCCCCTGGTTCGTGGATCGATTCGAGCAGATAGGCATCATCCACCGGCACCGTCGTCCCGTCAGCCAACGTTTCCTGCTTGCCGTATAGGCCCTTCCAGCTCGGCCCGACGACCACGCTGCCGTCAATCGAGTGGCAGCCCGCGCAGCCGAACTGAGCCGCCCACTTCTTGCCCCGCTCCGCCGGGCTCTCAGGCACTGCACCCGCCTGCCCGCTGATCCAGGAGTCAAAGGCCGCTGCCTCCATGACCACCACCGGGCTCTCCATGTAAGCGTGCGACAGCCCGCATAGTTCAGCGCAACGCACTTTGTACTCGCCCAGCAGCGTCGGCGTAATCCGCAGGTCCCGCGCCATGTTTGCCCCCGGAAGGGCATCTTGCTTCACACGAAACTCGGGCACCCAAAAGGAGTGGATCACGTCGGTGGAGGTGAGTTTGAGCAAGACCTGGCGATTAAGCGGGAGGTTCAGCGTGGTGGAGGTGACGCCGTACTCGGGGTACTCAAAGCGCCACGACCACTGCGAGGCGATCACCTTGACCTCCATCGCCTGCGGATCCACACGCCGGGTCTCGGCCAGTGCCTGCGCGCCCAGGTAGGAGAAATAGAGCACGGTCGCCAGCGGGGCAAGCGTCCAGATGATCTCCAGCCCAGTGTGGCCCTCGAAGTGGTCGCCTTCACCCGTGTCGCCCGGCCGGCGCCGGAAGACGACCACGCTGTACAGCAGGAACACGACGATCAGGGCAAAGAGAAACGAAATCACCTTCACGTGCAGGCCGAAGAGGTGGTCAATCGGCACGGCTTGGGCACTGGCCTGGATCGGCAAGAGGGGGATGCTGCCCAGCGCCGCGCTGACCCCAACCGTGACGATGAGTACCAGCACGGCCACGATGACGAAATGTTTCATGTCGGCTCTCCGTGCAGTTCAGGGATTGGAGACTTAGGGTGACAACCTTGGAACTCGCGCCCATACAAGCCCCAATCCCTCATCTCTTCAATTCTTCAATGCGTTGCCCGCTACTCCAAATCAGCAATCAGAAACCGCAAATCCTCAATCTGCGAGACAGGCAGCGTGCGCCGGTCGTAGACGGTAACTTGCCCAGTCTCTTCCAGTGAGACCAGGATTACCCGCATTGGCCCTTCGCCTTCGATGAAGTGGGCCAGGAACTCCTCGCGCTTCACACCCGCATCGTCATAATCGACGATCACGAGGTCCGGGCTCATCGCCGATAAGGCAGCCACCGCTAACGCCGTGCTGCTTGCCAGGTTGAAGACGATGTCGGCTCGCTGGCGTTCTTGCAGCAGACTGCGCAACCCTTCGCGAAAGAGCGAATGGCTTGAGGCAATTAGAATGCGCCGGGGGCGCTCCGCGGTCAGCCGAGTCATACTGTCGAGTATACGGAGAGGGGCGCGGGCGTGTCTATCGCCCGGCGGGCGTGAAATCTGGGTGAACGGAGAAGGCAGTCATCGTCACCCGGTGAGGGTGAAAGTTGGGGGAGCGGGCCGGGTGACGCTTGGGTCACCGGAGGAAGGGGTCAATTGGATCAGAGCCAGCCCCGCGCACGGGCCTGTAGGACCGCCTCACTCCGGCTGGAGACCTCCAGTTTTTCGAGGATCCGGGAGACGTGGGTCTTGACCGTATTCTCGGAGACGGACAGCCGCCCGGCAATCTCGCGGTTGGTGCAGCCTTCAGCGATCAAGGTCAGGATCTCGATCTCACGCAGGCTCAGGGGCAAATCGGCTTCAGGAGCAGACGGAGGGGCATCGGCCAGGCGGCGGAAGAGCACCTCGGTGAGCGAACTGTCGAGGGCCGCCCGACCCTGGCAGACCTGCCGGATCGCGGCGTAGAGCTCTTCGACCTCCGCGTTCTTCAGAAAGTAGCCCCGCGCGCCGGCCCGAATGGCACTCACCAGGTCTTCGTCGTTTTCCGACACAGTGAGCATGATAACGGGCACGGCGGGGGCGCTATGCTTCAACCGCGCGACCGCCTCCACACCGCTCCCCTCAGGCATGTGAACGTCCATCAGGATCACATCAGGCCGCAGATCGCCGGCCAGGCGCACGGCCTCGGGCCCGCTACTCGCCTGCCCTACGACCTGGAACTCGCCGGCCTCGTTCAACAGGCTCGCCAATCCTCGGCGAAAGAGGGTGTGATCATCGGCGATGAGAATGCGGATGCGAGTCATGGAATCTCTCTCTCAGGCCTCTGTGTCCAGCAGTCGCCTCTACTCCCCAGCGGCTTTGACGGGAACGAGAGAACGACCGATCCGAAGATCAAAGTCTACGCTCAAATCACTCCCACTCGAGCAATCAAGGCACGTCTCAGGAATCCGAAGGAGCCGGCTGCACGACAGCCGGCCACTCGATGCAGACCCGCGTGCCCTCCTCCGGCGCACTGACGACCTGCAACTCCGCGCCGAGCAGGGAGGCCCGCTCACGCATCGATCGCAGGCCATGGCGTGTCTCCGGCACATCCTCGCCGGGGTCGAAGCCTTGACCGTCGTCCTCGATGACCAGCATGAGGCGTTCGTCGGCGGTCGTAAACGTGACCTGAACGTGCTCGGCAGCAGCGTGTTTCCGGATGTTCGTCAGCGATTCCTGAACGAGCCGGAGCAGGTGAGCCTCCGCCGGAGCAGAGAGGCGCGGCTCGGACTCAATCGCCAATTCGACCACCAGGCCACTCTGGCTCTCGAAGGCAGCGATGAGACGGCGTAGCCGGTCGGCAAGGTCCACCCCACTCTGCGCCTCCGCCGGGAGTCGCAACCCGTCGATCGCACTGCGCAAGTCGAGGTAGGCATCGTTGGCGGTCTGGGCCAACTCGCGGAGCGTGCCGGCGGCCGCATCGGTCTGGCCCGCCTCGACCCACCGGGCGATTTGCCCGGTGCGCATTTTGAGGTAACCGAGCGTCTGGGCCAACCCGTCGTGCATCTCGCGCGCCAGCCGGCCGCGCTCGACCAGAATCGCCTGGTGTTCAAGCTGGGCGTACAAGCGGGCATTTTGCGCCAACAGGGCGGCCTGCCCCGCGATGGCCGAAACCAACCGCATCTGCTGTCGCAGGAAGGCCTCGCGCCGCCGGCTCCCGAGGATGATTACGCCCAGCGGACCTTCGTCGGCAATCATCGGGGCGCACAAGACCGAGGCGGTATCAGGGTCTGAGGTCTGCAGGCTGGCGACGACCGGCTCACCGCTCTCGAGGGCCCCGCCCGCCAGGCTCTCGACGAGGGGCAGGCGGTCAGCGCCATCCCAGGCCCCGGCCGTCGCGCAGGGGCTGAGAGCCCGCGTTCCCCCACTCGTGCCTGCGCCCTCGTTCAGCAGCAACAAACCGGCGTCGGCATGGCTGGCCTCGACCGTGCGAGTCAGGATGCGCGCCATCAAGGCGTTGAAACCCAGCCGCTGGTGGAGGGCCTCGTTGACCTCGTAGAACATCGCCAGCTCACGCGTTCGCAGGCGTGCGTTCTCGAAAGCGATGGTGATTTCGGCGACCAGGGCTTCGAGCAGATCGCGCTCCTCACGGGTCAGCGCCTGGCCACGGGCGAGGAAGAGGCCGAGGATCCCAAACTCGCGCTCGTGACGCCCGAGCGATAGGCAGACGATGCTCTCGACATCGGGGAGCGGCAGCCGTTTGAGCAGGGGACAATCGTCGCCGGCCCGCGCCGAACGCGGGCGGCAGATCTCGCAGCGGTGCCGCACCGCCCGCGCCGAGAGGTGCCGGTGCCAGGCCGCCAGGCTCATCTCGTCGAGCGCGCCGCGGTATTCGACCGGCATGGGCTGGTGATGCTCGTCGAAGCGGACCAGCGCGCACCCCACAATCGAGACGATTTCGGCCGGCAGCTGCAACGCCAGCGCAGCGATCCTCTCCTCATCCGCGGCCTCGCCCAGGCGCTGGTTGACTCTCAGCAGAAATGAGACTCGCCGGTTGAGCTGGGTCAGCTCGGCGTGCGCCTGAACCAGCTCGCTCTCCGCCGCTTCTTTGATGGTAACTTTGCGTTGGACCCAACCCAAGGCCAGCCACACGACCAGCGGCCCGACCAGCCCATACACCAGCAACTCGATGGCCGAGTTGAAAACGTAGGCGCCGGGAAACCAGAAGTGCTCGACAATCTGGTGGGCGAATACGAGCAACAGGGCGAAGAGCGGCACTTCCCAGCGCAGGCGGCGAATTTGCTGGGAGAGCAAGACGGGGAGAGGATCGACCTCGGGTTGGCCCCGGTCCCACGGCGTCAAGCGCTGTAGCGCTTGCCTGAGGGCCTGCAAGGGGGTGATGCACAATCGCCAGTTCATCATGCCTTCAATTCGATACTATCACGAATCTGGTCGATTATACATCTACACGGCCACGACGCCGCGCGACCGTTACGTTTGTCATGAATTCTTTGTGACAGTGGATGACCGAAGTGAGCCTGCCGCAAGCCGTGAGGACTGCTAGTCCGAGGGGAGCCCCTGCCCTGAGGGGTGCCCCTCCCCCGCGGGGTACGCCCTCCCCACGGGTACGCCCTCCCCACGGGTACGCCCTCCCCCACGGGTACGCCCTCCCCACCGGGTACGCCCAAGCGAGCCGTGCCCTGTGGGGCATCCCGTAGCGTCTACGGGGACGCTTGGGCAGCCCCCTCAGGGGCTCACGCCGGGGACCGCCCCGCAGGGCGAAGCGAGCCGTGCCCTGTGGGGCTCCCCCACCGGGGTGCCCTGAGGGGCATCCCGTAGGGTCACCGTGGACGCGTGGGCAGCCCCCTCAGGGGCTCCCCCTACCGGGCGTTCTCGTTTGGGGTGCCCTGTGGGGCATCCCGTAGGGTCACCGTGGACGCTTGGGCAGCCCCCTCACCCCCTGTGGGGGGAGCCCAAGCAGGATTAGCTCGCCTGGGGGTACCCCTCAGGGCAGGGGCTCGCCCGCGGGGGGGCTCCCGTCGCGTCTACGGGGACGCTTGGGCAGCTCCCTCAGGGGCTCACGCCGGGGACCGCCCCGCAGGGCGAAGCGAGCCGTGCCCTGTGGGGCTCCCCCACCAGGGCTCCCCCTACCGGGCGTTCTCGCTTGGGGTGCCCTGTGGGGCATCCCGTCGCGTCTACGGGGACGCTTGTCCCCTGCGGGGGAGTCCCCTATAAGACGGTCTCGCTTGTCCCCTACGGGGGAATCCCCTACGAGACGGTCTCGCTTGGGGGTACCCCGCGGGGTAGGGGGTACCCCGCGGGGTAGGCAGCCCCCTCACCCCCTGCGGGGGGAGCCCAAGCGTCTACCTCGACGCCAGGGGGTACCCCCAGGGCAGGGGCTCACGCCGGGGACCGCCCCGCACCGGGGACCGCCCCGCCGGGCGAGCCCGTGCCCGCCGTCCCGGCGGTGTCGAACCGTTGCTTCTGTCGCGTCCATAGGCTATCCTTGCGTTACGGGTGGAGCCCGTTTTTTGCACCTTGCCAACGTAGAGGGTGCCGGTTGCAGCGGCGAAGCTCCCGCTGCGTACGCCCTGCCCTGAGGGGTACCCCCTGGCGTCGAGGGGGACGCTTGGGCTCCCCCCGCAGGGGGTGAGGGGCGTCCCCAGGCGAGTGCCAGACGCTTGGGCGCCCCCCGTAGGGGGAAACCTGTAGAGTTTACGGGTGCACCGCCACTTTGGCTCGGACGGAGCCTTCAGGCGCTAACGGAGGGCATTGGCTCATGCGTTGCCTGAGAAGCCGCCGGGCTTCTCACCCGTGCGGAGCGTCACAAGTACACCCATTCTCCCACTGTGCTCGTCTTCCCTTTCCGCGCCAACGACAACGGGCGCGGAGTGTTCATCCTCCCCGCCCGCCATAAACCAGCTTGTTGACGACCTGGTGCCCGTCCGTCTCACGGCCTCCTTAGCCCTTGCGCTCCTCCGCGCCGCCGCTTCCGGTGCCGCGGAACCGCTCCATCAGGCCACTGACTCCGGCGACCACCTCGGGCGGCAAGACCGCGGCCGGACTGCTGCCGTGGCCATCGGCGCTCCCCATTCCCATGAAAGCCCGGGCGAACTCGAGTGGGACCGGGAAGATGATGGTCGAGTTCTGCTCGACGGCAATCTCGGTGAGCGTCTGCAGGTAGCGCAACTGGAGGGCGGCGGGCTCGGCATGGATCAGGTTGGCAGCCTTGGCCAACTGCTCGGCTGCCTGAAACTCGCCCTGAGCGTGGATGATCTTGGCGCGCTTCTCGCGCTCGGCCTCGGCCTGGCGTGCCATCGCCCGCTTCATCACGTCCGGCAACTCCACGTCCTTGACTTCGACGATGCTGACCTTGACGCCCCACGGCTCGGTGGACTCATCGATGATCTGCTGGAGTTGCTGGTTGATCTGCTCACGCTCGGCCAGCAGTTCGTCCAACTCTACCTGCCCGATGACGTTGCGCAGGGTCGTCTGCGCGATCTGCGAGGTGGCGCGCAGGTAGTTCTCCACGTTGACCACCGCAGCCACCGGGTCGATCACCCGGAAGTAAGCCACCGCGTTGATACGCAACGTTACGTTGTCGCGCGTGATCGCCTCCTGGCTCGGCACGTCCAGCGTGACCACGCGCAGATCGACCTTCACCATCTTGTCCACGATGGGGATGATGAAAAAGAGACCGGGCCCTTTGGCACCGGTCACACGGCCCAGGCGAAAGATGACGCCGCGCTCGTACTCCTGTACGATTCTGACAGCCGCGCTGATGAGCGAGAAGCCGAGCACAACCAACACGCCCAGCAATGGGATCCATCCAATCATAATTCTCCTCCTCGGAGACTCGAACCGACTGGCTTCATAAGAGGCAGTACAGTATAGTTCGGAAAAAGCTCTGGAACAACTGGAGGTGCGGGCAGGTGTAGAGCGCAGATTCGTGGGCGAGTTTTAGACCATCGCCCAAACGCAGGGCCGATCAGGCGCTGCGCACCCAGGCTGGCCACGTTGTGGCGCGCTCGCCTTGGTGGACCGGCCCCTGCACGACTTCCCCCACCGCCCCACGGCCCGGCTGTGGTCGGCCGCCGCGTGACGTGAAGTCCTCGGGCGCGGCGCGGCCGTTCAACGCAATTGCCTGGTCAGCCCTGAACGCCACGACCTTCATCCGGCCCCCGCGCGCGCCGGTCCAGGCGTCCCCGAGAGGCTGGCCACGCCCCGTGGGACGGGGCCTTCAGGGTCGGCGGTCGCGCGGTGGCACGTTTCCAATTGAACCTGACAATCGCTGTCCGGAGCCGGGCGGGCCGCCTGGCGGGTGCCTGTCCCGGCCGAGCCGGGGAACCCGCGGCTGGGGCCGGCCCCCGACAGGGTGCCCCTCAGGCAGGGTCGGCGTCAGGGGGCGCCCCTCGGGGCGGGCCGGGCGGGCCCTCCCGGGCACGCTGGTTGTCGGATGAATGTGGAAAGATGCAACAGCGCGCCCACGACCACTCAAGCGGTAACGACGAACCAGGTTCTCACCCGCGCCCCGACGACGTGCCCGATGGTCTCGCGTCACCCGGGGCCAGCTTCGCCAGGCCCCCTGCCTTGCCAGCTGGTTCACCCAATTGTCGGCGCCAGGGCCCCGCCTGATCATGGCTCGCCCCTGCTCCCGCCGGACCCCCGATCCTGGCGGCGCGGGCCTGGATCGCCAGATCCAGGCCGAGCGATGGGGACACCCGTTCCCGCCGGATCTGACGATCCGGCGACCACCGCCCGCCTCCCCGACCCCGGCCCGCCCTGCGGCCCACCTCCTCCCCTCCCTGTTCCCGCCGGATCTGACGATCCGGCGGCCACCGCCCGCCTCCCCGACCCCGGCCCGCCCTGCGGCTCACCCGCTCCTCCGGCTCGCCAGATCTCGGCCCGCCATGCAGCCCACCTGCTCGCGCCGGATCGCCAGAGCCTGCGGCCACCGCCAGGCGGGTAGCCCAGGGCGGTTCCTAACCCATCGAGGCGCCAGGCGCACAACCAGAGCCAGGGCCGCGGTGGTGGTGACCTCGCGCCGCCTGAGGAACTGGCCACCAGGCCCCCTCCCATGGCCCCAGCCTGTCGGGGCGGGTTTTGCCTGACACCTCGCCCCGCAGCCGCGATCCGGTCGAGGCTCAGCCGCCGCTCGCCTTGATCCTCCACAACCCGCCCCGGCCACGTTCCTCCCATGCCACCAGCCTCGAAGATGTCCTTGATCCCCCGAAACCCGCCCCAGCCATGCGCCGGCCTCGCCTGACCGGGTCAATGGCCCTGCTCCCGAGCCGGGCGGCTCAACCGTCGGCCGGGCGGGCGCCACGAACCGTCCGTTCCGGGGCAGACGCGGTAGGAGCCAACCGTGGCATCCAACCCTGCGGCCGCGATGACCTCTCCCGCCTGGCCCCGGCGTTGTCCACTTCTGCTCGACCGGTCAGTACCCCCGGCGCTCTTGACACCGATTGCACCTGGAGTTAGATTATTGATTGATCAGTCAATCAACAATGGAGCGAAGGAGATGCCTCCACGAGACGAGCGGGAATTCGAGAGCCGGAGACAGCAGATCATCGAGGGGGCGCTGCACGTCTTTGCCAGGAAGGGCTTCGAGCGCGCCACCAACAAAGAGATTGCCGACGCGGCCGGGATCGGGTCGCCCGGGCTGATCTACCACTACTTCAAGGACAAGGCCGATCTCTTCCGGCAGGTGATCGAGGAGCGTTCCCCGTCGCTGCAACTGCTCATCCGCAGTGACACTCTCATGGATGCCCCCCCGCGCGAGACGCTGACTCTCTTCGGCAACGCTTTTCTTGAGACCCTGGCCAGCGACACGAACGTCGCCCTCTTCAAATTACTGCTCGGCGAGGCCTTCCGGAGACCGACGATTGCCGGGCTACTCAACTCCATCGGGCCGGCGCGCGGCTTCGCCTTCCTCAACAAGTACTTGCAACGGCAGATGGATACTGGCGTCTTGCGCCGCACGGATCCCGGGGCCGCGGTCCGCTGCTTCCTCGGCCCGCTGATTCTCTATATTCTCTCGCGGGAGGTCTTCCCCCAATCAGACGCGCAGACCCTGAGCCCCGAGACGATGGTCGCGACCGCAGTCGAGATCTTTCTGCGCGGGATGGAGTTACCAACGGCGGGTGAGGATTCCCAACAGGAGGAAGAGAGCCGTACGCTCACACCCTGATTGTACCGAAACACGCGCCTTTGTTCCGTGCGGGGAGGCGCTCCTATTTTGAATCGGACGTTGATTGATGAGTCAATCAAACCGGACAGGCCGCAAAGTTTCGAATTCACTCTGACTCCAATTTTGGAGGGCCTATGGGCACCGTACGGTTGTTCGCTCTCATCCGCAAAGAGTTCATTCAGATCATCCGCGACCCGCGCACCCTGGCAATGACCTTTGTCATGCCGGTATTACAGCTCTTTCTCCTGGGCTACGCGGCCACCAATGACGTTCGCAACATCCCCCTGGCGATCTGGGATCAAGATAGAAGTTCGGCCTCCCGCAGCCTACTCGATGCCTACCGCGCGGCCGACTACTTTCACCTCGATTTCGAGGTGGCCAACGAGACCGAGATGCGGCGGCTCATCGACCGGGGCAGCGCCCGGGCAGGAATCATCATCCCGCCGGGGTACGCCACCCAGCTTGGCCGCGGGCGGACCGCCCAGGTGGCCTTCGTGATCGATGGCTCCGACCCCGCGATTGCCGGCACCGCCCTCTCGGCGGCCACCCTGATCGGGCAGGCCAAAGCCACCACCCTCGCGGTCGAACAACTGGCCGCACGTGGCCAGGCAGCGGCCCTCCGGTCCACCGTCGAGGTCCGTACCCAGGTCTGGTACAACCCCGACCTGGTCAGCGCCTACTACATGGTCCCGGCGCTGATTGGGACGATCCTGCAAACGCTCACCACGGTCCTCACCGCTACGGCCATCGTGCGCGAGCGCGAGCGTGGCACCATCGAGCAACTGATCGTCACGCCGATCCGGTCCTGGGAGCTCATGGTGGGCAAGCTGGCTCCCTACGTCATCATCGCGTTCGTGAATACGGTCGAGATTCTCGTCGCAGGCGTGTTGATCTTCGGAGTACCGATCAACGGGAGCCTGCCGCTGCTGCTCGTGCTGAGCGGGCTCTTCCTCGTGACCACCCTCGGAATCGGCCTCTTCATCTCAACATCGGCCAACACCCAACAAGAAGCAATGCTCACTTCTTTCTTCTTGATGTTGCCGTCGCTCTTTCTCTCTGGCTTCTTCTTCCCGCTGGCCGCGATGCCGCGGGCCTTGCAACTCATGAGCTACGCGATCCCGCTGCGCTACTTCCTGATCGTGGTGCGCGGCATCGTGCTCAAGGGCGTGGGGGCTGAGGCCCTCTGGCACGAGATCCTGGCGCTCAGCATTTTCGCCGCCGTCATCATGGGCGGAGCCGCGCTCCGCTTCCGCAAACGGCTTGATTAATGAGGAGGATTCAATGCACCCCAATCCACGCCGTCTCCTTCCGGTCGTTCTCCTGACCGTTGCCGCGAGTGGTGGGTTCTGGTGGTGGCAGAACGGCCAGGCGGTCGCTGCAGCGACGCCGACCAGGCTGTCCGCGTCGGGCACGATCGAGGCCACTGAGATCGTGATCGCGGCCGAGGCGGCCGGCCGCGTGAAGGCCGTCGCTGCGGCCGAAGGCGAGGCCGTGCAAGCCGGGACAACCCTCGTCACGTTCGACGACACATTGCTGCAGGCCCAACGCCGCCAGGCCGAGGCCGCCGTGGCCGCCGCACAGGGCGCTCACGGGGCGGCGCAGGCCGCCCTGGCCGCGGCCAGGGCGCAACTCGACCAGGTGCGCGCGGGGGCCCGCACCGAAGAGATCAAGGCCCAGGAGGAAGCGGTCGCCGCCGCTCAGAGCCGGGTCGCGACGGCCGCGGCGCAGGTCGAGCAGGCGCGCGCCGGGCTGAGTGCGGCTCAGGCCCAACGCGACCAGGCCGCCGCCCGCCTGGCCCAGGTTGAGCAAGGAGCCCGTGATGAGGTCCGGGAGAGCGCACTCGTGCAGGTCAAACAGGCTGAGGCGGCTGTGAAGCTGGCGCAGGCTGATTATGACAAGATCAAGTGGCGCAACGATGTCGGGGCGACGCCCCAGGCACTCGCGCTGGAGCGGGCCACCCTGAACTTGCAGGCCGCCCAGGCAAACTACGATGCGCTGGTCAAAGGGGCCACCCCACCGGAGCTTGACGCCGCACGCGCGGCCGTCACCCAGGCGACCGCGGCCGTCACCCAGGCGACCGCGGCGGTCAGCCAGGCCGAGGCGGGGCTGGAGACAGCCAGGGCTGGCCTGGGGGCCGAGCAGGCCCGCCTCGAGCTGCTGCGGGCGGGCGCGCGGCCGCAGCAGCTCGAGGCTGCCGAGGCCCAGGTCGAGGCGGCGGCGGCCCAGGTCAAGGCGGCGGCGGCCCAGGTCAAGGCGGCCCAGGCTGCTCTGGGTGTCGTCGATGCCCAGATCGCGAAACTGACGGTCGCCGCGCCTGCGGACAGCATCGTCCTGAACCGATCCATCGAGCCCGGCGAGGTCGCCCTCCCGGGTGGCACGTTGCTCGTCCTTGGCGACCTCGGGCACCTCTCCTTAACGGTCTACGTCCCCGAGGACAAGTACGGCTCAATCCGCCTCAATGAGCAGGCGGCCGTGACCGTCGATTCCTTCCCCGGCCAGACCTTTGCCGCGACCGTCCAACGCATCGCCGACCGGGCCGAGTTCACCCCGCGCAATGTCCAGACCATCGCGGGTCGCAAGACGACGGTCTTCGCGATCAAACTCGCGATCGCGAACCCCGCGGGGAAGCTCAAGGCGGGGATGCCGGCAGATGTGACGTTTGGTGACTGACAGGACTTACGCGGTAGGTTGAGCCGCGAAAGAGATATCGGTTTGGAGCGCGCACTCCAAGCCAAATCCGGCTTCTACGGATCACGAACGTTGGGTCGGCCTGGGAGTATTGCGTAACTCCTGTGACTGAGGGGTGAGGGGTGAGGGGTATCACAGTGTTACCTGCCCCGGATCCCCTTGTTCGGACAGCGCTGAGCGTTGATATTTCCATTGCACGACCTTCAACTTTCAACCTTTCACCTGCAACTTGCCGAGGACCAGGATGAGCGATTCCAGGCTCGAGGCCCGCAATCTATGCAAGACCTTCGGCCAGACCCGCGCTGTGGATCGCGTGAGCTTGAGCGTGCGCGCGGGGGAGGCCTTCGGGCTGGTCGGGCCCGACGGGGCCGGCAAGACGACCACTATGCGGTTGCTCGTCGGCGCCCTGGCAAGCGAGGGGGGCGAGGTCCGGATTGCCGGGCACGACCTGTCCACGCAGGCGGAGACCGCGCGCGAGCACGTGGGCTATCTGGCGCAGCGCTTCTCCCTCTACACCGACCTGACGGTATACGAGAACCTGCACTTCTTCGGCGAGGTGCGCGGGCTGGTCGGCCCGGCCCTGGCGCGGCGGGCAGCCGAGCTCTTGCAGTTTGTCGGTCTCGTCGGCTTCGAGAAGCGGCTCGCCGGGCAGCTCTCCGGAGGCATGAAGCAAAAACTCGGCCTGGCCTCTGCGCTGATCCATCGTCCCCAGGTCCTGCTGCTCGATGAGCCGACGGCGGGCGTCGACCCGGTCACTCGCCAGGACTTCTGGCAACTCATCATTCGCCTGCTGGGCGAGGGCGTGGCGGTGGTGGTGAGCACCCCCTACATGGATGAAGCGGTCCGCTGCAACCGGATCGGCTTCATGTACGGTGGCCGCCTCCTGACACAGGGCACGCCGCGCGAGTTGACCGCCACCCTGGCCGGACGGATCCTCGAACTCGTCGCCCAGCCCAAAGTCGTGGCGCGCCAGGTATGCCGGGCCGACCCCGACGTGGAAAATGCCATCGCCTTCGGCGACCGCCTGCACCTGCGGGTCCGCGACCCCGACGCCGTCGGGGCGCGCCTGCCGGTGGCCCTCGCCGGCGCGGGTGTTCACCTCACGCACCTGCGACCCATCTCACCCACCATCGAGGATGTCTTCCTCGCACTGCTTGAAGGCGCCGAGGTGCATCATGACTGAGCCGGTGATCCGGGTCGAGCGGCTGACCAAGACATTCGGAGACTTCACAGCGGTGAACGAGGTCTCCTTTGAAGTACAAGCGGGCGAGGTGGTCGGCTACCTCGGCCCCAACGGCAGTGGGAAGACGACCACCATCCGCATGCTGCTGGGCCTGCTGCGGCCCACCGCCGGGAGCGCCCGCGTCCTGGGCTTTGACATCGAGCAACAGGCCGAGGCCATCCGCCCGCTGGTCGGCTACATGAGCCAGAAGTTCGCTCTCTACGAGGAGCTGACGGTCCGCGAGAACCTGGTCTTCTACGCCGGGGTCTACGGCCTGCGCCCGGCCGAGTACCGGCCGCGGATCAGAGAAGTCCTCGACCTGGTCAGGTTGGCGGGCCGTGAGGACGAGCGCGCCGGCGCCATCTCTACCGGCTGGCGGCAGCGCCTTGCCCTCGGCATCGCGCTCATCCACCGCCCGCAGCTCCTCTTCCTCGACGAGCCGACCAGCGGGGTGGACCCGGCGGCGCGGCGCGTCTTTTGGGAGCTGATCGACACCCTGGCCCAGCAGGGGACGACGATCTTCGTCAGCACGCACTACATGGACGAGGCCGAGTATTGCGGGCGGCTCGGCATCATGAACCGGGGGCGGCTCCTGGCAATGGACACGCCCGGGGCCCTCAAAGCGTCGCACCTGCCCGGCCCCGCCTGGGATCTGGTGGCCGCGCCCCTGCTCCCGGCGCTGGAGGCGCTCGCGGCGGTGCCCGGCGTGCACCAGGTGACCCTGCGGGGCGACTCGCTCCACGCGATCACCACCCAGGGCGCGCACACAGCCGAGTCGCTGCAGGCGGCGCTGGGGGCCGGCGGGTTCGGCTCGACCCGCGTCGAAGCGGCCGAGCCCACGCTGGAGGATGTCTTCGTGGCGCTGGCGGGGCACGGCGCGGCCGCAGGCGGCGTCTCGTGACGGGGGAGACCGGCACTCTCCACAGGCATTGAGCCAAAACTCTGAGTCAGCGGTTCACACCATTATACGACATCGCAAGGTCTCCACTCCCTGATTTCAGATGGTTGACCACAGCGACGATCGGCTGACCATTGGTACTTTCGACAGTTGCTGTTCCACTAGCGTAAGTTTTGTGCAACCAGAGGCCGAATCGCTTGAGACGGCCTGAAAGATGAACTTTTCCAACTCGGACGAAAGCTGCGGTAGGCTCGTGGCAGGCACCAGATGGCGCAGGCGCCAGAGGAGAAACCATGAGTGACCAGCCAGCGGAAGGGCAGTTGACGCACCACGCGATGTTGGTGATCTGGGGGCATTTCGCCCGGCAGATTGGCCTGGTGTCCGGGTTGGACGAGGTGGTGTTGAGCCAGAAGACGTACCACCATCGGCCCCACACGAAGGTGCTTGAGTTTCTGGTGGCGATGCTGGGCGGGCTGGCGCACCTGAAAGACGTGAGGCATGCGGCCCATCCGATTGACCAAGACAGCGCGGTGGCCGAGGCGTGGCAGCAAGGCGCCTGGGCCGATGCCAGCGGCGTGAGCCGGACCTTGCAGGCGCTGACAATGGACGAAGCGGGCCGGATCGGGGCGGTGCTTGAGCGGGTGAGCCAGCCGTTCATTGAGCGCGAGGTGCTGCTGGCCGTGCGCACTCAGGGGCGGGTGATCTACGACGCCGACTTGACGGGGCGCCCTGTATCGAATAGCAGCACGAGCTACCCCGATGTGGCCTACGGGCCATGAGCGACCACGTCCAGTTGGGCTATCAGGCGGCGCTGGTAAGCATGCAGAGTCCGACCTATGGGCGCTTGTGGGTGTCGGTGAAACCGCATCCGGGCAACACGATTGCCTGTACCCAGGCGGAAGCTTCGATCTTGGCGGCTGAAGCCTGCACTCACGTTCGTCCACGGCGGCGCACCGAGTTGGTGCAGGCCCGGCTTGAGGCGGCTGTGGCCGATGAGGCACGCGCTGGGACCCACTTGGCCAAGGCTGACGAGACGGTGCAGCATGAGCAGGCGGGCGTGGCCACCCTGATGGCTCAGGTGCAACAGAGCCGCGAGGCGCTCGCCCACCTCGAACAACGCTATCGCGCCGCTCAGCGTCCCGAACGGCCGACCTCGCAGTTGGCCCAGGCTCGGGAGCGCCTGGGCGTGATGGAACGCCGGCTGGCGCGTGGGCAGGCTCGTCTCGGTAGGGTGCCGCAGGCGTGCGAGCGCCTGAGGGTCACGCTGACGGCGTTGGCGCAGGTGGCGACGACCTGGCGCGAGCGCCTGGCGCGCTTTGAGGCCGAGAATGCCGCCACTCATGCCCCGATCCAGGCCGTCATCCGGCTCGATGCCGGCTTTGGGACGGCCGAGAACGTGGCCGTGTTGATCGAGATGGGCTATGACCTCTACACCAAGCCGTACAACCATCAGGTCACCACTCGCTTGCGCCGTCAACTCACTGATGAGCACGTCTGGACTCGGGTGGGCGCCAATGCCGAGATGATCGCTTTCGCCGATCACACCATCTCGGGCTGCCCCTACACGCTTGATCTGGCGCTCGAACGCTTCTATACCGGTGAGACGATCCGCTCCAGCACGTTGCTGCACTACGGCTCTGAGGCGGTCACCACTGACCTGCCCGCCTGGTTCGCCTTCTACAACGCTCGTCAGGTGATCGAGGCTGGCATCAAAGAGGGCCAGGCGATCTTCCAAATGCATCATTTGAAGGTTCGAGCCGCGCCAGCCTTATGGGTGCAGGAACAGTTCGCCGTTTTTGCGGCCAATCTCGTCCGCTGGGCGGCTCACTGGCTCGACACTCAGTGCCCACAGGTTGTCGTCTCGACCGGGACGCCATCTGCCGCCCCTGTCAAAGAGTTCGTGCACGTCGGCGCCCATACCTCCGCCTGGGTTTCCCTTCGGCCCGACGGCTACCAGCTCGTCTTTACCAGCCAGAGTGCCTATGCCGGTCACTGTCTTCAAACTGGTCCCTGGGCGCTCCAATTACCGCTACCGTTGTTCGAAAGTTGCCTTCCGGAGGCCGCTTGAACGCTTTGGCCTCTGGTTGCACAAAACTTACGCTAAAGCCACTACTCGTATTCGGTACCGGATAGAAGCTCTGCTGTGACTTCGCGACAATTGTGCCGCTCCAGGCTGTCGCGCCGTTGACTCTCAGTGTGACCGAGGCACTCGAGCTGCCAACATTTTGGATCGTCTGGCCAGAAGTCCAACCATTGACGTTGTTGCGAATGTCGGCCAGCACGGCGAGGGGAGTACCGTGTAGAAACGCGCTGTAGTTCATGCCAGGTGGGCCAGTTGTGGTGATTTGGTTAACGATGCCGACGATAGGAAGCGGTGGGTTGGTGGAGACCACCGCTGAGCCGATCCACTGCGCGCTACCCCACTGCCCGCCAATCTGAGTAAAGGTGGCACTCCCCCCGGCTGGGGCGGTAAGCGATTCTGGGTTCCTGGCTGGATAGTCAGAAGCCGGGTAGTAAGTGACAGTGACGGTGGTAGCACTGCTACTGTTGTTTCGCACAGCGATACCGGTATACCACCCGTTATTATTCGCCATGAGGAGAGGAAGATCGAGGGTACTGCTTGATCCGCTGAAGGCGTTATAGGTCATGTAGCTCGGAGACTTATATTCTTCGACCAATACCGCCAGGGGCTGGTCGCTACTGATATAGCTAGAACCAACGGTAGGCATAGAACTGCCGGCTTGGTTGATTCGAACAGTACCATTGAGAGGAATAGTCCCACTCGTGCTACCCGCAATAGTCCCGTTTTGGTTGTAGTAAGTAAGGGTGTAGTTTGCTTGAGCAAACCCAAGGTTGCGGGCAATGATGTTGGTATACCACCCAGAGTTGTTATCCATGAGCAGCGGCAGGGAAACACCTTTCCCGGCGCGCTCCCAACCGGCTTGCCCCAAGGATCCCTCGGGCAGAATCCCCGCATAACTGATGGCACTGTCAGACTTGGTAACCGCAGCCACTGTCGCTGCATCTTGGCTGGCGACAACAGCAGCCGACCCGTATCTTCTCAATAGGGCGGGGTGAAGTTGGCCGGGTCCGTCTGTCAAGAGGCCGAAAGGCGGATGGCGGAAGCAGGACAAAGCGTGTAGACTGAAAGAGGAGCGCAGGCAACAGAGTTGAGTCGGGAACGATGTTTGACGAGCTTGATCTGAGCACGATCGAAGATGAGCGGCTGCGGGAGTTGGTCGCACGGTTGCTCAACTTGGTTGACCAGGTGACGGCCGACTTGCGAGCGGCACAGGCGGAAATCCAACGGCTGCGCGACGAGATCAACCGCTTGAAGGGTGAACAAGGCAAGCCGGACATCAAGCCGCAAGGATCAGGCGGGCGCGGGTCAGGCACGAGCAACTACTCCTCGGAAAAGAAGCGCTTCAAGCCTAAGGGTCGGGAAGGGCGGAGTAAAATCGAACGGCTTGAAGTGACGCGCGAAGAAATCGTGACGGTTGATCGGGCGCAGCTGCCGGGTGATGCTGAGTTCAAAGGGTACGAAGAGGTGATCGTCCAAGATGTGCGCGTGGAGGCCGAGACGATCCGCTTCCGTAAGGAGAAATTCTACTCGCCAGGGGCACAGCGCAGCTATCTGGCAGCGTTGCCAGCCGGCTATGAGGGGCAGTTCGGGCCTGGGATTCGGGCGCTGGTCTTGGTCTGGTATTTCGCCAGCACCATCAGCGAGCCCAAAATCCTGGAGTTGCTCCACAGCCTGGGGGTCGCCATCTCGGCGGGCGAAGTGTCGAACATGGTAATCAAAGAGCAGGACGCCTTTCACGGCGAACGGGCCGAAGCCTTTCAGGCGGGGCTTGAAGCGAGTCCGTGGCAGCATCACGACCAGACCAGCACGCGCGTCAACGGCGACAATCAGACCTGTCAGATCACCTGCAACCCCCTGGATACCAATTACCAGACCACCGCGAGCAAAGATCGCCCGAGCGTCCTGCGGGCGCTGATGGGGGGGCGGCCACTGAGCTATCGCTTCAATGCGGAAGCCTTTGCCCTGCTCGAACAGATGCAGGTGTCGGCCACGACGCGCCAGCACCTCCACCTCAAGGCCCCGCAGGACGGCACGCTGGATGAGGCCAGCCTCCAGGCCTGGTTGGACCAGCACTTCGCCCACCTGGGCTCGATCACCCGGCAGCGCATCGCCGATGCCGCTGCGGTTGCGGCCTACCACGCCCAGACCGAATGGCCGGTGATCCGCCTGCTGGTCTGCGACGACGCGCCCCAGTTCAACCTGATCACCGAGGAACTGGCGCTCTGTTGGATTCACGAGGGCCGCCACTCCACCAAACTCACCCCCCTCGTCGCACACCATCACCTCCTGGTGGAGCACTTCTGCGACCGCTTCTGGACCTACTACGATGAGCTCCTCGCCTATCGCCAGCAGCCGACCCTGGCCGAGCGCCAGCGCTTGGAGGCCGCCTTCGATACACTCTTTGCCACGCGCACCGGCTATTGGGCCTTAGACGATCGGATTGCCCGCACCCGCCAGAAAAAACAGCCGCTCTTGATGGTCCTGGAGCATCCCGAAATCCCGTTGCACAACAACCCGGCCGAACTTGGCGCCCGCTCACGCGTCCGCAAGCGCGATGTCAGCTTTGGTCCCCGTACCCGCGACGGCACGGCCGCCTGGGACACTTTCCAATCCCTGGCCGCTACCACCAAGAAACTCGGCCTCAACTTCATTCACTATCTCCGTGACCGCATCGCCGGCACCAACACCATCCCGCGACTTGCTGATCTCATCCGCCAGCAAGCGACCGAGCTCAACCTGGGGGCCTCCTGGCCGTCTGGCTAGCGCTTCCCCCGGCTTTTTGAGAGGATACGCCGACCCGCTGGACAGAGAGGGAGAAATACTCCACCGACTCGTGGTACCGATATTGGTTTGCTGCTGGCTTTGGACGCTCCCATCGTCGTAGAAGAACGAGCTTCTCGCTTGGGATGCATAGGTAGTGCTACTGTTGTGAACATTGACCGTCGAGCTCCAACTGACCGCTGCGGTGTCGGGAAAATAGAACGGGTACAGGCCGATGTAGGTGGGGAAGTAGCTACTAAAGATGTAGTTTCCCAAATCTCGGTAGAGTGTTCCTTGACACGCTTGATAACTAAAGGTGTCGTACGCGTACAAGTGATAGGTACCCGGTGCCACATCGGTAGTGCCAAAGTTTTCGCCAAGAATGTCATCGGGGTTTGTCCATGTATAGTTGTAGGTTAACGACGACCCGTAGCCGTTTGCGCCGCAGCCGGTTGGGTCACCCCCGGCCGCAGCGGGTTTTTCGATACCAACGATCAGCTTACCACCGACCGGATTACCGGCAGTGTCGGTCAGCTTTCCAATGGCTGTTGTCGTCTGCGTACCATAGCTGAACGGCTGTAACCAAAGTTCAGGATTCCGTGAGGCGATTTCCGTCCACGAATAGTCTGCTCCGTTGTTGTGATCCGGGCTCTGATCTAAAACAACTTGGAGATGGACATGATTACCGCTGGAGTTATCTGTGTCATCAACCTCTGCAATCCTTTGTCCTGCAGTAACTGCATCTCCCTCGCTGGGGATGACACTGTTCTTCCTAAGGTGACCGTAGATAGAGTATACGTAGCCCATCTGACTTACCGTCTGTCCATTATTTTGTCTGACATAGTGTCTTGTATTGTGCTTAATTAGAACCAAATTCCCAGAACCACCGTCAGCAGTAGAGCCGTCCTCATAGAACTCTACAACATCCTTGACTACACCATCTGCGACCGCATATACACTAGTTCCCAGTCCATAAGAGAAATCCACACCTTTGTGCGTCGAACCACCAGATGACTCGCCCCAAAGATATGACTGGTTCACTACACCGCCTGTAGTAGTAATAGGACGACCAATATGATATGCAGCATATACCATCGACGCCACAATAACCACGATTATAAGAGCCAAGGCAGATGAGAGCAGGATGTGGCGATATTTACGGACAATAGCCAGGAGAATATTCATCGAATCCTCCTAATCACTATCACTAGCAGCTGTTGACCAAATACCCCTCTAGAAATATTTTTATATTGCGGATGCTCTCACTTCAAGATCACATACTCGACGTCCTGCTGATAAACTTGCCGAAATGCACCATCGACCACGTTCACTTCCCATATTCCGGCACCGCTCTTCCTAAAGACGATCTTATTGCGATTTGGTACCCATGAGGGGTAGAGATCGCTCATCGGGTCATTGGTGAGACGCTTTAACTCACTACCGTCTCTGGCGACAAGCCAAAGATCATATTGGTATTCACTTCCTTCAAGGAGTGCAGTACCCTCGAAAGCGATCCAATTCCCATCAGGTGACCAGTCAGGTGTTCCACCTGTTGTAGAAATATTCTGAGTTAGCTGCCGCCGCTCGCCTGTTCCAACATCGACTACCCACACATTTAAGGGTCTATTTGATGTGACACCTTCACCAGCAGGTGAAACAAATGCTATTTGATCTCCAGAGGGTGACCAATTAGGATACCCTGTATACATCTCGAGTGCAATAAGTTGTGTGGGTGCCCCTTCCCCTTTAGCATTCACAACCCACACTTCACCTACTGACGCAACGCCAAATCCTTTAACAAGCGCAATACTTTTGCTATCAGGAGACCAAACGAAGAAATCAACATGGTAGTCCAGGTTTGTTCGGTCTATGGAAAAAACTTCCTTTGAGGCTCCCGTAATTAGATCTACAACCTGTAAACCAAAAGTTCGGGTACTGCGGTAGGCAATCTTAGTACCATCGGGAGACCAGGCCGGATCGATACCATCCTGTATGAGAGGGTGCAAGCGTCCTGTGGTCAGGTCCAGCAGATCGATACTATATTGGGGCTGTATCCCTTTTGGCAGAGATTCGATAGACTCGACGGTACTGAGCACTAGCGCCAGTTGCTTCCCATCAGGCGAAGGGCTCCCCCATACCAGAACACCAACACGACTGCCCGCTAAAAAGAGTGGCAACTGAGCACGGATATCAACAACAACGTGCTCGTTGGTACCATCGCTGTTGATGGCCCGAATCACGCTATCATCGCGAAACACGATCGTATATGGCTTGGTTTCTCCTGGAGGTCGTGGAATGATCGGTGGCGCGGCGGTGGGAATCGGCGTCACAACCGGTGTGGGGATAGAAGTCGGCTCAGGAGGGATGGTTGGGGTCGATGGGGGTGTCGGACGGGGCACTTCAGTCGCAGGCGGCCAGGTCGGCGGAGGGTACGGAGGAGGTGGATAGGCCGGAGCTTGCTTGATCAGCGGAGTCGCGGGGCCGGGCGGGGGAACGCTAGCAAGGCCTTCGCCCGCACGGGAGAGAGCAGTTGGTGCTTCACGACTCACCACTCGAAAGAGCAGCACGACGAGCACCACAAGAACGACCGTCGCCCCTAAGGCGAGTACAGCTTGCCAAAAGTTCCTCATGCGATTCATCGCCCCCTCTCCCACGAGGCACCCTCAAGGTTCAACAAAACTCATCCTATTGCGCCAGAGCAGGTCAGATAGTGACTTCTGTCAGGACCGATTTATATTGTTTATTAGTAACACGACATGGCTATCAAGTCAACAAATGCATAGCCCCTTTGACGTTAGTAAGCAATCGATTAACCCGGTTTCTCCTTAAGCACGCTAAACGTGCACGTCGCAAAGGCTCTCTAGGAGCTTTGAGAACGAGTCGAGCATGAGCTCAAATCTGAAGAGAGTGTTCCTTTCGAAGAACTGGCGCTGGTGGAAGATGGACACGCCCGGGGCCCTCAAAGCGTCGCACTTGCCTGGCCCCGCCTGGGATCTGGTGGCCGCGCCCCTGCTCCCGGCGTTGGAGGCGCTCGCGGCGGTGCCCGGCGTGCACCAGGTGATCCTGTGGGGCGACTCGCTCCACGCGATCACCACCCAAGGCGCGCACACAGCCGAGTCGCTGCAGGCGGCGCTGGGGGCCGGCGGGTTCGGCTCGACCCGCGTCGAGGCGGCCGAGCCCACGCTGGAGGATGTCTTCGTGGCGCTGGCGGGGCACGGCGCGGCCGCAGGCGGCGTCTCGTGACGGGGGAGACCGGCACCCGCCTATAGTACAGGTTTCGCGTTCATCGGCCGAAAAAAGCGCTTGTCTGTGGCGAGAGTCCTATGCAAACCCCGGAGTCGGGAGTACAATAGCGGCACGATGAGTGAGCAACGGTCCCCGGCCGGTCAGACCGGCCAACTGAGGCCAGAGCCACGCGACCGCCGGATTGCCGAACTCGCGGGACAGCTGGCGGCAATCGTGGCGCGGGTGGCGTAGTGGCATGCCCGGGTGCGGGCACGGCAACAACAGGCGGCGGAGTTGCCACGCGGTGGGTGCGACGATGCACAGTGGAACGATTAAGGCCTGACGGCCAGGGGCGGCGACTGATAACAAGAACTGTTCCCCGACAGTTCTGCGTCGGGGAACGGGTGTTCAGCGACATGCCTTCGCAATTCACACGGGAGTGCCCCGCGCAGGGAGTAAAAGCAACACTGAATCAAGCAAAGAAAACTGACTGAAATTTACTGTCCCGGTAAGTGACAAAAAAAGTATGATATGGACACTACAGAAGAACAAAATGAAACAGCGGCTGAAGAAAGATAACATCCTTTAACGTCATCTTCAACCATCGTTTGCGCCACACCGTCCCGACCGAGCACACGAGTAAGAACGCAAGCAGGAATGCCAGGAGGAGTCTGTACCTTATGAGCACACAAATTAGTAGTTTGCTAGTCAGCTCACCAGATGTCTGCGGGGGACATCTCCGCATTGAAGGTACACGCATCACAGTAAACCAAATGGTTGTTTTGTACAAGCAGGGATATGGCCCCGAAGACATCGCGGACCAATATCCACAGTTGACGTTAGCACAAGTCTACGCCGCGTTAGCGTTTTACCATGCAAATAGAGAAGAAATAGAGGCTGACCTCATGGCCGAAAAGTTGGAGGCAGAGAGACTTGAGAAGGAATATCAGCAAGCCACGAGACTGGTATAATGCAGATTCGCTTGTATGTAGACGAAGACGCGATGGCACGCGCCGTTGTGCGGGGACTTCAAGCACGTGGAATAGATGTGATAACAGTGCTCGAAGCGGGGATGTCAGAACAGGACGATAGAGCACAGCTTGCGTATGCCGCCGCGCAAGGGCGCGTGCTTTACACCTTCAACGTCGGTCACTTTTACCAGCTTCATTCGGAGTACCTGGCTCAAGGTAAGAGTCACGCAGGCATAATCTTGGTCTATCGCCAGCGTTACTCTATTGGCGAACAGATACGACGTTTGTTGAAGGTGATAGCCAGGAAGTCTGCGGAGGAGATGAAAAACCAGATCCATTTCCTTTGATTGGAGACAAGTACTCGCCGAACGTGCAAGGGAAAACAAGACAACGCCCAACCGGCCGTGCAATACATGCCTTAATTTGTGCCCCAATGTTAGCAGTTCCCGCAACTATACGGTAACAAAAGGAGTGAACGATGGTTCCTGATGACCTTGCCAGACAATTGCATGATAGGGCGACACGTGGTGAGTCGCTCTCTGCGAAAGAACAAGCGCACTTAGAAAACTGGTATGCAGTTCAAGATAGCGCGGAGAGTCAAGAGTTGGGCTTGACGGTCACGGAAAGAAAACTGGCCACTTTGCAAGCGCAAGTTGACGCCGCGCTGGCACAGTTGACGGCGGTCACCAAACGGATCCAAGAAACTGCTGCCGAAGTGGTATGAACACCTTAAGCAGCGTTCGTCCGACCGCAGTATTGGCGGTGTGCGATTCACCGATGACACGATGATCGTCCGTCTCTCTGATGGACGGGAAGTATCCGTGCCGTTGGAGTGGTTCCCAGGTCTGCGCGATGCAACTCCCGAGCAGCGCAGGAATTGGCGGTTTATCGCCAAGGGAATCGGGGTGCAGTGGGAGGATATAGACGAAGACATCGGCGTCTCGACCTTGCTCCGAATGTGAGTAATAACACACGTTTCGCGTTCATCGGCCGAAAAAAGCGCTTGTCAGTGGCGAGAGTCCTATGCAAACCCCGGAGTCGGGAGTACAATAGCGGCACGATGAGCGAGCAACAGTCCCCGGCCGGTCAGACCGGCCAACTTCAGCCAGACCCCTACGACCAGCGGACTGCCGAACTCGCGGAGCGGCCGGCGGCAGTCGTGGGGCGGGTAGCGCAGTGGCACGCCCGGGTGCGGGAACGGGAGCAACAGGTGGCGGAGTTGCCGCTCCCCGGATTATTGAGAAGATACTCCTGAAGGAGGGTTCAATATGTTGATAAGTGTTCAAGGTGTATATCGGCACGGCAAGATAGAGTTGACAGAACAGCCCAGTAACATACGTGACGAGACCCGTGTTATCGTCACGTTCCTTGAATCTGGGTTGATTGACTTGCGGATGCGCGGAATTGACGAGGAGCAAGCGGCGGAGTTGCGCGCACACTTGTCAGCGTTTGCAGAAGATTGGGACAGTCCCGAGATGAGCATCTATGACAACTACGATGCCGCCAAAGCCCACGTATAAGCGCGGCGATGTAGTCTTGGTGCTGTTCCCTCATTCCGATTTGCGGACTGCCAAGACGCGCCCCGCTCTCTTGGTTCAAGCCGATAACCTACAAACGGGATTGTCGCAAGTTGTTGTGGCGATGATTTCGAGCAAGGTTTTCCGCGCCAATCATCCAAGCCGAGTTCTCGTGCGCCTGTCTAGCGATGATGGCAAGCAGTCAGGATTGCTGACGGATTCAGTCGTGATGACAGACAACCTGGCAACGATTTTGGAAACTGCGATTGACCGCAAAATTGGGACTTTGTCTATGAAAGAAGTGGACAAAGCGTTGCAGCACACATTGGGATTGGAAGACGAGGAGACCAAATCCGAGTGAGCATGAACTGCAAACATCTGCTCTCCGACCACGCCCCGCAGTCCTTCCGTTTCAATCGTCAAGACGTGAGTGGATGGGTCAGGCGCAAGGGGGGCGTGGCGCGGCGGGGAGCGCGGCGTTTGCGATCATGCCTTTCGAATCCGAGCGGTGCGCCACCGCGATTTGGAGAAGTGGTATGAACACCTTAAGCAGCGTTCGTCCGACCGCAGTATTGGCGGTGTGCGATTCACCGATGACACGATGATCGTCCGTCTCTCTGATGGACGGGAAGTATCCGTGCCGTTGGAGTGGTTCCCAGGTCTGCGCGATGCAACTCCCGAGCAGCGCAGGAATTGGCGGTTTATCGCCAAGGGAATCGGGGTGCAGTGGGAGGATATAGACGAAGACATCGGCGTCTCGACCTTGCTCCGAATGTGAGTAATAACACACGTTTCGCGTTCATCGGCCGAAAAAAGCGCTTGTCTGTGGCGAGAGTCCTATGCAAACCCCGGAGTCGGGGGCACAATAGCGGCACGGTGAGCGAGCAACGGTTCCCTGCCAATCAGACCGGCCAACTTCAGCCAGACCCCTACGACCAGCGGATCCGCTCACGAGGCGGTGTGCGAGGCTGGGGCAGCTCGCAGCGCTTCTACTACCAGCCCCAAGGCGTGACCGACGGCGAGGAAAAACTGGCGAAGGCCATCCACGAGGTGGCGCTCGCGGGGCATGGAGCAATCGAGAGCGGGGTGTTTTCGCAGGAGCAAACCTGCCCGCCGTTGGTTCACACTCTAATTCGAGTGGCTGAGAACCGGCTTGAGCGGGGCGAGCTGTTCGTCGCCGAATCCTGGATGGTGGCCTGGTGAACCAGGTATGCCGCCGGGGCCCTCGAGCCACAGCCGGATGCACGTGGCCCGAGGCCTCGAAAGGATCTTGCGCTACGGCAGTCGGTGCCAGCGGAAGCTGATCGACGCAACCCCGGTGTGCTCGTAGTACTCGACCGTGAGGGTGTGCGGGCCGGCACCAACCCGCCGGAAGACACCTCGACTGATACGTGCGGGCCCATCAGTCCAGTTGTTGATGACCAGCCACCCATCGAGCCACACGCGGACACCATCGTCCGCCTCGGCGATGAACTCATAGTCACCCGATGGCACGAACACCGTCTTGGTCCAGCGCACCGAGAAATTGTCGGCCGGCAGACTGGCGTAGGGGGCCCCCGTCCCCCAGTCGTAGTCGATGGCCGGGTCCTGGGTGACAACAACGGGCTGGCCGGTAAGATCGCGGTTGGCGAAGTAGGCACCTCGCCAGGGCTCTTCACCTGGAACGGCCGCTCCGGCGTTGATACGCTGCCACCAGACCTGGAGCACCGCATCGCCCGTCTGTTCAAAGTACTCCACGCGAATGGTGTGGTCGCCGGCGCCTACATCCTCGAAATCTCCCTGGAACACAGTCGCCGGCCCGACGCGCCACTGATCGATCACCAGCCACCCATCGAGCCAGAGGCGGACCCCATCATCGGCGCGGGCGAAGAAGCGATAGTCGCCTCCCAGGAGGGTCACGGTGCGCGTGAAGCGGGCCGAGAAATGGTCGCTCGGCACAACCGGCGCCGGGCTGCCCCGCCCCCACTGGAAGTTGACCTCGGTTACTTGGGTCGTCAGTACGGGATCCCCGGCCAGGTTTTGGTTCGCCCAATACTGGGCGGTCCAGGCCCCCTGCTGCTCGGGCGGAATGGCTTGCCACCAGACGTGGATCTCCGCGCGGTCGAGGTGCTCGTAGTACTCTACGCGGATGGTGTAGGTTCCCGGAGCCAGTTGAGCCCCAGCCGTGTAGGTCTCTTGCGCCGGGTGGTCTGTCCAGCGGTCGATCAGCAACGCATTGTCAACCCAGAGACGGATCCCGTCGTCGCTGCGGGCGAAGAAGCGGACCGGCCCGCCGGGGAAGGTCACCTGGCGGGTGAAGCGCGCCGAAAAGTTGTCGACCGGCAGGTCGTCGGGGGACCCGAGCCCCCAGTTGATGTTCAAGTCGGGCACAAGCGCCCGAACGACCGGCGCCCGATCGAGATTGCGGTTGGGCCAGTACTCGGCAATCCAGCCGGCATCGGCTCCCTGCGCCGCGGCCGGGAGAGGGAGTACCATGACCACCAGCAGGATGAACACAAAAAGACGCGGCCAGAATCGCGAGCGCATAGATCCTCCTTCGTCACGATCTCTACAGAGTGCGGCTGATCTCCTGGTTCGTCCTCCCGCCAGGACAAGCGCGCAGAACCCGTGATCCCTGGCAAGCCCAGCAAACCTTGTAGCCTCATCTGAAGTTCAAGCAAATGATATGCCGGGGCCGATCCTTCCCGGCCCCCCGGCGAACAGTCAGCGCGCGCTGCGGCTGGCCCAACCCTGCGGTCTCGATCGCACGATAACAAAAACTCCCACCACCGGCGGGAGTTGAGATTCAAGCGCCAACACTCACGAGACTGCGGGCCAGAGCGCGCGGAGCCAGGCCCCCACCTCTTCGTTGAAGGCCGAAGCCGCCTCATCGTGAGGCAATGACCTGGCGTCGAAACCGATAATCTCGGCGCGCGGGTTGGCCTGGAGGAAAGCAGTCGCGTGCTGGATCGGCGTGATGGTCGACTGGTAGCCCCAGGTGAGCAGGATCGGCTGGCGCAATGCCCCGAACTCGCTGCGGACGTTCCGGTTGAGCGCCCCGGCCACGAAGGCTGCCGGCGCGAAGCGTGCGTTGGGTTGGTGGCTGAGATCGTACTGGACCCGGACGACTTCGTCCGTAATGAAGAGCGGATCGAGGTAGCCCTGACGCCGCAAAAACCAACGGATGCTCGGGGTCGAAACCAGCAGGTTAAAAAGAAACTCACCCAGGACCTGGCTGCGGAACAGAGCGGAGACCAGATCAGCGAAGGCGCCAGGCTCACGGGCCAGGTGCCGCAGGCCAACCGGCTCGATCAAGACCAGCGGGCCAAAGCGGTCCGGCTGAGCCGCGGCCGCGGCAATGACGAAGGAGCCGCTCAAGCTGCTGGCGATCACCGCCGTCCCGCGCCCGACGACGTCACGCACGAAATCGGCGACAAGTTGGATGTAGAGCTCATCATCATAGCGGATCGCAGGGTGATCGCTGAGACCGAAGCCCAGCAAATCGGGGGTATAGACGCGGTACGTGGCCTGGAAATATTCGTGGAGCTTGCGCATCTCCCAACGGCTTGCCGTCGCATAGATTCCGTGGACCAGCAGGAGCGGTGATGCGCTCTCTGCTCCGGCCACCTGGTAGCAAATGCGCCCCCGGCGCCAGCTGTAGGCACGGATCTCGCCACTGAGGTTGGTGAGGGGGCGTTGGCCCTGGACCTGGCTGAGCCAATTGTAGGCGCTCATTCCAATGGCCGCCGAGCCGCCAAGAACGAGCCCCCTGACGAATGAGCTGAGTCGCATGAATCCCCAATCTCCTTGAACCACCGTAAACCCGTTGCCGCCGATGGCATTGGATCCGCAGGATTGCGGCCAAACAAGGTCTGGAAGAAGCATGTAGACCCACACCGCGGCCGGCCTGGATTCCAGGCCGGCCGCGAGTCTACCACATCTGTGAGCGATCAGCCACCGGCGATGAGTCTGGAGCGGTGACACCGTCGGCCGTTCCCTTCTCGACCGCCCGCCACCGGGCGAACGCCGATTACACCCTACGACTGGGTCACGAGATACTCCCAGGCACTCAACGCCGCCTTGGCGCCCTCGCCGATGGCGATCGGTACCTGCTCCGCGTACACGTCGGTCACGTCCCCGGCCGCGAACACGCCGGGGCGGCTGGTCCGTGCGCGATGATCGACCTTGATGCGGCCCTGCTCATCGCGCGCGACGAGGTTCGCCACAAAATCGCTCTCCGGAATGAGGCCGAGTTCCACAAAGACCCCCTCGACTGCGAGCGTCCGAGTGGCCCCGTCCCGCCCGAGCAGAGCAATCCCCGTCACAAACTCGTCGCCCTCAATCTGCCCTACCTCCCAGCCACGGAACAGCGTGATGTTGGGACGCGCGGCAAGCAGCGCGCCGTAGGGCTCGCGGACCTCCTCGGCACGCCGTGTGATCAGATAAACCCACTCGGCCATGCGGGCCAATTCCAACGCCGCCACCTGCGCCGATTCACCGCTGCCGACGACTGCCACCCGACGACCGGCAAACAGCGGCGCATGGCTAATCGCCGAGAAGCTCACGCCTCGGCCCCAGAATGCCTCCTCCCCCGGCACGTAGAGGCGGCGGGGCCGGGCACCGGTGGCGAGAATGATGGCTCGCGCGGTGTGCCGATCGTCATCGACCAGGCGCACACTGAAGCCACCTTCGACCGGCTCGACGGCCCTCACCAGGCGAGGTTCATGGACTTCGGGCGATTCGTCAATGCGGGCCGCGAAGCTCCGCACCAGGTCGCCACCATGCACGGTCTCAACATCGGGAAGGCCTCGCAGGGCGAAGGCTGAGGCCACCTTGCCACCAAGCTCGGGCGCCACCACCAGGGTGTCGAGACGCAGATGGAGGGCGTATGCGGCAGCGGCCAGGCCGGCCGGACCACCGCCAATGATGATCAGGTCGCGCATCGCAATTCTCCAAGCGAAACGAGCCGTCCCAAAATGACCCGCCCCTGATCGCCAGATTCCAACAGTGCAGAGGCGCGGCTTCTTGCCTCTCCCCTCAGCTGCGTCCAGCGCCGGGACACTCCCCGCCGTACACTTCGATTGGTCCCGGCAAGGAAGTCTCTTGCAGCCAACAGGTTTCGGACGAATTCAGAAAATCGTACGGCAACGACAGGCTCCTCAAACCGACTCTGCCGCGCCGCTCAAAGAGTCGCCGCGACGATAGCCAAACACCGAGTGAAGGCCGCTTTCAGGTTCGTCGTGCGCGCGGTTGCCCTGTTCCACATTCATCCGATCCCCCGCGTGCCCGGAGGGGCACGCCCGGCCGCAGGCCCCCAGCCGCGGTTTCCCTGGCCTGGCGGTCAGGACAGGCAACCGCCGGGCTCGGCGGCGGCCGGCGCCCGGCCGCAGGCCCCCAGCCGCGGTTTCCCTGGCCTGGCCGGCCAGGACAGGCAACCGCCGGGCTGCTATCGCGCCTCCGGCGACGCCTTGCCCGGTGTTCTAGGCCTCATCCGGCAGGTGTTTGACAATCAGGACCGGTATTCGGGCGCGTTGAATCAGCTTGTGGCCAACACTCCCCAGCGCCAGCCCACTGATCTCCCCCAATCCCCGCGAGCCGATCACAATGAGGTCAGCCCGGCGCACTTCGGCCGCGCGAAGCAGCGCCTCGGCGGCGGGTCCCTCCAGCAGGTCGGTCTCGGCGGGCACCTCTTCGACGGTTGCGACTGCCTCAGCCAACAGGTCCTCACCGTGCATGATAGCTTTGGCGGCCGCGTTGTCGTACAGCTCTGCCCCAAGGTAGCGCGGCAGCGGTCCGTAGGCGTAGACGAGAACCACGAGCGCGTCGTAGTGACGCGCGATGTCAGCCGCCGCCCGAAGCGCGGCTCGGGAGGTCTCGCTTTCATCTACCCCCACGACGATTCGTTTAAACATTCTATACCTCCTTCATCAGGCCTATCCCCCGGCTGTTACTCTAGAGGGAATCGGCTTCGAGGGCTACTGACACCTGTCACCTTTTCGTTCCATAAAAGATCGCTTCGGATAGCCTTGCCGGGTGTTCCATGCAGATGCTATAATCAGACCCGTGCCAGCAAACCCCACTGCGGAGCGTGCATGTCCCCAACCACCTTAATCCAACACGCGGACCTGATCGTGACGATGGACGATCAGCGTCGCGAACTGATCGACGGTGCGATTCTGGTTCGTGGATCGACTATCGTCGCCGTCGGTTCCACCGCCGACCTTCAGGCATCGTATGGCGATACCGTTTCTCGTCATATCGATGCCCGAGGGATGATTCTCTTTCCCGGGCTGGTCAACTGCCACCACCACCTCTACCAGACATTGACTCGCGCCATCCCGGGTACCCAAGACGCCGTCCTGTTCACCTGGCTCAAGACACTTTACCCAATTTGGGCCAACTTGACTAGCGAGGCCATCTACGTCAGCGCCCTGACCGGTCTGAGCGAGCTCCTTCTGAGCGGCTGTACCACTGCCGCCGATCATCTCTACATCTACCCCAACGATTGCACCATCGACGATGAGATCCGCGCCGCGCGCGAGCTGGGCATTCGCTTCCATCCGACGCGGGGCTCGATGAGTCTTGGGGAGAGTCAGGGCGGTCTGCCCCCTGATCGGGTAACCGAGGATGAGGCCACGATCTTGCGTGAGACCCGCCGGGCGATTGAGACCTTCCACGAGCCGGAGCGGTTCGGTATGGTCCGCCTTGGGGTCGCACCCTGCTCGCCCTTCTCCGTCACCCCTGAACTGATGCGTGGCAGCGCCGAGTTGGCCCGGGCCTACGATGTCCGTCTGCACACCCACCTGGCCGAGACCAAAGACGAGGAGCTGTTTTGCCTCGAACAGTTCGGCCGGCGCCCCGCAGAGTACGCGGCGGACCTGGGCTGGACCGGCGAGGATGTCTGGTGGGCCCACGCGGTCCACGTGAACCCAGGGGAGATCGCCCTGATGGCGCGCACCGGCACCGGCATGGCACACTGTCCGTCCAGCAACATGCGTCTGGCCAGCGGCATCGCGCCCGTGCGGGCCATGCTCGACGCCGGCGTCCCGGTGAGCCTCGGTGTGGACGGGAGCGCCAGCAACGACAGCAGCCATCTCCTGGCCGAGGCACGCCAGGCCATGCTACTCCAACGCGTGGGCGGCAACCCGGCGGCGCTGACGGCGCGCGAGGCACTCGAGATTGCTACGCTGGGGGGGGCGCGCGTGCTCGGCCGCGACGACATCGGGGCTCTGGCCGCCGGGATGGCCGCTGACATCGTGGGGATCCGCCTGGGGAACCTCGATTACGCCGGGGCGGCGCCCCACGACCCCGTCGCCGCACTGATCTTCTGCTACCCCCGCAAAGCAGATCTCGTGATGGTGAATGGTCGCACGCTGGTTGACCACGGCGAGCTCCTCGGTTGGGATCTCGGCCGAGTCGTTGCCGAACACAACCGGGTCGCCCGTCGCCTGGTCGCATAACAACCGGTTCCAATTTATGAGTGTTGAGTGACCAGTCGCACCCTCGACGCTCTCGGTTTCGCAACAACAAGGAGGAGAAAGTCCATGCGATCCCGTTTCTGGTTGACGATGAGTTGGCTTGTCGTCCTCAGCCTGCTCGTTGCCGCCTGTGGAGGCGCGGCAACCCCCGCCCCTGCCACTCAGGCCCCTGCTGCTCAAGCCACTGAGGCGCCGGCCGCGCCAACGACGGCTCCGAGCGGCGGCGCGAGCACTGGGGAGAAGTTCAAAGTCGCCTTTGTCTACGTCGCCCCCATCGGCGATCTCGGCTGGACCTGGGCGCAGGACCAGGGTCGCCTGGCAGTCGAAAACGAGCTGGGCGACAAGGTCGAGACTGCCTATATCGAGAACGTACCGGAAGGCCCCGAAGCCACCCGTGTGATCCGCGACTTTGCGCAAAAGGGCTACAACCTGATCTTCACGACCAGCTTCGGCTTCATGGATCCGACGGTAGAGGTCGCCAAAGAGTTTCCCAACACCTGGTTCGTCCATGTCTCGGGGTACAAGACCGCCCCGAATCTGAGCACTGTCTTTGGCCGGATGTACCGGATGCGCTATCTCTCGGGCCTGGTGGCAGGCAAAGCCACCACATCGAATATCATCGGCTACGTCGCCGCCTTCCCGATCCCCGAGGTTATCCGTGGCATCAACGCCTTCACGCAGGGCGTGCGGGCGGTCAACCCCAAGGCTGAGGTCCGCGTTGTCTGGACGAACACCTGGTTCGGGCCGCCGCAGGAGAAGGAGGCCGCCGAGGCCCTGCTCGACCAGGGCGCCGATGTCATCGCGCAGCACCAGGATACCACCGAGCCTCAAAAGGCCGCGGCCGACCGCGGTGCCGTCTCCATCGGCTACGACTCGGATATGCGCAAGTTCGTGGGCGAGACCGTCCTGACCAGCCCCATCTGGGTCTGGGGGCCAAAGTACGCCCAGATCGTCAAAGACGTGATGGCCGGCACTTACAAGACCGAGTCCTACTGGGGAGAGGAGGTCGTCGACCTGGCGCCCTTCAGCGATCGCGTGCCCGACGGCGTCCAGGAATTGGTCGATTCGCAGCGCGATGTGATCGAGAGTGAGAAGGCCGACGTCTTCTGCGGTCCGCTCAAGAACACTGAGGGCCAGGTCATTGTTGAGGAGGGCAAGTGCCTCACCGACGAAGAGATGCTCAGCATGGACTACTTCGTCGAGGGCGTGAAAGGCGAGGCCCCCAAGGTCGGCCAGCCCGGCCTCGGCCAGCCATCAGACAAGGTGCAGCCTGCCAGGGCGACCGGCTCCGCCTCGGGCGGCGCGACGGCGATGGCGGAAAAAAAAAGTAAACTCAAAGTAGCCTTCGTCTACGTGGGTCCCGTTGGTGACCTGGGCTGGAGTTACGCCCACGACCAGGGCCGCTTGGCGATGGAGAAGGTCCTCGGGGACAAGGTTGAGACCGCCTATAGCGAGCTGGTGGCGGAGGGTGCCGACGCGGAGCGAGTGATTCGCGACTACGCCCAAAAGGGCTACGACCTGATCTTCGCCACCAGCTTCGGCTATATGGACTCGGTCATCAACGTCGCCAGGGACTTTCCCGGTACCATCTTCGAGCATGCCACCGGCTACAAAACGGCCGATAATGTGGGCATCTACGACGGCCGCGGCTACCAGGGCTGGTATCTGGCCGGTATGACCGCCGGCCGGATGACCAAGAGCAACAAGCTCGGCTACGTGGCGCCCTACCCGATCCCGGAAGTGGTGCGCAACATGAACGCCTTCACCCTGGGTGCCCGCTCGGTCAACCCCAAAGTGGAGGTTCGTCCGGTGTGGATCTACGCCTGGTTCGACCCGGCCAAGGAGCGCGAGGCGGCTCAGGCATTGATCGACGCCCAGGTTGACGTCGTCGCGCGGGAGAGCGACTCCGCCGAACCGGACAAACTCGCCCAGGAAGAAGGCGTCTACGCCATCGGCTACAACGCCGTCTCGAGCGACGTCGCCCCCGATGCCGTCCTCACGGCACCGATCTGGCACTGGGGTGTCTACTACACCCAGACGGCCGACGATGTCCTGAATGGGACCTGGACGAGCGAGCCGGTTTGGTGGGGCATGAAGGAAGGGATCCTGGACCTGGCGCCCTTCGGCAAGATGGTCCCCCAGAGCGTCCAGGATGAGGTCAACGCGGCCCGGAAGAAGATCGAGAGCGGCGCGTTCGACGTCTTCGTCGGTCCGATCAAGGACAACACCGGCACGCAGCGCGTCCCGGCCGGCCAGGCGATGAGCGACGAGGAGAAGCTGGCCTTCGACTGGCTGGTGGAGGGCGTCGTCGGCGAGATTCCGAAGTAGGCTATCGCGCCATGAGTTGCGCGCGGCTGGGTGAGTCGCAAGAACTCGCCCAGCCGTCCTTATACCCCCAACTCTCGAGTGCGCCGGCGCCTATCGCCTCCGCCTATTCTGTCGGATGTGCTATAGTATGGAGACCGAGACAATCCACATTTCTGATGCATTGTGGTCAGAGACCGTCGCAAGGGGCTCGTGTCTCGCAGAATGATCCTCGACCTGCGCACTGTTCAGCGACATATGCTGTCTCAGTGAGAGGGAGCACATTTCGTTAAGGACAACAATTTTGGCGATCTGCACGCAGGCCAACAAGAGTGTCTGGATCTTTGCTGGCGAAAACCATCTCTATCTTGTCGGCAGACAACGGCGCCGTGTGTGACGCAGCCAACCGCTTGAGTTTGAAGCCGGCAAGGCTCCTTGGGGATCGTGGTCAGAGCATACCAAAGCCGACACATCTCGTCGGCCCGTGCGCAGCAACACATCAACGATCTGTACACCGTGGGCCGCCTCTTCGTCACGCCAGCGATTGTGGAACTCGCGATTGAGCAAATACGGAACTATTCTGGGATCTGATATCAACGATGAGTCTCGCAAAAGAATTGCTATCTTTGCGCAGTCGTGGGAGTATCCCTTGACCGATTCACAGCCCCCCATGGTGGAAATGCGCAATATCACGAAGCGCTTTCCCGGTGTTGTCGCCAACCGCAACGTCACCCTCCGTGTGCGGCCGGGTGAGATTCACGCCCTCCTGGGCGAGAATGGCGCCGGCAAGTCAACCCTCATGAGTGTCCTGGCCGGCCTCTACCGGCCGGACGAGGGGCAAATCTTCCTGCGTGGCCGGCCGGTTGATATCCGCTCACCCAAAGACGCCATCGAGCTCGGAATCGGCATGGTCTATCAGCACTTCATGCTGGTGAAACCGATGACCGTGGCCGAGAACGTGATCCTCGGGCTGGACAGCGGACGCTTCGTCCTGGACCTGGCAAGTGTCGAGCGCGAGCTGAAGGCCCTGACGCAGCACTACCGCCTGGCGGTGGATCCAAAAGCCGCCATCTGGCAGCTGTCGGTCGGCGAGCAGCAGCGCGTCGAGATCCTGAAATTGCTCTACCGCGGGGCCGACATCCTGATACTCGACGAGCCAACCGCGGTGCTGACCCCGCAGGAGTCGGAAGAACTCGGGCGGACGTTGCGGCATATGGCTGCTGAGGGCAAGGCCGTGATCTTCATTACCCACAAGCTTGATGAGGTCATGACCTTTGCCGATCGCGTCACCGTCCTGCGCGCCGGCGAAGTGACGGCTACAGTCAACACTGCCGATACCTCCAAACAGGAACTGGCCCGCCTGATGGTTGGGCGCGAGGTGCTCTTCCACCTGGAGAAGGAGCCCACCACGCCGGGTGAGATCGTGCTCGACGTCGAGAACCTTCACGCCAGCAACGCCAAGGGGTTGCCGGCCTTGCGGGGGGTCTCCTTCACGATTCGGGCGGGCGAGATCCTCGGGATCGCGGGCGTAGCCGGCAACGGGCAGCACGAACTGGCCGAAGTTGTCACCGGTCTGCGGCCTGCCACCGGCGGGACTGTACAGGCTTTTGGGCGCCCGATCACGAACCGCTCGCCGTACGAGGCGATTCAGGCAGGCGTCAGCCACATCCCGGGCGACCGCATGGGCGTGGGCCTGGCCGCGAACATGACGGTGAGCGACAACCTGATCATGAAGGGTTATCGCAGCGCCCCTTTGGCGAACGGCCCCTTCTTCAACTTCGCCGCCATCGGGGATTTCGCCCGGCGCCTGATCGCCGGCTTCAACATCGCCACACCGGCTCCCACGACCCCCGTGCGGATGCTCTCGGGCGGGAACCTGCAAAAAACGATTCTCGCGCGTGAGATTACGGCGAGCCGGGGCCTTCTGATCGCGGTGCACCCCACGCGCGGCCTCGACGTGGGCGCCACAGAAGCCGTGCGGCGCACGCTCCTCGCCGAACGGGGGGCGGGCGCCGCCATCCTGCTCATCAGCGAAGATCTCGACGAACTCCTGGCGATCAGTGATCGCATCGCCGTGATCTACGAAGGCGAGATCATGGGAGTCGTCCCGGCCGAGGGCGCGGACATCGAGGCGCTGGGCTTGATGATGGCTGGGGCCGGCCGCCAGGCCGCCGAATTGCACGCCGGGTCATGAACGGCGTGAAACGGAATGACGCCAGGAGCATGCTATCTTCTGGGCGGGCGACGGCAACCCCACTCCAATCTGAGCGATTCGGCGCTTTGCGTCCTGGTCAGCAGCAGCCCAGTGTTCAGCATTCGTGACTCCTCGTTTGCTTAATCGCTTAAATTTGGAAAATGGTGCGCTGGGTAGGCGAGGGCAGTGCCCTCGCCCCTATACCCACGATCCCAACAAGAGCATTTGCTTATTGTAAGGAAGCTCGCATGCGCGTTGTATTCGAAAAACGACTCGAAGTCCCTCGGGTTGCCCTCATCCTCGTGCCGATCGTCTCGCTTCTGCTGGCGTTGCTCTTCGGCGCGATTCTGCTGGCAGCCGTCGGTGCACCCCCACTCGAGACGTACCGCGCCATGCTGGTGGGCGCCTTCGGCTCGTCATACGCCCTCTCCGAGACCCTGGTCAAAGCCATCCCCCTGATGTTGACGGGTCTGGCGGTCTCGATCGCCTTCCGGATGCTCTTCTGGAATATTGGGGCCGAGGGCCAGCTGGCGATGGGTGGCTTCGCCGCAGCGGGCATCGCTCTGTTCGGTCCCCCGGCCTTTCCGTGGATCCCCCAGGCCCTCTGGCTGCCGCTGATCATCGTCGGCGGCTTTCTCGCCGGGGCGCTCTGGGGCCTGATTCCGGCGATGCTGAAGGCCTACCTGCGTGTCAACGAGATCATCACCACCCTGATGTTCAACTACATCGCGATTCTGTGGGTGGAGTATCTCTTTTACGGTCCCTGGCAAGATCCCAAGGGGTTCGGCTTTCCAGGTACAGCCCCATTTCCGGAGTACACCTGGCTTCCCCGGTTAGTCGGCCGGGTCCACATTGGGCTGCTCTTCGCCCTGGTAGCCGCCTTCGCCATCTGGCTGATCCTTGGGCGCACCAAGTGGGGCTATGAAATCCGGCTGATCGGCGAGAATCCGGCCGCCGCCCGCTATGCGGGGATCTCGATCAGCCGCAACATCTTGCTCGTGATGATTCTGAGCGGCGGCCTCGCTGCCCTGGCGGGCGTGACCGAGGTCACCGGGATCTCCCACCGCCTGCAACAGGGGCTCACCGTCGGCAACGGATTCACGGCCATCATCGTGGCCTGGCTGGCCAAGCTGAATCCGTGGGGTGTCCTGCTGGTCGCCTTCTTCCTGGCGGGCCTCCTCGTCGGCGGCGACCAGATCCAGATCACGATGGGCCTGCCCGCTTCGATGGCCCTCGTGCTCCAGGGCGCCATTTTCTTCTTCATTCTCGGCGGCGATATATTCACGCGCTACCGCCTGCGGCTCATCCGGACCGGGCCCGCGGTCATCGCGCCACCGGCGGCTACCATCGAGCAGCCGGAGACAGCCTCTCGTTAGGCAGCGGTTGGACCGTGCTTTGGCGTTGGAACATGACGATTGAGTAGAACAGATTTCGACTTCTCATCACTGGCTATTCATTCTGGAGTTGACTGGCTGCTTACGGAGATATTTGCATGACAAGCGCACTGCTCATCTCGATTCTGGCAGTGACCATCCGCGCCGGAACTTCGCTTCTCTACGCCACCATCGGCGAGATTTTTACCGAGCGCTCCGGTATTCTCAACCTCGGGCTGGAAGGCATGATGCTGATGGGCGCCGTCACCGGCTTCGCCGCCGCCTTCCACACCGGGAGCGCCTGGATGGGTGTCCTCACCGCGGTCGTCGTCGGGGGGCTGATGGCCCTCATCCACGCGTTTCTCACGGTCACCCTGCGGGCCGACCAGGTCGTCAGCGGCCTGGCGCTGACCATCTTCGGGATCGGCCTGGCCAGTTTCCTCGGCCAGCGCCTGGGGCCGGGAGGGCACCCGCTGGTGGGCCAGATCGGCCCGCGCTTCGAGCGCCTCGCACTCCCGATCCTCGGCGATTTGCCGGTCGTCGGCCGAGCCCTTTTTCAGCAGGACCTCCTGGTCTATCTCGGCTACCTGCTCGTGCCGATCGCGGCCTTCTGGCTGTATCGCACCCGTGCCGGTCTCAACCTTCGGGCCGTGGGCGAGAGCCCGCAGACGGCCGACGCGATGGGCATCAACGTCACCCGCACGCGCTACCTCTACACCATCTTCGGCGGGATGCTCGTCGGCCTCGGCGGCGCCCACCTCTCTCTCGCCTACACCCCCGGCTGGACGGAGAATCTGACCGGCGGCCGCGGCTGGATCGCGATTGCCCTGGTGATCTTCGCCACCTGGGACCCGCTGCGGGCGGTTCTCGGAGCGATCCTCTTCGGCGGTATCAACGCCGTCCAGTTCCGAATGCAGGCGGCCGGGACCACGATCCCCGCGGCCTTCCTCAATATGTTGCCCTATCTCCTCACCGTCGTGGTCCTGGTGATGATCACCTGGTGGGAGCGCTTCTCCCACCGCATCGGCGCACCCGCGGCCCTCGGCCTCCCCTACATGCGCGAGGAGCGGGGCTAAGCAGCCGCTCCGCCGCCAGCGCCTGCTCCCTCGCCACGCCAGCACCGTAGCCACCTGCCCCCACCGGCTCTCGCGATCCCAGCCCAGCGCGTGGCCCACCTGCTCCCCACCTGCTCCCGCCGGATCGCCAGATCCGGCGACCACCGCCAGAACCCCCGACCCCAGCCTTGGCGGGCCTGGATCTGGCGATCCAGGCCGAGCCATGGGGGGACGACTGTTCCCGCGCCTGCCAGCGCGTGAACGGCCGATCCCCGTTCCGGCTCAAGCGCCGCCCGTGGTGGCTGCCACACCTGGCACACCCGCCCGCCTCTTCTTCCCAACGGGCCATTCCCATCCGCCGTTCATACGGCTGGCGTCCCAACAGCTGCTCCACCGCCACCGCCAGCCCCGCAGTGACGCGCCCCTCGATCGCCCTCCGCCGTCGCGCCACCTCCTCCGCCATGATCCCAGCCACCAGCTCGGCCCATTGACGGACCGTCGCTCGCCGAGTACACTTCCCACAGGCGGTCGTCTCCTTTCGATAGTTGGCTTCGCAGCCCACTTATCGGGGTTCGGCCCCTCTTCAATTTCCAGCGAAAGCGGTACACTACTGGCCCTGACAGATAGTTGAAATGGCACGCCATTCTATAGTAGAATGGCGGCATGAGACCACCTTACTCTCCAGCGCTCCGCCGTCGTACTGGCCTGGCCGTCACTCGAACCGCCGGTTGTGTCTGCAACGGACGCTTCGCTGTGGTCGGCAAGAAAGGCGAGTCCTAGCTCACAGCCCCTCAACACAGATCTTCTGGCGTGAGTGCGTCCTCGTCGGTTGTTTCCAGGAACCTCCCGTCCAATTGCATCACCACATTGCGTCACAAAAGCACCTATTTATGGTTTGACTGCTCGTGACGTGGTCGTTTTACTTCCACGAATTGATCGTACTGGCTATCGAAATACCCGCACCAGAGAAAGATGAACAGTCGGATTCTCGCACTTGCTCTCCAGGACAGAGGGACACGCACCGCCTTCTAAGATGATCTCGCCAACTGCTGGCGCCAGACGGTTCGCCCGACGGGGAAAGGAGGTGAGGGATCGTCGATTGCGGGATACGCGAACCGTTTTGCCGAGATGTTTCATCACCCGCATGCCCGGGTCTTCCGGGCGATTGCGCCCGTTGAGGCGCAGGAGGTAAACGCTCTATGCGAGATGCAGCGATGTACGGTGCCCGCGAGATGACAGCTGCTGAGGTGTGGCAACGCGAGGCCGGAGAAAGCCGCTCGCCTGGAATTGTCCATGTCGTTATGCTCGCCCTCTTCACTGGTATTGGGATCGTCGTGGGCACGTTCGGGAGCCTGGCGATCCCCATCGGCTTTGTCTCCGCCTTCTGGCCGGGCCAGGCAGTCCAGAGCATCGGCTCGATCTGGTTCGGCTTGTGGGGAGGGATCGCTTCCGCACTCTTCCCGCTCATCTCAAACGCTTTGAGCGGCTCGGCACCGCTCCCCGTCTCGATGGCCTACATTCCGGGGAACTTCCTCCAGGGCATGATCGCGGGCTGGGCCTTCCGTCGCTTGCTGGCCCACCCTGCTCTCAAGACCCAGCGAGACTGGCTGATCTGGATCGTCTTTGGCGCGCTGTTGCCGAATGCGGTTGGCGCCTTGTGGGGCTCGTTGGTGCTGCGCACGTTCGGCCTGATCACGGCGGCCGCCTGGCCCGTGACCCTGGCCGGCTGGTTCGTCGGCAACACGATTCCCACCCTCATTCTGGGCTCAATCATCCTGAAGTACGTCTCGCCGCTTGTGATCCGTAGCAACGCCTTCGTCAAGGCGTGGTGGGCCTGACGACACTCTGCGGGTGGGAGGCGGTGCATCTGCGCCGCCTCCACCCCACCAGCAAAATGGAGCCGCCATGGCAGCGACCACAACGACGAGCAGCATACTGCCGCACCGGATGCGCAAGACGCTGCTCGGCTACGTCCCGGTGACGTCGCCGTTCTACATCTTCCATCCCATCACCCGGCTGATGATATTCGTCTTCTTCGGGGTCATTCCCATCTTCATCGATATCCCGCTGATCAACATGGGCCTGATCCTCATCATGCTCTTTTTGCTCCGGTGGGGGCGGGTAGACCTTTCTCGGCTCAAAATCTACCTGCCTCTGATCTTCACTGTCGCCCTCTTCATGTTCAGCATCGTCCTGATCTTCCCGGGCAGTAACCCGGAGTACGTGCCGATCCAGATCGGCCCAATCAAGACCTACTATCAACCCTTCCGGTGGGCCTTCGCCAGCTACTGGCGGTTGATCGCCATGCTGTTCGGTACGATCCTCTACTTCTCTACCAACCGGGAACGTGACATGTTGGTCGCGATGCGCGGCTTGCGACTCCCCTTCGCGGCCAGCTATGTAGTCGGCCTTTCGATCCGCGCCGCCGGGATGTTCCTCGAAGATTTCCACACCATCCGCGAGGCCGAACAGGCGCGCGGTCTGGATACAGCCTCGATGGCGCTCAGCGACCGCGCCAAGCTCTACGTCATGTATCTGGTGCCGCTCTTCTCGATCGCACTGCGCCGCGCCGACGAGATTAGCAATGCGCTCTACGCCCGCGGATACACGATCAGCGGCACGGTCCCCACCGGCAAACTCCGGGCCGATTACGTGCTGTCCAGGTATACGATGCGCCCGCGCGACTGGATCGCCATCGGCTTGATGGTGCTTGTCTTTGTGGCCGTGGCCGTGGCCCAACTGCGCTTCGGCCTCTTTCGCCTGGACAACGCCCCACCCAACATCGCCTCGTTCTTTGGAGTCTGAGGATGCACGCAGTCGAGATTCAAAACCTGGAGTGGAAGTACGCGAACACGCGCGAATTCGCGCTGAAGGGCGTGAGCCTGACGATCGAGCAGAATCGGTTCATCGGGATCGTCGGACCGAACGAGATGGGCAAAACCACGTTGGTCTCGGCCATCAGGGGGCTGATCCCGCATAGTATCAACGGCGTCTACCGCGGCGCTGTGAAGGTGCTGGGCCGCGAGGTGAGGACGGCTCCGAGCATCGATCTGGCCGCGCTGATCGGGTTCGTGTTTGCGGACCCTGAATCGCAATTCACAGCCATGACGGTCGAAGAGGAGTTGGTCTTCGGTATGGAGAATCTCGGCTATACCACCGCCGAGATCGCGGAGCGTCTGGATTGGGTCACGCGGATCGCCATGCTTGACGACCTCCTCGACAAATCGCCTTACGATATCTCAGGCGGCCAGAAGCAGCGGGTCGCCATTGCCAGCGTTCTGGCGATGAACCCGCCCGTGCTGATTCTGGACGAGCCGACCTCGATGATCGATCCCCTCGGCAAAGATCTAATCTTCGATATCCTCCGCCAACTCAAGGAGGAGGGCGACCGCACCATCATCGTGGTCGAGCACAACGTCGAACAGTTGGCCCAGCTGGCCGACGAAATGATCCTGGTCTACGACGGAGCGGTGTTGCGCCACGCGCCGACCCGCGAGTTCTTCAACGATCCCGGCTTTTTGAGTGCGCACGACGTCGACGTGCCCCAGGTCACGGCCCTGGGCGCTCGGCTGCGCGCCGCGGGGTGGCTTCCTCCTGAGACTCCGCTGCCGCTCACAATCGACGAACTCTATGAAGCCGTTGGTCCCCGGCTGATCACATCGACGGAGGCGCCGCGATGACGACGTCAAGCATCCTTGTCGAGAACCTCACCTTCACCTACCCCGACGGCACCATCGCGCTACGCGATATCGACCTCGCCGTCGGCGGCCGCGAGTTCATCGCCTTCATCGGCCAGAACGGCTCGGGGAAAACCACCCTGAGCAAATGCCTCAACGGCTTGCTCAAGCCCACCGCCGGGCGCGTCGTCGTGGATGAGATTGACACCCGCCAGCGCGGCGTCGTCAAGCAGATCGTCACCAGGGTCGGCTACGTCTTCCAGAATCCGGATCACCAGCTTTTCAACGATTCAGTCTTCAAGGAGATCGCCTACGGGCCACGCAACATCGGCCTGCCCGAGAGTGAGGTGCGCGCTCGCGTGGAGGAAGCCGCTGCAGTGGCCGGCCTTCGCCCCGAGTTGTTCGGAACGCACCCGTTCTTCCTGCCGAAAGGGCTGCGCCAGCGCGTCGCCATCGCCAGCATCCTGGCTCTGCGTCCCCAGACGATCATCGTGGACGAGCCCACCACCGGGCAGGACATGCGCCAGTCCATCGAGATCATGAACTTTCTGCGCCAGCTGTGGGAGGACGAAGAGCACACGATCATCATCGTCACCCACGAGATGCCCATCGTCGCCGAGTACGCCCGGCGCGTTGTCGTCCTGGGCCAGGGGCGCATCTTGCTCGACGGCCCCACGCGCGAGGTCTTCGCCCAACCTGAGCGCCTCGCCGAGACCTTCGTTCGCCCGCCCCAGATCACTCGCGTGGCCCAGCGGCTGGGCCTCTCCTCCCCCGCCCTGCTGAGCGTCGAGGAGGTCTGGCAGGCGCTGCAGGAGCACGCTCGTGCCTGAAGTTCTGGTCATCAACCCCAACACCAGCCCCGAGATGACGGCCGAAATCGCGGAGACGGCCCGAGAGGCGTTCGGACCGGGCTGGAATGTCATCACCAGCAACCCCACCGCCGGCCCGGCCAGCATCGAGAGCTGGTTCGAGGAGACCCTGGCCGCGACGGCCATGCTCGGGCTGGTCCAGGACTATCCCGACGTGGACGGCGTCGTGATCGCCTGCTTCGGCGACCCCGGCCTGTTCGCGCTGCGCGAGATCCTGGCCGTCCCGGTCGTTGCCCTGGCCGAGGCGGCTTTCGTCACGGCGATACAGGTCGGCTGGCGATTCGGTACGCTGGTCGGCCCGGTCAAAGACCAGCGGCTGATCGAGAACCTGCTCTGGACCTACGGCCTGGAGCGGCGCAGCGCCGGCGTCGCCACCCTCGATCTGCCGGTGCTCGACTTCCACCGCGACCCCGCCGCGACGCGCGCGCGGCTGATTGCCGTGAGCGAGGAACTGGCGGCCCGCGGCGCCGAGAGCCTGATCCTGGGATGTGCGGGCCTGACGGCCTTCCGCCCTGGCCTGGAGGCTGCCACCGGCCTGCCGGTGATCGATCCCGTGGCCGCCGCCTGCCACCAGCTTACCCTCCTGGTGACGATGGGGCTGTGCACGGCGCGCCCGGGGCTCTTCGCCCCGCCCGATCCCAAGCGGCTCGACAGCCTGGCGGCGCTCCTCTCACCCGCCGCCGCGGCGCGCCTCACCGCCCTGGCGGCGCGCGGCTTCCGCCCGGCGGACAGCACCGGGTAAGTGCTACGCCGGCAGGGCCGACGAGCCAGTATCTATCGCGGCGTAATTCGTTCCGAATTGCGCCGCATTGCATTGTTTCCCCCTGGACAGCGCCCCGCACGAGACGGCAAGCCTGCAGCGTCCTCCAGTGAATTCGCCGTCTCGACGCGATCCCGTCTCTTCAATCTCGCACTCGAACCATTCGACACCTGGAATTCGCTCCCCGGGCGGTAAGAAACGCCGTCGCCTTCCTTCCTCCAAATCAGAAAGCATGGGAGCGTGGAGCGGGCTTTCCCCGTTGAGGCAACTCGCGCTCTCTTGACAATTCGCCCGGCTCGCTTAGAATCGAGCTATGATCGCAAGACGACATCTCCTCCATACCCCACATAGCGCCGACAGCCACGTCTGCTTCACGCTGAGTGCTGGCTGTGTCGCCAATGGCCGCTTTGCTGTCGTCGGCAAACGCGGCGAACTGTAGTCGCTTCCGCTTAACCCCACTGTTGCGCCACCTGCCGTGTTCACTCGCCCGGCCTCCCGCACGACGATTGCGAGGTGGTGCTGGGCTGTTTTTATGATGAATGCTGAACCATGAACGCGGAACGGGGGCTCCCTGTGTTTATCATTCATCACTCAGCATTCCTGTCAGGAGTTGACAATGGCTAACAACCTCGGAACACTTACCTCACAGATTCACGAGCGCGTTGCGGCCCGGCGCGGCGATATCATCCGGTTCATGCGCGACCTCTGTCGCATCCCCAGCATGGAGAGTCAACTCGGGGAGGTCGGTGAGCGCGCTGCGCAGGAGATGCGCGCGCTCGGCTTCGACAAGGTCTGGTTCGACTCGATGGGAAACATCGTCGGCCAGATCGGGAGCGGCCCCACCGTGATCGTCTACGACAGTCACATCGACACGGTCGGCACCGGCGATGCCAACCAGTGGGAGTGGGACCCGTTCGAGGGCAAGGTCGAGGACGGTATCCTCTACGCGCGCGGTGCCGGGGATGAGAAGCAGTCTACGCCCGGCATGGTCTATGGTCTCGCCATCGCCCGCGACCTGGGTCTGCTGGACGGTTACACCGCCTACTACTTTGGGAATATGGAAGAGTGGTGCGACGGCATTGCCCCGCACGCCTTCGTCGAGCACGAGGGGATCAAACCCAACTATGTCGTCATCGGCGAGCCGACCAAGATGGGCATCTACCGCGGCCACAAGGGTCGCGTCGAGATGCAGGTGATCGCCAAAGGGAAGGCCGCCCACGCGGCCAGCAACGAGCGTGGCGATAACGCGGTCTACAAAGTGCTGCCGGTCATCGCCGGGGTTCGCGACATGAACGATACCCTGCCGACCGACGACTTCCTCGGCCAGGGCCGCATCACCGTCACCAAGGTGGACGTCGAGACGCCCTCGATCAACGCCGTGCCCGACAAGTGCGTCGTCACCATCGACCGGCGCGTGACGTGGGGGGAGAAGAAGGAAGACGCCGTCGCCCAGGTGGAAGCGTTGATTCCGGAGAAAGACCGCAACGACGTCAGGGTCGAGCTCATGTTCTACGACGAGCCGAGCTACACCGGCTTTGTCTTCCCGGTCGAGAAGTATTTTCCAGCCTGGCAGCTCCCCGAGGAGCACCCGCTGGTGGAGGCCGGCCAGCGGGCCTACGAGGCGCTCTGGGGCGAGCGCACCCACGTCGGTAAGTGGGGCTTCAGCACCAACGGCATCTACTGGGCCGGCAAGGCGGGTATTCCCAGCATCGGCTTCGCGGCCGGCGACGAAATCTACGCCCACAGTATCCTCGACCAGGTGCCGCTGGAGGACATGGTCCGCGCGACGGCGTGGTACGCGTTGTTGCCGGTGACGCTGAAACAAGTAGCAGACCGAGTTGAAGGTTGAAGGTCAAAAGTTACAGGTGAAAGGTTGAAAGTGATGAGACCAACGTCCAACCTTCCACCCTGCGGGGTGCCCCCTTACGTCCACGTACTCGTGGGGGTGCCCGCGCCGGGGGAACCTTCAACCTGCGAACCTTCAACCGGCAAGGAGAGATCATGCCTGTATCGGCTGAGGCGAGCCGGCTGATTCGCGCCGCCCCCGGGGCGGTCTGGCAGGTGTGGCGCGACTTCCAGCGCTGGCCCCGCTGGCAGCCCGAAGCAGTCGAGGCACACTGGCTCGCGGGGGCACCTTGGACGGATGGAAGCACCTTCTCGCTCTTGCGGCGTGTTCCCTGGGCTCTCTTGCGCCGCCTGATGGGCGGCGGCGCGCGCCGTTTCGTCGGCCGGGTGCTCTCCACTGCCGAGGAACAGCTGCTCGTGTGGGAGCTCCGCCCGACCATGGGCACCTGGCTGGGACCGACCCTCGTCGAGAGCGTGCGGCTGGAGCCGGCGCCCGGCGGCACCACCGTCAGTCTCACACTGACTGCCCACGGCCCGCTTCCCACCCTGCTCGGTCCCCTGGGCCTCCGCGGCCAACTGCGCAGCCAGGCCGAGGAGACCCTGGACGGGTTGCAACGGCTGCTTCAGGTGGTAAAGGGAGATTAGCGATTGGAGATTCACGAGCGCTCGCCCAACCCAACACTCCACTCGAGAACGCCGACCCCCAATCTCTTTTCAACTATCTGCTTCGAAAGGAAGGGACTTCCATTATGCAAACCGACCTTCGCGGAAAAGATCTCATCACGACGCAGGAATGGACCAGGGAGGAGCTCGACACCCTGCTCGACGTCGCCTTCAAGCTGAAACGCGACCGGGCGCTGGGCGTCAGCCATCCCCTCCTGCGCGACAAGACCCTGGCGATGCTCTTCTTCTTCAGCTCTACCCGCACCCGAGCCAGCTTCGAGGCGGGCATGGCCCAGCTCGGCGGCCACGCTGCGTTCATAGAGAGCACGACGACCCAGATTTCGCACGGCGACACGGCCAAGGAAATCGGCGAGATTCTGGGACGCTACTACGACGGCATCGCCATCCGGCAGTGCGACTGGAACGACGGCAACCGGTACATTCGCGAGGTAGCCGCGGCCAGCCGGGTCCCGGTACTCAATATGCAGTGCGACGTCTACCATCCGTTCCAGATCCTCGCCGACCTTATGACCATCATGGAGAAGCTCGGCGACCCGCGCGGTAAGACTATCAACGTCTCGTGGGCCTATGCCTCGAGCTACCAGAAGCCGCTGAGCGTCCCCCAGAGCCTGATCCTGCTGACGACGCGCTACGGCATGAACGTGCGCCTGACCTACCCACCCGAATTCAAGCTGATGCCCGAGATTGTCGAACAGGCCAGGGAGAACGCCCACCGGAGCGGGGGCTCCTTCGAGGAGCTGCACGACTTCGACGCCGGCTTCGAGGGCGCCGACGTCGTCTATCCGAAGAGCTGGGGCTCTTGGCTGACGACGGAGGACAAGGACGAATCGGCGCGCATCGGCCGCAGGTATAGCGACTGGATCACTGACGCTCGGCGCATGCGCCTGGCCCAGGCGCACGCCGGCTACATGCACTGCCTCCCGGCCGACCGCAACATCGAGGTCACCGACGAGGTCATCGACGGCCCCAACAGCTGGGCCTACGATGAGGCCGAGAATCGGCTCCACGTTCAGAAAGCAGCCATGGCGTTGACGATGCGCTGAAACAGAAGGAACCAGGGAAGCTGGCGGAACGAAAGGCCTTCACGTAATCGTTGAGGGAAGTGAGGGGCGTGATGGGTGATCCGCGAATGATTCCATCACGCATCACGTTCTGACCCCCTTGAACGATTACCTCGATGGAGAGGTTTGTCGAAGATGACCGTCCAGGAGAAACGCAAGACCGCTGTCGTCGCCGTCGGTGGCAACTCGTTGATCAAGGATAAACACCATCCCGAAGTGCCCCACCAGTGGAACGCCGTCCGCGAGACCGTCACCCACGTCGCCAATATGATCGCAGCGGGATGGAACATCGTGCTCACCCACGGCAATGGCCCGCAGGTCGGCTTCATTCTGCGTCGCAATGAGCTGGCGGCCCACGAGGTCCATACGACCCCACTGGATCTGATCGGCGCCGACACCCAGGGGTCAATCGGCTATATGCTTCAGCAGGCGCTCGACAACGAGTTTCACCGCCGAGGGCTCTACCGGCGTGCGATCACCATCATCACACAGGTGTTGGTGGACCGCAACGACCCTGCCTTCACCAATCCCAACAAGCCCATCGGTGGTTTCCTGGATGAGGCCGCTGCTCGCCGCTTCGAGGCCGAAGGTTGGCCGGTTGTGGAAGATGCCGGCCGCGGCTGGCGCCGCGTCATCGCCTCGCCCGAGCCAAACGCAATTCTGGAGGAGAACGCGATCCGGATGGCTGTGGATGGCGGCTGGATCGTCATCGCCGTCGGCGGAGGCGGCATTCCGGTGGTCCGCAATGAGAAGGGCGAGTTGCGCGGGGTGGCGGCCGTCATCGACAAAGATCGAGCGAGCAGCCTGCTGGCCCAACGCCTGGAGGCCGATCTCTTCCTGATCTCCACAGCCGTCGAGAAGGTCGCCATCAACTTTAACAAGCCAAACCAGCAGGCGCTCGACCGGATGACTGTGGCTGAGGCCAGGCAGTATATGGCTGAGGGGCACTTCGCGCCTGGCTCGATGAAACCCAAGATTGAAGCCTGTATCGCCTTCCTGGAGGCCGGTGGCCACGAAGCACTGATCACCAACCCGGAGAACATCGAGCGCGCGCTCCACGGCGAGACCGGCACGCGGATCGTCCCGGAGTAGCCGCAGCCGGCCGGTTAAGGGTGGCGGGCGTCCGGAGAAGCAAGACCCTTCGGGCGGCGCAGGAAGAGACTCAACAGCGGCCGAACAAAAAGCGCCTGCCTCGGTCCATGAGGCAGGCGCGGCGAAACGAGGCGCCAATCAGCGTCTCAGCAGTGAGAGGAAGAGGCGACTCCAGGGGCTGGCCCCGGCCCAGTACCCGCTGATCAGTTTGTAACTGGTACTGGATAGCTCGTTCGTGATCGCCGGCTGGCCGGTGGTGCTCAGCAGGGTAAATGAGACGCTGGTCATCGTATTCCCACCGCCGGCTTCGACGACGTCCCAGGAGAGGTCGAAGCTGGGTGAGGCCATCAGTGGTCCGGCCGGCTCAGCCGGCGGCGGCGCCGCGCTGGCGAAAAGCCCGGTACCGTAGAGCAGCACGGCCATGAGGAAAAAAGGCGCGAGTGCTTTGAGGTATCGCATCATGACCTCCTAGCGCCCATCGACCATGGCCCAGACAAGTCCGCTTTCATCCGGGGCGCTCAGCGCGCGAGCCACGCTTCGCTCGAGACTCGTGGTGGGTGCCGCTCCGTCGCTGCTGGCCACCAGGCGGTCGCCGGCTGCCACGCTCGAGGCGCCGCTCACGCGCACCTGAGCCAGCCCTTGCACCACCAGCGAGAGGTACTCACCCGCGGCCGCCGCGTCACCGCGCACCTCGAAGCCGCCGGTCGTGACGCCGTGATCGTCGCCGACCGGCTCGCGAGTCACTGCGCCGGCTGCCACGCCGATGACGGCCTCGTCGCCACCGGCGGCGCGGCGAACCAGCAGTACCGGTTGTTTCAGGTCGGGATCGACAGTGACGCCCACAGAAGCCACAAGGTCGCCGGGCGAGATGACTCCACCGCCGTCATTCCGGGCTACATAGGCCAGGGTGCAGCCGCTGCAACCGCCTCCACCGATGATCTGGATACCGACATTGCTGTCGAAGACACCGGCGTAGTAATTGGTCGCACCTTTAGCGTAGATGCCGCGATAGTTCGCCGACTCGAAAATGCCGGCGTAGGCCCCGGTGTTCGGTGAAGTCGAGGTGCTCCCACCGACCGCGCGGGCCTGGACCGCGGCAACCTTGGATCTATCACCGCCGGAGGGAGCGGCCCGATTGACTACCAACAGACCGTGGCCACCGCCCGCCGTAGCATTTGTGTTGGCGATAGTCGCCGCGGCGCCCGTGTCGCTGTAACTGGCGTAGGTGCGCGTGATCGCTACACTTCCCTGTACGACCGCGCCTGGAACGAGGCTCATGGCATACGGCGCACCACGCAATTGCTGGCGAGGTGAGAGGGTTTCCCCGTTGATGGTGACCTGGAGGTAGAGTTGCTGTGCGAAGGTTTCCGGAGGAATCCTCACATCTGTCCCGATCGCCGAGTTGAACAAACCATTTTTGACGGCGATGGTCTTGGTCTCGGTGTAGACCGGGGTCCCGCCCGTCGCCGAGGCGAAGAGGTTGTAGCGAATGTTGTAGTTTCCATCGGCGACGGGCGCGCCGCTTGGAGTCAGCAGGCGCCCCTGGTAGCTCATCATGGTGCGCAGATCGCAGGCGCTGAGGAGTCCCGCAAGGGTCAACAGTGTGACGACGACGGCAGCAGGCAGGAAGCGTCGAATCGGGAATGCACTCATCCGTCTCTCCTTTCTGAGTGGCGAAGAATAAGAATGAACGGCGGTGGGGGGCATGGGCGGCTCCGTCGCGATTGAAGTTGCCTTGTACTCCCCGCACCTGTTGAGTCGATGCGACCACTCTCAACTGTTCGTGCGTGAGAACACCCGGCAAGGAGTTGCCGGGGCACGGAACGGAGACGTCCGAAGTCTCGGAAGTCTGACGACTTGGCTGGCGCTCCGGGCCCTCCTTTCTGGAGAGGTGATCTCCCAGTGGGGCTTCTCGTCCTTTCTCTCTATTTAAAATGCCACAGGAAGAACTTTTAGAGCAAGGGTCCGTTGTTGCGAAGTCTCTCATACAGGTTGGAGGTCGTCCTTGATGAACAATGTCCTGGGATACCGCTGCGTCCTCTGCGGCGCGGAGTATACGCCCGATGCGTTCGCGGTGGCTTACGTCTGCCCGAATCACCCCGACGACACCGGCATCCTCGACGTGCGCTATGACTATGAGGCCATCGGGCCGCAATTCGCGCGCGACGAACTGCACGACTCTCCCTGGCACAGCATGTGGCGCTACCTGCCCCTGTTGCCGATTGGCCACCCCGAGTATATCCCGCCCCTGGAGGTCGGCTGGACCCCCCTCTACCACGCCGCCCGACTGGGCCGCGTTCTCGGGCTGAACGAGCTCTACATCAAGGATGATGGCCGGAACCCGACCGCCTCCTTCAAAGACCGGGCGTCGGCCGTCGCTGTGGTCAAGGCCCAAGAACTGGGCTACAACGTGATTACGACGGCCAGTAGCGGGAACGCGGCCGCAGCCCTCGCGGGTCTGGCAGCGAGTGCCGGCCTGAGCACGGTCATCTTCGTCCCTGCCAGTGCCCCCGAGGCCAAGGTGGCTCAATTGCTGATCTACGGGGCCACGGTCGTCCTCGTGGAGGGGAGCTACGACCAGGCTTTCGATCTCTGCCTGGCTGCCTCCAAAGAATTCGACTGGTACTGTCGCAACACGGCCTACAACCCCTTCATGAGCGAGGGCAAAAAGACGGTCTCGTTCGAGATTTGCGAGCAACTCGGGTGGGAGGCACCCGACAAGATTTTTGTCGCTGTTGGCGACGGCTGTATCATCGGTGGCGTTCATAAAGGCTTACGCGATCTGCAGGCCTTGGGCTGGATTGACCGGATGCCGGAGATCATCGGCGTCCAGGCAGAGGGCAGCGATGTACTTGCCACTGCCTGGGAACGCGGCACCGAGCAACTCGAGCCGATCGTTGCCCGGACGATCGCCGACAGTATCAGTGTCGGCGTTCCACGCGATGCTGTCAAGGCCCTGCGCGCTGTCACTCAGACCGGTGGCCGCTACGTCCGCGTCAGCGACGACGAGATTCTCGAGGCGATGCGCGTGCTGGCCCGCGGCAGCGGTGTCTTTGCGGAGCCGGCGGGCGCGGCGAGTTTCGCCGGAGTGCAGCGGGCCCGCCGCGAGGGCTGGATCCGGGAAGATCAGCGCGTTGTAGTGATTGTCACAGGAAATGGCTTGAAGGATATCAAATCTGCGATGGTGGCGACGGGCGCACCCTACCGCGTGGCTCCGGACTTGAATGTCCTCCGGGCACTGTTGGCGCGGATAGGGTCGACGGATGCGTAGCGCGTGCAATGGAGAAACGGATGGGCGGTTGTGAAGGATAGCGCGCGGATGCTACTATTAGCCCGATCGTCCTGAACGAAACATGACGGCTGTTACCCCGTGTTTAGGATGCAGACCGGCTGCTCCTGGCGTCATCACGTTTCACGCGTGAACAAGCCTGGCAGCAGGCACGCGGAACGGTCGTCAGCAACAGGCCGCAGTTCCGGACAATGAGGTGAAATGATTCAATGATTGATCTGACTGTGTACCCTGAGCGCCTCGAACGTGCCGTCCAACGGGCGCGCGAGCGGAACATTATTATTCCGACCTTCAAGCAGATGAAGTCCCCTGAGCGCATCCCCGCCAGGATCAAGGAGCAGCTCGCGCAGGTAGGCTTGTGGGATCTCAACTCGTTGAACCTCTTCCGCATCACGTGGAAGAACCAACCCGTCTCGTTTGGCGGCGGCTTCAACGGCGTCAATTACGTTGAGTTTCCAAAGGAACTGACCGGCGTGGATGCGCGCATTATCGCCCTGGTCGGGAAATGGTTCCCGACCGGAGCACACAAGGTCGGCGCCGCCTTTAGCTGCCTGGTCCCGCGCCTGGTCACCGGCCAGTTCGACCCCACGACGCAGAAGGCGGTCTGGCCCTCCACCGGTAACTACTGCCGGGGTGGGGCGTACGACTCGGCTTTGCTGGGCTGTGAGTCCGTCGCGATTCTGCCTGAAGGGATGAGCCGCGAGCGCTTCGAGTGGTTGTCCACGGTTGCCGGAGAAGTGATCGCCACGCCGGGCACCGAGAGCAACGTCAAGGAGATTTTCGACAAGTGCTGGGAACTGCGCCGCTCCGGTGAGGATCTGATGATCTTCAACCAGTTTGAGGAGTTCGGCAACCATCTCTGGCACTATGACGTCACCGGCCACGCCATGCAAGAGGTGCTGGAGCAGGAACTCGGCCCTGGCGAGGCATTCCGCGGCTCAGTCTTCACTACCGGCTCGGCCGGAACCATCGCGGCAGGCGACTATCTGAAGGAACGCTTCCCGACCAGCAAGCTGGCCGCTAGCGAAGCGCTCCAATGTCCCACGCTGCTCCTCAACGGTTTCGGCGCCCACCGCATCGAGGGGATCGGCGACAAGCACGTGCCCTGGATTCACAACGTTCGTAACACCGATTTGGTCGTCGCCGTCGACGATGAGGCCCCGGTGAGCCTGATCCGCCTGTTTAACGAGCCGGAAGGGCAGCAGTATCTCGCCCGGAAGGGCATCCCCCTATCGCTGATCAAGCGCCTCCCGTGGCTCGGAATTTCCGGCGTCGCGAACCTCCTCGCCGCCATCAAAATGGTGAAATGGTATGAGTGGGGTGAGGGTGACGTGGTGATGACCGTGTTAACCGACTCGATGGAGATGTATGGCAGTCGCCTGCACGAACTAACGGTCGAGCGCGGCGAATTGAGCGCTGAGGATGCGGCTGGCGCCTACCACCGGTACCTTCTGGGTCAGAGCACCGATTTTATGGAGGAGCTGACCTACCCGGCCCGGAAGCGAGTCCACAATCTGAAGTACTACACCTGGGTCGAGCAGCAGGGCAAAACCTACGAGGAGATCCAGGCGCAGTGGTACCAGAAGAACTATTGGTCCAATATCCACAGTCAGGTTGACGAGATCGACGCCCTGATCGAGGCCTTCAACGCCCGTGCCGGCCTGCTGTAGAGCGCGGCCGGCCTCGCCCGGCCCAACGGTCGCCCAAATGTCCTGCAGTGGTCCCGACTGCTTCCGCCCGAATGACCGTCGGGCCTGGCAGTTGTGGCCACCCCCGATTTCCTACGAGCGATGACACCACGAACACCTGCCGATCTGCAACACTACATTACCGCGCACGGAATCACCGCCGAGGTTGTCTTCCCGGCTCAAGAGACACCGACAGTCCCGGCAGCCGCCGCCGCCATGGGCTGTGAACCCGACCAAATCATCAAATCGGTTCTCTTCCTGGTTGAGGATGGAACTTCGTCCGGCCGGCGCCCGGTTCTGGTGATTGCCTGCGGCACCGCCCGGATCGACTACAAAGCGCTCGCGGCCCACTTCGGCGTGAGCCGTAAGAAGGTGCGTCTCGCCCCGCCTCACGTCGTTCTCGAAACGTTAGGGTATCCGGCTGGTGGCGTGCCGCCGTTTGGCCACATCACGCCGGTACCGGTGCTGATGGATGAGGCCGTCACCCGCCAGGCGGTCGTCTACGGTGGCGGCGGCGACGACCGCAGCCTGATGCGCCTGACGGTAGACGAGTTGCGGCGAGTCACCAGAGCGGCGGCGGTGGCGGTGTCTGAGGAGAATGGACTCCCCCTATGAATACGGAAGATACTTCCTCATCGCCTTCATTCGTTTATGCGCCGGCCCCATCCGGGGACGCTCCCATCGACCGGCTGATTACCCACGCGCTGGTCTCGCCGAACCCGGCCGATCCGGATCTCCCGTTGATCGAGGATGGGGCGATCGCCATCCGGGGTGACACGGTGCTCGCGGTCGGGACGACGGACGAGTTGCGCCAGGAGTACCCGGGCGCCCCTGAGCTCGATGCCGGCGGCAAACTCGCGCTGCCCGGCTCGATTTGCGCGCACACTCACTTCTACGGGGCCTACGCCCGCGGGCTCGCCATCCCTGGCCCGGCGTCCAAGAATTTTCCGGAGATTCTCCGGCGGCTCTGGTGGACCCTCGACAAGGCGCTCGACCCTGAAAGCGTAAAGTACTCGGCCCTGGTCTGTCTCGTGGATGCCATCCGCCGTGGGACCACGACCCTGATCGACCACCATGCCAGCCCGAATGCCATCGAGGGGAGCCTCAGCCTGATTGCGGAGGCTGTGAAAACGGCCGGCCTCCGCGCTTGCCTCTGCTACGAGGTCTCCGACCGTGATGGCGCTGGCCGGGCTGAGGCCGGGATTGAGGAAAACGTGCGCTGGATCAAAGAAGCGCGCGCGCGCCAGGACCCCAGCCTGGCCGGAACCTTCGGTCTCCACGCCGCTCTCACGCTCAGCGATGCCACCCTCGAGCAAGCGCGCGCCGCGGCCGAACCGCTTGGTGCTGGTTTCCATATCCACGCCGCCGAGGGACCGGCCGACCAGGAGTGGAGCCTGCAAACCTATGGCGAGCGGGTGATCCAACGCCTGCACCGCCACGGTATCCTGGGCGCCAATACGATCGTGGCCCACGCCATCACGATTGATCCGTGGGAGATGGGCCTCCTGCGCGAGACCGGCACCTGGGTCACCCACCAGCCGCGCTCGAACATGAACAACGCGGTGGGTGTCGCCGACCTCCCCGCGATGCTGCGCGCCCAGATGCGGGTCGGCCTGGGCAACGACGGCTTCTCCTTCGACATGTTCCAGGAGATGAAGACCGCCTACCTGCTGCACAAGGTCCACACGGGCGATCCGCGCACGCTCGGTGGCTACGAGGTGATGACCCTGGCCTACGCCAACAACGCGGCCCTGGCCGGCCGCTTCTTCCCCAAACCGGTCAGCCGGTTGGAGCCGGGCGCTTTCGCCGATATCATTCTGGTGGACTACCACCCCTTCACGCCGCTGAGCAGTGGAAACCTGCCCTGGCATCTGCTCTTCGGCTTTGATGGTGGCCACGTCACCCACACCATTGCGGCTGGCAAGTTGCTTATGGCCGATCGCCAACTGCTGACGCTGGACGAGGCCGAGATCACTGCCCGCGCCCGCGAACTCGCTCCGGGCATCTGGGAGCGGTTCGATGAGTTGAGCCATCGTGCGTAAAGTGTATTGGAACGACGCGTGCTACAGTGGAGACCAGACGAGTGTCACCTTACGAGCAGATTGCGAGAGGATCTTCGATGACGAACGTCAAACCGACCATCGCCATCATCGGCGGCACCGGCAACGAGGGTGCCGGTCTGGCTCTGCGCTGGGCCAACGCGGGGTACCCCATCATCATCGGCTCCCGCTCCGCCGAACGCGCGACCATCCGGGCCAAGGAGTTGAACCGTAGCCTGCATAGCGAGCAGGACGATGCCCCCATCCGAGGTCTGGAAAACAAGGCCGCCGCCGCCGCGAGCGAAATCGTCGTGGTGACTGTGCCCTACGCCGGTCACGCGGCGATCCTGGATGAGATCGCCCCTTTTGTACAAGCCAAGATCGTGGTTGACGCCACAGTCCCGCTCAAGCCGCCCAAGGTCGCGGTGGTCACTGTTCCCCCGGCCGGTTCCGCCTCCCAGGAAGCCCAGGCGATCCTCGGGCCGGGGGCTTCTGTCGTCACCGCCTTCCAGAATATTTCAGCCGAGAATCTCCAGGATCTCGACCGCCAGATGGATACAGACGTGCTTGTCTGTGGCGACGACAAAGAGGCCAAGCAGCGGGTGATCGAGCTGATCAAAGATCTGGGAATGCGCGGCCTGGACGTTGGTCCGCTGGCAAACGCTATCGTCGTTGAGGGCCTCACCTCCCTTCTGATTGCCATTAACCGTCGCTACAAGGCCCACACCGCTGGCATTCGCATCACCGGTATTCCGGAAACGACGAGTGATCAACACTGAAAGATCACGTGATTGGGCTTCACACCACAGATCGCGGGCCTGGGTTCAGGTTTTCGGAAAGGATTTTATGCAAGCAGTCCTTACCCCTCTGCCGGACTTTCCCTTCGTCGAGCGCGGCGATGACATCGTCGCGCTCATTCTTGGGCAGCTGGAAGTGGCCGGGATCGTTCTCCAGGACGATGATATCCTGGTCATCGCCCACAAAATCATCTCGAAAGCCGAGGGCCGGCTGGTAAGCTTGAGCACGGTCACGCCCTCCCAGGAGGCCCTCCGCCTCGCGCAGACGGTCCAGAAAGATCCCCGGTTTATCGAGTTAGTGCTCCAGGATTCGGTCGAGGTGTTGCGCGTCCGGCCAGGCCTGATCGTGACTGAGCAGCGCGGCGGCTGGGTCGTGGCCAACGCCGCGATCGATCGCAGCAACGTGCACGCCGAAGCTGGCCAGGAGCGGGTCGCCCTGCTGCCCGGTGATCCGGACAAGAGCGCGGCCATACTGCGGATGAGGCTCATCGAGGCCACGGGCGCGCGCGTCGCGATCATCATCAACGATACGCATGGTCGTCCCTTTCGCGTCGGCGCAGTTGGCGTTGCCATCGGCGTGGCCGGCATCGCGCCCGTCGCCGACCTGCGCGGCGAGCACGATCTCTTTGGTTACGAGATGCAATCGACCGAGATCGCAACCGCCGATGAGATAGCCTCCGCTGCCTCGATGCTGCAAGGCCAGACCGACCAGGGCCTCCCTGTGATTCACATGCGCGGTGTGCCCTTCCGGCGGGACGAGCACGCCACCAGTCGCCCCCTGGTTCGCCCGAAGCAGCTCGATATGTTCCGGTAGGTGTATGAAACATGATGTTGCTGGTGAAAGGCTCGAAGACGGCGGAGCCCACTCGAGTGGGCTCCGCCGTTGTCGGAAGACAGGGGTGGGCCAGAAGCGCCGGTCAAGGCGTCAGACTTCCGAAGTCTTCCGAGACTTCGGAAGTCTCCGATCGTCCGCCCCGGGCGACACCTTGACCGGTGTTCCAGGATCAATACCTGTTGGTTCAAGTGACCCACTGTGCTAGACTGACGAGCAAGCACGGTGGGATACAAATGGAAGAGGCAGTTCTGGATCGGCTGGCGGCGAAATCGCTAGAAGAGGTGATCATCTTTGTGTTCGATGTCATGACGCCGTTGCTGCTGCAGGGAGTTAAGAGGAAAGGAGTGCAAGTGATGATCGATCGAGTGGGTACCGTTTCACTCTTTGTCCACGATCAGGATCGGGCGAAGGAATTCTACACTAACGTGCTTGGCTTTGAGCTCCGCGCTGACGCGGCGCTCTACCCCGGTGCCTCGGCCCGGTGGGTGGCTGTTGCCCCGCCGGGTGCAGAAACGGAGGTTATCCTCTACCTGCCCGACGAGAACTGGGAGCACTATAAACAGGTCGTCGGGCAATCTCAGGCGCTTACCTTCAATGTGACTGACATGCAGGCCCTTCATTCAGATCTGAAGGCGAAAGGGGTCAAGTTCGTGCAAGAGCCGGACAAGCAACCCTGGGGCACGTTTGCGATCATCGAGGACTCTGAAGGGAGCCGGCTTGTCTTGGTGGAGCAACCGAAGGAATAGGCGCGGGACCCTGCCTGCCGCGACCCGCCGCCTGGCGGCCGTCTTCTCGCCACGGCGGGCAATTCTCGCAGACTGAGCGCGGCGACCACCGGAAATCGTTCCATCGGCGGAGCATAGAACCCCGCGAAGATGGCACAATGATGACTGCTCCACGCCTTCTCAAGTGATCGAAGCAACGGGTTGCCGTGCGAGCCACCGAGATCAAGGGAGGACCCATCAGCCATGCGGAGCAGACTCTGGATGATCACCGCCCTCGTCACGGCACTCGGACTCGCCTTCGTGTGGATGATGGCCGCACGGGAGGCCCGCGCCGGCGCGGTTGCAGAACGAGCATGGTCGGCGGCACTGGCCGTCGAGGGCGCACCGAGCCCGACCGCTCGGGACGCCGGCACCACCGTGACCACTCCATTGGCGGTGTACCTGCCGTTCCTCTCAGGGACTGAGCTCGCCACGTATCCCCGCCGGCTGACGTCTGGCCCGAGGAGCGATACTCAACCGGTCTTCGCGCCCGATGGGAGGACGGTTGTCTTTCTGCGCAACTGGAACGGTCAAACTGATATCTTTGCTTTGACCATTCGGGGAGGCACGCCAATCAACCTGACGAGGACGCCGGCGCAGCAGGAAGACAGGCCGATCTTCTCGCCCGACGGCAGCCTCATTGCCTACGCCTCCAACGCGACCCAGAGCAGCGATTGGGACATCTTCGTGATGAACGCCGACGGTACAAACCGGCGCGCCGTGATCGAGGCACCCGGCTCGGATGAGGTCCACCCATGGTTCAGTCCGGATGGTCACAGCTTGCTCTTCAGCAGCGATCGCAACGGGAACTGGGATATCTATCGGGCCACCATCGACGCTGGCGCCGCTCCCTGGCTGCCCCTAACGACCGATCCGGCCGTTGACCGCTTGCCTGTCCGCTCGCCGGACGGCACCGCGGTCGTCTTCCGGAGTGAGCGGGATGGCAACAGCGAGGTCTATCTGATGGATGCCGGCGGCACCAATCAGCGTCCATTCACAACTCACCCGGCCCACGACTCGTACGGCCACTTCCTGCCGGATATGAGCGGGATCGTCTTTGATTCGAATCGGTCGGGCACAACCCATTCGTATGTGGCCAATCCCGCCGGAACAGGACTGGTTGCGCTGGAGCAGCGTTCAGACTGGCGCATGATGCATTCAGATGTATCGAACGATGGACAGTGGCGTGTGTACGCAGCGGCAGCGCCTGGCGCTGATTTCGATCTCTATCTCGATACGTTTACCTCGCCCTTGATGGCCGTTGGGCAGCAAGGCATGGACAACTTGCAGGGCAACTGCTATTGGGAGAGCGGGGTACTGGCGTATGGATGGAGTCAAGCCTGGCAAAGAACCGGTCAGAAACAATACCTGCGGTGGCTGACAACCTACGTGAATCGCTGCATCGCCATTCGAGCCATCAACCACGTCAATGATAGTCTTCTGGGCTATGCCGCTTTGATCGTCTACCAGGCAGACCCGCAGCCGGCGTACCTTGCCTTCGCCCAGCGCGTAGCCGATTGGGTGATGACAGACGCCAAACGCACGGCCGACGGCACCCTCTCACACATGGATGATGGCGATCGGGTGTGGTGTGATACAGTGATGTCGGTGGCACCATTCCTGACGGAGATGGCGAAAGTGACGGGGAACGCCGTCTATTTTGAGGAAGCTACCTCGCAGATACTTAAGCACGCGGACCATCTGCAAGACCCGGCCACGGGGCTGTATCATCACGCGTGGAGTGCGAGCCAGAACCAATACATTGGTCCCGCCTACTGGGGCCGGGGCAACGGATGGGTATTAATGGCAGATGTGGCCGTTCTGTCAGCCATGAGCGACACGCACCCCTCTCGCCCGCTGGTTCTGAACGTCTTCCGGAAGCAAGCGGCCGCTCTCAGGCCGCTGCAGAGCACCAGCGGCCTCTGGCCCAACGTCGTCGACCGGCCGGACCATTACCTCGAGACGTCGGGTTCTGCCTTGATCGGTTATGCATTCAAGCGCGGGGTCGCGGCGGGGTGGTTGGAACGCGAGGCGTACACAGCCGCCACCCAGGCGGCGATTCTCAGCGTGTGGCGGAAGGTGGCAGCGGATGGTATTGTGACCGATGTCATGGGACCCACCGGGCCCTTGGCCAACGAGGCCGACTACGATACGCTCCCGCATGATCAACTGCAATTATACGGTCAGGGCGTGGGGTTGCTGATCGCAACGCCATAAAGGATGGCTACGCCGAGTACCAAGATAGCGTATCTCACTTTTACAGAAATGTGATCCTGTTGGCGAATTGGTACACGTCGCGGGCGCCGGTTTGGAGTGCGCGCTTCAGCGCGCTCAAGCGCGCACGACGAGCCCTTCGTCCGCCCTGGAAGCGATTTCGCCACCAGTGTCCCCTGTGCCTGCGGCCCGCGCCGGGAAATGAAAATTGGCGCCGCGCCACGGCGAACAGCGCGGCGGGCTATTTTCAGGAGAGGATCAAATGTGAACACATCATCGAGTACCCAAAACTGGTAGTCACCTTCGAGGACAAGGCCGGGGAGAGCAATGCCTTCTGCAGGCGAGAGTTCGACGCCAGGCATGTCGTGGCCGTGAGCGAGGAGAATCTATCCATCCGAGAGCGCTCCTCGCTTCCGTTCTTCAATCCATCGGCGGCGTAGGCCGACGCCCGGCGCGCCCTGAGGGTCCCCTTGGGGGGGAGGCCCTACCCCGCAGGGTACGCCCCAAAGCGAGGTGCTCGCCGGGGATCGCCCCTCAGGGCGAAGCGAGGACTCCTCGCCTGGGGAACCCCGTAGGGCGTGCCCCCTGACGCAGACCCTGCCTTGGGGGCACGCCTCCAGCCGCGACTTTTGCCCCTTTCCAAATGTATCCGACAACCAGCGTGCCCGGAGGGGCCCGCCCGGCCGGAGGCCTCCAGCCGCGGTTTCAACCGCCCGGCTCTCGCTATATGACGATGTTCGGATAGAGTCGCCCGCCGAGGATCACCAGAACCGCTATAACGGCGAGCAAGATAACCAGATCCACGCCCACGCCGTAGCTACTCGTCATACCGGTCAACATCAACGCCCGGAGCGCATCCACCTCGTAGGTCAAGGGGTTTATCCGCGAGATCAGCTGCAACCAGCCCGGCATCAATGTGATCGGGTAGATTGCATTGCTGGCAAAGAAAAGCGGCATCGTCAGCACCTGACCGATCCCCATAAAGCGTTCGCGGGTCTTGACCAGGCAGGCGATAATGAGCGAGAAGGTTGAAAAGAGGGCCGCCCCCAAGAGCACGACGACGAGGACACCTACGAGAGCAGGTAGGTTCCAGTTCACCTTCACATGGAGTAGCAGCGCCAGCAGGTAGATAATCGCCGCCTGGGAAAGCGCGCGCACGCCGGCGGATAGGCCCTTGCCCAGCACAAGTGCCGTCCGCGGCGTGGGACTCGCCAGAAACTTGTGCAAGATGCCCAGATCACGTTCCCAGATCACCGCGATTCCGTGGAAGATGGCAATAAACAGTACACTCTGAGCCAGAATGCCGGGTGTCATAAAGTCGAGGTAGCGCAGATCTCCGGTGGGAATGGCTCGCGTTCGTGTGAATACCTGCCCGAAGACCAGCAGCCAGAGCGCCGGTTGCACGGCCCGCGTGACGAGTTCGGTCGGGTCGTGACGCAGTTTTCGCGCTTCCAGCTCGGCAATGGTCAGGGTTTTGCCGACAAAGCCTGTTACAATCCCGACGGGAGGGGCGACGTAGGACTCCGGCAGACTAGCCAAGCCGCCGTGCGGTACGCCTTGTTCTTGAAGTTTCACGGTAACTCCCACCCGATTCCAAGATATCACCGGTGTAGTGTGCGAACACCTCATTGAGCGTCACACCGTTCCCGCCGATAGAGCGTTTGAGGTCCGTGGGTCTGCCGATGGTCGCCACCTTGCCGCGGTGCATGATCGCGACCCGGTTGCACAGGCTGTCAGCTTCTTCCATGTAGTGCGTGGTCAAGAAGATCGTTGTGCCGTAGTCAGTGCACAGCCGCTCGATGTGCTCCCACACCGCCTTCCGCGCCACCGGATCTAACCCAATGGTCGGCTCGTCCAGGAATAGGACCTGCGGCCGGTGGAGCATGGACTGGGCGATCTCCAACCGCCGTATCATCCCACCGGAGTAGGTCCGGACGAGGGAATCGGCAGCGGTCGCCAACCCCATGAAACTCAGTGCCGCCCGCACCCGTGGATCGCGCTCGACACGTGGGATGTCGTACAGTTTGGTAAACATCAGGAGGTTTTCGTAGCCGGTCAGGTTTCCGTCGGCAGAGAGGACCTGCGGGACATAACCGATCATACGTCTCACGTTTCCGGCCTGGCGGACCACATCGAAGCCGGCCACGGTTGCACGGCCCGACGTAGGCGGCAGCAACGTGGTCAGGATCTTGATGGTGGTCGTTTTCCCCGCGCCATTTGGACCCAGCAGTCCAAATACCTCGCCGCCTTCCACCGAGATGGTCAACTCGTCGAGGGCGGTCAATTCGCCGAAGCGCCGCGTGAGCCTGTTGGTCTCCACGATTGCCATAGATTACCTCGTCGTTTCAGTCCCTGCCTGCCGCCGCGACGTGAAGAGTGGGCGCAACGCCTGCATGGCCTGCGCGACCACGGTACGCTCGGCCGGTGGAAGGGCGACCAGAACCTCAGCCAGCGCATTCTGGGTCGCATCATAGGCATGCTGCAATACCGTCCGCCCTTGCTCCGTCAGCGCCAGCGTTACTCGCCTGCGGTCACGGGGGTCCACCTCGCGCGTCGCCAACCGGCGAGCTACGAGCCCGTCCATCAGCTTTGACACTGAAGGGAGTGTCAGTCCGAGGTGCTCGGCAACCTCGGAGAGCGATGCACCCTCATGCCGGTTCAAGAACACCAGAGCACGGAATTGCGGCACCGTAAGCTCCGGAGTACGGTTGCTGCGCATCTCACTGCGGATGGTGCGCATGACCAGAGGCACGACCTCCAACAACTCGCGGGCGCATTCGTCGGGCGAAGTTGGCATGGTTTACTTTTCCAATAGTTTGGAGATCTAATTTTACCCCCACTGGATCGATCTGGCAAGAGCTGTGGCCTGTGCGCGTTGCCCGGTGAGGACGAGTGAGCGGGGAAGCCCACGTTCGTTTTGCTCGACACTTGTTGGTGCTAGCCGCGGAGCAGCGCGCGAATATCCTCCGTCAGCATGGCCGGCGGGGTGTCGGATCCCCAGATCAGGCGGACAGCACCGGGGCCCGTCAGGGCAAAGACTCGGTCGGTGTGGACCACCTCGTAGGCCGCATGGTCGGCATGGCCGCTTTCTGCGGGCTCGCCGTAGACACCGTAGGCCTTGCGGGCCTGCGCCAGCACGGCCGGATCACCGGTGAGGCCGACCCAGGATGGGTTGAAGCCGTGAACGAAACGTCCGACCACCTCGGGTGTGTCGCGATCAGGGTCCACGGTCACAAAAACGACTTGCACTCGCTCCGTCTCTTGAGGCCGCAACTGGGCCACCGCCTGTTTGAGATGCGCCATTGTCAGCGGACAGGTGTCTGGACAGTTGGTGTAGCCGAAGAAGACAAGTGTTATCTGCCCGGCCGCGCCCTTCAAATCGAAGGGTTGGCCCGCGGTATCAACAAGGGTGAATGCCGGGACTTCGAGCGGTGGATCAACGACTGTACCACCGTAGGTATGTTGGGGGCCGCAACCGCTCAACACGAGCGCAAGCAGCAGTGCAGCACTCACAACAGGCAGACGGCTCAGCATACATTCCCCTTTCAACGTGCGCGGCGACCCTCAGAGACCCCAAGCCATTGCTCGAACGGCCATAACGACCAGGATCACCCGTGGCCCGCGCATCACGCGGGCCGCCTTCTCTCGACGTTTGCGGGCGGCTCGTACTTCGCGACCAGGCGGCGGTTCCAGCCCTCGACCAGTTCGCCTGGCACACTGATGAACTCGACCACTCCCTGGATTGCCACTCCGCGGCAGTCCTCCTCGCTATCCACAGTGAGCGCCAGGCCTGGATTTGCCGGCAGGGTGCGGGACTTTGCGCGATCCGCCTGGGCCGAGACAGAAAAGTGCCCGCTTTCGTGGATCTACCCGACCGGCGTCACATGCGGCCACCCGTCGGGCTGATCGTGACAACGCGCCCTCCAGTTTCCTTGATTGAGAAAGACTTCGATGGAAGGCGACAGGGTTGGATCTGCTCTTGCCTGGCGACAGTTCTGGCTCCCAACAGCAGTTATGATGTAAAATCTGCCGTTCGCATCGGGGTTACAGGCCAATCCGGCCAACCGCCGGCTTGCCCTGAGGGGTACCCGCTACCCCGCGGGGGACGCCTAGGCGAGACGATCACGCTGGGGACCGCCCCTCAGGGCGAAGCGAGGTGCACTTGCTTGGGCTCCCCCCACAGGGGGTGAGAGGCGACCCCACATGCACGCAGGCGGCGCTCGCCTGCGTTCCCTGGTACCCGAACTGCGCACGAGACCGATTGGAGTATTTGTGTGAGTATGCAAAGTGTAGCAGAACGGCCCCTGACCGGCGAAATGGCCGAGGCACCCTTCTTCGGGCTGGCCCTCAGCCGCCGCTCGATTCGTCGCTACCTGGACCGGCCGGTGGACCCGGCGCTGGTAACGCGGCTGATCGAGATTGCCGGGCGGGCCCCCTCGGCGCACAACCGTCAGCCCTGGCGCTGGGCCGTCGTGAGCACGCCGGAAGTGAAGGCCTCCCTGGCCGCCGCCATGGGCGAGGCGTTTCGCCGGGACCTGGTGCGTGACGGCCTGCCGGTCGAGACGGTCGAGGAGATGGTCGCCCGCTCGCGGGCGCGGATCGGCGGCGCCCCCGTCGTCATCATCCCATGTCTGACGATGGAGGAGATGGATGTCTACCCGGACGCCGAGCGTCAGCACTGTGAGTGGTTGATGGCGGCCCAGAGCGTGGCCCTGGCCGTTGGAAACTTGATGCTGGCAGCCCACGCTGCTGGCCTCGGAAGCTGCTGGATCTGCGCACCGATTTTCTGTCCCGGCGTGGTCTGCCAGGCGCTCGACCTGCCGGCCGCCTGGGACTCTCAAGGCCTCATCACGCTCGGCTACCCGGCCGACAACGGCCGCGACCGCCAGCGCAAGCCTGTGGAGGCGGTCACAGTATGGCGCTAACTTTGACAGATCAGCAGACGGCTGCTTCCATCGTCGCTCTGGCCGGCGGCGTCGGCGGCGCCAGGCTGGCCGAGGGCTTGCAACAACTCGTCGGTTCGCGACTCACGGTGATCGGGAACGTGGCCGACGACACCGAACTCTGGGGGCTGCACATTTCGCCCGACCTCGACACGGTGATGTACACGCTGGCCGGGATCGCCAATGAAGAGACCGGCTGGGGCATCGCCGGCGACACCTGGCAGAGCTTCGAGATGCTCGCGCACTACGGCGCGGAGCCCTGGTTCCGCCTGGGCGACCGCGACCTCGCCACCCACCTGCTTCGCACCGATCTGCTCCGCAGCGGGGCGACGCTCACCGAGGTCACCACGCGGCTGGCCCGCGCCCTCGGCGTGCAAGCGCACCTGTTGCCCGTCACGAACGCGACCTTGAGGACGATTGTCCTGACGAATGAGGGCGAATTGGCCTTCCAGGAGTACTTCGTGCACCGCCGCTGGCAGCCGCGCCTCCTGGGCCTGCGCTTCGAGGGCGCCGACCAGGCCGGCCTCACACCGGCTGCGCTGGCTGCCCTCGACGCCGCAGCGACGGTGGTACTCTGCCCGAGCAACCCGTTTGTTAGCATCGCGCCGTTGCTTGCCGTTGAGCCACTGCCAGCGCGGCTGCGCGTCTTGAAGGCGGCGGGTGTCCCGGTTGTGGCCGTCAGCCCGATCGTGGGTGGCCAGGCACTCAAGGGGCCCGCCGCCAAGATGTTCGCCGAGCTGGGTGAGGAGCCCACGGCGCTGGCTGTCGCGCGCCGCTACACCGATTTCCTCTCCCATTTTCTGCTCGACGTACGGGATGCGGATCAAATCGACGCGGTGCGTGCCCTTGGCCTGGTCGTTGGGGCGGCTGACACGATCATGCTTGACCGCGAGGGACGGCGGCGCGTGGCCGCCGCCGCGCTCGCGCTGGCCCGAGGCGCAGCGTGAATCAATTCTGCTCGTCCCGGGCTGCCCCCTGGGTCCTGGTCCCGGCGAAGAAACCGGAGCTATCAAAGACGCGGCTGGCGCCGCTCCTTCCTCCAGGCACCCGCGCGGCTCTCGCCCGCCGCCTGCTGGCGCGCCTCTTGCACTTACTAGGCGCGGCCCGCGCCCGCGGGCTGGTCGCCGAGATTGTCGTCGTGAGCCCCGATCCCGGCTTGCTGGCCCTGGCGGCCACCCGTGGCGCCTACCCCCTGGTCGAGATGGTCCACACCCTCAATGGCGCGCTGGACGAGGCCCAACGCGCCGCCGTGGCGCGCGGCGCCGCCGCGACCCTTGTCCTCCCCACCGATCTCCCGTCGCTCTGCCTGGCCGACATCGCGCGCCTGGTGGAGCGCGGCCGGCGCGCTCCGAGTGTCGTCCTCGCGCCTAGCCGCCGGGACGGGGGCACCAACGCGCTGCTCCAGCGCCCTGCCGGCCTGATCCCGTTCGCTTTCGGACCGGATAGCGCCCAGTGGCATGCCGGCTTCACCCGCAAGCGTGGCGTCCCCCTCGCGATCCTGCGCACCCCCGGCCTGGCCTTCGACCTCGACCTGCCCGAAGACTGGTGCGCGCTCGAACGGGCTGGCGCGACTGGGCGCTGATTCTCGTACGTAGGGGGAAGGATCAGACCTCATCGCGACGGCTTCCTCCCCGGCCATCAGGGAGAGCCGGTCGAAGCCGCCGATCTTTGCTGAAGATGCTTGCGGCGTCACCGGAAAGGATTATAGTAGTGGTGAGGGTATCACCAGACCGGTTCAGTGCCAGGACGCAATTGAACTCCTCATGACCCCGTCTGTAACACGCACGAAAATCCTCCTGCCACACCGCCGTCCTGACCTGCTGTCGCGCCAGCGGCTCCTCGACTTGCTCTACGACCTGCTCGATTACAAGCTCATCATCGTCGCCGCGCCCGCCGGCTATGGCAAAACCTCGCTGTTGGTCGATCTTGCTCACCGGGCGGAGTTGCCGGTCTGCTGGTTCGCCCTGGATTCACTCGACCACGACCCCCAACGGTTCGTTGCCCACTTCATCGCCTCCATCACCGAGTGCTTCCCCAACTTCGGACAGCGATCGACAGCGGCGCTGCAAAATGCAAGCTTCTCAAGTCGCGATCTCGGACGGTTGGTCACCACGATTGTCAATGAGGCCTACGAGGAAATCCGAGAACACGTCATGCTGGTGCTGGATGACTACCACCTGGTTGACGAGAGCCAGGAGGTGAACAGCTTCATCAACCAGTTCCTCCAGCAGGTGGACGACAACTGCCATCTGGTCATCGCCTCGCGCAGATTGCTCCCGCTGCCCGACCTGCCGCTGATGGTTGCGCGATCTCAGGTCGGCGGCTTGAGCTTCGAGGAGTTGGCCTTCCAGGCGGACGAAATCCAGGCGCTGGTGCTGCAAAACTACCAGCTCACGATGCCGGCTTCGGCCGCGCAGGAGTTGGCGCGCGAGACCGAGGGCTGGATCACAGGGCTGCTGCTCTCGGCCCACACGATGTGGCAGGGGATGGCTGATCGGCTGCGGATCGCGCGCGTTTCGGGCGTCGGGCTGTACGACTACCTGGCCCAACAGGTGCTCGACCAGCAGCCGGGCCCAATCCGGGAGTTCCTCCTCCGCACGTCGCTGCTGGAAGAGTTCGATGCCACTCTGTGCGAGGCGGTCCTGGGGCCGCCTCCGCCGAGCACGGATTGGCGCAGCCTGATGGACACCGTGTTGCGGGGCAACCTCTTCGTCCTGCCGGTTGACAATGGAGGTACGTGGCTGCGGTACCATCACCTCTTCCGCGATTTTCTTCAGGCGCGGCTGTCCCGCGAGCGTCCGGAAGAGGCCGTCCGCATCCGGCGGCGCCTGGCGAGCGTGTACGCGGAGCGTGGGGAGTGGGAAAAGGCCTACGATCTGCACCGCCGTCTGGGCGATGTGACCGCCACGGCTGACCTGATCGAGCGGGCTGGTCCGGCTTTGGTGAAGGCCGGCCGGGTGAGGACACTCGATGAATGGCTGGATAGTCTGCCGGCCGGCACCTTGACCTCACGCCCCGGCCTTTTATCCCTGCAAGGGGCGGTGGCCACCGTCCGGGGCGAGGTCGCCCGGGCGCTCTCGCTGCTGAATCAGGCCGCGGTGGCCTTCCGGGCTGCCGGCGACACGCCTGCCCTGGCCCGCGCGCTGGTGCGGCGCACCGTCGCCCACCGCTTCCTGGCCAATTATCAGGCCTCCCTCGCCGATGCCAACGAGGTTCTGGCGCTGACGGAGCACGACGAGCGCCTGCGGGCCGTCCACGCCGAAGCACTGCGCGCCAGAGGGATGAGTCTCTACCAACTCGGGCAGTTGAGCGAGGCCATTGACTGGTTGACGCGCTCGCTGGCCGCCTATAACAGGCTGGGCGAGGCGCAAAATGCCGCGATGCTCCTGATGGAGCTTGGGATGGCCTATCGAGCCGCCGGTGACTACCCGTCAGCCGAGGCGGCCTACCAGAAAGCGCTCCGCCATTGGCGCGCCGAGAGGAACCTGGCCTGGCAGGCCAACCTGCTTAACAATCTGGCGGTTCTCCACCATATGGAGGGAAACTACGAACAGGCCGGGGCGTTCCTGGAAGAAGGGCTGGAGTGTGCGCGCCAGAGCGGGTATGGACGTCTGGAAGCGTTTATCCTGGCCAGCATCGGCGATCTCTACATTGATCTCGATGCCTTCGAATCCGCCCTGATGGCCTATCGCCAGGCGCGCGAAACGGCCCGGCGGATCGACGATCGGTTCGTGCTGTTCTACCTGGATCTGGCCGAGGCCGCCATTGCGCGGCTGAAAGGTGATCAGGCAGGTGCCCACGACCTGCTCGAGTCCGCCGCGCGCCTGGCCGAGGCCAGCGGTTCGCGGGTTGAGCAGGCGCTGCACCAACTGGAGGTGGGACGGCTGGCCCTGGGCCAGGGCCAGGCTCGGGCGGCGGTCGCTCACCTGGCGGAGGCCTCCCAGCACTTCGACAGAGGTGGCCAGCAGGTTGAAGCCGCCCGTGCTTACCTCTCCCTGGCCGTTGCCTGCCAGGCGTCAGGGGAGGAGAGGGCGGCGCTAGACCACCTGGGGCGGGCCTTCCAACTCGCCTCCGCGTTGGAGAGCCACCACATCCTCGTGGTCGCCGGCCGGGAGGCCAGGGAACTGCTCGAGGCGGCTCAGGGTGACCCGGCGGTTGGTCTTCAGGCGAACCGGTTGCTCGGACATGTCACCCAGTTCGAACAGTCGATTCCGAGTTTGCGCCGGCGGCTGCGCCGGAAGGTTGTGACGGTCTCCTTTGTACCGCCCAAGCTGACCATCCAGGCCCTCGGCAGGGCGAGGGTGCTGGTTGACGGGCGGGCCGTTACCGGCACCGACTGGCAGGCCCAGGGAGCGTGCGACCTTTTCTTCTGCCTGCTCGGCCACCCCGACAGCCTGACGAAGGAAGCGGTTGGCGCTATCTTCTGGCCCGATGCCTCACCGGCCCAACTGAAGCTGAAGTTCAAGAACACGATCTACCGCCTGCGCCACGCTCTTGAGCAGGACGTCATCCTGTTCGAAGGCGAGCGCTACCGCTTTAACCAGGCGCTCGACTACGAATACGACGTCGAAACCTTTACGCGCCGGCTCGCGCAAGCGGCGGCTGCCAGGGACCCGCGCGAACGATTGGCAGCCTACCAGGCGGCGATCCGGCTCTACAAGGGAGCCTACCTGCCGCAGGCGGACGGCACCTGGGTCTGGCCAGAGCGTGAACGGCTGCGGCAGGCTCACGAAGACGCCATCTTGAGGGCGGCCAGGCTCCACCTGGAGGCGGGTGAATCCAGGGCCGCCCTTGACTACTGCCGGCGCATCCTGACCGAAGATCCGTGCCTGGAGGAAGCCCATCGCCTGGCCATGCGGGCCTACGCGGCCATGGGAGACCGGGCGGCCGTTGCCCGCCAGTTCGAGCGCTGCAGGCAGGCCCTGCGGGACGAGGTCGGCGCCCCACCGTCGCCTCAAACCGAGGAACTCTACACAATACTCATGCACTGATTCCCCTCAATCGATCTCTCTCCCCCGGCGCCGGCCCATCAAGGTCGGCGTCTTTCTGTTTCAGCACCGGTTCGCACCTGTTTTGGAGCCACCTTTGGAGCCTACCCCCTGCAATCATGGGGACAGTTGGCGGCACTCCAAACTCACCATCCACAAAGGAGAGGTGGCTTATGAAACGCAATCTTCGCGATCTGGGTCTCGTTGTGGGGCAACTAGACCCCCGGTATGTTCGGCTGATTTTGGCCGTAGTGACCCTCAGTCTCTTTGTGCTCGGAGCTGGGGCCCCTGAGGCTGGTGGCGGCCCCGGCGGATGAGCATGATCCTGCTTGTAGCCATCATCGCCGGTCTGGCGGCGAGTGCAGGTCGGGCGTGGCTTGGGGGGCGACCGCTCCAGCCCCCGAGCCTCCGCCTGGCCTGGCTGGTGCCGGTCGCGTTCCTTCCCCAGCTGCTTGTCTTTCGCCTGGCTGGTTCGCGGCCGGTGATTGCAGATGAGCTGGCAGCAGCAGCCCTGGTCAGTTCGCAGGTGCTGCTGCTGCTCTTCGCCTGGATGAACCGCAACCAGCCAGGCTTCCGGGCCCTGGGACTCGGGCTGGCGCTGAATCTGCTGGTCATCTCTCTCAACGGTGGGCTGATGCCGATCAGTCCAGAAACCGTGGCCCGGCTGGTCCCGAACGCGCCGTCCGGCGCCTGGACGATTGGTGACCGGCTGGGGACGGGGAAAGATATCGTCCTCCCCATCACAGCCACGCACTTGTGGTGGCTGTCGGACCATTTCCTCCTTCCCACCTGGTTCCCCTACCGGGTAGCCTTCAGCCTCGGCGACGTCCTCATCGCCAGTGGTGCTTTCTGGCTGCTGGGCACGATGGGCGGGCGGCCGCAATCTTCGCAAGAGAAGTACCACGATGCTCCGGCGACACTATGACCCCAAGGAAATCCATGAGTATGGCAGATGCAGGGCTGGTTGAAGATTTGCAGAGTGATGAGCCCCAACGGATGAAGAATGCCTGGGCCGCCTGGTACCAGCGCGATGCCCCTACGGTGCGGTCCGCGCTCAGCCGCGCTGGCGCACCGAACGTCGATGCCGAGGGGCTTACGCACGATGCCTTCATTGCGGCCGTGACGCGAATCCGGTCCCGGCGGTTTTGTTACAAGCAGGGGAACTTGAGCCGGTATATCTCCGTGGTGGCTCTGAACCTTCTGCGATATGAGCAGCGTTTACGGCGTGCCACTGAAGTCCCATTCACCGTGTTGCGGACGCGCGCCGAGGTGGAGGCCACCGAAACACCCGTCGCCCCGGCGGCGACTGAGCCGGCGACCACGGTCGAGGCCCGCTTGTTCGATCGGTGGCTGGCTGAGCAAGTGCGGGCGGGGTTGGCGGGGTTGGCCCCGGAACAACGTCAACTCTTGATCGGGCACTATCTCGCCGGGCGCACCTCTCGTGAACTGGCCGCCGAGCACCAGATACCGGCCTCGACCCTCGAGGTCCGGCTCTGGCGCCTACGCGCGCGACTCCGCCGCCAACCTGTGCTCCGTCGCGCCTGGGAAATGCTGGCGGCCTGAGACCGGCTTCAGGTGGGCTTCATCCCGAGAGCGAACGCGGAATTAGCTATGAACAGACCCTCGCACCATCCCCAGGGTACCCAACGAAACAGCGGGGAATTGAGCCGGCTCATCAGCGCGGCCGTCGTGAATCAAACGTTCTGTCGCTTGCTCCTGACGGATCCGGCGCTGGCGCTCGCCGCTGGCTACAACGGCGAGGCGTTTTGCCTGCCGGCGGAGGAGCAAGCCATTATTCTCACAATCCGGGCCACATCCCTGACCGACTTTGCGAAGCAGTTAACCCAGGCAAGAAACGGGAACGGCAACGGCCGGAAGGGGAGTTAACGATCTCCATCCCGTTGGTTGGGAGCATTCAGTTGACCTTCGGCGCACCGACAACGAACATCACAATGACGGCGAAGGTAAAAGGGAAGAGGTTGCTGGCTCATCTCCGGTCTCGGCACTGGAGCAGTGGGGGCATTCCTCTCGGTCTGATCATTGCCACCTGGGCGACTTATGCCGCCGGGGGGAGCCAGACCGTCTTTCCAGACCTGTTCTACATCCCAATTCTCATCGCCGCCTTCGTCTTCCGATCCTGGGGCGGGTTCCTGATTGGCGTGGCGGCCGGGCTCCTCTGCGGGCCGCTCATGCCACTGGATGTTCGGGCCGGGATCGCGCAACCTCCCATCAGCTGGATCATTCGTACCGGAATCTTTGCCGCGGTCGGCGTCCTGAGCGGCGCCATCATCGATGCTCACGACCGTCACCTCGCCAGGATGGCAGCCCTCCACGAGCAGTCAGTCTGCCAGGAAAAAGAACTCAAAGCGCTCAACGAGCGGCTTCAGGCCGAACTCACCGCGCGCCATCGGGCCGAAGGAGAGGCCCGCCGCGAGGCGGCCGGCGCCACGGCGCTTGCGCGCTTTGCCGCTCGCCTGAATGCTCAACGTGAACTCGACACCGTGCTGAACATGGTGTGCGAAGAAACCGCCCGCGAGTTGAAGGTCCCCGCCGCCAGCGTGAGCCTCTACGACCAGCAACGTGGGATGCTCTCCCTCGCCGCCACCTTCGGCTTACCACCGGAATACCTGGAATTCGCCCAGGCGCTGCCCCGCACCCTCGACGAAGAGGACACTCGCGGCCTGGGATCACTCACGATCGGCCCGAGTGCGCTGGTGGCGCCCCGCCAGGGAAACTCCCAACTCCATGTCCATGATCCTATCCGGACGATCGTCGTCGCGCGCCTGATCCGTGAGAACGACCTGATCGGTACACTCGATCTCTACACCTTCGGCGAGTCCCGGGCTTTCAGTGACGGCGAACTGACCCTCCTCACGCGGCTGGCCCATCAGGCCACGCAGGCTATCACCTACGCCCGTCTCGCAGCCCAGGCGGACCGGCACTCCAGACAGCTGCGAGCCTTGCGCACTATTGATATGGCGATCACCACCAGCCTCGAGCTGTGTGGTACTCTCAACGTGATCCTCGATCAGGTCATTACGCAACTGAGCGTGGACGCCACCGATGTCCTGCTACTCAATCCGAAGACCCAAACGCTCGAACTCGCCGCCGGTCTCGGCTTCCACTCGCGCCCGCCGCAATGCACCCGGCTTCGGCTGGGGGAGGGCTACGCCGGGCGCGTGGCCCGCGATCGCCGCATCGTCAACATCCCCAATCTACCCGCTGCCACGCGCGACTTCCAATACGCCCCGTCCCTGGCCAGCGAGAACTTCATCACCTACTATGGCGTGCCGCTGGTTGTGAAAGGGCAGGTGAAGGGTGTGCTGGAGATCTTCCACCGGACCCCGCTCGATCCCGACACGGAATGGCTCGAGTTTCTGGAAGCTCTTGCCAACCAGGCGGCTCTCGCGATCGACAACGACATGCTCCTGGATGATCTGCAGCGCTCCAACGCCGATTTGGCCCTGGCGTACGACACCACACTCGAAGGCTGGTCGCGAGCCCTCGACCTGCGCGACGCAGAGACTGAGGGCCACACGCAGCGCGTTACCGAGATGACCGTGCGGCTGGCGCGGGCGATGGGGATGAGTGAGGTCCACCTGGTCCACGTCCGCCGGGGGGCCTTGCTGCACGATATCGGCAAGATGGGGGTCCCCGACGCGATCCTGCTCAAGCTTGGTCCGCTCACTGACACGGAATGGGAGATCATGCGCCGCCACCCGGTTTCCGCCTACGAATTGCTGTCGCCGATCGCCTTCTTGCGCCCGGCGCTGGACATCCCCCACTGCCACCATGAAAAGTGGGACGGGAGCGGCTACCCGCGCGGGCTGAAGGGTGAGGAGATTCCGCTCGCGGCGCGCATATTTGCCGTCGTGGATGTCTGGGATGCTCTCCGCTCCGACCGTCCCTACCGGCCTGCCTGGTCCGAAGAGCGGGTGCGGGAGCACATCCACTCGCTGGCTGGAACCCACTTCGATCCGCACGTGGCGCAGGTGTTTCTCGAGATGCTTGAGGGACCCCACGCCCTGGAACTCGTGTGCAGCGAGGCCTGGGTAGGATGAAGACCCAGGTCATGTTCCGGCGGTCTCACTGTCCACGCCGACGATGGCGTCGACCTCGATCTCAATCAACATCTGAACATCCTGTAGCGCCACAACCTGCACCATCGTGGCCGCGGGCCGAATCTCGCTGAAGAGCTCGCCGTGCACTCGCGCGGCCTCCTCCCAGAGGCGATAGTCGGTGATAAACAGCCGCGTTCGCACCACGTCTGCCAACGTCGCCCCGGCCTCATGCAGCGCCCGCTCGATCTTCTGGAAAACGTAGCGCGCCTGCGCCGCCATGTCTCCGGCGCCGATCACCGCGCCCGTCTCGTCGCTTGCCGTCGTCCCGGCGACAAAGATCTGGTTGCCCACCCGTACTGCCCGGGAGTACCCCACGATGGACTCCCAGGGAGAACCAGAGGAGATGCGTTGCCGGTCGGTCATGCGCGCCTGCCTTTCAGAACTGGTGGTCCACCTGTTGATCGCTCAACCGGCGATGCGTCAAACCTGAAACCTGACGACGAGGGACAATGGCGAATCATCGTGCAAGGGTCATCCCCCCACGAGGCTGGCCGCCACTGTCTCCACGCTCGTTCCGCCCGCACGTCAGCCTCGCGGGTGAACGGCGAGATATTGCTGCAAAATTCTGGCGCACTCACCGAGCATCTCAAACGACTCCCACCCTTGCGGGCCGGCCAAGGCAAAGATTGCCGCCCCTTTGACATAGGGGTCCTGCGCCAGCTCGGCGTCGTACCAGGTGAGTTGCTCTACGTAGAAGCCGGCGGCCGAACTGGTGACTCGCCCCTCGCTCTGCCAGAACCCCCGAAAGTCTCGCCATCCTGACCCCGCGGGTCCCGGCCGATTCGCGACGGAGCCATCAATCCCGGTCTCTGTGATCAGGAGGGGCACCTCCAACCCGGCGGGCTGCAGATACTGCCGGTAGACCTTGCGATAGCGCAGGGTCAACCAGCCCTCGTCCCCCTCATCCACGCCAGGCTGAAACTGATACGCCCCGGTGCCAAACCAGAGATAGGGCGCCGAGTATTCGTGCAGCCCTAAGTAGCCATTGTGCTCCTGGATGGCCTGGATGGCGGGGAAGAAAGCGGGCCACTGTTCCAGGGCGGGTTGGCCGGTCCCGAAGTTGCCGATACAGGAACGGATGCCCGCCGCCGCAAGCAGGCGGGTCCGTTCGGCCTCAAACGCTGCCAGCCGTGCCATCTGCTCGTGGCCGGCCGGCACCGGTTCGTTGTAGGCTTCCCAGGCATCGATGTTGGCCTGCCGGACGGGGTCCGTCGCGATGGGGAGGATCAGATCGGCAAAGCGTCTGGCCGCCTCGGCAGGGTCGGCAGCCGCCAGGTTGAACTGTTCCAGGGGGGTGTAGCGGGCGATCACGACGGTGTTGGGAGACACCCGCTTGATGCTCGCCACGAAGTCGGCGTTGTATTCGAGCGTTTTGACAAGCGCAATATTGCCCGTGCTCAGCAAGTCGAACAGTTGGGGGTGGTGGTAGCCGAGAAAGACGCCCAACTTGCTGGGCGGACCGGGCGGAAATGGGGTCGCCGGTGGTCGCGACGTTGCAGTCGGGGCCGGTGTCGTGCTTGTCGGAGGAGGAGGCTCGGCGGGCACGGCGGTGGGCGCCTCGGTGGGTACGGGCGTACGAGTGGTGGCCGCTCGATGTTGGTTGGCAACCAGAGGCATGTACTGGCTTTGGCGCGCCGCTGGCGCGGCGGTCGCTGTCGCAGGGATGGCTGTTGGATCAGGTGGGATCACCCGTCTCTCGCGGCCACAGGCTTGCAGGATCAGCGTCGCGGCGCCACTCAGGACCGCCGCCAGGAAGCGACGTCGCCCCCACACCTCGGGGGAGCCAGAAGGCTGCGACGCAGGCGAGGATTGTGAATCAGACATGCCACATATCTGCCAGGTTCCAGGACAGGCTTCGTTGAAGTCTGTCGTAGTGGCCTCAGCCGCCTCGATGAGCGAGGTCACCCGGGCAAGGATTCTTGAGGCCTGCTGGTTTGGAAGACGAGCGCGGGCTGCTATTGGTAACGCTCCCGCTCCAAACGGCCTCCGATCTCTAGACAGCCAACCGGGACGCGCGACACCTGGCACCCAGGGACAAACAAGCACGCGCCCGAGTGGCCGGTTTCGTTTGCGAGGCGCTTGAACGTACCGGAGGCGCATACCATCTTGCGCCGATAGCGGGGCCGCCCGAACGACGCCTGGCCGGCGTTTCCTCTTCTCGACGGGTGCCGACGACTGGAACACGGGTCAAGGAGTCACCGGGGGCGCGTGGTCGGAGACTTCCGCAGTTTTCCGAGACTTCGGAAGTCTGACTCCTTGACTGGCGCTCTAGCTGAGCCGGTGCAACTCACGCAGGTGGGTCAACAGGGGGGTTAAATCGGGGTCGGGCCGTTGCGGACCGGTGCCCAAGGGGTCGATCACGCGTGGCTGCCCCTGCAACGCCCGCAACGTTGTGAGCATCCCGAGCGCAACGGCGTCGAGATCGTAGCCTCCCTCCAGAACCACCGCCACGGGGGCCTCGACCTCGGCGGCGAGCTGGCGCAATTCGCCGGCAAGGTGGGCGTAACCATCCAGCGTCAGGCGCATCGCGGCCAGTGGATCGCGCCAGTGGGCATCGAAACCGGCCGAGACCAGGATGAGTTGCGGCTCGAAGCGGCGGAGAACTGGAGCGAGCACCTCGGCCCACACCTGGGCGTAGCCGGCATCGCCCGTGCCGGCGGGGAGCGAAACGTTGACCGTCAGCCCCTCGCCCGCACCAGTTCCCGTCTCGCGCCAGTGGCCCGACCCGGGATAGAAAGGGTACTGATGGGTCGAGAGAAAGAGCACCTGGGGGTCCTGGTAGAAAATATCCTGAGTGCCGTTGCCATGGTGGACGTCCCAATCCACGATCATGACGCGCGTCAGGCCGTGGGCCTGAACCGCGTGGCGAGCGGCAATTGCGATATTGTTGAAGAGACAGAAGCCCATTGGGTGGTTGGATGTCGCGTGGTGCCCTGGCGGTCGCACCAATGCGACCGCCAGGGCAAAGCGCTTGCTGAGGACCGCATCGACCGCCGCAATGGCCGCGCCGGCGGCCTTGATGGCGGCATCGAAGGAGTGCTCGTTGGCGTACGTGTCAGCGTCAAAGCGGCCGCCGCCCTGCTGGCAGAGCCGGCGCACCCGCGTGTAGTGATCGAGGCTGTGCACAGCGGTGACCTGCTGCTGGGAGGCCGGCTCGAAGTCCGGCCAGGTGAGTTGCTTCAGCATGCCGAAGCTCTCGAGTGACTCGCGGATCGCTTCGAGCCGCTGGGGCCGCTCGGGATGCATGAACTCGTAATGTTTCAGAAAAAGAGGGTCGTAAAAGGCGGCCGTTGGCGACGACTGACTCATGAAAAGCTCCAGGTTGGGAGGGGGCAGCGGGAAGATTGTACGCCGCAGCAGCCGGGACGACAAGCTTCAGACAAACCGCCACCGCTGCTGCTCCCCGACCACTCGAAATCCGAGCCGATGGTAGAGACGCTCGCCCGATGATTGGGACGTTGCTGCGAGGAAGATCAACTCAGCACGATGGGCCCGCGCCAGGCCCACCAGATGGCGCACAACGGCCGTGGCCACTCCCTGGCGGCGCGCGCCGAGCAGCGTGCCGATACCGACAAGCTCGACGACACGGCCCCGCCCCTTGAGCGCTCCCGTGCCGACGGCCTGACCGGCGCGCAGCGCGCAGACGTAGCGTGTGGTGCTGGCCGCGATCTCAGCGCGAAAGATCGCCTCGATGGCAGCCAGCCAGGTATCGGCCAGGTCGTCGCCGAAGATCTGGCCCCAGAGGCGGGTGTAGCTGCGAAGCTGCGGCCCAACACCGACGGGCACGACCGTGATGTCGGAGGCCGGCGGGGAGCCCGTGTCATCCCCTGCCAGCACCATGAACACCTCGCGCGCTTCGAGCACGAAGTGCTCAGCCGTGAGAAAGGCCGGCAGCGTGGCCGGCGCCTGGGCCGGATCGAAGACGACGACCGCAGGCCGGCCATACTCGGCCAGGGCCGCACAGGCTTCGACGAAGGAGGCGCGGTCGGCCCAGGGATCAAGCGGCTGAACGCCGAGGGGCCGAACATGGTTTACGTTCGGGTCGTCGAGCCGGGGATTGACGAGCGTCCCGAAGCGGCCAACCTGCCGCCAACGGCAACCGGCCGCCAGGGCCTCTTCCATGAGGTGGCGTTGGATGGAGAAGAGGGTGTCGGCCGTCGACATCAACGGTTCTCGAATTTGAAACCGTGGCCGCGGACGGTGACGATGTATTGGTGTTCGGGATCGGCCGTGGCCAGCCGCTCGCGCAAGCGACGGATGAGGGCATCGATCGCCTGGTCGGTCACCCCGTCGGCGTCATCATCGACCCAAACCTCGTTGACGATGTCTTCACGCGAGATCACGCGGCCCTCGTGGCGCATCAGCAAAAGGAGCAAGGTGTATTGGGCGACGCTCAACGGGGGATCGAGCGGAATTCCTCCGATGTAGACCTGGCGCTCCAGCTCGTCCACCCGCAGGCCTTCCGATGATCGCTGGCCTGGAATCGGCGCGGTTGCACCGCTGTCCACAAAGCCGAGTTGGAAGCGCGGCGCGATTTGAATCACGTCACCATCTTGAAGCACGTACGGGCCAGTGATGCGTTCTCCATTGACAAACGTCCCGTTGGTACTCTCCAGGTCTTCCAGCAAAAATTGCGAGCCCACTTTGCGAATTTGAGCGTGATGGCGCGAGACCATCCGGTCGGGCAGGACGACATCGTTATCCGGCCAGCGCCCGAGTGTGGTCAGATCGTCCCCCACCAGCCAACGGTGGGGTGTCTCCATCCCCTCTTGCAAGACGAGAAGTGCGCGTTCCATGTCCATCCAATCCCTCTCGATACGGTGCATCCCTTTTGACAAGAGTGCTCGTCGAGGTTACAAAAGTCTCGGTGCAGATTGACCTGCACTGGCGTTGGAGGTTGAATTGTTGCCGCCCGGTGAGATCTTACGAGCGCGATATGAGATTGTGAGCCTGATCGGTCAAGGCGGCATGGGGGCTGTCTACCTGGCCACCGATCAGCGACTCGGCGGTCGGCGCTGCGCCATGAAGGCGATCCGTCCCTGGGCTGACGCAGACGAGACCGTGACGATGGCGATTCGAGCCCAATTCGCTCAGGAAGCCGCGATGCTCGCCCGCCTCGATTACCCCGCTCTACCGAAGGTCAGCGACTATTTTAGCACCGGTGACCACGACTACCTCGTTATGGACTTTGTACCCGGACAAGACCTGGCTGAGGTCATCAAAGAGGCGCGACGGAAGGGGCGCTTCATCCCCGAGTCACAAGTATTGAACTGGGCTGAGGTTCTCTGCGATGCTCTGACCTATCTCCACCTGCAAGAGCCGCCGGTACTCCACCGCGACATTAAGCCTGCCAACATTAAACTCACGCCGGATGGTCAAATCAAGTTGGTAGACTTCGGGCTGGCCCAGAGCGTGACGCTCGATCCCAACGACCCGCGGACGATCACCGGTCTGCGCGGCGTCGGTTCGATGCCGTACCTATCACTGGAACTCTACGGCGCCGAGTTGGCCGGCAGTGATCCACGGGCTGATATTTACGCCCTTGGCGCCACACTCTACCACCTGCTGACCGCCCGCCAGCCCCTCTCCGCCCAGGAGCGCTTCCTCAAGCCAGCCGCTTTTGAGCTCCCGCGGGCCCTCAACCCCGACATCTCACCGGCTGTGGAACGAGTGGTGCTCCGCGCGATGGCGCTACGCCCCGAAGAGCGCCCGGCAAGTGCGGCCGAGTTCAAGCGCGAGCTCCTGACGGGCCTCGCGCCTCGGCCGCCGCACACCGAGTCCGGCCTGGCCGAGTCGCTGCACGCCAACTGGTTGCTGCTGACCCTCGCACTGCTCTTGCTGGTGACGGCCGTGGCTGTCACGGTCCGCTAGCTGACTGAGAATTGGAGATGAGCGGCGGCTGGCATCACCCTCTCATCTCGAGTGTCGGCCCCTCTCGCCACAGCAGGCCAAGCACGAGGCCGATTCCCCCACCGACCAGACTGACCCGCAGCGCTGCCAGCGGCTCGCCGCCACTGCCCCACCACCCCAGGCTGTAGCCGATGTAGGCCGCCAAACCACCGATCACGACCAGGGTTGCCCGGCGCACCGACTGAACCGTGAGCGCTCGAGTCCACAGCAACGCCCCACTCGCCATCACCCCAATCCCGACCAGGGCGGCTACCAGATCGGCCATGCTCGGGCGCGTTGTGGGTCGCGAAGGGGGAACCACCTCGCCCGCTGGCGCTGTCGGGGGGCTGGTATTTGCGAGAGCGAGACTCGGGCCCCTGGTGGCTGTCGGCCCGGCCTTCGCCATCGCCCCAGGCGTCAGTGTCGGCTGGGGCTCAGCAGTCACCAGGAGGGTCGGTGTCACCGTCACCGTCACCGTCATCGTTGGCGGAGGGACTGCGCCCTCCGCCTTCAGCATCAATGGCTCCTGGCTGCTGGCGCCAAAGCTCGTCGCATGGACTGTGAGCCGGCCGCCCTGAGTCAGCGATAGGCGCAAAGTTGCCAGCCCGCTCAAGGTCGGAGCCTGGACGCGGGGCGTCACAGCACCGTCGGCTTCCCAGGCGCCCCAAACCTCGACCGCAGTCCCATCGGGGACGATGTGCCCGTTGCGATCCAGCACCGGGCCAACGACAACCTCGGCCTCTGCGGGCACCGTCAGCGGCTCAGTCGCGGCCACACGCAGTGGGAGTGGCCGGGCGGGGTCCGGCTGGAGCTGGGTGGTGAGATCATAGTTGATTGCCTCGACACTCACCGGCGGCGCGCCGACCGGGGTTGCATCCTTGAAGAGCGCGCGCGCCGCTATCTCGACAAAAGCGGGCTGTTTGCTATACAGTCCAAAGTAGGCCGTCAGCTTGCTGATCTCGGTCGTATCGAGTTGGTACGGCACGTTGAGCGCAAACGCGACGATCTTGCGATCAAAGAGGCTATCGGCGGCCGTATCCAGAAAGATACGCGCGGCGTCAGAATCGGCAACACCCGGGCGCGAATCATTCGAGGCCGGTATAACATCCTGCATCACTAAAATGACCCACCGGGCCGTCTGGAGTGCAGCCCCAACAGAAGACGCCACCGGTTCCGTTGTGGCCGGTGGGTTGGCCGTCGCGGTCGCCTGAGTTCCCAGGACAGGGGCGTCCTCTGTCACGCTCACGGCGCTGCCCAGAAAGGTTTTCAGATCACCGAAGCTAAAACTGACGATCTGGTCGGGGCTCACCTCGTTGGTGGCCAGCGGGCCATAGAGCTGCAGGATCGCCTGTTGGAGCGCATCGACCGGGAGCGGGCGGAAGGGTTGGCAGTCAGGGTCGAAGCAGTCGCGCACCTCGCGCGAGTCGGTGAAGATGACGATCGACTCCCCGCGGCGCGGTGCGACCGGCAGCCGGGCGGCCAGATCTGCCGGTGTGCGCGGGTAGATGAGTGTTAACGCGCCGCGCGCGACTGTCTCGGTCACGGCACTTCGCCGTCCGGCGATGCTGGGGTTGGTCAGGGGCAGCACTGCTTTTCCGCGCCCCTTCTCCAAATCGGGGTAGAGCCGCATCTTGAGGCGCAGCACCTTCAGGGCGGCCTCGTCCACGCGGGCCCGGAAGGCGTTGTCGGCCTCGTACTGCTCTCGGAAGAAGGCGACGGTATCGCGAATATTCGCGTACTGGTCGGCCCAGTGGTCGTTGAGATCGTACTGGGCCAGGATCAGCAGATCGTTGCCTGCATTCAGCGCCTCTCGGGCAATCTGGCGGTGCGGGAAGCGTTTCAGGGTTGGGTCAAAGTACTTGCGAACGGCCGGCACACCGAGCGCATCGCTCACCATCACCCCCTGCTCGCGCCAGGTGTCGAACTCCGGCAGGCCGAGGATCGTACGCAGGCCGGTGGGGTCGAAGCTGATCGGTGCCGTGAACTGACGGATGTTGTCGCCCTGAAAGCCGCGGTAGCGAATATGCGAGGTCATCAAGGCGTCGGTGACGTCCGGACTCCAACCGGCGGGGATACCGGTGATGGCAAAAAAGGGCGCAAGCTCGATGCGGCGCAGTTCCTGGAGACTCTTATCCACGGTCGCCACCTCATCGTCAGGCAACCGGTCGGAACCGCCGTGGCCCGGAAAATGTTTGGCAACGGTCACGACGCGCCCCTGACTCCCCTCGTGAATCCCGCGGATGTAGGCCCGCCCCATGCGACCGACCCAGAATGGGTCGCCACCGAAGGTGCGCACGCCCAGGTCGCCCTTGCTGCTGGGCCGCGGGTCGTGCAAGACATCCACCGAAGGACCGAGCAGCATATTGATCCCCATGGCCGCGAGTTCCAGGCCAGCCGCGTAGCCTGTGGCTTCTGCCAGCGCCGGGTCCCAGGTGGCGCCGATCGCCATCGGGCTGGCCAGCGGTGTCACGCCCCCTGTGATCCGGCTGTACGGATAGCCGTCGCCCTCGTGGTCAACAGCGATCAGAAGCGGAATGCCGGTGGCGCCCCGCGGGCCGGTGACCAACCCTTGAAGTCCCTCGGTCAACGCGGCGATCTGCTTGGGCGCGTCGGCGCTGTTGCGGAAGTTGCCATCGGCAGCCAGAAGCACGACACCCCCGATCTTATCCTCCTGCAACAGTGTGACGATCTGGCTTCCCGGGCGAAGGTCTCGCCCCATGAAGGCCACGACGAAGAGTTGACCAATGCGCTCTTCGGGCGTTAACTGCGTGAATAGCGACTGGACCGGATCGGCCAGCGGCGGCTGGGCAGGAGGCGACGCGCGTACTGCCGCGATGGGACCGAGTACGAGTATGGTCGCTAATAGGAGCGGCAGGATCAGACGAGTCATACGTCAGGTATGATAGTCAAAAGAAAACCCCTCGCAAAGACAAGATGGCGGAGAACGCGGCACGAGGCGGTGGCTGGAACTGGCTTAGGAGAAGCCGCGGTTCCCCCTCCTTGCGAACCATCCGACGACGGCCTCAGTTCGGCGCCTGGCACCGAGACTCTGTGCGAGCTCGAGAGGGGAGGGACTGCACGCTGTCTTCATTCAGGTAGACGTACAAAGAGCGTATGAGAAGCGCCTGAAAAGCGTCGCATGAACGTTCAGACAAAGTCAGAAGGTGTGGCGTGAGCGGTGATAAGATTCGAGGTTGAATTCGTTGCCATCGAACCCGACCCGAGGAGTGTTCTATGCTCGACTGGTTACTTGCCTATCGATGGTGGATATGGGGAGGCGGGGGCCTGATACTTCTGTGGCTCTTGACAGCCATCCCTCAGTGGCGCCGGGTGGCGCGGGGCGGGCAATTCACGGCCGAACGTGATTTTGCGCGCTGGCGCTACCGCTACGCCCTAATGGCTTTGGTTTTCTTGGTGCCTCTCGTGTTCGGTACCTTGCTCGTGAGCCTGTTCAACCTCGCGTAATCTGTCCACCCGGCCCGATACCTCACGGTCGCTTCCGTCCAGGCGTCGGCTGGGGTCGTAGGCTCTCCGTCTGCCGAGGACGGAGAACCTGCCTTTCTCCTCGCCTCAGGTCCCAATCTCGTACCCTCTACCACGACCTCTTATTTGGCCGCCATATATTATGGTAATCTGTTGTGCGCCCTGATTCGCTCCTGGTAATCGGGGCGCACTTCCGAAAGCACTATCGACCTGGCGCGATAATAGCCTCTTATCGGGGCTGGTTGCGCCCATGTTCATTCCGAGTATCGTCTTCGCTCATTCGCAACGCATCGCGCCAACGCACATAGGTGGTCGATGACACCGGAAGTCTTATGAAAAGAGGCGGGGTCAAATTTCAAGCAAAGCCGCGCCCCACCGAATGGGTGGGGCGCGGCGGCTGTGCGGGCTGATGGCCGCAGGGGCGCTTGTGATCTGACGTGGTGCTAAATGAAGAGTGGGGCCAGCACCAACGTGATCGTTGCCAGGAGCTTGATCAGGACGTGGAGCGAGGGACCGGCCGTGTCCTTGAACGGATCCCCGACCGTGTCCCCGACGACGGCCGCTGCGTGCGCCTCGGAGCCTTTGACCAGGACACACCCGGCGTCGTCGGTCAGTTTTCCAGCCTCGATCATCTTCTTGGCATTGTCCCAGGCGCCTCCGCTGTTATTCATCATGAGGGCGACCAGGATACCCGCCATGGTCCCGACCATCAGCAGGCCGGCCGTCGCCTCATGACGGAGCAGCACGCCAACGACGATCGGCAACCCAACGGCGAGCAAGCCTGGTGCGATCATTTCGCGCAGCGCCGCACGGGTCGAAATGTCTACAGCACGGGCATAATCGGGGCGGCTCGTCCCGGCCATGATCCCAGGATCATTCCGGAACTGGCGCCGAACCTCGGCAATCATGCCCGATGCCGCCTTGCCCACCGCGCGGATCGCCAGGGAGGCGAAGAGGAAGACCAGCATGGCACCCGCGAGCGAGCCAACGAAGACCGGCACTTTTCCCAGATCGACGGTGTGAACCTCCCGCGCGAGTGCTTCGATCTGCTCACTTGGCAAACCGGCAGCCTGCGCCTTGGTGCGAACGACCAACTCAACCTTGTCCAGATAGGCGGAGAAGAGGAGGAAGGCCGCCAACGCTGCGGAGCCGATCGCATACCCCTTGGTGAGGGCCTTGGTCGTGTTCCCCGTGGCGTCAAGAGCATCGGTGCCGACCCGGACCGCCTCCGGAGCGTTCGACATCTCAACAATACCGCCAGCATTGTCAGCGATTGGGCCGAAGGTATCCATCGCCAAGATGTACGCGGCCGTCATGAGCATACCCATCGTAGCGACGGCGGTCCCGAAGATACCACCGGCTGCAGACGAGACACCCAGCGTCGGCGCGGCGCCAGTACCAAGGCCGAAACTCGCCAGGAGGGCGATGGAGATGGCAACGACAGGCAGAGCGGGGTTCTCGAAGCCGACCGCCAGTCCGGCGATGATGTTGGTCGCCGAACCGGTCTTACTCGCCTCGGCAATCGAGCGTACCGGACGGTAAGCGCCTTCCGTGTAATATTGCGTGATGAGCAGAAAGACCACAGCATTGATAAGGCCCACCAACCCGGCACCGAAGAAGTAGATCCAGACATTGCCCAGCATCAGAAAAGTCGAAATTGCCAGGAAGAGCAGTGAAAGTCCGGTTGAGACGTAGAAGCCGCGATTGAGAGCCTTCATGGGATCCTCGTGCTGATCGCGCATTCGAGCGACCAAGACCCCAATCAGACTGGCTACGATGCCAAACGAGCGCAGCACCAGCGGGAATAGAATCCAGCCGAGGTTACCGGTCACACGCCAAATGGCGACGCCCAGAATCATGGCCCCAATATTCTCGGCCACCGTAGACTCGAAGAGGTCGGCGCCACGGCCGGCGCAGTCGCCTACATTGTCCCCCACCAGGTCGGCAACCACCGCGGGGTTCCGCGGGTCGTCTTCAGGAATCCCCTGCTCGACTTTGCCGACGAGGTCGGCCCCAACATCGGCTGCTTTCGTGTAGATGCCGCCTCCAAGCTGCGCGAAGAGAGCCACAAAGCTGGCACCGAAGCCCAAACCGATGATGAGGAACGGAGCCGCAGCCATGTCACCGTGCAAGCGGCCATAAATCTCGAAGAGGCCCCAGACCCCCAACAGGCTCAGAGCCACAACCAGAAAGCCGGAAACCGCTCCCCCACGGAGCGCCACGGTCAGCGCCTCGTTGACACCGAGGCGCGCCGCTGCCGCCACGCGTACGTTCGACTTGACGGCTGTCCACATGGCGATGATGCCGGAGGTGCTCGAGAGCAGGGCACCGATCAGAAAAGCGATCGCCGTCTCGATCCCGAATTGGAGCGGTGAGACCCCCGACACCTCAATGTAGCGGTCGAACAAGGCAATCAGCCCTCCGATGACGATGGCGGTGGCCACGGCAAGCAGGCCAATCGTGGTGTACTGGCGCCGCAAGAAGGCGATAGCCCCCTCGTAGATCACGTCACTTACCGCCAGCATTTCGGGAGTACCGGTATCGCGACGAAGTACATCACGCACGAGGTAGATGGCGAAGCCAATGGCTATCAAAATCGCAACGGGTACAATCCAGAGCAACTCGTTTCCAAGTGTCATACTTTGTTTCTTTCCTCCTTTGCAGGCATGCACGTTGGCACCAGTGCCCAGACCAGGGGCCCGTATCGAGCGTCATATCAGTCTACAGGCGAATAGAATGCTGTTAACCATTCAACTATCAATAGTCATACAGAAGCGGAACGTTGACCGCCGAGAACCCGCCCAACAAAAAAGCCTGTGAGGCTCCCGCTTTCAGCGATGAGTCGTCGCAGGTCCGCGAGAGTCCAGGTACCACAGGCTACTGGATGTGGTCGTACAACGACGCTGCCACCCAGCGAACGGCGGAATTATATTCCAAAAACCGATCGCGACAAGGCGTCCAGCGGCCTGGGTCGAGTGCGGGTTGTCCTCAGGCATGTCCTGCTTGATCTTCCCCACGGAATCGGCACCGATGTCGGCCGCCTTGGTGTAGCTTCCACCGCCGCCCCGGCCGAAAAAGGGCCAGGCTCGATGCCCCGGCGCCGAGCCCGGCAATGCTCCTCAGCGCATCCATCCAATTCCTCCACACAACAATCTGTCTGTTCGGTTATGGCCTCTCTCCCACGGTGACGCGTGGAAAAGATGCCGACAGCGAGGGGAGAACAGAGAGGCGTGGGAACCGGGACGAGCGTCCTGGTATCAGGAAGGCGATCTCCGGCTCAACGCAAAAAAAGAGTCAGCTCGCGAGTTGACCACAGTTCTCGAGAGCTGGCTGTTGCCACAATGTGACAACCCATTGTGACTTTGTGACAAACGGCACGATTCTACCATGGTTCAGAGCACACGGCAACTTCTTCTCCCTTACAGTTTACTTCAGATTTCCCCATCCGGTTTGTGCGCCGGCTGCATGACGTCGACCGCAGTCCAGACTTCCTGTCTCATCACCGCCACGACCTCCTGGCCGAGACCCTCACCCGATGTCCTCCCATGCGAGGCCCGCCACCTCCCCACGGACCTCGTCTCACTCACAGGACGTACGCGGTGCGAGGCAGAACGGCTCAAAGAAGCGGCATTTGGCTTGGAGGGCGCGCTTCAGCGCGCTGAAGCGCGCCCTCCAAGCCGATACTCCGTCCGCAATTCAACCTACTGCGTAAGTCCTGTCACTCAAACCTATTCCCATTTCAACTGCCGATTGAAATTTCACCCAACCCCGTGCGAATTCTCCAGTTCGGCGCGTTTAACTCATTTGGAAACAAACGCTACCAACATCTCGAAGGTGTGATTGCAGCCTCCCCATGCAATCGCAGCACGGCTCCTTCTCCCCCTGGCGGTCTTGATAGCCTGCGGTGGGTCGAACAGCGCGCGAATCCACATCCGACGGCTGGCAACGCCCTCCACACTGATCGAAGCTATATCAGTGGAAGCGACGATGGCTCCAGTGGCTAGCGGCGAGTCTGGAGTGTACTCTCTAGCAGCGATGATCCAACCACTGATAGACGTTCGCCAATTCACCGGTCAACGGCGAACAGCGGGGAAGCTTGCCGGCCTGAAGTGGGCCCTCCCTGATGCCGCCGATCCCACCTGCCGCGACTCCAGACATCTATCCCCGTTTGTCGTGACGTGTCCGAGGGCAGAACAGGCGCGGATGATCCGCAAAGTCGAACCGCCTCACCACCAGGCCGCCCGCAAGCGCGTGCGTGACCTCGTCCTCAGATAACTTCTCGGTGTGAGACGACTGCGGACACCAGAGATAATCCCGGTCCCCGCCAACGGGGCGCACCACCTTCAAGAACAACCAGGATGAACGTGCCCGACCAGGAGTTGCTCAATACACTCACACTGACGCTAGCCACAGCTTCTGCCCCTCGACGTTCACCAAAGGCAGCCCAGGAGGTGCCTCTCAGCGCGCTACCGCTCTGCCACTCCAGCCGGTCACAGGGCGGAGCAGGATGGAGGTGTCCTGACCCCATTCCCATCTTTATTCGCCCAAACTGGAGTCGCGTGCGCGGATCAGGTGCGACGCACTTTCCGAAGTGCGTCGCACCTCCGCCCCGGCCCCAGCGCACCGTATTCCAAATAAGAGCGTCTTCATTAAAAGTCTGCACCTGAGAAGAGTTGTCAAGAGCACTGTTTGTTGAAATAATAGCGGCCACGCTTGTTTGAAGAGAGGCGGACCTGATCCCTTGCCCGCGTTTTCCACTTTGGAGGTCCAATGTCTTACAGCGGCGTTGACGAATTAGAACAGGCCATTCGCCACTTACCGGCCATCTTTGCAGTACGCGTCTTCAGAGAAAGTAGCAACGGCAGTATCGAGAAGGTTCATGTTCTGGCCGCTCCAGAGCGACCGCCTAAGAAAGTTGTCCGCGATATCGAAACGCTCTTGCTTCTGAAATTCAATCTGCGTATTGACTACCGCAAAATCAGCCTTGTCCAACTACGTCCCGAAGATCTTACCCCCTTCATAAGACCACGCGTGAAACTCGAGGCTGTTGACCAGTCTTTTCACGAGGATGCTTGTCGTGTGACGGTGATCCTCAAAAGTGACGGTAGAGTCCACCAGGGGGTGGCTGAGGGACCTGCTAACAGTGATATCTTGCTGCTTGCCACACAGGCGACGCTGGAGGCACTCAACACTGTGGTCGCCGAGGCGACACTCACGCTTAACGTCGCTGAGATCATCTCGATTCAGAATGAGCCTGCTGTATTCGTCTCACTCACTGCCGTTGTGCAGAACACCCAAGAGAAACTTCTCGGTTCCTGCTTCATCCAGGATGACAATTTGTCCTCAACGGTACGTGCCACGCTTGACGCAGTGAATCGACGCTTTTTTACCATGTAGTCGTTGTATGGCTACAATCAACAGATGCTTGACGGTTTGTTACCGATAATTGTTTGGCGCAGACTGCTTATCTATCCTACCAGGACCACGGTGAGTCTTTTCTTTTCGCTCTTATCGGGACAGCGTACACGGGGGGAGGCGAGAGCGTTGCCCTTGCCCACCCAGCGCATCGGATTCCAATTTGAGCGCTTTTCTTTTCGCTCTTATTCGGATCGTGTGTATGGGGGAGGCGAGGGCACTGCCCTCGCCCATCCAGCTTCTATCAAGGTGTGCGCGGCCGCAGCCCTGAACACGGCCCCAAGATTCCGCAGAAAGTGTCGGGGCAAGGACGGGCAGGGGCAGAGCGTGTCAGGCCCTGTCTGGGCTTGACCCACTTTCGGACGCGGAAGGAGGTTGGAGACGAGGGGCGGACTCCTGATTGTGCTCACGATCCGCATCGCCATCTGGGCCGCGGCGCCGTGCTGGCTGCGAGCATAGCTTCGTCGCGGGGGAAGAATCAAGAGGCGTGACGGGTTCCTGCCCTGATTGCTAAACCGGTTGTCTCGTCAAACGTGATGCTCTTCTGGCTGGCGCGTCTCGCACCGCGCTCAGGCGTTCTGCAAGGGCTTCGAGACTTGCCGCGCTGGCGAGCGCAAAGTCGAGAATCATCTCTTCACACGAGAGTGAACCCGGATCGCTACCGCAAGGCGGCGCGGCCCCAACGCACGAGTCGCGCGAAGAGACTGTTCGACGGCGCAAGAACCTTTCGGATGCGGACGAGTTCGTCGGGACGCAAAGGCCGCTCCACGGCCTGCACGTTCTCCGCGACTTGCTCGGGATTCTTTGCACCGGGGATGGTCGTCGAGACTGCCGGCTGCGCCAACACGTAGGCCAGCGCGGCCTGTGTCAATGTCCGGCCCTCCGCCAGGAAGCGGAGTTGCTCCACGCTCTCCAGATCGTGCACGAAACGCTCGCGGCTTGCACCCTCCAGCCAGCCGCGGCGGATGTCCCCGTCGGGGAAGGTGCTTGCCGGGGTGAATTTGCCGGTGAGCTTTCCCATCGCCAGTGGGCCGCGAGCAATGACGCCGATGCCGTGTTGCTGGCACGAGGGCAAGGTTTCCTTTTCAGGCTGCCGGTTGAGCAGACTGTAGTCGAGTTGGAGGGTGTCCAGCCCGCCAATCACCTGGTTGAAGCGCCGGACGGCGGCCAGATCGTTGGAGGAGAGCCCCACACAGCGCACCTTGCCTTGCTCTTTGAGCTGACGGAACGCTGTCGCAAACACATCGGTGTTCTCATCCCAGGAGACGTGCTTCTGGTAGACATCGATGAAGTCCGTACCCAGACGTTTGAGGCTGGCCTCGCAGTCAGCGATGATGAGCCGCGGGTCGTTGTAGGGATTCGGGCGGTTCCCACGCCACAGCCCGACCTTGGTGGCAACGAGAACCTGATCCCGCGGCACCGTTTTGAGGAAACGGCCCAGCAGCTCCTCGCTGTGGCCGTGCCCGTAGACATCGGCGGTGTCGAAGAAGTTGACACCGAGCTCCCACGCACGCTGAATGGCGGCCAACGACGCCTGGTCATCGACCGGTCCCCAGGCATCGCCACCGATGGCCCACAACCCCAGGCCGACCTCTGAGACCTGCAAGGCTGTCGTGCCGAGGAGGCGGTAGTTCATTGGCACTCCGTGTGTGACGACAAGGGCCTGGCGCGAACTCCTGGCAGCCGGTTAAGAATGGCGAGTTGTGAGGTGCACCCATCACGTTGCACTCAGCGTACCACCGTCGCCAGCAGCCCGGCGACCAGGCTGCCCGCGACCGTCGCCAGGAAATTGACCCAATCGTTGTCGAGCCAGGGCCAGCCACGCAGCGGGGAGGTCGCTGTGCCGCAGCGGTGGATGCGGCGCTCGGTCTCCTCCTCACAGCGCGGGCAGTAGTTGATGCGCTGCACCGTCGCACCCAACACACTGTCGAAGAGGGCGCCGACGAGCCCGCCGGCAGTTCCGAACAACCCTGACCAGGCCGGCGGCTGATCGAATCGTGGCCCGGCGTAGCCGGCGACCGCCGTGGCTGTGGCCACGAAGCCAATAAAAAGCGCCCCGGTCAACGCTGCCATCGTGCCCAACCGCGAGACAGCGCCGCTGGTGCCGGGGGGCACGGGCTCGCCCGTGGTGATGAGATGTGGCGGAGTCGGGCTGAGGACACCCAACTCGGTCGCCCAGGTATCGGCGTTGGCCGCGGCGAGCGCGCCCACAGCGGCGGGAAAAAGCCAGGGCGCCGGCCGAAACCAGGCCAACACGGCCAGGAGCGTCACCCAGCCCCCATTCGCGAGGACTTGGGTCGCGTCGCGGCGGCTGCCCTTTTCGAATTTTTCCACTACTTGGGTCTTACGAGCCGGGCTGTAAGACGAGAGGAGCGACGACGAGCTAAAAAAGGCGACCAGCAGGACCCCCCAGGCCAGCCCGCCGAGGCCGAAGACCACCGCACCAACCACTACCGCCGCGAGCGCCCCGCTCCGGGAGAGCGCTCTGCGCCAGTAGCCGAGGCCAGCAATCAGGAGCCCCAGGCCAAGACCGATCAGGAGTTGAATCACCGCATTGTACCGGGGACGAGCAGCCTGGGCCTGAGGAGGAAACCCTTGATACCTCGCCTCGCACACCCCAACCTGGAGCATCGGTCAAGTCCTCAGACTTCCGAAGTCTGGTGGGGACCGTGCTGGCCCAAACGCGCTCCGACGGGGGTGATCAAGGCGCGCACCTGCCGCAAACAAGACTTCGGAAGTCTTTTCCCTCCCCCACCGGGATTTCTTGACCGGCTCTCTAGGTGCTCAATTCGCGCAGGAGGAAGAGCGATTCGGCCGTGATGAGGATACCCAGCAAGACCGCCGCGATCAATGGTGTCAGCACGCCTACCAGTTGCAGCCAGCCGTACACCGTGACAAGCAAGCCGAGCCAGATACCGTGACGGAGGGCCGTGAACACACGATCACGGTTGAAGGCGCGCCGCAGGATGTACCAGCTTGCGAGCGTACCGATCCCTCCGACAGCCCCGAAGAGCAACCCAAGCGCCAGCATCACCGTGAGCGGAGTCGGGGATGTGTTGTCGACCAACCGGAACAACTGAACCCAGCAGGCAGCGCTGATGAAGCCAACGATGATGAGCACAGCACGTCTTTGCATCGCTTTCGCCTCTCGCCGCGAGTCTATCAGGGGCTTATGGCCTTGTCAAGGCACCTGCCCGGCAGTATAATCCATCGACAGTCAGTTTGCAGCATCTGCCGAGCGGACCGGGCTGCAACACTGTTAGGATTACGGGCGCTTGAAGGAACTCTATGCGACTCTTGGGACTGACTGGCAACATCGCTACGGGTAAAAGCACTGTTCTGGAGATCCTTCGCGAGCAAGGTGCCGAGGTCGTGGATGCCGATGCTCTCGTCCATGAGTTACTTGGTCCGGGCACCCCGGCAACGGCGGCGGTCGTTCAGGCCTTCGGGGAGAGAGTGCACGCTCCCGATGGTGGCGTGAACCGGGGAGTCCTAGGCCAGATTGTCTTCAAGGATCCTGAGGCCCTCAGACGGCTCGAGGAGATCGTTCACCCTGTCGTCGGCATCGAGATCTGCGAGCGGATCGCGGCCGCCCGCTCGCAGTCCGACCCACCGCCTGCCCTGGTGATCGAGGGGGTCAAACTGGTTGAGAGTGGAATGACCTCACTTCTGGATGAGCTTTGGATCGTCGTTGCCCGGCCTGCAGTCCAACGCCAGCGGCTCGTCGAGCAGCGGGGTATGAGTCCTGAAGAGGCCGACGCCCGCCTGGCGGCGCAGCCCTCGCTCGACAAGCTGGCGCTGGCCGGCGTGATCATTGAGAACAGTGGCTCACTGGCTACCCTGCGCCGCCAGGTGCTCGATGCCTGGCAACGCTTCTTGTCGAGCAAGCCACAAGAAGGATCGAATCGTGCGTGATTTGTGGGAACGCCACCCGTACCTCGTGAGCTGGGTCATCCTGGCGATCGGGATGGTGGTTATTTTACTGGCGGCGTCGCGCAATGTGCCCCTGCTGCCCAGCCAACGCTTCTGGCTGGTCCTGGCAACAATCGGGTTAGCCGGGCTCTGCGTCTGGATTCTGAGCTGGGAAGACGATTCCCCCGATGGTGAGTCAGAGCATTCCGCGTGACGCCGATACTCGCGCCGGCCATCTCCGGCCACTTGACCCTGCCCGCGACTTAGGCCCTCTCGCGCACCTCATCGAAATCGCCTTCGCCGATGAATTGTCGTTCGGCGCGACCGCTATCGCTCGTGAAATCCAGGCCCAGAGCCTGTTTGGCCCCATCTTCTGGCTTCTCAGCCGCATCAGCCCGACGTTTCGGGAGTTGCTCACCGGCTTCGTATGGGAAGAAGATGGTACCCTGGTGGGCAACACTACCATCAGCCGGGCCGATGGGATAGCGAACGACTGGATTATCAGCAATGTTGCTGTCTTACCGTCCTATCGACGACGTGGGATTGCCGACCAGCTCGTCGGGGCTGCTATTGAATACGCGCGTCAGCGCAGGGCCCGCCGCATCCTCTTGCAAGTCCGCGCCGACAATGAGGCCGCGCGCCGTCTCTACCTGAAGCATGGTTTCGTGACGGTTGAGGTTGTGACCCAGTTACAGGCGAGCCGGATGATCCCGCCGCGCTGGCAGCCGAACCCGTCCGTTGTGATCCGGGCACCCGTTCCGGCACGCTGGTACGAGGCCTACGAGCTCGCGCGCGTTGCGATCCCGATTGCCGTGCAGCAACTCCGTCCCTTGCGTGCGGATACCTTCCATATTCGTCTGCGAGGGTCCCTGGATACGATCGCCGAATGGTTAACCGGCCGCTCACGCGAGCGCTGGTGGGCAGAAGTGGACGGCCGCCTCCGGGGCCTGCTCACGATCGAGCGCGGGCGAGGGACGAGCCGGATCGAGTTCATCATCCATCCTGAGGGCCGTGGTCTGGTTGAGCCTGATCTGACCCGGCATGCACTCGAGCGTCTGCGTGGCAACACGAAGGTGCGCGCCCACGTTCCAACCTATCAAGCTGAGGTCATCAACAGTCTGCGCAAGTGCGGTTTCGTTGAAGTTCGCTCGCTGGAGCAGATGGTTCTGGAAGTTCAAAAGCTGGGCGAGCGACAGTAGGGAAGCAGTGATCCCCCGGCCGCCCCATCCCCGCATCCTGACTCCCATTATGAATGAAACAATCGCCATTCTCGATTTTGGCTCGCAGTACAGCCAGCTTATCGCTCGTCGCGTCCGCGAGGCGCGGGTGTACTGCGAGCTGCGGCCCTGGAATGTCTCACCGTCCGAGATTGCCAGGCTCGACCCGCGCGGAATCATCCTGAGCGGTGGTCCCGCCAGCGTCTATGAGCCCGGCGCGCCCACCCTGCCGGGGTGGGTTCTCGAACGCCAGGTGCCGGTGCTCGGCATCTGCTACGGCATGCAGTTGATCGCCCACCATCTCGGCGGGCGAGTTGCCCCGGCGACCCACCGTGAATATGGCCCGGCGGATCTGATCACCATCGAGCACGTGTCGCCACTCTTCGAGGGCCTGGACGCGCCGATGCGCGTCTGGATGAGCCACGGAGATCGCCTGGAAGGGCTCCCGCCCGGCTTCCACTCGTTGGCCCAGAGTGCGAACAGTCCCTTTGCCGCGATGGGCGACCCCGACCGCGGCTACTACGGGCTTCAATTCCACCCTGAAGTTCACCACACGCCGCGCGGCGCCCAGATCATCCAGAACTTCCTGTACGATGTCTGCGGGTGCACGGGGCGCTGGACGCCGGCGAATTTCATCGCCCAGAGTGTAGCCCGCATCCGTGGCCAGGTCGGCAACGGCCGTGTGATCTGCGCTCTCAGCGGCGGAGTGGACTCAACAGTCGCCGCCAGCCTCATCGGCCGCGCGATCGGCGATCAGCTCACCTGCGTCTTCGTCGATCACGGGCTCCTCCGCAAAGATGAAGCCGAGCAGGTCCTGACCCGCTTCGACCACTACCTGCCGGTTGAGGTCGTGGCGGTGGACGCCAGTGCTCGCTTTTTTTCCGCGTTGGCCGGTGTGACCGATCCCGAGGAGAAACGCAAGATCATCGGCCGCGAGTTCATCCGCGTCTTCGAGCAGACCTCGCGCGAGTTGGGCCCGTTCCAATTCCTGGCTCAAGGCACACTCTACCCCGACGTCATCGAGAGCGCTGGCCGCGGCACGGCGGCCCAGGGCGTCGCGGCCACCATCAAGACCCACCACAATGTCGGCGGCTTGCCGGAGGACCTTCAGTTCGATCTGGTTGAGCCGCTGCGCTTCCTCTTCAAGGACGAAGTCCGCGAGGTCGGCCTGGCGCTGGGCCTGCCAGCGGAGATGGTCTACCGCCAACCTTTCCCCGGCCCGGGCCTGGCGGTGCGCATCATCGGCGAGGTCACCCGCGATCGGCTGATCACGCTTCGCCTGGCCGACGCGGTCGTGCGCGAGGAGATCGAGGCCGCGGACCTGGGGCGGCCGAGCGAGGTCTGGCAATACTTCGCGGTCCTGACACCGGTCCGCTCGGTCGGCGTCATGGGCGACGGGCGCACCTACGGCAACGTCGTTGCCGTCCGAGCCGTCGCCAGTACCGACGGCATGACCGCCGACTGGGCGCGCCTGCCGCAGGACCTCCTTGCGCGGATCAGCAGCCGGATCGTCAACGAAGTGCCCGGCGTCAACCGGGTCGTCTACGACATCACCTCCAAACCACCAGGAACGATCGAGTGGGAGTGATGAACAACGGCCCGGCAGACCTTCCGCTCATCATTCATCAGTTCACCGTTCTCTTCAAGAAGCGGACCGTGACATCGTAGACGCGGCGTGTCTCGTCCGTAGGGTGGTCGGGGTCGAGGTAGTGCGAGATATCCGCGTAGATCACCAATTCGTGGGGTGTGCCCGCCCGCTCGAGAGCCTGGGCCAAGCGGTAGGCCTGATCCACGGGCACGACCCGGTCGGTACGGGTGTGAATGATGAGCGTGGGCGGGAGGTGCTCCGCGAAGAAGGCAGGCGAGTACCGCAGGTACATTTCAGGGTGACGATCGGGCCGGCCCAGGCTGGCAACGAACGTGTCGTAGGGCGGCGGAATCTCCAGGTGCTCGCGGAAGAGCGCCTGGTAGCCCAGAAAGCCGTCGCTGACGCCGCCCATCGTGACAACCGCCCGCAGCGGCGGGAGATCGTGGAGCGCCCGGAAGAGCAGCACCGAACTGAACGAGCCTGCCAGCGCGCCGACGCGCGTCGGGTCGGCGCGCGAGGTGAGTTGCCCGCCAAAAAGCAAGGTGGCCTCCGCGATCAGATCGCGGACGTGGGCCTCAATGTCGAGCCCGCGCTCCGCCGCGGGACCAACGGCGAGAACCACGAAGCCCTCGTTCGCCAGCGCCACGCTGATGGGCTCCCACCCGGCGGCGGGCGTTGGGAAGACGAGCAGCAGCGCGGGCAGGCGCTCGCTGCCCGGCGGCTCGTACAAGAACGCGTTCGTCAACATCAATCCAGCATGCTCAACCGCAATGTGAACGCGGGTGGCCGTCACCGGCCCGGGGAAGGTGCCGGTGACCGTCTCCACCGGGCCAATGGTTGGTTCCCCGAGAACGGGGTGGTAAGGCGTTTCCGGCGACAGGTGGAAATGGACCCCGGTGGTCACTCCGTGAGCGCGGACAGGCACCAACGACCCACCAGCGGCGCGCTCAGGCGCATAGCCCCAGGCGGCGGCCAGCGGAACGTATGTGCCCGCAGGCACGTTCGCGATGTGGTAGAAGCCTTCGGCGCCGGCATCGCCTTGAAAGACAACGCCCCGGTCAGTCGCAACCAGCGCGAACGCGCCCGGCACTGGCCGCCTATCGTCAGCCGTGATGCGCCCCGCGAGCGCCCCTGACACCGCAGCCGTCTCGGCCGGCAGCAGGCGGCGCACCCGATATTCCACCACGTTGTAGGCCGCGCGGCCGCCCGGCATCGCCAGCACCCACACCGCGACCCCGATGCCCGCCAGCGCCAGCACGATTGCAATTACCGCGACCAACCGTCGCATGTTTGTTTCTTGATATCCGGTGATCCACGCTCAGCGATTCGTGGGCACTCATTGGCTTCTTTTGCTCGCTGATAGCCAATTTGGGATCTGCAACTGGGGATAGGATTGCCAGGCACCGATCACCCCTCATTCCGAAATTTGATACCGGCGGCCAGATTGCTTCTAAACTATATGAGCTGCGGCATTTCCGTCCAAACTGCAGGCGAGCGAGCAAAACAGGGCTAGCGCGCCGGTCACGTCGTCAGACTTCCGAAGTCTGGTGGGGACCGTGCTTGCCCAACGCACGCTCCGACGGGAGCGATTGAGGCGGGGTCCGGCTGCGGTCAAGACTTCGGAAGTCTTCGCCCCCATCCCCCGTGGGATGACGTGACCGGCGCGCTAGACGCTCTGCAGCACCTTTGTTATAATCAGACTATCACCTGGACGTGGAACCCGGCCATGTTCAGCATCTTCCCTTTCGTCGCCGCCCGCCGAATCGTCTTAGAGGTGGTAACACATGACAAAGCGACGTACCAGTGTGCGCTCCCGAAAGTCTGATCTGCCCGTTGACGACTCCGTCGAGCCAACGCCCGGTGCTCAGACCGAGGCAGTGATAGATTCTGAGGATCAAGGTGCCAACATTCCTGCGACACCGGCCAGTCCGGGGGCGGAGAGCGCCTTGGACCGGCCGACCTCGCCACCTGTGAGCGAGGCCCCCGTCGTCGTCGAGCCGCTCCCGTGGGATGATGGAGCGGCTGCGCGGAGGCGACCCGAGGCCGCTCCCGATTGGCATACCATACCCTATGAGCCCGGAGCCCCCTCTCCTGGGGAGTCCTCCCCGGCGGAGGCCGTGCCCGCCGATGGGATGATGCCGGGGACCAGTGGCGCTCCCCCGCCTACAACCACGAGCGCTAGCGAACCATCGCTCGCTCCATCCGAACCGGAGCCAGGTGCAGGCATGCCGCCACCACCACCTCTGCCGGCTGAGACGGGCCCGACAGCAGAGCCGGAGATGGCGCCGTCTGAGCCTCCCACCTCGGTCGAGCCAGCGCCCGTTCCTCCACCCGCAGTGCCACCCCCGGGCCCGGGTGAGATGTACGGTCGCCTGACGCCCCTCGGGAGTACCGAGGAAATTGTCACCAAATCAATCTTGAATGCTGCGGGCGAGATCGACCCTTTCGGCCGCGGCACGATCGTGCCGGTGGTCCCCACCAAACTGAGCGACGAGGCCCGTGCCCAGGTGCGACGGAACGTCACTCAGGAGATGGTGGATGAACTTTCCCGGGAGGTCAAGGAGCTTTTTCAGGGGGTCGAGCGCGATTTGAGCAGCAACCGCGCGCTGGCCAATGAGGCACTTCAGAAGCTCAACGAGGCGCGCACGATCCTGCTCTCGGATCGTGGTCTCTACCCCGACGCCGAGCTCCGCGTCGAGCAGGTGAAGGTCATGCTACGCCAATCCAAGACCAGCGTGGCCGAGGCTCAAAAATACGCTGGGGTCCTCGTCGGGCTCAACGTGATCATGATCCTCGTACTGCTGGCATTGTTGGTCTTTGACCGGGCGATTGCCCAGACCCTCGTCAACCGTGGCGTCTCTCCGGGGTTCCCCCTGCCGCTGACCACTGACAATGGCCGCGTGATCCCGCTCTCGATGGTAATGTACTTCTTGCCCTGGTACACTATGCTCTGGGGGGGCATCGGCGGGGCCATCGGCGCGTTGGTCGATCTCTTGCGCTACCGCGGGCGCCGCGAGTACGACGCCGAGTACAATAGCTACTATCTTGTCTGGTCCATCATGGGGATCGTGCTCGGCGGCATCGTCTACTATCTCTTCACCGGTGGCTTCTTCCTGGTGGGCGCGATCAGCCAAAACCCCGACATCCAGGACCCGGCCAGCCAGATCCTCACGGCGACCAGCCCAATCCTGATTCTCGTTGCCATCGCCGTGGGGATCGGCCAGAGTACGGTCTACGAGATGCTCGACCGAGTCGTGCGGACGGTCACCGGGACGAAGACGGAGGAGACGAGCACCGAGACGACCGTCACCACCAGTGAGGCCACAACCGTCAAACCGCCGGCGAGTCGACCCTGACCGAAGATCGTCAATGCCTGGGTAGAAGAGCGCTTTCGCTTTCTTCCGCTCGCCCGATCGTGAAGCATAACCCGTGAGAGCAGACCGGTCTGCTCTCACGGGTTATGTTTCATATGCCCGTCGCTCACACCCGCTCGATCTGAGCCCCTAGAGCGCGGAGCCGGGCGTCGATATTCTCGTAGCCCCGATCGATCTGTTGAGCGTTGTGAATCAGGCTGCGCCCTTCCGCCGCCAGCGCCGCGATGAGCAGCGCCATGCCGGCGCGGATATCAGGGCTGGTCACGACTTGCCCATAGAGGCGCGCCGGCCCCACCACCACCGCCCGGTGCGGGTCGCAGACGATCACACGCCCCCCCATGCTGATGAGGCGATCCACCCAGTAGAGGCGGTTCTCGTACATCCACTCGTGGATGAGGATCGTCCCTCGTGCCTGAGTCGCCAGGACCAGCGCGATGCTGGTCAGATCGGCGGGGAACCCGGGCCAGGGCGCGTCATGAATCTTCGGAATGGCATCGTGAAGCCCGTCCTCCACGATCAGGGCCTGGTCGGCCGGAACAAAGATATCGTCGCTCCGGCACTCCCAGCGCACCCCCAACCGGCCGTAGGCTACGGCTGTCACGCGGTGCTCTTCTGGCCGGGCCTGTTGGATGAGCAAATGGCCGCCGGTCATGGCTGCTAAGGCGATGAAGCTGCCCACCTCCAGGTAGTCCGGCCCCACCGTTGCGCCGGTGCCGTGGAGCTGTGACTGCCCCTCAATGCAGAGCGTATTGGTTCCGATCCCCTCGATCTGGCCGCCCATCCGCACGATCAAGTGGCAGAGATCCTGGACGTGCGGCTCGGAGGCTGCATTGCGAAGGACGCTCGTGCCCGCCGCCAGGCTGGCAGCCATGATCGCATTCTCGGTGGCCATCACACTCATCTCGTCGAGGAAGATATCTGCACCGCGCAAGCCGCCCGGCGCTTGCAAGATGTAGCGATTGGGCCGCACCTCAACCGTCGCACCCAGCGCTTCAAACGCCGCGATGTGCGTATCCAGCGGCCGCCGGCCGATGCGGTCCCCACCGGGCGTCGGCATCTCGGCCCGCCCGTAGCGCGCCAGCAATGGCCCGACGAGAACAAACGAGGCGCGCATCTCCTGAGCGAGTTCGTCAGGTGGCGCTGTGTGCCGGACAGCGCGGGCCGCCAGCGTCCAACGATTCTTACCGGTCGCCTCAACCGCCACACCCAGATCGTCCAGCAGCGCGAGCATCGTACGCACGTCGCGAATATCGGGTACATTCTCCAGGCGGACCGGCTCGTCGGTGAGCAGCGTGGCCGCCAACATCGGCAAGGCAGCGTTCTTGTTCCCGGCCACGGTGATGGTGCCACTCAACGGCCGGCCTCCCTCGATCACGAATGTGTTCATCCGACGTCCTTTTGGTTGCTGTAGGCCTTGGCGTTCGTCGAGCCGGAAGTTCCTCGCGCGCGGTACGGGAAGTCGGAGGGACCCAACCGTCGCAAAGTTTCCCTGAATTTCTCTCTGTTCCGACGACGCAACAACGGAAAGCCCCCTTTGACAGACCCTGGCTATGAGACGTACCAGGCCCGCACTTCTGCTCCCAGCATTCCTCCGAGGCGCGCGGCACCATTGGCATTCCGGACGGAGATCTCCAAGAAGTCATCACTCCCGAGGTATGCAACCGGCGCACCCACAGCGACGTCGGCGAAGGTGCGGCTCAGGCCCGCGATGTGGGTATCGCCGAGGGCGAATCGCCAGGGGGCGGCGGCCGGGGCCGGCTCGTCCGGCGCCACGCGCAGGTCGCTGCGGCGCAGCGACGTCACCATGTTGCCGAAGTGATCGATGTGGAGGATCTCGCCATGCCACACACCATGCTCGTCGCGGAACCGGCGCGGGGCGGGCAACATCACCAGGTCGGCTGGCTCCAGTGCTGGTCCCAGCGCTTCCAGGGGGACTCCCGCTGCCAGGTGAGCGCCCGCCGGTGCGAAGACATCGCGTCCGTGGAAGGTGATGCTGATCTGCGGGAGCTGGTAGCACCGCTCGGCGAGGATCACCGCCGCATCGGCCGGGGCCTCACGCAACACCAGACTGAGTACCCCGTTGTCGGGCGCGACGAAGATGTACCCGCCGGTTCGGATCGCCACCGGGCGGCGGGCACTCCCCACGCCAGGATCCACAACGGTGACGAAAATCGTCCCGGGCGGGAAGTACGGCACCGCGATCGACAACGAGTAGGCGCCGTGCCGCACGTCCTGCGGTCGGATCTCGTGGGTCAAATCCACCACCCGCGCGGTGGGCGCGATTCCGGCGATGACCCCCTTCATGACCCCAACGTAGGTATCTGCAGTGCCAAAATCGGTAGTCAGTACGATCAGTGGCCCGGCCATGACCTCAACACCTCCAACGTGGGAGCATAACACCCGGGCAGACCAGCGTCAACTGCGTCGTGAATCGAGTGGCGGCGGGCTGATCCATGCTCGCGTCATCACGCTTCAGGTTTCACGATGAACGGCGGCGGTGCGGACAACCCACGGGTCCATTGAGCGGCGAGCTGCGGGCGCAGCACGCGCATCAGGATAGGATCAGCCCCTAAAGTACCATGCACAGGGCTTGAGTTTGCCCGGACGCTCCCCTATAATCTGTCAGGGACTGTGTGTCCTTGAAGCGAAAGGAGTTGACCGGCATGGCCAGTTTGGCGCACGCCAGTGCGGAATTCGTTCAAGCTCTGCGACGCGGACTCGCGGCGTACGATGCGGGTGACCACGAGCAGGCCTACGACGAGTTCTCTCAAGCACTGGACATCGAGCCGGATAACGTGTGGGGCCTGCTCTGGAAAGGCGCCACCGCGCCCAGCCCGGCGACCGCAGCCATGTGGCTGGAGCAGGCGCTGGCGCTCGACCCCGAGAACGAACACGCTGAGGCAGGTCTTGCCTGGGCCAAGAGCCGCATGGATGGAGCGTCCGTGAGCGGCTCGACGCAACTCGCGCTGCCTGAATCTGAGAGGCTGGCCCCCGACTGGAGTGCTGAAGAGGCCGCACGGACCGGCGAAGCGGAAGAGGAAGCCGATCTTTCCTGGCTGGGTGATCTCCCGGCAGGGGAGGAGGAGGCCGCCGAGTCGGTCCAACGAGCTGAGGAAGATGAGGCCGAAAGCCCCCAGACTGAAGCCGGCGACATCGAGCTCGCCTCCTCGGATGACGAGGACCTCCCTGATTGGTTGCGAGATATCCAGGAGGCCGCCGATGATGACGTGCCGGATTGGCTTCGCAATGCCGAGACGCCCAGTCCGCCCGAAGTCGAGGCTGACCTCCCGGATTGGCTCAGCGGCGATTTGACACCGACGGGCGACGAGGTGGAACGGACCCTCCTGAACGCCGAGGAGCCAACCGCCAGCGCCCTACCCGATTGGCTCGCGGCGGAAGAGACCCAGATCGATACCAGCCGCAGGGCCGAGGGCTCCCTCCCCCCCAGCGATGCAGGCGTCGAGGCGTACCAGGCCGGGTTACTGGCCTACGAGGAAAACCGCCTGGACGAGGCCCTGCGTGCCTTCGAGCGCACCGTCAAACTTGACCCCAGCCATGTTGAGGCCCATAACTATCTTGGGAGCGTCTATTTCCTTCAGGGGCGGACGGACGAAGCCGTTCGCGCCTTTAACCAGGCGCTCGAACTCGACCCAGATCATGCCGAGAGCTATCTCAACCTCGGCCTGGTCTACCAGGAGACGAACCAGCCGGCCCAGGCCATCCAGATGTTCGAGCGCTACCTGGAACTCGAACCTGATAGCTCGATTGCCGGTGAGGTGCAGGGCTTCGTCCGCGACCTGCGCGGTTAGCCGCTGACAATCCAGACCAACATCGTGAGATCGCGCCTCGTTCACTGCGAGGCGCTTTTTTTGGGGTGCAGAGTGAAACCTCTGGTCTACTGGGCCCGAGCCGAAAAATGGCGCATTCGTCCCACCCACAAAACCGACGCTGAAATCCGCGGCACCCTGCTCGACCCTGAGGGCCAGCCGCACCCCTTCTGCTATGATCGCCACCGTCTGATTCTCGAGATCAAGAATGGAGCGAAGGCTGGCCGCTGGCAGCTCGACGAGTGGGGGGTCCCTACTCCCCTGGATGAAGCGCGCCGGGGAGGTCGCGATTGACAATCGACGGCTCCTTGTGACAGAATGAACGAGACGGGTATCGATCGCCCCGAACAGCGGAAGGACGATGGACAGAGACTCGCAGTGCTGGGAGCGCCTGGTTGACCGATTGATCAATGAGGCCCGCGAACGCGGTGAGTTCGATCCGAAGGGAACCGCCGGACGCCGGCTGACCGACGACCACGGCGATGCCTTCGAAGGCGACATGTGGCTGGCTAACAAGGTCCTCAACAATGGGGGCTACGCCCCGGAGTTCATCCTTTTGAACCAGGAGATTGAGGCCGACGTCCAGCGCTTGCGAGCGACACTGCGCGCTGGCGCGCGCCGTCGCAAGCGCCTGCGGGCCGAGGCCGAACGCTTGCAGGGTTCCCTGGCGGAGCGCTACCGGCAAGAGGCTGAGGCCGGATGGCAGCAGGCGCTCGCCGAGACCGAGCGCCGCGTCCCGGAAGTTAACGATAAGATTTTGACCTTCAATCTCAAGAATCGCGTGCCCAACATGCACCGCTACCGCGTCCAACTCGAGGCGCTGGCAGCGGAGGTCGCGGCCGAAGTGGAGGCCGAGGAGGGATCGCCTTCCGGCATAGCCTGAACCGATGCCCGCCATACCAACCGGTGGAGTGGATCGCGCTGGTGCTTCGGGCAGACCGAGGCGGTGGCCGCCATGCTCCTCCAGCGCGATCATCTGTGGGAGCATCATCGATCGGACACCGCTGAAAAACCGTGGCCCAGGCTTCCTGTCGCAGACGACCCCGAAATCGACCGGGGAGAACCCCGCCGCCGAGCTGACGCATCAAAGGTGTGAGTGCCGGGTGCGTCAGTGCCGGCGAGCGGGGACTTTTTAGGCACCTGGGGGCTATTCAATGCTCGAATTGGTGGCGATGACACTCTATACCCTTGCTCTCGCCGGGAGTGCCCTCTGGACCGAGCAAAAACTGCAGCGAGCGCCAGTCCTTCCCATGACTGCCAACGTCCAGAATGGCGATCGGGTCGCGGTGATCGTACCAGCTCGCAACGAGGCCCACAACATCGCGCGCTGCGTCCGGAGTCTGCTGGACCAGTTCTATCCGGCGCTGGATCTGATCGTGGTCGATGATCAGTCCACCGATGCGACGCCCGAGATCGTCGCCGCGCTCCAGTCCAAACACCCGCGCGGCGCCCATCTGCACCTGCTGCGCACGCCCGAGCTCCCACCCGGTTGGTTCGGGAAACCACACGCCGCCTGGATAGGCGCCCAGCATCCGGCCGCCCGCACCGCCGACTGGCTCCTCTTCGTGGATGCTGACACCAGGTCCCACCCGGCGCTGGTGAGCAGTGCCCTGGCCTTTGCCCGCAATCTGGGAGTGGACCTGCTCTCGATCTTTAGCCAGCAGGCGCTCTGCACAGTGTGGGAGCGGCTGATCATGCCGCACATCTTCTACGTCATCGCGATCAGCTTCGACTGGCGGCGCGTCAACGACCCGTCCGACCCGTTGGCGATCGCCAACGGCCAGTTCATCCTGATCCGGCGCGCAATCTACGATGCGGTCGGCGGCCACCGCGCCGTACGCGCGGCTATCGCCGAGGACCAGCAGCTGGCGGAGATCACCAAGCGAGCCGGGTACCGCCTCTTCCTGGCAGATGGCCGTGAATTGATGACAACTCGGATGTACACCTCGCTCGGGGAGATCTGGGAGGGATGGAGCAAGAACGCCTATCTGGGGTTGGGCGAGCGGGCGTACCTCCTCGCTCTCGCCGCCCTTGGTGGAGTGGCGGGCGGGATCGGGCCGTTCCTCCTGGCCTCGTGGGCGCTCCGGCGCCTGGCGCGTCACCCCGGCCGTTCCTCGGCACTCATGAGTCTCGAGGCGTTCGGATTGCTCGGCCTCATTCTGCGCAACCGCTGGATCGTCATGCGGGAGCTCGACGTGCCGCGCTGGTACACCTTCACGCTGCCACTGGGCGCGCTCCTCAGCATCGGGATTGCGTTCGCGGCGTGGTGGCAAGTGGTGTCGGGACGAGGTGTGACCTGGAAGGGGCGGCGGTACGCGCGGGTGGGGGCTTCTTGATGGCGGATCGGTTGTTGTGTGAATCGTGATGCCGCCACGAGCGTGGCGGTTTCGAAGCCGTGTGGGGCGTATCTGCGGACTCAGGTCGATGCGAGCTTGAACTCTTTGGGCACAGGATCAGGAGGGGTGGAGACAGACGGCCAGTTCCAGGCCAGGTACGAGATCCGCGCACCTCAAGCTCTACTCTCTGGTTCGCAATCACTCGTTCTGCTGAGGTGAGAAAGAGATGGATACCATTCTTCAAGCGGAGAACGTTCGTAAAAGCTACACGATGGGCACCGTGACGGTGAGTGCACTCGACGGTGTGAATTTCACTGTCAACAAGGGCGAGTTTGTTGCCATCATGGGGCCGAGCGGCTCGGGCAAGAGTACCCTCTTACACCTGCTGGGCGGGCTCGACAGTCCGAGCGGTGGTGAGATCACCCTCGCGGGCCAGCGGCTCTCACAGCTCAACGACGACGGCATCTCGCTGGTCCGCCGCCGCAATGTCGGGTTCATCTTTCAGTTCTTTAACCTGGTGCCGACTCTCACGGCCGAGGAGAACATAGCCCTCCCGCTGCTGATTGACGGCCAGAATCTTGGGAAATACCGCCAGCGGATCGACGATCTGCTCAAGCTCGTGGGACTGGAGGATCGCCGCGACCACAAACCCGACCAGCTTTCAGGCGGCCAACAGCAGCGGGTGGCGATTGCGCGCGCTTTCGTGACCAACCCCGCCATCGTGTTGGCGGACGAGCCCACCGGCAACCTGGATAGCGGAACCAGCGAGGAGATTCTCGGGCTTCTGCGGCGCTCCTGCGATGAATTTGGCCAGACCATCGTCATGGTTACCCACGATCCCAAAGCTGCCAGCGTCGCCGATCGTGTCGTCTTCGTGAGAGATGGCCAGGTGGTCGACGAATTGCGACTTGATGGCAGTCGCAACGCCCAGGCCGTGATGGAGAGATTTGCCGAGATTGAACTTTAATTGGCAAACGTGATGCGTGAAATGTGGGATTACGTGCGACCGCCCTCGGGCGAGCGTTGGACCTGAACGCGTCGCGTTTGCGGAGCAGGCACGCATGGCAGTTCGCGGTCTCGAACGCGTGGCAAGCCAGGAAGCGAAACGAGCGGCATCCAGGGGGATAGGGCTGTCGAGCTTCTACGATCTGGCACTGCGCAATCTGCGTGCGCGCCTGACGCGCACGCTCCTGACCCTGCTTGGCATCGTGATGGGGGTGGCTGTCATCCTGGCGATCGACATCACCAACGCAACCACCTTCGCCTCGATCCGGAATCTCTTCGACGAAACCGCTGGCCGCGCGAACATCGTGATTGAACCCAAAACGAGTGGGCGCGGCCTCGATCCCGCTCTGGCGACGGACGTGCGACGCGTATCCGGCGTGATCCTGGTTGCGCCGAGCGTTCGGGTGCGGAGCTACCTGCCGAGCCAGCTCGGAAAGGTGATCGGGAACCTCTCGTTGGGTGGAGGCGATGGTGTGGCCAGAGGCGGGACGACCGTTCTGGGCGTCGATCCGGACCTCGACCCGCAGGTGCGGATCTATCAGGTCAAGACGGGCCGGTTGCTGGCCGAGGGTGACGGACGGAAGGCTGTCGTGGGTGCCGCCCTGGCGGAGAAATATGATATCACGCTGGGGAAGGACGTTGAACTGTTGGCGCCGGACGGCTTCGTGAGCTTCGAGGTTGTCGGTGTCATCGAGAGTGAAGGGGTTGGTCGCGTCAACGACGGCCGCGTCGTGATCGCCCCGCTGGACGAAGTGCAGGACGTTTTCGCCCGGGGGCGCGACGTGGACGAACTCGGGATAGTGGCGGCGCCGGAGATCGTGAACGACCCCGATCGTCTCGACGTTTTGAAGGCGGCGATCAGTGAGCGCGTGGGCCGAGATGTTGAGGTCCAGTACCCGGCGGCGCGCGGGAAACTGATCAGCCAGATGCTGGCCAGCTACCAGGTCGGCCTGGGCTTTTTCAGTGCGGTCGCGATCTTCGTTGGTGCGTTCCTCATCTATAACACCTTCTCGATGACCGTCCTCGAGCGCACCCGGGAGATTGGGGTACTGCGCGCCCTGGGGACGACTCGCTGGCAGATCATCGGCCTGATCCTGGTCGAGGCGGTGCTACTGGCAGCGGTGGGCTCGAGTATGGGGATTCTCGTCGGGATCACGATGGCTCGCGGCCTGATTACGGCGATGAGCGGGCTGCTGGCGACTCGCCTGGAGACGGTCACGGTTCCACTCGACGGGGTGCTCATTGCCGTCCTGGTTGGCGCTGGCGTCACCCTGGCATCGGCTTTCGTGCCGGCCCTCAGCGCCGGGCGGATCTCGCCGCTAGAAGCCATCCGGGTGCGCGGCCGGCAGAGCCAGCCCGGTCTGGTATCCCGCTACGCCTGGCTGATCGGCCTCGAACTGATCGGGGTCGCCCTGCTGGCGATCTACGTTATTCCCTTCCGCAAAGAGGTTGCTCTCTCCATCGGGATGGCGAGTGTCTTTGTACTCCTTTTGGGCGCGACGCTCCTGATTCCCAGTGCGGTTGCGATTTTCGACCCTCTGATTCGCCCGCTGATGCAGGCCTTCTACGGCGGCGAGGGCCTGCTGGGGAGCAGCAACGTCCAGCGCTCGCGCGGGCGCACGGCTCTGACCGTCGCAGCGCTTATGGTCGGCGTAGCGATGGTGATTGGTCTGGGGCAACTCTCCAACAGCTTCCGCGCCGACATTCTGGCCTGGGTCAACACGGCCATCGGCGGCGATCTCTACGTACGCGCTGCAGTGCCGATGCGCGAAGAGCTGGCAGCGCGCATCGCAGCGGCCGAGGGGGTGGCGGCGGTCACCCCGGTCACCTACATGCAGGCCCGCTTGACTGAGCCCACTGATGAGAACGGAGATCCGCAGGATCTCGTCTTTACCGCCGTGGACCCGGCCACCTACCTTCGGATCGCCAATTTCAAGTTCGCCTCCGAGCAGGGCGATCCCACGGCGCGCGTTGCCGAACTGGCTGAAGGGGACGCCCTCTTCGTCAGCACTGTCCTGGCTGAGAAGTACAACCTCAAGCGGGGCGACGTTGTCTCGCTGGAGACCGCCCGAGGGGTCCGTCCCTTCCGGGTCGCCGCGGTAATCGTCGACTTCAGCGGTCAAGGCTTTGCTGTGACTGGCTCGCGGCGCGACCTCGCTCGCTACTTCGGAGAGAGCAAGGCCAACACCTTCCTGCTCCAACTCACTCCGGGCGCCGACCGGGAGGCGGTGCGTCAAGAACTCAGTGAGAGATTTGGAAAGCGCTACAACGTCCAGATCGAGTCCAGCGATGAGTTCCGCCAGCGGGTGTTGCGGCTGATGAATCAGAGCTTCGCGCTGCTGAACGTTTTGGTGGCCATCGCTATGATTGTCGCGGCGCTCGGAGTGATCAACACCCTCCTCATGAACATCCTGGAGCGCATTCGCGAGATCGGCATGTTGCGGAGTCTCGGCATGACCCGGCGCCAGGTCTCCAAGATGGTTCTCGCCGAGGCCGGGACCATGGGGCTCATCGGTGGTGCCTTCGGGTTGGTCTGTGGCATGGTACTCGCGCGCGTCTTTGTTCTGGGCACCAACATGTCCGCCGGCTACTCCATCGAGTACGCCTTCACGCCCGAGCCGGTCATCGGCGGTGTCATCATCGCCATCGTCGTCGCGCAACTTGCCGCCCTCTATCCGGCCTGGCGCGCCGGACGGGTCAACATCGTCGAAGCCATCCAACACGAGTAGCGGGTAACACACGTATGACTATTCGCAAACTGCTTATCGGCCTGGTGGTCGTCGCACTGCTCTCTGCCGGCGGCTACTGGGGATACCTCAACTATCTCGCCCCGCAAGCGGGGACAGCGACCGCCACGCCGGGTGCTTCCTCAGGTCCGGTGACCGCCAGTGATACGGTCTCCGCCGAGGGGGTGGTTGTCCCAATTCGGCAGGCCCGGATCGGCTTTACGCTGCCCGGGCGATTGGAAGCGTGGTTGGTGAACGAAGGGGAGGCTGTCTCTGCGGGGCAGGTGCTTGCCAGCATGGCAGCGCCCAGCATTGCGCAGAGTGTCGCCCAGGCTGAGGCCGCCCTGGCGGTTGCTGAGGCGCAACTGGCGCAGGCGCAGGCCGGCGCCCGCGAACAAGAGTTGGCTGCGGCGGATGCCAGCGTACGAGCTGCGGAGCAGCAGGCGGCCGCGGCGGCGAGCACCGTCACGCAGGCCGAGAGCCAGGTGGCCCAGGCCCAGGCGGGGCTCGAGGCGGCCCAGGCGCGCCTGGCCCAGGCCCAACACGGCCCCACCGCCGAAGAGCTGCGAATCGCCGAGGGCAACCTGGCCAAGGCCCAGGCGGCGGTCAAGCAGGCCCAGGCCGCCTACGACCAGGTCGCGGCACGCGCCGACCGCGGCATGCTGCCCCAGAGCCTGGCACTCGAGCAGGCTACCCAAAACCTCGAGATCGCTCGCGCCGAGGCCGACCGCGTGAAGCGCGGCGCGACGACCGAGGAGACCGATGTCCTTGAGGCCGAGGAAAGCCGCGCCCAGGCCGCGCTGCAGATGGCTCAGGCCGCCGTCGAGAGTGCCCGCGCCCAGGCCGGGAGCGCTCAAGCGGCGGTGGACCAGGCCAAAGCCCAACGCGACCTGCTGGCGGCCGGCAGCCGCCCGGAGCAGATCGCGCTGCTCGAGGCGCAGGTGGCCCAGGCCCGCGCCGCGCTCGACCAGGCCCGCGCCAGCCAGCGCGAGACAGAGTTGCGTGCCCCCTTCGACGGCACCCTGGCCCACAAACTGCTGGAGTTGGGCGAGCCAGTCGTGCCTCATCAGCCCGTGGCTGAATTCGGCGACATCAGCACCCTCCAGGTCGAGACCGACGATCTGAGCGAGGTCAATATCGCGCCGGTACGTGTGGGTCAGGCCGCCGAGCTCACCTTCGACGCACTCCCGGACGTCAAAGTGACGGGACGCGTGCTGCAGATTCGCCCGGTGGCCGAGACCAAGCGCGGCGACACCACCTACACTGTCGTGATCGCCCTGGATCAGCAGCCGCCCGAGTTGCGCTGGGGAATGAGCGCCTTCGTCGATATTCAGGTCAGGTAAGGACAGAATGGCATTTTGCCCTCCCCGCGATTATTGGGCAGGCCGCCCGGCCTTGGGTATAATCGCCCATCTATATGGCGGCCTCAGCACCAAGCCTCGCCACGAACCCGCCCGCATCACAGAAATCGGCAGTGACGCCGGTCTGAGAGCCAACGCTCACTGCCCGGTGGTGGACGTGGGCGGGTCGTTTCTGTGCCTTTTCCAGGTCGAGAGATGGCATGACCACCGAGCATCTCCTGGCGGGGACCTCACCGCCCACTGATGAGCCCACGAGCATTCTCTCCCAATCAGCCGCCCAGTCTGCCAGGCGCGGCACTGTGGTGTTCCTGGCCGGTCTCAGCGTGCTCTATCTCTTGCTGACGACGGCGATAGTGTTCGCGGTTGATCGCTTCTGGAGCGCAAACTGGGACGTCGAGATCTTTCTGGGCGCGGCACGCTCCTTCTACGACGGGGGCAGCGTCTTCGATCTCTATCAAAAGAGCCGCGCCGCGTTTCCCTGGCCTTACCCTTACCCGCCGCTCTATGCCCTGCTCCTGGTGCCCCTGGTCTGGCTGGCTGACCTTCCGGCTGTTGCCGCGGCGGCCCCCTGGGCGCCGCTCCTGGCCGTGCGCGTCCCGGTGGTGCTGGCGGATATAGGTATCGCCGTATTGCTCTACGCCATCGTCATCCAACAGACGGGCACGCGCTGGCTGGCGCGGTTGGCCGCCGCAGCCTGGCTCTTCACCCCAATCCTTTTCTACCAGACTGCGATCCAGGCTCACCAGGAGAGCATCTGGCTGTTGCCGACCCTGGCGGCGTATACGCTACTGGAGCGGCGCCAGCCCCGGCAACGCTGGCTGGCAGGGCTCCTGCTCGCGGTGGCGGTCTGTCTGAAGCAGTCGGCTGTGATCTACGTGGTGCCCTTCGGCCTCTTCTTGCTCTGGCAGCGCTGCTGGCGCGACCTCGTGATCTTCGCAGCCCTCTTCGTCGTCCTCTTCGGGGGACTGGCGCTACCCTTCGCTCTGTACAGCGGCGACTTTGTCCACATGGTCTTCCAGGATGTGCCCAACATGCCGGTGCAGACCCAGAGTTGGGTGCCCTGGCTCTTGACATTCAAGCCCTACCTGCTCGAGCAGACACGCAGCACCTTCGCCCTGATCCGCTACGCTTCGCTGATCACGCTCGGCGCCGCCGGGTTGCTCTCGCTCATCGGGCTGGCGCGGCAGCTGAGCTGGTACGCCCTCGGCCTGGTGCTGACGCTGGTCTTCTTCCTCCTCTCACAGAAAGTGATGGCCTACCACTACCCCATGCTGGTGCCCTGGCTGCTGGCAACCTGGCTCCCGGCCCGCCGGTTGAAGGTGGTCACGTTGCTCCTGGTCTGGACCTCGTGGATCGTGGTTTCTCCCTACTTCGCTCCCTGGGCCAACCCGGCCCACCTGCCCTTCTACGCAGTGCTCGGCACGCTCAACAGCCTGCTCTTCCTGGCTCTACTGGCTGCAACCCTGGTATTGGCCCCCCGCCCGCGGCGTGAGTCTCTCCCAGGCGAGGGTGATGTCGCCCATAGGATGGTCGGCTGGCTGAGCCTGTTGGGGCTCGGCTTCCTGCTGGCGAGCCTGGCACACCCCCTCACCACCCTGCGCCCCGAGTCTGGCACCGACCGTGTCTTGCTCGTTGCCGGCCTTTTGCTCCTGGTGCTGGTGCTGACCGTCGCCCTGTGGACGCCCGTCGCTCGCGGGGCGGCTCACCTCCTGGAGCTCCCGGCGGGCGAGACGCGGCTGCGGCTGAACCGCCGATTGGTGGGAGCGGCCCTCGTATTCGCGCCGCTCTTCTTCACCTGGTTCACCATGACCGCCGAGATCACCAAGGTGATCGAGAAAGGGCTCCAGGCGGCCTGGGGCCTGTGAGAGATACCGATGACAAACTACCTGCCGCTCATTTTCTCCGGTGTTGCTCTGAACGCAGCGGCTCAACTCTTTCTCCGCCAGGGCATGCGGGCGTTAGGCACATTCGAGATTGATCCGGCCAACCTGGTCGTCATGCTGCCCCAGGTCGCGCTGAATCCGTGGGTGCTGGCCGGTCTGGCCTGTTACGTGCTCAGCGTTGGGCTGTGGCTGGTGGTGCTCTCGCGCGTCGAGGTGAGCTACGCCTACCCGATGGTCAGCATCGGCTACATCTTGACCCTCGTCCTGGCCAGAATCTTTTTCCAGGAGGCGGTCACCCCAGTCCGGGTGGCGGGTGTCGTGGTTATCATGCTCGGCGTCTTTCTCGTGGCTCGTAGCTAAGCCATTCGGCCAGAGATTCGCTATTGGAGACTGGCAATTGATGGCCCTTGTACGTCGTCTTCGAGCCGCACACCGGCGGTTCATCTCCATCCTCCATGCAAGAAGTGTTTCTGATGCGAGCCGAAGAACGCAATGAGCGAAACTGACATCTTCTTGTCCATCTGCGCGCCTGCGTACAACGAGGAAGAATCCATCGGCCAGGTCGTGCGCGATTGGGAACGCGTACTCGCGGAGACCGATGTGACGGGTGAGGTCGTCATCGGCAACGACGGCTCAACCGACCGGACCGGCGAGATTCTGACACGCTTGCAGGCTGAGTTTCCCAACCTGGTCGTCGTCTCGCACGCCGTCAACGGCGGCTACGGGCGGGCGCTGCGCAGCGCCATCCGGGCCTCGCGCGGCCGCTTCGTGTTGACCATCGACAGCGACGGCCAGTTCGATGCCGGCGAATGGCAGGCTCTCTACGAGGAGATGGAACGCGGCGGCTTCGATCTCGTCACCGGCTACCGCCATTCGAAGCGGGCCGGCGCCGTTCACGTTCTCGCCGACCGCGGACTCAACCGCCTCATTCGCCTGCTCTTCGGTCTGAACCTGCGCGATACCAACTGCGCGCTCAAGCTCTTCAAAGGTGAGGTCGTGCGAGTGCTCGGCGGTGAGGCAATGGGCTATCCCACACCGACCGAGTTCCACATTCGGGCCCAAACACTCAGTTTCCGCACCAGCGAGGTGCGGATCACCCACCGTGAGCGCAGCGGCGGGGCGACCAAGCTAAAGGCCTTCAAGACAAGCTGGCAGATGGCTCTCTTCCTCCTCTATCTCAAATTCAAGCAGTGGCTTTACCGCCGCCGCATTCTGGCGGAATTCTAGCGCCACCACCCTCCCAGTGTGGCAAGTCTGGCGAGGCGGAACCGATCGCGATCATGGATTCCCGAATGAGTGCGCCGGTTGAACTGACGAGCACGCACTCCGAAGAACGTCGCCTGGCGATCAACCGCAGCGCGGTACTCGTTTATGGCAGCCTGCTCCTGATCGTACTCTTCAACCTGTGGGGAAACCTGTACTGGATTCGGCGCAACGTCGTTCTTGTTGGGCGCGATGCGGGCGGCCACCTGACTCGAGCGCTGCAGTACGTCGAGATCCTCCAACGTGTGACGCCCCAGACGCTCTTCGAGGCGCTGACCTACCACGGCTACCGTCCGCCTGCGTTCTACATAGCCGCGCAGATCCCCTACCGGCTACTGGGCCGCAGCATGGATGCCGCCCAACTGGTGAATGTGGCCCTGCTGGTCGTTAGTCTCGGCCTGACCTTCGCCTTTGGCCGACGGACTATCGACGAGCGCGCCGCGGTCATGGCCGTGCTGCTGACAGGACTTTTCCCGATGACCGCCGCAATGACGCGCCTCTTCTACCTGGAAAACTTCCAGACGGCGGCTGTCTTGCTCATTCTATTGGCGCTGCTCTTGAGCCAGGGCTTCGCACGCCGGGGGTGGACAATGCTCTGGGGGATGAGCATCGGCGCGGGGTTGCTGGTCAAGTGGTCGGTGCCGATCTATACTGTTCTCCCATCACTCGTCGTCTTCTGCCAGGCCGGGCTCTTCCGCGAGGAATTGGAGGCAGTTCGCCACCCGCGCGTCCAGTGGCGGGTGTTGCTGTTCGCCCTGACCGGGGCTCTGGTCCTGGCGGCGCTCTGGTACCTGCCCAACCGGCAACGTGCACTGACGCTCCCCTTGGGCGATGCACTCTTCGTCGTCTGGGTCGTGCTGCTCATCCCGGCGTTCTACGCGCTGATGCGCCCGCGCCGGCCCCTGACCAACTTTTGGGCCGGCGCGTTTCTCGGTATGACCATCGCGAGTGTCTGGTACGTGGCCCGGATCGACTTCCTGGGGCCCCTGTTGGACTCCACCTATGGGACCTACGGTGGGAATTATCGTGCCTTCAGCCTGGGGCGCCTCACCAACTACACTCGCAATCCTCAGTACCTGGTCACGCACCACTTCGGTCCACTCGCCAGCATCCTGCTGTTGCCGGCGACGCTGTTGCCCTGGCTGCGCCGCCGGCGCGGTTGGCGTTCGGCCCGCGTCGGCGCGTGGTTGCTGTGGGGAAGCCTCCTGTCGACCTATATTTTTACGGCTTTTGCCTCACAGGATGGTGAACGCAATCTGGTCCCGATTCTCCCGATCCTGGCGATCCTCGCTGCGGATAGCCTGCGGCACTACCCTCGGCGACCCGCGGTTGCTCTTGGCGTGGTGTGGGTGATGGTGTTGGCAGCTCAGTGGGCTCTCTTTACCTTTGATCAACTGGGCGCCCTTCACCAGCGGACCGCCGCGCTCTGGGCCAGGGGGGAATTCGTGGTACGCCCGGCCAGTGGCGCCACCGATCCGAGCTACTGGATTCAGCCGGACGTGCTCGAGACCATCCGGGCGAGCCACGATCCGGCCAACGGCCCGCGCAGTATCTTCGGCATGTTGGTCAACTCAATCGAGGTGCACCGCGGCCCATTCAACTATTTGATTCTGGAGCGGTATCCCGAGATCGACCTGATCACGCTGACGGAGAGAGAGAATCAAGATGCGTGGGTCAAGACCGTGCGGAGCGAGTGGGTCCTAACCAAAGATGGCGACAACCACGATGTGGATCATCCCGGCTTGCGCGCCCTGACGGAGGTTTACCAGAACCCCGACGGGATCTTCCCCCTGCTTTTCACACCGGTGAAACGGTACCCCTTCCCGGATGGGGAGACGGCAACCCTCTGGCGCCGTGTCGTTGGCCTGCCCTACCTCCCGAGAGCACCAGAGGGCCTGCGGCCCCTCGGTGATGCCCTGCGCGCCTGGCTCCGCGGGCAAACGCTCCTGCTTGGCCGGGAGGATCAGGCGCTCACACTGGGTCTCCTCGACCTGGCTCCGCAGCGCGTGATGCTCCTCGATGCGGCGCGCCCCGACGACCCCACCGTCTTCGTCTTGCTTCATCGCGGCGTGGCTCGAGATCCGGCTGCGCTGGCCTGGTTAGACGCGGACTACTACCCCGCCTACGACGGCTGGTTCGATAGCGAGTTCCTGGAGATCTGGGGCCGGCCGGAGGAGCCGATGACGACAACGCCGGGCCCGCACCGCTTCGGTGGCGCTGCGCTGAGCAGTATCACAACAGTGGCGGCAGTCCAGGCGGGCAACGTTGTCCCGATCGAACTGGCCTGGGACACCACGGGCGAGACGCCGCTCAAAGTATCGGTCCGTTTGCTGAGTGCGACCGGCGAGAAGGTGGCGCAAATGGACCGCGACCTGGCGTCTGCGATGCGCCTGGGTCTGTTTGTGCCGCCGGCGACGCCCGCCGGTTCCTACACGCTCGCACTGAGCGTCTACGATCCGACGACGCTGCAGCCGCTCCCTGGCGGCGATCGTGGTGCCCTGATCGAACTCAGGTCTGTGGAAGTTCTGGAGGCAAGCCAGGGGGACACGGAGGGCAAGTGAAGAGAACCCTCGCCTTGTCACCCTATCTCCGCTCCTCTTCTCTTCCCATCCTCACCGGACCACACCGTCATGCTGGCGGAGATCGCGATCACACGGTAGACTAGAGCGCCGGTCAAGGAGTCAGACTTCCGAAGTCTTCCGAGACTTCGGAAGTCTCCGACCACGCGTCCACGGCGACTCCTTGACCGATGTTCTAGCGCCGCACTTTCAATGCGGAGACGATCATGGCAGCAGGAAACGCACTGGTGACGGGTGGCGCCGGTTTCATTGGGTCGCAGGTCGTCCGTAACCTTCTGGCGCGCGGCTGGCAGGTCACGGTCCTCGACAATCTCAGCATGGGGCGGCGCGAGAACGTCCCCCTCGAGGCCGATCTGGTTGTCGGCGACGTGCTCGATGCCCAGGTGGCCCGGCGCCTCGCGCAGCGGGCGGACGTCATCTTCCACCTGGCCGCGGTCGTCAGCGTGCGCGCCAGCATCGAGCAATTCGTGCAAGATGCCCAGACCAACCTGATGGGAACCCTCACCCTGTTGGAGGCCGCCGCCCGAGCCGGGGTTGGCCGCTTTGTCTACGCCTCCTCGATGGCGGTCTACGCCGACAGCCCGACGCCGACCCCCATCCCGGAGAGCTACCGCACGCAGCCGCTTTCACCCTACGGCATCGCCAAACTCGCTGCGGAGCAATACGTCCACACCCTTGCAGCGCAGTTTGGCTTCGAGAGTGTCGTGCTCCGCTATTTCAACACCTACGGCAGTGGCCAGCGCTTCACGCCCTACGTTGGGGTGATCACGATTTTCTGCCAGCGGCTACTGGCCGGCTTGCCGCCGACCATCTTCGGGGACGGCGAGCAGCGGCGCGACTTCGTGCACGTGGATGATGTGGCCGGCGCCACGCTGGCAGCCTTGCAGGCGCCCACTGGCGCCACCTGCAATGTGGGCAGCGGTCGGGCCACGAGCGTCAACGAGATCGCCGCGTTGCTCATCAGCCGCATCAACCCGAAGATCGGCCCCGCGTACGCGCCCGCCCCGCCGGGCGAGCTGCGCAACAGCATCGCCGACATCACCGCGGCGCGGCAACTCCTCGGCTACGAGCCGCAACGATCGCTGGCGACGCACATCGATGAGGTCATCGAGTGGAATCGACGGCTCACGCCAACGGTGTAGGGACTCCCCCGGACGGAAGGACGGCTATGACGCAGACGCGAACCACAATTCGTTGCAGTATCGGGGTCACGGCGCACAACGAAGAGGCCAACATTGGCGAACTGCTCACTGCCCTGCGCAACCAACTCCTGCACGATGTCGAGATCAACGAGATCATCGTGGTCGCCAGTGGGTGTACCGACAACACCGTCTCCATCGTTGAGGCCCACAGGGCCATGGATCCGCGCATTCGCCTGTTGGTTCAGCCGAAGCGCGAGGGCAAGACCTCAGCGGTCAACCTCTTTCTAAAGCACGCGCGTGAGGATATCTGCGTCGTCGAGAGCGGCGACACCTTGCCCAACGAAACGGCCATCGAGTACATGGTGCGCATGTTTGCCGACCCAATGGTGGGGATGACTGGGGCGCAGAAGGTCCCGGTGAACACACCCGATCACATCATCGGCTACCTCAGCCACCTGCGACTGCGGATGGAGCACCAGCTCTGCCTGGAAATCCCGCGCCTGGGCGAGTTGATCGCCTTTCGCAAGGTCTTCGACCAGATCCCCCTCGACGTGGCCATGGATGAGGCCTTCGTCGAGGCGTTAGTTGTCACCCGCGGGCTTGAGGTCCGTTACGCTCCCGAGGCCGTGGTCTTCAACATGGGGCCCCAAACCGTCAGCGACTTCGTGAAGCAACGCCGCCGCAACCATGCCGGCCACCTCCATCTCAAGCGGCGCTACGGCTATGCTGTCTCCAGTCTCGACAGCAAGACGGTGGGGCGAATCGCCCTCCAGCAGGTCTGGGGAGCAGTGCAGTTGATTTGGGTGCTGGGCATTCTCGCGGGAGTCGAACTGTTGGCGCGGGTGCTTGGTGCCTGGGACTACTACCTCCGGGGCCAGCGCCATGACGCCTGGAACATCGTCTGGACGTCCAGGCAGTTGGAGCATCCGATCGAGTGGAAAGCCGACACCAGGGTGAGCCCGGTGGAACGTGCCCGGTAAGAAGGAGATTGGAGATTCGTTTTCGAACGGGCCTTCCTCACAGCACGGACCACCCTCCGCAGCGGTGGACCGTGTGGCCCCGAGCAACGCTCGAAGATCCCGAGGAGAGCGAGTGGTCAAGAGTCTCGCGCCGGCGGGACGGAAGTGCCCCGCTTCGCTCAGCATGACCGAACGGATAAGTCTCGGGGTGGAATGAGAGATAGAGGACCTGGCTGTCGTTTTCGCCTTGGAAAGTCGCCATTCATCGCCAATCCCCAATCTTCAGGTTAGAAACTGGATCAAGCCCCAGTGACCGTCGGTCAGCCAGTTCGGGTCCTCTTGAGCCACTTTCTCGGGCTGGTCGGGACGGAGTCCAGCGACCACCTCAGACTTGAGCGTGCGCAGCGCCGTGAAGGCGGTCGGGAAGTAGGATGCGATCTCCGCCAGCGGGGTGGTATATGGCCAATGCCGGTCGCCAAGCAGGCGGCGGTAGTTGGCATCGCCCTTGATGAAGACCAGGCCGGCCCGGCCCAGGTCCTCGCGCAAATCGTCGGGCATCTCCCAGAATGCCAGCGGCGCAGTCCAGAAGGGGTGGTCGCTCAGTTCCAGGCGACCAGCGTCGAGAGCGCCCTGCAGCCGTTCGGCGAACATTCGGGCCGCCATATCCACGCCACTCTGCAGCGTCTCGAGCGTGAAGGCGATATCTTTTTTCATCGCGTCGGAGACAAAGGTGGGGTGGACCTTCAGATGCAAGTGGACCGCTCCGGCCACGCCGCTCGACAACAGGAAGTCGGCCATACAGAGATCGCCGATGAGCTCGAAGCCGGCATTGTCCACGATGAGATCGATGCGAGCATTCTGAAGAGTGCCCACCATATCCGCCACGGCCGCACTCTGGTCCACGAGGAGGTTGGCTCGCTCGACGTGGACGTCCACGCTGGTGCGGTCACTGGCGTCTGCATCGGCGGGCCAGATGCTCAAGTCCACCCGGTTGCCCCACAATTCGTAGTAGATCAACGGAATGAACGCGCCCCGGTCCCAGCCGCTATCCCTGGTCGCGAGGTCGTTGACCAGAGTGCTCAAGGCATGGATCGAAGCTTTCGCCGTCGCGAGCGAGAGGCGTTTTTGAGCCTCGAAGGGGTCCACGCCATGGCAGGGGCCAGGTTCGAAGTAGCGCGTTGCCGCAAGAATGCGGCGGTAGAAGTAGGCCTCAGCAAAGTACCAGGGAACCTCGAGCCAGCGTTGCCCCAAATAGGGCGCTACGTATTCAGTCCAGGCTGTCAGGTCCGGCCCACCATCGTCCCGTAGCGGCCGGATGCGCCCATCGGGTAGCTCCGCCTCCAGCGCCTGAAGCGCCTCCACAATAGCCGCCGGAAAACTGTTCTCGGTGATCGCGAGTCTGACGATGGCCGGCATGCGCTCAGTCACGGTGAAATGGGCGAATGTTCCGGGCTCCGAACCCGTCAGGGGTGGTGGAAGGGATCGCATGATTCTCCTTTTCAGTTCCTGTCACACAGCGTAGGGCTCGAGCACTGGGAATTCGTTTCTGGCCTTTGGCGGCAACCGCAGCGGCTCACACCTCGGGCTCCGGGCACCATCACCGGGCAGGATTAAATCCTACCACTGCTCGGCACGCAACGCACGTCACCGGCCTCCCGACGTTGACGCTCACCATTCCCACCCCGAAACCTCGTCGTGGCCGCTCGCCCAGGAGGTGCGATCAGGCCCCTGGCCCTCGAGCGCCGGTCAAGGCGTCAGACTTCCGAAGTCTTCCGAGACTTCGGAAGTCTCCGACCACGCGTTCACGGCGACGCCTTGACCGATGTTCTGGCCAGGGCACCTTCTACGACCCCCGGCTGAGTGATTCAACGCAATTCCCGATCGCCGCCAGGGCCGGTTTCGACAATGTACGAAATACGCCTGACTTGATCACCCCGAAGCTGGCCCCGCTTCACTTTTACCAGCTTGCCATCCCGGCGCCCAAGCCCCCGAGGGGAGTTTTGACCAGGCCGCCGCAGCTCGAGGGCAGATCCTCTTCGACGGCAAGGCAGGGTGCGCCCGGTGCCACGTCCCGCCCCTCTTTACAGAACCTCGCGAGAGAAAGCCCACGGCTGGAAGCCGTGGGAGGCCCCTGCTCTGAGGGGTACCCCTACCCCGCGGGGTACGCCCTACCCCACCGGGTACGCCCTACCCCACCGGGTACGCCCTACCCCACCGGGTACGCCCAAGCGAGACGATCACGCCGGGGACCGCCCCGCAGGGCGAAGCGAGCCGTGCCCTGTGGGGCATCCCGTAGCGTCTACGGGGACGCTTGTCCCCTGCGGGGGAGTCCCCTATAAGACGGTCTCGCTTGGGGGTACCCCGCGGGGTAGGCAGCCCCCTCACCCCCTGTGGGGGGAGCCCAAGCGGGGTCACCTCGCCTGGGGGTACCCCTCAGGGCAGGGGCTCACGCCGGGGACCGCCCCTCAGGGCACCCCAAGCGAGAACGCCCGGTAGGGGGGGCCCCGGTGGGGGAGCCCCACAGGGCAGAATCGAGCGCAATGCCCCAACAAGGCCAATACAAAGTTTGTTTCTGTCGCGGCTTGAATGTATAATAAACATGTCTAGGCGATACTGTTTGGCAACCGACGCGAATCCGGCTATAGTTTCGCGGCCCTCTGTTGGCACGGTATCGCCTAGACAACGCTACCGATTGCGCCAGCAGGGGGCTTTTCGCTTCCCAATGCTCATTTGCAAAGCGTTTCGCTTCAAGCTCAGGCCGACCCCATCTCAGGAACAGATGTTCCGGCAATATGCCGGTGCTTATAGGTGGGTCTGGAATGAGATGCTGCACGAGCGCAAAGAAACCTATCGAGCGACCGGCAAAAGCCTTTCGATGTATGCTCAGATGCGACGGCTCACGGAGTTGAAGCAACAGCCAGAAACGGCCTGGCTGAATGACGTACACTCGCAGGTACTTCAAGAGCCGATCAAGAACCTGCACCGGGCCTTCATCAACTTCTTCGAGCAGCGGGCCAGGTATCCCAAGTTCAAGTCGAAACGGCGCGGGCTGGGATCGTTCACCTTCCCGCAGAGCGTCAAGGTCGAAGGTAGCCGAGTCTGGCTTCCGAAGATCGGTTGGGTCCGCTTTCGCAAGAGCCGGGAAGTCGAAGGCACGATCAAGCGGGCCACGATTCGCCACAAGGTCAGCGGGTGGTACCTCTCGCTGTTGTGCGAGATCGAGATCCCTACGCCTGAACCGATCCCGCCCACAGACAACACGACCGTTGGCGTCGATCTTGGCCTGACCGAGTTTGCGGTCCTCTCCACCGGTGAACGTATCCCGAACCCGCGTCACTTGCGGAAACTGGAACGCAAGCTCGCCCACGCGCAACGCGCGAAGAGCCGTAAGCGCAAGGGCTCGCGCCGCTACCGGAAGAGCGCCCACAAGGTCGCACGTCTTCACGAGCGGGTCGCCAATGCGCGCGCCGATTTCCTCCACAAGCTTTCGTCCTGGCTGATTGCCGAGAACCAAGGCATCATGGCCGAAGACCTGAGCGTGAAGGGGCTGGCGCGAACGCGACTCGCCAAGAGTGTGCATGACGCCGGGTGGGGTGAGTTCCTTCGCCAATTGGCCTATAAGGCGGAATGGACCGGCAAGACGTTTCATCGGATCGACCGGTTCTTCCCATCGAGCAAGCTGCACATGGCGTGTGGTACGCTCAATGATCTATCTCTCTCCGACCGCGTGTTTGCCTGTCAGGGCTGCGGCGTTCTCATTGATCGAGACCTGAACGCAGCCCTGAACATCAAACATCGCGGCTTGGTAGAGTTGTCGCCCGTCGGACAGCCGGGCGTACACGCTCGCGGACTGGACGTAAGACCCGCCACGGTGGGCTGTCCGGGTTGAGGCGAGAATCCCACGGTTTCTAAGATCCTGTTGGCGAAGTCGGGGTTGGGGTCGGGGCGCATGGCTTGCGCCCGTCTCAGCAGGGGACATCCTGCCTTGCCGCCGGCAAGAGGCGCTCGAGCCGTGCGACCGTGACGGAGGGGCCGTGAGCGTCGCGGGCGAACGCCGTCCGCCCCTCCACCGCGAATTCGCCAACAAGATCTTTCTAACCGTGGGAGTGTCAAAGGATGTGATCGGCCACTACAACAGCGTTTTCAACCTCAATCTGAGCCAACAAGAAATCAATGACCTGATCGAGTACCTGAAGTCACTGTAGGACAACACATCACTGCTTCGGGAGGATCGCTGTGCGTGTGTTTCTTCGGGAAAAGGGTGCAGTGAGGTTGGATAGGGGAAACTGAATAGGGCTGCGTTCGGCGCAGATGGTGGAGCAGTTGATGTGTACCAGGCGCCGGGTCGACTCGCCCACTACGCATCCATAAAGTGACCTCCTGGTGATTGGGTACCATCGCCAGGAGGTCGCTTTGTGTCAGCACCCGCCCCCTACAGGCAGATATTTTGCTCTCGTTATATGACGCGGACCAGCCCCTCAATCGCGCGGCGCATATCCAGAAAGACGAGGCCGAGTTTGGCTTCCTGCCGGCAGAGGACGGTCAGCACGGCCTCCTCGCCCACTGCGGAGAGAATGACGTAGCCGCGGTCACCTCGAATGAAAACCTGGTCCAGTGTGCCGCGTCCCAGCTCGCTCGCGATGCGCTCACCCAGCGAGAGCATCGCCGCCGACATCGCCGAGACGCGGTCCTCTTCGACGCCAGCCGGCAAGTCGGAGGCAATCGTCAAGCCATCGCTACTCACAATGGCAGAGGCTTCGATGTCCGGCGAATTGCGGCGCAGTTCCCGAAGCCGTTCGACCATTTGCTCGGTCCTGGATCGTACCATGCCCGGCCCATCCTCCTGATGCACTCATGCAGAGTGTCGGTCGCCCGCGAGCATAGCATCCGCATTGATCGGGGGTCAATGGTCCCAAGGTCACGGCGGGCGTCGCAGGGCTGTATCCAACTCGTTGTGATTCGCCAGGGAGACCAGTTGGGCGATTGTCCGTCGTCTGGCATGTTCCTTGCTGCAGTACTCTCCAGTTGAATCGTCCCGAAAGGAGCGAACGATGAACCAAGATCTATTCGAGGCCGAGCTGGGAAGTCGTATCCTGGAACAGATCCACGAGGGAATGACAGCCGTTGACCGAGAGGGCGACGAACTCGGCAAAGTCGTGCAAGTCTTTATGGGCGCTTCAAGTGAGCGAGCCGAAGAGGAGGGAGAAGGAGCTGCAACGGCGCCGGACATCGACGTTGGCGACGAGGACAGCTTCGTCGAGGATCTCGCAGAGGCGATTGCCCCCGTTGACCAGATGCCTGAGGTGCTGCGCGAGCGCCTGCTCCGTCACGGTTTCATCAGGATCGACACCGGGCTTTTCTCCGAAGATCTCTATGCTATGCCCGATCAAATCGCGCGTATCACGACCGACCGCGTCATCTTGCGGGTATCCGCTGATGAGTTGATCAAGCCCTAGAACATCGGTCAAGGAGTCGTTGCGCGGGTGAGCACGTGGTTCGTAGGGGCGCACGGCCGTGCGCCCTTCCGAACCTGAAAGCACCTTCACAAGCTGCTTTGCAATCGTCTCGGTGACTACTTGACCGGCGCTCTAGGGCGTGTCTGCAAACTATAGCCAGAGCAAAATGGCGGCAATAGTGAGCATCGCACAGTAGTTGACGGCCCGTTTTTCATACCGGGTGGCGATGCGGCGGAACTGCTTCAGGCGGTTGATAAGGCGTTCAACCCGATTGCGGGCGCGAGAGACCGCCCGATCAAAGGGACCGGAGCGATGCTCGTTGGTTTGGCGCGGAATCGTATACCGAATCCCACGAGCGCGGCAATAGGCGCGAATCTTCCGGCTGCTAGAGCCTTTATCACCGACGACGCGCGTGGGCCGAAGGCGCGGTCGTCCTCGGCCCGGACGCTTCACGGCGCCTTGTGCCATCAAGCGTTCAAAGACCACGGCCTCATGCTGCTGGCCCGCCGTGACGATGAAGGTCATGGGCTTGCCCTGCCCTTCAGCCCGGAGGTGAATTTTGGTAGTGAAGCCACCACGACTCCGTCCCAACGCTTCATCAGTCGGCTCGGCTTCTGGCGTGCTTTTCCTCGCACCGGCTGCATGTTGGTGGGCACGCACCACCGTCCCATCGACACAGTGGGTCTCCCAGTCAAGCTCGCCCTGCGCGTCGGCCTCGGCTTGGACGGCGGCCAGAATCCCGTCCCAAACGCCTTTTTGGCGCCAGCGCGAAAAGCGGCTCGACACGGTCCCGCGCCGACCATACCGCTCCGGCAAGTCGTCCCAGGGCGCTCCCGTTCTAAGAATCCACAAGATACCGTTAATAATCGGGCGATGGTCGTTATTCGGATGTCCTACTCGTGGTTTGCGCGGCGGCAGCAACGGCTCCAGCCGCTCCCATTGCGCATCGGTTAAATCTCTTTGACTCATGCCGTACAGTTTACCATAATTATGGCGTCTTGCCTAGTTTGCAGATACGCCCTAGCAGAGCGTCCACCTGACCCAAGGTGACCCTCTCGAATGAGGGCCCCCGACTCCAACACTGAGCGCGCTTCCATTTTGCCTGTCGTCGAGTGAGAGATGATGTGACCCAGCCGCTCGCTGCGCTTCTATTTCCCACATTTTCCCTGTATGCTCATGCGGCTGATGACCAACCAGGAGCACACCGGAAGGAGGCTTCACATGGCCGTTGCAAAGGTCATCGAGATTGTGGCAAATTCAGACAAGAGCTTCGATGACGCAGTCCAACAGGGATTGGCGGAGGCAGCCCGTTCGGTGCGGGGCATCCACGGAATCGAGATCACCAATTGGACTGCCGATGTCCAGAACAACCAGATCGTGCGGTACAAGGTGACCATGGACATTGCCTTCAGAGTGGAACAGGGGACGAGCGTGGGTTGATGGATTGATCACCATCGGCGAAGGCCGGTGAAGAAATCACCGGCCTTTTTGTTACCCCTGCGAGTTGCTTTCCCCTGAGTCCGGCAGAGATACCGCTGATTGCCCTTCGAGATGCACCGCGAGAGCCGCGACCTGTTCGCGCAGGGGCGCGATTTCTTCGCGCAAGGCCGCCGTACCCTCGGCTGAAGGCGGCTCCTGTGCACCGGTCGTTTGCTGGCCGATGAAGTGGCTGGCGATTGTGGCGGTGATGTAGCCAAAGGCGTACAAGGACAAGAGCCAGCCAGGAATATGTCCCTCGACGGTTTTCGGCCAATACTCGGAGCCCATCGTGGTCATGATCATCGCGGTCCACCACACAGCCTCACTGTAGCTATTCAGGCCGGCACCGCTCTGCGCGGCTTCCACATATCCCGCCTGGCGGAGCGCGGCCGGGTTTTCAAACAGGACCATCCCCGCATGGACCGGCCGGCCGTGACTAAAGGGGTGAAATACTGCCTTCGTACAACCTGACGGCATCATAGCTGATGTCGCTGATCTTCATCAGTTTATCCCAGCGGTGAGTCGCCTCTATGTAACGGATGGTCCCAGAACGCGAGCGCATCACCAGGCTGTGGGTCTTCGCGCCACCGGAGAAATAGCGCACACCGCGCAGTAGTTCCCCATCGGTGATACCCGTGGCGGAAAAGAAGACGTTATCACCGGCGACGAGATCATCGAGGCTCAAGACCTGCTTGAGATCGTAGCCGTGCTCGCCGGCCCAGACCCGCTCCTCGTCGTTGCGCGGCCAGAGTTTCCCCTCGATCTCACCACCCAGACACTTGAGTGCGCAGGCGGAGATTACCCCTTCGGGCGTTCCTCCGATGCCCAGCAGGATGTCAACGCCGGTCCCATCCATCGCCGCCATAATCGCACCGGCCACGTCGCCGTCGGTGATGAGGCGGATCCGCGCCCCCGCCTCCCGCACCTCGCGGATCAGTTCCTCGTGGCGCGGACGGTCGAGGATAACCGCCGTCAGATCCTCGATGTGCATGCCCTGGGCCTTGGCGACGCGCCGCAGGTTCTCTCGCACCGGTGCCTCGATGTCAATCACACCCTTCGCCGCCGGACCCACGGCAATCTTGTTCATATAGACCAGTTTGCCGGGATTGAACATCTTGCCGCGCTCCGACAGGGCCACGACACTGAGCGCGTTGGAGCGGCCCAGGCTCAGGAGGCGCGTTCCATCAATCGGATCCACGGCAATGTCCACGAGCGGCGGCCGGCCGTTGCCGATGCGCTCGCCGTTGTAGAGCATCGGGGCCTCGTCCTTTTCCCCCTCGCCGATCACCACGATGCCGTCCATCTCGACGGTCTCGAGCATGAGGCGCATCGCGTCTACTGCTGCCTGATCGGAGGCGTTCTTGTCGCCACGCCCCATCCAACGAGCCGCAGCCATGGCGGCCGCCTCAGTCACACGGGCCAGCTCGAGGGCCAGGTTGCGATCGGGTCCACCACTCTCTTCGGCATTTTTTTCGGGTGCCATCGTCTGATCCACCTCCTCGTAGACTGTGTACGGTAGATGACCCCTCAAGAATACACTACCTGCACCGTTTGCGCGACTCCCCAAACCGGCTCTCTCAGCCGGCCGGCTCCAGCAACTCGTCGGGACCCCACGGGCGGGGGGCATCGTCCACACCTTGTAAGATGACGAAGGAGATGAGAATCATCCCCAGCAGACTGCCGATAGCGGCCGGGCGGCCCAGGCCGAGCGTGTCTACAATCAGGGCCCACAGCGCCGGGCCGATCACCGCTGCGAAGCGCCCAACCAGACTGTAGAGGCCGTAGAACTCGCCGACGTAGCGCGGCGGTGAGAGCAGGAGCATGTACGGGCGATCGGCGGCCCAGGTCCCCCCGAGGGCAATCCCCGCCAGGCAGGCGACACCCCAGAAGAGTTCCCTGGGCAAGGAGAAGATCGCTATCGCAATCGCCCCCAGCAAGCTGATCATCCACAGCCCCAGTACGAGATTGAGCGAACGCTTGGGGCCGATTCGGTCTACCACCACACCCCAGCCCAGCCCGCCGAGGACGGCCGCTGCAATCGCCACCAGCAGAACGATTTGGGCCTCCCACGCGGTGAAGCCAACTTCATTGGTGACGTAGACCCCCATGAAGACGATCACGGTGTTGACCGGATCGGCGTAGAAGATGCGGCCGATGAGGAAGCGCCGCAACCCGCGATACTGAGCCGAGTGAGCGACGGTGTGGCGCACCTGGGCGAGGGCGCGCCGGAAGGTGCCTGAATCGAGAAAGGACGAAGCAACCGGCGAGGATTTCTCCGCTCCAGACGAAGGAGCGGGGCTGATTGCCGCGTCCCGGCCGCGCCGGCGCGGCTCGCGCACGAAGAGGAAGATCGGCAGGGCGAAAAGCAGGAAGAGCAGGGCCGACATGCGAAAGATGAAGGGATAGCCCATCTTTTCCAGAAAGAGCAAGCCCATGCCCACGCCGATGAACGAGCCAAGGTAGCCCAGGCCAATACCGAGACCCCCGACTTTTCCCCGATTTTCCGGGGTGCTGACCACAGGAAGCGTCGAATCGTAGAAAATGAGCCCGGCCTGGTAAAAGTAGTTGGCAGTGATGAAGAACATGAGGGAGACGAGCAGGCCACCCGTACCCAGCAGTGCCGTGAAGGCGACGCAGACCAGTGTACTCACCAGGAGGAAGGGCATCCGGCGTCCGGCCTGGTCGGAGAGTGCCCCAAGGAGTGGCGCCGAGACCAGCATCAGCAGCATCGAGAAGCTGTTGGCATAGCCGTAGGTCGCATCGGTGCCCCGCATGACATTCACGACCCACAGTGAGAAGTAGAGCGACACGATGTTCATCGAGAAGATCGTGTTCGCCAGATCGTAGAGCGCCCAACTGATGACCGGGAGGGAGAGCAGCCGGCTTTCCGTCTTGCCCAGCAGTGTCGTGGTGGTCGATGTGGTTGTGGCCACGGCTTCTCCTTCGCGTCCTGCCCGACGTTCTGAGTTAGTCACTGCCACATCGCCAGGGACTACAGGCGATAGTCGAAGAAGAGGGCGATATCGTAGTTGGTGTAGTAGCGGTCGTTGAAACCACAGAATACAGCACCACGCGCGTGGAAGAACTCGATGGCGGCACCATTCTTGGTCGGGCACTCGAACATGAGGCGCTGCAGCGCCTCGGCGCGGCCCCACTCGGCGGCGGCCTCGAAGAGCGCTGTCCCGACACCGCGCCGGCGGTAGCCCAGATCGACCACAAAGTTCTGCACCCAACCGGCCTTTTGCCAGGCCTGCACGTGGATGTCCACGTAACCAAGGACGCGCTCGGTTCCGGTCTCGGAATTGCCCGCCACGGCGACCAGGAAACCCTCCTGCTGCTGCCAGTTCCCAATCAACTCGTCGGAATCGCGCGGGTACCGCACTCGCATGCTGCGGGGCAGGCGCACCGCACGGAAGCGCACAGCGATCCCCTCCGGACCGGAGCCGGGATCGAGATACATCTGCCAGACCGTATCGGTCGTGTACGAGCCGTCCAACATGAGACAGGCGTTGAGGTCGGGCAGGTCGGCGGGGCGAATCGAGATAGCGAGATGACGGGGGCGTTGTTGAGTCACGACACAGGCTCCGCCGAGGTTTGGTCGGGAATGACGCACGAGACAAACGTGAAGGAATATACTTCGAGGCCAGGCTCGGTCGTGTGGAGGCCGAGTGTGTGGGAAGCGAAGTCGGGGTTGATCACCAGGTTGTACATCCGTGGTTGACTCACCGTCACGTAGCTCCCCAGTTCGACGTCGACCACCACATCCTCACCGGCCTCTTCGTAATCGAGCCCTGCTTGGCCGTCCAGAGTCACGTAGACGCGAACGGCGCTCCGGCCAGGCGCCCGCAGGACGGCGTTGACCTCAGCGGCGCGGTAAGGCACCCAAACCTTGCTCCCTTCGGCTGTCGCCAGGCTGTACTCAGCAAACGCCTGCCACTCTCCCTCGAAGTAGAGCCGGCCCTCCTCCCGCTCAGCGGGGAGGACGGCGCTGTAGCGGCCGGGCGCCCCCTCGAACCAGCACTCAGGGTTGCCCAGTCGCCCGTGGGCGTAGCCGGCGTGCAACTCGGGCGTCGTGGGGTAGCAGACGGCGCCGGGCACATCCGTCGGGCGCAACGGCTGGAGGGGCTCGAGCAGATCCACGTCTGGCTGCTGCTCGCGCAACAGCGTCTGAATGGCACGTTCGGTCTCGCCGTAGCGTCCTTCGCCGACGTGAGTGTAGCGAATGATCCGCGAGGTGTCGATGAGATATTTGGCCGGCCAGGCGCGGTTGCTATAAGCCGACCAGGTGGTGAAGTTGTTATCCAGGAAGACGGGGTACTCGATTCCGAGGCGGTCGATGGCTGCGGCAACTACCTCGGGGTCATGCGCGAACTCGAACTCCGGCGCGTGCACCCCGACGATTGTCAGGCCGTGAGGCGCATAGCGTTCATGCCACTCGATCAGGTAGGGGAGCGTGCGCAGACAGTTGATGCAAGTATAATCCCAAAAATCAGCCAGCACCGGTCCGCGCCTCACCAGGTCGGCAATACTGAGTGCAGAGCTGTTGAGCCATCGCCCATGAGTGAACTCGGGCGCACGAATCTTCAACCGATCCCAACCCATCCTCTGTTCCTTCGCAGATAGCACCGCTCCCACCGCTCCCACCGCTCCCGGCGGCTCTTCCACCGCTCCCAGCGGATCGCCAGATCCGCCAGCGGAGGCCTCTGGTACCGCTCCCACCGCTCCCGGCGGCTCTTCCGCCGCTCCCGGCGGATCGCCAGATCCGCCGGCGGTGGCAGCCCCTCATTGGCCTGGATGTGGCCATCCAGGCCGAGCGGCGGAGGCGTTACCCCAGATGCACACTTTATCTTACGCGTGCCTCGGCACCTGTCAACCACCAATCGGCCGGGCCCCCGTCGCGCCAGAACCTCTCCCCTGGCTCCTCCCCTAGAACAGCGGTCACGTCGTCGTTGCGCGGGTGGGACCATGGTTCGGAGGAACCGCGTGAGCGGTCGGAAGCGCGCTGTAGGGGCGCACGGCCGTGCGCCCCTACGAACCTGAAAGCGCCTTCACACGCTGCTTTGCAATCGTCTCGGCGAGGCCTTGACCGGCGCGCTAGACGAGATCAGGGCGGACCGGAAAGAACCGCTCTCGGTACCGCTGTAGGAGCGGGTGTCGGCCCCGATCGCGGCGGCCCACTCGCCTCGACCGGGATCGGCAGCTGTCGGGCGTTGCTTTGCTGGCCGCTACCCCTTCCCGTACGGGACCGAACCAGGTAGCCCGGAGGGTCAGGTTTCACCCTCCAACCACCTCCCAATTTGACGTAAGAGCCGAAATCTCTATACTATCTCAAGGTCGTGCTAAGCGGGGCGCTAGCGGTGCCCTGTACCCGTAATCCGCTCAAGCGGGGCTGAATTCCCCCTCGAGGGCTGACAGGTCTTTCAGGTCTACTGGGGTTCGCGGTATGGAAAGTTGCGTCCTGCGCGGCGGGGACCTGTGAACGAGTCAGGGCCGGAAGGCAGCAGCTATAAGCAACCATCCCCGGGTGCCGCAGGGGAGCGTGACTGGAGCCGAGGGCCTCAGCAAGCTGGGGGGCCGGGTTCGACCAGGGGGTGCACGACCCGCATTGATGGCGGAGGATTCTCCGCATAGGGGGCCTGTTCAGCAGGCCCCTTTTTGTTTCGCTCATACGGAATAGAGTGTGGGCAAGCTCGACGCGCTTGCTCACGCGACACCAAAGATGAGCGCTTGTTTGTCGTGACAAGCACCTCGCACCTCCCGGCGCCGCCGGGCGCCGCTGCCCGATCGAGGAGCGCCCATCGTGAACGTCGCTGAGATCAAAGCGCTGCTGGCCGAGCACGGCCTGCGGCCCCACAAAAGCCTCGGCCAGAACTTCCTGGTAGACCCCATCCACCTCGAACGTATCGCTGAGGCGGCCGATCTCGACCGCAACGATCTGGTGTTGGAGGTGGGGCCCGGGCTGGGCGCGCTGACCGAGTATCTGGTCGCCCGCGCTGGACAGGTGGTGGCCGTCGAGCTCGACGCCGGCTTCGCGGCCATCCTTCGCCAACGGTTCGCGGGGGTGCCCAACTTCCACCTGGTCCATGCCGATATCCTGACGGTGGACATCCCGGCCCTCCTGGCACCTTTCGCGCCGTCCGGCGAGCCCCTGCACTACAAGGTGGTCGCCAACCTCCCCTACGTCATTACGTCTGCGGCCCTGCGCCACATTTTAGAGAACACACCCCCACCGGAGCTGTTGGTCGTGCTCGTCCAGCGTGAGGTTGCTCAGCGCATTGTCGCCCGGCCGGGGGACCTCAGTCTCCTGGCTGTGAGCGTTCAGTTCTATGGGGAGCCAGAGATCGTCGCCAGAATACCGGCCGGTGCCTTCTATCCAGTTCCCTCAGTGGACAGCGCCATCCTGCGAGTGACGCCCCATCCCGAGCGAGCCGTGCGGGTGGAAGACTCGGAGGCCTTTTTCACGGTGGTCAGGGCCGGGTTCGGCCAGAAGCGCAAGCAGCTCAAGAATGCCCTGGCGTCCGGCCTCTCCCGCCCTGTCGCGCAGGTCGAAGCCGACCTGCGTGCGGCGGGGATCGACCCCCGTCGCCGCGCCGAGACGCTGAGCCTGGAAGAGTGGGCCCGCGTTATGGCGGAGCTGGAATGCGATGCATAAGACGCAACGAATCTCACGCGCCTGGTTTGCTTGCAGTGGTCGCTCCAACCCAAAATGATTCACATGCCAGCCTTCCCGGAGCAATTCATCAAATGTCAGCGCTACGTCTTGGTGGCGTGATAGCGGTCTACGCTTCATTTTTACGCCGTGCCCCTTGCGAGTCCGCAACGTCAAAGCTATACTAAGCCCTGAAAGGAGTACCGCTGTGGCACATAACGTAACGACATGGCCGCACACCGGTCGCACTTCTACCATACGGCCGCCGCTGGGCCGGGTCCGGCGGGGCAGTTGGCTGAGCGTCGTGCTGGCCTGGTTCCTCTCGTTTGGGCTCCTGGGCGGGCTCGGATTCTGGCGCTACCAGGAGAGCTACGTGGGCCGCATCTATCAGGGGGTAAGCGCTGCGGGCGTGCCGCTCGGCGGTCTCTCGTCGGCGCAAGCCGCCGCTGAGTTGGCTACGCGTTTGACGCCCGTGCCGGGGCAGCGGCTCACACTGCGGGCAGGTGACCGGACCTGGCATCCGACGCTGCGCGAGTTGGGCATCACGTTTGACGCCGACGCCACCGTCGCGCGGGCCTATGCCCTCGGCCGCGACGGCGATCTCCAGCAGCAGCTCCAACAACAGTGGGCGCTCCTCTGGCACGGCGCCGAGGTGGCGCCGGTACTGCGGCGCGACCCGGCAGCGGTCGATGCCTATCTCTCGGTGCTGGCCCGAGCCCTGGCCCGCGAGCCGCGCGATGCGCACTTGACCTGGAAGGGCTTGACCGCCCGCGCCGTGCCAGACATGCCGGGGCGCGAACTTGATGTGGCTGCCAGTAGTGCTGCCGTTGCGGCCGCTCTCGATCAAGGCGCAACCGGCCCGATTGAGCTGGTGGTGCGCGAGCGGCCAGCGGCTGTTGTCGGTGTGGATGCCGCTGTGCAGCAGATCAACACCCTCCTCAAGGCCCCGCTGGTGCTGACCTTTGACGAGACCACGTACCACCAGACGGCGGCCGGGGTTGCCCCCGTGACCGTGACGCACCGCTGGAGCGTGGATCGCGCCCGGCTGGCCGAGTTGCTCACGCTCGACGCGGTGACCTCGCCCGCGGGCCAGCACGAGTATCAAGCGCACCTCGACACGAAAGCACTGACCGCCGATTTGCAGCGCCTCGCGAATGCCATCCGGCAGTTCCCCCGTGAGGCGCGTTTCGACTACGACCCGGCAACAGATACGCTGCGGCCGCTGATCGTCAGCCAGGACGGAATGAGCCTGGACGTCGATACCGCGCTGGCCGCCGTGGAGACCGCTCTCCAGCGCGGCGAGCATACGGTGAGCTTGCCCGTCACGGTCACGGCTCCGCGCGTCTCCACTGGCGAGGCCGCCAAGATGAACATCCACGGCCTCGCCGCCTCCGGCCACAGCAATTTCAGGACATCACCTCCCGAGCGCGAGATCAATGTGGCCGAGACCGCCCGGCGCATGCACGGAGTGGTCATCCCGCCGGGTGGCGAGTTCAGTTTCAACGAATACCTGGGCTGGGTCGTGGATGCGACCGGTTACGCCGAGGGCTACATCATCGTCGGAAACCAGACGCAGGTCGATGTCGGCGGCGGCGTCTGCCAGGTATCGACCACGGTCTTCCGGGCCGCGTTCAACGCCGGCTTTCCCATCACCGAGCGCCACGCCCACGGCTACCGTGTGAGCTACTATGAGCCGCCGCTCGGGTGGGATGCCACCGTTTTCTCGCCATGGGTTGATCTCAAATTCAAGAACGATACCCAGAACTACTACCTCGTCGAGTCTGAAGTCAACCTACGGACCAAGGACCTGACCATCAATCTCTACGGCCCGGACACGGGACGGCGGGTCGAGATGGTCGGGCCGACCATTCTCGAAGAACAACCCAGCGGCTCACCAATTTACGAGGACGATCCCACCCTCCCGGCCGGAACGATCAAGCAGGTGGATTGGGCGCATCCCGGGGCCACTGTGAAGCTGGAAAGAATCATCCGCGATGCCGGCGGAAACGAGCTGACCCGCGATGTCTTCTGGAGCGACTACCGCCCGTGGCAGGCCCGCTTCTTGCGTGGCACCGGCCAGTAGAAAACTGATCGCAATTGGCGCCAACCTTCATCCGCGATGTCAACGATCTCACAGCGTCGCAGGACCATCCCCGATCGAGGAGAAAAGAGCCTGATGCGTTTGTTGCTTACAACACTTTCGTTGATGCTGGTACTTGTCCTGGCGGGTTGCAACCAGGGGCAAGCCACCCCCGCAACCCCGGCGGCGATTCCAACGGAGGCTGGTGCGCCTCTCGCCCCCGAGGCCACGCTTCCTGCTGGCAGCACCGAGCAGCCCGCTCCTGCAACCACCGAACAGGCGGGCGCGCCGTATCCCCCCCCCGGACTCGTCGCCACACCGGGAGGGAACTACCCTGCGCCGGCCGGGGAGAACTCCCCGGCCCCCGGCGGGACGCCGACCCCGTAATACCAGGTCGCTCCCCCTCGACCCAGCGCCCTTCTCCACTCCGAGAAGGGCGCTGCGCTTTACTCGGATGGCGGGAGGCTGGCGGATAGAATCTCGCCGACAGTCTGCTGGACGGCCGGGTTCCGAAGGAGGTTGGAATGGGAGACGGCGGGGAGGTACTGCTCGGCGAAGTCGCGGGCGGCCGGGGCTGGCCGGCCCAGACGAATGGTCCACTCTTCCTCGCACGCGAAGCGGTAGCGCTCAGGGGTAGTACCAGGGATCTCGTACGCGCTGTAGACCGAAACGAGCAGGTCGCCGAAGCTCACGCTGCGTAACCACAAAGGCACCTTGCCCCACAACACCGAGACGCCAAACCGGATGTCACCGTAGATCGTGTGAAACTCGACGGTACGCGGGGTGTTCCGAGGTTGGTTGAGCGTGGACAGGAATTCGCTGCCGGGGGTGATCTGGCGCAGCGCGAGACTATCGAAATAGCCCCGCGGCCGCGGGCCAAACTGGGCCTCGTAGGCCTCGAGTTGCAACTGCTCGACCTGCCGCTCCACATCGGCCAACAGGCGCAAGGCACGATTCTTGCCGAACGACAGCCGCTCGAACCAGTGGAGGACCTGCCAGATAATCGAGTCGGGCGGGATGAGCGTGATCATCCGTGCCAGGTCAACCCCCAGATTCGGCGTGCCGATCTGGATGACGCGCGCGACATTCCCACCGTAGAGAGTCCCAAAGGCGTCGGCCTGGGTTCGGCTGAGGTAGTAGCGGCTGACGAGGCCCCCCATGCTGTGGCAGATCAGAGTCACGCCCGGCGGCCCGCCAGCCGTCACGCTCTTCTGGCTGAGACGGTCGATCTGGCACTCAATGTCCTCCGGCACGTCGGTCGCGCGCAGGCTCATCCGGCTGGCGACCGCGCGGATGTCGCCCTCGGTGTCGTAGATCAGCCCACCTTCGATCTCGTTGTAGCCGTAGTGAAAGAGGTGGATGAGCGCCGGATCAAGCCCACGAGCGATGAGCGCATCGAGGAAGCCGCTTTCCGTCCAGTTCGCGACACTGCCGTGAAAGCCATGGACCAGCATGATCGGGAGCCTGGCAGTCATCGAGCAACCTCCGGTGGGAGTGGAGACGAAGATGAACCAACAACGTTTCCACCGTCAACTCATGGCCTGGTTGCTGGCCGTACACAACGAGTTGATCCAAACAAATGCACACGCCGGTGTCCCGGCGTGTGCATTGTACGATTGGCGCGCAATTTTGAGAACTAGCCTAATTCGACCATCCGCGTCGCATTGAGCATCTCGATGGCCGTTTCCCGGACGGTCTCCCCGCCACCGATCATGGCAGTCAGCTCATCGACTCGTCCGTTGTCGTCCAGACATTCCACCCGGGTCACGGTCCGGTCGTTGATCAACTCCTTGTGGATGTGGAGGTGGCTGTCGCCGTAGGCGGCGATCTGAGGCAGGTGGGTAATACAGAGCACCTGGTGCTTGTGGGTCAGACCGCGGAGCTTGCCGCCCACGATGGTACCGACCCGGCCGCCAATCCCCGCGTCAATCTCGTCGAAGATGAGCGTGGGCGTCTCGTCGACCTCGCCCAAAACCGTCTTGAGCGCCAACATGATCCGGCTGGTCTCGCCACCGGAAGCGACTTTCGCCAGCGGCTTGGCGGGCTCACCGGGATTGGCCGCCAGCATGAACTCGACCCTATCCAGGCCCGTGGCATCGAAGGCGTAGCGCGCGTTGGGATCGAGTCCTGGGGCCAGCACATCCGGCACGATCGCACCCTCTGCATCCGGAGTCCACACGACCCGCGTCTCAAACTTCGCACGCTCCATACGCAGCTCGCCCAGCTCGCGCTCGACTGCGGAGGCCAGACGCAGAGCCGCATCGCGCCTCGCCGCACTCAACTCCAGCCCCAACTCACCGATCTGGCGCAAGAGTTTCTCTTCGATCGCCGTCAGCTCGCGGAGCCGCTCCTCAGCGGTGGCTATCTCTTCGAGTTCGGCCTGGGCTCTGCTGGCCTCCTCCAGAATGGCGTCGATGGAATCCCCGTACTTGCGCTTGAGCTTGAAGAGCAGGTCCAACCGTTGCTCGATCATCTGCAACCGCTCGGGGTTGAACTCGATCTCGTCACGGTACGAGCCGACCGTGCGCGCAACGTCGTCGAGCAAGTAAAGCGCCTGCTCCGCCATCCCACGCGATTCGGCTATGGTCTCATCGAGCCGCTCCAACTGGCCGAGCATCTTCACGACCTCGCTCAGGACGTCCACGATCGCGGGCTGGCCGTCGGCTCCCTCGTAGAGCTGGGTGTAGGCCGTGCCGCTCAACATCGAGAGCTTCTCGGCGTTCGCGAGCACCTTGCGCTCGTGGTTGAGCGCCTCTTCCTCACCCGGCTTGAGGCGGGCTTGCTCGATCTCATTGACAATGTACTCCAACCGGTCCTGCCGCTGGGTGAGTTCCCGCTCGCTTTTAGCAAGTGACTTCATCTGACGGCGCACCTTGGTGAGCGCCGTGACGCGCTCGGCCAGCTGAGCCCGCTGCGGGCCGGTTCCAGCGTAGCGGTCGAGCAGATCGATGTGCTTCGCGGGCTTGAGCAGCGAGAGATGCTCGGTCTGTCCATGGATGTCCACCAGCGGCTCGCCGATGCTCTCCAGCACTTTGAGTGAGACGGGTCGCCCGTTCACGCGGCAGAGGTTGCGGCCGTTGGCTTTGATCTCGCGGCTCAGGATCAGGGTGTACAGATCGTCCCCCTCGTCGAGCAGGCCGCGTTCGTCCAACAGGGGGCGAACCATCGTCGCCGTGCACTCGTCCAACATGAAGACGCCTTCGATGCGAGCTTGCTGGGCTCCCGCACGCACAGACTCGGTCTGTGCGCGACCACCCAGCAAGAGACTAATGGCGTCGATCATGATGGATTTGCCGGCCCCGGTCTCGCCGGTGAGGACCGTGAAGCCGGAGTCGAATTGCAGCGTAACCTGATCAATAATTGCGAAGTCCTGGATGACAAGCTCTGCTAACACGGGCGACAACTCCCGTCAGAAGCGGCCCTCGATGGTACGCCTCTGCAAACTGCCAACGCGTGGATGGCTTGGGGATGACGCTACAATCGTGTGAAAGGATACACCAAGGCGGCGACAAATTCAAACCTTTGTTCTGAGCAGCGACCAAAAAGTGGGGGCGCCGGAGCAGGGGCGGAGCTGTGCCAGGAGGAGGGATTGGAGATTATTCTCATCTCCAATCCCTAACAAGGAGTCAATCCGATGGGCTCAGGGCAGCCTTGCTACAGAATACTTCTCAGCGCCTCGAGGCTGATGCCCAGACCGGCGAGCGTGACCAGGGCGGCACTCGCCATGGGAAGCAGATGCGGCAGGCGCCCATCCAGCGGCAGCCGGGCGAAGAGACGGTTGGCGTTGACCAGCACGAGGCCGATGGCAGTGAGGACCCCGGCCAGCCCGGCGCTGAAGGCGATGATCAAGAGCAGGCCGAAGGCGACCCGCCCGAGGGCGATCGCGCTCAGCAGTACCACCAGCGCGGAGGGGCAGGGCAGCAACCCGCCTGAGACGCCCAGCGCCAACAGGCTGCGCCACGTGATTGGCCGGCCCTCATCTCGCTATCGCTTGCACGGGCATCGAGCGCGGCCAATTCGCGACGCGCGAGGGAGGCATCTCGCACGGAGAAGGCGGGGTTGATACGCAGTGCCTCGCGCAGCTGGGCCGTCGCTCCTAACCGGTCGCCCAGGGCGGCCGCGATCATCCCGGCATGAAAGTGGAAGCGGGCATCGCGGGTCCCCAGGCGCAGAGCACGCCTGGCCAGCGGGGCTGCCTCAGCGGGGCGACCCGCACGCAGGAGCGCCCAGGCCAGCGCATCGTCGGCCAGGATGCTGGGGCGCGTCGCCCGCGCCGCCTCCGCCAGTGCTACTGCGCGGGTCGGATCGCCGTGGTCGGCCTCGAAGAGCGCCATCTCCAGGTCGGTGACCACCCCGTTCGCGGCTGCCAACTGCTGCAAGGCCCGCACCAACTCGAACTGCTGCGCCGCCTCCGGCTTACGCCCGGCCGCCTCGAGCAACTCTCCGTACAGGATGACGTATGCGGGCAGGGGGAGCTGCTCGACGGGCTTCGCCGCCAGCGTGAGGGCTTCCTCCAGCCGCCCCTGACCGGCCCGAACCCGCGCCAGCCCGGCCAGCGCCGGGAGATAGTCGGGAATGATCGATTGCGCTCGTTGGAACTCGTACTCCGCGGCCGACAGATCCCCCTGGTTGAAGTGGAGCATCCCCAGTTGGACAATCGTCCAGGCGCTGTTCTCAGGGTAGGGCGCGCCTGCGTCGATTGCCATCGTCATCGCCTCGATCGCTCCGGCGATGTCGCCGTGCAACTCGCGCAGGTAGGATATGCGGCTATAGACTGCCAGGTCGGGATGCAGATCGACCATCGTCTGTAAGGTCGCGGCCGCCGCGTCGTAGCGCCCGAGCTCGATTTGCGCATCGGCGATGACACCGTAGACCGCGGCGCGGTCAGGGGCCAAAGCCTGGGCCTGCTCGCCCCAGCGCAGGGCCGTGGCGAAATCGTGGCGCGCCAGAGCCAGGGAACCCTGACCGAGGAGGGCATCGACGTTCTGCCGGTCGAGCGCCAGCGTCTTGGCGAAGGCAGCTTCTGCGCGGTTGTAATAACCTGGATCGGCAGTCTCGCGCGCTTTCTGCAGCAGCACGTGCCCGTACTGGACCATGGCCCGGAGATCGGCCGGGTTGTCGCGCAGGCGGAGCTGGAGCTGCTCGAGGTAGCGATCGGTCGGCGTGCGTGACCGCTGCTCCGCGCTCAGCACCAGCGCGCGTTCCGCCGGGGCGGCCGGCAGGGCCGTGGCTCGCTGCCACGCGATCAGGGTGCTCCCAGCGACCAGCCATAGTGCGAAGAGGCTGCAAGCCACCACCCACACCCGGCGCGAGTGTCTCGTGAGTGGGTGCATCACTTTCTGCTCCAGGGGGTTCCCCGCACTGGCGCGAGCCGGGCGGGGAACCCGGGATGGGATCAGGCTCTATTGGGCCGCGGTCGGCGGCTCCATCCGGTGGTGCGAGTGCTCGAAGCCCTGGTGTGGCGTCGCCACGTACGGGAAGGTGGGCAGGAAGGGGACGTCGTTCTGATTGACACCATCACCCAGCGGCGGCGGCGGGGGGACGCTCGGGTCCAATGCCGCCAAGACGGCACCAGCAACAGCCTGCAGTTCTATATCCACCACGTCGTCGGTCAAACGGCGACCGTTGGGGAATCCATCGAGATCGCCCCCGAGAACGCCGAGGCGCTGGGGGCTCCCCGAGGGCGGGATCGCCAGGTTGAGGCGCAGCATATCGGCCGAGCGAGGGCCGGTAAAGGTGGCGAATCCTGGAATCAAGCCCTTCGGTACGCCGGTGAGGAGTACGGCCTTCAGATCCGTGCGGTTCGTCGTCGGTACGCTCAGTCCGTAGAGCGCGTTGAGCAGCACAGCCGGCTCGGGATTAAGGATGTACGGCTCGAACTCAGGATCACCGTAGGGCTCCATGTGGTTGAACTCATCCTTCTTCGCGAGCGGGATGAGCACTTCGTTGACCAGCGGGTTGCCCAGGCGCGAGACCTGCACGAAGCGTGGTTGGGCCGGCGGTGTGTCGAACCGTTGGTCGATCACCGTCACATTCGGCCGGGAAGTTTGCGCCCAGATGCCGATGACGGCGTTCGGGTCATCGTACTTGACCGGCATCTGACCGTCGCGGGTCAGGTCGGTGATGGGGACTTGCAAGGCGATGGTATGAACGTTGAAGCCGCTCAGGTCGTCTCGCCCGCCGCCCATGTTGCCCGGTGGGCCGGGGCGGATGGTCAGCAGATCGAAGATGGCGCCCAGATCGACAAAGAAGGGATCGTCGCGCTGGCCGACGAACACTTTGCGGTTGCCGGGCAGGGAGTAGATCGCCATGCTCGCCAGCGCTTCGTAATCCGGTGTGGAGGCGGGGCCGATATTGACCGGGGGCACGATCAGGTTCGTGGCCAAGGTCTCGAAGCGCACACGCACCGGACCCCCACCGGTCTGCCGTCGGTGGCGGCCGATCTCGTAGGTCTGGAACTGGTTGTAATCCGGGTCGCTCAACGAGGTGATGGGGCCGGTGTTGTAGAGGAAGGTGTTGGGATTGCGAATGTGGTTGCGGAAGCGGAACGAGTAGGTGATGTCGGCTCGAGCGTCACCGTCGTTGTCGATTTGGATCTCGTAGAGCGCGTTCGCCGAGAACTTATAGAAGTTGGGACCACCCGCCGGATCTTCAAACGGGATCCAGTTGGCGATAATGGTGACGGTGTCGGGCGAGTCGGGGCTGACGAACGCGTAGACATCGGTGACATCCGCAGTCGGGTCATCGGCGATCATCGGCGCCTCGCGGTGGCTGCTGGCGCTGGTTTGCGGTGCCAGTCCAACCGCGATCGAAAGAGCGAGGATGGCGGCCATGAGGCCAAAAATTACTCTGCGCATGGGTCCTTCTCCTTGAGAGTACGATCGGAGATGGCACGGGGCCACGCTGAACCACGTGCGGGCACGCGTTGCGTGCCGGAGAGGGGGAGGCACGGTTCTGTTGGCTGATAGGGACCTCCTTTCTATGCCGTCCAGGGCCGCACGCGCTGCTGGATCGTCACACGGCTTCGTTCATCACCCGACGAAGCCGGGCTCGTGCAGATCGCGAGTTGTGCACGCGCGGCCCAAGGGGCGAGAATTCCAAACAGGCGCCTGGCCGAACCAAAGTCTCCGTCGCTCAAAGTAGACCTTGAGAAGACACCCCGCCAGGCCAGGAAACGCCCAGTTCGATCCATCGGCGAGGCCAGACGAGGGAACAACGTGCTTTTTGCTGCGAAGGGCGCCCCCTTACGGGCGATGGGCCAGCGCAGGCGCCAGCGTCATAATTGCACTCTACTGCACCCCGGTACCAACTTCCAGATCAAAAAATGCTCATTTGATGCTCATTTTTCACGACGATCAGGTTCATACGCCCCACGAGCAGCGCTCCCTGGTTCCTGGCCTGCAATGTTGCCTCTTCCACAATTGCCTGAGTGTCCGTAACAACACTCGCGAGTCTTGCCTGCCAAAGCAGAGGGTCAATCGCCGGCTTCACTTGCCGGTGGGTAGGCCTTTCAAGCTGTAACTTCAGGTTGAGATTCGTCGAGTTTTCGTTCGTTGTGTCATCAACAGGTGATGATGACAGGCGAAGTGGTTGCGAGAAGAGTCCAATAGAGGGAAGTGGTTTCGCTGATCCGGCATCGCGGGCTCACACGCGTTCAGCCCGTTGCAGCCAGTAGAATGCGGATAGTGCCCCAGAGAGCGTAATGCACCGATCAGCACAGATTCAGCGAGAAAGGCTTACGGTCTACGAGCATCCTGGCGTATTTGCGTCATCTGCTCTTCATTGTTGACGTCGCCGAACGATCACCGCTGGCAGGCAACCTATCCGATGAGCGGTGTGCAAGAAGAGGGGCACATCTTCGTCTGCGAAAGCGCCTACGAGGCTTCTCGGACAAAAATAGGCGCAGCATAGACTGCGCCACGGGAGAACTGCGGGAACGTCAAGGAATGCACAGAGAGTGGGTAAGGATACTGACCACCTCCGTCGCAATTCGGGATAGGACAATATCATTCCCATCCCGAATGCTGAAATGATTACAGCAAGAACCCACCTTCAGGCCATCTACCGACAGTCACGCCGGGGTCACGACTTCCCCGATCGAAATCGTGACCACATCGTGCTCCTGGAAAAGAGGGGTGGAGGAAGCGTGGAAGGGCCAATTTGGCGTTGGCTTCGAGTCGCGCGGGAGCGGAGGCCAGGTGCGACGCACTTTCCGAAGTGCGTCGCACCTCCGCTCCGGTCTCACCGCTCACGATGTTCCAAGAAGAGCGAAGGTATTTACGCCCAGCCCTGTTGCTTCACAAAGTCTGTGACCCAGGGAATCGTCACGTATTTCCCGTTGTAGGCCTGCACACCGTAGTAGACCTGCAATATGAAGACAGCGATGGCGGCCAGCGCCGGGATACAGAGACCGAAGGGCGCGATCATCCAGAGCACGACCTGGATGATGCCCAGGACCAACGCCTGGGCATTATGGGCCTTGAGAAAGGGGCGGTTCTTCTTCTCCTCCATTATCATGACGATAATGGGAACAATCGGGCTGAGGACGTACGTAAGCAGTGCCCACGTTCTGTCATCATTGCTGATTTCGCCTTCGGGTGCCGGCATCCCGCTGTCCATGGTTCTTGTCTCCTCTCTGTTCGGTGGTGATGAGGGTAGATCGGCGAGTGTGGCAACGAAGCAGTCGTCGCCAGAATGGGAACAAAGCACGCAACATGCCACGGATTCTCCGCGCAACGACCTCTCCGATGTTCGCCGATGGCCTTCCGGCTGATCTCATTGTAACGACTGTCACGAGCGTGTCAATGCTTGTTCAGCATCCGGTGAACCTTTTCTTCCATCCTCTCCGTCTCGCCTGGCGTGAGCGTTCCCACTTCTTCTGCACAGGTACAGCGGCTTCGGGCCGGCAACAGCTTTTCGTCCCCTCGCGCTTTCTCGGCCGGCCCCCTGCTGCGGCGGTGGCCGGTATCGGAAGATCCGGCGAATCTTGATCAGTGCGCGATTGGGCGATCATCCGAAGGCGCACCAGCGGGATGCACGGATCAGGAATCCATCCCGGCCCGATTCCCTTCGCAAGTGCCCGCCCAGTGGAGAAGGGAAGTCTACGTGAGCATCATGAGGCCTACCGGGCTCAACACGCTCGGAATGCCGTGCTTCTCACGACTCTCCGTTCGCCCTGAAAGGACCTTTGTCCCGGGTCTATCCCCCTTTTCGCCTGTTGATCGAAGCGCCAAGAGTCCCGTAGAATCAATCCGTCAGGAGAGCAGATGTCCGTTTCATGAGGGGATCGCCGGGCCACGCCGCCAGGATCGTTTCTTTCCTCTCCCTACAGTGCCGCTCGGGCCTCGTTGCCCGGGTGGCACTTGCCTTTCTGCCGGCCGTCGACCTGGATGGACTCCGGCAGCCCCAGTCGCGAGCCGAAGCACGTGTTCACTCGAAGGCAATTTGCTAATTTGCCCACCAGTCGGTGGTGCTGTGCTGCACGACGAGCGGAAACCCGTTGGGGAACTGAACTGGTCAGTCGCCGGCGGTCCCGTAGTCCTGGGCGGCGACGACCCGGAGAAGGGTCACCTCATCCGTCTCCACCTCAACCTCGACCTTGACGCACTGGGCACCGAAGGTTCACAGCGACTTGTCCCGCGGGTTGGGGCCGCGGGCGCCCTGGCCCAGGATCATGTGCGGGGCGATGTGCGCGGTGACCTCCTCGACGGGAACCGAATTCTTCGGCCGGCTCTCGACACAGATCTTGCCATCGCGCACCCGCAGGCGGTCGGGCGGCTCCTCGAGGATTTTTGCGGCCTCTTCGAGTAACTGCCGCTTCGCATCGGCCGCCGCGGCGCGCACCGCTGGACCGATCGTGGCCTGGGTGGCGCTCCCCGCGCTGATAGGCGCGTAGGGTCCGTTGGCGGTGTCGCCGATCTGCAGAGCTACGCGCTCGATTGGCAGGCCAAGCTCCTCGGCGGCCACGCCGGCGACCTCGTCCCCGACGAAACGGAGGATGGGATCGAAGAGCAAAACGTTCTTGTACCACTCGATTTTCGGCGCATTGGTCAAGCTGAGGATCGCCTGCATGCCCGGCAGGGCTTTCGCTTTGGAGGTATCGATGCGCCGGATTCGCGCGTGGGGCAGAGGGCTGCGCAGAACGCTCGCGGAGAGCCGTCCCGGCAGGCGGATGTCGTAGGCGTAGCGGGCGCGGCCGGTCACCTTCTCCTCGCCCTCGGCGTGCGGGTGAGGCCGGCCGACAACGGCGAGGCTGGCGTCGGCACCTCAGGGAGGGAGGAGCGTTTTCTCGACGACCTCATGCTCGCCCGGGCTGCTCTCACGGGTCCGCAGTGTCTCAATGTGCTCGATCGGTATGGCTCATCCCCTGTCGTTCACTATGCCGGCCGGCAGCGATGCGACCGGCGTGTCTGTACCCCTCACTTTCGTAAGCCACCCGGACCGGCCTTTGTCAGGTTTAAGATCTCTCCAAAGCGGGTTGGATTGTCCCCAGATTCTCGCTATGGTGGTGCTGAATACAGAGAAGAAGCCGAGTCTGCGACTCCGAAAAGGAATGAAAGGAGCGATCATGAAATCTCGTGCAGGTCGTCTCGGTATGGTTCTTACGATCACTGTCATTGCCCTGGTTCTCTACGGCCTGGCCTTCACCCTGGCGACGCCAGCTCCGGTCCAGGCCGCCACTGAGGTCATCCCTGTCCGCGACCGGGCCGATCCGGCCATGCGGATCGTCACCCGCATCATCTCCCCCCAAATCCAATCGACGCTCGACCTGACGGCCAACCTGCGCCACATCGAGGTGAAGGGCCATATTGTCTGCGACAGGGGCGAGATGGTCCGCATCCGCGTGGTCGTCACGCAAGACTCGACCAGGGCTGTGGCCCAGGGCCACACCCAGGACTTCTGCATCGCTGAGGACGCCGACGACGTCCAATTCTGGACCGTCAACGCCGTGGCCCGTGGCCCCGCCGGCTTCGAGCCGGGTCGCGCGGAAGTCTGTGCCTGGGCCAACACGCGCTTCCGGAGCGAGATCACCGATCGCTTCCAGTGGTGCAAGGAGGTTACACTCGTCAACCCAGAGTAGCACGAGGCGCGCGCCGCGCGAGTCTCAATAGTCAGCAGGGCCGGCACTTCACAGTGCCGGCCCGCTCTCTTCAGGGGATCGCGGAGCGCGGTGGGGCGCTCAAGTGGAACACCGGCGGTGGGGGGAAGCGGGGGATGAGGCAGTGCCAGGAATGCACGATCCTGTTGGCGAATTGGTGCGAGTGGCGGGGTGCCTGTTGGTAGTGCGCGCTTCAGCGCGCTGAAGCGCGCACTACCAACTGCTCGCCCTCTTTGGAGACGATTTCGCCACCAGTGTCCCCTGGGCCTGCGGCCCGCGCCGGGAAATGAAAATTGGCGCCGTGCCATGGCGAACAGCGCTGCGGGCTATTTTCAGGAGAGTGTCATGCACTGTATAGCTACAATCGAACTCAGGCAACCGCCGCGGGCACCGGCTCCTGAGGATACTCATCCCAGGTACGACCGTCGAGCAGCCGCCCGCCGGCCTTCGGCGTCCGCCCGCCCCACTGGTTATGAAAGAAGGCGACTCCTGCCGCCACGCAGCGATCACGAAGGTCACGGACCCAATCAGGGTCACACGGTCGATGTCCTGGCCCGCTCTCGCCGCCCGTAATCAGCCAGTGAATTCCTGCGAGGCTCAGCGCCGGTAAGGGGCCGAGCAACGGCTCGGCGCTGACGAACCTGATAGCCGCGGGGACTGTTCGGAGATAGTCGGCGCGCCACGTGTACTCGTCGCTCTCGATACTGACGCCCTATCCCCAAAGAAGCACTTTCTGATTGGTTTGACCGGAAAACGGCCCAATTTGGAGGGAAGGACGCCGTGGAGGCGGTCAGGGAACTCGTGGGCTACGCAGCAAAGTTCGACTACCAGATGGCCTCAGACAAAATGCCGAAAAGTGACCTTCCTGCCCTAAAACCCTTCCTGCGCTTGATGTTAACATTGAACAACCGGCAAGTGCGAGAGGATGATGGACAACTATCATTCAAGACACCAGATGCGTGGCTTGAAGATCCAGCCGTTCGTCCGAGCTACGACAATCTGATTATCTCAAGAAGCACACGCGGACGCGACGCGGCTCAAAGAGTTGTAGGGGTGGGGCACCGCGTCTTCGATCAGGCACTCCAACAGGCGAAGGAATACACTGCCTCCATAACGGCTATCCCTCAAGATACGCTCCCCAGACCACTTGTTATCTTCTCGATCACTGACCAGGTCACCACGGAAGCCGGCATCGTTCGTTCCGTTATAGCAGGTGTCGAGATAACGGACACAACTTCACATCGCATCCTCCACGATTGGGAACTGCTCGACTCTCTGAATGAAGTGCTGGCAACGCGGGGTCTCCGACGGCTTCGGAACTCCGGCTCACCGGCGGATGCGACTCTGGTCAAAACCACCGTAGAGGGTGCTCAACTGGCAATTGAAGCAGCCATACCACATCTGGAGCTTCCGTTCAAGATGCCAATAGTTGCACCGCTGGCTGTACTATGGCCTGCCATCACTTCTGTCGATGTCTCCGACCAAACCGACCTCGGAGAGGCGTAGGTGGCGCGTGACGTACAAGGACGTGGGGGACTGATCAGGAGAGGTAGTGGAGCTGGGGTCAAGCACCGGACCGCCATCTCAACCGAGTGCCTTCCAATCATCTTGTTGTTGGATCGGCCTGTGCTGGCGTTGCCTGGCGTAGGAGACTTCATTGCGTATCAGAGCATGGAAGCATTGATAGGCACAACAGCTACAAATCTATCCCGTACATGCGCGCCCACTCGTTGAGGCCTTGTTCCAGATCCTGAAACGCCTCCTCCATCGTCTCGTAGGAATCCTTCCCTTCCCAGACCATGCCGCCAGGGTCAAGTGCGCGAATAAATGAGGTCAGTGGGCTATCGTCATCGTAGCCGATCTCCACGTAGCCATGGGTATTGACAAAGGACGCAATGTTCGGGAAGGAGGCTTCAAATGAGGTCATCATTGCGCTGCTTCTTTCATCTTCATCCCGGTGCGCACATGGTAGCCAGAGGTTTCAGCGGACAACAATGAACGTGGTGCGGAGTCTAAGGCAGCCCGGCTCATTATTCAAACAGCGTCGTGCTCCAACGCACGCGCCGGACCCGGTTCGGTGCCCCGTGTTACGCCACCATGTCGCGCCCGCGGCATGATCACCCCTCATACGACAGCCTCATAAACGTGAGAACCGACACTGGAAAAAAGGGGGGGCTGACAGGAAGGGACATCGCCATCTCACACTCGCCTCAAAAAGGGGATGCCATACGGCACCCCCTTTTGTCCAGAATGGACATGCCTTGTGTAATATACCGACACGTTTCAGCCACGTAGAACGCGAACCCTTCCTTCGATCACACTTAAGTTGTCCTGTATGGACAATTTCAGGTCCTCCCATGCTTGACAACAGAGGGGCTGCATGATACACTTTTATTGTCCGGAGAGGACAAGAAGGCTCAGGAATACCCATAATGCTTCCCCATGAAACCCTGGTTGTCACCTTTTTCGAGACCCCAGTTCTTGCCGCACGCCTCGATGACGGCACCATCGTACTGTCAGTGCGCGACTTATGCACGGCCGTCGGCTTGCGCCGCGAGTCCCAGGTCCGCCGCCTGCGCGTTGACCCTGATCTCCGCGATGGGCTGTTCACCCTCCGCGTCATGACGGCTGGCGGCCCGCAAGAGCAAGAGTTCTTGATCCTCGAGTTCGTCCCTACCTGGATTACGACCGTCAACCGCGCCCGCGCCAGCCCCCTTGTCCAGGAACGGCTGCGCTACCTGCGGCTCTTCAGCGTACGCCAGGTCTACGACGCCATTGCCCATGCAGCTGGGCTTCCTGAAGGACCAAGCCGGCAGATTGAGGACCTGGGGGACCTGCGCCGCTTCGACGATGCCATGCACGGGCTCGCCACACGCCAACAGGCTTTGGAAGAAAGCCAGGAGAAGGCCCGCGAGGCCTGGCGCGACCATGAGCAGCGCCTGCGTGCGCTTGAGGCGCAGCTTCGCCGCACCGGCAGCATCTCGCCTTCTCAGCGCGGCGAGATCTATCAGTTGGTTCACCTGTGGGCGCAAGCGCGGGTGGAACAGGAGGGGATCGAGTTCGGCGCCGCGGTTGCCGGCTGCTGGGCAACCCTGAAGGCGCGCTACCGCATCGCCAAGTACGAGCATCTTCCCGCCGCGCGGTATGATGAGTGCGTCGAGTTTCTGCGCCGGTCCTACGAGGCCGTCTCAGGGCGTCCGTTCACAGAGGCGCAATTGCCGCTGGAGGGCCTTGATGACCAGTCGTGAAGTGTTCGCCCGGCAGGTTGGAAAGCGGATCGCCGCTGCTCGCCGCGCGGCCGGTCTGAGCCAGGCAGAACTCGCGGCACGGCTTGCCTGGCCCCGCGACACCTTGATCCACTACGAGCATGGCCGCCGGGCCCTGTCTGTCGCGAAGCTGGCCGAGGTCGCTGCCGCCTTGGAGGTCTCGCCCGCCCTCTTCGTGGTCGAAGACACGGCCGTGGCTGATCTCTTAGCGCAGTTCGCCCGCGATCCTACCCTGATCCAGCAGGTTCAATTCTTTCTCAGGATGCTCGAGGTGGGGCCGGATGCCGCGCCGCCCGGTGCGTTTTGAGCCTCTGTGAGCACTCAAAAGCCGGGGTGTCGCATCAGGACAGGTGCTCCCTGCCGTCTGCCGAGGTGATCTCTCCTCCTACCACCACGCAGAGGTTCCCATCATGAACGAATGCGCCCCGGATCGTGATCGTCTGCCCACAGGAGGTCGGACTATCACAACTCAAGACACCGAAGCGCTTCCCATCTGGGGTGTAGGCAACCTGTTGGCTGCCTTCCTGGCGCACTTCTAGCCGCAAGTCCCGCCAAACGCCCCGCGCCAGCCGCTCTACCTCACGCTTGACCTGGTCGGCCAGATGCCGCGGTACTTCGCTCATTGCGGTGGGTACCTCGCGCCCCTGACTCTCCGCCTGCCTGCATAATCGATTGAACCAGACCTGCTGGATGCCCAGGGTCTGCACGACGGGCTCACGCACCTCAGCAGCCGGGTAGACCAACATCCCGTCCGCTGTCTGGTCAATCTCATCGAGCAGCCCAATTGCCCTTAAGGCACGAATCGAGCGTCGTGCGATCCCCGGCTGTCGCTCGCCCCCACCCGCCGCCCCCTGGCAGCACCACGCCTCCTACGGTGACGTCGCCCAGCCATACCGCCGCATCCCCCCGCCCCGGCCGGTCGTTCATCGCCAGCGAGACCATCGCCCCGCGCAGGATTGCCTCCTGGCGCTCCGGCAGGAACTGGTCGAGGAAGCTCTCAGCGGCTTGCCGAGCCATCGCCAGGCGCGTCTCCTGGGGCACCGCGCCAATCTTGCGCCTGTTCAACGTCCCAGCGTAGACGGCGTTGAAGCGCGCGCCTAACTCGATCATCTCCGGCTCGTCGAAGACGCCATCGAAGAGCCGCCGAGGTGGGCAGGCCTTTCCAGCCAGCACCTCTCGCCGCGCCTCCACCGCTTGAATATGGGCCTGTACGCCCGCCAGCAGCCGGTCCAGCCAGTGCTCGGTGGTCGCCCTGACACTTGCTCGCCGTCTCCCAGGCACGCTCAACCGCCGGTGCAGAATCGCAGGCACCGGTGTTTCCTTGCGCACGAGCTCCTGCGAATACACCTGGCACCATGTACGCACGTCGCTCAGGTCGGCGCCGGTCTTCACGGCGCTATCAATGATGTCCTCAAGCGGCGCCGGCGGCCGCTCCGGTAGTCCACCAAAGAGCGCCTTCGCCAGCATCAGCGCGTTGCAGTATTGCCCCAGGGCGCCCCGGTTGGCCCGAGCCCGCTCGACCGTTGCCTGCACCACACCAACATCGTACTCCTGACCTTCTCCCAGCCCTCCGGCCGTGTCCGGGTCTACCAGGCCCAGATAGTCCGGCATCAAGCGATCTGCCCGGGGTCCAAGTAGCCGGCTATCCCCAGATGGGAAAGAGATCTCTTCGCCACCGGGGGCAGACCAGCAAAGATCATCGGAGTCGTCCGTAGGCCGGAGGAGCAGGTATTCGCCCGGCTGGTTCGGGCTACGCCAGGCCAGCACCTTGCGCTCGCCGTCGTGGTCGGTGAAGGGGTGGAGCCAGAGGGCGTCGTCGTTGTCAGCGCCTCCAAGAATGGCAGCGATGCCGGCGTCCTTCGGGGAGTCCGGCAGCCGGAGCCAGTCCTCGTCGTTGACCCAGGCCGTGCCGCCTGCCACATCCAGCTGGATCTGTCCCCGGGGCACATCCAGCCCGTTCAACCCCGCAGCCCACCCCACCGCCGCCGGCATGACGTAGAGCCGCCCGCCAGGGATCGGCAGGCGCAGGTTTTCCAGTGTCGAGTGGTTGAGTCGGGCCAGATGCTGGTCCACCAGGGTGCGCACCAGGCTGGGGAACCAGCGCACGTCGCCGCCCGAGGCCACGAACTCGCGCAGGTGCCAGCCCGTCACCTCCTCCAGCGTCGCGTGGCGGTCTATCTGCTGCATCGCCTCATTGACCCGCCCCGCCTCGATCCCCTCCAGGAAGAGATCCCCTTCCTGCCGCAGCCACTCAAGGAGTTGCTCCGGCTCGAAGAAGGGGTACAGATTCACCACCGACTGGATATCCAATCGCATCTCGGCCGCGCCATGGACGGCGCTGATGCCAACAAAGGTCCTGCCGCTCGTCAGGCGTACCTCGCGCTTGGTCTCGCGCGGCAGCAGAAAGTCCATCCCGTCAGGCAACTCGTCCGCCACGATCGCGTGCCCCTTGTCCTGGCCGCGCTCCGAGAGGATCGTGAACTCCACCCGCCGAACCGTCGCCAGCTCGCGTTCCAGCCGCGCCCGTTTCGCCGGCTCCATCTCGTCCGACAGCACGAACTTGCGCAGCATCGCCCGGCTGATCACCCCCGCCCCGTCCCAGACCTTCTTCCCGGCCTCGTCCTGGTCCAGGTAGCGAATGGCGACCTCGCCGGCATCGAAGAACCCGCTCACGACGTGCGGGCGCATGATCCGGCTGATACGCTTCGAGAGGACAAAGCCGCCCTTGGCCAGACTCAGCTCCAGCCCCGTCGCCGCCAGGAACTCTTCAGTCGTCATCCCGTCCACGTACAGGTCGGAGACACCATCATCTCCCACCCAGCGCAAGGTCGGCTCGCTCAGCCCGAAGGTATCCACCTCACGTGGTGCCACCTCCGCATCGAGGTCGTAGGCGACGATGGTCCAGGCTCGGCCCAGGTCCTCAAGGAACGGATAGATCGCCGCGCCCAGAGGGGTGTCCTCGGCGATGCGGGCGTAAGGAGGCTCCTCGTCCCGGCTCACATTCCTCGCCCTGAGACCAGCGTCCAATCGCTGCCCGGTGTGGTATCTCGCGGACCGATGACCACACGGGCGTCCTCTACCGCCCACCGCCTGGCCTCCCAGGGACAAGACCTGCGGCCTGTCCGGTGGTATACTGTACGCGGTTGTTGGGAATACGCACCTGTTGTGGGTCCATCATTGTCAGAACGCTCCGTTGCAGGAAAGGCGGCTCCGTGCTTCAGGTTCTGCTGCCGGCCGAGTTTCGTGATGATCACTGGCGCCTGGTGCTCGCCTGGCTCCACCGCGGCCACGAGTTCAACCAGACCTCCTGGACCCAGGCCCTGGACGCCTTTGACCTCTTGAAGAATGCTGCCCTCTTGACTTCAACCGGGCTCATACCGTTTCCAGTCGTCTACCGCCAGCAGGTTGACGATCGCTACGCCGATGCCTTCATCGCCCGGCTCTATGCCATCGAGCCGGCGGCGCTTGCGCGAGAGAGTGTCATGGCCTGGTCGGAAGTGGCCCGCCGACTTGAGGCCGACCTCCTGGCGGCCGGGCTTGTTCGTCACGATAGCCTCTTTCATCTTCGCCAGTCCAAGATAGTTCTGGCTGGCGAAGACAAGATAATAGTTTCGCTCAAATTGGAGTAGCGTGCGCGGATCAGGTGCGACGCACTTTCCGAAGTGCGTCGCACCTCCGCCTTCGCCCAGGACACCGTATTCCAATAAGAGCGATCTTTTCAAAGATTAGCAAGAATCTGCCGGCGAGCGCGTGTTCTTTGAAAGTATAGATGCGGTTTTTATTCTAAGTCATAATCATCAGTGCCGTCAATCCCCATCAGTCTTGATCTCTCTTATGTTAGATCCAGAGGGGAGCAACAGCGAGCAGAGGCGGCGCAGGCCAGTCGTGACCTCCACCTGCACAAAGACGCGGGGGTCGGAGGCCAGGCAAACCCATTGACAGAAGCCGGCACCACCGGGTACCCCGCGCAGGCACGCGGGAGCAGGTTGCGCCGCACGGGCGGATGCGCGAAAATAGAAGCGGTTCACGCTTCGGCCTGACAGCGACGCGCCCCGACAGGAATCGAATCCGATGGCTCAACTCCCCCTCACCCCCGAACAGCACCGCCGGTTGGTCCGCCTCATTGCCGCGCGGGCAAATATCTTCACTCCTCTCCAGCGGCAGAACCTGCTGGGAAGTGCGGGACTCTCCCAGTTCGTCACGCGCCTCAACTTCGACGTGGACGCGCGCACCTTCAGCCAGCAACTCGTGCGTGTGCTCCAGGAGCACGGGACGCTGGCCGCGACCGGGCAGCCGGCCCTCGTCTCCCTCCTGCGCGAGGTGCGCGAGATCGTGGCCGGGCACGAGGATGAGGCGGCCTTTGTGGACAGCCTGCTGGCCCTCTCCCCGCAGACCCACAGCACACCCCGCCCGGCGCCACCCACACCGCCGCTGCTCGCCGCCCCACCCGGCACAGTGCAGCGCCCCGACCTCGACGCGCAGGCCGGGCGCAACGCGCGGCGGAAGCTCTGGGGCTTCCTCGTGCTGCTCGGCGTGGCGTGGCTGGGCATCGTGGTGGGCATCGCCCTCTTCGGCTGGGACGTGATGGAGCCGGTGACCTTCGTGGTTGGCGGCACGCTGACGCTGGGCGGCTACGCCTACTTTGCCCTGACCTTGCAGGAACTCTCCCCCGCCGCCTTCTACACCCGCCTGGTCGAACAGGAGCGGCGCGGGCTCTACGCCCGGCAGGGCCTGGAACCGGAGGACGCGTCTGCACAGCACGCGATTGCCCGGTCAAGCGAGCCACCGGCCGTGCACCGCGAGACGCCGCCGCAAGTCACGACCCCTCCGCCCGTGAGCCAGCGCGCGCTGGAGGAGGCCTATCTGGACCTGCGGTGCCGGGACGAGGTGGCGCAGGACTTTGCCCCCCTCGACGCCCACGTCTCGCAGGCAGGCACGGGGCAGGTGCAACGGCGACCGCATCGGGTGGAGATGCGGCCTCTCTTTCGCCACCGGCCCGAACTCAAGCGGCTGCAGGAGGTGGCGGAGGAGAAGCTGGCACCCCCGGAGCGGGAGACGCGCGAGTACACCGACATCATCCGGGCCATCGAGGAACTCCGCCGGGTGGTGCTGCTGGGCGAGCCGGGCGCGGGCAAAACGACGACGCTGCGCAAGCTGGAGATGGACCGCATCGAGCGCGCCCGGCGCGACCCCGCGGCTCCGATTCCCCTCTTCGTTCCCCTGGGCCGCTGGACCCGGCCCGAGCAGTCGCTGCCGGCCTTCACAGCGGCGCAGATGGGCGCCCTGGGTGATTTCCTGGATTCCCTGCTCGCGCAGCAGCGGGCAGTCCTCCTGCTGGATGGGCTGGACCAGATTCCCCCCGCGCACCGCGAAGCCAAGGCCCGGCAGGGCAAGGCCCTGTTCAAGGACCACCCGGCGCTGATTTCCGTCGTGAGCTGCCGCGAGCAGGATTACACCCTGGACCTGGGCTTCGACCGGCTGGTGATCGTGCCGCTGGACCCGGCCCGCATCCGGGAGTTCGCCCACAACTACCTGGGCCAGGAGGAGGGTGAGCGCTTCTTCTGGCGGCTGGCGGGGGGCGACCAGGTGCGGGAGGTTTGGCGAGCGTGGGAGCGGGCCGGGGCAACCTGGGAGCAGTTCTGGCACGCCCCGGACATCCCGCGAGAGAATCCAGATGTGTACCGCGAGACCACCGGTGCCCAGGACGCCATCTGGCGCGAGAAGGTGCGCAACCCTGCGAGCCTGATGAGGCTGGCAGGCAACCCGTACATGCTCCTGATGCTGGTGGCGGTCTATCAGAGGAGCCGGGGCGAGCTGCCGGCCAACCGCGGGCGTCTGTTCGCCGAGTTTGTGGCGACGCTGCTGGAGCGCGAGAAGCTGGCCATGCGGGACGAGGTCAGCCCCGAGGTCGCGTTGAGCCCGGAGGCGGAAGCGCTGCTGGCAGCCCTGGCCCGGTTGGCGTACGAGATGCAGGTCCGGCGCGCCCAGGAGACAGGCGAGGGCAGCGCGGTCACGGTCTTGCCGCGGGCGGAGGTGGTGCCGGCGCTGCTGAGCGAGCGGCAGCTCTACCTGGGAGGCAGCACCAACATCCTGAGTACCGGCGATGAGGTCCGCTTCAGCCACCAGTTGCTACAGGAGTATTTCGCTGCGACCTTCATGCAGCGGGAGATCGAGGCGGGCCGGCTGCAGGCCGGGGCGATCTGGCCGCGCGAGCGGTGGTGGGAGCGCACCAACTGGGAAGAGGCCACGGTACTGCTGGCGGGGCTCCACAGCGACGACTGCACCCCCGTGCTGGAGTGGGTGGCCGATGCCAACCCCGAGGTGGCCGCCGGCTGCATCGCCCGCAGCGGTGCGGAGACCCCGCCCCCCACGCTGGCACGGCTGCGTGAGCGCTGGCGGCCGCGCCTGACCGACCCTCAACACGAGCCGGATCCGCGCGGGCGGGCCGCCGTGGGCCGGGCGCTGGCCGTTGCCGGCCTGGACGACCGGCGGGGGTGGGCGTGCGGGCGGACGGGCTGCCGGAGATCGTGTGGGTCGAGCTGGCAGGGGGCCGCTTCCCCATCGGCGGCGACGAGGAGGCCTACGACAGCCTGCCGGCGGGGGAGGTGGAGCTGGCGGCCTTGTGGATGGCGAAATACCCGCTCACCAATCGCCAGTTCCAGGCCTTCGTGGCGGCCACGGACGGCTACCGCCAGCGCGAGTGGTGGCAGGGGCTGGCGCGGCCAGAGTGGGAGCCGGTCGAACCGTACTTTCCCTACGGGAACCACCCGCGGGAGGGGGTCAACGGGTACGAGGCGGTGGCCTTCTGCCGCTGGCTGAGCGCACGCCTGGGCTACGAGGTGCGGCTGCCGAGAGAGCAAGAGTGGGAGCGGGCGGCGCGGGGGAGGAAGGGCGCTTTTTCCCGTGGGGGCCCGAGTACATCAGCGGGTATGCCAATATTGATGAGACGGGGGCAACGTTGGCCACTACTATCTCAGGCAGACGAGTGCAGTGGGGATCTACCCGCAGGGGGCGACGCCGGAGGGAGTGGAGGAGCTGGCGGGGAACGTGTGGGAGTGGACGCTGACCGAGTGGGAGAGTGGGCGGAGCGACGACCTCACCAGTTCGGCGGCCCGGGTGTTGCGGGGCGGCTCGTGGTACCACTTTCAGGACGTCGCCCGCTGCGGCTCCCGCTACGGGTACCTTCCGTTCAACTCGTACGACCGCTTCGGGTTTCGCCTGGTCTCCCCCGTTGGTGCTGGAAGCTGAGTTCTGGGTTTCTGGATTCTGAAGCGGGGGGTGCAGGGGGCAAAGCCCCCTGCCTGAGTTCGCCCGCGCAGCGGGTCGCGTGCCGGCGGAGCCTGAAGCTCCGCCTCACCGCCAATGCCACTGCCGGGCCGTGGCAACGTCCCAGAGCATTGTCGGGGCGGGTTTCGACCTTTATCACCGCTGGCCGAATCGCTGCGGCCGGCGCGGAGCTTCAAGAGAAGGCTTCGGGCGAAACCCGCCCCGACAGCGATGCCATCGGCAAGGCCGGGGCGGATGCTTGTTGCCTGCGTGCCCTGGCGAAGCGGGTCGCAATCCCTTTCACCGCGCCCCCGCAGCCTCTCAGCCGAGGATGTCATCAACCGCCAGCCCGAGCGAGACCGTCTGCGCGTTGACCGTCTGGCCGCGGCCGAAAGTCTGCTTGCTACCGTATTGGTCGCCATGTGGGTTCGTGTGCTGCTCGACACGATTGCCGGACAGATCAACCAGCCACACTTCGAGAATACCCGCGCGCGCGTAGCGTGGCAGCTTTTCGCTGCGGTCGTAGCCGATAGAGGTGTCGGCCACCTCGATCACCAGCAGCACGTCGGCGGCTGCCGGGTGCGCCTCCGCGTAGTAGTCGGCGCGACGGCGCAGTACGGCGAGATCCGGCTGCGGCTCAGTGTCATCCGCTCATTGAATCGGATCCTGAACGCTCACGATCGCCCGGCCGCTCAGAGAGACCGTCAGCAACTCGACCAGGCGTTTGACGGTCGCCGCATGACGCGGACCAAACGGTGTCATCTCCAGCACCTCCCCGTCGATGAGTTCCACGCGGTCGTCTTCCGTGAAGGTGCCGGCCTCTGCCATGCGGTGGAAGTCTGCTACGGTGAATCGCCGCCGCGTCGCCGTTGGTGGCGGCGGGGCCAACGTCGTTGGGCTGCTCATCGCACCTCCTCCGCGGCTCCCGTGGGCAAAAAAAGTTGCCTCGCAGCCTCGCAGCGCCGAATGAATTCGGCCGCTGATATGCAAAACCCGTTAAAAACGGGTTGATTCTGCCGTGATGGACCGGCACGTCAAAATGGCAACGGGCCCCATACGTCGTAGTCGCCTGGCTCTTCTGCCACAGAACCGGTGTCGTTGTCCACCATCAGGCCGGTTTCCGGCGGTCCCTCATCCAATGCCGTGCAGTATTCCAACCAACCATTCGTCGTCTGCGCGGCGTGGTGTTCTTTCTGGTTCCGCACGTACGCTTCTGCGATGGGGCGCTGCTGCATTCCCATCGCAAGCGATCCGTAGCCGCGTTGCCACCCAAATTTCACGTCGAGCGCCAGACCGTGGTTCACAAAATGGGTAGTGTCTTGTAGTTTTCGCAAAAATAGGCCAAGCTAGCGGCGTGGAAGAGCCAGGCGGGACGAGGATGACGACACTCGCTAGCAGCCAAGCGGCGGTCGAGCGGATCTGGAGCGCGAGCTTTGAAAGCGAATGGGACGAGGGCCTGCGCGCGACGGTGCGCCAAGCGGCCGTGAGCGGGGTGAAGCGCTGTCTGGAAGACGGGTTGCGCGCGGAACTGACGGCGCATCTGGGGTTTGAGCGCGATGAGCGCCAGGCCGATGGGGAGCGGGCCCCGGAGGGGCAGCGCTCGGGCTCCTTCAAGCGGCGGGTCGAGACCGACCATGGGACCATCCCCGATCTGCGCGTGCCCAAGGTGCGGCGGGGCAAGCGGGCGCGGGTGTGGCAGATTCTGACGCGCTATCAGCGCTGTCTGGGCTCTCTGGTGGACACCTTGCTCTCCCTGTATGTGCGGGGACGCTCGCGGCGGGATCTGCAAGAAGGCTTGTACATCTTGTTCGGGGCCGGGCTCTCGCGTTCGGCCATCACTCAAATCACCGTGAAGGTGCAAGCGGAGCTGGCCGAGCAGCAGCAGCAACCGATCGAGGCGAGCCCGGCCATCCTGATTGTGGATGGGGTCTGGGTCAAGATCCTCTCTCCCAGTCCCGAGACCTGGGTCGATCAGGCCGGCCACACGCGCCAGCGCCGTCAGGTCCATGAGCGGGTCATCTTGGTCGCCGTGGCCGTCTGGCCAGACGGCCGATGGCAGCTCCTGCACTCTGAGATCGCCGAGGCGGAAGACGAGGCCCACTGGGAGCAGTTTTGGCAGCATCTGCGCGCGCGCGGCCTGGACCCGGCGGCGGGGCGCCGGGTGGTCAGTGATGGCACCAAAGGGGTGCTGGCGGCGGTGGGTCGCCAGCTGCCTGCCGCCCGCCGGCAACGCTGCACGGTCCACAAAGTGCGCGGCTTTGAGCGCTCGCTGCCCTATCGCGACCTCCCCAGCAGCGACCCCACGACCCCGCAGCCGCTCTCGGAGGAAGCGGCCCGGGCGCCGCGCCGCGTGGCCAGGACGACCCACGCCCACGAGATTTTCAAAGCCCCCACCCGCACTGAGGCCGAGCGCCGCCTGGCGGACTTCCGCGCCACCTGGGCGGCCCTCGCACCGGCGGCCGTGCGCAACTTTACCTGGGGCCTCACACGCTGTTTTGTCTTCTATGACTTTGACCAAGCGCTTCAGCCCTTGATCCACTCCACCCATCGCTTGGAGCGCTTCTTCCGCGAGGTTCGCGCCAAGGCCGATGAAATTGGGGCTTTCCCCAACCAGCTCAGTTGCTTGACCGTCTTTCACTTGATCGTGCTCCGGGATCATGCCAAACAGCACCGCCCTATTTTTGCGAAAAATTCGTGACACTACCCAAAATGGGCACTTGCCCCTTTGAGGTGTTTGACCACCTCGGCGACCGAAAGACGGGGCGGGATTGCGACGACGAGATGAATGTGATCCGACCATCCGTTGATGGCGTATACGTACACGCCCAATTCGGCGGCCTTGCTCACGAGATAGGCATACACGCGCGCTTCAATCTCTTGCCCAATCAGTGGCTCGCGCCTTTTTGTTGCCCAGACCAGGTGGTAGTAATGTCGCCAGAATGCCATGCTGCTCCTTTAATGAAGAAGCAGCCGAATGAAGTTCGGCTGCTGATAGGGGAAAGCTGGTATTGCACCTTTCTAAATGAATCTGACACACCGTGCGTCTGCCCGGAGCAACCGCCCGGCAGCAGCCCAGGAATGAATTCCAGGGCTGATAGCCAAAGTCGGCTGAAGCCGACTGGATGAGAGGCGTTCGCGCACAATTGCAATCGTTCTTAAGTCGCGCTTGCGCTTTTCCAATCGACGCTGACGAACCGCGTGCCCGGAGGGGCCCGCCGGGGGGTCGCCAGCACGAATCCTCCGAAACCCGCCCCGACAACGTGGCTCCCAGGCCATCAGCCTCGAAGATGTCCTGGCCCTGGGGCGGGTTTGTGGACAGCCCTGCTGCGTGCCGATCTGCCCCGGTCCCCCGGCTGGTTGGCGACGTCGCAGGCAAAACCCGCCCCGACCATTGAGGGGGCCCGGCCCAGCCAAGCCTGGCGCCTGCCCCCCCCCTCCTCTTGGCGATCCCTCCCGACGCCCACGTGACCGCCTGGGAGCCCCGCGGGAACAGGCCGGCCTCCCATGGCTCGGCCGGGAGCGCCAGATCCAGGCGATGGCCCCGTTCCACATTCCTCCGACAACCAGCGGGGCCGGAGGGGCCCGCGGTGTGGCAGCGTCGATTGGAAAAGGGCAAGCGCGACTTAAGAACGATTGCAATTGTGCGCGAACGTCTCTCATCCAGTCGGCTTCAGCCGACTTTGGCTATCAGCCCTGGAATTCATTCCTGGGCTGCTGCCGGGCGGTTGCTCCGGGCAGACGCACGGTGTGTCAGATTCATTTGGAAAGGCGCAAGAGCGCGTTTGGCATAACAGGCCATGAATTCATTCATGGTCTTCAGGCTCCGCTGACTTGCAAAAACGGGTTGTTCTTCGACTCCAACGCGCAAGAGCGCGTTTGGCATAACAGGCCATGAATTCATTCATGGTCTGACACGCGACCCGCGGCGCCGCCCAACGCGGGCAGGGGGCATGCGCCCCCTGCACCCCCCGCCCAGAGGCCAGAGCCCAGAGCTTCACAGATCAGAGCGGCCAGGGGCCGGGGAAACGACCCGAAAACCGATGAGGTCGTTGCGGTCGTCGGGGAGGTACCTGAGGCGAGAGGCCGCGCGCGCGAGCTGAAGATCGTAGAGCCACGAGCCGCCGCGCACCACCCGCGCCGCCGGGTTGGTGAGCTCGTCGCTCCGCCCACTCTCCCATTCCGTCAGCGTCCACTCCCACACGTTCCCCGCTAGCTCCTCCACCCCCTCCGGCGTCGCCCCCTGCGGGTAGATCCCCACTGCACTCGTCTGCCTGAGATAGTAGTGGCCAACGTTGCCCCCGTCTCATCAATATTGGCATACCCGCTGATGTACTCAGGCCCCCACGGGAAAAAGCGCCCTTCCTCCCCCGCGCTGCCCGCTCCCACTCCTGCTCTCTCGGCAGCCGCACCTCGTAGCCCAGGCGTGCGCTCAGCCAGCGGCAGAAGGCCACCGCCTCGTACCCGTTGACCCCCTCCCGCGGGTAGTTCCCATACGGGAACGCCGGCTTGAAGGGATCCCACTCCGGCTGCGCCAGCCCCTGCCACCACTCGCCCTGATGGTAGCCGTCTGCGGCCTCGATGAAGGCCTGGAACTGGCGGTTGGTGATTGGGTATTTCGCCATCCACAAGGCCGCCAGCTCCACCTCCCCCGCCGGCAGGCTGTCGTACGCCTGCTCGTCGCCCCCGATGGGGAAGCGGCCCCCCGGCAGCTTGACCCACACGATGTCTGGCAGCCCGTCGGCGCGCAACCCCACCCCCGGCGGGTCGTCGGCCTCGAGGCGGCCCAGCACGCGGAACGCGGCGGCTCGGCCGCGCGGGTCCGGCTCGCCGGTCCTGGTCCGCGCGCTGGCCACCAGGGCCGCGCGCGTCGCCGGTTCCACGTCGGCCGGCGTCAGGCCGGCGCCGTTACGGAGGATGGCCTGCAGGGCCACCTCGGGGCTGGCGGGGGCCAGCCAACAGGCCACGCGGTTCGGCCCGGCGGCGCCCTCGCCCAGGAACTCGCCCGCCATCACCGTCGTCTCGCGCCAGGCGCCCGCCTCCCACCACTCCGCGCCGAAGAACTGCCCGGCGGGCTCGCCCCGCTCCATCGCCGCCAGCAGCGTGCGGGCAGCGAAGAACTCTTGGAACAACTGGTGGCTGAAGCGGACCGCATCGCCCTCCTCCACCAGCAGGCTGGCCGCCAGAGCGGCGTTCAGCAGCGCCTCGCCATCGGTCTGCGCGGCGGCGCTGGCGGCCGCTGCGCGGGGGAGCACCGTCCCCTCCCCGCGCTGCATCGCCGTCGCTACCGCGACCAACGCCGCCTCGACACGGTCGGAGGCCGGCCAGGGCTCCCCCCGGCGCGCGGCGTAGGCCGCCTCGCGCTGCAGGAGCACGCGGACGAAGCGGGCGAAGAGGTCGGCGCGGCTGGCGGGCAGTTGCCCCTCCAGCCCGTAGAACTCGCAGAGCAGGTAGGCCATGAAGGGATTGCGGCAGAGGGGGATGAGCCGTGCGCCCGCGTGAATGGCTCGCCAGGCGAAGTATTCACCCCAGGGGGCATACTCCGGCCGGCCGGCCCCTGCCTCCCAAAAGCGCTCCGCCTCGCCGTGCGCTACCAGCTCCTCCCAAAAATTCAGCAGCGCCTCCCTACCGCCGATGGCCTGCCACAGGACCTCGCCGTCGGGCAGTCGGCGAACCAGCACCTTGCGGATCTGGGGCGGGGTCAGGTCGCGCAGGGAGAGTTGCTCCAGCGGGCGCAGGAGCGCCAGGTCGTCGCGGTAGTCGCGCACGCGGCAGGAGAGGACGAAGGCGGGCGCGCCGGCCAGAAAGGCACGCACCTCGGCCACCAGGTCGCGGCCGCTCGGGGCGCGGCGCGGCATCTCGTTCAGAGCATCCAGCAACCAGACGAGCCGCGGCCGGAGCTGGGGCAGGAAGGGGACCAGCAGCCCCAGGTGGGAAAGCGCAAAGTCGGTGAAGGCCAGCGGCCGGTCGTCGGGCGTCTGCCCGTTGAATTCGTTGAGCTTGACCAGCACCGGGACGAGGGGCACGGCGCGATCAGGCCGTGGGTCGGGCCGCCCGCCATGCCAGATGGCTGCGTAGTCGAGTGCCAGCCGCCAGAGGGTGAAGGTCTTGCCGCTACCCGGCTCGCCCAGCAACACGGCACGCTCGGCCCGCAGCAGCGCCTCGCGTACGTTCTCCACCGGGACGGCGGTCGCCTCGCCGTCCCGGCAGTGGACGCCGTCCAGCTCCACGTGGCCGATGTCGATCCCCAGGTCGGCGAGCGGGTCCACCCACCCCCGCGCTCGTGCGCGGATGGGTGGCGCGGGGTAAGTCCGCCGAGTGCCACCCAGGTCCACGTAGCGGTCCACGTCGGCGGCGAAGGCCAGGCGCAGGTCGTCCAGGGAGACGGCGATGATCTCGTCCAGCGTGGCGGCGTTGGGGTCCAGCCCGGCCTGCCGGAGCGCAGCGTGCGCTGCCTCGTACGCCTGGAGCTGGGCGACGTAGCCTGCCAGCGTCGCCGCCCGGTCGCCGCCCAGGTCGTCCCGCACCGTCTCGACGTAGACCGGCAGCGCCCACTGCTCGTCGCCGGTGCGGGCCGGCTCCAGGTAGCGGACCAGCGTCCAGGCGTACTGCTGGGGGCTGTCGGCCTCCGGCGCGAGGCCGTCGTAGAGCGCCGGCTCGCCGTGGAAGGCCAGGTCCAGCAGCCGGTCGCGCTCGTCGCGGTCGCGCAGCAGGGGCGCCAGCGCGCGTACGAGCGCGTTGAAGAGCGGGGTGCTCAGGCGCATCCTCACGGTCCTCCCTTCATCCGATGGTCAGCGTCGCCGGGTCCACGCCGGATCCCGTGAGCAGGCGCGGCACGTCGCTCTCACCCGGCGCCACGAAGGAGAGTTCGTTGCGCCCCAGCTCGAAGGCGGTCTGGAGCGCGCGCCCGTAGCCCAGCGCGCGGTAGAAGCCCGCCGCGAAGGCCACGGCAGAGGTGTCGGCGATCCGCCGCGTCATGCCGATGACGCAGGGGATGCCGGCCTGCTCCACCAGCGCCCGGGCCTGCTCCTCCGACCAGCAGGCGTTCAGCAGGACGCAGCGGATGTCGTCGCGCAGGATGCGGAACAGGTCGCTCAGGATCTCCGGATCGAGGGGGCGCACGTTGCCGCTGGCGTCTTCCAGCACCAGCACGCCGCCGCGCTCCCCGTGCCCGGCAAAGTGGACCAGGTGCGGGCGGTGCGCCAGCAGGCTGCGCGACAGGTCGGTGTCGCGCACGGCCCACTCCTGATCCAAATGGAAACGGTCGCGCAGGTCGGCCTCGCGCAGCCGCTCGCGGATCGTGCGAACCTCGTGATCGAGCCGCAGGTGGGTCGTATCTTTTGGGTTGGTCGCCAGGAAGAGGACCCGGATCGGGCCGGCGCCCGGCGACGCGGATGCTCGCAGCGTGGCGGTGGGTGCCTCGTAGGGGGCGAGCAGCGCGTCGAGGAAGGCGGCCTCCTCCTCCTGCCCGGCCACGATCTCGCGCACCTCGCGGAGCAGGGAGACGAGGGCAGGCTGCCCCGTCTCGACCAGCGTCCCATGCTCCTGGAGCACACGCACGAGTTGCTGGCTGAAGGTGCGTGCGTCCACGTCGAAGTTCAGGCGCGTGACGAACTGGGAGAGTCCCGCGCTTTCCAACAGGTTCTGCCGCTGGAGGGGAGTGAGGATATTTGCTCGCGCGGCGATGAGGCGGATGAGGCGTCGGTGCTGGTCGGGGGTGAGGGGGAGCTGGGCCATCGAGAGCCTCCTGTGGCAGGTAGGGGGAACAGGGACTCGGCGGTGAGTGAGCTCTATCCTACCGGTATCCGACACAAAATGTCAATAACCTGCCGTGTAGAGCGCCAAAAAGTGGGCCGCCTGTGTGAGCGTGGCTTGCTCTGCCCTGGGTGTAGGCGGCGGTCCCACCCTGGCCCACGACTCTGCGCGCTCCCCGCCGGCCCCGCGGCCGGGGCGCCGCCCGCGCCTCGCCAGGCGCCACCGGGTGGGCGCCTGGCGAGGCCGCGGGCTGAGTCACCTGGAAGGGTGCGGGGGCGGGCGCGGCCGGCGGATGAGCGTGGGGCCAGGGTCCCCATGCGGCCGGGCGAAGGGGTGCCAGCGGCTCCGCCGTGGCGGCCAGCGCTGACCGGAGTGGGGAGGCTGGCGGTGGTCGCCGGATCGTCAGATCCGGCGGGAACAGGTCGTCCTCCCATGGCTCGGCCTGGATCGCCAGATCCAGGCCCGCGCCGCCAGGATCGGGGGTCCGGCGGGAGCAGGCGTCTCCCTCTCGCTCGGCCTGGATCGTCAGATCCAGGCCCGCCCGGCCGGGGTCGGCACTCCGGCGGGAGCAGGGGGCCACGCGCTGGGGTCGGGGAGGCGGGCGGTGGTCGCCGGATCTGACGATCCGGCGGGAACAGGGAAGGGAGGAGGTGGGCCGCATGGTGGACTGGGGTCGGGGGAGGCGGGCGGTGGTCGCTGGATCTGACGATCCGGTGGGAACGGGTCGTCCTCCCATGGCTCGGCCTGGATCTGGCGATCCAGGCCCGCCCGGCCCGGGTCGGGGATCCGGGAGGAGCCGGGGGCGAGCCATGATCAGGCGGGACCCATGGCGCCGACAGCTGGGTGACCCAGCTGACCAGGCCGGGGGGGGCCTGGCGAAGCGGGCCCCGGGTGACGCCAGGGGGCCTGATGAAGTTCGTGGCTTTCAGCGTCCAGGCAATGGCGGTGAACGGCAGCGCCGCGCCCGCTGACTTCACCTCCCTCAGCGGCAAACCACCGCCGGGCCGTGGGGCGGGAGGGGGAAGTCGTGCCGCGGCCTGTCCCCCAAGGGGAGCGCGTCAAACAGTGGCCAGCCGGTGGGCGCCGGGCCGAGCAGGCCCGGCGGTTGGGTGGCGCGGGTGGGAACATGGTTCAGAGGAACCGCTTCAGCGGTCTGAAGCGCGCGGTTGCCCCATGCCCAATGAACCTGGCCAACAGCGTGCCCGGCGGGGCCCGCCCGGCCGAAGGCCCCCAGCCGCGGTTTCCCTGACCTGGCGGTCAGGACAGGCAACCGCCGGGCTCCCCCGCGCCGTCGCCGCCCGGCCGCAGGCCCCAGCCGCGGTTTCCCTGACCTGGCGGTCAGGACAGGCAACCGCCGCGCCGCTCCTCTTCCTCTCGCCGCCGACGCTCTGCCCGCCAGAAGGCCTCGACCTGTTCGCGTTTCTCACGCTGCCGGGCTCTTTTCGCCTGCCTCCGGCGCCAGGAGCGGCGGTAGTAGGGAAAACCGAGAACAAGCAGAATCGCAGTGACCTGGAGAACGTAGGCCAGGACAATCGTCTTCTCTCGCCCGGCGGTATAGTCCGGCACGATCCAAACGGTGGCATCCCGCCTGGGATGGATGATCTCGTAGGTGCCGGCTGTCTTGATTTCGAAGGCGAAGATCGGCCTTCCTTTGACAAGGGGGGTGTCGTAGAGCCGAAGGCCTCTGTTGACAAACGAAACGGGAACTTCTTCCCCCGTAGTCCGCGATTTGAGCTTCAACCACGGTTTTGCCTTGGCATCGAGTGATTCGGTGGTCAGCGACAATAATTGAAAATCACCGGTGTACACAAGGTACCGGCCTGGCGCTTCGATCTTGCGCACCGTCGGCAAAGAAGTGAGATGAATGGTGTAAACGTCTGCGCTCGTCACCTCCCTGATCAAGCCGAGCCTGGCTGGAAGGTAGAGAAACGGGCCACCAATCAGTTTTACGAGGTCGGAGAGGGAACAGAGAATGGCGAGAAAGAGCAGGAAAACGGCAACACCAACAAGAATGCTCCGAATTCTTGGCAACTGATACGTCTGCGCTTCCATACTCGTGGGACTCCTGGAATACGTCGACAAGGGCGGTCGTTCCCAACCCCGAACCGTCTGTCCCTGCCGTACGGCCATAGCTTCGGACGCGAAGAGGCGCGGCGGTGTTTCGTTAGAGGTCAGGTGCCGTGAGACCGTGCATCCCCAGCGTCAGGGAGAGCTCGCCACCGTGGTGAAGATCGTGCTCGATGAGATGCCAGACAACCCATCCGCGCATGTGCTCGCGCTCCTGGCCTCTCACCTGCCGGCGCACGCTCTGGGCGAGGTCGTCACTGGTCCAGCGCTGCAAGGCATCCTGCACGAGGTTCCAGGTCGTCTCGAGGCCACCGACAAGCTCCGCGGCGGTCCGCGGCGGGGCGTCATCGTCATCCCACCGGACCAGCGGGGCCAGGTCGGCGCTCCCCTCGCCCAAGATGAAGTGAAACCACCAGACGCGCGCCGCGATGATGTGGGCCGCGATCACGCCGATCGAGCGGAGCGCGGGGGCCGCCCGCAGGGCAAGTTGCTCGGGCGACAGCGGGGCGATGACTGTGGCGAGGAGTCCCTGGTAGGCCTCCCAGCCCCTGTAGAAAGTTGCCAGTGTCGTCTCTTCGAGCATGGTCCTTCTCCTGTCGCGAATTGAACTCTCAACTGGCGGAACGTACGCGGTGCGGGGAGCCGATTCGGCGTTCGTGACTCGAAGAAGCCGGCTTCGGCTTATCGTGCGCCCTGTTGCCCCGTGCCACCTGAATCCGCCCCCCCGCGTGCCCTTCGGGCCCGCCCGGTCAGCGGTCCCCGCCGCGGCTTCCCTGATCTGGCGGTCAGGACAGGCAACCGCCGGGCTCCTCTGCGTCGGCGGACACCCTGAGGGGCGAACCCCGGCGCGACCGTCTCGCTGGGTGGACCCCGCGGGGTCGGCCGACGCCCGGCCGCAGGCCTCCAGCCGCGGTTTCAACCGCCCGGCGGCCTGCCGGGCTGCTGCCTTACGACTCGGCACAGCCCACCTCGGCCATGACCTCCCACAGCTTTTTCGCCGCGTAGGCCATGCCATCTTCGCCGCTGAAGCCGCTGCTATGGCCGGCGAAGGCCAGGTGGGGCTCCAACGCAAGCACGCCCAGGTAGCCGCGGTCGCAGAGGACGCGCCACAATTCGGGGATTTGCCCATCCCCCTCGCCCGCGGCCCGCACGCTTCCGTCGACCAGAACGGCATCTTTCACGTGAACGTAGGCTATGTAGGGGGCCAGCAGCGACCACCAGCGCCCGGTCGGTTGCTCGATACCCACTTGAACGAAGTTGGCCGGGTCCCACGCGAACCGCAGGGCCGGGCTCTCGACTGCGCTGAGGATGGCGTGGCAGCGCCCCGGGGTGTCGCCCACGATATCCTTCTCGTTCTCCATCAGCAGGTGAAAGCCGGCCTCGCGGGCCATCGCGGCGAGGCGGCTGAGCCGCGCGCTCGCTTCGGCAACGTAGGTGTCGGAGTGCGCCTTGTTGCTCGTATCCGGCGGGTAGACGGAGAAGACCCGCGCCCGTCCCTGTAATTTCCAACCGCTCGGCCAGCCCGGCCTCGGCCGTGCTGATGTGGAGCGACCCGAGGGCACCATTCGGCCACTCTAGCATGGCACGGACGGTGTCCTCGGTCTCAATGGCGTGGAATTGGGTGCGGGTCCAGGCGACGACTCGCGTGGGCATCCCGAGCAAATGGCAGAGCAGGTCCAGGGAGTGGGGCGCCTGGTTCATCAGGACACCGCCCCCCTCGCCGGCCCAGGTCCCTCGCCACGTGCCCAGGCGATAGTAGGCCACGGTGCGCGTGCACGTGACGACCATGTCCACCCGCTGGACGCGCCCAAGCCGCCCGGTCTGGATCAATTCCCGCGCGGCGCGGACCTCGGGGCGATGCCGCTGCTGGAAGTTCACCGCCAGCAGGCGCCCGGCGCGTGCGGCAGCCGCGATCATCGCGTCGGCCTCGGCCACCTGGACTGCCATTGGCTTCTCGACGAGGACGTGGCAGCTGGCGCCAATACAATCGATGGCGATGGAGGCGTGGAAGGGATGGGGCGTCATTACGACGGCCACATCAGGGTGGGTATCGGCCAGCATGGTGCGGTAGTCAGGATAGAAGGGGCAGTTCAGTTCCGCCGACCGCCGCTCGCCGGCGGCGACGTTGATATCGGAGAGACCCACAAGGTCTACCACGTCGGAGACGAGGGCCACGCGGTGCATGTTGAACACCCCGGCGCCCGCGCCGATGACGACGTGTCGGAGCTGTGTTTCCATACTTCCTTTCGCTCCCGAGAGCGGTCGTGCTACGTGGCGGCCACCCAATTTCCTGGACAAGGCGAAAGGCTGCCCTGGACTGCGTGCAGCAGCACCGGATCAGCCGGATGATGGATCTCACTTTCTGCAAAAGTGGCGCGTTCGTACCACTTTTACAGAAATAGAAGCAGATCATCGCACCACCCGGTGAGAACGGTGCCGGCGCGCTACTCTGAAGCCAGGGACAGCCTCGTGTGAATTTGAGTATAGTGCTGCCTGGCGCCGAGGGCAAGCGGGCTGCCGAGGGTGCTGGGCGCCGACGGCCGGCTCGCCCGGAGCCAGGTGACACGCGGGACGATATGGTCTACCATACCCTTCCTGACGACTGCAACCTGCCTGGATATCCACTTCTGCTGGAATACTGGCGAAAGGATCCTGCTGCTCCTGGCCGGCAACCGGTTTCCGAGCGGATAGTTGCCGTCTCTCGCTGTGGGCCTGGATCTTGCGGCTGGGCTGCGAGACCGAAGATGAACCCAACAACCTGGAAGGTTCACTCATGCCAAAAATCACCTTCATCGGCGCGGGCAGCACGGTCTTTGCCCGGAACCTGGCCGGTGACATTCTCAGCTTTCCGGAACTGGCCGAGTCCACCATCACCCTCTTCGACATCGATCCCCGGCGTCTGGCGACCTCGGAGATTATGGCGCGCAATCTCGCCCGGGAGCTTGGGGTGAATCCGCGGGTTGAGGCCACCACCGACCGCCGTGAGGCCCTCGACGCCGCGGATTACGCCATCAGTATGATTCAGGTGGCCGGCTATAAGCCCGGTACGGTCGTCGACTTCGAGGTCCCCAAGAAATACGGCCTGCGCCAGACCATCGCCGATACCCTCGGTATCGGCGGCATCATGCGCGGGTTGCGAACGATTCCGGTCCTCCTGGATATCTGTCACGATATGGAAGAACTCTGCCCGAATGTCCTCTTCCTCAACTACGTCAATCCCATGGCGATCAACTGTTGGGCGATCAGCCGGGCGAGCACGATCGAGACGGTGGGCCTGTGCCACAGCGTGCAGGGCACGGCGAGAGAACTGGCGCTCGATATCGGCGTGCCGGTCGAAGAGATCAACTATCTCTGCGCAGGCATCAATCACATGGCCTTCTACCTGAGCTTCGAGCGCAATGGCGAGGACCTGTACCCGCTCATCCGGCGGGTTCTCGCCGAGGGGCGTGTGCCGAGGGCCAACCTCGTCCGCTACGAGATGTTGATGCGCCTGGGATACTTCGTCACGGAATCCAGCGAACACTTCGCCGAATACGTTCCCTGGTTCATCAAGCGCGACCGGCCCGACCTGATCGAACGCTTCAACATCCCGCTTGACGAGTACATCGAGCGCTGTGAGTTGCAGATCGCCGATTGGGCGCAGATGCGGGCCGCCCTGGAAGATCCCGATCCGGAGGCAGTGCGGCGCTACGAAGAGGCGAAGGTCGAAGAGCGGCTCCGGCGGCTCGCCCAGGAGGACCCGGCCTATGCCGGGCAGCGGCGACGAGCCTGGGAACAAGAAAGCCGGCGCCAGGTAGGGCGGAAGTGGCGCCACTCTGGCGAGTACGGCTCCCTCATCATCCACAGCATGGAGACGGGTCAGCCTCGGGTGGTCTACGGCAACGTCCCCAACCATGGCCTGATCGACAACCTGCCGGATGGGTGCATCGTCGAGGTCCCCTGCCTGGTGGACAAGAACGGGGTCCAACCGACCAGAGTCGGCGCGTTGCCCGTGCACCTGGCCGCGCTCATGCAGACCAACATCAACGTTCAGGCGCTGACGGTCGAGGCGGCTCTGACCCGCAAGCGCGAGCACATCTATCACGCGGCGATGCTGGACCCGCACACCGCGGCTGAGCTCAGCCTGGATCAGATCTGGGCGCTGGTCGATGATCTGATCGCGGCCCACGGAAAGTGGCTGCCTGCCTATCGCTGAAGGGTCTGCGTGCCCGCGCCCGCTGGTCGTGCCCGTCGTCACCCCGCGTCTGCCGGCGCGACATCGATTTGCCTGCCGGGTGCTGGCTGCCTGCCCTCCTTTGCAAAAGAACAACAGGCGGCTCGCGGCTCTTCTGATTGCACCTTTCCAAATTCGTCCGACCCATAGCGTGCCCGGAGGGGCACGCCCGGCCGCAGGCCTCCAGCCGCGGTTTCAACCGCCGGGCTCTCGCGCGGCGGCGCCGCCCGCCGGGCTCCCCCGCGTCCGAGCCGCCCGACGCCCGGCCGCAGGCCCCCAGCCGCGGTTTCCCTTGCCTGGCCGGCCCGGCCAGGCACCCGCCGGGCGGCTCGCTGAGAAACAGTGAGGCGCCGGACAGTTGTCCGGCGCCTCACGTTTTTGAGTCGCGCGTTCGCGAACGCCTCGACAAAGGACGTTCCAAAGTGCCCGCGGAGGGACTCGAACCCCCACGCCCTTTCGGGCACAGGCCCTCAACCTGCCGCGTATACCAATTCCGCCACGCGGGCTCGTGCGAATCATTATTCTATTTGCTTCCGGTCGGCTGTCAAGTTTTGGCTCAAGTAGGCTTTTGTGCGATCGCGGTTGGCCCAGCCCTCGGGCAGGCCCCTGGGGAAGCCGGCTATCTTGGCCAGGTCGCCCACGAGACGGATGATGGGAATCAGCGGGGCGGCAGCGACTTTGTGCTGCCAGGCCAACTGGAGGCGCGCCAGGCGCTTGAGCGGTGTGAAGAACATCGCCCCGCCACCGCCGGCCAGCGCCACCAGGCCCAGCGTGGGCCGTCGGGCGAGCAGCGTGAGCGCCAGTGGAAGTGCCAGCAGGTAGGTGGCGTAGCGAATGGCGTGCCGCCTGGGCCAGAGGAGCCCCTGCCCATCGCCGTAGGCGTAGTTGCGGTACTGGCGGGCAAACGCGGCCAGTGACGGGCGCGGCCGAAAATAGACGACCGCCTCCGGCATATAGGCAATGCGGGCACCGCCGCGCAGCAAGGCCAGGTCGAAGAGCACGTCCTCGGAGTAGCTCATCCACTCGGGGTAACCGCCAACGGCAGTCCAGATCGCCTTCGTGAAGGCGACGCTGCGGCTGCTGGGCAGGAAGCGTCCACGTCCCATCTCCTCGGGGGCCGGCAGCGTGGTGGCCGCGAGGGCGTCCTCGAAGCGCGAGCGCGGATCGGGCCGGAAGAAGCCGCTGACCAGGTCGGGCGGGGACGCACAGTGTGCGCCCCTCTTGCCGAAGGGTCCGGTGAGGTGCTCCAGCCAGGCCGGATCGAGGCGTACACCGCCGTCAGTCACGGCGATGACCTCGTGGCGGGCGTGGCGGATGGCGATGTTACGCCCCTGGCTGATGCCGGCGCCGGGCGCGACGATCACGCGGAGCGACAGGCGGTCACAATAGCTCTCCAGGATGGCGACGGTCTCGTCTCGCGAGCCGCCGTCCACCACCACGATCTCGTCCGGCGGGCGGCTTTGGGCGAGGATGCTCTCGAGCAGCGGGCGCAACGCATCGCCCTCGTTGAGGACGGTCAGGATCAGGGAGACCTTCATGAGAGGATGGGAGGTAGATGGACGCTTGCTTCCGTGGATCGCTTCGTGAACGGTGAAAAGCCGTCACTCCCCTCTTCACGTTTCACGCTTCAGGCATCACGTTTGCGAGCGCCACCGCGACCGCGGCAGCGACGCGAGCGTTGTTCTGAAGGAGAGCGAGGTTGGCCCGCAGAGTGCCGCCTGCGCTGAGCTCGCTCAGCCGGCGCAGCAAAAAGGGCGTGGTGCCGGCACCCACGATGCCCGCGGCCTGGGCCTCATCTTCGGCCCGCGCCAGCAATGGCAGCAGCCGGCCGGCGGGGAACTCGTCGGCGGCCGGGACTGGCACGCTCAGCAGCAGGCCGCTGCGGGCCAGATTGAGGTGGAGCGCGATGATCTCCGCGGCCTCGGCTGCACTCTCGACGCGATGGTCGACCGGCAGACCGGAACTCCGGCTGTAGAAGGCCGGTAGCGCGTCGGTCCGCCAGCCCAGCACCGGCACACCCCAGGTCTCGAGCCACTCCCGCGTGCGTGAGAGGTCCAGGATTGCCTTGGCTCCACTGCTGATCACCGCGACGGGGATCGTCGCCAGGGCCGGGAGGTCGGCGGAGACGTCTCCGCCGTCGCCCCGGTGAACGCCCCCGATGCCTCCCGTGGCAAAAACCCGGATCCCAACCTGGTGGGCCGCCCACATCGTGCCGGCCACGGTGGTGCCGCCGGGGTGGCGCCGGACCAGGGTCGGTGCGATGTCGCGCAGACTCACCTTGACCACGTCCGGGGCGGTGGCAAGCCGTTCGAGGGCGGCATCATCCAGCCCAACACGAACCGCGCCGTCGAGGAGGGCGACGGTCGCAGGGGTAGCCCCCGCTTCGCGAACGATCCGTTCAACCGTTTGGGCCAGCTCGAGGTTCTGTGGCCACGGCAGCCCGTGGCTGATGACGGTCGACTCGAGCGCGACGACCGCCCGGCCGGCGTGAAGGGCGGACTCGACGGCCGGGGCGAGGACGAGGGGGACACGTTGAGCACTCATTGAGGATCGGGTAAAGAGATGAGAGATTGATGAAGCCGTCATCTCCAATCTCCGCTCACAAGACGAGCCTGTCATAGAGCCGCTCGAGGCTCAGGTTAGGGCAGACAGTCTCAGGGCAACTCAGGGTAAGAGCAGCCGCGGTGACCCCAAGGCGAACGGCTTCATCCACCGGAAAGTCATGGATCAGGCCGAAGACCACCGCAGCCGTGAGCGCGTCGCCGATCCCCGTGAGGTCTACCACGTCCACTTCCAGCGCCGGGACGCGGCCACTCTCTTCGGCGGTAGCGTAGACGAGACCTTTTTCCCCTAGCGTGATAATGGCAAGCTTGACACCCATACTGACGAGCTGGCGCGCCGCCTCGGCCGCGTCGTCGGCATCGCGGATCGTACAGTCGCAGAGCACCTCGGCCTCAGCCTGGTTGGGCGTGATGATGGCGGTCTGGTTGAGGTAGGGAATGAGGCGCCGCGCCAGCAGCCGGGCAGTGGGGTCGATGCAGACTCCGATCCGGTGGCGCCGGGCCAGGGCATAGATGGTCTGGAGTGTAGGGGGCGCGACGCTCATGTCGAGCACGATCGCGCGCACCCCGCGGAAGAGAGCCCGACGTGTATTGATGTAGTCGGGCGAGATTAGTTCCATGATGCTCATGTCATCCATGCCCCACTCCGGCTCCCCATGCAAGCCAATCATGGCCAGGTAGGCGCCGGTATGGTGCTTGTCGGAAACGAGCACCTGGCTCACATCCACCCCAACGCGACCGGTGGTCTCGAGCAGGTAGCGCCCGGCGACATCATCGCCGACCACGGAGAAGAGCACGGTCTCGACCTCGAGACGCGCCAGATTCTCGGCCATGTTGCGGGCCGAGCCGCCGACGCTGAGGCGTATCTGGCCGGGGACTGAGATTCCGTACTCAACCGGGGACGTGGTCTGGGCCTTGATGTCCAGGGCCGAACCGCCGATGACGAGGATTTTCGAGCGTTTCTGGGCCATTTAGACCAACCGCTCCCGCGCGATGGCGCTGCTGTAGTCCATCAAGGTGACGACGAGCACGATTGCCCAGACCGCCGTTGCTGCGTTGTTCCATTGTAGTTGATTGATCCAGCGCGACAATTCCAGACCGATCCCCCCGCCCCCGACAAAGCCGATGATCGTGGACATGCGGACGTTGATGTCCCAGTAGTAGATTGTGAACGAGAGGTAGGGCGGAATGATTTGCGGGATGACCCCGTAGACGATGGTCTGAATCTCGTTGGCACCCGTCGCACGGATCGCCTCCAGCGGGCCGGGGTCGATGCTCTCGACGGCCTCGGCGTAGAGTTTGCCGATGTTGGCGATGGTGCTGACCGCCAGGGCCAGCACGCCGGCGAAGGGACCGAATCCAACCCAGATGGCGAAGATCGTCGCCAGGATGAGTGGCTCGATCGAGCGCATGAAGTTAAAGAAGGTGCGCGTAACGCCGTAGACAGCGTCCCCGAGCCAGGTATGTGGCATCAGGTTACGGGCCCCGAGGAAACTCAGCGGAATGGCGAGGATGCCGCCGAAGGTGGTCGCCATCAGGGCGAGAAAGACGGTTTCGATAATCTTGCCAAAGGTCGTTCGGAGGGCTGGGCTTGGGCGCAAGCGGCCGGATGTCCACGTGAGGAGCGCCTGCACTTGAGTGATGCCGGCGTGTTCGGCCAGCAGAGGCGGGATATCGGTCTCGACGGTGAAGTTCCCCTCAGCGTCGGTCGTAAAACGCTCGTCGCGCAGGCGCCCGGGTGTGTCGGGCGGCTGCCAGTAGATGCGCCCGTCTGTGTTGGGGCGAAACCCTGTCCCCCTGATAGTGAGCGACTCGCGCGCGTTGAGACAGGTCTGGGAAAGGGTCAGTTCTGGTCCTTTGCCGGCACTCTTCTGGACCGGCCCCTCACCGGTGCAGGGGACCTGGATCTGGGCGTAGGCTTCTTGGATCTCCTCGCCACGTGTGACCAGCGATGGCTGCACGAGGTCGGTCAGGATCTCGCGCGCTTTGGGTGCACCGCCGATGAGCAGGGGAAGATCGAAATTCGTGGCTTTGACGCTCCAGATCAGAAGTGGAATCGCGATCAACCACCAGAGCCAGGTGCGGCTCAATCGTTCGATAAAGCTCTGGCGAACATCGGACGCGGGAGATGCGGGGGGGCGAGACGATGCCATGTTAGATGACCCTCTCGCGCACGCGGGCGCTCAGGTAGTCGAGGACCGCGACCACGACCGCGATGGCCCAGATCGCCGCGCCCGCCGAGCGGAAATCGGTCAGGCGAATCCACTGGGCGAGCAAGAAACCAATACCGCCCCCGCCAACAAAGCCGATGATGGTGGACATGCGGACGTTGATATCCCAACGATAGACGGTGAAGGCGATCCAGGGAGGCAACACCTGCGGGATGACGGCGTAGACAATCGTCTGGATCTGGTTGGCGCCGGTGGCCCGGATGGCCTCAATCGGACCGGGCTCGATGCTCTCGATGGCCTCAGAGTAGAGCTTGCCCAGGGCGGCGATCGTGTGGACGATCAGCGCGAGAACACCGGCAAAGGGGCCCAGGCCGACCCAGACGACGAAGACGATGGCCATGATCAGCGGCTCGATGGAGCGTAGGATGTTCATAATGCCGCGAGCCACATAGTACAGTCCTCGGGTGAGCGAACTGACCGCCATCAGGTTGCGCGCACCGAAGAAGCTGATCGCGGCGGCCAGGATCGAGCCGACGAATGTGGCCATGAGGGCCTGAGCAATGGTCTCCAACATACGGTAAACCACCAGCCAGAACGTCTCGGTCAGGTGCCAGCCACCAACTCTGGCGACATAGCGCGCCTCGATGGTGTGAAACACAGGTTTTTCGCTCACGCCAAGCGGAACGGCCTGGGGGATCGTCAGTTGCGCAGTGAAATTCCCCTCGGCATCGGTGACGATGGGCTCGTATGAGCCGTTCACTCGGACGCGGCTCTGTGCGCCGATTGGGTTGATCCACCAGAGCTGGACCGGCGTGTTGGGGGGGAACCCGGTGCCCACGAGGGTCAGAGATTCACCAACGACACCGCAACTCGCCCCGGGAGTGATGGTGGGGCCATGAGCGGCCGGCGGGAGTGGCGGCGGATTCGGCGCGCAGGGCACCTGGAACTGTACCTTGTCCCCGCCAAGTTCCACCTCGCGCCGGAGCAGCGCCGGCTGGAGGAGCCCGGTGACGAGCGGCTGCACCTTGTTCGCGCTCCCGAGCAGGGTCCCGAAATCAATCTCGGTGATCCGCCACCCAATCGCGTAGACAGGGAGTGCCGCCAGCAAGAAGAGCATGGCGCCATTGGGACGTGCTCCGCCCGCAAGTTGGTACGCGTCGAGTGCATTCCAGAGCCAGAAGGGAATGAGCGTCACCAGCAGGAGCGGCACCTGGAGCCAGACGATTAAGCCGAGGAGGGCCAATGTCAATAGGAGCAGGAGACCGCCCCGCTCGCGGCGCCCCTCTAGGATCTGCCCCAAACCGGGAAGGAACAGCGAGAGGACGGCCGCTACCGCTGGGGCCGGGCCGGAGGGCGGGGGGCGAAACTCGGCACGTTCCATAGAGCGGTCTACCTCAGCGAATCTCGACTTCGACAGCCTCTTCGCCGTAAATCTCGCGGAAGCGCCGCTCGTCGATCTTCGTGGGACTGCCATCAAAGATCAAGCGACCGGCCTTGAGCGCGATGATGCGGGTCCCGTACTCGCGCGCCAGGCTCAGAAAGTGGAGGCTACACAGCACCGTCACGCCCTGCTCGCGGTTCAACTGCTCGATATACTTCATAATGGAGTGCGAGGTCGCCGGATCCAGGCTGGCGACCGGCTCATCGGCCAGCATGAGTTTGGGTTCCTGCATGAGAGCCCGCGCGATGCCGACCCGCTGTTGTTGGCCACCGGAGAGCTCGTCCGCGCGATTGCGCGCCTTTTCGGCGATGCCGACCAGCTCGAGCCGTTCCATCCCCATCTGAATGTCACGCTGGGGCCACTGATTGAGCACACTCGCCAGGGTATTCGCGTAGCCCAACCGCCCGGAGAGAACGTTGGTGAGAACACTGGAGCGTTTCACCAGGTTGAAATGTTGAAAGATCATGCCGATTTGGCGGCGGATGCGGCGCAGTTCAGCCGGTCTCGCCGCGGTGATTTCCACGCCGTTCCAGATGATCTGGCCGGCCGTTGGCTCAATCAGACGGTTGATACAGCGGAGAAGCGTGGATTTGCCCGAACCTGAAAGGCCAATGATGACCAGGAACTCGCCATCCTCGACGGTAAAGCTGACGTTGTCGAGAGCTTGGGTGCCGTCGTCGTACACTTTCGTGAGGTTGCGGATCTCGAGCACGCCTGTTTCCCTCGTCAAGCAGCGGGGCGGGCCGAACCGACCCGCCCCGCGCAGGGTGCAGGGGCGGACGGCTGTCTGCCCTTACTTCGCCAGTTCCTCGATGTTCACGCCTGCAGCGTCGAGCTGGGTGCGAAACTCATCGTAGAAACTATCGTCGACCTTCTCGAAGCCCTCGATCTCGTAGACCGTCTGCAACGCCGCCTTGCCCTTTTCTTCCTGGGAAAGCTCGAGTAACGCGTTGACGACTTTGTCGCGGACGTCCGGCGGGACCTCCTTGGCAAAACTGACGGTGTCGTTGGGGATCTTCGGTGACTCGGCGATGACCTCGACCTTCTCTTTGACGTCGGGGAAATCCTTCTCGACCGAGCTCCGTGCGTCAACAAAGGTGGCCCCCGCGTCGCAATCACCCTTGTAGACCGCGATCACCACGTTGTTGTGGCTGCCAGCCTCAACCGCCTTGGCCAGATCTTTGTCGGGGTCTACACCGGCGGCCTTGAGCATGATGCGCGGGATAATGTAGCCCGACGTACTGAGCGGATCGACCCAACACATCGTCTTGCCCTTCAGGTCGGCCAGGGTCTTGATGCCGCTGTCCTTGTTGGCGATGATCTGGCCAGTGTAGTAGGCGTTACCGAAGCGCACAGTGGCCAGGGCGACGTCCACCCCGCACTTCTCATGCGCCAGGATATAGCTGAAGGTGTTCAACCAGCCGATGGGCGCATTGCCGGCGCACATCGCCTCGACGACGGCGGCGTAGCTGGTGGCGACGTTGGCCATGATGCTGAGCCCTGTCTTTTCCTCGATCATCTTAGCGATCTCCGAACCGCTGGCGATGATCTCCTGGGTGTCACCCGACGGCACGAAGCTCATGACGATGGGGGTATCCTTGGTGCCCATCTCGCCGGTGCCGCCGGGAGCCTTGGTTGCCTCCGTCGTGGCGGCAGGCGCTTCAGTTGGGGCTGTGGTCGGGGCCGGTGCTTCGGTTGGGGCGGCGGTCGGCTGAACGGCGGGCGCCGCGGTTGGTGCCGGCGTCGGAGCAGCGCCTCCGCACGCTGCCAGCAATAGGGCCAGCAAGAATAGTGCAACCAGGGGGAACGCGGTGCGTCTCATCGCAGATTTCTCCTCCTCTGTAATATGAGACTTGGGTTCAATGTGATACGTCTAGAGTACAGTCAGCCACAGACGTCTTGGTAAATAAGCATCACCTCCCCATGCGCCAGGTTGATCACAATCGTTCTACCTGTTGGAGCGGCCTGTGGCTCTGCTGGCGTGGACGCCACGCGTGAGCCTCCCACAGCGTGGCGCCACCTACCCAGGCAAAGCCCAGGCCGTAGATTGCCAGGAAGAAGACACCAATCCAATTGCCGTGTACGAGCGCCAGAGTTCCGGCCACGAGGGCATACACGCTGAGGGCCAGTTCAACCCAGGTCGTCACGTCGATGTCGATTCGTTCGGCTGCACCACCTTCCCAGTGGCCGCCGCGCCGCTCGAGGCCGGTTTTGGGTGTGCGCTGAAAGGGACTTCGCAGGCCGGAGAGGCCCTCGATGACCGCGCGGGTATTACTGGCGGCGATGCCGGTGCCTAGTATAGCAAGAAGCGGTAACCAGGCGAGCCGCCGCCACCATGGTGTGCCAGGATAGAGTGACCACTGGGCCGCGGCGTAGAGCAGTGGTGCACCCAGGCCCGCAATCCCGAGCCAGGCGAGCGGCAGATGGTGAAAGATGCGCCCATCCCCCAGAGACATCGGCAGCGTAACCAGCAAGAGTAGGACCATGAGCGGGTGAACCAGGTAGCTCGTCAGATGGGCGACGCCCTGGAGCTTCTGCCACCGACTGATCGGGGCTCGCAGCAGGGCAGGTCCGAGGAGTCGGGCACATTGGATCGACCCTTTGGCCCAACGAAACTGCTGGCGCTTGAACGCTGGCATCAGGGGCGGAATTTCAGCCGGGGCTGTGACATCGGGCAAGTAGCGGAACGTCCAGCCCTGGAGCTGCGCCCGGTAGGATAAATCGAGATCCTCGGAGAGGGTGACGCCACGCCAGCCTCCGGTGGATTCGATGCATCCGCGGCGCCAGATTCCCGCGGTCCCGTTGAAATTAAAGAGGAGCCCTGCCCAATGGCGCGCAGGCTGCTCGATCCCGAAATGGCCATCCAGGGCCAGGGCCTGAGCACGGGTCAGCAAAGAGTACTCGGCGTTGAGGTGGCTCCAGCGGGTCTGCACCAGCCCTATGCGCTTGCCGCCTGGCTCGAAGAAGGGCTGCAGGGCGCGCTTGAGCCAGCCAGGGGGCGGGACAAAATCGGCGTCAAAGATGGCGATAAACTCGCCGGGTGTTGCGGTCAAGGCAGCGCAAAGCGCCCCAGCTTTGTAATCGACGCGATCGACGCGGTGGTGCAACGTGATCCAGCGACCGCGGCTTTGCCAGTAGGCCACCCGCTCAGCGGCCAGTTCGGTCGTTCCGTCGGTTGAATCGTCAAGCACCTGGATGTGGAGCCGATCGCGGGGATAGTCCAGCCGAGCGACCGCGTCCGTCAGGCGACGGACGACCTGCTGCTCATTGTAAACCGGAAGTTGAACTGTAACAAGGGGCCATTGAGGCGGGGAGATTGGGCTCGTTCTTCGGGCTTGCCTGTGGTGTCCGCGCTGGCGCAAAAAAAGCGCTGTCAACCCCAGCGCGTTCACACCGTACAGCGCCAACCACAGCGCCGCCCCGACATACAAGCAGACGATAAGGGCCAAGGCGTCGCTCCGCTTTGTGTTCACTTTTGAACAAGTGCCAGGATTGTAGCATGCTCGCGGGGTAGCGGCAAACCAATCGCCAGAGGAAAAGCGCGAGCCCGCCCTGCGCAGCGCGACAGAGCAGGCTCACCGTGGGTTCAAAGGGCTCGTGTTGGCCCGGCAAGACGGCCTTGAGCCTGGCAGTTCCTCGCGAGCGCGACCTGCTGGATGGGGCCGCGAGTTGCTTACCCGCGGGGGACCAGGCTTGCTCCGTAGATCGCTGTGATGAGCAGAATCACGTCTACAGCCGCCAGGAGGTAGCACGTCATCAACTCCCAATGCTTATTGTTCAGATAGTAGACGGTGACGAAGGCACTGAGGAGGAGCGCACCTCCGAACAGCCCGAGCCAGAAGCAAGCACCGAGCCACAGGAGTGGAGCTGGCATTGGAACCTCCTCTCAATTGGGTCGCGACCGCTCAGGGCGGCCAGCGATCGAAGGGTGAACGAGTGATGGTCGTGACCATGCCGAACACGGCGAGACCAAACATGGCACCCAGGAAAAGCCCAACCATGAGAAACAGGACAGGAATCACTGGTGGCCGCTCCTTTCTCGACGCGTGTGCGTCTAGATATACAGGAAAGCACCTCTTGCGATTTTTGTCCTGACGCATTTCTGACGATTTTCCGACGATTATTGGTCGAGATAGTGAAGGCGAGGCAGGTGGGCAGGGAGGAACCTCGGCCCGGTTCATGTTGCCCGAGGGTTGCGGCGCCAGACGTTGGCCGGCCGCCTCGACGACGCCCGGTTTTCCGCGACGCAGCCGTCGCCCTATTCAACGATTTCGGATGGCGTATCTCACTTTCTGTAAAAGTGGCGCGTACGCGCCACTTTTACAGAAATATCAACACATCATCCAACGATTTCGACTGGGAGTTCCTCGATGGTCTCAGGATCGGGGAGGAGATAAGCGCGGATGATGGGGGTGGCGGGATCGGCCAGGCCGATGATGAAGTAGACGGCGTCGGGGTAGAGCGGGATGTCGTCGTAGGGATCGAAGGCCAGACCCCGATCGGTGAGCGACGGGTAGGGGACGCTGGCGGGGTGGCTATGGTAGATGCCGTACAGCTCCCAGCCATGCTTGTCGATCTGGTCGAACGCCCGGTACTGCGAGCCCGGCTCCATATGGTAAGTGATGATCTTGTTGGTGGCAGCATTGACGACCGGCAGCGTTGCCACAATCGCGCCGGCCTGATCGCAGGCGACCAGCCCACAGACCTCCTCGGGTCTGCCGGCACGAGCGTGGGCAATCATTGCCTCAGCGTGAGCACGGGGGAGGCGAATGGCTCTCGGGGTTTCCATGGGATGATCCTGAAGCGCCTGTCTCGTTTGTAGGAAATATGGTCGATGTGCGCAAAACGTGACGACTTCGAGGACGTTCACGCTTCACGCAGTCAAAGATAGCCTTCCGCCTTGAGGAGTTCGCCGTTCAGCAGAGCGGCCCCGGCGGCCCCACGAAGCGTGTTGTGACCAAGGGCGACGAAGCGGAGCGTGAAGAGTGGGCACTCGCGAACGCGACCCACCGTGATGCTCATCCCGTTGCCAGCGTCCCGGTCGCGGTAGGGCTGGGGGCGGTCGGACTCGTCGCGCACGATGAGCGGCTGGGGCGGCGCGGTCGGCAACTCCAGTTCTTGCGGGCGGCCCCGGAACGCGCGCATGACCTTCGCCGCCTGAGCCGGCGTGGCTTTTTCCTGGAGTTCCACCGAGACGCAGAGCAGGTGGCCATCGCGGATCGCAACCCGGTTGGTCTGAGCACTGATGGTAAACGGGGCCAGCCGGGTCGTATTCGCGCGCTCATCCAGCCGCCCGAGCATCTTGCGCGGCTCGATCTCGAGTTTTGGTTCCTCACCTCCGATGTAGGGCACGACATTGTCGAGGGCGTCGAGGCTGGCGACGCCAGGGTAGCCCGCGCCGGAGAGCGCCTGCAGACTCACCACGAACACCTTCTCCACACCGAAGGCGTCGTCGAGCGGTTTGAGCGCCATCGCGAGAGGCATCGAAGTGCAATTGGAGTTGGTGACGATCAAGCCGCGGTCCCACCCGCGGTTGCGCCGCTGGGTCTCAATCAGAGCCAGGTGCTCGGCGTTGGTTTCGGCCAGGATGAGGGGCACATCCTCGTCCATGCGGTGGTTTCGGGCGTTGCTGGAGACTGCGTAGCCCGCACCGGCAAAGCTGAGTTCGATCTCTCCGGCGATCTCGCTCGGCAGCGCCGAGAAGGCGAGCCTGCCGGGGAGGCCGGGCTCGCTCGGCTGAACCACCAGGGCGGCGGCGGCGCGGGGCGGGTCGCCCGGCAGTCGCCACCGAACAACGTCGCCATAGCGTCGTCCCTGAGAGCGCGGCGATCCGGTGACGGCGGCGAGTTCAAACCAGGGGTGATCGGCCAGCAGGCTCACCAGACGCTGACCAACGAGACCAGTGGCGCCAAGAACGGCAACCGGGATCCTGGCAGGGGCCATCTTCTGTCACTCCTTATGACCGGCGCGGTGAACCGTACCGGGGCTGGGACACGCAACGCCGGCACAGCCCTATGGGCTGGACCGGCGTCGTTGCAGGACCGGTGAGTATAGCCTGAGGGTACGGTCCTGCCAAGTCCACCGGAGAATCAACGACGGGACCGGCAGCGCGGGGGTTAGATCAGGCCGACAACGGCTGCGGCCAGAACAAGAATACCGGCAACGAGGAGAACAAGCAATATCAGGAAAAGCAGGCGGTAGCGCTGGGTGGCCGGATCGACAACCGGTTCCTCTTCCGCCGGCAACGTGACGACAGGACGCTCAGGGCGGGAACGGTTGAGGGGGTCTGGCTCGGCGCCCTCTTCGCCTGCCTCCTGCGACGACCCAGGTTGCATCTCGCGCAGGTGGGCGCGGAGTTCCTGCTCGATCGAGAGCGAACGCGTACCACGCTCGGCTGGCAGCGGTGCTGCCATTGGGGGCGAGGGGACCGGTGGCCCTCGGGGGCGGCGCCGCCGCGGCCTGGAGGGCTCCCGTGGCGTCTGAGTTGGGTGAAACCGGTGGGGCCGGAGGCAAGGCGGTGGCCAGTTGCCGTTCGACCCACGCCAGGCCGGCCCGCGCGCGGCTGTTCGTGGGGTCGAGTTCAAGAACCTTTTTGAGCGACTCACGAGCCTCCGCAGGCTCCTGCACACCGGCAAGCCAGAGCCAGGCGGTCGCGTTGTTGGGGGCAATGTCCGCCGCCGCTTGCAGGTAACGCCGCGCGAGCTCCTGCTGGCCAGCCTGGGCGGCGGCCTGACCCTGGCGGATCAGGGCTTCGGCGCGTTCTCGAAGTGGAGAGGACTCCATGTGTACCGCTCCTCTCAGTCCTGCGGCTATGATACCACGGTGCAACCGGCGCATGCAAGCAATTCGGCGGTACATAGGGCCTATAGTCGCTCATCTCTACAGGGGGCTGATTGGTCGAATGAGGCGATATGAGGCGTAGGCACCGCCGGCGTCGGCGGTGCCTGCTCAGGTCCCGGTGGGCAGGTGGCGACAAAGTGGGGGGGCCGCCAGCACCAGCACCGCCACCGCCGCAGTCAGCATCAAAATGAAAGCGCGGCTCCAATCAAACCCGACCTCGTCGTTGCTCAAGAGCGCCCGGAGTGGGCGGCCGCCCGGCGCGGGCGGCAGGTGCAGTGCGGGAGCAGGCGGTGGCTCGGCGCGCTGAATCGACGCCATGGCGCGGGTGGCCGCTGCGCGGACCTCGGGGCTGACATCGTTCTCGCTGAGCACCTCGAGTTGGCCGAGGGCTGCCCGCTCCTGCAGGCGGCCCACGGCAGACGCCGAGGCAGCGCGCACGGCGGGGCTCGGGTCGCTCAGCGCCGCGAAGAGGGCACTCCGGCTCGTGCCCGTGCGGAGCCAGCCAAGCGCCTCGGCGGCGCGGGCCCGTAAGGTCGGGTCGGGGTCTTCGAGTGCCACCAGCAGGGCCGGTACTGCTGGCTCGCCAGCGGCCAATAGGGCGGCGCCTGCGGCGAGTTGGGGTGGCTCTTCTGCGGCACCAAGCGCCTCGATCAGCGTATGCCAGGCAGCCTGGCTGCCGATCTCGGCAAGTGCGTCGGCAGCCGGCCGGGCCAACGCCGGCTCAGTCAGCAGAATCGTCCGAAGTGCCGGGACGGCGACGGTCGCCCGCATCGTGCCTAAGGCCACGATGAGCCGCAAGCGAACGGATGCGGTATCGTTGTTGCCTGCCAGGCGAGCGATCAGTCGAGGCGCAACAGCCTCAGCGGGGAGGCGGCCGAGCGCGTGGGCGACCAGGATGCCAACTCGAGGATCGCTGTCATCGATATGGGCCATGAGTGTTTCGGCCTGATCGGCGGTGGCGGCCAGGCTGAGAACGCGTGCGGCGACCAGGCGCTCGTCGGGATCGGCGCCGGTGAGGGCCCTGCCGGCAGCGGCAAGGTCAAGGGTGTAGGTCGCGAAACCTGCGGTGCTGCCGGCCCGGACAGCCGGGATCTCATCCGGAAGGGGGATCAGGAGCGTCACCGCTGCGGCGGCCGGGTCGAGCTGCGCCAGGCGGGCCCAACGATCGCCCGCGTCGTCGCTGACAAAGATGCCGGCGGCTGCCAGGTATCGCTCACCGCTGCCCAGAACGTAGGCCGTCGCTGCGTAGAGGCGTCGCGGGCGCGCCGGGTCCTGGGCGAGGGCCGTGATCGCCAGCGAGGCACCCGGTTCGAACCCAAGGCCATTGTTGAACCGCTCCCAGGTTGCGCCGGCATCGGTGCTCCGGAAGAGATCGGCCTCGTGCGTGCCTACGAAGAGCAGATTGGGATCGGCCGGTACGAGGCTGAAAGTGGCAACGGTACCGAAGAGTTCCCCTGGCTGCGACCAGGTCTCACCGGCCGTCGTGCTACGGAAGAAGCCCCGATTGGTGAGAGCGTAGATGATCTGGCTTTCCGCCGGGTTAATCATGAGCCGCACGACCTGAGCACCTGGCAGTGCGGGCGCCTCAAGAGGCCGCAGGCTCTGGCCGCCGTCGGTGAGCTTGAAGAGCCCGTCTTCACTCGTGGCGACATATGCCAGGTCGGGTACGAGCGGATCGAGAGCGATTGCCGTGACGGTCGTTTGCGGTGCGAGGGCCGTTGCCCGCCAGGTGCGCCCGGCGTCGGTGCTCACGAAGAGCCCCTGCTCGCTCGCGGCGTAGACCAGAGCGGGGCTCGCGGGCGTGGCGGCAATATGGGTAGCATGCCCGGGTACGAGACCCGAAAGGGGCCGCCAGGTACTACCATCGACGCTCACGTAGATCGTCGTCGTGGCCTCGGAGGACGAGCGCAGCGCGTAGACCAGGCTCTGATCGACCCCAAGCACGCTATCGGGCGGTAGAATCGCAAGGGCGCGCGAGCGACTCCCATCGAGCCAGAGGGAGAGCCCCAAGCCGAGGGCGACAATTGCGGCAACGAGGACGATCCGCGTAACCAGTGAGCGGGTCATATCGAAACTCCAGGCGGCACGAAGCATCACCGGATGGTCCCGGCGTGGCCGGCAGGGGCCGCCGTGGACCTTCTCAGTATAGCACAAGCAGTGCGAAAAACTGCGGGCTATCTCGCGGAATGTCTAAGTTGGTCCGGTCGAGCCGTACGTCGACGAGATGGCAGAAGCACCATGGCGCGCGACGAACGTGGGCGCCGCGTGCCATGGCAGGTGACCAGACGGCTGTGTCAGCGGATCTTGATCCTGGGGCGCAACTGGGAGGACGCTGACACTTGCAGTGTGTCACGACCGAGGACCTCTCCGTCTGGGTTCACGAAGGTGACGTCCAACGCTCCAGCCGGCAGAGCCTTACGAGAGACGGCCACGATGTGGAACGGGGTCGTCAGGGCCTGGGTGCTCGCACCGGCACCTCCCGTTTGCTCGACAGTGACGATCAGCCCTCTGGGCGTAAGCTCGACTCTGGTGATCCTGACACCGGCGCTGCTGTCCGGGCGCTCACCGACGAAAGCAGCGAGTACGACCTCATTCGCCCACTTTACGCCGGGGAGCGGCACGAACTGTACGTCTGTACCCGCGTCGCCGTTGAGGGCGTGCATGGTTTGCACGAACGCGTCCCATTCCGCTGCACTGTGGAAGGCGGTGTAGACCGGCCGGCGGACAAAGCTGTAGTCCTGCAGCCCCTCGGCCACCGTGCGGAACCTCACCTTCTCGGACGGAATCGGCGATGGCGTCGCCGTCGGGGTAGCCGTTGGTGGAACTGCGGTCGCCGTCGGGGTAGCCGTTGGTGGAACCGCAGTCGCCGTCGCCGTAGCCGTTGGTGGAACCGCGGTCGCCGTCGGCGTGGCCGTCGGCGGAACTGCGGTCGCCGTCGCCGTAGCCGTCGGGAGGAGGTACTCCCACCAGAGGTGGACCTCAGCCTGGCCGGTCTCCTCGAAGTACTCGACGCGGACATTTTGCGGCCCATCCGTGGGCACTACGACATCGGCCCTGAAATCACCGCCTCGACCGCTCCACTCATCCAGAACCAGGGTGCTGTTGACCCAGAGGCGGGCGCCGTCATCCGCAGTGAGATGGAAGCGATAGGTACCTGCGCTCATCTCCGGACGACCGGTCCAGCGGACGCTGAAGTGATCTTTGTTGGCACCAGGCGCCGGGCTCCCCTCGCCCCAATTGAAGTCGATGTTCACGTCATTGCGGATGAGGGCCGGATCGCCTTCTAAGTTCTCGTTATTGTAGTACTCCCCCTTCCAGTTCGGGAACTGTTGCGCGACGCGCTCCCAATCGAGGACGACGATGGCCCCACCAGTCGCCTCGAAATACTCGAGCTTGAGACTGTGACGGCCGCCACTAAGATAGACCTCGGTCTTGTAGGTGGCACTGCCGGATTGCCACTGGTCAATGAGCAAGTTCCCATCGATCCAGAAGCGCACCCCGTCATCAGCCCGCAGGCTGAAGCGGTAGGTGCCGGCGTCGAACGTCAGATCGCGCGTCCAGCGGACACTGAAATTGTCGGCCGGCAAGCCCGGCGCCGGTGCGCCGGTGCCCCAGTTGAAGTTGATCGCCGGGTCGTCGCGGACAATCACCGGCGTACCGCTCAAGTTGCGGTTGTCGAAATATTCGCCCTTCCAGCCGGTGATTGTGCCGAGCTCCTCCCACCACAAGGCGACGCTCGCGCTCCCACTGGCCTCGAAGTAGTCAACCTCCAAGAAGTGGTCACCGGCCGAGAGGTTGAGGTCCACTGTTTGAGTGCGCGCCGGGCCTTGCGCCCACATATCGAGAACCAGCCGATTGTCCACGTACAGCCGGGCGCCATCGTCCGCAGTCAGGTGGAAGCGGTAGGTCCCTGGGGCAAAGCGCCACCAGCGGGTCCAGCGGGCACTGAAGTCATCAGCGGGCAGGCCCGGAGCCGGTGCTCCCAACCCCCAGTTGAAGTTGATGACAACATCGTTTCGGACCACGGTCGGCGAGCCGGCCAGGCCAGCATTGTTGAAGTATTCGCCCCGCCAATCGGTGACGGTCACCGGAGTCGGCGTGGGCGGTACGGGCGTCGCCGTCGGCGGCACCGGCGTTCGTGTGGGCGGGATGACGACCACCGGGAGACGATCGAGATCGATGTTCTGGCACGTAATCAAGTCACGCGCCACCCATCCAACGAGGTTGTCGGAGGTCACAACCTCAACCCAGTCGCCGTCGGCACTGCGAGCGATGGGATCGATCTGCTCGCCGAGCTGGAGGACCAGGGCAACGCCGTAGTTGGTCCCCGGACCGATCCGAAGGTTCAGCACATCGCTGGCGACAGCGCAGACAGGACCCGCGGCGCCACCCGGCACGGTGGCGGTCGGCGGAACGGGCGTTGCCGTCGCGAGAGGCGTTGCCGTCGCGCTGGCCGTGGGCTCAGCGGTCGCGCTGGCCTGGGGCGAGGGTGTTTCGCCTGGGACGACAGGTGTCAGGCTCGGCGGTGGCATCAGGGTGAACGGCGCGGTGACCTCGATGGTGCCACTCTGGGCCAGTACGATCGTGCCCTCACCGGAGGGCTGCCCGGGGCGCCAATCGAAGTTGGCCTGGAAGCTGCCCGATGCGTCGCTCCGGACCGTACCGAGCCAGTAGACCGGTGTCCCCGTGGACGGAACGAGGCTCACCTCGACGGCTACGTTCGCCGGCCAGTTGAAGCCACCAATAGTGAAGCCACTGGCAGCGTTGACCACCACGGTGATAGCTGGTTCCGTTGCTGGCGGCACCGTTGGGGTCAGCAGTCTCGGTTGGCCAGCTCTGGACCGAAGTATGAAGAGGCCGCCGACGGCCAGCCAGACGAAAATAGTCGCCGCGATCAGGATAATCAGAAGAATCCGGCGGGTGTTGGGATTGTCGTTTAAGAAACTGTTCATTGTATCACCTCAGCGGGCGGGGCACGGCTCAGCGTGTGCTTGGAGCCTGTTCGCCCGATGCCTCACTGCCATGCAGAAGAGCGCTCAGATTCATTGCTCGCTATAGGCGGAACAACATGCACTCTTCTATCAGTTGTTATTGTAGAGAAGATCGGCAGCGTCGGCATCGGTTAGCCGGTGGATTCAATGTGGGTGATGTACCTGGGAGCGACCTACGCCAAGTGTCGTAGGTTCGCTCGATCACCGCTGTTGCCCGCGTACTCGTCCCACCATTTCAGTACCGTGCATGATTGGTGCCAGCAGGCTCGCCCGCCGAGCATCGGGGACACCAGCGCCGGACTGGATGGCCTATCTCACTGATCCTCTCCTGAAAATAGCCCGCCGCGCTGTTCGCCGTGGCGCGGCGCCACTTTTCATTTCCCGGCGCGGGCCGCAGGCCCAGGGGGCACTGTTGGCGAATTGGTCCGCGTGGCGGGGCGCCCGTTGGTAGTGCGCGCGGTTGCCCCGTTCCACCGGAATCCGCCCCCCGCGTGCCCGGAGGGGCACGCCCGGCCGCAGGCCCCCAGCCGCGGTTTCCCTGGCCTGGCCGGCCAGGACAGGCAACCGCCGGGCTCCCTTTCTGTAAAAGTGGCAGCGCTCCGCTCTCCGGCAGTGCCGAGGGGGCACGAAGGCCGCGGCCAGCACCGCATTCAGCTCCTCCACACCGAGCAGCCGCGACCCGGCCCGTGCCGCGCCGGCACCAATACAGTTCCCCCGCACCCCGCCCAGCGCCACCACCCCCAACCTGTCGGGGCGGGTTTTGCCTGACACGTCGCTTGCAGGTGCGATCCGGTCGGAGCTCGGCCGCCGCCAGCACGAATCCTCCGAAACCCGCCCAGGCAACGTTCCTCCCATGCCGACAACATCACCGATGTCCTGGCCCTGGGGCGGGTTTCGGACCACCCTACTCCGCACCGATCCGCCCCGCTCGCCCCCCCTCAGGCCCGCGACCTCGCGCTGCAAAACCCGCCCCGACCATTGAGGGGGCCCTGCCCAGCAAAGCCTGGCGCCGCGCCTGCCCCCTCCCCCTCCTCTTGGCGATCCCTCCCGACGCCCTCGTGACCGCCCGGGCGCCCCGCGGGAACAGGCCGTCCTCCCATGGCTCGGCCTGGATCGCCAGATCCAGGCGATGGCCGCCGGATCTGACGATCCGGCGGGAACAGGCCGTCCTCTCATGGCTCGGCCTGGATCGCCAGATCCAGGCCCGCACTGCCGGGATCGGGGGATCCGGCGGGAGCAGGTAGGCCACGCGCTGGGATCGGGGATGCTGGCGGTGGTCGCCGGATCTGACGATCCGGCTGGAACGGGTGGGGGGAGCAGGTGGGCCGCATGGCGGGCCGGGATCGGGGGTGCGAACCGCCCGGCCCCCACCCGCGCCTTCAGGGCCAGGCCTCCACCACCTTCGCCCTCCGTCTGCGCCCTCCCTGACGGTTGAGCCGCCCGGCACCCCAGGGAAAATCCCTATTGACAATGGCCACAGAATATGGTGAAATAGAACTTGAGAGGTGAATCAGGTGTCAACTTCTGCCCGAGAGAACCGGATCACAAATCCAGCCACTCCTCGTGGCCAGCAGACCCGCCAAGGGCTCCTCGATGCCGCCGAGGCTGTTTTCGGAGAGAAAGGGTTCGAGCGGGCATCCATTGTGGAGATCACCCGGCGAGCCGGCGTCGCCCAGGGAACCTTCTACGTTTATTTCCCTGACAAAAAGGCCGTCTTTACTGAGTTGGTCAAGGAACTCAGCCACCGGCTGCGCCGGGAGATTGCTGAGGCGGTTGGAGGGCTCCCGGACCGGCTGGAAGTCGAACGCGCTGGCTTCAGAGTGTTCTTCAACTTTATTCATAACCATCGCAACATGTACAAAATTGTACGCCAGGCAGAGTTCGTGGATGAGGAACTCTTTCGCTGGTACTATCGGCGCTTTGCGGAAGGATACGTCCGAGGGCTGGAGCGAGCGATGGAGGCGGAGCAAATCCGCAGCCTCGATTCGGAGTTTCTGGCCTATTGCCTGATGGGGATCGGCGACTTCCTCGGGATGCGCTGGATCCTTTGGAGAGACGAAGGTCTGCCGGACGAGATCCTTGAGAACATGATCGCCTTCATCCACAGTGGAATGGCCCTTCGCCCACTTGCGGGGGGCAACCCAAAATCCCCGGAGCAAGCACAATGACATCAGCCTTGCAGAACGAGATTTCGTCCAGAATGATTTCTACACTCCGCCTGAAGATCCACCTGCGGATCAAGGGCCGCGACGAGGGGGCACCGGTATTGTTCGTCCACGGGAATGTCTCCTCATCCGCCTTCTGGGATGAAACGCTGGCCGCGCTCCCGTCCGACTTTCTCGGTCTCGCACCCGATTTGCGGGGGTACGGCGACTCCGAGCCAGGACCGTTGGACGCGACGCGCGGCTTACGGGATTTCTCGGACGACCTGCGCGGCCTCGTGGAAACCCTGAAGCTCACCGCAGGCGGCCGCATACTCCACCTGGTGGGCTGGTCAGTGGGCGGTGGGATCATCATGCAGTACGCGATCGACCACCCCGACGATGTGGCCTCGCTTGTGTTGGTGAACCCGGTCTCACCCTACGGCTTCGGCGGAACGAAGGATGAGGCAGGCACTCCTTGCTGGTCCGACTACGCTGGCTCCGGTGGGGGAACGGCCAATCCCGAGTTTGTGCAGCGCCTCGCGGCCGGCGACCGGAGCGAAGAGAGCCCCCTCTCCCCCCGCAACGTGATGAATGCGTTCTACTACAAGCCCCCATTCCGCGTCGCGCCTGAGGTGGAAGAGCGCTTCGTCTCAGCGCTCCTGAGCACCAGGATCGGCGATCCGAGCTATCCCGGTGATATGACGCCTTCTGAGAATTGGCCGTCCGTCGCGCCGGGGACGATGGGTATGAACAACGCCATCTCCCCCAAATACCTGAACCTCAGCGGTCTCACCCAGATCACGCCGAAGCCGGCCGTGCTGTGGGTCCGCGGAGCCGACGACCAAATCGTGTCCGATACCTCATTCTTCGACTTTGGCTACCTTGGCCAGATCGGCGCGGTGCCTGGCTGGCCGGGTGCAGAAATCTACCCGCCGCAGGCGATGGTCGCTCAGACGCGCGCTGTTCTCGAAACCTATCGGGCGAACGGCGGGCAGTATCGTGAGGAAGTCATCAGCGACTGTGGCCACTCCCCTCACATCGAGCACCCCCACCTCTTTCGCGAACTCGTCTTCGCTTTCCTCAAGGAGCAGGGCTGAGGGCGCCGAGGTGCTCCCTGTCGGTATGCGTTCCAGGTAGGAGTTCTTGTCAAATAACGAGGTTCTCTATGGGGCGGTATGCAACGATCGCGGGGACCGGTCGCTATGTGCCTGAACGGGTGCTGACGAACGCGGATCTGGATGAGATGCTTGGCGAGCCGGTCGGTGAGTGGCTGGTAGAAAATGTGGGCATCGAAGAGCGTCACGTGATGGCTGACACTGAGACGACGTCCGATATGGCGGTGGTAGCCTCTCGGCAAGCGTTAGCACGAGCAGGAATCAGCGCCGCCGAGTTGGATTTGATCATCGTCGCCACAGACACCCCCGACTACATCAGCCCGGCGACTGCTTCCGTGGTGCAGGCTAAGCTGGGCGCTCGCGACGCGGGCACCTACGATATCAATTGCGCCTGCGCGGCGTGGGTGACCGGCCTGGATGCCGCTGGGAAGTACATCGCCACTGATTCCGACTACGATCATATCCTTCTGGTAGGCGCCTACGGGATGACCCGGTTCGTGGATTGGACGGATAAGTACACCTGCACCCTCTTCGCCGATGGCGCAGGTGCGGTGGTGCTGAAGGCCGGTGACGAACCTGGCGTTCTGGCGGGAGGGCTCCTGGCGAGCGGGGAATACCACAATGCGCTTGGCATCTACACCGGCGGCACCTCCCTGCCGGCCACCCTCGAGGTGATCCGCGCGCAGGGGAAGCCGCGGGTTCAGTTTGTCCGTAAGTTCCCGGCCACCTTCAACACTGAGCACTGGCCTCCACTGGTCCGCAAGGTGCTTGCGAAGGCCGGGCTGGGCCTGGACGACGTGGCACTCTTTCTCTTCACCCAACTCAACCTGCGCACCATCGAGGCAACCATGGCGACCCTCGACCAGCCGATGTCGAAGACCCACTGGATCATGGACAAGTGGGGCTATACCGGCTCGGCCTGCATCCCGATGGCCCTGGATGACGCCCTCGAGCAGCGCAAGCTCCAACGCGGCGACTACGTCGTCTTCTGTGCCAGTGGCGGCGGCCTGGCGATGGCCGCGGCGGTCGCCCGCTGGACGCTGGGATAGTCTCGCGGGCTGAGTTTTGAGAGCGGGACTGAATCCGGGCACTCGAACTTCAAAACTCACCCCGGCGGTTCGAGGTGGAGATTATGTACGTTGGGGATTGGATGGGGCGGGCGGCCCTCTATTGGCCCGAGAATGCGGCCGTGGTAGATGTGGCGAAGGGGGAGCGCGGCCGGTTCAGCTATCGTGAGCTGAATGACCGGGCTAATCGGCTGGCCAACTGGCTGCGGAATGAGGCCGGCGTGCAGAAGGGTGACCGGGTGGGGATCGTGGCTCACAACGGGGTGGAGTACCTCGATTCCTTCTTCGCCTGCGGCAAACTGGGCGCCATCTTCGTGCCCTACAACTGGCGGCTGCACCCTCGCGAGTTGGCCGATCTGGTAACGCAGACCCTTCCCACGGTTCTCCTCTTCTCGGATGACTTCAAGACCACCATCGCCCAAATGGTGGTCGAGTGCCCCGCGGTGATGCATTGGCTGCATCTCGGTGGGGCCGGCGTCGAGGGGAGCCGCGATTTCGAGGCCACCCTACAGCGTTCCAGTCGTGAGCCGATCAGCGAGCCCAGCGTTACTGAGGAGGACATCGTCTGCCTCCTCTTCACGGGTGGGACGACAGGGCTTGCCAAAGCCGCCCAGATCTCCCACCGCATGATTGTCTGGAACACCCTCAACACCGTCGTCCACGAACTCAACCGCGACGATGTCACCATCACGCACACGCCTATGTTCCACACGGGTGGCCTCCTGGTCTACACGGTCCCTCTCCTCACCATCGGGGGCCGAGTCGTGATCATGCGACAGTGGAATCCTGACCGGATGCTGGAACTCATCGAACGCGAGCGAGTGACGATGTTTTTTTGCGTCCCCACGCAATACCAGATGATGCTCCAATCGCCCCGCTTCCGCGAGACGGATTTCTCCAGCGTGCGCTTTCAGACCAGCGGAGGGGCGCCTCTGCCGGTGCCGTTGATCAAAGCCTGGCGGGCAGTGCACGATGTACCCTTCAAACAGGGCTTCGGGATGACTGAGTTCGGGCCCGGCATCTTCAGCATGGGGCCTGAGTATGCCGAGACCAAGGCGGGCTCGATTGGCCGGCCCAACTATTTCGTGGATGCGCGGATCGTCGATGACGACAACCGGCCTGTCTCGGTAGGAGCAGTGGGCGAGCTGGTGCTCAAGGGCCCCTCCATGTGCTCCGGCTACTTCAACAATCCCCAGGCGACGGCTGAGGCGATCGATGGCGCGGGCTGGTTCCACACCGGTGACCTGGCCTCCATAGACGAGGACAGATTCTACTTCATCGTCGATCGCAAGAAAGATATGTTCATCTCGGGTGGGGAGAATGTGTATCCGGCCGAGATCGAGAAGCTGCTCTACGAGCACCCGGCGATTCACATGTGCGCAGTCATCGGTGTGCCCGACGAGACATGGGGTGAGGTGGGCAAGGCCTGCGTCATTCTCAAGCCTGGTGCGACCGCCTCGGAAGAAGACCTGATCGAGTTCTTGCGGCTCCGTTTGGCCCGCTACAAAGTGCCGAAGCGCGTCGAGTTCTTGAAGGAGTTCCCCGTCTCCCCGGCCGGGAAAATTCTCAAACGCGAGCTCAGGAAGCAGTTCCTGTAGTGCACTCAGCTCCTCAGTTCCCCTGAGGTAAGGTGGAGGGTCGCTTCGATGTACACATTCGACTGGCTGGTCAGGCGGGCCGAATTGGCGCCTGACAGGGTGGCTCTCGTGGATGCGGCCACGGGCCGCGAGTTTACCTATGCACAGTTCAACGAACGGGCGAGTCGCTTTGCCGAGTTTCTCCGTGACGAATGGAGAATCCAGCCGGGCGACCGGATCGCGATCCTCGCCCATAACAGCTCAAACTACTTCGAGATCCTGTATGGCTGTGCCAAGATCGGGGCGATCCTGGTCCCGCTCAACTGGCGGCTGGCCATCCCAGAGCTGGAATACACCCTCAATGATTGCACTCCCCGAGCCCTGATCTATGATCCGGCCTTTGCCGCGACGGCGGAGGCCCTTCGCCACCCGATCGGAATCTCGCTGGCCATGACGCTCGGTCCCCAGCCGGCTGCAAACGAGTGGGCCTACGAGCAGGGGCTGGCGAGCGCCTCCGGCCAGCCCCTCATTATGCCACCGCGCAGCCTCGATGAAATCTGGTTCCTCCTCTACACGGCCGGGACCACCGGCCGGCCCAAGGGAGTGCTGCAGACCTTCGCCATGGTCCTCTACAACGCGCTCAACATCGGCATGCCCATTGATCTGACCTCGAAGGATACCACGCTCAACCTGTTGCCCTGCTTTCATACCGGTGGGCTCAACCTTTACGCGAATCCCACCTTTCATGTAGGCGGCACCGCCATCATTCAGCGCACCTTCGACGCTGGCGAGACGTTACGCCTGTTGTCGGAGCGGGCGACAGTGTTTTTCGGGGTACCCGCCGTCTACCTCTTTCTGAGCCAGCATCCGGATTTCGAGAAGACAGACCTCTCGCGGGTACGTTCCTGGGCTTGCGGCGGCGCTTCCATGCCGGTCAGCCTGCTGGAGACCTATGCCCGGCGCGGGATCCTGGTTCGGCAAGGCTTCGGCATGACCGAGACCGGTCCGACGGTCTTCTTGGTCGACGAGGCCCATGCCCTCAGCAAGATCGGCTCGGTCGGCAAACCACAACTGTACGTCGAGGTGCGCATCGCGGACCGGGACGGGCACGATGTCCTCCCCGGCGAGATGGGCGAGCTGCTGATCAAAGGTCCTGGTGTCACCCCCGGCTACTGGCACCTCCCGGACGTGACGGCCGAGACCATCACCGCTGGCTGGCTCCACTCCGGCGACGTCGCCCGGCGCGATGAGGACGGCTACTACTACATCGTGGACCGCTGGAAGGATATGTTCATCTCGGGGGGGGAAAATGTCTACCCCGCCGAGGTCGAGAACGTGCTCTACGCCCACCCGGCGATTGCCGAGGCCGCCGTGATCGGCGTGCCCGACTCGAAGTGGGGCGAAGTGGGACGAGCTGTCGTGGTGGTCAAAACCGGTCACATGCTGAGCGCGCAAGGGGTGATCGATTTCTGCGAGGGGAGGTTGGCCCGTTACAAGATCCCCAAATCGGCTGTGTTTGTCGGGGCCCTCCCCCGCAACGCCGCGGGCAAGGTCTTGAAGATGGAGTTGCGGAAGCAGTTTGGGGAGTCGAGTAATCCCGGCCGAGGTTTGCGGTGAGTCTGGTGGCAGGAAGCCGGGAGAACAAGCCGGCTCGTGCGACGGACAGAACGGTTGAACTCGGGTTGCTGGAGAGAGGGGGCGGCGTGGTCTCGGCGTTGAGAGTGGGACAGGTGGCGACGCTGAAACGGGTCCTCAGCCAGGAAGATTTCAACCGGTTCGCGGCGCTCAGCGGCGACGACAATCCGATCCACGTGGACCCGGAGTTCTCGGCCCGGACGCGGTTCGGGAGGACGGTCAGCCATGGCATGCTGCTCTACGGCATCATCTGCGGCGCGCTGAGCACCCACTTCCCCGGTGCGGTCCAGCTCCAGCAGGGGCTGATGTTCCCCACCCCAGCATTTGCGGGTGAAGAGATCACGGTACGCCTCGAGGTGGTGGCGGTCCGGCAGGAGGAACGTCAGGCGCGCGTGCGGACCGTCGTGAGCAAAGCCACGGGAGACGTGGTCTGCCAGGGACAGACCGTGGTGCGGTGGCCCGGCCGATGAGCGAGCTTGTCCTGGCCGATTTCTCCGACCGCATCGGCATTGTGACGCTGAATCGGGCTGAGCGCCACAACAGCCTCGTTCCCGAGTTACTGCAGGGGATCCTGCAGACCCTGGATGATCTGCGGCGCCAGCCCGAGCTGCGAGCCGTGGTCCTGCAGGCAAACGGCCGTTCCTTCTCGACCGGCGGGGACGTGCGCGCCTTCTACAATCACCTTCAAGACATTGAAGCCTACGCCCAGACCGTTGTCGGTCTGCTCAATCAGGTCATTCTGGCCTTTCTCGATTTCCCGGTTCCGATTGTGGCCGCTGTGCACGGCATCGTCACCGGTGGCTCCTTGGGCCTGGTACTCGCCTCGGACATCGTCCTGGTCGCGCCGGAGGCCAACTTCACCCCGTACTACAGCGCCGTCGGATACAGTCCGGATGGTGGCTGGACGGCACTCCTCCCCACGCTGATCGGGGCCAGGCGAGCCGCCGAGGTGCTGATGCTCAACCAGACCATCACGGCCGATCAGGCGGTCGCCTGGGGAGTGGGCAGCCGGATTGTCGCGGCTGGCCAGGTACGGCAGGAAGCCCGGGCCGTTGCCGGCCGGATTGCCGGGCAGGCGGCGGGAAGCGTGCGCTCCGCCAAGCGCCTGCTGGCGACCGGCGATCCTCGAGTCGCCATCCGACTCGAGGAGGAGCGCCAACACTTTGTCCGGCAGATCGCGACGGCCGAGGCGCGCGAGGGGATGGTCGCGTTTCTGGAAAGAGGAAGCGGACGATGAAGGGGCTAGAAATCGGTCAAAGCGCCTCGGTCACACGCGTCTTCTCGCGTGAGGATCTGGGGGAGTACGCGGCGCTCACCGCGGATGTGAGCCCTATCTCGGGCGATGAGGTGGATGCGGGTCGAACCGAGATTCGGCGAGGTGTTGTTCCAGCTCCGCTCCTCGCCGGACTCTTCTCGTACTTGCTCGGGACCACACTCCCGGGGCGAGGTACCAATTATCTCAAGCAGCAGCTCTGTTTCCCCGCGCTGGCGTATGCCGATGAGAAGATCGTTGCCACAGTTGAGATCACACGGCTTCGGCCCGAAAAAGAGTTGGTGAATCTCAGGACGGTCTGCAAGAATCCGGCCGGCCAGGTGGTTTGTGAAGGGGACGCGCTGGTACTGGTGAGGGATCTTGAGCACGACGTGGAACCACAACAGTTTGGATCGAGAGGGGGTGATGGCTGCTGATAGCGTGCTGAAACGCTTTCATTCCAACTTTCCGGACCGACGCACCCGACAATGCCTTTGTTTCCTTCGACAGGACCCTTAGGAGGGGAAAGAGTGATGAAAACCTGGACGACCAATCTTCGATGGTCCAGTATCAGCGTCCTGATCATCATGGCGCTATTCCTGGCCGCGTGCGGTGGCGCCGCCACCCCAGCCGCAGCGCCGACCGAACCGCCTGCCGCAGTTCCGACGGCCGCTCCTGAGCCGACGAAGGCCCCAGAACCCACCGCAACCACCGCTCCTGAGCCAACCCCGGCGCCCGAGGCGACAGCCGAGCCGACTACCGAGGCGATGAGCGGCGAGATAGCCCCTGGCGAGATAGCCGCTGGCGAGATCACCGTCGGCCTGATGACCGACGACTCAGGATCACTGGCCGTCTACGGTCCACTGCTTGAGCGCGGTTTTGCGATGGGCTTGAAGTATGCCGATGAGAAACTCGGTCTGGGTGCCTGTAAGATCGATGTCGTGACCAAGGACAACGCCTCGGATCCCGACACTGCCGTCAAGCAGGCGCGCGAACTGATCGAGTCGGAGGGGGCCGATGTTCTGGTCGGAACCGTCAGCTCTGGCGCGACCCTGGCAGTGCAAAATGTCGCCGCTGAGAACAAGATCGTCCTGATCGCCGCGCCGGCCGCAAGCCCCGATATCACCGGCAAGAACTTCAACGAGTATACCTTCCGCACCAGCCGCACCAGTGTCATGGACGCGCTGACGATGGGTGCCGCGCTGGTCCAGCAGTACAAGGGACCCTTCGTCCAAATCGCACCCGACTACGCCTTCGGTCAAGGCTCGGCTGCGGCCTTCCGCTCCGTCGTGGGGGCCAACGGCGGGGAGTTCGCCGCTGACGACATCTTCATCCCACAGGAGACTTCCGATTTTACCCCCTACTTGCAGCAGGTGCTCGATAGCGGCGCCAAGGTGCTGATTGTGACCTGGGCCGGGGCCGGCTTCGTCCCGCTCTTCCAACAGATGCAGGAACTTGGGATCTTCGACGAAATGACGGTTGCCACCGGTATCGGCGACAATCAGACGCTGGCCAAGGGCTACGCTGACGCCATCGGCTCCGTGGGCGTGAACGTCTATCACTACACCCTGCCCCACAATTCAATCAACGACTGGCTGGTTGAGCAGCACAAGGCCGAGTACAACGAGCCACCCGACCTTTTCACAGCCGACGGCTTCGCCGCCGCCATCATGTTGATGGAGGGCCTCAAGAAGACCGGCTGCGATGCCAGTGCCCAGAAGCTGATCCCGGCGTTTGAGGGTCTGGAGTTCGACGCCGCCAAGGGACACTATATCATTCGTAAGGGTGACCACGTCGCGCTCCAGCCGATGTATCTGGTCCGTCTCGATAACGTGACCGACCCGGATTACAAGTTCCTGAAGCTGATCCAGGAATTCGGGCCTGAAGAAGTGGCGCCACCTTGTGCAGCGCCCGAGGATCGCTGCAAGATGAACGAGCAGTAGTCGGTCGGGAGGTTGGGGTGAAATCCACCCCAATCTCGTCCCTCATCGAAACCCGATGCTGTGATGCGTGAGGCGTCATCCACGAATGGACGCCTCATGCATCACAGCCCCCACTCTGGAGAGGTAGCAGAGTAAACGAAGGGAGGCGGCATGGCTGAGGCCATCCTGCACGCCGAAAATGTTTCGAAATACTTCGGAGGGCTGTGCGCTGTTGATGGTGTCACTGTCAGCGTTGCGCCGGGAAGTCTACACAGTGTCATCGGGCCGAACGGCGCTGGCAAGACTACCTTTTTCAACCTGCTCAGTGGTGTCTTGCGCGCGGATAGTGGGCGGATTTCTTTCAAGGGGCGCGATATCACCAGGCTGCCGCTGCATCGCATCGCCCACCTCGGCATCGGGCGCTCGTTCCAGATCACCAACCTCTTCCCGCAACTCACCGTTCTGGAGAACGTGCGTCTCGCCGCTCAGGCGCGCGGGCACGACAATTTCCGCATCCTGGAACAGTTCACAGCCTTTCCTGCCTATATCGAGCGCGCCGAGCGTGCGATTGCTGCTGTTGGCCTTGCCGGCAAAGAGTACGTGCCGGCGAACGCCCTCCCCCACGGCGACAAACGCAAGCTCGAGCTCGCCATCCTTCTCGCTCCCGATCCTGAACTTCTCCTCCTGGACGAGCCGACCGCCGGCATGGCCTCCGAGCAGGTCTCGGAGCTCCTCGCCATCATCCAGGGTGTTCGCCGTGACGCCGGCAAGACCATCATGCTCGTCGAGCACAACATGAACGTGGTGATGAACGTCTCGGACCGCATCACGGTGATGCACCAGGGTCAGGTTATCGCTGAGGGGACAGCGGCCGAGATCGCCGCCAACGAGACGGTTCAGGTTGCGTACCTGGGCGGTTTGTACCAGGAGGAGATACGGAACGTGATGCGGGAAGTCTGATACGTGATCTGCGAATGCACGCATCCCGCATTCCGAATCAGAGGGCAGCAAAATGGCGACCACGAATGGGAATGGCAGCACCCCGCTCCTCGCTGTGGAGGACATTCACACGTTCATCGGCCAGTACCACATCCTTGAGGGGGTTTCGGTCCAGGTGCCGGCCGGGAGCATCACGGTCCTTCTGGGGCGCAATGGGGCCGGCAAAACCACGACGCTGAAGAGCATCCTGGGCATGACACCGCCCATTCGGGGTGACATCCTCTTCAATGGCCGGCGGTTGAACGGGCTGCGCACCTATCAGATCACGTCCCAGGGCATCGGCTACGTGCCAGAGTACCGCGCGATCTTCCGCGACCTCTCGGTAGCAGAAAATCTGAAGATTGCCGAGCGCCGGAAAGGCGACCTCGAGCGCAAGGCAGATTTCATCTTCCGCCTCTTCCCGGACTTGAAGCGGCTGATCAAGTTGCCAGGAACCGCGCTCTCCGGAGGGCAGCAGCAGATGCTCGCCGTGGCTCGAGCCCTGGTCCCCGACAATCGCCTGCTGTTGATCGACGAGCCCAGCGAGGGCCTGGCGCCGGTGATCATCGAGCAGATGATGCAAGCGATCCGCGAACTCGCAGCGACCACGACGATCCTGCTCGTCGAACAGAACTTTCTCATGGCCAGCAAACTGGCTGATCGCTACACCATCATCGATGACGGCAAATCAGTCCAGCACGGCTTGATGGCGGATCTCATTCACGATCAGGCCACCATCAAGCGTTACCTCGGCGCCGGGTGAGGAAGGCGTAAGGGCGCACGGCCGTGCGCCCCTCTTGAAATAGGGAGACACGACCATGGGAACGGCTCTGCGCCGCAATCAGGCCCTGGTGGCAACGATTGGTATCATACTGCTTCTCTTCGGCGTGGTCGTAACGCGGATGGAGCCCAAAGTGTGGGTTTCCATCATGCTCTCCGGCCTGACCCTCGGCGCACTCTACTTCCTTGTGGCGGCCGGGCTCTCCCTGATCTTCGGCCTGATGGATGTCCTCAACTTCGCCCACGGTACCATTTTCATGATCGGGGCGTACGTAGGTTACACTTTCTTCACCGAGCCGGGCCGCTTCTTCGGCTGGGTTCCGATCGTGCTGGCTCTGGGGAGTGGATTGCTGCTCATGCCACTGACCGGCCCGAGCCTGGTGCGCTGGCACGCCCGCGGGCGCTGGGTGAGGTGGCTCCTGCTGATCACCAGCCTGGCGGTTCTCTGGGTGATCTTTTTCGGCACCGGTCGCCTTGGGCTGGGAACATTACCGCCGCCGATGGCGCTCGTCATCACGGCCGCCGCCGCCATCCTCCTCGGCGGCGCGTTGGCAGATGCTCGGACGGACCAGGAAGTGGTGCCTGCCGCACGGCTGCGCATTCTGGCCGCCGCCGGTGGGGCCTTGGCCGCTGCCTTGCTCCTCGGAGCCCTGCGTCCGCCGCTGGCGGCCTGGGTTGGCGCGAGCAGTACGAACCTGCGCTTTCTGCTCGCTCTGTTGGCCGGTGCGTCGAGTGGTGCGCTGCTGGGCGCAGCGATGGAGTGGGGGTTGATTCGCCCCCTCTACAGCCGCCCGCTCTACCAGGTGCTGATGACCCTCGGTCTGGTCTTCGTCGGCGATGAACTGGTCAAGAGTATTTGGGGGCCGACGGGCTTTCCCATGGGCCGCCCCGAGTTCTTCGATGGCCGCTGCCGCGCGGAGAGCCTTGCTGTCTGGCTCAGCGAGCATTGCGCCTCCATCGACATTCTTGGACGGGCCTTCGCCACCTACCGGCTGTTCATCATTGGGCTGGGGCTGCTCTTGCTCGTCGGCGTCGGGCTGCTGCTGCAACGGTCCCGGATTGGAATGATCATTCGGGCCGGGGTGCAGGACCGCCAGATGGTCGAGGCATTGGGAATCAACGTGAGCGCGGTCTTCACGGGTGTCTTCGCCTTTGGCGCCGCCCTGGCCGCGCTGGGCGGCGTCGCTGCGGCGCCCTTTATCGGCGTCAGCCCGTCGATGGGCCTCGAGTATCAGCTCCAGGCCTTCATCGTCGTGGTCCTCGGTGGCATGGGCAGCTACCCGGGCGCCGCGCTCGGGGCGGCGCTCGTCGGCCTCGCCCGGGCTTTCGGCGACCACTTCGTCCTCTCCGGCATCGCGCTCCCCGGCATGGCCGAGGCAACGCGACTCTCGCCGGCTATCGCCCGGGCCAGTACCGTGCTCGTCATGGCCGTCTTCCTTCTGGTGCGGCCGGCCGGTATCTTCGGGAAGAAAGAGTAGCGCTGAAGGATGAACGGAGGGTCGCGCCCTTCGCCCCTCAGCATTCATCGTTGTTTCACTCAGGAGAATCGCCCCATGACGCGGTCGCGCACCTCCTGGCTCGCCCTGGCCGGCCTTGGGCTGTTGGTGCTCTTCCCCTTCCTGGCCGCCCTCGTGATGCGGCAATCCGTGGATCAGGGCACGCCCAAGTTCTTGCAGGGTTTGCTCATCCAGGTCTTCATCCTGGCGGTCTTCGCGATGTCCTACGACCTCCTGTTGGGCTACACCGGCATTCTCTCCTTCGGTCATGCGATGTTCTACGGGACCGGCGCCTACGTCGTGGGAATCATGCTCAAGCACGTGCTGGCCGATGGCGACAGCGCGACCGGTCCCACGCTGGTTCACCTGGCAGTGGCACTGGTGGTCGTGCTTGTCGTTGTGAGTGGGCAGAGCGTGCTCTTTGGGTTACTCTCACTCCGCGTGAAGGGAGTCTATTTTGCGATGGTGACCCTGGCGTTCGCGCAGATGTTTTTCATCCTTTCCGAGGCGACCGACTTCCGACAGTGGACCGGGGCGGAGGATGGATTGCAGGGCATCCCGGTTCCCGCTGCCATCTCCCCGACGGACGAGCGCCTGCGCTTCTACTACCTCACGCTGATCTTCATGGTTCTGATGTACCTCTTCGCGCGCCGCCTGACCGAGTCGCCGACCGGACGCGTGATGATCGCGATCCGCGAGAACGAGCAGCGCGCCGCAGCCATCGGCTACAACACGGTGATCTTCAAGCTGATCGCGATCGTCGTGAGTGGGCTCATGGCGGGGCTGGCCGGGGGGCTGATGGCGCTCTGGCAGCTCAACGCCAGCCCCACGCTTCTCGGCGTAGGCACCACGATCGACGCGCTGCTCATGGCGATCATCGGCGGCATCGGCACACTGATTGGCCCGGTGCTGGGAGCTGGCGTGCTGGAGTTGCTCGGCTTCTACCTCAACCGTACCTTCGGGCCGAGCTGGACGTTAATTCTGGGCCTCGTCTTCGTGCTGCTCGTGATGTTCTTACCCTACGGAATCGTCGGCACCTGGCGCCTCCGCAAGGTCAGCCTCGGGCGAGGCTGGGAAGTTCTCGGCCGGCGGCTTGGCCTGGTGGCGCCGGAAGCGGAGTTGCGAGCGGAGCGGTGAGGAACTGGGGGAAACAGAAGGAACTCAGAGGAACGATAGTGTCTCTGGCTTGCTGTAAACGCTCATATGGCATAAGGCGTCCCGCCAGGACCCCTTCGGACAGGAGGCGCGTGATGCGTGAGGCGTTTCCTCACGCGTCACGCCTCACGGATCACGTTGGCGTGCTGGCAGATCGAGGGCGGTCGCGCACGGGACTCCAATATGAGCGTCTGTCAAAGTGGCGTGTATGCGCCACTTTTGCAGAAATGTAAAGATCCTGGTGGCGAAATCGCTTGCAGGGTGGACGAGGGCTCGTAGTGCGCGCTTTAGCGCGCTGAAGCGCGCACTACAAGCCGGCGCCTGCGACTTGTACCAATTCGCCAACGGGATCATATAAACACATCATCCAGGGGAACCCAAGAACCATCGAGGGCCAAGCAGTGCTCGCTATTTCAAATTCTCTCAGTTCCCTCTCGTGCGAGGTGAGAGGCATGTACATCGGAGACTGGCTCGGCAGGCGGGCGATGTTGACGCCGGAGAAGGTGGCGCTGGTGGACACCAGTGCCGGAAACGAGATTCCCTACCGCGAATGGAACCGCCAGGTGAACCGGCTGGCGAACTGGCTGCGGGACGGCCTCGGCGTGCGGAAGGGCGTCCGGGTGGCCGTGCTGGCGATGAACTGCGTCGAGTACCTGGATGTGTGGTTCGCCTGCGGCAAGCTGGGCGCCATCCTCCAGAATCTCAACTGGCGACTCACGGTCCCGGAGCTTGCGGCCCTGATCAACGATGCGGCGCCGCGTGTCCTGGTGTATGGCCAGGATTTCGTCGCGCAGGCCGGCGCCTTGCGCCCCCAGGCCCCCAGCGTGCAGCACTTCGTCGCACTCGCCGACAAAGCCGCACCAGGCGACCTGGCCTTCGCGGCGCGCGACGCCCAGCCCGATTCGCCCCCGCCGGAGATCGAACTGCACTGGGATGATCCCTGGGTCATCTGCTACACGGGCGGCACTACCGGGCCGCCCAAAGGCGCCATCCTCACTCACGGTACCATGACCTGGAACGCGATCAACACCGTCGCCAGTTGGGGGCTCACTCCCGACGACGTCGCGATCCTGAACGCCCCGCTCTTCCACACGGGTGGGCTCAACGTCTTCACCGCGCCCCTGGTACACATCGGCGGCACCAGCATCCTCTGTCGCACCTTCGACGCGGCCCAGGTCTTCGACCTGATCGAGGACGCCGGGGTGACGCTCTTCTTCGGTGTGCCGACTATGTTCATCGTGATGCAGCAACATCCCCGCTGGGCTGAGGCCGATTTCTCCCGCTGCAAGCTGGTCATCAGTGGTGGGGCGCCCTGCCCCCTGCCGGTCTTCGCGCGCTTCTGGGAGAAAGGTGTGGATTTCAAGACGGGCTATGGGCTGACCGAGGCCGGCCCGAACACCTTCTGGCTCCCGCCGAAGGATGTGCGCCGGAAACCAGGCGCGGTCGGCTTTCCCCTTTTGCATATCGACGTCCGGGTCGTCCGTGAGGATGGGAGCGAATGTGGACCCGACGAAGTCGGGGAGCTCATTATCCGCGGCCCGCATGTGACTCCCGGCTACTGGAACAACCCAGAGGCCACGGCGGCTGCGATTAAAGATGGCTGGCTCCACACTGGCGACCTGGCCCGGCGGGATGAGGAAGGCTACCTGTACATTGTCGGCCGGCTCAAGGAGATGATCATCTCGGGGGGCGAGAACCTCTACCCCGCAGAGGTCGAGAGTGCCATGTACGGCCATCCCGCTGTCGCCGAAGCCGCCCTGATCGGCGTGCCCGACGAGAAGTGGGGTGAGGTCGGGCGGGCCGTAGTGGTCTTGCGTTCCAACGTCACGCTGACGGAGCGAGAACTCCTCACCTATCTGCGCGAACGCCTGGCAAGCTACAAGGTTCCCAAGAGCGTCGTTTTCGCCGAGGTGCTGCCAAAGACCGGCGCCAACAAGATCGACAAAAAGCTGTTGCAGGCAGAGTTCGGAAGAAAGGCCGAATGATGGCGTCGGGGCACGCTCATCATTCACGCGAGGTGCATGTGCCAACAGCGAACGCCAACAACATCATGATCCACTACGCGACGAGCGGCGACGGCCCGCCACTCCTCTTCATCACCGGTATCGGCTACGGTGCCTGGTTCTGGCACAAGCAGGTGCCGGTGCTGAGCCAGCGCTTCCAGATCATCACCTTCGACAATCGGGGGGCTGGCGCGAGCGATAGGCCGGATGGTCCCTACACGACGAGCCAGATGGCGGCCGATACCGCCGGGCTACTGGATGCGCTGGGAATCAAGCGCGCCTCCGTCGTTGGGCACTCCCTGGGTGGCTTCATCGCTCAGGAACTCACCCTCTCCCGGCCCGAGTTGGTGAACAAGCTGGTCCTCGCCGGCACGAGCTACGGCGGTCCCAACGTCATCCCCGTCACGCCCGAGGCACTGGCGGTGCTCACCAACCGCCAGGGCGACCCGGTGGAGTTGGTGAAACGGGGCATTGCCATCGCCGCAGCGCCCGGATTCGCCGGACGCCATCCTGAGGTGATGACGGAACTTCTGCGCTACCGCCTGACGAACCCGGTGCCCCCGGCCCAATACCAGGCCCAGGTCATGGCCGGCGCGGCGCACAACGTGGAGGCTCGCATCGGGCAGATCCACTGCCCGACACTGATCCTCTTTGGCGAGCATGACCGGGTCGTACCATCGGGCAACGCTGAGCTGCTGGCAGCCAGGATCCCGGGAGCCCAGGTGAAAATCCTTCCCGGCGTTGGGCACATCTTCCCGATCGAGGATCCAGGCGCCACCAATGCCGCGTTGCTGGAATTCTTGGGAGATCAAGGCGCGTAACTCGCCCCTGGATCGGTGCTTGAGGAGCGGAGCGATTGGTCACGGCAACTGTCTGGGATCAAGGGGCAGGGAGCACGGTCACAATCTCTTGGGGCGCAGGCTCGAACATATCCCAGTGCGGCGTCCCATCGAGTGGCAGGACGATCTCGACCAGCGTGCCCTCACCTTCGCTACTCTGGACTTCCATCTGTCCGCCGAAGAGTTGGGCACGCTCGCGGATGCCCATCAGGCCATAGGCCCCGCGGCGGGCGAGGTCGGCCGTGTCGGTCATTGGAAAACCCTGACCGTTGTCGCGCACCGAGAGGCGCACCCGGTCGGTCTCGAAGTGCAACTCGACCTCGACGGCAGTTGCCCGGGCATGTTTGCGGACGTTGTTGAGGGCCTCCTGAGCGATGCGGTAAAGGCCGACTTCCAGGTCGGGGTCCAGGTTGATGGTATCGCCCTGGATCACGAGCGTGGTGGTCACGTTTTCGCGCCGCTCGAGCTCGCGCAGCATCTGGCGCAGGGCCGCGACCAGGCCGAGATCTTCGAGCAGGAGCGGGCGCAGGTCCCGGCTGAACTGGCGAACCTCGGCAATGGTGTTGTTGAGCATTGTCTCGAGCTGGACGAGTTGCTTGGCCGTCTCCATCGGGTTCTCGATCGACTTCTCAAGCAGTTCGAGCCGCCGCCCAAGGGCGATGAGCGACTGGACGGTGTCGTCGTGCAACTCGCGGGCGATGCGCTTGCGCTCTTCTTCCTGCGAGTAGGTCACGGCGGCCACATAACGTTGCAGACCTGTGCGGTAGCGGGCAATTCGGTTGGCCATCTCATTGAAGGCGTCGGCCAGCAAACGAATCTCGCGAATCGTGCCACCGTGCGCCCGCGGCGCCATCGCCTGGCCGGCCGCAACGTGCGTGGTCTGTTCGACGAGTGCGTTGATCGGATCGGTGATTCGCCGCGTGCCGAGCGAGACGATCACCAGTGCCAGGACCAGGCCCACCAGCAGCGCGCTACCGGCGACCCACTGAAAGCCACGGATCGGGTTAATGACCTCGGCCCAGGGCTCACGGATGACGAGACCCCAGCCGGTGGTCTCGACCGGAGCGTAACCGATGACAATCCAGTGGCCGTTCTCGTCGGTCCCGAGGAGTGCGCCGCTCTCTCGGCGCTGGAGACGCTGGACCGCCGGACGGCCGCTGAAGTCGGCGCCAACGAATTGGGGATCGGGGTGGTAGATGACGCGGCCGTTGCGGTCAACCAGGTAGGCAAAGCCCGACTTGCCGATCTGGAGCTTGCGGATCTCGTCGCCAAGCTTTTGCTGCTGAACATCGAATGCCCCAGCGATGATCCCTTTGAAGGTCTCACCCTCTAAAATGGGGACCGAGACGATGATGATGTCACGCCCGTCGATCACACCGGGGAAGATGTCGGAGAAGAACGGTCCAGGGCGAGTCTTGGGATAGTCGAAGTAGTCGCGATGCGCAAAATTGCGGCCGACGAGGTCGGGCCGGTAGGGCTCGCTCGAGACCATGACGCCATTCTCGTCCAATAAATAGACACCGGCGTCGAACTTGGTGAGAAGCTCCGTCTGAGCTGCGGCGCTTGCGAGAGCGCCCCGCTGGCGTGTGGCAGTGCCGCTTTGAATCTCGGGAGCAGCGGCAATTGCCTGGAGGATAGCGGCGTAGTTCCGCATATTCTCGCTCAGGCGGTCAGCGCTGACATGGGCGAGTTCAACGTCGCGCTCCTCGATGAGCGAGCGAACCACGCCCCCATAAGCATAAGCGCCGATGGCGCTCACCAAGACCGTGATGATCGCCAGCGGAAGGATCGTCCAGAGTACCGCCTGCACGCGCAGGCTGGAGAGATCAAAGCGGCTCATAGACGGGGGTCCGGCGTCGGCGGCTGGGGCCTGGACATCGGAGATGAGTCGTTTGATTCACCAGCTCGCCCGGCCCCTCACCCCAGCTCCTAGTCTTCCTTCAGAGTGAGCCAACCGCGTTTGATCGCAACCAGGACGGCCTCAGTGCGACTGCTCACACCCATCTTGCTGAAAATGTTGCTGAGATGGGTTTGGACCGTTCGGTCACTGATGATGAGCGCCTCTGCGATCTCCTTGTTGGTCTTCCCCTCAGCCAGGAGTTTGAGGACCTCTTGCTCGCGCTCCGTCAATAACTCGTAAGTCTCTTGGGGTTTCTGACGCCTCCCTCCGGTGAGTTGCTGAACCACCTTGCGCGCGATGGCAGGGTCCAGCGCCGATTGCCCATCGTGAACCTCGTGGATGGCCTTAACCAATTCGCTGACAGGCGCGGTTTTGAGGAGATAGCCGCTCGCTCCAGCCTCCAGCAAGGTGAAAACGTACTGATCGTCATCATGGGCGGTGAGAACCAGGACCTCGACACCGGGTTGCTGCTGTTTGATGCGCCGGGTGGCTTCAACTCCACCCATACCCGGCATGCGCACATCCATGACAACGACATCGGGCTGGAGTGTCTGGGTCAGACGGACGGCCTCTTCGCCGTTGCTGGCCTCGCCCACAACGGCAATATCAGGCTCACGCTCCAGGAGCTGACGAGTACCTTCGCGGACCACCGCATGGTCGTCCGCTAATAGGACGCGAATCGGCATTAGAGCCATTCCTCCTGCTCTTGCACCTCGAGGGTGCGAGTGATACGGACGCCCTGGAGGCGTTCCAAGGAGATAAGGAGATGATGTGGGACAACGAGCCGAGACCTCGATCAGGTGATGTGGTGGGCACCGGTTATGTGTATCAACCGGATGAGACCAGCTCGTACCTGGATTGCACCCGGTTGTCCGCGGGATTTCGGGCCTGGTGACGGTCTCACCGGTCCAACATGCGGCCGGCTGTCGAGTTGGCCGCTCCTTCCCGCCTGCGCCGGTGTACATAATAATACCGGGGTGATTGTAGCCGAGCGAACCAACCTGTCAACAACCTGCAACGCCTGTCAATCGCTTCGACGATCAAAGAGACGGAAATCGCTGGCGCGCGGAAGGAGCTGTTGGACGGCGCCACCGGCGCGGTTGACGCTGCCGATACCCGCCGGAGCGGCCGTGGGCCGGTAGCCGAAGAAGATCATCTGGCCAGTACTGGACCAGGCCGGCACGAGGTCGAGGGCAACGCCACTTCCTACCAGCGTTACGCGCTGGCTGGTAGCAATGTCGAAGAGCACGAGCTGATCGCCGCCATCCGCCCGTACGGTGTAGGCAATCAGAGCGCCGTTCGGCGCCCACGCATAGCGACCGACGGAGCCGTTGCCCGCCGCGCGGACATCGCCGCTGAGAACATCGCGCAGGAGCAGGCGTCTATTGCTGTCGAGGTAGGCCAGGCGGCGCGAATCTGTACTCCAGGCCGCCGGAGGGCTGCCACCGCCAAGCGGCAGTGGCGAGCCACCGGCGAGAAAATAGACGAACTGATGGAGTCCGTCGCCGGCGACCAGTTTTTTGCCGTCCGGCGCCCAGCGAATCTCGGGGAGACAGGCGCCCGGGCGCATCTGGAAGCTGTCGAGAAGCTGGAGATCACTGAGGCGAGTGGCCGGGAAGGGCAGGACAGCGAGATCGGCTTGATTCCCGTCCCGCAGCAGGTAAAAGGCTATTCGGCTGTTGTCGGGCGACCAGGTCGGGCGACGGACGCTGCGTCCTTGGAGACTATAGCGTTCCGGCCTGTCGGCGCTGTTGGCGGTTTGCAGGTAAAGGTCGCTCCCGCTACTGTACGCCAGACCGCGGCTGCTGGGGTACCAGGCGAAGTCTTCAACCACAACCGGGGAAAGTTGGCGGGTCTCACCGGCAGGAATCTGCGCGATCCAGAGTCGATTGCCGCTATCGCGGTATGCGATAGCGCGGCCATTTGGTGCCGGAGCATACGCCGCACACTCAGCCGCAGTCAGATCGGCCGTGACTCGGCGCGCATTTTGGCCGGTGATATCGGCGACCCACAGCTCATCTTCCCAGCGATAGGCGATGCCTTGCCCCTGAATCGTCCCCTCGCTCTTGGTGACGATTTCGGTGGTCTGGCAGGCGGCCAGGAAGAGAACAAGAATCAAGAGAGCCGACAGACGTAGAGATCGGAAACTTAATATCATGGTGCTGTCAGTACTCGATGCGGGAAGGGCGCATCCCTCCTCGCGCTCACTATAGGCGAGTGGGACTCATCTGCCATCGGCCATCAACCTCACCGCTCGACGCCGAAATCATGCAGCGCAACGGGAGATCGCCTACGTGGTTTGGCGGAGTGAGCCCGGCACTTCATTCCGGTCGATACGACGCACCTCGCGACAACCAGCATTATATCGTTGGACGGCTCGATGAGCAATGCCGAGGCAAGGTAGCTGAAAAAGTGAACGCCCACCCCAAGGTGCGATGCCCTTGTGCCCTTTAGGAGGACCACGCCGGGATGTCAGGGGCCTTCTTTCTGCAAGCCCTCAGCCTATGCCACTGCGGCGGCATACCTCGCCAATTGAGGATGGCACATCTCTCTTTCGGTTAGAGTGGCGCGTACACGCCACTCTAACCGAAAGATGAGTACATCATCCAATTGAGCAGCCTTCGGCCCTCAGCGTGCCCGGAGGGGCACGCCCGGCCCGCCCCGAGGGGCGCCCCCTGACGCCGACCCTGCCTGAGGGGCACCCTGTCGGGGGGCCGGCCCCCAGCCGCGGTTTCAACCGCTGGGCTCCTCCGCGTCGGCACACACCCTGAGGGGTGAACCCCGGCGCGACCCTCTCGCTGGGTGGACCCCGCGGGGTCGGCCGCCGCCCGGCCGCCGGCCCCCAGCCGCGGTTTCCCTGGCCTGGCCGGCCAGGACAGGCAACCGCCGGGCTCCCCGCTCCCGCGCTTCCTCCGGACCATCGTCCCACCCGCACCACAACGCCGTGACCGATGGTCTAGCGGCGGTTCCGGGTCCGGGGTGAACTGGGCGGCGGCAGAAGCCCACGCGAACGCAGGATGGCACTCCGCACGGCGTTGTAGACCAGGATCGTACCGACAGTCCCCAAAACCAATAGGAGCAGCAGGATAGGCAGAGGTAATGCCTGGCCACGACGAGCCAGGATCGTCAGGATCGGGCTGAGCATGAACACCACGCCGACCACCAGGGTAGTGGCGATCATGGCACGGGTCGTGAGCGGTCCAACGAAGATCTGCCGCAGCAGTACCAATGTCTGCTGCCGGGTCGATTTGGGCGCAGCCGCTCGGATGGGCTTTACCTGTTGTTGATGGGGCGTGCGGTTCGGTTCGGGCGCAGGGCGCGGTGGGCGCTTGCGAGCAGACTTGCGGCTCATCGACAATTCTCCTCATAGGACCGTCACGCCGAGACGGTTGCGTCGATTCTATCAGAGCCCCGCCAATCTGCAAGCACACTGAAATGCGCGAGGTCTCCTGGCGGTGAGAGCGCTGGCTAACCGGAAAGATTCTACATCCTCGGCCTCACGGCTTTCCCGCCAGCGTATCCGGTCTAAAAAACAGGGGCCGGGGAAGACTCCCCGGCCCGTAGGCTTTGCGAGCAGGAGCTGTTAGCCAGCCGTCTCGCTGCGCATGATCACCGGCATCGCGATGGGAAGCTTCTCAAAGGTGAGCTCCCCGTCCGAGCCAACATCCACCCGAATCTTGTCGCCCTCGACGAACTCGCCCGCAAGGAGTTTCTTCGAGAGCGGGCTCTCGACGCGGCGCTGGATGACCCGCTTGAGCGGGCGGGCGCCGAACTGAGGATCATAGCCCTCCTCGGCCAGGAGCTCGCGAGCGGACTCGCTAAGTTCGATGGTTAGACCCGCATCAATCAGACGCCTGATCAGTTGGTTGACCTGCAAGCCGACGATCTGCTTGATCTGCTCGCGAGTGAGGCTGTCAAAGATCACAACCTCATCCACCCGGTTGAGAAACTCGGGACGGAAGGCCCGCTTGAGGTCGTCGCTCACCTCCGCCTTCCGGGTGCTCTCCTCGTCGCCACGCTCGCCAATGCGGAAGCCCAGAGGGCCACCCCGCTGGATATAGCGCGTGCCGAGGTTGCTGGTCATGATGATGACCGTGTTCCGGAAGTCGACGGTGCGACCCTGAGCGTCAGTCAGTCGACCATCATCGAGCACCTGGAGCATGATGTTAAAGATCTCCGGGTGCGCCTTCTCGATCTCGTCGAAGAGTACGACCTGATAAGGCCGACGGCGGACCGCCTCGGTCAGCTGGCCCCCCTCGCCGTAGCCGACATAGCCCGGCGGCGAGCCGATCATGCGGCTGACCGTGTGGGCCTCACGGTACTCGCTCATATCGACGCGGACCATCGCATCCTCATCGTCGAAGAGAAACTCGGCGAGCGCCCTGGCCAGCTCGGTCTTGCCGACGCCCGTGGGCCCCAGGAAGATGAAGCTACCGATCGGGCGCTTCGGATCCTTGAGGCCACTCCGGCCGCGACGAATCGCGTCGCTGACGACCTCGATGGCCTTATCTTGACCGATAACGCGCTGATGGAGATGCGCTTCCATCTTGAGCAGCCGGTTGGCCTCGGTCTGGAGCATGCGCTTGACCGGGATGCCTGTCCACGAACTGACGACGTCGGCGACGTCCTCTTCATCCACAGTCTCATCGAGTCCCTGCTCAGCCCGCCACTCGGCCACCGCAGCCTTATACTGGGTTTCGATCTGGATGCGCTGGCTCTTGACCCGTGCGGCGCGCTCGTAGTCGCGGGCCTGCCAGGCCTCCTCCTCCTCTGCGGCGAGGGCACTGAGCTCTTCCTTTTGCTCTCGCAGCGCGGCGGGCATGTTAAAGATGTCGACCCGCAGCTTCGCCGCCGCCTCGTCGATGAGGTCAATCGCTTTGTCGGGAAGCTGGCGCTCGGTCACGTAGCGATGGCTGAGCCTGGTAGCCGACTCCAGCGCCTCGTCGGTGATGATGACGTTGTGGTGCTGCTCGTAGCGGCTCCGGAGCCCCTTAAGCATCTCGATCGTTTCCTCGACGTTGGGCTCGTCCACAAAGACCGGCGCGAAACGACGTTCCAGCGCACGATCCTTCTCGACAGAGTTGCGATAGTCATCCAGGGTCGTGGCCCCGATGACCTGGAGTTCACCACGCGCCAGCAAGGGCTTCATCATATTGCTGGCGTCCATCGCGCCCTGAGCCGCACCGGCGCCAACAAGCGTATGCAACTCGTCAATAAACAGGATGATTTCCCCGTTGCTGTTGGTAATTTCCTCCATCGCGGCCTTGAGGCGCTCCTCAAACTCGCCGCGGAACTTGGAGCCGGCCACCATGCCGCCCAAATCGAGTTCGATGAGGCGTTTGCCTTGCAGGTGTTCCGGAACGTCGCCCGCGACAATCTTGTTGGCCAACCCCTCGACGATGGCAGTCTTGCCAACGCCCGCTGCGCCAATCAAGGCCGGATTGTTCTTCGTACGCCGTGCCAGCACGCGCATGACACGGAGGATCTCCATCTCCCGGCCGATCACCGGGTCGAGCCGGCCTTCCGCCGCGAGCTTTGTGAGGTCACGACCATACTTCTCGAGGACGCGGTACTTGGTCTCGGCGTAAGGATCATTGACCTTCGCGCCGCCACGAATCTCCTCGATCGCATCGTAGATATCATCCTTCTCGATGCCCAGTTCTTGGAACAAGCGTGCAAGCGGGCTGCTCTTGGCCTGCTGTACGATCCCAAGCAACATATGCTCGGTCGAGATGTACTCGTCGCCAAGCTTATCAGCTTCCTGGGCGACGATCCCGGCCAATTGCTGCACAGCCGGGGTTACATAGATCTGCTGCTGCGGCATTGAGCCAACCGCACGCATCTTGGGCTGAGCTCGCAGGATGTCATCCAGACGCCGCTTCATCATCTCGGTGTCTGCCCCGAGCTTCTCCAGGAGTTGCCCGACGACACCCTCGGGCTGCTCGAGCAAGGCCAGCATGATGTGTTCAAGATCGAGCTGGCTGTGCTGGTAACGCAGCAGGATTTCCTGCGACCGGGCAATTGCGTCTTGGGCCCGCTCGGTGAAGCGGTCAAATCGCATCATGTGCTTTGCCTACTTTCTCTCTGCGTTTTCCCTGAGTCCAGGAGTTGCCTGTCCCTCCGCATAATGCTTACGAACAGACTTCCCCTGCCAGATTGCTTCGCATTGCCAAATATCATTGTGGGCAAATTATAGTGGTTTAGTCAGGCATGTCAAAACTATTAGCACACTCGGCTGAAGAGTGCTAACTCACCAGACTATCCAAAGCTCCTTCGAGGCTGAAAGGTGCATAGGAATGCCGGCTAGGGAGAATCGTTCACGTTGGGGTCGCGTGCACGGCCCCAGCGCACGTGTTCCAATAAGAGCGTTGAGAATTGTGGCATATCGCGTGCCACCAATCAAACTTGAAGGTGTAACGATCGCGAGGTTCACGGCCTGCACGGGGGAGCGGTCAAGTCAGGCAGGAGTTGAGTCAGGAGTTCAAGGGGCTACGCGGCGGAGGCACTGCCAGACCAATCGTGTGGTCAGCTCAGCTGCTGCACAGTGCCAGATGAAGCGGAGCATTCCGCGGCGAAGCCACCTTGCACTTGGCTCTCGATCGCCTGGCGCAAAGAGTTGGCAGGCGGTCTCAGGGGGACGATTTCGTGGCACCGGTCGTGGGTTGAGCTGCGACCATCACTCGCTGGACTAACCAGGCCGTGCCCGTCGCCAGCAGTAAGTCACCCGGACTGAAGACGTTGGAGAACGGCAAGGCCGCTGGAACCGCCATGATATCGGCGAGAAAGGGCAGGCGGGTGTTCGCGTCGATGAGGATTGTATTATTATAGTGTTGGTTGCCCGTCATCATGGCACGGCTTACAAATCCGGCTTGCAGCAAGGCGTCCTGGCTTGCCGGCATAAACCCGCCGTTGAGGGTGATCACGAGCCAATTCGAGAACACACCCAACGCCATGAGAGGCGCACCCGGCACTCGCCAGTTCATCGCCAAAGTCCCCCAGACGAGAATCATCGAGAGATCATAGGCGAGCGCAATCTGTGGGCGGCTGAGATGTGAGCCTAAGATTGGGGTAAAAATGAGGATTTGGATCACGAACCCCACGATGATGAGGGGAGCGAATCGGAAAGACAACTGCCCGAGACGCTCGAGCCGGCCGCCGCGCAAACGAGCCAGGACGACCGCCAAGAGAATTGCGACTACAAAGATCATGCCCGGTTCTCCGAAAAGGGGATGGCAACGGAGATCAACTCGCCTTTGGTGGCAGGCAGTAACTCACTATTGTTGGTAGGCACCGCAGGCGTTGACTCGACCCCAGTTGGCAGGACGCTCAGAGCCGCCGCCACGACCCTCGGATCGAATTGGGTGCCAATACCAGCGTGCAGCCGCCGCCGGGCTTCGGCGTAGCTGAGGGCTTTGCGGTAGGGCCGGTCGCTGGTCATCGCATCGAAGGCATCTGCGACAGTGATAATCCGGGCGCCGACAGGAATATCACGACCGCTCAGTCTATCCGGGTAGCCGCAACCATCCCAGCGCTCGTGATGGCTACGGACCATCCCATATTCAACACCGAGGACGGGAAAGCGAGCGACAATCTCGGCCCCGAGAACTGGGTGGCGCTGGAATTGGTCGCGCTCCTCATCGGTGAGTGGGCCCACTTTATGGAGCCAGGCGTCGCTGATACCAACCTTGCCCAAATCGTGAAGGCGCGCCGAGATCGTAACGCCTTCAATCTCGGCGCGCGTCAGACCCATCGCCTCAGCGATGGCGCGGGCGTACGCAGCGACGCGTTCAGAGTGTTGGTACGTGCTGGCATCGCGCGCATCGATGGTATCCACCAGGGCCTTGATAGCTTCGTGCGTTTGGGTCTCCAGGAGCGCCGTGAGGGAGAAAGCCTGCCGAAGGATCACGAGCGGAAGAACAATCAGCACACTACTCCAGGGCTGCAACGTCCAGAGGAACGCCAGCAAAAACCCGGCGCAGATCATGCTGATCTGATGCCACATGATATTGCGCAGGTTGGTTTGCCAGATATACAAAAAGGGTACCCGACCTGTCAACGAAACGACCAAAATGACCAGACTGGTATCCAAAAAATAGTAGGTGATCCCGACAAGGACGAGTACGAGCGCCTCGCGCCAACCGCTCAGCAGCACAGCATGTCCGCTCGAAAAGAGATGAAAGGTGATGTAGAGCACCGCGTATGTCGTGATGTGTTTACTGATGTTGAACATCCGCTTGTACCAGATTCGGTGTTGGCGGAGTTCAGTCGCAGCGGCGCCAATGGCGGCGATCAAGATTGCGAGGCTGAACGGAAAGAGGAGGACTGCCGCAATGTTGACGGCGGTTGTGGCGGTAATCTCGATAAACCGCCGTGGCATGGCGACGGGAAAGAGCCCGGCCAGGATTGCCAACAGACTAAAAACGAAGAAGCTTAAATAGCTGGATGACGTGGCGGGGAAGAGGACAAGCGTGAGGAATAGACACACTGCTGCAGTGGCAGCAAGCGTCCAAATATAGAATTGGGCCGGGTGCGAGAAGGCTCTCATGCTCAAAGTCTGGAGAAACACTCCATTCCCGTGGGGGGGCCGTTTTCATAATAGGCGGCGGACCAATACAGCGACGAGAATACAAGGGTGGCCGCGCACTGCGCCTCAACCCCAAGGTAGATTGACGGCATTCGCGCACCGGGCCTTGATTCGCTGGCTCACACGATGGTCACCCTCTGTCCAACGCAGCCCTGCTTGGCGGGGGACCGACTTGAAGAACTGATACCAATTCGACTTGGTGACCGTGCATTATGGCTATCAGTTTCAGCCAAAATGGGCTTCGGCTAATGCATGCCTGTCATGTCAAATTGGTATGAGTAGGAGTCGCCCACGAGTCGTGCAGCACGGGGTTGGGTAAAGGCACTGCCAGCCAGTTTCAACGGATTCATGTTACCATATTCAACTCAAAGATCGAAGAGTCTGTGGCTCAGGTCGTTTGGGATGAATACGGCTTTCTTGTAAGAATCACCCTACACGCTACGCCAGGCGATTCTCTCTAAACATAAACAACTGGATCGGAATGCGCTATGCAACCCTTCTGCGGACGAGGCAGAAATTCACCCGGTGCCAACGTGGGCCATTGAGGGAATACCTTGATTGTTATACCAGCAACAGCTGTACTCGCAGTAAGTAGCAGTATTAAAACAAAGCGAACGAGAGCGCACAACCCTTATTTTAAGAATGGGCTTATGCCCAATTGGTGTCGGCGGTACCTGCGGCGATGAGGCTGAGAATGATGATCAGGATGTACATCGCCTTCACGTACGCGGAGCGAAGGTGCCAGTTCATATGGAGAACCCCTTTCTTTACGAGGGAGATGGAAAGGCTCGAGAAATGAAGGGTTCCCCTAATCTCCACTCTGGGCCTTACGGCCCGAAGGCGTGCGCTCCCATTCGCTTGGTAGTAATTATAGCATAGCATTCGTGTCTTGTCATCCCGTACAGTACTCTTTTCCGTTGAAATGAAATTAATGAAATCTTCTCAGGACTTCGTAAACGATCATATCTGGAAGTAGTTCTACGCTCCAAACGCAATGCCAGATCGTTGCCCGGAAATGCAACGGAATAGTTGACGGGAAGCCGGAACTGGAATTCTGGCACCATCATCCTTCCGTTCGCCCCCAGGTCCTTTTTTTATGTTCCCTTACCCTGGGATACAGGAGGATGCCGTCTTCTCATCGACTTGGACTTTCTGTCATTAATGAAGTTCCGATGCTTACAGCGATTTGGTTAACAACCTGCCAAAATCTTACTCAAATTACCTTGTCCTGGCCTGCACTCAGCGAACCATTTCAGGGTAACCGCTCCGCCCGGCCGCAAGCAGCGAGGCGCCAAAGGATGCAGTTCTGCCGGTCGAGGATCCTGGATAATCAAAAGAAACGACGTTTCCAACGATATAAAAGTACTTGGACACAACGCACGTCGGGCAACATGCGGCGCCTTTCAATCTCGAAGCGCGGCCTCTCGGCTCATTACCAGGTATTCGACTCATCGCCCCAGAATTTTTGAGGGCCAAAACACGTTTTCAGCCGGTACAAATACCGACGAGCAGGGAGTGCCTGCTTGCGCACAGACTGCATAAAGGAAGTTACAGACAAATCCCGACAGTTGGGATAGGCTCTAGGTACTATCACGAGAGTCCAGCACCAGGACGGAGGAGCGCTGGAAGGATGCGGACTGTTTTCACGCCGGAGAAGCCCACAAACCCGAGCGCAGATTATGAGGAGGTGACTCCTCCGGCTAGCGCCCCGGTCACGTCATCCCGCGGGGGGCGGGAACAGACTTCCGAAGTCTTGCTCGCGGCAGGGGCCCGCCTCGATCACCTCGTCGGGGCGCGCTGTGGGCCAGCACGGTCCTACCAGACTTCGGAAGTCTGACGCCTTGACCGGCGCGCTAGGGCAGGAATGTTTCGCTGCTCCCCACTGATTGCAAACGCAACCTGCTGTCTGGGCGCGTCCGCCCTCGGCATGCAAGGAAGAAGGTGGGGAAAGGTTCGGAAGGTCCTTCCACTACAATGTCGGCGTCCCCACTGACCCGCGTTTCCTCAATTCCTCTCTCCACGAATGCCAAAGAAGATAGAAATAGGACTGTCATGGTCGAGACGTGAGCGAGGTTGGTAGTGAGTGCTCAGAGTGGGGTGGCACGCGTGTGTGAAACACAGGAACAATAGCGCAGAGATGCAGGGATGCGGGCCTTAAGCACGCTGTAGTGCGCATCGCCATGTTTCCGCGATCACACCCATCGCTTCATATACGTGAGTGTCCTGGATATTGTCATCCGCTGGCATTGTCCATCGCCGCGATCACCGCATCCGCAAACTCGCGCGTACTGGCCGTTCCGCCCAGGTCGCGCGTGCAGTGCGTGCCCTCCTCAAGGACCCGCCCAATGGCGCGCTCGACGCGGTCGGCGGCTGTAAGCTCGCCCAGATGGCGCAACATCATCACGCCCGCCAGCGTCACCGCCGTGGGGTTAGCGACGCCCTTCCCAGCGATATCCGGGGCCGAGCCGTGAACCGCCTCGAAGACGGCCGCGCGCTCGCCAATATTGCCGCTGGGGGTCAGCCCCAGCCCGCCAACGAGCCCGGCCGCCAGGTCGGAGATGATATCCCCGTAGAGATTCTCCATAACGAGTACGTCGAACTGCGTCGGATCGAGCACCAGGCGCATGCTCAGTGCGTCCACGATGACCTCGTCGTACTCGATCTCGGGATAGTCGCGGGCCAGCCGCCGCGCGCACTCCAGGAAGAGGCCGTCGCTCAGTTTCATGATATTGGCCTTGTGAACGGCCGTTACCTTCTTGCGCCCCTCGCGCCGCGCCAACTCGAAAGCATATTTCGCGATCCGGGTCGAGCCCTTCTCCGTGATGATCTTGAGGCTCTCGACCACTCCTGGCACCACAATGTGCTCGATGCCGGAGTAGAGACCCTCGGTGTTCTCACGAACTACGACGAGATTGACTTCTCTGTAGCGCGTCTCCACGCCGGGCATGGTCCGTACGGGTCGGACGTTGGCGTACAGATCGAGGACCTGGCGCAATTGCACGTTGGCCGAGCGGAAGCCACTCCCAATCGGTGTGCTGATCGGCCCCTTGAGAGCCACCCGGTTGCGAATGATCGAATCGATCGTCGCCTGCGGCAAGACCGTCCCGTAGCGGCCGATCGAATCGCCCCCGGCCTCGTGCACTTGCCAATCGATCTGCACGCCAGTGGCATCAATCATGCGCCGCGCTGCGGCCGTCACCTCGGGGCCGATGCCATCGCCTGGAATCAGTGTAACGCGATAGGGTCCTCCCATGGGCGTGTGCTCCTTATACAGCTCTTACCGGAGGGGCGACCGGAACTCCAGCCGCCCGTATCATTATACCCGGTCCACTCACACGGGCCAGACACGGTGAACGCAAAAGGACGAACGACCGGTTGTCGGCAACGGACCAGAGCCGGGTCTTCCCTCCGCCGAACCATGCTTATGCAGCCGCCCATCACAGGTGCAATCGCTCCTCACGTCCCTCGAGCCTTTGAGGCGTTCAACAGGCCGCGAATGGGACGCCCCACGCGCGTCGCCGACGGCGCCGGGCGCTAACAGCAGGGCGTGTCAAAAGTCATCGAGGCGCCAAGCGCAAAACGAGAGCAAGGCGCGGTGGCGTTGAAATCGCGCCTCTTGGAGAGATGGGAACCAGCGCCACGCCCATAGCTCTCCTCCGGCCGTCAGGGCGGCTTTTCCCTGACGCGTCGTCTGCAGCCACGCGCCGATCGGAGTGCAGCCGTCGCCCGCCTCGATCCCCGCACCCCGCCCCGCCAACGCTCCTCCCCCGCCTGTCGGGGCGGGTTTTGCCTGGGACCTCGCCTTGCAGACCCGATCCGGTCGAGGCTCGGCCGCCGCCCGCACGGATCCTCCACAACCCGCCCCGGCCACGTTCCTCCCGTGCCACCAACAGCGCCAATGTCCTGGCCCCGGCAATGCGCCGGCCTCGCCTGCCCATGTCAATGGCCCGGTCCGGACCAGGGCGTCTCCACCGTCGGTGGGGCGGGAGCAGCGAACACGCCTTGACCCCCTTGGCCCTCCTTTTGCGCCCTCCCTGACTTCTGAGACGCCCTGGCGGTAACACAGTACCCCATTGCGCCTCGGAAGGGAAAAGGTATAATCCGGTGATCGCCTTTCCCGCCGTCAACTGACGCATCTCAGGATTACCGTTGTGTCTGACTCCCACACGATCTTTCTTTTCGGAACCGGTGCCGGGAGTTGCCGCCGCCTCCCCGACCTCATCCGGAGGCTCCTGGCGCTCGATTTCACAGTCTACAGCGTGCTCACCCCCAACGTCGCGCTCGTCACGTCGCCCGAGCAGTTGATGGATCTTCCCGGCAACCGGTGGATTCGAGACTATGGGCAACCGCCTCTCGACCGCTATCCGTTCGGTACGCTCCTCGTCGCACCCTGTACCTTCAACACCTTCAACAAGCTCGCCCACGGCATTGCCGACACCCTGGCGACCTCGATGATCGCCGATGGCCTCGGCGCCGGCTGCCCGGTGCTGATCGCCCCCGCCATGAACCACGGTCTCTGGACCCACCCGCAGACAACCGTCTCGCACGAACGGCTGCGCGCCTGGGGCTGCGAGATCGTCGGTCCGGCGATCGCCGCGGACCAGGTGACGCTGGCGCCCACCGACGCAATCGTGGAGGCGGTCGTCAGCAGGTGGCGCCATGCGTAGAGACGACCCGGCGGGTCGTCTCCCGCCGGGTCGTCTCTCTGGACGAGCGGCCCTCCGCACAGCAGTCTGGCAGCGGCTCGCCGCGCGAGAGGACGAACTGGTCGCCCTCTGCCAGCAGCTCGTCCGGATTCCCAGCGTCAACGGCGTCCATTTCGAGCAAGGGGTCGTCGACGCTGTTGCGGCCGCCTTGCGTGTCCTCGGCCTGGCGCCGGAGATGCCCACCTTCGAGCCCGGCCGTCCGAATGTCGTGGCAACCCTGGGCACGGGGCGCGCGGGCCTCCTCTTTCTCGCCCACAGCGATACTGTGGCCGTTGGCGAGTCTTCGCACTGGACGGTCGATCCGTTTGGCGGTGAGGTCCGCGCCGGGCGGCTCTACAGCCGGGGCGCCTGCGACAACAAGGCCGGGCTCGCGGTCGCCGTCGTACTGCTGGGCATCCTTCATGAGTTCGAGGCGGAGCTGAACGGGCGGGTCCTGCTGGCCTGCATTCCCGACGAGGAGAGCGGCGCCACCGGCCGTCTGGGCATCATGCCCCTGCTCGAGGCCGGCCTGCTGTCCGCGACGCAGGCGATCTACACCTACCCGGGCCTCGATGTGCTCGCTATCGGCCACCGCGGGCTCCTCCGCTTACGGGCGCGGGCGATTGGCGAGGCCGCCCACACCGGGGGCGACGAGTGGGAGCGCGGCGAGCGCGGCGCCAACGCCGTGACGGCGATGGCGCGCCTGCTGCTGGCCGTCGAGCAGTGGCAGCCACCGTTCCAACCAAGCCCCGCCTTCCCCAACCGGCGCCCGGTGATCACACCGGGGACGCTCATCCGCGGCGGGCGGATGGAAAGCATGGTGCCGCCCGACTGCGAGGCGATGATCGACATGCGGCTCCTTCCCGGCCAGGAGAGCCAGACGCTCATCGAGGAGGTTCGGGCCATGGCCGACGCCATCGCGCGCGAGCGGCCGCGAGTGCACTTCGAGATCGAGACGCCGGTCGACCTGCCGGCGGCCTTCATCCCGGCCGAGACGCCGATCGTGCAGCGCCTGGCCCACTGGGCCGAGGCGCTGACCGGCCGGCGCCCGGCCATCGCCGGCGTCGGCCCCGCCAACGAGGGCTACCTCCTCATCCAGGCCGGCATCCCGACGGTGTGCGGGTTCGGTCCGCCGGGCGGCAACGCCCACGCCGCCGACGAGTACGTCGAGGTCGCCGGGCTCCTGCTGGCGGCGAAGATCTACGCCGCGGCCGCGCTCGACCTCCTCATGGAGTGAGGGATGTGCGGCGAGGTCTAGAAGAATTCGCTCAAACCCGGTATGATTCGCAGGAGCCGGCGGCAGGAGGCGATTCAAAGTTTGTGGTTCCGAAGAAGCGGGATTTGGCTTGTAGTGCGCGCTTCAGCGCGCTGGGAGGGCGGGGATTGAGCCGCCGACGGAGCGCCGGTTCGTCGTGCGCGCTGTTGCAAGTTTCCAATTGGACCTGACAATCGCTGTCCGGAGCCGGGCAGCACCCGGGCGGTTGCCTGTCCCGGCCGAGCCGGGGAAACCGCGGCTGGGGGCCTGCGGCCGGGCGTGCCCCTTCGGGCACGCTGTTTGTCGGATTCATTTAGAACGGTACAACAGCGCGCCGGGAGCGCGGGGGCTTGCGCCGCCGAGGGGACAGCGGCTTGTAGTGCGCGCTTCAGCGCGCTGAAGCGCGCACTACGAACCAGGCCCCTTCAGTGGTGCAAGCCCACGGCGCAAATCCTGTAATTTGCAGAACCACTCCCCACATCTCAACACCCGCAGCGCGCCACCGGCCAGGATGGCGCCTGTCTACTGCACCTGTTGGCGTACCACTCCCTCCGTCGCCAGACCCGCTCGGAGGCCACCGTGAACGATGCCGTGCCAATCGAGCTTCCCGATGACTTGAAAGCCCGCCTGGAGGCCGCCGGAGTCACAGACGAGGTGAGCCTGACCGCCGCCTTCGAAGCTGACCCGGCGCTGAAGGAGGATTTTGAGGCCTCGCTCGTCGCGTCGGCCATGCAAGCCTTCATCGCGGCAGGCAACAGCGCCGAGCTTGTGGCGCTAATCGAGCGAGCCCCCTTTGTCCTCGAAGATGATTTTGTCGCCGCCGTCGAGCAGGCGATCGAAGAGGCGGAGCAAGCCGCCGAAACCCAGGTTGCGGCCGGGCTGCGGGAACGCCTCGCCGATCTGCGCCGGATCAAGGCCCAGCGCGAGGAGGCACAGCAACCGCCTGTTGTCCAGGCTCTGTTGGCCTTCCTCCGGGCCGAGGATGACGAAGCGGCGCGGGCCGTCTTCGAGGAGCGGCGCGCCCTGCTGCTGCCCTACGAGGCCCAGCGCCAGCTCGACGAGGTTTTCCGCGGCGATGCCCCCGAAAGCCGGCGGCACGTTGAGGCGCGGCGGGCGCTGCTGCGCGAGCTGCGCCGCGCGGGGCAGGTGAGCCCTCCGCTTGTCGCCGTCCCCGCGGGTGAAGCCGGTGCCGGCCGCGCCACCTTCGACAATCGCGGCCTGCAGGCAGGGTACGTGGAGCAGACGGCGGGCGACAAATACGTCAAATCGGCGCATGCCGAGACGGGCGGCACGGCTGTTGTCATTAACAACATCAACCAGGTCCCGCTCGAACCCCGCTGGGTCCGGCCCGGCCCGCCGAAACCGGAGATGGACCTGGTGGAACGGCGCAGGGAGGTCAACGCTGTCGAGCGGCTCCTTCGCAAGCGAGGGAAGGCGGCGATTACGTCGAACGCGCTGGCGGTCCAGGGGATGGCCGGGGTTGGCAAAACGATCCTCGCGAATCTTCTGGCCCTGCGCTGGGATGAGCGCTACCCTGGCGGCGTCCTGTGGGAACTGATCGGCTCTGAGATACAATCGCCGGATCAGGCCAATTTGATCCTGAACCGCTGGGCCAGCTATGGATTCGGCGGCCAACAGAAGGAAGGCTATCAGTTCACGCCCGAGGTCGTGCGCGCCATCTTGAGCGGCCACGGCCCGCTGCTGGTGGTCCTGGATGACGTCTGGCATCTCGATGCGCTCAAGCCGCTCGTCGCGGCGCTGCCGCCCGAGGCCCACCTGTTAGTGACCACCCGCAACGAGCGCGTCGCCGCCGACTTGCGCGGTGGGGTGTACAACCTCGACGTCTTGAGCGAGGGCGACGCCTTAAAACTGATCAGGCTCCGCCTGGCCGGACGGCGATTGACCAGGGACGACCGCCGCTGGATGGTGGAACTGTCGAAGAGCGTGGAGTGCCACGCCCTGGCACTCGACATTGCCGTTGGGTCGTTGCGCCGGCGAGGACCCGACGAGTGGGCCGCGGCCGCGCAGCGGATCGCCACCGACATCCGGCAGGGGACCGGCTTTGGCGAGCTCCCGCTCACGGAGTCGGAGCGCACGCGCGTGGTGGAGAAGTCGTTGAAACTGAGTTACGATGCGCTTGAAGACCAGGAGCAGCGCCGCTTCCGCCTGCTGGGGGCCATAGCGCCGGAGGCTGAGTTCACGACCGAGGCGGCCGCCGCGCTGTGGGCGTGTGGGGAGGAGGAGGCCCGCAACCGGCTCAACCACTTTGCCGGTCTCGCACTCCTGACCCGCATCGAGGAGCGGGGCCAACCCTCGCGCTGGCGCCAGCACAGCCTGCTGCGGACCTACGCCCTGGCGCTTCTACGGGTGGCCGGCGAGCACGAAGCGGCCGCGGCGCGCCACGCGGCACTCTACAACGAGGCGATGCGACGGGCCGACGACGAGCAACGCTCCTATCAGATGCTCCCGGCGATGCCGCAACTGCGGCACGCCTTTGGATGGGCCATCGAGCAGGATCTGGAACGCGCGCTGAATCTGATCGCCAACTGCGCCGACCTGCAGGCCGGCTTTGGCATGGTCCGGGAGGGGTTCGACTGGAGCCGGCGCGCCGTGGTCGCGGCCCGGCAGCGCAGCGACCAGGCCGACGTCGCTCACGCCCTTGGGTCGCTTGGCAACGCTCTCTCGAGAATGGCCGGCCTGCCGGGCGAGGACCGCCGCGCCCGGCTCTTTGAGGCGCTAGAAGCCTACGACGAGGCGCTCCGCTTCCGCCGCCCCGAGGTCGCCCCGCTCGACTACGCCACCACCCAGAACAATCGCGCCAACATCCTGAGCGAGCTGGCCGGCCTGCCGGGCGAGGACCGCCGCGCCCGGCTCTTCGAGGCCCTGGCGGCCTACGACGAGGCGCTCCGCTTCCGCCGCCCCGAGGTCGCCCCGCTCGCCTACGCCACCACCCAGAACAATCGCGGCCCCCTCCTGCGCGAGCTGGCCGGCCTGCCGGGCGAGGACCGCCGCGCCCGGCTCTTCGAGGCGCTCGCAGCCGCGTGGGAGGCTTTCTCTCTATTCGGCGAATTTCAACACGCCCACTACCAGCAGATCAGCCAACGGACGGTGTGGAATGTCAAAAACGCGTGTGGGGAAGATTTCGACGCGCTGTGGCAAACTCTCGGTGTGGGACCCTGCCCCACCTGGCTGAGTGAAGGAAACGGGGAATCGGACGAAGCAGAAAGAGAACTACTGCGCCCCCTCCTCGCGTTCATCAACGCCAATTCCCTGGAGGAGATGCGGCGCCTCCTCGCCGGTCACCCGCTGCTCCTCACCGATGCGGTCGCGCCCATCTTTGCGGACCTCTTCCGGGAATACGAAGGCAACGAGGAGGCGCTGGCTCTACTCGGGAGCAGGCAGGCGCTGTTGGAGGCCTGCCGCGAGCAAGGTGTCGAAGCAGTGTTTGCCGCCCTCACCCAGGCCGCCGAATTCGAACAGGCGCTCAATCACTACCTCGAGCTGCGCCAGGCCGCCGAAGCAGACCAGCAGAACGTGGCCGCCTGGCAGCGCGCCGCCGAGGCAGGGGAGGCGCTGCTGGCGCCAGGGTTTGCCGACGCCCCCGGCGTTGACCACGACGCGCTGCGCGCGGATGTTGCTTCGAGCTACAATAGCCTGGGCAGTGCCCTTGATGATGCCGGAGATAAACCGGCGTCGCTCATTGCCTTCGAGCGCGCGATCTCCTTGCAGCCCGACTTCGCCATGTGGCGCCGCAACCGGGCCGGCACGCTGATCGAGCTGGGCCGCCTCGACGAGGCCGAGATTGCGCGCGCTCGCGAACTGGAGCCGGAGGCGCCGCGGCTGGCCCAATTGGAGGCGGAGCTGGCACAGGCGCGAGGGGCGGCGTGAGCGCGCCTGGCTCTCGAAGGCGGAGGCGCGCCACCACGGCCACGACGAGCTTTTCAGCAGGTCTTGGCGTGAGCACGCGGGCGTACTTCGCCAGCACCGCACGTGTGGGGGATTGAGCCGCAGATGGGGCGCTGGTTTGTAGTGCGCGCTTCAGCGCGCTGAAGCGCGCACTACAAACCAGTTGCCCAACCGGGCGCTGCCTTCACTGGCGGCCTCGTGCGCGAGGCTTCTTCGAGACCGAAATCATGTACGAGTACCGCAAGTTGACTCCTGAACAGCGGGCTGAGTTGGTGCGGCAGCGGCGGGCGCTCGGGCACCCGCCGCACTCGCCGCCCCATCTGGTGCACGGCCAGTCGCTGTACCTGCTGACCGCCGCCTGTTACGAGCACCGGCATCACATGCTTGTTCAGCGCCGCCGCGAGCAAGTCTTGGACGAGCTGTTTGAACTCTTCGTGGCCAGCGGCGTTGAATTACGCGCCTGGGTCATCCTTCCCAACCACTATCACTTGCTGGTCTGCACGCCCGATTTCGCTGCCGTGGGAGCCGTGTTGAGAATGGTGCATGGGCGGACCGCCCGCGCCTGGAATCTTGAGGATGGGGAACCAGGCCGCCAGGTCTGGTATCGCTTTTCGGACCGTGCCATGCGCTTTGAGCGACATTGTTACACGACGTTGAATTACATTCACTACAACCCGGTCAAACATCGGTGGGTTCCATCGCCCTACAGTTGGAACGAGAGCAGCCTGCACTGGTACCTGGATCATTACGGGCGCGAATGGCTTCGGACTCTGTGGGTCAACTACCCGATCCGGACTTACGGCCGCGGGTGGGACGACTGTTTGGAGTGCAGGGGCTTGCGCCGCGGATGGAGCGCCGGTTGGTAGTGCACGCTTCAGCGCGCTGTTGCACGTTTCCAATTTACCCTGACCATCGCTGTCCGGAGCCGGGCGGGCAACCTGGCGGTTGCCTGGCCTGGCCGGACAGGCCAGGGCCTGTCCCGGCTGGGCCGGGGAAACCGCGGCTGAGGGCCTCCGGCCGAGCGTGCCCCTCCGGGCACGTGGTTCATCAGAGTCGATTGGAAAAGCGCAAGAGTGGATTAAGAATGATTGCAATTATGCGCGAACGGCTATAATCCAGTCGGCTTCAGCCGACTTTAGCTTTCAGCCCTGGAATTCATTCCGGGGCTGCCGGGCGGTTGCTCCGGGCACACGCACGGTTTGTCAGATTTATTTGGAAAGGTGCAACAGCGCGCACTACGAACGGAAGACGCGGGAGAGAGGCGATGAAAAACGATGACCTTCAGAAAGTCGTTGCCGGCTCGCTGCTGATCGGCGTGAGCCTACTCAGCGGCAACGCCACGCTGCTGTCCGTGGCGGGCGGCGTCGGGGTCAACTGGTCGTCGGAGGGGCTGGCCGGCCTGTGGCAGGGCGCCGTCGGGCCGCGCCTCGCGCCGGGCACACCCCTCGCCCGCGCCTACGAGCAGGCGCTGCGGGCGCGCGTTGCACGCCTGCAGCAGCGGTACAGGGATCAGGTTGACGCAAAGAGCGATCTGAAAGCCTTTCGGCTGCTGGCCGAGTCTGCCAGTTCGGTGGCGCAGGCTCACAATCCGGCCGGCGTCGCCAGCGTCAACACCGCCCAAGAGGCCCTCGCGCGAGGCCTCGATGGCCTGCTTTTCGGCCACGACGAGCGGCAGGTCCACTGGATCAAGGCCCATCTGCTGGAAGCCGCCGCCATCGCCTTTCAGGAAGAACTGGCGAGCAACCAGGAAGCCTGGCAGCGCTTTCACGGCTGGCTCATCCAGCAGACGCTGCACAACCTGGCCGCCCTGCGCCAGTCGCTGGAGAGCCTGCCGGAAGTCATCGCGCAACTCCGCAGCCAGGCTGTCGCGCAGGAAGCACCCGGCGAGGCGCTGGCCCGCCTGGAAGCGGAACTCCGCGGCCTGCGCGACGAGATACGCCGCCTTGCCGACCGGTCCCGCCTGCCACTTGCCGCGCCCACCACCACCATCTTCGACAACCGCGGGATGAGCGCCGGCCAGGTCGAGCAAACGGCGGGCAACAGGTATAACCAATCGGCGCACGCCGAGGGCGCGGGCAGCCAGGCCATCGTCTTCAACCTATCCAAATCTCCAGCATCGGCGGAGTACACCCCCCTCCAGCCGAAGCCGCTCGTGATCCTGGCGCTCTTTGCCAATGCCCCCGACAGCAAGCGGCTCGAACTGCTGCAGGAGGCGCGCGTGCTGCAAGAGTGCCTGCAACCCTACGGCCCGCGCTTCGACCTCAAGCTGCTCCCGGCCGGAACCGTCGACGACCTGAGCCGCGGGCTGCTGCGCCACCGCCCCGAGATTGTGCACTTCTCCGGCCACAGCACGCCGGGCGGGCTGCTCTTCGAGCGCGGCGATGGCCGGAGCCGGCTCGTCCCCCGCGAGGCCCTCGTGCGCGAGCTGACGGCCCACGTGCCCCCGCTGCGCTGCGCCATCCTGAACGCCTGCTCCTCCGAAAGCCACACCGTCGATCTCGAACTCGGGGTGCCCTACGTCATCGCCATGCGCGGCCCGCTCTATGATGCCGCCGCCATCGAATTCACCCGCGGCTTCTACGATGCCCTCGCCGCGGGGCACGGCATCCTCCTTGCCTATGAAACAGGCTACAATCGAATCCGCCTCAAGGATTTACCCGATGGCGAGATACCCGTCCTCGTGCGATCGGGAAACGCAGCCTCGTAACCGTCACGTCTGTTACTGTCGCTACTTGATCATTCGCGCGAATGCCGTTATCTTCCTCGCGTAAACGATTACGGCCCCGAGGTGTGGCGTTGGTGCAACGCACTTCCGAAGTGCGTTGCACCAAGTGGAGTCTCCCATGAAACGGATTGTGCTCGACGTTGATACCGGCTTCGACGACGGCGTGGCGCTGCTGTTGGCGGCGGCCTCACCGCAGCTCGAGCTGTGTGGGGCCACGGTCTGCCACGGCAACGCGCCCCTCAGCGTGACATTGCCAAATACACGCAGGGTGCTCCATGCCGGCGGGTTCCCGCAGGTGCCGGTGCTGGCCGGGATAGACCGGCCGCTGGCCCGCGAGCCGATTGTGGGTGAGGGAATCCAGACCTGGCGGATGGAGTACGACGGGCCGAGCGAGGCCAGCGAGCCGACCCACGCCGTCGCCTGGCTGATCGATTGGCTCCGCCGGGTTCAGGAGCCCGTGACCCTGGTGCCGGTGGCGCCCTTGACGAACATCGCCCGGCTGCTCACCGAGGCTCCCGATGTGTGCGGCAGGATCGAGCGCCTGGTGATCATGGGCGGCGCCCTCCAGGGTGGCAACACCAACGCGGTCGCCGAGTTCAATATCTACGCCGACCCCGAAGCGGCCCGTGTCGTCTTCCAGGCCGGGGTACCCATCACGATGGTCGGGCTCGACGCGACCCGCCAGGCGCCCGCCGGTGACGCCGAGGTGGCCCGCATCCGGGCGGTGGGCACCCGAGCCGCCGGCCTGGCCGCCGATTTGATCGACGAAGCCCTCCGCCGGGCCCGGCAGCGCGGCCGTGACGGCGTGCAGATCTACGATGCCTGCGCCGTGGCTGCGGTGATCGACCCGTCCATCCTCACGACCGTTCCCATGTACGTGGATGTCGAGACGCGCGGCGAGCTGACCCTCGGCCAGACGGTCTGCGATGTTCGCAACCGCCTCGGCCACGCCCCGAACGTGGATGTGGCTGTCGGCATCGACCGGGAGCGCTTCCTCGATCTCGTGATCGCTGCCTTCAGCGGACTATAAGAGTGCCATGACGTCACAGTTCAGCCTCAACAATCGCTTCCGCCTCTTCTTCGCCCTGAACTTTACCGCGATCGGGATCTTCTCCCCCTTCCTCGCGCTCTACCTCGCCTCGATCCACCTCTCAGGAAGTCAGATAGGGCTCCTGCTGGCGATCATCCCACTGGCCGGCTTCCTGGTCCAACCGCTCTGGGGGTTGATGAGTGATGTCTACGGTCTGCGGCGGCGGGCGCTGGTCGTCGCCTGTTTCTGCACTGCCGCCGGGACTGTCCTCTTTGGGATGACGACCGACTTCCGCCTGCTCTTTGTCTTGACCCTGATCACAGCCGTGACGAAGGGACCAATCGGACCGCTCGGGACGGCCCTGGCCCTCGAGCACCTCGACAACAACGGCAACCGGCCGGGGTTTGGCTCCTTTCGACTGTGGGGCTCAATCGGATTTGCCATCGCCGCCTTCGTGATCGGTGCGCTGGTCGTCGAGGGAGCCGTCTGGCGGATCATCCCGGTCTACGCCGTGGTGATGTTCGCGCTCGGTCTGATCGCCCTCGCACTCCCAGATGCCGAGATCCGCGAGGAGGTCAACTGGCGCCAGGGGATAATGCTCCTCAAGCAGGAGCGCCAACTCGCCAGGTTCTTCGTGAGCTGCCTGCTCATCGGCGCGACACTCGGGATCGTGAACAGTTACCTGGCGGTCTACCTGAACGACATCCACGCACCTGGCTGGGTCATCGGCGCGGCGTTGGCTCTGGCGGCGTTGCTGGAGGTGCCGCTCATGGGACAAGTGCCGGCGTTGCTGGCCCGCTGGGGAATGCGTCTGGTGCTGGTGGGCGGGGTGGCGGTGCTGCCGTTCCGCTGGCTACTCTACGCAATCATTACCGAGCCCCTGCTGGTCGTGCCGACCCAGGTGCTTCACAGTATCGCGATGATGGCCTTGTTGGTGGTCGGGGTGCTTTACGTAGACCAACAACTTGCCCGGCCGTGGCGCGCGACGGGGCAGGCCCTCTGCGCCGCCGCGCTGCACGGTATCGGGCCTGCCCTCGGCCTGTTCGTCGGTGGGCTGATCTACGAGCGCGCCGGCATCGCGCCGATGTGGTTGGTGAGCGCCCTCGTCGCGCTCATCGGGGTCGTCGTTCTCGATTGGGCCGTCCGCACGCCGGTGACGCATGCGGCGCGAGGCGAGGTGCCTTCATGAGCGTTGGCTTCGTGACCTTCTCCAACCTCATCATCGATGATATCGTTCTCCCCGACGGCCGCACCTTCATGAACACCCTCGGCGGGGCGGGGATGCATGCGTTGGTCGGCATGCGAGTCTGGGCCGACCGGCTCGGCTACATGGCCACGGTCGGGAGCGACTTCGACCCCGCGCATCGCACTGCCCTCGCTCGCCTGGGAATTGACCTGCGTGGTCTGGTCGAGCGGGCAGGTTGCCGCACGCCGCGAGCCTGGCAATTGTTCGAGCCCGACGAGCGCCGCATCGAGATCTTCCGCACCGATGCGGCTGAATTCGAGCGTTGCAAAGTCAAGTTTGAGGACATCCCGGCCGATTACCTCAAGGCTCGCGGTTTCCACCTTCATTGGGGCACGTTGGAGGAGCTCGAGTCGCTGGTGAGCAGACTTCGGGCGACGAACGCTACCCTCCGTCTGGTGTGGGAGCCCTCGCCGGCCCACCTCGACCAACCCCGCGATTCGTTCGAGGCGGTGCTCCACCAACTCGATCTCTTCTCGCCCAGCCTGGACGAAGCACAGCGGATCACCGGCTGCGACGAGCCGGGCGAGATGGTCGCGACCTTCCTCAAGTGGGGTGCGCCCTGCGTCGCGCTGCGGATGGGGGCACGCGGGTCGCTGGTTCAAACGGCCACGGGTGAGAGTTGGCAGATTCCAGCCGTGCCGGCAACGATCGTGGATGTGACCGGTGCCGGCAACAGCTACTGCGGCGGCTTTCTCACCGGCCTCGGCGCGGGTCTCGATCCGCTGGAGGCGGCGCTGCGTGCCACGGTAAGCGCGAGCTTCGCCCTGGAGCAGTTTGGGCTGCCGGTATTCGATGAGACGCTTCCCGCAGAGGCTGCCCGGCGACTGGCCTGGGCGCGGGAGCGGGTTGAGGAGATCCAGGAGGGATGATGTACGTTCAGATTTACGGCACGAAGCGACTCGAGGACGCCCTGGCGCTGGCCCACATGGGTGTCGATCACCTCGGGCTCGAGTTGCAGGAGGATGAAGCCCAAGAGGCCAGGACGGTCGAGATCATGGAGGCGGTGCGAGGCCGTGTGACGATGGTCCTGCTGCCTCTGTTCAAGGAGGTCGAGATGCTCGTGGCCGCCGTCGAGCGCCTGCGACCCGATGTCATCCACATCTCCTCGAACGTCGAGGATCTCGACCTCGACCGGATCGAAGCCTTCCGCGCCGCGGTCTTCCCGACCAAAGTCATGAAATCTATTCCCGTCGCACCGCCCGAGTACTCGCACGCGATCCCCTCGCTCGAGCAGGCCCTGGCCTTCGACCCCTACGTCGACTACCTGCTCCTCGACACGAAACTCGGCGACGACAACGGTGACCCACTGCCCGGTTGGATCGGAATCACTGGCAAGATCCACGACTGGCGCATCAGCCGGGCTATCGTGGACCAGTGCCGGACGCCGGTGATCCTGGCGGGGGGACTCACACCGGACAACGTGGCCGAGGCGATTGAGACCGTGCGACCCTGGGGCGTCGACGCGTGCACCGGCCTGAACCTCTACCGGGGCAAGAAGGATCTCGTGAAGTGCCGTGCCTTCATCGAGCGCGCCCGCGCGACGGCGGCGCGGCTCGCCGCCGAGAGCAGGTAGGTGGCCGGTGAAGTTCATCGCCTGCGGTGGGCTCCGCATCGACTTTCTCATCACGGCTGAGAGAGAGGTTCGCCTGCGCCAGATCGGTGGGAATTCCATCTATTCTGCGCTCGGGGCGCGGGTCTGGATCGACGAGGTGGCGCTGCTCGCGAAAGCCGGCGAGAACTATCCCGAGGAGTGGCTGGCCGAGTTGGCGAGTCGCGGCCTCACGACGGAAGGCCTCGTGCGCGTGCCCGGTTGGCAGGAGATGCGCACCTTCTACGCCTACGTGGATGCCAGGACTCGCGTCGATCGCGACCCGGCCAGCCATTTCGCGCGCGTGGGTCACCCGCTCCCCCCCGAGCTTGAGGGCTATGTCAACTCGACCCTGGGGCAGCAGGATCTATCCGGGGCCAACCCCATGACGCTCCTGGCCGCCGACATCCCGGCTTTCGCCGCCCAGAGCGATGCGGCCCACATCGCCCCCATGGGGCCCTACAGCCAGTGCGATCTCGCGCAGGGCTTCAAGCGGCTCGGCGTGCCCCAGATCACGGTCGATCCGGGTGAATTCCGACCGACGCCTGAGAACATCGCGTTGGTCCGGGGGCTGTGTGCTGCCGCGGATGCCTTCCTGCCGAGCGAGCTTGAGGTCGCGCTTCTCTTCGAGCAGCCAGATCTTCACGCGGCCGCCGAGGCCCTGGCAAGCTGGGGTCCGGCGCTGATCCTGATCAAGCGGGGTCCGCAGGGCTGCCTGCTCTACGAGCGCGACGCCCACCGGTTCACCGCTATCCCCGCCTACCCGGCCCGCATTGTCGACGTCACCGGCGCGGGCGACAGCTTCTGCGGGGGCTTCGCGGTCGGCCTGCGGCAGAGCGCCGATCCCGTCCGCGCGGCACTCATGGGCAGCGTCTCGGCCTCCTTCGCGATCGAAGGCTACGGCGCGCTCTACGCGCTCGGCGCCTCGAGACACGCAGCGAACGAGCGCCTGCAGCGGCTGGGCCGGACCGTACGGCAGTTGTGACCCCGTCGATGCAAGAAGGGGCGATGCACGTTCCGACGTGCGTCGCCCCTGACCCCTTCACGCCTCAATTAACTCAAGCACGCGACTCGTGCGAATGCCGTTGCCTCCCAATTCGTTATGGTAAGCCCCATCGAAGGCACGGAAGAACGGCTCGCCGATGACGTCGGCCAGGTGAGCCGCGAAGAGCTCCTCGGCCACCGGGTAGACCATCGGGGTGAAGGCCTCGCGCACCTCGCCGACCACCGGCAGAACCCAGTTGGCCTGCGGTGCGATGGCCTGGTCACCCTCCGGTACCACAGCGACGATCGTGCGTCCGATGCGCCGCATCGGCTCCAGCAGTTCGGCGACCCGACCGTGGCCGCGGTATCCCGGCGAGATCAAAAACGTGGGTGTCGCCTGATCGACGCTGGTGAAATATTGTAGGTGAGCCCACTCCTCGGTCTCCTGCCCCATCGCGTGGCGCCCGGCCGCCTCGATGAGCTTGGCTGCGCTGAAGAGCGCCGTGGCATAGTTGGGACCATCTCCGACGAAGATGAAGCTCTTCTCGCCGGCGAGGGCCTCGGCCAGCTTGCGCGTCCTGTCGTTCACCGCTGCGACCGTCGTCTCGATCGCCTCCGCCGTCCCCATCAGCTCCTGGCGCAGGGCATTGGCCTGGTCCTGGGAGTAGCGGCCGCGGACCTCGCCCAGCCGGATCGCGAGCAGGTAGAGCGCGAGCAGTGAAATCCGGTAGGAGCGCACGCCCGGCGAAAAGACGAAATCCGGGATGCTGCAGTCGAGGACCTTCTCGGCGGCCTCAGCGAGCGGGCTGCCTGGGTTGGCCGTAATACCGACTGTCAGCGCGCCCTGCTGGCGGGTGAGGACAAGCGCCTCGCGCGTGCGGGCCACGGTCCCCGAGACTGAGATTCCGAGGACGAGCGGGTTACGCGGAAAGTCGCCGGGCAGGTAGGGCGCGGCGTAGCGCGCCGCCTGCATCGCCGTCATCGGCTCGGTGGGGATGCCGGCGATCTGCTCGAAGGCCAGTTCCGCGGCCAGCCCCGCCATGTGTGAATCGCCGCAGCCGGCGATGATCACGCGTTTGACCGAAAGGCACTCCTCGTGGTTCAGCAGCCGGCGCACCTGCGCGTCGAGCGTCTGAAACTCGCTCCGAATCAACTCGGGGAGGCTCTCGACCTGGGCCACCATTGCGTTCTGGTGTTGATCCGTCATGACAACTCCTTCGTTCGTCGGTAAGCCGGAATCCGTAGAAATAACAATGAAGACTTTCCCGGGTTGGCGCCGGCGTAGGCCGACACCCGGCTGCAGGCCATCGAGCCGCGCTTTCAATGGCCGGGCTTTCAGCGTCGCGAGTTGTACACGACGTAGGGCTCAAGGCGCGGCTGCGCCCACTCCTGGTAGTAGGCCTCGATATAGGGCAGCAAGGCCGCGACCATCTCGGCCTCCTCGCGGGGAAATGGGGTCGCGGCGAGGGTCTCGGCCAACGTCTGTCCCACGGCCGCCACGTCGAAGCGGGTTGGAGCACCATCGCGCAGGACGACCTCGCCGTTGATCAGAACGGTCTCAACGTCGCCTGCCTGGACGCGGGCCAGGAGCAGCTCGAGCGGGTCTGTTTCGGGCGCCACCCACGGCCAGATCACGCGCTCCAGGCTCACGAGCACGAGATCGGCCGCGTAGCCCGGTGCCAGCCGGCCGAGGCGAGCCTCGGCCCCCAGCAGCCGCGCGCCGCCGGTCGTTGCCAGGCGCAGGATATCGGAGGCGGTGGGCTCGGGAGTGCCCAGACCCGGCGAGCGGTGGAGCCGCAGGGCCAGGCGCATCTCGGTGAACATGTCGTCGTCGTCGTTCAGGGTGTGTCCGTCCAGGCCAAGCCCCACGGTGACCCCGGCCGCCAATAGGGCATTGAGCGGCGCGATCCCGCTGCGCAGACGCAGATTGGAGCTCGGGTTGTGGCTGAGGCTGGCTCCGCTGCTGGCGAGCACGGCGATCTCAGCCTCGCTCAGCCAGACGCCGTGCGCAAAGGAGAAGCGCGGGCTGAGCACACCCAACGCCTCGAGATGCAGGAGTGTGGGCTCGCCGTAGGCGCGCAAGCCGTGGGACTTCTCGTAGATCGATTCGAGCAGGTGCGTCTGGATGCCGGTGTCATAGCGCTGCGCGGCCGCGGCGATCCGCTCCAGCAACGCGTCCGAGCACCATTGCGGCCCGGGCGGACCGAACCACAGGGCCAGGCGGGGATGCGCCTGGTACGCGCGCCAAATCTCATCGAAGATCGCAAAGTAGTCATCGACGGTGATATCCCCAGGCTTGGGCAGGCGGCGCTGAGCGACAACGCGGGTAGCTGGGGGCAGCGAGGCCAGGAATTGCTCGTCCTCCCCCCACACCAGGTAGCTCTGCTCAGTCACCCCTACGGCCAATGCAGCGCGAATGCCCGCCTCATCGTAGGCCCGCAATGTTTGTTGGATGCCCTCGGCAACCGCTTCCGGCGTCCCGCGGCCGCTGTGCACGTCAACCACACTGGTTACCCCCGAGCGCAGCAGGCGCGCGGCACTCAGCAGCGTCGCCAGGGAGGGGTCGGCCTGGCGGCGATGGGCCAGGGTGAGCAACCAGGACTCCAGTTGCAGATCGGGGATCCCCCGCTGGATGGAGCCCACGGGGTTGCTATGGTGGTGCGCGTTGATCAGGCCAGGCAGGACCACGTGGCCTGCCGAGCCCAGCACCTCTGCCTCCGGATAGTGCGCCCGCAGCACCCCCAGTCCCCCACCTCGCGGATGGTCCCGCCCTCAACCACCACCCCACCATCACGGATGACCGCCTCCGGCCTATCCCCTCCAGGAACAACCCACCGCCCACGTACAATGAGCTGACGGCTACTTTCCGTGCTCATAGGCCAGTTCATTCCCTCCCCAATTCATCCCCTCGTTTCCTTCCCCATTCATTTCCCCCAATTCACTCCCTTCCCAATTCATTCCCTCGTTCTCCTCCCCATTCGTTCCCTTCCCCATTCGCTGTCGTCCCCCGGCCAGGAAACTCTCGACCTCGGCGCGCGCCGGCAGGTGGCCCCGCGGGCCCACGCCGGTCACGGCGATGGCGGCCGCCGCGTTGGCAAAGCGGAGTCGTTGCGCGAGCGGCTCGCCGCGCAGCGTAGCGCTGAGGAAGGCCGCGTTGAACGTGTCGCCGGCCCCTGTTGTGTCGCGGACCGGCACGCTGAATCCCTCGACCTGAGCGGCATCGGCGGCGGTCACTGCGAGGGCACCGCGGCTTCCAAGGGTGACCACGATGGTGTGGGGCCCGTATGCCAGAAGACGGCGCGCGCCCTCAACCGTCGGCTCCTCGCCGCTCACGGCGGTCAGCCCGAGATGGTTGAAAGAGGCGATGTCGACCCAGGCCAGGAGCATCTCGAGCGTGTGCCGGTCCGCGCCGATGGTCGGCTCGACGTCGATCATCACCCGGGCGCTGTTGGCCCGAGCGATCTCGGCCAACCGGACGAACTGCTCGGCGTCGTTCGGCATCATGTAGAAGGCCCGTGCCAGAGAGAGCGCTCGTCCGGCGAGGTCGAGATCGAAGCGTTCCTTGAACATCGGGACCACGACGATCGAGCGCTCGCCTGAGGGCTCCACCAGGATCACCGTGAAGTGAGTCTCGACATCGGGGCGCACCCGCACGAACTCGGTGGCGACGCCGAACCGCTCGAAGTCGGCAACGACCAGGCGGCCGGCTTCGTCCGCGCCGACAGTGGCGAACGACGCCACGCGCAGTCCGAGTTGCGAAGCGGCGCAGGCGAAGTTCGCCACCGTGCCGCCGGGGAGTCGCCCGACCAAGCGCCCCATCACCTTCTCGCCGTGGCCCGGCAGGCGATCCACCATCAGTACGAGATCGACGTCGACCCCGGCGACGGCGATGACGTCGAAGGGACGCTCCGCAGAAGGGCGAATTTCCGCCTTGGTGCTCATCTTCTTGGCCCTCATCTCCCCGGGGTTTACGGTCGGGGTGTGTCGCGCCGCTGCGAGCGCGCGCCTCGCGCCGGTGCGGCTACGGGCGGACGGGACCCCCATCCTCCCAGGCACGCGCGTCACACGGACGGTCCGCCCACCCACCGCGCCAGTCCTATCATTTCCCCCCGGCTCATTCAACCGCGCTCGAGCAGCCGGATTCCCGCCAGTGCGCGCGCGTGGCGCCGCCACGCCTCTGCCTCCACCTCGGGCGTAATGCTCGGTGGGCCGACCTGCTCGAGCATCAGCGCCGCACTGACGGCTGCGCAGGCTGCGGCGGGTGGGATCTCGCCCTGCTCGACCAATCCGACCAGAAAGCCGCCGCAGTAGGCGTTGCCCGCTCCCGTCACATCCACCACGCGCGCCTCGGCCGGAGGAACCTGCCAGAAGCGGTCCTGCTCGCGCCCGTAGACGAGCGACCCCGCCGCACCCTGGCGCAGGGCCACGATCCGCGGCCCATAATCGGCCAGAGCCCGCAGCAGGTCGAGAGCTGAGCGCGGTCCAACCAGCAGTTCGGCCTCTTTGTGTCCGGGCGAGAAGAACTCATAATGCGCCATCATCTGAAGAAGCAGGGCTCGCTCCTCGCCGGTGATGCTGCTGTCGATGACGGGCTCGGCGCTCAGTCGGACTCCGGCCGCCGCCAGCGCGGCCACCAGCTCCCCTTCCTCCGGGTCGCCACGCCCCAGGGAGTGTGCCGCCTGCACGGTCGCAGGGATCGTCTGGGGCGTCGGGCTGAGCACAAGCTGAGCGCACCACGCTTCAAGCAGAACCCGCGGGATCTGGGTGCGAGTGCCATCCTCCTCAAACAACTGCCAGGCTCGCGGGGTTGGGAGCGCAGTGGTGAAGACGCCACTGCTGTCGAGGCCGAGGCGCTCGATCGGCTCGCGCTCGAAGTCGGCCCCCACGGCGGCGACGATGCCGACGTCAGGCGACCAGACGCGCATCCCCAGCGCGGCATACAGCCCACCCCCACCGAGTTGTCCCATCGCTGTCCGGCCATCAGGGAAGACGATGTCGTCGATGATGATGCCCCAACTCGCGTAGCGCATGGTCACGGCACCGCCTCGGGGCGCCGGTAGCCGCCGGCGACCTTGAGCGCTGCGAGCTGGATGCTGAGCACGTGCAGTGGGAGCAGCGTCAGCAGTGGGCTGAGGGGCTCCTCCACATCAGGCACAAGCAGGCCATCCGGGCTGTTCGCCAGCAGGTCGTGGGTGCCGCTCGTGGCGAGAGCGATCAGCCGCGCGCCCCAGGCGTTGACGGAGCGCGCCGTGTCACGGGCGCGGCGATCGGTGGCGCCCGCCGGGGCGATCAGAACGACCGGGTCGCCCCGCTCGAGCGTGGCGATGCGCAACCCGTGATGGAACTCCTCGACCGTCAGGGCGACACCAACTTCCTGGGGTCCCTCGGCCAGCAGCGCTGCGCCTGTCTGAGCGACGGCGTAGCTTGGCCCGCCGCCGACGAGGGTGTAGACCCGCCGCGCGGCCAGCGTGGGAGCCAGGGCCTCGGCCCACGGTTCGCTCGCGGCCAGCAGGCTCATCATGGCGACCGGGATCGCGCGAAGCCTCGCCGCCAACCGGTCGGCCTCGGCCTCGTTGAGATAGCCTCGCGCCCGGCCGAGGGCAATCGCAAGGTCGAGCAAGACGGCGATGGTCGCCGTCGTCGTCTGCGTTGGCCAGCCAACTTTGACGGCGCCCGGGACGAGCCTGGTGGGGGGGCGCGCCACAAACGGATTTTCCGGCGAGGAGTTGTCGGTGATCGCGATCACGGAGGCGGCCGACGCCAGGGCGCGATCAAGAGCATCCCAGGTGGTGGTCGGCCGGCCACTTGAGCTAATGACGATGATCGCGGTTCGCTCGTCGATCGCCGGGCGGCCGTAGGCGGCGTACTCGTAGGCCTGGAGCGGCTCTGCCAGAAGACCGGCGTAGCGCTCGAACGCAAGGCGGACCGCCTGGGCGGCAAACCACGAATCCCCGGAGCCGGTCGCCAGCACCTGGTTTGTCCTGCGTTCGGCCAGTTCTTGCGCCAGCCGGCGGACCTGTTCCTGGAGTTCAGCGAGAACCCGGGCGACCACATCCGGCTGCACCGCGACCTCGCTTCGGGTCGCAGCGATTGGCATCATGCCATGTTCGTCAGACATGCAAGCTCCTTCCGGTGACTGATCCTTGCCCAACTGTTGAAGTCTGTCTCCTCCCTTGCACAGGCGAGACACCACATTTTCCCTGGCTCTCGCATTCAGGAAAGTATCAGGTGGCAGGAAAGTATGGTCGTGGCGACCCGGATCAACGAAGGGCAGAATGCTCCTGCGCCTTGGTACGGGCTCCCTGCTCCCTGTCAAACTGTGGGATTGAACAGTTGGATCGGAGTATCGCTATCCGCTTAGCAACGAGAGCCGGTCGCAAGGAGCAAGAGCGCTTGTGCCACGCCGATCCGTGGCAGACAGTGTTGCGCGGGCGCTTTGCGACCTGCCACACGCCGCGAGCCATGTTTCACAGCCGGCACATCGATCACGAGGCGTCGAGAATCGCGTCGCGGAAGAGCCGGCGGTAGAAGTCGGCGTCGATTTCGAGTGCCACATCGACCATCGCCGGTGCGCTGCCAGACACAGGCCGCCGGACCGAACCGGGCAGATCGCGTCGGTCGACCACGGTTTGCCCGCGACAATGACGGCCGCCGGTCTCGACAAAAACCGGCAGCAGCCGGGTCGTCAGGCCCGACGGGTCGATCACCGAGGCGACGCAACCGGCATCCCCGATCGTTGCATCCGGCAGGCCAAAGTTGCGCATCTCGAAGTGGAGCAAGTGCGCCACCAGCGCAGACACTGCGGAGGTGCGCGGCGGGCGCGACGACTGCGAGGCCGTGTCGAACCACCGATCGACCTCCTCGGAGGTGAACCTCACCCGGCGAAAGACGTCCAGAGTGTACATCAGAATCGGCACGCCGGATCGGAAGACGATGTCGGCCGCCTCGGGATCGTGGAAGATGTTGAACTCGGCCACCGGAGTCGCGTTCCCCGAACCGACGGCCCCGCCCATGAGTGCAATCTGCCGAATCTTCGGCTTCACCTCGGGTGCCACCTGCAGCAGGAGCGCGATGTTGGTCAGCGGAGCGAGCGCAATGATCGTCGCCGGCTCATCCGCAGCGAGCAGCTCCGCGCGCAGAAAAGCGACCGCATCCATATCCACCGGCGGGCGCCCCGGCAGAGGCAAGCCGGCGCCGCCGAGTCCGTCCGCCCCGTGCACAACCGCCGCCGGGCGGGGCGGTGCCACCAGCGGCCGCCGGGCGCCGCTCGCCACAGGCACATGGCTGGCGCCGGCCACATCGAGCACCTGGAGCGTATTGCGCGTCACCTGCTCTAAATCGACGTTTCCGACCACGGTGGTAATACCGCGCACCTCGAGGGCCGGATGCCGCACGGCGAGCAAGATCGCCATCGCGTCATCAATCCCGGTATCGACGTCCAGGTAAACGGGTCGCTTCATGGAATGGTGCCTCATGTGTGTGGAGATTGGGGTTCGACTAACGAGACATGTGCGCGCCGCTCCGCTAAAACGTACCCCTGGTCGGTGATGCGCAGGCCACTGCTGACCGGGAGGGTGAAGGTCGAGAGACGCATCAGGAGGTGTGGGTGGCGGACGCCGAGGCTCGCCAGCACGTCGGTCAGGCGGCGCATCTGCGCGGCGACGGCCGGCACCGGGGCATCCGAGATGATCCCGGCGATGGGCAGCGGGACCAGCGCCGGCACCGTCTCTCCCACCGCCACGGCAATGCCACCGTCGGCGGCGATGACGGCGTTAGCAGCTCCGGCCATGCTCTCACGGTCGCGGCCGATGATGCAAAGGTTGTGGCTGTCGTGGGCATGGGTGGTCGCGACCGCGCCCCGCTGCAGGCCCAGCCCCTGCACGAACCCGACGAAGCGACTCACATTGCCGCGCGCGATGACCGCGATCAGAGCCAGGTCGGGGCGCCCGTCGAGTTGGGGCTCGCCGTTGACCACGCGCAGGGTCGTGCTCCCCGCCGCAGTGGTCGTCCCCTGCCCGTGGGCGAGGATCACGCGCGCGCGCACCTCGCCGTCTCGGAGCGGCAACTCAGGCAGGAAGTCATCCCGCGCCAGCGGCGCGAGGTGCAACGAGCCGCGCAAGGCGTCGAGCCCGGGCCGGGCCGGGACATTCCAGGTGGTCCTCCCCTCCTCGACCACGATCCGCCCGTCGCTGATGGTCGTCGAAACCCGGAAGGTCTCGAGATCGTCTACGAGCACGATGTCGGCCCGGCGCCCCGGGGCAATGGCCCCGCGGTCGTAGAGCCGCAGCCGGCGGGCGGGGTTGATCGTCGCGGCCTGGAGCGCCTGCATCGGGGGCAGGCCGAGTGCAATCGCGCGCCGCAGCACCTGGTCGAGGTGGCCGTACGCCTCCAGGGCGTCGGGCGCGACATCGTCGGTGACCAGGCAGAGCGTCGCCGGCGGCAGGGGCAGCCCGGTGAGTGCCGCGATGACGGCCTCGGTCATGTAGCGCTCCTGAAGCTGGATAGTCACCCCCAACCGGAGCTTCATCAGAAGCCGCTCGGGCGTGGCAAGAGTATGGTCGCTGTTCACGCCCGCGGCGATGTAGGCCATGAGCTCGCGGCCGTCGAGCATGGGGTTGTGCCCCTCGATCACACCCCCTGAGAGCCGGCCAGCCTCCAGGACCTCGCTCATCCGCGGCTCTTCGTCCACCACCGCGCGCGCGTCCATCACCTCGGCCAGGCCGATGACCCCCTGCCAGGCGAGCATCTCGGCCACCTCGCGTGGTCCGAGCGTTCCCTGGCAGTGCTCCAGTCCCGCCGCCGCAGGGACACAGGTCGAGACGAGGAAGAGAATGTGCAGGGGCAGCCCCTGGCTCGCCTCGTAAAAAATGCGCACACCGTCCAGGCCGGTCGCGTTGGCAACCTCGTGGGGGTCCTCCGCGACCGTCGTGGTTCCGCGGCACAGGACTGCCTCGGCGAAGGGTCCGGGCGTCACGAGTGTACTCTCGATGTGGAGGTGGCTATCCACCAGGCCGGGGACGGCCAGTTGGCCCCGCCCATTGAGCGTGCGGTGTGCCTGGCGGCGCGGCGCACTGCCCGGTGGCTCCACAGCCACGACGCGCTCGCCGTAGATCGCGATTTCTGCCGGGATGATCTCACCGCTGTACACATTGACGACACGCACGTTGGTGACCAGCAGGTCAACCGGCACCTGGCCCAGCGCCGCTTTGATCGCCGACATTGTTGGCTCCTCTCGAAACAGACGGCCTGAGTTCGTACGGGTTCCCCTGAGTTCCTTAGCGCGAGGGAACGCCGAGAAACTCATCTTGGAAAGTGCGCGTTAGCCTGCCGACCCGCGCGCCGCCGCCACGAACCGGCGCACGCGCTCGACGACGACGCGGCGGTCCTGGGCCGCGTTCTCGAAAGCGCCGCCGACGATGGCGCCATCGGCCACTTCGAGCAGCCCGGCGATGGTATCTACACTCGTGTAGCCACCTAGCAGAATCGGGAAGCGACCGACCACCGACCGGATGGTGCCGATCATCGTCCGGGTCTCGTCGGCGTCGGGCACGGCGATGACAACGCCCGCCGCTCCGGCGGCCCTGGCATCGGCCGCGAGTTGGCCGGGCGCCACCGGCACGATGGGGTGGTAGTGCATCGACCAGATATCGGCCAGGAGCATCACCTGGCCGGCGCCAATGCGCCGGCGCTCGTGCAGGATCTCGATCGTGTTCGGCTCGACGATCCCCTGCGAGGTCCACGAGGCCCCGGTGAGCGCCGCCGCCCGGACAAAGGAACCACCGCAGAGTGCCGCGATGGCGAGCGAGGCGACGACGTCGTTGCGCAGCACGTGGACGCCGACGGCGACGTGGACCGCTCTACGGATTGCCTGGGCGATGCGGGTCATCGCCACTATCGTCTCAGCCCCGGCGTGTTGCTTCGGGATTGCGCGATCCCATCGATTCTGAACCAGGGCACCATCAACGCCACCGGCTTCGAGCGCCTGCGCATCCTCGACGGCACGGGCAAGGACAGCCTCGAAATCGCCCGTAAAGTCGGGCGTGCCGGGAAGCGGCTTGAGGTGAACCATTCCAATGATGGGTTTTTCACGATCAAGGATCATTCTTCTTTGGGTAGACCTTTCAGATTACGGCGGTTCGAAATGCGCGATGCGGGCAACGTGATGCTGCTGAAAGCACGTCGCTCTCGCGTTCGAGGCAGTGGGCAAGAGCAAGACATCAACGAGGAAGGTGACTCCAGGATTTCGCGAACTGATTGCCAGGAGCGCTGCTTATCGTCCGCGCGTTTCACGCGTCACGGTTCGTGCCAGCCTTCCAGCAAGTCGATGTAGATCATCTTTTGGATCGCGACGTTGTCGAAGCCCTCGGGACGGTCGGGGTTGACGCCGCGGGTCACAGCCAGGTTGTAGGCGAAGAGTTGCAGCGGCACGACGTAGAGCAGAGGGCTCAGAAGTTCGTCGGTCGGCGCAAGCTCATACGCCTGGACGCCGGGCCGTTGCCACCTCGCGCGGCTCCCCTGCGGGCCAAAAACGACGACCGGGTGGCCGCGACCGGTCGCGAACTCCACCATCGCCCGGACGCGCCCGGCGGTGCGCCCGGACGGGGCGAGGAAGAACAGGGGCGTTCCAGGCTGGATCGCGAAGAGGTGGAGATGGCCATACTCCTCGAGCGCATCGGCCTCGGCCGGTAGCCGGTTGGTCTCATTGATTTTCGCCGCCCCGATGAGTGCGGCGGCGTAACCCGGCCCGGAACCGATGAAGGCGAAGTGACGTCGCGATTGCCACAGGCGCGCCAGGGTAAGCAGTTCGCTCTCCAGATCGAGTGCGCGCTCCATCTGAGCCGGCAACGTAGTGCCCAGCGCCGTTCGATGCGCGTCCGCATCCGGCGTGGTCAGGCCGCCCCGCGCGACCCCGAGTGCCAGCGCCACGTGAAAGAGCAGCGCTGTGGCGGCGGTGGTCGTTTTGGTGGGGAATGAGTAGGAGGGACCGCCCGCCGTGGCCAACAGGTGATCGCACTCCGCCGCGAGCGGGCCCTCGGGCGAGTTGGTCACCCCGATGGTGATCGCTCCCCGCTCGCGCGCCAGCCGGCCGGATTCGATGACCTGGATCGTCTTGCCTGACTGGCTGATGAGAATGATCAGTGTCCGCGCGTCCACGAGTTCGTGACGCCAGAAGCGAAACTCGAGGCCATCAACGGCCTCGGCCGGCAGCCGGGCCCAGCGCTCGAACGGGTAGACCGCGGCGTGGGCGGCGAAGTAGGGATCGCCACAGCCAACCAGCAGGACTCGGGTGAGATCGCTCGGGAGGAGCGCCGCCAGCGCGGCGACGGCCTTTGCCTGCCCCGCTACTGTCTCGGCCACGGCAGCCGGCTGCTCGCGCAATTCTTTGAGGAAGAAGGAATCGTTCATGAGGGTTTATCGAGTCAGGGAGTCTCATCACGTCCGGCGAGTACCCCGGGGAACTCACCGGCCAGGTACCGGAAGCCTTCAGTTCCCGCCTGGCGGGAATCTTCGACCCTGCGTTCTCCCGACTTCCTGGCTATGGGTACGTCGCCAGCACGTCGAGGAACAGCTCCCAAAAGCGGTCGGGCCGGACCGCGACGGCGACCTCGGCGTTGGGCGGCGCCCCGCGGCTGACGCCTTCCGCTCCCGCAGCGAGATTATCGGCGCGCAGGTGGCGGTAGTCGCAGACTGTCATGCCGTAAGTATGCTCCCCATGGAGCTCGACAGCCACGTGCATCGGCTCGAAGGTGAGGATCTCTGGATCGACCAGGGCGGCCACAGCCAACGGGTCGTGCATCGAGCCACCCGGCAACCCAAAGAGGCGCTGCAAGCGCTCGCTGTAGAAGTCGAGCATCTCGGCCACCGCCTTGGCGGTTCGAGTGCCAAGGCTGCGAATCTGGGTCCGCCGCTCGGGCGTGGCTGCCACCTGGCGAGTAACGTTCAACCCAACCATCTTGATAGGAACACCGCTGCCGAAGACCACGTGCGCGGCCTCCGGGTCGCACCAGATGTTGAACTCCGCCGCCGGCGTTGAATTGCCGAAGGTCACCGAGCCGCCCATCAAGCTGATGCCCGCGAGCCGTCCGGCGAGGTCGGGGTCGCGGTGGAGCGCCACGGCAACGTTGGTCAGCGGCCCGGTGGGGACCAGGTAAAGCCCAGGAACGGCCCTCGAAGTCGCGGTGATGAACTCAACGGCGTGGGCCTTGGCGAGCGGTACGGTCGGTGGGGGCAAATTGGGGCCGTCGAGGCCGGTCTGGCCATGCACCTCGGGGGCATGAACCGGCGCGCGGACCAGCGGCCGCGCCAGACCGGCCGCGACGGGAATGTGCGTGAGGTCGGCCAGTTCGACGACCTGACGGGCATTGCGGCTGGTTTGAGCCAGCGAGACATTGCCGTGAACGCTTGTGATGCCCTGCAGGTTGAGGGTCCGAGCACCGAGCAGGATGGCCATGGCATCGTCGTGGCCCGGATCACAGTCGATGATCGCTGGGATGGTCATACTCGAGCCTCCATCAGCCGTTGCCGGTAGAGCGCCAGGAACCGCTCGCTATCGACGTCGACGCATACGTTGACGTTTGGCTCGCGCCCGCGTTGGCCGCGCCAGTCGGCGACAGTCAGTCCGGCATGGAAAGGACTGACGTATTCGACATCGACGTAGGCCACCTTGGTTTCAAAGAGGCTGGGATCAATCACGTAGGCCAGCGCCGATGAATCGTGCACATGGAAACCTTCCAGGCCGAGGGTCGCGCGGTAGAAGTTCAGGTAGTGCGGAACGATGGCACAGATGAAATCGGTGAAGCGATTGTGGGCCGAGCATAGCGTCTCGAGGTAGGCCGGCGTCATCACGGTCTTGCGGGTCACATCCAGCCCGACCATCGTGATCGGCCAACCCGCGTGAAAGACGATGTGGGCCGCCTCGGGATCATTGCGGATATTGGCCTCGGCCACGGGGGAGGCATTCCCCAGCCGGTTGGCCGCCCCGCCCATCAGGACGACCTCGCGCACGTTCTCCGTGATCCGCGGTTCCAGGCTGACGGCCAGCGCGATGTTGGTCAGCGGTGCCAGGGGGACGAGCGTCATCTCGCCGGGATTCGCCATCACCATATCGGCGATGAACTGGGCGGCGCGGCGCGGGTCGGGTGTTCCCTGCGGCTCGGGGAACTGCACCTCGCCGAGCCCGTTGCGGCCGTGAACCCGCCAACCCTCCCCCGTAAACGGGCGCATAAGTGGCTTCTCGGCGCCGCGGGCGACCGGCACCTCCGGGTGTCCCGCCAACTCCACCAGGCGGAGCGCGTTGGCAGTCGTGACCGCTGTGCCGGTGTTTCCGAAGACCGTCGTGATTCCCTCGATCTTTACCTCCGCGGAACAGAATGCAAAGAGGATCGCCATCGAGTCATCAACGCCGGGATCAGTATCGATAATAATGCGGCGAGGCGTGGAGCGTGTACCTTTCATCAAGCCGGTTCCTTTCTCAGAGAAGGGTCACACCGCAGGATTCAATCAGATTACAGAGGACGCAGCGGGCGCAATGAAGAGGCACAACCGGGCTGCACCCTTCGCAGTTCCTTGGCGGCTCTCGCGCCTGGCGCCGAGAAGAATTACCCCTTTAAGCCCGTTGTCACAACGCCCTGCACGTAGTAGCGCTGCAGCGCGAGGAAGATGAGAATGACGGGAATTGATGCGAGCGCCGCGCCTGCGAAAGTTCGGCCCCAGAATACTTGTGTCTGGGTTGTCTGCGAGCTGATGGCAACCTGAATCACCTGTAGTTTGTTGTTGCCGATGGCGATGAGCGGCCAGAAGAAGAGATTCCAGATGAACTGGAACTCAAGAAGCGCGTTTGTGATGAGCCCGGGCACCGCGTTTGGCACGATCACATGACGCAGGACGCCGAAGTAGTTGGCACCGTCGATGATCGCGGCTTCATCTAGCTCGATTGGGATATCTCGGAAGAACTGGATGAGCGAGAAAATCACGAATGGGCTGGCGTACCAGGGAAGGATCATCGCCCAGTAACTGTTCTGAATTCCGAGCTGCCGCACAACGATATACAGTGGAACGATGGTGACCTGAAAGGGCACCAGCATCGTGGCGATGACGAAGATCAGAATGAGATTCTTGTGTGGGAAGGGCAGCCGGGCGAAGAAGTAGGCGCCCATCGTGTTAAAGATCAGGCTTGAGGAGACGACGGCGGCCGAGACGAAGAACGAATTCAACAAGTTCCGCCCGAAGTTGAGCCCGAACCGTTGCCCCTCGGCGCTGAGACCAAGCACATCCTTGTAGTTACTAAGCGTCCACTCGATCGGAATGAAGGTGCGCCAGCCAAACGGATAGAGGTACTGGAAAATCTCGCGCTCAGCCCGCACGCTTCCCAGCGTCATCCAGACGAAGGGCAGCAGGAAGATGAAGGCGATTATAATGTAGGCTGCCCAGCGCAACGGCGTGCCGACCAGTTTCCACACCCTCCGAACGGTGTCGGCTCGCTCGTGTGCCCGTATCAGGGCCTGTGGGCTCACACCGCGCTCTGTCACGTCCATTCCAATCCTCCCGCACCAAGAATAACCGCTGTCTGTAAACGAACTCGCTCTCCCGCCAGCTCCGCCCCGCCGGCCAGGTCCTCAGACCTCCGAAGTCTGGGAGGGACCGTGCTGGCCCACAGCGCGCTCCGACGACGATGATCGAGGCGGGCCTCTGCCGCAAACAAGACTTCGGAAGTCTTGTCCCTCCCCCCGCCGGATGACTCGACCGGTGCCCTAGTGTTCCGACCTCAAGAGCCGCATCTGTGCGAGGCTCACGACCAACAGGATCGCCAGCGTCACCATCGAGAGGGCGCTGGCGTAGCCCATATCCTGGAAGAGAAATCCTTGCTGGTAGATGTAAAAGACAATCGCCTTGGTCGAGTCGAGCGGCCCACCCTTGGTCATCTGGTAGACCGGCACGAAGATCTGAAACGAGAAGACCGTCTGCGTCACGATGACAAACATCAGAATCGGCTTCAGCAGTGGGATCGTCACGTTCCAGAACGCCTGCCAGCGATTGGCACCGTCGACCAAGGCCGCCTCGTAGTAGGTCGACGGGATACCTTTGAGACCGGCTGCGAGGATGATCATGCTGAAGCCGACGTCTTTCCAGATCATCATCACCGTGAGGGCCGGCAAGGCGCGCCGCTGGTCCGAGAGGAAGGCCTGGCGCGGGATGCCAACCGCGTTGAGCATACTCTGGATCAGCCCCTGCTCGGAGTGATACATCATTGCCCAGAGAATCGACACGACGATGATGGAGGTGACCATCGGCGCCATGATCGCCGAGCGGACGAAGCCGGCGCCAAACGTCTCTCGCTGGAGAAAGACGGCCAGGGCCAACGCGAACACGATTTCGATTGGAACTTTGTAAATGACGAACTGGGTCGTCACCCAGAGTGATTTCCAGAAGATAGGATCGTGGACGAGCCGAGCATAATGATCAAGTCCGATAAAGCCGCGGAACCCTCCCAATAAACTATAGTTGAACAGGCTCGCCCGCAGCGCGGCGAGAATCGGTAGGTAGCGAAACAGAGTAAAATTGATCAACGCCGGGAGGATAAAGAGGAGGGCGAAGAGATAATTACGCCGCCGCCACGGCAACACACGCCCAAGCAGTGAAGCTTCTGGGGTATATCGTGTTGGAGCTGTCCCTGCAGCCATGACACGTCACCTCGATTCTGACGGGTCCCGTCGGAACAAATAGTGATTCGCTCTTACGGGACCCCGGCACGTATAGAACGTCAGCGGGGCCTGGAGCCAGCCCCCTTCCTTCGGAGCGGTTGGGAGCCATAAAAGCGCGTTGGACTCGCCCGGCGAGCCTTGTCACGCGGCGGCCCCCCGCTTCGTTGTCCGTCGGTTCAAGGTGGGGACTGGCTGGCGACGACAAGTCAACCCTCTCGTTCGCCTTCGAACCGGCGTCTCGCTCCCGCTACCCTCGGGCGCCGGTCAAGGGATCAGACTTCCGAAGTCTCGGAAGACTTCGGAAGTCTGCGATCATGCCCCCTCGGCAACTCCTGGACCGGGGGTCTCGAGCGTTCAAGGCGGCCAGAGACGAGCCACCCTCAGCACCAGTGGAGGGCTGGGTTCGAGCGGTGTCTTGGTTTGCCGATACTTCCCTGTGAGCCGTTTCGGCCGGCATTGATGAGGTTCGAACCCCGCCCCCAGGAAGACAGAACCAGGACACTGCCCCGCCACCACAGAGAACTTGTCCGACCTTCAATCCTGGAGCGTGAAGGGGACGGGGCCCACCCCGACAGCCCCCTGTGTCGCTACTCGTTCCAGCCCTTGTACTTCGCGCAGGCCTGTTCCATCTGGTCGGCCGCGCTCTTGACCAGACTCGCCACGTCAACATCCTTGCCTTGAGAGACATTCTGCATGAGCTCGGCGAAGATCTGTTGGTACTCCGTGTAGCACGGCGTCTGGATCCGAGGGACGCCAATGGTGGTCAGGCCCTGCGAGAAGAGCTGTTGGGGGTACTCATTGTACTCGGGCAGCGAGTTCAGCATGTCAAAGCGAGCAGGAAGCTGGCGCACGTTATCGTACCAGATGCGCGAGCCCTCCGGGCCGGCCAAGAACTTCACCAGGGCAACCGCTGCTTCCTTCTTTTTGCTGTTGGGTGAGACGCCAAAGTGCCACGATCCGGTGTGGCAGAGTTGGGAACCATCCTTGAAATAGGGAATGCCCGTGACGCCGTACTTGAAATCACCGTTCGGGTAGAGGCGCTTGATCTGCCCGATGCGGTTGTCGGGGCTCACCATGAAGGCCGATTTTTTGCTGACGAAGATGTCTGGGATGGGCTCGGCGGGTGTCACTGCGTCCTTCCCCTGATGCCAGGATCGGTACGTTTCGAAGGACTTGAGCGCCTCGGGCGTATCGATGTACCCGTGGAAGGTGATCCCATCATCACCCATGCCCTGGAATGTCGGTGTCCCCCGTTCCCCAGCCGAGCGGCGGAGGATGCCGTGCTCGTAGTCGCCCCACCAGGTGCCCTGGCCCCAGCGCAGCCCCCAAACATCGGGGACGCCGTCGCCGTTATTGTCAACGGTGGTCTTCTTCCAGGCGTCCTCGGCTTCATCCATCGTCCAGCCTTCCACTTGTTGCGGCGGCTGCAGACCGGCGGCGTCGGTGAAATCCTGGTTGTAGAACATGAGTGAGCAGCTCTGCATGATCGCCGGGGCATAGAAGGTGCCCTTGTACGAGCCTTCCTCGACCGATGCCGGCACGTAGGCCTCGATCTCTTCCTTGGTGTAAAACTCTTGAAGCGGGATGATGGCCTTGTTGTAGGCATAGTGTTTGATATCCGGACCGTCGGCCAGGAAGGCATCGAAATCAGCCCCCGCGGCGACGGACGCTTCAATCTTCGGGAAGAGTTGGGCAAAGGGGACGGCCTCGTAGTTGACAGTGACGTTCGACCACTTCGGGTCGCTCTTCTTGAAGGCCTCAGCCATCTGGCCGAGGGCCAACAACTGCTCGGGATCGTCCAGAGTCAAAAACTGGATGGCAATGGCTTCGCCGCCCTGGCTGCCTGGTTGGCTACCGGCAGCGGCTTCGGTCGGCTGGGCCGCCGCCGTCGTTGGCGCAGCTGCCGGCTGCTGCCCAGCGCAGGCAACAACGGTGAGAGCCGCCAGGATGAGCACTGCGAGAATTGCAGCGCTGCGAAGAACACGCTGTTGCATCTTCCTCTCCTCCTATGAAAAGGCGGGATTGATAGATTCCGGGGCTGAACGAATCAGTTCACGCGTTTCCCGCGACCGCGCCCGGAGACGGTCACGGGAGCCCTCGCCTTTCGGTCGGCTCAGCCCTCCTTTTCGCGGGCCTACTCCGCGACAACCTTGACCAGAACACGCCGCTTGCGAGGGCCATCAAAGTCGTAGAAGAGCAAGCCCTGCGAGTGTCCCAACACGAGGTCCCCACCCTCGATCAAGACGACCTCACTGTTGCCTACCAGCGTTGCCTTGATGTGACCTGCCGCGTCGGCCGGCGTGTCGAAGATGTGATGGAAGTCGGTGCGCGTCGGAACCAGGCGGCGAACATCCGCGATGATGTCGCGCGCCGTGGCGGGGTCGAGGTAACTATTAATCGTCAGCGCCGCCGTGGTGTGGGGAACAATCACAAAGCAGACCCCGGTCTCCACACCACTCTCGCGAACCGCCGCGCGCACCTGATCGGTGATATTTGTCAAACTGTCGCCCTGGGGTGTCTCCAGGTTGATCGTCGTGTACATTGTGCTCCTCAGTTCACTTGGCGTTCGCGGAGGTGTGCGGCGTCCAGGAGTTGCTCGATCGCCTCCCGCCGCGGGGCGCCGGTCCGAGCCCCGACAGCGGTGCAGCCAAGGGCCGCGGCCGCGCTGGCAAAGTGGCCGGCGCGCTCGAGCGGCCATTCCTGAAAGTAGAGCGCCTCGATCAGAGCTGCATGGTAGATATCTCCCGCACCTGTGGTATCGACCACCTCGACGGGGTAAGCGGGAATTGCAACTCGCTCGGCACCTCGCGCCAGGATTGACCCGGCCGTGCCCAATGTGACCGCCACCGTCATGAGTGGAAACTCGGCACAGAGCAGATCGAGCGCGCGTGAGACCTCCGAGCAGCCGGTCACTGTCAGAAGGCCCTCCCGTGAAGGCAGAAAAAGGTTGGCAAGCGACGCTGCCTGGAGCAGTACCTGGCGATTAATCCCCAGAACCTCCGATTGAGTCGTTCCGGCCTGGACATCGACGACCACCACCCGCCCCGCCGTGTGGGCCAGGAGCGCGCTGTGCAGTGCCGCGGCGGGTGGCTCCAAGTCGGTGAAGAACACGCGGGCGCTCGTGATGGACTCAGGGTCCAGTTCATCCGGCGCCAGGGAGAAAAGGGTCTCAGGGTGAAAGAAGATCCCGCTGCGCCGAAAGGCCCGGTCGACCAGAAGCAGAATGTGGGTGGAGGGGCGGCCAGGTCGCCGAACCACCTGCTGCAGTTCGATCCCCTCCTGGCTTAACTCGCGAAGCATGCGGTCGGCGAGGTCATCGTCCCCAAGCGCGGTGATCAGCCCTGTCCGGCGACCGAGCCGTGCCAGCGCGACGGCCACGTTGGCAGCCATGCCGCCACCAGTTTCCTGAACCCGATCAACGACGGCAACCCCCTCTGGCTCAGGCAATGTACTCACCTGAACCAACCGATCAAGGACGCAGAGTCCGAGCAAAACGACGTCGGGCGAGTGCACCGGCCTCTCACCTTCCACCAAACGCGTAGCCCAACACCAGGACGCCTAGAATGAAGAGCCCTACGCCTGTGAATAGAGCACCGTAGGCGAATCGCGTCGCGCCGCGAAATTCGCCGTAGGCAATCCCCCAGAGATACCCCCACAGAGTGTAGATCTGCCCCATCGGCCAGGCAATCGCAGTGCTGAGTATCGGGACCGCCACAGCGTTGATGATGTTGCCACCGTAGTGCGCGACCGCCGCGCCTACCCCCATCACCCGATACCGCGGTTCGGCCCGGCGCCAGCGGTGCCAGCCCCCACCGCGGGGGAGCATCAGGGCTGCATTCACCATCGCGCCGGCCCACGCACCCGCGGCGAGGACGAGCATATACGGCAGGACGGGCAAGCCTTCCGGCCGCCGCGGGCCGGCCAACCCGACAGAGAGGGCCACAGGGTAGCTGACTCCAAGCAGAGCCCCGACGAGCGAGAGAGCGATCACTTGCCAGGCCCGTAGACGTCCGGAAGCGAGCGTCCCTCTCCCGATGTCGCGCAAATGCCCGGCCCAGACACACGCAACCACCGCCCCAATCAGAATGAAGCACCCGATCAGAATCGTCAGCAACGAGGCGCCCAAAGGCAGGCCCCCGAGCCGGGCGGACAGCAAGGTTCCAACAATGATGGCAACGCTCGAGTAGATCGGACTCGCCAGAACCAACCCAACGCGCTCGATGAGATAGAGCCAGATCCGCATACCAACGACATACAGCAACCCACCGACCAGCGGTGTCAACACGATCTCTGGCCGGGCCGCGAGCTTCGCGGCGATCTCGGCTGGCAGCGATGCCCCGTGGACGGCCACACTCACCCCGGCCACGAGGACCACTGCGCTCGTGTACAGGTCGAGAAAGAACGCATCGACCGGATAACCGTCCAGATGCTTCAGAGCGATCGCCCAGCTTCCCCAGAGAAGCGAAGCAGCGAGCACAGCACTGATCGCGCCGGCGGGTGAAAGCACGAAGTCCATAGCGTCTCAGTCGGCGCTGAATTCCTCTACACCCTGTTAAGACGAAACTTCCGTCGGTTGCCTGGCAGTGCGGGGGGCTGGCAGCGACGCGGCAGCGCCAACCGTCGAGGCACGGACGACGAGTTCGGGTTCCACCACAACAAACTGTGCTTCGCGAGGCCCGTCGCCCCGGATCCGGGCTAACAACAACTCGACCGCGACCCTCCCCATCTCGCTGATCGGTTGTACTACAGTCGTCAACGCCGGGCTGGTGTATTGGGTCAACGGGATGCCGTCGAAGCCGACCACGGCAACATCGCCGGGGACGCGCAGGTCGCGCTCGTGCAGCACTTGCAGCGCCCCGATTGCCATCATGTCATTGAGGGCGAAGATCGCGGTTGGAGGATCATCGAGATCCATCAATGCCCGGGCTGCCATCCTGCCACTGTGGGGAAGGTAATCGCCTTGACACACCAACGCGGGATCGTACGCGACGCCCCACTCGGCGAGAACCTGCCGGTAGGCCTCGAGCCGCATGCCACTCAGGCTCGAGGTCCCCAAACCACGGATACAACCGATGCGGCGATGACGTAACTCGAGGAGATGGGTCATTGCCGCAGTGGCGCCCTGGACATTGTCGATCCCGACGGCGTCGAGACCGATTCCTGGCATCCGCCGCTCAAACATGACAACCGGCGTTCCCTCTGCGACCACGGGAGCGATCTGATCGGCGGTCATCTCCAGGCTGATACAGACGAGCCCATCGACGCGCCGCGCCAGGAGGTTGCCCAGGTAGCGAAGCTCGCGCGGCAGGTTCCAACCAGAGTTGCAGAGAATGACGTTGTAACCGGCCTGGAACGCAGCTGCCTCGATACTATGGGCAACCGCGGCGAAGAAGGGGATCTCGGTGCTGGGGATGATCAGGCCGATTGTGAGCGTCTCACGGCGACGGAGGCTTCGCGCGACAGCATCGGGTTGATAGTTCAAAGCCCGCATGGCTGTCAGAACACGCCCGGTAAGTTCCGGGCTCACATAGCGAGTCCCGTTGATCACGTGGCTCACGGTTGCCGTTGAGACGCCGGCGTACTCCGCCACATTTCGCATCGTCGCCATATGCCGTCTCTCTCTGGAGAGCAATACGTAAACGATTGCGTCACACTCTAACATAGTCAGATGGGGCTGTCAACGGGGGTGATGGGATTTGGACCGGTGGATTTTCAAGATCGCGCCACTCTCTGGCCTCCCACTCCCGGACGCGGGGATTACCCGGCCGCCTCGCCCCGGCGCCATCCAATGGCCGTAAGGCCCTCGGCCAGTTGCGGGATGTCCTCGTCGTTCGCCGCCATGACGGTCGCGCGCATGGCTTCTGGGACCGCACCGATTCCCCGCAAGGCGCCGGCCAGTGCACCGGCCATCGCTGCAATCGTGTCGGAGTCGTTACCGATGTTGGTCCCACCCACTACACTCTCAAGCGGATCGCCCCCAGCGGCAACAAAGATGCCGACGGCTGCGGGTACCGACTCGACAGTCATCACCGAATTGCCGACGGTCGCCTCGAGGCCGCGCAGCGCCTGCTCGAACGAGCGCGCTCGAAGGGCCTCCTCGACGGCGAGTTCGATCCGTCGCGCGACGTTCGGTCCGGCGACCCGCCGCCCCTCGCGCGCCCCGATGGCCTCGCCCAGCCGGGCCCCCTCCAGAGCGGCTCGCACCACGCCAAACACATCCGCGCCTGGTCGGAGAGCCGCCGCCACCCCTGCTGCGACTGCCCCGGCTCCCGCCGCCGCGATCTGGGTATCGTGGGTCGGACGGGAGGTGACCCAGGCCAACCGCACGGCGCCCTCGATGTCCCCCGGGTGAACCAGACCGGCGGGGGCGACGCGCATGGCAGCCCCATTGGTCGTCCCCATGCTCGTCAGCTTGCGGGTCGAGCGGCCGACCGTGCCGACGTGGGCCGTGCTCTCCCCGCACGCAAGCGCCTGGAGGAGTGGTCGCGTCGTCGGTCCCATCATCCGTGCCATGGGCGAGGTCTCGGCCCAGTGCAGCAGCGCCGCGACCCAGGCGTGTTCGTCGAGCTCGCCGTCCGTGGTGATCAGGGCTTCCGCCAGCGCGAACATCTGGCTGCAGTCATCGGTGACCTGGCCGGGGCGATTCCCCTCAGAAAAGGTGTCGATCGCCGGCGCCTGTAGTTCGCGCAAGAGCCCGCCGTGGGCGGCGAGTATCTCATCGATAGCGTGTTGCTCGGTCGTTGCTCCCATGGCATCGCCAAGCGCCGCGGATACCAGGCTTCCAAGAACGTGGTCGTAAAGCCACTCCCGGCTCAACGAGGTAGACATGCTATAAACTCCTTTGTGAGGTGCTCGGATTGGGAAGAAATCCTGCCGCCAGTCTCTCACCTGCCCCGCTGCTTGAGGTCCCGCTCAAAAGCCGCCTGCATCTCGTGCCAGGCCTGACCTGCCATTCCCGGGGAGGAGAGTCCCCGCTCTGTCACAAGCGCCCGAATCCGTTGCGGCGGGGTCACATCGAAGAACTGGTTCCGAATCCCAACGTGCACCGAGGACTCGAACTCGTCCTTGTCCGCGACTTCAGTGGGGGGGCGAAACTCCAACCTGATCGGCTGGCCCTGCTTCGTCATAGGATTCAACTTTAGAATCTCACTTGCTACGTAGAACGGCACATCGAACCTGTCTGCCAGAATCGATAGCAGATTCGTGCCCATCTTGTTCGCCACCGATCCGTCGATTCCAATACAATCCGCCCCAACGATCACCCAATCCGCCACTCTGACCACCTCGGCCATGGATGCATCGGTCACGAATACAACCGGCACCCCCATGGCCGAAAGCCGCCCCGCGCTGAACCGGCCCTCACGGAGCGGTCTCGATTCGGTGCAGATGACCTCAAACTGCTTTCCCGCTCTCCGCGCTTGCTCAAAAATGGCCAGCACCGATTCGCTAAAGCTGTGCATCATGATCGTTTGGCCATCACCGACCAGATGCGCCCCGATACGTCCTAACGTGTCAACGGCGGTCAGGGACATCTGGATAAAGAGATCGACTCGCGCAGAGAGGTTTTCCCGCAGGTTCGTCAGATCGTTGGCGCTGACGCTGTTTTTGGCTGCCTCGATGATCAACAAGCGCGCGTTGCGAATGGTCGCCATGGTCGGCTTTTCTTCCAGAAGAGCGCTCGAGACGCGGTCAAGCTCGGCGAACATGGCATCTGCGGTCTGAATGGCGGGATCCACCGCAACGAACTGAAAGGCGCGTGCTGCAGCCTGGCCGAAGGCGCTTCCCCCACGAACGCGCATCGCGCGCACTTCTTCCAGAATGTGATCGACAGACGTGAACTCCGGCGCTTTCACCTTTTGTCTTCCCTCTTCTATTCGACTGTACCGATTCGGTAGGTTGGCACAGAAACGGCACGAGTAACCCGATCAACATTCTCAGCTCTCGTTGAGATAAGCACGGCGGTAGAAGCGCCCGCTGAGGCACGAATATTGATGGGAACTTGTTCCTCGGTCAAACGGAACTCTCGCCCGACAAAACGCGCCAATTCGTTCGCTTCGTACCAAACGCCCTTTGAGCCCACCGGAAGGATCTCGTGAACTTCCTCCATCTGCACGAGCGCCAGCACAGTACGAATGGTGGCGATATCCGGGTCATACTCCGAGTAGGGCGTATCCACCCCACTCTTCGGATTTCCAACACAGAGGACGACGTCACCCAGAGAGGTCCATCCCACCCGCAATCGCTCTTCTGTCGCGAGTCCGATGACTGTGATTCCGATCCCGCTCTGCGTCGTGTGCGCATTGTCCTCGGTACTGCCTGTCAGCATGATACTTGGGTCGAATCCGGAGCGGACCAACTCGCTTCGCATGACCTCAATCATCTTCCGCCCGGAAGGCTCCATCTCCATGCAGAGTGCGTTCACGATCAGGATAGGAACCGCTCCCGCGGCAAGCACCTCCATCAGCGTGACTTTGAGAGCCGAGACGCCAACTTCAGAATAGGGAACCTTGAGAGCATCGTTGGGTTTTTCCCCAATCGACGCGTTCGAGTCGCAGGCAATGACCAGTGAGAGATCGCCCAGGAGCGCAAGCAACGTGAGATCGCGGATGCGGCGGAGGTTGGGCGGCGCATGCGGCCGCGATGAATCCGGGCTCGCGAACCACGTCCCGCCGGCGAGCGCCTTGAGTTGTTCGTACTGTTGTAGGAGCGATGAGTTTGCCGGTTCATTCATGCCAGGTGGCTTTCTTGGTCGGGGCGAGGGACCGCATCCCCTGGGAACTGCGTTGCCCGTGGGGGCCCCACTCATTGATGTGACCGCCCGTATTCAGCTGGGGATCATTCGTTGAATCGGCTCAGCCTGTAGGGCGGGCGGTCCGTACTTGTCACCAACCGGGCGGCAGGATCGTCACCGAGCAACTCCAGGAGGCGCTCGGCCGGAGGGATGCGCCGTCCCGCCCCTCGCGTCGCGGCTGTCGCAGCTCCCATGGCGTTGGCAAGCGCGGCGCAATCGCGCCAGCTCCCACCGCGGAGGTAGCCCGCGATGAACGCGGCCGCGAAGGCGTCGCCGGCACCCACCGTATCAACCACATTGATCCGAAAACCGGGATGTTGGACGACCCTCTGACCGGCGGCCACGAAGCAGCCCTCGGCGCCCGCCTTCGTGACGACCACGTTGGGGCCGAAGGCCCGGAGGGCTTGCGCGGCGGCGCCAGGATCATTCTCGGCGACGAGATGGTGGGCTTCGTCGAGCGTCAGAAGCAACACGTCGGTCGCCGCGAGCGCGGCGACGAGCACCGGCTCGGGGAGCAAGCGAATGCTCGGACCGGGATCAAAAAAGACGGGGACACCCGCCTGGCGGGCTGCAGACATGGCGGCGAGAACGTCATCAGGATGGAGCAGCTCGCGAAAGGTGTACCCATCGGTGAGCAGGCTCCTCGAGCGCCGGATCATCTCAATCCAGGCCGGCGGATAGGGCCACTGCGGGCCGTCATCCTTGATCCCGAGAAAGACGTGCTGGCCCACCCGGTCGGTGACGACCACGCACAACACGGTCTGGCGGTCCGGGTAGGTCACCACAGAGCTGATGTCCACACCCTCGGCCACGAGCATCTCTTTCACGGCCTGGCCGTACGAATCGCCTCCCACGGCTCCGAGCGCGGTTGTCGTGAGATTCATGCGCCGGGCTGCCACCAGGAAATTGCAGCCGCCGCCCAACTCGACGAAGAGCCCCTCGGCCCAGCCGTGGGCATTCGGCCGCAGCGGCAGTTCCTCAACCGGCAGCAGGATATCGGCGACCAGGTCGCCCAACACGGCGAGATCGAAGAGCACGTCCGTTGTTCCTCCCCCCTAAGCCACGACCTGCACCGGCGATGTCTGTTTGCGGCGGAGGGTCATCACAAGCCAGCCCAAGACGAGCGGAATTGCAGGGAGAAGCAGGAGGAGCCGAAGGTCAACACGGGGGAGAACGCGTGTCTGGCGCTGGCTCCCGAGCAAGACCTGGCCTTCGTTCGAGACCACCCGCATCTCGTAGGCCGGCAACTGGTCGGACAGCACAATGCGATAGGCGGCAAAATCAGGATCGCGCGGTGCTCCGGGATCGTTCGGGTCAAACGGCAGAATCTCGTAGCCCAGGGCTGCTCCCGGAATCTGCTTGACGCGATAGGGCACGAGCGGCACGCGCTCGGTGACCCGCCCGCCGCTGACAACCTCCAGAGTCCCCTCATTGATCGGCTCACCGGCCACCCAGCGCCACTCGGGCCCCTGCACATCGCCAGGGTATTGCGGGTTCAGGAGATATTCGTAGGGGAGGGCGGGATACTCACGGATCACGTGCGGCTTGAGGTAGAGAACGCTGCCCGGTTCGCCCAAAATGACATCAGCCAGATCGGTCAGTTCCTCTGGTGTCGTCCAGCGCGACTCGGGGATAACGGTGTACCCGACGGCCGTGCGGCGGGGGGCAAAGACCACCAGGCGCCGCGCGCTTCCGGGCTGGATGCTGCCATCGGCCAGTCGCAATTGGATGTCATAGCTTCCCGGGGAGAGATTCACCGGGTAGCCGCGGTTGAGACCGGTGCTGAAGACGTTGAGCGGCGGCGGGGGCTCGGGGGTGGAGGGATCTCAACCTGGGAGCCGCTCTCGCGACGAGTCTGGCCCTCCCGAAGCATCGTCTGCCAGGCCGCCTGGGCCTTCTCGAAGGCGAGAACAGCTTGCTGGTAGGCGTTGCGCTCGGCCTCGAAACGTTGGTTTGCCTCCGCGGCCGCCGCCCCGAGGTAGAGTTGCGGTTTCGGCGCGCCCTCACCGGCGCCGAAATGGATTGTGTAGTCAACCTGCTCGAGAGCGCTCACCCGTCGCCCATTCTGCGAGATCTCAAGCGTGCCCTCGATGGTCTCGTTCATTTCGCTCCAGGCCGCCCGGTATTCGTTCGTGATTGGCCAGAAGTAGACCAGCGTCTGGCGAGGTGAGAGCACGCTCGTGTGACCGGCCAACAGGTAGATGCTCTCGACGGTCGGCGGGGCAAACGTTCCGATCACACCGTCAGGCGCGGCGGCGTTGATTCCGTAGACAAAGGCTGCCACTCGCTTGGGTGCCTGCGCCTGTACAGCGCTTCGTGAAAGCAACAACATCAGGAGGAGGAGTGCCGAGAACCACCACCGACGATTCATGGCAACACTCCCCGGCGGCGCACTGCCCACACCGCCAGGCCCAGCCATACCAGGCTCACCGCGACGGCGCGGACGCTGTCGCGCAACAATAACAACAGATCGTTGCGCAGGGCCGCGTCCAGACAGTGGCCAAGCATCCCAATCGGCGAGACCCACAGGAGGAGGTCGTTGAGCACGCGCAGGAACACCCGCAAGAAGAGCAGCGCATCGTAGTAGCGACTCGTCGGCGGGACGTTCAGGAGCGCGGTGTAGCCGCCCTGGATCGCAAACAGGAGGATGACCACCGTCACCAGCAGCAGGACTGCACTCCGGCTCGAGCCGGCTACCGCCGACAGGAAGATGCCGAAAGCCACGGCCAGGCCTGCCACTCCTACGCTCGGCAAGAGCCCCCAGAGAAGAGCCGGGGGCAGGAACACGTTCGTCAGCAGAGCGAGGAGAACCAGCAGCGGCACCAGCAGCAATACCAGCAGCAGGTAGACCACAATGCCGGCGACAAAGTACGCCCCCACCAGCCCGATTGCATCAACCGGCGCGAAGAAGAGCACCTGCAAGGCCCCTTGTTCTCTCGGGCGAGCGATGGCGAGGGTGGCAACGACTGTGACGTAGAGTAGCGCCAGGGTCGAGGCAGCGACGAGCGGAGACAAGAAGGGACGCGCGAGAATCTGCAATCCACTCCCCGCCACGAACCGGGCCGAGTTATAGACGAGAAGCACTGCCAGGAGCAGGCCCGCCCCCGCCGTGAGATAGACACCCCACCCGAGGAGGGCATCGCGAATCTCCTGACGCGCAATTCGCTGGATGCTCCGCCCGCGGAGAGGCCACGGAGCCAGCACGGAGACCGGTGAGGTGGTCATGCTGCACCTACCAGTTGTTGGACATTCGAATTGGTGATTGTCACGAAGGCCTCTTCGAGGCTCATCTCCTCGGTGCGCATCTCGACCAGAACGCCACCCTGGGCGACCACGGTCTGGAAGATCGCCGGGCGCGCGTCCTGCTCGGCCATCACATGGAGTGCAACGCGCCGTCCATCGGCGACCAGCCGTTCAACACAGGGAAGCGCCGCCAGGGCGGACACCAGGCCCGGTGAGGCCACGGCCAGGTCCAGCTCGACAACCGCCCCATGCGCGAGCCGGCGGCGCAGTCCGTCCATCGTATCCTCGGCGAGCAGCCGCCCCTGGTGAAGGATGCCAATGCGATCGGCCGAGCGCTCAATCTCGGAGAGGATGTGGCTGGAAATAAAGACGGCCCCGCCGCGCCGGCGATGAGCATCCACGAGTTCGCGCACCTGGAGGATTCCGTAAGGATCGAGCCCACTCACGGGCTCATCGAGAACCAACAGGTCGGGGTCGTGAACCAGGGCGCGGATCAGGCTCAATTTCTGCCGCATTCCTCGAGAGTAGTCGTGGGCCAGGCTGTGGCGCACGTCCCAGAGATCGAGCGCCTCGAACAGTTCGTGCATCCGCCGCTCGGGACGTGGCACGCCGTTGAGATCGGCGAAGAATCGGACCAACTCCCAGGCCGTCATCCGGGTGGCGCTGACCGGCTCTTCCGCGACGACACCGATGCGCCGTTTCAGAGTAAGTGCATCGGGGGTCACGGGTTGGCCAAAGAGGAGCACCCGGCCGGCGGTCGGCGGGATCAGGCCGAGCAGCATGTAGATCGTGGTCGTCTTCCCGGCCCCGTTCGGGCCGAGAAAGCCGTAGATCTCGCCCGGCCGAACGTGCAGGTCGAGGTTTTGCACCGCAATTGTCCCACCAAACTGTTTGGTAAGCCCTTCCGTCTCGAGCACCAGAACTCCTTCACCACCTGGATCGCTTTGCGGACGCGACCGGCCCGCCGGTATAATCATCCCAGTCCACAAGGATAGCACAGCGACCTATTATCCTGGAACGCACGATGGCCTTGGCCGCCTTCTGGCTCTCTGCCCGTCTACTCTTCCGACGGATGGGGATCCTTCTCGTCGGGAATATTTTCTGGTTCCTCCTGAGTCTCCCACTCATCACCTGGCCGGCTGCCACCGGGGCGCTCTTCTACCTGGCCTACCGGGTGGTCCAAGAGGAGCGCGCCGGCGATCCCCGCTTCGCCCGAATCGGCGACTTCTGGGATGGCTTCCGCCGCTACTGGCGCCAGAGCACCGCCCTGGTCGCCCTCGACCTTGGCGCCCTGGTCGTCCTCGGCACGGCGCTGTGGTTCTACGGCGGCGACAACATCGAATCGCTCGGCTGGGTCGTCGGCCCGGTCGCGGTGATCAGCCTGGCCTGGCTGGGTGCCCAATTGTACCTCTTCCCCCTGTTGATCGTGACCCCGGACCAATCGCTCTTCGGTGTGCTGCGCACCGCCCTGCTGACCGCGATCGGCTACCCGCTGTACACTCTTTCGCTGCTTCTGCTTCTGCTCTTCCTCACCGTGGTCTGTGCCCTCCTGGCGGGGCCCGTCCTCCTGCTCCTCTTCGCGATGCTCGCCCTCACCCAGACCGTGGCCCTCCGCCTGGTGCGCATCCACCGCGGCGAGATCCCCCCTGGCCCAATCGGCGACGCGCGCGCCGGGCAGTAGCCCGGGCGCGCGGCCCTCACGCCAGGTAGACCTGGCGCCAATCCGGGTCCTGCGCCACGAGGGCATAGACCACGAGCACTTTAGTGAGTTGGACCAGATCACCGCAGCAAGCGACAGGCGTTCGGTCGAAGTGGGTGTACGCCCCAGGGAAGCCGATCACACTGACGTTTTGGGTGTAAAAGAGCGCGGAGACGTCGTCGCTTCGGCTCACGTAGTCCTGATTTTCCGTCAGGGCAATCCCACGTTGCGCCAACGCCTCTCCGAGCTCGCGGGTAAACGCCAGGAGGTGGGGCGGCATAACGGCCCCGCGCGCGCCACTCACCACCCCTGTGAAAGTCGCGCCTCGGCCGAAAGAGGTCGCATCGCCGGCTTCCAGTTGCGCTTCTTGCTGTTGGGCGTCAACAATCACAGTCATCTCGGGAAGCAGGTCGTGGGGGGTGCGGTGCAGCAGGCGCGTATGGGCGCGTGAGAAGGCGCGGTTCCCGATGTCTACGGGCCCCTCCTCCTCATCGTTCAGCAGCAGAACCACATTCGCCTTGAGGTGCGAGAGCACGCGCGCTGCCAACAGCAGAGCCGCCGAGCCAGCCTGGTTATCGATGAAACCGTGGATCTCGTCGCTGGCACGGTCCCACGTGGCCGGGAGGTGGTGGACCACGCGCGTCCACACGGGGAGATCCCGCCGCGACGTCTCGAAGAAGAGTCGACCCTGCTCATCGGTTACCATCACCCCCTCGGCCAGCCGCTCGAGTGCGCCCGGCCCGCGCGGGGCGCTCAGTGCGACCGCGGCGCGGCGACCGGGGCGCGCCCGGTGCAGGCAGAAGGGGGTCAACGGGTAACCGCTTCCGTTCCACGCTCCGGTCAGGTAGCTGCAGATATCGGTGTGCGCCGACGGCCAAATCGGCGCCGGCTCGTTGCCGACAATCACCCCGATGGTGCCAGAGCGCCTCAGATTGGCCTCGACCCGCACGGGGCTGACCGAACCCAGTCCCTCGGCCAGGAGCGCCTGAACCAGTGGCCCCTGAACGCGCGAGACGGTAAGAGTCGGCGAGTAGTTATCGGAGAGTGATGCGAAGAGGTTGAAGTACGCATCGGGCGTGACGACGCGATCAAGAAGCTCGAAAAGCCCATCGTACTGCTGGAGAATCGAGGTAATCGATTTTCTCGCGTCGTTCATAAAAACCACTCGCTTCTCCGATGGAGACCAGAGCCGCAGCGGCAGACCAGCCTGCCAGGGCGATGGGCGATGAAAGCCCTACCGCAATCTTCACGTGAGGTACAATACCTTCGCCAAAATTGGGCGAAAGGAAGAGCGATCGAGTAAGATAGGATTTCAACCGACGAAAGTGGAAATCCAATCAGACAGGATCGCTCATGAGAGACATTATCGCACTTTTCGCCTGTTTTGACCAGTGTATGGACCGGACGACCATGCGACAACTGAGTCGGATTGTGGCGGCGATGCTGGCCATGACAGGGCGCGTCACGATGGTGGGCATCTCGCGCTGGGCCGACACCGGCGGCAGTTACCGGACGGTGCAACGCTTGTTCAACACGGTATTGCCCTGGGGGCAGATGGTCTGGTTGTTCTTTGGGACGCATCTGTAGTGTGCGGAGGAGATCTATCGGCTGGTGGGCGACGAAAGTGTGGTGACCAAGGCGGGGCCGGCGACGTATGGCTTGGGCCGTTTTTTCTCGTCGCTTTTCAAGCGGACGGTACCAGGGCTGAGTTTCTTCAGCCTGTCGCTGGTCGGTGTCAAGGCCGGGGCGTCGTACCCCCTGCTGGTCGAGCAGGGCGTGCCTGAGAAAAAGCCGGCGTCTGCCGCGCCGCCCAAAGCACCGCACGCCAGGCCGGACACCGCTGAGCCGAAACGCCACGCCGGCCGGCCGAAGGGCCGTCAGAATAAGGACAAGACCGCGATTAAGTGGACACCCGAGCTGCGCCGCCTGGAGCGCCTGGCGCGGCAGGTGTTGGGCTTGATTGGGGGCTTGTTTCCGGTGGCGTATCTGGTCCTGGACGGTCATTTCGGCACCAACAACGTCGTGCAGGTGGTGCGGCAAAGCCTGGGCCTGCAGCTGATTTCCAAACTGCGTCACGATTCGGCGCTCTTCTTCCCGTATGACGGGCCGCAGAAGCAGTACGGTCCTCGGCGGAGCTACGGCGTGAAGCTCAACTACCGGGTGATTGCTGACCAGTACCGTGTGGCCAGCACCCAGGAGCAAAAGAGCCGCCCCGACATCTATCAGGCCACCCTGGTGCACCAGGGCTTCGCCCAGCCCTCAATGGGGTGATGCTCGTCAAAACCAATCGGCAAACCGGCGCGCGCGCCCACGTGGTGCTCTTCAGCACGGACCTCTCCCTGTCCTACGCCCTCATCATCCACTACGACCGCCTGCGCTTCCAGATCGAAATAGTCTGTACGCAAATGACAAAAGCGGGAGATCGCCCCGGCTGGACTGACCGGGATGACATAACGGATTTCAATCTGCTCATCGTCGACCATGACCCGGTCAATCAGCAATTCGACGAGTTGGCGACGTTGGGCGAAGTCCAGCTGGTCCAAGGTAGGCTGGAGTCGCTGGCAGAAGTCCTGAACATTGACGGTGAGCGCGGCCAAATCAATCTGTTTCTGCGCTTGTGCATCCAACTGACGGAGTTGCTGCTCCAATCCGCCGAGGGTCTGGGCCAGTTCATGACGTTTACGTTCAAATTCACCTCGGCCGATGATTTCGGCCAGATAGACTTCAAGCAGTCGCTCCTGTTGTCGCTGGAGTTGGGCAATCGCCTTGCGCAAGATCTGACGACGGGCCTGAAGTGCTTGAGGCAGCCACTCGCCCGCATGCGCACGTTCAAGTTCATGGGTGATGCAGGTTGGATCGGACAAGATGTGACAGAGATCTTGCCAGACAAGTTCGTCCAGTTGCTCGGCCGGAGCGTAACGAGCGGTGCATCGTTCGCCTTTGGCCTTGCGTAAGGCGTCGGTGCGACCACGACACACATAGTAGCCATAGCCTGGTCGGCAGGAACGGCCTGTGCTAGCCAATTGACATTGAGCACAACTGACTAAACCACGCAGCAAGTAATCGTGAGCGGTGTTATTGCGACGAGCCATCATTTGGTTCTGGTCCAGACGATCTTGGGCCAAATCGAAGGTCGCTTGAGAGGTAATGGATGGCACGGGTATGGCAATCCAGTCGTCAGGCGGAGCAGGTCGAGTGCTTTGACCCGGTCCAACCGGTTTGAGTGCCGACTTCCGATTGCGCGCGGGAGCAGGGTGAGTGCGACTGCTGTACGAGGTTCCCGCATAGGCTGGATTGCGCAGGATCCCTCGTACTGAGGCCACATTCCAGCGCAGGCCACCTCTGGGAGTGGGAATGGTGTTGTCGCTCAGGCGCTTGGCGACCTGATAGAGTGAGATCGATTGCCCAGGATCAGTGTACCAGCCGAAGATCTGTTGCACAAAGGCAGCCTTCACAGGATCTGTCTGAACCCGACTGGGATCACGTGGTCGTTCTGCATCAAGCAGATAGCCGTATGGAGCAACCGTCCAAGGCAACAGTGTGCCGCTGCGCAGTTTGGCTTGCCGGCCGCGTCGCATCCGTTCGGCGATTAGATTGCGTTCATACTCAGCCACTGCGCCGCGAATCTGTAACAGCAACTGGTCGTGGGGATCACCATCTTTCATGGGTCGGTCCAAAAACTCAACCTGGCAGCCGATACTGCCCAGCTCCTCTATCAGGAGCACTTGATGGACATATTTGCGGGCAAGTCGATCGGGTGCGGTGATGAGCACTCGTTCAAACGAAGCCATCGCCGCTTGTTCACGGAGCCTGTCTAGACCGGGTCGATTCAGCGAAGCACCGCTGTATCCATCGTCTCGGTAGATGTGTTCTTCTGACAACTTCCAGTCAGAATGCGCTTCGATCTCGCTATGGAGACGGTCCAATTGCTGCTCAATGGTTTGGCTCTGTTGTTGGCGTCTTGTTGATACACGCATGTACAGTGCGATCTGCATCTGACTCCTCCTGCTTGGTGGTGGTTGCCGGCTGGATCTGCGCTTCTCGCTCCAATGTCCACTGCCACAGGAGCTGATACGCAATGTCCCACCGGCGCTGTCCATTCGGTTGCGATTCGAGAGTACGGAATACGCTCCATGTTCGCTTCAAAATCCCCTCCCCAAGACTTCATCAACTCTTGGGAGATTATGACCGGTCAGGCCCGATTCTCTCGCAATCGCAGCGGGCGCCTCCACCATGTCAGTTGGAGCTCGCCTTGCCGACTCAAGCAGAATTTGTCATTTGTGATTAAACCATTGAGTTCAACTTCCGCGACGCCAAACAGTTCTGGGGCGTGGAGGACTGTATGAACGTCAACTCGATCCCCGTCACCAATGCCGCCAACCTGGCCCTCTTCATGGTCACCGTCTCTCACCGCTTGCTCCGCGACTTCCGCCAGTCTCATCCCGATGCGGGGGCCCTCGACCTCAAGGCCTTCTTCCGCGGACGTCGCTACGCCCAGGCGACATTAGAATTGCTTCCGGAGCCACCCGCACCGGTTTTAATTGAGCAGATTATTCAGCAGGTCGCCGCTTTAGGCGCTATTCACTCTCGACCCACTACTCCTTCGCCAGCCTAATTGGCGAAGGTATTGTTAACACTACCACAATCAGTACAGCCGGTTCAAGCGATGAGGCGGTTCGCGTGGTTGATCCCAGACACGCGCTGTTTGGGCAGTCCTTTCGGTTGGTCGCCATCACGACACGACGCCACACTGAGAGCCAGTGCGTCATCTGGCTGCAGGATGATGGCATCGAACGGCACATCCCGCTCGCTGTCACCGACCGCGCGCTCGATCCGCCCGTCATTTACCCATCGGTATTGAGCCTGGCCAGTCTCCACCGGCTGGTCGAGTGTGTCCAATCGCTCGAGAGTGGGTTTCAGCCAGCGATGGAGGTCACCGCTGATGAACCCGCTCACTCCCTTAACCGGTCTGTCGAACACGCCGAGGGAGCCGATCGCCTGCACCCAGGTGTGGAGCGCCCTCACGCCCCACTACCGCGACAACGTCCAGCACGTCATGCTGCTGGTATGCTGTCACCTCGCCGACGGCAGCGAAGCACGAACGCCTCCGGCTCCAAGCAACACGGAGGGGGTGCATGAGCGAGCATGAACGGGCCGGCGGATCGAAGATCACCTCGGCGCACTGGCACCGCTGGGCCTGTATCGACATGCGCCAATCCTCGCTCCAACAGGTCGAGCAGCATCGGGAGAGCCAGGCCAATCAGTACCGGCTGGCCGAGCGCGCCCGCAGTCTGGGCTGGAGCGACACCCGCATTCGCATCATCGACAGCGATCTCGGGAAATCCGGCCAGACCAGCGCCCAGCGGGCGGGCTTCAACGAGCTGCTCGCCGAGGTGGCCCTGGGGCAGGTCGGCATCATTTTCGGCGACGAGGTCTCGCGCTTGGCCCGCACCAACGGCGATTGGTATCGCCTGCTGGATCTCGCCGCTGTCTTCGGCACGCTGATTGCCGACAGTGATGGCAGTTATGATCCGCGGCTCTCCAACGACCGCTTCCTCCTGGGCTTGAAAGGCACGCTGAGCGAAGCCGAGGTGCATCTGCTGCACCTGCAGCTGCAAGCGGCCGGTTGAGCAAGGTCAGTAGCGGCCACTACCGTCAGTGTTTGCCCACGGGATTGGTCTGGCTGGACGACGAGACGGTCGTCAAAGACCCGGATGAACAGGTCCAACACGTGCTAGAATTGGTGTTTGCCAAGTTTGCCGAACTGGGGAGCTGTCATGGCGTCTTTCGCTGCTGGCGGCGCGAACAGATTCTGCTGCCGAGACGGGCGACGGGCGCCGGCCAGCGCGCGGTCGTCTGGAAACAGGCCGCGCCGACGGCGGTGCAAGCGATCCTGACCAACCCAGCGGATGCTGGCGCGTTTGTCTCTGGCCGGCAGCAGCACGATCCGACGCGCCGCACCGCGGCCCATCACGCGACGCCACGCGTGAACCGTCCGCGCGACGAATGGGTCTGCTCCATTGCGGGCGGGATCCGGTCACGACTGATTTGCCCACTTGGTTCCGAACCTCCACCGGCCGCCAACGGGTGGAGGCGGGCATCAAAGAAGCCGACCCGTATACCACCTAACTCACGATTCCGCCTGTCCTGAGACCTCCTACGCTCTCCGTTCCACGAGCCTCTGTCTCCTCCCCCAATCTCCAATTCGGTCAGCTGAAAGTGCGTCATTTTCATCCCGCGGGTCCGCAAGAGGCTGTTCTGGCCGCCGTTGCTCGGTCAGCGCGCGGGCCACAGCGCGCCGCGCCGCCGTGTTGTGCGCGCGCATTTCCGGAAGGACAGTCCCCAGGTTTTGGAGCAAGTGCCACCGATCTGCGACCTGGTGTGCCTCTGGTGCCCCCTGCTCCAATGCCTCCGCATACCGGGTGGCACGGTCCCGAGCAAGGACCTCGATGCCCGGATGGGCCTGCCACCAGACCGCAATCTGCTCTGCGCTCTGCTCGGGAAGCAATCGATCGGCTCGCGCCGCTCACGATCGACAATGAGGCGGCCGTAGCGCTGTCCCTTACGGATCGCTCACTCGTCGATCGCGGCCACGCGAGTTTTGGCTGGTGGCTCGGCCGCCGAACGAACGCGACGCAGGATCGTGTCGCCACGCCCCAGCACGCCCAGGAGACGGCCAAGACGGCTCCTCGCTGTGCCGCCGAGGGCCACGCCCAAGGCCTGCAAGGAGGCGCTTCAGGCCTCAGGGCGGTGGGCGTGCGGGCGGGTGGAGCCTGCCACTGGCTCGGCAAAGGTAGTCCGCCCGCACGGCTCGGCGTCACAGCAGAAGTGGCGGACCGGCAGGTTGAATTGAACAGGAATGCCGTCCCAGGGAACATCCAACAGGCGCTGCGGATCGCGGCTGTGGACACGTGCCGCCGATGGCCCACACTCTGGACATCCGCCCTCAGTGGCCGCACCTGCTGCCGCAATCGTGATCCGTGGCTCGGTCACCACACAATTCTCAAGGTGGAGGCCGATCATTCCCGGCAAGACCGGCATCGAAATAGGGCTCATCCGCTCTCGGATCTCTCTCTTTCCATACGTCAAGATCCTGGAGTATACGCTGCTTCTCGCCGCCCCCTTTCACGGAAGTTGCGGAAGAGCCATGATCGCCCGATCAGTGACAGCCACAGGGGGCCAGCGTTGATCCGCCGCCCCGGCCGCGGTGGCGGGTGCCCGGCTCAGCGCGCGGCGCTGCCCGGGCGCCGGCCTGGGTGCTGGCCGGTCGGCGTTGAGGTGGGCGGGGCGCGTCCCGAGCGGGGTGGCGCCGCCCCGCGCCGAGCGGTTCGCCAGGCGCCACCGGTTGGGCCCCTGGCGGGGCCGCGGGCTGAGTCACGTGGACGGGTGCGGGATGAGTGCAGGCGCGGTCGGCTGATGAGCTTGGAGCAAGGGTCCCAAAGCTGCCGGGCGAATGGGCGACGCCGACTCCTCATGGGTGGCCATCGCTGACCGGCGCGGGGGATTGGGGCGGTGGCCGCCGGATCTGGCGATCCGGCGGGAACGGGTATCCTTTCATGGCTCGGCCTGGATCGCCAGATCCAGGCCCGCAATGTCAGGATCTGGCGATCCGGGGGAGCAGGGGAGCCACGCGGTGGGGTCGGGGGATTGGGGCGGTGGGCGCCGGATCTGGCGATCCAGCGGGAACAGGGAGGGGAGGAGGTGGGCCGCAGGGCGGGCCGGGGTCGGGGATACTGGCGGTGGGCGCCGGATCTGGCGATCTGGCGGGAGCAGGTGGTTGACACATTGGGCTAGGATGGGACGATTCTGGTTGTGGCCGCCGGATCTGACGATCCGGCGGGAACAGGTGGGGAGCGGGTGGGCCGGGAGCGGGGATGCTGGCGGTGGGCGCCGGATCTGACGATCCGGCGGGAACAGGTCGTCCTCCCATGGCTCGGCCTGGATCTGGCGATCCAGGCCCGCGCGGCCGGGAGCGGGGGATCCGGGGGGAACAGGTGGCGAGCAATGATCAGGCGGGGCCCATGGCGCCGACAACTGTGTGAACCAGCTGACAAGTCAGGGATGGGCCTGGCAAAGCTGGCCCCGGGTGACCCTAGAGCGTCGGTCAAGTAGTCAGGCGGCCAACGCCAGAGGGGGTTGACCGGCACGAGCAATGAGATGGAGATTCGACACGACCGCGGTGCGGCGCAAATCGAACAGGTTCTTGCGCAGGCCGAGATAGCGGGCGCGGTCACCTTGCCAATGAGCAATGTGGGCCAGGTTATGTTCGACGGCCACGCGCTGACGGAGCTTGGCGCGCCCGGCAGGCGTAAGGTGGCGCCCGCGCAGTTCCTGCAGGAGCCGCTCGTCGGGATGAATCGAGACGTGGCGGCCAGACGCGCTCTGGGTACAGCGGGCCCGAAGCGGACACGCAGCACAGGTCTCGGCGGGAAAGCAGACGGTGCTCCCCGGAGTAAAGGGCACCGTAATCTCGTTGGGACAGTGAATGTGCATCGTCTCCCAGTCCAGGTGAAAGGCGGTCTTGGGATCGTGTGCCCCCGTGCGGACCGGCCAGGCTTTGCAGTAGATGCGCATGTCCGCCGAGCGGTTCAGGACCAGCGGACTGCTCAAATAGGCGCGGTCGATGTGCAGTTCGTGCCACTCAATCTGCTGGTGAGCCAGATCGGCCTCGATCGCGTCGGTAACGCTGGCTTCCGGCGCGTTGGCACGCGTGAGGCCCACCGCGCGCACCAGACCAGAGTCCAAGTCGCGCAGGACCTGGCGTTTGTAGCCGTCGATCAACTGACTTTTGCTCTTGCGCCCATGCCGCATGTCCTCATCCTCAATCGAAATGCGCCGATCCTTGGCGACCCCCTGGCGCAAGGTCGGCTCACCCGCCTCGGTCGTGCTGATGTCTTGCGCTCGCACCTGCTGGGCGGCCGCCAGCGCCCGCTCGACCGTCGCCGCGTTCTTCTCGGACAGGGACTGCGGCGTCAGATAGGCTTCCACGTGGTCCAGACTGCTCAGAATCAGATGAAGGGCACGCTGTTGTTGCTCGGGATCGTCCCAATCCAGGTCCAGGGCGGCCTTCAAACTGATGCCACCTACGATCTCCGCCCCCGCCTCGGCCGCGATCTCGGTCAGCCCCCGCCCCTGCTGACCGGCCAACACGCCCAAAGCCTTCCTTGCGCAGGGCGTGTCCCAGAAGGTTATAGGTATCTTCGACCCGGCCAGCCCCCCACAGGGGACTCGAATCCAGCGCCGCGCGCAACGCCCGCGAACTGAAAATCTGGCGCTGGGCGGCCACCTCGACCGTCCGCTCGATCAACCGGCGGTCCCACTCGTGCTCGATCAAGCGTTTCCGAAAGCCGACCAAGGTCCCTTTGCTGAAGGGCGCTGTCTCACAGTCCAGGCAATCCAAGACCAGTTGCCAGCGCCGATCCATCACCAACGCCTCGATGACCTCGTCATCCGAGACCCCCGTATAGGCTTGCAGGATCGTCGCCAGCGCCAATTGTGCCGGTGGGACCGGCGGCTGCCCCAGCGCACGCGCCTGATAGCCCCCCGCCAACTCCTGTTGGAACGCTTCGTCGAAGAGCTCGTGCCGATACGTGCGCAGAAACACGAACAACTTGGCGCGTTTGATCCGCTTCACCACTCGCGCCTCCATCGCCGACAGTTCCTGCGGCGGATTCCAATACCCTGGTCGCATGGTCTGCCTCCTCACGTGCTCATTGCCCCAAGCAGACCATACCCTCACCTTATTGTCAAGTCCCTCCCTTGCGACTACTTGACCGGCGCTCTAGTACTACAACGACGGTTTCATGATATTACTACGACGGTTTTGCGGCCCTTTCTCTACTCGTGGAAGCGGCGAGCGAGTCAGAGAGCACAGTTTACCACCTAACACACTGGCGTCAGGCCCCCATTTTCAGTCGGGCTGCGGTCCAAATCGGGCCAAGTGGCCCGGAAGGCCAGCGAAGTGATCTCTACAGACACATTCTCCGCGCCGGATATGCCTCCAAATCGGGGCGAGTCGCCAATGCGAGCCATATCCGAGGCTCAAAACCGTCGTAGTAATGCGGTCAAACCGTCGTTGCAGTACTAGGGGGCCTGATGAAATTCGTGGCTTTCAGGACTGACCAGGCAATTGCTTTGAACGTCAGCGCCTCGGACGATGACTTCACGTCACTCAGCGGCAAACAACAGCCGGGCCGTGGGGAGGTGGGGGAAATCGTGCAGGGGCATGTCCAACAAGTGTAGAGCGCAAAAAAGTGAGCAGCATGTGTGCGCATGGCCTGATCTGCCCTGCATTTGTGCGGCGGTCCAAAACTCGCCCACGAATCTGCGCTCTGCACGTCCACCAATGGAGGATTGACGGTACAAGGCTGGCCGCGATATTATCAAGCGCAGCTTTGCATGCCACAGGAGCCGCCATGATTGCGACTGCTACAGCCTCGAGCCACCGCCCCCAGCTTTCTTCGTTTCGCCAGTTTCTGCTCGCCTTCTTTTGGTTCGCTTTCAGCGTTCACTGGACAGCGATCCTTATCGTGACGCTTCCGGCGCAGGCCCTGTTGATCGGGGGTGACGAGGTCAAAGGCCGAGTCCTCGGGATTGTGCTGCTGGCGGGGGCGTTCATCTCGATGGTCGTCGCGCCCATCATCGGCGCGCTCAGCGACCGGGTGAGACTGCCCCTCGGCCGGCGCCGGCCATGGATGATCGGAGGGACGCTGCTCAACGTGGTCGGCCTGTTGGGCATGGCCTACATTCCACGCCAGGGGGACATGAGCACTCTGATCCCGTTTATTCTCGCCTTCATGGTTGTGGAGTTTGCCAACAATGTCGCCTCGGCCCCATACGCTGCGCTCATCCCCGATGTGGTGGCGCCGGAGCAGCGTGGCGCCGCGAGCGGGTGGATGGGGTTGATGACGATGGTGGGGAATGCACTGGGGGCGGTGCTGGGCCTGCTGATCACTGTCGTCGGGGGCATCACCGGCATCTACTGGATCATCATTGCCGTGATGCTCGTGGGCGTGGCCGTCACGGCGGTCGGGGTGAGCGAGCCGCCTGCACCTGCGGTCGCTCCGTTCACCTGGCGCGGCTTTCTCAGGGGCCTCTGGCTCGATCCGCGCCAGTATCCCGACTTTGCCTGGGTGTTCCTCACGCGCCTGCTGATCTTCATGGGTGTCTACACTGTGCAGGAGTTTCTGCAGTTCTACATGAAGGACGTGATTGGGGCGCCCTTCATCCTATTCGGCGCGCGAGTGGCGACATTGCCGGAGGAGGCCGTGAGTTTCTTCCTGCTCACCCTCCTGCTTGGAGCGCTTGTCTCCAGTCTCACAGCGGGCACTTTGTCAGACCGGCTCGGGCGCAAACGGCCGGTGTACGCGTCCAGCGCGCTGATGGGGGGTGTCGCCGCAATCTTCGTTTTCTACGGCAACTTCGAGCTCGCCGTGCTGCTGGGCGTCATCTTTGGGCTCGGCTATGGGGCCTACACGGCGGTGGATTGGGCTTTGGCGACTGACGTGCTGCCCTCTATGGATGACTATGCTAAGGATATGGGCATCTGGCACATCGCCAGCGTGTTGCCTCAGGTCGTCGCGACGCCAGTCGCCGGCTTCCTCCTCGACCGCTTCCAGCTCATCGGGCGCAGCAATGGGCAGTCCAATCTTGGGTACCAGGTCATCTTTGGCGTGGCGGTGCTTTACTTTATGCTTGGAACAGTGTTCGTGAAGAATATTCGCGGCGTGCGGTGAGGAGGTGGGAAAGCGAGGAGGGCACCACGGGCGAGAGACTGAGTCCGGTGTATTCGCCTCGTCCGGACCCAATCCCTCGCACTTTCTGGCGAAGAGGGGTCACCGCCCTCAGCCGGTGACGCCGAGCTCGCGGCCGACGCGGTCGAAGACGTCGAGCGCGAAATCGAGATCGTCGCGACTGTGAGCGGCGCTGGGCATGACCCGGATGCGCGCGGTGCCCCGCGGTACGGTCGGGTAGCCGATAGCGGTGGCGAAGATGCCCTCCTCGAAGAGCCGCCGGCTAAAGCGCTGGGCCAGCAGGGCCTCGCCCAGCATAACCGGTGTAATCGGCGTCTGGCTGTGGCCGATATCGTAGCCCAGATCTTGCATACCCTCCTTGAAATAGGTGGTATTCGCCCAGAGGCGATCGACGAGCTCAGTGCTCTCCTCCAATAGTTCCACAGCGGCGATGCAGGCGGCGGTATCGGGCACGGTCATGGCGCTGGAGAAGAGGAAGGGCCGGCCGCGCTGGCGGAGGTAATCGGTCAGGGTGCTCCGCCCGGCCACCACGCCACCGACCACCCCGAAGGCTTTCGAGAGGGTTCCAACCTCGATATCCACCTGCCCGTGCAGTCCGAAGTGGTCTACGATCCCGCGCCCGCCTCTGCCAAGGACGCCCTCGCCGTGGGCATCGTCGACCATTACCATGCAGCCATAGCGCCGGGCGACCTCGACCAACTTGTCGAGGGGAGCGATGTCGCCGTCCATACTGAAAACGCCGTCGCTCACGATCAGCGCTCGCCGGTAGCCCCCGATGTTCTCGGCAACGATCTCGTCGAGCGCCTCGGCGTCGGTGTGGGGGTAAGCCATGATCGTCGCCCGCGAGAGACGGCAGCCATCAATAATGCTGGCGTGGTTGAGTTGGTCTGAGAAGATGATGTCTTCCTTGTTGACAATTGCCGGGATGACAGCGAGGTTGGCGTTGAAACCACTCTGGAAGGTCAGGGTCGCTTCGGCCCCCTTGAAGGCGGCGAGTTTCTCCTCAAGCCGGCGGTGCAAGGTCATCGTCCCGGAGATGGTGCGGACGGCGCCGGGTCCCACGCCGTAGTGATCGACGGCGTGTTTCGCTGCTTCGACCAGGCGCGGATGATTGGCGAGACCGAGGTAGTTGTTCGAACCAAAATTGAGCACGCGTTGGCCATCGACCTCCAGCCACGCGCCCTGGGGGGATTCCAACGTGCGGATCGTTGTGTAGAGCCCGGCCGCTTTCAACTCGGCCAGCTCCGGCTCAATCCAGGCGAGCGGATCGGCAGTGCTCATTGTGCCTCCCTTCAAAATCCGATTGTACTTGAGGAGCAGGTACCTTCCAGGTAGCACCAAACAGTTTTGCCGCGAGATTGCCCATGCTTTGCATCGTATCGAAGCGGTGTTCGAACGTCAGCATTTAGGTGCAACTTCCATTGGAAGTTGTCATTCTCCTCCATCGTTGTTGTGGTAACTATGGCGAGTATAGCACCCGTAGTGAGGGCAAGCAAAAGGGCGAGCCGTGACGAGCCAGATCTCGGCGGATTTTCCTATCGAAAAGGGCGAGCGGAGATCCTTCCCGTAGACCGGCATCTGTGCTAGAATGCGCCCAACTTTCCCACAGGAGCTTCACTTGACGCCAGACTACCTTCTCATCGGCAATGTGACCCAAGACATTACCCCGAGCGGGTTGGTCATGGGCGGTACTGCGACCTATTCGGCGATCACGGCCCATCGGCTTGGATGGCGTGTTGGCGTGGTGACTCACGTCGGGCCTGACCTCGATGTGGCCGCTAAGCTTCCCGGGATGAGCGTCCACGCCGTACCGAGCACCTGTACCACGACATACGAGAACGTCTATCACGGGACCGCCCGCACGCAGTGGGTTCGGGCGGTTGCTGATCCACTGACATTGAACGATGTGCCGCCGGACTGGCGGCAGGCTCGGATTGTGCACCTCGGGCCACTGACGCAAGAGTTCGAGCCGGAATTGGCACGAGCCTTCCCACATGCCCTGGTTGGTGCCACGCCACAGGGTTGGCTGCGCGCGTGGGATGCCCATGGCCAGGTCAGCTACAAGCCGCTCGCGCGTCCAGGTGAGCGGCTCCGTGGTATCCACGCGCTGGTCTTTAGCCCGGAAGATGTGGCCTACGATAGTGCTGCTATGCTGGAGCTCGTCCAGGCCGTGCCACTCGCAGTGATCACCCAGGCCCACGAGGGTGCTGTGGTCTATGCCCCGGATCGTCCGCGCTCGCTACCAGCTCGGCCGGCCTGGGTGGTGGATCCCACCGGTGCCGGGGACGTCTTTGCAGCGGCTTTCTTCATCCGACTTGCCGAGACGAATGATCCCTTGGAGGCGGCGGCTTTTGCCAATGTTGTTGCTTCGTTTTCGATTGAAGGTCTGGGTGCCACGGCGATTCCCGGGCGCGAGCAGGTCGAGAGTTGGCTGCGGAGGGAGCGGTAAGGCGCCTGTCGTCTTTCGCCACCACAGCCGGGAAACCAGAACGAGGGCCGATGAACGATGCTTAATCAACCCTACCCTCTGATTTCATCACTCTGCGCTCGTCATCCATCGTTTTGCTGAAAGCCGACCGCTCATGGCCACTCCCTCTCGGGCTGAGATCATTGCACTGGCCAATCAAAAGGGTGGCGTCGGCAAGACGACAACGGCGGTCAATCTTGGAGCTGCCCTTGCTGCTGCCGGGTGCCGCGTTTTGCTGCTTGACCTCGACCCCCAAGCCAACGCGACCAGCCACCTGGGATACGATAAGCGCAGTTTGAATCGCTCGATCTATGAGGCCCTCATCAATCGCGTCAGTCTCGATCAAGTGATCTTCATTACCAACCGCCTGCGACTGGATTTGGTGCCAGCCGCGCCCGAGCTGGCCGGTGCTGAGATCGAGATGGTTGGGATGCTGGCACGCGAGCACCTGCTGCGCCGGGCACTCGACAGCGTCCGCGATCACTACGATTACATCTTGCTTGATCCACCCCCGAGCCTTGGGTTATTGACCGTCAACGCGCTCACCGCCGCCGATTTTGTTATCATCCCGGTTCAGACTGAGTACCTGGCGCTTGAGGGGTTGTCCCAATTGGTCAGCACGATTGAACTCGTCCGCGATCAGCTCAATCCGGAGTTGCGCGTCGGCGGCCTGTTGCTGACAATGTACGATGCTCGCACCAACCTGGCCGCCGAGGTCGCGGCTGAGGTGCGGCGCCACTTTCCTGGTTTGGTGTTCGATAACGTGATTCCGCGCAACATTCGTCTGAGCGAGGCTCCCAGCTACGGCGAGACCATCTACGAGTACGATCCACGCTCAGCCGGGGCGATAGCCTATGCTCATGTGGCTGAAGAGTTGATCCGGCGGACAAGAATTCGAGGCGCCGGTTCCGGAAGCGGGTAGAGGAGTAGACGATGGCGCGCAAGAAGAGCGCTCTTGGCCGTGGACTAGGCGCGCTGATTCCGACGGGCGAGGGCGCGAGTGGTTCAGATGGGGGGGGCGGAGCGGCCGGCACCCTCCGGGAGGTGCCGGTTGGCAACATCCTCCCGAACCCACGGCAGCCTCGGGCGGGTATCAACCCGGAGACGCTCGAAGATCTGGCCAACTCGATTCGCGAGCACGGACTGCTCCAACCGCTCATTGTGACCCAGATCGAGGACGGGGCGGTCGGCGAGCGCTTCCAGATCGTGGCCGGCGAGCGCCGGTGGCGAGCCGCGCGGCGCGCGGGGCTCGAAACCGTGCCGGTCCTGGTCAAAGAGACCACGCCCCAGGCGATGCTGGAGCTGGCCTTGATTGAGAACATCCAGCGCCAGGACCTCAACCCGCTGGAAGAAGCTGAGGCCTATCAGCAATTGGTCAACGATTTTGGTTTGACTCACGACGAGGTCGCCCGACGTGTCGGCAAAAGCCGGCCCGCGATCACCAATACCCTTCGCCTGCTCGCGCTCCCAGAAGCAATCCGTGAGCTCCTCATGACCGGGAAGCTCAGCGCCGGCCATGCTCGGGCGTTGGCCAGCCTCGGCAAGGCTAGCCAGATGATGGATGTGCTCGAGATCGTGCAGCGGCGCGGGCTGAATGTTCGCATGACCGAGGAACTGGTCAAGGCTGTGCAAGCGGGCAAGCCAATCGCAGCGGCTCCGCGTCCTGCGACCTCACGCTCCGCTTCCCCCGAGGTGGCCCTTGAAGCGAGGTTCCGCGATGCCCTGAGTGCCAGGGTCAGTCTGATGCGTGGGCGGCGGGGGGGGAAGCTCGTGATCTACTTCAAGAACGATGAGGATCTCGAGCATCTCTATTCGGTGATCGTCGGGGAACCCTGATGCGTCGATCCCGTGGCCTTCTGGGGAATCAGCATCAACCATCAGGAGCGCCTGTGACCCACGAATCTCACATCACGCCGCTGCGCTGCAATTACGAGGGTTCGCATTATCAGGAAGCCTTCTGGACCACAGCACGCCGGTACGAAGATCTGGCCGAGCGGGCTGCGCTCCGGAAACTTCTGCCTCCGGTCGGGCGGCGGATCGTCGAGATCGGCGCCGGTGCGGGGCGCCTGGCAGATCTCTACGGCCAGCATGAAGAGGTCTACCTGGTGGATTACGCCCGGTCGCAACTCGACCAGGCTCGGGAGCGATGGGGGGCCGACCCGCGCTTCACCTTCGTCCAGGCCGATATCTACAATCTTCCTTTCCCCGATTGCTATTTCGATACGGTTGTGACCGTGCGCGTGCTTCACCATATCAAGGCCCTCGGGCCAGCATTTGATTCGATCCGGCGGATTCTTCGGCCCGGAGGCATCTATGTTGCTGAGTTTGCCAACAAGCGTAATCTCAAGGCGGTCATCCGTTATTGCTTGGGATGCGTGAAGCCGGGCGAGAATCCGTTCGGCCTTGATCCGTACGAGTTCGTGCCGCTCAACATCGATTACCATCCGGCGCACCTTGTCTGGGAATTACGCCAGGCCGGCTTCGATGTCGCCCAGGAGCTGGCTGTGAGCTTCTTTCGCCTCGGTTGGCTGAAAGAACACCTCTCGGCTACCCTTTTGGCGAGGCTCGACAGTTCGCTGCAGGCGCCATTGGCGCGCTTGCGGCTCACGCCCAGTATCTTTCTTCGGGCTGAAGCGTGTCCGCTGGCCGACGTGCCGGTTGATTCCTCCGCGCGCTGGCGTTGCCCGGCCTGCCACAGCACCGGCATCGAAATGCGGCCGGATACTCTCATCTGTCTGTCCTGCGGGAGCGTCTATCGCATCATAGAGGGCGTTGTGTGCATGCGGTGCGACGAAGGTTTCACGTGAAACAATCCCCAACTCATTTGGGAGCCATCGATCGCCTGGGACCGCCAGTCCGAGTCCGAGGACGGCCCAGATACTTTCAACCTTCTTTACCCTGCCTGGAGGAGCGCCAATGCGGGTCTCATGCTTACAGGAAAATCTGGCACGTGGCTTGGGCGTTGTCAGCCGCGCCGTCGCCACGCGCTCGACCTTGCCGGTCTTGAGTAACATTTACGTTGGAACCGACGCGGGTCGCCTCAAACTCGCCGCGACGAATCTGGAAATTGGCATCACCTGCTGGGTAGGCGCCAAGGTTGAGGAGGAAGGGGCGACAACGGTACCGGCGCGCATCTTCGGCGATCTGGTGAGCCAGTCGCCGCCCGAGCGGATCGAACTTGAGCTGAATGTCCGTGGCCAGGAACTCCGCTACCACTGCGCCCAAATTGAATCCACCATCAAGGGCATCGACGCCAGCGAGTTCCCGATTATTCCCACGGCCGAGGAGCGGGGCGGCGACATCACTATTCCTCCCGATCTTCTCAAAGAGATGATCGGGCAGGTGGCCTTCGCCGCTGCAACCGATGAGAGCCGGCCGATCCTCACCGGGGTCTTGATGGACTTCCATGAGGATCAGTTGACGCTTGCCGCCGCCGATGGCTTTCGTCTCTCCGTACGGACCGCGCATCTGGAGGCGCCCGTAGCGCAGAAGATGCGTGTGATTGTCCCGGCGCGGGCGCTGAACGAGTTGGCGCGGATCATTGGCGACCAGGAAGCGCCTGTCGAGATCACCGTCACGCCCAATCGCAACCAGGTTCTCTTCCATTTGGAGAATGTCGATGTCGCTTCGCAGTTAATCGAGGGCAACTTTCCGGACTACAAGCAGATCATCCCCAAGAATACGCAGACTCGAGCGGTGGTTGACACGGCTACTTTTCTCAAGGCCGTGCGCCGGGCCTATATTTTTGCGCGGGATGTTGCTAACATCGTACGGATTGCCATCGGTGCTGAGAAGGAGTTACAACCCAGCCAATTGACGGTGAGTGCGGAGGCGGCCGAGGTTGGTGATAACGTGGAGGTATTGCCCGCCCAGGTCGAGGGCCCAGCGATGGAGATTGCGTTCAATGCGAAGTATCTCATTGATATTCTAAGCGTCATCGGGACCGCGAAAACCGCCGTTGAAACCAACTCCTCCTCCAGTCCTGGCGTCATTCGCCCTGTCGCCGGCGATGGTTTCACCCACGTTGTTATGCCGATGCATATCGGATCTAACCGCTAGCGACCATCCTGGTGGGAGACGGGGCGCTGCCTGAGCGGCGCCCTTTTTCGTGCTCGCGCCAGACGTTTCCATGTTTCACGTGAAACAGAAAGGGACTCCATGCGCGTGGTCATATTCGGCAACGGGAACTTGTGGGACATCGACTACGAGCGCTCCCTCATCCGTCCAGATGACCGGATCTACTGCGCCGATGGTGGCTCGCGCCACGCCTTTGAGCTCGGGATCGTGCCCGATCTTGTCATCGGCGATTCCGACTCTCTGGCAGAGGCACCTCGTGCCTGGCTGTTGTCACACAACGTCAGTTTCCAGAGTCACCCGACCGAAAAAGATGCGACCGATTTCGAATTGGCCCTCCAGGCTGCTATCGCCGCTGGGGCCGATTCAGTGTTGATGCTGGGAGCCACCGGTACTCGCACTGACCACACCTTTGCGAATTTCTCTCTCCTGGCAGCAGCCAGGCGGGCCGGTGTCGCCGCTCAAATCGTGGCCGGCCGCCAGCATTGCTTCTTCATATCGAATGAGCGCATCATGATCCATGGTGAATCTGGACAAACCCTCTCACTCCTTCCCTGGGGAGACGACGCGCGTGGCGTCACGGCAGAGGGGGTGTATTGGCCCCTGCGTGATGCGACGCTGGTCTTCGGTGAGACGCGTGGCATCAGCAATGTTCTGGTGGCAGACGAGGCGCAAATTTCTGTACGACAGGGTGTATTGCTGGTGGTCCATCACCGTGGACCGGTTGAGTAAAGATCCGGTGAGAGGGCATGGCCAGGAGAGAGTCGTTGATCGGGCTCGTGTCTGGCCAAACAAACCAAATCCACCCTCCTCCGTGAGTATGCTCGAAACAGTCCGGCGAATCTCGTTCGCCCGAAATGCTATCAAAAGCAAGAACCCTACCTGTCGCCTCAGGTCGTGTGGTTCATTGTCAAAGATGCCATTGGCGACATTTGCCGTCTTGCAGGAACAGATTTCGCTGCGATTGAAGTTGTCGAAGTTCAGGAAGAGCGATCTCTTGCGTGTCGATCGACCGATTGCCCAACGCCCCGTTCCTGCAGGACCAGGCAACTTTCGCTTGCAGCGCGCCTCGGGGTATGTTATAGTCAATACCCTCTACGTCGCGTAGAAGACCTTCTCTGTCTGCGAGAGTCTGGCATCAGCCCTGTCTGCATAAATGCCTCTTCCCAAGGAGGTGTCCCTGCACGTCATGACGGACAAGTCCTCCTATCTCTGACGATCTACTCTCTACCCTCTTCGCCACCTGCTTCCACCTTCTCCCCGACGTCTCGATAGCCTGGCCGCACCGTCGTAGAACTTTTCGCTTGCTCGAATCGATACTTCTTCACCAGCCGAACCGCTGCATTTCCAAAAACGGAAGATATTCGCGCCTGATGCAGTGCCATTCACCAACTTGGCAGCGTGCTCGCCATCTTTTCCCAATATTGTTCGCCCACCGGATGGCTCATAACTCGGCCTCACTAACCCGGGACCTTCCACCAAAGCACCTCGCGTGAGGTGGCTCTGGCGAACCCAAAGGAGTATCCCAAGATGTCTTCTCCGGCCCCGTTCGTTCGACGCCGACAGGTCGTTACCCTTGTCGCTATCCTTATTGTCTCGTTCGCAAACTTACCGGGCGGTACCCAGCCCGCGCAGGCTGTATCGACAACCATTGTCATTCGCCAAGTGTATGGTGGTGGCAGCAACGCTGGCGCACCATACACTCACGACTTTATCGAACTGTTCAACCGTGGCGCCGCAAGGGTGTCGCTGGCAGGGTGGTCGGTGCAGTATGCCAGCACTACAGGGAACTTTGGTTCGGGGAGTACTTTGATCACTCCGCTATCAGGCTCGCTCGCCCCGGGACAGTATCTGCTGATTCAGGAGGCACAAGGGAGCGGCAGAAACGCTCCTTTGCCCGCTCCAGATGTAATTGACAGCACGCCCATCAATATGAGTGCTACCGGAGGCAAGGTGGCGCTGACCAATACAACGACTCCATTGGGCTGTAACGGTGGGTCCACCCCCTGCCCTCCCACTGCTTTGGCCGCGATCGTCGACCTCGTTGGCTATGACGGGGCGACTTTTTTTGAGGGCTCTGGCGCGGCTCCTGCAGGAAGCAATACGGCTGCTGTCCTTCGCGCTTCGAATGGTTGCACGGACACGGATAACAATGCCGCCGACTTCACGACGGGCGCTCCGATTCCGCGCACTACTGCCTCGCCGCTGAATCCTTGCAGTATCGATGCTGCCCCCACCGTCTCCGGCACCACCCCTGCCGTCGGTGCAGCCGATGTGGCCCATGACGCCAACATCTCGATCACCTTTAGCGAACCTGTGAACGTGGCCGGCAGCTGGTTCACCATCGCCTGCACGAGCAGCGGCGCCCACCCGGCGACTTTCAGCGGCGGTCCGGCAGGATTCCTGCTGGACCCGGACGCCGACTTCTCCAATAACGAGAGCTGCACGGTGACTATCCTCGCGAGCCAGGTGACCGACCAGGACAGCGATGATCCCCCGGACAACATGGTGGCGAACTACACCTTCGGCTTTACCACCGCCGACGTTCAGATCTGCGGCGACCCGGCCACGCTCATCCATACGATTCAAGGGAGCGGCACAACCAGCCCAATAAACGGCACGCCTGATGTCATCATCGAAGGTGTGGTGGTTGGCGACTATCAGAACATCTCGACCGAACTCAGTGGCTTTTATGTGCGAGAAGAAGACGCCGATGCGGATGCCAATCCACTGACGTCCGAGGGCATCTTCGTCTTCGACAACAACTTTGGCGTTGACGTGAACGCCGGCGATGTCGTGCGCGTCCACGGCAAGGTCAGCGAGTTTTCCAGCCTCACCGAACTGAACAATGTGAGCGGTGTCCAGGTATGCAGCAGTGGCGCGAGCGTGACACCGCCGGCCGTCAGCCTGCCGGTTGCCACCCTCTCCGATTGGGAACGCTATGAAGGCATGCTGGTGAGTTTCCCGCAAGAACTGACCGTCACGGAGAACTTTAGCCTGGGCCGCTTCGGCTCGGTCGATCTCTCCGGCGCCGGTCGGCTCGCTAACCCGACCAACGTCAGCACCCCGGGTGCCGCCGCCATTGCGCTGCAGGACTTGAACAATCGTAATCGCATCATCCTGGACGATGCCAACAACCAGCAGAACACCGACCCTACTCGCTATCCCGCCGGCGGACTGAGTGCGTCCAACACGCTGCGCACCGGGTACACCGTCAATAATCTGACAGGCGTGCTCGACCAGCGCTTTGGCCCTTACCGCGTCCAACCTGTTGGACCGATCACCGTCAACGTGGCGAGCAACCCGCGCTCAGCCGCGCCCGGCCCCGTTGGCGGCACGGTCAAAGTCGCCAGCTTCAACGTCCTGAACTACTTCAACGGCGATGGGCTGAGCGGCGGCTTCCCAACCTCGCGTGGTGCCGACTCGTCATTTGAGTTCAATCACCAGCGCGACAAAATCATCAGCGCGATGAGCACGATGAATGCCGATATCGTCGGGCTGATGGAGATAGAGAATGATGCGCCGCCCAACAGCGCGATTGAAGACCTGGTCGCCGGTCTGAACGCGGCCGCCGGGACGGAAGCCTATGCCTTCATCAACACGGAGATCATCGGTGGTGACGAAATCCGCGTGGCGCTCATCTACAAGCTGGTCACTGTCACACCGGTCGGTAACTACGCGATCTTGAACTCGTCGGTGGACCCACTGTTCAACGACTCCAAGAATCGACCCAGCCTGGCTCAGACCTTCGCGCGGAATGCAACGGGCGCCAGGTTCACGGTCGTTGTCAGTCATCTAAAATCGAAGGGGTCTGGCTGTGATGATGTGGGCGATCCCGACACGGGTGACGGGCAGGGTAACTGCAACCTCACTCGAAAGAACGCCGCGATCGCTTTGACCAACTGGCTGGCGACCGATCCCACCGGCAGCGGCGACCCCGACGTCCTCATCATCGGCGACATGAATTCGTACGCCCTGGAAGACCCGATCACCGCGATCAAGCGTGCGGGCTACACCAACCTGATCGATTCGTTTCTCGGTGCCGGCACCTACTCCTTTGTCTTCCAGGGCCAGTCGGGCTATCTCGATCACGCCTTCTCGAGCCCTGGCCTGACTTCGCAGGTGGCCGGGGTAACCGAGTGGCACATAAACGCCGATGAGCCGGTTGTGCTCGACTACAATGTCGAGTTGAAGTCGGCCAATCAGATCAACACTTTCTACGACCCCGGCCCGTACCGTGCCTCCGACCATGACCCTGTCATCGTCGGGCTGGATCTGAACGCGCCTCTGGCTGTTACCAGAATCAACCTGCCCTACGTCGCGAATGAAGGCGGCTTACTCCCCCTCGCCGCCCCGGCGGGACAGTGATCGACACCGGGACCTCGACGACAACCGGCCCCGTCGAGGTCCCGGGCCAGAGCATGGCATGCTTCCCGGCAACGCTCAGTGCCCTAGGCACTTATACCATCAGCCTTCAAGTGGGCGACGACGGCGGCCTCACCGCCGCCGATCGTGGGGCACCCTCAGGCGACGTCTGGCGCTCATCCGGTGGAAGGAACGACATCGCATCGCTGCGCAGGCAGAGAGTGATCGGCTGCCCGACAGGTGGGAAGTCACGATCAGGAGTGGTGATTTCCCATTCGAGGATGGGGCCATCGCTGTGGCGGGTTGCCAGTCGGTAGTGGCCGCCCCGAAACGAGCGCTCCACGACGATCCCGTGGACCACGTTCGGCTCGGTGCAGGTCTCGGCGACGGGCCGGGCGGCCTCAGGCCGAATGAGGAGGAGAACGTGCGGAGCGGCCTCGGGGAGCGGCGCCCCGCACGTCACCTCCAACTCCCCCAATGGCGTCGCAACGCGGAGAGGCGACTGTTTGGGTTCACCCGGCCGCCCGGCGCCAACGATCGTGCCGGGCAGGAGGTTGGTGAGGCCGAAGAAGCGCGCCGCAAACTGGCTGGCCGGTTGGCGGTAGACCTGTTCGGGACTGCCAACCTGGACGATTTCCCCCTCGTGCAGGAGCACAATCCTGTCGCTGACGGCGAAGGCCTCTTGCTGATCGTGCGTCACGTAGATCGCTGTCATTCCAATTTCCGTGAGGATCTGGCGGAGTTCATCCATCAAGCGCTCGCGCAGCGTTCGATCAAGCGACCCCAGAGGTTCATCCAACATCAGCAGCCGCGGCTTGGGGGCCAGGCTGCGAGCCAGGGCAACCCGTTGCTGCTCGCCACCGCTGAGCTCGAAGATGTCGCGGTCGCCGTAACCACTCAAGCCAACGAGTTCCAGCATCTCGCTCACGCGCGCCTCGATCTCGGGGCGGGGGAGGCTCTGCATGCGCAGGCCGAAGGCAATATTCTCGGCGACGGTTCGGTGCGGGAAGAGGGCAAATTGCTGGAACATCAGGCCAAAGCCCCGGCGATGGACGGGGAGAGCGGTGATATCGTGGCCGTCGAAGATGATTGCGCCGGCTTCGGGAACCTCGAGGCCGGCGATGCAGCGCAGCAGCGTGCTCTTGCCACTCCCACTCGGGCCGAGCAGGCAGACAATCTCGCCCTCACAGACTTCCAGCGAGACGTCGCGCAGCGCGACGAAACCGTTGTAGCGTTTCCAGAGGTTGTGGATTTGGAGGAGCGGGCTCAACGGTCTCTCCGTGCGTCGACGCTCGGTGGGGAGAGTGCCTCCCTCGAGCACCATCAAAATTCTCCCACGTCCTCGTAACGCAACCGCTCGATCAGAAAGAAGCCGACAGCGGTCACGAGCATCAACAGGCTGCTCATCGCGAGTGCCTGGGCATAATTGCGGGCGCCGGGCTGGCCCAAAAAGCGGAAAATCACAATGGGCATCGTGGGTGTCTCCGGGCGTGCGATCAGGGATGTCGCGCCGAACTCACCCATCGAGACGGCGAACGCAAACACGGCGCCAACGAGCAGCGCGCGCCCGACGATTGGGAGATCCACCTCGCGCAACACACGGGCCGGGGCGGCGCCCAGCACCCCCGCAGCCTCGCGCAGCGCCGGGTTGATGCCTCGCAGCACCGGAAGCAGAGTCCGGACCACGAACGGGAAGGCGACGAGCGTGTGGGCCAGTGGGATCAGGATCGGCGAGGCCCGGAGGTTCAGTGGCGGTTCGTCCAGGGCGATGATGTAGCCGAAGCCGAGCGTCACGGCTGAGGTGCCGAGCGGGAGCATGAAGAGGGGGTCGAGGAGGCGCCGCAGCCCCGGCGCGCCGGCACCCAGGCCGCGGGGCGGCGCCAGGAAGTAGGCGCTGATGGTGCCGATACCCAGGCTCAGCACCAATGTGAGCAGAGCAAAGGTCACCGAGTTGCGAATGGCGGTGGTGGGTGGAACGAAGAAGATGCTGCGGGTCGGGTTCTCCGTCAGAGCCTGGTAGGCTCGTAGCGAGACACCGCTGCTCAGCACGGTCAGACTGCGCGCCACCAGGGCCAGCAGCGGCGCGAGGACCATCCCGACCACCAGGCCGACCGCCCCCAGAACGTAGAGCCGCTCGCGCCAGGTGTGGAGCACTCGCTGGAGAGTCGTCTGAGCTCGGAAGGTGAGCGGAACCGTCGTGCGCTCCTGCAGTTCGGTGTAAATCGTCATGATCAAAAAGGTGGCAACCATCTGGAGGATCGAGAGGGTCGCTGCCAGGGGCAGGTTAAAGAGATTGACTGTCTGGCGGTAGACCTCGACCTCGATGGTGGCCAGGCGCGGGCCGCCCAGAATCAAGATGATTCCAAAGCTGCTGAAGGTGAAGAGAAAGACCAACAGCGCCGCCGCTCCGATCGCCGGCATCAAGAGGGGCAGGGTGACCTCGCGAAAAACCCGGCGGCGGTTGGCACCGAGCACGGCGGCGGCCTCTTCGAGCCGCGGGTCGAGGTTGGCCCAGAAGCCCCCCACGATTCGAACGATGATGGTGACGTTGTAGAAGGCGTGGGCCAACAGCACCAGCCAGATCGTCTGGTAAAGGTTGAGGGGCGGATGGTCAAGGCCAAGGAGGTTCATCAGCCAGAGATTGACGAACCCTGTCGGGCCGAGGAGTGCCAGGAAGGCCGTCGCCACGACCACCGAGGGCATTACAAACGGGACGGTCGTCAAGGCCCGGAGGAGATCCTTGCCCGGAAAGCGAAAACGAGCGAAGGCGTAGGCCGCCGGCAAGCCGAACAGCAGGGTCAAGGCGGTCGACGCGGTCGCCTGCCAGGTGGTAAACCAGAGAACACCCAGGTAGTAGGGCCGCGAGAAGAGTTGTTGCAGCCCGCGCACGTCCAGGCGCCCTTCAGGGGCGAGGCTGATCTGGAAGATCGACAAAAGCGGATAGACGAAGAAGAGCAACAAGAACACGATGGGGATCAAGTAGAATCCCCACAGAATCAGGCGGAGGCGCGGCGCCCGTGGACGTATCGTCAGCGTTGCCGGCATGCGATTCCCACAACAGGAAGGTTCGGGGGTATTCTCACGAGGGCAACCACAGCGACACGGAGGTCACCGAGATTTTGCTCTGGATGTCCCCTGTGTCGCTGTGGTACCACGCGGAGCGCCTATCGCAGAACGACGTCCGTCCAGCGTTCAATCCATACCTCGCGGTTTGCGTTGATAGCCTCGTAGCTGACGTCGACCGGCGTCTCGGGAATCGCCGCGTACTTGACGAAGACCTCGGGCAGCGTCGCGCCGGGGTTGACCGGGAAGACAAACATCTGAAGCGGGATATCCTCCTGGAACGTTTGGCTGAGCATGAAGTCGATCAGCTTCTGAGCGAGCTCGGGATTCTTGGCGTTCCGGAGGACACCGGCGAACTCGATCTGGCGGAAACAGGTCTCGTCGCCTGTGACCGCCGCCGTGGGGGCCTCTGCAGGCTGGGGCTCGGCAAAGTAGACCTCGGCAGGCGGGCTGGACGCGTAGCTCACCACGATCGGGCGAGACCCTTTGCCACTCCCGCCGCTGAACTGTCCGTAGTAGGCGTCCTCCCAACCATCGGTCACCAGAACGTCGTTGGCCTGCAGTTGGCGCCAATAGTCCTCCCAGCCAGTCTCACCGAAGTGACCGACCGTTGTGATCAAGAAGGAGAGGCCGGGTGAGGAGGTGGCCGGATTTTCGACCACCGTCAGCCCCTTATACTCGGGCTTGATCAGGTCCTCGAGCGAGGCCGGGGGGGCGAGGCTCTTCTCTTTGAAGAAACTCTTGTCATAGTTCAGGCAGACGTCGCCGTAATCAATCGGGGTGACACGATGCTGCGGATCGAGTTGAAACTTCTCCGGTACGGCGTCGAGTCCTTGAGCGTTGTAGGGCACGAAGAGATCGTTCTCGAGCGCACGTCCGAGGAAGGTGTTGTCCACTCCGAAGAAGGCGTCTGCGAGGGGGTTCTCTTTGCTGAGGATCGCCTGGTTGAGTGCTGCGCCTGCATCGCCGGCTTTGATGACCTCAAGCCTGGTATTGTTGGCGCTCTCGAAAGCGCGGACGACCTCCTCACTGACGTTGAAGCTATCATGCGTCATCAAGCGTACAACAGAGGTGGCCGCGGTCGTCGGTTGGGCAGCCGTCGCCGGGGGGGCGGTCGACGTGGGCGGAGGCGAAGTCGGCGATGGAGCGGTCGCCGTCGCCGGGGGCGGGGTCGACGCGGCCGGAGGCGAAGTCGGCGACGGAGCGGCAGCCGTCGCCGGGGGCGCCGCGGCGCCCGGGGTTGGGGTGGTGCTCTGGGCACCGCAGCCCGCCAGAATCGCCGCGAACAGGAGCACAACCGGCAGGAGCACGAAACGTCGCGAGCGCAAGATGGTTCCTCCTTCCGGCGGCAGAGGGTGCTCCAAAAAGAGGCGGGGCCTGGAAAGCGATGTCGCGGCCCCGCATTTGCGGCTCTCGCAACTGCTTTCCCTCCGCTGGTATTACCCAGATTCAGGTTCGAGGGGTTCCCATTCTACGGGTCTCAGCCGAAGCACCCCCAGCAGCCGTGTGATCATAGATTTGTGTTTATAAGCGTAGCACGTTTCATCCCGAACCGCAAAGAGCGACGTTGCGGCGCGGTTCTGGTTGTATCTCTGCCGATTGACAGCGGACTTTCAAGGAGCAGGCCGGGTGGCCGGAGGCGGGCCGCCGGCTGTGGGTCGCGGTGCCAGGGGGCCGCGCGGCGCCCGCGTGGCCGGCGGTGGAGCGGCCCGGCGGCGGAGCCGGGCCATTGACCCGGTCAGGCGAGGCCGGGGCATGGCTGGGGCGGGGTGCGGAGGATCAAGGCTATCGGCGAGGCTGGTGGCAAGGGAGGAACGTGGCCGGGGCGGGTTTCGGAGGATCCGGTCTGGCGGCGGCGGAACTGCGACCGGATCGCGGCTGCGGGGCGGCGCGTCAGGCAAAACCCGCCCCGACAACCGGGAGGAGGCGTGGCCGGGGCGGGGTGCGGGGATCGAGGCGGATGGCGGCCGAGCTGCGACCGGATCGCGGTTGTGGAGCGATGTGTCAGGCGAAACCCGTTCCGACAGGCTGGGGCGGCGGGTCTTGGGAGGGGTCCTGGTCGCCAGCTGCCCGGGCGGCGCGAGGGCACCGCCACCGCGGCCCTGGATCTGGTGTTGCGCGGGGCGCCTCGCTGACTTGGGAGACGCCCGTGTTGTATAGCGCAGATTCGTGGGCGAGTTTTAGACCACCGCATAAACGCAGGGCAGATCAGGCAATGCCCACACGTGTTGCCCTTTTTTTGCGCTTACACGAGGCGCCCTGCAAGGGTTGTCAGACGCGGGCTGTTATGGCACAATGAAATAATACCCACTCAGTACCTCCAATACCTTCGCCAATTAGGCTGGCGAAGGAGTAGTGGGTCGAGAGTGAATAGCGCCTAAAGCGGCGACCTGCTGAATAATCTGCTCAATTAAAACCGGTGCGGGTGGCTCCGGAAGCAATTCTAATGTCGCCTGGGCGTAGCGACGTCCGCGGAAGAAGGCCTTGAGGTCGAGGACCCCCGCATCGGGATGAGACTGGCGGAAGTCGCGGAGCAAGCGGTGAGAGACGGTGACCATGAAGAGGGCCAGGTTGGCGGCATGGGTGACGGGGATCGGGTTGACGTTCATACAGTCCTCCACGCCCCAGAACTGTTTGGCGTCGCGGAAGTTGAACTCAATGGTTTAATCACAAATGACAAATTCTGCTTGAGTCGGCAAGGCGAGCTCCAACTGACATGGTGGAGGCGCCCGCTGCGATTGCGAGAGAATCGGGCCTGACCGGTCATAATCTCCCCAAGAGTTGATGAAGTCTTGGGGAGGGGATTTTGAAGCGAACATGGAGCGTATTCCGTACTCTCGAATCGCAACCGAATGGACAGCGCCGGTGGGACATTGCGTATCAGCTCCTGTGGCAGTGGACATTGGAGCGAGAAGCGCAGATCCAGCCGGCAACCACCACCAAGCAGGAGGAGTCAGATGCAGATCGCACTGTACATGCGTGTATCAACAAGACGCCAACAACAGAGCCAAACCATTGAGCAGCAATTGGACCGTCTCCATAGCGAGATCGAAGCGCATTCTGACTGGAAGTTGTCAGAAGAACACATCTACCGAGACGATGGATACAGCGGTGCTTCGCTGAATCGACCCGGTCTAGACAGGCTCCGTGAACAAGCGGCGATGGCTTCGTTTGAACGAGTGCTCATCACCGCACCCGATCGACTTGCCCGCAAATATGTCCATCAAGTGCTCCTGATAGAGGAGCTGGGCAGTATCGGCTGCCAGGTTGAGTTTTTGGACCGACCCATGAAAGATGGTGATCCCCACGACCAGTTGCTGTTACAGATTCGCGGCGCAGTGGCTGAGTATGAACGCAATCTAATCGCCGAACGGATGCGACGCGGCCGGCAAGCCAAACTGCGCAGCGGCACACTGTTGCCTTGGACGGTTGCTCCATACGGCTATCTGCTTGATGCAGAACGACCACGTGATCCCAGTCGGGTTCAGACAGATCCTGTGAAGGCTGCCTTTGTGCAACAGATCTTCGGCTGGTACACTGATCCTGGGCAATCGATCTCACTCTATCAGGTCGCCAAGCGCCTGAGCGACAACACCATTCCCACTCCCAGAGGTGGCCTGCGCTGGAATGTGGCCTCAGTACGAGGGATCCTGCGCAATCCAGCCTATGCGGGAACCTCGTACAGCAGTCGCACTCACCCTGCTCCCGCGCGCAATCGGAAGTCGGCACTCAAACCGGTTGGACCGGGTCAAAGCACTCGACCTGCTCCGCCTGACGACTGGATTGCCATACCCGTGCCATCCATTATCTCTCAAGCGACCTTCGATTTGGCCCAAGATCGTCTGGACCAGAACCAAATGATGGCTCGTCGCAATAACACCGCTCACGATTACTTGCTGCGTGGTTTAGTCAGTTGTGCTCAATGTCAATTGGCTAGCACAGGCCGTTCCTGCCGACCAGGCTATGGCTACTATGTGTGTCGTGGTCGCACCGACGCCTTACGCAAGGCCAAAGGCGAACGATGCACCGCTCGTTACGCTCCGGCCGAGCAACTGGACGAACTTGTCTGGCAAGATCTCTGTCACATCTTGTCCGATCCAACCTGCATCACCCATGAACTTGAACGTGCGCATGCGGGCGAGTGGCTGCCTCAAGCTCACGGTTCGCCCATTTTGGGGCGGGTTGGGAAAAATAGCTGAGCGAGGCTGTAGTAGACAGACCATGCCCGCTGGGGTAAGCTGGCGGGATGGACGAAATCAAGGCGATCGAGACGGAGCGGGTGGACGACATCCCGCTGTTGGTGGCGCAGATGGAACGGATGGGACTGCCCGGGCTGGTGGATGCCCATCTGCGGGTGCATGGCAAACGTCAAGGCTTGAGTGTGGGGTGGGTGACGGCCATTTGGCTGGCGCACATCCTGTCGGAGGCCGACCACCGCTTGAATCAGGTCGAGGAGTGGGCGGCGCGTCGGGTTGAGACGCTGCGGGCGTGTGTGCCGGAGGCCGTGACGGTCAAGGATCTGACAGATGATCGTTTGGCGGATGTGTTGCGGTTGTTGAGTAAGGATGCGAACTGGCAAGCGTTGGAAGGCGCCCTGAACCGCGACCTGCTGCGGGTCTATGATCTGCGGCCGCAGCGGGTGCATGTGGACAGCACCAGCGCGAGCGGCTATTGGCGCGTCACGGAGGACGGGTTGTTTCAGTTCGGCCACAGCAAGGACGGGCGTGACGATCAACCGCAAGTCAAGGTGATGCTGGCGGTGCTGGACCCGCTGGGGTTGGCGGTCGCCACGGACGTGGTCAGTGGGCCGCGCGCCGATGATCCCCTCTACCTGCCGATCATTCGTCGGGTCCGGCAGAGTCTTGAGCAGACGGGGCTGCTCTACGTGGGCGACTGCAAAATGGCAGCGCTTGAGACCCGCGCCAGCGTGGCGCATGAAGGCGATTTCTACTTGTGCCCGTTGTCGGCGCTGCAGATGTCCCCTGCGGTCTTGCGCCGCCACCTCGACATGGCCTTCCAGACCGCCGCGCTCCAGCCGGTGGAGCGTGTCGGCCTGGATGGCGCCGTCGCGGTGATTGCCGAGGGGGTCGAGTGGACCGAGCGGCTCGAGGCGGTCGTGGGGGATCAGCCGGTCGTGTGGCAGGAGCGGCGCCTCCTGGTGCGCTCGCTGGCCCAAGCTCGCGCGGCTGAAGCGGCCGTGCGCGCTCGCCTGGCTGAGGCTCAAGCCGCCTTGACCAGCCTCGTCACGCCTGGTCGCGGGAAACGGCGCTTCACCACCCGCGCCGACCTTGAGGAGGCGACCCAGGCAATTCTGGCCCGCTACGATGTCAGGGGCTTGATTGATCTCACCTTCATCCATCAGGCCAGGACGCGCACCGTGCGTGCCTATCGCGACCGGCCCGCGCGCCACTTCCTTGAGACCACCATCACCCTCACCCACCAGGTCAACACGACCACCCTTGACCAGGCGATCCGCCTGCTGGGCTGGCGGGTCTATGTCACCAACCACCCCGCCGACCAGTTGCCCCTTGCCCAGGCCGTCTTGGCCTACCGCGACGAGTTTCTGGTTGAGCACAGCTTTGGCCGTCTCAAAGGCCATCCCTTGTCTCTCTCCCCGATGTATCTCGAACGTGACGACCATGCCACCGGCCTCGTCCGCCTCTTGAGCCTCGCCTTGCGCGTCCTCACCCTGCTGGAGTTCCTCGTGCGCCGCGAACTCGCCAAGACCGCTGATACCCTGGCCGGTCTCTATGCCGGCAATCCCAAACGCGCTACCGCCCGGCCTACCGCCGAGCGCCTCCTGGAGGCCTTCCGCAACATCACCTTGACGATCCTTCACCTGCCGCACCAGATCCTCTATCATCTGACGTCGCTCTCGACTCTCCAACAACTCATCCTGACCTTGCTCGGCCTCGATTCATCTGTCTATTCTCGCCTCTCTCGCGTTTCTCTTATTCCGCCCTGATTTTGAGCGAACCGTGAGTCAAGCACTTCAGGCCCGTCGTCAGATCTTGCGCAAGGCGATTGCCCAACTCCAGCGACAACAGGAGCGACTGCTTGAAGTCTATCTGGCCGAAATCATCGGCCGAGGTGAATTTGAACGTAAACGTCATGAACTGGCCCAGACCCTCGGCGGATTGGAGCAGCAACTCCGTCAGTTGGATGCACAAGCGCAGAAACAGATTGATTTGGCCGCGCTCACCGTCAATGTTCAGGACTTCTGCCAGCGACTCCAGCCTACCTTGGACCAGCTGGACTTCGCCCAACGTCGCCAACTCGTCGAATTGCTGATTGACCGGGTCATGGTCGACGATGAGCAGATTGAAATCCGTTATGTCATCCCGGTCAGTCCAGCCGGGGCGATCTCCCGCTTTTGTCATTTGCGTACAGACTATTTCGATCTGGAAGCGCAGGCGGTCGTAGTGGATGATGAGGGCGTAGGACAGGGAGAGGTCCGTGCTGAAGAGCACCACGTGGGCGCGCGCGCCGGTTTGCCGATTGGTTTTGACGAGCATCACCCCATTGAGGGGCTGGGCGAAGCCCTGGTGCACCAGGGTGGCCTGATAGATGTCGGGGCGGCTCTTTTGCTCCTGGGTGCTGGCCACACGGTACTGGTCAGCAATCACCCGGTAGTTGAGCTTCACGCCGTAGCTCCGCCGAGGACCGTACTGCTTCTGCGGCCCGTCATACGGGAAGAAGAGCGCCGAATCGTGACGCAGTTTGGAAATCAGCTGCAGGCCCAGGCTTTGCCGCACCACCTGCACGACGTTGTTGGTGCCGAAATGACCGTCCAGGACCAGATACGCCACCGGAAACAAGCCCCCAATCAAGCCCAACACCTGCCGCGCCAGGCGCTCCAGGCGGCGCAGCTCGGGTGTCCACTCAATCGCGGTCTTGTCCTTATTCTGACGGCCCTTCGGCCGGCCGGCGTGGCGTTTCGGCTCAGCGGTGTCCGGCCTGGCGTGCGGTGCTTTGGGCGGCGCGGCAGACGCCGGCTTTTTCTCAGGCACGCCCTGCTCGACCAGCAGGGGGTACGACGCCCCGGCCTTGACACCGACCAGCGACAGGCTGAAGAAACTCAGCCCTGGTACCGTCCGCTTGAAAAGCGACGAGAAAAAACGGCCCAAGCCATACGTCGCCGGCCCCGCCTTGGTCACCACACTTTCGTCGCCCACCAGCCGATAGATCTCCTCCGCACACTACAGATGCGTCCCAAAGAACAACCAGACCATCTGCCCCCAGGGCAATACCGTGTTGAACAAGCGTTGCACCGTCCGGTAACTGCCGCCGGTGTCGGCCCAGCGCGAGATGCCCACCATCGTGACGCGCCCTGTCATGGCCAGCATCGCCGCCACAATCCGACTCAGTTGTCGCATGGTCGTCCGGTCCATACACTGGTCAAAACAGGCGAAAAGTGCGATAATGTCTCTCACGAGCGATCCTGTCTGATTGGATTTCCACTTTCGTCGGTTGAAATCCTATCTTACTCGATCGCTCTTCCTTTCGCCCAATTTTGGCGAAGGTATTGGTTAAGGTACGATTTTAATGGCGGCATAGGACTACGCCGGTCCAGGGGGCTGAGTGGATTGCCCGTCAGCCGGGTGTTAAGGTACGATTTTAATGGCGGCATAGGACTACCTCTCTGTAGATAGCTGTGTCACGGACTTCAGCGCCTGGTGGAGCGTTGGCAGGAGCTCGGGATAGTCGTCAATCAAGTAGACACCCGAGTCGGGATGACGATGCGTGTGCTCGGGCGGGATCACGTGCTTGTAAATCTGACGCAGAATCGCTCGCACCCCCACGGCCAGTTGCACCGCCAGCCCTCGCGTCGTCCAGCACGCATCAACCTGAAGGGCTTGGCTTAGTTGCGTGCCAGAACGGCGGTCCGTGAACTCACATTTCAGTGGAGCAACGGCGCCGTCGAGGGCAACATCAACAGACTGAAATGTATCAAGCGGCAAGGGTATGGTCGCGCCAGTTTTGATCTGCTCAAACACCGAGTCTTGGCTGTGTGACACCTTCCGAGGAACCTGTTCACCAAGATCGCGGATGAACCCTTTTCATTTCGGTGAACTGCAGACATTGCTGCTCGTTCTTGACAGGGCGAAGCGAGCCGTGCCCGGTGGGGCATCCCGTCGCGTCTACGGGGACGCTTGGGCAGCCCCCTCAGGGGCTCACGCCGGGGACCGCCCTTCAGGGCGAGGCCTCCACCTCGACGCCACGGGGTGCCCCACCGGGCAGAATCGAGCGCACCGTGACGAGCAACGTCGAAAACGTTGCCTCTGTCGCACCCAGGGGCTCTCATTTTTCTACGAGCAGCTTTCTCAGCGTATCGGTTGGGGCGGCGAAGCTCCCGTCACGGACAACCGGTCGAGGGTTGAGCCGGGCGAGTACCACGCGCCCCTCGGCGGCGCTTCAGATTCGATCGCCCGGCGGACAGCCGGGCGGATCCGCTCGCGGCCTGGCGGTCAGCCCGCACATGTGCGGCACGCCGGGTTCGCCCTGCGGGGCGCCCCCAAGCGAGAGCCTCTCGTGTGGGCGTCCCCCGCAGGGGAGAAGTCAGAATCCCACGTGTTTCAGGACACTGATGGCGAATTGGTGCGAACAGCGTGCCCGGAGGGGCACGCCCGGCCGCAGGCCTCCAGCCGCGGTTTCCCTGGCCGGCCAGGCCACCGCCGGGCGGCCCGTTACAAACAGGCACCCCGCCACTCGCACCAATTCGCCAACAGTGTCTTTCTCACCCTGAGAGTGTCAGGGGAGCATGAGAGGAGCCTGTCTCATATCCCATCCTCACGGCGAGCGCGACCAGGGCGCCGGGCAACGCCCCGAGCGGGCTATCGGGCTCGCGGGTGGCCTCGGCCCGCTTGCGGTCGAGCAGGGAGCGACCGTCCGACGACCAGCCCTCGCCAGCGCTCCCCAGAGCGCTGGCGAGGCCCCACCGCGTCGAGCCGGCAAGCAACCGGCCTGGAAGGGGAGCATTTTCGCCGGTGAAGTCCTCTCGATGAATGTCGACTTGGGATGACCGAGGACCCGTGCGGGCAACAAGAGCTCCTCAAAGCCATCAGGATTGGCCAGCCGCTCGGGCGCGCTCAAGGAGCAGCTCACGTTCGCGGGCGTTGCGCGTGAGTGCCGCCGCGCGCTCGAACTCCGCGCGGGCCTCATCGAAGCGACCCAGTTTGGCCAGGAGATCGCCACGCACGCTCGGCAAGAGGTGATAGGCCTGGAGCGACGGCTCCGAGTGCAGCGCCTCCACGAGCCTGAGCCCTGTGGCTGGACCATAGGCCATGGCGAGCGCGACCGCCCGATTCAGTTCCACCACCGGGGATGGCACCAACTGAGCGAGCGCATCATAGAGCGCCGCGATACGTGCCCAGTCCGTCTCCTCCGGCGTGCGCGCTCGCGCGTGGCAGGCCGCGATGGCGGCCTGCACCCCATACGGCCCCAGCGCGCCGCCGAGGGCCTCTGCGCGCTCCAGCGCCGCCAGCCCGCGCCGGATGAGCAGTTGATCCCAGCGGGCGCGGTTTTGCTCGAAGAGCAAGATCGGCTCTCCGGCCGGACCGAGCCGCGCCCGCAGGCGCGACGCCTGGAGCTCCATCAGCGCCACGAGGCCGTGGACCTCGGCTTCGTTCGGAACCAGCTCGGCCAGGATCCGGCCCAGGCGCAGCGCGTCCTCGCAGAGCGCCGGTCGGATCCACTCGTCACCACCGGTCGCCGAGTAGCCCTCGTTGAAGATCAGATAAATCACCTCGAGCACCGACGCCAGGCGCGCCGCGCGCTCGACCCCGCGGGGGACCGCAAAGGGAACGCGCGCTGCGGCGAGCGTCCGCTTCGCGCGCACGATTCGCTGGGCGACGGTCGCCTCCGGCACCAGAAAGGCGCGCGCGATCTCCCGGGTCGTCAAGCCGCCGAGGAGTCGAAGCGCGAGCGCCACGCGCGCCTCGGTCGAGAGCACCGGATGGCAAGCCGTGAAGATGAGGCCCAGGAGGTCGTCGCCAACGTCATCGTCGACGGCGGCGTCGAAATCGAGCTCGGTCATCTCGTGATGGCGCGCGAGTTCACGAGCGAGTTCTTCATGCTTGCGCTCCGCGAGCTTGAGCCGGCGCAGCCGGTCAATCGCACGATGTTTCGCGGTGGCCATGAGCCAGGCCCCTGGCTTGTTCGGAATACCCGTCTCCGGCCAGCGCTCCAGCGCAATTACCAGTGCGTCCTGTGCCAGGTCCTCAGCCAGGCCAAGGTCGCCTACGATCCGCGCCAGCCCGGCGATGAGCCGGGCGGCCTCGATCCGCCAGACCGCCTCGATGGTGCGATGGATGTCGGAAGCCATCGGCGGCCGTTAGCTTCCCGCCTGGTTCTGCGCTGCCTGCGCTCGCACCCGCTCCTCCTGCGCCCTGAGCTCGGGGGTAAACTCGGCCCCGAAGTCCTCGGCCTCGAACACCGGGCGAATCTCAACCTCCGCGCCGCCCCCGAAGGGCGCCCGCTTGAGCCACTCAACGGCCTCCTCCATGGATCGCACCTGCCAGATCCAGAAGCCGGCGATCAGCTCTTTGGTCTCGGTGAAGGGCCCGTCAAGCACGAGCTTCTGGTCGCCCGCGAACCGGACACGCTTGCCCTTGGAGCTCGGGTGGAGGCCGTCGCCGGCCAGCAGCACGCCGGCCTTGGCCAGCGCTTCGTTGTACTTCCCCATCTCGGCGAGGAGCTGCTCGCTTGGCATCACACCCGCCTCGGACGCCTCGGTCGCCTTGACCAGTACCATCACTCGCATGATCGTTTCTCCTTCCGGTGATTGTTCTTGAGCCGGGCGTTCATACCCTGGCTCTACTAATACGTCGAACGAGGCGCCGCGAAATCGACACGACAAAGGCGCTTTCACCGAGCTTCACCACTTTCCTTGGGAGGCCTGGTCCCCCTGCGACGCCGTGGGCACCCGGCTGAGCGAGGTGGCCTGCTGGGGGACTCAAGCTGCGCGCCGATGACCACGACCTCCAGCTATGACGGAGATCAATCCAACCCCTTACCACGCCGCAAGCGATCGCCCTTGAGCGCAACGTACAGGTTGAGCCGCTGGCGGACTTCTTTCAGGTCCACGTCGGCAATGGCTTCGATGCGGCCCCGGCCTTAGTACTACAACGAGACTTTGATTGAGGTAGACATTACGCAGTTGAGGCGAAGTCGAGTAAGCTGCAGGCATGAGCCACTTTTCATCAAACCTCCGGGAGAACCGTGAAAGCGGGTCAACTCCACTCATAGGTACTTCATCAACCGAACGGCCTGCGCTTCACCTGCGCCGCGAAGCGCAGCGGAGCGGCGTCAGGTGCAAGCGCGTGTTGGGCGGGTGAATGTTTCTGGCAAATTACTTGCGCGACCGCCCAGTGCGCGCGAGCGAAATATAGATTTGTCGCTGGCGCGCTCACGGCTACTGAATAAGCCCGATGATGTTACCGTCGGGGTCTCTTCCACTTGCGATCGGTCCTCAGCTCACCGCTTTCTTCACAAGCGCGACGATCCTTGCCTCTTCGGCGGCGGTCAACTCCTTCAGCGCGAAGGCGACCGGCCACAGAGCGCCTTCGTCGAGGTTCGCCGCGTCGCTGAAGCCGAACGTCGCGTACCTTGTTTTGAACTTCTGCGCGCTTTGGAAGAAGCAGACGACCTTGCCGTCCTTGGCATACGCGGGCATCCCATACCAGGTTTTCGGCGAGAGGGCTGGTGCGCTGGCTTTGATGATCTCATGGAGCCGCTTGGCCATGGCGCGATCCGGTTCTGGCATCGCGGCGATCTTCGCGAGCACGTCACTTTCCCCGTCCGCTTTGTTCTTGTTCGCGCGCGCTTCCGCCTTCAGCTCTTGGGCGCGGGCCTTCATCGCGGCTCGTTCCTCGTCCGTGAATCCCTTGGACTTCTTGTTGATCGCGGTGGTGCTCTTGGCGGACTTTTGCGTTTCCTTCTTTAGGCTCATAGAAACCTCCTTATAGTGATGATTGGCGTTGAAGCCAAGTTTTCACCCACCAAAGGTGGGTGGTTGCTATGTTTTGGAACATTTATTCTAGTACCACAACGAGACTTCGGTCAGTCGGCCGGTTTGAGACGACGTTTGCGGTGCGAGCGACGTGCTGCATGATGACGCCGCTGATAATAGTTGACGATCTCGAGCGCCTGGTCGGGGTCAAACTCGGGTTGCGGTAAGACGGACTTTAACAACAGCATGGCTTGCGGCAGGGTGAGGGCGGGTGCTTTGTCGTCCAGGCGGCGCTGGAGGCGCACCAGGAAGAAATGGGCCAGAATGCACAACGTCATGTGGTGATGCTAGCCTGTCCAGCTGCGCACCTGGTAGTCAGCCAGCCCCACTTCCTGCTTGCCATCTTCGAAACAGCGCTCCACCGGCCAGCGCATGCCGCTTAACCAGACGAAGGTCGCAAGTGGTGTGTCGGGGGCCGCATTACTGAGGAAGTACTTGAGTTCGCCGGACTCAATGTTGCGGCGCATGATCAGCCAGACGGTAGGACCGGGCAGGCCATCGCGTACGGCCACCACACGGCGGCACGCGAAGTCGGCCACAATTGACCCCTTGCTGCCTTCCTGGATGGTGTGGCGCGACCAAGCGCTCTCAGGCAGCGCCGCGGCGAGGGCGCTCACTTCCTGTGCCGCTGGTTCATCGGGCAGCAGCTGCTCGCGTGAGGGCTTGCGACCCTGCCCCGACCACTCTGGAATCGCACTTTGGGGGCGCTCGCGCCAGACGCAGGTGTCGGCGGGAATTTCGGCGAAGTAGAACGTATAGGCCGCGACTTGATCAAGAAAGGAGCCACTGGGCCCATAGCCTTCGTCACACACGAGCCAGCCAAAGGGGAGCGTGCCCGCCGCCTGGATCGCCTGGATCATCTCCAGCGCTAACTCCGGCTTGGTCTGGAAGGTGATATCGTCTGGCACCCCGCAGCGTGCACGGCGTTCGTCGTACCCCTCCTCCTCGACCCACTCGCGTGGCAGGTAGAGTCGCCGGTCGAGGAGCGTATAGCCGTGCGCGCTGGCGTAGGCGGCAAAGACGCCCACTTGGCAGCTGGCCGTTTTGCCGAGTTGGCCGCACCATTGGCGCTTCACGCCGACCGAGTCGCTACCTTGTTTGGGAAAGGCATTCTCATCGATTATCAGCACGCCCTGCGGGTCGCCCAGGTCCTGGGCGACTTCGCCCCAGTGGCGTTTGAGAATCTCCTGGTCGGGCCAGCGTCCCTCACTAATGAAGTGCTGGGCGCGCCGAATCGCGTTCGCATCGTCACCGTTCATATGCAATACCATCGTCTCCACCGCTTTGTTTGGCAGCGGCAAGAGCAGCCCGTGCAGAGACGTATCATCCTGCTCGCGTTGCTCTCGGCGCTTAAACAGATCATGGTAGAGTTCACGGTATTCTTCAAGCTCCCTTACCAAACCTACGACATCGGCCGTCTCTAGCTCGAATGGAGGGGCTGTTTCAATCATCCTATCTTTCCGCTGACGGTTGCTATTTGGTCAACATCTAGCAGACTCACCGGCATCGATCAAAGTCTCGTTGTAGTATTAGCAGCACCATCCCAGCCTCAGCTCCCCCACGTCGAGCAACTTCTGATGACTGCCTGCAGGCCCATTGTTTGCTGGCCAATTGAATTCCCCCACAAGCTCTTGGATTATAGCACGATCCACCTTAGCTTGTGGTCCAATTTATGGTGGTCATCATAACTTGTCAGGCGGGACGACAAGGCGAAGAGATGAGAGAGCCATGTTAAAACGAATCAGCACGATTGTGATGTTTCTCTACACACTTTTTGTCGTCGCTCTCTGGCGACGGGATCGTGTCCATTGGGGACACTGTTGGCGAAATCGTCTCCAGGGAGGGCGAGCAGTTCGTCGTGCGCGCTTTAGCGCGCTGAAGCGCGCACTACAAACAGGCACCCGCCACTTGCACCAATTCGCCAACAGTGTCCATTGGTTTCTGTAAAAGTGGAGCTGGTCTCGGAAAGGAAGAGGCCATGGGGTATCCTTTGAGTCGCCAAACCGCAAAGGAGAGACCCACATGGCCTATGAGCAGGAGTATAGCATACCGGAAGAATGGCTGGAACAGATCGCCGCTGAGGGGCTGGCGGCGCTGCCGGAGCTGATCCGGGTGCGGATCAATACGGCGATGGTGGCCGAACGCCAGAAGCATTTGGGCGTGAAGCCGTATGAACGATCGAGCGCACGGCGGGGTCAGGCAAACGGCTACAAGCCGAAAACGGTGACGACGCGGGTGGGGGCGATCACCTTCGACGGGCCCCAAGTGCGTGAGGGTAGGTTTTATCCACCCGCGCTGGAGAAGGGCTGGCGCAGCGAGCGGGCGCTGCGGCTGGCGCTAGCCGAGATGTACGTGCAGGGCGTCTCGACGCGCAAGGTGGCCGCCATTACCGAGCAGTTGTGTGGCTGCGAGGTGAGTTCGACCCAGGTCAGTCGTGCGACGGCGCAGTTGGATCCGATTCTGGAGGCTTAGCGCACGCGCCCCTTGGGGGAGATCGTCTATCTCTATCTGGACGCGCGCGATGAACGGGTGCGTCAGGACGGTCAGGTGCGCGATGCTGCCGTGCTGATCGCCACCGGGGTGGATCGCCAGGGCAAACGCCAGGTGTTGGGAACGTCGGTGAGTCTGAGTGAGGCCGAAGTGCACTGGCGCACCTTCCTACAAAGTCGGGTAGATCGCGGGCGGCGCGGGGTGCCGCTGATTATCAGCGACGCGCATGAGGGCTTGAAAGCCGCCCGGCGCGCGGTCTTCGGTGGCGTCCCCTGGCAACGCTGCCAGTTTCATCTACACCAGAATGCTCAGGCCTATGGCCCGCGCCAGGACATGCAAGCTGAGGTGGCGGCTGACATTCGGGCCATTTTCAACGCCCGGGACCGTGCTGAGGCCGATACGCTCCTGGCCGCCACGGTCAGGCAGGACGAGCAACGTGCGCCCAAGCTGGCGACCTGGCTCCCCGAGGGCTTGACCGTCTTGGCCTTTCCGGACACCCATCGCCGGCTCCTGCGCACCACCAACGGCGTCGAACGCCTCAACGAAGAGATTCGGCGCCGCTCGCGCGTCGTTGGCATCTTCCCCAATGACGCCGCCTGTCTGCGCTTGGTGTCCGCCATTCTCATGGAGATCAGCGACGACTGGCTCGCCGGGCGTGCCTATCTCACCTTCCAGGCATCGTAATGTCGCACCGATTCAACAGGGTGCCCTGCCACTTTTAGAGCGTGTTTGGAAAATGATTTGATAGAAATGGCCATAATACACAAGATGTGGAATATCTTCTATGGATGAGCCCGAAAGGAACCAAAGTGAGCGAACAGGCAACAGTGATCTACGAGACGGATGTGACCGATGAGCAGGATGACCTGATTGCGCCGCTGATCGAGCGCCGGTCGAAGCGCGGCCGTCCCACCAGCTTGTGCTTGCGCCTGGTATTGAATGCATTGATCTATTTGACGCGAGCTGGCTGCCAATGGCGGCTTTTGCCCAAAGATTTTCCGGCTTGGCCAAGCGTCCGGTACTCCTTCGACAAATGGACGGAGGATGGGACCTGGCTGGAAATCGATCGTCGCTTGGTCGAACGGCGGCGGCTGGCCGTCGGGCGCGCTTCGACCCCTTCAATGGGGCTGATCGACAACCAGTCGGTCAAAACGACCGAAGTCGGCGGTATACGCGGGATTGATGGCAATAAGCAGGTCAAAGGACGTAAACGCCAACTTGTCACCGATACGCAGGGCAATCTGTTGGGAACTCTGGTTCATCCGGCCAATACCCATGACACCGTCGGCGGCGAAGAACTCTTGGATCTGGTGCTCAATGAGTATTCATCCATCAAGAAGATCCTGACGGATCAAGCGTATCGCGGCGACTTGGCAGTATGGCTCCAAGAAGATTTCGGTGTCGAACTCGAGATTGTCGAGAAATCCGAAGATCAAAAAGGGGGTTGTGGTGCAGAAATATCGCTGGGTAATTGAACGCACGATTGCCTGGCTCAATCGCTATCGGCGTCTCAGCAAAGATTATGAGCGTCATGGGTGGAATAGTGAAGCGACGATTGACATCGCCTCCATTCATTTGATGCTGCGTCAATTGCACCCAATGCGGATATTCCGATTCCGTACAAAGATAGGCGGCTTCCCGAATCGATGGGCCTGGCTCTGAAACAGGCGGCCTAAGTGTATGAACATTTTTCCAAACACGCTCTCAGTATCGCGAAAAATCACCAACGTCTGTGATCAGTGCGTCTCGTAGAGAGGAATAAAAGAAAGGAGGTGACAAATGCAACGCAATTTGATCGTGACCGTCCTCGTGGCGCTCATCATGGCCAGCTTTGTTCTGGCCTATACGACGCTCCTGCCCACTGAGGCCCAACCGCAGATGGGCGGTGGGAGTATGGACGGCATGGAAGCTGACGCACTCGTGGTGCCACCGGTGAGAGGGTTTACCGAGGGACAGGAAATCCGCTTCATCCACACCGAGGCCTCCACCCCTCAGGTGGCCGACATGCTCACCGAGATGATGGGCTCGCCCGTCCTGGTGGTTCCTGAGTTAGCGGACGTGCCTGAATCAGCTCGGGCGAACGTCTATGTCTTCCAAAATGGCATCAAAGGTGATGGACCGTTTGGGTTCCAGCCGGATGTGTTTGATAACCCACCCGGAACGGACGACTATAGCCCCCTGCGCACCGTCAACCTTATCACTTGGGTGGATGAGGCCAATGCCCGCGAATTGATGTCGGCCGATGAAGTGTTCGAAGCCGAAGCCGCAGGGGAACTCACAATTGAGCAGCCCGGTGCGGTGGTCAACATGCCGTTGCTCAGCTGGCCAGGAGGACAACGCCAGTGGGTTATCCGACACGCGGATCGGTACTTATCGAGCGCTGAGCGCCGCAGGCGGGGCACCGGCGTGGGCCAGTCGTAGAGCTTACCTGCTGATTGGCGCTACGAACCCCTGTCTTACGGCCGCTACACCCAACCCGTCCGCGATGGTTGCACCCGCTTGTTATACGGTTGCCGCCCTTTCGAAGACCACTGGCTTCGATCAGGTTGCTATCGGGATGAGCGCATGGGTAACCTCTCCATAAGTCCAACCATCAAGGTCTGGAGGAGTCACTCCCAGAGCGGTGAGCATGCTGCTTATCTGCTCGCGGTGTTCGGTCGCATGGTTAATGACCTGAACCATGACGACCCAAGGCTCCACGAAGTACCCCTCCGTCGTTTGGAGTCGAGTCTTCAGGGGGTTGCTCGACTCGTCTCTCGCCAGGGCCAGCAAGCCTTCTCCGCTAGTGCTCGCGGACTGCTGCAACTCGTCGAATGCCGGGGAGGCATTGCGTCTCGCTTCAATTGGCAGGGTCAGGAGGGACAAGTAACCCTGCTGCGAAGCCACGAGATGCAACAAGGTTTGGCGAATGCTCCCTCTCGTGGCGGACTGGGGTTCAGCATCGAGTTGCTCGTCACTCAGGACCGAGCAAGCCTGAATGATCTGGCTGTTCGCCCAGTTGTTGTGCTCGAATAACTTCACCAGAATATTCTCAGTCATCGCGAGACTCCTTGCTCGACTCCCAGTAGCCAGGCACCCGCCCGAGGGGACGAAGCAGAGCCAACATCAGCTTCTCGGCAGGCACAGGCGGGTTCGCCAGGTGATTGACATCAAACCAGGCACGGCCTGTCGCGGCCACTTCACTCATTGCGTCCTGATCCTTCTCCAGAGCGCGCGAGCCAAAGCGAATAGAAGGGCAGTGCTATCAGCTCAATCATGAACACGAGAGGAAGCGTGTGATAGACATCGATGTTGAGGCGGAGGACGTAGGCCGCGCCAGAGGCAATGGCGACCGGCGCGAGCAAGAGCGAGGTCGGGGCACGGATCGGCTCGGGAAATGCTTCGTGAACCGCGTAAAACCAGGCCAGGGCCAAAATCACAACCGCAATTACATAAATAAAGAGCTTGGAGCGGAGACCCTTCGCTTCTACCATAGCACTCCCTTCGGACCCGTCCTACATACTGGTTTGACTGGAAGGGGAGACTCGTGCGGGGAGTGGCGCCAGTGAGCGCCCAGATTCCTCTGCTGGGTGTTCGCGAAACAGTTGAATCAGAGAATCCATTATAGGAACTTAGCCTGTCTGTACCAAATCCCGCGAGGTCGCACGAGCTTTTTCGGCATCGGAATACAACGTTAGCGGCCTCGCGGCGAGGGGAGACTTTCCCCGGCTGAATTCCTTCCAACCAGGGGACCGGGGCGCTGGTTTTGAGCTCTGGGCGGGCCGAGTGATCGGCCCGTTCCTTCTTGCTCCTCCGCTTCGATACCGACGGGGTCCGAGGCGTATCAAGAACGACACGAGTAGTGAGGTGGATGCTGGCTTGTTGTGGGTCGCGTCTGGGAGTTTCAGAAGAAGACGAGCAGAAACTGGCGAAACGAAGAAAGCTGGGGGCGGTGGCTCGAGGCTGTAGCAGTCGCAATCATGGCGGCTTCTGTGGTATGCAAAGCTGCGCTTGATAGTAATGCGGCCAGCCTTGTACCGTCAATCCCCCATTGTTGGACATGCTCCTGCACTACTTCCTCCACCTCCCCACGGCCCGGCTGTTGTTTGCTGATGAGTGAAGTGAAGTCATCGTCCGAGGCGCTGACGTTCAAAGCAATTGCCTGGTCAGCGCTGAAAGCCACGAACTTCATCAGGCCCCTATCGTTACCCGAGTTCCAGCTTCGCCAGGCCCACCCGTAACTTTGCCAGCTGGTTCACAAATTTGGAGGCGCCATCTGCCCCGCCTGATCATTGCTCGCCCCCTGCCCCCACCGGCCCCCGATCCCAGCCCGCCCTGCGGCTCACCTGCTCCCCACCTGCTCCTGCCGGATCGCCAGATCCGGCGGCCACCGCCAGAATCCCCCGATCCCGGTCAGCGATGGGGGCCAATGAGTAGACGTTGTCGCCCACTCGCCCGGCAACTTTGCAAAACTTCAGCTATAATGTCTGTGTGACTGATACGCTGTTAAAGACGAAACTCTATATCCCACCTCTCCGACCGAACCTGGTTCCCCGGCCGCGGCTTATCGTTCGGCTCAATCAGGGTCTACAACTTGCTTATAAACTCACCCTCGTCTCTGCCCCGGCTGGCTTTGGCAAAACTACGCTGGTCAGCGAATGGGTCGCTGGTTGCAAACGACCTATCGCTTGGCTGTCGCTAGACGAAAGTGACAATGACCCATCCCAATTCCTGACGTACTTTGTCGCCGCCTTGCAGACCGTCGACACCGACATAGGGGCTGGGATGCTGAGCCTCCTGCAATCTCTCCAGCGGCTGTCAGCCGAATTGTTCCTGACATCCCTCATCAATGAAGTCGCGGAGATTCCTCAAGAACTCATCCTCGTCCTCGACGACTACCATCTTATTGAAGTCCGACCGATCCACAATGCCCTCACCTTTCTGCTCGACCATCTGCCGCCGCAGATGCATCTGGCAATTACCAGCCGCTCCGACCCGCCTCTGCCTCTAGCTCGCCTGCGGGTCGGGACGAGCTGACCAGCTGCGCGCCACCGACCTGCGCTTCACCCCCGACGAAGCGGCCACTTTCCTCAACCAGGTGATGAGCCTGGGCCTCTCGGCAGAGGACATCGCCGCCCTGGAAACTCGCACCGAAGGCTGGATTGCCGGCCTGCAAATGGCGGCCCTCTCCCTGCAGGGGCGCGCAGACACCGCGAGCTTTATCCGGGCCTTCACCGGCAGCCACCGTTTTGTGCTCGACTATCTGGTCGAAGAGGTGCTGCAGCGTCAGCCCGAACGTGTGCCCAGCTTCTTACTGCAAACCTCTATTCTCGACCGGTTAAGTGGCCCACTCTGCGATGTCGTCACCGGCCAGGAAGATGGCAGAGGGCTGCTGGAGGCCCTGGAGCGAGGCAACCTGTTCGTCGTTCCGCTGGATGACAAGCGCCAGTGGTATCGCTATCACCACCTCTTCGCAGATGTGCTGCAAGCGCGCCTGATGAAGGAGCAACCCGATCGAGTTTATATCCTGCATCAGCGGGCGAGCGAGTGGTACGAGCAGAACGATTTGCCATCCGATGCGGTCCGGCACGCGCTTGCCGCCGAAGATTTCGAGCGCGCGGCGGGCCTGGTCGAGCTGGCATGGCCGGCAATGCGCAGGAGTAGACAGGAAGCCACGATGCTCGGCTGGGTGAAGGCGCTACCTGACAAGCTGATCCGCGCCAGGCCTGTGCTCAGCGTTGTGTATGCCTGGACGTTACTGGATGGCGGCGAGTTGGAGGCCGCTGAGGCCCGTCTGCGAGACGCTGAACGGTGGTTGGACACGGTGGCAAGCATGCGTGAGCGACAGGAAGCCCCAGCGCCCGAGATAGGCGTGGCCGAGATGGTCGTAGTGGACGAAAAGCAGTTTCGGTCGTTACCCGCATCAATAGCCAACGCCCGTGCCTATCGTGCTCAGGCGCTCGGCGATGTGCCTGGCACCGTGACGTACGCTCGGCGGGCACTCGATCTCTTGCCGGAGGGTGACTATTACCAGCGCGGAACTACAGCTGTGCTCTTGGGGCTCGCCTACTGGGCGAACGGAGATCTGGAGGCAGCGCACCGGTCCTTTGCCGATGGCCTGGCTAGTCTGCAGATGGGCGGCGGCATCCTTATTGTGATTGGTGGCACGAGCACCGGCTGGAGGACTTGTGGCGCTTCTGGGACGGCTCTGTGAAGGAGCACAAGCCGGGCACGTTCTGGATGGGCAAGCACTCCGACCGTGGCCTTTTGGCCGACTTGGCGGAGATGATCAACGTCGACAACCAGAGCCGGCGCGGGGACCACCCACTGTGGGCGGTGGGCGAACAGGGCAAGAAGATGCGCGCGCTGACCCGTGCGCAGAAGCCCTACTTTTACATCTTCTCCTCTAATAGCTACTCCCGCCACGTGGCCAAGCCGGAAGCGGAGTACCGACTGTACATCGCCGACGCGGTGCTGGCGGACTCGCGCCCCTGGTACACGATCATCGGCGGCGTGCAGGCGGACAAGCGCCAGTTCGGCCCACTGGCGGACATGTACCGCTAGCACCACGTACATGAGGATGAGCTGCGCGACCGGCAGAGCCTGGCCGAGGTGGCGATCGTCTTCCACGACCGGCAGCGATTCCTGCCCCGAGCGGCCCACGGCAGCGACGTGGTGCACAGCGCCTCGTCGCCGGTCCCAGGTTGGGGTGCAGCGGCGCCGCTGCACGCCGGCGGCGACTCGTTCCGCGGCATGTACTACGCGCTGCTCCGTAGCCGCATCCCCTTCGACCTAGCGCACGTGGTGCGGCTGGACGAAGCTTCGCTCGCCCAATACAAGCTGCTGGTGCTGTCGCACGTGGCGGCGCTCTCGGACGACGAGGCCGAGAACGTGCGGCGCTTTGCTAGAAGGGGTGGGGCAGTTTTGGCCACGTTCGAGACGGGTGCCTACGACGAGTGGGGCCGATTGCGCACTCGTGGGGCGCTGGACGACTTGCTCGGCGTCACACAGCGCTGGCCGACCACAGGCCCGCTAACCCACGCCTACGCCCAGCTGCACCACAACTGGGATCGGCATGGCCTCCTTACCGGCTTGGAAGAGACTGAGGTCACACTAGGCACAGACTATTTGGTGCCGGTGCAGCCCGCCGCCGGCACCCACAGCGCGGCGCTGACGCTCATCCCGACGTATCCGCCCGAGGAAGCATTTACCCGTACGGGTGACAGCGGGTTGCCCTTTGTCTTGCTCACGGAGGGGGCAGCAGGTGAGGGCCGGCGGGTGTTCTGGCCCGGGAACGTGGACGCGTTCTTCATGGCCACGAACGCGCCGGACTACAGCCGGCTACTGCGCAATAGCGTGGAGTGGGCTTTCCCCGGCGAGCAGCCAGCGCAGGTAACCGGCCCCGGCCTGATCGAGGTGCACCCCTACCGTCAGGAGCGGAGCCTGCAGGTGCACTTGGTGAACTTCACGAACCCGGACGCCTGGCGGGCGCCGGTGCACGAACTGCTGCCGGTCCGTGGGCAGACCGTGCGCGTGCGCGTGCCAAATGGTGAGTCAGTCGCGCACGAGGCACGCTGTCTCGTCTCCGGCCGAACGCTGCCGGTCGCCCGGTCAGGCGAGTGGGCGGAGGCGGTGCTGCCTGAGTTGCTGGACCACGAGATCGTGGTCTTTGACCTGACCTGACGAGCTAGCCAAAGAGAGGACGCAATCGACACCCAGGAGAAAACTGTACGTACCTGTGCGCCTCCTTGTCTCGGAAGCGGATGCAGCATGGCGCCTACCGGACGAGGAACGCCTGGTGGACGTGGCTCGGATCGAGGATCACGAGATCGTGGTGGGCCAACTGGCATAGCCGGCCTGGCGGCTCAGCGGAACGACGAGCAAGGACTGGCGAAGCAGGAAAGATTGAGAAGGAACGAGCGATGCAATATCGAACTCTGGGGCGTACTGGCTTGGACGTTTCCCAAAATCGGCTGCGGCGGCGCACCGATCGGCATCCGCAACTACAACGAAGTGTGGGACCCTCACGGCGATGCCGAGACGCGCTCTGTGATCAAGGTGCTTCGCCACGCGGTCGATGTAGGCTATAACTACTTCGACACCGCCCCAAGCTACGGCGACGGCCGCAGCGAGGAGCTGATGGGGCTGGCGCTGGACGGGCTCCGCCCCCGCGTCTCCATCGCCACAAAGACGGCGTGGAAGGGTCGTGCCAAGGAGCAGATCCTCCAGTCGGTGGAAGGATCGCTACGTCGGCTGCGCACCGACTACCTGGACGTGATCCAGTTCCACGGCGATACCGGCTATCCATACACGCCGGACGACTTCCGTTGGATCATGGAGGGCGGACCGATGGACGCTTTCCAGCAGCTCAAGCAGGAGGGCAAGATTCGCCTTGCCGGCATCACGTGTGAGGAGCCGGCGAGCCTGCGGCCGTTCCTCGACACCGGGCTCTTCGACATGATCCAGATCAAATACAACGTGATTTACCAGGAGTCATGCATCCTTCCTGCAACCATTGGCGAAGTGGTGACTGAGAGCAAGACGTGAGTATGAAAAAACGGCCATCATTAATCAGGACGCCGCCGTCGCGGGGTGATGGCCACAACTCTCCTTCAGGAGGAATCCTATGACACTCAAGCTCGCCTTCATCGGGACGGGCGGGATCGCCAGTTGGCACCTACGCGGCGTGGCCGAGGTGAACCAGCAGGGTTGGGCAGGTGCGGAGCGTCTGTACGAGTTGGTGGCGCTGGCCGATCCCCGGGCGGAGGCGCACGAGGCCCTCGCGGCGGAGGCTGAGACAACTCTGGGCCAGCGCCCGTCGGTCTACGGCGACTATCGGCAGATGCTGGAGCGCGAAGCACTGGATGTGGTGAGCCTCTTGGTCCCGCACAACCTCCATTGGCAGATTGCCAGGGACTGCCTGGATGCGGGTCTGCATCTTCAGGTGCAGAAGCCAATCGCCCTCACCATCGCCGAGGGGCGGCGGATCATCGAGTACGCCCAGGAAAAGGGCCGAGCGATGGTCGTGTCAGAACCATCGGTACTGGGCCGAAGGACGCGTGCGGTCCTGGCCGCGCTCCATGATGGGGGGCTGGTCGGTGTCCCGACCATGCTCCTCGACTACGCGGTCACTGTCCTATACGGGGGATTCTTCGCAGGAACCCCCTGGCGCCACTTGAAGGGTATAGCTGGCGCGGGTTGGTTCCTCGACCACGGCGTACACCGCGCGCAGTGGTTTCTGGAGGCGCTGGGCTCGGTCGTGGAGGCGTATGCGCTGACCAAAACCTTCGAGCCCGTGCGCCGCGACGAGAAGCACGGCACCTTCACAGTCGACACCGAAGATTCCGCTCTGGCGGTGCTCCGCTTCGAGACGGGCGTGCTTGGGCACTGGCTGGTCGCGTCAGCCGGACACGGGGCGCCCTTCGGTGCGGTTCTCGTCTACGGCACGGAGGGCGTCGTGAATTTCACGGCCGGCACGACGCAGAAGGACGGAGGCGACCAGCGGCAATTGGACGAAGTCGTCAAGCCCTATGAGGACGATCGCATTCCCGCTGACCCCATCGCGCACTCCTTCGGGGAGCTCCATGCGCTGATCACGGCGGGGGCTCCACCGCTGAGCAGTGGCAAACTGGCGTTGGAGGCGCTGGCGATTGTGTACGCGTGCCTCGAGGCGGCGACAACGGGGCGCCCGGTTGCCGTGGCCGACGTGCTTTCAGGCGCAGCGCATACTTATGAGGATACGATCGAAGCTGCCCGCCAGCAGTGGGGCAACGTGCCGGCGGCGCGAGTTTCGTAGGGCCAAGGAGAGGCATCCCAACCATCATGAACCAACGTCCACAACCCGACGCTATCCGGGCGGAGCCGCTTCGCCAGGATCCGCACCGCCCGCAGTATCACTTTCTGCCATCCTCCAACTGGATGAACGATCCCAATGGCCTGATCCAGTGGAAGGGCGAATACCATCTTTTCTATCAGCATAACCCCAACGGAGCATTTCATGCTGACATGCACTGGGGTCACGCTGTCAGTAAGGACTTAGTTCATTGGGAACACCTGCCAATTGCTCTCGCACCAACGCCGGGCGGACCTGATAAAGGGGGTGTTTATTCAGGTTGTGCGGTTGATAACAATGGTGTCCCCACCCTCATCTACACCGGCGTTTTCCCTGAAGTCCAGTGCCTCGCCGTCGGAATCGACGATCTGGTGTCCTGGAAAAAACGCGCCGATCCGGTAATTGCCGCCCCACCTCCTGACCTTGATCTATTCGGCTTCCGTGATCCGTGTGTCTTTCGAGATGGCGGCTCGTGGTATATGGCGCTAGGCGCTGGGATCAAGCGTGTGGGCGGTGCCGTCCTCCTCTACAAATCCCCAGATTTACACGAGTGGGAGTACATCGGCCCACTGCTGGTTGATGATAGTGGTCTGCCTAACAAGGGATGGGAATGTCCGGCGCCTTTCCCGTTGGGAGACAAATGGGTTCTGATCGTCTCGGTGACACCTCGCGCCAATGTAGATTATTTTATCGGGACGTTTGATGGCAGAAGATTCCACCCAGAAGTTCACCGCAGGCTGGATTACGGGCGCTACTTCTACGCGCCTCAAACATTCCTCGATGATCAGGGACGCCGCGTGTTGATCGGTTGGATCTGGGAAGGGCGCAGCGAGCAAAAGGATATCGAAGCGGGCTGGTCAGGTATTCAATCTGTGCCGCGAGTACTCACCCTCCGGCCAGGGGGGTATCTGGGTGTTGAGCCTGCACGCGAGCTTCAACAACTGCGGAGAACCTACTATTACGGCGAAGACCTTTCACTGGCTACTGGCGTCCCATATCAAGTCGACATCCAGAGCAACCAGCTTGAAATCCTGCTGGCGTGGCAACCAGACGCGGCAGCGGAAATTGGCCTGATTCTGGCGCAATCTCCGCAAGGAGAAGAGCAAACTAAAATCGTGTTCAACTGTGAGAGAGGTCAACTATGTGTCGACCGGCGACTGTCCAATGCTGTTGGAGATGTTGACTTCGACACGCAAATTGCTCCCCTGACGCTGGGTGAGGGCGAGCCGCTCAAGCTGCACGTCTTTTTTGATCATTCGGTCATCGAGATTTTTGCCAATGATCGTCTATGTCTGACGAGCCGCATTTATCCAACACGCGACGACAGTCTGCGCGTATCGTTCTTTGCACACGGCGGAGACACCCGGCTGAGAACAGCAGAGATTTGGGAACTTCAATCAATCTGGTAAACCAGCTTCACGGATGCCTAAGCTCTTGTCGCTTCCGAGGTGAGGCGGGCTGCGCTGGTGACTGAAAAGCGGGTATTGGCGCTGGTGGTCACAGGCTATGTCTTAGAGTGAGTATCCTTCTCCGTCGTGCTGATCTCAGCTTGTGGCGCCGTTCCGGCTCGACCAGCGCCGATTCCTGGTAGGGCGGGCAATCTATCGATGGCCCCACTTCGCCATGCATAGAAAACAGGAGTGACATCAATGACCGAAGACAATCTCGTGGCAGGATGGGAGTTTGATGAAGGTGCTGGCAGCACGACAAAAGAACTAGTCAGTGGTTAGATGGAGTGCACCCCGAAAATGAGACAAGAAGTTAAGGTGGGGTTGGGTGGGAGAAGGCCGGCTCAAACTCGGCCGGCGGCAAATAGCCGAGGGCGGAGTGCAGGCGCTTCCAATTATAGACCTCATCCAGGAAACGGGTGATTGACGCTCTGGCATCGGAGAGGGTTTCGTACTCGTTGAGGTAGACCTCCTCTTCTTGTGCGCCGTGTCATTGGACGTTGAATCCCTCACGCAGTGAGGAGAAGTTTGGAAGGAGACTTCTGGGTCACCCACCTGACCGGCAGCGAAAGCTTAAAGGGACCATAGCATGGTGGGAAAGCGGTGTCTCCTGGAAGGTGCTGAAAGGAGCGTGCCGCAAGACCCGCGTGATACGGTGAAGGCTACACTGCTTGAATCCCAATCTCCAGCGACGAAAGGAGGCGTCCAGGGCTACAGCATCTACCAGCCCTGCCAGGAGGATCGGATGACGCAAATATGGTCATCTCAACCTACCAACTTCTGGGCGATGAAGAACGACTTCATTCAAGGAGATGAATGGGACACCTCCGTCACGCTCGATACGTTCAACGCCTCAAGAACACGGGATCACCTCCCGGGCGCGAGCCCCATGGTGACGGAGTCCCCATAGTAGTCAGCGGCTGGGAAAGCCAGCTACACGGCGAAGGGGGACAGGTCGTCTCACTCGGAAGAACGTGAGGTGCGCGAGATGCGTGAGGCCGAAACAATCTTCGGTGTGATCCGAGAACACTCGGAATAGACGACTGGAAAGCCGTGCGACCGGAAACGGTCACACACGGTTTGGAGGGAGGCCGCCAGAAAAGTGCTTACCCAAGTAACTCGCTGACGGCCCACCCTACTCAGGGTTTTGATGAAGCTCTCAGCTTGGGCATGATCGTAAGGATTGGCCCGCCGACTCATGCTGATCTGAATGCCGTGGTCTTTAAGCAATTGGGTGTAGGCCTGGCTGGCATACTGAACGCCACGGTCAGAGTGATGCCCTAAGGCCGGGCCGACAGGGCGCTCGGTGAGCACCTGCTGGAGCGCGGCGATCGTCAGACGGGCATCCAGATGGCGGGCCAATTCCCAGCCGATGCAGCGCCGACTGAAGGCATCCAGGATGACGGCCAGGGAGATGAACTCGTGCAGCAGCCGGACGGAGGTGAGATCGGCGATCCAGAGTTGATTGATCCCCGTCAGCTGCAAGGTTGGCACCAGATTGGGGTAGACTGGCAAGTCGTGATCAGAATCGGTTGTGACCACAAAGCGCCGGTAGCGCAAACAGAGCAGGTTGTCTTCGCGCATCAGACGCAACACCCGCTTGTGGTTCACCGCCACGCCCTCGCGCTGCAACTGTGCCGTAATCCGCCGATAGCCAGAGGCCGGAAACTCCAGCGCCAGGCGCTGAATCTGATCGCGCAACTCCATGTTGGGATCTACCGGCTCGCCAGCGTTCCGGTAGCGATAGAAGGTGGCGCGCGAGAGGCCCAGCGCCTCACACAACCGCGCGATCTGTCCGGCCTGCGCTTCTTCTTGGACGACCATCTGGCTCAGTTCCCGCCGGCTTGCTTGGCTTCCAGCCGTCCCAAGAGCTTTTTTAGAAACGCATTCTCGATCGTGAGCTGGCCGATCAGCCGCTCCAGCTCAGCGATCTTGGCTTCGTCACTGTACGCCTTGCCGTTCCCGGCAAAGGCCTGCTCAGCATACTTGGCGTATTGGGCTTGCCATTTCCGAATCAGATTCGGATGGACTTCGTGTTCCCGGGATGCTTGGGCCAGGCTCTTTCCTGCCTCGACTTCTCGGATCACTTGGAGCTTGAACTCCCGGCTGAACTGGCGTCGCTTTCTGCTCATCGGTGGCCTCCTCTCGGGAGAATACCACCTTAACCGCTTGTCTCAAATCAGGGGTTCACTCCAATAGGGCCTTCTTGAAGAGGAAGGAGGCACAAGATGGACGAGCCTATCAGGATCAGCCTGGTGGAGCATTTCGAGACGCTCGAGGAGCCACGGATCGAGCGGAGCAAGCTTCACAACCTGATCGACATCATCGTGATAGCGGTGTGCGGGGCGATTTGTGGGGCCGACAGCTGGGTAGAGATCGCCGAGTTCGGTAAGGCGAAGGAAGAATGGCTGGGGAAGGTGCTGGAATTGCCCAACGGGATTCCTGCGCACGACACCTTCGGGCGGGGCTTTCGCCGGTTGGATCCCGAGCAGTTCCAGCTGCGCTTCCTGGAGTGGGTGCCAGCCGTCTTTCGGGTGACCGAGGGGCCGGTGGTGGCGGTGGATGGCAAGCAGTTGCGTGGCAGCCACGACCAAGGCCCAGGCAAAAGCGCGATTCACAGGGTGAGTGCCTGGGCAAGTCACCATCGGCTCGTGCTGGGACAACTCAAGGTCGAAGAGAAATCCAACCAGATCAAAGCCATCCCGGCGCTGCTCGAACTGCTCGACCTGAAAGCCGGTATCGTGACCACCGATGCGATGGGCTGTCAGAAGGCTATTGCTCAGAGCGTGCTCAGCACGGGGGGCGATTACCTCTTCGCCCTCAAGGAGAACCACCCCCAACTCTATGAGGAGGGGCACGACCTCTTCACCCTGGCCCACCAGGAGCAGTTTCGCCACGTGCGCCCCGACTTCTTTGAAACCACCAGCAAAGGGCACGGACGGATCGAGACCCGCCGGGGCTGGTCCATTTCTGACCCCACCTCCTTGAACGTCCTGCGCGACCGCGACCAGTGGCCTGGCTTGCAGACCCTTGGCATGCTCATCTCGGAGCGCTCCGTTGCTGGTCATACGTCCACTGACACCCACGACTTCATCTCGAGTCTCCCCAGCGATGCCAGGCGCCTCCTCGATGGGGCCCGCTCCCATTGGTCCATCGAAAACGGGCTCCATTGGGTCTTGGACGTTTCCTTCCGCGAGGACTTTTCCCGCGTTCGCATGGACCATGCCGCCCACACCTTCGCTATCCTCCGCCACCTCGCCCTTAACCTCCTCAAACAGGAGCGCTCCGCCAAAGTTGGTGTCAAGGCCAAGCGCCTCAAGGCCGCCCTCTCCCAGGACTATCTCTTGAAAGTCCTCTCTCAGTAAGATGCGTTGGCCCTGTTGACACAGCCCTAGGGTCTTGTTTTTTCCGTGATATGAGCGTACAATAGAGGCAATAATTCAATATGCCGCGGGGAGCTGGGTAAGCCTGGCTGAGAGGATGACCCGACCAATGTCATCGACCCGTAAAACCTGATCTGGGTAATGCCAGCGTAGGGAGGCGAAAATAGCACACCATAACAGACGCCGCCCTTCGCAGGGCGGTGTTTTGTTTTGGCCCTCATCCTGCGGCCCGCGCAAGGAGGTTCCTATGATCGAACGAGTGCGACGCTTGCAGCGGTTTCTTCCCCGGGTCCAGGCTCCCCCCGAGTGGGGCATCTGGCCGGTCCCCCAGGCGCACCGGAGCCTGCGATTTTTCGATCTCTTTGTGCTCTGGTCTAGCCTCGGCGTGGGATTGCTGGTATTGGAGGCTGGCGCCTTGCTGGTCCCCGGACTCAGCCTGGCTCAGGCATTGCTGGCGATTCTGATTGGCACGTTGTTCGGTAATTTGCTGCTGGTCCTCACCGGCGTGATCGGGAGTGACTCCGCGGTACCGACCATGGTGTTGCTGCGACCTGTCCTTGGCCAACGCGGCTCATACTTGCCCAGCCTGCTGAATCTGGTCCAGCTCGTTGGCTGGACAGCCTTCGAGCTATGGGTCATGGCGCTCGCTGCCAACCAGGTGAGCCAGACTCTTTTCGGCTTCTCTGCATACGGTCTCTGGCTCGTCCTATTTGCCATCTGGTGCCTGCTGTTGGCTCTGGGAGGACCGCTGGTCGTGGTGCGCCAATGGTTGGAGAAATTCGGCGTATGGTTAGTCTACGGCGTCACCGTCTGGATGACTTTCTATCTGTTCACCCACTACAACATTGCTGCGTTGCTGCATCAGGCTGGAACAGGTGAGCTGCCCTTCTGGCTGGCTGTAGACCTGGTCATGGCCATGCCGATCTCCTGGATGCCGCTGGTGGCAGACTACACCCGCTTCGCGCGAAGCTCGAAAGCGGCCGGTTGGGGAACCTACCTGGGCTATCTGGTGGCCAACATCTGGTTCTACGGGCTGGGTGCACTGTTCATATTGACCCTGAAGATGACAGAACCCACACCCGAGGGCCTGGCCGCAGCCATTATGGCCTTGACCGGGGGTATGGTGGCGCTATTGGTCATCCTGGTAGACGAGACGGACAACGCCTTCGCCGACATCTACTCAGCAGCGCTGACCCTGCAAAACATCTTCCCCCAACTCAGCCAACGACTTCTCGTCGTGGTCATCGGGCTGCTCGGTCTCGCTCTAGCTGCTTTTCTGACCATGGGCCGCTACTTCAATTTCCTCCTGCTCATTGGTTCGGTCTTCGTGCCACTGTTTGGGATTCTCACCGCCGATTACTTCGTGATGCGACACCGGCGGCTCCAAGTCGAGGAGTTGTACCGGCCCGGCGGCGCTTACTGGTATCGGGGCGGCGTGAACTGGGTGGCCGTCTTCGCCTGGGCGGCAGGGATTGCCGTGTACCACTTCATCGCCCGCGACTTGCCCTGGTTGGGTGCCTCTATCCCCAGTTTCGCTGTCGCGTTCCTGCTGAACCTTGTTCTCGCCCACGTGAGCATCCCTGTCCGGCGAGGAGTACCGCATCGTCTATAACTCGAGCAGAGGGTGCTTGCAGGGGAACAGAACTCAACCGAGGAGCCTACCCATGAAGGACGTGGATTGGTCCGTCTACATCATCACGGACCGCCGGGCAGCCGGTGGTCGCTCCCTGGTCGAGTTGGTCGGTGCCGCAATTGCTGGTGGGGCAACAGCTGTCCAACTTCGCGAGAAAGGGACGGTTACCCGCGAGATAATCCGATTGGGGCACGCGCTACACGAGGTCACGCGAGCAGCGGGCATCCCTTTGATCATCAACGACCGAGTGGACGTGGCGCTGGCGCTCGATGCCGAGGGAGTTCACGTCGGCCAAGACGACATACCGGCGCCCGTGGCTCGCCGGCTCATCGGACCTGACCGCATCTTGGGAGTGTCCGTCAGCACGGCTGACGAGGCGCGCCGCGCTGAACTGCAAGGTGCTGACTACCTCGGCGTGGGCGACATCTTTGGCACGCCCAGCAAACCCGACGCCGGCTCACCTATTGGCGTGGGGAGCCTGGTCCGGATCGTACGGGCCGTCTCTATCCCGGTCGTGGCGATTGGCGGGATCACGCCGGAGAATGCAGCGGCCGTGATCCAGGCCGGGGCGGTAGGCGTGGCAGTGATCTCGGCGGTTTTTGGGGCAGAGGATGTAGCGCAGGCGACACGCGACCTGCGGGCCCGCGTGAGGCCAGCTGCCTGGTACATCCTGCCCGTTGCCTGCCACTTCCGTACTGGGGCGCCAAAAGGAGTAGCCAATGACCGCGTTGAGTGAGCGAATCGCCGAAGCACTCTCCCATATCCGCGCCGAAAAGCCCTTGATCCATCATATCACGAACCTGGTGGTGATGAATGATACGGCCAATGTCACCCTGCATGTTGGAGCGCTCCCGGTCATGGCGCACGCTGTCGAAGAAGTAGTCGAGATGACCAGTGTGGCCGGCGCGTTGGTGCTCAACCTGGGTACCTTGACTCCCACGTCGGTAGAGTCCATGCGCACTGCCGGTCGCAAAGCAAACGAGCGCAGCATCCCCATCGTGCTCGATCCGGTGGGCGCCGGCGCGAGCCGGCTGCGCACACAGACAGCCGTGCGACTACTGGATGAACTGAAGATAGCTGTGGTCCGGGGCAACACCGGAGAGATCGGTGCCCTGAGCGGCACGGGCGGCGTCGTGAAAGGGGTCGAAAGCATGGAGGGGGTCCGCGATCCCGCTGCGGTGACGATGGGATTTGCCAGGGGGCGCGATATCGTGGTGGCTATGAGCGGCAAGCGCGATTTCGTCTCCGATGGCTGGCGACTCTTGGGGGTGGACAACGGCCATGTGTGGCTGACGACCCTCACCGGCACCGGCTGCATGGCCACAACAGTGATCGCAGCCTTCGCGGCAGTGGAACGCGATCCCTTGGTGGCCGCCGCGGGAGGGCTGGCCTGCTTCGGACTGACCGCCGAGTTGGCCGCCAAGAAAGCCGCCGGGCCGGCCAGTTTCAAAGTCGCCCTCTTTGACCAACTCTACAATCTGACGCCAGAGCAACTGGCTTCGGGCGCCCGCATCGTCGAGCTCGAGTCCGGCCAGGCAGGAGAGCAAATCCATGAACGTCGCTGAGTTGGGTGAATTCCCGCTGATCGACCGGGTAAGGCAGATCCTCGCGACCGAGCAACCCGACGTGGTGATTGGGATCGGGGATGATGTGGCTGTTCTGGACGTCCGAGGGGATGAGTTCATTCTGGCGACGGTGGACAGTCAGGTCGAGGATGTTCACTTCCTGCGCCAGACGATAACGCCGTACCAACTTGGCCGCCGTGCGCTGGCCATCAACCTGAGCGATATTGCCGCCATGGGCGGCTGGCCGCAGTACGCCCTTGCCTCTCTGGCGCTGCCAACCGACACCGAAGTTGCCTGGGTGGAAGGTCTGTACCGAGGGCTCCGGGTAGAGGCGGATCGCTTTGGCGTTGCCGTCGTTGGTGGGAATATGGCGCGCTCGGCTGCAGAGATTTTCATTGATGTGACCGTGTTGGGCCACGTCGCCCGTCGCCATCTGCTTCTTCGTTCGGGCGCGCAGCCCGGCGACCGGGTGCTGGTGACCGGCCACTTGGGCGATTCAGCTGTGGGGCTGAGCCTCCTCCTACATCCTGAGCTCTCAATTCCACCAGCAGAACGGGCACTGCTCACCGCCCGCCACCTCACACCGACACCCCGGCTGCCGGAAGCGGCCGTCATCGCCCGCTCCGGACTCGCTACAGCCATGATCGATCTGAGCGACGGCCTCAGCAGTGACATCGGCCACATCTGCGAGCGAAGCCAGGTGGGCGTTCGGCTCTGGGCCGCGCGCATCCCCGTGTCAGCCGCGGCGAGCCGCGTAGCGGCGCAAACGGACAAGTCCCCGCTGAGCCTGGCACTGGAGGGTGGCGAAGACTACGAACTCTGCTTCACCGCCCCACCCGAAGCGACTGAAACCCTGATCGCCGATGTCGTCCGCGAGACCGGCACACCGGTAACGGTTGTCGGCGAAATCCTGTCGCTCGAGCAAGGACGTTGGCTGGTATCCGGCGATGGACACCTGGCCCCGCTGGAAGCGGGGGGATGGGAACACTTCCGGCACCGGTCATGAGGGGTGACTGCGGCGAGGGGTCTTTTGTGACGCCAGTCAGGAGGGACCCATGACCTTGTCTCAGACCTTATGGCAGGCCAATCAGGACGTGGCACGCGCCTGCCTGGAACATCCCTTTATACGTGGCATCGCGGCGGGAACGTTGCCTCGGAGCCGCTTTGCCCACTATGTGGGTCAGGACGCTTTCTTTTTGGAGGCCTTCGCCCGCGCCTATAGCCTCGCGGCCGCGAAGGCGCCCGACTGGGAGGGGTTTGCTGCGTTCCACGCGCTGGCCGGCGGGGTCCTGGACGAACTCCGCCTGCACCAGGGTTACGCCGCGGAGTGGGGCGTCGATTTGCGAACCGTCGAACCTGGCCGAGCGACGCGCCATTATACCGACTTCTTGTTCGCGACGGCCTGGCGCAGCGAGGCTGGACTCACCGCCGTCGCGATGGCGCCTTGCATGCGCCTGTATGCGTTCCTGGGCCACGAACTTGCCCGGCAGGGGCTCTCGAGCCATCCGTACGCCGGCTGGATTCGTACATACAGCAGCCTGGAATTTGAACAGTTGGCCGGGCAACTGGAGCACCTGGTTGACCGATACGCGAACGATGCGTCGTTAGCGGGTTCGACCTACCGCTACGCCATGGTATGCGAGCGAGATTTCTTCCAGGCCGCCTGGGATGAGCGGTGAGGGCGCCAGTGAGGCATGATGCCGAGACGACAACGAATTGGGAAATCGGCGAATGGTTAAGCTGCCAAAGTACAGGCCCATAAAGCTGACTATCACCGGTATCTCTGCAAGGTGAAAAGTCGCACCCGGACTGGCCGTAAACTGGTGTCGAAATGAGTGGCCGGATGGCCAGGCAGCCCGGTCAAACGGCCAACTTGACTGCAGAACCGACAGTTGGAAAAGATAACGGTAATAGTCAGGCCATTAAGGAGGTGTCAAATGCGAACCGTAGATACACGTAAGATCGCGCAAGCGGTAATTCTGGTGGCGATTGGGGTTGCCCTGGCGCCTTTCACCTCGATTCCGTTTGGAATCGCCAGGATCAATCCTACCCAACATTTCGTAAACGTCCTCGCGGCGATTCTACTCGGGCCGTGGTGGGCGGTTGCGATTGCCGCGATGATCGGCGTTATTCGCAACGCCATGGGAGTAGGGACCCTGCTGGCCTTTCCCGGTGGCATGATTGGGGCCTTTCTGGCTGGCTATACCTACCGCTACACTCACAACCTTTATCTCGGTGCCCTTGGGGAGATCATCGGCACGGGGATCATCGGGGCCGTTATCAGCGCGGTGGTGGTGGCGCCGGTGTTCATGCATCAGACGATGGCGCTGGGACTGCTTGTGGCCTCGTTCCTGGGGAGCACGATCCTGGGGGCAATCATCGGCGTGTTGGCCGTGAAACTTCTGGAGCGGGCAGGGTACGCGCACCTGGGGGAGCGAGCCGCGCGTGCCTGAGGCTGTCATCGAGATCGGCCAGCTTCGCTACCGGTACAGCACCGCCGAGACCCGGTGGGCGCTGGACGGTTTGAATCTCCGGATCGAGCCAGGAGAGTATCTGCTGATCTGCGGCGCGAGCGGCTCAGGGAAGTCTACTCTGTGCCGGACCTTCAACGGGTTGATCCCGCACTTCTACGGCGGCTTGCTGGAAGGGCACGTCTGGGTGGGAGGGCAGGAGACGCGGACGCAGCTGGTCAGCGATCTGTATGCCCACGTAGGTCTCGTCTTTCAGAATCCGCAGGCCCAGTTATTCACCGGCACTGTGGAGTGTGAGTTAGCCTTTGGTCTGGAGAGTCTGGGCCTACCGAAGGCCGAGATTCGCAGGCGCGTGGAAGAGAGCGCGGGGATCGTCGGACTCTCGCACTTGCTGGCGCGGAATCCGCACCAACTCTCCGGCGGCGAGCAGCAACTCGTTGCGATCGCCGCGGCCCTGGCGCTGCACCCCGCGATCATCGTCCTGGATGAGCCCTACGCCAGTCTGGACCCCGCCAATGTCAGCCGCGTTCGGGCGGCACTGCGCGAGATCCACCGACGGGGCACGGCCATCGTGCTCACCGAGCACCGGTTGTCGCACGCCATCGCCGACGTCGAGCGCATAGTGGTATTGGACCAGGGCCGCATCGTGCTGGATGGACCTCCCCAGGTAGTCTTGCAGGAAGAGGTCGAGGCATTCGGGCTGAATCTGCCCCCAGTGGTGCGCCTTGCCCGCGATCTCGACCTCCCGGAGGTTCCCCTCACCGTGGAGGCGGCGGTGCGCGCGCTGAGGTATCGAGGGCGGTTGCCGGCCTGGTTGGAGGAGCCACCCAGTTCGCTTGCGCCGCCCACCGGGAGCAGTGTGCTCCAGGTTGAAGATGTCGCTTTCACCTTCGAAGGGCGACCCGTTTTGCAAGAGGTGTGCCTGAATCTCTGCGCAGGCGACTGTCTCGCGGTCGTAGGAGCCAACGGGTCCGGCAAGACGACGCTCATCAAGCACTTCAACGGCCTCTACCGGCCCACCCAGGGACGGGTGCTGGTTCTGGGTCAGGACACGCGCCAGACGAAGGTCTCACACCTGGCGCGCCATGTTGGCCTGGCCTTCCAAAACGCCAACGATCAGTTCTTCCGCTTTCAAGTACGCGAAGAGATTGAGGTGGGACCGCGCACTTTGGGATGCTTCGATGAGGGGTGGCTGCAAGAGTTGGTGACCCTTTTCGGTCTGAAACCCTTGCTCGAACGCTCTCCATACCGGTTGAGTGAGGGTGAAAAGAAGCGCGTCGCGTTCGCTGCCGCCCTGGCCACTCGTCCCGAGATCCTGGTGCTTGACGAGCCGACCACCGGGCAGGATTGGGCCTTCCGCCAGGCGCTGGGTGATTTGCTCGGTGAGTTGCGCGCGCGCGGCCAGACCGTGGTCCTGGTCACGCATGACCTGGAGTTCGCCGAGCAGCATGCGGATCGTTGGGTTCTGTTGGCAGACGGGCGGGTGCTGGCGAATGGGGCCCCCTGGACACTCATGAGAAATGAGACGGCTTTGCGCAGAGCGAGCCTCGAACCGACGCAAAGGTTCCAACTCCACCTGGCGTTCAGCCAGGCGCAGAACCTCCAAGAGCTTCGCGAATGAGCTTTCATTTGGACCCCCGCAGCCGGCTCGCGCTGACGGTGCTATATGCTGTGTTCATCATTACGTCGAGGCGGCCGATGGAATTGTTCATCGGGTTGGGCGGGTTGTGGCTCGCGATCCTGGCAGCGGGAGAGAGTCGCCAGTATTTGCGTTGGCTGCGGTTGGTCGCGGCGATGGCCATTACCTGGTTCGCCATCGCCCTATGGGCCTTCGATCTCGCCATCGCCGCGACGGCTAGCCTGCGGCTGGTGGCGCTCACATCAGCCTTTTTCCTCTTCTTCCGCACCACAGCCCCCGAAGATCTCGGGAATGCGCTGGTGCAGATGGGGCTTCCCTATTCGGTCGCCTTCATTCTCAGCACATCGCTCCAGTTTGTGCCAATCATCAGCCGCAAGGCCCAAAACATCGTGGATGCCCAACGCTCGCGAGGCATCCCCCTCGAGCCTGGGCCGGCGGCCGTGCGCCACATCCCGGCGCTGCTGGCTCCGCTGCTAATCCAGGCCTTCCAGTTGGCCGACGAGCTGGCCGAGGCTATGGAGTCGCGAGGCTTTGGCCGCGCCGGGCGAACCTTCATGCACGATTACCGGCTGCGGCTTGCCGACTGGCTCGTGTTGGTTGGGGCTGTTGCTGTCCTGGCAGCGAGCACTTTGATTCGATAGCAAGGAGGTTGAGGATGAAACGAGCTCTCACGATTGCCGGTTCGGATTCGGGCGGTGGGGCCGGAATTCAAGCGGACCTCAAGACGTTCGCCGCATTCGGCCTCTTCGGCATGAGCGTTCTCACCGCACTGACGGCCCAAAACACGGTCGGCGTGCAAGCCGTGTTCGAGGTGCCCCCGGAATTCGTGCGCCAGCAGCTCGATTCGGTGCTGAACGACATCGGTGCCGACGTAGTCAAGACAGGCATGCTCTCCAATGCTGAGATTATTGCCGCGGTCGCCGACGGGTTGCGCGCCCACCGCGTGACGACCTTGGTGATAGACCCCGTAATGGTCGCCAAGAGCGGGGATCCGTTGTTGCAACCATCGGCGCGCGAGGCGCTCATTCAAAATCTCCTCCCCCTGGCACTGGTCGTGACCCCCAATCGCTACGAGGCCGAGGTCCTCACCGGGATGACCGTCGCGACCCGAGCGGACATGGAAGCAGCCGCCCGTGCGATTCATGCCCTGGGGCCACGGGTCGTAGTCGTCAAGGGAGGACACGTGGAGACTGGTGACGAGAGTGTAGACCTGCTCTTCGACGGTGACTACGTCCATCTTCTCCGGACCCCGCGGATCGCCACGACCAACACCCATGGCACCGGCTGCACGTTTGCCTCGGCGATCGCCGCCGGGCTGGCGCGGGGACTGGCCGTACTGGACGCAGCCGAACGTGCCAAGCGCTATCTGAGCGCGGCCCTGGCCGCGGCCGCGGGGCAGCGGTTCGGTGCCGGTCACGGGCCGGTCGACCACTTCGCGCCTGCAGCGCTGGCAGTAAGCGGCCTCTGCCATCCAACCCTCACGGACTGAGAGCGAACTGCGACCGGACTCCGTTGGTGCCCGATCGGCCTACAATAACCTTCAGGCCAGAAGCGCTCGTACCCAGGCGCAGGCTGGCGATTTACGTGAGTGCTCGCCCAAGGAGGAATGCTGATGGCAAGCAGTAAAGGGCTTGAAGGAATTGTTGCCGGCAACACGAGTTTGAGTCTGGTTGAAGGGGAGATTGGTCGGTTAAGCTATCGCGGATACAGCATTCGCGAGCTGGCCGAGAAAGCAACCTACGAGGAGGTTGTCTACCTCCTCTGGCAGGGTGAATTGCCAACGCCCGAGCAACTCGCGGAATTCAACGCTCGCTCCGTGGCGGAGCGTGCGGTGCCTGAGGGAGTCATCGAGGTTTTGCGGCTGTTGGCACCCGACGCGGCCCCGATGGACGCCTTGCGCACCGGCGCCTCGGCCCTCGGCTCGCTCCTGCCAAAAGCTCAAGGGACCACGATTGAGGGTGCTCTGGCCTTGACCGCCCGTATCCCAACCATTCTTGCCGCCTACCATCGTCTACGCCAGGGTCAGGCGCCGCTCGCACCCCGCTCCGACCTCGGCCACGCCGCCAACTATCTCTACATGCTCACAGGGAATGAGCCAACCGCAGCGCAGGCCTATGCGATTGACCGCTACTTCATTCTGCTGGCCGATCACGGCTTCAACGCTTCGACGTTCACCGGTCGCATCGTGGCTAGCACGCTGAGCGATATGTGCTCGGCAGTGGTGGCGGCGATCGGCGCGTTGAAGGGACCGCTGCACGGTGGCGCTCCCTCCGAGGTGCTCAAAATGCTGAACGCCATTGGGAGCAAGGAGAACGCTGAGCCCTGGATTGGCTCGGCCCTCGCCCATGGCGAGCGCTTGATGGGCTTTGGCCACCGCGTCTACAAGGCGGAAGATCCGCGCGCCGACGTGCTGCGTGATCTTGCCTCGCACGTCGCGCGCCGCGAGCGCTTCGAATTCTTCGAGACGGTGGAACGTGAGGCCCTGCGCCTCCTGGAAGAGGCCAAACCAGGCCGCCGGCTCTACACCAACGTTGAGTACTATTCAGCCGTCGTCCTGGACGCCGTGGGCCTCCCCGGCGACTTCTTCACGCCGACGTTCGCGGCCAGCCGGACCGCGGGATGGACCGCACACGTGCTGGAGCAGATGGCCGACAACCGCCTGATTCGTCCGCACGCCGCCTGGGTTGGGCGCGGCCCGCGCACGATCGGCGAGCGCGAGCCGGTGCGAGCCTAGCGCGCCGGTCACGTCATCCCACGGGGGGTGGGAAAAGACTTCCGAACTCTTGTTCGCAGCAGGAGCCCGCCTCTGTCACCGTCGTCGGAGCGCGCTGTGGGCCAGCACGGTCCCCACCAGACGCCGGACGTCTGACGCCTTGACCGGTGCGCTGGCAGCCTCCGAATGAAGCGGCGGGCGTGGACCCGCCCACGCCCGCTGTTGGTTTGAGTTTGATCGGACCGGGGAAATGGGGAAGAGCCCTGCCGTTGCCTGCCGCCCACTGCACGTTATCGACCCCGCCTCGTCGTCCCATTGCGGCATCTCAGGCGGGCGGCGGGTCCTGGCTCAAGAGGGTGGCCAGGAGCACTTCGGGATCCACGCCTTTCTCGAGAACCGCCGCCGCACCGCTCTCAAGAGCCTGGCGGCGCGCCGACGTGCTGACGTAGCTGGAGAGAATGACAATCCGGGCGGTCGGAAGCGCCGCCCGGAGAAGCGGCAGCGCCCACAGCCCCTCGAGCACGGGCATCTTCAGGTCGAGCAGCACGGCGGTCGGTTGGAGGCGTACCGCCATCAATGCAGCCTCGCGACCGTTGGTTGCCTCGCCGACGATCTCAACCCCCTCTACGCTCTCGAGCAAAGAGCGCAGGGCGGACCGCACCTGCGCCGCGTCGTCCACCAGCAGGACACGATGTTGGGTGGTCATCAAACCTCCCTCTGAAGCCGACCTGGCACAGAAGTATAGCACGGCGGGAAGCTTTTGGCACTTGATGGTGGAAGGGGGTAGCCTGTTCCTCTCATCGGCGAAGCACTGAATCGGCAACGATCTGGTGAGTCGCCTGACCCAGTATTACCGATCTTAAAGCGGGGATTGGTTGAAGGAAGATGAGCAGGAGCAATCGCTCTCGGCCCTCCTTCGTTTTCGGATGTCGGTTCCGCCCAAACAAAACCCCTCGTGCGCTCGGCAAGGGGTGCATCAATCACGGAGGACTCTTCAATCCGACCCTCATCCCGTGTCCGTACCCGAACGAGGATGAAAACGCAGGGTCACCACGTCTCACTCTCTCTACCGGCCGAGACTCCCCCCGCTGCGGATCTCCCGGTCATTTCGGCGCTCTTCCTCGCTTACGTCGCGGCGTGGAGCGGCTGCACCGGGCGTACGCGGGCTCTCTGGAGTTGGGGCACTCCCAATGCTGCCACCGGACCGGACTGTGGGCTCATTGTACTCGCGCTGGGCATTGGTGCGCGGCGCGGCCTCGCCGATGCTGCCCCCGGATCGAATCGTCGGCTCGTTATATTCGTGCTCTGCCCCAGGGGCGGCGATGCTTCCGCCGCTCCGAATATCGCGCTCGTCGTAGGTAGGAGTAGCCGGCCCGCCGGCAACGCCCCGGCCCTGCCGGCGCAGCAGCCACACCAGCATCAGTACAGCAACAACGATCAATAGGATTGCCATCCAGTTCATTTCCTCTCCTTGAGGGGCCTGCCACCACTTGCTGGGCAGCGGTGTCAGTCAACCTCTTGGACACTCTGGCCACCCGGGCCACTTCGATGGACTGCGTCACCCTCACGGTAGGTGCCATACTGCGGCGGCCGCTCCTGATAGCCAGAAGGCGTTGTGCCGGCCTCCCGCCCGCCGCCGGTGACGCGCTCCTGAATCATCCGAAGGATGTAACCGGCGACGATCGGACCGGCGATGCGGATGATGTCATCCAGAAGTCCCTCTTTGCCCTGATCGAACTGTTGCAGCGCAGCAGAATCGTTCTGGCGACGCGCCTGGTCGATGCGGTTCTGGCGCTCACGCAATTCCTGCCGCTGCTGCAGGGTGAGTTGATCGCCTCTCTGATTCAGGACCGCGTTGATGATGTCGCTGATGTCGTTGAGGCCAAGGCCACTTGTGTCGAAGTTTCGCATGTGGATTTCCTCCTCGAATGCTCGTTGAGGCTCATCCTGCCTCACAGGCCTCAAAAGCAAGAACGGCGCCACAAGGCCGTGCTCGAGCCGCGGCGGAACCTCGGGGGTTGAATGGGTCGGGAAGGCTCAGACTGGCGGGGGAGTGCTCAAGCGGGCCGCCAGGCCGGTCCAGCGATGTTTCGGGCGGTTGTTGGCGACGGCGCGGTGAAACGCGGCGGGATTGGTGACGAGGATGAGTGCCTCACGCGCGCGGGTAATGGCGGTGTAGAGTAACTGGCGGTAGAGCATCGCCGGTGCGCTCATGTCGAGCGCCAGGACAACGATCCGGAACTCAGCGCCCTGACTCTTATGGCACGTAACAGCGTAGGCGTGGACGAGGAACTCGGCCAACTCGGCATCGAAGGTCGCGGCCACCTCGCCCTCAAAAGCGATGAGAAGCTCCTGATCGTCCTCGATCACAGCCGTTACAACCCCGAGCAGGCCGTTGACGACATCCTTTTGGGGAAGATTGCGGGTGGCCATCACACGGTCGCCCACCCGGTAGTCGCGCTCGCCCAGGCGCAGGTTGCGATGGTTGGGACGCTCAGGATTGAGGCGAGCACGGAGACGGGCGTTGAGTGCTGTAACGCCCATGGCGCCTTTGTAAGTTGGCGCCAACACCTGAATCTCGCTGGGATCGACCGCGAAGGTGTGAGGGATGCGGCGCGCGACGAGGTCCTCGATCAAGGCTGCACCGGCCTCGGCCGGCGATGGGAAACGCTCTGCGACGGTCCCATCCTCGCAGACCGGGCAGATGTCGGGGGACCGCACCGCGCCGCAGGTACACAGACCCAAGGGCCGGGTGATGTCGAAGACGAACACGTTGCCGGCCGTGGGGGTGGCTGCTGCCGGCGGCGCGAGGCGCGCCCCGCGCGGGGCGTGGTTGATGGCATGGGCCAGGTCCACGATCATGTTCGGTTGGGCTGTGTTCTGGCGAAAGATGCGGTCGAGCTTCGCAACGGGGACCTGGCCACTCTCGATCAGGTCGCGCAGCACGTTGCCGGGGCCCACAGCCGGGAGTTGATCCACATCGCCGACGAGCACGAGGCGGCAACCGCTCGGGATGGCAGCGAGGAGATCACGGGCGAGAAAGATGTCGAGCATACTACTCTCGTCGATCAGCACGACGTCGGCCTCCAGCGGAGTGTCTTCGTCGCGCGTGAAGCCCCCCTCCTGCCACTCGAGCAGGCGATGGATGGTGGTGGCCGGCTGGCCGCTGACCTCGGCCAGCCGGCGTGCCGCCCGACCGGTTGGAGCTGCAAGCTTGATCCGGAAGCGGGCTTGCTGAAAGACGTCAACCAGGAGACGAGCCAGGGTGCTCTTCCCTGTTCCCGGCCCCCCGGTGATGATGACAACGCCCTGGCTGAGGGTGGTATCGAAGGCCAACACCTGCCCCGGCGCCAGTGCAATGCCGGCGCGGGCCTCGGCCGCCCGGCGCAAGTTGGCGGGGTCTTGCTCGAACAGGGTCACCCGCGGAAGCGGGGACTCCAGCAGACGCCGCAGGTGGCGAACGACCGCATGCTCACTCCACCAGGTCTCACTGGGATACAGCGCTTCCTGCCCACCGATCATCTCGACCTGGACGGTGTTGCTCTGGATGAGCGTCTCGATGATGGCGTTCAGCTGCAAGTGAGAGTCACGAGGGGTCGGGACGCCGGGCGACCAGAGCAGTTGCCTGCCGCGGCGGATGATCTCTGCACGAGGCAAGAAGCAGTGCCCATCGCTGCGGGTCGCAATGTGGAGGATGTGGCGGACGGCAGCGGTGAGGCGCTCAGGGGCATCGAGGGGGAATCCCCGGCGTCGGGCGATAGCATCGGCGCGGGCAAAGCCTATGCCGTCTACCATCTCTGTCAGGTCGTAAGGGCGGGCGAGGACGGCAGCAACCGGATCCTCGCCGATCGCCTCGTAGGTGCGGACGACCCGCCGAGCCAGACCCGGAGTCAGGCCAAGTTCGTAGAAATCCAGCATCACGCGCCGCAGGCTAAAGCTTTCATGCAGACTTGCAGCGATCTTCGCGGCGCGCTCTCGGCCGATACCTGAAACCTCAGTCAGTCGTTGGGGCTGAGCTTCCAGCGCTTCGAGCAGTTCACCACCGAACTCATGCCAAAAGTGCCCCACAATACGGCGCGCAATCGTCGGTCCGACCCCGTGAACCTCCTTTTCGAAGAAGGAAGTGATGCCCGCGCGCGAGTGCTCGAGCAAGGTATGGTAGTATTCAACACGAAATTGGGGGCCGTGGCGGGGGTGTTCGGTCTCGTAGCCATGCAGTGTGAGACGCTGGCCGACCTCAACGCCGGGCAGTTCGCCGACAATCTTGAGAGGACCCTGGCTGTCAGCCAGGAACTCAGCAACAATAAACTCGCCCCGACGGGCAAGAATCGCTGTCACCTGACCGTTAAGCTCTTCGAGCGGTGGGGGCTCAACGGTCATAGCAGCTGGTTACGCAGGTGCAGTTGGTGGGTACTGAGGGAATCGGAGCGGAAATCGCGTGAGAACCATCTCATGGTTGTTTGCCGGCAGTAGTGCCCGGCGCTCCTCCGAACTCGACGACTCGATCGCGTGTGACCATCGTGCTACGGCCACCAGCCACTCCTGGAAGGGCCGAAACGGAGCTGGATCAATCTCGGGAAGATGGGCCAGCAAAAAGTCAATGAAGCTCACAAAGAGCGCGGCGCGGCGATAGGGCATCGGCATCCAGTAGAACGCTTCCATGTACCAGGTCGGAACTTCCTCGCGGTGCGTCTCGATTGCGGGGAGCAGTGGCCAAAGCGATCGTTCGAAGGCGCTGCGTAGCGCGCTCCACTCTGCCAGTACCCGGCACTCCCGAGACCACATCCCGATTTCATCCAGGAGCGATTGCGAGCCGTCGGGGGTTAACGCCGCGAGCGCATCCAGGACGGCGAGTTGGCCACCGATCGAGGCGGTTTGTTGGAAACAGCGCCAGTCAGCGAGCCAGTTGCAAAAGCGTTGATCGACATCATTCACCTGCCAGGGGGCCATGGTTCTCTCCTTCAGAGAATCTAGAATGCACCAGATTGTCTTGTTTGACAAGCTGATTCGATCGGCGTGAGACAACCTGTGGGCCGGAAGACTGTGTTATGAGATGTAGAAGCGGGCACTCGAGGAAGCGAAGTGTCCCACAAGGTACGCAGGCACCGGGTCAACGAGCAGTAGATTGTCAAGTATCACAAAGTTCTGGAAAGTTAAAGGGTATCGAACTTGTACTATATGGAAGGTCTAGCCCGTGGGCTACGGGCCATAGGTCCTATTAAAGATGACAATATTGTTATCTTCTGCGCGTCTTCGTTTCGCGCGAGGAAAAACAGTTTCGACTCCGGGGAAGGCTCCCGCAGGTCGAAGGGCGATTCAGCTGAAAGTGTCAAACCACGTGTAAATTGAAGCGAAAGCTGGCTCAGAACGAGATCAGGTTTCCAATAGAGGTCAAGGATCACAAGGCATACGCCCAGGCCGAAAAATAGGCTTGTAGAGACACCCCACCAGGGCGTCTCTACAAGCCCGTTCTGCCAAGCTTATGTGCTAGGAATCGGGAAGATAGGACATAGGATCGACGAATTTGCCGCCCCGGAAGGGCGTGCGCCAATCGCCGGAGAAGGGTGCCCCCACGTGGACCTCGAAGTGAAGGTGACTGCCGGCCGGACTGAGCGGCCGGACGTAGCCCTCCCAGCCCTGGCGGGCGATCGGCTGGCCGGCGGTGACCTGGTCCCCAGCCTGGACCAGGGCGGCCGAGTTGTGGGAGTAGATCGCGTAGGTCTGGTGGCCAAGGTCGAGCACCACGGCGTGGCGCCCGCGGCAGGCCCCGGCGCGGGCGCAGTAGAGCGGGCCGACGTAGGTCACCACGCCGTCGCCCACGGCGTAGAGCGGGGCGCCATCCCGGCCAGCCACGTCGATGCCGGTGTGGCGGCCGCCGGTCTGGTAGGGCGCCGGGCTGCCGAAGGGTTTGACTACCCGCGGCATGGGCTCCACGGGGAAGGCCGCGAAACGGCCGGCGGCCGCGCCGGGCGTCACGCGGGCCGCCAGCGCCGCGGCGCTGGCCCCCGAGAGGGTGACCGCCAGCGGCGCGCCCCCGGCCGGGGCGGGGCTGGCCGCCAGGGTCACGGCCAGGGGCTCCCCCGCGCTCGGGCTGGTGGGCGTGCGGCTCGATCCGGCCTCGACCCGGCCGCTCGCCGTGGCGGCCAGCGGCGCGGGAGCGGGGGCCCCGGCCGCCGGCGCGCCGGCCGCCGCCGGCCAGGCGGCGGCGGTGGCCAGCACCTCGGCGACGTAGCTCCCGACCGTCTTGCGATTGGCGGCCGATTGGGTGAAGTCGCGGCTGACCGCCAGCGGCCGGCCGGAGTTGTAGACCGCCACCGCGTCGGCCAGCCGGGCCTGGAAGGCCGCCGGGTCGCGCGCGGCCGCCTCGCGGGTCAAGCCCCAGTGGAGCAGGTGGCGGGCGATCGCCGCGACCCCATTCTCGAAGACCCCCGGATCGGCGTTGGTCGCCGCCAGGGCGCTCAGCGGCAGGCGGCCCTGCTGCCAGGCGCGCCACTGGGCGCGCGCCGCCCAGTCGAAGCCCAGCCCGCCATAGCGCTCGATCTCGGCCAGCGAGGGGCTGGGGCCGTCGCGGCGCGGGTTGCTCCAGCCGTTCCAGGTGCGCGCCACCACCTGGGCCACGCCGCGGGCTCCCGCCGTGGAGACCCCCGGCTCGTGCAGCGTCCAGCCGCGGTTGTTCTGTTCGGCCCGCAGGATCCCGGCGATATCCTCCGGGCGGACGTTGAAGAAGGCGGCGACCTCGTCGAGCGTCGCCACGAAGTAGCGGCGCACCTCCGCCGGCATCGCCTCCAGACTCGGCCAGGTCTGCCCCCCGTACTGCGCCACGAGATCTGCTCCCTGCACCCGCAGCGTCGACGAACTCTCGCCACTGTTGCTCCCCAGGACGCCAAACCCGGAAGCGGTCGGCGGGGGAAGCTCGCGTCCCGCGGTAGTCTGATCGCCCAAACCGCCACCGCTGGTCACGTCGGCGCTATCGATCGGTGCTACCAGATTCACCCCTCCACTGCCCGTCTCGGAAGACAGCGTCTCCGTCCGACCACTGGCGGTTGCATCGAAGATACGGGCGGCAGGAGGTCGCTGGTGGCGCGAGCCGCGAATCAGCAGGGTCTGTCCCGGCACAAGCTGATCGCCCGACAGGCCATTATCAGACATGATCTGCTTGACCGTGGTATCGAACGCTTCGGCAAGTGACACCAGGCTATCACCCGGCCTGGCAACGTGCACGCGGAAGACCTCGTCAGGAACCAGGGCGGAGACCGATGTCGCCGGTGAACTCGCCGTTGAAGACGGCGCCGCAGGAGGCGCCGACCCGGCCGTTGACTGAGCCCCTGAGCGAACCTCAGCCGTGACTACGACCGCTGGTGCCTTCTCGGTCTCCTCCTCCGCACTTGCCGCCGCACCCTGCCCACGACGCGACACCAACAGAGCCTGGGCGTGCTCGGGAGCGACGACATCGACGGGCAGTACCAATGGGCGCCCATCGTAGATCCACTGATCCGGCTGAGCGATGTTGTTCAGGCTCGCCAGTGTTTCGGGCGCCACACCGAGCAATTCACCAATTCGGTTCAATTGGTCGCCCCACCGGATCAAAGGCTGGTTGCGTTGCGCCTCGGCCCAGGTTGGGCCTGGAATGATGACCGTCTGCCCGATCTCGATCCGATCCGGATTCTTGAACTGAGGATTGCTCTCAACAAGCGTGTCGAGCGAGATACCAAACGCCCGAGCAATCGCGAAGAGTGTATCGCCCTTCTGGATGGTATAGGCCGGGCGAATAACTGGCGTCGCGACAGACGAGTCGGTGGTCCGCTGGGGTGGGAAGAGGAGGAGTCGCTGGCCCTGACTCATCCGAACCCCGACCGAAACCGGTGCGCGAAGAGCACTGGCGTCTGAAAGGCCGAGAAGATCGAGAACGTCGCGCTTCGGGTACCCGAAGCGCTCGAGCTCGGTCAAGACCCGATTGAGCGTCGAGCTCTCCTTGATGGTGAGCTCCTGACGGCCCTTCGAGCCGGAGAGATCGTTGAAGAAGCGGCTGACCGCATCGCCCGCGCGGCTCCCCGGCTGAACGGAGGCCGTTTTGTCTTTACCGTCTGCGGCCGGTTGAACCGTGATCGCTTCCGCCTTCGAAGAAGCTGAATCTGCTTCCGCCGCGGCCGCAGGCGCAGTCAACTCAACAAACTGCCGCGGGACTACACCGAACGACGTCTTTTGGCGTCCCAGTGCCACCTGCCGCGCCGTCTCTTGCTCGCTGGCTTGCCCACGAATCGGTGTGGGAATCTCAAGGCCACCGATCGTCGGCAGCGGCCGACCAGTTGCTTTGAAGCCGGCAACACCTGTGGCGGCACTGGCCAGGCCAAGCAGGAGCAGCCCAAGCTTTGGCGCGCGGCGGGCGGTATGCACTGCCAGCATTTCGACCGCGCCTGGAGATTTGTCGGCTGCAATCCGCTCGAATGTGATCCGTTCAACGCTCTCGGCGCGGTCGGCCAGGAAGTTGATGATGTGCTCCTCGGCCGCCGCCAGTTGCTCGCGCCACCCCAGTCGGCGGATCAGGACATCCCTTGATCGTGTCTCGCGATCGAGTCGTTCAAGCTGCGCCCGCTGCCGATCCAGGTAGCTCTGGACGGCCAGTGCCTCGTCACGGAGAAGCTGATAGGTCCCATCGACGACCGCATCCGCCTCCTGGAGAATGCTCGAGAACGCATCAATCCACTGCGAGGCTTGGAGAAGGTTTTGAAACTTAGGAACCTGGTAACGCTCGTTGATGACACCCAGGACGTATTGAAGGAGTGCCGTCCGTAGCTCACAGGCGTAGTGATACTGCTCAGCGCCCTCGCGTCCATCGGCGACGATCATCTCCGCCGGTTCAATCCCATCGATGAGACTGAACAAATGGGGTGTGACGGTCTCGTTAAAATCGGGAAGAGGATACGATGTGGAGGAATCGAGGCTCTCCTCGACCGCTCGCAGGTCCGAGGCAAGGTCCTGACCGAGCAAGCGGCCGAGACTTCGGAGGGTGATCTGCGCGCGCGCCTCACCTTCCCAGAACGCAACGAGCGTACGGGCCGAAGTATGACCCTCAACATCCGTGATGAAACTGACGAACTCGTCGACGTCGAGAAGGACTTGTTCCACTTGATCATGGTAGCGCCGCGCCTGCTCGCGACTGCCTTCTGAGCGGCCGCGCAGGGGGGAGACGCCACCCATGGTTGGGTTCAAAACGGCCACGTCGTACCTCTCTAGCCCGCGCGGCGGGGACGACGAGGAGTCTATCCCCAAAACCTCTCCTGCGAGCGTGAAAGTCTTATTCCCGAGATTCGGCTCTAGGGGACAAAAGCGTAGCACAGGCCACAATACATTGGCCCGTCCAACAATTCGACTGAAGAATGAAGAGAGATATTCTGAATCACCTGTACCTCTCGGCGGATGGCGCATCTCTCTTTCTGTAAAAGTGGCGCGTACGCGCCACTTTTATAGAAAGATGAACATATCGTCTCTCGACGGAGGGGGAAGGTTGATCGTGCCTGGGCGCGAACCCATACTACGTTGGGGTCTAGCGTGACGAACAGATGTTCTAGAATGTTGGACATTCTAGCATATCTGTTCGTGTCTGTCAATACACTTCTTTACATATGTTAGAGGACTTCGCCAAAGTCGTCGGGGGGCGGCACCGAATGCCTGTTCGTCTCCGCCAACACCCGCGTTTGGTCCTTGCAGCTCTCCAAACTCCAGACCCTGTTCTCCCCATCGTGTCCGAGAGTCTGAAGCGGCCGTGCATCAGGCGAGAAGGGTGTGACGCTTGTCAGGGCTCGCGCCCCTCGGTAGAATACCGGCAGAGAAGTTTCCTGTGCGTCTCCGCGACTCAACGAAGGAGGGTGTAGCTCTGGGGAGGGTCCTGTCCGATTTCCACACTTGCAAGTCACGCTGCCCCAGCAAGCCCGTTACCGGTGTACGCCGTCGATGCGAGAACGGACGGCTTCAGGAGGCTAACGCAGGCCATCCGCACATCTCCACTTGCACAGGCGAGCAGGAGCACAGGCATACACGTTCTCATCGCTTGAACGCAAGCACTCGGGCTGAAGCCGAGTACTTGCGCGAGAGTTTGTTTCCTATCGCCGCCATCGCCAACTCGCCGGACCGCAGTCTACTGCCTCCGTTGACCCAAAGGCCGAGGCCCGGCTCTAAAACATCGACGATCGCAATCGATCGATCCAGTTCAGCAAATGGTCCAGAACTGTCGCTCTTTGACCGCTTTGGCGGCGGCGCAGGACACGCAGGACCTCCGGTACGCGCAACCGCCGGGCCTCGCGCGGATCAAGCCGCACAGCAGCCTCGAGATCGGCAATCGCCCTCGCATCATCCCGCAGGCGCGAGTAGACACGCCCACGGTTATAGAGCGCCTCGAACTGCTCGGGCTGGCTATCCAACACGGCTGAAAAATCAGCGAGTGCTGGTTCAAACTGGCCCATGATCACCAAGGCCAATCCCCGGTGGAGCCGCGGCTCCCACGCCTTTGAATCCAGTTCGATGGCGCGTGAGAATTGGGTAACAGCCTGGCTAAACTGTAGTTTCTGGAAAAAGGCTAAGCCCAGCATGTGGAAGATCTCGGCATCTGGGCGTCTTTCCGCCTGAAATTCGAGTTGCTCCAGCGGCGGTAGCGTACGATCAAAGATGTCATGGTAGAGTTTGAGTTCTAACACAGCTTTCCCTGCCTTTGGCTCTCGGACCAACGTCAAGGGAGCGACCGCCACGGCACTCCAATGATTACAACCCGGGTCGCTCGAAGAGCGACCCAGCCACACCTGCGAGAAGCGCCATGACTCTACTGATGCTACACGCCACACTGGCTCGGGCAGTGATGATCTACGCCTTGATCCTCGGTCTTTGGGGCCTTGTCCGCTACGCCCGCGGTGAGGGCTTCGACGGGAGCTACCTTGGCGCCGTCGTCATCGCTGAGGTTTTGATCCTCGTCCAGGCAGGATCAGGTATCGTTCTGTGGCTCCAGGGTCTCAGTCCGAGCCGCCTGATCCATATCCTCTATGGGATTGTAACCGTGATCAGCTTTCCGGCCACGTTTGCCTTCACCCACGGCGAGGCGGGCCGACGAGAGATGCTCTACTGGGGATTGATCGGTCTGTTCGTCTTCGGCCTGGCAATCCGTGCGCAAATGGTAGCGTGATGAAGAGATTGTAGGTCTCAGACTGGGGAGAGTGAAACAAGCAGTCGCACCGCCAACTGCTCACGTCGCCGAAAAGCGAGCACCTGCGCCGAGGACAAGGCGCTCGTTGTTTTGGTCATCCTCTCGTACTCACGTGCGGGTGTCAGTTGTAGCGCCCGAGCAGGTCGTTCCAGCGAACCGTCGCCACATCCTTGAAGTTCCGCCACGAATCTCGAACCGGGTTGACCTTGCTTTCGGTACCGTAATGCCACTCGACAGGGACTTCTCTGATTTTGTAGCCGCGTTTCTGGGCGAGGAAGAGTAGTTCGACGTCGAACGCGGTAACCATGCTGCCGCGGATCGGTCCCGAGGAGCCATTGTAAAGTCGCAGGCGCGGAAACACATCGCGCGCCACCTCGGCTCGCATCGCCTTGAAACCGCACTGAGTGTCCTGCACTCCTCGCACCGCCAGCAATTGGACCAGGAGGTTAAACAGTCGGCCCATCAGATGACGGTAGAAGGGCTCGCCGATACGCTGGCGTGTGCCCCCTCCTTCGCGCGAGCCGATGACCACATCATAGCCCAGATCAAACCAGGGCAACAATCGCTCCAATTCCTCGATCGGAGCCGACAGATCGGCGTCGCTGAAGAGTGCAATCTCACCGGTAGCGGCCAGCATCCCCGTCCGCACAGTGTAGCCCTTCCCGAAATGCGGGTTTTCAACCAGGTGCACTCTGGGGTCGCTCTCGGTTATCTCGCGCACACTCGCGACGGTCTGGTCGGTCGACCCGTCATCCACGATGATCACCTCGAAAGAGTAGGCTTGTTCCTGCAGGTACGCGAGAATGCGGCGTAGATTCTTCGGCACGCGGCGGGCTTCATTGTAGGCCGGTATCACCACCGACAAAAATGGTCGCTCGTCGTTAATCGTCTTCCTCCCCAGCAGCGCGCGCGCGCCGGGTTGCGGCGCGCGGCTGGGATTGTAGCGCGGCTCCGAGCTTTGGTCAATTGAAGAGAAGGATTTGTTCCAGGTAGTCATCGCTCACTTCCGGGTGACGGAGAACCTCGCGTCGGGCGAGGAGGAGGCGCGGGAGGGTGCAGAGTCCGACCACCTGGCCGCGCAGCCGCGCGCGCGCGGCTGCGCCGCGCCAGGCTCGAAGGGCGTCGAGGGTGACACGAACCTGTTCACGGACGATGGCGGGCCAGTACCGGCGGAGGAGCGATCCCGGGTAGTTCTTGGCCAATACGTAGAGCCAGTTGCGGCCGGTGTAGTAGCTGGCGAGCACTCCGCCACCAGTCGCACTGACGCGATGGTAGATGACAGCCTTCGGGACGTAGAGGCAGTGGAAGCCGGCGACCTGGGCGCGCCAGCCCAGATCAACATCCTCACAGTAGCTGCCGAAGCGCTCATCAAAGCCACCGACCACATCGAAAACCTCACGGCGGTACGCGGCGGCACCCGCATTGGGTGCAAACACCCAGGTCGCCTCGTCGAAGCGACCATCGTCGGGCTCCCAGACACCGCGGTTTCCAGGTCGCCCACCGACGGTGTAAAAGTCGCCGGCGGCATGCAGACGCCCGTGATCGTTCCAGAGCTTGATCTTGCTCGCAGCCATCGCCGCCCCAGGCTCTCGAACCAGAGCCGCCACAAGCTGCTCAAGCCACTCCGGCTCGGCGGCCGTGTCGTTGTTGACCAGTGCGATGACCGCGCCCCGCGCCACGGCGAGACCCGCATTGACACCGCCGGCGAAGCCATGGTTGCTGGGTAACGCGACCACAGGTACCTCTGGCCAGCGGGTCGCAAGCAGTTCCAGGGTGCCATCATGACTCCCGTTATCGACGACAATAATCTCGAAGCGCTGGTAACTTTGAGCGCGAAGCGCGCTCAGGCAAGGACCAAGATGGTGGGCACCGTTCCAGGTGGGGATAATGACGCTGACGAGCGGAGCTACCGGTAACGGAGGCATACGCTGAGCACTAAATGGCAAGCGACGAATTAAACCTTCTTGCACGCCGCGTGACATTGGAGAAACCGTGAAAGTAGAACGATGACCACCGCGCGATGAAAGGAAGATGCCGTCCATCAATCAACTTTCGTCATTTTAGTGACGTCAGCCACTCTCGCAACCCATCCTGCCAGGGTGGTAGCGTCACACCAAGCGAGCGCGCGGCCAGGGTATGGAGTTCGACCCGGGCCGGCGGGGTTGCGGGGCGCTCGTAGCGTTGGATGGGATCGAGCGGGTAGTCATGGTAGCCGGCGCCGGCGAGGATCGCACGCGCAAAGTCGAAACGGCTGATGCACCCCTCATTGACCAGATGATACAGGCCGAAGGCTTGGGTCTGGATCAGCCGTGCGACCGCGGCAGCCAGGTGGGGGGCATAGGTCGGGTGTCCAGCTTCGGTGCTGACCATCCCGAGCTGCGGCCGGGTCGCCGCCAGATCGAGCACCTTGCGCGGGAAGTTCGTGCCGCCTGGGCCGTAAACCCAGGCAGTGCGCACGATGTAGAAGCGGTCGAGCAACGCCTGCACGAACCACTCGCCCGCCAACTTCGAGGCTCCGTAGACGCTTAAGGGGTTGGTTGGATCCCACTCCCAATAGGGACTGCCCTTGGTTCCATCGTAGACGTAATCGGTACTAACATAACAGAGGACCGCGCCGCTGCGCTGCGCCAGCAAGGACACGTTCTGAGTCCCCAGCGCGTTGACACGGTAGGCGGCAGCGGGATCGAGCTCGCAGCCGTCCACGTTGGTCATCGCGGCTGCATGGATAATCACGTCCGGCCGGCACTCGACCAGCGCCAGGGTCGCCTCGCGGTCGCTCACGTCAAGTTGGCGGTGCGCAAAGGCGAGCAGATCGTAGTGTGCGAGGGCGAGACATAACGCCCGCCCGAGCTGACCGCCCGCGCCGGTAATCACAATCCGCATGCAATCTCCTGCCGTTCAAGTGGCGGAGGATAGTACCACTGGCACCAGGCTTTGGCAAAGGATCCCAGAACGGCAGTGGGCAGTGAACAGTGATACATTGCAGAGGCACTGCTCACTGTTCACTGTTCACTACTCACCCCCTCGCTGAGCCCAACATACTATCCTTCTGCCCCTCTCTGACTTCTGACTTTCCCGGGCTTGTCAATTCCAGGCGCGAGTGCTATACTATTCCAACGACAAGTGTAGATGAGCGGTGTTGACGAGGACGAGTAGCGTCGGGGACCAACCAACAGGGAGGTCGGGCCAGCGACTGAGAGCCCACCGGCCAGGCCGGCGCGAAAACCACCTCCGAGCCGAGCACAGAACGGCAACTTGCTGAGTATGTGTCTCCGGGTGGCTCCGATATCGGCTGAATGAGTCGCCCCGTCCCGGACGGGGAACTCGGGTGGAACCGCGGGAAGGCACAGTGCCTCTCGTCCCGATGTGGACGAGAGGTTTTTTGTTTTGGAATAGGAGGCCTGACATGGCGAAACAGAATCAGTATCGCGAAAAGCTCTACAAACTGCGCCACTCGGCCGCTCATGTGATGGCCCAAGCCGTGATGGAGCGTTTCGCGCCGGAGGGCGAGGTGCACATTGCCATCGGGCCGCCGATCGAGGATGGCTTCTACTACGATTTCGAGCTGCCACGGGCGCCTGACGAGGAGGATATTGCCTGGATCGAGAATCGAATGCGCGAAATCATCCGAGGCAACTACCCATTCCGGGTGCGTGAGGTGACGGCCGAAGAAGCACGCGAGATTTTTAAGGACCAGCCCTACAAGCTCGAGCTCATCGAGGGGTTAGCACGAGGCGGCTACGACGAATATGGCAACAAACTGCCGCAAGAGCAAGCCCCCAAGATCACTGTCTACGAGCATAACGGCTTTGTAGACCTCTGCCGCGGCCCCCACGTGGAGCACACGGGGCAGATCACCCCCGATGCAGTGAAGATCATGTCGGTGGCGGGGGCTTACTGGCGCGGCGATGAGAAAAATGAAATGCTCACGCGCCTCTACGGGTCGGCCTGGCCGGAGAAGGAGCTGCTCGACGAGTACGTCAAGCGGCTCGAGGAGGCCAAGGCGCGCGACCACCGCAAACTTGGGCGTGATCTGGGACTCTTCGCGCTCGAACCACAGATTATCGGCCAGGGGTTAGTGCTGTGGATGCCCAAGGGGGCGATCATTCGCGATCAGCTTGAGACGTTCCTCAAGGCCGAACAGATCAAGCGCGGGTATCTTCCCGTCTACACGCCGCACATCTCCAAGCTCGATCTATTCAGGATCTCGGGTCACTATCCCTACTATAAGGAATCTCAGTTCCCGCCGCTGGTGGATGAGGAGGGGAATGCCTATCTGCTCAAACCGATGAACTGCCCCTTCCACATCATGATCTACAAGCAGGAGATGCACTCCTACCGTGACCTGCCGGTGCGCCTGGCCGAGTTTGGCACGGTCCATCGTTGGGAGAAGTCGGGCGAGGTCGGCGGCATGACGCGCGTGCGTGGCTTCACGCAAGACGACGCCCATCTTTTCGTACGGCCAGACCAGCTCGAAGAGGAGTTCAAGAAGGTCGTCGATCTCACCCTCCACGTCTTCAACACGTTCGGGATGAGCGACTTCCGCGTGCGTGTCGGGACGCGCGATCCGGAGAGCGACAAGTACGTCGGCTCGGATGAGCTCTGGCAAACGGCGACGGATGCGATCCTTAAAGCCCTCCAGGACTACCCTGGGCTCGAGTACAGTGTCGAGGAAGGCGAAGCGGCCTTCTACGGCCCCAAACTGGACTTTATCTTCCGCGATGTCCTCAAACGCGAGTGGCAGCTCGGTACGGTGCAGGTTGACTACAACCTGCCCGAGCGCTTCGAGTTGGAGTACGTCGGCGAGGACAATCAGCCTCACCGGCCGGTCATGATCCACCGCGCACCGTTTGGCTCGCTCGAGCGGCTCATCGGCATCCTTATCGAGCACTTCAACGGGGCTTTCCCGGTCTGGATGGCGCCGGTGCAAGCCGTTTTCATTCCCATCGCCGACCGTCACGTGGACTACGCCCGTAAGGTTGCGGGGCAACTCCTCGAGCTTGGGTTCCGAGCCGAAGTGGACGATAGCCCCAACCGCATGAACGCCAAGATCCGGCAGGCGCAGATGCAGAAGGTGCCCTACATGCTCGTGGTCGGCGACAAGGAGATCGAGGCCGGGGCAGTGGCCGTGCGGCTCCGCTCGGGCGAGAACCTGGGGGCGATGAAGGGGGAGGCGTTCATCGAGTTGCTGACCCGCGCAGTCGAGAGTCGCTCACTCGAATTGCGGTAGCAGCCACACAGCCATCGATCAGCAGGGAAACGCGGCTCCGAAGAAAGCCATCGAGCGTGCCGCCGGCCTTGCGCGGCCTGGAGCCGGGCGCGAATGAGTGGAAGTACAAACCTCGTTTGTCTGACCTGCTCAAGATTCAGCCGTCAGCGGTTCGATTTGTCAACGGACCGCTGACGGCCGGTTTTTTGGTGGTCTGGACGATAAGCCGCCGTCATGCTGCGAAGCGACGGCGATGGCGGGGCTGCCCTGAATTATTCGTAGCAAATTGGATGATCAGGGCGCGTATGGCAGTGTCGGAGGTGAGGCGGTAGTGCGGCTCACCGTTAGGCGCGCCAGACATGATGGCACCCAGGAGGTGAAGATCCTGCAATTCGATGGCAACCGCCGCCGGTGGCCGCCGAACGTGAAGCGCAGCCTGCGAGGGGGTAAAACTTTGATCGGTGTGCCGTCCAAAGAGAACAAGTAGCTCCCACTTGATATTATTGGTGGCTAAACGCTCCTTCACGGTGAGAAGTGGTAGATCTACAGTCACGGTCGCTGAACGGGGCGTGTTCTGAGACATGCGCAGTCTCCATGCATTGGGCTCTCGATGCTTCTAGCCTAGACATCACGAGACAGCAATACAATAGGACGGAATGCCCAACTTGAAGTAGCCTTGCTGCGCTGGCTGTAGCCACCCTGGCCCGCACGCAACGGGCGACCCCCAGTTGGGGTCGCCCCGTTGTTCTGACGCCTTCAGCGTCATTATTGCCCGGTGACGAGGTAGTTCGGCTCGGCGTAACGCACGCGCGGGTCGTCCACCAGCTCGCGCGCTAACCGCAATTCCTCGCCCAGCGGTGCGGCGACCAGATAGACATCGGCGGCGATCTGACGGTCCACCGTCAGATCGCGCTGACTCCACACCGACCGGGCACTCTTGCTGTCCACCTCAGGTTGGAAGGCCACGATGAGTTGGCCGGGGACGAAGCGCGGGCGAAGGGTCAGGGGCACGGCGCCTCCGGCGGATGCCACCGGCCTGGTCACGGCCGAGGCAGCCGCGACCAGGCTGCGGGCGCGGCTAAGTGCGCCAGCGGCGTTGACGAGCCCGTTTCCGAAGACGTCATCGCGTCCGGGCCTGCCGAGATCCGTCGCTGATTCCTGCAAGACGCTCGCCACCTGATCGGCGCTCAGGCCCGGATTGAGCGCCCAGACGAGCACAGCTACACCGGAAACGTGGGGGGCCGCTTGCGAAGTCCCCGCCACAGCCATGTAGCCGATCGCCGGGAGGCCAAAACCCTTGTTGCGCGGGTAGGTGCTCCAGATCCAATGGCTTGCCGCCGGGTCGGTTTCGCCGTCCGGATCGCCGCCAGGTGCCGCAATATCGATGTAGGGACCGGTCTCGGAATAGCGCGCATGCTCGCTGGTGTCTCTCACAGCGGCCACAGCGAGCACGTGATCGTAGGCGGCAGGGTAGAATGTGGGGTTGCCCTCCAGCGCGCTGTTGCCTGCGGCCGCGACGATCAGAGCCCCCTTGCCGTAGGCGTAGTTCACCGCGTCACGCAGCGTGCTGCTGTCGGCGGTGCCGCCCAGACTGAGATTGATGATGCGATCGCCCTGGTCGACACTCCACCGGATGGCACTGGCAACATTCGCGGTCGTTCCATTCCCGCTAGCGTCGAGCACTTTCACCGGCCGGACCCTGGCGTCCCACGCAACTCCGGCGACTCCGACTCCGTTGTCAGTCCGAGCTGCAGCGATGCCGGCGACGTGGGTGCCGTGGCCATTCTGGTCCTCAGGCGTGGTATCGGCATTGACAAAATCTCGACCTGATAGTACCTGGCCGGCAAACTCAGGGTGATCCAGATCGATTCCCGTGTCGATAACGGCAACGGTTTTCCCCGCCCCCAATGAGTACGCCCAGGCTTGCGGGGCAGCGATCTGGTTCAGGTTCCACTGGTAGGGCAAGAAGTAGGGATCGTTCGGCTGGCGGGCGATGGGTGCGGCGCCCGCCCCTTTCAGCATAAGCGGCAGGTAGACTTTGGGCACCTCGTACTGTAGGGTAATTTCGCTGATGCAGGTGCCGCCCCTGCCGGCTGGCACGTTGAGATTGACCCGGAACTGGATGTAGCGAGAGCGAGGGAAGAGTGCACCGCTGGGGCTACGAATATTTTGGCCCGGCGCATCGTAACGCCCTCCGGTGCCGCCCACTCCGGCCCACTGGCTCCACGTGTTGCCAGCGACATTCGCCCGGGGGGCATTGGGCGTACTGCCAATGCGGGTCTGGAGTGTCAGGTCGGCCTGGAGGTCGGTGATACCCCACCACTGGATGCCGTACCATGTCACTACAGCCCCTGCATCGAATACTGGTGAAACGTAGACGCCGGCTTTCGCTGGCGAGCTGAGGTACTCGGCGACGAAGATGTCGCGATTGTTGGGGTAGCCGAGAAACGGATCCTCGTTGCGGTTGTCGTCCCAGACCACGTAGACGCCCGACGAGGTAGCGGCGACAGCAGGGTGGGCCTGCCAGGCGGCGGCGGGCTCATTTTCCAGGTAGAGATTCATATCCTCCAGGAACGCCTGCCGGTGAATGTTATCATTTACTGTGGCCAGGCTCACGATGTCGGTGAAATTGAGCGACTCCTGCTTCTCGCGGCGCGGCATCGCCATGTAGATGTCGAAATTGGCATCGTCGTAGTTTCGTCCGTCGGACCAGACGATGTAAGGGCCGAACTCACTATTGACCGCGATGGCCGGCTGCCACTGGGCCGAGGGCTCCGTCGGCCGTGGCGGCGGAGCGTTGGGAGCCAGGCAGCGGGCGTCGACCGCGGCCGTGTGTCCCTGGCTGATATTCTCATTCTTCTCGATGGCGTAGTTTTTCACCGGTGGGACGAGCCGATTCTCCGGGTCGTTGCAGACGTCGGTATCGGGGACTCCCGGCGGAAGCGGGCTCAGACGAACCTCGGGGAGCGCGGTGAACGGTGAGAAGGCCCAGCCGTAAAAAATGTCGGGGTTGTCGTTGCGCCAATCCTCCCAGGCGATATGAACGGTCTGGCCGACGAAGGTCGCCTGGCATTTCACATCGATCGTTCCACTGACTGGAATCTCGTAGGTCACGTCGTGTTCCACCACTTGAGTGATCGGATAGGTGGCAATCACGGGTGTGTACTGCGGCGCGATAGTACCATCCTCGTTCGCTCGCCGGTCGATTTCAAAGGTGTACGGCGGGAGGTCTGGATCGTTCGACAGTTGGCCGACGGTGTAGTAAATATCGGCCGGATCTCCGACCGTGACGTTGCGAGCGTCCTGCCAGGTAATGAAGGCTGTGTCGTCTTTCACGGCAATCGCCGGTGCTGACTGCGACTGCTGCGTGATCCGGGGATCGTCAGTAACGAAGACGTTTTCACTGAACGTCTGGCCGGCGTCCGTCGAGAAGGCAAAGTAGATGTCGTCGTTCCGGTTGCGACGATCCTGCCAGGCGACGTAGAGGTTCCCGACTTTGTTGACGACAGCGGTCGGTCGCACCTGGTCGGCGTTGGGGTCAACATCAAAGTTATTGACCGGCATATTGGGTGGTTCGTGCCAGGTCACACCGCCATCCGCTGAGAAGGCCATCCAGATATCGTAGTTGCCCCGCCGGTTGTCTTGCCAGAAGACGTAGAGCCGATCGCGCGTCGCGTCGTAGACGATCGTCGGAAAGGTCTGGTTCGCGATTGCGTCGGGTGGGTCCTGATTGACGCGAATAGGCTCGCTCCAGTTCACGCCGCGATCGGCCGAGCGCGCAAAATAGATGTCGCGGTTATAGATCGCCCCATTCCGCCCGTCCTCCCAGACAGCGAAGATCACATCGCCCACCCCCGTCGCCAGTTGGGGCCGGATCTGGTTGGTACGGTCTGCGATAGGGACCGTGCCGGTCAGTGGCGTATAGTTCGTGGGGTTGACGCGGAAATCCGGATTATAGAGGGCCGGCTGGTCATCTGGCTCGCGGAACCAGCGAGTTCCACTCTGAAGCGCTCCCTCTGGACTGCTCAAATCCAGGTTCGAGAAGCCTGATTGGAAGTCTCTATGGCTGTCCACCCAGAAGCGATTCGATGTCGTGACCTCAAAGAAGTGCGAACTGGAGACGTTGTTGGCCTCATTGCTCTCGACGACGTAGCCGTCGGTGTCGACCTGAGCGTAGAGGGTGTGGGTGCCTGTGTTGGTGAAGACGGTCGTGTAGGTCAGCGTGTAGCGCCCGTTCGCTGGAAGGTAGAACGATTGAATCCCCCAGGTCACCAGGCCGGGTTGGCGGGGTTCGGGCGGGTTGGCCAGATCGAGGTACAGATCCACGTAGAAGTTATTCCCGTCCGCAAGGTCGCCGCCATGGTTGGCGATGGTGATTTCAATTTGGACTTGGCGGGTCACCAGCACCGGCTCAGGGCTGACCCGAATTGATTCCACCACCAGGTCCGGGAGCGCTGAGGTTCCCATCTGCTCCGCTGGCGGTCCCCCAGGCGCGACAGTCGGCGTTGGCCGGGGCGGATCGACGGCGAGGGCCGGTGTCGGACCGGTGGGGGCCAGCAGCAGAAACGCCAGTCCGGCTGCCAGGATAAGACAGGTCAAGACGGCAGCACGCACATTCATGGAGTTCATCCCCTTGGCTTCAATCGCTCATCGGCAGTCACGTCGTTATGAAGCGACCGGTTTTTCGTCCTTCTCATAGCACCCGCCGCGGCTGGGCAACACCGCTATGACCGGGCGAGGGCCGAACGTCCGCGCTGCTGTGAGGGAGCGCGAATCACAAGTATGACCAGCCAACGGATGACCGCCGGATCCTGGTCGTCGACCCTGCGGAAGATAGAAAACGGGGAATCCAGCGGGGCCCTTGCACGACCCGCATCTGAACTCCCCGAGAAAAGCGCCGCCACTCTCAAGGCGAGCGCCCGACCGGCAGCGGGTGCTTAGCGGTTCCGGAAGAAGAGCCGGCGGGCGAGACCGGCGCCAATCATGATAGCGCCGAAGCCCAACGCCCAGAGTAGGGGCATCCCGCTTCCCGTCCTGGGGAGCTCTCCGGCCGTTCGTGCAGGGGTCGCGGCTGGAGTCACGGTGACCCTCACGCCCGGCGTTGTCGTGATGTAGGTAGCAATCGGCGTCAGCGGAAAGAACGTGCCAGTCGGGGTGACCGTTGGCGTCGTACTGGGCGTCGGCGACGGCGTTGCTGTCGGTGGCGTCGGTGTTGTGGACGGCGGCAACGTCTCCGTCGGCCCTGATGTATTGGTTGGGATGGGAGTGTCGGTCGGAACCGGTGTCAGCGTCGGCGTGCTGGTCGGAGTGGCGGTGAATGTCGGACCCAAGGTGGGGGTCTCTCGCGGGCCAGACTCACTCGTTGGGGTGGTGGCAGCGGCCCCGGGCTGATATAGGGCGAACGCGACCTGGATGCTCGTGTCTGTGAGCACCGTCACCACCCGCTCATCGCCGCTGGTCGTGGCGAACCCCACGGAATTCACCAGCCTCAGACGGTAGTTGTTTCCAGCAGGGACGGTCGCAAACTCGAAGAACCCGTTGCTATCACTGCTCCGGCTCCCGACGAGCGCGCCACCCGCATCGTAGAGCTCGATCGTCGCACCGGCAACACCGGGCTCACCGGTATCGCGTACCTGATTAAGGTTGAGATCGTTGAAGACGGTGCCATCGATCGTACCCGCTCCTGGGTCCGTTTGAGCGGGGCGGCGCTCCGTCCGGTCGAGATGCGCCGCCGAGGCCCACGCGCTTGAGACCCCAAACAGGCCAAACACGGTGCAGAGCACCATGAGCCGCATGACACTCGAGCTGGTTTTGGTTGGTATCCGCATGATGGCACTCCGGAGGCGAAACTGAGACAGATTCTTCATCTGAAGATACCACAAAATGTACCGGGTATTGTATCAATCGTCAATAGGAATAGCCATCTAAATTTTGACGAAACCTGGCACATCAATTATGGGATTGTCCTCTGAAAATCTATCTGGAATGCGTGCGGACCATCACCGCAGCGACCAGACATCGGGTAGCTGATCTGGGGGCTGACCGCAATGCCGTTTTCGGTCACTTCCCAGTGCCAGTCCCCCGTGAGAGACGAATCGGGATCGGGGCGGAGGTAGATTTCCCAATGGCCGGATCCGTCGGTCACAGCCTGACGGACGAAGCTGTAATCGTTGTACATTTTAATCACGACTCCGGGCTGCCCGGCACCGTTTTGCTGGTAGACCGTTCCGAAGGCCTTGACGCCCTCACACCCAGACCCACCCAGCATTTGGCGCAGGATGTAGGGGGCGTGGGAGTTGCCGTCGGCAGCGGCGGTGGGGCTGGCGGTCGAGTCGGCACCGGGGGAACGTCGGTGGAACCGCCGTTGGAGGCGGCGGAGGCTCGGGTGTCGGCGAGGCAGCGGCCGCGATTGTGGCGGCGACGTCGGGTTCAGCCGTTGGGGAAGGCGGCTCACCACCGGGCGTTGGCAATGGAGCCTCCACCTGGGCGGTGAGCGTGGCCTCTAGCGGAGTGATCTTACTGGCTGCTGCCGGTGTGGCGGTCGGTGTGGCTGGTCGGGGCGTGGCCGTCAGCGTCGGACTGGGGGCCGGGGTCGTTGTCCAGGTCGGCGGGAGCGTGGCGCGCGGGTGGACCGTGGGGGTGAAGGCAACTGCCCGCTCCGCCGCGAGCGTACTGGGCGCAATCCAAAGCGCCCCAATAATGAAGAGGCTGACCACCGTCAGGCCAGCAAAGATCAACGTCAACGCGGTGAGTTGATCCTCGCCCAATCTGGCAAAGCGCTCAATCAGCCGCTTCACGCTCGTACTCCTCCCAGCAAAACCGGCGCTCCGATACGATGCGCCTCCTATCGTTGTACCGTACCCTGTCTGGCTTGTCTCTGGCCCAATGCGCCTATTCGAGAAGGACTGCCTGCGACGCGACAGCGGGGAATCCTGGTCCCGACGATGGTTTGGAGAGCCCCTCCACCGATTCGAGACCGGATCGCAAGCTGATTTGCCTCTGTGGGAGTGGCGGGAGCAGCACGCGCGCCTCACCTGCCGAAGTGTCACACCCTCCGGCTCGGCCTGTGGCGCAGCGCACCCAAATGAGGGCAATATGATTTGCGTGGGGATAATCTTATGGTAGAATCGCACCTCGTTATGCAGGGAGACCCGCATGAGCCTCGCTTGAGTTCACAGACGCGCCGCCGGAGCCGGCGGTGCCTTTTCTCGGAGGTATCCTCCCATCAACGTGCCGGCCAGATGGGGGCGCTCCGGGGTTACTTGTGATGCAAGATTCCGCTAACGCCCGGCCGTTGACCTGCTTGCCTCGCTCTCGCGCTATCCGACTGCCCTCGCAGTTCCGCCTCCGTCATCGTTCCGTGGGCGCCGCCTCATCCGAGAAGGGCTCGTTGTATCTCGCGATCAGATCGATACAACGAACAGTTCTCCATTGAGGCACAAAACGAGGTGGTGTACAATCAGTGCCTTCGCGCCTGGATGCGCTTGAGACGGGAAGAAGGAGAGGAAGGCTGAGATGGAGTTACGTCGCACCCCCCAAGATTCGGCTCTTGAAAGTCTGACCGCTCTGATCGAAGGGCGTACCGGCCTGGCGATCAGCCTGGTTATGATCTTCCTTTTGGCGTTTTTGGCGCTCTGGCTGCCACCCGTTTCATTCGGCAGCCGCGTGCTCACCGCCGGCTACGTGACGGTAGCACCGGGTGGCTCGTTGAGCGATCCTGATGGGACACAGGTGATCTTCTCGGCCGAGGCGATGCGCGCCCCGGCCAAAGCCCAACTCACCAGCCTTCCACGCGCCGATCTGCTCGAGGGAACGGTTTCGAAGGAGATGGTCGCAGCGGCCGCGGCACTCCCACCCCAGCTTGTAATCAAGAGCCCTGTCTACCAGTTGAGCGTCAAAGTCACTCAGCCAGGCGAGACGATCTGGACGCTCCCAATCCCCAACGACGCGGAACCCTACAGCCTGCTCGACGTCTACCAATGGGATGGGACGGCCTGGACCTGGCTTCCGCACACGCTCTATCCTGAAGATGACCAACTTGAAGTCCGGTGGCCCGGCGTCCCTGGCGGAGTGGCCGTGATGCAGGCCCAACGTACCCCCGGTGTAGTCGCGGCCGAGACGGAATCATCGACGGGGTTCGTCGCACAGGCCAAAGAGACGCTCGGCGAGGTCAGCCCGCGACTCTACATTGTCAATGGAGATGGAACCATCGGCCAGCTTTTCAGCACCCCGCCAGAGATCCAGCAGAGCGACCCGGTCGTGATCCCCGTGCTCCACAATCAACAGACCGACGGCGTCATCCGGTCGGACCTGGTTGACAATCTCCTGATAGACGAAGGCGTCTGGAAGAGCCACATCGACCAGATTGTGGCCCTCGTCGTCGGTACACCGTACGACGGGATCGAGATTGACTACCAGAATGTTGACCCCACGCTGCGCAACGAGTTCAGCACCTTTATCGGTGAGCTCGCGGCGCGCCTGCATGAGAAAAAGAAGCTCCTGACCGTACGGGTTGGCCCGGCCGCCCGCATTGCCGAGGATCGCTTTGAAACCGGCGCCTACGACTGGCAGGCGATCGGGCTCGCCGCCGACCAGGTTCGTGTCCCGGCACCTGAAGATCCGCGCGCCCGCGTGGCCGAGACCGGCGGTGAGTTGGACGCTCTGCTGGGCTGGGCCGCAGGTCAGATCAACCGCTACAAAATCGAGCTCCTGCTGCCGGTCGCCAGCTATGAACTCGTAAACGGCCGGGCTCATCCAGTGGCCTACAGTGAGGCGCTGGCTTCGCTCGGCCAGTTGGAGCTGAACGCTGAGGACAACCTGTTGCAGCCGGGCGAGAGCGCAACGCTCGAGTTGCCGGCGCTGCGTGGTTCCGACGGATTCACCCTTGACCCGCAGACCAAGACCTACCGCTTTACCTACACCGACGACGCCGGCCAGCATATGGTCCACCTCGAAAATGCTGCCAGTCTGGCGGAGAAGCTGCAGATCATCAGCCGGTACCACCTCGGTGGTGTGGCAGTGCGCGACGCTGCCCAGGCCGATCCCCGTATCTGGCAAGTGTTGGCCGACTACCAGCGTAATGGCGAGGGCGTCCCGAGCGTGCAGAACCGCTTCGCGGTTGTCTGGAAAGTCCAGAATGAGATCGGTGATCAGGTTGGCGGCGAAGTCAAGCCGGTGGACGATCCCGCCTTCGTGTTCACTGCGCCCGAGGAGCAGGGCACCTACAAGATCGCGGCTGCAATCTCTGACGATGGTGGCGCCACAACTTACGGCACTCCCCAGGCGAAAGAGGTGATCGTCCCGACGTACACACCGACACCTGAGTTCACCCCGACGCCAACAGCCACACCGACTGCTACCCCGGTTCCACCGACGGCGACCCCGCCGCCAACGGCGACGCCCGATCCCAATGCCCCCACAGCGACGCCTGTGCCCCCGAAGCCGGCCGTGGCGCCCCAGGCCCCCCGGCGGCCGCCGCGCCCGCGGCCTGCCGGCACCGGTGGCTTCCGCTACGGGGTCCAGGCGCACATGATTTACGTGGATCGGGGGCAGGTGATCAACGCGACGCGCGGGTTGGGTTTCACCTGGCTCAAGCAGCAAATCGAGTGGAAAGCCTTCGAGCCGGGACCTGGCCAGATCCAGTGGGGCGAGATGGACGCTATCGTCAACGACGTGGCCGGCAACGGGATGAACTCGCTCTTCAGCGTCGTGAAGGCCCCGGCCTGGGCGCGGGCGGGCGGCCGCAGCGACGGCGAGGGTCCCCCGGCCAACGGCCAGGACTACGCCACCTTCGTGGGGGCAGTGGCGGGGCGCTACTGCGGCAAGGTCCAGGCCATCGAGGTCTGGAACGAACAGAACCTGCTGGTGGAGTGGGCCGACCGCCCGATCAGCGCCGCCGACTATGTCAATAATATCCTCAAACCGGCCTATGCCGCGATCAAGGCTGCCTGCCCGGGCACGGTCGTGGTCAGCGGGGCGCTCACCCCGGCCGGCAATGTCGGCAATCTGGCCCGCGACGACATCCAGTACCTGGCTGAAATGTACGCCGCCGGGTTGAAGAGCTACTCCGACGCTATTGGAGCGCACCCCTCGGGCTTCAACTGCCCGGCCGACGGCGACTGGCGCACGGTCCAGGACCCCGCGGCCAGCTTCCGGGGTCCATTCGATAACCGCCATCACTCCTGGTGCTTCCGCGGCACCATGGAGGGTTACCGCAACGTGATGGTGGCCAACGGCGACGGGGCCAAGCAATTGTGGGTGACCGAGTTCGGCTGGGCGGTGAACCCGAATCCCAATCCTGGCTACGAGTACGCCCGCGACAACACCCACGAGGAGCAGGCCCGCTGGACGGTCCAGGCCTACCAGATGGGCAAGGCCTGGGGCTGGGTGGGCGCCATGTTCCTCTGGAACCTGAACTTCCAGGTGGTTAACCCCGGCGGGGAAGTCGGCGCCTTCGGTATCGTCGATCCCGGCTGGCAGCCCTACCCTGTTTACAGCGCCCTGGCGTCGATGCCCAAGTAAGGAGGCTTCAGGGATCTCGCGCGGTGGGTCGCGAGAGGGGAGTCTCAAGCCCGTTCCTTTGTGACTCGACTGCCGATGAATACGATATCCGGCGCCGAATCCGTCCTTTCGACCCCATTTTGAGAGAGCCAGTAAGGCGCGAAGGAGACAAGGAGACAAGGGGCAAGGAGCAACAGGTTCTCCTCCCCTTGTCTCTTTGTCCTCACATTGAGGCTTCCAATGAGACGACGTTCCCTATTCTTTCTCAGTCTGATTTTGCTCCTGGCATTCTTCGTCAGTGCGTGTGGGGGAACCGCCACCCCAAGTGGGCCAACTGAGGCGACGATCGCTCGTTCTCCGATCCCAACGTTCACCTCGATTACGCCGGGTGAACAGACAGCGACACCCGAACCAGAGGCCACGGCAGAGAAAACGGCTCAACCCTCGCCTGCGCCATCAATCACTGCGACGGTGCAAGTAGCCGAAGCGACCGCAACGGCGACCCAAGCGCCGGTTGTGCGTAACCTGACCCACCCATTCGACTCACCGGAGTATGGCATGCAGGCCTTCCTCTGGTGGCGACCCGAGGTGGCCGACCGCGACCTTGGCCTCATCCGGGACGCCGGTTTCGGCTGGGTCAAGCAAGATTTTCCCTGGCGTGAGATTGAGGGCGGTGGCAAGGGGCAGTTCGCCTGGGAGCGCCCCGATAAAGTGGTGGAGTTGGCGCACGATAAGTTTGGCCTGAACATTCTCGCGCGGGTCGACCGCCAGCCGGCCTGGGCCACTGGCGGTCGCTGTGGTACCGGGATCGAGATGGGACCGCCCGACAACCTTCAGGATTGGGCCGACTTCTTGACAACCCTCGCCAGCCGGTACAAAGGGCGAATTGCCGGCTACGCCGTTTGGAACGAGCCGAATCTGGCGCGTGAGTGGTGCGGTCAGCCCCCTGACCCGGCGGGCTACATGAAGCTCCTCCAGACCGCCTACAAGGCGATCAAAGCAGCTGACCCCAACGCCATCGTCATCTCAGCCGGTCTGAGCCCAACCGGGGGCCCGATGCCGGTGGCAATGGAGGACACCGAGTACCTGGACAAGATGTATCAGGCAGCGGGTGGCTCGATGACGGGCTACGCAGATGTTGTCGGCGTGCACGCCCCTGGCTACAAGGCTCCGCCTGAACTCAGCCCGGAAGAGGTCATGGCTGATCCCGATCGCTGGGGCCATGGTCGCTATTTCACCTTCCGACGCGTCGAGGACCTCCGCGCGATCATGGAGAAATATGGCGACACCGACCGCCAGGTGGCCATCCTGGAGATGGGTTGGACGACAGACCCCCGCCCCGAGTCACCGTACCACTGGCACGCTGTGACTGAGGCTCAACAGGCGGAGTATCTCGTGCGCGCTTTCCAATATGCTAAGGGGCACTGGCGCCCGTGGATCGGCCTGATGACAGTGATCTACGTCTGCAACGTGGACTGGACCGAGAACGACGAGCAGTACTATTGGTGCATCACTGAGCCGATCTACCCACAGACAATCACACGCCCGGCCTACGACGCGCTCGCGGAGATGCCCAAGTAGAGAATCCTGCGCCGGCTGTAAGTGCCTGCTTCTGTGAAACGTGACGGTGCCAGCTTGGCGGGCCGTCACGTTTCACGTTTTCGTTCCAGCGATCAGGCGTGCTCAAGAATGTGCCAGAGGAGGACAAGGCTGACCACGAACACAAGCGCGTATGCCGGGATCACCCAGCGACCCAGCACCAGGGCGTAGGCCCTCGCCAGGAGCATCCCGCCCACCCCGCCGGCGAAGCAGACGATGAAGCAGCCGACCTTCTCGCCGGTTGGGCGGCGCGGCCGTTCCTCAGGAGTGCGGGGGCCAGCCATGCAGACCCTCGGGCTAGACAGCGTAGCCCTCGCAGCCGGCCAGGTGTTCCTGGCGGTTCAGGTACTCGAGATGCCAGCGACCCCGGTACCACGTAATCTTGATGATGCCCGTGTTGTGGGTATTCACACTCAACCGCGGCGAGCCGAATAGAATCCGTACGAGGGTCCCCATCACACCCCCGTGAGAGACGAGCACCACCGTCCCGCGGGCGTGCTGTTGGATGAGCGCCGCCAGCGCGTCCGCGATGCGATCCTGGAACGCGGCGTAATCGGCATGGACGGGCGGCAGCGGCACGCGGATCGCACTGACCGGGTCCTCGAAGCGCGGGAGGTAGTCCGGCAGCCAGACCTCAGCCTCGGCACAGCCGTCCAAGACGTGCGGGGGTCGGCCGATGATCTCGCCGATGACCCTGGCCGTTGCCATGGCCCGGCGCATATCGCTGCTGTAGAGACCAACGATCCGATCCGAATAGTAGCTTCTGAGCCAGTGCCCAACCCGACGGGCCTGCTCCCGACCGACTGGCGTAAGGAGACTGTCGGGATCATCAGTCACCCCAGCGTTCGCCTCGGATTGGCCGTGACGAACGAGGAGTAGGGTAAGCGAGTCTTCCATCTCGAATCTCTCTCGCCAGGTGTTCGTTGTCAGTTGTCCGTGGTCTATTCCTACGGCGACCTTCCGGAGCGGATCATGACTCGAAAAGCCGCACAAGCAGTGGGGTAATCATTTCCCAACGAGGCAGCAGCACCTGGCCACCGTTTTCCGTCACGAATGGCGTGACCTCATTGGGACCGATGGCCGCCCGCTCGATCTCGCCGGCCCGGAAAGCGATAAGAGCCAACGCCGGCCACTCGCCCGCCGGCATGTCGGTCTCGATCGCGCCCGAAAGAGCCGCCACTACGGCCGGCACCCGCAGCCACGCGCCCGGCTGCAGGAGGCGTCGCCGGATAGCGGTGATGACCTCCTGCTGGCGGCGGGCGCGGTCGAAGTCGCTCGTGCTGTAGCGCGAGCGGGCGTAGATCAAGGCCTCGGCACCACTAAAGTGATGCCTGCCTGCCTCGATGTGGATAGTCGTCACGCCATAATCGAGCGTGGGGTAGTGCTCGTCGTGGAGCGTCTCGGCCACCTCGACATCAATACCCCCCAGGGCATCGATAACCTGCACGAAGCCGTCAAAATTTAGCTTGGCGTAGTAGTGCACCGGCACGCCGAAGGTCTGGGCGACGGTCTCTTTAGCAAGGGGAGCACCACCGAAAAAGTTCGCTGTATTGATACGATTCTCCCCGATGCCGGGGACCGTCACCCATAGATCACGCGGGATCGAGAATAACACCACGCGCGGCTCCTGCGGCTCGAAGCCGGCGAGAATCATAGTGTCGCTGCGAAACGGGCCCTGCTCCTGCGGCCGCTCGTCCAGGCCCAGGATCAGAACGTGGACGGGGCCGCGCTGATCGAGGGCCTGCCAATAGACCGCGCCGAACAGACCAAGGCTTACCGCGATGGCGACCAACACCCCCAAGAGGCCCACCAGGAGACCCGTGCATCCACGCCCGTTGCGTAGTGGCTTGCTTACCGCGTTCGGGTAGGATCCGGGCTCCTCCCAGTTGCCCAGCCCGCGACGCGCCAGGCGCCGGTTGAAGGCCTCCAGCGCGACGTGCTCGGCCTCGCGGTCCGACTGGGATCGAATCGGAGTTTCTTCAAAGAAGGGGGGATCGCTGCGTCTGGACACGTTCAAATTCCAGCACCAAAGGTATCGATCAGCCAGCCCCAGGCACGGCTCTCTTGATGAGCCAGACGCAGTACCACCCGGCTGAGTTTGCCCAGGCCGCCGGCCCGACCGGTTCGGGCGGCCTCCGCCAGCTCCTCGCCGAGGAGGGCCCACTCATCAGCCAATGCCTCCCACCGGGCGGCCGAGACCGCTGCAGGTTCATAGTGGCTGAGCGCGTCCGCATAAGCCCGTCGCCAAAGTCCGTCGCTGACGGCAATCGTCTGGGCTGTGCTGGCGGCACTCTCCTGCCAGGCCGGCGTCAGCTCCCAGCGCACAAGATCCTCACTGAAATACTCGATCCCATCGATTCCTTGCCACGCGCCCGAGCAGATCATCATCGCGTAGGCCGTGTCTGCCAGGGCGCGAGGCAGTGCCTCCAGCGGCGCCAGCGGCTGCGCGGGTGGCAGAAGCGCCTGCCAGCCCTGGGTCGCCGGATCGGCCAGCTGCTCGCCTGCGCGGCCGATCGCTTCTGGCCGGGTCGCGATGAGCCAGACTGGCGGCCCCGACGGCCGGCCAACCCGTTCAGGCGCGATCTGCCAGGGCAGAGAGCCCGTGGCCGGCGCCTGCACCAGAACTCCCTCGAGCGCTTCTGCCGCCAGGGGCGCTGTCTGGAATCCCACTCTTCGCAGGCCGGCGAGCACGAGGGTCGCGGAGAGACCGGCGATCTGGTGGGGCGGGACCAGGTGCGGGCCGCGCAGGTAGAAAAAGTTCAGCGGGCTGCCGAGCAAAAACGCCTGATCAACCGGGATCGGCAGACCGTGCGTGGCCAACACATCGGCGAGTCGCTGTGCATGCGGGGGGAAGAGGCCACTCATACAGACAAACCAAGGCGAGGAATCGAGGGAACGGACATTGCTGAGAAGTTCATCCGGGCGCAGTTCGACTGGACCCTCACGGTCCTCAGTTCCTTTAGTATGCGCGATAGCGCCGCGGTGCAGCCGGCGTTGAGGTCTCAACGTTTGAGCTGATCGCAAATTCGTGCGTACGAATCTTGAAGCGCGTCGGGCGCCCGCCTCCAATCATCAGGGCCAGGAGGTTCGTGGGTCGCTCCGACACGATATCATCCACGTACACCGAACGCACGTCTGCACTGGTCGTGACGAAGCGCTGAAGAAACAGACTGAGCGGCCGCGCCCACCACCAGGCGACGGCCAGAGCGACGAGAACCCAGACAATCGAGAGCTGTTTGGTGAGAAGAACCAGGGTGAGAAAGGTCAGGGCGGCGATCAGTTGGCCACTGACGAGAGTGGTCCCACAGCGTGGATGCAGTGCTAGACGCCACTCGCCCGCCTTGAGCCGGCTCAACCCCTCCCGAGCGGCAGCAAGGATCACCTCGGGATTGGCGGCCGCCCCCATGATCAGGAAGCCGTCGCGCTCAGCCAGCCCTCCAAATTGGACCCGCGTCCCATAGTGCTGCTCGAGAATGTTGACAGTCGCGTGTTCCAGCGCATGGTTGCGCCGCCGGCGACCGTCGCGCGCGACGGCCAGGATCTGGGCCGGCATGGTCACCAGACTGGCCACCGATTGGACTCCAAATCCGACCGGCAGCAGCATCACCAGGACCATCGGGAAGAGGAGCAGCAGCACGACCAGCAACAAAAAAATCACAGCGGTCCTCCGAAAGTGCTTCGTAACACGAATTATATCGACGGCCGTCGCTTTCTCCAAACGCACCGGCCCGTTGTCTGTTCAGGCCGAGCGATTAGAATACACGCATGCCCGAATTCTCGATACCTAGCGATACCGAGGCTGACTGGCCCGCCGTGCGGGCCCTGCTCGCCGCCTTGGGCGTGGCGCCTCTGGAGGCCCTGCCTTCGACGCTGGCCCCCCACGACCAACGCTGGCACACGGCACTCGATCTGCTCGGTCCTTTCAGTGCAACCCACCCCGGCCTGACGGCAGCTCCAGAATGGAGTCTGCCGTACAGTCCGCTCCTCGATGGTCTGTTGCGGCGCTTCGGCCGAGTCGTGGATCAAGGCCCGGCCAGCACCTCCCTCCGCTCGCGCCAGGTGCTGGCGCCCCTCCTCGCACCCCGCGGCGTGCGGCGCGAGTTGCAGCAGTCACAGCAGCTTCTGCCGCTGCCCCACACCCGAGCAGCGCTTGAGAGCGCCGATGGGCTGACAGTCTTGCGCTACAGCGGCTACTTGCCTGACCGCCCGGTGGGCCTCTTTTTTCTGCAATGTGGGTTGGCCGACTGGCAGCGCCCGGATGCTCCTGGCGCCGAGCCTCGGCTGATCGCCTTGTGGCACGAGGTTGGCCTCTGGCTCGAGACGGTTGAGGGAGTGCCTCACTTCGCCGAGTTGACCTTCGCCGGTGCGCGCAGCGCCGCGTCGGCCGACGATTTTCGTGCTCATCTGCTCGGCGGCCAGCTCCGGCCATCGGCGCTGGGGTCTACATGGGAGGCCAGAATCCAGCACCTCGACCAGTATGTCATCGAGCGCGCCACGTTTCACGCCCTCCTGACCGGACTGCTGGCCGATCTGGAAGCCTATCGCCTCGGATCGCGCTCACTCCTCGGCGCCCTCCGGCGGTGGTGGCGCCGCCGCTCGCGCGGTGGCGGCCCGCGCTGGCGGTGACTACGTGCCGCCGGTCACAGTGGCACCTTGTTGGAGATCGACGGGCTGGTTCTCAGGACCAACATCGGGCGCCACCAACTCCCTTTTTCATCTCTCCGCTCTCAATCCTGAGGCAAAAACCTCGCTTCGCCTGCTTTAGGACTATCGGGCGATTGTCGGCCGTGTCGCGCCGCGTGCTATACTCGCATCGAACTGGGACGAACGGCACCTGGCATGAGCACTCTCCATCTCACTTCAACCGAACTCGAGCAGATTACGGCCGACCTACACCGGCGTGGGTTGGCCGTGCCGGCGTGGCTCGTGCTGGAATGTCTCCGCCCGCTGAGCTGGTTGCTCGGACAGGCGACCCTGGTCGCCCAGCCCTTGCTGCACGGTGTCGGTCTCGGCCCCTCTGTGGATCGCCTGATCGCGTTGCTCGATGACCCCGCAGCCCTTGCTTCGATCAGTCAAGCCCTCGCCCCGGACGAGGTCACGCGATGAGTGCGCTTCTCACCGCGTTGGGTTTGAACCCAAGCGATCTGGTCATTCCGCTGTTGCTGCTAATCGCCTTCCTCTTTCTCGCCATTGTCACGACGCGCCTGCAACGTGGTGCCCTCTCGCTGAGATTACGGCCGCTCCCCGGGGTCAGAACGCTCGAGATGCTGGCAGGGCGGGCCCTCGAAGAGGGCCGGACGGTGCACCTGGCACTTGGCACCGGGCGTCTTGATGGCGCCACGGCGGCCGAGACGCTGATGGGCCTGGTGGCGTTGGATTGGCTGGCGGGGCAGGCGGCGCGGACCAGCGCGGCGCCCCTGGTCACGACGGCCGACCCCGTCGCGGTTCTCATTGCCCAGGATCAACTGCGCGGAGGCGACATCGAACGTGGCTGGCGCACGCTCGACGACGCGCGCTTCATCGCACCTGATCCGGCGGCCTATAGCGCCGGAACCCGCGGCCTGATGGCCCGCGAGGCCCAACACCTCAACGCGCTCCTTGGCCACTTCGGCGATGAATACCTCCTGCTCGCCGCCGAGCGCCCCGCTGGGGCGGCACCCATCGACCGCCCAGCGGTTGCCGGTTCGGCCCGTTTGGAAACGTTGCCTCAGATCACCCTCACCGCCGAGCAGAGCTTTCTGGGCGAAGACCTGTTTGCGCTCGGAGCCTACCTGGCGTGCTGGCCCAGCCACGTGGCCGCCCTGGTGGTGCAGGACAGCGCGCGTCTCCTGATCGTGATCGTCATCCTGGGCGGGGCGCTCCTGCGCACGCTGGGAGGCTGAGTCATGCACCGTCAGTGGAGTCGCGGCCTCGCTCTCGTGATCGCTCTCGGGGCTGGCATCATCACGCTGGGAAGTTTCTTCGTCCATCAGCCGATCCTGGACCAGGTGAGCACCTGGCTGGTGGAAAGTGGACTCATCGTCGCGGCATTCGCGCTCTTGCTGGGCTTGCTCAACGTTCTCCTGGTTCACGTGCGCAAGATTCGGGAACGCGCCCCAGGGTGGGCCTACAGTCTGTTCCTGGTCTCGGTTGTCCTGGTCCTGCTCATTCTTGGTCGGCCGGGCACGGCAGGACCCAACGCTCCCGCTGTGGCCTTCACCTTCGAGTATCTATTGCTCCCGCTGCAAGCCGCGATTTTCTCGTTGCTGGCCTTTTTCATTCTCGCGGTGGCCTACCAGGCCGTGCGGGCCACTTCCTGGGAGATGGTGCTCTTCCTGGCCGCAGCGCTCATTGTCGTGATCGGTGGGAGCCCGCTGGCGAACATCGTGCCCCAACTCTCCGTCGTCAAGAGTTTTCTCCTGAGTGTGCCCGTCACAGCCGGAAGCCGTGGCCTGCTCCTTGGCATCGCGCTCGGAGTGACAGCCACCGGCCTGCGACTGGCGTTCGATGGGCGGCGATATTTCCAATGAGCGGCAGGCCAGTAGCCACCGAGATCTGGCGGAACGCGCCGAGTACTGCAGCGGCTATGCTGAATCGCCGCCTGGACCCAACGATGTGCTGGAAAGATAAACGCGACCATTGCGGTGGATCAGGCCGCATTCATTTCGCGTCGATTCGAAGCGCTGAACAGCGGAGGAGCCCGACGCCAGGCGTTCCCCGCCTGAACATGTCCCGAGAATGACCTACTGCCCCTCCTGCGGCGTGGCCAATCGGGCCGGAAGCCGTTACTGCAATGAATGTGGTGCTCGTCTCGACGCGGGGGATGCGCCCGAGAGCGGGCCGGTTTCGCCTACGCCACGGACTGGCCTGCGTTCACATGACCAGGACGTCGTTGGCCGGCTGCGTGCATTGATGGACCCCGGCTCCGCGGAAGCGCAGCCAACGGAGGCGCCCCCCACCCCGTCACCATCCGAAATTCCGGCCTGGCTTGTAAACTTCGGTGAGGAACACAGCCCTGCCGACGACGTACCATTGCCGGCGGCCCCGCTCACTTCCTCCCAGGGCGAGTCGTTGCCCCCGACGCCGTCTCCTCAGGACAGTCCTCTTCCAGAGTGGCTCCGCGGCGAGGAGTACGATCTGAATCCGGCGGAGGAACTGGATTGGGCCGCCGACATTGACTTCAGCAACCTTCCCGACTGGTCGGGTGACGACGAACCACCGGCGGATAAGCCGGCACCGACCGTCGCTCTGCCGCTCCCAAGCTGGCTTACGACCGGCGGTGACGGATTCACGGCCGGGCCGAAGCCAGACGAGCCGGAGGGTACCGGTCTTCTCAGCGGTGTCCGCGGTCCGATCCCGGTTGAACCGGTCAGTGCGTTGCCGCACCCCTCGCCGCGCCTGCCCGACGTAACGCCCAGTCCGATCACTGCCAGCGCCGACGCGGCCGCCCTCTTCGCGCAGATCGCAGCCGGACCGTTCCCGTTGGCACCGGTGGCGCCCGAGACCAAACGCCGTCCCTCGCTGCCACTACTCGATCTTGCGCTGCTCCTGGCCGTGATCGTGCCGTTGGCCCTCAGACTGGAGCTCTTCGCGCCCCCGGCGTCCAGCGCTGTCCCAGCCTACCTGAGCATGATCGAAAACCTTCCGCCAGAGAGCCTGGTGCTGGTCGCGTTTGACTACGAGAGCGGCCTGGCCGATGACCTCGAACCTGGCGTCTCCGCGACTCTGCGCCACCTGAATTCGCGTAATGCCCGCATCGTGGCGCTCAGTACGGTTCCCCAGGGCGCGGCCCTGGCCCAACGACTCTGGCGACAGCTCAGCCCGGCAGGCGCAGGCTACGGCGAGCACTTTGTCAACCTCGGCTACGTACCCGGCGGTGAAGTGGGCTTGCGAGCACTGTTCGACCAGGGGCTAGCCGAACGGCGCGATTTCATCGAAGGCGTGCCGCTGCGGGATCTCGCGATCGGCCAGGGCGCATCAGATCTGGCGAGCGTCAACCTGATCATCATTGCCAGCGGTGAGAGCCGCGACGTGCAGCGTTGGGTCGAACAGATTGGAAGCCAACGCCCGGATCTGCCGTTCCTGGTGGCCACTACGGCCCTGGCCGCGCCGGTGCTGGTACCGTACCAGGCCAGCGGTCAACTGCACAGTATGCTCGGCGGGATAAGCGCTGTTGCGGCCTACGAGCAAGCCCTCGGGGCTTCGCCGGTCGCCTTCCGCCGCCTCGACGCGCTGACCGTCGCGGTGGCGTTCTTCACCCTGGCGGTGGTGCTTGGCAATCTGGCGGCTCTCGTTGGGTGGCTGCGTAAGAGGCTGGGAATCTAGAATGGACATCTTGAGGATCGTCGCCGGGTCGCAAGGAGCCGGGACGTGGATCGCGGCGCTCTTGACTCTGACGGTCTACACCTATCTGTTGGGTGACAACCCGCTCTTTCGCCTGGCCGAGCATCTGCTCGTGGCTGTCAGTGTGGGCTACGCGGCACTCGTCGCCTACCACATAGTGCTCGTCCCGCGCCTGTTCGCTCCGCTCTCAACCAATGCGGCGGCCCACCCCGACCTCATCCTGCCACTGGTCCTGGGGCTCTTCCTGCTCTTCAAGAGCCTGCCAGCCATTTCCAGCCTTGGGAACCCCAGCCTGGGTTATCTGCTCGGTATTGGATTGGGACTGGCAGTGGGTGGTACTCTGGCGGGAACACTTCTGCCCCAAAGCCGTGCAACCTTTCTGCCGCTGTTCCCAGGTGGCGCTACCGACCTGGCCGGGGCTGCAGGCAACATCATCATCGTCGTCGGCACGATTGCAACTTTGCTCTTGTTTCGGTTCGTCAGAGGTTTCGGTACGTTGCCCTCTGAATTTGAGCCCGAACAGCATACGCGTAGCGCCTCGAGGGTCGTTGGGCGAGCGTTTCTCATGATCACGTTCGGGGCGCTCTTTGGCGGCGCCACACTGACCTACCTGAGTTTGCTCATTGGCCGGTGGGACTTCCTGATCAATGGCTGGCTTCGACCGATCCTGGGCCTCTGAGTGGAGGACGACGCAGTCCCATGGATGACATCGTCTCCCCGTTGGACGACTACCAGGTCGAATCGATCCTCGCGGCCGACATCGGCAGTTGTTGGACGCGCGTCGCTCTGCTCGATCGTGTGGACGGGCAATATTGTTTTGTGGCCCGGAGTGAGCTTCCCACGAGCAGTGAGCCGCCGGTGGCAAACGCGAGTATGGCAGTGAGGCTGGCCCTTCAGCAGATTGGGGCCAGTACTGGGCGCGTGTTTTTGGACGCGAACAACGCCCTGATTACACCTGAACGGGCCGACGGAAGTGGCGTCGATCTCTTCGTGGTCACCTGCTCGGCCGCTCGTCCGTTGGACGTGGTGATCGCCGGATTGGCCGAGCAGATGAGCGTAGCCAGTGCGCGGCTGGCGGCGCAGGCGACCTACAGCCGAATTGTTGATGCCTTCGCGCTCGACAGCACCGGTGGACCCTGGGGCAGCCCATATGGTGCCGTCGGTGTGATCAAGCGGCTCTACGCCAGCCGGCCGCAGGCCATTCTCATGGCGGGCGGTACGGACGGCGGGGCGGTCGAATCGCTGATCGACCTGGCCGAGGCGCTCGGGGTGGCGGCCGAAGCCCTGCCTGCGGCCGAGCGCCCGGTAGTGATTTTCGCGGGGAATGCGGCGGCGGCCGACCGGGTCGGCGCCCTTCTATCGAGTGTGGTCGAGTATCGGATTGCCGGAAACGTACGGCCTGCCAGTTCACTTACCCAGATCGACGCCGCCCAGGCTGTCCTTGAGGACCTCTTTCGCGATCGGCGCCTGGCGCGTGTCCCTGGACTCGGTACGGTCAAGGGTTGGACTCGCGCGCCAATCTTGCCGACCATCGAAGCGCTGTCGCGGGTGGTCCGCTTCCTGGCCCGGCAAAGTGGCCGGCGAGTATTGAGTGTGGATGTGGGGGCGGCGAACACGGTGCTCGTGGCGGCCTCGGGACCGCGCGCAGCCCAGACAGTCGTCCGAACCGATCTCGGCACCGGCACTGGTTTGGACCAGCTTCTTGCTCACCGCACCCCCCTCGATCTCTTCGGCTGGGTCGCAGGCAACCGTGAGGGTGAGACCGCGGGCAGACATCCGGCTGCGCTGGTGGACGCGCTCGCGACGTATCAGCTCCGCCCATCCGTACGCCCGCAATCACCAGAGCACCTCGCGCTTCTCCAGGCGGCAGCGCGCGAAGCGCTCCGCCTGACGCTGGCCCAGGCTGGCCTCGCCCTCTTCGCCGGCGACGGCCTGACTGCGGCCGGCTCACGACTCTTACCTCCCTTCGAGACCATCGTGCTTGGGGGAGGAGTCCTGCGCGAGGCGCCCACCCCCTCCCAGGCTGTGATGATAGCGCTGGATGGTCTTCAGCCAACCGGCGTAAGCCATCTGTTGCGCGACCGGGTCGGCCTCGTACCGGCGATCGGCGTGCTGGCCGAGGCTGCGCCGGCCGTGGCCGCCGATCTGCTCTCAGGTCCACTCTTGGAGAGTTTGGGAACGGTGATCGTCCCGGCCGGGAGCGCTCGACCAGGGGCGGAGGCACTGCGCTTTCGGATGACGTTCCCCGACGGGGGCGGCTATAACGTCAATGTCGAGTACGGACGGATCTACCGCGAGTGGTTGCCGGCCGGCCAAACCACCCGGTTGGCCTTGCATCCCGCTCGTGGGTTCGATATCGGTTTCGGTCCGGGCAAGCCAGCTGAAATAACCGTTCGCGGCGGTCTGGTGGGCCTGGTTATCGACGCCCGCGGCCGTCCGCTTCCTCTGGAGGGCGATCTGGCCGCCCGCCGCGCCCGCGCCCAACAATGGTGGTCGGAGATGGGGGCCTGAGGTGAAGTGGCCGCAAGAGGCGTGTGATGGCGCAACCTGAAGCGATGCTTCCCACCCGAGTCCACGCGGTCAACCTGGCGCGCGTGCGGCGTGAGCGCATGCTGCCGGCGCCCGGCACAGTTCACGTGAGACTCGGCCAGGAGGTTGGACCGGATTCGCTTATCGCCGAGGGTGAGCGGCCGGGGAGTGTACACGTCGTCGAGTTGGCCCCGACACTGGGCCTCGACCGCAGACAGGTCGAGGCCGCTCTCCTGGTTCAGCCTGGGGAAGCAGTGACGGTGAACCAGCCGCTGGCAGCGCGCAAGCGGCTGCTGCGCCGGCGCGAGGTTCTTGCACCCGTTGCCGGTCAGGTGCTGGCGATCGACGAGCACGGCCGGCTTCTGATCGCCAGCACCCCCGGGCCCGTGAAGATTGCGGCCGGCACTCCTGGCCGGGTTGTCAACATTATGCCCCGTTTTGGAGCCGTGGTTGAGAGCAACGGCGCCTTCTTTCAGGGCATCTGGGGCAGCGGCGGCGAGAGCTTCGGCGTCCTGCGTGTCCTGGTCGGCGAGCCGGACACCATGTTGCAACCTGAGCACATCGACATCGCGGTGCGCGGGACCATCGTCGTGGGTGGGGCTACGATCACGCGCGAGGGGCTGGAGGCGGCCCGGGCCGCGCAGGTGCGCGGGCTGATCCTGGGCGCCATGCCCTACGGTCTGGTCGATTTGGTACGGACGCTACCATTCCCAGTGATACTGACGGAGGGCTTCGGCTCCATTCCTATCGCCATGCCGCTGTTCGGAGGCCTGGCCGCAGTCGACGGTCGCGAGGCGATGTTGGACGGGCGCTACCAGGCCCGCTGGGGCCGCCGACTGCCCGAGCTGTTTGTTCCACTCGGCCAGCCGGGCCAGCCCCTCAGAGAGCTGGGGCCGCTGGCAGAGGCCCAACAAGTTCGCCTGGCAGCACCCCCGCTCCTCGGGCGAATCGGCTCCATCGTGCGGCTGGACGCGGGCCGCCGCTCGACCGAGAGTGGCCTGCCACTGGCCGGGTGCGAAGTCGAACTGGACTCCGGCGAGGTCGTCTTCGTCCCGTACAGCAATCTCGAGCAGCTCGGGTAAACCTGTTCAGCAACCCTCTTCATTCCCAACCGCACAAGACGCGAAGAGAACGGAAAATCTCTTGGCGCCTTGTGTGGCAGTTTGGTTTTCAAGGCTGGACGACCGGCAGCTTGCTGATGTCGGCGTCCCACGTCACGTACTGCGTGGCAACCCACCCCGTGCGGTTCGATGCATACTGGACGCGTGCCCACGTGGTGTCTTGGTTGCGGCCAGTCGCTGAGACCGTGGCAAAGTAGCGCAGATTCCCGACGACTGAATAGTTTGTGCCCGGGCCCCTCCGGACGTTCAGCGCTTTGATCGCGACGGTCCCACCGACCTCGGGCACCGATGCCCCAGCCGGCAGCGGAGTGGCCGTCGGACCGGGGGTCGGCGTAAAGACTTGAACGGTGGTCGCGCCGGGCGGCGGGGTTCCGACATCTACCGGCGTCCCCTGCGAGACCGGTACAGTGGGAACGGCGGTCCCCGTCACGGTTTCGACTGCCGTTATAGCCGGCGCGCTTGCTGTCGGCTGGGCCACGGCCATGCCCTCGCCGACCACTTCGAGGGTAATCGCCTCTGGATGGCTCGGCACCCCTTTCACGTTATAGGCAACGACCCTCACTTCAGCGGGCCCCGGCTGTGTGGGCACCCAGCGCTGGACGATGTTAAACGTGAACTGGCCACCCTCGACCGGACTGGTGTCGGAGTGGATCAGATCGTTGTTCACGTACATGTCAATCCGCTCGACAGGGGTCTGACCAACAGCCACAGTCTGGATCTCGACTTCGCGCCCGGTAGGCAGCCGCGTCCCGCTTGGCGGTGAGGTGATAGTCACACGGGGCACAGCCGCTGTTCCCTGCTCTGAACGATTGGAACAGGAGACCAGGCCAAGGAACGCGAGCGTCGCAAGCAGGAATGTCGCCAGACGTTGTGAGTGGATCGTCATATGAGTCACCCGATCAGTTGCGAATCAGCCGATTGTGCGTTTGAGTCCTTACCGCATCATCGCGGCACCGTTCATCAACCCCAAAGGTCTGAGACGAGATCGTCGAGGCTGTGTCCGCCGGCGGTGGTGGCTGTGGCCGGCGGCACGCTCCGGTCGGAGACCGCCTGATAGAACGCCTCATCATAGCGGCGCGTGCGGAGTTGCATCGGCATCCGCACGGCGTGGCCGAAGATCATGATCTCGTTGCGAGTATCGAGACTGGCCAGCCCGGCTCGGATCGCGTTCCGGTTGCCGACCCCAGTCAGCACCGCCTCCAGGTCGCGCTCGTCGGTCAGCTTGCCACTGATGCGCGTGCCAATCTGAGAGAGCACCTCAGGGTCGATTCCACTGGGTCGCTGATCGACGATCAGAAGTGTCACGAAGTACTTGCGCAACTCACGCGCGATCGTGCCGAAGATCGTCTGGCGGGCCATCTCAGGGTTGAGGAACTTGTGAGCTTCCTCGATCGTGATCACCAGCGGCTTGGGCCGGTCTGCCTCGTTGTGGCTTGCCTGCCAGCCCTCGACTCGCTCGCGGTACTTCTCTCGAATGCGTCGGGTCACGATGTTCGCCACCAGCATGTAGTCCAGCGGCCGGCTGAAGCGCCCAAACTGAAAGATGACGTGCTTGCCGCGCTCGAGATACTGCAACATCTCGTCAATCACGTTGAAGCTGACGCTCTCAAGGACATAGGGCTGCCGGAGCTTCACCAGTTTGCGCTGGAGAGCCTCCAACGAGCCCAGATGCGCACCGCGCTCCTCGCAGAACGTTTGCAGCGCGACTGGCTCCATGGCGAGGAAGGTTCGCAGCCACTCGTCGCCAAGTGCGCGGCTGAGGATGATGAGGTTGGTCTCGGTCGTCGGGGACAGGTTTAATTCGTCAGACAGCAACAGGATATCAGCCGGCTCAATCTGGTTGAGCCCGATGACCAGGTGGCTATCCGGCCCCTTCGTCTTGGTGTCGAGACCGTAGACCCGAACTTTGCTCCCGAACAGTTCCTTCAAGCCCTTGACCCAGGTCCCCGCCTCGGACTGGACGCTGAAGGCGTACTCGCCGTGCATATCAAAGATCAGGTTGACGGCCGCATTCCGCGCGATGATTCCGCCGAGGAGCAAGCGCGTCAGGAAACTCTTGCCTGTACCCGTCGAACCGAAGACCCCATTGGAACGCTCTACGATCCGGCGCAGGTCCACGCACACGTCGAGCCCGTCCATGGCGAGCGGCGAGCCGAGGGCAAAGTATGAGCCACCGTCATCCTCACCGAACACATCGGCGAAGTCGAAGCTGGTGGCCTCTGCCAGTTCGGCAAAGTGCATCGGGATGGTCCGGACAGCTTTGGGACCCTCCGCCATCGCCGGGTCAACGATCTCGGTGTCACCATATTTCGGCATCATGAGCATCGGCTTGACCTCGGCGACGGCGTAGGTGCTCGTTCCGGCGAGCGTGCGACGCAAGAAGGGGGAGAGATCGCGCGGCGGGCTCGCCATCAATCCCGGATCGGTGGCGTGGAGTTGGAGGTCCTGGATCAGGCTGAAGTACCGGTAGGCTTCACCCTCAACCACGCAGAAGGTGCCAATCCGCAGCGCTTCGACGTTGATGCCGGGATCAAGCCGAACGGTGAGACCAGCGTTAAACGTGCCGCCGGTGACGACGCCCAATCGGTTCCGCTGCATGCTGCTCCCTCGTACTCTCCTGATCCTTGCCCTGGTCGCTTCTCGTGATCCGTGATGATACCAGGCGCCGCGGTTTCGCGGTCGATGCATTGAGCTCGCCAGGAGGTGACGGCTGATTGATGCGCAGCCAGTGCGGCAAACAGCGAGAATCTGGCGGGATGGAGCATCACTCACCCTCCCTGACCACCGGTCACCTTGCCAGCGACTCGCCTCCTGCTTCTCCGCTCCCCTGTGCCAGCGCGACGGCGCACGCCACTACCTCACCCGCCCGCTCGACAATGCCGGGCACAACCGCAACCTGGTCCCACCGGACCCAGCGCACCTCGGCCGCGTCATCGGCGGCGGCCAGCGCGTTGAGGTCGGCCGGTGCGAGGGCCAGGAACTCGCACAGGACGTAGTGGTATTCGAGCCGCCCGGCGGCGTCGCGGACGATGACGTCCACCACGTCAACCACCGGGCCAATCTCGACGGCTAACCCGGTCTCCTCGAGGACCTCCCGCGCGGCCGCGGCGCGCGCGGTTTCTCCCAGCTCGATACTGCCGCCTGGAAGAGCCCAGCGATCGGCCGCGGGCGGTTTGCCGCGCCGCACCAACAGGACCTCACCGGTGTCGCGGCGCAACACGACGACGCCGACCCCGGGTTGCGGGCTCTCCGGGTAGCGATGACTCATCTCACACCGCCCATTCTAACACGAGGGCGCGGTGGAATTCCAGCCCTCTAGAGCGCCGGTCAAGGAGTCAGACTTCCGAAGTCTGGTGGGGATCATGCTGGCCCACAGCGCGCTCCGACGACAGTGACCGAGGCAGGCACCAACGGCAAACAAGACTTCGGAAGTCTTTTCTCACCCCCCGCAGGATTCCTTGACCGGCGCTCTAGATCCGCGGGAGCGTGATTCCAGTTTGACCCTGATATTTTCCGGCCCGATCGGCGTAGCTGATCGTCGGAAAACTATCACTCTGGAAGAAGAGGCACTGCGCGATGCCCTCATTGGCATAAATTTTGGCCGGGAGTGGCGTCGCATTGCTGATCTCAATGGTCCAGTGACCTTCCCACCCGGGTTCGCCGGGGGTGACATTCACGATGATGCCACAATTGTGGACAAACACCCCGGCTTCCAGTGCGAAGTTCCCGGCTTCCGGTACTGTGAGACAGTACACATCGTGGTCACCCGGCAATTCGCGAACTGTTACAACCTTGTGACTATCCTCCCAGTGTCGATCCTCGTTCCAAGACGTTACCACTTTTTCTCGTTGCTCTGCCCGAAAGATACCGTACCACTCCTCATTCTGATAGAGGTGTTGTAACGCCCCTCGGATAGAGGTGCCCCGTTCTTCGACAAATGGTTCCTGATTGTAGGAGCAAACATGTTCACTCGTAGCAGGACGAACAACGTTCCAAGGCGAATTATTGCACCCGTTATGATCTAAACGATGATAGTGTGTATTGACGAGAGCCTCGCAGATTTCGTTTCTAACGTTCCACTCCTCGGCAAGCCAATGGGTGCTATGGAAATAGCCACTCATTGATTGGTAGACCATCTCATACCCTCGAGCCGTATCCCGATACAGCGGCATCAATGAATGGCCCGGTCGCAGTTCATAGGCCGATTCCATCCGGCCCCCACGCAAGAGGAACCGATGATCCGGCGTGCAGTAGATCGACTCTCCGTTGTCGAGAGTGATCGCCATCAAACCATCGCGCCCAATGTAACGCGGCGCCTCAAGGAGTGTCACTATCACCCGGCCGGCAGGTCCGATGCTGTATCCCCAGAACATTTCGCCGTCTTCGTATCGTCTCGCCATTTCTTCGAGTGTTGGCGCGCGGCCATCAACGAGTGCAACTCGCGTATCTCCTCGGAAACACCGTGCATATGTGCTTTTGCCGAGGACCACGACGATCACATCCTTCGGAATCCGGAAGTACTCGAGTGATCGACAGAGAGCGTAGCTGTTGGGCGGGATGATGCAGACATCACCCTTGAAGTCCTGGAACGCGCGGGGGTCGATCGCCTTGGGATCGACGACGGTGTTGTAAGGATTGGCGGTGAAAATCTTGAACTCGTCGGCCACGCGGATGTCGTAGCCGTAGGAACTCAGGCCATAGCTGATAACCCGTTCGCCCGTCGGGGCGGCTCGCACCTGCTGCAACTCGAATGGCTCGATCATGCCGTGCTCGCGGGCCATCTGGGCAATCCAGTGATCAGCTTTGATCGTCATCGATACTCCTTTGGTAGGACCGCAAGATCTTTCTTGAAGCGATGCCTATTGTGCAGCGAAACAGATCGCACGCCAATTGAGCGCGACCGCGCTCAATCGTGGGCATGCCCTGCGCCAGACACCCCGGTTGTCCGCAGCGTTCAGCGAACGGGAAGGAAAGCATCAGATCTTCCCACCGCCGGCCCCTCAATCCGAAGCCGTCTAGTACTTGTACTCGTCACGGACTGGGCTGAAGATATCCAAAACTTTGGCAGGTCCGCCCTCGGCCTTCGCATTATGTTCCACATCACCGGGAATAACGTACACATCCCCAGGCCTGAGCACTTTCGTTTGGTCCCCGATAGTCATCGTGAGTTCTCCTTCCAGGACAATGCCGACCTGCTCGTGAGCGTGGCTATGGTCGGGGACCGTCGCGCCGGGCAGAAACTCGACAACCGACATGAGCATCTTGTCCCCCCAAAAGGTGCGGGCAAGTACCCCTGGAGCCAGCTCTTTGGATTGCCTCTCGATGGGGTCGAAGTAATACACGTGGTTCTCCTTCTCTCTGGCATCCGGATAAAGATGGCCCAACTGTAGCAGAAAACGGGCAGTTGTGTCTAGAGCGCGGGTCACGTCGTCAGACTTCCGAAGTCTGGTGAGAATCGTGCTGGCCCAAAGTGCGCTCGGACGGGAGCGATCGAGGCGGGAACCGGCTGCGTACAAGACTTTGGAAGTCTTCGCTCTCACCCCCCCCCGTGGGATGACTTGATCGGCGCTCTCGATGAGGCCCTTCAAAACAGATCACTACGAGTGCGGCATCGGTGGCACGAAACTCGCGCCCTAGAACGTCGGTCAAGTAGTTGTTGCACGGATGAGAACGTGGTTCGTAGTAGGGGCGCACGGCCGTGCGCCCCTCCTGTAGCGGTCTTGGGCGCGCTGTCGGGGCGCACGGCCGTGCGCCCTCCTGTAGCGGTCTTGGGCGCGCTGTCGGGGCGCACGGCCGTGCGCCCCTACGAACCTGAAAGCGCCTTCACAGGGTGCTTTGCAATCGTCTCGGTGACTACTTGACCGGCGCTCTAGCTCATCGCCTGCTCGACCCAGTAGAGGAGGCCGGGCTTATCGAAGAGTTCGTAATCGCTGAGGCCGCTCTCGGGATAGGTCATGGCCTTCTTGCGCGCCTCAGCAGCCCTGAATTTGAAGTGACGCTCGTCCGCGATGCGGTCGTAGACCCACTCGCAAAGCCAGTCTGCCGATTTGTCGGGGTACTTTTCGACCGCCTCGATGGCGAGCCCACCCATGCGGTTGACCGTGGTGTAGGTGACGCGCAGCCACTGGCGAGCCTGCTCCGGACCGAGGAGGTCGCCATGGCCGGTGCGCATAGCATTGATGTTGAAGGCCATCAACCGTTCGAGGCTCTGCAGGTACGCGGTGCCATGGTGGAAGAAAGGCACGGGGGAGGGACCGGTGCTCAGGGCATAGCTCGGCCCTTGCGGTTGGGCCAGGTCGCCACAGAACAGGAAGCGCTCGCTGGGAAGCCAGAAGCTCAAGTCGTCGCCAGGCTCGCTGTGGCCGGGCGTCGTCAGCACCTCGATCATCACACCGCTCAAGTCGAGGGTCTCGTCGGCGGCAATGCGTCGCGTGACCTCTGCAACCGGGCTGGCCTCGTGCGCGATGACCTCGGCCTGGGGCCAGCGCTCCAGAAGCAACGGCAGATTGGCGGTGTGGTCCCAGTGGTGGTGGGTGAGGAAGATAGAGGCGACCGGCTTGCCAATCCCTGCGACGCTTTGGTCGAGCGCCTGCAGCGTTGAGCCCTTGTACGGCTCACCGGCGGCAACGTCGGAGCCGGTATCGACGGTGATGAGATGCTCGTTGCCCTCGATCCAGGCCAGAGACCCGTGAGACTGGACCAGCCCGATCTTTTCCATCAGTGCCTCCTCATTACACTGCATACTGCTCGCAGCGTCCTCGGCCGAAAAGTTGAGAGCTGAAAGCCGGTCCTCGATCCGCCCGACCAACCTGCAACCCGCAGCCTTCACCCCGTCTCAGGGGCCGGGCACTCGCTGTGGGGCCGAGAGAGTATGTTCGACCGTCTCCACTTCGGCCTCGTCCCACGCCTCGGGATGATGTCGCCGGCTCCACGCCACGGCCCCCGCCCACAGAACAGTGTAGCCCAAGAAAACCAGCGCGGCGAGGGCGGCGGCCAGGCGCGGGCTCAACATTTCAGCCAGCCAACCGACCAGAAGGGTGCTGAGCGCGCTCGTTGTGACAACCAGGGTATTGTCCACCGAAAAGAGACGCCCCCGCAGTTCGTTCGGCACGATCTGTTGGAGGACTGTGCTGCTCAAGGTCCAGGTAATGCCACCCCCAAAATGAGCCAGCATCACGACGGCAAACGCGACCCACAGGCTAGGCGCCTGGCTAAAGGCGAGGTAAAACAGGCCGCTCAGCAGATAAGCCAGCGGGATCGTACGCCGGATCCGGCCAAAATCGTTGCCGACCCAGGAGCGAATCAGGGCTGGGCCGAGAATGATGCCGAGCCCGCGCGCGGTGTAGAGCCAGCCAATGCCACTGTTATCGGCGCGAAACACCTTCTCGGCGAAAACCGTGAGCAGAACGATCACTCCGCCGCCCAGCGACCAGCCCATCTTCACCACCAACATTGCCAGTACCTCCGGGCGCCTGCGGGCGTAGCGAAGTCCTTCGAGGAATTCGCGCCAGACATCGCTCGACGTGGTCCGGTGCCCCAGCGGACGCTGCGCCGAGAGTGTCCCCATCAGGCTCCAAACCAGCCCCGCACTCATGAGATAGCTCAGTGAGTTGATGACGAAGGCCGCCTGCGGTCCAAGCCAACCGCTCACGACCCCGCCGAGGGCCGCTCCGACCGCCATCATGAGACCAAAGGTGGCATTACTTAAACCGTTGGCGGCAATGAGCTCCCGGCGGGTCGTGATCTGGGGGATGATCGCGTTGACCGCGGGCTGAAAGAAGGCCGAGACCGCAATCAAGGCAGCACTGAAGAAGTAGGCCATCCAGATGTCACCGGGTGTCCGGATCAACAAGAATCCCAGGGCCAACACTGCCCGGATCAAGTCCGCCGCGACCATCACTTTCTTCCGGTTGAGCCGGTCGAGCACAACCCCACTGATAGGCGTGAGCAGGACCATCGGGAGCTGGCTGGCTGCGATGACGAGGCCCGTCGCCAGACCGGAGCCGGTCAAGCCCCAGACCAGCGCCAGCACAGCAATATTGTTAAACCAATCACCCAGGTTGCTGACAACCTGAGCGGGCCAGAGTTTGCGGTACTCCCCATTCTTCCACAGGAGTCTCGTGTAGCCGACTGGACGTTCAGCCGGGCCACGCCACACAGTTGCCATTCCCCACCCTCGCCACATTCTCCGCTATCAGCTCAAACAAGTTTCGCGCCATGATAGCACATCCGCCTGCGACCGACGACCAGTCATCTCAGCCAACTCGCAGAAGTCGAAACGAGCCGCTTCTCAGACAGAAGGCGTCAGGACGGCTTGCTCTTTTGCTGCACCTTCCTATAATAGGACAGTTTTGCCACGACAAAGGAGTATTCATGCCGGACTTGTCGCAGATCAGGCCTGTGCGGCAGATGGAGCGCTCTCTCGTTCTGGTGCCGCACCCGTCGTCCCTGCCCGTCGAGGCCAAACTGATCCGGCCCCGTGATATCCTGATGGTGGCACCCACCATGTTCTTTGCCGACTATGGCTGTCACGTGCGTATTCTGGAAGAGGCCGTCACCCTCCGCGCGCTGGGCCACCAATTGCGAGTCCTGGCCTACCCCAACGGCCGCGACATTGCTGAACTCCCCGTTCGGCGCGGACCGGGGGTCCCCTTCAACTACCGCATTGTTGTCGGCTCCTCGCGTCACAAGATCTACCTCGACGCCATGCTGGCGCTGACCGGTCTGCACGAAGTCATCACTCGGCGGCCCGAGCTGATCCACGCCCACCTCCATGAGGGTGCGCTCCTCGGGAGAGGGTGGAGCCTGCTGCGACGGTCGCCGCTGGTCTTCGATTTCCAGGGCAGTCTGACCAGCGAGATGATCGATCATCACTTTTTGCACCGTGGGAGTCCCTTTTATCGCCCGCTACGCTGGCTGGAAGAGGTGATCGACAACTGGCCGGCCGCCATCCTGACCAGCTCGCTGCATGCCGCTGACCTGCTCGTGCGCGAATTCCAATGCCCACACGATAAGGTCTTCGCTGTGCCTGATTGCGTCAATACGCAAACCTTTCGTCCAATTGAGGACGCCGACGACGAGGCTGAGCGGCAGGCGCTCCGGCGGTCATTCCGTATTCCCGACGACTGCATTCTGGTGGTCTATCTCGGGTTGCTGGCCGAATATCAGGGGACCGGTCTCCTCCTCCAGGCCGCGCGCGAGGTGCTCAGCCAGCGTCACGACGTGCATTTCTTGATTATGGGCTATCCCGGTGAGGCTGTCTACAGCCAGATGGCCGCTGAGCTCGGCATCGCCCCCTGGTGCACCTTCACCGGTCGGCTGCCGTATGAGCAGGCGCCGACCTTCTTGCGACTCGGCGATGTTGCTGTGGCACCCAAGTTCAGTGCGACTGAGGGTAGCGGCAAGCTGCTCAATTACATGGCGACCGGCCTGCCAACGGTCGCATTCGACACGCCGGTGAGCCGTGAGTATCTCGGTGACTGGGGGGTCTACGCACCCGAATGTGACGCCCATGGATTTGCCACCGCCCTCCTCGCGTTGCTGCGTACTCCGCACGAGTGGCCTATCCTGGGCGCGGCGCTTCGCCGCCGCGCGCAAGAGTGCTTTTCGTGGGAGCAAGCCGGCCGTACAATGAGCGAGATCTATGACCTGGTCTGTGACTGAGGCGACCTCGGCCGATGAGTGGATCGGCGTGGTGGTATGAGTCGATGGCTGTTCCTCGCCATCGTGCTACTCGTTGTGGCGATTGCAGGTGTCGCGATTTTTCCAACTCTGATCTACGCCGCCCATGTCCGGGCAGCTGCCACTGCGCCTCCCATCGAGGCGGCCGCCCATCTCCGCGCCGCTCTGCAGTGGAACCGCAACGGGGCTGAGGCCTGGCGCTTGCATGCCCAACACGCCCTGGCAACGGATCATCTGGATGAGGCCCTGGCGGCGGCCGTGACCTACCGTCGCTTGCGCCCGGCCGATCCCGCTGGCGCTTTGCTCGAAGGCGATATCTGGGCCGCGATGTGGCGCGCCCGTCGAACTCTTTTGCCCGATCTGCGGAAAGCGACAGCCACTGATCCGGCTGGAGTGCCTCTGGCAGCCGAGGTGGCATCGCACGCCATCCAGATCTTCTCGTGGCTGCGGCCGGGCGACTCTGCCCCGGCGCCGATTCTCTTTCAGGCGCCCCCGAGCCGCGTGACGTTACAGCTCACCTTGCCAGAGAGTCCAAGCGCCCTCAACTTCGACGTCACGCTCAATCCCGAGGCCGTCGCCGCCGGCAGCGATGGGGTCGTCTTTCTCGTCGAGCTCGATGGTGGCTTACGCTACTGGCAGTTTATCAACCCGGAGAAGAACAGTGGTTGGCATTCCGCCTCACTCGACCTCACCCCATGGGCTGGCCGCGCCATCACGCTGACCTTCGGCACCGATCCCGGCCCGAACAACGACGCACGGTTCGACTGGCCGGCCTGGCGGAACCCGCATCTGGTGCCACTGACCATTGCCTCAGACGAGGCCCGGGCGCGGGCCGCGGCCCAGGCCGCGTGGGCCGCGGCGGCCGTTGATCTCGAGGCGCTGCTTGCGGCCGGAGCTCAGGCGCTCGAGCGCGGCGATGAAGCGACAGCGCTGGACCGCTATCGTGATGCCGCCCTGCTTTCAGACGCCGCGACCGTGCACGATTGGCTCGCGCTTCTGACCGCGCCCAAACGGCTGCGCGACCCTGGCCAGAGCGAATACTGGGACTACGTTGCTGCGAACGGCGGCAATCTCTTCGTGAACCCGAATTTTGAGACGGATCTCGGCTGGACGTTTGCCGGCCCTGCGACCAGCCGCGTTCAGAGCCGTTGGGTCGCCGATGCGACCCAGGCTCACAATGGGGGCGGTGTCTTGCGCTTCGACTCGCCCGGGCCGCCCTTTGGCGGCGGCCGTTTCCAGTCTCTGGTTCTCCAGCCAGGGGGACGGTATCGATTCAGTGCCTGGATTCGAGCCAGGGGGGCGGAGTTGAGTGCCCCTCTCCTATACTGGGAAGGTACCACCGGTGGAACGACCATCCGGGGCTCTCTCGCCGTTCAGCGCGGCCCGACGCGCGGCTGGCGCCAGGTCGAGGGTGAGTTCGTCGCCCCCGCGGTTGATGGGGGCCAGATCCGCCTGTATCCTGTGTTGCCGGAAGGGCCGGGAACCGTTTGGGTCGACGACGTCCGCCTGGAGCAACTGCCTTGAGTACGGCTGCGTCGGTTGGCCAGGGCCGGCGCGACCCTCGCGATCATCTCGAGGCGCTGCCCAACTGGATAGTTGGTCCCTGGCTTGATCCGGCTCTGTGGCAAGCGACCTTGCCGGGTTGTCCCCCACGTTGATCCGAGTGCGAACGAGAAACGGAATGGCCGTCCCGGGGCTGGCGGCGGAGCATCCAAAGGAGACGCGAGTCGTGACGAGGCACCATCTGAGCATCCTGCTCCTCAACCACAACGTCCGGGGGAAGAGTACCTATTTTCGCTGCCTCCATTTTGGCACCCAATTGGTCGCTCGTGGTCACGAAGTCACTCTTCTGACGATCTCGCCAGCAGCGCGGGTAGGATTTCACGAGGATGTTCAGCGAGGGATTCGGATTCTTGAGACACCAGATCTTCTGAGTGGGCGACTGCGGTCAGGATGGGATTTTTGGGATACTGCCTGTCGCATCGCCTGGCTCGGGCGGCGCCGATTCGATTTGATTCATGCCTTTGACTGTCGACCCGTCGTGATTTTTCCGGCGCTCTTCGCGCGCTACCTCCAACACACCCCGCTGATCATCGACTGGGCCGACTGGTGGGGGCGCGGCGGAGTCATCAAGGATCGCGCAGCCGGCCCTCTCAACCGGCTGTTCGAGCCGGTTGAGACCTACTTCGAAGAGGCCTTCCGCCGCTACGCTGATGGCTGGACCGTTACCAGCCGCGCGTTGCGGGCCCGTGCGGCAGGACTCGGATTGCCAGAGGAGCGAGTCCTTTACCTCCCTTCGGGGTGTGATGTCGAGTTCATCAGGCCACTCGACAAAGGAGCTGCTCGCCGAGAGCTCGGCTTGCCTATTAATACGCCTATCGTCGAATTCGTCGGCTTTGTCCTCTACGACCTCGCCTTTGCGGTCCAGGCATTTGCACATCTCCACCGAACCCGGCCGGATGCACGCCTGCTCCTCGTCGGAGCTGTGACAGATGAGATTCGCCACCAAGCCGTGGCACAGGGCGTGGCCGATGCTATTATCGAAGCGGGGCCACAGCCTTTCACCCGCGTGCCCAGCTACCTGGCCGCGGCCGATGTTCTGTTGATGCCTTTCACCGATCGATTGGCCAATATTGGCCGCTGGCCGATTAAGGTTGGCGACTACATGGCCGCGGGCCGCCCGATTGTGACCAGCCCGGTCGGGGATATGCCGTTACTCTTCACCCACGAGCAGATTGGCCTGCTGGCGCCAGATCAGCCCGCCCCGTTTGCGCAAGCCGTCGGGCGCCTACTCGCCGATCCAGTCTTGGCAGAAAAGCTGGGACAAAATGCCAGGCGCGTTGCGGAGGAGCGTTACGCCTGGAGTCGATTGACCCCGCTACTCGAATCTTACTATTTCGATGTTCTGAGTCGCTGCGGTCACTTCGCTATCAGCAATGCCAACCTGCCGTAGCCAACTCGAAGGAGTGACAGGTGAAACCATGGCGTTCAATCATTCCGTTGAGTCTGCTTCTGGCCCTCACGACGATCACTTTACAGGGGACTGGACAAGCTGCTCCGGTTGCCACGCGGAATCTCTACATTCCGGTCTTGTCAACGGCTCACGATACCGGGTGGACCTCACCGTTTGGCGTCGAGATGAGCATGGTCTCGGAACGTACCGGTGTGGTTGAAGCAGAACGGGCCGGTTTCCGCTGGGTACGCCTGAATGCTTTGGTGTGGTCCACCGTTGAACCTATTCGCACGTCCCCCGCAACGTACCAGTGGAATGCTGTAGCCAGTGTGGAAAACGACCTGCGCACCGCCCGCAAGTATGGCCTCGAGCCGATCCTCATCATCCGGGGAACACCAGGTTGGGCGGCTGTGCATCCCGACTGGGCCTGTAGTGCCATCAAGCGCGAGGCATTGTCAGCCTTTGCCAGTTTCGTCAAGGCCGCTGTGCAGCGGTACAGCCAGCCGCCATACCAGGTTCGATACTACGAATTGTATAACGAGCCCGATGCTGCGCCAGATCTCGTTCAGAAGGAGAGTGTCTTTGGGTGTTGGGGTGATCTATCGGACAACCAGTGGTATGGAGGCGACGATTACGCCGCCATGCTCAAGGAAGCCTATCCTGCGATCAAAGCAGCCAATCCGGAAGCAGTGGTAATCCTCGGCGGGCTTCTCTATGACGATCCAGGCCGGCCGGCTTCGCTCCGTTTTCTCGACGGGATCCTGGCTAATGGGGGAGCAGACAACTTCGACTGGATGAATTTCCACTACTATTTCCAGGGCGACCGCTGGGATCCGTGGGGACCGGGTATCATCGGGAAAGCCACTTACATTCGTCAGACGCTCGCGAAATACGGCGTCACGAATAAACCGCTGATCTGCACGGAGACAGCGCTGCGAACCTTCGGACATGAGGATTTAGAGCCACTGAAGGCCGATTTCGCTATTGAAGCAAATGTGCGCGCGATGCGGGCGAATATTCCTGTTGTGATCTGGTACCCACTCCTTTACCCAGGATTCTTCGGGAGTGGCCTGCTGGACCCGAGCGGCCTTGCCCCCAAACCGGCCTACACGGCCTACGCCATTATGAGCCGCAACCTTGCTAGCGCCCGCTATCTCCGCCCGATGACGGCTGAAGAACTTGGCGGCGCCGCCAACGTCGAGGGCCATATCCTCACCCACCGCAATGGGACTGAACCCCTCTGGGTGCTCTGGACGACCCCGGTGACAGCGACAACCGCGCAGGCCAACGTTCGCTTCCCTGCAGCCCAATTCCCGAAAGGGATGCGTATCACCGATCGGGTCGGCTCTACGATATCTGTCACGGATGCGACGGACGGTGCGAAGGATGGGCAGATCACGGTAACGGTCGGCCCGTCGCCACGTTTTTTCGAGGCTGTTCGCTGAACGCATGAACGATCGCCGCTGGCTGGTCGCGTTGCTGCTCCTCACCATGTTACGCGGTCTGTGTTACGTCTGGCTGGTGCCGCCCTGGCAGCACTACGATGAGCCTGGCCACTTCGAGGTGGCTGCCTTCCTCACTGCCAACGGGCGGCGCCCCGACCCTAACGAGGTGTCGCCGGAGTTGCGGCGGGCACTGGCGGCGAGTATGGGCGAGCATCGCTTCTGGGCGCTCCAGCACCTCAGCCTGCCGAATCTGCGCCTGCCGGTCATGCCAGACATGGTCATCTCTCAGGCTATGCACATGCCGCTCTACTACATGCTGGCAGTTCCACTCATCCGGCTGGCCTGGCCCGTTGACTTGCTGCTCGGTCTCTTTGCAGGTCGCGTTCTTTCTGTCGTTTGCCTTGTCGCAACGGTCTGGCTCGCCTGGTTGACCACGCGGCAACTCTTTCCGGATGATCGACTCATCCAGCGAGCCGTGCCAGTGGTGGTGGCTTTCCTGCCACCACACACCGACATCGGCAGCGCCTTCAACAATGACGAACTGGCGTCGTTCTTTGGAGCCCTCTTCATCTTCTTCATGGTCCGGCTTCTTCGGCGCGGCCCCTCCCCCCTGAGGATCCTGTTGCCGGTTGGAGCGTTGGCGCTGGGCATCGGAACCAAGCGGACTGCAATTTTCGCACCCTTCGCGTTCCTGTTAGGCGTTGCGTGGCTCTTGCCCCCCCCGCCACTGCGCCGGCGGGTCGCGACGGCCGTCATGCTCGTCTCTACGGTGGCGGCGATCGGGTTGGTTCGACTGGAGGTGCGAACGGATCAGCCCTTGAAATGGTTGCCAACGCCGACTACTGCTGTCACGACCCGTGTTCGCGGCGATGCGGTGGAGGGGACTTTCCTCTTTCAGGTCACGAATCAAAGGGGAACAGGGAGCCTCATCCAGCGAGTTTCGCCCTCAGTCCGCGCGCAGGTGGCAGGGAAAACGGTCACCTTCGGGGCCTGGGTCCGATCACCGAACGGCCCATACGACGGTCCGGTTTTGCACCTGAGCGATGGTCCAATTCGGGCAGCGCAGGGCAGTGTCGGCTCCGAGTGGCAGTGGGTCAGTGTCACAACGACGGTCAGCATCAAAGAGGATCAATTGACCGTCGCGATGTTGGGTTCTCCTCAAGGACTCCAATTCGATGCAGTCGTACTGGCCGAAGGCGAGCGCGCCGGAACGCCCAATGGAGCGCTCTGGGATGGCCGCCCATTCGAGAATCTGCTTGCCAATCCTTCGGCTGAAGGTGCGGATTTCCGTCTCACGCCGAGTGCCTACCGCTTCTTGCGCTTTGACCCGAACGACCTGATCGACTCGTTGCTGGACTGGCGCGGAGCAGTGGCGGTCTACCCCATCGAGACGCGCATCCTGTTTGAAGGATTCTGGGGTCACTTCGGCTGGGGTGGGCTCCGGCTTCCGTCGGTCGCCTATGGCCCGTTGGCCCTCATCAGCCTCGTGGCGATTCTTGGGGTGATCCGAATCTCCTGGCGGCTGGTCACGCAGCCGGCGCTCTGGCCCGACTGGCAGCGCCGCGGCCTTCTCTTCATAATCATCGTGGCGGCGCTGACCTGGGGGATCACGTTCATGCGGGTCCACCCGATCGTCTATCCGACCCCCCACATCCCGCGCGCCCGCTACACCTTCGTCGCGATTGTGCCGACGGCGTTGCTCTTGATCTTAGGAGTGCGCCACTGGGTTCCAGCCCGCTGGCATGGGCTTTTGCTGCAGGCCGTGCTGGCTACCATGATCGTACTGGAACTTGCGAGCTGGGGGCTCGTCCTTCTGCCTGGCTGGTATACTGTCAATTGAATTTTGGGACGATAGTCCCGCAGTGCCCGGTTCCTTTAGTTCTATTGCGAGGTTGCTTTTCTCAGGATATAGTACGTGCACATCGAAGCTTCATCGCAGACACGTCAAAAGCAAGGCGCCGCGCGGTTGTAAGGGGATGGGCAACCGAGCGGCGTCTTGCTTTTCTTGTCTCTGTCGAAAGGTGGAGCCAGTGAGAACCACGATCGAGATCGTCCTACTCAGCCCGAGCCACTTTGAGGCGCTCGAGGAATTGCAGCGGATTGCGTTTCCCACTCTCGGGGCGCAGGAATTGATGCGAGTGGAGCATTACGCCAGCCAGTATCGTATCTTCCCCGAGGGTCAATTCGTCGCGGTCGTCCGGGACGGATCGAGCCGCGGCCGAGTGGTCGGCCAGGGCTCGGGTTTCTTCATCGACTTCGACTTCGAGCACTCGGGCCACACGTTCAGGGAGATCATCGCAGGGGGCTACTTCACCAACCACGATCCGAACGGGGCCTACTATTACGGAGCCGACATCTCGGTTCACCCGGACTACCGCGGGCACGGCATCGGCCGGAAGCTCTACGAGGCGCGCAAGGCCCTCGTGCGCCGCTACAATCGGCGCGGAATCGTCGCCGGCGGCCTGATTCCCGGCTTCGTCCACTGCAAGCACGCGATGAGCCCGCACGAGTATGTGAAGCGCGTCGTGCGGGGCGAACTCAACGACCCGACCCTGACCTTCCAGTTGCGCAACGGGTTTGTGGTGCGGGGGATCCTGGAGAATTACATCGAGGATAGCGCCAGCGACAATTGGTCGACCTTGATCGAGTGGCCGAATCCGGACTATCGGGAGTAGGGCTATCTGGCAAGTTGTTGCGTACTTGATCTACGCACCGCTTACGAGTATACTGATAGTTGAGATCGAACGACGACGATCGGCCCGTGTGGGCCGATTTTTTTGCGTGTGCCGCCGCTGGTAGAGAGCTGTGAGATGAAAACTGTACGGACTGATATTCGGAATATTGCCATCATTGCCCACGTCGATCATGGCAAAACCACTCTGGTTGATGCTATGTTGAGGCAGGCGCGCGCCTTCCGCGAGAACCAACACGTGCGCGAGCGGGTTCTGGATTCGAATGACCTTGAGCGCGAGCGCGGGATTACGATCCTGGCCAAGAATACCGCCGTCCGGTGGGGCGAGACCAAGATCAACATCGTGGACACGCCTGGCCACGCCGACTTTGGTGGTGAGGTGGAGCGCGTGCTCAACATGGTGGATGGAGTGCTGCTCCTGGTGGACGCGGTAGAGGGCCCGATGCCCCAAACGCGCTTCGTACTCCGCAAGGCGCTTGATCTTGGACACCGTGCTGTGGTAGTGGTCAACAAGATGGATCGCGCCCAGGCCCGCCCAGAGTACGTCGTCAATGCAACCTTCGACCTCTTCGTTGATCTGGGGGCAACCGACGAGCAGGCCGACTTCGAGGTGATCTACACCAATGCGCTCAGCGGCCAGGCCAGCACCGATCCCATCGAGCCGGGGAGCGACTTGACGCCCCTCTTCGAGGCGATTCTACGCCTGCCCGCGCCGGCCGTTGAGCCCAACCACCCGCTGCAACTCCTGGTCACGAGCCTGGACTACGATGACTACAAAGGTCGGATCGCCATCGGCCGGGTGCGGAGCGGCCTGATCCGGCGCGCGCAGGAAGCGGTGATCCTCACGCCGACGACGACACCCCGGCGCGCCAGGATTGCCGAGCTCTTCATCTTCGAGAACCTCGGTCGCACGCCGGTTGAGACCGCCGAGGCGGGTGAGATTGTCGCCATTACAGGGCTCAGCGACGTTGGGATTGGCGAAACGGTGGCCGATCGCGAGCAGCCGCGGGCGCTCCCGCCGATCTCGGTCGAGGCCCCAACGGTGCGAATGGCCTTTATGGTCAACAACAGCCCTTTCGCCGGCCGGGAGGGCGACTATGTCACCAGCCGCGTGCTGCGCGAGCGCCTCTTCCGCGAGCTCGAGCGCAATGTGGCGCTGCGGGTCGAGGAGACCGCCTCGCCCGACACCTTCCTGGTGAGCGGGCGAGGGGAGCTTCACCTGGCGATTCTCATCGAGACGATGCGGCGCGAGGGCTACGAGCTGGCCGTTGGCAAGCCGGAGGTCATCACACGGGAGATCGATGGGCAGCTCCACGAGCCGGTCGAGGTCGCCGAGATCGAGGTCGCCGAGGAGTATGTCGGCACGGTCGTGGAGATGTTGGGAAAGCGGCGCGGGCGGATGGCTGATATGCGGGTGGGCGAGGATGGAACCAACTATCTAACTTACCTGACCCCGACCCGCGGCATGCTGGGCTTCCGGGGCCAATTTTTGACCGCCACCCGCGGTACCGGGATCATGCACACACTGTTTCATGGCTACGAGCCCTGGTTTGGGGAGATGGAGACCCGCGAGACCGGGTCGCTGGTGGCCTACGACAGTGGCATCAGCACGGCTTACGCGCTGGACAACGCCCAACTGCGGGGCCAACTCTTCATTGGGCCCGGTGTGGAGATCTACGAGGGCATGGTCATCGGCCGTTACAGTCGCCCGGGAGACCTGGCGCTGAACGCCTGCAAGAAGAAGCACCTCACCAACATGCGTAACACCGGCTCCGAGGCGGCCATTCTCCTTACCCCGCCGATCATCTTGAGCCTGGACGATGCGATCGAGTACATCGCCGAGGACGAGTTGGTCGAGGCGACGCCCAAGAGCATTCGTCTCCGCAAGAAAGAGCTGAACACCGAGAAGCGTGTCAAACAGACCAAGCGCGAGAAGGAAATCGCCTGAGGAACAGGCTGCCAAGAGGGCCCAGGACGCAAAGGATTCGTTTTCACCTTTGCGTCCTGTCTTTGTGGTTCAAAATTCTGCCATGAGTCGCGAACCTGCAGTAGGCGCCCTCGTACCCGTCTAGCATCCGGTCAAGCGAGAAGCGGGCCTGCACGTGGGCGCGGCCAGCCGCGCCCAGCGCCTGCCGCCGCGCGGGGTCGGCGAGGAGATCGTTGATCGCCTCGGCCAGCGCGCCGGAATCTCGGGGTGGCACCAGGAGGCCACCGGGGCCGACGGTCTCCGGCAGCGAGCCAGCCGTGGTCGCGACGACGGGGGTGCCACAGGCAAGCGCCTCGGCAGGAGTGTAGGCAAAGCCCTCGAGCAGGCTGGGTGTGACGTAGAGATCGGCCAGGGTGTAATAGGCCGGAAGGTCGCCGTCGGGCACGTAGCCCGCCTCGATGATCCGGCTGGCCGCGGCACCCGCCGCAGCCAAAACCTTCGCACGGTAACCATGCTCCCACCGCCCGGCCAACAGCAGGCAGAGATCATCGGGCAGCGACGGCAGGGCGGCGGCCAGGTATTCGAGCCCTTTGCGCGGTGTGGCAAACCCCACGCCGAAGAGCACGCGCCGCTCGGTGAGCCCGAGCCTGGCACGCAACCGGGCCGCTTCCGCGGGGCGCGGCTGGAAGCGCGCCAGGTCCAGACCCAGGGGGATCACCTCCATCGCCGCGCGGGGTAATCCATAGGCCTGGGCAAATTCTTCCGCGGCTGCCTCGCTGGCCGGCAGCCAACCCCGCGCACGCCGTGCGCCGCGTCGCTCCAGCGTCCACTGGGCCGTGCGGTAATACGCGGTGCGAAAGAGGAGGTTGCGCCACGTGCTGTGGTAGGGCCAGCACCCATCAGCGGCCGCACTCTGGCGGAAGCTCTGGAAGAGGCTCGTCACATAGGGACGCGGCGCCGCCCAGGCGAAGCGCGCTTCCAAGAAGTGAACCACATCGTAGAGACGCCCCGGTAGGGCATTTCCTCTCCGCGAAGCGTCTCCGCCCACCAACCAGCGCCCGGCCTGCCAGCCGAAACCGATCCAATCGGTGCGGCCGTAAGGCAGGCGAACGATGGCGACCTCATCCACCGTCTCGCACAGCGCGGCCCTTGCCTCACGGCGCGCGGTGACAACCGTGACCTGGTGGCCCCGAGCTACCATGCCCGCGGCCAGTTGCTCTCCCACGACCCCCAGGCCGGCGGTCCGGAAGGGGGGATAGTCGAGGTTGACCAGGCAAAGCTTCATCGAGTGGCAGCCAGGGTGCGGACAAGGCGGTCGAGCAGTTCGGTGGCCGCGGCCTCCCCGGCGAGGGCCTGATAGGTGGCGTAGCCAGCCGCGGCCAGCCGCTCAGCCTCGGCGGCGTCCCCGCGGAACCTGTCGATCGCCGCAGCCAGGGCGGCCGGATCCGCGTGGGGCACCATCACGCAGTCGTGGCCGCCGGCGAAGAGCTCGCGATTGGCGGCGTTGTCGCCCAGAATGACCGGCCGCCGCATGGCGAAGTACTGAAACGCCTTGACGGGGATGTGGCGGCGGGCCTTCTCACTGGGGCCAAAGTGGCCGCCCAGGCAGAGGTCTGCCCGAGCGATGTGGTCCGGCAGTGTGCGGTATTCAATCCAGCCGGGGAGGCGGATGTTCGGAAGGTCCCGCCGGGCAACCGCCGTCTGCGTGGCGGGCAGACCCGGCCCATCGCCCGCCAGGACGATCCGGCAGCTGCTCTCGCGCAACAACTCGGCGGCGTCGAGGATCGCCCCCACCCCATGGAGCGGCAGGAAGCCGATTGAGGTGAAGACCGTGAACGGCTGGTCGGCTGCCCGCGGCGATGGGAACGAGGGCTGAAACAGTGACTCATCGGCACTAGTGTAGAGGACGTCAAGATGCGACGAGGGCACACCGAGCGTCTCCACGAAGTAGCGGCGCGTGCTCTCGGTATCCACGAGAACGTGATCGGCCCAGCGGCAGGTGAGAACATCCAGCCAGCGAGCCGCCCAGGCACCAGGCGAACCGGGGTGAAAGAACTGGCGATCGACGACGAGGGTGTCGTGGGTCGAGAAGAAGGCGTCGAAGAGGACCGGACGGCGGGTGAGCCAGCGCAGCCAGAGCATCAGTGGCTGGCCGTAGAAGCCGCAGAAGACCACGTCGAACGGACCGCGCGCCTGGATAAACCGGGCGAACACGGCAAGATTGCGGCGCAGAGGGTGGCGGGCACTACTGACGACGCGGACCACCTCGTGGCGACGGCGCAGGGCGCGCTCGACGATTTGGTTGCGGGGATACTCCGGCTCGCGGCCGGTCAGGTAAAGAATGCGCATGATCAGAGGATGCTACCCGAAGGGGTTACCCTGTCAATTTCTCGCCCCCGGCCGATGAGTGACGCAGGCCGCTCAAGCCTTGATGGTTACGACGTGAAACCCAAAGCGTGATGACGCCAGCAGAAAGAGGGGCCTTCCAGACCCGGTCGCCGCGCGTCTCAGCTCATCCCTCGAAATCGGGTTGAGTGCTTGGATGGCGGCTCAAAAGCCGTGTGGAAGAGAGCGGTACGATGCACCTGCCAACCCTCGCTGCCGGGACACTGGTCAAGCCGTTGGAGAGAGACGGCCATGGTGGAGTTGAACCGGCGCTGCCAGGTTCGTAGGAACCGTTTGAGCGGTCGGCCCCTGAGGCGCTGAAGGAGGGGCGCGGGGCTGTGCTGCGCCCCTCTGAACCAATCCTGCCCGCCGCGGGGCCTCCTTGACCGACGTGCGCGGGTGGTCGCAAGCTGGCCGGTCTCCAATCGAGCGCGATCGAGGAAACCAGGTGCGACGTACCTGGACAATGAAGCGGTCCGGCACTTCAAGGTTTGGTGCCCAAGGCGGGGCCTGCTATACTCGGGCGCTGGATACTGACTGCTGGAGAAGGACCGTTCTGTTTGGAAACGACCCCCTGCCTGCTCTGCGGTGCAACCGAGGCTGAGCCGCTTTTTCACCTCAAAGATTTCTTGCTCGGGCTCCCGGGCTCGTTTCACCTGGTCCGTTGCGCCGAGTGCGGCCTCGTCTACCAGAATCCCCGCCCGACGGAAGCGGCGATCGATGCCTACTACCCGCCCGAGTATGACCCCTACGTGGCGTCGCCCTGGGAGGTGCCCAATCCCCTCACCCGGGCCATCCTCGTGCACGGGTTGGCCAAGCGCTGGAAGTTGGTGGCAAAGTGGGCGCCGAACCGGAGCGGGCAGCGACGCATCCTCGACGTGGGGTGTGCGACCGGTGTGTTTCTCGCCGCGGGGAGCGCCGAGTGGGCGAAGGTCGGGGTAGAGTTGAGTCCCAAGGCGGCGGCCTTCGCGCGCGAGCACTTTGGGCTCACAGTCTATGAGGGGATGCTCGAGGAGACCCCACTCGAAGCCGAGAGCTTCGACGTGATCACGATGTGGGATGTGCTCGAACACTTGCACGATCCCCGGCGGACCCTCGCCCGCGTCCGCCACCTCCTGCGCCCCGATGGGATCTTCATCTTCCGCGTGCCCAATTTCGACGCCTGGGACGCACGTCTCGCCGGGCGCTACTGGGCCGGCCTCGACCAGCCGCGCCACCTGTTTGTGCCCGACGAGGCCGCGATCGCAAGGCTCCTGACAATCACCGGCTTCAGAGCGGCTGAGCGGCTGTGTATGAGCGGGACGTACGGCGTGCTCGTGCTGAGTTGGCGCTTTTGGCTGCGCGAGCACGTAGGCGCTGCGGGTCGGCGGCGGGCGGCGGAGCGGGCCCTCAACAATCCGGCGACGCGGTTCGCGCTGGCGCCTTTGCTCTGGGCCATCGACAAGGTGGCCAGAAAGGGTTCGCTGCTCACTGTCGTGGCCCGGGCCGTGGCACGATGAGCATTTCCATTGGGAAGCATGGTCGCGCTCTCTTTGCCAGCCGCCGCTGGCGCCGGGTCTTGCTCGCCGGCTCGACCGGCCTGAGCCTGCTTCTTCTTCTCTGGGGACTCGTCTCCCGTTGGGATGAGTTGAGGAGCTACCAGTGGCAGTTCAACTGGCTCCCGCTGGGCCTCAGCGGTGCGACGTTTTCGATCTCGCTATCGCTCGCGGTGCTGGCCTGGGTACTCACCATGCGCACGCTTTCCGCCGCTTCGACGTGGCGCCAGGACGCGAAATTCTTCTTTTATTCCTGGATGGCGCGCCGCCTTCCCACCCCGGGACCCTATCTCGCCAGCCGCGTGCTGCTGTACGAGGAGATCGGCGTACCCAAACGGTTGACGAGTGTCGGCCTGTTGTGGGAGAACGTGCTCCTGATCGCCTCGGGCGCGTTGTTGACGCTGCTCTTGTTGCCCATGACGCCACTCGTGCGCAACCACGTTCCTCGAGGGCCGATCCTGCTCGCCGCTGCGGCGAGCCTCCTCGTAGTGGTACAGCCCTCACTCTTGGAGCGAGCGGTCAACTGGCTGTTGCGGCAGTGGGGGAAGGCCCCGCTCGCGTCCCTGGTTGACCAGCGTGCCGCCGCCATGCTGCTGGCGGTCTACGCCCTGGTGTGGCTGACGGGTGGATTGATCCTCTTCTTCTTGATCCGGGCGATCTATCCGGTTGAGTGGTCCGCGCTTCCCCTCGTGCTCGAGAGTTGGGTGGTCAGCGGGCTGGTAGCCTACCTCGCGTTTTTCGCGCCGGCCGGGCTGGGCGTGCGCGAGGTCGCTTTGGCCTACCTGCTCGCGCTGGCAATCCCGTTGCCGGTCGCGGTCATCGCAGGTGTGCTGGCCCGCCTCTGGTTAATGGTTAACGAGCTGTTGTGGGCGCTGGTGGCCTACAAGCTCTAGCTGCGGCACCTCGCGGCGCGTCGGCCACGCCCCTCGAGGGATCTGCGAGCGCGGGCAGGCCCTAATGAGGGCGCACCCGTAGTCCGTCGTCCATTGCAGGAGCCACGTTCGAGCAACAAATCCACGCTTAAATTGGAACAGGGTTCATCGGGTGGGCGAGGGCAGTCCCCTTCGCCCACCTCTATGGAGGATGGACCACGGACAACTGCCAGCAAAACCGAGGTGAAGCCGCCGGATGTATGACCTGGAGGATTTGGGTGGCATATCTGCTTGAGATCAGGCACGAGACAACCGAGCGCGACGAGCAGCACGCCTACGACACACTGTACTTCGAGCGCGGCATCCGCCAACGGGATTCTTTCTACCTCTGGTTCCTGGAGCAGGTTCCCCAGCGCGGCGGCGGCCGATTGCTGGATGTGTCCTGCGGCGAGGGCGTCTTCTTGGGCGTTGCCCGCCGCGCGGGCCTCGAGGCAGTCGGGGTTGATTTCTCGCTGGTCGCGGTCCGCAAGGCACGGCTCGTGAGCTCGCAGGCGGCCCTGGCCAATGCCCAGGGGCTGCCATTCGCCGACAATAGCTTTGACTATGTGACCAACATTGGAAGCCTGGAACACTACTTCGACCCGGTCGAGGGCGCGCGTGAGATGGCGCGGGTCCTGCGCCGTGACGGTGTCGCCATCATCCTGCTCCCCAACGCCTTCGGCATCTTCGGCAACATCTGGCATGTCCTGCGATACGGCGAAATCTTCGACGACGGTCAGCCACTCCAGCGCTACGCCACCCGGGCCTCGTGGGAACGTCTGCTGCGGGCCAATGGCCTCGTCCCCGATCGTGTCATCCCATACGAGCGGGAGGCACCGCGCATTGCGCGCGACCTGCTCTGGCTCCTGCGCCGCCCCTGGAAGATTGGGCGGCTTCTTGTAGCCCCGTTCGTCCCGGTCAATCTGAGCAACATCCTGGTATTCGTCTGCCACAAAGCCTGAATTGAGCCTCTCCACCCCCCAATAACCCGATGGTAGTACTCGCAAAATCCCCGTTTTACCCAGATCGCGCTATTGCGAGAGAGGCCTTGAGCCGCTAGGATGGGGCTCATAGTCACCTGGAGGGGTCTGCCCTCCGGCCCACCAAGACTCAGGCAGGCTCGCCTGGGGTACGTACTCTGGAGATGAGGACAAATGAAACTGAGAACCTTTACGCTCCTTGCCGCGCTGGCGTTGGTCCTGGCCCTGATCGTCCCGACGGTCGGCGCGCAGGGGATCACCTACAGCAGCGGCTTCCAGGTCCAGAACCTGAGCGGCAACACCGCAAACATCTCGATCACCTTCTACAACCAGGATGGAAGCGTTGCCGGCAGCACCTCCGACACCATCGCTGCGAACTCGAGCAAGACCTACTTCCCAATTCCGGTGGTGAGCAACGGCTTCAACGGCTCAGCCGTCATCAGCTCGGATCAGCCCGTAGCGGCAATCACCAACCTGTTAGGCAACTACCCGACTTATGGCGGTTCGACCACCGGCTTCACGTCGGGCGCCAACTCGGTCGGTCTCCCGCTGATCATGCGGAACAACAACGGCTTCAGCACCTGGTTCAACGTTCAGAACACCGGCAGTAGCCCGGCAAACGTGACAGTCACCTACCGCCCGGCCCCCGGCCAGCCCGGTAACAGCGGCCAGACCGATACGGCCACGATCCAGCCCGGGGCAGCAAAGACCTTCAATCAGGCGGACAAGAGCGGCCTTGGCTCGACCTTCATCGGCTCGGCGACTGTGGCTTCCGATCAGCCCGTGGTTGCGATGGTCAACCAGGTCGGCACCGGCGGCATCCAGGCTCTGCTCATGTACGATGGCTTCACCGGCGGCTCGAACACGGTGCAGGCCCCGCTGATCATGGCCAACAACAGCGGCTTCTTCACCGGCCTTAGCATCCAGAATGTCGGCGGCAGCGACACCACGGCTACGATCGACTACAGTGCGAACACGGCCGGGGCGTTCAACCCCACCGATGAGACCGTGAGTATTCCCGCTGGCGGCAGCGCCGTCGTGCTGCAAAATGCAGGCCAGTGGGGCAGCAACAAGTACATCGGTGGCGCGACCGTCAGCGCCAGCCAGCCGCTCGAGGTGGTCGTCAACCAGTTGAAGATCGGGACCGTCTCCTTCGGTACGGCCTACGAGGGCTTCAACCCCACTAACCTCACCGATAAAGTCAGCGCGCCTCTGCTGATGGCGAACAACAGCGGCTTCTACACCGGTGTCCAGTGCCAGAACACGAGCGGCAGCTCGACCACCGTCAGCGTGGCGTACGGTCCCAATACGGCGGGCGCGTTCACACCCGCCAATGAAACCGCGACCGTCGCCTCCGGCGCCAGCGCGACATTCCTGCAAAATGGTGGTGCGTGGGGCAGCAACAAGTACGTCGGCTCGGCGACCATCACAGCCAGTGGTGGCGCTAACATCGCGTGCATCGTCAACGAGTTGAACGCGGGTGCTGCCGGCGACCAGTTCCTGACCTACGACGCCATCAACTACTAAGCCAGTCACGCATCCTCTCGCGAGCCTGCACGGGGGGCCTTATGGGGCCCCCCGTCGTTTTGTGATCCGTCAGGAGGGCGGCGGCAATGCCGTCAACCTTCGGTATCTCGGACGGGACGTTTGTCGGTCTCAGGGTTTGGGCCTCCTTGCGCTCTGTGCTATCATCGGCCCGTTTGGAACGCTGCAGAAGGATATAACCGTCATGATGCGATCGTTTCGAGGGACTCTCAGATTGGTCATCGTTGGGGTACTGCTCAGTGCCTGCCAGGTCGGGCCGCGGGCCGCGGTCCCGACACCCACCCTCACGCCCCCGGCAGCCCCGACAGAGGGTCCCGTCGCCGACCCGACCGCTTCTGTCGCTCCGCTCGTGATCCCAACCGCGGCGCCGGAGCGCGGCGTGGTCCATGGCCTCCTCCGCCGCGAGGTTCAGGAGACCCCCATCAACGATGTAGATCTCTATCTGGCAGAGATCATTCCTGGTGATAGCAATGTGATGCGCGTGGCGGGCCTCGATACCAACGCAGCTCCCCATGCGATGACCAACACCAACGGCGAATTCGTCTTCAGCGACGTCGAGCCCGGCGAATATGCTTTAGCGCTGGTGACGCCGATCGGCAGCATGTTGGTCCCCGACCCCAAGACGCCCGGCCGTGACATCCTGTTCACCCTCGAAGCGGGCCAGACCCTTGACCTCGGCACACTCCACGCTATTCTGCCCTACTAATCACCGCAGCGCGTTTGCGACCACTGCCTTTCGCCCGGCGCTGGTCGTCCTGTGGATCCTCGTGCTCACAGGATGTGTGGGCCCGGGCTGGGCACGGACGGGGGTCGTCCTGCGGCAGGAACGCGCTGAGGTTCCGAGCCCCATGCTGGGGGAGACACCGGTGGGCCAGCGCTTCGTGGTACCGGCCAACGGGTTCAGCCTGATCGAGGTGTTGTTGATTGTCCCGCGAGGTGCTCCCGAGCTTTCGACCCGCCCGGTCACCTGGGAGCTGAAAGACGCCGATGGCCGTGTGGTGAAAGCCGGGCTCATCGAGACCGTCGGGTTGCCGCACAACACGCCCCTGCGGATCTCGGTTGGGCCACTGGTAGACTCCGCTGGCAAGAGCTACGAGATCCTTCTTCGCGCACCGCCCGAGGCTGGGATCGCACTGTGGGCCAGCCGAGACGACGCGCTTCCCGGTACGGGCTGGTTGATCGACGGCACGCACCCCCAGGGCAACGACCTCTGGTTACGGCTCAGCACGACCTCCACCCCGCGGACGGCTCTGGTCGAGTCCGGATCGCTGGTCGAGCGCTGGCAAGCACAAGCCCTCTGGTTACCAGCCCTACTCTTCGCGCCCGGTGCGTTGCTCTTCCTCCTCTTCCGCGATCCGGCGGGGCCGCCGGATCCGTTTGGCCCGCCGATTCTGGCGTTGGGCTTGAGCCTGGCGAGCGTGCCGCTCCTGTATCTCTGGGTGGCACCGATTGGCCTGATGTTGACAGACGACCTGTTGCGCGCCCTCCTCGAGGCGGGAGTGCTGAGCGTGGCCTTGCTGGCGGTCCGGCAGTGGCCGCGTACAGCAGCCTGGTTGCGAGCCGTGGCCCGCGCCTGGCCGGCGATTCTCGTCTTTTTGCTCTTGCTCCTGGCCGCGTTCATCAGCCGGCTCCTGGCGGTCCATGATGTGGTCCTCCCGCTCTGGGTAGACGGTGTCCATCACACCATGATCGTAGAGATGTTCCAGCAGCAGAACATGCTCCCCCACACCTACCGTCCCTTCCTGCCAATCGACCAATTCACCTATCATTTTGGCTTTCACGCCCTGGCGGCGGTGCTGGCCGAGGTCAGCCACCAACCGGCGCCGTCGACCGTGCTCTTCTGGGGACAGGTGGTCAACGTTGCGGTGCTTCCGGGGCTCTTCCTGCTCGCCCGGCGGCTCGCGCGTACCACCTGGGCCGGACTGTGGGCGCTCGCCGTGCCGCTGCTGGCCCTCATGCCGGCCTATTTCACCACCTGGGGGCGCTACACCCAGTTGCTCGGACTCGCGCTGCTCCCGATTGCGCTGGATGCCGCACTCGCCTGGATGCAGGCGCCCGGCCGCTGGGAGAGCCGCGCACAGCTTGGCCGGCTCGCCGTGGCCGGGGTGCTCGGCGCGGGTCTGGTCGTTATTCACTACCGCGTCCTGGTCTACTACACCGTCTTCCTTGGCCTTTACCTGGCGCTCACCTGGCTCACGCACCCCCATGCCGAGGCCGGTGGGCGGGTCCAGGCCGGTCGCCTGGCACTCCTGGCGCTCGCGGTCGGGCTGCTGAGTGCCCCCTGGCTCCTGCGCCTGGCGCGCGAGGTGCTTGCGCCGCTGGCCGAGGCTGGGGCGTTGGCGAGTCCCGAGAGTTATAATGGGGTGCCGACCCGCTTTCTGACGATCGATATCACACGCTGGCTCTTTGGGATCGCCGCAGCCGGATTGCTTCTGGGGCTCCTCGCGCGTCGCCGCGCCGCGCTGCTGCTGGCACTCTGGGTTGCCGTGCTCGCTTTTATCGCGAACCCCGGCGCGCTCGGCCTGCGCCCGCTCTGGCTGATCAACAATGAGTCGCTCGTTATCAGCTACTGGCTGCCGGCAGCGCTGGCGGCCGGGTTGGGGCTTGGGTTGCTCAGCGATCGGCTCTTGCGCCGGCTGGCGTCCGCGCCGCGGACGCTGGTGGCCGCCGTGCTCGGCGGACTCCTGTTGCTGGCCGGCTGCTACGGCGCCTGGTGGCGCGCGGACATCGTCAACAATGCCACCGTCCTGGCGACCGCCGACGACGTTCAGGCCGCCGACTGGATCAAGACCAACCTCCCTCGCACAGCCAAATTTCTGATTAACAGCCGCTACTGGCAGGGCGCGGTCTACGTCGGCAGCGACGGCGGGTACTGGCTGCCCATGCTCACCGGGCGCGCGACAACCCTTCCCCCAGCCCACTACGTGTACGCGGATCAGGCCACCCGAGACCAGATCAACGACCTTGCCAGCACGATCTCGAGTCTCGACAACCTCGACGATCCGGCCCTCCGTGCTCGCCTGCGAGCGCTCGGCGTGACCCATGTCTACGTGGGAGCACAGGGCGGTTCCCTCAAGCTCGACCGGCTCAGGGTGCAGCCGGCACTGCGGGAGGTCTATCAACACGGCGACGTCCACATCTTCGAGTTGCTCCCAGGCGGGTGACGGTGCGCATCGTCTTCGTCGCCCCATTCGGCCTGCATCCCAAAGGCACGGTGAGCGTGCGCGCACTCCCCCTGGCCCGCACCCTGAGCGCTCGCGGTCACGAGGTGACCGTCCTCGTCCCGCCGTGGGACGACCGGTCGGCCGCCGGCCAGGTCACCACCATCGAAGGTGTACGAGTCATCAACCTGGCCCTCCCGGCCAATCCGCGCCTGGACGCGCCACTGCTGATGTCCCGACTCTTGCGTGCGGCTCTCGCCGCGCGCCCGTCCGTCGTCCACTGCTTCAAGCCGAAGGCGTACAGCGGCTTGCTCGCGATGGCCTGGGCCGCGCTTCGCCGCGCCAGGCTGGTCCAGGCCCCACTCGTGATGGACAGCGACGATTGGGAGGGAGCCGGCGGCTGGAACGAGCGCGAGTCCTATCCGGGCTGGCAGAGACGCTTCTTCGCCTGGCAGGAGCGCTGGGGCCTGACCCAGGCCGACGGCGTGACTGTGGCCAGCCGGGCCCTGGAGACACTGGCCTGGAGTTTGGGTGCCCCACCGGCGCTCGTTCGCTACCTCCCCAATGGTCCCCACCCCTGGCCCACCGCCAGGCCGGCCGACGTGGCTGCCCGGCGCACGGTGCTCGGGCTGGGTGAGGGCCCGGTGGCGCTGCTCTACACCCGCTTCTTCGAGTTCGACCCGGCGCGGTTCGCAGCCATCTGGGCGTGGGTCGTCGCCGCCCTCCCGGCGGCGCGCCTGCTGGTGGTCGGTCGGGGGCTGGGGGGAGAGGAGCGCATCTTCCACGCGGCGATCGAGGCGGTGGGCGCGGGCCAGAGTGTGGTCGACGTGGGTTGGCTGCCGCCCGAGGCGCTACCGGTCCACTGGGCGCTCGCCCAGGTGGCACTCTGGCCGATGGACGACACGCTGATCAACCGCACTAAATGCCCGGTCAAGCTCACCGACCTGCTGGGGGCGGGGCTCCCTGTCGTGGCCGAGTCCGTCGGCCAGGTGACCGAGTACCTGGCACCAGAAGCCGGCGGCATCGTGGTCGCGCCCGGCGATCAGCCCGCGTTCGCAGCTGCGACTGCGGCACTTCTCGAGGCGCCCGCACGCGCCGCATCCCTCGGCACTGCCGGGCGCCTCCGATTGGAGCGCGAGTTTGGCTGGCCGCTACAGGCCGCGAAGGCTGAAAGCCTCTATCGCCAGATTGGCGCCCGGGCGTAACCTGCCCGTCGGCTCAGCCGTCATAAACTAAACGGACCCCTGTATTCTCGACCGAGCCAATCGTGACGACGAGGCGAGCCGTTCGCCAGCGATGCGGGCCGATTGGTCTATTGCTGGCCGCGCTTGCCAGTTGCTACACTGCACGATGCATACTCGTTACAAGGAGGCTTGCCGTGCCCCGTCGCATTCCTGTTCCACTTCCGCTCCTCGCCGTGCTTGCTCTCGCCACAAGCCTTCTCGCACCGGTCGCCACGCTCCTGGCCCAAGGCGGCTCCCCAGCAAGCAGCCAGGCAACGAAACTCGCCCCCTCGCCCGGACTCTACTCGCTCTACGACTACAGCAACATCGATCAAACCCAGTACCACCTCGTCGGTGGTCATCAGAGCTACGATTGGCGTGCCCTCGAGCCCACTGAAGGAAGCTACAACTGGGGATCGCTTGATAGGTGGATTGCGGGCGAAGCTGCCAAAAACAAACCAGTAGCCCTGGGAATTGAGATTTACGGTGGTGATGGGCGCCGTATGCCAGATTACGTCTACAGCGTAGCGCCGGCGGTGAACTGCAGTGGGCGCGAGGTGCCGCGCTACTGGAGCAACCAGTTTCTTGCCAAATATCGCCAATTCATTCTGGCGTTTGGTAACAAATATCGAAACGACGCGCGTGTCGCCTGGATCCAGATCGGCGTCGGCATCTATCAAGAGACCCAGCCGGAGAGTTACAGCTACAAGCCCTGTGTTCGTGATGCCATGGCGGCTGATTTGGGCGTGAGCTCCAGCGACACGACTGTGCTCAGTGCCAGGTGGGTCGAGGTCGTCAACTACATTCAGCAGGCCTACAAGGACGCCTTTGGCGATTCGAAGCCCGTGCTCCTGCAGTACGTGCCCACGTTTCTGGATTACACCGAACAACACAACCAGTACAACACGGACGGAACTCTCCGGTGGGAGGGGTGGGTCGACTATGCCGTTGCCCGTGGAATCGGCCTGAAACACGCCGGGCTTCTCGCCGACCACTGGGTTGGAGGCTCAACCTACAGGGATCAACACAACAACTTCCAGACGGTGGCGATCGGCTATGAGCCATTTGGCAACCCCGTTACCACCTACGAGTTGTACTGGTTGCTGTTAGCCGCGTTGAATAACCATGCTGATTACGTTGCCCTCTTTCCGAATGCGTTCACCGGTTGCACGGGATGCCAGATCGACTTCTCTTTTATCTATAATCACTACGACTTCTTCAACGCCCACGCCGGGGTCACCCTGGAAACAACCCCCGACGTCTTCGTCGCCCTGCGCGATAGTTCGTACAAGTGGGGCGACCACGACAATTTCAACTTCTGGATTCAGCAGGACCACGGAGCCTCGGGGGGCAAGAGCAAGGGTGTAACGACCATCCCGGCTGGGAGCGTCTCGTACCCGAACCCCGATATCGAGCTCGACCCCTCGCTGCCGGACCACCCGTACTCGGCCTGGACCCGCCGCACGGACCAGGGCAGTGGCAATCCGTTCATGTATTTCAACGTGGATGACGGTTATATCTTCGGCGGACCGGCGGCAGTCGAGATCACCGTCACCTACCTCGATCGCGGGACGGACAGGTGGCAGCTGACCTACGACTCGGCCAACGGCGAGAAGCTGGCGCGGGAGCAGAGGAAAACCGGAACCGATACCTGGAAGAGCGTTACGATCACGCTCGACGATGCTGCTTTCACGAATGGTATTAACGGCAATGACCTCAAGCTGGATAGTACCGGCGACGGCGACGACTACTTCCATATGATCCGCCTCCGGCGTACCTCGCCGCCGCCGACGCCTGTCCCACAGATTTGCCCCACAGGCGATGTCAACGAGGACGGTCAGGTCAACGCCGACGACGTTCAACTCATCGCCGGCTTCTGGCTGCAGATGAAACCCGAGTATGACCTGGCCAACAGTGATGGACTGGTGACGATTGCGGATATCATGGAGGTCGCCAACCAGTTCGGCCAGGTCTGCCACCCCGCGTAATACGATCACCGCGTTTCGCCGCTGGCGCGGAGCGAGGAACAAAGGTGCGACGCATCCTGAAAGGTGCGTCGCACCTTGTACGGCCGGCGCGCCAACGTATCGAAGAGCGGGCCGGCTGTTTTCCTGGGTGCTGAGATGGGCAGTTTATCCACCCATCGCGTCCAGGAGTTTCTCGGCCTCTTCGGCGGTGATGGTGCCTGCCTGGACCATACGCAGCACAGCCAGCGTCTCGTCACCCAGATCCTCCCCGCCAGGCGGCTCCGACGCTCCTGAGCCCCCGGTACGAAACTGTTGGAGCCACTTCGTCAGCGCACTACGCCACGCGCGGCCCTCGCGCGGCGAGGAGATAGCGTCGACGCCAAAGCCGCTTACCTCACGCTCGACCTCGGCGACGGCTCGCGCCGCGTCGGCCATGGCTCGCCGCACCTCACGCTCCACGTCGCGCTCGGCCTCGCTCACCGCCCGGCGCACCTCGCGCTCTACCTCACGCGCGATTCGGTCGAAGCCAAAGCCTGCTTCCGGGCCCTCACCACGCCCGGTGACGATCCGGATGTCGCCCTCGGCAGTCACGTCGATCTCGGCTTGTGGTTCCCCCTCGCCAATAACGCCCACGAAGCGCTGGCGTTCGCCTGCCTCGACCGATCCCCGGTAGGGCGGGCGAAGCGTTCCGCCGGCCTCAGCCGTGAGTCGCACGGGTCCGCTCACTCCAATGAACGCATCGCCCCCGACCTGGAAGCGACAGTTCGCACCCGCGGCGATGGCCCCTCGCAATTTGAGATCGCCGGCAACGCTCGTTGCCTGAACGCCTGCCTTCGGATGGATGACGCCCAGATCACCCTCGACCGAACCGAGTTGGGCCGGTCCTTCATTCTCGGTGAGGTGGACATCGCCGCCAACCGACTGCACCCGCAGCGGCCCGACCCGCGTCGCCGCGAGATCGCCCTCGACCTGCTCGATGGTCACCTGGCCAACGCGCGTCAGGCTCCCATCGCCCGCGACCTGACCGAGCGTCAGTACCTCGACGTCGGTCACGGCCAGGTCCCCCTCGATCTGGCGCCCCTCCGCGCGGCCGACCTGGCGCAAAACCACGTCCCCTTCAGCACTACCCAGCAGACGCAGCGCAGCGACACGGTCGGCCACCAGGTCGTCGCCGATGTCGCCGGCAAGGATCTCGCCTGTCAGGTCGCGCAGCACGAGATCGCCCTGTCCCCCGGCCAGATCCACCCGGCTACGAAGGCCCTGGATGACAGCGTCATCCCACTCGCCGCGGATCACCAGCGGGGTCTCGGCCGGAAGTTGCAGGGTCACAGAGCCTGTCACCTCGACGGACACGCCGTTCTCATGAGGTTCGATGCGTGCATCCACGTGCCGGCCAAGGAGTGCGCCGTCCGCGTGCGGTGTCCCGCGTACGACGAGGTCACCGCCGTGAACCGTGAGCCGCACACTGCTGCCGGCTGGAATCTCGAATCGTTGGATATCGGATCGAGCCATTGGTGTTGCTCCTCCTCTTATCAGATTGCCCTCGATGACTGTGACCAGCCTTCGTCGCGCGAGGGTCGAATGATCGGTCGACTGTTCTTCCATCCAGATGTTCCGCATGTGGCCAGTGCCGGCGGGATGAGACCAACGACACCATCCCAGAGGATCGGCCGCCAGACGGCCGATCGCGGCGTTTCGGCCTTCGTGACACGCGCCGGCTCGCGGGCAGTGCAGCCCCGAGAAGCCACCTGCCAGCGTCACTGCGGAAGTTCTGTGTCCTTCGAGTGTGGTCAGAGTTTCGGGTAGCTACTCAATGTAGATTTCGACCCGCTCCCCGTCTTCCATGTCCTCGACGTCGATGATCTTGCCGGCGTTCCCGCTGCGCACCGCTTCGAGAACCTGGTCCATGTCTACGCCACTGATTTCGGGCGCGAAGCGGGCGCCCATGCGCATGCCGACGGTGACCAGACTCAAGGGAATGTTGACATTGACCTTGTGGCGGCCGGTGGCGAGGTCGGTCACCCGGATTCGAAACCAGCGCGGCGCGCTGCCCCTCGGAGACGGCCCCGCAGACTCAGCGGCGCGCTCCCGGCGAGCGCTCACCTCGAGCGCCTGAAGCAACTTGGCACCCTCTTCGGCCGTAATCTGGCCGTTTTCGATCATCTTGAGAATCTGTATCCGCTCTTCTTTCATCGAATCCTCCCTGTGCTGCGGTGCGGCGCGGTCGCAACTCAAACGACTCGAGGCGGGTGACTGGATGGCTGGGCGGTCGTCACGGCACTCATGGGACGCCCGCACCGATCGTACGGAACGGCCGGCTGGTTTTCATAGTGTGGCAAGAGAGTACGCTGACGCAAGACCGGAGGCCGGCAGCCAGGGGGTGAGCCGTCATGGTTCGCTATGCTCCTCACGCAGCCCTTTCGGGATGCCAGGTTCTCTGAGGCGCTGACACCCTTCTGTCTGCCTGACCGGCCGGCGCGTACCGCTCTTTCAACCGCAAACCGAAGGCGATGAAGAAATCACCGGCCCTCAAAAGAAGTCGATCTTGAAGCCTCAGCCTACCGGCCTGAGCCTCCTTCAAAAGCCGGCGGACCTCCCACTCTTTCACGCACTCCTGCTGACGCGCGTTCACAATACTCCAAACGGTGACAGGATCGAGATAGTCCATCCGGACCTCCTTTCGCTTCAAACCGGCACTGCGGTAAAGCGCTTCTCAATCACCGCTCGCACTTGATCGCAGCAGGCGGGCCGCCTCGTCGCTGGAGATGCGGCCTTCGGCCAGTGATCGCAGAACCTCCCGGCGCGAGATGGCGCGAGCACGCTCCTCGGCTTCCTGCTGGTCCTCCCGCGGCTGGTGACCGAGCGCACGGATGACTTCACTCAAGCGAGCACGGACGGTGGGGTAGGAGATGCCCAACTCCTCTTCGACGCGGGTGATCTTGCCCTCGTTCTTGATGAAAGTCTCCAGGAAGGCCAGTTGCTCGGGGGTGAGCCTGGCGAAGGTCTGGAGGGCAGCCAGCTTTTCCTCGGCGATGCTCGCCGCGGCACCGGCCGAAAAGTGACCCGCGATGGTCGTGTCGCAGGCGCGGCAGTGAAGCTGCGTCACCGTCAACTCTTCGTTACAGACGGGGCAACGGCCTGGCATGGGATGCATGAGTCTCCTCACTTCAAACTTTTCAAGGACCACCTTGATTTTCTAGAGCCACCTTACACCATTTTCTAGTAAATGTCAATAGTCAGGTTGATTTTCGTGATTTGCACGGGTATACTTTCTCAGGTTCTCTAAGGTGGGGATTCAAAAATCTGAGGTCAAGAGGACGAGAGCTTTGACAGCCCCGCCCAGGGTAGCTAGAATAGCTGCCGGTTATACGTCCATGAATACCCTCCTTGCGATCATTGATCGCTACGATTGGATCATCTACATCGTCTGCGCGGCAGGCGCGTTGATCTATTTGAGTTGGGCACTCTCGGCGCGGCGCGAGCGCCGGCAGTCTATCTTCTCGCTCGAGCGGGCGGAGAAGACCGGCGAGATGCAGCGCGCACTGCTTATCTTTCTGGTGTTCGTGGCCATTTTCGGCACCACTGCGTACGTAAATTTCTGGCTGCTGGCTGGAACAGACGGCGGTCCATCCCTTGGTCCGACCCTCTCGCTGGGACCGACACCGGCGCCCTCACCCGTGATCGGCGAGGCCTTCCCAACGTCTACACCAACACCTGAGCCCACAGCAACGCCGGCCGCCGCAGTCGCGCCCGCGACCCAGCCGTTGCCCACGGAGCCGCCCCCGACGGCCACCCGGGCGCCGGCCTCTCAACCCCCGCCCCGCCACCGACCGCCCAACCGCCGGCCGCTCCACCGCCGTCAGCCTGTCCCAACCCTGGTGTCCGCATCACCTCGCCGGGAAATGGGCAGCGCGTGAGCGGGGCGGTGAATGTGATCGGGACAGCCACGATCGACAACTTCCAGTTCTACAAGGTTGAGTACAACGGTGGCAACGGGTTTGCTGTGATCGGGGATGTTGTCCGACAGCCCGTGAACAACGGACCGTTGACCACCTGGAACACGGCTGGTTTCCCCAGCGGTACCTACACCCTGCGGCTCACGGTCGTAGACGCGACCGGAAACTACCCCCAGCCGTGCGATGTCACCGTGGTGATTCCTTGATCTTCGCGCGTGCCTCACAGGGGAGTGCCCCGTTGAACTGTCCATGACTGAGATTATCGAACTCAACCAGACCCGCCAGCAGCAAGCCAAACGCTATGCGCGCCAGCACCGCACCCTCTTGGCCGTGGAGCTGACCCTGACAGCGCTGCTAGTCGTGCTCTTTCTGATAAGCGGGAGCTCGCTCTCGCTCAGCCAATCGCGCTGGGCGACGCTCTTCTGGAAAACGACACGGACGACGAGGAAGAGACGATGTCTGAACACGGCACAAACAGTTCGTTGTGGCTGGCCTCCGCCTCGCCGCGCCGCCACCAGTTGTTGAGCCTGCTCAACCTTCCGTTCGAGGTCTGCACGCCGAATGTCAGCGAGCAACCGCTCCTCAGTGAACCGCCGGCTGAGATGGTCAAGCGGCTCAGCCGGCTGAAGGCCCAGGCCTGCGCCCAGCACCTCGATGAGGGCTCTGTCGTCGCCGCCGATACCATCGTGGTGCTGCTTGGCCGGGTCCTCGGGAAACCGCAGAACGAGGCCGAGGCAGGGGCTATGCTGCGGGCCCTCCGTGGCCGGCGCCACCTCGTGCTGACCGGACACACCACGCTCAATGCCGCGACGGGCAAGACGATCACCGACGTCTGCGAGAGTAAGGTTACGATCCGCGCGATGAGCGACAAGGAGATCGAGGCCTACATCGCGAGTGGGGATCCACTGGACAAGGCGGCTGCCTACGCCGTGCAGAACGAAGAGTTCCAGCCCGCATCGGAAGTCATCGGCTGCCCGGCCAACGTCATGGGGTTGCCCGTCTGCCACATCGCCCGCGACCTGTACCGGCACGGTGTGGCCTTGCCGCCCAGCCGACCGCGCCAGTGCCGGATCGGTTACGGCTATCTCTGCGCCATTGTGGACGAGGTCATGCCCGGCGCCCGGGTGGAGGGCCTCGCACCACCACCCCCTCACGTAAAATAATGCCAACCCAACACAGCTTCTTCAGCAGCGATGATCTCATAATCTACGGTCACCTCAGCCTCCCGTCAGGCCCCGGCCCGCACCCGGCCATCGTGGTACACACGGCCTACCTGGGCGGCGCCCTCGATAGCCAGGGGCGCTACGTGAACATCCGCGAGCACGCCCCGCTGGCAGCGGCCGGCTTTGCCGTCTTCACCGTAGACCAGCGCGGCGCGCCCGGCCACGGCGACGCCTTCTTCCGGCGCGGCGAGGTCGGCGGCCGCGACATCGACGACCTGCTGGCCGCGACGCGCTACCTGGCGGCACGGCCACAGATTGATGGTCGCCGGCTCGGGCTGATGGGCACGAGCCGCGGCGCCTACTCTGGCTTGTTGGCGCTGACGCGCGCGTCAGCCCTCTGGCGGGCAGCCGTCTTGAACATGGGGTTCTACGATCCGCTGACCCATGTGCAACATGAGCATGTCACGCGGCCCACTACCTCGCCGTTCACCCATTTCAGCGGCCACAGCTGGGAGCAGGTCTTCGCCTACTACCGTGATCCCAGTCGGAATCCGCTAACACGCTTGCGGCAGGTGCGGACACCGCTGCTGGTGATACACGGTGACGCCGATCCCATTATCGATGTCAAACAGGCATTGATGCTCCTCACAGCGGCCACAGCTGCGAGAGTACCGATCACCTTCCAGGTGATTGCCGGAATGGATCACGACCTGGAGCAGACGCATCCCGCCTGGTCAGCGCTGTGGGCGCAGATTGTCGCTTTCTTCCAGAAGCATCTGGCCTGAGAGTGCGCCCGAGGCGGCCGGCCAGGTCGGTGTTGCCGGTCCTCGTCTGCATCCAGCTCTCCTGAAACGTGAAGATGACCTTCACGTTTCGCGCGGGTCGGAGCAGTCGGCACGTCGCAAACGCCCTTCAAAGACGTGCGAGCTGACATCAGAAGGAGATGAACGCGTGGAGATCGGCGAAGTGCTGGAGGTACAGCGCCCTCGAGAATTTGCCGAATGGTTGGAGGCAAATGGCCAGACCAAACGAGAGATCTGGCTGGTCATCTACAAGAAATCATCCGGCAAGCAAACCATCAGGTACGAGCAGTTAGTGGAAGTTGCGCTCTGTTATGGTTGGATTGACGGACAGATGAACTCCATCGATGCTGAAAAGTACGCCCAGCGCTTCTCGCCACGGCGAAAGAAGAGTAACTGGACTGAGAGCAATCGTGCGCTCGCGCGGCGATTGCTCGCGGAGGGCCGCATGACAGCAGCCGGGAAAGCGGTGCTTCCAGAAGACTTGGGCGAAGTGTAGGGAGGCTACAGTATCGGTGCGACTTGCCAGGAGCCACAGCGCCACTGCTCTTCCTGCTTCACGAACACTCTGGTCTTCCCAAAGTGATGAACGACATCTTCGACGCTCGTAGTCAGATGGCTCATCACGACGTCGCTGTCTCTATAGATCTTGATAGAACCTTCGTCAAAGACGCGGCCGTTGTGCGCATTGGCGGGGACCGCATCTGTCATGGTTTGCTTATGGCTGACGGTTCTCACGAGCTACGCGTGTGATGGAGCGCCTCACGCGCGGTCTGCTCCCAACGTTCGATTTGGGCGAGATGGTCGGCCTCGGCTATCGCCGAAACCTGACGCGCGTGCCAGCGGTGCAGGGCGATGGCGCGAGTAGCAACCAGGGCATCCCAAAAGCGAATCTGGCGAAGTGGGCACCCACGAGCAGCCTCGTACGTTGCCAGGTACTCCTCCGCCACTGGCCCGAGGCTCAACCGGGTGGAGGCCACGTCCCAACGAGGATCGGCCCAGACCGCGGCCTCCCAATCCAGGACAGCACTGACTTCACCATACTGGAAGCGGAGATTACTGAGCTGAAAGTCACCGTGAACCAGGACAGAATCCAGTTCCTCGACGTTCGGACGGAGCGCGATCACCTCATCGAGGAGGCCCCGAGCTAACGGATCTCCCAGCTCATCAACGAGATCGTCGAGGAAGGTGAGGACAGTATCGAGCGGCAGGGTCGGGAGACGGCCTCGCCCAGGCCAGTCATTGCCGTGGCAGGCGTGAATGCGCGCCTGTGCGAGGGCAAGTCGCTTGAAGGTGGCCCGCATCGCCTCGTTGGGTGTGGCTGCTTCATCCTCAAATCCGTGCCCAGGCATCGCCGGCAGCAGGACAGCAGGGAAATCCAGGGCTATCCCTTGTACGTCGAGCCAGATGGGGTCGGGCACAGGCAACCCGCACCGAGCCAACCAGCCAAGCAGCGCGAACTCGCGCCGGGCCTTCGCGGCTGGCGGGTCGCTGCGCGCCCAGGGGGAGCAAGCAGTCTGATAGAGCCGGAGGACCAGTGGCTGGCGTCCGCTCGACCAGACGTAGTCGAAGCGCAGAACGAGGTGGCCCTGTAAATGCAGCTTGAGCGAGCGGAAACCCTCAATCGCCATACCCGTGCGAATCCCGATCGCCTCACCGCAGACGGCCAACAGCCGGGCCAGGAATTCGTCACGATCTTCAAACAGCAAGGCTTGCGAGCCTGTGGGTGAGTGGAAGTACATCGCCAGTTCGATCCTGGGAGGGAACACCGTTGGCCTCAGTATAAAGCATAGTGCCAATTCTTCAAGTGGATGCGATCACCAATCGGCCTATGGCTCCGTTCCACCTGCATCCGACCCACCGCGTGCCCGGAGGGGCACGCCCGGCCGCAGGCCTCCAGCCGCGGTTTCCCTGGCCTGGCCGGCCAGGACAGGCAACCGCTGGGCTCCGCGTCGGCGCCGGCCGACGCCCGGCCGCAGGCCTCCAGCCGCGGTTTCAACCGCTGCGCTCCCTTGCTTGTTGGTCCGGGCGGCGATGCCAGGGGATCACGCATCCTCTTCTGATGAGCCCGCCGCCTCGTTGCGCACCGCGTTGAGGTCGTTGTACACCGTGTAGCGCGAGACTCCCAAATACTTGGCAAGAATCGGAACCGCTCGCTTAACTTGAAATACACCCTTGCGGTCTAGAATCTGGATCACCGCCAGACGGTCGGATTTATGCAGTGCATGGAGTGGCTTGCCACACTCAAACGCCGCTTCTGCCAGCAGGTTGCGAACTGTAATTTCGACGTCGTCGGAGAAAGTCTCCGTGACGCCAGATTCGCCCTCCCGCAAAATCGACTTTTTTAGTTGATGCACGATCGTGTGATACGGAGTCACATCGAGGTTGAGACAAAAGGCTCCCCACGTCTGGCCAGCGGCGTCGCGAAGAAAAATGGACGAAGATTTGAGGACTCGACCATCATCGGTGTAGGTCGTATAGTTGAAAAGGTCTTCAAACTTTTCGCCCCGAACCAGTTCCAACCCCAGGTCCGTCATCGAGCCACCCACGTGCCGACCAGTGACATTGCCCTCAACCCAGATAATTGAGTGCTCCAAGTCTGACAGGTCGTGGATGAGAACCTCACAGGCATGTCCGCCAAAGCTCTCAACGACCGCCCGCCCAATGGCTTTAAGATTCTCCAGGATCGTCTCGCGGCCGTCGAAAGCTGATAGCGCGAGCACGTGCCCGGCTCCCTTTAACTCTTGGTGTCCATCTCTCATAACGTATCGTGGCTCCTGGATTGCTGGCAAGAGAACTTACAATGTATAGCAAGTCCAACAGTTTGTCAAACTATTCAACAGACTGTTGACAAGCTTGGGGGCCGTGCATATAATGAGTGCTGTTCCCGCACTTATGGCCCCGTAGCCAGCTTCGTCGTCGCCACTCATCCTCCCATCGAGCCCGTAGGTGGGGCTTCGCCCTGGGCGCGCCAATCCTTGATCGCCTGCGAGCCGCGAGCGGATCCACCATCTCAGACGATGTGCAGCTTGCTGGGAAACGAATCGAACAGACGGTGGCGGAGTGATGCTTCATCCAGGCCGTTGATGGCGTGTTCCAACGGTGCCATGAAGAGTGTGCCTTCTGGGTGATGATGCTACTGATGTCGATGGGACGGTGTGTGCGCGGCGGCGTAAAACACGGCGGGTTGGGTACGGGACCCGGCGCTCCTCATCACCTGAACATCAGGAGAGGTTGGCTCCGTCTCCAGTGGGGAGCGGGTATCCTCTGATCGGAGCTTTTTCCAACTGCCTTTCGATTTCCTCCCGCCACCGCCGGACTGCGGCTCGATTCCGCTGGGGCTCGCGCCTCAGCAACATCTGGCAACTCCAGCCAACGGCTTGCTTTCGGAATTAAGCCGACCTACGAGGGACAGAACGCAGCCTCAAACTCACACCGAGGCACCTCCGCTTGGTTCACGACAGGGCCGAGGTAGCGAGCTGCCACGACGCATTCCGCAAAACCTATGGAGGCGAGCAACCTGGCTGGCAATACTGGAGGCGCAATGCGAACCGTTCTTCTCAACTGTGGTGTCGTCGACTGTACCGGCCATCCACGGCTGACCGACGCCGCCATCATCGTCGACGATAACCGGATCCGTGCGGTGGGCTCGCGGGCGGAAGTTCTGCCCGGAGAAGCGACCTCGGTTGATGGCACCGTGTTGGATATGCACGGCGCAACCCTCTTGCCAGGGCTGATGAACCTGCACGTGCACTTCAGTCTGATCTATCCCGTTGGTGCCCAACCGCCAGGCTGGGAAGAGACCATCCCGTGGCGGATTGCGAAAGCGGCCCAGGACACCCTCCTGGCTGGGGTCACTCTCTGCCGGACGACCGGCGAGGCTCATCACTACGACATCGCGTTCAAAAAATCGGTCCAGAATGGATTGTCGGTCGGGCCACGGCTGGTCTGCGCCGGACGCGGGATCACCCCAACGGGCGGCCACGGCAGCGACTCGCCCTGGTATGTCGAGGCCAGCGGACCGGACGACTTCCGCCGAAAGGCGCGCAAGGAACTCAAAGCCGGGGCCGACCACCTCAAGCTGATGGTCACCATGGGGATCGGCGCACCGCCGCACCTCCGTGGCCTGCCGAGGCTCTCACTCGAAGAGGCGGCAGCGGTGACTGCGACTGCACACGCCGCCGGGAAGCGCGTGTGCGCCCACATTGGCGGTGGGGCCGGGGCCAGGCTCGCAGTAGAAGCCGGCGTTGACTGTCTGGATCATTGCTACACGCTAGACGATGAAGCGGTGGAGATGATGGGCCAGGCTGGCAGCTTCCTCGTGCCGACGCTCTGCGTGACCAACTCGCCGGAATTTATGCGTCAAATTGGCATGCCCGAAGCGCGGCTCAAGATCCTGATCGAGGAAGGCGAGCGGCACCTGGAGTGGTTCTGCGCAGCCGTCCGGGCCGGCGCCCGGCCCGCTGTGGGGACCGATATGCTGCCGACGGACCGGCCTGACGTGCCTCATTTCCCCATCGCTGAAGTCTGGGAGATCGAACTGATGGTCCGTGCCGGTCTCTCTCCGATGGAAGCCCTCCAGGCCGCTACACGCAATGCCGCTGAGGTCTGCCAGGTCGCCGACCGGCTCGGGACGCTCGAAGCGGGGAAACTCGCGGACATCGTCGCCGTGCCTGGCGATCCAACTGCCGACATCCGCGCCCTTCGGGATATCCAATTCGTGATGAAAGACGGAGTCGTGGTACGGAATTCTCTTGGAAAGCAGGTCGAGACATGAAGGTCGATGCGCATACTCACCTGGGATTCGGCGCGGGTGAACCGCAGACCGACGCGCTCCTCACGATGTTGGACGAGTATGGCATCGAGCGCGCCATCGCGTTCCCGGCCGTGAGTGGACTCACCGGCTCGCCCAGACAGATCGCAGTGGCCAACGACTATGTGGCTGAGGCAATGCGGCAGCATCCCAGCCGCATCGTAGGGTTCTGCACCGTGAATCCCTACCACGAGCAAGAGGCTTGGGAAGAGTTGGAACGCGCGGCAGGCCTGGGGCTCCGCGGTCTCAAGTTGCACCCGCCCCTCCAGGGCTTTGTCCTCTCGAATCGAACGCTTCTCAATCCGCTAGTCGAGCGCGTCCTCCGGTTCCAGCTCCCGGTCGTCATCCATACGGGCGTCCGGGTCGGTGGCCTCCCCTACGTGCTGGTCAACCTGGCAGACCTCAAGATCCTGGCCCAGGCCCATCCCGAGGCGACCTTCATCGTCGCTCACATGGGCTGGGGCGGTCGTGACAGCCACGGCGTGGATGAGTTGGCGCGCGATTGCCCAAACGTCTGGTTCGACACGGCCGGGGTCAATAGCCCCAACCTGATCCGCCAGGTCGTCGCTGCTGGCGCCGGCGATCGGGTCATGTACGGTTCGGATTTTCCTTTCCTTCATCCTCAAGTCGAATTGCTTCGAGTGGAGTTGGCGGCGCTTCCCGCCGCGGTCGAGGCGGGCGTTCTCGGCGGCAACGCTCAGCGCCTGCTGGGAGAGTAAGCCAATGCGCCTCGATTTTCATACCCACATCGGACCTTTTTCCAGCGACAAACCCGCCGAAGAGTTGATCGCCATGCTGGACGAGCACGGGATCGACCGTGCCGTGGCCCTGCCCAGTCGCGGCCTCCATGGCAGCCCGCGAATGTATGCCGCGGCCAACGACTATAATGCCCAGGCGATGCAACGCTACCCAAACCGCTTGATCGGTTTCTGTACGGTGAACCCGTGGCACCGCGACGAAGCTCTGGCGGAGTTCCAACGAGCGGTTCGCCAGCTTGGCCTGAAAGGGCTTAAGCTCCACCCGCCGACCCAGGGCTTCGACGTCTTCAACCTCGACCTCATGGGCCCCATCATGGAGCTGGCCGATGAGTTGGACGTGCCGGTCGCGATCCACGGCGGCATCCGGGAGCACGACAACCCGCTGCGCTTCGGCTTGTTAGCCCAGACCTACCCAGGCGTGCGGCTGGTCATGCTCCACTCCAACTTTGGCGGCACGGACCGTGTCGCGATCCGCTGGGCAGCCGAGCAGGCACCCAGCCTGTACTTCGAGACGTCGGCAACCAACGAACCGGCCTTCATCGCCGATTTAGCGCGCTGGTCGGGGGGTGGACGTATCTTCTACGGCTCGGACTGGCCCTGGCTTCCCCCTCGCCTGGAAATGGCAATGGTGGAGTATTCGGGGCTGCCCGAGGCTGAGGTGACCGACATTCTCGGGGCTTCCGCTGCCCGGTTCTTGGGTTTATCAGCCTGACCATGATTCACAAGGAGGAAAGAGAAACGATGTCGCGCCCCAAAACTTCTATCGTCTGGCTCGCAGTCCTTGTGCTGGCCGTCCTACTGGTGGCCGGCTGTGGTGGGGCTCCGACGGCTACCCCGGCCGCAGCGACCGAACCGCCAGCGGCGACCCAGCCGTCCGCAGCCCAGGCCACAGAGACCCCCGCCGCTGCAGCAACGGAAGCCCCCGCACCAACCCAGGCCGCCGCACCGACCGAAGCCCCCGCGGCGACCGCTGCGCCGGCCTCCGCGATGAAGACGTTGACCATCGGCATGTCGCAGGAGCCAAAAGGCTTCGGCGTGATGATCGCCCAGATTGCGGCCATCGAAGCCGAACAATCCCTGAACGCCTACTGGACCTACCGCGACGCCGACCTCAACGTCCAGCCCTGGCTGGTCGAGAAAATTCCTTCGATCAAGGACGGCGACTGGGTAGTGAATCCCGACGGCACGATGGAAGTGACCTGGAAACTCCGCCCCAACATCAAGTGGCACGACGGCACACCGTTGACCGTCGAGGATGTCATTTTCGGCTGGCAGATCATGGTCGATCCGGATATCCCGGCCTACGGCAAGGGCGACGCGCAGAAGATCTCGAAGATCGAGAAGATTGACGATCGCGCCTTCAAGGTCTACTGGAAAGAGAAGTACGTCTTCGCCGACCAGGGTCTCCCGCAACTCAGTACAACGGCTCGCCCGCTACCACGGCATATCCTGGAAGAGGAGTACAAGAGCGACAAGGAGAAGTTCAAGAACGATCCCTACTGGACCACGAAGTTCATCGGCACGGGTCCATACAAACTCGTCGAGTGGGTCCCCGGATCGCACATGACACTTGAGGCCAACCCCGACTACTTCCTGGCCAAGCCCAAGATCGACCGGATCGTCTGGAAGTTCTTCTCAGACACGAATACACTGGTGGCGAATATCCTCTCGGGCGAGGTCGATGTGACCGTCATCCCGAACATTACAATCGATCAGGCCCAGACCATCCAACAGCAGTGGGATGCCAATGGCGGCGGGAAGGTCGTCACCATTCCAGGCTTTGGATGGGACTGGATCGCCCTCAACGACCAGAAAGACCCGAAGCTGGGCGACGTGCGGATCCACCAGGCGTTGCTCTATGCCATCGACCGCGAAGAAATGGTCGACGCTTTGTTCCAGGGTCGGAATCCCGTGGCCGAATCTTGGCTCTCACCGCGCCACCCGCTCCTCACTGAGGAGGTAAAGGCGCACATCATGCATTATCCCTACGACCCCGACAAGGCAGCCGAACTGTTCGCCGAAGCTGGCTGGGAAAAAGGGGCGGACGGCATTTTGACCAACGATAAGGGCGAGAAATTTGCCGTCAGCATCCGTACGGTCGCCGGCGACAAGACCAAAGAAGCCGCGGAGGCCATCGTGGCCGACTATTGGAAGCAGGCGGGCGTGCAGGTCGATATCGATAATCTGCCGCCGCAGCTGATCTACGACCCGAGCCACCTCTTCCACTTTGGCTGGCCGAGTGTCTTCCTGTTCAACTTTGGTGGCAACCCCAACGTCTTGTCCGAAGACTTCCGCTGCCAGGATATTCCCAGCGAAGCCAATAACTGGTCGGGTGGCAACCTGGGAGACTATTGCAGCAAGGAATACGAGGATGCCTGGAACGCCAAGCCGATCGACCAGACGTTGGATGTCAAGGAGCGTGAGGAAATCGTCGCGAAGTTGATGACAATCTGGACACGCGATCTACCGCTCCTACCGCTCTACTTCAAGTCAGAGTCCGTCACCATTCGTACGGGCGTCACCGGGGTCCAGCCGTCCGGCACAAATGAGGGCTGGCTCTACAACGTCCACGAGTGGGATATTAGCAAATAAGTCACCACCAGCGGGTGGTGGGTGTGCGGGGAGGGTGCCCATCCTGAGGGTGGGCACCCTCCGACCGATACCCCACCCCCGCTTTCGAACGGAGACGCGCGAGCACAGGCTTATGTCCCGTTTCATTCTGCGCCGGATCGTCTTCTTGATCCCAGTTCTGGCGCTCATCTCGGTGTTGAGCTTTGCACTCCTGGTCTCGATGCCAGGCGATCCCTTGGACCTGCTCGTCCTCGGCGACCCGAGCATCACACCGGCCGATATTGAGCGGTTGAAGGATCTTTACGGCCTGAACGATCCGTTTCCAGTCCGCTATGCCAAATGGATGGGCCAGGTGCTCCAGGGGAACCTGGGCTACTCGCGTGCCTACCGGATTCCGGTCACCAACCTGGTCGGCTCGCGCATTCTCAACACTCTCATCCTGGCGGGGCTGGCCCTCACGATCAGTCTGGTGGTCTCGATCCCACTCGGGATCTACTCAGCGCTGCGGCCCTACTCACTCGGAGATTACGTTGCAACCATCTTTGCCTTCGTCGGCTACGCGGTGCCAGCGTTTTGGCTGGGTCTGGTGATGATCATCGTCTTCGCGGTGCGCCTTCACTGGTTCCCGGCCGGTGGGATCGTCCGCGCGGACGTCCAGCCCGGCTTTGCCAATAGCCTGTCCGATCGTATCAGTCACCTGGTGATGCCTGTGTTCGTTCTTGCACTCGGCTCAATGGCAACGTGGGCGCGCTATATGCGTTCGAGCTTGCTCGAGGTCGTCCGACAGGACTACATCCAAACCGCACGAGCCAAGGGGCTGAGCGAGCACGTCATCCTCTATCGTCACGCGCTGAAGAATGCCCTGATCCCAATGGTGACGCTGCTGGCCAACACCCTGCCGGCCCTCATCGGCGGCTCGATTCTGGTCGAGACCGTCTTCTCCTACCCCGGCGTCGGCAAGCTGCTCTACGACTCGGTGCTCGGCAACGATTTCTCCGTTTCGATGGCCATTCTCATGTTGCTGGCATTCCTGGTAGTCTTCTTGAACTTACTCGCAGATATCACTTATGGCTTCCTCGATCCGAGAATCCGCTACCAGTAGCCCGACGGCTGGGGAGAGAGGTGCGCTCGGTGAGGCGCTCCACGGCATCCCCCGGCCATCGGCGGGCGAGAGTGAATGGCGCCGGGCCTGGGTTCAACTTCGGCGGCACCGCCTGGCCATGGTGGGCTTGTGGGTCCTGGTCCTCCTGGTACTGCTCTCTGTCCTGGCACCACTGAGCCCGTACGACCCGAATAAAACCAGCCTGCGCGAACGGTTTCAGCCGCCCAACCACAGCCATTGGATGGGCACGGATGAACTCGGCCGCGACGTCTTCACGCGCGTTCTCTACGGCGGACGGATCTCGCTGGCGGTCGGTTTCGTCGTCGCCCTGCTCGGCGTGGGCCTCGGCGGACTCATCGGTGCCACCGCAGCCTACATCGGCGGCGCCTTCGACGAAGTGACCATGCGGATCGTAGACGTGGTGCGCTCACTCCCGGCGCTGGCTGTCCTCATCGTGCTTGCCCAGGTGTTGCGCCTTCAATTGGGAATCAAGGGCGGCTTCTGGAATATCGTCTTGATTCTGGTTGCGTTTTCCTGGACTGGGGTCGCCCGGATCGTTCGTAGCGTTGTTCTATCGATCCAGGCGCAGGATTTCGTTCTGGCCGCCCGCTGCGTGGGCGTCCCGCGCCACCGGATCGTGCTGCAGCACCTGCTGCCCAACGCGATGGCCCCGATGATTGTCGCGACGACGTTAGGGGCCGGAGCCGCCATCAACGTGGAGTCGGCGCTGAGCTTCCTGGGCCTGGGTATCCAGCCACCTACGCCGAGCTGGGGTAACCTGTTGTTCAACGCTCAGACCTACTTGTGGAACAATCCCTGGATCGCCATCTTTCCGGGTGTGTTCATTTTCGTGACCCTGCTCAGCCTCAATTTTCTGGGTGATGGCTTGAGAGACGCCCTCGACCCACGTCTGAGACAGGGCGTCTAGGTGTGGAGCCAGGGCCGCGCAATTGTCCAGGCGCGACGCGCCTATACCCTCCGCGAGGGCACAGCCGGAGTGTCAGGTGGCCGTCCGCAAGCCCTCAGACTACGACAAAGGGGTGTCGCACCTGCCGGGGCCCACGTGTGAGCCCCCCTGCAAGGAGAGCCGAGCTGTGAGACGAAAGGAGGCAACGTGATCAGCCCGCATGTGAAAAATCTGATAGCCGACGAATTGAACGGTGAGAACTGTATGGCCCATGTGGCCGAGATCACCCAGTACCACCGTAGCCTGGGTTCTCGTGAGTACCATGAGGCCTGCGAGTACGTCCGCCGCTATCTCCGCGGCCAGAATATCGAGGTGGACAGCCTCGACGCACCGCTGGATAACAAGACCCGCATCGGCAACTACATTGTTCCCCCGGCCTGGGAGCCGCGCGATGCGATCTTCAAAGTGATCGAACCGGAGGAGCGCGTCGTGGTGACCTTCGCCGAGACGCCAACCTGCATCAACTCCTGGTCGGGTGCGACGCCAGCCGGCGGGGTCACCGCCGAGTTGGTCTCCGTCGGTCCAGGCGATCGCGACGAGCACTACGAGGGCAGGGATGTCCGCGGGAAGATCTGCCTGGTCGAGAAAGGCTATGCCTGGCGGACCCATCCGCTGGCCGTCGAGAAATACGGTGCCCTGGGCTTCGTCAACGACGACGTGATCGCGATGCCGCCGCTCAAAACGCGCGAGACCTTCCCCGATGTGGTCATGTGGAACACCCTCTACGAGCGGGATGAAGAGGGCGGCTACCTCAAGGGATTTGGTCTGACCATCTCCCCGCGCATGGGCGACTACCTGCGTGGCCTTCTCCAGCAAGGCCCGGTCAAGGTGTACGCCAGAGTCGAGACGCGCACCTTCGAAGGGATCATGGAGAACCCCATGGGCCGGCTGGTCGGCAACACCTATCCGCAGGAAGAAATCCTGATGGCGGCACACATCTGCCACACGCGGCCGGGCGCGATCGACAATGCCGCCGGCTGCGCGCACATCACGGAGACCCTCCGCGCGCTGCACGCCCTGGTCGAACGGGGGGATCTGCCCCGGCCGAAGCGCACGATCCTCTCCTTCTACGGGCCTGAGGGCCATCACACCAACGTCTATGGCGCCCACATGGAGAAGGCCGGGCGGCTCTCCGATGTGATGATGGGCCTCTCGTCCCACTGCGGCGGCGACCCGGAGCAACTCCACGCGCCGCTGGTGCTGACCCGGACGACGCCGGCGCGCCCCCACTACATCGATGACCTGTTGACCTACTTGTTGGAGGAGGTCTCGGTGCAGTTCCCGGCGCCTGGCCCGCGAGCGCGGACGCCATTCTCCTTCCGTGTCGATCCCCGCTTCATGGGCGGTGACAGCCTCCAGATTGTCGCCTGGGGGATCCCCGGCATCGAGCTGTACCGCAAGCCCAACATCTTCTGGCACACCCAGTATGACACCGTCGACAAGTGCAGCCCGGAGGAGTTCCTCAAGGTGAGTTGGGTCTTCGCCACGGCAGCCTGGTTCGTCGCCAATGCCGGCCCGGCCGAGGCACTCTCGCTCATGCACAACGTCGCCGCGCGCTCGATGGCCCGCCAGAGCGAGGCTGCCCACCTGGCCCGCGAGGCGCTGCTCGATGCCGGCGATGGCAACCTTCAGACGACGCTCGACACCAGGGTGGACCTGCTCCGCTATCTGAGTGAGCGCGATAGCCAGGCGATTGCCTCGTGCGAGGAGCTGGTGCGGCACGATCCGGCGGAGGCGCGTGACCGCCTGGCGACCGCGCGGCAGGCCCTGGTCACGCGCCTCGAACGCAAACAGCGCGAGGAAGAGCAGGACCTCGTTGCCTACGCCCGGCTGCTGCGGGCCGGACGGGTGGGAGGCTGATCCATGGCACGCATCGAACAGCTCAAGCCCTGCATGAAGCAACGGGGCATGGTCGAGATGAAGCGAGTGACCATCCGTCTGGCACCGAAGTACGACCAGATGGAAGGTGGGCATCTGAGCCAGCTCGGCTTCCTGGGCTACATGTACGAGATCTGCAACTTCAGCAACGGCGAGCGGACCCTGGCCGAGATCCAGCGGGCCCTGGGCCACGAGCTCTGGCCGCTGCCGATCGAAGCCATCTACGGCCTGGTCTGTGATCTCGAAACCATGGGCTACATGACCATCAGCCCGTGATTTGGGTGGCGATCCCATGAACCCTCCGCTGGAAGTCAACGACCTTCGTGGCGGCCCGAAGTCCCCGCTGGCCTTGATCAAGCCGCTGCGTAAGCAGCTCGGCATGATCGAGATGAAGCGCCTGACCATCGCCCTGGACGAGGCGTACACGACGGTGATCCCGGAAAGCCGGCTCGGCCGCCGGGGCTGGCTTGGCTACCTGTACGAATTGTTCAATCACAGTGACGGCCAACGAAGCCTGGGCCAAATTGCCCGCGTCCTGGGCCACGAGATCGGCCCAATTGAAGTTGACGTTCTGGCCCGCATGGTGAGGGATTTGGAGCGGATGGGCTTCATGACCGTGATCGACGCCCGAGAGGATGGGACGTGAGAGCAACACCACTGGAAGCAGTCCTCCATACCGTTGATGACCGCGCCGAACTGTTTATCGCGGACCTTCAGCGCGTCATGCGCCAGCCCAGCGTGACCGAGAACGAGGCCGATTGTGAGGCCTGCGCTGAGTTGGTGGCGGCGATGATGGGCGAGATTGGCCTGGACGCCGAGGTGCTCCCGTCGAGACATAACCCGGTGGTCGTCGGCCGGAGCGCCCAGCGGCCGGAGCGACCTACGCTGCTCATCACGGGCCACTACGATGTCGTTTCCCCGGGGCCGGACGAGGACTGGATCAGCCCGCCCTTCGCCGCCGAGCGTCGCGACGGCGATATCATCGGACGGGGCGCCGCCGATCCCAAGGGGAATCTCGCTGCCGGGCTCAAGGCCGCCCAGGCCTGGATCGAGGCGGCCGGCGACCTGCCGGTCAACCTGAAGTTCATGATCGAGGGCGACGACGAGAGCGAAACCGGCCACCTGGGCGAGTTCGTCGACGCCCACCGCGAGTTGCTCCGGGCCGATGCCGTCCTCCTGTTGGACGCCGGGTTCACCCGCGACGGCAACAGTCCGATCCACCTGGGCACGGCCGGCTCCCTGGCAGTCGAGCTACAGGCCAGGACTGGCACCAAAGAGCCCTACTTTATCTGGACCCAGCTCATCCCCGACGCGGCCTTCCGCCTGGTCTGGGCGCTCGCCACTCTCAAAGACGCCGACGAGCGCGTCTGCGTCGAGGGGTTCTACGACAACGTCCAGGCCGCGACGCCGGCCGAGCTGGCGCTGATGGCCGAGTACCCCTGGCACGATGAGAGCGAGCTCGAGTTCTGGGGCATCCCGCAGTTCGTCACCGGCGCGCGGGGGGTCGAGGCGATTCGCCGGCTCCTCTACGAGCCGACCTGTTCGATCCACGGCATCGAACCTGGGCTCGACCGGCCGAACGCGACCAGCCTGATCCCGTGTGCGGCCCGCGCCTGGGTCAACTTTCACCTGGTCCCCGAGCAAGATCCCGACGACATCCTGGCGAAGCTCCGGCACCACCTGGACCGCCACGGATTCGGCGATATCGAGATCGAGGTGCTGCGCCGCTTCAAGCCAATCCCAGGCTCGGCCGACTCGCCGCTGGGCCAGGCGCTGCTGCGCGGCGCCGGCCAGGTCGGCGTGAGCACCTACCTCCTGCCGCACAGCTTCGAATTCGGTGACAAGTGGTGCTGGATCGGGCAGCGACTCGGCGTCGAGGGTGCCCTGATCGGGGTAGCCGACCCCGACCGGCGCGCGCACTTCCCCAATGAGCACATCACCGTTCCCTATTACCTGAATGGCATCAAATGGGTGGCGGCCACCTTCTGGGAATACAGCCACGCCGGTCAGACCTGATCTTGGGCTGGCCCAGCCAACAGCAGTTGGTGGTGCGACGTCTACTGCTTTCGAACCGTCTCATGCGCGGCGCGCCACAGCCATTTTGAGTCACTTCCGACTGGATCAATGAAGGAGCTGATACAATGCCGTCACCTGGTGAGATCATGGCCAACACGATCGACGGACGCCGCTGCCTCGCCCACGTGCGCGAGCTGAGCCGGTACGATCGTAGCCTGGGGTCGCGCGGCTACCACGAAGCGGCCGAGTACGTGCTGGCGACGCTCGGGAGACTGGGCCTCGAACGGGATGTCGTCACCTGGCCGATGGACAACACGCCCGTGCCGTGGAACTGGGACGTGCCCTACGCCTGGGAGCCGCATGCCGGCCTCTTCAAGGTGCTATCCCCTGAGGAGAAGACCCTCGTCAATTTCTTCAACACGCCCACCTGCATCCACCCCTGGTCGGCAGCGACTCCACCCGAGGGCGTGACCGCCGAGATTGTCTACGTGGGGAACGGAACATCCGACGAGGATTACGAGGGCAAAGATGTGCGTGGCAAGATCGTCTTCGCCGACCGCGGGGCCACCTGGCTGGTGTACCTGCACGCGATTGAGAAACGCGGGGCCCTGGGCTACATCTCGGACGACATCCTCGCGATCCCGCACGTCAAGACCCGCGAGCAGTACCCCGACATGGTTCTCTGGTACACCTTCTTTGAGCGCGAATTCGGGAGCGGAGGCAGGCTCAAAGGCTGGGGCCTCTCAATCTCGCCCCGGATGGGTGATTATCTGCGGGGGCTACTGGCACAAGGACCGGTGACGGGCTACTGCCAGATCGATGCTCGCACCTTCGATGGTGTCATGGAGAATGTCCTCGGCACTATCGAGGGCGAGGAGTTGCCGGAGGAAGAATTCCTCTGTATGGCCCATCTCGACCACTACCGCCCCGGCGCGATGGACAACAACTCCGGCTGTGCCGTGCTGCTGGAGGCCGCAGACTCGATCAACCGGTTGATCAAGGCGGGAACGCTCCCGCGCCCGCGCCGCTCGATCCGCTTCCTGTTCGGACCCGAGGGCCATATGTCCAACGTCTATCCGCATTCGCTCGGCGAGGACGTGAGGAACATCATCGGCTCGTGGACCGCCGACACGGTCGGCGCCAGGCCCCATGTCGTCGGCGGGCCCCTGATTCTCACTCGCGCCTCGGCCGCGACACCTACCTTCCTGAACGATCTGGGCGTCCACCTGCTGAAGGAGTCCTGCCACTGGTACACGGCTCTCGGCAGTGAGCCCCAGGCCACAGGCGTGTCGTCGGATTCACTGATCCAGGCCCAGACAGGAACGTCACCATTCAAGTTCGAGGTTCTGCCCTACGGCATCCACAGCGACAACTCGTGTATCGCCGGGTGGGGGGTGCCAGCCGTCGGTATATTTCAGTGGCCGAGCACTATCTGGCACGCCCAGTACGACACCGTCGACAAGCTCGACCCGGGCGAGATGGCCCGCTGCGCCTGGGCGACCGCCGTCATGAGCTATCAGGTGGCGGCGGCGGGGCCCCGGCAGGCACTGGCCTGGATGTACGATGTGGCTTCAGACGCACAGCACCGGCTGGGCGCGGTCGCGCGGCGGGCGCGCCAGGAAATGCTGGCCGCCGACGCGGCGGCGACCGACTCCTTCGTCGAGCGCTTGGAGGACGAATTGCGCTACAACGCCGAGCGCGACAGCCAGGCGATTGCCTCGTGCCTCACGCTCGTCCGCCACGACGCGGTCGCCCTGCAATCGACCCTCCGAGACCAGGCCGAGCAACTCTCTGAGAAGCTCTTCGCGAGGGCCGAAGCTGAGGCCCGAGCCCTCCGCGACATGGCCGGCTCGCTGTCCACGTTAGACACGCACCCCTCATAGACAGGCCACCCCCTGGGAGCGCGGGCGTCCCACCCGCCCGGTCGCGCAACCGCCCCGCCCGCCTTTAGAAAGGAGCACCCCCGTGGAAGAACAACTGAGCAGACGGCCCCGCAAACTCCGGCCGGGGCTGATCAACATGAAATACCAGGCCATCGCCTTTGGACCGAAATACGCGTCCCGCGACCCCCAGTTCATGGACCGAATGGCCGAGTTAATGAACCTCAGCGACGGCAGCCGGACTATCGCCGAGATTGCACGCATCGTCGGCTACGAGATCAGTCCGGTCTCACCGGCGTTCGTGGCGGAGATCTTCGAGGATTTAGAGAAGCACGGCTACGTGGTGCTGGAGGGCAAGCCGGCCTGAGGCAGCCGCACAGAGGGCGCCCTCGCGGCGGCCCTGCCGGTCACCGCGAGGGCAAGACAACAAGTTCTCCTTCGTGAAATGGCAACTCATCATCCTACCTCGACCCTCAATCGCGGACCAGCCAACTCCCGAGCTCCCTCGAGTTCGCGCAAGAGGATTCTCCTCACCCCCACCCCTCATTCGCCCTGTGCCTCCAACGGCACCCCACTCACGTCGTCGTGCCGCAGGCGGCGAGGAGCAACCCGGTCGGCGCGCATCACCAGCTGGCAGATGGGGTCGGGGCAAGCGATGCGTGTGTCGGTTTGCATCCAGTCAGCGCGGTGGAGCGGGCGTTGCTTGGCCGGGAGGAGCGGGAGGGTGGACGCCAGCGCGTAGACGCAGAAGTACTTCCCGTCGGGGAGAAAGAGCTTCCCCCCTTTGAGCTCGAAGTAGTCCCCGACGGCCATGCCGCACGTGCAATTCCCGGAAATCGACTCGACCACTACGCGTAAATCCCACAAAACAAACTCGTCGGCGGGCGGCGCTTCATGCTCGCTCATTGCACTTCTTCCTCTCGTCAGTCTCGCAGCGCCGGGAGCACCCGCTCGCCCAGCAGGCGGATCCCCTCGAGCTCACTGAGCCCATGCGGCGTGCCGAACTCGACCCGACCGGCGCCGGCATCGAACAGATCGATGACCTGGCGGACCACCTCCTGGGGGGTGCCGGCCAGCGCGAAGCGGCGCAGGCTCTCGTCGCTGAGCGCCTCGGCCGCTGCCACCCCATCGCCACGCGCGAGGGCCGCCCGCACGCGGGTTGCCTCCTCCGGGTCGAGTGGCCCGGTCCGGTCGAGAGCCAGAACCACACCCAAATAAAGGGCCAATTCCTGGCGGGCCAGCGCCCGGGCAGCGGCCCCATCTTCGTCGACCACGCAGACGGCGCCGGCCGTGATTGCAACGCCCCGGTCATCCACGCCCATCGCCACCGCGGCGGCGGCGCGCAGGAAGTCCCGCATCTGGCGGACCATCGCCGGATTCACCGAGCCACCGATCTTCACGTCGTCCATGAGATCGATGGTCGCGGCGACGGTCTTGGGGCCCCAGGTGCCGATCATGATCGGGACGCGCCGCCGTCGCGCGGGCCAGCGCAGCGTCGCCCCCTCGATCAGGGTGAAGTGCTGGCCGGCGTATGGAGCCGGGTCGCCGGCCAGCAGGTGATTGACCATTTCGACGAACTCACGGATGGCGCGAGGCGCGTCCCGAACCTCCAGCCCGATGGCATCCAGCCACGCACCGCGCGCGACGCCCAGATAGGCGCGTCCGCCGGAGAGCTCGTCGAGCAGAGCGACCTCACCGGCTACCGTCAATGGGTGGCAGAGGAAGGGGTTCACGGCCGCGACACCCAGGTTCACCCGCCGGGTGGCCGGGGCCATGAGCATCAGCGGACCGAAGGCGGGCTGGAAGAGCAGGTCGTTGTAGAGGCTGATGGTATCGAACGGATAGCGCTCGACGAGGGCCGCGAGTTCGGCGTACTCTCGTAGCGGCTTGTCCCCTTGGAACGCAATCGAGAGGCGCCCCAGCGCCGGCGTCGTCATGCTCGCTCCTTTCGTAGTTAGCTATCGTCATCGGCCCAGAGCGGCACCAGTTCGAAGCGCTCGACATCCACCAGGCCCTTATCGGTCAGCTTGAGGGTCGGGATGACGGGGAGGGCCAGGAACGAGAGCGCCATGAAGGGCGCCTCGAGCGTGCCACCCAGGCGAGCGAAGGCCGCGTGCAACTGATCCACCATGTCGCGCACGGCCTCAACCGGCCGGTCGCTCATCAAGCCACCGATGGGGAGGGGCAGACGCGCCAGCACCTCCCCATCAGCCACCGCCACCTGACCACCATCCATCGCGGCGATGGCTTTGAGCGCCGCCAGCATGTCGTCATCGTCAGTGCCGGCAATGATCACGTTATGGGAATCGTGAGCGACGCTGCTGGCGATAGCGCCGCGTTTGAGACCGAAGCCGCGAACAAAGCCCAGTCCGACGTTGCCTGTGCCGTGGTGGCGCTCGACCACCGCGAGCTTGAGGAGGTCCCGCTCGGGGTCCGCCACGACCAGCCCATCCTCGCTGCGGACATCGGCCGCACTGCGCCGGGTGACGATCTGCCCTGGCACAGTCTCGATCACTTTGACCCGCGAGCCCTCCGCCTTGATCGCGAAACCGGGGAACCGCTCCCAGTTGATGTGGATCGAGGGCGGCATCGCTGGCGGCGCCGGCAGCGCCTGGGTGTTGACCAGGCGTCCGTCACGGGCCACCAGTTTGCCGTCGACGAAGACCTGCGAGATCGTCAAGGCCCGCAGATCATCCACTACGACGATGTCGGCGCGCGAGCCCGGCGCAATTGCACCGTAGCCGGCCCGGTCGAGGCCGAACCGCTCCGCCGCGTTGATCGTCGCCATTTGCACGGCCGTGATCGGGTCGAGGCCCAGGCGAATGGCCTTGCGAATGAGGTGGTCGATGTGTCCCTGCTCGAGCAAGTCGGCCGGGTGGCGGTCGTCGGTCACGAGGAGGCAGCGCCGGCTGTTGCGAGGGGTCACAACGGGCAGCAAGGCCGCCAGGTTGCGGGCGTTGCTGGCCTCGCGGATCATCAGGTACATGCCGAGGCGAAGCTTCTCCCGTGCTTCTTCCACCGTCGTGCACTCATGGTCCGAGTCGATCCCGGCCGCTACGTAGGCATTCAGTGGCCGACCGCTGAGACCGGGGCAGTGACCGTCAACCTCGACATCGGCTGCATGCGCGGCGCGAAGCTTGGCCAGCACACCAGGGTCCCCGGAGACAACCCCTGGAAAATTCATCATCTCCGCCAGACCCAGCACGCCGCTCTCTCGAAAGAGCGGCGCCAGGTCGCCGGCTTCGAGCCGGGCACCGGAGGTCTCCATGTGGGTCGCCGGCACCGCGGAGGAGGCCATCACGAAAACGCTCATCGGCACGCCGCGGCGCGAGGCCAGCACGTAGCGGATCCCGGCCAGCCCGTAGACATTCGCCAATTCGTGGGGATCGAGGACGGCCGCAGTGGTGCCGCGGGGAACGACGGCGCGCACCAACTCGGGCACGGTGATCATGCTCGATTCGACGTGCATGTGGCCATCGATGAGACCAGGGCAGAGGATGCGACCACCCACGTCGATCTCCTCACGTCCCTGGTAGCCTGGCCCCAGCCCAACCACCCGACCATCCTGAACGGCAACGTCCGTCTCCACCATCTCGGCCGTGAATACGTTGACCAGCGTGCCGCCCCGCAACACGAGGTCCACCGGACCCTCGCCGCGTGCCGCCGTGATCAGCTCGTGTAACTCCATTGTTGTCCTCCTCCCTCGTCCGTGAGGATCGCTCCTCCTGCGGAGCCGCGCACACGCAGGCCGCCTGACATGATTGTGCTAATTGGATCATTATAGCAAAGCGCAAGCGGCCACTACAACCACCAGGCTCCTGAAGGACGCCGGGTGTACACACGAGTTGTCAGGCAGGTGGCGGAGCCAGCAGAACCTAACCCCCCGGCCCCCTTCCCTGCGAGGGAAGGGGAGGCGGAGGGCCGCGCGGCTGGCTGGAACGCGGCTGGCTCCCCGCCCCGACGCGGGGAGGGCTGGGGAGGGGCCGCCCCCCGCCAACTCCTGCGTACACCAGGCTCCTGAAGGACGCCGGCCCGACGGACCCGCGTCGGTCTTCAGCGGCCGGCCGAAGCCCCACGATCACGACTCCGGCGCGTCGCACCCCAGCTCTCCGCGGCGGCATGTGCCTGCGAACCGAGCCGAGGCGGACAGCGGGACGCGGTCAGGCCAGGAGGACCTGCTCACTGGGTTGGAGAAGCCAGCTCCTGCGGTATTCGGTTGGCCGCCGCAGGTATGCTATGCTATAGGGTGGTAACCTCCGTAGAAGAAAGCGTATTGTATGCCAAACCTGCTTGCTTACTGGCCGGCAGCCGACGGCAGTCTTCGTCGGCTGAAACGGATCACCATCGCTGGCCCATTGCTCTTCATCGGCCTGCTCGAATTTGTGCGCCACCAACTCCTCGCCGCTGACGTCGCGGCGCCGGTCGCCCTCATGCTCGTTGGCGCCGTGCTCGTCACCGGCTCCTGGCTCTTTGCGGAGTGGGTGTTTGGCCTCATCGCCGACCTGCAGGCTCGCCTGGAGACCGCGCTCGCTGAGGCGCAACGCGAACGGGCCCGGCTGCTGGCGGTGCTGGACGCCTCCGCCGACGGCATCTACGTCGTCGAGCCGGGCGAACAGATTAGCCTCGTCAACCGCACGCTGGAACGATTGTTGGGCCTGCCACGCGAGAAGATGATTGGCCAGACCTGTTTCGGCCACACCCTCACCCGCACCCGGGACGGCCGGCTGCTCTGCGAATCCGCCTGCCCCTTCCAGGAACCGACCCGTCACCGCTATCCCACCGAGATCACCGCGCAGACGACCAACGGGCTACGCTCGCTCGAGATTGCCTCCGGTCGTATCCTGGGCCTTGATGGTCAGATCGAGGGGGTGGTCCACGTACTCCGCGACCTCACGGCTCGCAAAGAGATCGAGCGTCTGCAAGACGAGTTCATCTCCCTGGTCTCGCACGAATTGAAGACCCCCCTGAACCATATCAAGGGCTTTGCGAGCACGCTGCTTCAGGAAGATGTGGAGTGGGATCGCGAGACCGAACGGGACTTTTTGGAGACGATCGACCAGGAGGCCGACCGGCTGACGCATCTCGTCGAGAATATCCTGGAGATGGCCCGGCTGGCCAACGCCCAAGAAGGGGCGTTCCTCGAACTGGACTGGCACGCGCCTGGCGACATTATCAGCGCCGTGATAGAGCGAATGCGCGCCTTCGTCGACGATCACCACTTTGGGCTGGAGCTGCCGGCCAGCCTGCCTCCGCTGCGCTGCGACCGGCGTACGGTTGAGCTGCTGCTCAACAACCTCTTGGACAACGCCGTGAAATACTCGCCGGCGGGCACGACTGTGACTGTCCGAGCGTGCTCGGAAGCGGAGACCTTGAAGGTGGTGGTGATCGACGAAGGTGCGGGCATTCCGGCCCATGTCTTGCCGCGCGTCTTCGAGCGCTTCTACCGGGGTGCCAACCGCCAGCGCGCCCCGGGCACGGGCCTTGGTCTGGCGATCTGTCGCCGGGTAGCCGAGGCGCACTGCGGCACCCTGACTGCCGCGAGCGCGCCCGCTGCCGGCTCAACGTTTACCCTGATGTTGCCACTAGAAGGACCGAACGATGAACAAGCCCCGCGTTTTGGTGGTTGACGATGAACCGCCGACGGTCAAGCTGTTGAGTGCCAACCTCAAGGCGCGAGGGTACGACGTGCTGGCGGCCTACGATGGTCTCGAAGCGCTGAAACTCGCCCGCGAAAACCTCCTCGACCTGATTGTCCTTGACTTGGGCCTCCCGGGCATGGATGGTTTCGCTGTCTGTGAGGCGGTACGCCACGAGAGCCAGGTACCAGTCATCGTGCTCTCGGCACGCGGCCGTGAGAAGGACAAGGTTCGGGCCCTGGATCTGGGCGCCGATGATTATCTGACCAAACCCTTCAGCGTGGAGGAGTTGCTGGCGCGGGTACGCGCCGTTCTCCGCCGTACGGCTCCCGCCGAAACTATCGCGCGCACGGCCTATGCCGCTGGCGACCTGGTCGTGGATTTCGAGAGCCGGCGCGTGACCCTGAATGAGGAGCCCGTCGAATTGACCCCGATCGAGTACCGGCTGCTGGCGCACCTGGCCCTGAACGCTGGGAAAGTACTCACATACCGCGCGCTGCTCCAGGCTGTATGGGGACCGGAGTACGGCGATGAGAAAGAGTACGTCTGGACCTACATTCGGCGCCTGCGCCAGAAGCTTGGCGAGGACCAGGACCAACCACGCTACCTGCTGACAGAACCTGGGGTCGGCTACCGTCTGGCTGCCTCGTGACACTCCCCCGGTTACGCCCTGCGGGGCGTCCCCAGGCGAGATCGCCTCGCTTGGGCGTCCCCCACAGGGGAGAAACCGGGGGCTTCTTGGGGCGAATGCCCTACCCCGCGGAGTACCCCTACCCCGCGGGGTACCCCCAAGCGAGACCGTCTCGTAGGGGATTCCCCCGTAGGGGACAAGCGAGAGCGTCTCGTAGGGGACTCCCCCGTAGGGGACAAGCTACTTGCGCCGTGTCCGGGCGAACTACCCGGCTTGTGCCGGGATACTTTGAGAGGATGCACGAATTGGACAGCGTTCGGTACGCTTCGACCGGGAGCCATATCACCGTCGTGCCCAAGGGCGAGGATGTTGGTTGCGCCGATCACGTCACGCGGCGCGGTCGCCCCACACTTGCACTTGAACACGCGACGGTGCTTGCTCCGCTCGCCGCAGCCGGGGCACGTCTGCGACGAATAGGCTTCCGAGACGACGAGAGCGCCCGCCGTCTTAGAGTCCAGTTGGCTGATAAGCCTGGCGTTCCATGCCTGGCTGACTTGCTGCGCCTGCTTGCGCCCGATCCGTATGCCCGCATCGTTGAAGGGCTTGCCCACATAGCACGTGGCGTTCGGGAAAGCGTCGGCAACTTTGCGGGTCGCCTTGTGACAGATGTCCCGCATCCGGCGCCTGGCCTTGTCGAGCATCTTGCGCTTTCGTCGTTGCAGTCGCTTCCACCGGCGCGAGCCTTCGATCAGTTGGCTCTGCCTGGCCTGGATGCTCGCCAGTCGTTTGTTGCGCCACTGCACGGTGGCCTTGGCTTCGCGCCCACTGACCAGGATCGCCCGCTTGCCGTCGCTCGCGGCAATCAGGGTATTGACGCCAAGATCGACGCCGACAACGGTTGCTTGCGGCCGGGACTCGTCGGGGATTTCGCAAACCAACAGCACCCGACCATAGCACAGCCGCACTTCCATCAGCCGAGCAGGAACCGTGACCGTATCGGGAATCCGAACCCGCAGCGTGCCGCTTCTCCCGGTGGGCAGGATCACGCGACCGTCCCGAATCCGGGCATCCTGGTTGGTATACACCACATCTCGATAACGCGGCTTGCGCCACGGGTAGCGCGTTTCCGTGTGGCCGTTCTTGCGAAGCTGGCGGGTGGCGTTCACGGCCTCGCAAAACTCACCGATAACCTGTTGCGCCGATTGCGCGCTCAGGTTCGGGTACTTGCGCCTGGCCCACTTTTGCCAACGCCCTTTCGAGGGCCACTTCCAGTTGAGCCGCCGTATCCGGTGGTGGCGCACAACCAGATCGGACCACAGCCGAGCGGCTTCCTTGCGCGCTTGGGTGAACGTGCGCCATTCGGTATTCGATTGGGGAAGCCAGTTAATTTCTATTGTGCGATAGCTCATACTGGGATGATAGCACCTTGGCGCGACAGAGCGCCACGTTTTTCGCTTTGGATTTTGCCTTGCGCGCGATTCACCACCCGGCTTCCCCCCTATGGGGGGCGCCCTACCCCACTGGGTACGCCCTACCCCACCGGGTACGCCCTACCCCACCGGGTACGCCCAAGCGAGCCGTGCCCTGTGGGGCATCCCGTAGCGTCTACGGGGACGCTTGTCCCCTGCGGGGGAGTCCCCTATAAGACGGTCTCGCTTGGGGGTACCCCGCGGGGTAGGCAGCCCCCTCACCCCCTGTGGGGGGAGCCCAAGCGGGGTCACCTCGCCTGGGGGTACCCCTCAGGGCAGGGGCTCACGCCGGGGACCGCCCCTCACCCCCCGCGGGGGGAGCCCAAACGTCCACCTCGACGCCAGGGGGTACCCCTCAGGGCAGGGCGAAGCGAGCCGTGCCCTGTGGGGCTCCCCCACCGGGGACCCCTACCGGGCGTTCTCGCTTGGGGTGCCCCTCAGGGCAGGGCGAAGCCGGGTGCCCTCTCGCGCGGTTTCTGTAGGGTAACTCCCCACCCCCACCATTCACCGAACCCGCGGGTGGAGGAGGTGGGGCGCCCCTTCAATATCTTCAACCGGCAGAAAACAATCAACAATCTGCAAAACGTGGATGCGAAGCGGGGATCTCCGGCAGGGACTGCCGCCTTACCGGCGTTTTGCCGCTGATCTGTCCCTTGTGGTATGAATCTTGCAGGCAATCCTGACTCGGCGTCGCTCGATGTCGTCAGGATCGCCGGTGGTTCAAGCTTGCGGGTGCGCGTTCGTTGCCCGCCGCCCGCATTCTGGCCGATCCGGCGGCACGGGCTTATACGATCCCGGTGGCGAAATCGTCTCCAGAGAGGGTGAGCAGTTCGTCGTGCGCGCTGTTGCACGTTTCCAATTGAACCTGACCATCGCTGTCCGGAGCCGGGCGATTGAAATCGCGACTGGGGGCCTGCGGCCGGGCGGGCCCCTCCGGGCACGCGGTTCGTCAGCGTCGATTGGAACAGCGCAAGCGCGGATGAAGCATGCTTGCAATTGTGCGCGAATGTCTCTCATCCAGTCGGCTTCAGCCGACTGTGGCTATCAGCCCTGGAATTCATTCCGGGGCGGCCGGGCGGTTGCTCCGGGCAGACCCACGGTGTGTCAGATTCATTTGGAAAGGCGCAACAGCGCGCACGACCAACAGACACCCGCTACTCGCACCAATTCGCCAACACAGTGTCTTATACCTCTGGGATTCGCGCCGGTACTGGCTCCGGCGGATCCTCGACTCTACACCAGAATTACGACACATCAGTGATCGACCGTTCCGCACTGAGGGCGTGGAGCCCACGGACGAGGAGGACACATGTCTCGACGTGAACTTCCGGCCGCCACATTAGCGTTCATCGCCGCCGGCCTCCTGATGGTGCTCATCTACGTGGGGTCCCGCAGACTGGAGGACTTCGATTCGGCGCTGATCGGCTACGCTGTCGCTACGATCGTAGCCTTCGCGGCGCTTGTCTACCGATACACCCGCTGGATCACACGTCCACCTACCTGGCGTTACTTCCAGGCCGGCTGGGCCAATTTTCTCTCCTGGACGAACTTCCGCCGCTATACCACCCTGATCCCCGTCGCCTGGTGGACCGACATCCTCGGCCAGACATTCATCCTGAAGCGCAGCTTCCAGCGCTGGCTGATGCATATGTCGATCTTCTGGGGAGTAATCCTCTCGCTTGCGATCACCCTCCCACTGACCTTCGGCTGGATTCGCTTCACCCTGGTCCCACCCGATGCCTACCAACTCTGGTTCTTCGGGATACCGGTCTTCCGCTTCCCGATCGAAGCCGGCACCGGCTTCGCACTCTACCATGCGCTGGACTTCGCCGCGCTGCTGCTCATCCTCGGCATCGCCATCGCGCTCTGGCGCCGCACGACCGACGCCGGGCTCCTCGTCACGCAGCGCTTCGGCTTCGACCTGGTGCCGCTGCTGCTCCTCCTGACCATCGCCGTGACCGGCCTCGCCCTGACGGCATCGTCGCTCTGGTGGGAGGGGCGCTTCTACTGGTTCATCTCGCTCAGCCACCAACTCGTCGTCGTGGCCTGGTTGCTCTCCATCCCCTTCGGCAAGTTCTTCCACATCATCGAGCGGCCGGCGACGGTTGGGGTCACACTCTACCAGGTTGTCAACCAGGATATCGAGCATTACGGCCGGCAGGTCCAAACGGGCCGCTGCCCGCGCTGCGGGGAGGAGTTGCCCTCGCCCCAATTTATCTCGGACCTGGAAGCGACGCTGGTCGATCTGGGGCAAGAGTACACCCTGGGCGACAAGCTGGGAACGCTGCAGGACTACTGCCCGACCTGCAAGCGCGTCATGCGCGGGCAAGCCTACTACCGGCTCATGGGCAGGCGCTTCCTTTGAAGTTCTGAGCGCAGAGCGGCGAGGAACGGTCCGCCGGAGAGTCACTCAGCCTTCAGCGCTGTCGTTGCAAGGAGTGGTCGATGACCATCAACAAGGATTTCTTCAGCCCCGAGCGTGATTTTAACTACGACTTTCAGAGTACTGGACCGATGCTCGTGGGATGGGAGGACGCCGACCGCTTTCCAGAGGCGGTCGTACCCACCCATTGCTCCTTCTGCGGGGTTCAATGTGGAATGTACCTGCGAGTGGCCGACGGCCTCGTGATCGGCGTCGAGCCGCGCAACTTTCCCCACAACCGGGGGATGCTCTGCCCCAAGGGCGTTGTCGCCTACCAGCAGGTTGACCACCCCGACCGGCTCCGCTACCCAATGATCCGGCGGGGCGGAAAGGGCGGCCGGCTCGAGCGTGCAACGTGGGACGAGGCGCTCGACTACGTCGTGCGCCGCTGGCAAGAGATCCAGACGCAGTTCGGGCCGGAGGCCGTGGCCGTCTACAGCGGCTCCTCGATGACCAACGAGAAGTGTTACCTGATGGGCAAGTTTGCCCGCGTTGGGCTCAGGACCCGCCACGTTGATTACAATGGGCGGCTCTGCATGTCGTCTTCGGCTGTCGCCTATGCGAGGGCGTTCGGAATCGACCGGGCCCCCCTCCCGATGACTGACATCCCGAATGCAGATTGCCTCCTGGTGGTCGGCACCAATGTGGCCGAGTGTTTCCCGATCGTGATGAGTTGGATCTGGCGCGCCCGCGATCGCGGCGCCAGCCTGATCGTGATCGACCCTCGTGAGACGCCGATTGCTCGGACTGCCGACCTCTGGCTCCCCGTACGGCCGGGCACCGACAGTGCGGTGCTCAATGCGATGCTGCGGGTGGTGATTCACGAAGGGCTGGTCGATGAGGCCTACGTGGCGAGCCGCACCGTCGGCTGGGAAGCAGTCAAGGCCACCGTCGAAACCTACCCGCCGGAGCGTGCCCAGGCGATCGCCGGTGTGCCTGCGGCGCGGATCGTGGCCGCGGCCCGGCTCTACGGCCGCGCGGCCATCTCGCTGATCCTGCACGGCAAAGGGATCGAGCACAGCACGCACGGCGTGGATAATTGCTTCGCCTGCATCAACCTCGCCCTCGCCCGCGGACAGGTCGGCAGGCTGGGCGGCGGCACGATGATGCTGACCGGCCAGGGCAATGGCCAGGGGGGGCGCGAGGTGGGCCAGAAGGCTAGCCAGCTCCCGGGATACCGCCACATCGACGTGCCGGAGGACCGGCAGGTGGTGGCAGACGTCTGGGGCATCCCCGTCGAGGAGCTGCCCTGGGAAGGTGCCGCCGCCACCGAGATGGTGCACTTGATGGCGGCGGGTGAGATCAAAAGCTGTCTGATCATCTGCTCGAACCTGATGGTCTCGTTGCCCGATAACGCCGTCGTGCAGCGGGCCCTGGAGAATCTCGATCCACTGGTGGTGATCGACTTCTTCCGCTCCCAGACCGCCGAACTCGCCGACGTGCTTCTGCCGGGCGCCGTCTGGTGCGAGGATGAGGGAACCACGACCAATCTGGAGGGCAGGGTCATCAAGATCAACCGGGCCGCCGAGCCGCCCGGGGAGGCCCGGCGCGATTGGGAGATCGTCTGCGAGTTGGCCCGCCGCCTGGGCCGCGGGCAATTCTTCTCGTATCAAGCACCGGCGGAGATCTGGGACGAACTGCGGCTGGCCTCTAAAGGCGGCGTTTCGGACTATTATGGGATTACCTGGGAGAAGATCGAGCGGCAGGGAGGGGTCTTCTGGCCCTGTCCGTCGCTGGATCATCCCGGCACGCCGCGCCTCTTCACCGAGCGCTTTGCCCATCCCGACGGCCGGGCGCGCTTCTTCGCGGTTGACTACGTGCCGCCGGCCGAAGAACCCGACGCCGACTACCCCTTCCGCCTCACCAGCGGCCGAGTCGTCTACCACTACTTGAGCGGCAACCAGACCCGGCGAATTGGGTTCCTCAACGCTCAAGCCCCAGAACCGTGGGTCGAGATCCATCCCCAAGCCGCCGGGCGCCTCGGGATTGAGAATGAGGAGCGGGTGCGCGTGCGCACGCCTCGCGGAGCCATGGAGATCAAAGCGCTGGTGGTTCCAACGATCCGGCCCGACACCCTCTTCATCCCGTTCCACTACGATCACCAGGAGGCAGTCAACCAGTTGACCATCCCGGCCGTTGAGCCGGCGGTCAAGATCCCTGAGTACAAGGTCTGCGCCGCCACAGTCGAGAAGCTTGGCACTCCAATCGAGGCGCCGGGGGCCCCAGCGCGTGAAAACTTCACACCGGAGACGGCCCCCAAGATGTTCCCCTACACTGTTGGGGAAACAAAGACCGCAGTGGCTCCAGATGGCAAACAGTTCTGATAGATAGCAGGGAACCGAGAGCGCTGTCGTTTCGCTGAAACAGCCGGCATTGCCGGGGTTCATTGATAAAACCGTAGACCCTGTTGGCGAAATCGTCTCCAGGGAGGGTGAGCAGTTCGTCGTGCGCGCGGTTGCCCCGTTCCACATGCATCCGCCCCCCAGCGTGCCCGGCGGGGCCCGCCCGGCCGGAGGCCTCCAGCCGCAGTTTCCCTGACCTGGCGGTCAGGACAGGCAACCGCCGGGCTGCTTGTAGAGGGAGCACGTTGTGGCGATCAAGACACTCTTTGTAGACCCATCGCGCTGCATCGGCTGCCGCGCCTGCGAGGCGGCCTGTCGCGAGTGCGATTCACACAAGGGCGAGAGCATGGTCATGGTCGATTTTATCGACCGGGATTGGAGCGTCGCCACGCAGCCGACAGTCTGCATGCACTGTGAGGACCCGGTGGCACCCTGCGCCCAGGTCTGCCCGGCCCAGGCGATCCTGATCACGCCCGAGGGGGTCGTCCAACAGGCCGATCCCTCGCGCTGCATCGCCTGCCGCAACTGCGTCTACGCCTGCCCCTTTGGTGTGCCCAAGTTCGATGTCAAGGCGCGCCTGATGAAGAAATGCAACCTCTGTTATGACCGCATAGTGCAGGGACTCCAGCCCTGGTGCGCTCAGGCCTGCCCAACCCAGGCCATCTGGTATGGCGATTATGAGGACTTCATCGGTCAGCGCTGTGGTCGGCCGGTGAACCTCACCATCTTTGGGGCTCAGCCCGTCCAGACTCGGGTCTATCACGTCTTGCCCGAAGAACTTCCCGCACTTGACATAGTCGCCCTCCTGAAGGAGGCAGAGGCAGAGTTTCCCCCCGCCGGAGTGAGCCACGAGGAGGCATGGGTCTTATGACCGAGAGTGAACGTCGGCCGGTTGAACCATTCGAAGGCGTCACAGCACCGGCGACGCCGAGTCGCTGGCGGACCGAGTTCCCCTACCACTGGGACACGGACGAGTTGGTCTCGCGGCGCGAGCTGCTCCAGCTTGCGGTGTGGGCCTCGGGAGCGCTCTTCGCCGGCACGGCCGTGCTCGCCATTCTCGGCCGCCTCGGCACTCGCCGGCGAGGGGCGCCGCAGCCCGTCGCTCAGGTTGACGAGGTCCCGCTGGGCGAGGCCTTCTACTTCAACTACCCCGAGCCGGATGACCAGGCCATGCTGCTCCACCTGCCGGGTGGCGAGTTCGTGGCCTATAGCCAGAAGTGCACCCACCTCTCCTGCGCCGTCTACTACCAGCCGGAGCGCGATCGCCTCTTCTGCCCCTGCCACGAGGGGGTCTTCAACCCGCGCACCGGCGAGCCGGTCGCCGGCCCCCCCCAGCGCCGCCTGCCGCGTATCCTCCTGCGACGAGAGGGGGATACACTCATCGCGGTCGAGGAGGTCCCCTGATGAGCAACGATCAAGTACCGGGAATCAGAGGCCAGGAATGGGGTGAGATGCCTCCAACCGTTCCGACTCGCGTTCCGTTGCCCCATCGCTCGCGCCTCTCCGAGTACGAGAGCGGGGAGCCTCGTCCGCCGTCGCCGGGCCAGCAAGCCATCATCCTGGCGATGCTCATGATCGGGATCTTGATGATGGGCGTCCAACTCTGGTTGCTCACCGTGGCGCTCGAGCTCTATCTAGGCGGCAACGGGAGCGACGTTCTATGGCTGGCACTGATCTCGGGGCTCATCTTCCTCGGCGGGCTCCTGGTGCTGCGGGTCCTCGGCCGCCGGCCCCGGGTCGGTGGCTGGTAGAGCGAACACGCCCGCAGCCCCCTTGGCTTCGGAACGCCCGTCCATCGTTGACTACCACAGCTTGCAAACCGATTACCCTGATTCTATGAACTTTGATTCTCGACGCCGTGTGATCCAGCAGGGAGTCGCCAACCTCTTCCCGGGCTACTTTGCCCTGGTCATGGCGACCGGCATTATCTCGATCGCGACTTATCTCCTGGGAATGAAGCCGGTGGCGTGGGTGTTGCTGGCGATCAATATCGCTGCCTACGGCGTGCTCTGGCTCCTGACGCTCCTGCGCCTGTTCTGGTATCTCCCCAGGCTGCTGGCCGACCTCACAGACCACGGCCGGGGACCGGGTTTTTTCACCGTGGTGACGGCCACCTGTGTTCTCGGAAGCCAATTCGTGATTCTGCGTGGCGATCTTGCTTCAGCGCGCCTCCTATGGATTTTTGGCATCGTGCTCTGGGTCCTGGTGATGTACTCGTTTTTCACCGCTGTGACGGTGCGCGAATCGAAACCATCTCTGGAAACCGGCATCAACGGCGCCTGGTTGATTGCGACGGTCGCCACGCAGTCCGTCTCCATTTTGGGAACACTCCTGGCATCCCATTACCCGATCTATCGAGAAGTGGTGCTGTTTTTCACGTTCAGCATGTATCTGCTTGGCTTTATGCTCTACCTCACCATCATCACACTCATCTTCTACCGGTTTACTTTCCTGGAGGTCACAACGGCCACCCTCACCGCGCCATATTGGATCAACATGGGCGCCGTTGCCATCACCACATTGGCCGGTGCGACCCTCATCTTGAATGCCCATCAATGGGCGTTCCTCGAGGAACTCACGCCCTTTTTGAAAGGATTCACGCTTTTCTTCTGGGCAACAGGCACCTGGTGGATTCCGCTGCTCTTCATCTTGGGGGTGTGGCGCCATCTGTACAAGCGTTTCCCGCTGGTCTACGATCCTCAGTACTGGGGAATGGTCTTCCCCCTGGGTATGTACACAGCATCTACCCTGCAGCTGGCCAAGGCGGCCGATTTATCGTTCCTGGTTTTCCTTCCGCGGTACTTCGTCTACATTGCCCTCCTGGCATGGTCGCTGACGTTCGCAGCCTTGCTCTACCGCCTCTATTGCAGCCTGATCGTGATTCCTCGGCACCTGCCCTGACTACCGGTTGCGCCGGTCCCCTCAGGCTCCCCGAGTTCCTGTGAGTTCCCCCTTTCAGGGATCTTTGACCTCAATCCTCTACCCCATATCCCAAGACGAGAGCGGGAGGGTTACCAATCCTCGTCACGCGAGATTGATCTCCGGTATTCGAGATTCATCGCCCGACCGCCGGCACTCTCGGAGCACTGAAAGGCAACGAGGGTGGCCGGCGATCTTCCATTACCGGCTCTGTTTTGGCTGGCCGTGTCGGACCACTGCTGACTACCCACCGCCGGGAGAATTACGCCGCGGCAACCTTTCTTTTTTCCAGGGGTTTTTCAGGCGTGAGGCGCCATTGTTCATCCCGATTTCAGGGCAAGCCGGTATAGTAAAGGGTGTTACGGTAAAGCTTAGTCGGACTCACTCGTTCGGCCGCATCGATATCGAGTCCCGAATCGAGAATAAGCCCGTTCGAGGGACAAAAGGAGTCATCTTCACGATGAAACGTTACTCCCAATTCTTGTTCCCGGCCCTGATCATCCTGGCACTCGTACTCGCCGCCTGCGGACCCAACGTCGCTCCCATCACTCCCGTACCGGCGGCAAGCAGCCACTCGGGCACCACTTCTGGCCCTTTGGTCGCCGGGATCGCCGCGACGGCGCCCGTGGCCGGGACCCCGCAGGCAGAGACGGCCGCGCCCGGGGATCCCATGGCCGGCCATCAAATGCCCATGCAGAACGGTCAGGCCACCGCTCCCGAGCCGGACGTGACCTTCACGCTGCAAACCGCGATGGGTGAGAAAGGCCTCGGCTTCGTCGGCGTCGGCGGTGACATCGACGGGGTGCGAAACCCGACTCTCAAGGTCGCGAAAGGCGCCGTCGTTCAGATCGTCCTGATCGACGGCGATGGCATGGAGCACGACTTGACCGTGCCCGACTTCAATGCCCACACCGACCGCGTTCGGGCCAAAGATGACAAAAGCATGCTGACCTTCCGCGCCGATCGCGAGGGCCAGTTTGCCTACTTCTGCTCCGTTCCCGGTCACCGTCAGGCCGGTATGGAAGGGCAGATAGTGGTCGGGGAGGCCCAGACGACCGAAGCCCAGGGCGCGGATATCGTGCGAAATCCCACCGATCTGCCCCCACCGGTGGGCAATCGAGAGCCGCAGACTGTTCGTGTTGATCTGGAGGCGGTCGAGGTTGAGGGACAACTGGCCGAAGGAACAACCTATAGCTACTGGACTTTCAATGGGAAGGTCCCCGGTCCGTTGATTCGGGTTCGGGTTGGCGATACGGTTGAAGTCCATCTGAAGAATCCCAAGACCAGCACCATGGTTCACTCGATCGACCTGCACGCCGTGACCGGCCCGGGTGGCGGAGCGCTCTACAGCCAGGTACCGCCCGGCGAGGAGAAAGTCTTCACCTTCAAAGCACTCATTCCCGGCCTGTTCGTCTATCACTGCGCCACGCCGATGGTGGCCCATCACATTGCCAACGGCATGTACGGGATGATTCTCGTCGAACCCGAGGGCGGTCTGCCCGCAGTCGATCGTGAATTCTACGTGATGCAGGGCGAGATCTATACCCAGGGCCACCTGGGCGACAAGGGCCACCAGGAGTTCAGCGAGGAAAAACTGCTGGACGAGACGCCAACCTACCTGGTCTTCAACGGCGCTGCAGTAGCATTGACCGGTGACGCCCACGCCCTGCACGCCAAAACCGGCGAGACAGTCCGCATCTTCTTCGGTGTCGGCGGACCCAATAAAACCTCATCCTTCCACGTCATCGGTGAGATTTTCGATCGGGTGTACAACCTGGCGTCGCTGACGGCTGAGCCGCTCACCGACGTCCAGACCATTACCGTCCCGCCTGGTGGTGCCGCCGTCGTCGATTTTAAACTCAATGTGCCTGGCCGCTACATCCTGGTAGATCACGCCCTAAGCCGCCTGGATCGGGGATTGGTCGGGTTCCTCTACGCCGAGGGGCCGGAAGCGCCGGAGATCTTCCACGAGGGAGCGGTAAACGACTAAAACGACCGTTAACCAAGAATCGATCCGTATCGGTTGAGAAGCAGGGGCCGGAGGCAAACTCCGGCCTCGACCATTGATGCAGCGGGAGGAATAGCATTTCCATCTCCGGATTGACCTTGATCGCTACCCCTTTTTCTCGATCTAAGCGGACCTCGGAGAGGAAGGTATATAAAATTTCCTTTCGCTCCTTTGGAGTTGCCTCCTTCCACGTCCCCGGGAAGTCAGCCATCAGTTCGGCAATCTCTTCAAAATCGGGAAAGTCGGGGGGACGGAGGGCCGCCAGCTGCGCCTGGTAACAGTCGCGCTTCTTCTGGTACTCCGCACGGGTTAGGTCCCCCATTTCGTACATATCCTTGACTCGCTGTAAGAGCGTGTCTAAAAAACTAAGCCACGCTTTTCGCCTTATCTAACCTTTTAAGCATGAGCCGTATGAAAGCCAGGCGAATCATACTTTCGCTCGATTCTGGAAGATGCTCGTAGTCCTTGCTCAACCGACGATAGCGATTGAGCCAGCCAAAACTACGCTCCACGATCCAGCGTTTCGGCAGAATTTTGAAGCCTTCTTGGTCTCGCGGTTTTATGATAATCTCAAGGACAATATTAAACGTTTCCTTGACCCACTCAACCAACTCGCCCCGATACGCCTGATCGGCAAACACGCGCTTGAGTCGCGCGAATCTCCCATGAAGATCGTCAAAGATGAAGTCCGCGCCGGCAGAATCGGGTGTTGTCCCTCATTCTCCTTGATGGGCTTGTTCGAGCAAGGCGAACAAGGGCTTGATCTTTGACAACTGATCCAAGAACTGAGCCGACACTCGATACGAAAGAAGCTCAGCGGTTGACCCCACGTGGTCAGTGATTCCGGCAGCCATGGCGGGCGTAACCGGTTTCCATTTTCTCGGCGACCCTGTTCCCCGGGTAGGTTCAGGCGTGTCTAGCGGCTGACGCAAGCTGTAATGGGGTAAGACCAGGTGATAGTAGGCCGTCGACAACCAGAGCTGCTTCTCAAACCAGACAATTTCTTTGGAAAAGCCATTCGTGCGGCGGGTCAAACGACGATTGCTTTGCCGTTGCGTCAAGTTATCCCGCTCCACGAAACTGGTATTGACCGTGTCGCTCACCGGTGAATTAGTCAGTTGAGCCGCGATCGCCTCGGGTTTACCAAAAATCACTTTGGCTTTGACCTCGGTCACCCGAGCACCGTCGCGTAGCTTGACTACTTGGGCATACAGCAGGTCCGCGGCAGGGACCAACCGGGGATTGGGAAATCGGCCTCGATGGCCTTTTCTTTCAGGCTGAACCCAAGTGCCCTAGGTATGCAGCAAGGCATGGGCATATTCCGGTAGCTGATCGCTGGTAAAGAAAGGAATGCCTTCATCTGTAACATCTTTGACCCGGTCCACCAGGAGATCGGCACTAGCTTGGCCGCGTTTGCCGACGACAAAAGCGAGCACCAAGCGCCAGACCGGTGCAAAGGCTAACCAGACCCAGGCATCGCCATACGTTTCACAATAGAGTTTGGCAGACGGCAGGTGGGCTTCTTGAGTGTGAACGAAACTCCATAACTCGTCCAACTGGCATTCGGTGACATGCAGATGGCTCCACAGGTAAAGCACCACCGCACGGCACTGCCGAGCGGCGCGATTCAGCCAATCACACACCGTATCTTTGTCGATCGGCAAGATCCGACCGGTCGCCCGGATGGAATTTCCTTCGGCCAAGGCGCGCCCGGCGGTCTCGAAAATCGCCGGATCGCTTTCCAGACCATAGGAGGCGGTGGCGTCACTCCAAGCCACACTCCTCCCACAACCCTTACAGAGTGCTTGCGGTTGACCATAACTGGTGCCATTTTTGACCATTTTGCCCTGCCGAAACGGAAGACCGTAGTATCGACAGCGTTGATTAGGACAATAGAGCGTTTCCCAGTCCATTTTCGTACCCTCGATCTGCATAACTTATGCTCTCGAGGATACGCCGACCAATCAAAGTTCAACAACCTCATCAAGGAAAATGAGGGACAATACCCAGAATCGGAGATCGAGGCCGCCAGAACGAAGACACTCAGCAAGAGACCGAGCGTGTCTACGAGTATGTGGCGCTTGCGGCCCTTAATCTGTTTGCCGCCATCAAACCCCGAATCACCGCCGGCCTCGGTTGTCTTTACCGTTTGGCTGTCAATGATCGCAGCACTCGGTGTCGCTTCTTTTCCCGCTGCCACACGCACTTTCTCTCGAAGGGCAGCGTTGATGCGGCTCCAGGTCCCGTCGTTGCGCCAGGTCGTATGTCAAGATGTGTGTAAAAGGGCAGGCCAGGCGAGAGCGGGCCGCATCGCGATGCGTCTGAACTTGATGGTGCGCACGACAGCGAAGAAGAGCAGCAGGCAGCTGGCTTCGTTGCGAAAAGCGGCCGCCATCTTGTGACTGCGCTTCTTGACATCGAGGAAGAGGCGTTCGATGACATTGGTCGTGCGGATGGTCTTCCAGTGTTCGTGCGGGAAGTCGTAGAAGGTCAAGCAGGCCTCTTGGTCACGCTTGAGGCACGCGATGGCGGTGGGATAGGTCTTGGCATGCTTCGCGACGAAGGCCGCCAAGGTCTGCTCGGCTTGCTCAGGCGACTCCTGATAGAAGATGGCCTTGAGTTCGGGCTCAAGCTGGTCACGCTTGGAGAGCGGGACGTAGCTCAAGACGTTTTCGATCTTATGCTTGACGCAGCGTTGGCGCCGGCTGTCAGGGAACTTGAGGGCAATGGCGTTCAGCATGGCGTGGTGCCCATCAGTGATCCACAGGTCACTAGTGCGCACGCCGCGGGCTTTGAGATCAGCAAGCACGCCTTCCCAGGCGCCCTGGTTTTGGCGCTCGCCAATCGTGAAGCCCAGCCCCTCGCGCTGGCCTTCGGTGTCGATCCCGATAACCGCCAGGATCGGCGTCTTGTGCCCTTCGTCGTCGTAGATCACGGTAAAGGAGGTCCCGTCGGCAAAGACGTAGCGATAGTGGGGCGCAAGCGCCCGCGTTTTCCAGGCATCGAACTCGGCCTGCAAGCCGTGAAAGACGCGCGAGACCGTGGAGGGGCTGGGCTTGCTGCCGGTCAGCGTCTCAATCACCGCGCCAACTGGGATGGTGCTCGCCCCGGCGACGAACATCTCGCTGATCGCTGCGTCCAATTCCGCTTGGCGGCGCGCATAGCGCTCGAAGAGTTGGGTCCGAAAGCCCTTCCGCGTCCGTGGCACCGGCAACGCTTCAATTGTCCCCATGCTCGTCACCAGATCTCGGTTGTAGCTCCCGTTGCGTTGATCCCGACGGCGCGCGCTCCGCTCGTACCGCCCCGCGCCGATCAGCGCCGTCACTTCTTCTTCCAGGACAGTCACCAGCGTCAGCCGAATCGCCGCCCGCAGCTTTTCCGCCACCAGAGCCTGAAATTCAGCTTGACCGATGCTCGGCACGTTGCTATTCTCTTGCTTGGGAGTCATCGTATCCTCCTTGGGTTTGGTCACCTATCAGGATACCTGGCTCCCGCTCTTTTACACAACACTCGTTATACCACCTTGCGCCACTTCCGATAGTAGTACTCCACGCTATGCCAATCAGGGAAATCGTGTGGAAGATAACGCCATTGACACCCTGTCCGGTTCAAATAGAAGATCGCATTCACCACTTCTCGAATGTCTACCGTTCTTGATCGACCGGGCCCGGGCTTTTGCCGCACGTATGGCTCGATCAACTTCCATTCTTCATCGGTCAAGTCGCTATCATATGGCTTGCGTGTCTCTTTGTCTTCTCCTTTCCTGCACTCACATTTGCTCATCTCACCCTCCTCAAACACATCTTCCCGACTCTGGAGGGTATTATAGCACAATTACAGAGAAATTTTTAGACACGCTCTAAGTGGGGTACCTGCCAGAGCAGAGCAGTGACCTGGACAGAAGGACGGAGCAAGAGCAGCACGCTCTACAATGCCCACAGAGACACGCCAACAGACTTCACCTCTCAGTGACCTACCAGCGCTCCGTAGAGACGATTTTAGCGCGTTTCATAGATCGTTTTCAAGCAACTAGTAGTCACTCGCACGTGACGCTAGTCACCGCCACCCCTTTTTTCGTAACTGTGATGGGTTGATAGCACTGAAAAACCAAAGTTAATTCATCTGTTGGTGGTAATAACACAACCGGTCATTGTTGAAAATCACCAGTCACTTGTAGAATCCCGAAGGTCCAGTACGCAATTCGACTAAAGATCGAAAGTCAACGAGTCCTTTTGTTGATGTTACCTCACGGGCCGTTATTTTTCGATTTTCAACGTTAATTTGGCGTACCTGTTGGTTGACAGCGACGGGTCAGTTTGGACGATTCTAACGCGCGTGCGTCCCTGGGTAGTGGAATCGGAATGGAAAGTACCGCCAGTGCTTACGGTGCGTCAGCAGGGGGATTCCGAGGGAAGGTAGGTGTGCGGGTCTCTGGTCCTTAAAAACGAACGCAAAAGCGCTAAGTTGCTACTGAAAATCGAAAATACGATACCCTTTTGAACATAATGATGATTAAGGGTAATGATACCCCACAGATACCGTCAGTCCCCTGATTCTGAACAATCGAAAGGAGCGTAGCGACTACGAAGTAGCTTCTGACCACCCCACCGACCCAGAATCACCAAGTTTCAACTGACCACTATGCGCTTTCCTCCAACTCCGGAGTTGGATATCAGAACAGAGGTTCTCTTCTGACGGGGTCTGTTACCCAAAAATTCCGCAGATTTTTGAAAAGTTTTCGCTAGTTCATATCGCAAGTACTTTTTCTAAAACATCAGCAGCATAAGAATCCTGGTCTGGAAACGCGTGCGCATAGATGCTCAGGGTGATATTGCTATTAGCATGCCCGAGACGGGACGCGACAACTGGAACAGGAACATTACTCGCGAGCATAAGACTCGCGTTCAAATGACGCAACGTGTGTGGACTTACTTTGGGAATTTCTAAACTTTCACAAATTTCGCGCAAACCCCACTGCAAAGTACTTCTTGCAAGTGGTTCTCCCTTCTCGTTGGTGAAAACATACCCCTCAGTGTTTTTCCAGTCCTTGCCTGCTTTCAATCTCCATTGAAGTTGTTGTCGCTTCTGGGTTGCGAGCGCTTCCAATCCTTCTTTTGGTAGCACAATAATTCTAGTCCCTGCGTGAGTTTTGGGAGGGGCCCTGTCTGACTAACTGATACAGATTCAGGCGGCAAGAGGGAGGGGTACCTCCTTGGGATGCGAGAGCAGGTCGAGATACTCAGCGACGAGAGTCGCAGTGGCGTTGGCCGGCTGGCGACGCATGGACAGCAGCCAGCGAGCACGCGCCTCGGCAGCGAGCACAAAGCGGCGCGCGGTTTGACGGGCCTCGTCAGAGACCGAGCGGAGGAGCTGGCACAAGTGCTCACAAGAGGTCGCCAAGCGCCAGATCAAGAGATGGGCATGACGCTGGAGCGGCGCGGTCTCCTTGCGGCCGGAGAGGCGGCGCTGATGGCGGCGCCAGTCGCCACAGAGCGCTTCGAGGGCGGTATTGCTGGGCGGCAGATCAGGAATCCGATCGCAGTGCAAGCGATCCGGTCCCCAATCGGTGAGCACGTCGAGGCCCTTGAGCGCAAAAGTGCGGTCCAAGGGGGCCTGAGCGGCGGTGGGGGCGCACCAGTCCAGCAGCACGCCATGCCGATGGGCGCGCCGCCGCGGAGCAACCTGAGCCGTTGGCGTCTCGGCCGGGAGCAGGTCGAAGGGGTGTGCTAAGAGATGGGCGACCTGCTGCAGCCGCTGCTGGGTGGTGCGCCCACTGGCGGCGAGAGGCTGGGTCTGCGCCAGGGCGCGTTGACCGGCGCGCCGATAGGGATGCAAAGGCGTTTCGCTCTGCGGCGGGAGCAAGCGCGCCAGGGTGCGCACGATCTGCTCCAATTGCTCATCGCCGCGCAAGCCGCCGAAGAGCAGCGGGCTGCGACCGGGACGACGCAGACAATCCCAGATCGCCAGATGGAGCTGGGCCAGCCGCGGCTGCGAGCGCGCGACCGCGCCCAGCGCCTCCGGAGGCGGCCCAGGATTCAGCGCAGCCGGTGGCTCGTCGGCCTGGAGCGCCGCCAGGTCGGGTGTCCGCGCCGCTGGCAGCCGGTCGGCCTCCGCCACCACCTCCGGCAGGCTCTCGGCCAAGACGCTGCGCAGCGCCTGGCGCAGATGGCGGTCGGCCTCCACCAGCGGCTGCGCCCAGGCTTTCAAGCAATGCATCTGGCAGAGTTGATGGGGCGCCTCGGGCCAGACCTGCTTCAAGGCCCCCACCAGCGCCCCTTCACCATCCGAGAGCGTGGCATTGACCGGGAAGCCCAAGGCGCCGAAGGGGGCCAGCCACGCCGCCAGATGGTCGCGATCACGCTGCTCCAGCCAGATGCCGGCCACCGCCGTCTGAGAGCGCACTTCATACAAGACGTAGAAGAGCGGCGCGTCCGCCTCCGGTTGCAGGCCGTCCACCGCCCAGATCAGCCCCCCATGCGTCTGCACCGTCGCCGCCAGCCGCGCTTGGATCTCGACCGTCAAGCCGCCCACCAAGCTCAAGGAGTCTCGATAGAGCCGGCCCACATGTCGCTCGCTGATCTCAATCCCACGCGCCGTCAACTGGCGCTGGATTTCGACCAAGCTCCGCTGCTCGTCGTCCCGCTGCCAGCCAATGAAGGCCAGCACGTCGACCCCGTAGGTCCCAAAGGGCAGGCTCAACCGCAGCGCACTGGCCTGGGCATGATAGCGCGCCTCCGGCCGCGGACAGACCGGATTGGCGCAGCGCCATCCGTATGCTCGCACTTCCACCGGCCCTTCCAGCGTTTGGATGTACTTGTGCAGATACAGCGTGCCCGTGTTCCGCAACTCCCCGCCGCAGTGCGGGCACTCCGCCACATCCGGCCGCAGCAGCCGCCGTTCCGCCTCCGGATAGATCCGCGTCGGTCGGTGCGCTGGTCGTTTGCTGCTCATGGAATTTCCCTCCTGGCTCGCTCATCTTCCCAGGAGATCATACCTCTCTTCCCTGGGTTGTCTAGTCTGACAGGGGGGAGGGGTTACAACCCATCTACTTTTTACTTTATGCAGACTCCGTTGTATTGTCAGCGTCTTTTTGTCAAAGTTTACGTCACTCCACTTGATTGCACTTAATTCCGCAAGTCTGATTCCTGTTGTAATCAGCACAACATATGCGGGGTAATATTTGCTCGTATGCGCTTCGGTTAAGAACGTATGCAGGTGTTCCCGATTCCACAAATCCTTTCTCTGAGTTTGTACCTTTGGAACAAGAACCTTATCGCACGGGTTATCCGGAAGTAATTCCCACATCACCGCAAGTTTTAATGCTCTGTGCAAAATCGAATGTGTTAACTTAACCGTTCTTCCAATTCCTTTGGAGCGCATCTCATTGTATAGATTTTGAAGCATAACGGGAGTTAGTTTACTGAGTTTTGTGTCCCCCAGCGTTGGGAGGATATGATTATTCATGACTCGTTCGTATCCAACACGTGTGATGGGACGCAAATCTGATGTTTCCAGATACATTTCTAGCAAATCCGCAACTGTTGTTTTTCCAGAGTTTGTAATTATTCCTGTTCTGGAAATTTGTTGCTGAAGTTCCTTGAGTTTTGTTTGTACTTCCCGTTTTGTTTTTCCGTAAATATACTTCCGTTTCCCATTTACTTGAGTACTGGTTCCCCAACGACCATCGGACCTTTTAAAAATGCTACCAGACATAATAAAAATTCCTTCATGGTATTTTGACAATAGAATGACATCACAAAAAAATTCCCTGGAACAAAAATTCTATTTAGCATGCTGAATAAAAAAAGGTACCGGATGGATTTATTTTCCATCCGGTGTTAAAACGGAGAGGGTGGGATTCGAACCCACGGTGAGCTTTCACCCACACACGACTTCCAATCGTGCCCAATCGGCCACTCTGGCACCTCTCCCTGGGTTGACCTATTATACCCGGCTGAGCCGAATTGTCCAGTCTCGGGAACTGGTGTGGCACTGCGGTGGACCCGGCCGAGAGCAAGGGCAGGCGCACGGGAAGTACCCCGCCAACGCCCCGCGGGAGGGCGCAGTTGCGATAGGGCCTGCCCTGTCATCGGCCGGCCGAAAGAGCAGGCAAATAGGCTGTCTTCGGTAGCATCGCGGACTCAACGAATCACTGGGCTTGTTGAAGGAGGCAGCACTGCACTGCATCCACACAGGACAGTACGTGGATCAACGAGACGGAGCAACCTCTCACGCGACGAAACTACTTGAATATAATTGGCCCCAAAAACTGGACCAGGTGCTCAGCCTGTTTTCGACACTTAACATGACGGAGGGCAGAGAAAACCAAGCCCTCGGTCAGAGGCGAAATCGCACCTTACCAATCGAGCCAGAACCGAGAGTTGCACGTCAGGCTATGACCGAGACGCCGAGCAGGCGTGATCCAGCAGCGGGCGCGCCAGGCATGAGGCACGGCCTCACGGGACAGGCGAACGCGACCGCCGTGACCACGGGAACAATGCGCCGGCCGGTGAAGACAGCCACCTGGACGCATCAGGCGTTTCGACGACGAACAACGCACGGTGTTGCCCCCACGCCCGATGGGACCCACTGGGGTAACGGACGGTCACGTGACCCGCTCAACCCGGCAGGAGTCGGAGACGAGCATAGTGCTCGGGCGCCGGCCACTGAAAGGCGGCCAAAACCTGCGCCTGAAAGGGTGTCGGTTCCGCCGCCCGCCGTTGGCGGCGACCGTCGGCCCAGATCAAATCAACCGCCTGGAGCGAACTGAAGCCCTGCCAGAGCCGGTCAGCGGTGAAGGGCAGCCCATGCTGGCGGCAGGCACGCTCCAAGATGGCGCGCACCAACAGGGCCAGGAGGGTGATGAAGACCAAGCCCTCGATGCGCTGGTCAGAGCGCACGAAGAGCGGATGGACTCGCAAGGGCCCCTTGGCGGTGCGGAAGCGTTTCTCCACCCGATCTTGACCTGTGAAGAGCGTCAAGGCGGTGGTCCCATCCAGATGGAAGGCATTGGTGGCCAGGGCGTAGCGGCCATCGAGGGCCTGCGCCTCAGCCAAGTGTGCTCGCTTGATCTGAAAGGGCAGTCTCAGGGCCTCATCCTCACCCTGCAGCTCAATCTGGACCAACGCCTTGGCCGGGTTGGCCTGTGTGAGGGCGGCCAGGCGCTGCTCGACATAGGCGCGCTTTTTGGAGCGCCGCGTGGTGAGCGTCTGCTAGATGGCATCAAGGCCGTTGAGCAACCGTTTCAAGGAGGTCTTGCGTTTGTGTTCATCCAAGCGCGGTTTGCCCGCGCTCTACACGACCAAGACGCGGTCCTCGAAGACCTGACCGTCATGGACGAAGGTGCAGGGACGCCGCACCCCTTGATAGGGCTCACAGCGGTCGTCACCAGCTTTGACACGCTGCGGGCGATAGCTCAAGAGGTGCCGCGTCAATTCCATGCCGCTCACACTGCGGAGGAGCTGATCAACCGCCGTACCGTTGGCCAGGGGCCCCAGGTAAGAGAGGTCATGGCGGTGACAGGCCGCCACCGCTTCGGGTGTCACCATTTTACAATCACTGACCAGCAGTGGGCGCAACCGCCGTTCCGCCAATTCTGGTCGTGACAAGAAGCGCACCCGCCCCCGCAGGTGCGGCAGCGGGCGGGTGCTATCGGCGGTGTTGCCCGGTACGACCGGATAGCGCACCGGGGCCGCGCCCTCATGGGTCACGTCGAGTTCCAAGTTGACCTGTTTGTTCCGGGGCGCTGGTCACGGCTGGAGCCGTAGGTGGCCAAGTCGCTGTCACGGTAGGCGCCCTCAAAGGAGATCGAGGTCACGTCCCAATGGAAGACGGTCAGGTCCAAGTCGTAGGTGGCAATCGCCCGACTGACCAACTGCGCCCACACTGCACCCAGGTGCGGGTGCAGCCGGTCCAAGGCACGTCCCAACCGGTTGTCGTACACCTCTGCGCTATTGCGGTTAGGACTGCGTAGCCAACTTCCGTTTTGTCTCTGCGAAGTGTGTTACGTTATCATTTTCGGGCTAAGACCAGGTGCGTTCTAAATGGGATGCACACCTCGCTCTCCGTCGTGTAGAGCTCGAGACGTTCGGCGACCTCCTGAATGACTTTCACCTGCACGAGTGGGGAAGCTGCGTTGAAGCCCGCTGCCATTGGCGTGGCGATGATGTGGCGGGGTACAAAATCTTTTAACTTTGGCAAGGCCAGGTTGAGCTGCTGAACTTTCATTTTTATGCTGTGAAATCCAGCCTCTGAGAGGACGCTGCGAATCTCATTGGCCTTCGACAAACCAAAGATGGCCATCAGCCCGGCAGCGGTATCCTGACTGATGTGCCGGGCAATGGTTTCGGTCAGGGCATGGAAATATGGGTTCTCTTGGATATCGCACCACAGGCTCAAGGCGGCGCGGCCATCAGGCTTTAGCACGCGGTGCATCTCTGCTAAAGCCGACCGTCTATCGGTCATGAACTGCAAGGACTGCGCGCACAAGACGAGATCCACCTCCTGATCCTCCAGCGGGAGTTGACAAGCGTTATTTTCGTACCACTCGATTGCAGTGCCATTGATGGTGGACAGCGATCTCGCCACCTCGATCATTCCAGCGTTCACATCAATCCCGATGACGCGTCCGGATGCGCCAACTTTTTCCGCCGCGAATCGAGCGGCAACGCCCGTGCCACAACCAACATCTAAGACGGTCTCCCCTTCCCCAGGCTCCGCCCAATTCGCCAGAGCCTGAGCCGCCGGCCCGAGAATGGCTGGAACGAGGATTTGCTCGTATCGCTCCGCCGCTTCACGTGCCAATTGCCATTGTGTGGAAGTGATCATCAGTCAATCTCCTCATGCACACGCACGAACATCTGGACAGCATTCCCCCCGTTGAGCTCGAAAGTGACCCCGTACTCACCCACCTCCGAACCCGCTCGAAAGAAAGCGGTCAGCCGTGCAGTGGGTACCCCGGAAACGGGTGCGGGGACCGGAACAGAAGGGGCTGCGGAGAAAATTTCCTGACCGGAGGCTCCTGGAGGCGTATCGATGAAGAATTGGCCCACGCTATTTTCACCCTGTACCAGCAGACCATGCGTTGGATTGACCATGGAGAGGGTTACGCCTTCCATCGGGGCGCCGTTACGGTCCCAAAGCAAAAGATCATACGGCAGGGGTGCCAGTTCTCCCGGAGAAGTTTCCTGATAGATGGTGTTTGGGCTGCCTGGATTGTAGAAGCTCGTAACATTTATGCTCGGTCTGATCTGCGGGAGGATCTGGACCCGTCCCAGCCCCGTCTCAATCGCCCCATCTGCGCCTGTCTTTGCAAGCACCTGAATATCATAGAATCCTGGAGCCGGGTTTCGGAAGCCGTTCAGGATCAAATGAATTTGCTTGATGCCCGGACCGGGGAGCGGCGCGCCCGGGGTCAGGTCAACATTGGCAGTGATCACCATGATATGCGTGCCTTCCAGGGTCACGGAATATCGAGAGAGACCCTGCCCTGGCGGGACGGAGGGCAGGATCGGGTGCTGCGGCCAGCCTTGCAGTAAGATGGCAGAGTTGCACTGCAGGTTGCCCGGGACACAGGTCGGTGAGGTGAAAAAGTCCTGCGTGAGCAATCGGCCAGTGTTTTCAAACTCCTCAGGCAGGATCACCTTGATCGTCTTGCCGGCGAGTAAGCTTCGTCCGGTCACACTCGGATCGAGCGAAGTATCCAGGTCGAGCACCAGGTCCGTTGGGGCGCCGGCAACGTCGCCATCCGGCACGATTGGAGCTCTTGTGATTGAACCCACGATCCCGTTACCGGTATACACCTCTGTTGCGTCCCCGGTGGAAGCAAAAGCGAGGTCGGCGTCTGGACTCCAGCGATAGATATCGCCGGTGAGCGTGATCCACATAACCAAAATTAAGAGTGGGGTGATCAACACGACTGTCTTTTTCATCTTTCTCGTCCTTTCACAGCCATGGTCAGGACCATTTTGAATGGGATGCGCAATCCGCTTTCCGTAGCGTATCGCGTGCGCCGGTTGGAGACTTCTCGAATCATCTCCTGCTGCGTGGTATGGGATGCTACGTTGAAGCCACCCGCCATGGGCGTGGCGCTGACGTGCTGGGGTACGAAGTCTTCCAGAGCAAGCATCTCCAGATCGAGCTGCCGGATTTCGATATCGATGTACCTATAGCCGGCCTGTGAGAGCCAGGCGGGTCGGCTCAACCGAGTTGTTAGGCGGCGTCATTTCCTTGCCACAACTTGAGCGAGAACAACGCGGCCTTCAGCCAGGTTCCGGACCTGGTTGCGAGCCATGATCTGAAAGTCCGGACCTAAGAAGAGGTGGAAACCAAGGGGCGGGGGAGCCGTCTTCTGAAACCTGGCGGCCAGCTTGTCGAACCATTCGAGGGCAGCGGAAGTGGTGTCCACCCAGCTGATGATCCGAAACCCGCTGCGCTCGAGGAAATGGCGAAGCTCATCCGGGGTTGTCAGGAAGCTGATTTCCGGCGTGCGGGCCCATGGGACGGGAAAGAGGACTGGTGTAGTTGGGCCTGCAAGCACATCGTAAATGGCCAGGGTGCCTCCGGGCTTAAGCACACGGAACATTTCGCGGTAGAGCTTCGCTTTGTCCGGGATGTTCATGGCGGCGTGCTGACTCCAGACGATGTCAAATCCCGCATCAGGATAGGGAAGCTGGAGAGCATCACCCTGCCGGTAGTCAACGAGATCAGCCAAGCCGCAACGCGCCGCGAGCATCGTTGCTACGCGGCAATAGTCGTCGGTCAGGTCGATACCGGTGACTCGGCAGGTGAATTGATGGGCGATGCACCTGGAAGCGCCTCCCAAGCCACAGCCGACATCGAGGACATGGGTTGCCGAGGTGATCCCGGCCGCCCCAGCAAGCTCGAGGGTCGCTTCTCGGCCGCGAATATGGAACTCGTCGATCGGAGCGAGGTCCTCGGGCTTGAGATAGCTAACGTCCTTTCCAGCGCTGACGAGGGCATCGAGGATGATGGCTGCAAGATCGGTTGGGGCGTAGTGCTGCTTGACATGCTGATCTAAGGAACTTGAAGTCGACACCATTCCACCTCGCCGCTTCACAAAAGGCAGCCCGCCATCCGTGAGAACGCGGTGCATTTCAGATACAGCGGACTGTTTGTCATCCGGGAATTGCAGCGTCTGTGCGCAGAGCGCGACCTCCACTGTCCGGTCGCTCAGCGGGAGCTGATAGGCGCTGTCCACATACTAATCCATCGCAAATCCGTTTACGGGTGGTAATGATTTCGCCACCGCGATGCATGCCCGCGTTAACATCGATACCAACTACGTGGACGGAAGCGCCTGCTCGTTCCGCAGCTAAGCGTGCGGCGCCTGTGCCACAGCCGCTATCCAGCACTGTATTGGCCGTTTGGGGCTCACAATTTGTAAAATTCCTTCCGGCCAATCACCTGACAGTGTAGTTCGACTTGTTCGACAATAGAAGTTCAAGAAATGAACTGGACAATGATGGTCGGCATTGCTATGCTACTGGTATGAATAAGTATGGGCAGTACTGTCCGACCGCACGCGCGGTGGAAATCCTGGGGGACCGGTGGACATTATTGATCGTCCGCGATCTATTGTTGGGCGCGCAGCATTTCAATGAACTGGAACGCGGGCTTCCCGGGATTCCTAAAGCCCTCCTGGCGCAACGCCTGCGCCGATTACAGCAGGTTGGGGTCATTGAACGGTACGGGGATTCAAAAGAACGGAAGACTTGCTACCAGCTTACGCCTGCGGGACAGGAATTATTTCCAGTGATCGAAAGCCTCACCCGGTGGGGGGCCAAATGGGCTTTTAGGGAGCCAGAGCCCGCCGAGCTCGATCCGGTCTTGCTGCTTTGGTGGATGCGCAACCGTGTTAATCGAGAACGGTTGCCTCTCCAGAGAATTGTGGTGGAGTTCAATTTTCGAGAAGCACGGTCGGCGAAATATTGGCTAGTCCTGTCTCCGAAGGATGTTTCTGTGTGTCTCAAACATCCAGGCTACGAGATCGATATCCTGGTGACGACCGAGCTTGCCGTGTTATACCAGGTGTGGTTCGGGCGCATCGCGTTTCACGATGCGATCCGTGAACAGCAGGTTCAATTGGATGCCGCTCCGGCGCTCATCCGTGAGTTTCCAAAATGGTTCGCTTTGAGCCAGGCTGCCAGCATTGTTCGGGCTGTAGCGGCCACTTAATCCAAGGTACACCTGATATGAACACACGAAGCAGCGACTATAAGAACAATGGCTACTTCGTGTGTTCATTGGACGATACTTCTTGCACCAACCTTTTCAAAAAGAACGAGCGAAGGCCGGGTAAAAACATTACTTTCAAGAATTGTTTCGTCAGCCAGATTTGAAATTGGTTGTCGGGGACAAACGACTTCACCAGCTTGCGGGCTTGAAGTTGGCGTGCATTGATCTCCGGTTTCGTTTAATGAAGTCCTCGATCACGCTACAAGCGACGTAATAGCCTAAGAAACGGGTAAACTTGCGCTCGCTGCCCCAGAGCAGGTCCCAGACCAGGGAGTGAATGCCATCTGCGCCTATAAGAGCGTGTTTGGAAAATATTCATACACTTAGGCCGCCTGTTTCAGAGCCGGGCCCATCGATTCGGGAGGCCGCCTATCTTTGTACGGAATCGGAATATCCGCATTGTGGAGCAATTGACGCAGCATGAAATGAATGGAGGCGATGTCAATCATCGCTTCACTATTCCACCCATAACGCTCATAACCTTTGCTGAGACGCCGATAGCGATTGAGCCAGGCAATCGTGCGTTCAATCACCCGGCGATATTTTTGCACCACGAATCCCTTTTGACCTTCGGGTTTCTCGACAAATCTCGAGTTCGACGCCGAAATCTTCTTCGAATCACACTACCAAGTTGCCGCGATACCCTTGATCCGCCAGGATCTTCTTGATCGATGGATCAGCATTGAGCACCAGATCCAAGAGTTCTTCGCCGCCAAGCGCATGGGCAACCACCGGCAACATGGGGGCCGCCTACCCTCGCATGAGAGCCTCGTCTTTTGGCGCACGATTCCTCAGAGCCCCTCCGTGCGAAACCGGGAGTCTCCTTGGAGCTTCAGTAGAGGCGAGGCAATTCGCTATGTTCAGAATCCTTATGCTCGGCTCTGGCCTGTTTTGGACGCTCACCTACCTCCTCATCATCCGCCGCGGCGTTCTCGATAAGACCTACGGGATGCCGCTTGTTGCCCTGTGCGCCAATCTGTCCTGGGAGTTCATCTTCTCGTTCGTCCATCCGCACCCTTCCATCCAGCGCCCCGTCGACATCGTCTGGCTGGCCCTCGATGTGGTCATCCTGCTGCAACTGCTCCGGTATGGACCCCGCGAGTTCGCCGATTTATCGCGAGGGATCTTCTACTCAGCCTTCGGACTGGCTCTGGTGACGAGCTTCTGTTCGGTGCTCTTCATCTCGTACGAGTTCAACGACCTGGATGGGACCTACGCCGCCTTCGGGCAGAATCTGCTGATGTCGGTGCTCTTCATCGCCATGCTCTACCGCCGGCGGTCGTTGCGCGGGCAGTCGACCTGGATCGCCGTCTGCAAGCTGGTGGGGACCGCGCTGGCCTCCCTGGCCTTCTATCGGTACACCGCCGTGGCCGAACGGTCCATCCTGCTGTCTTTCCTCTTCGGCGCCATCCTTGTGTACGACTCCATCTACCTTGGCCTGGTCCTTCTCCTCCGGCGGGCGGCGGCAGCGACGCGTGAACCGGCAGCGGTCCAGGAGCACGGGGGCGCAAGGGCCGTGATTCCGTAGGGGGCGCATTCGCGGTGCCACGACACGAGGAGAGCGGTTGGGGCCAACCGCCTCCGTGATCTCCGGCGTAGCGTCGCACGTCAGTGCTATCATTTTGCCGGACATGCCTGGACAACCGATTTTCGATCAGGTACAATCGCGGCAGCGAGGTGTGACGACCGGCTACAAATGCAGGAAGGAATTGGGGTTGGATCAAGAGGCGGTACTTGCGGAGTTGGCGGAGCAGGTTCGCACCTGTACCAGGTGTCCTCTCCACCGCACTCGCACCCATGCCGTTCCGGGCGAGGGGCCGGTGGGTGCCCCGATCATGTTCATCGGCGAGGGCCCGGGGCGCGACGAAGACCGCCAGGGGCGGCCCTTCGTGGGCCGATCCGGCCAGTTGCTCGAGCAACTCCTCGAGGAGATCGGCCTCACGCGCGAGGACGTCTACATCGCCAACGTGGTCAAGTGCCGGCCACCCGACAACCGCGACCCGGACCCCAACGAGATCGCCGCCTGCAAACCTTACCTGGTCCAACAACTGAAGCTGGTAGACCCCGAGCTCATCGTCACCCTCGGACGCTTCGCCATGGAGCGCTGGCTTCCCAACGAGCGTATCACCCGCGCCCACGGCAAAGCCTTCCGCTTCGGCAAGCGCCTGGTGGTCCCGATGTTCCACCCCGCGGCGGCGCTTCGCAAGCCGGAGTGGGAGAAACTGCTTCGCGAGGACTTTGCCCTGCTCCCCGCCCTCATCGACATCGTCCGCCAGGTCGGGATCGGCGCCGATGTGCCCACTCCCGAACCGACCACCGACGAGCCGCCGCCCGTACAGCCCACACTCCTCTAACACCCACATCTCTCAATCAAATCGCAGACTTCACCCTGCAAACGAAAACCCTATGTAGAGACGGCCCGGTGGGCCGTCTCCCGCCAAAGCAGCTTACCCCGCCCTTCTCGGCCCGCCTGAACGCCGACACCTCCCACCACAGCGCCCCCGGTGGACCGTCTCCGCCCCTCCCGTAGAGACAGCCCGGGGGAGACGCCCCATCGGGGCGTCTCTACGGGGTGTAGATCGCTTCAAGGAACCGCGGGGTGAAGGCGTCGTCCACGGTGATGGGCCGTGCCAGTCCCTGATACTTCAGCAGGATGTCGGCGAGTCCCTGCCACTGCTCGCGCGTTTGCCAGCCGAGCCCGTGCGCATCGGCCACCGGCGAATGGGCATCCTCCAGCTCGGTGTCGAGCATGGAGCGCATGTGGGCGGGATCGCTTTCCGGACCGGTGTACCTGAGGACGATCTCGACCGCCTCGTCGGGATGCGCCTCGGCGTAGGCGATTCCCTTCAGCGCGGCCTTCAAGAAGCGCTCGATGCGCTCCGGGTCCCGGGCGATGATATCGGGCGTGGTGACGTAGGTCAGGCCGAGGGTGGGCACGCCGAAGTCGGCGGCCTCCCACAGGCGGATATCCTGGCCCCACGCGCGGAGGAGATAGGGCTCGTTGGACTTGAAGACGGGGTAGACATCCACCTGGCCTTCGACCAGCACCCGCGGATCGAAGCCCACGTTGACCAGTTTGATGGCGTCAGAATCGGCGCCCGCGGCGTCCAGCAGCGCGAAGAGGTCGGGCGGTGGGGTCCCCTTGAACCCCACCGTGTGCCCCTCCCAGTCCTTCGGCGTTTCGAAGCCCTTGCGCGCCAGCGCGGCGAAGGCCTGTTGGCCCCGTTGCCCGATCAGCGCGATCGACACCAGCGGCAGGCCGGGGTCGGCCCGGCGTTGGAGCAGTACGGCCGCGTCTTGAGTCGTCACATCCACTTTGCCGGCGGCCAGCAGTTGGAGATGCTCCCCTTTTCCTGTCGAGTGCTCGATGGTGACATTGAGCCCGGCCGCGTCGAAGAAACCCTTGTCCTTGGCGACGTAGGCGCCCACGAAGGGCAGATTCGCCTGGGGCTTGTAGCCCGCCATAAACATCAGCGACTTCGCCGCCGGCGTGCCGGTCGGAGCGGGGGCAGCGGACGGTGCGCTGCAGGCCGCCAGGCCCACCAGCAGTAGAATCGTCCAGAGGGGGCGGAGATGGTGTTGGTGCATAGAAACCTCGTGTGGTGTGGCGTTTGTCGAGATTGGGAGCAGGAGTGCAGAACTGCGTTCGTGCCCGCGGGATTCAGCAGATCTCACAGATGGTCTCAGTTCCCGCGACTTCCTCCGACGTCCTCCGGGTTCCTCCGCCAGAACAGAACCCACCGCTCGCCGGCCACTGTGACGGTGTAGAGTGCGATCCCCATGGAGGCCAGGCAGAAGATGGCGGCGAAGAGGGAGGGCATGTTGAGATTGGTGTAGGCCAGCCACATGATCCGGCCCAATCCGGAGGAGGCTCCGGTCCACTCGGCGACGACCGCGCCCACCAGAGCCAACGGCGCGACCACCTTGAGCGCCGCGAAGAGATAGGACCAGGCGGCGGGCCACCGGGCGTAGCGAAACAGCTCCCAACGGCTGGCATTCAGGGAGTGGAAGACATCCAACAGGGCGCTATCCACGGCGCGCAGGCCCGAGGCGACATTCACCAGCACCGGGAAAAAGGTGATCAATGCGGTCATGATCACCTTGGGCAGCGGTCCGAAGCCGAACCAGATGATCAGCAGCGGCGCAACCGCGATCATCGGCGTGGCCTTGACGAGGATCGCCAGCGCCAGGATGCCGCGCTCTAGCTGCGTCCAGAAGGTGACGGTGACCGCGACGAGGATGCCGACGCTGAGCCCGACCAGGAGCCCGGCCCGCGCCTCGCCGAGGGTGACCAACGAGGCCTGCGCGTAGAGCCCGGCGGAGGCGGCGAGCGTGGCGGCGACGCGCGAGGGGGCCGGCACGGCACGAGATAGACGGGGACATCGAGCGCCCGCACGCCGATTTCCCACCCCACCAGCATCACGCCCACCAGCGCCGCCGCGATGAGAATATCCCACGGAAGGGGCGCCTCTGTTCGGGCGGTTGCGATCTCTGACCACCGCTCCCTCTTTTGAAAGGAAAGACGCCCGGACGGAGGATCCTCACCCGTCACCGGCCGGGCGTGGTCATAGCTGGAGACCAGGAGGGCGCTTCGACGTCGGGTCTCCACTCTCTACTCTCCGCCCTTCAAGAGGCTCCGAAGGTGCCGAACGATCGCCGTGGCCTCCGGCGTCGTCTCGTCGCGCGGCCGCGGCAGCGACACGTCGATGACAGCTCGAACTCGGCCGGGACGGGCCGTCATGACCACCACGCGATCGGCCAGGCGCACGGCCTCGCCAATGTTGTGGGTCACCCACAGCACGGTCGGGCGGAAACAGTGCCAGAGGGCCAGGACGTCGTCGGCCAGCGCCTCACGGGTCAGCTCGTCGAGCGCGGCGAAGGGCTCGTCCATCAGCCAGAGCGGCGCCCCGGTCACGAGGGTTCGGGCCAGCGCCACCCGCTGCTGCATGCCCCCGGAGAGAATGCCTGGATAGGCCGCGGCAAAGTCGCCCAGGTCAACCATCGCGAGTAACTCGGCGGGCGACAGGGCCGCGTGCCCAGACCGGCGGTTCACCAGAAGCGGAAGCTGGACGTTCTCCAGGACGGTGCGCCAGGGCAGTAGCGCCGGGTTTTGAGCCATCCAGCCGATGGCCTTGCGCCGCCGGGCCGCGGCCGGGGGAGCACCACCTAGAGAGCCGGTCAAGAAATCCCGGTGGGGGAGGGAAAAGACGTCCGAAGTCTTGTTTGCGGCAGGTGCGCGCCTCGATCACCCCCGTCGGAGCGCGTTTTGGGCCAGCACGGTCCCCACCAGACTTCGGAAGTCTGAGGACTTGACCGATGCTCTAGGAGCACGGTCCCGGTCGTGGGCGCGAGTTGATCGGCGACCAGCCGCAAGAGCGTCGATTTCCCGCACCCGCTCGGCCCGATGATGCAGACAAAGCCACCGACTTCAACGGTGAGGGAGACCGGGGCCAACGCGGGCACTGCCTGCCGCCCGGCGCGGAACACCTTGGAGACTTCGCTCAGCACAATGTCCATACACTTGAACTGTCCTGAAGCTTCCACCGGTCACAGAGGTCGATGCAGCCGTTCATCGCCAACCTCCAATCTCTCCCGCTGTCCGCTGAGGTGTGTCGGGCTGATCCGGAACGCACGCCAGGGGCCGGCCTCACCGCTGAAGGGCTCCACCACCCCGGCCCCGGTGCCGAGGTAGCGCGCGCTCAGCCGGCGGAGAAGTTGGTCGAGGCCGCCCGGGACGCTGGGCGGCTCGATCGCCGCGGCGTCGCCGCGGGCCAGCACCCGCCGCAGCGGCGGCCAGGGCTCGTCAATCGTCAATGCGACGCTGGGTTTCTGCTCGACGAAGGCGGCCCAGTTCGAGCCGGGCCAGGCCGCAATCACGAAGGCCTCACCCGTCCACTCGTACCAGACCGGCACCACGTGGGGCGTCCCGTCCAGGCGCAGGCAGGCCAATCGAGCCGCCCAGGGCCTGTCCAGGAAGGTCTGCAATTCGGCGGGTGTCATCGGTACCGTCGGGCCGAGGCGGTGGGGAGCCATCTGGCCGTAGGGTCGGTAGCTGATGGCCCCCAATCGGTGCGAGATCCGCGCGGCGGTCTCCCGCAGGGCATCGAGGAGGCCGCGCGCCATCCCCGGCGACCAGCGGAAGAGCGGCACGCTCACCAGGAGGGCCGCCTCAGGCTGCCAGCCGTTGGGGCAGATCGGGACCGCCAGCTCGAGCACCTCCTCGCCGCGCTGCTCGGCCGAGACCCGGCGGCGAACATCGCCCAGGGTGCTGCGGAGAGTGTCCAGAAGGAGCGCCGGCGGCTCTTGCTGCCCGCCGGCCAGCCGCCGCTCGATGGCCTGCTCGCTCAGCCCCGCCAGCAGGACGAGGCCGCCGGCGGTCTCGGTCGCCGTGAACCTCTGGCCTGGCGGCAGCACGCTCCTGACCGGTCGATCCGTCTCGGCCTCCGCGATCACGACTGCTTTCGAGCCGTCGAGCACCAGCAGCGCCACGGTCTCGTCGAACAGATGCGCCGCCAGTTCCTCATCGAACGCCAGGACAATGGCGCTGTCCCCCGCCGTGCGGGGCTGCCGCAGGGCCCGCAGGCGCACCCCTGGCTGGTAGGGCCCACGCTCCTCCTGTTGCTCGACGTAGTCGAGGGCTCTCAATGTGTTGAGCAGCGCGAAGAGCGCACTGCGCGGAATCCCGAGCGCCGCCTCCAGCTCGCCCGCGGTGAGACCCTCGGAAGCGGACGCGAGCAGCTCGAGCAGCCGGACGGTGCGCTCCGCGGCGGGCACGCGCTGTGAGTATCCCATTCGCTCCTTCCCTCGCGATGTTGTCCAATATACTGGACTATTGTCTAGCATATCGGACAACGGTCAGGGAGTCAAGCGCGAGATCGAAGGGTTGCTTCGGAGCGGTGACAGATCGCCACAAGGAGCCGCTCCTCAGCAACCAAAGAGTTCGCCGGTTGCCTTCAGCTTCGGGCGCCGATAATCGTTTCGACGGGCACTCGATCCCACATATCCGATACTGCCGGCAAACTGAGATAAGTTGGCGGGGCGCTCATCGTGGGCACCTCAGCGCGCTGTTGCACCATTCCAATTGAATCCGACCATCCGGCCCCTGTCTCCTCCGCGTTGGCCTCCGCCGACGCCCGGCCGCCGGCCCCCAGCCCCGGTTTCCCCTGCTCATCCGGGACAGGCCAGGGCCTGGCCGGCCAGGCAACCGCCCGGCTGCAAGCGCTCGGTGGCCCTCGGCGCGGCGCAGTGCGAGGAGGATTGGTCAATTGACAGGACGGTGCTGGCGTGCCAGGCCGGCGCCGCTCTGGGAGCGCGGGCGTCCCGCCCGCCAGCGCGCCACTGAGAGCACGGCCCGGACGTCTGGCACGCTACCACCGCGGAACTCCTGGCATTGTCAGGACGTACGCAGTGGCTTGAACCGCGGAAGCGAGAGCGGCTTGTAGTGCGCGCTTCAGCGCGCTAAAGCACGTACTACAAGCCGAATGCCTCTTCTTTGAGCCATCAACCTTGAATCACCACCTCGCACCGCGTAAGTCGTGTAATTGAGAATCGTGGGCTATCTATTCGGCTATGGCTCGACGATTCGAAGGCCGGTCGGCTCGAAGAAGTAGCTGGCATAGAGCGGGGAACTGTGGGGGCGGCGCTGCCAGAGGCGGGGGAGTAACCAGCGGAGGTCCTCGAGCAGCGGGAGGGCCGGCAGGGTCTCGCGCGACACCCAGGTGAGCGTCCCTTCGTCACTCTCGACCACCTCACCTGTGGGCGCCTCGGCCGTGAAGACAAACACCATGACGCCGGGGGCCGTGCCGGCCTGGACGTGGATGATGGCCCCCAGATCAAAATCGGTAACGCTCAGGCCGGTCTCCTCCTGGGTCTCGCGGCGCGCGGCCGAGAGGACGTCCTCGCCGGGCTCGACGTGCCCGCCGACGCCGTTGAACCGCCCGGCGAACCACTTGGTCGCGCCGCCCTGCAGAAGCAGAACCTGATCACCTCGCGTCAAGAAGACCAGCACGCGCGGCACCGCGCAGTAGCGCCCTTGCGTCTTTTGATCTTGGAGTGCGGCCTGCGGCGCGCGGATTTCCAAATCGATCCTCGCTCAATTACTCATTTTTTGGGCTCCAGCCGCCAGCGGCGCTCGATTCGCGGCGCTTCGGCCAGGGCCGTCCGATAGAGAGTCTCACTGGCGAAGCGCTTCTGGTCGAGCTCGAGTGACTCGACGTGGACGTCGAGCGGGCTGGTGGCAAAGGGCCACGGTGTCACTGCCGCCTGATCCACCGCCTGCCAGTGCAACGTGAAGCGCGTTGCCGCCGGACCCAGGCCCAGATCGACGGGCTCGCCCCGGTCGCGGTGGTGATCCAGGCAGAGGACCAGGGAGAGCCAGTCGGTCGCCCGGAGGAGGGCGTAAGCTTCTTCGATTTCCTCCTCGGTGGCCGCAGCGGCGACGCGCCAGGCAGCTTGAGAGGATTGCTGCTCGGCGATGAAGGCGGCAATCGGGGGCTCTTCGGTCCGGGCGACGTACAGGGAAGTGGCGTGGACGCTCACCAGGAGCCCTGCCCATGGCCCCTGGTGGCGGGCGTAGGCGATTCCCCGGCGCCAGTTGGCGAGGTGCTCGGCCAGGGGCATGTGCATGAAGTCGCGCGGCTCGCCCTCATCCGTAAGGGTGGGGGCCTCTTCCCACTCGACCCAGCCGGTGTCGTGCTGGCTCACCGCCACGAGCGTTTCGGTGCGGCGGGGTGGCGGAGGAAAATCAGCTTTGCCCCAGGCGGCGGCCAATTGGGCGGAGAGCAAGGCGTGGGCCGGCTGCATCGTCAGCAGCCAGCCGGTGGGAGTGGGTGTTCGGATCATTGGTGATCGAAGACCAGACCCTCCACGATGCGCTGGGCCTGGCGGAGGTGCTCCTCGTCGTGATCGAGGAAAGCGCGGGCGAAGTAGGTGATGTCCAGCGGGTCCCGCCGGGGATGTTTGGTCGTCATGGCCCATTCCGCCGCGGTCAACCGCCAGAGGCGGGCGACGGTCTCGGCCCGCGCGCGGGTGAACTCGGCCAGAGCCGTGGGGCCATCGGTGCTCCGGTCAGGATTGATGTGGCCCGTAAAACGCCGCTCGAACTGGGGATCGCTCTGTGAGAGGATCTGCCTGATCCGGAACTGGAAAGAATCCAGTTCGATATCGCGCAGATGGCGCGCCACGTGGGCCAGGGTCCACACTTCGCCCGTCTGCGGATCGGGCTCGGCCTGAGTCCAGGCCTCAGGCGGGAGCCCCTCGACGATAGCTTCGAAGCGCGCCGGCGTCTGAGCCAGCCGGTCGATCAAATCGTTGTACACGAGTCGTTTCCCTCCAATCGGAAGGGGGACGGCCAGGTGACTATAGCAGCGGCGTCAGTGACTGTCAACGGAAGCGACCGCCGATTCCACCATGACGGGGCTCGAACTCTGCTCTGCTCCCACGGCCGCTCGCGATGATGGTCCGTGGAAGGGTTTTCTGAGTCGCTGCCATCGCTGTACGCTCGAACTGTCCCCCACGCGGGCCTGGTCTCTCCGGCCCTGCGTCTCAACCAGATTGCCACCGCTGAGAATGTGAGCCCCGCCGACGTGGTGCCCATCGGGGCGGCCAGGAGCGCCTGGGGCTGTGTCCAATTCCGCGCGGGCCGTCTTTGCGTCAGCAAGAAGCGTGCACTTCATCAGTGGAGAGCCGTTTGTCATGAGATCTGCCCATCAGCCAGAACTCTCCGAAGAGGCACCCGTGATGTGTCGTGTGCGGCTGTCCCTCCTCGCAGTTGTCTTCTTCCTCACCGCCCGGCCAACCGGCGGCGCCGCCCTGGCCTACGACTTGCTGTACGCCCCGGTGATGCTCTTCAATGGCCCCGGCGAGGCCCCACTGAACGACCTCTGGATGTTGCTCCCAGGGGAAGCGTGAGGTACCCTTCGGACCAGGCGGTTACACCTGGAACTGAAGGCATCGGGGAAACTCTCCAGATGGGCAGCACCGGCCGAATGAGGCCTTCGACGTCCCCCGACTCCTCGAGGTTCCTACTGGAGAGCCCAGGGAGGCGAAATGGAGCGTGGCGACGTGTTGCTTGACCAGATCGAGAATCTGCCCGTGGCGTCAGCACAGCTCGCGCTGTGGTCGCTTGGGCAGTCTGGCTTCGTGCTCAAGGGAGGTGGGACGATCGCCTACATCGACCCCTACCTCTCGAACTCGATCGCGGAGAGCGGCGGGCCGGCGCGGCGCTTTCCGGTGCCACTCGACCCGTCGAAGGCCAGACACGCCCAGGTGGTCTTTACCACCCACGAGCATCCCGACCACACCGACGCGGCCACGTTGGCACCACTGCTGGCGGCCTCGCACCAGGCGCGGTTGGTGACCTCGTCGCAGGGCCGCGACATCGCGCTGCGCGCCGGCGTCGCGTCCGAGCGGATTTCCGTCCCGCGGCTCGGCGAGCGGGTCGAGCTGACCGGCCTGGCCTACACTGCCATCCCCGCAGCGCACTACGAGTACGAGCTCGATGCCGAGGGGCACTCACGCTGGATGGGGTTCCTCATCGAGTGCAACGGCGCGACCCTCTACCACGCGGGTGATACCATCATCATTCCCAAACTGCTCGAGGCTCTCACCGGCAGAGCGATTGATCTGGCGCTCCTGCCGATCAACGGGCGCGACTACTTTCGCGAGCAGCGAGGCATCATCGGTAACCTGTGGCCGCGTGAAGCGGTGGAACTGGCCGACCGGATCGAGGCCCGCGTGTTGATCGGCATCCACAATGACTTGCTCGATGTGAACCGGGTCAACCCGGCGATGCTGTTCGATGCCCTCGACCGCCACGCGCCCTGGCAGCCTTGTCACATCTTGCAACCAGGGGAGCTCTACCTCTATGTGGCGTAGGGGATGGAAGTCTCGGGTTGACCCAGGAATCGACAGTACCAGGTGACGCGTGAGGCGTGATGGAATCATTCAGGCCTCACGTACGGACCCCAGCAATCTGGATGCAGCTCGGGAAGAATGCCACGCGCGAGAGGAGGATCGAACCGATGAGAGCCATGCAACTCCAGGCACCGGCTCCGATCGAGGAGCGCCCGTTGAAGGAGGTTGACCTTCCACGTCCTGAGCCGGGGCCGAACGAGGTCCGGATCAGGGTCCACATGGTTGGGGTCTGCCACACCGACCTGCACACCGTCGAGGGCGACCTCTCATTGCCCCGCCTGCCGGTGGTGCCCGGCCACCAGGTCGTAGGTACCGTCGATGCTGTGGGCTCCGGCGTGACGCGCTTCCGACCGGGCGACCGCGTCGGCGTGGCGTGGCTGGGGTGGACCTGCGGCCGCTGCGCGGCCTGCCTGCGGGGCGAGGAGAATCTCTGCGAGCGGGCAGAGTTCACCGGCCTCCAACGCGACGGCGGCTACGCCGACTCCCTCGTCGCCGACGCCGCGTTCGTCTACCCGCTCCCCGCCGGCTTCTCCGACGCGCAGGCCGCGCCGCTGCTCTGCGCCGGGATCATCGGCTACCGGGCGCTGCGCCTCACCGGGCTGCGGCCCGGCCAGCGGCTAGGACTCTACGGCTTCGGCGCCTCGGCCCACATGACGATCCAGGTCGCCCGGTCGTGGGGCTGCCAGGTCTACGTCGTGACCCGCAGCGAGGAGCACCAGCGCCACGCCCGCGAGCTGGGCGCCGTCTGGGTCGGCGGGGCTGGCGCCGCGCCCCCTGACCCGCTCGACGGCAGCATCATCTTCGCGCCGGCCGGCTCGATCGTGCCGGGCGCCCTGCAAGCGCTGCGACCCGGCGGCATTCTGGCCCTCGCCGGCATCACCATGAGCGACCTGCCCCAGATGCCCTACGAGCTGATCTACGGCGAGCGGGTGCTGCGCAGCGTCGCCAACAGCACCCGCCAGGACGCCGAAGAGTTGCTGGCCCTGGCGGCCGCCATCCCCATCCGCACGGACGTGGAGGTGCTCCCGCTGCAAGCGGCCAACGAGGCGCTGGCCCGCGTCAAGCACAGCCAGGTGCGCGGCGCGGCGGTATTGGAAGTAGTCTGAACACACCCGATGTTGGCCCCTACGGTTCCACGCGTAATTCCGTGACACTCCGCACGGGCGAGAAGCCGGGCGGCTTCTCAGGCTACGCGGTCCCCAACGGGATACGTTCGCGCCTGCCCTGAGGGGTACCCCCAAGCGAGTACACCTCGCTTGGGCTCCCCCCACAGGGGGTGACGGACCTGTCCGGCCCGATACAGCACGTTCATTGCGGCGTTATGGTCTCTATCCAGTGACAGTCCACAGTCGCACGTGACCCAGCGGTCTGCGAGCGTTAACCGAGCGAAGAGGGAGCCGCATTGAGAGCACGTCTTAGACGTATTGGCGGGGTTGACTTCCACGACCGTCCGACCAGCCTCTTCCGCTTTGAAGGACAATCGCTGTCGGAAGTAGCCCCATCCCGCGTCCAAGATGCTCTTGGAGAGATGCCTGTTATGCGCCATATTGCCGATTTGCAGGTCCTCAATTGCTATCGTGTCGTAGCGATTCACGAGGTCTGCGACCAGCTTGTTCAGAAAGTCCTTGCGGCTTGTTGCGGATGCGCTCGTGCTGGCGTTGGAGCACGAGCACCGCTTTTCGCCTTCGGTTGCGGCCCTTCTTGCGGCGCGCAACCCGACGCTGCAACACTCGCAGCTTGCGCTGCTCAATCCGATACCATTTCGGATTCTCGACCTTTTCGCCGTCCGAGGTGGTGATAAGACTGGCAATTCCAACGTCCAACCCGACCGCCTGCCCGGTCGCAGGCTTCGGCTCTGGCTGTTCAACCTCACAGGCTAAACAGGCGTACCACTTGCCCGCCTTGCGCTTGATGCGAACGGACTTGATGGTGCCTTCGATGGGCCGGTGCCAGCGGACAGCAACCCGCCTGATCCCGAAGAGCCTGAGCCTGCGACCATCGAGTTTGAATCCGTTGCCGTACTCTTTGAAGCCGAAGGAGTTGCAGCGATTGCGGCCTTTGTCGGGGAAGGGGGCGGTGGCGCCACCGCCCCCCTCCCCTAAGAACCGTGCGTGACAGTTACCCATCACACGGCTCAAGCCCTCTGCATCTCGGTGAGGCATATCCGCCATGGATATGCTTGTGGCATTCGGCGTGAACGAGCGTCAGGTTGGCTTCCGCATCGGTACCGCCGTCCGCCACGTGCTGTTCATGGTGGATATGGATGCGCTCCTCGTTAAACAGGTGGTCCTGGCAGATTGGGCATCGCCATCCCTGGCGCTCAGCTACCCGATGGAGCTTCGAGTCCGCGATGGAGTACGTCTTCCCGTATTTCGTACGGCGTGCCGCCCGGCAATGGGCGCGGATCGCCGGGAAGACCTCGGGCCAGCGGCGACTGGCGATCGCAGTGGTGAGCGCGAGCATGGGGTCGACGTGAGCGTTGGCCCATTGCATGCCGGCCCCTTTGGGCCGGCGCTCAACCACGAGTTTGTTAGCACTCTCCCCGGCCCCGCTGCCGATCGGATCGCCCAGCGCCTGGAAGCGGGCGTCGTCCATCATCGTCTGGCGGCGCTTGAGATCCTCCCACTGCTTCTGGAGCAGGTGCTGCGCCGCCTCGGGATCGTTGCGGTCGAAGGCGACGAAGGTCAGGGCCCGCACCGCCTCAATCACCATCGCTGGGGATCCCGCCTTGAGTTCGCGGCGCTGGTGCCCCAACCAGGCCTGGAACTCGTTGCTCTGCCGACCATACACGGTTTGCCCGGCCAGGCTGACGTGTTCGAGGGCCTGCGGGAAGTCCAAGATGCGGATAGTGTCGCGGCGGTGGGTGTCGATGAAGGCTTGAATCCAGTTGGCCCCATCGTTGACTGTGCAGACGAGCGCCGCCGTGGGAATCCCGCGCCGCTGGATTTCGGCGCTGGCGAGCTGGATGAAGCGCTCATGGTCGACCATCCGTGAAAAGGAGCTTAACGCCCGTGCATGCACCACCCGCTCATCGTGCTCGATCACCGGCTCGTCCAGCACCCCACGGGTCACCGTGCGGACTTCGCGCCAGCCCCCTGCCCGTCACCCCCGGTGGCGCCAGCGCTGGTCAGGCGGTGGCGTTCGTCGTAGGCGAAGGTCTGCCCTTGCGGGCTGCCGGACTTCCAGTCCTCGAGCCGCAGGAGGTTGCCAACCGCGTCGTAGCCCGGCGTCCCGGTCGATGAGGTGGCAGAGCACAGGTCTTGCCGGGCGGTGGCCCAGGTGGCCGTCCCGGCGGTCAGCCACTGCAGGCGCCCCTGGCAGTGTAGCCGACCCCCGGTACGGAGAGCAGGCGCCCATCACTGCACCCGCCACCAGCTCGACTGCCTCGGAATCGGGGGGCAGATGGACGAGATTCCCTGGGGCACGAAGCCGGTGACGTTGCCGTCCACATGCCTGAACGAGCAGCAAGCCGTGGCCATACCACCGACACCGCTCTGTCGTGCATCCGGGGAGGGAGGAGGCTCGAGGACACGCATCCATTACGACAATGAGCTGCCTCCCCCCTCTCAGCTTAGCAAGGCGCTCAGTTACGTCAGGCTACGCCTGCGTCGGGCTTGACTCGCCCTGGTATCATGGCTGGCCAGGGGCAAGCGGAAGACCGAACCCGCCCTTGGGAGATAATCCGACGCGCAGATTGGTGACGCTTGCTCCAAAGCGCCGGACACTTGCACAAACCAGATCGCTGACGACGGGCGAGAGACCGAAGCAATCCGCCCCAAGGGCAGAACCCGGTGCGCAGACTGGTCGCGCATCGGCCTGAGAGAACGAAGAGAAACTCGGGCGTGAGAGCCTGCATACCAGGGTGTTGAGGCGCCTCAGGCCACACCGGAATCGCGATCCACTCATCCTGAAGAGGAGAAGGACCATGAACGTGTTACCCGTCGGCGTTGACATGAGCAAGGCGACCTTTCAAGCCGCCATCTGGCGCTCTTCCGCTGGTCAGACCCTGGGCGAGTACGGCAACCGCCGACCTGACTTCGAGACGTTTGCCACACGGGGGCACCAAATTCAGCAGGAAGAGGGCTATGAGACGGTCCACCTCGTGGTCGAGCCGACCGGCGGCTACGAACAAGGCTTGGTGGCCTTCGCCTACGACCAGGGCTGGCGCATCAGCTTGCCCAATCCACGGCATGTTCGTGAGTGGGCCAAAGCGAGTGGGCGACGTGCCAAAACCGATGCCCAAGATACCTTGCTTCTGGCGCACTTCGCGGCTGAGCGCCAGCAGCCAGCGCAACAGCCACTGCCCTGTGAAGTGCGCGAACTGGACAGTCTGCTCAAGCGGCGTGACGCTCTCGAAGCGATGCCGCGCCAAGAACGCAACCGCCCTGAGGCCTACCAGCATCACCCCCACGCTCACCCGGGCCTAGCTGGCAGCTTCGAGCGCCTCATCACCACCCTTGAGGAAGAGTTGCGTACAGTCCAGGACGAAATTGAGCGTCACGTGCAGCGTCACAGCCCCATCGCCGCTCACGTTGGTCGACTTACCCAGATTCCTGGGATTGGCCCGCGCACGGTCCCCCCGCTCCTGGTCCTCCTCTTCCGCTGGCACGCCCTCACCGGCGGGCGCCGTTCCGCCAAGCGCTTCATCGCCTTGACCGGCCTTGACCCACAACCGTTTCAGAGCGGGGCCTCGGTTCACAAGCGCACCACGATTTCTCGACTCGGGGATCGGGCTATGCGCCGGCGGCTCTCCATGGCCGCCCTCGGTGGCCTTCGTGGGACCAATCCTTTCCGCGACTTCTACGACCGTCTCGTTGGTCGCGGCAAGCCCAAAAAGGTGGCCCCCATTGCTGCTGCCCGCAAACTCGCGACCTGGGCCTGGGCTGTCTTTGCCTCCGAAACCGACTTTGACCCAGCTCGTGTCGCGCCCGCTGTGTCCTCTTGACAACGATGAGAGAATCTGCACGCCGTGCTGACGGCTGGTGGGGGAGGAGGCGGAAAACAAGCTCATGAGCTACGGGAACACACTCGACTTTTGCGATCACACAGGTAGATAGGCCTCGAACAAGGAGGCAACCGAGAGTTTGCCAACACGAATAGCCAGCCGAGACTGGGACGCGAGCGACGTCAAGTTCGCCTGGCGGAGTCAGGTAAGATAGCTGTCCAGGCGATCAGGCCAACAGCGTTTGGACGATGGTGGTAGTCGGTACGCCCTCCGCCAGGCGCTGGGCCATCCCCTCGACCAAGTGGCCCAGCACCTCGTCAGCGACCCCGCGGCACCGCTGCCCCGTCGACTCAAACGGCGCGCTCACTCCGTGTCGAGATCGTCCCGGGTGGCCGTGGTCACCGAGACGAGCATACCCTGCAAAGCCCAGGTAGCAGTGACGCCTGATGCCACGGAGCGTGTGCCGCTGATAATCTTCAAAGCCCAGGTGCCCCTTGACGTCTTCGTTGCAAGTTTCGGTTGGCCAACGGTCGCCGTAGGTGAGCAGGATGCGGGTCCGTTCCCAATCCTTGCGATTGGAAGCTAGCAAGCCTGGCTCACCCTTCAAATCAGGGTTATCAAAGGACGCGACAATGCGGATGCGACGTCGTCGCAGGCTCTTGACGGTCAAGACTTTGGTAAAGGTCCAGTATACGCGACCAGAGACCGGTGTCGGGCGGTAGGCAGCAGACGAGATCGTCTTCAAATAGGCCAGTCATTGCGTCCACTGATTGTCTCCCAACACCAAGCGGTCTGTGGGACAGCCCCCGACCCAGTCCTTGTGAGCAGCCTCGACCACGTCGAGCAACTCGTTAGGCAAGAACCAGCTCTCAAACACCACCACCCTGCAGGGCAGGCCCAAGTCCACCGCCCCGCGAACCAGGTCGGCGCCCAAGGCTGTTTTGCTGCGGTAGAGTTGCTGGCGGACGTGGAACCCCAACAGGTCGACCACGGGCTGCCGGTAACCCTCCACCGTTGGTCGGGCCGCCAAGACTTGTGTCGCTTGGCCCAGGTGGCGCAGTTCCTGCTTGGCCCGAAACTGATACCACAGCCGGAAGTCCACCGGAAACTGGTCGGCCCGATTGATGGAGTCGCTGGTCACCACATCGTGAGCCCAGGTAGACCGTCCTTCCGCATGGTCCCGCAGGGAGGCCAGCCAGTCCATCCTGCAGCGCGTGTGGTGCGCCAGCGTGTCGTCGATGACCAACCGCCCCGCTTCCGCGCTCACCGGCCGACGCTGAAGCCGCGCCACTTCCCACTGCACCCGCCGCCGATTGAGCTCCATCTCGTCCCACTCGGCTTGGGTCAGGAACTTGTTCAGAGCACTCTGGTCGTTGCGTTCCAGGAACAGGTTGTTAATGGCCGTGACCGTGGCCTCATCGCCGGCGATCAGCCCGGTCACGTATTCACGGAAGTGCTTGCGTTGCTCGTCCGTGGCAAACACCGGGTCGACCCATGGCGCGTGTTGCTCCACAATCCGGGGAAAGCGCACGATCGGTAGCATGGCAGCACCTCCAGCAGGTTAAGTTTGCCCTGGTAACACCACCGATGCGCCAGTTTGTCAACTTCCAGACCCGGCCTCTGCCCCGGTCATCGCAAAAGTCGAGATATAACTAACGTAACTACTCAGCCTGCTGGGGCAGGTTGAGGGCATAAGACAGGCGGCACAAAGGGCGAGCCGGCCAGTGCCAGTCGCAGAGCCTCAAGTCCCCGCTGGCCCTGCGTGCGAGCGGTCGAAATGTAGCTGCGCACCTGGCAAAAGGTCTGCGCCCGCTCTTCAGTGCGCAAGCAGCCGGACACTTGCTGCTTCAGCGTGACCATGCGGATGTCGCGCTGCGCTTGGTTGTTGTCAAACGGCACCCGGAAATCGTACCTAAACGCCAGGACTTCTCGCTTGTGGGTCTTCAAGCGGTCCAGCAAGTTCTTGGGCGGGGTTTGTTTGACCCGCCCGGGCTTCTTCGGCGAGGGTTCGATTTCGGCCGGAGGGGGGTTGGCTGGCAGCCCTGGCTCAAGCAGTCGGTCATAGCGGGCTTCAAAGTCGGCGCGTTGGGCCGCCTCCAGGTGGGCCTGCACCGGTCGGACCTGGTCAACCGTTGTCTTGATCTCGACCCGTAATGCCGCCAAGTCCGCCCCCCCGCCTGGCGGGTCACGCTCTTGGATGAACTTCAACTCGCGCAGGTGATGAGCATTGCACAACCCATGCGCGACCAGGGACTTGAAGTAGGGCTGCCAGTGGTCAGGCACAGCGAGGCCCGCCAAGTTCGGCAAAATGCCGATGGCGTCCATCGCTTCGCTCCCGCGCTTGGGGTGGAGGGCATAGGAGGTGAGCTGGTCGGTACGGGCCGAAGGCACCCATTCCAGGTGTCCGGCCCCGCGCGTGCCGCTTTCGTCAAAATGCACGACGGCTTCGGCCTGGGTCAGAGGCGCCTTCACCCGTTCATTGACCGGGGCCACCGGCTCCGCCACCGGCTCACTGGCCTCCACGACCGTGGCTTGGCCCAGCGGCTGCCCGTACAAGTCGGCCAAACTCTCGCGGCTGCGTTCCAGCGGGATGAAGTGGGATTGGTTGAAGTCCACCGCCTGGGCCTTGATCCCCGGCCCGTCTTGCACTGGCTGGGTGACGTCGGCGGGAAAGTCAGCCGGATTCGCTTGCCCACAAGACGGGCAGCGCTTGCTCTCGGCCCGATGTTCGGTCACCTCCAGCCGCACCGGCGGCCGATCAAACACTTGCCGCTTTTCGTAGTCGCTCGCGACCACCTCGGCCAGAGACGCCTGACAGTCAACCCAGGAGGTGACCGGATGCACCCGAACGTGATCCGGTTGAGCCACCGCTTGCAACGTATGCCCTTCATGGCCGGGTTGCCCGCCGCTGGGCTTGCCACTGGCTTGCCGCAAACTGGGCGGGCGTGGCTTCCTCAAGCCATCGCTGGACGGCGGTTTGCCGCTGTTGCGGCTGTTCTTTGCCAGTTGATCTGCCAAGGCTTGAAGCTTGGCTTCCAGATCGGCCACCTGGGCCTGCAATTGCTCGATGAGCGCCTGCTGTTGCAGGATCAGGTCGATCAACTCGTTGGCCGAGCAGCAGGCCAGTTCTTCGCTGGTCATGCCTTCAGCCTATGCCTATCGGCCCCTACCGTCAATCCCAATTATTCTGCATTGACAACCGTGCCGGGCTGAGTAGTTACTAACTAACGAAGTAGTACTAGAGTGCCGGTCAAGGCGTCAGACTTCCGAAGTCTTCCGAGACTTCGGAACTTTCCGACCACGCGTCCACGGCAACTCCTTGACCGATGTTCTGGAGTGCCTCGCCGGAATAGACGAGCATAACTTTCCTCACAGTCGTGCCCTCGGAAAAGGGGGCGGCCATGATCGCTTCACCTGGTCGTCTCTCAAAATTGAGTATCGTTGTTGTGCTCTTGCTTGCCATACTCCTCAACGGCTGTAACAATAGCGCGACGCCTCCAGCCCAACCATCGCAGCCTGCGGTCGCTGAGGCAGCCACCAAGACGGCCGTCCCGGCCACCGGCACGCCCATCCCACCGACGGCTACATCCGTTCCGCCGGCTTCGACATCCGTCCCGCCAACCACGACCCCCGTTCCACCGACGAAGACGCCCGTCCCATCAACCGATACGCCGGAGCCAACCGATACACCGCCTCCGACCGCAACCCCGCTGCCTCCGACCGAGACAGTCGCACCGACCGCTACCGAAGCCCCGCCCGCCACCGAGACGCCGCTTCCACCCCCGCCTCCGCCGGCGCCTACAGCGGTGCCCCAGGCAACGGGCGGGAAGATTGTGTTCACCTCCAACCGCGTGAGTTGGGACGACATCTTCATCATGAATGATGATGGCACGAGCGTGAAACAACTGACCACGATGGGCAAAAGCTACGATGGCCACTTTACGCCCGACGGTCGGACCATCATCTTCGAGCACGAGCTTGACCTGTGGAAGATGAACGTTGACGGCAGCGGCCAAACCAACCTGACCAATACGCCCGACAAGATCGAGGCCTTCCCGGTCGTCTCGCCCGACAGCCAGAAGGTCGCCTTCCTGTTCGGTTGGCCCGGTGGCTTCGAGATCTACACCATGAATCTGGATGGCTCCGACCGGAAACCGGTCACCGCGCGCGAGGTCGATTGGATGCCGGCCTGGTCACCGAACAGTCAAACGATCGCCTTCTCGTCGGCCAGAGGCGGCTCGTTCAATATCTGGGTTGTCAATCGCGACGGAGCGGATCTGAGGCAGGTGACCTCGTTTGGTCCCGAGCGGGTGGCGATTTCGCCGGTCTTCGCGCCTGATGGTCAGCAGATCGCGTTTTCGACCATCGCGGCGGGAACAGCCTGGGAAATCTGGGTCGTGAACCTGGACGGCTCCGATCCCCACAAAGTTGTGGGGACCGTCGGCGATGATCGCAACAACAGCACCAACATCGCCGCCTGGCGCACGGGCAAGTTCCTCATCGCCGGGTACCAGGGGAACTGGGATCCCTACTTCGTCCCCCAAGGCGACGGTGAGTTGGTCCGGATCATCTCAGACGAGAAGGACGATAAACCTTCCGACTGGTGGACCCCGTAACCGCAGGGAGTACGCCTCCCCTCTGGATGAGTTCCTCTGCATCGTGCATGCGGTCGTGCCGCACAGAGAGGGAGCGTCGCACCTGCACCCCCACCGCCGCCGGCTCTTTTCAGGACGGTTCTTGCGCCGCCGGAACTCGGGGAACGCAGCTTTCAGCCAATCCTGCTACCCAGATGTACCATCTCTGGCAAAGTGGCACCCAAAAGGACTTGACAGTCGGCGGATGCGCTGATATATTACCCGGCAACTTCACCCAGCGGGGCGAAATCTGCCCCTGGAACGTACTTGCTGATGCATTCTCAGTTCGGCCTCATTATTCTCGTTCTTAGCGGGCTCCTTGTTATTGTAGGCAAGGAGCTAATCCCGTTTGGGAGCGAGTAACCGGAGGCGAACGGCACGTAGCGCACCAGGCCAACGCACGAGGGGTCTCCCAAACGGGAGGCCCCTCAATCTTTTTCTGCCCACAGGCAACCGATGGCAATGAAGCCCTCGCCGGCACCGCACAGCAGTGGCGTGTCACGGCCGAGGGTTTTTCATTCCGCCGGGCCTGTAGATGAGGAGCAAGAGACAATGCTGAAAAGTGGCGCCGAAATTGTCTGGGAAGAATTGAATCAGCAGGGGGTGGAGGTCGTCTTCGGCTACCCTGGCGGTGCGATCCTCCCCACCTACGATGCAATGAACTTCTACGACGTCCACCACGTCTTGGTTCGCCACGAACAAGGCGCGACCCACATGGCCGATGGGTACGCCCGCGCGAGCGGGCGGGTGGGCGTGGCTATGGCGACGAGCGGGCCGGGGGCCACCAACATGGTCACCGGGATCGCAACGGCCATGATGGATTCCAGCCCTATCGTCTGTATCACCGGGCAAGTGACGACGGGGGCGATCGGCTCGGATGCCTTTCAGGAAACGGATGTCACCGGGGTGAGCCTGCCGGTCACCAAGCACAACTACCTGGTGATGTCCACCGAGGAATTGGCCCACACGATCCGCGAGGCCTTCCACATCGCCCGGACAGGGCGCCCCGGGCCGGTCCTGATTGACATCCCCAAAGACGTCCAGATCAGGAAGATCGAGTACACTCCCTCCGACGAACCGGTCCGCCTCCCCGGCTATCGCCCACCCAGTGATGCCCCCTCCGCTGAGGTCCGGCGCGCGCTCGAGCTGATCAACCAGGCGGAGCGGCCCCTGATCCTGGCCGGCCACGGTGTCTTGATGGCCGGCGCCATGCAAGAACTGCGCGAGTTCGCCGAGCGTGGGCGCATCCCCGTGGCGCAGACGCTCCTCGGCCTGGGGAATTTCCCCGCGAGCCATCCGCTCTGTCTGGGCATGATGGGTATGCACGGTGAGGCCTACGTCAACACCGCGATCCAACAGGCCGATCTGCTCCTGGCCTTCGGCATGCGCTTCGACGACCGCGTGACCGGCAACCTCAAGACCTACGCGCCCAACGCGAAAAAGATTCATGTGGAGATTGACCCCTCCGAGCTCAACAAGAATGTCCTGGTGGACATCGGTATCGTTGGGGACCTCAAGACCGTGCTGGGCCAGCTCATCCCGGGGGTCGAGCGTGGCGGTCCGGCGCGCACCGGCTGGATGGAGCAGATCGACGAGTGGCGCCAGGATACCGTGCGGCGCGACATCATCAATTGGGATGGCAATGGCAAGCTCTGGGCGCCTCACGTGATCTACGATCTGTGGAAGGCGACCGGCGGCAGAGCGATCACCGTCACCGACGTCGGCCAGCACCAGATGTGGGAGGCCCAGTACTACCGCCACGAGGAGCCGATGACCCTGATCACGTCCGGCGGCCTCGGCACGATGGGCTTCGCCCTGCCGGCCGGCATCGGCGTCCAGTTTGCGCAGCCGGACGCCGAGGTATGGGTGGTCGCCGGTGACGGTGGCTTCCAGATGACGCAGGCCGAGCTGGCAACGGTGATGCAGGAGAAACTACCCCTCAAGATCGCCATCATCAACAACGGTTTTCTGGGAATGGTGCGCCAGTGGCAGGAGTTCTTCTACGAGAAGCGCTACGCTGCTACCCCCATGCTCAACCCCGACTTTGTCAAGCTCGCTGCGGCCTACGACCTGCCCGCGTTCCGCGTCACAGAGCACGCCCAGGTGATTCCTACGATTCAGCGGGCGCGTGAGATGGATGGCCCTGTCCTGATTGACTTTGTGGTCGAGAAGGAAGATGTCGTCTACCCGATGGTTCCGGCCGGCGCCGACCTGCACAACATGATCCGCCGCCCGGTGTCAGAGCAGTCTACACGGAGTGTGAACCGATGAAACACATCCTGGTTGCAACGGTCGAAAACAAGCCTGGTGTCCTCAATCGGGTATCGAGCCTCTTTCGCCGCCGGAACTTCAACATCGACAGCCTGACCGTGGGCGAGACGGAGTCCCACGAGGTCTCACGTATGACCATCGTGGTCGATGCCTCTCGGACGAGTGCGACGCTGGTGCGCGAGAATCTGTACAAACTCGTCAACGTGATCGACGTGCAAGATGTGACCAACTCCCCGGCGGTTGTTCGCGATTTGCTGCTCATCAGGGTGACCTGCGACGCCAGTCGCCGGGCCGAGGTGATGCAGGTTGCCGACATCTTCCGCGGCAAGATTGTGGATGTGGCGCCGGACAGTGTCATCGTCGAGCTGACCGGCGAGGAAGACAAGATCAACTCCTTCATCGATCTGATGCGGCCCTTCGGGATCGAGGAGATGGTTCGAACCGGATTGGTCGCGATGGCGCGGGGGACGACCAACGTCAACGGCCATCGGAACGGCGACTCCGCCAGGCTAGGCGAAAAGTATAGTGTATAAGCGGTGGGAAGACGCGAAATGGTGAACTCGGAAGCCGGCTAAGCTGCGATTATCCATCTTTCATCATTCCGCATTCATCATTTGAGAGTAAGGAGACTCGTTTTTCATGGCAACGATTTACTACGACAAAGACGCGGACATGAGCCTGCTGTCCGGCAAGAAGATTGCCGTCATCGGCTACGGCTCTCAAGGCCATGCCCATGCCTTGAACCTCCGCGACAGCGGCGCGGACGTTCGCGTCGGGCTCTACCCGGGCAGCAAGAGTTGGCCAAAGGCGGAAGCCGATGGGTTGACGGTCAAGACGGTTGCGGAGGCGGCGCAAGAGGCCGACGTGATCATGATCCTGGCCCCCGACACCATGCAGCCCAAGATCTATCAGGAGTCGATTGCGCCCCACCTCGATCCCGGCGACACCCTGATGTTCGGCCACGGGTTCAACATTCGGTTCGGCCAGATCATCCCCCCCGAGGGCGTGGACGTCAGTATGGTGGCGCCGAAGGCCCCCGGCCACCGTGTCCGCGAACTCTTCCAGGAGGGGGTTGGCACCCCGGTTCTCGTCGCAGTCTACCAGGACGCCAGTGGTGAGGCCTGGCCGTTTACGCTGGCCTACGCCAAAGCCACCGGCGGGACCCGCGCCGGCGCGCTCAAGACGACCTTCGAGGAGGAGACTGAGACCGATCTCTTCGGTGAGCAGGCGGTCCTGTGCGGTGGCGTGAGCGCTCTGGTGCAGGCTGGGTTCGAGACGCTGGTCGAGGCCGGCTACCAGCCCGAGGTCGCCTACTTCGAGTGCCTGCACGAGCTGAAGTTGATCGTCGACCTGATGTACCAGGGTGGCATCAACTACATGCGCTACTCGGTCAGCGATACGGCCGAGCATGGGGACTACACGGGCGGCCCCAAGATTATCACCGAGCAGACCCGCGCCAACATGCGTCAGATGCTCGCGGAGATCCAGAACGGAGCCTACGCCGAGGAGTGGATCGAGGAGAACGCGACCGGCCGGCAGTGGTTCAACCAGCAGCGCCGCAATCAGCAAGATCATCAGATTGAGCAGGTGGGGGCCGAGCTGCGCCGCATGATGCCCTGGCTCAATCCAAAAGTGATCCGCCAGGGTGAGTAACCGATGCTGAGGGCTGCGTGTTGAGCAGGAGAGTACCCGGCACGCAGCCTTGAGAACTCAGAACTTTTGGGGTGCGATATGCGCCGGACTCAAATCGTCGCTACGATCGGACCGGCCAGTTGGAAGAGCGCAACGCTGCGTGAGATGATCGCCGCCGGGATGGATGTCGCCCGGCTGAACATGTCCCACGGGGACCATGAGACACACGAACGTACGATTGATCTGACTCGGAAGGCGGCGGCGGAGGCCGATCAACCAGTTGCCATCGTGGCCGATCTTCAAGGAGCCAAAGTTCGAATCGGCGAGATCCCTGGCGGAATGGAACTGCCGCGCGGTGCCACCGTCAAGCTGGCGGGTGGCACTCCACGATCCGGCGAGGTTCCGGTACCCGGCGTTGCCCTGGGCGAGGCGGTGCAGCCCGGCGACCGCCTGCTCCTCGATGACGGGAAGATCGAGCTGCGGGCGCTCAAAGTCGATGCGCGCACCGGACGGGTGACCTGTGAGGTCGTGCTCGGAGGGCGCCTCACCTCGCACAAGGGGTTGACACTCCCCAACGCGGCCGGGGCTGCCAACCATGGGTTGAGCACCAAAGACTTCAACGACCTCGTCTTCGCCGTCCAATCGGGTGTCGATTGGGTGGCGCTGAGCTACCTGCGCGCTCCCGATGAGGTGCGCCTGGCCCGCGAGATCGTGGCCCGGCTGATGCGCGAACTGGCGCCGGCCGGCGCCGTCTCCCCGCGGTTGATGGCCAAGATCGAGACGCCCCAGGCGGTCGCCTGTTTGGACGGGATCATCGCCGCCTCCGACGGGGTCATGGTGGCCCGCGGGGATTTGGGCCTCGAGATGGACCCGGAAGATGTGCCTCTCGTCCAAAAGATGATCATCCGCAAGTGCAACCGGGCCGGGGTTCCGGTGGTCACCGCGACTGAGATGCTCGAGAGCATGACAGCCTCACCCCGGCCCACCCGCGCCGAGGTCAGCGATGTCTGCAACGCGATCCTCGACGGGACCGACGCGGTGATGCTCTCGGGCGAGAGCGCGACCGGTCTCTACCCGGTGGAGTCCGTGCGCCAGATGCGGCGCATCATCGAGCGCGTGGAGGCGGAGGAGCGCCGCCCGGTCTTCACCTCGCCGGACCTGGCCCGCCACCTGTGGCGGAGCGGGCGCCGCTGGCTTGAGGGCTGGCCCTATCACGTACCGGTGTCGCCACGGTTGGCGCCGGTCGAGCAGCCCGCGAGTTGAGGCAAAAAACTGTGATGTGGTTGGGGCGGTGGTCGTTCCAACCGGGAGACGTTGACGGATGGAGCGACTGAAGGAACTCCTGAATGCGTTGGGGCGCTGGCTGAACCCGCCGCGCCCGGTACCACAGCCGGTCCCGGTGCGAGGCCGGACACACTGGCGGTGATGAATTGGTCTCAGCGTTTGAAAGCCTGGAGGAACACAACCTGATTGTGCATCTCGTTAGCCGTCAGGCTGCGGTTTTCGGCAATTTCCTGCTCGATCTCTTCTTGATGATCCAGGTAGTAGCTGATGGCGTCGTAAACGGCTGCCGCGCTCAGATGGGGGTGCGCTTGCAAAATCTCCTCGACCATATCACCGGCCTTGTACAGTTGAGCGATGTGGCGTACCGAGATACGAGTACCCTTGACAGTGGGGCGGCCACCACAGATGCCCTCCACACGGACAATGTAAGGATGTTCTGTCTGCTGAACTGGCGGCACTTCAAGGGACTTGGAAGTCACAGTCTGTTCTCCCGTTGAGGGCAGTCGACCTGACAATCGCAAGATTGCAGTCCACCTTGACCCATCGGTTGCACGGTGCGTGTCTTCTCAATTATCCCGGGGTAAGAGGGTTATGCGCGGCTCTGCTATGCGCACAACCCCCCACTTTTTGGAAAGTTACCACGGTGCGTTTGACTATAGCCCATTGGAACGCCTTGATCAAATTGCTGAAAGGGGGTGATGTCCTTGCCGGACGATGGCCTTGCTGACCTTCCGCCGATTCAACTGTTAACCCAAATTTCCGACTATTTCCGAAAAGGACAAAACCCACATGGGGACTTCTGTAGAGACCGACGTTCCTGTAGTACGCATCTTCGACACGACCCTGCGCGACGGTGAGCAGTCGCCCGGGGCGACCCTACACGTTCACGAGAAGATCGAGATCGCCAAACAGCTCGCCCGCCTGGGTGTCGATAGTATCGAGGCCGGTTTCCCGGCAGCCTCACCCGGCGACCTCGAGGCCGTGCGCACCATCGCCCAGATCGTCGGGACGGCCGATGGCCCGGTCATCACGGGACTGGCGCGGGCCAACCGCGACGATATCGACAAGGCCTGGGAGGCGGTGCGGCCCGCCGCGAAGCCGCGTATTCACACCTTTCTCGCCACCAGCGACATCCACATGGAGCACAAGCTCCGCATGACGCGCGAGCAGGTCGTCGCCACGACCCGTGAGATGGTGGCCTTCGCCCGGAGCCTCTGCCAGGATGTCGAGTTCTCCCCGGAGGATGCCGGCCGCAGCGATCCGCGCTTCCTCTACGAGGTGCTGGCCGCGGCGATCGAGGCCGGGGCCACGACCTTGAATATCCCCGATACGGTCGGATACACCACGCCGGATGAGTTCGGTGGCCTCATCGCCGGGATCATCGCCAACACCCCCGGCTTGCAAGGCAACCCCAACGTCGTCGTGTCAGTCCACACCCACGACGACCTCGGCCTGGCGGTTGCCAACGCGCTGGCCGGCGTGCGCGCCGGGGCGCGCCAGGTAGAGTGTACCATCAATGGCATCGGCGAGCGCGCCGGAAACTGCTCGTTGGAAGAGGTGGTTATGGCGCTCTACGTGCGCCGGCCCTTCTACAACCTGACGACCAACATCAACACCGCCGAGATTCATCGCGCGTCTGACATGGTCAGCCGCTACACCGGCATCGTGGTCCAGCCGAACAAGGCCATCGTGGGCGCCAACGCCTTCGCCCACGAGGCCGGCATCCACCAGGATGGCATGCTCAAGCACAAGCGGACCTACGAGATCATGGACGCGGCGACGGTCGGCCTGAGCGACAGCCAGTTGGTACTCGGCAAGCACTCCGGGCGCCACGCCTTCCGGGTGCGGCTGGAGCAGCTCGGCTACCACGTGGAAGAGGCCAGGCTCAACGAGCTCTTCAAGCGCTTCAAAGAGCTCGCCGACAAGAAGAAGACCGTCACCGACCTGGATGTCGAGGCGATTGTCAGCGATGAGCTCTACCAGCCGGTCGAGTCCTACGTGCTCGAGCAGATTCAGGTCACGTGCGGCAACATGAGCCTTCCAACGGCGACCGTCCGGATGCGGCGGACCAGTGACGGCTCGATCGTACAGGACGCCGATATGGGCACCGGCCCGGTGGACGCCGTCTATCGGGCGATCAATCGCGTGGTGCAGGTGCCCAACGTCCTGACTGAGTTCACTGTGCAGAGTGTGACCGAGGGTATCGACGCGGTGGGCGATGTCACGATCCGCATCCAGGGCGTCCAGGAGACCGAGGGGCGGCTGCATCCCCAGCAGTCCAACGGCCAGCCGGTGCGCCGCCGCCAGGCCTTCACCGGTCGTGGTGTCGATACCGACATCATCGTGGCCAGTGCCAAAGCCTACATGCAAGCCCTGAACAAAATGCTGGCCGCCCAGCGCGAGCACTCCAGTACCATCGCGATTCCGGCGGCGCCGGCTGCTGCGGTCGAGACCGATTGAAACGCGAGAACCGGCCGCCAACCATGCGGCCGGTTCGCTTCCATCTCATGGGGAAAAGGAGCCAGATCGTGACTCTCAACAAACTGGTCAAACCGTCACCGAAACCCGGCACCGTCAGCGCGCCCGCGCCGCCACCGCCGCCTGTCAAGAAAGAATCGCCGGACGAGCGGTACGCGACGGAGATGCTGGCGGCTTACTATCGCTAAATGATGCCTTCGGCGACTCCCGCCTCGAGGGGCACACGGCCGTGCGCCCCTCCGTCAGGTTGTGGGCAACCGCCAACGAGTGGATCACTGATGGCCGACGTTCGCAAAGGGAAGACTGTTGACAATTCGCGCGTTCCTTCTTGATTTTGATGGCGTCATCGCAACCGCCGGCCGGCCGATTCCCGGCGCCATCGCGACACTCCAGGCGCTGCAGCGCGACGCCGTCCCGTTTCGCATCCTGACCAACACGACGCTTCATCCCCGCGGGGCGCTGACCGAGGCCCTGGCGCGCTTCGGGGTGGAGGTTTCCCCCGATCAGTTCATCACGCCCGCGTCCGCTGCGCGCCAGCTGCTCCTCTCCAGCGGCCGGCCGCGGCTCGCCCTGGTGGCGGCGCCGGCCATCGTGAGCGAGTTCGCCGATCTGGAATTGGTGCCCGACGACGCCGACGAGGGTGCCGACTACGTCGTCGTCGGCGACATGGGGGATGATCTGACCCCCCGCGCCCTCAACCGGGCCTTCCGCCAGCTCCACAGCGGCGCCGGGCTCATCGGCCTCGGCCTGAGCCGCTACTGGCAAGCCCCCGACGGCCTGCGGCTCGACGCTGGGGCCTTCGTCAAGGCGTTGGAGTTCGCCAGTGGCAAATCGGCCACCATCGTCGGGAAGCCCTCCCCCACCTTTTTCCAGACGGGGATCGAACAGTTGGGCCTCGATCCGGCCGAGATCGCGATGGTCGGTGACGATGTGGTCAGCGACATCGGCGCCGGCCAGCTTGTGGGGCTGGTCGGCGTCCTGGTCCGGACCGGAAAATTTCGGCCCGGCGACCTCCAGCGGAGCGTCGTCCCGGATGCGGTCGTCGATTCGATCGCCGACATCCCGGCACTCCTCGGTTGAAGGGTGAATGGTTGGAGGTTGCAGGTTGTGGGCCTACAACCTTCAACTTCGCAAACCAGAACCTTCAACCTTTAACTTTTAACCTGTACGCTCATATGGGAGTCCTGTGCGCGAGCTCCATCGATCTGCCAGCAGGCTAACGTGATCCGTGCTGCGTGAGGCGTGAGGAAAGGCATCACGCCTCACGCAGCACGCGCCTCCTTTCCGAAGGGGTCCTGGCGGGACACCTTCTTCCATATGAGATGAGCGAACCTGCAACTTGATAGAGAGACAATGCTGCATGAACGCAACCATCACTGTACTTCCCGGCGACGGCATCGGCCCGGAGGTCATGGTCGAAGCCCTCAAGGTGCTGAAGGCGGTCGCCGCCGCCGGGGGGCATCGTTTTGCCTTCCACGAGGCGCCGATCGGTGGGAATGCCATCGATGTCTACGGCACGGCGCTCCCGGATGAGACCCTCAGGCAGGCGCGGGCCGGCGACGCCGTCCTTCTGGCGGCCGTCGGCGGGCCGAAATGGGACGACCCGGCCGCGAAGGTTCGCCCGGAGCAGGGCTTGCTCAAGATCCGCAAGGAACTCGGGCTCTTCGCCAACATCCGCCCGGTGAAGGTGACCCCTTTCCTGGCGCAATCCTCGCCCCTCCGGCCCGAGATCGTCGAGGGCACCGACATCGTGGTGATCCGCGAGCTGACCGGCGGCCTGTACTTTGGACCCCGCAAAGAGGGGGGCGAGGCGGACGCAGAGCCGGCCGCGGTCCCCGCGGCGCTGAAGGCCCGCTTTCCCAAGTCGCGCTACGCCTACGACACCGAACTCTACTTTGAAGCCGAGGTCGAGCGGGTCGTCCGTCTGGCTGCCGAGATGGCCCGGGCGCGGCGGAAGAAGTTGACCTCGGTGGACAAGGCCAACGTGCTGGCCACCGGCCGCCTCTGGCGCCAGGTGGCGAGCCGGGTCATGCGAGAGGAGTTTCCGGACATTGAGGTCGAACATATCCTGGTGGATGCGGCCGCCATGCACCTGATTCGCCGCCCGACCACGTTCGATGTGATGGTGACGTCGAATATGTTCGGCGACATCCTGACCGACGAGGCCAGCCAGATCGCCGGTTCGATGGGGCTGCTGCCCAGCGCCAGCCTGGGAGCGCCCGGCACGCCGGGACTCTACGAACCGATTCATGGCTCGGCGCCCGATATCGCCGGCCGGGGCATCGCCAACCCGCTGGCGATGATCCTGAGCGCGGCGATGATGCTGCGTCACTCCCTCGGGTTGGCCGGAGAAGCGGCGGCAGTCGAGCGCGCGGTGGCGGCCGTCCTCGCCGCCGGCTACCGCACCCCCGACCTGGCCCGCCCAGGCGAGACAACTGTCACTACGGCTGGCATGGGAGATGCCGTCGTGGCGGCGCTGCAGCCTCAAGTTGCAGGGAGCTGGGAGCACTGATGAGTTTTTATCGGCACGTGTTGATGAGCCAGTTGGAGGATACCTGGGCGACGGTTCAACGATGCGCCGTCGCCCAGGCGATTGGTGTTGGCGCCTGACGGCCGGGCCGTGAACCGGGTCGTGTTTTTTGCTTTCCGCCCACTCTCGGGTGAAAGGGCACCGGGAAATGTGACTCGAAGGCTCGTCCCTTCTCTGGCTTCACCTTTCCCGCATCTCGTTTCGCAGCAAGGAGCCATCTACCATGAGCATCGTCCTATACGATACAACGCTTCGTGATGGGACTCAACGCGAGGGCATCTCGCTCTCAGTTGAGGACAAACTGAAGATCACCAGGCTCCTCGATGACTTGGGCGTTCATTTCATCGAGGGTGGCTGGCCGGGCTCGAACCCCAAGGACGAGGAGTACTTCGAGCGAGTCAAGCATCTCGATCTCAAGCAGACGAAGGTGTGTGCCTTCAGCTATACCGGCCGCGCCGACGTCGCGGTCGACGAGGATCCGAATCTGGCAAAACTGCTGGCGGCGGGAACCGAGTACGTCACCATCGTCGGCAAGAGTTGGCTGCTACACGTCCACGAGGTCCTGCGCGTGACGCCGCAACGGAACCTGAGCATGATCGAGGAGACGGTCCGCTTCCTGCGTGCCGGCGGCCGGCGCGTGTTCTACGATGCCGAGCACTTCTTCGACGGCTACAAGGATGACCCGGAATACGCCCTCGAAACCCTCCGGGCCGCGGCTCGCGGCGGGGCCGAGACGGTGATTCTCTGTGACACCAACGGCGGTTCGTTGCCCTGGGAGATCGAGGAGATCACGCGGACGGTCGTCGCGAGTCTCCCTACCCCCTCGCAGGGGCCGGGGGTGAGTGTCGGCATCCACACGCACAACGACGGTGAGTTGGGCGTGGCGAATGCCCTGGCCGCCGTTCGCGGTGGCGCGACCCAGGTGCAGGGTACCATCAATGGCTATGGCGAGCGCGTCGGCAACTGCAATTTGATCTCGACGGTCGCCAACCTCAAGCTCAAGATGAACCTGGACGTCGTCTCCAAAGGGGCGCTGCGCCGCCTGACCGAGGTGGCCCACATCGTCGCCGAGCTCTGTAACCTGCCCTCTGATACTCACCAGCCCTACGTCGGCATCAGCGCCTTCGCCCACAAGGGAGGAATCCATGCCGATGCCACGGTCAAGTGCCGCCAGAGCTACCAGCACGTTGACCCCGAATCGGTGGGGAACCAGACGCGTGTCCTGGTCTCGGAACTGGCCGGCAAGGGGAATCTGCTCTTCAAGATTGATGACTTTGGGCTGGAACAGAAGCTGGGGAAGGAGCAGGCCCGCCACATCGTGGCCGAGATCAAGACCCTGGAAGCGCGCGGCTTCAGCTTCGAGAGCGCCGAGGCCAGCGTGGCGATGCTCATCCGCCGCCAGCAGCCCGGCTACCTGCCCCCCTTCGAGTTGGTTGACTTTACGACCGTGGTCGAGCACCGCCGCGGGCGTGGCCTGCTGGCCGAGGCCACTGTGAAGGTGCGCGTTGACGGCGAACTGATGCACACCGCCGCCGAGGGCAACGGTCCGGTCAATGCGCTCGACCGCGCACTGCGCAAGGCGCTCTTGCCGCGCTACCCATCCCTGGCGAGCTTCGAGTTGACCGATTACAAGGTTCGCATCCTGGACGGCCACACCGGCACCGCCAGCGGCGTCCGGGTTCTGATCGAGACCCGCAACACGGCCGCCCCACGGGAGAGCCAACCGATCTGGACAACGGTTGGCTGTTCCAGCAATATCATTGAGGCCAGCTGGCAGGCTCTGGCCGACGCCATTGAATATGGTCTAACGGCCGTGGCCCTCGTCGCCCAGCCTGTCGAAATCGCGGCTGCGTAGCATAGGCTGCGTCGCAGTTCGGCAGGCCCCCTGCCCCCCAACTTGGGGGGCAGGGGGGTGGCGCCGGGCATCGAATCGTCATCCCACACTCGTAGTTGAAGGAAACAACCTATGCCAATGAAGAAATCTGCCTATATCTGGATGGATGGCCAGTTCGTGCCGTGGGACCAGGCGCAGATCCACGTCATGTCCCACGTGCTCCACTACGGTTCCAGCGTCTTTGAGGGCATCCGGGCCTACTCGACGCCGGACGGACCGGCCATCCTGGCGCTCGACCCGCACGTGCGGCGCCTCTTCAACTCCTGCAAGATCTATCGTATGGAGGTCCCCTATACAGTTGAGGCGATCAGAGCGGCCATCGTCGAGACAGTCCACCGCAACGGACACGAGTCCTGCTACATCCGCCCGCTGGTCTACCGTGGCTACGATAGTATTGGCGTCGAGCCACGCACCAACCCGGTCAAGGTCGCCATCGCGGCCATCGAGTGGGGGCGATACCTGGGCGCCGAGGCCCTGGAACAGGGGGTAGACGTTGGTGTAAGTTCATGGCGACGCATGGCGCCTGATACCTTCCCGGCGATGGCGAAGATTGGCGGCCAGTACATCAACTCCCAGTTCATCGCGATGGAGGCCCATGACCACGGATATACGGAGGGCATCGCGCTTGATATCAACGGCTACGTCAGCGAGGGGCCGGGCGAGAACCTCTTCCTGGTGCTCGATGGCACCGTCTATACGCCACCGCTCAGCGGCAGCATCCTGGCGGGCTGTACCCGCACGATGGCAATCCAACTGCTCCGCGACCTCGGCTTCCTGGTGGTCGAGCAGACAATCCCGCGTGAGATGCTCTACATCGTCGATGAACTCTTCTTCACGGGCACGGCCGCCGAGATCACGCCGATCCGCTCGGTGGACGGCCAGGCCATCGGGACTGGTCGCCGCGGGCCTGTGACGGAGAAAGTGCAGAACGGCTTCTTCGACATCGTCGAGGGCCGCGTGCCCGACCGCTTTGGCTGGCTGACCCCTGTCCACGCGGCGGAACCGGCGCCCGCCGACTGAGGGTGGGAGCCTCTTCGGCGACACAGTGCCGCTTTTATCACCTGGTCCATTGATGCAACCGCCGCCCGGCCACAATGACCGGGCGGCGATTTTTGAGCCCGGCCCTGCAGATTCGGTAGGAGGACCATTGACGGGAGCAGACGATCTTCCTTACAATGCACTCGGCTGCAGAGTCGTACCGTGCGTTGAGAGCCTTGAGGTGGGTTTCGACGTGCGGCGGGTGGAGTTTTCGGAACCGAAGCGATCATTGTGTGTCGGCATCAAGCCGATACACTCCAGTCATGGCAGTCGCACCGTCAAGGAGGCGCTATGAGGAGCGAGGCGGGGGTAGGGTCTGTCGAGGCCCCGACGGTCGTCGAAAAACAGCGCGGCGTTCACTACGGCCTCATCGTAATGTTCATGAGCATGATCACCGTCACGGGCGCTCTCGGCTTCGCCCGCTTTGGGTATACCTTGCTGTTGCCCGGAATGAAGGATGGGTTGGGCCTCAACTATACCCAGACCGGCCTGCTGGCGACCTGGAACCTCGTCGGCTACCTCTTTTTCGCCGCCGTGGGGGGTGCTGTCGCCGCGCGCTACGGGCCCCGATTGGTCATCAGCGCCTCGATGCTGCTCGTTGGCGCCGGCATGCTGCTCACCGGCCTGGCGCCCGACTTCCTCATGGCGCTGCTCATGCGCACGTTGACTGGTGTGGGCAGTGCCGGGGCGAACGTGCCGGTGATGGGCCTCCTTTCGGCCTGGTTCGTCGCCCGCCGGCGCGGGATGGCGGCGGGGGTGGCGGTCGGCGGCTCGGGCGTCGCCCTGGTGCTCACCGGGCCGTTGTTGCCCCGCCTGATCGCCACGTACGGCTGGCGAACCGGCTGGTACGTCCTCGGCATCCTTGGGATCATCATCGGTGTGGCCGCGTACCTCCTCCTGCGCAACCGCCCGGCGGAGAAGGGGCTGGGCCTCTTCGGTGAGGGCGCCGGTCGCGGACCCTCCGCGCCGCCCGTGGCGCCGCGCGCCGCGATGAATTGGGGGCTGGTGTACCGCTCGCCGGTCCTGTGGCACCTGGCTGCCGTCTATGCGATGTTTGGCTTCGCCTACATTATCTACGCCACCTTCTTTGCCACCTACCTCACGAAGGAAGGCGGCTGGAGCCCCGCGGCCGCCGGCGGTCTCTGGGCGACCATCGGCGCGCTCAGCATCTTCAGCGGCTTCATCTGGGGGGCCATCTCGGATACCATCGGTCGAAAGTACGGCCTGGCCCTCGTGTTCCTCCTGCAGGGGCTCTCGATCCTGATCTTTGCCCTGTTCCGCACCCCGGCCGGCTTTTACCTGTCGGCGATCCTGTTCGGTCTGACGGCCTGGAGCATCCCCGGCATCATGGCCGCTGCCTGCGGCGATTACGTCGGCCCGCGCCTGGCGCCGGCTGCCTTGGGCCTGATCACCGTCATCTTCGGCATCGGCCAGGCCTTTGGTCCGAGCCTGGCGGGGGCCATTGCCGACTCGACCGGATCGTTCGAACTGGCGTTTATCGTGGCGGCGCTCGCGGAGGGGGTTGGGGCCGCGGGGGCGCTGTTGCTGACACGACCGGTAGAGAACTTGTAAGGCGCTTCCATCGTTCCGAGGAAGAGGCACGGTTCAGTTGTGCTCGAAGCGGCCGCCCGCGTGATCGTTTTCGCTGCGCTGAAGAAGTTCGAAGATTGGGAAAGGGCCGGTTGTGGAGATGGTACGACAAACCAGTGATGCTCGCCGTGCCAATCGAGGCGCTGTTGCCATCAGAAATGCGTTCGATTCATACCATCTGAAGTTCAAGAAGATCACGCGCCGGGCCAGGTCACGGTTTGAAGGCCAGGATTGGCTGGGTGGGCAAAGAGATGCTGTGGAAAGATTGGATCTCTACAAGAAGATTGTCGATAAAATTGTTGTGACCATCGTGAATATCTTGGGCGATCAGGCTAAAGATAGAGCGGTGTGGGCACAAATGAAGGAGAGATATTCGGAATTAATCGCAGATCGAGATGATTTTGAGCTCGCTGAAACCTTCTTTAATTCTGTGACCAGGAGGATTTTCTCGACAGTCGGTGTCGATCCGAAGATCGAATACGTTGATTCTGATTTCGAGCAACGGCCGGCGGAGACTGAGAAGCCGGTCTACAAAGCTTACACCTGCAAAGGTGCAACGAGTTGCGTTGTGAGAGAAATCTTGCTGGATTATCGGCTCAACGTTGATTATCAAGATATCGAACTGGATATTCAATTGGTCGCGAATGAGATCGATTCTTGTGTTCAAGCAGGCTATAATTCCGAACAAATCGATATGGTTGAAGTAATCAAGCCCATTTTCTATAGGAATAAGGGGGCCTATATTATAGGGAGAATCTACGTGGGATCGCAGATCATCCCGCTGGTTATCCCTTTGCTGAATACGGAACGGGGGATTATCGTTGATGCTGTTCTGTTGACTGAAGATGAAGCGAGCATTGTATTCAGTTTCACGCGATCTTATTTTCACGTCGAAGTGTTGAGACCGTATGAGCTCATATGCTTCTTAAAGTCTATTATGCCGCTCAAGCGCGTAGCCGAACTTTATATTTCGATAGGGTACAATAAACATGGTAAAACAGAATTATATCGAGACCTTCTCCGGCATCTTGCGGCCTCGGATGATACATTCGTGATCGCACGCGGGGCGAGGGGAATGGTTATGGTTGTTTTTACCATCCCCTCCTACGATGTTGTGTTTAAAATCATCAAGGATCAATTCACCTATCCTAAAACGACCACCCGGCAGGAGGTCATGGATCGGTACCAGCTTGTGTTCAGGCGCGATCGCGCGGGTCGACTGGTGGATGCGCAGGAGTTTGAACATCTGGAATTTGATCGGAGTCGTTTTTCGGATGGGTTGCTTGAGGAATTGATGGAAGTTGCGGCCAGCAGTGTGAAGGTGGAGAATGGCAATGTGGTTATTAAACATCTCTACACCGAGAGAGAGCTGACCCCCCTCAACCTCTATTTACGGGAGGCGAATCAAGAAGCAGCGTGTAGCGCCGTCACTGACTATGGAAGAGCGATCAAAGATCTGGCGGCGACGAATATATTTCCAGGCGATTTCTTGTTAAAGAATTTTGGGGTGACACGCCACGGGCGCGTGGTTTTTTATGATTATGATGAGCTCTGCCTGTTGACGGATTGTAACTTTCGGAGGATCCCTCCCGGGCGAGACCTCTACGAGGATTTTGAGGCAGAGCCCTGGTTTTCCGTGGGTGAGCACGACATTTTCCCCGAGGAGTTTGAAAGATTTTTGGGACTTCAAGCGTATCTGAAACAAGTTTTCATGGAGAAGCATAGCGATCTGTTGGATGTGGAATTCTGGCAGGATATGCAAGTGCGGCACCGGGCTGGGGAAGTTATCGATGTGTTCCCGTATCGACAGAGCAAACGTCTCTCACGAAGCCGATCCTGACGCGCCTCTGAGAAAGCATCGGGGGGAGACCGGGAGAACCGGCTCGTGAGGAACCTCGAATTGGCCGGCTGCCTCTCGCCGCACAGTGGACATTGAGGGGCGATTGCGGTAAAAACATGCCGCGACGAAGTAGATCCGTTGACGTGACCGGTGTTCTCGCGACGCGAGAATGCCGAACCCTCTTTCTTTCAGGAGTTGAGCTGATGACAACCGACAATGGCCAGAACGGCCGCAACGGGCGGCGGATGCGCTCGGACATGATCAAGAAGGGCTTCGAGCGGGCCCCGCACCGCTCGTTACTGAAAGCGACCGGAGTAACCGACGCCGATATGAATAAGCCCTTCATCGCGATCGCCAACAGCTATATCGATATCATCCCCGGTCACGTGCATCTTCAAGCCTTCGGCGAGGTCGTCCGCGCCGCCGTGCGTGAGGCGGGCGGGGTGCCCTTCATGTTCAATACGATTGGGGTCGATGATGGCATTGCCATGGGTCACGAGGGCATGAAGTACTCCCTCCCGAGCCGCGAGATCATCGCCGACAGTGTCGAGACGGTCGTGGCCGCCCACCACTTCGACGGGATGATTTGCATCCCCAACTGCGACAAGATCGTGCCGGGGATGCTCATGGCCGCCATGCGCCTGGATATCCCGACGATCTTCATCTCCGGCGGTCCGATGAAGGCCGGCGTGACTACCAGGGGCAAGGTGGTCGATCTGATCTCGGTCTTCGAGGGCGTCGGAGCCTATAAGGCCGGTACGATCGATGCGGCGGAGCTCAAAGAGTTGGAGGATTTCGGCTGTCCCACCTGCGGCTCTTGCTCGGGAATGTTCACCGCCAACTCGATGAACTGTCTCTGCGAGGCGCTGGGGATGGCATTGCCGGGCAACGGGACGATTCTCGCGGTCGATCCCCGCCGCGAGCAACTGGCGCGCCAGGCCGCTCACCAGTTGCTGCGCCTGATCGATCTGGATTTGACCCCCCGCCAGATCGTCACTCCCGAGGCGATCGACAACGCCTTTGCGCTTGACATGGCGATGGGTGGCAGCACCAACACCGTGCTCCACACCCTGGCGCTGGCCTATGAGGCCGGCGTGGACTATCCCATCGAGCGGCTCAACGAAGTCAGCCGGCGTGTCCCCTGCATCTGCAAGGTGGCGCCGAGCAGCCAGTATCACGTCGAGGATGTGGACCGCGCCGGGGGCATCTCGGCCATCCTCAACGAGCTGGCCAAACGACCGGGGATCCTTCACCTCGACCAGATCACCGTCACGGGCCAGACGCTGGGCCAGAACATCGCGGACCGCGAGAGCCGCGACGCTGAGGTCATCCGCCCGATCGAGCAGCCCTACAGCGAAGAAGGGGGCCTGGCGATCCTCTTCGGCAACCTGGCGCCGAACGGGGCCGTGATCAAGAGCGCGGGAGTCCTCCCGGAGATGTTAGTCCACCGTGGCCCGGCGATCGTCTTCAACAGCCATGATGAGGCCAACGCCGGGATCCTGAGCGGTCAAGTCAAGCCGGGCGATGTGGTAGTCATCCGCTACGAGGGTCCCAAGGGCGGGCCGGGCATGCAAGAGATGCTCGCGCCGACCTCGAACATCATTGGCATGGGCCTGGGCTCGAGCGTGGCGCTCATCACCGACGGCCGCTTCAGCGGTGGCACCCGCGGTGCCTGCATCGGCCACGTCTCACCGGAAGCCGCGGCCGGAGGGCCGATCGCACTGGTCGAAAACGGTGACATCATCGCAATTGACATTCCCAACCGTACTTTGACAGTTGAGCTCAGCGACGAAGAGATGGCCCGGCGCCGGGCCGCCTGGCGCCCACTCATTCGCGAGATTCCCAGCCGCTGGCTGCGCCGCTACGCCAAGATGGTCACCAGTGGCAGTACCGGGGCCGTGCTGATGGAATAATCTTCCAGGCATTCTCACTCCCCCCAAATGTAGAGACGCCCCGGTGGGGCGTCTCCGGTGGGGCGTCTCCGGTGGGCCGTCTCCGCTCCTCCGCGCCTGCCGCCCCCTGTAGAGACGCCCCCGCGGGGCGTCTCTCCTGGTGGGCCATCTCCGCCTCTCCAGTGGAGACGCGCCGCTGCGCCGTCTCTACCGGTACCTTACGGCGGACCCTCTGGTTCCCCCCTGACGCTCTCGAGATATTTCCTCTATTCTCCTGAACTCCTCGAACATCGCGGAGTCATTCTTTGAGAGATCCTCCCTTGCAAACGCCCATCACTTTTGCAGTGACGGGCGTCTTTGGCCGCCGAGACCTTTGTTCCATTGCATTGCGTTGCTCTTCCCTGGTAGAGTCACAGTACCAGACAAGCTGCGGCTCTACAGATAGTTCTCTGGGAACGCCGGCAGTCGAGCAATGGCGACCGCGCCTGATGCGGCAGGTCCGGGTGAATTCTAGCGGTCAGCCGCGGATCACCCCGCAGATCGCACGGTTCTCCGGCCCCCGGCGACAGGCATTGCCACCACCTCTCTCACAGGGCTACGCATGACCACCAGACGCCTCCTGCCCCCGTTCATTCTCGGTTTGAGCTTGACGCTGGTTTTCTTGATCCTGTCTGCCCCGCCGGGGAGTGAGCCGGCAGCCGCCCTGGCGAGTCCTGGGATTCGCTACGTTGCAACCAGGGGCGTCGATGCCGGTGCGTGTACCTTGCCCGAGAGCCCCTGCCGGACAGTGCAATACGCTGTGGACGTCGCGAGCCCCGCCGACGAGATATGGGTCGCCTCCGGCGTTTACACCAGCGTCAAGTCGCTGGCAATTGGCAACCAGGTCGTTTTTATCAATAAACCGGTCATCATTCGCGGTGGCTACAGCGCGACGAGTTGGAACAGGCCCGGCGGGGTGGCAAGCGGGACGATTTTGGATGCCATGGGACAGGGCCGGGTGGTGTCCATCATCGCCGCCCGCACGGTCGTGCTCGATGGACTGGGGATCACCGGCGGAGATGCCTCCGGGCTCGGTGGAGGCCTGAACGATGAGGCGGCCGGCGGCGGCATCTACAGCTTCACGTCGACGCTATGGATCAACAATTCCTGGATCGCCGGCAACAAGGCCGATGCCGGTGGCGGTGTCTTTCTGAGCCAGAGCCATGCCAGGTTCACCGGGAATACCATTGCCGGCAACATCGCTCGGATCAACGGGGGTGGGATCTACCTCTCCAACAGCCCCACCCTGATCCTGGACGGAAACTCGGTCGTCAAGAACGTGGCGCGCAGGAATGGGGGTGGCCTGATCTTGGACCACAGCCAGGCGCTCCTCGATGGCAACACGGTTGCCGACAACCGCGCTCCCTACGGTGGCGGTCTGGGTCTCGAGTACAGCGCGGCCAGCCTGATCGGGAACGTGATCCGGCGGAATGGGGCCACCCAGGTGATCGAGACTGCCTCGAGCTACGACGGGGGCGGCCTGGCCGTATCGCACAGCGATGCCGTGCTCGACAACAACGTGATCGCCGAGAACTCGGCAGCGGGTCGTGGCGCCGGCCTCTTCGTGTGGGCCTCCCGGCTTCGCCTTCGTCACACCACGCTGGCGGGGAATACCGGCGGTGACGGGAGCGGACTCCACGTGCTGGCCTCCTGGGACCAGCCGAGCGAGGTGGCGCTGGCGAATACCATTCTGGTCAGCCACACCGTGGGCGTAACTGCGACGAAGAGCAGCACGGTCACGCTGGAGGCTACCCTGTGGGGCCGGGGCGCCTCGGCCAACCGGCTCGACGTGGGGGGGACGGGCGCCATTTTCACCGGGACGATCAATCTCTGGGACGCCCCGCGTTTTGTGGACTCCCTCAAAGGGAATTACCACATTCGCCCGACCTCGGCCGCTGTGGATGCCGGCGTGGATGCCGGCGTGGACCGCGACATCGACCGCGAGCACCGGCCTTTCGGCGAAGCGCCAGACCTGGGAGCGGACGAGCTGCCCCTGAGTGTCGCCGGACCGGCGACCGGGGCCAACTTTGTATACACGGATACACGCGGGATCACGCTCGCCATCGAGGTCCCCGCGGAAGCGGTGACCCGAACGACGCGGCTGATCTTTACCCCGGTGATCACGCTGGAGGAACCGGTCGCCCCCAGCATGCGCTTTGGCGGACGCGCCTTCGACCTGGATGCCTACTGGGACGGCGCCCTGAGGACGGGCTTCACCTTCCGGGCCGGCGTGACTGTGACCCTCCAGTACAGCAACACGGACGTGGCCGAGATCGATGAGCGCACGCTCCGGCTCTATTACTGGAATGCAGCCGCGGGTGGATGGCTCGACGCGGCGACCACCTGCACGCCGCCTTCACGCTACCGCCGGAGCGTGGAGCGCAACGTGCTGCAGGTGCCCATCTGCCATTTGAGCCGCTACAGCATCATGGGAGCCGGGGCCTGGCTCTACTTGCCGGTTCTCCTCCGATAACACTCGAGTTGATTGTGTTCGTGGCGCGCCGGGCCCGTGTCATCCCCGGCGTAAGAAACGCGCGCGGACCTGGCGGTGGAGCGGCACTTTTTCCAGGAATGCGCGTTGGGTCGGCTCGTCACTGATGTGGGCAGCTTGTTCCAGCAACAAGCTGTGGGCCGCGCTCAGCAGTTCGGCCGCGCGCTCCGGCCGGTTGGCGGCCGTCAGAACGTCCGCGCCCGTCAGGTAGATTCGCAGGGGATACTCGATCCCCTGCACGCCCTGGGTAGCCATCCAGTCCAGGAGTTCCTCCACGTGGGCCAATGCCTGGTCCACCTGGCCCTGCTTCAGAGCCACTCGGGCCAGCCCGGCCAGATCATCCACCCCGCTGGCCGCCTGGCCGATCTCCCGCCGCAGGCTCAGCGCTTCTTGATACGCGCGGCTCGCCGCTTCCAATTCTCCCAGGCTTTCCAGCGCCAATCCCAGCCGGTTGAGACTGTAGCCCTCACCACGCCGGTCACCAATCAGTCGTTCGGTCGCCAGCGCCTGTTCGCAGTAATACCGGGCCATCTGATCCTGGCCCAAATCGTGGAGAACCAACCCCAGGTTCTCGGCTGCCAGTGCTTCGCCTCGCCGGTCGCCCAGGGATTGAAACAGCGTCCGTGCCCGTTCGTGGTACTCGCGAGCTGTCACAAGATCTCCCAGCGCGTAGTAAATATTGGCCAGATTCGTCAACGTATTGGCCTCACCCCAGCGATTGCCGATCATTCGGTGGATGGCCAGCGCCTGCTCGCAACACGCCTTTCCCCTGGCAAAATCTCCGAGTCCATCATAGACGGCCACCAGGTTGCTGAGGCTGGTGGCTTCACCCAGCCGGTCGCCCAGGCTGCGGCGTATGGTGAGGGCCTCTTCCCAATAGTCGCGCGCCCGGTGACAGTCGTCCAGGAAGTAGAGGACCGCGCCCAGATAGTGCAGGCTGGTCGCCTCACCCGACCGATTGCCGTGTCGCCGCGCCAACGCCAGAGCCGCCTCCAGCTTCTGGCGCGCTTCCTCCAGACGTCCCTGGCGCCAGAGGGCCCGGGCCCAGGCCACCAGCCCTTCACACGTTTGGTGAAGGTTGGTGGTGCCTTCCGCCCACCGCACAGCCTCCTGCGCCGCCGCCAACGCGGCCGGAAAGTCGCTGATGACCTCGTGGTAGGCGGCGTGGCGCAGCGCCACCTCCGCCTGGCGCCGGTCGTCATCCATCTCGGCGGCGAGAGCCCGCAGGTGGCCCAGGTCGGCGGCCTGGGCGTCGCGCTCACCCAGCAGACCGTAGACACCTTCGCGGCCCAGCAGCAGGGCGTAGCGCTGCTCGCGCTGTTGTGAAGGCGCCAGGTCCCCCTGCTTCAGGAGCGCGAGCGCCCGGCTGAAGTAGCTCACAGCGTCGGCGTTGGCGAACTGGGCCGCGGCCTGCTCGCCGGCCTGGCACAGGTACTCGACCGCCTTGGCCGCCACGTCGCCGCGTTCGTAGTGATAGGCAATCAGAGGGATGAGAAAGCCCGTCCGCTCACAGACGTGGGCTTCGAGCCCCTGAGCCACCTGCCGGTGTACGCGGCGGCGCACCGCTTTGAGGACCCCGGCGTAGGCGACCTCTTGAATCAGCACGTGCTGAAAGACCCACTCCCAGTCGTCGGCAATCTGGGACTCGCTCAGCCGGGCGACCAGCTGCCGCGTTTCAAGCCCCGAAAGCGCCGTCTCGACAGCGTCCATCGACTGACGCTTGCGCCCGCCGGCGACGATCTCTGCCAGGAGCCGCTGCCAGAAGGTGCGCCCGATGATCGCTGCGTGCTGCAGGATCACTTTGTCCCTGGCTGGCAGCCGGTCCAGGCGAGCTGCCAGCACGTCCTGCACTGTCGCCGGGACCTGCACGTCGGCCACAACCCGGGTGACACACCAGCCCCCGCGCACCGGATCGAGAACCAGCACACGGTCCTCGAGAAAGGAGCGCAGGATCTCTTCGACGAAAAACGGGTTGCCCTGGGCGCGATCGACAACCAGGGTGAGCAGGTCGGGCGGGATGCTTTGATCGAGCAGTGCCGTGACGAGCGTGCTCGCCTGGGCTCTGTCCAGGGGCGAGAGGGCCACGGTGCAGTGAGGGGGCTGGGCCATCTGCGCCAGCACGGACGCCACGGGGGAGTCGGGGCTCTCGGGGGCGGCTGAGGGCGAGCAGCAGGGCGCCATGCTCGCGGATGGGATCGCGAGTGGCCACCTGGAGAAAGCGCTCGATGAACGCCACCGAGAGTGCATCGGCCCAGTGCAGGTCTTCGATGACGATCAGCCGGGGCGCCAGTTCCGCGGCCGTCAGCAGGATCCGCTCAAGCGAGAGGAAGGTGCGATCGCGGCGCTGCTCTGGTCCCAGGCTTTGCAGCGGGTCGTCGGGCAGTGGGAGTCCAAGAACTCTCGCCACCGAGCCCAACCGGTAGCGGAACTCGGTTTCGTCCAGCAGCGGGTCGAGCGCGCGCAGGCCCGACGCCAGCCGCCCGGTCGCGGTCGCGGCATCGACGTCCTCGCCAATGCGAAACAGCGCTCGCATCAGGCCGGCGACCAGGTAATAGGGGGTCGCCTGCGTGTGGACGTAGCTACGGGCCGTCAGGAGGTGGGTTTCGGGGTGGACCTGCGTCACCCACGCGAGGAACTCGCGCCGGAGGCGGGTCTTGCCGATGCCGGCATCGCCGATGACCGCGGCGACCCGCCAGCGGGAGTCCGCGCAGGCGCCCTCGAACGCCACCCGGAGGGTCGCCAGTTCGGCGTCCCGCCCGACCATCGGCGCGCAGAACCCGGCCAGACCGCGGACCCGGCCCGGCTCTGTCTTCGGCCCGATGACCAGGCAGACAGTCACCGGTTCGACTTTGCCCTTGACGGTGATCTGCTGGGGCGGTTCGAGGTCGAAGATCGCGGGCAGCGCCCGCGCCGTCGCGGCGCTGACCATCACACGGCCGGCGGGGCAGGCGTGCTCCAGGCGCGCGGCCAGGTTGACGGTATCGCCCATCACCGTGTAGCTTTTCGCGCCCCTCCCTCCGACCAGCCCGGCCACCACCTCACCGGTATTGATCCCGATGCGCATTTGCAGGCTCAGGCCCCACTCGCGCTCGATCTCGGCACTGAAGGTCGCGAGGCCTGCCTGGATCGCCAGCGCCGCCCGCACGGCCATCACCTCGTGGCTCTCGAGCGCCTGGGGCGCGCCGAAGAGGGCCATCACCGCGTCGCCGCTGTACTTGTCCACCGAGCCGCCGTAGCGGGTGATCTCTGCCGTGAGCATCTCGAAGAGGCGGTTCATGATCGCCGTCACGTCTTCGGGATCGCGCGTCTCGCTCAGTTCGGTATAGCCGCAGACGTCGGCGAAGAGGATCGTCAGCCATTTGCGCTCGTCGACGGGGGGAGCCGCGAGCGGAGGCGGCACGGCCAACGCCGCCAGCTTCTCGCGCAGCGGCGCCAGCGCCGTGTCGACGACGGCATCACCCAACACGGCTCGCTGGGTTTCCAGCGCCGCAATGGCCCTGCGAATTTGCTCGGCTTCGTGCAATGTCATCGCGCTCTTGCGCTCTGCTCCTGGCTCCGGCACGTCCCGTCAACCCGCTTCGTGGCGAAGCGGCGTGACCCGGTCCCCACCGGTCGGACCGACCGCCGTCCGAGGTCTCGCCAGCCCGGTGTAACTCCTGCAGCGGCCGGCCACCCCCCTGGCCGGGGTGGTGGCGGCCGGTGGTCCTTGTATCATCGCTGCCGAAAGACTTTTTCGCAATAGCGCAAAAGTTGCCCTCCGCCGCCGATTTCTCGGCGATCCGCCACCTCGCCTGAAGCGACGCTTTCTGCTACCTTAACGGACGGCGCAGGACAAAAAACGGCCCGGGAGGAAGCCCGGGCCGTCTCTTTTCATCCCCGTGATTCAGGCATCAGTGGCGAGGATGACCATCTCGGCCAGCGCCATCATCAGATTCTCGTCGCGCTCTTTGGCGTTGTCCCAGGCCATCAAGGCGTAGTTCGCGTTGAGCACGAGGCCCACCAGCGCCGCGCGGCGCTTCATGATCCCGGTCAACAGCCCCAGACCGGCGAAGACCTGGCCCACCGTCGCCGCCCGCGCGACCAGCGACGCTCTCGGAACAATATTCTGCTGCACGAACTGCTGGTACCCTGGGAAGGGATGCTGCTCGGTTTGCCCGGAAGTTTGGATGATGTCCAGAGCCTGGCGATCGGTGAGGCCCTGGACATCTTTCCGGCGCAGGTTCTCCAACCACCAGAGACCGACACCCATCCGCAGCATCATGAGCCAGAAGTGCGTGAAGCTCCACTTGATCTTCTGGACACCCTTTTCGCGGGCGGCCGCCAGGCGCCCGCCAACCTCGGCGCCGGCCTCACTCACGGCCTGACCAACATTGCTCGGGGCCTGGGCGAGTTTCCCGGTGACCGTTTCCGGGGCCGTACCCACCTTCTGACTGAGGCCGGCCGTCAGTGCGGCCAGGGTTCCGGCTGCTATCTCAGGAACATGTGAGACGCGCTCCTTCAGCTCGTCTCCGGTATGCCCGTCGCCCCCCGTGATCTGTGTTCGCAGGCGCCCGAGGTTCATGAACCCGCCTGGACGTGCTTCCTTCTGCAGCTCCTTGGCCTTACCGGCGGCCTGTTCGCGCAATGTCTCAGCGCGACGGCTCAGTTGCTTTCGGGCTTTCCGCAGGTCCTCCTCGACCTCGGCGCGTACCGCTGGCGATTTCTTCTCCAGCGACGCCAACATCTGGTCGAGCCTGTCGCCAAGATCGGCCAGCGTGGTGTTCATCTCCTCACGCAGCCGCTCGGCCCGGCTCTTCTTGCGGCGAAATGGCCACATGGCTCCCTCCCTTCGATTTGCTCGAGTGAATACTGCAGCCTGTCAAGCAACGTGCGTGCCAGGAGAGCGCTTGCCGGCACGCGAGTTGCCCGGTATCATCGAGCCACCCGTGCCGGGGAGCACCGCTCCCACCCGAGAGGCACACATCGCACACGAGGAGCAGTTATGGAACCAGGCATCGTCAACGAAGTCAGTTGGGTTGTAGAAGAACGCCATCTGGCCAGCACCCTCGGCAGCGGCCTGGCGGCCGTCTTCGCCACCCCGATGCTGGTCGCGCTGTGCGAGGACGCCGCCAGCCAGGGGGTTGCGCCGCACCTCGCGGCGGGCCAGCAGACCGTCGGTACCTGGATCGGCATCCGCCATCTGGCGGCGACCCCACCGGGGATGCGGGTCACGGCCCGCGCGCGGCTGGTCGAGGTCGACCGGCGCCGGCTGCGCTTCGAGTTCGAGGCCTGGGATGAGGTCGAGAAGATCGGCGAGGGCGAGCACGAGCGCTTCATCATCGACGCCGCCACCTTCGAGGCGCGCATCGCTGAGAAGGCCCGGCAGGTGAAGTCCTGACCGAGAGGCGAGCCGGGAGGGGAAGAAGGGAAAACCCGCTCCCTGATCGGCCCTTCAGCTCTTCTGAGGACCCCCAGGGCCCTCAGCTTCTGAGCAGGGCGCAGCCGCCACTATTCTGAGATGTAGACACTCGTCTTCGGGAAGAGGAGATAGAACTGATCGGCAACACCGATCAGGAGCGCGCCGCTCTCGGTCGATTGCACGCGCACCGTGGCGGCGCGCTCTTCGTTCAGCGCGGCGCCGAGCCGCTCCCGGACGACCGCTCGGCTGCACCAGACTTTGCCGAAGCCCCGCTTCGGTGAGCCCGCCGTCTCAGCCTGCGAGCAGGAGAACTCTGGGTCGCCCTCGATCCAGGGGTCCTCGTAGGTGGCCCAGGTGTGATCGGTCGCAAAGAGAACGTACACCTTGTCCTGGTCGCTGCGCCAGAACATCAAGCCGCCTGTGAAGTCTTCGACGGCGCCGGGGATCGTGTTCGCCTGAGCGAGGGGACAGCCAATGTCGGGCGACCAGAGCCCCGCGAAGGCGGGGTCCACCGAGAAGGTGCAGGCAACAGCGGAGGTGGCCGTGGGCGGGGCGCTGGTGGGGGTAGCGGTTGCCGTGGGCGCTGGCGGAGCGGTGGGCGAGGGCGGTGGAGGGGGCACGGGACTGGACGTCGCCGCCGGCGAGTCCGGCACGCCAGCGGGAACCGTCGCCCTCGGGGGGGCCGTGGTCGTGGGCGTCGGAATGGTGGCCGTCGCCGATGGCGTCGCGGTCTCATCAGGCAGAAGGACCGGTGAGACTGCAGTGACACTGGCAGTTGGCGTCGAACTGCTCCTCAGCGCGAGCGTCGGCAGGAGGGCCAGGCTTTGACGTCCGAGAAAAACCCCCAGCGTGCCGACACAGAGCAGCAGCAGCACCGTCGCGGCGCCCAGTAAGGCCCACCGCCAGGGCACCACTGGGGGCGCCCCCGCGGCCGATGGCTCGGCCAGGGCCGGGACCCGCCGCGTTGGCCGATCGGCGGGGTCCATCCGGCGCAGAGCCCCGGCCAGGGCCGCGCCGCTGGCGAAGCGTGCGGCCGGTTCTTTGGCGAGCGCTTTCAAGACCACCTGGTCCAATGCCGCGGAGAGACCCGGGCGCAGCCGCGAGGGCGGGACCGGCAATGCCTCCAGGTGGGCGCGCATGACCTGGGGCGGGCTGCCCTGGAAGGGCGGTCGCCCGGTCAGCATCTCGTAGAGCAGAATCCCCAGGCTGTAGAGGTCGCTGCGGGCGTCGAGCGGCTGGCCGGCTGCTTGCTCCGGCGACATGTAGGCCGGTGTCCCCAGCGTGGTGCCGGTGAGGGTCAGGCCGTCGGGGCCGCCGCCGTGGGCCTCCTCGAGCGCTTTGGCGATGCCGAAGTCGGCCAGAAGCGGGCGCCCCTCCTCGTCGAGCAGCACGTTGGCCGGTTTGAGATCGCGGTGGAGGACGCCTTGCCGGTGGGCATAATCGAGCGCCTCGGCCAGGGCGGCCGCCAGGCGGATCACCTCGTGCTCGGGCAGCGGGCCGCGCTCGTCCAGGAGATCGGCCAGCGTGCGCCCGGGAAGCCGGCGCATGGCCAGGTACACGAGGGGGGCCGGCTGCTCGGCTTCACCTACATCGTAGATTGGGACGATGGCGGGGTGGTTGAGCCGTCCCGCCAGAACGGCCTCGCGACGAAAGCGCGCGCGTGCATCGGCGGGCCCGCCGGGAGCGAGTACGACGACCTTGAGGGCCACCTCGCGCTCGAGCCGCTGGTCCCAGGCAGCGTAGACCACACCGCTGCCGCCGCCGCCGAGGCGTTCGCGCAGGCGGTAGGGACCGACTTGGGTGCTGATCCAGGAATCGTTGGTCCTCATCGGCGTTCATTTTAGCATGGCTTTTGGCTCCGGTCACGGGTACGCGTCCCGCCCCGAGCGCTACCCACCCGCCGGCGTGCGAGGCGCGACGCACTTTCGCCGTAGTCGTAGGGGCGGCCGGCTCCCTGACGCTCCGCTCTGCGCCCTCCTGAAGGGCCCAGTTGCGACGCACCTTGACCATCGAGCAGCCCCAAACGGAGCGTCCATTTGCGATTTTGCACTCACCTGCCCACAATATCCGGCATGAACGAGCACTACGGAGCGAGATTGGTCGTCGTCAGTGGGGCCGATGCCAGGCGCGAGCTCGAGCTCGACGGTCGTCCGGTTCTCATCGGTCGCGATCCCGAGTGCGATCTCGCGTTGCGTGACAGCTACGCCTCCCGCCAGCACTGTTGGGTGGAGCAGCGCGAGGGCCGCTGGTGGGTGCGCGACCTTGGCAGCAAGAACGGCACCTGGGTCGGCGACGAGCAGGTGGTCCACGAGCGCCCGCTGTACGATGGCGACGTGGTTCTGGTGGGGCATACCCGGATTCGCCTGTGCGAGTCCGGTGCCACCGAGACCTACGACTCGGTCCTGGCCGTCCAGAGCCGCCACCGCTTGTGGTTGGACGAGGCGGCCCGCGCCGCCATCGTGGACGAGGCGCCCGTAGAACCCCCGTTGAGCCCCAAGCAGTGGGCGCTGCTGCGGCTGTTATGGGAGCGGCGTGGCGCCGTCGTCACCAAGGACGAGATCGCGCGCGCCGTCTGGCCCGAGGCTGAAGGCGCGATCTTCGACTACCAGATTGATAAGCTCGTCAGCCGCGTTCGAGCCCGGCTGGGCCCCGCCGGGGACGAACTGATCGAGACGGTCTGGGGCACGGGCTACAAGCTGCACTGCTGAGCGATGGCCGGCACGACCGGCCGCCTTTCGACCTGCGCCGCCCTTTGGGGCGGCTTTTTTTGTTGAGCCCACACCGATCTCTCTTCTGTCAGCCTTTAGTCAGGGTTCGGTCACGACCAGGTCAAACAGTGTGGGGGGCGATATCGTAGGCTGAAAGTGCACAGAAGAACAACGCGAGTGCATCGCCGGACGATCCAGCAGAAGGTACCGGCGGTGAAAGGAGGTCCCAATGCGAACCCGTTTGATGATGTTGATTCTGGCCCTCGCTCTGATGGTGCCCGCGGTGCAGCCGACCGAGGCGGCCGGCTGCGCCATCCAGCCCATTTTGGGTTTCGGGCACGCCTGGGCACAGCCGGCGATTCGCCAACGTGTGGGCTGCCCGCTGGCGCCGGAGGATGCCACCTACGCCGCCTACCAGCCCTTCGAGCACGGCTTCATGCTCTGGCGCGACGACACCGACGAGATCTACGTTTTCTACGCCAATGGCGATTGGGCGCGGTATATCGACGTCTGGCACGAGGGCATGCCCGAGCGGGCCGAGATTCTCACCCCGCCCGGAGGGCGCCAGCAGCCCAAGCGCGGCTTCGGTTCGGTCTGGCTCCGGCGGCCCGAAGTCCGGCGCGGGCTGGGGTGGGCGTGGGCTGAGGAGGTGCCCACGGCAATCACCTTCCAGCCCTACGAGCACGGCCTGATGTTCTGGAGCCACCAGACCGGCGTCCTGGTGCTGCCGGCCACCAATTGGCTGGCGCCTCTCCGAGGGAGGTGAGTCCAATGCGCGCGATGCGATACCTTCTCATCGGATGGGCGGCACTGATGGCCGTCGCCCTCCTGGCCGGATGTGGCGAGCTGACGGTTGAAGCCCGGCCGCCGGCGACGGCGGCCCTCGCAGCGAATCCATCGGCGACCGCCGTCTCGCCGGCGAAGGTCGCGACCGATGCCACCCTGGTGCTGGCGCAGTCGACCACCGCCGGGGTGACACCGTCGACCACACCGGCTGTCAGTGCCACCGTCGCAACGCCGACGACCACACCGGCTGTCAGTGCCACCGTCGCAACGCCGACGGCCACGCCGACAGCGAGCGCCACGCTCGCCGTCCCTACCGTGACCGCCACGGTGAGCGAGCCGGCTGCCGTCGTTTTGGCCTCCAGCCTCAACGGACGCTCCGGCCCCGGTGTGGCCTACCCGGTCATCTCAGTATTGAAACAGGGCAGCACCGTGCGGGCTCTCGCCTTCAACCCCGACCGCTCCTGGGTGCAGGTGGCGCTGGATCCGAGACGAGGCTGGGTCGCGGTGCCCTACGTGCGGCTCGAACAGGCGACGAGCCTGGCCGTGGCGACGGACATTCCGCCACCACCACCGACGCCGACGCCACTGCCCGCGCCCACGGCCTCCCCGACACCAACGACATTGCCCGCTCCCGTGTGCGATACGGTGCCCCTGCGCGGGTTCGGCGTGGTCTGGGCCCAGCATCCCGAGATCCAGCCCCTCCTCGGCTGCCCGAACTATCAGCAGGCGGAGCGCGGAACACAGGCCGCCATCCAACCCTTCGAGCGCGGCCAGATGATCTGGGTTGGCGACGACGGCGGCTACCAACCAACCGATCCGACCTTCGTGCTCTTCGACACGGGCGATTGGGCCTTCTTCCCTGAGATCGGTACGGCCACCATCGAGGAGACGCCCCCGCCCGGCCTCTACCCGCCGGAGGACGTCTTCGCCCGGGTCTGGCGCGACGGCACGGGCGCACAGGTCCGCGAGCGCCTCGGCTGGGCCACGGCCCCGCTAGTGCGCGGCGCAGGTGCGGTCCAGGCCTTCTGGAACGGCCGGATGATCTGGGTCGGCTCGACCGACACGATCTACGTGCTGATCGAGCGGTGGGGTGAGCACGGCCACGAGCGGATCTGGTTCCAGTTCGAAGATACCTTCGAAGGCTGATACGTAACGCGTGATGCGTGATCCGTTTTCTCACGCATCACGCATCGCGTTTGCCAGCGCCTGCGCGAGGTCCTCAATCAAGTCATCCACGTGTTCGATCCCAACACTCAACCGGATAAGCGTGTCGCTGATGCCGAGGGCCGCGCGGCGCTCGGGGGGCAGGCTGGAGTGGGTCATGATCGCCGGGTGCTCGATGAGGCTCTCGACACCGCCGAGGCTCTCCGCCAGCGTGAAGAGCCGCACGCTGCTGAGGAAGCGGCGGGCCGCGTCGAGGTCTCCCCTCAGGAGGAAGGTGATCATCCCCCCGTAGCCACGCTGCTGGCGCCGGGCGAGCGCGTGCTGCGGGTGGCTCTCCAGCCCGGGGTAGAGCACGCGCTCGACCGCCGGGTGTGCCTCGAGCCAGCGCGCGATCCGCAGAGCGTTGGCTTCATGGCGCTCCATGCGCACGGCCAGCGTCTTGGTGCCCCGCAGGGTCAGCCAGGCATCCAGTGGGCCAGGCACCGCCCCGATCGCATTCTGGAGGAACGTGAGCCGCTCGTAGAGCGCGGGGTCGTTCAGCACCAGCACCCCGCCGATGACGTCCGAGTGGCCGTTCAGGTACTTGGTCGTCGAGTGCATCACGACGTCGATCCCGAACTCGAGCGGGCGCTGGAAGATCGGGCTCAGGAAGGTGTTGTCGCAGACGGTGAGGACGCCGGCCTCGCGGGCGATCGTGACGACGGCCTGGAGGTCCACCAACTTGAGCAGCGGGTTCGTCGGAGTCTCCACCCAGACGAGGCGGGTGTTCGGGCGGAGCGCCGGGCGCAGGCGGCTGGCGTCGCTGAGGTCCACGTAGGTAAACTCGAGGCCGAACTTCGCCAGCACCCGGTCGAACAGCCGCACCGTGCCCCCATAGAGGTCATCGAAGGCGACGACGTGGTCGCCGGCCTGGAAGAGCGCCGCGAACGTCGTGATCGCGGCCATGCCCGAGGCGAAGGCCACGCCATGGCGTCCGCCCTCCAGCGCCGCCAGGTTGGCCTCGAGCGCAGTGCGGGTCGGGTTGCCGGTGCGTGAGTATTCGTAGCCCTTGTGCTCGCCGGGGGCTGTCTGGGCGTAGGTCGAGGTTTCGTAGATCGGCGTCATCACCGCGCCGGTCGTTGGATCCGGTTCCTGGCCGGCATGAACGGCGAGTGTCTCGATGTGCATGGATCATCCTTCATCAGCATTGCGACTCGTGGCCGCCAATCAGACGTGTGAGTTCTACTCTAGTCGAAAGTCAGCCAGACGGGAAATGAACAAACGCAACCAGGGCCGATCCTGTTGGCGAAATCGCCTTCCAGGAGGGCAAGCGGCTCGTAGTGCGCGCTTTAGCAAGTTTCCAATTGAACCTGACCATCGCTGTCCGGCGCCGGGCGGGCCGCCTGGCGGTGGCCTGTCCTGGCCGGACAGGCCAGGGAAACCGCGGCCAGGGCCCGTGGCCGGGCGGGCCCCTGCGGACACGCGGGGTGTTAGAGTAGATTGGAACAGTGCAAAAGTGGGTTAAGAACGATCGCCATTGGGCGCGAAGGGCGAGAATCCAGTCGGCTTCAGCCGACTTGGCCTATCAGCCCTGGAATGAATTCCAGGGCAGCCCGGCGGTTGCCTGTCCCGGCCGAGCCGGGGAAACCGCGGCTGGAGGCCTGCGGCCGGGCGGGCGGCCAGCGCGGACGCGGAGCCCAGCGGTTGAAACCGCGGCTGGAGGCCTCCGGCCGGGCGTGCCCCTCCGGGCACGCTGGTTGTCGGATGGATTTGGAACGGGGCAACCGCGCGCACGACCAACAGGCGCCCCGCCACTCCTCCCAATTCGCCACCAGTGCCCCCTGTGCCCGCGGCCCGCGCCGGGAAATGAAAAGTAGCGCCGCGCCACGGCGAACAGCGCTGCGGGCTATTTTCAGGAGAGGATCAGGGCCGGGTCAAAGTCGCATCCCTGTCACTTTGAGCGCAACGAAGTGGAGCGAAGGGTCTCCCGCGCCGCAGAAAGAGATACTTTGCTCCGTTGGCGCTTTGCTCCGCATGACAGCCGTGGGCGTTTGACCCAGCCCGGCACAAAGGCAAGATCCTCTCTTGACGCCCCCACCCCATTTTGCTATCTTGGGGCACGTACGCCTTCTTCTGTATACTGCGTCTACCTCCACAGGGCTTCGTGGACCCTGAACACGAGCAACGCCTCTTGAACCTCGACCAGCCGCGAGACGACGGCTGCGCCCTCCCCGGCCAGCCCTTCGCCGACGCCAGCACCCACCCGCGCTCTCTTCTCTCCCTCGGGACCCCTGGCCCCGAGCTTCGGGCGTTGGCCGATCGCGATCAGCCGCCGTGGCGTTGGCGTCAACCGGCCAGCCCGGCGACCTCTGGCCAGCCGCAGGTGCCGCACCGCCGGAGGCCTGGCCCCGTACTCCTGGCCCACAGCGGCCAGACATGGCACTTTGAATCGCTCCCATGGAGCCTGATCCCAACTACAGCCCCGCCCCCCGGCCGCGGCTGGCGACCACGTCTGGCGGGACGGGCAGTCGCTCCCACCGGTGTCCGGCCGGTTCATCTGCCACGTGGTCTTCCCGCCCGACCATGAACGCGCCGCGCGCCATCCCCGCGCTCGCCTGCCACCTGCGCGACCACATCGGGCCGGCCGCCTCGCTCAGCCTGGCTCCCAGATCCGGCCGCAGCAGTCGCCCCCACCGCTCGGCCTGGATCGCCAGATCCAGGCCCGCCCCGCCCGATCTGGCGATCCGGCTGCAGCCGTCACCCCCACGCTCGGCCTGGCTCCCCAGATCCGGCCCCACCCCGCTCGGCCTGGCTCCCCAGATCCAGACCTTGGCCGCCAACTCGCCAGATCCGGCCGCAGCCAGTGCACCAGACCTGCCTTGAAGACGCCGAGGGCCAGCGTGAGGCTCACCACCACCGTGGCCATGCCCAGTGCATAGCTCAGGAACTGCACCATGCTTCCCAGCAGGTCTCCCCGTGTCAGGGCATTGCCGACGACGACCAAGAAGATCGGGAGGGTGCAACTGAGCGAGGCCAACCCATACGCCACGCCGAACAGGAAAAAGCCGCGTTGCGTGGTGGCACCACCAGGACCAATTCGGTCGGCAAGCTGCTCGAAGAGGGCGGATGACCAGCTCCGCCCAGCCAGCAAGGCGATCCCCAGGACGATCAACCCCAGGCCGACCAGCCCGCCCAACCAGGGCATCGCGGTGATCAAGACCCGCCCGCCGGCCGAGATCACCAACCCAGCGACGGCGAAGAGGAGGATGAAACCCGCCGAAACGCTGCTCCCGACCCAAGCAACATGAGCTAGACGAGCGCCGGGCAAGGACTCAGACGTCCGAAGTCTGGTCGGGACCGTGCTGGCCCACAGCGCGCTCCGACGACGGTGACAGAGGCGGGCACCGGCTGCGAACAAGACTTCGGAAGTCTTTTCCCGCCCCCCGCGGGATGACTTGACCGGTGCTCTAGGCGAGCGCCGGGCAACCGCCCGACCTTTTCTTTCTCGTCGAGTCCCAAGTAGAGCGAGAGATAGGCCGGCAACATGGCGAAACCACACGGATTGACGGCGGCGATCATGCCAGCTCCGAACGCATATCCCACGGGCAGGACCAGGACGAGCACGGAGAGCCAGTGCACGGCGAAGGCTTGCAACTGGCTCATGCGCGCCTCCCCGGCCCGGTCCCGCGACGACGATCGTCATCCCGTGTGACCGGTCGAACGATACATACCCTCATGACCCCGCCTGCAGCACGCGGTCGAGTGCCTGGCGGAGGGTGGCTTCCGAGGTCGGCACGCTATCTTGATACGCCACATGGCCAGCTCGGTCCAGGATGAACGTCTGGTCGAGCGCGGTGAGGTGCAGGCGCTCGGTGACCACCCCATGCGTGTCGATGGCCCAGGGGAGCCCTTGCACGCCAGCGTCCTGCTGAAAGGTCGCGATCGTTTGTGGGGTGTCGTGGGGATCGACCGACACCACGAGGAGATCGACCCCGCGCTGATGATATTGGGCATAGAGTTGCGCCCAGGCGTGCGCTTCGGGGAGGCAGCTGGAGCACCAGCCCGCCATGTCGTAGAGGGCGACCACCCGGCCTCGGTGCGCACCGAGGTCAAAGGTCTGACCGTCCAACTGGGTGATGTTAAAGTCAGGGATCGTGGCGCCGATGCCACCAGAGGAACCGGCGTGAGACGCCGCCGTGAGGCGGGGCACCACGTAGACGAACTGCGGCGCGAGCGTCACGTCGCCCGCCGCGAAGACGCGGGGGTTCGTGGTCCGGAGCTGGTCGTCGATGACCGGCGCACCACGCCGGTCGATCGCGACGCCGGCCCGGTTCAGGTCGAGCGCCTCAATGTTTGGTTGCCGGCCGGTCGCGACCAGGATCTCCTCCGCCTCGAGCGTCTCCTCCCGGCCGTCGCGCCAGATGATGAGCCGCCGACCGTGTTCAGTCCGCTCGACGCGCTGGACGTGCGTGCTGGTCAGGACTCGGGTTCCCAGCCGGGCGAGCATCTGGCCGACGGCGTCGGTGACCTCTGGCTCATGCGTGGGCAGGAGGCGCGGCCCTCGCTGCATGATCGTGACTTCGCTGCCGAGGTGGCGGAAGACCTGACCCTGCTCGAGTGCGATGTAGCCGGCGCCGATCACGGCGATCGAGGTGGGCAGGCGGTCGAGCTCCATGGCGGTAGTGCTGGTGAAGTAGCCGGCCTCCTGGAGGCCGGGGATGGGCGGTACGGCCGGGCGGACGCCGGTGGCGATGAGATAGGCACCGGCCGTGATGGTTCGCGCCCCCACCTGAACCGTCGTCTCGCCAACGAAGCGCGCCTCCCCTTCGACCAGATCCCAGCCATATTCATCGATCAGATCGGTGTACTTCTCCCGGCGCATGTCGCCAGTCAGCCGGTTCTTCTGAGCCACCATGGCCCCGTAGTCAGCGGTGATGGCCTTGGTCTCGACACCCTGATAGGGGTGGTGGCCGGCGTGGTGGAAGGTCTCGGCGGCGCGCAAGAGCATCTTGCTCGGGACGCAGCCAATGTTGACATAGGTGCCGCCGACCGTGCCTCGCTCGATCATCACTACGCGAGCACCGTGCTCGCGTGCCCAGATCGCTCCGGCAAAGGCTGCCGAGCCCGAGCCGACGATCGCCAGATCGTAGGAGTGATGTGTCATCGTGCACGCTCCTCTCCGTCACACCCAGGAGCGTACACCTTCTCCTTAGGGAGAAGGTCAAGGGGTGGAGGACGGCTCGAACGCCAGGCAGATCGCGGAGGACCGAGTGCACTCCGGCTCAACATCGCGCGCCAGCTCCGCCAGCCTGGCCATCTCCCCGCGGAGCGTCTCGAGCTCAGCGATCCGCCGGTCGATATCCTCGATCTTGGCCTCGGCCAGGTCGCGCACGTGTCGGCAGGGGGCGGCGCCGCCCTCTCGCACCGCGATGACCTCGGCGATCTCCGCGAGCTTCAGCCCGAGCTGCTGAGCGCGGCGGATGAAGCCCAGACGCTCGGCTTCACTTTGGGTATAGAGGCGGTAGCCCGCCGCACTGCGGCCTGACGGCCGGAGCAGGCCGATCCGTTCGTAGTAGCGCAGGGTACGCGGGTGGACGCCGGCCGTACGGGCAAGCTGGCCAATCGTCATCGTTGCCACGTCAGTCAATCTCTCTCATTCACCATCAATCCTCGCCGCGCGTCGTCGCCTCTCTCGCGGCTGGAGCACCCTGATCGGCGTCGCGCCCGCTCTGGAATCGCTCCAGGCCCTGGAGCAGGAGGTCGAGCCCGAACTCAAAGTCCGCCTCGGGTTCGCATTCGACGCACATGGTCATCGCGACCTGCGTCAGCCGGGGTGCGATGCCCCTCGGGAGCAACTGCCCAAGACGCACGAGCCGCTCCCGCTGCGACAGGGGGTCGTATTCCTGCAGCCCGGTGAGCGAATAGCAGGAGAGCTCCATCACGCCGTAGCCGATGCCGTAGGCGACCAAGGTGCGCAGGATTTCGGCTGCACGCGGCTCGGCGAAGCCAGCGTCGCGAAGCATCTCAAGGTAGCGGTCGAAGGCGGTGAGAACGGACTCGGGGAGCACGTTCGGGCGCAGCAGGAGCGGCGCCGCGTGGGGGTGGCGGTGGAAGAGCGCCCGGATCGCGCGGACGAAGCCGCGCAGACGTTCGGTCCACGGGCCGGATGCCCCCGCCGGCGCGGAGGTTTCCGCCCACAGCAACTCGACCAAGCCGTCGAGGAGGGCGTCCTTGCCGTGGACGTAGCCGTAGATGGCCATCGCATCGATGCCGAGCGCGGCGCCAAGTCGCCGCATGCTCAGCGCCTGGAGGCCTTCCGCGTCTACGAGCGCCAGGGCCGTCTCCAGCACCTGACGCCGGTCGAGCCGCGGGCGCTGCGCGCGCGGCTGAGTTTGTCCAGGGGCGGTGTTCGTTGACACGGGCCTCTCCTTCGTCGTCAGATCGCTTGACGGCTTACGCCGTCGGCGGTGGTATAACGAGTCGTGTGTAAAAAGGCGGGAGCCAGGTATCCTAATAGGTGACCAAACCCAAGGAGGATACCATGACCCCCAAGCAAGAGAATAGCAATGTGCCGGGCCTGAGTCAAGCCGAGTTTCAGGAGCTGGTGGCGGAGAAACGGCGCGCGGCGATTCGGCTGACGCTGGTGACGGTGCTGGAAGAAGAAGTGAGCGCGTTGATTGGCGCCCAGCGGTACGAACGGACGGCGACCCGGCGAGATCAGCGCAATGGGCGCTATCCGCGCGACCTGGTGACCGGCATGGGCATCATTGAGGACCTGCCGGTGCCACGCACGCGCACGGGCTTTCGCACGCAACTTTTCGAGCGGTATGCGCGCCGCCAAGCCGAACTGGATGCCGCGATTGGCGAGATGTTCGTGGCTGGGGCGAGCACCTCCCAAGTAGGCGAGGTGCTCGAGACACTCACTGGCAGCAAGCCCAGCCCATCCACGGTCTCGCGGGTCTTTGACACCTTGCAGGCCGAGTTCGATGCCTGGAAAAAGCGAGCGCTTGCGGCGCACTACCGCTCCGTCTTTGCCGATGGGACCTCCTTCACCGTGATCTACGAGGACGAAGGGCACAAGACCCCCATTCTGGCCGTGGTGGGGATCAACACGCTCGGTGAGCGCGAGCTCTTGGCCTTCACGATTGGCGAACGCGAGAATCAAGGTGCCTGGGAAGGCCTGCTCGACGATCTCAAAGCCCGTGGGGTGCAGACCGTGGACCTGTGGATCACCGCTGGCCACCACGCCATGCTCAATGCCGTGGCGCTCAAGTTCCCCGAGAGTCGGCGCCAACGCTGTGTCAAACATAAGCTGGCAAACGTCTTGAGCTCTGTCCCCCAGTCCAAGCGTGACCCGCTCGAGCCGGAACTGAAGACCATTTTCTACCAGGACTCGCGCCAGCAGGCCGAGCAGACCTTGACCGCCTTTATCGAAAAGTATGCCAAGACCTATCCCACGGCGATCGAGTGCCTGAAGCGCGACCAAGACGCCTGTTTGACCTTCTACGACTTCCCCAAGGCGCATTGGAAGACGATCCGAACCACCAATGTCATCGAGCGCTTATTCCTTGATGTCAAGAAACGGGTAGTGTCCCTCAATAGCGTGTATGAACATCCTACAGGTTATGGACAACCACTTGCCGTTCGAGAGCGTCGCGGAAGTCAGGCGGGACGCGGTAGCTGAGCAACACTTCCATCGTCCAGACATGATCCGTGATCCCAGCAGCCATGGCCGGCGTGGCGGGCTGCCATATCTTGGGCGAACCGCCCCCACGGGTGGGTTGGGGTTCCGGCAAGCGTTGAGCCAAACTGGCGTGCGGGAGGAGAAAATGATAATACGCCAAGCTCAACCACAGGTGTTTATCCATCCAAGTCAGATCCTGAGAGAAACTGAGCCCCTTTCGGGCAAGCCGCCCATTGCACTGCCGGCCGGTCAGGTTCTGGCGTTCAATGAAACTGGTGTTAATCGTCTCGCTGACTTCGGAAGCGGCTAACCGTGCCTGGATCGCTGCTTCAGACCCGAAAATGACCTGCGTGGTCATTTCTACCACGCGCCCGCCCTGCCGACGCTTGACGACTTGGGCGTAGTGGAGGTCAGCGGGTGGCAAGAGTTTCGGTTTGGGCTTTCGTCCGCGCTTGCCGGGTATCTGGATGATGATCTCCGGGGTGCCATAACCGTTCACCAGGGCTTTGGGATAATGGGGCAACTGGTCGCTGGTGAAGCAAGGAATCAAGCCGCAACTCACCCCTTTGAGGCGTTCAATCAGCAAATCAGCGTTCTCCTGCGTCCGTTTGCCGATGACAAAGGCCGGCACCAGCCGCCCCTCCGCCGCGATCCAGCCAGTCGCAGACGGTATCCTTGTTGATGTCAAGGATACGACCGGTGCCGCGCAGCGAATTGCCTTCCGCCAAAGCGCGCATGGCGATGGTGTAAATTCGTTCCTCGGCATGGAGGTCGAAGTACGCTGTCCCGTGCCGTCCAGAGACCGTGCTCGCACCCATATTCCACCGCAACCGAGGAATGCCATTGTCGGACCCACGGTGCACCAAGTGACGGCCAAAACCGCGCACGCCGTAGTGGGAACAGCTCTGATTGGGACAATAGCACGTTGATAACTCCATTGATCGCTCCTGATGTGTGAGAGCTACTCACTCACCAGGAGCTAACCACGAACCCTGTTGCTAGTTACGGCTTATGTCTATACACGCTGTTGAGGGACACCACCAAGAAACGCAGCCACAAGATGGCGGCTGCTTTTCACAACGAGGCCAGCTGCCTGCTGCTCTTCTATGCCGTCGTGCGCACCATCAAGTTCAGACAAATCCCGATGCCGGCCAAACCGACCTGGCCCGCCTTTTTACACACGATTTGACATACGACCCCGTCGGCTGTAGTATATACAGCGTAGATATACGCTGTATCGGTGGACGCAGAGACCTGGCGACGGAGAAGTGCGATGGCCCATGACGAGACTGCGACGATGACTCACACGTGCGGCCGGTCCAAAGGGAGGGCCAGCGATCGCGATCGAGGGGCTAACCAAGACGTATGGAAAGGGCCCTGGGGCCGTCCGGGCGGTCGACGACGTGAGGCGCGCGGTGCCGGCCGGGCAGGTGATCGGCCTGCTCGGCCCGAACGGGGCCGGCAAGACGACGCTGATCAAGATGCTGTGCGGCTTGGTGACGCCGACGGCTGGGATCGCCCGCCTGAACGGCTACGACATCACCCGCCAGCGTAGCGCGGCGGTGCTCCAACTCGGCGCCGTGCTGGAGGGCGGGCGCAACATCTACTGGTCGATGTCGGCGTGGGAAAACCTGATGTACTTCGGCCAGCTGAAAGGGCTGCGCGCCACCGAGATCAAGCCGCGCGCCGAGCGGCTGCTGACCGAGCTGGGGCTGTGGGACGGCGGCACGAGACCGTCGGCTCGTTCTCCCGCGGCATGCAGCAGAAGGTGGCGGTCTCCACCGCGCTGATCACCGGCCCGCCGATCATCCTGCTCGACGAGCCCACCATTGGCCTGGACGTGGAGGCGGTCCGCACGTTCAAGGACTGGATCGAAGCAGCGAAGAGCCGCACACCATCGGTTCACAATCACCCGAAAGGACTGACCGTTATGAGTAACATCGAGCACGACACCGACGCAAGCCTCGCCGACTTCATGGCCAGATGGCGCAGGATCACCACCGACGATACCGACGATACCGCCAAGCTGACCAGGGGTGGCTATGCGCTGATCGGGTTGACCAATTTCGGTGAGCGGCCCGTCCCGAGCACTCGCCTGGCCGAGGTGCTGGGCTGGCCGGTGAGCGAGGCCGAGGCGCTGGCACGCCACGGGGGGTGGGGAACGCGGGTCGAGGACGGGCTCATCACCGTCAACCCCGAGCGCGCACCATCGGCTCCCCGGCGGCACGTCCAGATCGGCGATCGCAGGTTCGGGGTGACCGGGTGCGCGCCCGACGTCTTCCTCTACGCGCCCCTGGTCCGCCCCTCCCTCCAGCTGGAGGAAACCTGCACGGTGACCGGAACACCTATCCGGCTCGTGTTCACCCCCAGCGGTGTCGAGAGTGTCGATCCCAGCGGCGCCGTCGTGGCGATGCCCCACCCGCAGGAGCTTGACCAGCCCGAGAGCGGCTTCGACGTCGAGGAGTGCAAGACCGACCTCGACGGCAACCTCTGCTCGCAGTGCCCCTTCTACTCCTCCGCGGAGGCGGCGCAAGGATGGCTGGCCGCTCATCCCGGCGGCCGTGTCTTCCCCGTCCGGGAGGCGTGGGATCTGAGCTTCCTTCGAGAGTGGCGGGACAGAATGTCGGCCCTCCTGAACCTCGACACCTGATCACAGGCCAAGGATCGTCAAGTGGGGTCAAGGCCGACTGGCCGGCGACCCCACACAGCTCCACCGGAGGTGCAAGTGTCGGCAGCAAACATGGGGGACATGACCGAGTTCGATCTCCCCCAAATCGACCGGCTCCTCACTACGACGCGCGCGGTGCGCAAGCGACTCGATCTCCAGCGTCCCGTTGAGCCGGAGGTGATCCAGGAGTGCATCCGGATCGCAATCCAGGCGCCCACCGGGGGTGGGTACGCCCAGCAGTGGCGGTGGCTGGTCGTCACCGACCCGGGGAAGCGAGCCCGGCTGGCGGAGCTCTATCGCGACACCGCGCGGGCTAACGGGCCGTATGACGCACAGCGGGTGCGCCGGCAGTTCGGTGCTCAGATGGCGCGGATCATCGACTCTGGGGTCCATCTCGCGGACCGGCTCCAGGACATGCCCGTACATGTGATTCCTTGCGTCCGCAGATCGCCGTCGGAGTCGGACACCTTCGAGGTGGCTACCATGTTCGGTTCGATCCTTCCCGCCGTCTGGAGCTTTCAGCTCGCGCTGCGTGCTCGGGGACTGGGCACGGTGCTCACCACCATGCATCTGCCGCACGAACACGAGGCTGCCGCGCTGCTCGACATTCCCGACAGCGTCATCCAGGTCGGGCTGATCCCGGTGGCCTACTACACCGGCCGGGATTTCAGGCCGGCGGTACGGCGCCCGGCCGAGGAGATCACCTACTGGAACACTTGGAAGGCCACCCGTAAAGATGGTTAGCTACGGCGAATACGTGGTACGCGGGTGCGACTCCAAGCATGGCTCACGCACCAGACCGATTGAGTGCCCGCCGAACCCTCGACGGACGAACTGGTCGCCGCGTCGAGATCACTAGTTGACGTCTTTGGCATCATATCCTACGATGCATGTCTACATCGTAGCACATGATCGTAGAGCGAGCGAGTAGGCACATGGCTGACCAACTGGCTGTCGAGGTCCGCGACCTGGTCAAGGTCTACCCACGACCCGGGGGTGGCACGTTGCGGGCGGTCGACGGCGTCTCATTCGAAGTGCGAGCCGGCGAGTTCTTCGGCTTCCTCGGACCGAACGGCGCCGGCAAGACGACCACCCTCGAGATGATCGAGGGCCTGCGCCGCCCCACCACGGGCGAGGTCCGAGTCCTCGGCGTTGACCCCCGCCGCGACCTCGACCGCGTGAAGCGGATGATCGGCGTCCAGCTCCAGGCCGCCTCGTACTTCAGCCTCCTCACGATCGAGGAGATGCTCGAGCTGTTCGGCTCGTTCTACCCCAAGCGCCGCTCCCCGGGCGAGCTCCTCGCCACCGTGGGCCTGTCCGAGCAGCGCAAGGCGTACGTGCGCCACCTGTCGGGCGGGCAGCAGCACCGCTTCTCGGTGGCCGCAGCGCTGGTGAACGATCCCGACGTCCTCTTCCTTGACGAGCCCACCACCGGGCTCGATCCCCAGATGCGCCACGCCGTGTGGGATCTCCTGCGGCGACTCAACCGCGACGAGGGCAAGACGATCGTGCTGACCACCCACTACATGGAGGAGGCTGAGCTGCTGGCCGACCGGGTGGCGATCATCGACCACGGCCGGATCGTCGCGCTCGACAAGCCGGCCGGCCTGATCGAGCGTCACGCGCACGGCAACCGGGTGCGGTTGGGCGTCGTCGGCGGCGTCCCGCCCGAGCTCGGCCCCGCCCCAGGTTCGGGCCGCCCGTACGAGGAGTACCGGGTCGGGCCTGCGGCCGACGGATCCTCGGACGGGATCGTGGAGTACGAGCTGCCGGCGCCTGAGCCGACCCGCTACGTCGCCGAGTTGGCCAAAGACGCAGGCCGGCTGGGCGTCGATCTCCGGACGATCCAGATCAAGAGCGGCTCGCTCGAGGACGTCTTCCTGACCCTCACCGGGCGCGAGCTTCGCGACTGAGGAGCGAACCGATGATGGCAACCCTTCGCCTGGCCTGGGCAAGCAGCAAGCAGCTCCTCCGCTCGCGCGAGGTGCTGTTCAGCATGGTCGTCTACCCGGGACTCTTTCTCGTGCTCCTCGTCCTCTTTTCGCGCCTCCAGTTGGAGACCAGTCAGGGCGCCACCTCGCTCATGGACGTGTGGTTGACCGGGGCTGCCTTGCTCGTCGTGGCGCTCGGCAACGGTCACGCCTTCCTGGCCCTGATCGCCACCTACAAGAGCACCGGCGTCCTGAAGCGCATCGCGGTCATGCCGGTCTCGCCGGCGCAGCTCATCGTCGGCGAGGTCATCCCGCGGGCGGTGATGGGCATGGTCGCCGCCGTCGCCTTTCTCGCGCTCGGGCGGGCGCTGGGCGCCGACATCCGCCTCGGGCCGGACCTGCTCGCGGTCGTGCCGCTGGTGGCGATCGTCGTCGTCACCGGCCTGTCCGTGTCGTTCGTCATCGCCGGGCTGACGAAGAGCCCCCAGGACGCCAACGCGCTCGAGGGCTACCTGAACTTCCCGCTCTACCTGTTCACCGGCGCGATGTGGCCGCTCGCGGCGTTCCCCGATTGGCTCCAGCAGGTGGCCCGGGTGATTCCGTACACCGGCCTCATCGCCGCGATCCGCGGCGTCGCCCTCGACGGCCAGCCGCTGACCGCCTTCGGCCCCGAGCTGGCGATCGCCGCGGCCTGGCTGGCGCTGCTCTTCGTGGCCGCCAGCCGCGCGTACCGGTTCGTGCAGTGAGGAGTGCAGCGCCAATGATGTACGACCTGTCCCTCTTACGCGCGAGCGTCCGGATGATGCTCCGCTCGCGTGGCGTGATCTATGCGATGGTCTCCAACCCGCTCCAGGTCGTCGCCCTCGGCCTGCTGGCCGGCGGCCTCGGCTTCGGCATCGGCGACCGAAGCGTCCATTTCTTCGACTTCGTGCTGCCCGGGATGGCCACCCTATCGGTCCTCAGCCTCCAGGACATCACGGTCGCCATCGCGGCCAGCTACAAGGCGCGCGGCATCCTGCGGCGCCTGGCAGTGGCGCCGGTCTCGCCGGCCCGGCTGATCGGCGCCCAGGTTCTCAGCTACCTGGCGCTCGGGCTCGTCGCGGCAGCTCTGGCGCTGGCCATCGGGGCGGTCATGGGAGCCAGGCTCGTCATCGGCGCGAACCTGTTGTGGCTGATCCCGCTCCAGGTGATCGTCGTGCTCACCGCCCTGTCGATCGCGTTCGCCATTGCCGGGCTCACTCCTAACCCCCAGACGGCCAACCTCGTGGGCGGGAGCGTCGCGCTTCCGCTGTTCGTGCTGACCGGCGCGTTCCTGCCGGTGGCCGCCATGCCGGCGCCGCTGCCCGACATCGTCCCGTACGCCGTCCCGTATGCGGCGCTTATCGAGGCCATCCGTGGCATCGCGCTGACCGGCGCCAGCGTCACCGCGTACGGCCTGCAGGTGGCGGTGGGGATCGCCTGGCTTGCGGCGATGTTCGTGGTCGCCGCCCGCGCTTACCGATTCACCGACGACCGATGATCGTCCGACGCGAGGCTCCGGGCGACTACGAGGCGGTTCGGGCGCTGTTCGCGACCGTCTCCTCGCCCGATCTCATCGACCGCCGGCAGCCAAGCGTCGCTGGCGCGCAGCGACGCTTGGCTGCCGGCGTTGTGCTTGGTAGCGCTCGGCGTCGAGGCCGAGGTCGTCGGCCACGTCGCGGAGACGCGCGGGCAGGTCGGATCCGCGTTGGCGATTGCCCTCGTCCCGCCAAGCGTCGACCCCGACCAGCGACGGCGGGGGTCGGGCAGGCGTTGATGCACGCGGTCCTCGGCGCGGAGGACGAAATCCGATCGGACCCCCTTCAAGAGGGCGCTGCGCCCACCGAGCAGCGAACGGTGAGTAGGCGGGGCCCGCGGTGGGCCGACCCGAGTTCGCAATCACCCGAAAGGAGCGACAGGATGAGCAACATCAAGCACGACAACGACGCAGGTCTCGCCGAGTTCACGGCCGGATGGCGCACAGCGTTCCGCACGTGGTTGGACAACCACTGGGTCACGGTGACTGTACTGCGCCCCCAAAACTGGACAGCAAAACGGGACGATTAAAGGGGATGAGCCGGCCAGCTGGCTGGGGGCGCACTGCTGCTGGAACTCGGCGGGCGTGAGAGAGCCAAGGGCCGAGTGAATGCGCGTGTGGGCATAGACGTCATCGAGGAAGCAGCGGATTTGGCAATCGGCGTCCTGGAAACTGGTGTCGTCGGACAGATTGACCGCTTCCGCGTTGCGGGTGCGCATGAGCCGCTCGGCAAGGCCGTGTTCCTCGGGCTGGCCGATGGCGGCCAGGCTGATGGCGACGCCCTGGCGGTGCCGGCCCTCACCCGAGGGGCTGGCGGCGTCCTGGACGCCCTGGTCGGAATGATGGAGCTTGGGGGCGCCAGTGGCGCGGGCGCGCTCCAAGGCCGTCAAGGTCAAGCGGTGATCGCGCGAGCGCCTGAGTTCCCCGCCGCGGATCAGGCGGGTGAAGCCGTCCATGCGCACCGCCAGGGAGCCGAAGCTGTCGGCGAGCTGCACGGCGGTGATGTCACCAACCCAGACCGCAGCGGGGGCCGTGATCGGGAGCCCTTCGACCAGGTGGGGAGCGCGGCCAAACTCGTGGTGGCTGGTGGGGGTCTGGAGGTGCCGCACGGGCGGCTGGCCCACCAGACCCAGCGCGTGCATCCGCCGGCGCACTCGCGTGCGGTGGGCGTGGGCGCCTTCCCGCCGCAGTTGGGCGGGCACACGGCGGTAGTCGTAGGTCGGCCATGCCACCACCACCGCGCGAATCGCCTTGGCCAGGTCTTCGTCGCTGATCGCTTGGGCCTGGTCGGAGTAGCTGCTCCGCGCCACGCCCAGGACGTCACAGACCCGGGTGATCGGATAGCTGTCGCCCAGTCTCAGGACGAGCTCCCGTCGCTGCGTGCGCGGTGGGCTACGAGGCTCGACGCTTGTTTGGCCACTTCCAGTTCTCACGTCAGCCGGCCCACCCGCCGCTCCAACTCGGCGATCCGCGTCCGCTCTTGCTCGCGCTCGAAGCTGCGCGCGGCGTTCTCCAGGAACTCGGGTTTCCATCGGCTCAGCAGCTCTGGCTTGATCTTGTGGGTCCGACAGATCTCCGCCGCGCGGCTCGTTCCCGGCAACACCGCCAGCACCACTTTCACTTTGTACTCCGCACTGCACTGCCGTCGGTGTCGGGCCATCTCGCGCTCCCTGCTTGGACCATGATAGTTGATTGACCTCCCGGTCCAAGTTTCGGGGCGCACTTCAGGGGTAGTGCCATCCCCGATTTGGCCGGAGTTATTCGCTCCCCAGCACTTGGCGTTACCGTTAGCGGTCAAGGCACAAGTATGGCCGACCTCACTGGACGTTGGTTTGTCGAGCCATCACCAAGTTGACCAGCCCAGTTTGCTCCCCAGCACTTGACAGTGCCATCACTGGTTAGTGCACACGAGTGGCTCTGGCCGGTGCCGATAGCGATCGCGGTCTGTGAAGACACTGGACTGGTGACAGCAATGCTGACTGTCAAGAAAGTGAACGTGGCTATCAGGATTGCCACAGAGCCTACTCTGAATCGAGCGAGCATTTCGAAACTTCTCCAGTAGATTGGGCAGGATCGCCAGCGAAGGGTCTATGTCCGGAATGCTTACGTCTTCGGCCCCAGTTCACTATAGCCGCCGCGGATTTCGCGGTCAACGGCGCGAGATGCCAAAGGATATACTACATATGTGCCGTTGTGCTCTTTTTTGCCGGTTGGAGAATAACTGTCAATCCGAGGATAGGCTCTTGTAGGCATGACGCGGCATCTAACAAACAAGTGCTGTTTGGGAGAACCTCGCCGTGGAAAAAAGCCGGGCCGCAGCGCCACGAGGGGGCGAGGATGAGCGTTGGTTACGTCTTTGGTGAGGCAGCGCCAGTGCCGGTGATCGCCGCTGCCAAACTGGGGGTGCCCCCCGCGCGCTGCATCGTGGTTGAAGATGCTCCTGCTGGTGTCGAAGCCGCACACCGCGCCGGCATGCGCGCGATTGGCGTGCGCTCATCGCACGCCACCCTCCCGGCCGATCGCGTCGTGCACACCCTCGACGAGCTTCCCGACGACGCCTTCGACCGCCTGCTGCACGACCATATGTTGTCCGGGGAGGGGGATTGAGGCTGTCGCACCCCTGGCGTACAATCGGCCACCATCGCCGCCATCCCATCGGAGACTCGACCCCATGACCGACGCTTCTGGCCCTCCCGGCTACACCCCGATCATGATCCGTGACCTCCCCGACGACGAGAAACCCCGTGAGCGCCTGATCGCCTACGGGCCCAGCGCCCTCTCGATCGCCGAATTGCTGGCCATCATTCTGCGAGTTGGGGTCACCGGGATCTCGGTGGTCACCCTGGCGCAACACCTGCTTCGCCAGTTCGATGGGTTGGCCGGCCTGCATCGTGCCAGCGTCCAGGAGATCGCCGCCCAGGTGCGCGGGCTGGGCCCGGCCAAAGCGGCCCAGATCAAGGCGGCGCTCGAACTCGGCCGGCGCCTCCAACTGGCCAGTGCCGGTGAGCGCCCCCAGGTCAAGAGCCCGGCCGATGCTGCCGCCATCCTGATGCCCGATATGGCCTTGCTCGAGCAAGAACATCTCCGCCTGTTGATCCTGGATACGAAGAATTTCGTCATCGCGAGCCCGACCGTCTACAAGGGAAGCTTGAATAGTTCGATCGTGCGGGTGGGAGAACTCTTCCGCGAGGCGATTAAGGTCAATGCGGCGGCGCTTATCGTGGCCCACAACCATCCGTCGGGTGACCCGTCCCCCTCACCAGAGGATATCCGCGTCACCCGCGAGATCGTCCAGGCGGGCAAGCTCCTCGACATCGAGGTCCTCGATCACCTTGTTATCGGCCATCAGCGCTTCGTCAGCCTCAAAGAGCGCGGTCTCGGCTTCGTCTGAGGCCGGACAGCACATCACCTGGTTCCAGACTAAGAGCATCATCAGCCAGGCCCATCCCCACGGCCTTGATTATGTGCCGGCCTCCCCCCTGTTCCGGTGGCCAGCGTCCTGGCCGCCATGATGATTACCCCTTGAGCTCAACCTTGAAATCCTCGACCGTCTCGCCATCGGCCACCAGTACGTCATCAGCCGCCTCAAAAATGACAGTCCTGCAAACTCGAGGTCAATTCGTGAATGAATGACGCCACGGCTGCGTTTACCTCTATAAGACACACAGTTGCCGCCCTCTAGCAAGTGGCGACACAGATGAACAGTCGTATCGTGGCGAGGAGAAACCATGCGACTCACCTTCAGCGACCCATCACGCTCACTTTGGCAGTGGCTTCTCGTGCTCGTTCTCGTGGCAGGCGGCCTGATCACAGCGGCACCCTCTGGCGCCACGCCCCGCTTCGCTCCAGAGACCACCGAACTCATTCAGAACGGGGGCTTCGAGTCTGATACCGCCTGGGTCTTCGGTGCAACCCCGGCGCCCGCCAGTTACAGCACGATCACCGCGCATAGTGGCAGTCGGTCTGCGAAGACCGGCATTCGTTATACCGAGACAGACAAGTATAGTTACTCATCGGTCTACCAGGGTGTGGCGATTCCCTCGAATGCGACCAGCGTGGTCCTCACCTTCTGGTACCGACCCTTCACCGAGGAAGCCACCTCCACCGTAAGCGAGCCCGTGCGGATTCAACCGGCGCTGAGTGCGGCCGATCAAGCACGGGTACAGGCTAACAGCCAGGAAGCCGTACCGGCGGCGCCCCTCACCCAAGATGTCCAGACGGCGTGGATTCTGGATTCAGGCTTCCACCTGGTTGCCAACATCTTCTCGCAACTCAGCAACAGTGGCATCTGGACCTACGCCAGCTTCGACCTCACGGCGTACCGCGGCCAAACAATCTACGTTTACTTCGACACCTTCAACGATGGGGACGGATCTCGCAGCTGGATGTATGTGGATGATGTTTCAGTTCAAGTGACGACGGCGGCGACGCCGACGAACACCCCCACGGCGACGGCCACGCAAACGCCGACGCCCACCGTAACACCTACGCCGGTCCCCGGCACGTGCAACCAGGTCGTCGTCAACCCAAGCTTCGAGACCACCAGCGGCTGGCTCTTCGGCGAGACTGACCGCGCGGCGGCGTACACCACCGCAACGGCCCATGACGGCACTCACTCAGCCCGAACAGGCATCACCCCCGGAACGCCGGACACCTATACCTATTCGTCCGTGCGCCAGGCGGTCACCGTCCCATCCGGCGCTACGTACGCCACGTTGACCTTCTGGTACAAACCTTTCTCCCAGGACACGCTCTACGATAGTCTGGCGCTCAACGCCGCCGAGCGGATGCTCGCGGCCGCCGACTTGTTCCTGCGACCCAATGGGCAGGTGACCTCGCACGAACCGCTCCTGCCGGCCGGCACGACCTGGGTAGACGGCCAGCAGGCGCTCATCCTCAACAGCAACCTTCAAGTGCTCGCCGAGATCTTCTACCAAAACCACAACACGCAGACCTGGACCTTCCGTAGCTACGACCTCCTGCCCTGGAAGGGCCAAACGATCTACCTCTACTTCAATAGCATCAACGACGGCGACGGCCGGCTCACCTGGATGTTCGTAGACGAGGCCAACGTGACTGTCTGCGACGGCGTCACACCCAGCCCGACGCCCGATCGCCGCAAGGCCTGGCTCCCGATCATCCTCAAAAACCTGATCGGCGAGCCGTACCCGTACCCGTGATCGCCGCTCCCGCCAGCCACCGGCGCCCCTCACGTGAGGGGCGCCGGCTTTTCTGCCCCGGCTGAGAGTTCCCTTCCACCGACCGCCGTGCTATAATCGCGCCGCTTGAATCCATAGCCCAGGAAAGAACGGTTCTTTATGAGACTCTACAACTCTCGCACCCGTGCGGTTGAACCTTTTCAGCCCATCGGGGAAGTTGTCACGCTCTACGTCTGCGGGATCACCCCTTACGATACAACCCACCTCGGGCATGCCTTCACCTATGTCACCTTCGACACCCTGGTTCGCTTCCTCGAGGCCTCCGGCCAGCCGGTGAAATATGTTCAGAATGTCACCGACATCGATGACGATATCCTGCGGAAGTCGAAAGAACTCGGCATCGATTGGCGCGAGCTAGGCGAGCGCGAGACGGCAGCCTTCCTCCGCGACATGCGCGCGCTCAACGTCCGGATGCCGGATCACTACGTCTACGCCACCGAGGAAATCCCGATGATGCTGGCGATGACTGAGGGCATCCTGGCCAAACAGCGCGCCTATGAGCGAAATGGCAGCGTCTATTACGACGTCTCATCTGATCCCGATTTCGGCAAGCTCAGCCGCCTGGACAGGGACGAGATGCTGGTAACGGCCAACGAGCGGGGCAACGATCCCAACGACCCCAACAAGAGCGACCCGCTCGACTTCGTGCTCTGGCAGGCTGCCAGGCCGGGCGAACCGACCTGGGAAAGCCCCTGGGGTGCGGGGCGGCCGGGCTGGCACATCGAGTGTAGCGCGATGAGCGTCAAGTATCTAGGGCCCCAGCTCGATATCCACGGCGGTGGCGCCGATCTGCTCTTCCCCCACCACGAGGCTGAGATCGCCCAGAGCGAGACCTACACCGGCCGCGAGCCCTTCGTGAACGTCTGGATGCACACCGCTATGGTTCGCATGGACGGCGAGAAGATGTCGAAGTCGCTTGGCAACATGGTCTTCATCAAGGACCTGCTGAAAACCTACACCCCCGACGCCATCCGCCTCTACCTGCTGAATCACCACTATCGCCAGCCCTGGGAGTGGGACCGCGCCGAGATGGATACGGCTCAGGAGACTGCCGACCGTCTGACGGAAGCGTCGCAGATCGGCAACCCTCACGCCGGTGCCGTCGTGGCCTATATGGGTGACGAGGAGGAGCGGCACTTCTACACGGCTATGGAGAACGACCTGGATACGCCCCGCGCCATTGCGGCGCTGGCGGCGCTGGCGGCGAAAATCATGGCGGCACGCGCCGAAGGACAGGATGTTGCGCCTGCCCAGCAGCGGCTCGGCCGAATGGGACGGATTCTGGGGTTGACGTTTGAGCCACGAGCCAGGACATGAAGCGCCAGCTCCCTCTCCTGCTCGTCGCTCTCCTGGCGCTGCTGATTGGCTTTGCATTGGGCCAGTCCGGCTTCAATCCTCTGCCTGGGCCGACACCGTCGCCGCCGTCGGGACCGGCGGCGACGCGCCCACCGCTTGCCACCTCCACCCCTCAGCGTCGCGCCAGTCCCACGCCAGTCGCGCACACGACGCCCAGCGGCTCGCTGCCGGTGGTGGTGCGCATTGTGGACGGCGATACGGTCCAGTTGGACACCGGCGAGACGGTCCGGTTAGTGGGCATCAACACGCCCGAGCGCAACCAGCCGTTCGACGAGGAGGCGACTGCTTTCACTCGCCAGCTTCTGCTTGACAAACCGGTTCGCGTGGAGACCGACGTTGAGCCCCGCGATCGGTACGGCCGCACGCTCGGCTACCTCTTCCTCCCCGATGGCACCTTCGCCAACCTGGAGATCGTCCGCAACGGCTACGCCCCAGCCTGGAACATCGAGCCCAACTCGCGCTATCGCGATCAGTTTGCCCAGGCCGAGGCCGAGGCGCGGGCCGCCCACCGTGGCATCTGGGCAGCCAGCGCGGCACTGCTGCGCATCGTCGGGATCGAAGCCGATCCGCCCGGCCCCGACGACGAGAATCTCAACGGCGAGACGGTTACTCTCAAGAACGCTGGCTCTACTCCGGTGCGTCTGGCAGACTTCCGTCTCAGCGACCGTTCGAACACAACCTACATCTTCCCGGACGTCACCCTGTCGGCTGGCAAGATGATCGTCGTCCACAGCGGCAGGGGCCGTGACGACGCCGGCAACCTCTATTGGAACTCGGCCCGCTCGATTTGGAACAACGACGGAGATACGGCCTTTCTGCGTGACCCCAACGGCAACAGCGTTGACGTCTACAGCTATGGAAAGGAAAGCCCCTGAGCGAGCATGTCGTTCGGTCTGCGACTTGGATTCCTGCTACTCGTGCTCGCCAGCATCGCGACGCTCACGGCTCTGGTTGAGAGCCTGCGCACGCCAGCGCCCACCCCTGTGCCGGCCGAGCCCCGGACCGTCGCAGAGCGGCGCGAGCGCGCCACGGTTCGAGCCGTCCTGGACGGCGAGACCATCGAACTCACCTCAGGCGAGCGCGTCCGCTATCTTGGTATCCGCATCCCCGCGGCCGATGGCTCCGGGCAGCCTCACTTTCTAACAACTGCCGCCACCGAAGCCAACCGCGCCCTCGTCGCTGGCCGCGCCGTGTTCCTCGAGGGCGCTCAGTCCGAGCGAGACGCAGACGGCGTCGCCCTGCGCTATGTCTTCCGTGAAGATAGTACCTTCGTTCAAGCCGAGTTAGTCCGCGGCGGCTACGCCCGCGTGGATCACGATGCTCGTGGTCGCTACCAACCCTGGCTGGTCGAGCTCGAGGCTGATGCCCGCCGCGCCCACCTGGGGCTCTGGCAGGCCAGTCAGGTCGAGTCGACGCCCACCAGCCTGGTCCTCTCCACGATCACGCTGCCCACGCTGGCGCCTGGCCGCGCCGAGGTCACGGCGGTGCCCTTTGTCTGCGGTCCCGGTGTGGTCGACGTTCGCGGTGCCCTCGACGTCGCCGCGGCCGAGACCCGCCGCAATGTCCCCATCGCCACCGTCGTCTTCCAGGTCGTCAGTGTAAGCGACGACGGCTCAGATCTCAGCCTCAACTCCGCCTTCCCCTCAGACGGCCACTTCCGGGTGCTCATCCCCGCCGCCTTGCGCGAGCAGTTCTCCGCAACGCCTGTCTCTCGCTTCGCAGGCCGCTGCGTCGCGGCGACCGGCCGCCTGCGCTCCTACCGGACCACGACTCAGATTATCCTGAGCGACCCCATCGACATCGTCGTTGTACGCTAGTTCGCCCTTTCATTCCCGGTGCCGACTGGCTATACTTAACAACGACGGCCGGTGGTTCGTACTGAATCTCCCAGACTCCAGGCCGCCACTGGCTGCCCTGCAAGCGCACAGCTGCGCGCCCCGATACCCGATTCCTCCGAAGGGGGAGTTCGATGAAACGGCTGCGGTTGATCACCTGGGTGTTCCTGATGCTCGTCAGTCCATTGGCCGGAGCAGTGATGCCTGCCGCGGCGCAAACCGCGCAAGGACCCGTGATCCTGTTGACAGCGGACGGGCCGGTGAGCCCGGCGATGGAGAGCTATCTGCGCCGCGGGCTCGAACTGGCGGCGCGCGAGCGGGCGGCGCTCGTGGTAGTGCAACTCAACACGCCCGGCGGCGAGGTCGGCGTCACCGGTCAGATCGTTTCGCTGCTGAGCGACGCACCGATGCCGACCGCCGTCTACGTGGCGCCGTCTGGCGCTCGCGCGGCCTCGGCCGGCACCCTGGTCACGCTGGCCGCCAATTTCGCCGCTATGGCCCCGCGGACCCGCATCGGCGCAGCCTCGGTCGTCGGCGGCCAGGGCGAGGAGTTGCCTGCAACCCTGGCGCGCAAGGCCGAGAATGACGCGGCGGCGCTGGCGCGGAGCCTGGCCGCCCCGCGCGGCCAGAAGGCCGTCGATTGGGCCGATGAGGCCGTCCGCTCGGCGGTGAGCGCGACGGCTGAGGAGGCTCTCAACCTCGGCGTGATTGATGTGATTGCCACTGACGTGCCCGACCTCCTGGACAAGCTCGATGGTCGTGTGGCGACGGTTGGCGGCGCCACCGTGACGCTCCACGTCGCCGACGCAACGGTCCGCGAGGTGCCGATGAACCCGGTGGAGCAGTTCCTCCAGGTTCTGACCAACCCCAATGTTGCCCTCCTGCTCTTCTCGTTTGGCAGCGCCGCGATTGTCATCGAACTCTACAGCCCGGGTGGCTACATTGCCGGAATCTCTGGAGTGATCGCTCTCGTCCTGGCCTTCTACGCCCTGGGCAGCCTCAACGCCAATTGGGCTGGTCTGGCCCTCATGGGACTCGCCTTCCTGCTCTTCATTATCGATATCAAGGTGCCATCCCACGGGGTCTGGACCGCGGGTGGAATCGCCGCGTTTGTATTGGGCGCCATCTTACTCTTCAACACCAGCTATCAGCCCGCCTCGCTCGGACTCATCGTCGGTCTCGCCCTGGGGATGGGTGCTTTCTTCGCCTTTGCCATCACGGCTGCGCTCCGTGCCCGCCGTACCCCCGCAATCACCGGGAAGACCGGTCTGGTCGGCATGATCGGCGAGGTCAGGAGTCCGCTTGAGCCACAGGGCTTCATCCTCGTCAATGGTGAACGCTGGCGCGCGGTGAGCCCCGGCGGGACGGTGCCGACCGGCGGGCGCGTGCGTGTCATCCGCGTCGAAGGCATGCGCCTGGTCGTCGAGCCGTTGAACGAATTGGCACCACCGCCCGTCCGGTGAGACTCCAGGAATGTCTCCATGCCCGCGCGGCCGCCAGAGGAGAACGCGGTCCCCACGCCCCCACGGGCTGTTCCCAGCGTCATCGTCTTGCCAGCGCCTACTCCGTCGGGAGCGAGGATTCGCGTTCCATATGCCCGTCACGTTTTCCGTGAGCTCAACCTGAAGCAGTCGGTGCCCGCATCGGTTGGGAGGGGGCTAGATTGTGCCGCCGGCTCTATGATAGAGTGCCCTCCGCTCTAGACCGCGGCACAGCCACGCTAGCCATCAGGAGGGACCTGGCCCGATGCCTCCCCTCATCCCTTTCACCCTCGCCTGGCTCCTCGGACTCGTGGTCGACGCCTGGCAGCCCCTCCCGCTCTCAGCCTGGCTGGCGCTCGGGAGTGTGGCGGCGCTGGTAGCCCTGTTGATTCGCCGCCGGGCCCGTTCTCCGGGTCCGGCGGGGCCGGCGCTGTTGGCGAGCCTGGCGCTTGGGGCGCTGGCCCTCGGCGGCGCCCGCCACGCCGTTGTTCGGCCTGTGATGGATGCTTCGACCCTGGCGGCCTTCAACGACCAGGGCGAGCCGGTCACGGTGACGGGTGTCGTGGTCGCCTACCCCGAGGTGAGCGGGACTCGCGCCCGTTTGCGAGTCTCCGCCCACTCCCTCCACCTGGCCGATGGTCGCGAACAGATCGTTCACGGCCGCCTCCTGGCGACCGTCAGCCGCTACCCCGAGTGGCACTACGGCGACGAGGTCCGCCTGCGTGGCCAACTGGAGACCCCGCCAGTCTTCGAGGACTTCTCCTACCGCGACTATCTCGCCCGCCAGGGGATCTTCAGCCTCCTCACCCGCGCCCGGGGCGAGCGGCTGCGCGCCGGCCTTGGCTCCCCTCTCTTCGCCGCCCTCTACGTTCTGCGCGACCGCGCCCGCACCGTCATTGCCAGCATGCTCCCAGAGCCCCACGCCGCGCTCCTCACGGGCATCTTGCTGGGCATCGACGACGGCATCCCCAAAGAAGTACTCGCCGCCTTCAACACCACCGGCACGACGCACATCCTGGTGATCTCGGGTGCCAACTTCGCTGTCATCGCTGGCGTTCTGACTTTGCTGGCCGCGCGGATCGCCGGGCCACGGCAGGGCGCGTGGCTCGCCATCGCCGGCATTGCGCTCTACGCCTTGCTGGTCGGCGGCGAGCCGGCCGTGCTGCGCGCCGCCGTGATGGGTGCCCTCTACGTCATGGCCCGCGGCCTCGGCCGCGAGACCATGGCCCTCAACTCGCTGGGAGTGGCCGTTCTTCTGCTGACGGCCCTCGACCCCTTCACGCTCTGGGACCTGGGGTTCCAGCTCTCGACCCTGGCGACCCTGGCGCTGATCCTCTTCGTCCCGGGCCTCACCCAGCGGGTTGAACGCGTGCTTGCGCCCCTCGGTCCACGACGGGCGGTCGTAATGGGGCTGCTGAACGAGGCTCTGATTGTGACGCTGGCCGCCCAACTCACGACCACCCCCCTGGTCGTCGCCGTCTTCGGGCGCCTCTCACTGATCAGCCTGGTGACCAACCTCCTGATCCTGCCGGTGCAGAGTTGGCTGATGCTCAGCGGCGGGCTGGCGACCCTGGCAGGGCTCCTCTGGCTGCCGCTCGGGCGGCTGCTGGCCCTCGGACCCTGGCTGGCGCTCGGATGGACCCTGGCGATGGTGGAGTGGACGGCGCGCGTGCCCGCGGCCAGCGTCGATATCTTCGGCTTTCGCGGTCCGTGGCTGCTTGGCTACTACACCGTGCTCTTCGGCACTGCCATCTGGCGACGCGGCTGGCGTCCGCCCGCGCCACTCCTCGGTTGGCTACGCCGCCTCCGGCGGCCCGCCGCGATGCCCGCCCTCCTGGCCGCGGCCGCACTGGTTGCGCTGCTACCGTGGCTTGCCTGGCGGCTTGGCCCCGATGGCCGCCTCCATCTCGACGTGCTTGATGTCGGTCAGGGCGATGCTATACTGATCGTCACACCAGGCGGGCAACAGATCGTGGTGGATGGCGGCCCCGACCCACAACGGCTGCTGGCCCGCCTGGGCCTGCACCTACCGCCCTGGGACCGCCACCTCGAGCTAGTGGTCCTCACCCACCCCGACGCCGATCACCTCGGCGGTCTGCCCGAACTGTTGGCACGCTACCAGGTCGCCCAGGTGCTACGTCCCGACATCGAGGGCGAAACGACCCTCTTCGCGGAGTGGCAAACCCGGCTGAGCCGCGAGGGAGCAGTCGTAACGCGGGCCCAACGCGGTCAGGTGATCGCCCTCGAACCCGGTCTCCGGCTGGAGGTGCTCCATCCCGGCTCGCGCCCGGTGGGTGAGGGGACCAACAACGATGCCATCGTGCTGCGCCTGCGGTACCGTCACTTCTGTGCCCTGCTCACCGCCGACATCGAGGCGCCGGCCGAACAGGTCCTGGTGGCTGAGGGGCTCGACCGCTGCGCGCTCTTGAAGGTGGCTCATCACGGGAGTGCCACCTCGTCCACAGATGGGCTACTGGCGGTCGTCCGCCCCGCGGTGGCCCTCATCTCGGTTGGCACCGACAACGGGTTCGGCCATCCCAACACCGAGGTGCTCGCTCGGCTGGAACACGCGGGCGCCCGCGTGCTCCGCACCGACCAACTCGGCACCATCGAGCTCATCAGCGATGGCGAGCACCTATGGTTGCATACCCGCCGCTGACCAGGGAGGTGCATCACGATTCTTGCTCTCGTTGGCGGAGCTGAGTTTCGTCCCGGCTGCATTCCGGCCGACCGTCGCCTGCTCGCCCTCGCGGCCCCTGGCCGCACGGCGCGCGTGGCGATCCTCCCGACCGCTGCACGCTTCTCCCAACCGCTCCTGGCCGCCGAGAATGGAGTCCGCCACTTTGCGGCGTTGGGCGCCACCAGCACGCCGCTGCTCCTTCTCGACCGCGCCGATGCGGCGCGGTCTGAGATTCTGGACCAGGTCGCTGCGGCTGATCTGCTCTACGTTGCCGGCGGTGATCCCGTCTACCTCCTCGAAACGCTCCGCACCACCCCCGCCTGGGCCACCATCCACGACCGCTTGCGTGCCGGCACTCTGGCCCTCGCTGGCTCCAGCGCCGGCGCGATGGTCCTCGGTCGCCGGATGTGGCGGCCCCGCCAGGACGACCTCGTCCCGGCGCTGGACCTGGTTCCGGTCGTGGCCTTGCCTCACCACCAGCCGGGACAGGACGAGCGCGTCTCGCGCCTCCGCCCGCACCTCGAGGCGGGTCTCTGTCTGCTCGGTTTGCCGGAGATGGCGGCGGCCATCTGGAATGGCACAGCCTGGGAGGTCGCCGTCGCCCCGCTGACGTGCTACACCGCTGACGGCCAGGTCCACACGGCGGCGGGTGAGCAGCTGCCGTTGTTGCCGCCGGCGGCGTGAGCGGCATGCTCGGCAAGATCACCGGCGCCCGGCAACTTAGGCCTCACCGAGCGCTCCGGTGGCATGATAGGTGCTCCACCAATTTCTGTGGGGCCTTCAGAATGAGGAACACAGAGATGCAGAGTCCTACTCGCTATGGTCCAGACTGCACAGGAGGTACGAATGGCTACACCCATCCAACCTGGAGCCGAAGTCGTAGCGACGGATGGACCGCTTGGCCGGTTGATCACCGTCGTGCCGCTCGAAGACCGGCCAGACGAACCAGCCTTCCTGGTGGTTGACCGGGCGGCTGGTGTGCTCTTGACCATCCCGGCCGATACGATCGAGGCGCTTCCCTCACCCACTGTCGTGCGCCTCAACGTCAGCGTCGAGTTGGCCATCGAACTGGACCGCGCCAGCCGGGCGCGCGCCGCCGGGAAGGCGGAGTCCATGAACTTGCACCTCGTCGAGGAACTGCGCGCCCTCCAGGACGAGCAACTGGAGGAGGAAGAAGAATGAATGGCCCGATCCGGGCCGTGCTTTTCGACTACGGCGAGACGCTCGTGCGTGACTGGCCCAGCGTAGGGAAGAGCCGCCCCGAGCCTGGCGTGCACGCCACGCTGCGCCGTCTCGCCCCCGACTATCGCCTGGCCATCGCCGCCCTCGATGGGACCCCCGCGGACGCCGTTCGGGAGGACCTGGCGCGCCTGGGGCTCGCCGGTCTGATCGCGACGGTCTGCAGCGCAGCCGGCACGACGCCACCATCCCCGACGGCGGCCGTGGAACGGGCCCTGGCTGAGCTCGGGGTGGGCCCGGCCGAAGCCGTTCTCATCACCGGCCGCGAGCCAGCCACGGCTTTCCCCGGTCTCCGACAGCTGCACTACGGCTCCGGCCACTTCTGGGGCGACCGTCTTCGCAAGAAGATGGGCTTCCGCGACCCCCTGCTAACCAGTTTCGATGACCTTCCCGCGACACTGGCCCGCCTGGCCACCGGTGAGCCTGGCCCACGCTCGTGGCAATCCGCGGCGCGTCTGGGAGGGCTCTTGCTCGGATTCGCGCTGGGGACTGCGACGGTACTTTACCTGTGGCAGCGGGAGGAGGCCGACCTCGGTGCGGCTGGGGCCGAGCGCACTGACTCGAATGACTCAAGGAGCAATCAACCGTGATGACCGTCCAGCGCACCTTCCCCGATCTCGTCAGCGCTGAGCGCGCTGTGGTGCGGTTGCGTGCCATCGGCGTACCGCTCACCGAGATCTCTCTCATCGGTCCGGACGACCACGAGTACGAAGCCGCCTTGGAACGCTACGTCAAACAGGTTCAACCGGGGAGCTACCTGGTGAAAGCTCACGTTTCCTCGCCCGAGGGGGCTGAGTTGCTCAAAGGGGTCTTCGACAACGAGTCGCTTACTCAAGCGGAACTCGAACGCCTGCGGTCGGAGGGTCCTCCAGTGGAGCCCGTTAGCGAGTCCTGGCACCCGGTCGAGGTCGAGTCGACACCCTACGGCGTCCAACCCGAGTACCATCCGCCGGTGGACGAGGGAGGCTCACTCGAGGAGGAGGAGTGAGTGGGCGTTCAAATGGCCGCACTCGATCGAGGCTGAGACTGAAGTGCAAGTGCCCATAGGAGCCGTCGCAAGGTGCCTCGCACCGGAACAATTGAGTCGCCCTGCCGAGGTTGACAATCGTGCTCGGGGTGGGCTAGAGTACCGCAAGAACAATGACGCGTGCTGGTCCTGTCGCTTGAGGGGATCGCGGACCGGTCCTGCCGGTCCGCAGGAGGGGAACTGATGAAACTCTTTCTCGACACAGCCGTTCTCGACGAGATTCGAACCGCGGCATCGTGGGGCGTTCTGGACGGCGTGACGACCAACCCGTCGCTAGCGGCCAAGGCCGGGCGCGATTTCAAATCCAACATCCTGGCCATCTCAGAGATCATTGGCGACCGGGGAACCGTCAGCGCTGAAACTGTCAGCACCGATGTTGAGGGTATGATTCGCGAGGCCAAACTCGTGACGAGTTGGGCGCCGAACATCATCGCCAAAATTCCCTGCATACCCAATGGTCTGGCGGCGACCCGCCGGCTGACCAGTGAGGGTGTCCCGGTCAACATGACGCTGGTCTTCTCGGCCAACCAGGGCTTGCTGGCGATGAAAGCCGGCGCTACCTACGTAAGCCCCTTCTTGGGACGGATTGACGATATCGGCAACGAGGGGATGGACCTCATCGCCGACCTGGTGCAGATCAAGGCAAACTACGACTTCCGCACCGACGTGTTAGCGGCGAGTATCCGCCACCCGATGCACGTCACTCGCGCTACCCTACTCGGCGCTGATATCGCCACCATGCCCTTTAAGGTCATGGAAATGCTGGTCAAGCACCCGTTGACTGATCGCGGGCTGGAGGCCTTCCTCGATGACTGGGCCAAGATTGACGAGACGATGCGGCCGTTTTAAGGATAGACACTCCTTCGGCGAGAGCCGCTCCATTCCTCAACGGACGAACCAGGCATTCGAGGCCGGAAGGGAGCGGCTCTCTACTCCTGCTAGTATAAGAGGTTCAATCCAATGAGTATCCGCGAGACGTTGCTTGAGCTGCCCGGCGTGGGCAAGGTCCGCCGCGTGCACGCACTGGAGCATGCCACAATCACTTTGATGAGCACGCGCGATCCTAACCTGCGCATCATCGGCCGTTCCACCCCCAGCGGCTTCTGGCTATACGGTGACGTTGAGACCGATGAGGTTCGCGCCTGCGCCGAGGAGGCCCTGCGCCGCCTGCGAGCCGGCCAGGCTGAGCTGGCGGTTCACCCGCGCTGCGGCACCAACCTAGCGGTGGCGGGGCTGCTGACCGGGTTCAGCTCCTTCCTCGCATCCGCCTCGCTCGGGCGCCGTGAGAGCCCACTGAACAAGCTCCCTCGGGTCGTCATGGCCGCCACGGCCGCGATGATCGTCGCCCAGCCGTTGGGTCTCCTGGTCCAGGAGAAAATCACGACCTGCCCGGACGCCAGCCGCCTCTCGCTTGGCCCCATCAAGCGCACGGAGCGGGGGAATCTTGTCATCCACTTCGTCACGGTCAATGGTTAAAGCGCAACGCTCACATGAGAGTATATTGTGCCGGGAGGGCGAGAACAATGTCCTCGCCCTCCCAGTACACACGATCCCAGTAAGAGCGTTACGGTTTACTCCCCATGTTCTACATCTTCTACGGCGCTGATGACCTGGCGCGCGACGAGGCCCTGAACGCGATTCTGTCACGCGTCCCGGATCCGGCAATGGCCGAACTCAACACTACCCGGCTCGACGGGCGTAGAACCACCTTCCCCGAATTGCGCCATTCGTGCGATACAATTCCCTTCTTGGCGGAGCGCCGCATCGTGATCGTTGAGGGCTTGTTAGAGCGGCTGAAAGGCGGGCCGAAGGAGTTCGCAGACCAACTCTCTGACTACCTCGGAACCTTACCGGCGCACGCGCGCCTCTTCCTCATCGAAGGGGAGAAGATTGACAAGCGCACGGCGTTGTGGAAGCGCGCAGTGAAGTTCGCCGAGGCCAAAAAGGGTGTCATTCGCGAGTTCGAGAAACCCAAGCGCGAGGCGCTCCCGCGCTGGATTCAGGCTCGCACCCGCCAGAAAAGTGGCCAGATCGATGCCCGGGCCGCCGCGGAACTGGCCACCTTCGTCGGCGATGATCTGCGCTTGCTGGACAGCGAGATCGACAAGCTGGTGACGTACGCCGGCGGTGAGACCATCACGAGCGAGACCGTCCAACTGCTGGTCCCCTACACGGCTGAGGCAAATATCTTCGGCCTGATGGACGCCATCAGCCAGCGCGACCCCCGGCGAGCCCTGACGAGCCTCCAACAGCTCCTGGCAGAGGGGGCGGCGCCGCCATACCTCCACTTCATGCTCACTCGCCAGATACGCATCCTGCTCCAGGTCAGGGAGTTGAGCGAGTTTGGGAGTACCTCCACCGAGATTCGCCAGAAACTTGCGTTGCACCCGTTCATCGTCGAAAAGACCCTCAAGCAAGTCGGAAAGTTCTCACTTGAGAGCCTCGAAGCGGCGTTCGAGCGGCTCCTTGAAGCCGATCAGGCTATGAAGACCGGCCAGACCGAACCCGAACTGGGATTGCAATTGCTCGTCGCCGATCTGGCCAGCGGGCGCTGAGCCGCGCTCCGGTCCACCACCCCCGCGCTTCTGGTGCACAAGCCGGGATCGGAGCACGGCCGCCGCGCCCACATCATCCGGCTGTCGCTGGGTGACGCCGTCGCGGTGCAGAATCAGGCTGCTTCCGGCAGGCTCTCCACCCGCTCCTCGACACCGATCCAAAAGTGATGGGGCAAGACGGTACGCAGCGTCCGCACCACCACGTTGCCCACACGCTCCGACTCGATGGGCTCACTCGGATTGACAAAGCAAACCGTTGGCGCGCGCCCGAACTTTTCCCGATAGCGGCGAGCCGCCTGCGCAATCTTCTCCGCCGCCGGGCGCTGCTTGTCATCGTCGAACCATAGAAGTCCAATTTGCATGCGATCTTCTCCTCTCACATCGGGTAGGCTTACCTAAAGACAATAAATCGCGCTGCGACGACGGTAGGGCCAGACTCCACCTCGCGCCAGAACTACGCCGTGGCCCCGCTGCCGGAGCAAGGCGGGCTGCCACAGCGGTGTGCCTTTCCTCGGGGGCCATAGCCGGTGGCGTCCTGGCTGCATTGTTCTCCACGTTGAGATGAGCACCGTTGTCGAGGAGAAGCACCACCATCGCCGCATTCCCGCTCTATGCCGTTTCATGGAGTGGGCCATGTTGCTGGTCGTTCACATCCGCTCCGCCGGCCAGGAGCAACGCAACCAGTTCCTGCCCTCCACACCGGTCTCCCCCGCACCGTCCAGGAACGGACCACCTTCCAAAAGGTACCGCGGGCTTCTAAGGCCTGAGCCCCCCACGGTCAGCGTGCCCTTCTTTCTCACAGACAGCGAGGGACGCTACGTGGGTCCATCCGCGCCTCCGCCGCGTCCTCGCCGTCACCGCAGGTGTCGTCTGCCGCTCGACAACCCGGCTGCGCCCCTCGGCAATCCGTTGGCCCGACGGCCGATAAGCCGCCAGGGTCAGGAGGAGTCCCACACTCAGCGGCAGCATCACTACCATGCCGATCAAGATCCCCGCACCAACAGCCAGGCGCTGTGCGTCGCCCTGCAGACCCACTATGAGTGCGAGCGTCACACCGAAGGCTATAGTCGCCCACTTCACGCCCTGCACCGTACCCTCCTTGACAAAATCATCTCGGGAACCAACTGAGATTCGCTCTCGGCCACTTCTCTGGCGGCCACACGCGGGCGCCGTCGCTGCCACCGAGCGATCGTCAGTGCAACATCGCGCGGGGAGACCCACGCCGCTCGAAAACGAACTGGCTCGACCCCATCAGCCACTGTACTGAACTGGCCGCACTTCCAGTCGACTGAACTCGGTGACTGACCAACCACACGAAGCGGGAAGGCCGGGACCAGATGTCCCAATGCGTCAGGCTCGGCGGTGGCAGCGGCGACGTGTAGTCCAGCGTCGGGTCCTTGCGCCAGGAGCCTTGCCAGAGCGACCCGCACCGTCACACCTCCGAGGGCCGCCAGGCTCGCTGCTTCATCCACCAGAACGAGGACGCGGGGCAGCGGCTCTATCGTAGGATGACCCTGCCGCTCTGCGAGCCGCCGCTCCAGCTCTGTTGTCAGGCGGACGAGCCAGCCGATGGCGGCCTCCCGGCTGGTGCTGTGGCCCCAGGTGTGGGGAAGTGCTGCGAGCGAAGCGAACTCATCACGAGTGCCGAGCAGCACCAACCGCCACCGGCGGGCCGGTTGAACCTGCGCCAGACTCAACGCCAGAGCCTGGAGCAGCGTCGTCTTGCCACAACCCTGAGCGCCGTAGACCAGTGCATGGGATATAGCCGGATTACTGAGCCGCCAGAAGAGCGGACGGCCATCACCGATGAGGCCCAAAATAGCCGTATCTGCGGGAGGCTCGCCGGCCCGCGCACTCAGATCGCCGAACAACAACGCATTGGCCGGCGGAGGGAGGCGCGGCACTTCTAGAAAGACCACGCCGTCCCGCGTTCGCAACCGGCAACTGGGACGACCGAGCGCGCGGGCGATTTCGGGCGTGAGCGCATCAATGCAAGCCAGCGTCGCCTCCGAGCGACCGTTCAGCCGCAGGTGAAAGCGGATTACATTTGGGCCGAGCAGACCACCATCGATGCGCGTATCCACCTGGTAGTGACGCAAGATCGCTTCGATCTGATCAGCATCGGCGTGGAGTTCAACCATGCCTCTGGCCGTCGCTTTCGAGCGGGCCACGGGCGGTACCCCACCGCGAAGCAACATGTTGTCTGAGGCTCATACGTGCTCCCGCAACGTGAAGAACCGCCCGGTCCATAGCCGCATCGCCAGTATATAGAACATATATTCTGGTGTCAAGAGATTGCCAGAGGGTGCCCGACCTGCGATTCGCGCGGTGAGGTAGCTAAAGGATGGAGCATGAGAAGCGCTCACATCCATCGGTTGGGAGGCGACGAGGAGCGCCAGGTCGGTGCCGTCGACTGTCTCGACTGTCTCTTCCGAGAGCGTAACTGGTTGGGGATATACAGGGGGCTAGAAAAGGGGGATTTGCTTCGTAAAAAGGCCAAAAATGAGGCCGGTGGTGGCGCATAAAAGAATTGAGCCAACTTGCGAATAAGGGTACACTGGTACCCAGGCAAAAAAGCGCAAAGTTGGCTCAGGAGATGAAGTATAGCACAAAAAGCTGGTTAAGACATGTTATTCTGGTCCGACTGCACCTGTTGGTGGTACTGAGTTGTCTGGGCTTGACCCTGTTGGGACCGGTCGTGGAGAGCCAGGGAGGTTGGGTAAGTTGCCCGCCGCGCCTGGTGGTGATCGCGGGCGTTAGGAGGCGTAAGGAGGGGCGGCCCGGCTGCGGTCGCGGTCAGGCGGCCGGGTGGGTTCAGCGTTGGGAGTGGATCTGGCAAACGTGGCCGGTGCCCTTTTTGCGGAGTGGCCTGTTGGGGTGGCTGTGGCTGGTTAGCGGGCAGTGGGGGTCAGGTTGGGTGGTGGGGGTACCCTGGCTGGTGTGGCTGTGGACAAGCAGTGGGCGGATCTGGCCGAGCCTGCGGCGGCAGCCAGAATGGCGGCTGGGGGGCTGGTTGCTGTGGCACGGGCAGCGGCTCGTCCTAATCGGTTCGCTGGGGGTGGCCGTGGCACAGTGGCTGCAGAGCGAGCATGGCGTCGCAGGGGCGGGTGGGCCGAGCCTGCAGGAGATCAGCCTGGGCTGTGTCGTGTGTGGGCGGAGTGAACCGTGGGTGCAGGTTGAACGACAGAGCGATGGCAGTTACCGGGCTGAACTCTGTGGACATTTCCGCCTACAAGTGGCCGGGGATGAGCCCGTTCGGATGCGGCTTATGATTTTGTTGCTGCGGCTGCTGGAAGTGGCAGGACCCGAGCGGGTGATTGGCCGCACCCGCGATGACCGGGCGCCTTTTGTCCGCCAAATGCAGGTAGCCGAGTGGTTCGGGGTGCCCCAACCGAATGTGAGCCGGTGGGAGCGATACTGGCTGGCGGGCAATTGGCCTGATCTGTTGAGTGAGAAAACAGTGGAGCTCTTGACGGCTGAGGTACGGGCTCGGATTATTCAGGTGTTTGCCGCCTTTCCCTGGTGGGGCCTGAAACAAGTGCATCATCACTTGCGGGAGCAAGGGCAAGCCCTGACTTACCGGCAAGTGCGGCAAGTGGCGGAGGAGAGTGGCTGGGGCCAGTTGCGGCAGGAGCTACAGCGCCGCTATCACCTCAATGCCGACAGCTTTCGACCCCGGGATGACTGGCTGGTGGGCCAATTGTTGAGCCAGGTTGAAACGCTGTTGGCCCGGCTGGAAGCGGGTCAGGGCTTGACCCCCCAGGAGCAAATCACCCTCACCGAAGTCCACACCCTGGCGGCGGAGAGTGGGGTGGCCGCTCATCCCCCGCTGAAGGCCTTGCCCTGGCTGCTGCGGGTGGAACAACTCTTGTTTGGCCAGTGGCAGACTGTCACCGATGATCAGGTCAGGTGCATCTCCTGCGGCTCAACTCACGTCGTGCGCAAGAGCCGTCAACCGCGCTGGAAAAAGTACTACGATGCCCAGGGACAAGTACAGGTCGTCGCCGTCTATCGCTCCTACTGCCGTAATCAGGCTTGTGACAAGGGCAGTTTCACGAACTTGCCCCCCGGTTTGGTGCCCTATTCAGTCTATCGGACCGAGACCAAACTGCTGGCCTTGCAGATGTACATCTGGGGTTACAGCACCTATCGGCGCACTGGTCAGGCCTTGGGCCTCAAAAGTATGACGATTTACCGTTGGGTGAGTGCCTGGGGTGATGACTTGTTGCCGATGGCGGCTCTGTTCGGGGTGGTCAAATCAAGCGGGGTCATCGGGGTGGATGAGAAATACGTGTTGGTGCCCAAAAATGACAAGCCCGCCGATAAAATGCGACGCTGGATGTATGTCTCCCTGGCCGTGGATGTCTACACTTATGACCTGTTGCACATTGCCATCTACGCCCACAACGACAAGGCCAATGCGCTGGCCTTCCTGTTGGACCTGCGAGCCAAAGGTTATCAGCCCCGGGTCGTGGTCACTGACCTGCGGCGCGACTATGGCCCCGACATCGCCCAGGTCTTTCCCCAGGCCGTCCATCACGAGTGTATCTTTCACGCCTTGCAGTATGTAGGTACCATGTGTCGCCAAATCTATGGCCGGGGGTATGCCCACACCCAACCCGAAGTCGAGACCCTCCGCCAAGACATCGTTCAGATTTTCCGGGCCAAAACTAAACGCACCGCACAAAAACGCTATGAAAAAGTGCTGGCCCTCCGCGAACAATATGTCCACCAACAGAGTGAAGCTGCCATGATTTTTGATTTCCTGGAACGGCACTGGCCCAAGTTGGTCAATGCTATCGAAAGCCAGCTCATCCCCAAAACCAACAACACGGTGGAATTGGTTATTCGCCGCTTTGACCAGCACTATCAATCTTTCTGCGGCTTCAACAGCATCGACACCGCCCAGTGTTTCCTGGCTGTGTTTGAGAAGGTCTACCGCTTTACCCCCTTTTCCGACGATGCCCAACCCGCCATCCGGGGCAAGTGCCCATTGGAGTTGGCTGGCTATGACATCAGCCAGTTGCCTATGGCGGCGCTCTGTAAAGGGCTTAGCTTTGATTGGCCCCTGGAGGTGGCTCACAATGATGTCCCCAATTAGTTGCGCTACCCTCTTTCGCCTTGACAGTGACCCTCGACCTCTGATATACTGCGCTTACAATTCCACGGTTTCCTTTGGAGGTCGCACAAGCATGCGCTTTACCCGAATCCGCTTTGGCTATATCGAGGTTCGCCGGCCGCTTGGAGCCGGTTACGGCCTTGGTCTGCCTGGTGGTCGTCTGCGCCGCGGACCGGAGAGATTGATCGTCTGACATCCTCTCTGCTGTGGGCGGCGCCACTCCCGTGCACCACCTACAGTATCACGAAGACCGATCGCGCTGTGGGTGGTTCCCCGCCCACAGCTTTTTTGTTGGGCGGGCAGCAGTAGTTTGTATCGGTACGTATCCTGCTCAGGAGGCCCGGTATGATTCCCGTACAATTCGATCCCAGTTTGCCTGCTGTCAGCGTCCGCCACGCCGTCAAAACCTTCGGTGTGGAGGAAAAAGCGGGCCGGCTTTGGCAGCGCCTCACCGGCGCGAATGGTGTTGTGCAGCACAAGAAGCGCAGCATCCGCGCCGTAGATGATGTCAGCTTTGAGGTTCACCGGCGCGAGATCTTCGGTATTCTTGGCCCGAACGGTGGTGGGAAAAGCACCCTCGTGCGGTTGCTCTCCACCTTGCTGATTCCCGACAGTGGCACGATCACTGTCTTTGGCTACGACGTGTTGGCAGACGAGCGCACTGTCAAGCGCCTCTTGAACCGAGTCAGTGTCGACGCCGCTTTCTTCAAGAAGCTCTCGCCGTTGGAGAATCTGATGTACGCCGCGCGACTCTACGGTGTGGACCCAGTCGCAGCCCGCCGGCAAACCTTCGAGATCCTGCAGCGGCTCGGCATCGAGCGCGAAGCGGTTACGGAGCCGATGGAGGAGATGAGCCGCGGCATGCAGCAAAAAGTTGCTATCGCCCGAGCCTTTCTCACTCAGCCTGTCCTGCTTCTGCTCGACGAGCCGACGACCGGGCTCGACCCGCGATCGAAGCTGGAGGTACAAAAGTTCATCTTAGAGCTTCGCGACCAGCACGAGGCCACCATCCTGCTGACCACTCACGACATGCAAGAGGCCGAGGCCGTCTGTGATCGCATCGCGATTATGGACAGCGGGCGGATCGTCGCGCTCGACACGCCGCTCGGGCTCAAGAAATCGGTCGGTCTGGTGGCGGGCAAGGCGCCGACACTGGAGGAGGTCTTCCTGACTTTGACGGGTAAGCATCTGACCGAGGCAGTCGCCCTGGAAGCCGAGCTCACTCGTGAGGCGGCATAACAGGGAGCACGTTCCAGACGGGCATGGGAGTGCTTCGCCTGGGACGTGCTCCTTATCGCCTACGGCTTGGAATCTGCCCGAAAGTCGCAGGCACAAAGGGGAACTTTTGTGCTAAAATAGACCTGCGAGAAGCGAGCGACGGAGGGCAAAAGATGGCTGAGACCTTGACAACCCGACAGCGCGCAATTCTGGAAGCGCGCTTGATGGAACGACTGGGGCGACTGGACGACGTCGCCCTCCTCCGGGTGGCGGATTTTGTTGATGCAGCCGGGCGCTCAGCGTTCCCTGAACGACTGGTCGCCGCTCCGCGGCAGGGCGGCTGGACGCGCCGTCAGGTCATTGCCGGGACGCTGATCGGTGGGGCCCTCGTCGCTGGCGCCACGGCCGGGGCAGGGACGCTCGGCACCGTCCGCGGCGCTGCCGCCGCCGCATCCGAGCTCCGTGCTGAGGTGGGCGCCACCTTGGAGCGCTGGCAGGGATTGGTGGCACTCTACGAGCGCCTGGAGAGTGTGGATCTCGATTCAACCGTCAGTGGTGGCTTGGCCGCCGTCGCTGTGGCGTTGGGTAACGTCGAGACACTGACGACACGCGTGCGAGGTGGCCTGGACCGGGCTGAGGCGAACTTGGCCGAGTTTGACCAATCGTTAGCAGTGCTCGACAAGGGGCTCGCCGCCGCCGAGCAGGCGGTCACCCGAATGGCGGATGCCGTTCAGGCGCTTGAAGACCACCTGGAATCGGCCGGGGAGCGCGTTGCACCGCTCACGGAGGCGGTCGGAGGCTTCTTCAAGGGACTCATCAGTAAGATTCCCTTCGGGGTGGGCGATCGGATTCTGGCAACGCTCGAGCATGTTGAGGCGGTTGTCACGACAGTACCAGAGGCCATCACCAGCTTGAACACTAACCTGATCGGTCCACTGCGCCAGCGCTTCTTCCCGCGGGCAGGCGACGACATCCGCGTCCGGCTCTTTGATCCGCTCGTCGCGGCCCTCTTTGATCCTGCTGACAAGATGCTGGCAGCTGTCACCGTTCTGGCTGAGCGTTGGCAGGCACAGCTGGCCGAACCGGCCGAACAGAGGCTCAAGACAAGGGCCGAGATACGCAACGCCATCACTCAGTACAAGGCGGATCACCACCTGACCTGACTGGTGTTCCGGGGACACGGATCGAGGGTCAGTCGAAGCCGCTTCCGACCCTCGACTGAAGAAGAGGGCCGATGAGGCCCTCTTCCTTTTTTGCGCCCTGTCCAAAAGGACACTCTGGCTCCCCCGAATAGCGGATGTCGCGTCCTTCGTCGCCGTGGTAAGATCAACGGTCCGACCGCGACCAGCGAACAGCGATTGTCAGTGGTCGGTGGAGTGATTTCTGAGACGTCTTTGGTCGTTGCCCTATCAGCGAAGTCCCAACCACTGATACTGGGCAAGGAGAAGGTATGAAAGGGGTACGTACACTCCGGCGGTTGTTAGCCTATCTTCGCCCCTATCGTACCCGGGTGATTTTGGGCTACGCCTCAATGCTCGTGGTGACGGCGCTCAACCTGGTGATCCCCTGGGTGGTTCGCGCCGTGATCGACCGTGGCCTGGTCGGCGATGACCGGCGCTTCTTGCTGCTCGCAGCTGGCGCTGTGGTCGCCATCAGTCTGGTGCGGGGTCTCTTCGCCTTCGTTCAGATTTATCTCGGCCAGTGGCTCTCCTTCCGGGCAGCCTACGATCTGCGCAACGCCTTTTACCAGCACGTCCAGGCTCTCTCATTCAACTTCCACGATCGCGCTCAAACCGGCGATCTCATGAGCCGCGCCACGAGCGATGTCGAACAAACCCAACGCTTTGCGGGTGAGAGCCTGATGGAACTGGTTAACGCGATCATCCTGATGCTTGGAACGATCGGCGTGATGGTCTGGGCCGACGCCCGGCTGGCGCTTATCACCCTGCTGCCCTTCCCGTTCCTGATCGCCGTCACTCTGCGGTTCGGACGGGTGATCGAGCCCAAGTTCAAGCGCATCCAGGAGCAGATGGGCCGGCTGGGAACTCTCATGCAGGAGAGCCTGACGGGCATTCGCGTGGTCAAAGCCTTCGCCCGGGAGCCATACGAGATCGAGAAGTTCGAGCGCGAGAATCAGGAGTTCTACAGGCGGCGAGTGAACCTGGTCTATACGTGGTCCAATAATTTCCCGTTTTTGAACTTTCTGGTCGCCCTCAGTACAACGTTGGTTCTCTGGTTCGGCGGCTTACAAGCCGTTGCAGGCGCCGTGACGGTCGGCACGCTCTTCGCCTTCGTCTCCTACGTCCTCCAGATGAACGAGCCAGTGCGCCGTCTGGGGTTCCTGGTCAACCGGGTCTCCGAGGCCCTGGCCTCTGCTCGGCGGATCTTCGAGATTCTTGACACCCCCTCGAGTATCATTGAACGGCCGGATGCGATCGAGCTCAAGACCGTGCACGGCCATGTGCGTTTCGAAAATGTCAGTTTTGGCTACCGTGAGGGCCGGGCGATTCTCAAGGAGGTCAACTTCGAGGCCCTCCCCAACCAGATGGTGGCACTGATGGGCCCAACAGGCACTGGCAAGAGCACCATCACGGCGTTGATCCCGCGTTTCTATGATCCCGACGCGGGCCGTGTCCTGGTGGATGGTTACGACGTCCGCGATGTGAGGCTCGACAGTCTACGCCGCCACATTGGCATCGTCCTGCAGGATAACTTCCTCTTCAGCGACACCATCGCCGCCAACATCGCCTACGGTCGACCGAATGCGACCATGGATGAGATCGTCGCGGCCGCAAAGGCCGCTCACGCTGACGACTTCATCGTAAGCTTCCCGGACGGCTACGAGACCCAAGTCGGCGAGCGCGGCGTGACACTCTCGGGCGGTCAGAAACAGCGGGTCGCTATCGCGCGAGCACTGCTCATGGATCCCGGCATCCTGATCCTCGACGATTCGACCAGTAGCGTCGATACCGAGACCGAGTCCCTGATCCAGCAGGCCCTGGCAAGGTTGATGCGTGGCCGGACCACCTTCGTGATCGCCCAACGACTGTTGACGTTGAAGAATGCTGACCTGATTCTGGTGATAGACAAAGGCCGGATCGTCGAGCGTGGCACGCACGAGCAGCTTCTAGCATACGGTGGGCTCTACAAGCGGGTGTACGATCTACAGCTCAGACCCCAGGAGGAGTTTGCCGAGTTGCGGGAAAAGCAGTTAGAGATGGGAGATTAACGTCCTGAGCAGGGGCTCAATCGCGAATCTCCATCAAGGAGGTAGCATGGCGCCAGTATCGCGCGAGCGCAGCAGCGAAGAGATCGAACAGAAAGAGCGCCTGCCCCGCGCGCGCGGCCCCCGGCAAGTTGAGGAAAATCCTGGGGCCGCGTTCGTGCCCGAGGATGACCTCCTCGGCAAGGCCTACGATCCGCGGCTGACACGCCGGCTCATGGGCTACTTACGACCGCACCGCCGCGCACTCTTCTGGTCAGTGGTCCTGCTAATCATCGCCAGCGCTTCGGCCGTCGTCGGCCCAATCTTCATCCAACGCGCGATCGACGAGGGTATCCGGGTCGGCAACCGAGGGACCCTGGGGCTCTTCGTCGGCCTCTACCTGGGCTCTGCAGTGATCGAGTGGATGGCCACGCGCGGCCGGATCGCCCTCATGGCTGTGATCGGAACGAGCGTGGTATGCGAGGTGCGGTCGCAACTCTTTAAGCACCTCCAGTCGCTGACGCTCAGCTTCTACAACAATTACAGCGTCGGCCGCCTGATGAGCCGGCTCCTCAGCGATGTCGGTGTGTTGCAGGACTTTATGACCTGGGCAGTTATCGGCGTCGTGCGCGACGTCTTCATCCTAGGCGGCATCCTGATCGCGATGCTTTCACTGGACTGGCGCCTCTCACTGCTGACCTTCACGGTCTTACCCATCATGTTCTGGCTGACCAACAAGTGGCGCGTTCGGGTCCGTGAAGCCTACCGGGCCGTGCGCCGCCGCATCGCGGTGGTCAACGGCTATCTCAATGAGAGCATCAGCGGGATTCGGGTCACCAAGAGTTTCGTGCGCGAGCAGCGCAACTCAGGCCATTTCGACGATCTCAACTTTGCCCACTATCATGCCAACGAAGAGGCAGCCCGGCTCGCAGCGCTCTTCTTCCCAGTGGTAGATGTCATCGGTGCGCTGGCCACGGCCCTGGTGATCGCCTACGGCGGCTTTCAAGTGCTCGGCGGCGATCTGACGCCTGGCGTACTGGTAGCCTTTGTACTCTATGTGGATCGCTTCTTCTCCCCGATCCGCGACCTGGCACAGCGCTACAACACCTTCCAGAGCGCCATGGCGGCTAGCGAGCGCATCTTCGAACTGCTTGACACCCCTCCCGATATCCTGGACGCTCCTGACGCCACATCACTGGCGCCCATCGAGGGCGAGGTCGAGCTGGACGACGTCTGGTTCAACTACAAACCCGACGAGCCGGTGCTGCGCGAGGTGGACCTCCGTGTCGCGCCGGGCGAGGCAGTGGCCCTGGTCGGCGAGACGGGCGCGGGCAAGAGTACCCTCATCCGCCTGCTGGCGCGCTTCTTCGAGGTCACGGAGGGCGCGATCAGGATCGACGGCCGCGACATCCGCACCGTCACGAGCGAGAGCTTACGGCGGCAGATGGGAGTGGTCCTCCAGGACACCTTCCTCTTCAGCGGCACTATCGCCGATAACATTCGCTATGGTCGCCTCGACGCCACCGATGAAGAAGTTCGTGTCGCGGCCGAAGCGATCGGCGCCGATGCCTTCATTCGCGATCTGCCCGCAAGCTACCTTACCGAGGTCGCCGAGAACGGCGTCAACCTCAGCGTAGGCCAACGGCAAATGATCAGCTTCGCGCGCGCGCTCCTGGCAAATCCTCGCATCTTGATCCTGGACGAGGCTACCAGCAGTGTAGACACAGCCACGGAGCAGCAGATCCAGCGGGCGCTCAGCACGCTCATGGCAGATCGGACCACCTTCGTGATCGCCCACCGCCTCAGCACCATCACTAATGCCGACAAAATCGTGGTGCTGGACAAGGGCCGCATCGTGGAGGTCGGCACGCACGAGGAACTGCTCCAGCGCGACGGCCGCTACTATGGTCTCTACACGATGCAGTGGGCTCAAAAACGAAAACGGGCGGATCGTGTCGAGGAGCCCCCTCAAGAGCTATCCTAGTGGCAAGATCAATTGGTTCAAATAAGCAGGCGACTTCTGTGGCATCCTTGAAGAGACCAATCACCAAGGAGCCGAGGAGCCGCCTCATGGGATACAGACTACGCGAGATCGAAGCGGGATGCAAATTCAGCCAGGAACTGAGGTTGGAAGCCATCAGCCAAGCGGTGTCAACCGAGACGGTCGCGGCGGGGCTGGAGGCCGACGGGGTGGGGGCCGAACGGGAACGCAAGCTGAACCTGCTGGTGACGGTCTTTCTGGTGATTGGCATGAAGCTGTACAGTCATCTGCGCGTGGGCGCGGTGCTGGCGAAACTGGCGAAAGGCTTACGCTCCATCTGGCCGGATCCCGACTCCCCCGTGGCTGGCGAGAGTGCGATGAGCTACCGGCGCTCTCAGGTGGGGTGCGCCCGCTGGCGGCCTTGTTTCATCAGGTCTGTCAGCGGCTGGCGACGGAGACCACGCGCGGCGCGTTTCTGGGGGGGCTGCGGTTGATGGCGATTGACGGCACGGTGGAAGCAGCCCCCGACACGCCTGAGAACGTGGCGGTCTTTGGGCGCCAGGTGGGTCATCGTGGCGCGAGTGCCTTTCCCCAGATTCAGGCGGTTTACCTGGCCGAGTGCGGGACCCAGGCCATTGCCGATGCTGGGTTCTGGCCCTACCGTACCAGCGAGCGGGTGGGGGGCTTTCGAATGTTGCGCTCGGTCAAGCCAGACATGCTGGTCATGTGGGATCGTGGCTTCTACGAGTACGATCTGTTCGCCCAGACGCGCCAGCGCAGCGCGCAGGTCCTGGCCCGGCTGCCGGCCTCCGCCCGGCCTAAGCACGTGCGCCCCTTGCCGGACGGTTCGTCTCTAGCCTCTATCTCCCCTTCGGACTACCAGCGCCGCCAGCGGGGGGAGCAGCTGCTGGTGCGCATCATCGAGGACACCCTCACCGATGCGGCCCTGCCGGGCTATGGCGAGACCCATCGCCTGATCACCACCCTCTTGGATCACCGCACCTTCCCGGCGCTCGACTTGGCCGGTACCTCCCATGAACGCGGGGAACTCGAACTGGTCATTGATGAGACTGATACCCACCAACGCGTGGCCGGACGCCCCGTGCGCAGCTTGAAGCCCGTTGGGGTGATCCAAGAACGCTACGGCCTGCTGATCGCTCACTATGCCGTCCGCGCGCTGAGGCACTAGGCGGCCCTGGACGCTGATCTCGATCCTGACCGCCTCAGTTGCGTGCAGGCCCTCGAAGTCATTCGCGACGCCATCCCGGAGTTTCACATGACCGCCCCTGATCACCTGCCGGCGCTCTGGACGCGCCTGCTGCGCGATCTCGCCGCCCGTCCGTTGCCGCCCAGGCGGCTGCGCTCCAATCCGCGGGTCGTCAAACGCAAGATGTCCACCTTCAAGCTCACGCGCCCGCACCATGATCGCTGGCCACAACCTGCGGCGCGCTCCTTCCGCGATACCCTGGCGCTTATTTGAAAGGTAATCACTCGACTTTGGCACCTTGATAGATGAATAGCCAGAAGCAGCCACAAAGAGAGATCAGCCGGTCAAGGTGCTGGTGAGTGGCAACAGCCACCCAGCCCTCGCTGACGGCGGCGTCAGGAAGGGTGCAACTGCTTGAAAGGGGGTTGGTTCAGGCGGTACAGATGGCGCGGAGGATGGGCGCCATGATGGTCGGCAAGGACTGGCGCTTGGTCAAGCCGACACTGATAAAGACCGCCAAGGCCCAGAGGCTCTGGGCTTGGGTGGCGCGCCGCCAAACCGGAAGGCGGCCCTCAAGTTCGATCTTGAGTTGACGCTGAAGCGTGTCGAGGAGGACAGGGTCATGTTGGGCGGTGCGCAGTCAGCTGGAGACCCCGGCGACGCAGGCAACCTGTCGTTCAATGGCGGCGACGTCCCGGATCTGATCCTGATCGAGCCCTTCGGCCTTGCCTTCCTCGTGATAGACTGCAACGGGCCAGCGGTGGCGGCGAATGGGCGTGATGCCGGAGGCGTGCCAGTTCAAGCGGTTGCAGCGGGAGTACCCGGGTGAATCGGTCAAGTCCGCGCGGCGATGGTTGATCACGACGCGGTGTCTGCCGAAGTTGTGTATCTTGTGTGGGGCACAGTAGCTGTAGTAGTGCTCCTCCTCGCCTTGGGAGGCAATCCGGATCGACCGGAAGACCGGCGCCCCGCCGGTCTTGCGCGCGTCAGGATGTTCCTGGGTGAGGTGCTGGGCAAAGTCCTCCAGCCGCTGCCGCCCCGTGGCGAGGTCAAGTTCGTGATCGTCAGTGCGGGTGCCGACAGAGGGCCGGTGTAAGGTCTCGTCCAGATAGCGCCAGAATGCCGGGTGGGTATCCCAACTGTCGAAGGCCACCGGCAGCGTCACGGTCGGATGAGCCTTCACCCACTCGTCTACGAGCTGTTCGGCGATGCGCAGTTTGCTGGCGTCCAAGGCCGCCACCTCCGGCGTGTTCGCTCGCCGCCGCCAGCCGCCCAAGAGGTATTGCCGCCACTTGTGGGGCGCCTCGGTCTTGAGGGCTGGTTTGCGCTCGCGCCACGGGACGGTGGCGGCACGTACCCCTGCCTCCAGCTTGGCCCGGTCCACGGGGTTCCATAATTGGAAGTCCAGCCGGTAATCGGTCTCATCATCACTGTAATGGAGCGTCACCAGATTGTGGGCCCAAACCTACCGACCCTCCGCGTGATCGTAGCGTGAGGCGATGTGTTCAAAATGGGTCCCGACATGGGTCACCAAGGTGTCGTCCACACTCAAGACCCCACGCGCTTTGACTTTGGTCTGCGGCACGCTTTCCAACACCGCTAAGCGCGCCCGATTCAGATCGGCCAGCGCCAACGGACTCTCGGTCAACAAGCGGTTGAGGCTCCTCTGATGGCGGCTCTCGCGCACAAACAGCCGCTTGATCCCGTCGACCGTCTTGTTTTCCGAGACAATCAGACCGCGGATGTAGCGCTGAAACTCAATCCACGCCGCCGGCGAGAACACCGTCTCAAAGTAGGGCGCGTCGTGTTGCACCAGTTCCGGAAACTCGACCAGGGCCAACATGCTTGTCCCTCCAGGGAGACACCTTCCCTCTCGATTCTATCCTGGTCACCCCATTGTGCTCAACTGCTTCTGGCTATTCCCCTGTCAAGGTACATGCACCGGCATCTTATGTCGCTGCCAAAGTCGAGGTAATAAGTCCTAATGACCCACCGCTGTCAGAACGGCAACGACAACGGCCGCTAGAAAGGAACGGCAGGAGCGGGCTCGCACACGGCCAGGGTCGGTTCATACTGGCGGAGCAGCTCCAGATAGTGCTGCACGACGCTGGGGGTCAGGCCAGCCAGGATCGGCAGCTCGGCGGGCGGGAATGTCTGGGCCAAGGTGCGCCCCTTATGATAGTCCGCGAGATAGCGATCAACCGCATCCTGGGAATGATTCAAAGCCCGCGCGATCTGGGCGGGGGAGTCGTGGCGCAGCCAGCGGCGAACGACCTCGGCTTGGTGAGTGACGGCGGGCCCAATATCGTGGACCGTGCCACGGGTGGGAACGATCTCCCCCGTCTCAGCTTGATAGGCGCGCAAGCGCGTTCCACTGGAGCCCTCCGACCAGCCGCTCAAGAGGCTCAGGTCCAGATGGCTCAAGACGCCGCCCTGCTGATAGGCTTCGTGGCACCAGCGCCCAAAGCGCGCCCGATGAAAGGCTGGGCGCACCTGGCGCGCGCGCGCGTTGCCCAACTGGGGGTCTGTCAGCAGCTTGACTTCTTTCTCGGTAACCACCGTCAGTTGCACCGGGAGCCAATCGCCAGGGGCCAGCCCTGTGCGCTGCCCGCGGCGCTCGAGACAGACGGCCAACCAGACGATGGTCTTGGGCGGCACCCGTTCCGGCGAGCAGCGTTCGAGGGTGGCGAGCAGATCATCGACGATCGCCCGGGCAATGACGGGACCATGGGTGTCGCCGGACTCGGTCAAGAACTTAGGCACCAGCAACTCTGGCAGGTTGCGCTTGGTGATGCGCGCTTCGGTCTAGGTTGGGGCGGGCTTCATTTCAACCAGGCCCCCCTTTTGATCTCGGCTGGCGCCGCCGTCGCTTCGTCTGGCGTGCTCAGAACGTGGCGCAGGCGCTCGTTGTCGTGGCCGGCCGCTTCATATAAAGCAACGTATTCGCCAATCAGCCGCTCTGAAAAGCCCGTACTCTGCCGAATCTCGGCCACGTCCAGACCGCGGGCCGCCAGCCGCGCCACGCGGTGGAAATCACGACAGGAGCGCTCAATGGAGCTGATCGCATGCCACCGACGCTGCTTGATCTGACTGGAGGTGGAGCCCGCCAGCCAATCGCTGACGATCTGGCGCTTGTGGCTGACCCCACGCCCGATGGCCTTCACCTGCCCGTGGGTCGGCACGTCCACACCCGCCGCCCGCAACTGGGCCACATCGCGTTTGATGCTGCTGCGGCGGCTGCACACCAGCCGCGCCAGGTCTTCCTGGCTCAGCCACGCCCCTTGCTCCTGGGCCTCGCGCGTCAGCCGTTGGATCTTGCTCCGCCGTGACGCAGCGCTTCCAGATCATCCTCGCTGTCCAGCGTCAGGGGAATCGCCACCCGTTCGCACGCCTCAACGGTCTGCCCCGGCGGCTCATGCGCGCTCACGGCCAGAAAGGTGATCTAGCCCACATCGCGCTTCAGCCCCAGGTAGCGCTCGAAGTACCGCCGCATCTGCTCGAACTGCGTCCGCGCCATAAACGGCGCCAGGTTGAAATCCCGACTGATCTGCTCGATGATCGCTTCTTCCGGCGACTTGGCCGCCAGTCGGTTCAGGACTGCTTCTTCCATTTGTTTCCCTCCGTGCTTGTGCGCTAGTCTAGCACGGTGGGTCACTTGAACCAATAGGTATTGATCCTAGAGCGCCGGTCAAGGAGTCAGGCGACGAGTGCGGCAGGCGCTTGACTGGCACGAGCAATAGGACGCAAGTTGGACACGACGGCGGGGCGGCGCAAATCGAACAGGTTTTTGCGGAGGCCGAGGTAGCGGGCGCGGTCGCCTTGCCAGTGACCAATGTGCGCCAGATCATGTTCGACCGCCACGCGCTCACGCAGTTTGGCGCGGCCGGCGGGGGTGAGTTGGCGCTCGCGCCATTCCTGCAGGAGTTGCTCGTCCGGATGAATCGAAACGTGGCGGCCGGTGGCACTCTGGGTCCAGTGGGCTCGCAGCGGAAAACTGGCACAGGTCTGGGCGGGAAAGCAGACGGTACCACCGGGGGTAAAAGGCACCTCAATCTGATTGGGACAGCGAATGGACATCGTCTCCCAATCCAGATGAAAGGCGGTCTTGGGATACTGCGGTCCCGTGCGCCCCGGCCAGGCTTTGCGGTCGATCGCCAGGTCCGCCGAGCGGTTCTGGACCAGGGCACTGCTCAAATAGGCCCGGTCGCTGTGCACTTCACGCCACTCGACCTGTTGGGGCTGCAGATCAGCCTCGATCGCGTCGGTGACACTGGCTTCCGGCTCGTTGGCGCGGGTGAGGCCCACGGCACGCACCCAGCCACTGTCCAAATCGCGCAGGACATGGCGCTTAGAGCCATCGATCAACTGGCGCTTGCTTATGCGCCCATGGCGCCTGTCGCCATCTGCAATCGAAATGCGCCGATCCTTGGCGACCCCCTGGCGCAACGTCGGCTCGCCCGCGGCTGTTGTGCTGATGTCCTGGTCGCGTACCGGCTGGGCGGTGGCAAGTGGGCGCTCAACGGTCTCGGCGCGCGTGTCGGAGAGGGGCTGCTGCGTCAGATAGGCTTCAACCGGCTCCAGGCTGCTCAGAATCATGTGAAGGGCACGGCCTTGTTGGTCGGGGGCGTCCCAATCCAAGTCCAAGGCCGCCTTCAAGCTGCTGCCACCCAGGACCTCAACCCCTGCCTCGGCCGCGATCTCGGTCAGCCTCCGCGCCTGCTGACACACCGGGACGCCCAGAGCCTTGCGCAGGGCCGGCCCCAGGAGGTGACAGGTATCTTCGACGCGGCCCCCACCACGGACTCGAATCCAGCGCCGCGCGCAGGGCCCGCGCGCTGAAGATCTTGCGCTGGGCGACCACCTCGACCGTCCGCTCGATCAGCCGCCGGTCCCATTCCTGCTCGATCAGTCGCCGGCGAAAGTTGACCAGGGTGCCTTGACTGAAGGGCGCCTTCTCGCAATCCAGGCAGTCCAAGACCAATTGCCAGCGCCGATCCATCCCTACCGCCTCGGTGACCTCATCATCCGAGACCCCGGTATAGGCTTACAGGATCGTCGCCAGCGCCAGGTGCGCCGGCGACACCGGTGGCTGCCCGAGCGCACTCGCCTGGTCGCCGCGGGCCAGTTCCGCTTGAAACGCCTCGTCGAACAGCTCGTGCCGATACTCGCGCAGAAACACGAACAACTTCGCGCGCTTGATCCGCTTGACGATCCGTTCTTCCAGCACCGACAACTCCCTCGGCGGATTCCAATATCCCGGTTGCATGGTCTGCCTTCTGGTCGTGCTCGATCCCCAGGCAGACCACGCTCCTGCCTTATTGTCAAGTCGCTCCCTCGCGACGACCTGACCGGCGCTCTGGCGGCCACGCCGAACGGAAGACCCCTATTTCGGGCCGGGGTGCATCCAAGATCTGTAAGCTGTTAGACGGCGGGGGCCAAGCGGGTGCGCCGTCTGGCAAGCAACTCCCATTGGTCACTGAGGAGGGCGGCGCGGGCTTTGGCGACCCGGCGAGCGCCATCGAGATCCCAAGTGGCGCCCGGGACTTTGAGGCGCTGGGTGCCAATCTGTTTGTAGCCACTTTCAATGGTCCCGGAGCCAATCTAATAGCCCTTGGCGCGGTAGTCAGGGGAGTTCAGGCGCTGGCGGTTGTTGCTGAAGGAGGTGGGCGTCTTCTGAGCAGCGTCCTCCGTGCCACCCGTCGTGACGAGCGCCTGACAGGCGGCGATCAGGGCATCGAGTCGCCCTTCCCAGAGGTTCTCACGGGCGTGCTGCAGCCACGCCTGCCGGGCCAGCGCGCTCATCCCGGCGAGTGCCGCCACCGGCGGGAGATAGTCGGCGGCATGGAACCAATCGACACTCTGGATCGCCTGCGGAAAGTGGAACTCGACCAACTTCCCAATCCACTCGGCCCCATCAGCGCCAAAGATGAGTTCGTCGGCCAGATGGGCCCGCCGGTGGACACCCATGGCCCAGAGGAGGTCGCCGAAACGCTCGGCCTCCACGATGTCGCAGTCCGAGGTGATGTGGTGGGCCTCAATCTCCCACACGTCCTCTGGACTCGTCGGTGGGCGGGCGGTGGTCTCAAACCAACCACCGATCTTGAGGTCTCGCCAACCTTCATCGCTGGCATCCCGTGCTTGACTGGGGTGGACTTTGGTCGCATCCACGGTTCCGGACCGTCGCCGCGGGGCACCGCCGTGTCGTTCCACCGGCTGCAAGTACGGCTCGGCGTGGCTGTCAGTGATCCATTCGGCCTCGACGGCGGCCATTTCCCGCCCCATCGCCTGGGTCGTTTTGTCAATCCTCTGCGGACTGGCCCGCACCAGGGCCAACTGCTCAAACACCTGGCTGCTTTGCCCAAAGGGTAAGTGCACCCCGGTCAGCGCGGTGAGGTGTTCCAGTTCAGCACTCAGTTCTCCGGGCCGCAGGCCCAACCGCTCATCGAGCGGATAGCGCCCGCGGTGGCAGGATTCACAGAGATAGTAGGCCTATCGATACACCACGCGCCGGACGATCATATAGAGTACCCCTTCCCACATGGCCTGGTAGCGGGCACGCGGCCCACACTCGCAGGCGATGCGCTCAGCTGGGGAGCGCTCGTTTTGCAGTGCCAGCCAACTGGTCAGCACAAAGTGACCCAGTTTGAGCATCGCCTCCCGAATCCCGCCCTCTATCTCGCTGAGACTATCGGGCTGGACCACCCGCAGCAGCAACTCAGCCGTCACCTGCTGGACATGCTGCCCAAACTCCATCCCCAGACGTGACAAGCTCTCCATCGTCCCCCTCCCTGGCTGATCGACCGGTGCCTTGGAGCTTACCGCCACCCCCTCGCAATGTCACTTACAGATCTTGGATGCACCCTCGGGCCGCCCGTGCTTGACAGGCCGCCGACGGTGGCTTACCCTCTTTTTGGACAACGTTGCCGAGTATCCAAATCTGCTCGCGACGAGCCAGTGGCTGATTGACATCGTTGAGTAAAGCGGAGGAATACACGATGGATCAGAACGCCAAGAAACAGGTTTTGCGGAGTTTTTCTTACGGGCTCTACGCCATCACCGTGAATGACGGTGATAAACCGCACGGCATGGTGGCCAACTGGGTAACGCAGGCTGCCTTCGAACCACCCATGGTAGCCGTGGCGATGGAACGCGAGTCGCAAACGCTCGCCCTCACGGAGCAGACGCAAGTATTCGGCGTCAACGTGCTGGCAAGCGGCCAACGCGAACTGGCCGGCCAGCTCGGGCGCTCCTCTGCCAAGCGGCCCGACAAAATGGCCGGTATCGCGACCCACCCCGGCCCCGAAACCGGAGTCCCAATCCTCGACGAAGCACTGGGCTGGCTGGAATGCCATGTGGTTGGCACGCTGCCGGCAGGTGACCATGTCCTGGTTCTTGGGGTCGTCATCGAAGCCGGCGTCCAGCGCGAGGGTCAAGCCCTCACCCTGGCCGAGGCCGGCTTCCGCTATGCGGGCTGAATTCGCGGCGTTCTCGCCGCAACGTGCCGAACGTTGATCGTCGAGGCTTTGACCGGTTGCGTAATACCAGTCACTGTTTTTGACATTTCGAGCAAAGCGTATAGACTATGAAAGTCAGCTCCCACAGGGGGGTAGCTCAATTGGTAGAGCAGCGGTCTCCAAAACCGCAGGTTGCACGTTCGAGTCGTGTCCCCCCTGCCTTTGCCGACTACAACTCGGTGATTTTTGATTGCTAAGGTGCTCAGTCGGCGCTCTAATACTATAGTTGTAGTTGTGTTTTGCGCCCGAACGGGGAGTCAGACGGACCACATTCCTGAGGTCCGTCAAGACAAGTAGCGGCCTCAAAAAGGCCCAAACTTGATCCGAGGCTCCACCGATCTTGGGGGCCCAAGCGAACTGCGACTATAGTACCAGGGTGGATCGCCCGGCATGGCTGCCAACCGATACGGGCGCTCCAGTCCCAAGGGGCCGTCTTGTCGAAGGGTCTTCAGTTCTTAGAACGAAGGCCCGCCGGCAAGGCGGTCTCTCTCTTTGTTTGAAGTTGTTATCGGTTGAAGGTTGGGCAACCTGTCTGCAGGTTGCCAGGCCGGGAGACGGGTCGCTCAGGTCGGGAGGGGCCGTCGGGTCACGTGATCTTCTTTCACAGAAAGCCCGCTGACCCGGCGGCCTCGCTCGTCAGGTACCCAGATTAGTTGGCCGGGGCGCTCCGCACGGGCGCATCCTCGGCCGGAGCCGGCAGGGCCAGGGTGCCCTCGACCCATTCGCGAAGCAAGCGCTCCACCGCTTCTTGCAATGTCACTCCGCTGCGGAGGGCTTTGATTTGCGCCTCAGTCTTGACCTCCTTGTCAAGCTTCAGGCTGGTCCGCACCTTGACTGCCATAGATTCACATCACTCCCGTATAGCTGTACGATCGTGACGCGAGTATAGACGTTGATGGCGATGGTGTCAAGGGGGCTCTGCCTGGTATTTTGACAGTGAGAGATCGCTATACCGGTGATACCGCACCGCCAGGCGTCGCCTGGCGGTGCGTTGTGTTGGAGCCAGGTCCGGCCCAAGCGCCTGATCGCGCCTCGCGCGCTGCATCAGTTCACCTGGGCGTCGTTGACGTTGCCGGGGGTGCCGACGTCGTTGGTGCAGTCGGTGGCCTCGGTCATGGCCGTGAGGTTGGACGCCGACAGCCCGACGCTGACGGTGGTCCCCGTGACGCACATCACCGCGCCGGCGGCCGTGCCGTTGCCGATCAGCACGGAGTTGTAGGCGTTGACCGTGCCGGCACTGTTGGTGACGTCGATCGCGGGTTGGTTGGTTCCCTCCGCCTTGACGTAGCTGGTGTAGAAGGTGGCGCTGCCCCCGCTCACGGTGGCCGCCACCGCCTCCCCCAGGAGGCTACTATTGTAGAAGGTGGCAGTGCCACCGCTCAGCTCGAGGCCGAACGCTTCCAGGCTGGGGCCGTCTTCGAGGCTCGAGCCATAGACCGTGACGGTCCCGCCCTGGACCTTCAGCGCGGAGGTGTCGGCGGCGCCCAGGTTGTCGGTCCCGCCCCGGAGCAGGCTGCCGTAGATCGTCAGCGTGCCGCCGGTGACGATCGCGGGCTGCCCGGCCACGGTCGGGCCGCCGGTATCGTTGAGCAGCGAGCTGCCCCAGACCCGCACGGTGCCCGCGCTCAGCTGCAGCGCCCCGGTCGCGGAGTCTTTACTGGTGAGCGTGCTGTCGTAGACGCTCACGGTGGTCCCCGCGCCGCTGACGGTGAGCCCGGCCCCCGCGTCGAAGCCGTCGGTCGCCCCCCCGCTCAGATCCATGCCTCGCAGAATGAGGGTCCCGCCCGTCGGCTGGACGGCGTGGTTCTGGTTAGTGGTCGAGGCGTCGGCGTCGATCGTGAAGTTCTGGAGCCAGACGGTGCCCGCGGTGACCCGGATGACGTAGCCGTTGGCGTCGCCGCCCGTGAGGCTCGGATTCCCGACGCCGACGAGGGCCAGATTCTGGCCGATGGACACACTCTCGGTGGCGTAGGTCCCCGGGCCGATCACGATCAGGTCGCCCGCGCCGGCCGCGGTCGCCGCGGCGGTCACGCTGGTGTAATCGCAGCCGGACGCGCAGACGGTGTGGGTGTCGCCCCCGAAGAGGAGGACGTTGCCCGAGAGGCGGGCGTCCGGCAGGGTGCCGCTAGAGAGATCGCCGGCGCTGCGGGTGGCGAGATCCGCGAGCGAGGCGCCGGACTTGCTGACGTCAGCCCAGGCGACGGCGCCGGCGGGGAAGTCGACGCTGCCGCTCGAGACGGTGAGCCCGTTGGGCGCCGTGACCCCCGCGGCCGAGAGCAGCAACTGCTGGCTGCCGGCCGCGCTCACGGCGAGCTGGTTCGCGGCCGACTGGTAAAGGCCCGTGTCGGCGTCACCGGCCAGCGTGAACGCCGGGGCGCTCACGCTGCCGCCCTCCGTGAGGTTGAGCGGGCCGGTGAAGTTGGTCGTGCCGAGGGTCACCTCCTGGCAGCCGGCCAGGGCGACGATCGCAAGAGTGACGAGAATCGCGAAATAGTGTTTGTACTTCACGAGTGGATCTCCTTGCTGGTTACAGGTTGAAGGTGGAACAGGGCAAAGGCAGTGCTGAGGCACTGTGCCGGCCATGGCATCGCCCAACCTTCCAACTTTCAACCCTTCATCATTCGACGTCGGCGTCCTCGAGGTTATCGGGACTGGTGATGTTGTTGGTGCAATCGCTGGCCTCGGTGATCGGCGTGATGTTGGTCACCGATTTGGCGACGCTGACCGTGGTGCCCGGATCGCAGGTGACCGCGCCGCCCGGCGCGCCGGCGCCGATCAGCGTGGCGCTGACGGCCCGGAACGTAGTGCCGGCGGCGACCGAGACGGCCGAGGCGTCGCCGGAGCCGCTCCGGCCGACGACCCTGGCACCGCGAATGTTAGCGGTGGCCCCGCTGTTTCCCACCATGAGGCCGGTCGACGTATACGCCGTGCCGCCGGGGTTGCCGCCCTGGACGGTCACGCCGGGGCCGTAGACGGCGGCGCTGCCGCTGCCCAGGCCGTCGTAGCCCACGATCAGCCCCGCCTCGGCCGGGTAGCCGCCCGGGATGATCCCGCCCCCCGTGACGGTGGTGCGGCCCCACAGCGTGAGGGTGCCGTCATAGACGAGGATGCCGGCCGCGCCATAGGAGCCGCTCGCGCCACTCTCGCCGCCGGTGATCGTCGAATCGACGATCTCGACGGTGCCGCTGTCGAGGTAGATCCCCAGCCCGCGCCCCCGCCCCCGTCCGCCCCGCCCGTGAAGTCGACGTCGCGCAGGGTGACCACCGCCCCGGCGTGGTCGACCTGGACGACCGTCGTGGCCCGCCCGAGCGCGTCGCCCGTCCCCACGACCGTCAGCCCGAAGATGCGGAGCGCGACGGCGGAGGAGACGTGAAAGGCGAACTCGCCGCTGTAGGCCGCCGGCGCGAACGTCACGCCGTACGCGTCGATGGTGACGCTCTTGTTGACGGTCCAGGCGCCGGTCGCGGTGTAGGTGCCGGGCGCAATCCAGAGGGTATCACCCGACGCGGCGGCCGCGTAGGCGTCGGCGGGGTTGGTGTAGTCGCAGCCCGACGCGCACACCGTGTGCAGCTTCGCGCCGACCAGGGGGACGTTGCCCGAGAGCCGGGCATCGGGCAGCGTGCCACTGTCCAGCTCGGCGGCGCTGCGCGTGGCCAGATCCGCGATCGCCGAGCCGCTCTTGTCGACCGCGGCCCAGGCGACCCCGCCGGCCGGGACGTCGACCGTGGCGCCCGAGACGGTCAGACTGCCACCGGACACGGTGAGCCCGTTGGGGAAGGTCGCCCCCGACGAAGAGAGGCTCAACTGCTGGCTGCCGCCGGCGGCGACGGCGAGCGTGTTCGCGCCGGAGCGGTAGAGGCCGGTATCCCCGTCCCCGGCCAGGATCAGCGCGGGCGCCGCGGCGGAGCCACCCCCGCTGATGTTCAGCGGCCCGGCAAAGGTGGCCTGCCCGAGGCTCACCTCCCGGGTGGCCAGGAAGCATGTCGCCGCGGCCAGGACCAGGACGGTGGCGACGACGAGAAGCGGGGATTTGAGGCTCATCCCACGCTCCGGGTGCTCTCACCGACCACCGACAGCCCGGCGAGCTGGCCCGGGGTCACCCCGGGCTTCTGGCTGAGGCGGATTCTGGCGACCGCCAGGGCCTGGCCGGCGGAGAAGCCCGCGCCGAGGGCCTGGAGAAAGTCGCGTCCGAGCCAGTCCGACGCCCGCGGCCAGTAGCGCCCGGCCGTGAGGGTGGCCTCGCTCCCCACGACGGCCGCCGCGCCGGCCTCGAGCAGCGCCTGAACCATCGGGCTCTCGCGGCTAAAGCAGGCCTGCGCGAAGACCACGCAGCGACCCAGGGGCGCCGCCGCGCGGATGGTCTCGACGTCGATGGCATCCTGCCAGGCGTCGCCGGCGGTGCCATACCAGCGCGGCTCACCCGGCAGGCCGTGGAGCTTGAAGTAGAGCACCTGGCGGCCGCGGAGCTGCTCGGGGTCGAACGTGCGCGGCCCCAGCGGCGGCGACGTCAGCGGCCGGCGGCCGGTGGCCAGCCAGGCCGACAAGCGCCACGCACGGGCGCTGTAGACAAGAACGTTCAAGTGCGGTGCGGGCATCATCTTCTCACCGGTTACGGTTACAGGTTTGCAGGTTGCAGGTTCCCCCGACGGGGGGCACCCAGGGCGGGAGGTCTTGTCCGGGGGCACCCTGTAGGGTGGAAGGTTGGGCGATGCCATGGCCGGGACCGTGCCCGGTGATGCCATGGCCGGGCCAGTGCTCGGCGGTGCCGTGGCCGGGCGCATGGCCGGGCACGCCTACAGACGCCCCACCGGGCCGTCTCTCCTACCCCCAACCCCCGACCTTCAACCTTCAACTTTCCAACCTTCAACCGACGTCGAGCAGATCCCACCGCACGAAGCGGGTGGGCTGGCCACTCTGCGCCTTGTACGCCTTGAGCCTGGCCAGGTAGGCCCGCTCGGCGCGACCCGTGGCCTCGCTCAGCATCGAGAGCAGGATCGTCGTCGGATCGGGATCCTTGGCCTCGTTGGCCTCGCGCTCCTGGGCCGCCGCCCAGCGGACGAAGAGGACGATCAGCTCCAGGTGGCGGTCCGGGATGGTGAGCGTGTCCGCGTCGTCGTCGGGAAAGTCGTGATCGGCCGCATACGTGATGGCGATAGTCTCGCCGGCGGCGGGGCTGGGCCCGATCACCAGCGTCGCGGGCGGATCGCCCCACAGATCGTAACAATCGCCGGTGTAGAAGGGGAGCGCCCCGGCCTCGTCGGCGCGCTCGAGATACGCGGGCGGATCCTCGCCGGCGGGGTATTCGACCTTGAGCACCGTCTGCAGCCCGCTGTAGGCGCTGAGGCTGTACTCGTGCTGATCGACGACGGCGGCGATGGTGGCCGTGAGCGTGCGCGGGAAGTGGAGCGAGTACTCGGCGACGGCGTCCACGATCCACTGATTGAGCTGCAGCTCCGACCAGGTGAGCGGCGCCGCCGTGTCGCTGAGGCGGCGGCGGCAGAGAGCGTTGAGTGCGGCGCGGGTCGTCACGGTCAGGCGCCTCCGGAGGCAATCACGGACACGTCGCAGCCGCCCGGGTCCACCGCCAGACCCGTCGCGAAGCGCAGCGGGAAGCCGTCGGGAAACAGGATCACGGCCGGCGAGGCCTCAGGCGCGACCGTGACGCGGGCCAGGATCGTGCCGCTCGCGGCGCCCGAATCGTAGAGCGTGAGCGTCTGCGCCGCGGCCTGCCCGTGGCTGGCGAGCAGCGCGAGCAGCGCGCCGCGGCCGGTGTGGATCGTCGCCGGGCTGCCGGCGGGGACGAAGCTGCTGGCGCCGGCGTAGATGGTGGCCACTAGATGGTTGCGTCCTCCGTGTAGCTGACCACGCCGCTGACGTTGGCGTGGATCCCGGCCGTGCCGAGACAGGCGGCGACGACGGCAGTGACCGCGACGTCCGCGTCGATGGCGTTGGCGCCGCTGACCGGACGCAAGATGCACTGCAGGAGCTTCGCGGCAATCGGCGCGGCCGTGAAGTCCACCGCGGGGCCGGCGGGCGCCGTGTTCTCGAGAACGCAGCGCACCAACTCGACCGTGCCGCCGCCGACCTCGAGCGCGCCCTCCGTGGCGGCCAGGACGCTGCCGTGCGTGTGGCGGAGCAGCGAGCCGGAGACCCGCGCGGTCCCGCCGCTGATCGCGAGGGCCGGCCCGCCCGCCTGCAGGTGGCAGTCGTAGAGCTCGACCGTGCCGGTGGAGATGGCCAGGCCGTCCACCTCGGCGTCGTCCTCCTCCATGATGACGTTCACCAGGCGGAGGGTCTTCCCGGCCACGTTCGCGCGCACGATCGGCGCCGTGTCGCCGGCGACGCGGAGGTGGCTGACGGTGCAGGTGGCCGCGGTGGCGATGGCCGGGCTCCCCGTGGCGTCCAGGAACGCGGCTTTATCGGGCGCCAGCCCGGCCACGTTGACGTAGTCGTAGAGCGTGAGGGACTCCTCGTACCGGCCCGGCGCGACCAGGATCAGCCACTGCGCCGCGGCCGTCGGGCTCTGCCCGTTGGCCGCGTTGATGGCCGCCTGGATCGTGGTGTAATCGGCGTTGCCGAGCGGATCCACCACCAGCACCCGCCCGGGGGACGTGCCGCCGGCGACGAGGATACGCGAGCCCATCCCTCCCCCTGGTTAGTTACAGGTTACGGGTGAAGGTTACAGGTTGAAGGTTGAAGGTTGAAGGTTACAGGTTGGGCGATGCCGTGGCTGGTCCAGGGCCCCAACGGTGCCTGTACCCGGACCAACCGTGCACCGCGTTGGCGGTCCAGGTCGGCCCAGGCCAGGGCACAACGCGTTCGCAATGCCCTTGCGCCGTCCAACCTGCAACCTTCCAACCTTCAACCATCCAACCCTCACCGGTAGACAACGATCACATCCGGCGCCGTGCCCGTGATCTCCGCGTAGAGCCCGTGGGCGCAGGCCTGGCCGCCGGGGGGCGCCCAGGCCGGGGCCGTGGTGCCGGCGGCGGCCGTGAGCACGGCCAGCACGGTGCCGGCGCCGGCGGTGTTGTCGTAGACGGTGACCGCGGCGGCGTCGCCACCGGCCGTGAGGAGCAGTGCCACCAGCGCGCCCGGGCCGGTGCGGACCCCACCTGAGGCCTGCAGGTGGGCACTCCCGTTCACGCCGTCTCCGGCCGGGGGCTCGCCCCCTTGGCGGCCCTCCGCTTGCGGGGCGGATCGCCCCGCTCGCCCGCCGTCTCACCGGCCGGGCGCGGGGCACCGAGGGTGGCCCCGTGCTCGGCGGCGTCCATGGTCGCCGACGGGGCCACGGTTTCCAGCGCGGCCAGGCGCCGCTCGAGCTGGGCCACCTGGCCGGCCAGGTGGCGGATCGCCGCGACGGTGTCGAATGAGCCGGTTCGTAGGTTCATGTGGTTCCTTCCTCCGGTTGCAGGTTGAGCATTGCACCGGCACTGTCTGGCCATGTATAACCTTCCACCTGCAACCTGTTAACCTGCAACCTCCATCAGACACCGCACACGCCAGCGCATTCGGTGTCCCACAGTGACAATTGCCCTCGGTCTTCGGGCGTGCGCAGATCGACATTCACCAGCGGGATGCGTGCCGGATGCACAAACAGGCTATACGGTGGGCGTGCGTGACGAATGGTCTCGTCTACCTCGACAGCCTGGTACCAGTCCTCACCGCCTCGTTGTTTCAATTCTCGCCACGCGGCCATGTCGTGGAACGGGCAGAACACACAGGCGGATTTGGGCGGCACTTCCAGGCCGTGGCGTTCCAGCCAACGTACGCAGTCATGGCGCGTCATACGCAGATCGACCAACGGATAGCGGTGCGAGATGTACTTGACATCGCTATCGCGCATCCGCTGGACTTCGTCCAGGCTGATGCCAAGCCACTGGTCGACGCGTTGCCCGTTGCGGTTGACGCGGAGCCAGCGGCGCATCGGCACCACTTTCCATTGTCGCGTGCACTGCCGGCGCAACATACCACCTCGTTCCGTGGCGGTGTACGCCGGAATCATTACCCGCTTGCCCCCTCCTGGTAACGGGTGGGTCACGGGAAACCCCGGAATGCCGGTCGCCGCGCTGCGGACCGTGCTCGCCTGTGTGGGATCGCCAACCGTCACGACGCGGACGCCACGCTGTTCCAGCCACGGTGTCCAGCGTTGCGCAAACGTGTACGTATCCCTGCGCTCGTGCGTGGTGTCGGCGTGCAGCGCGACGTCCACCGGCTCAAGCTCCCCGACGGCCACCATCGCCGCGATGGTAAAGCTCTGGATCCCCCAACCAAGCGAAATGACATTCATCGTGTGTCCTGACGCCCCGCTTTCGGTTTGCAGGTTGGAAGGTTGCAGGTTGAAGGTTGAGCGTTGCACCGGCACTGTCTGGCCGGGCCCTGGCCCTGCAACCCTCCTGTTGCAGGTTGGAAGGTTGGAAGGTTGCAGGTTGAGCAATGCATCGGCACTGTCTGGCCCTGTATAACCTTCCACCCTGCGGGGTGCCCCCTTACGTCTACGTACCGATGAGGGTGCCCCCGCCGGGGGAACCTGCAACTTGTTAACCTGCAACCGAAGACTCAGCCCTCGAGGAACGTAAACAAGATGTCGACGTGCTGCGCGGCGGTGCCGCCGGCGCCGTCGTAGTCGAGCACCCAGGTGACGATGGTGTCGTCGTCGAGGGCCGGGTACTGGTTCTCATCGACCAGCGCGCCGTCGAAATAGTTGCCCGAGCGGCCGCGGGTGAAGACCACCGGGGTCGAGCTGTCGCCGATCGCCTTGGCGGTCATGAGGCCGTCGGCGTCGGCGCTGGTGCCGAGCTGCAGCGTGGCCGCGGAGTCGTTGGACGCGACGGCCGAGACCTCGAGCAGGGTCGCCGGGCAGGGCAGCTGGAAGGCGCCCTGGGCGTTGGCCGCGAGGGTGCCGTGGAGGTGGACGGCGACGGTGAAGCGCATCCCAGTCATGGGTCATATCCTTTCACACGGGTCGTTACGCGACGTTGTGCTTGTAGAGCCCGCGCCAATCCGTCGGCCCGACGGCGAAGAAGAAGCGCACCTTGATGGGCATGACGTCGTTGGTGAACATCAGGCCGGAGGTGGGGCTGGCCACGCTGAAGATCTGGGGCACGCGGCCGAAACGGTAGCCCAGCCCGATGGACGGGTAGAGCAGCGGGTCGGCGACCGCGGCCCAGTTGTTGGCGTCCGTCCACAGGTCGACCACGATCAGCCGGCTCCGGGCGGCGCGCATCCGCGCCTCGCGGCTGTCGCCCTCCGCGAAGGGGTTCTCGTCGTTGTCGGCCGTGCCGGGCTGGCCCGCGGACGCCAGGACCTGCAGGCCGGTGGTCTCCAGGTCGGGCGGGACCAGCAGGAACTTGGGCACGACCAGGCCGCCCAGGCGCTCGCCGCTGTTGAGCTCGGTCTGCTTGCGCATCGCGACGCGCGTGGCGTCCCAGCCCGTGAAGCTGAGCGCCGTCGCGCCCAGGTTGCTGTGGTTGGCGTGGAAGAGGGCGACCCCGTCCGACATCGCCGGCCCGGCGCCGGCGCTGGCGGTGAAGATCGCGGCGATGGCCCGGCTGAGCGCCAGCCAGGCGGCCTGGGCCAGGGCGCGCGGGGCCTGCTGGATCCGGCGGGTGTCGTCGCGGTCGATGGCCTCGAGCGTCAGCCCCAGGTAGCCGCCCTTCTTGGTCCAGGCGCTGGTCTCGGTCTGGTCGTCCCAGGTCATCTCCGTATAGGCCTTGCCCTCCGGAACCGTGGGGAGCTCGCCGACGCCGCCCAGCGTGATCCAGCGGATCGTCTGCAGCGTCGTGAAGTCCTCCACGAAGACGAGCGGCTCCCACCACCGCGGGTACTGCTGGAACTGGTTGACCACGATCTTGTTGAGCGCGTTGGCCACCAGCCCGGCCATGGTGCTGGAGTCGACCGCAGCCAGGCCGACGTTGTCCGGATCGAAGATGCCGCGCATCTCGTAATCCCCCGAGAGCAGGACGTAGGCCTCGCGGATCCCCGAGAGCGGGCGGGCGCCCAGCGCCGGCTGGCGGCCCTCGATCAGGGCCTCCAGGGCGGCGGTGACCCGGTCCAGGCTGGTGGCCCCGCCGCTGACCCGGCCGCCGTCGAGCGGGCGGTCCACGCCGGTGACCACCTGGTCCTGCTGGAGCTGGGCCCACAGCGCGCGCTGGCGCGCGATGGCCGCCTGGAGGCCGGCCGGGGTGGGCTGTTGGCCCGCAAACTCGCGGCGGATCGCCTGCCGCAGGGTGGCCGGGAGGCCGCTCTCGCGCAGCGCGCTCTCCAGCGCCTGGTCCTGCAGGTAGGCGATCCACTCGGTCAGGCGCTCTCCGGCGCCCGCCGGCGGATCCTGAACCGGGGCGGGCGCCGCCGCAGGAACGCCTCGGTGGGGCGTCTCCCGCTGCGTCTCGCCCGGGGAATGACCGGCTCCGGCGACGCGGCCGCGGCCGGGGGTGGCGCCGGCGGGGCGGAGACGGCCCCCGGGCCGTCTCTACAACCGGGGCCGGCTCGGCGGCCACGGGGGCGCCGGGGGCCGGCCGCCGCCGCGAGCGGCTCGGTGGGCTGGGACGGCGCCTCAAGCGCTGCGCCGGCCGGGGGGGCGGTATGTGTGCTCATCAGGCTCTCCTTGTGCTCGCACAGGGCGGCGAGGATGGTCGTGCCGGGCACGGCCGGCGCGTTGACCGCGCTGGTCTCCTTGCCGCGCGGGTGCTCGAAGATGAGTTCGCAGGTCCGGGGGTTCTCCCCCTTGCCGTCGGTGTAGGTCCGGCCGGGCCAGTGCGGGCAGCCCGGGCCCAGCCAATCCTGCTCACAGATCGAGCAGGTGATGCCGTCGTAGTACCAGCCGATCGAGAAGCGGTCGATCTGGCCCTCGAGCAAGCTGCGCATCCCGCGCTGCGTGGTCAGCCGGATCGTCTGCACGAAGGCCCCGACGACGTGGGCCGACTCGAGCACGGTGCCGTCGCGGCTCTCGATGTGGCGCGTGTCGTGGTCGCGCAGGAAGGGCTGGCCCGCGAACGATGCGCCAAATGCGCCCAGATCGCCCTCTCGGAAGCGGAAATGATTCGCGTTTGGCCCATTGCGAAAGACGATGGCGTCGAACTCGAGCTCGTCCAGCTCGCCCGCGTCGAAGCGCGCCCGCAACTGCCGGCGGCGCTCGTCGGTGAGGAGCTCGCCCGAGATGGTGGCGAGTTCGACGATCGGCGCGCTGTGAACGTCAAGCGTCAGAGTCTTGCTCACGGTGATCCTCCTCAGGCGCCGGCGGCCGGTCGCCGGCCAGCGCGTCAAACTCACGCTCGGAGATCCCCTCCCCGGCGAACTTCAAGATCAGGCGGATGGCCAGCCGGCGGAAGCTCTCCGAGTCGCCCGCCAGGTCGCGGAGTTGCTGTAGCGCCAGCCCGATCTCCCGCGCCGCCTGGGCCAGTTGGGCGTTGTCCTCCGGCGAGATGTCGGGCGCCCCGACCTCGACGTCGGCCAGCGTCGCCAGGCGGCCGCGGCGCAGCCCCAGGGTGATCGCCCGGTTCCAGGCCTGGACCGCCAGATCCGCCAGCGCGAACGAAAAGTAGGCCTGGCGGCGGCGTAGAAACCGCCGCCGCTGCTCGCCCATCGCCGAAGCGGTGGCCAGGTTCGAGTCCTCCCCCTCCCCCAGGTCGATCAGCGCCGTGCCCGGGCCGCCGGCCACGATCATCCAGCGGATCGCGCGGCCGTCCGCCTGGGCGTCGCGGGCCTGCAGGTTGGGCGTGACCGCGCTCCACTCCTCGTTGTCCTTGTCGGCCACCACCACGCTGCCGGCCTCGGGCGGCCGGCGGTACTGCTCGGCCTTCTCCTTCACCAAGCGCCCGGGCACCCGCACCAGCCACAGGAAGGCCCGGACCGCATTGTTCAGCCGCACCCGGTCCTCCAGCCAGCGCGAGTAGCGGCGCAGCCAGGGGAGGATCGGCGCCAGGTCGCTCTCGCCGCGCACGCAGCCGACGGGGCGATTGATGGCGTAGTGGAGCATCACCGGCGGGATCTGGCCCCCGCCACCCCTCCCCGGCCCGTCCCACCCCCTCCCCGGCCCTCCCCCTGAGAGGGGGAGGGGTGGCTTCTGGGGCGCGCGGGCTGTACCAGACGCGGCCCTCCTCCTGGTCGAGGTCGCGCACCTCGTGGTAGCGCAGCTCGGCCTCGTAGTCGCCCGGGCGCCAGTCGATCGACTCGATGCGCACGGCGGGGATCGCCCGGACGTAACTCAGGCCATCGGCTGGGTTGGTGTGCAGCGTCAGAAAGAGCTCCCCCGACCGGGTGAGCTCGTCGCACCAGTCGGCCTGGCGCAGCACGAGGCGGTTCTCCGGGTGCGCGACGAAATCGGCGATGAACCGGCCCAGCGGGCGGTAGCGACTGCGCAGGCGGATCCCATCGCCGCCGACCACGTAGGCCGTCACCAGGCCGACCAGGCGCCGCGCGATCGGGTTCTTCCGCCAGGCCTGGAGCGCGTCCGTAAACTCCTGCTGCAGCTCCGGCCACGCTTTGTCCAGCTCCGTGCCCGCGGTGGTCATTGGCAGGAGACCATCGTCGGGCTTGCCGACGTCGACGGCCACGACCCGCGCCAGCCAGGCAGCGAACAGTCTCAACCATCGTTTCATCGCTCACACGTTAACGGTTGCAGGTTGGGCATTGCTCCGGCGATGCCTGGCAGCGTCAAGACGTTGTCCAACCGGCAACCTTCAACCTGCAACCCTCCTACCATCCCCCCGTGTCGAGTTCGTCCTCCTCGAGCGGATCGTCGGGCGGGATCACCGTCGAGTCGCCGGTGCCCTGCAGCTGCATCGCGATCGCGGCCAGCGCCAGCGCGTAGCTGACGGCCCGGTCGTCCGGCTGGCCCCTGGGCGCGCTGAGCGTCGCCCCTTCGATGCTGGCGAGTTGGGTCAGCGTGGCCGGCGTCCGGATGCGGGTCAGGCCGTCGCGGAACTGGTCGGCGGCGTGGGCGTACATCAGCGCCTTGCCCCTGCTGTTTGTGAGCCAGCCGGGCTTGCCGTCGAAGCCCAGCAGGAGCTCGGTGCGGCCGTGGTCGCGGAGCCACTGCAGGACCGCGTGGCCGTGGTTGTTGCGCTCGACCAGGACCGCCGCGCCGTACCAGGTACACACCGCGTCCACGTGGCCCGCGAAGACGGCCGGCTCGAACCGGCCCGCCAGGCTGGCGACCTCGGCGCCGGTGCGCTCGTCGAGCACCGTCAGGGCCGAGTCGTCGCTCTGTGGGTTGCCCTCCGCCGGGTCGGCGCCGGCCACGTAGGGGCGCCCGGGCTCGGGCCGCGCGTAGATCGCCAGGCCCGGGATGGCGGGGAGGGACCCCCTCCCCAGCCCTCCCCCTGCAAGGGGGAGGGGGCGGTTGGCGGTGGCGTCGCACTGCTGGAGCCAGGCCGGGGCCAGGCGTTTGTCCAGGGTGCGCGGGCTGAGCGCCTCGAAGTCGGTCGCCGGGTACTCCTGCCACAGATCGTCCAGGCTGCCGGTCCGCGCCAGGATCTCGGCCTTGACCGCGGCGTACCAGGCCTGATCGCGCCCCGGCCGGACAGACCAGGGCAGAAAGACGGGCGCGTAAGGACTCTCCCCGGCCGCGGCCGCACGATAGAGGCGCTTGAACGCGGAATCCGGCCGGCTCTTGTCGGACGTGGACACGAGCAGCAGCCGGCCGCCGGCGTCGATGGTGGGCTTGACGGCGTTCAGCAGCGCGTCCAGGTCGGGCACGTAGTCGGCCTCGTCCACGATCGCCAGCGTCGCGGTGTAGGAGCGGCCGCCGGTCGTCGGGAAGGCGAGCGCCGCGGAGCCGGTGGAGAGCCGCAGCTCGTGCTTGCTGTCGACCAGCGTGGCGCGGGCCTGCGCCCAGGGCGGCAGGCGCCGGTACATCCCGCCCAGCCGGAAGTCCAGCAGGTGCACCGCCTCGTCGTCGCGCCGGGAGAAGAGCAGCACGGTCGCGGCCGGGCGGAAGAGCATCAGCCACAGGGCGTAGCCCAGCGTGAGCCAGCTCATCCCGAGCTGGCGCGCCTTGAGCACCACCGCCAGGCGTTCGCGCGCGAACAGCTCGAGCGTCGCCAGCTGGGCGGGCCAGAGGCGGAAGGGGATCCAGTCGCGGCCGGTGGCGTCGTAGACCTGGCAGTAGGCGTCGACGAAAGTAGCCCGGGCGGCGGGCGCACTTCAGCCACTCAACCTTGGGGTCGGCGCTCACGCTCCCACTCCTCGAGCTCGGCCGCGGCCCGGGCCAGGTCGTCGGCCGTGAAGGTGATGGTGACGCTCGGCGCCGCGGGCTGCAGCCGGCCGGTCACCTCGAAGAGCAGCCGGGCGGCCGAGATTCCCGGCGCGATGCCGGTCATCGTCGCGGTCGCGGCCAGCGCGCCCAGGATCTCCGGCAGCTGCGCCTGCACGTGGATGCCGGCCATCTCCCAGACGGCATCCCACCAGCCGGGCAGTTGCTCCCACCGGGCGAGCGTGTGGCGGTCCACCCCCAACTTCTTGGCCCAGGCGGTCTTGGTCCTGGGCTTGCGCTCGGGCTTGGGCGTCGCCAGCCAGGCCTGGTGCTGGCGCTGCAGCTCCGTCCACTCGCGCCCCTGCTCAGCCATGGGGGATCCACGCCGGCGGCGGGCCGGTGTCGATGCAGTGGAGGGCCTCGAAGTACCAGTAATAGCCGATCACGTCGCTCCCCAGGCAGCGGGCCACGACCAGGTGGCCGCCGATCGCCTGCAGCGAGATCTCCCCGACCGTGAAGGCGCGCCGGTCCGGCGGCCGGACTGTCAAGAGCACGTCCACATCGCGGGCGTCGAAGGCGGTTGAAGGTTGAAGGTTGTAGGGTGAAGGTTGGGCGTCGGGGTCGCGCTGCCCGGCAGTGCCGTCCTCCGTTGCAGGTGCAATGCTGTCCCCTGTCCCTTCCTCCTCCTCCTCCTCCTGGTTACAGGTTGCAGGTGCCCCCGACGGGGGCACCTGCAACCTTCCAACCTTGACTCGGAGCCGGACCAGTCTGGCGACGAGCAAGACGAGCAGCGCGACGACGATGCCGGTGCCGGCGGAGAGCGCGATCAGCTGGAAATCAGAGGCCATCGGCTACCCTCACACAGTCGACGTCGCGATAGTAATGCGCCAGGATGGCCAGGTAGTCGGCGCCGGCCGTGGCCAGGCGGATGGCGCCGATCTGGCAGAGCCCCACGCCGTGGTCGTGCATCGGGCGCGGGTCGTCGCACGGGCAGGGCACCGGCTGGCACCAGGGCGCCTCGACCTGCCAGACCGCGCGCGGGTCGCGCGTCACGCCGTCGCACCACGCGAAGTAGAAGCCCGGGACGATGCGCTTCTGATAGACGAGCACCTCGCCCGCGGTCGCCTCGATGGCCTCGTCACAGGTGCGCGCGTAGCGCGGGCGCCAGGCCTGGCAGTGCGTGCCGGTGCAGACGTCGGCGTGATCCTTGCGGTGCTTGGTCTGGGTGGCGGCGTAGGATCTCGCGGCGACGGCCAGGGCCTTCGCGGCCTCCAGCGGCGGCTCGGTCCCGATCTCGGCCGGCAGCACGCCGCGGAGGTACTGGTCCACGCGCATGATGAACACCTCGTCCGAGGGCATCAGCACGCGCACCGTGCGGGGGAGCTCGATCATACGCCATCCTTGCGCGCGCGGCGCCGGCGGCGCGCTGGCGCCGCGGGGGCCGGCGACTCGGCGCCGTTGATCTCGATGCCATGCTGGGCCAGGGCCTGGCGGAGCATCTCAACCTCCGCCCGCAGCGCCGCGTTCTCCTGGCGGAGCTGCTCGACCTCGACCAGGCGCGCCTCCTGGGTGACGAGCCTGGCCTCCAGCTCGGCGTTGGCCTGGCGGAGGTCCTCGACCTCGGCCAGGCGCGCCTCCTGGGCGATGAGCTTGGCCTTGACCTCGGCCAGTTGCGTCTTGAGCACGCTATTCTCGGCACGGAGCTGGTCGTTGTCCGTGATGGCCCGCTCCAGCCGCTCGACGGTCTGGTTCAACTGAGATTGCAGGAGTTCAATCTCACTCCGTTTGACCAGGAAGGTATCACGGCGGTACTGCCGGCGCGCGGTGAAATAGGCGACCGCCGCGGCAGAGACCGCGCTGATCAATAACGGAAGAGCGTTGACGAAATCCATACGGTCACATTACGGTTACAGGTTACAGGTTGTCCCCTACGGGGGAGCCCCTGAGGGGGCTGTCCGAGCGTCCACCTCGACGCTACGGGATGCCCCGCAGGGCAGCCCTTACGAGGCGGTGGCGCTTGTCCCCTACGGGGGAATCCCCTACGAGACGATCTCGCTTGGGGGTACCCCGCGGGGTAGGGGCGCCCCGCAGGGCGGAAGGTTGCAGGTTGGGAGAGACGGCCGGGCGGGGCGTCTGTAGGGGCGCACGGCCGTGCGCCCGTCCACGACATCGCCCGGTGTTGCCACGCCAACCCCCGCGCCGTCCAGCGTCACGGCCCCGGCGATGCCCCCGTCCACAGCATTGCCAGGCAAAGTAACCCCACTGCCCAACCTTCCACCCTACAGGGTGCCCCCGGACAAGACCTCCCGCCCTGGGTGCCCCCCGTCGGGGGAACCTTCCACCGATCCGGGCGACAGCCGCCCGACCAGGTCATTCAGGTAATTCGACCCCCGGGCGATCAGCAGCCCCGTCAAGATCGAGCCGAGATAGGGCACCGTCGCGGCGAAGCCCAGCAGCGCGAGCAGATCGGCGTCGTAGGCGACGCAGAGCCCGACGCCGACCACGGCGGCCAGGTAGGGCTTGTACTCCGACGGAACGGGCGTGCCGAAGTATTCCACGAGGGCCTCGACGACGACGGCCAGGGTGAAGATGATGGCGAGTGGTTGCATGCTATCTCCCGGGTTTCAGGTTTCAGGTTGGGTGCTGCCTTTGCGGTGGAGAGCCATGTCTTGGCATTGATTCACCTCGTGACCCTGGCCATCTCCCTGACCGGCTGCGCGCTTGCCGTGGAGAGCCCTGCCCTGGCACTGGTTCACCTCGTGGCCCTGGCCAGCGACTTGGCTGGCTGCGAGCTCGCCGTGAAGAGCCATGCCCTGGCGTTGGTTTACCTCATCGCTCTGACAGTGCCCTGGCCGGCTGCGAGCTTGCCGTGGAAAGCAGCGCCCTGGCACCGTCCAACCTGCAACCTTCCACCTGTAACCCTTTTACAATTGGTACGTGCGCCAGGCGAGCAACTCCTTGGGCTCGAGCCAGCCGCCGGGCCAGCACGCCTTGAGCTCGTCGAGGGTCAGCGCGCCGGCGAGCAGGGCCGCGGCGATGGCTTGCGTCGTATTGCTGACGCCGTACTGCTGCCGGATCTTGTCCAGGTGGTTCTTCACCGTGTCGGGCTCGATGAGCAGCGCGTCGGCGATCTGCTCGCCGGTCAGCCCGACCGCTTTCAAGGCTAGGACCTGGCGCTTGCGGTCGCTGAGTTGGTAGGGATCGTCCATGGCGGTTTCAGGTTACAGGTTGCAGGTTGCAGGTTGTACAATGCCTTTGCCGTGGAAGGCAGTGCCCCGGCGCTGGTTCACCTCGTCGCCCTGGCCGTCGTCGTGGCCAGCTGCCAGCTTGCAGTGGAAAGCCATGTCTTGGCGCTGGTTCATCTCGTCGCCCTGGCCGTCGTCGTGGCCAGCTGCCAGCTTGCCGTGGGAAGCAATGCCCTGGCACTGATTCACCTTCCACCCTGCGGGGTGCCCCCTTACGTCCACGTACTCGTGAGGGTGCCCCCGCCGGGGGAACCTTCCAGCCTTCAACCGCAATCACTCCGGTACCAGGACCACGCGCTGCTTGCAGCGTCGGCAGTGAATCACGATGGTTTGGAGCAGCGGGCCGGCGCTCTCGAACAGGGTGCGGCGGCAGTCGGGGCAGCGATGTCTCAACAAAAACCGCGCACCCGGATCATTCGGGTGCGCGGTGGCACGCTGGGCGGAGCCCGCTAAGGGCGCTTTGGGTGTCATCATATCATAGGGGGTGCGACAGGGCACGAGACGGAAGGATAGTAGCCAGTAACCAGTAGTCAGTGATCCATTGCAACTGCATCGATTTTTCTCTGTCTGGGCACTGCTCTTCGGCCTACCGCCTGCTGACAACCGACAAGGGCCAGTATAGCATTTGTATGGGTTTGCGCAAGGTTCTTGCGTGAAGTAGGACAAATGTGCTATACTGAGCGCGGTTGGGGATCAACGTGGGGCGCCGCGCCTGGGCATGGCACCAGGCACGGCGCTTTTGGCTGCGGAGTGGTCAGGGCAGCGGCGGAGCGCCGGGCGGCGACTGACGCTGATGCTCGATCCGGCGGACCAGCTCCTCCCAGGCTTCTTGGAAGGCCGGCGGCACGTGAGGCGTGAGGACCTCGGGCATGGTGCCCTCGACGAGACGAGAGAGCTGCTCGAGGAAAAGGGCGAACTCGTCGAGTCCCTGTGCCTTCACCTGGCTCCGTAACTCTTCCAAAACCTGCCCCCACTCAGCCCGCTTCTCGGGTGCTTCCCTGAGCACCGTCACCGTGTTGTCGACCACGACCTCCAGCGCCTGCGCGATGGTCATGCTCTCGCTGGCCGCGGGTTCTGTCGGCTTGTCTGCGAAGGGCTCGCGCTGAGGAGTCCCAGCCTGGAGCGCTGATTCGAACGCCTCCGCCCCCATCTTCTCTTGCAAGCGGGCGAGAGCACGGCGGGCCTGTGCTCGCTCCGGGGCGCCAAGCTGCTCAAAGAGGACCAGGGCCTGAACCAGAAGTGCGATGGCCTGATCCGGCTGACGCTCCTCCTCAAACGTGGGCAAGCCCCTCAACTCTTGGCCCTCCTCAACAATACCGTCTTGGCACTCATGGATCGTCTCAAAGGCGCCAATCTCCCCGCCAAGATGCGCCAGTTCAACGCCACCCCGGCCCTGGCTCTCGCTCTGCTCTTAGCGCCCAGATGACTTTTGAGTCGCCCTGACCTTGCGGTCCCCCCACTTTTTGTAGAAAAACGTCAGATATCAGGGCCAGACGAGATCAGAGCGTTGGGCTGACTGGCCGGCCCAAGCTGCTTCAAAAGTGAGGTGCGGAGGGGAAAAAGGGGCTTGACAAATGAGTTGGCAAGTCGTAGAATTGTGTGTAATCCTGAAATTTCAGATTTCAGATTTCACACCTGGTGGACAGTATGAGCGACGAGATCTTGCGCGTGGAAAACATCACGAAGAAGTTCCCTGGTGTCACAGCCTTGGACAATGTGAACTTCGACCTTCGACGCGGGGAAGTTCATCTCCTGCTCGGAGAGAATGGTGCTGGTAAGTCAACTCTCATCAAAATCCTGACTGGCGCCCACCCGATGGACAGCGGGCAGATCTTGCTCCACGGGCAAACGGTCCGCATTCGGGACCCTCACCACGCCCAGCGACTCGGCATCGCGGCCATTTACCAGGAGCTCAACCTCGTCCCCGAGCTTACCGTGAGTGAAAATATCTTCCTCGGGCGTGAACCCCGGCAGCTTGCTGGGCTCCACCTAAATCAGGCGGCAATCCACCGGCGAAGCCGCGAGTGGCTCGAGACCCTCGGGATTACTCTTGACCCAGGGCGTCGCGTGAAAGAGCTCGGCGTCAGCCTTCAACAGATGGTGGAGGTAGCGAAAGCGCTGAGCCAAGAAGCGAAGATCCTCATCATGGATGAACCTACCTCAGCCCTGACGGAGAGTGAGATCGAAAGGCTCTTCGACGTAATCCGCCGTCTCAAGCGGGCCGGGGTGTCGATCATCTACATCTCTCACCGCCTCCGTGAGATCACGCAGATCGGCGATCGTGCGACAGTCCTACGCAATGGCCGCAACGTCGGCACCGTCGAGATGGAGCACACCTCTATCCCGCGGCTCATCACGATGATGGTAGGCAAGACGCTGGAAGAGAGACTCCAGCGTGAGCGCCTCGTACCAGGTGAAGAGGTCTTACGAGTCGAGCACTTGAGCTATGCACCGCTGTTGAAAGATATCTCGTTCACGCTTCGCCGTCGAGAGATTCTGGGAATTGCGGGGGCGATGGGAACGGGCCGAAGCGAGTTAGCCCAGGCGATCTTCGGCGCGGTAAAGCGACACAGCGGATCCATCTACATCTCAAACAAGCCCGTCAATCTGACCGGGCCACGCCAGGCCATCAAGAGCGGCGTGGCCTTTCTCCCAGAAGATCGCAAGAATCTCGGTCTGATCCTTGGCATGTCTGTCGCCGCCAACATCAGTCTCGCTTCGCTTCGTAAGATGGCCCGTGGTGGTGTGATTGACCTGAACACCGAACGGCGAACGGCGATGGGGTTCATCAAGACGCTGCAAATCAAGACGCCAGGTATCCAACAAAAGGTGCGCTTTCTGAGCGGCGGGACCCAGCAGAAAGTCGTCCTCGCGAAGTGGTTGTTCACCAAGTCGCAGGTTTTCATCTTCGATGAGCCAACCCGTGGCATCGACGTTGAAGCCAAGGGAGAGATTTACTCGCTAATTGACGAACTGGCCAGGCAGGGTGCTGGAATCATTCTGATTTCGTCAGACCTGCCCGAACTGATCGGGCTGGCTGACCGGATCATAGTGCTGCGCGATGGGCACATCGTCCACGAGCTTCCCCGGGACACCGCCACCGAGGAACTCGTGCTCCACCATGTCGTCGGAGAGGGGGAATGATGGGCAGCGAACCAAAATCATCGGTCAAATTGCGAGCTGTGATTGAGGAAGGCTCGATCCTCTCATCGCTGCGATCGCACTCACTCTCGCCCGTTTTTTTGGACTTGCTGACCTCTCTCAGTGCGCTCCTGCTACTCGTCATCGTCCTGACACTCGCTTCGCCCCATTTTCTCACGCTCTCCAATCTGGCGAACGTCACGCGCCAACTCGCGGTGTTGGTCATCGTGTCGGTCGGCATGACCTTTGTGATCATCAGTGGCGGCATCGATCTATCCGTCGGCTCGGTCCTGGCACTCGCAGGTGTCGTTCTAGGCGGATTGGTTGCCCGCTATGAGTTCACATTGCCGGTTGCGATGCTGGGGGCCATGATTGCGGGCACGCTCGCTGGGGGACTCAACGGCTTTCTCATCGGCTATGCCCGTATTCCTCCCTTCATCACCACGTTAGGGATGTATAGTGCTGCTCGCGGTCTCGCCCTCGTGTATACCAACGGGCTCTCCATTTCAGTCCGCAATCCCAATCTCCGGTTCGTGGCCGAGGGCAGTTTACTTGGCCTCCCGGTACCACTTTTGGTGGCCGCGTCCGTTACTGGTCTAGGCATGTACGTGCTCGGCCGGACCGTGGTGGGACGATATACCTATGCCATCGGCGGGAACGAGGAGGCCGCCCGTCTCTCAGGCATCGACGTGCGGCGCCTCAAACTGATCATCTACGGGCTAGGGGGTCTATGCGCCGGAATTGGCAGCATTATCTGGACAGCCCGGATCGGTTCTGGTCAGCCGATTGCTGGCACGTTTCTCGAGCTAGACGCAATTGCAGCCGTGGTGATCGGGGGCACGTCTCTCTCTGGTGGCAAGGGTAACCTTCTTGGCACGGTCGTGGGTGCGCTGATCATCGGGTTCATCCGCAACGGCCTGAATCTCCTCAACATCAACGCCTTTTGGCAGATGGTGGTCATCGGATCAGTCATTGTTCTCGCCGTCTTCATTGACCGGCTCCGCGAACGCCACTGAGCGTCTGGCTGGCTATTTCTCTGAGAGCCAGCTTGTTATCCGCCGTGAACTCTAGAGAGGGGTGATGGCCAATCAGACCATACGGTTCTGCTGTTCGAGCGCGCTACAAACGTCGTCCAGATTAACACGTCAAGGAGGAAACGATGTCTAGGACCGCACTTGCCCGAATGCTCCTGCTTGTATTGCTCGTTTCGTTGATCGTGGCCTGCGGGGGGGCTAGCACTCCACAGCCGGCTCCACAGTCAGCTGAGCCTACGCAGGCATCCGCACCTGCCGAGGCACCCGCCAAAAGTACCGACAAACCGTTGAGAATCGGCTTCGTCGTCAAGACACTGACCAATCCCTTCTACATCAAGATGCAAGCTGGGGCGGAGAAAGCGGCCAAGGATTACAACGTTGAACTTCTTTTTCAAGCTTCACGAACCGAGTTGGATACTGAGGAGTTCATTCGGATCGTTGAGGACATGACTCAGAAGAAGGTGGATGGTCTGATTGCCGTTCCGGGCGCACCGCAAGAGACGACCCCAGCGATTCAGCGTGCCATTGAGGCTGGGATTCCTGTCATGGCGACTGAGACCGACTACCCGGAGGTGCCCGTCATTACGTTCTTGGGTGTGAGCAACCAAGATGCCGCTGCCAGTATTGTTGAATACGTGCACAACGAGTATGTCGTCAGCCGCAAGTCGATCCCCGAGAAGGCCAAGGTCATCGTCCTGACTGGGGTGCCCGGTTACACTACAACCACGAACCGCGCTGAGGGATACCACATCGGTCTGGAGAAATACTGGCCGGAGGCGACCGTTGTTGCCGAGCAGCCGGGGAACTGGGATCGCACCGAAGGCCTCAACGTGACAACCAACATCCTGCAGGCGAACCCTGATGTGGACGTCATCTTTGCGTCCAACGACGAGATGGCGCTGGGGGCTGCGGAGGCGGTGCGTAGCGCCAGCAAGGCGGATAAAATCGTCATCACCGGTTTTGACGCCATCCTCGATGCGCTGGCCGCCGTCAAAGAGGGACGCCTGGCAGCGACCCTCGATCAGGGACCGGATCGCTACGGCTACGACAGCGTCCGGATCATGGTAGAGCACTTGCGCGAGGGGAAGGAGTTTCCACGTACGACGCGCCAGGAAACTCCCCTCGTCACTCCTGACAATGTGGATGAGTTCATCACGAAGGCCAAGGAGTTCGAGAAGTAAGCGGAGATCGCGACGTGTGAAGACGTTGGATGTGTTATGATTCAATAGATTCACAGGCCGCGAAGCCGCAACCTGTGAACGTCGCTCCGTTTGCGATCGAGGTATCACGGTTGCCCAGGGGGCGTGCTACCACACACGGCCGTGGCGGAGGAGTGCATGTCTACTCAATTCGGTTTCATCGGAGCTGGTAAGGTTCGCTGCGCTGGTGAACAGTACCCCGTTCACAATCCGTACGACGAAACCGTCATCGCGGTCGTCCATCGAGCACAGCCAGCGGATATCGATGATGCGATCACAGCGGATATCGATGATGCGATCACAGCGGCAGTCGAGGCCTTCGAGGCGGCCCGACGACTACCCGGGTATCGACGGTCTGAGATACTCAGCCGAGTGATTCAGGGGAGCCAGACCCAGCGAGAGGAGCTGGCACAGACAATGGCGCTTGAAGCCGGCAAACCAATCCGCACGCGCCGTGCCGAAGTAGGTCGGACTGCCTTCACTTTTTCCATCGCCGCTGAAGAGGCCAGGCGCATCGGCGGCGGAGTTCTGCCGCTTGACTGGCAACCTGGGGCGAAGGAGCGGATGGCGCTCTTCATGCGCGTGCCGCTCAGCCCGATCGCCGGTATCACGCCCTGCAACTTCCCACTGGATCTGGTCGCGCACAAAGTTACCCCCCTGGCCGCGGGCAATTCTATCATCACTCGGCGCGCCTCGCAGACTCCCTTGAACGCGCTCAAGCTTGGCCGGATCATCTTAAACGCTGGCTGGCCGGCGAGTGGGATCAGCAACATTCCGTCCAGCACATCGGCTGCCCAGGTCCTTATCGCGGACGAGCGGCTCAGAATGCTCACGTTTACAGGAAGTCCGGCCATTGGCTGGGGGCTCAAATCCAAAGCCGGGTGCCAAGGGGGACGCCGGAGTTGGAGGAAATACCCGCATGATCATCAACCGCGATGCCAACTTGAATCTTGCGGTTGATCGATGTGTGGTTGGGGATTCAGCCGCACCGCGCAGCCGTGCATCTCAGTTCAGCGTGTTTCCGTCCACCAAGACGTCTACGATGCCTTCATTGACAACTTCGTCCAGCGGGTCGCGCAACTTCGGATCGGCGACCCGCTGGACGAGATGACCGATAGCAGCCACTGATTCGCCGTGACGGCGCAGAGCGGGTCGAATGTTGGGTGGCCGGAGGCGGTATCCAGCGGGGCGCAGGTGCTTGTCGGCGGACAACAGTGGGGCACCACCTATTCACCAACCATTCTCGTTGATACGCGCGCCACGATGCGCGTGAACTGCGAGGAGATTCTTGCCCCGGTCGTCGGTGGAACGCCCTACGAGGATGTGGGCAAGGCTATTCGCGGGGTGGATACAAGCGCCTACGGCCTGCAGGCTGGGACCTCCACCAACGACGTCTGCGTGATCTCGAAAGCATTTCAAGAGCCCGAGGTCGGCGGCCTCTCGGTCAATGAAGTGCTGACGTGGCGGATCGACCATGTGCCCTATGGAAGGGTCATGCAATCGGGCTTCAGGCGAGAAGGAATCAGGTACGCGATTGAGGAGATGACTGAGTTGAAGATGCTGATGCTTCATATCGGATAGAGCGAGTAGTGAGGGGAGCGATATGTTAGACATAACTACATTGCGCGACCAGGTGTACCAGATCCTGAGAGATCGTATCATCACCGGGCAACTGATCCCAGGTCAACGCCTGGATGTGGATGACCTGTCTCAGAGCCTCGGCGTGAGTCCAACCCCGGTCAAGGATGCCCTGAAGCAACTCGCTGCTGAAGGATTGATCGACATCCGCCCGCGCCGGGGCACATTTGTGGCCGAGTTCACGCGCCGGGACATCGAGGAGCTCTTCGATGTCCGCCTGATGATGGAGTTACACGCCGTGGACGCGGGGCTTGCCAATGCGACCCGTGAGGATGACGGTCAGTTGCGCCAGATTCTCGAATATCTCTCGACTTTTATTGATGGCGACGGCTATAGGGATTATCAGACGTTCCTGGTTCACGACATCGAGCTCCACGGGTACCTGGTCCGTCTGACAGGTAACCGTCGGCTCGTTGAGATGTACGAGAGCATCCGATTGAACATCCTGCTCGTTCGAGCCTACGCCATCCAACCAGTAAAGGATGCCCAAGCAACTTATCAGGAACATCAAGCCATCGTCACTGCGTTTGAACAGCGTTCAGCCGAAGCCCTTCGGGTCGCCATCCGGCGGCACGAAACCAACCGCATGGCACACCTACGTACAATCCTCTCACACCTTCCAAGGAGTACAAACGATGAAATTGGGAACCCACGGAACGATGGGCGTTGATTACGAAGAGCGTATCAACTTTGACCGGTTGCGCCACGAGCGCGTGTCCAAGATCAAGGCTGAATTGGAGAAAACCGACCTCAACTGCTTGCTGCTCTTTGACAACCACAATAAGCGTTACGCGACCTCGACAGCTGTGGCCTCACCGGAGGTCGACAATATGGGCCGCTACGCCATCGTCCCCCGCAACGGCGAGCCCTATATTTTCGGCTTTGGTTCGGAGGTTGCAGCTGAAAAGATTCATTGTCCATGGATTGCTGATCGGGCTTATCCTGCTCACACCACCATGTTTGGTGCCTTGCCAAAGACCTGGGGGGCGTACAAACACTTCGTCAAAGATCTGCGGATGGTCCTCGACGAGCACGGCCTCAATTGGAAAGATCCGATCGGCGTGGACATGCTCGACGCTCAGTTGATCCTGGCGTTGCAGGAAGAAGGCTTTCGAATTGGTGACGGTCAAGACGTCATGCTCGCGGCACGGATGGTCAAGACGGAAGACGAGATCCAGATCATGCGGAACGCGGCAGCCGTCGTCGATGCGGCCTTCGACCGCCTGGCGCGAATGCTGCGACCGGGAGTACGCGAGAACGACATTCAGGCCGAAGCTGCCCACGAACTCCATCGACTCGGATGCCAGTGGGTCCTGAATGTCCAGGTGACCAGTGGTCCGCGGACACACCCGCATCCGCACCTGAGTTCAGACCGGTTGCTGCAGCCCGGCGACCTGGTCTTCATCGATATTCAGACGGTCTACAACGGATACCAGACCTGCTACTACCGCACCCTCTGCTGCGGGAAGCCGACCGAGAAGCAGCAGGACGTTTACAGGCGCACCTACGAGATGTTGCGGGCGGGAATGGAGGTGATTCGACCGGGAGCGACCACCGCTGACATTGTACGTGCATGGCCAGCTGCAAACTACTGGGGCTTCAAGAACGAAGCGGAAGCGTTTGGTCTAGCATTCGGGCACGGTCTCGGCGTCGGACTCTGGGAGCGCCCGATGATCTCCAGGATGTATAGTCTCGACAATCCGGTCGAGTTGCAGGAAGGCATGGTTCTCGCGATCGAAACCTACGCTGCTGAGGGCCGAGATGGGGCGCGGATCGAAGACGAGCTCGTCGTGACAGCGCACGGGTTCGACATTATCACGAAGTTCCCGACTGAAGAGTTGATCGCGTGCGGCGCTTCCTATTAAAGCTCGGAAACAAATCGAGAGGCGTACAGCCGCCGTGAGACGGAACACCGGTCCGACAAGGAAGGAGGACAGAGATGGGATCAACGCGACTCGAGGGCAAATCGTGTATCGTGACGGGCGCTGGCCGCGGAATTGGCCGGGCGATCGCCCGGCGCTTAGCCGACGAAGGAGCCGGCGTCTGCATCGCTGACATCGATGAGAAGTCAGCGCACCAGGTCGCGAATGAGATCGAGGCCGAGGGTGGGCAAGCGTTCCCGCGCAGGGTCGATGTGGCCGACCGTGTGAGTGTGAAGGCAATGATTCGCAGCACGGTTGACGCATTCGGTCGCCTGGATGTTATCTTCAACAACGCAGCTGTGGCTGAAATCAGGCCGTTCATGGATGTCACCGAGAGCGACTGGGACCGGCTCATGCGGGTGAACGCCCTTGGGGTACTCATCAGTATGCAGGAAGCCGCACGCGAGATGATCGCGCAGGGACAGGGCGGCAAGATGATCAACACTGCCTCTATCGCCGGGAAGGAGGGGTATGATATCCAGCCGCATTACTCGGCCAGCAAATTCGCGGTGGTGGCGCTCACGCAAGCGGGGGCTCGAGCGTTTGCAAAATACGGGATCACTGTGAATGCGTTTTGCCCGGGCGTGGTTCGTACTGAACTCTGGGAACAACTTGATAAGGAGTTTCTCGAGCGCGGCTTGTTTGAGCGCCCGGGGGAGGCGATGGCTGAATTCGCTCGTCGAATTCTCTTACAGCGAACCTCAACACCAGAAGATATTGTTGGACTGGCCGCCTTCCTGGCCTCCGACGACTCCAACTACATCACTGGGCAGTCGATCATGGTCGACGGCGGGATGGTTCTTCTTTAGAACGATTAGATGATAGCGCGGGACGAGCATCCTACTGGGAGCCCCGCAGCCGTTGTTGAGTTATGTCAGGCGCGAGAAGTCGCAAATCGGAAGAGACTTCTCACCAGGGCCTAGACCCGAAAGCAGTTCGTTAAGGGGGTGACAATGAGCGGACGATTGGAAGGCCACGTGGCCGTGGTCACGGGGGCAGCCCGGGGCTGGGTCGGGGGACGGCACTCCGGCTGGCGGCAGAAGGCGCCCATGTAGTCGTCGCCGACCTCCAGCCCAAGGTCATGGATGTCTGGGCCGAGATGCAGGAACGATTTCCTGTGAATCAGGGCTATGCGGCCACTGTCGACGTGACTTCAGCCGAGGCAGTGAATCGATTGGTAGACCAGGTGGTCGAGCAGCTCGGCCGGTTGGATCTGATGGTCAATAACGCCGGGGTGGTCCAGCCGATGGTATCGGTGGCGGAAACGCCAGATGAGGTCTTTGACCGAGTCATCGACGTCAACCTACGGGGGGTGTTCAACGGCTCGCGGGCTGCTGCGCGAGTGATGCGGGAGCAGCATGCTGGATGCATCATTAACCTCGGCTCCTGGTACGGGAAGCAAGGCTTTGCAAACTTCGGCGTCTACTGTGCCTCGAAGGCGGCCGTGATTCGCTTGACAGAGAGCTTGGCCTTGGAGTTGGCGCCCTATGGCGTCCGAGCCAACAGTATTTGCCCTGGCAACATGGCCACCGAGATGCACTGGCGTGCTCTTCGCGACGAAGCCCAGTTGCGCGGTATCACTTTTGAGGAGATGGACCACCTGGTCAAGCAGAGCATCCCGCTTGGCCGCCAGGGAACTCCGGATGACATTGGTGCAGCCGTCGTCTTCCTGGCGTCGGCAGATGGGGCCTACATCACCGGGGAGGCGCTGAACGTGAACGGTGGCTGTCTCTTCCACTAAGCGGCCGCTGCCATCGGCATAACAAACATCTCGTGGACCTGGCACGGCGTCGTTGCGCTGGTCCACGTGAAAGCACAGCCGGCTATGCCGCACTCGGCGACCCAGATGCAGACCGAGTCAGGGATCATTGAGCTGGTTAACGCTTGCCACGCCCCTGGCTGTCGGAATAGGGTAACCACCTACAGCTTCCCCTCTGTGGCGTTCCTGCGTGCTGAGACCGCCCGCGGCTCGCCCGGCGACCTCGGATCGCATCTGGCTGACCTTGCCCGTGGCATTGCCAGCACGACTGGCGCCGTCATTCGGCTCATCGAGACCTTCATCCGAGCAGAGACCCGCTCACACGGTTTACGCCGCACCGCTGGTTGGATGCTGGGGTGGTCCATACCATCTCCCAATTCTTTCGACCGCCAGCGCCAGGCCCCTGGAGGGGCGAGCTCGATTTGAACGAGGGGTTCCGAGTTCGCGGTGTCACCGAGACGGTCCCCGCGTCCGTCAAGGAGGAAGGCGAGGGCCGGAGTGCGAGCCGCTCAGACGACGTGTATCCAACAGAGACTGGCCTGTTTGGAACAGGAGAACTATCGATACGGAGAGTACGATGCACAACAGAGACTGGCTCCTCAACCTCCATCGTCAGATGCTCACGATACGGAAGTTCGAGGAAACTGCCTCGGAGCTCTACACGGCCGCGATTATGCCCGGGCTGGCCCATCTCTATATTGGTCAGGAAGCTGTTGCGGTGGGCGTCTGTGCTGCCTTACGTCCGGATGACTACATCACGAGCACCCATCGCGGTCACGGCCACTGTCTAGCCAAGGGAGCGCAGGTGGATCGCATGTTCGCCGAGTTACTCGGCAAAGCGGCTGGCTTTTGCCGGGGCAAGGGTGGCTCGATGCACATTGCAGACCCTGACGTGGGCAACTTAGGCGCAAACGGCATCGTCGGTGGTAGCATGGCAATCGCTGCGGGGGCTGCCCTCTCGGCCCTCCAGCGAGGGACCGATCAGGTGGTCGTCTGCTTCTTCGGTGACGGCGCTTTGAACCAGGGGTTGTTGCTCGAATCTATGAATCTGGCTGTGATCTGGAAGTTGCCGGTCATCTACGTGTGTGAGAATAACCTGTATGGTGAATATACCCCGATGAGTGCCGTCATGGCCGGTCCTACTATCACCTTACGTGGAGAGGCCTTTGGCATTCCGTCAAAGATTGTGGACGGGCAGGATGTCTTGGGAGTCTACGAGTCAGCGACAGAGGCGGTCGTCCGGGCTCGCGCAGGTCAGGGGCCGACCTTCCTGGTTTGCAACACCTATCGCTATCATGGGCATCATGTTGGTGACCAGCAACGCTCCTATCGGAGCCGTGAAGAGGAGCACGAGTGGCAGACGCAGCGCGATCCGATCGCGTGCTATGCGCACTGGCTCCTTTCTGAAGGCCACGTGACCCAAGGTGACCTCGAGCGCGTGGAGGCAGACATCGAGCGCGAGATTAAAACTGGCATGGAGTTTGCCAAAGCAGCGCCCTTTCCGCTGGTTGAAGAGGTGAGTCTGCATGTCTACGCATAGCAATGGCCGGGAATTGACCTTCGTCGAGGCCATTCGAGAGGCGCTGGCCGAGGAGATGCGCCGCGATGCACGCGTGTTTGTGATTGGTGAGGACGTGGCCGCGGCCGGTGGTGTGTTCAAAGTGACGGAGGGACTCCTGAGCGAGTTCGGCTCGAAGCGCGTGATCGATAGCCCGATCTCGGAGGCCGGTATTGCCGGAGCGGCGGTGGGGGCCGCGATGACCGGGATGCGACCAGTCCTGGAGATCATGTTCGGCGATTTTACGGCCCTGACGATGGATCAGATAGTCAACCAAGCCGCCAAAGTACACTACATGACCGGCGGTAAGCTGTCCGTGCCGATGGTGATGCGTACGACCATGGGCGCGGGCCGGCGCTCGGCGGCGCAACACTCCCAAAGCCTTCACGCCTGGTTCTGCCACATCCCCGGCCTGAAGGTTGTCATTCCCTCGACGCCATACGATGCCAAGGGTCTGCTCAAGAGCGCCATCCGTGATGAGAGCCCTGTGATCTTCTTTGAAGATAAGATGATGTACCGGCAAAAAGGCCCAGTCCCCGAAGGGGAGTATACCATTCCACTGGGGCAGGCCGACATCAAGCGAGAAGGACGTGACATCACTATCGTTGCAACATCCAGTATGGTGCATCTGGCGCTAAACGCGGCGGACCTGTTGTCAGAAGAGGGCGTGAGCGCTGAGGTGATTGATCCTCGCACGTTGTTTCCGCTGGATACGGAGACGCTCCTGACGTCGGCGCGGAAGACGTCACGGGTGATCGTCGTGGACGAGGGCTACCGTCGCTATGGTGTGACGGGCGAACTGGCTTCCGTGATCGCAGAAGGGGCTTTCTATTACCTGGATGCGCCGGTGCGCCGCATCGCGGCGATGGACGTTCCTGTTCCGTTTAGCCCCCCGCTTGAGGACGCCACAATCCCCACCGAGGAGTTACTGGTTGTGACTGCCTTGCAACTCGTTGGGCGTTGCCAGTCTTGATAGATGTTACGGAGGTGCGGCGTGGCGATAGAGGTCATCATGCCCAAAATGGAGATGGCGCAGGAGAGTGGGACAGTCCTACGCTGGCTGAAAGTCGAAGGGAGCACCGTGCGTAAGGGTGAGCCACTCCTGGAAGCTGAGACCGACAAGGTGACCGTCGAGGTTGAGTCGCCTGGGAGTGGCATTCTGACCGGGGTAACCGCTCGTGAGGGGGAGGAAGTACCGGTCGGCACAGTGATTGCCGTGATCCGGTCACCCGAGGAATTAGAGCAGATGGTGATACCGGCTGACGCCACGGCCAGCATCAGTCAAGCGGCCGAAGTTGCGAACGTTGCCAGCCCTGTGGCGCAACGCATGGCTGCGGAGCACCATGTCGATCTGAGCCAAATCCGCGTCGAAGGGCGACGGATCACCAGACGGGATGTCGAAGACTTTCTAGCCCACGCGAGACCCTCTTCCCAAACTGTGCGCCTTTCCCCCGCTTCGCCGTTGGCCCGCCGGCTTGCGGGGGAGATCGGGGTCGACGTCGCGGCGGTGCACGGGTCCGGTCCTGAGGGCGCGGTGTTGGCGACCGATGTCCGGGCATTTCGCCAGGCCTCGACAGCGGTCCAGATGGAGGTTCAGCCAGCCCCTGAGCCAACGGAGCCCCCCTCTCTCCCACGAGCAATCGTGGGTTCCTACCGTACGATCCCGCTTCGAGGCGTCCGCAAAGTCATCGCTGAACGGCTGCAGCACAGCTTTCAAACTGCGCCCCATATCGCCCTGACCCTCTCCGCCGATATGACGGAGGTCAAACGGCTCATCGAGCACCTATCGGAATCTGCGGTGTGGCAGGCAACTGGCAGCAAGGTAAGCCTGACAGCGGTGCTGGCCCGTATCGGAGCCCTCGCGCTGGCGCGTCATCCGCGCATCAACGCGCATCTGGTGGACTTAGAGATCCGCGAGTACGACCGCGTGCACCTTGGCATCGCCGTCGCTCTAGATGACGGGCTGATCGTGCCGGTCATCCGTGATGCGCAGACAAAGGGCCTGGCTGTGATTCAATCCGAGCTTGACGACCTGGTGCAGCGGGCACGCTCAGGCAGGTTGAAACTTGAAGAAGTGAAGGGAAGCACCTTCACAATCTCCAACCTGGGAATGTTCGGAATCGAACAGTTCACAGCCGTCTTGAACCCACCTGAGGTGGGGCTACTGACCGTCGGGGCCATCACGCCCAGCCTGGTCGAGAGTGGCGGCCAGGTGACGACACGACCGCTGATGCGGCTGACGTTGATGGCAGATCACCGTGCCGTGGATGGGGGCACGGGGGCGCAATTCTTGGCGACGGTGAAGGCGATGGTTGAGAATCCGTACCTCTTGTTGGTTTGACGATCGCGGCGCTGGAGACACTTCCACTAGTGGGTCATCCGACATGAATATCGGCATTGCTTTCTGCCGATTCCGCGGATCGGTATTTGTCGAGAGCGGAGCGCCTGAGGCGAGGCAGCGGCGTACGCGTGCAGGCACCGGAAGCAGGTAAGGCGTGACGGCGTTGGCGGGCGCGGGCGCGACGAGCGGCGCGAGTGCCGCCCCAGACAAAGGGGGTCGGCTGGCGATTCCAAGCGCGCGCGACGGCCTCGAACCAGGCGATAATATCATCGGGCGTGCGCGGGTGAGCGCCCTCAAGCGCGCGGCGTTTGAGAATGCGCTGAATGGACTCGGCCATGTTGAGCCAGGACCCGCTTAAGGGCGTATAGAGGGGCATGATGCCGTGCTCGAAGCACCGGAGCACAAAGCTGGGGGTGAGATGACCGCTGAGATTGTCCAGGATCAAGAGAATGCGGAGCGGCGGGAGAGTCGCCGGCAGGGTGATCGGGACGGTAAGTCCGTCTTGCCAGCGCGTCCAGGCCGCCCGTTGGGGCTCATCGGGTGGCGCCGGAGGCATATCTGGCAGGGCAGCGACAATCTGCCCCAATTCCTGCCTCAGCCAAGGGTGCAACACCTCGTTCGTGGTGTGGGTGACGCCTTTCACGCGCACGTGCCCATCCGCGGGACGAAAGAGCGTCAGGAGTTTGGCCGTCCCGTCGCGGACGTATTCGTGCGGATAGCGCCCGGGCTCTCCTTCCGGCTGCCACGCCGTGCCGGCCAGCGGAACCGTCTGAAAGGGGCCCGCTTCGTCCTCACACCACAGCTCCAACCCCAGTTGCTGACTGCGCGTGGAGGCATCACTGATCAACTTTTTTTCGCCTCTGCATCCGGATCAATCACCGTCACCACCCCCGACTTGCGTTTGCGGATCGCTCGGCCGGTCTCACACCACGTGCGATCACGCTGCCAGGTCACATTCACCTCCCGCAACACGCGCCAGATCGTGTCAATGCTGACCTCCGGCAAGCCATCAGGGGCGTTCCGTAAGGCGCGCGGCAGCAAGGCTAACGTCCACGTCGCGCTGCCGTCTGTTTCTCGATCCGGGGGGCGGCGGAACTCGCGCAGAATGCGTTCCCGTTCCGCAGGACCATACGTGACCGCCGGCCCACCACCGTGTCGTCGTTCCACGGCCGCGATGCCGTCTTGGTTAAAGCGGCTGATCACCTGCGCCACCGCTTCATCCGACCGCCGCCCCGCCACCTGCGCTGCCTCGGCATTCGTCTTGCCATCTGCCACCGCCAACACCATTTTCGCCCGCGCCACCTACCCCGCGGGGTACGCCCAGGCGAGAAGGTCTCACCGGGGACCGCCCCTCAGGGCGTGCCCGGCTGGTTCCGCCTGCGACCGACTCATTCGTTCCAACCAGCCTCGCTCGTCGCTCGTCAACGCCCGTAGCGGCTCCTTGCGTTGTCGTGTCATCCGCTCCATCCAATCGTTGGGCTCGTCCGATCTGCTTGCTCCAACAGTTTACCTGACTCCACCTATATTCCGATATTCATGTCGGATGACCCACTAGTGCACGCTCGGACAAGGGTCGCAGACCTTTTCGCTGGTTCTCGGTGCGAAACGTGTCCCCTCTCCGGGCTAGATCGAGTCGCGGTGGGTGGCCCGATGGTGGTCGTCACGCCCCGCATCGTCGTCGAAGTTCTCGAGCGCTTCGGACTGGAAGAAGCGCGGCCCGGACGACAACCACCTGGCCCTCCGCGTTCGCACGCAAACCGCGAGCCAAGCAGCGCCACCAGCGATGCCAGCCCGCGCGCCACGACGACCGGCGCGGCGGTCGCGCCGGCCGCCGCCTGGCCCCGGCTCACGCTGCGACCGGCACGTCCGCCACCTTCACCCATTCCACGCGCTCCCAACTCCAGCAGGCTGGACTCCGTGGAGATCGTCACCGTGGCGATGCGCCGGTGATCCAGCAAGCGCGCGAGACCGCGCGGACGGTGGGGAGTTGGTGGTCGCAGTCGCGTAGTCGCACAATGCAACGCTCCTCTCGTGGGAGGAGGCGCCGCCGGTGCCAACGCGAGCACCGCCGTGGCGAGCGGCGCCGTGGGCACCGGGAGGGCATGCCGTTGCTCCTCGGCGCACTCCCCTTCGCGCCTCTCGCCGTCAGGGAGCAAGGAGGGTTGCAGGTTCCAGGTTGCAGGTTGAACAGCGCAGAGGCATTGCATTCCCGACGCCTCACCTTTAACCGTTGTCGGGTCTGCCCGACGTCACCTTCAAGCCATGCTACGGAAGCAGGCTGAGAAAAGCAAGCATCCCTGACGGTTTGCGGGCAAACTCGCCGTCCCCGTACCACCACCGTAGCGCCTCTCCCCAGATGACAACCGCTTTACCCGTTCGGTACCCCAGATGACGAAAACATCATGACAGCGCGCCCGCTCTGCTGTACGATACAGGAACGACCGTTCCACCCCACCCCACAGGAGAGCGAGCCCCTCGCCGCCTCGTGGCCGCCATCTCCGCGAGGACCGAGCCATGAACGATGTTAGACAGCGCCCCTCCGGCGTGAAGCGCGGTGCCCTTCTCGCCGGTCTGTTGCTGGCCGTCGCGCTGCTGGCCGGCTGTGGGGACACCCAGGCCGGGCCACCGCCGGCCGGGCCCGGGCGTGGCCCGGCCGGCGCGACGCGTACGCCGCCACCATCGGCGCCTCGAACGCCGGTGCCGCCCTCGCCGACGCGAGCGGCGACCGCCACCACCGCCCCATCCGACGTCTACACCGTGCAACGCGGCGACACCCTGAACGCGATCGCCGCCCGGTTCGGCGTGACCGTCGCCTGCCTCGTGACCGCGAACCAGATCGCTAACCCCGATCTCATCAGACCCGGGCAGCCGATCACCATCCCGCCCTGCGATGCGCGGACCCAGCCCATCCGGGGCGCGCTGCAACCCACCCGGCCGGCCGCGGAGCAGGCACCGGCGGCGGTTCCCCAGCCAACGGCGCCACCCCCGGCCGCGAACTGCGATCCGTCCTACCCCGACGTCTGCATCCCGCCGCCGCCACCGGATCTGGACTGCGGCGAGATTCTGTACCGCCGCTTTCGGGCCCTCCCGCCGGACCCGCACCGGTTCGACGGCGATCGCGACGGAATCGGATGCGAGCGGTAGGTCGCGAGAGCGTTCCCGCCCGCTGCGGGGCGGCTCCTCCCACCGCGAGCGGCGGCTGTCCGTCACCTTGCGTGCCGCTGCTTCGCTGCCCCGGCGGCGGGGGGAGCCGGTGGCCATCCCTGGTGGCCAGAGAAAGAGGGAAGACGCAACGGTGAGCCGGCGGTCGCTCGATTGTGTCGCTCTCACATGCAAGGCGCGGGAAGGTTACAGAGGAGCAGCACGCGGATGGCCGACACCGGCGCAGCCCCGGTGACCTCCCGCGTCCAGGACGGCGGGTTGCGTGACGAACCAACGACAGCCAACAGGGCCCGCGTCCCCGGCCATACCCCACCGTGATACTGGCCCGCGCGCTCTGCCAATGCGATACGCCGCGAGGGGCCCGGCGTATCGCCGAGGCCTCGAGCGCCGCCACGAGCAGAGCGGGCTCGGGGGACTGCCTCGCCTGGCGCTGGGCGTGCGAGCGGGTTGCCGGGCTCGATCACGTGTTCGTTGTACGATAGAATAAGCGCGCGAGCGGGGCGCCTATCGGCTCGATGGGCGCCCCAATTTGGAGCGAGAAAACGCAAGATAAGTCACCTTATTTTGCGTTTAGGAGAGGGAGATGGCAGCAATGACAGCCCATCAACTGGCCCGCTCGGATTACGGGTTCGCCTGTGCAATCTGCGGGCAGCAATGGCGCAACCAACCGGCGAGCCGGTGCCCTGGGCTGCGGGTCTATTCCTGGGGTGCTGTGCCTGAGCACCTCAAGACGCAAACCCGGCTCAAGCAGATGGGCCTCAAACTGGCCGATGGCCAACAACCGGCAGGGCTCCTGCCGAGTAGCCAGGCGCTGGATGGCTACTGGCGGCTCTACGATGTGAATCAGGCGGTGCCGCGCCCCAAAGCCTCGGCTGCCCGGACAGCAGCGTTAGCAAAGGCGCGGGAAGCGCAGCGCCAGTACCGCACCTGCAAGCGCTGCGGGTTCGTAGATACGCAGCGCTTACCCGAAGGGTTGTGCGTATCCGGTCTGCGCGATGAGGTGCTGGCAAAGGATCGAGCCGATGCCATCGCATGGGCGCGCGAACTTCTCGCAGCGCCCGGCGATTGGGTTATTCTCGACCTTGAGGCTACCGGCCTGGGGGCTGAGGACGAAATAATTCAAATTGGTGTACTGGCTCCGTCTGGTGAGGTACTCCTTGATACCCTGATCCGACCGTCGAAACCGATGCCTCGCGACGGTACCGCCATTCACAAAATCACCGATGCGATGGTTGCTGGGGATCCGACGTTTTCAGAGGTGTACCCTGCCCTTGTTGGTGTGACTCAGGGAAAGAGCATTGTTACCTACAATGCCAGCGCTGACCGGGCGATGCTCCAGCGGGAGTGTAAGCGCCACAACCTCCCAAAGCCAGGCGCCGCGCGCTGGATGTGTACGATGAACGTGTACGCGGCGTACTTCGGTGATTGGTCAGACTACTGGGGTGACTATCGCTTTCAAAAGCTACCCGGCGGAGACCACACTGCCATTGGCGACTGCCGGGCAACACTCAAGCTCATGCACGATATGGCTGCCACGAACGAACAAGGTCCATGCGTTGTGCCGGGGATGTCAGAAGAGGCGTGGCCTGCATGGCTCAACAAACAAAAGGAGACAGCAAGCAAATGAGTACCGCAATTGTTCCATCGTCACGCCAGCCGCTAGACAAGCCTACCCCTGACGCAACGCTCATCCGCCTCTGGCTTCACGGCCGCTCGCCGCGCACCCCGCGCGCCTACCGCGCCGATGCCGAGCGCTTCCTGGCGTTTGTCGAGAAGCCCCTGGCGCAGGTCACCCTGGCGGACCTGCAGGCCTTCGCCGATTCCCTCACCGCGCTGGCACCGGCGAGCCAGGCCCGGACGCTCTCAGCGATCAAATCATTGTTCACCTTCGCCCACAAGACCGGGTATCTGCCGGTGAATGTCGGCGCCGCGCTGCGTCTCCCCAAACGCAAAGAGACCCTGGGCGAGCGGATCCTGTCGGAGAGCGCCGTCCAGCGGATGCTCGCCCTGGAGCCCAAGGCGCGCAATCACGCCATTTTGCGACTACTCTACGGTGGAGGCCTCCGGGTCGCCGAACTGGTGTCTCTATGCTGGCGCGACTGCCAGGCGCGCACCGACGCCGGGCAGGTGGTCGTCTTCGGCAAGGGCGGCAAGACGCGGGCGGTCCTGCTGAGCAAGGAGACGTGGGCGAAGTTGATGACGCTCCGCGATCCTGACGCAGGGCTCGACGATCCCGTGTTTGTGAGCCAGAAGGGCGGAGCGCTCAGCCCCTCCGCGGTGTGGCGCATCGTGCGCGCCGCCGCCCGGCGGGCCGGCATCGACCGGCCGGTGTCCCCCCACTGGCTGCGCCACGCCTTTGCCAGCCACGCCCTGGACCGCGGCGCGCCGATCAGCCTCGTGCAGCATGATCTCGGACATGCCAACATGGCGACGACGGGCAAGTACACCCACGCCCGGCCGAATGACGGCGCCTCGCGTTACTTGTCGGTGTAAGGGTTGCTGAGCCGAGCATTGATGCCACGATGAGTCATCGGAGGAGACAGACCACGATGATTATCCGTCCCGTGCGCGCGTCCGAGGAGGCCGAGTGGCTGCGACTGCGGCGCGCTCTGGCCTGACCACGGGGTGGAGGAATTGAAGCAGGAGATGGCGGCCCTGCGCGCCGATCGGGACCAGCAGCCGGTGTTCGTCGCCGAACGCCCGGAGGGGGTGCGGCCTCGTTGAGGCGTCGATTCACCGCACGATCCCGGGCTGCCACACCGACCGAATTGGGTACCTGGAGGCCTGGTACGTCGACCCGGGCCGGCGCAGGCGGAGGGTCGGCGCCTGGTGGAGACCGCCGACGCCTGGGCGCGCTCGGTGGGCTGCCGTGCGATAGTCTCCGATACCACCCCGGACTCCCCGCTGAGTCCAGGGCACACACCGCCCTGGGCTACCAGGAAGTGGAGCGCTCCTTTCGTAGAGATCTGGGCGAGAGGCTGGCCGCGCGGCGCCTGCAACCCGCTGCAGGGAAGGGTGCACCTGCCTGAGCGGGCGAGCGGCAGGCTACGGCAGTGGAAGCGCGGATTCCGCTGAGGCTGAAGCTGATGCCGCTGACAGGCCGCGGCGCGCCCACCGCGGCCCGTGGGACGGCGCCCCACGGGCCGCACGCTAGCGCCGCCGCGGGGCCACGCGGTTCGTGCCAGCGACGTCCGCCCGGCGGCGCTGGCGGGTGGTTCGGTCGCCCACCGTCTCACCGGTGCACGTCGAACGCCGCCCGGCTCTCGACGAGGACCCCCGCCGCACGCTGTCACTTCGGCTCATGGTTGCGGCGAGACGACAAGCTCATCCACCACTCGATCGTACGGAACCCGAGCAACTTCAAACGCCTGGCGAACGGTATCCACACCCTGCGTTTGCTCCCGCTCGTTGGTCACGGTTCCGGCCAGCACAACGACGCCGCGCTCACTGGCCACAGCGAGGCGCCCAACCGGGACGAGCGGGTCTGCGGCCAGCGCATGCTCCGCGAGCATCCGCAGTTGCTCATCCTCGTACTCCAATCGAACGCGTGCCATCGCGGCCACCTCCTTTCGGAGCGACTGGCACCAGATCATAGGCCGTCGCCACCAGCAACCAGCAAGCTGCGGACCACCTGGCCGAAGGCCCGGCGTCACCAAACGAGGGGGCTAGATCGAGGTTGAAGTTCGCCCTTCTCGCACTTCGGACGATCAGCTGTGCACGGCGTTGATGTCAGCGATGAGCAGGGATTAGGAGCCGATCACGCGCGGAGCAGTGGGGCTTAAGGAAAACCGGCTCCTCAGATTCTTGTGAACCTCTTGACACACCCCTCTCCCTATGTTATAATTTTCCACGATGATGAATCTATTTCCACAATATGGAAATAACCAATGTCTAACCTTGATCAATCAGTCCTCAAAGCCCTGAAACTTCTGGAGTTTCTTGCAACAACCGAAGACGGTCTACGCATCACAGAACTAAGTGAAAAGTCAGGATATCCGGTTAGTACAACCCATCGACTGTTGGCCACTCTGAGTGCCATGGGATATGTAGAACAGGATCCTCACACGAATCGTTACCACCTTGGTATCAAAGTTCTTTCTCTTCAGGCACAAGCGATCCGCCAGCGCCCGTTAATGCGCCTCGCTATCACATACTTAAACCGTTTGAAGCAAGAGGTCAACGAGACCGTGAACCTAGGTATCTTGAGCGAGAAGAGTATTGTCTACCTGGAAAGCTTGGTGCCCGATTCATCTTTGGCTTTCTACTCCCCGCCGGGCACAAAAATGCCCCTTCACTGCACAGCGACGGGTAAAGTGCTTCTGGCTTATATGCCGGCCCTGGAGCGGGAGCGTCTGCTGGCGTCGTTGCCATTACCCCCGGCGACGCCTAATACCATTACCTCAATGATGGTTCTGCGGAACCATCTCGAAGAGATTCAAGTGCGCGGGTATGCAATAGACGACGAAGAGTACGCCGTTGGCGTGCGCTGTATCGCGGCTCCGATCGTAGACCATCGCAATCAAGTCATTGCGGGGGTGAGCGTGACGGCACCCGCGAATCGCCTCACCCCAGACCGGGAAGAGATAGTGAGTTCTCTGGTCGTCGGAGCTTGTGAGGCGATCTCTCGCGAACTGGGTTACCCAGGATCGGAAGGAACACGGCAGCGTAGCGACCGTCAGACGCGTTGAGCCCTCATTACCTCGGTTTTCTCGCAAAGGACCTGGAATGAACGTTGTCCCGAGCTACCACGAATTCATCGTCTATCTGGATGGCCAATTCCTGCCCGAGACTCAAGCCAAACTTTCCATCTTTGATCATGCAGTTCTCTATGGCGATGCGGTTTTCGACACATGTTGCGCCTGGGCGGGAGCGGTCTTCAAGCTTGATGCCCACCTCGATCGCCTTTATGAATCGGCGAAGGCTATCCTGCTCGACATCCCCATCACTAAAGCCGACCTGAGGTCAGTCGTCCTCGAGACCATCCGGCAGAATCAACTCCGCGAGGCCTACGTGAAAATCCTGGTCACGCGAGGCGTCGGGGAGTTGCCCATTCTTCGCCCGATCAACTGCAGGCCAAGCGTGATTGTCTTTGCCAGACCCTACGGGGCGGCTGTGGGGAGCGGAGACAAAGCTCATGGTCAGACGGCGAAAATTACGGCAACCCGGCGAATCCCGGCGGAAGCACTCGATCCGAAAATCAAATCCTGTAACTACCTGAACCACGTGTTGGCTTATCTCGAGGCCCAAGCTGCGGGGTGCGATCATGCGATCGAGCTGGACTTGCAGGGCGCCGTGTGCGAGGCTCCGGGCTTCAACGTATTCATGGTCAAGAGGAGAGGCCTCGCCACACCCGCCGACAACATCCTCGTGGGGATCACGCGCCAGACCGTCTGTGAGTTAGCCGTCCGACTCGGCTGCCGGGTGATTGAGACGCGCCTGACCGCCTTCGATCTCTACAACGCGGACGAGGTATTCCTTTCAGGGACGGCGGGAGGGATTGTCCCGATTGTCCAAATTGATGGACGCACCATTGGGTCGGGAGAGACCGGCCCAATCACTCAGGCCATCATCCGGGCCTACTATGCCCTGCTCGAAAGTGGCGAGCAGAGCACCCCGGTGTACGGGCGCTGATAGGAGGAGGCAAGGGTGGCAACCAAGATTCACCACCTGGGCATTGCCGTGAAGGACCTGGACGCCATGGTCACCTTTTACCAACAACAACTTGGGTTGGAGATGGTTCAAACCGTGGCGTGGGAAGAGTTGGGCCTCAAGGCCGCCGTCTTGAAGGTCGGTGAGGTTCTCGTCGAACTTATCGAGCCGGTCGCGCCGAAGGGCTCGGTGGCCGAGAGCCTGGAACGTCTGGTGAAGGCCCAGGATGGTGGCGTGCATCACCTCGCGCTGGAAGTCGATGATCTGGCCGGTACTGTCGAGCGGCTCCGCACCGCTGGGGTGCCCTTGCTTGATCAGGAGCCGAGACAGGCTGCCGGCGGTCAGATCGCCTGGCTGCAAGAGGAGGCGGCCAGTGGTACGCTCATCGAATTGTGCCAGGCAGGCTACCGGATCATGTAATCGCCGCGTGATGGTCAGGGGCCGTCTCAAGCACTCATTGCGATCAAGTCCCCGCTCGAACGACAGCATTTGGTGATCCAACGCGTGTTACAAAACAAAGGAGAAAGCCTCGATATGGCCCGCATAGATCTACGGGATAGGCTTCCCGGCGTCCACGTTGTCATGACGACCCCCTTTCGAAGTGAGACAGAGCTCGACGAAGAGGCCCTGCGTTATCACACGCAGTGGTTGATCGAGCACGGCGTGCGCCGTCCTGACGGCGTGTTGATCCCCGGGGGAAGCGTGGGCGAGTGCAATGTTATGACGGTCGCGGAACGCAAACGAGTGATGGAGATCGTGATTGAGGAAGCGCGGGGTCAGGTTCCGGTCGTTCCGGCTTGTAACGATGAGAGTGCCCGCAAAGTCATTGACCTCGTCCAGCATGCCGAGCGCCTGGGAGCCGACGGCGTCATGCTCACGCCGACATACTACACGGTTCCTACGGATGAACAGGTGCTGAGCCATTTCCGCGCAGTGTCGGATGCCACCAGCCTCGGGATCATGATCTACAACAATCAACTTGTCGTTGGGCGGGACCTGCCTATCGCGTTGCTGGATCAACTGGCCGATATCCCGAACGTCGCCTGGATCAAGGATTGTACGCCGTCTTTCCACAAATTGCGCGAGACAGTCGAAGTCATCGGAGACCGGATCGGGGTTGTGAATTGCTACGGCGTGGTGTGGGAGCCGTACGGCCACGATATGGGCTGCTGCGGCTTCATCTCCGATGAGGCCAATTTTGTCCCTGAGCCAGTGGTGGAACTTTACCGCGCCAACCGTGCCGGGGACACTGCGCGATCCCTCGAACTTTATCGAAGCCTGCGCCCGATCGCCCGTTTCATTGCCACTCGGACCTGGCCCGCGCGCCTGTCCACGATCAAAGAAGGCATGCGCTTGCGCGGACTGCCGGCCGGCGACGCGTACCGCCTGCCGCACCATCGCTTCAGCCACACGGAACACGAGCAGCTCACCCACATCCTTGTGGAGATGGGCATGCTGATGGCAGGCGACCGATGACCAGGCCCGAAACGTTGCGATCACGGCTGTGTGGGCCGATCGTGGGGCTACCGACCCTGTTCCACGAAAACCTCGAGATCAACCATGCGGGGATGAAGGCTCACGTTGATTTCCTGATCGAGAACGGGATTCGAGTTCTGCTGGTGAGCCTCGGGATTTCGGAGTATCCCTATCTGATGGAGGAAGAGGTCCGCCAGGTGACCCGCACGGTCGTGGAGGCCGCCGCGGGCCGAGCGACTGTGATCGTGAGCACCGGGCTGTGGTGGACCGGTGGTTCTGTTGACTTCGCCCGGTACGCGCAATCGGTGGGCGTTGACGGGCTCCTGGTCGTCGCACCCTTTCATCCCTACCACCCCCGGTACGATCCGGCAATCCACAATGAAGCGCTATACCGTCATTTTGCGGCTGTCGCCGAGGCTGTTGATATCGGCGTCCTCATCCACGAGAAGGCTCTGCCGGGCTACAGCGGCGCCAAGGCCCCCTTTTCGCTCTCGTTGATCAGGCGTTTGGCAGAGATTGACAACGTGGTAGGCATGAAGGAGGAGGGCGGCGATTTTAACTACCAGATCGAGATTTTGACAGCGGTCGGGGACCGGATTGCGGTCATTGACGACTCAGGCAAGGTGTCCTTCCTCTACACCTACCCGCTGGGTTCGCCGGCCTACGTCTCCGGAATCGGCCAGTTTGCACCGCAGTCCTCGATTCGTTTCTGGAACCATCTGACACGAGGCGAGCTGGAGCAGGCGCGGCAGATGATTGCGCGAGTCGAGATTCCGTACTCCACCAAGATCGTCGAGTTAGGCTGGGTGGGCGCCATCAAGGCCGCGATGGAGTTCCGCGGGCTCCCAGGCGGACCAATGCGCGCGCCAGGGGTCGGGCTATTTCCCCAGCAGAAGGAGGCCTTTCGACAATTCTTGCAGCAACTGGGCCTATTGGAGTGACAGGCTCAGGGAGGGGAGAGCCGGATGAGCGTCTTGAAACTCAAGCATCACATCGGCGGGGCATGGGTCGACAGTCTCAGCGGCAAGACGTTTCCGGTCTACAGCCCGGTGAACGGTTCGGTGATCGCCGAAGTGACTGAAGGCGACCGAGAGGACGCCCGGCGCGCTATCGCGGCGGCCCGGAGAGCTCAAGACCGAATCGCGAGACGCCCGCCCTTTGAGCAAGCAGCCCTGTGCCATCGGGTCGCCGACATCCTCGAAAGCCGCAAGCCGGAACTCGCACACACGCTGACACTGGAACAAGGCAAACCGTACCACACTGAGGCCCTGGCCGAGATTGATGAAACGATTGCTCAGTTTCGCCTCTCTGCGGAAGATATCAAGCGTCTCGAAACCTCTGTGCTTCCCTCGGCAGATCCAAACAAGCGGATCCTGAGCATCCGGCAGCCGCGAGGCGTGTATGCAGTCATCACTCCCTGGAACTGGCCTTTCACGATCACCGCTGAGTACCTCGCCCCTGGCCTCGCAGCGGGCAACGCCATCGTCTGGGTTCCCGCTCCCACCACCTCTGTTTGTGCCGTCAAGCTGATGGAGTGTCTGCTCGAGGCCGGGGTGCCGGAGGGGGTCGTCAACCTGGTCACCGGCCCCGGACCGGTGGTGGGCAACGAGATTGTCGCCAACCCTGGGACCGACGCAGTCGGCTTCACCGGTAGCCCGGCGACAGGTATCGAAGTAGCGCGGGCGGGGGCGGGCAAGAGCTTACTCCTCGAACTCGGCGGGAACGGGCCGATGATCGTCCGCGAGGATGCCAACCTGGAGGCCGCGGTCGAGGCCGCGGCCCTGGGCTGCTTCCTCTGCGCGGGGCAGAGTTGCTCCGCCGCCGAGCGACTCCTGGTCCACGAGCGCGTGTACGACGATTTTGTCGAGCGGATGGTGGCGGCCGCCCGGGCCGTGCGTCTGGGGGACCCGTTTGATCCCGACACCACCATGGGGCCGCTCAACAACGAGGCAACGGCTCAGAAGATGGATCGCCATCTTCAGGACGCCGTGGGGCGAGGCGCACGCGTGCGGTGGGGCGGTGGCCGGGCCGAAGGATTCCCGACCCGGCTCTACTACCAGCCAACCGTCCTGGATGGCGTCACCCATGAGATGGTTGTGAGTCAAGAAGAATCCTTCGGCCCTATTGCACCGATCTCTCGCTTCGCCAGCGACGACGAGGCCATCGAGCAAGCCAATTCCACGTCCTACGGTCTGCTTGCCGCCGTCTTCACCCGCGATCTCAGCAGCGCTTTTCACTTCGCCGAGCGGCTCAAGGCCGGCATCGTCAACATCAATGAATCAACGAACTACTGGGAGTTGCACGTCCCGTTCGGGGGGAGTGGCAAGCGAAGCGGTATCGGTCGTCTCGGCGGGAAGCACACCATCCTTGAGATGACCGATCTGAAGACGATCGTGATTGATCTTGCCAAAAGTGGCTCTGGCGGATCACGGGAGAGCAACTCATGACCACGCTCGACGATGTTCTCGGCTCGATCAACCAAGAAGAGACGGTGGCACTCTTGCGCGAGCTGGTACGCACGCGTAGTTACAACCCACCGGGTGAGGAGGCAGCGGTCGGCGAACTGGTGGCGCAGCGACTGCGTGCCTTGGGTTTGGAGGTCGCGACCCAAGTGGTGGCCGACGATCGCGCCAACGTCATCGGCCGGCTGCGCGGCTCCGGAGGCCGGCCCGCGCTGCTCCTCTGCGCCCATCTTGATACAGTGCCACCGGGGGAACGGGCCTGGACCTACGATCCGCTCGGTGCGGAACTGGTCAACGGTCGGCTCTATGGCCGCGGCTCGCTAGACACCAAAGGCGCGCTGGCAGCGATGATGGTGGCAGCCGGGACGCTCGCTCAGGCCATGGGCCCCTCCTTGCGTGGCGACCTGGTGGTGCTCGCCACCGTAGACGAGGAGGTCAACGGCCAGGGCGCGCGTGCGTTCAAGGCCAATGGTGGCATGGATGGCATCGGCCACCTGGTTGTGGGAGAGCCGACGGGTCTGGACCCGGTGATCGCCCATCGGGGGGCCCTCTGGCTGGAGATCACCGCCCATGGTCGGGCGGCGCACGGATCGATGCCGCATCAGGGAATCAATGCGATCCTTCCCATGGCCGCGATCCTGGCGCGGCTCGCCCGGCATCAGTTTGGGTTTACACCTCACCCGCTGCTCCAACCGCCCACCATCAACATTGCCACGATTCAGGGAGGGTTGAAAACGAACATGGTGCCTGACCGCTGCCGGGCGACGGTCGATATCCGGACCGTGCCGGGCCAATCCCATTCGCTGATGCTTCACGAGGTGCGTCGCGCGGTCGACAAGGTGTTACAGGAGTGGCCCGGTGTGGATGTTGACGTGGCCGCAATCAACGACAAGCCGCCGCTGGTCACTGCGCCGGAGGCGACGGTGGTGCACGAAGCCCTGGAGGTGGCACGGCATCTGTGGGGATCTGTTGCCCCGCCCCGTGGCGTGGCCTATCTCACTGATGGAGCTGTCCTCGCAGGCGACGCGGGCATCCCAACCTTGATCCTGGGTCCCGGGGATGAAGGGCTGGCGCATCAAGTAGATGAATACGTCGAGGTTCGGCAGGTGCTGGAAGCGGCACGTTTCTATGCGGCCCTCGCCGTTCGGCTGCTCACGTGAGTCTCCGTCGTGAAAACGCCCGAGCATTGCAGATGAGCGAGTGTGGATACCCATCCTGTGAAGGACGGAGGAAAGCAGCGACATGACTGGGACCGATCACACTGCACTAATCAAAGACGTCGTTCATACCACGATCGCCGGAGGCCGCAATCTATTCTGCGCCTGGCCCTGGACCGGCGGCATCCACAACTTCGGCAACGGCGAGATCGTCATCGCCTATACCGAGAAACCCTGCGCTTACCAGACCTACGAGGACACCCAGCACGGTGAGAGCGAGGGCCGGCTCGTCCTCTGCCGAACGCTTGACGGCGGCAAGAGTTGGCCGGAAGCGCAGCGCCAGGTGGTGCGGGACAACCGGGTACCATTCGACGACTGGATCCAACAAGGCGGTGAGCCTGCCTTGGTCGACATGAACGGGGAGAACGCGATGTTCCTCTTCTGGCGCAGCTTCTCGCGGGACCCCTGGTTGACAGCAGACGGCCGGCTCGCCTACCGGCCGGTATCGTTCGCGCTTCGCTCGACCGACCGCGGGCACCACTGGCACCTGCCCGCCGTGGTCGTGCCGCACGCCCACATGGATAGTATCTACGCCGGCACGAGCTATCTCAAAATGCCCGATGACTCGATTCTCGCAGCCTTCGGCGGCTACCGCTATGCCCCGGGGAGCGGCAAGGCCGCCGACCAGGAGAAGGAGGCAGGGGCCAGGCGGGCCGCCCAGGACGAAAGCGAGCGGCGTCCGTCGCGCTCAGTGATGTATATCTCCAAAGACCAGGGCCGACACTGGTACTTCTTCTCCACCATCGCCTACGAAGACCGCGACGATATGGACTGTGCGTATCCGGCCGTCCTGCGGCTACCCACCGGCCGCCTCCTGGGTACAGTCGGGTACCGCTTTGTACGCAGTTACCTGGCCAGCACGAGCTGGACGTCAGTGACCCACTCAGATGATGACGGCCGCACCTGGTCGGCGCCGCGACGGATCAACGACCTCGGCGATCAGGCCAACCTCTGCCGCCTCAGCGATGGTCGCATTGTCTGCATCTACGGCTATCGCTTTGTACCCTACGGTATTCGCGGCATCGTCAGTGAGGACGATGGCGAGACGTGGAGCCGGGAGTTCATCGTTCGGGCCGATGGCGCCGGACCGGACCTGGGCTACCCAGTCGTCACCGAGTTGGAAGATGGACGAATTTTGACGGTCTACTACTTCAACCTCAAGGATGAAATTGACACGCAGGCCTTTCGCGGCGGCCGGCGTTTCATCTCAGCGAGCACGTTCCGGTTGGCGTAATTCGCCTCAACGGAAAGGAGGAAGGGGGCGATGGAGCGATAGAACGCAGATCAGAGCGCATGCTCTCTCCGCTGCATGATGTGCTCATCTACAACTGTCCGGGTTTGTTCGCTGTTCGAATGAGGGAAAGCCAATCCAACAACGAAAGGGAGGAACCGTGAAACCCAAACCTTCACTCATCACAACTGGTCTGCTCCTGATCTTGGCAAGTCTCGTCTCGGCGGCTTGCGCCTCCTCAGCAACCCCGCAGGTCGTCAAAGAAACCGTGGTGGTGGAAAAAGAGAAGATCGTCGAGAAGCCGGTTGAAGTGACGAAGGTGGTCGAGGTCGAAGTAGAAAAGCAGGTTGAGGTCCTGATCACAGCCACGCCCGCAGCGGGCCCACGCCAGGGTGGAACTGTCCGCGTGGTCGGTGGGTTCTCGGACCTGGGCAACTTCAACCCCTACTCCGTGACCGGCCCGCGTAACATCTACGGCCTGCTCTTCAACCGGCTGATACGCCTCGACGCCAATCAGGAGATCCAACCCGATCTCGCCGATAGTTGGGAGATCAGTCCGGATGGCCTGGTGTACACCTTCAAGCTCCACCCTGGCGTCACCTGGCACGACAGCTACCCGTTCACTGCCAAAGATGTTGCCTTCACCATCCGGAGCCACCTGGATAAACGCACTAACAGTGCCTGGACCCCACCGTTCCTGGTCATCCAGGGAGCAAAGGAATTTTATGAGGGCAAAGCTGACGACGTTCCCGGCATCGAAGTCGTCGATGACCTAACCATCCGCTTCACGCTTGCGGAGCCCAACTCGGCGTTTCTCACAGCTTTTCTCACCCCGCCCATGTTGCCCGAACACCTCCTCGGGACAATAGCGCCGGAGGAGATCAAGAAGAGCGCGTTTGCGACCGCCCACCCCATAGGTACGGGACCGTTCAAGTTCGTCAGCTACGCGACCGACCAGTACGTGGAGCTGGTGCGCAACGACGACTACTTCCGCGGCGTGCCGAACCTGGACAAGATCTTCCTCATCCGGGCTGAGTATGAGCCCGCCAAAGTGATGCTCCAGAAGGGCGAAGCAGATGTGCTGGACGTGACGCCGCTCGACGTTCCATCTCTCAAGGAGAAAGGCGACATCCAATTTTACGAGGTGTCCACCATCGGCGATTACTTTGTCCTCAACTTCTGCGTCGGCGAGCCGTGTAATCCCCCGATCGCTCCCAAGGAACTGCGCCAGGCTATGCTCTACGCGCTCGACCGTGATCAGGTCAAGGCCGTACGCCAGGGCGACAAGGGTGTCCTCATCGACACGCTGCTCATGCCACCGTGGGCGCTCGACAATTGTGAGCTCCCCAACGACTACACCTACAATCCAGAGAGAGCCAAGGAGCTACTTCAGAAGATCAACTGGGATCCGAACCAAGAGCTGACGATCATCCATTCCGGCGGCTGGCGCGAGAACGCCATCACGGTCATGCAGCAGATGTGGGCCGCGGTAGGCCTGAAGGTCAAGCAGGAGAAAATTGAATGGGCTCAAGATCGCGAGCGCGTGAAAGACGGCACCTACCAGATGCGCGTCGATTGGCCCGAGCAGGGCACCGACCCTGACTTCCTGTCTATCTACTTCGGGGAATTCTACCCGGAGGGCAACAACCAGCCGCGCTATCGCAATCCTGAATTGGACCAGCTCTTCATCGACGGCCGAAAAGCGACCGACCGCGCGGAGCGGGCCAGGATCTATTGCCAGATTGCGCAAATCATCAACGAAGATCTGCCCTGGGCCCCCCTCTTCACCAACGCTCAAATCTACGGTTTCAGCAGCCGGTTGCAAGGCGTCGAGATCGGCCACAACACGGATTACGGCTGGGATCTGTGGCGCAACGTTCAGCAGTGGTGGGTCAATGAATAACTGGCCTTAAGGCTGCAGTTCTTGAGGTATCACAGAGGTGAGGAGGAGGCCAACAGGCGTCCTCCTCGCTTGATGGGGGAAAGACGCTGATGGGTAAATATCTCCTGCGCCGGCTGGTCATTGGTATCCCGGTCCTTCTCCTGATCACGCTGTTGGATTTCGTGTTCATCAATCTGGCACCGGGTGATCCTGTTCAGGCGATGATCAATCCGGATCGCACACCACCGGGCAGTGTCGCCTACGAGGAGCAATTGAAAGCACTCGGACTCGACCAGCCGCTCCCCATTCGCTACGTTCGATGGTTGGGGGAAATGATCTCCGGGAATCTGGGCTACTCGTACATGACCCACCGGCCGGTCACGCAAATCATAGGGGAGCGCCTGTGGAATACCTTCAAGCTGGCCGGGACTTCACTGCTCTTCGCCTGGATTGTGGCGGTGCCGATCGGAATCCTGGCCGCTGTCAAGCAGTACTCGTGGTTCGATTATGCCCAGGGAGCGCTCTCGTTCCTTTGGATCTCCATCCCGGCCTTCTTCATTGGCTTGCTGGCGATCTATCTCTTCTCATTGAAGCTCGGGTGGCTCCCGGTGGGCGGCGTGGCGACCATCGGAGAAACGCCCACCTTGGGTGATCACCTGCGCCACCTGCTCTTGCCGACCCTGGTCCTGGGCCTTGGCAACGCCGCCTGGCTGACCCGCTACGCCCGTAACAGCATGTTAGAAGTGCTGAGTCAGGAATACTTGGTCACTGCTCGAGCCAAAGGGCTGAAGGATCGCGTCATCCTCTGGCGCCATGCCCTCCCGAACGCGGTCCTCCCCCTCATCACTCTCGGCGGGTTGCAGTTTCCGGAACTCTTCGGTGGTGCGGTGATCGTCGAGACCATTTTCTCCTGGCCGGGCCTGGGTCGCCTGGGGGTCGAGGCGGCCTTCAAGCGAGACTACACCGTCATGATGGGGTTGTTACTGATGGTGGCCGTCTTGGTCTTCGTGGGCAATCTCCTGGCCGACATCGGGTACGCCATTGCCGACCCAAGGATTCGCTATGAGTAAGACCGTCGCCGTGCAGAATGATACAACCGGCCGACAGGGAGGGAGAGAACCCGAACAAGCATGGGGTCGCTTGGTGATGGTCGAAAAGTCTGGCGACGGGCCGGCGCTGCTCCGTGGAGAGTCACTCTGGGTGCTGACGTGGCGACGGTTTCGCTGCCACCGACTCGCGGTGGTCGGGATCGGCATCCTGCTTGCTATTGTCTTGGTCGCAGTTTTCGCTCCCTGGCTGGTGCCGCACTCTCCGCTCGAGGTGGATGTTCCGAATGCCTACGCGGCCCCTTCGCTCGCCCACCCGCTCGGTCAGGACAATCTTGGCCGCGATGTGCTCAGCCGCCTGATCTACGGCGCACGGGTTTCGATGGCTGTCGGTCTGGTAGCAGTTGGCATCTATCTCACCATCGGCACCATTCTTGGTTCCCTCGCCGGGTACTACCGGGGGCCGGTAGACGCTGCCATTATGCGTTTCACGGATGCTGTGCTCTCGTTCCCGAGTTTCATGATCATCCTGGCTATCGTAGCGGCCGTCGGACCGAGCCTGTACAACGTCATGATCGCCATCGGCGTCCTGGGATGGCCGGCGACCTGCCGCCTCGTGCGCGCTCAGTTCCTCTCGCTGCGCGAGTCCGACTTCGTTTTAGCCGCCCGGTGCCTGGGCATTCCTGACCGGCGCATTATCCTGGTGCACATCCTGCCCAACGCCGTCGGTCCGCTCCTGATCGTCGCGACCTTCGGCATTGCCGGTGCTATTCTGACCGAGGCGGGGTTGAGCTTTCTGGGGCTTGGCGTGCAGCCGCCAACGCCGAGTTGGGGCAATATGCTCTTCGCGGCTCAGACCCTGCGTGTTCTGGAAGAAAAGCCTTGGCTCTGGCTGCCGCCGGGTATTGCAATTGCCCTGGCGGTTCTCAGCATCAATTTCATTGGCGACGCTCTGCGCGATGCGCTGGATCCTCGTACGATCATCAAATAGGAACAGCGACCGGCAGGGGGCCGCGTAGGAGCATACCGTGTATCCCCTCAGCTTATGGTGCGGGCTCGGCGGCTTCTATACCTACCCAACCCGACAACAAGAAGGTGAGATCCTCGCCTTCATCGAGAAATGTGCTGTCTATGGCGTCACCTGTCTCTTCCCGACAATCGTGCAGGACGACTACCTGTTTCGATACATTGATTTTGGTCGGAGCCCGGTTCCCTACCCGGCTTTAACGCTCGGTGATTTCTACCGTGACTGGCATCCTCTCCACATCCTGGTCACTGCCGCCCACGAGCGGGGGATTCAGGTTCACCCGTACCTAGCCATCAATTACCATGGGGGCCAATGGCTCAAGAAGGACGATTCCCTGGTCGGCGAGTTGTTCCCGGTGGCTGGCTGTACCCGCTTTGCCGGCGATCACCCTGAGTTGTGGCGGCGCGACCGGCGAGGCCGCGATAGCTTTGAAGCCAAGGGCGAGGTCCGGTTGAGCCACGCCTTCCCTGAGGCGCGGGCGTACGATCGCGCCTTCCTGGTAGACACGGTGAAGACCTTTGGTGTGGATGGGGTCCAGCTTGAATTCGTCAGTGAGCCGCTCGATGAAACCGGCAGTGCGGCGTTGGGATACGACGAGCCGTTGCTGGCGGCGTTCACCGCACTGTATGGCCAGGACCCGCGGAACCTCGCGGGTGATGACGCGCGGTGGGTGCGACTCCGTGCTGGCCCTATAGCCACCTTGATCCAAGAACTGAGAGCCGACCTCCAAGCACTCGGTCGATCGGTCACTATATCGGTCTCCTTTCAAGCTCGGGAATCCTACGAGTACTTGCCGATGCTCCTCGACTGGCCCAGATGGGTCGAGGAAGGTCTGATCGACATTCTCTGCCTATGGCACACCTCATCGGATCCCGAAGGCATCCAGGCCTCCACCGAGCATGTCGTCGAACAGGTCGCAGGGCGTTGCCAGGTCGTCGCCGAGCTCTCCTGCTACCACCAGGGGGCTATGCGCACCTCGCACCAACTGGCGAGCGGTGCTCGCGCGGCCCTGAACGGAGGCGCCACGGCATTGGGTCTCTATCGGGCCGACGCCGTCGAGGTCTTTGGTCTTTGGGAGAGCCTGCCGTACCTGCATGACCCTTGATGGCAGGAGCCGCGCGGGACAATTCAGCCACTCAGAGCGACTGATGTTCAACAGTCACAAAGAGGAATTCAGATGCGGATCACCGAGATAACCGCATGTCCTGTCGACTTGCCCTACCGCCGACCCTGGCGGATCTCGGGCGGGGCAATCGTCCGGGCGCAGCATGTGCTCATTCAGATCGAGACCGATGAAGGCTGCTACGGAGTGGGCGAAGCAACCCCCTTCCCCGTGGCCTACGCCGAAGAGACCCAGACAACCGTCCTGCACGTGATCCAGGAGTACCTGCGACCGGCACTTCTGGGATACGATCCTTTCGACCAAGAGATCATCGACACGGCTCTCGCGCAGGCAATCCCGGGCCACCGGCTGGCCAAGGCGGGTCTCGACCTGGCTATGCACGATCTCATCGGACGAGCGCTGGGGCTTCCTGTGTACAAGTTGCTGGGAGGGCTCTACCACCGCCAGGTACCGATCGCGTTCTCGATCGGTATCAAATCAACGGCGGAGATGGTTGAGGAAGCGGTCTCCTGCGTCGAGTGTGGGTTTGCGGCCATCAAGCTGAAGATTGGCCACGATCCGCAGGCCGATCTTGAGCATGTGGCTGCCGTGCGCGAGGCCATCGGGCCACGCGTCACGCTGCGGGTCGACGCTAACGAGGGCTACCAGTCCGGTGAGGCGCTTCCGATTTTGCGCAAGATGGAGCGCTTCGATCTGGAGTACATCGAGCAACCGGTGCCGCGCTGGGACCTCGATGGTATGGCACGGCTCTGCACTGCATTGGATACGCCGGTAGCGGCCGACGAGAGCGCGTTCACCCCCTCCGACGTACTCACCTTGGTGAAGCGTCAAGCGGCCGATCTGATCAATGTGTCGCCGTGCAAATCGGGCCTCCGCAACTCGAAGCGGATGGCTGCCATTGCCGAGGCGAACGGAATGAATTGTGTAGTGGGCAGCATGCTGGAGTTTGGTTTGGGCACTGCCGCCAGCCTGCAGTTCGCGAGTGCGACCCGCAATGTCACTCACGCCTGTGAGCTAATTGGTCCCCTTCTCCTCGAAGGCGACATCCTGGTAGAGTTGGTATTCTCCCAACTGCCGGCCACCGGCTACTGGATGCTTCCGTCGGGCAACGGCTTAGGTGTGACTGTGGATGACCGGTGGACGGCAGGCCTCGCAAAGGATGACGACAGTAGCACTCGCTGAAAAATGCGGAAAACATTGTGTGAAACGCATGAGCTCTATGGAGTCTCGTTATTTTGCGTTCGTGAGAGATCCGATGTATACCCCGGCCGGGCGCACTATTGCCGAGTGCCCTGCTTCTCGGCTCGCAATGCGCAAGGAGCGCCGCCGTGACAGCCGATACGACCGGTACCAGGGAGTGCCGCTTTTGCAGTGAGACGAGCAAAGCCAGGGCCAGGAAATGCCGGTACTGTGGCGCGATCCTTGACAGCGACCCCCGTGAGTTTACCCGAGTCGAAATCAAACAGGATGTCGAGAACATCCCGGACGAAGGGAAAGCCATCGGACTGAATATCGAGCGACTTGACGGCTCGGTGGCGCTCGGCAAGACCCTGCGGGATGAGCAGTACCAGCTCGCACTGAATTGGGACGGCCAAACGCGTTTACGCGGCCTTGACCTCTCGGGACGAGATTTATCTCGTTCGGACCTCACTGGGGCGGATCTCCGTGGGCCTAAGCTGAGTGAGGCCGACCTGAACCGGGCCAACCTGAGCGAGGCCAGGCTCAGCGGGGCCAACCTGAGCGAGGCCGTCCTTAGTGAGACCACCTGCGCGTGTGGCCGCTTCGTGCGGCTCTTTGAGCTGGAGCTCTTCTGGCCGGTGCGATATCTGGCCCACATCGGTCAGTGCCAGGCGTGCGGGACGATTTCCTGGTGGGGCATCACGCTGAGGTGATCGCTGCCGGTGACCAGGCCGGGGCCCTGCGCCCTGGCGTTGGGTTTGCGCTGAGAGGTGCGCGGCCCGGCCAGGCTGGCGCTTGCACGTGACGACCGCTAGACGGGGGGCTGAAAGAGCCGGGCCAGTTCGGGAAGCGCCCGCGCCTGCCATCGCGTGGTGCCCCGCCAGGTGGTTTGTGAACAGGCCGCGTGCGCAAAGAAGACCCGGCCCGACTGAAACCAATCGTCTTCCTGCCACTCGTACACCGCGACGGAGGCGTCCGCGATCGCTCCTCCACACCAATCACACTGTACCACGGCGACCACGTCACCCTCTTCACCCCTGACTCGTAGCCTGGCATCCTGGCCCCTTTCATCCAAACGTGGGATGGCTTGCACCGCAACTCAGAGCCGGGACAAGGACCAGCGCCGCGACAGGATCGGGGTCGCGAGGTAGGGCTGAGTCCTTCGTCCACCCGGCCGGATCTGGCGACTGACAACGAGGCCGCCCACCTCCTCGCCGTACCACTATAGCAACTTACGAGACCTTCCGACAATCCCCCTGTTGCCGCCAAAACGTCAGCGTCTCACACTGCATGGAGTCACGACTGGTTATGAGGGGTAAGCCCAAGAAAGGCACCTTCCAGAGGATTCTAGCGCGCCCTACGTCCGCAACAATGCTCCCTCCCCTGGAGCCGGCAGTGCTGATCAGCAGCGCCTCTCACAGCGCTTCCATGTTTGCCCATTCCTCCTCCTCGATCCAGGGCTGCTGTGGTGGCCAGGGCCACAGTCTAACAACGTCCACCCCCGGGGCAATAGAGCGCGAGCGGAGGCCGTGGCTCCTCGGGAGGTGCGTCGTCATCAAGGTCGCAGTGCCAGATTCGGAGCGTCCAGACTGCGTACGGACCGGAGGGCATTGGATGGAGTGCTCCTGCGGCAAGCAAAAGCGAGGCAAGAAGAGACAGGAGCAGAAGACCGAATGGGCCAGGACCCATCAGAGAAGCTGAGATAGAGCAACGACCATCCGCCGGTCGACGAGCGCCCAGCCCTCCGCGTTCGCGCGCAAACCGCGAGCTGAGCCGCGCCACCCGCGCCGCCAGCCCGCGCGCCACGACGACCGGCGCGGCGGTCGCGCCGGCCGCCGCCTGGCCCCGGCTCACGCTGCGACCGGCACGTCCGCCACCTTCACCCATTCCACGCGCTCCCAACTCCAGCAGGCTGGACTCCGTGGAGATCGTCACCGTGGCGATGCGCCGGTGATCCAGCAAGCGCGCGAGACCGCGCGGACGGTGGGGAGTTGGTGGTCGCAGTCGCGTAGTCGCACAATGCAACGCTCCTCTCGTGGGAGGAGGCGCCACCGGTGCCAACGCGAGCACCGCCGTGGCGAGCGGCGCCGTGGGCACCGGGAGGGCATGCCGTTGCTCCTCGGCGCACTCCCCTTCGCGCCTCTCGCCGTCAGGGAGCAAGGAGGGTTGCAGGTTCCAGGTTGCAGGTTGAACAGCGCAGAGGCATTGCATTCCCGACGCCTCACCTTCAACCGTTGTCGGGTCTGCCCGACGTCACCTTCAAGCCATGCTACGGAAGCAGGTTGAGAAAAGCAAGCATCCCTGACGGTTTGCGGGCAAACTCGCCGTCCCCGTACCACCACCGTAGCGCCTCTCCCCAGATGACAACCGCTTTACCCGTTCGGTACCCCAGATGACGAAAACATCATGACAGCGCGCCCGCTCTGCTGTACGATACAGGAACGACCGTTCCACCCCACCCCACAGGAGAGCGAGTCCCTCGCCGCCCCGCGGCCGCCGCCTCCGCGAGGACCGAGCCATGAACGATGTTCAGACAGCGCCCCTCCGGCGTAAAGCGCGGTGCCCTCCTCACCGGCCTGTTGTTGGCCGTCGCGCTGCTGGCCGGCTGTGGGGACACCCATGCCGGACCATCGCCGGCCGGGCCACGCCCGAGCCAGGCCGGCGCGACGCGCACACCGCGGATATCCGCGCCTCGAACGCCGGTGCCGCCCTCGCCGACGCAAGCGGCGACCGCCACCACTGCCCCATCCGAGGTCTACACCGTGCAACGCGGTGACACCCTGAACGCGATCGCCGCCCACTTCGGCGTGACCGTCGCCTGCCTCGTGGCCGCGAACCAGATCACCAACCCCGATCTCATCAGACCCGGGCAACCGATCGCCATCCCGCCCTGCGATGCGCGGACCCAGCCCATCCGGGGCGCGCTGGAACCCACCCGGCCGGCCGCGGAGCAGGCACCGGCGGCGGTTCCCCAGCCAACGGCGCCACCCCCGGCCGCGAACTGCGATCCGTCCTACCCGGACGTCTGCATCCCGCCGCCGCCACCGGATCTGGACTGCGGCGAGATTCTGTACCGCCGCTTTCGGGTCCTCCCGCCGGACCCGCACCGGTTCGACGGGGACCACGACGGGATTGGATGCGAGCGGTAGGGCACGAGAGCGTTCCCGCCCGCTGCGGGGCGGCCCCTCCCACCGCGAGCGGCGGGTGTCCGGTCGTCTGGCGTGCCGCTGCCTCAGTGCCCGACCGGCGGGGGGCGCCGGTGGCCATCCCTGGCGGCCAGAGAAAGAGGGAAGACGCAACGTGAACACCGAACGACAAGGCTGCCTCGCCAGACTCCTGGCGTGGCTGCGGCCTCGCCAGACCGCCGGCGCGCAGGACCCACGGGCTGGGCTCCAGGCACACGAGCCTCCTCCTGTCAGTCCGGCAGAAGCGCTGCCCTACCGCCTCCGCGACGACTTTCTCTCGCCGGCCGAGGCGTCGTTCTTCCGCGTCTTGAGGACGATCGTCGCGGACCGGTTCCTCATCTGCCCCAAGGTGGCGCTCGGCGACCTCTTCTTCGTCCCGAACGCGCGCGAGAACGTGGCCGCCGGCAACCGGATCGCGCGCAAGCACGTCGACTTTCTACTCTGCGAGCCCGCGACGCTTCGGCCGCGGCTCGGCATCGAGCTGGACGACCGCAGTCACCAGCGCCTCGACCGGGCGGCGCGCGACGACTTCGTTGACCGGGTCTTCGCTGCGGCCGGGCTGCCGCTGGTCCACGTGGCGCTCCGGCGCAGCTACACCACGCGAGAGGTCGAGGCGCTGCTCCTGGCAGCCCTTCAGGGCGCGGGCGAGGCGGCCGGCGACCCGGCACCAGGCGATGGGCCACTTCCCGGCGGGCTGGGATCCGCCGGCGCCCCGCCGATCGGCGGGGCGCCGCTCTGCCCGACGTGCGGGGTGCCGATGGTGGTGCGGACGGCTCAGTCGGGGGCGAACAAGGGGAACCGATTCTACGGCTGCGTCAACTTCCCGCGCTGCCGGGAGATGGCACCGCTCGGCGCGTCGTAGGCAGCGCGCCGGCCAAGCGGTGCCCGGCGGTGGTGCACCGCCGGGCGAGACAGAGAGCATTGGGCCGCGATCCCGCCCGCACCGCGCGCCCGCGAACAGGCGAGCTTCGCCCAGGGTCTGGTCTGGAGAGGCCGGCCCCACACCAGCATTCTTCGGCGTTCGCGCGGCGCGGCTACGCCAGAATGCCACGGCCACGGGTCGCGTCCTGGGCCATGCCCCCACCATGACACCATGATACTGGCCCGCGCGCTCTACCGATGCAAGACGCCGCGCGGCCTGCGGCCGTATCGCCGAGGCCTCGAGCGCCGCCACGAGCGGCGCGGGCTCGGGGTTACTGCCTTGCATGGCGCTGGGTGTGCGAGCGGGTTGCCGGGCTCGATCACGTGTTCGTTGTGCGTTAGAATAAGCGCGCGAGCGGGCGCCTATCGGCTCGATGGGCGCCTCAATTTGGAGCGAGAAAACGCAAGATAATTAGCGTTATTTTGCGTTCGTGAGAGATCCGATGTATACCCACGCCGGGCGCACTATTGCCAGGTGCCCTGCTTCTCCGCTCGCAACGCGCAAGGAGTGTCGCCGTGACAGCCGATACGACCGATACCAGGGAGTGCCCCTTTTGCGCTGAGACGATCAAAGCCAGGGCCAGGAAATGCCGGTACTGCGGCGCGATCCTTGACAGCGACCGCCGTGAGTCTACCCGAGTCGAAATCGAACAGGATGTCGAGAAGATCCAGGACGAGGGGAAAGCCATCGGACTGAATAGGGAGGTTGAGCCGATGACCACCGCCATCGTCCTATCAGCGAGCCAGCCGCTAGACAAGCCTACCCCTGACACTACGCTCGTCGGGCTCTGGCTGCACGGCCGCTCGCCTCGCACCCAGCGCGCCTACCGCGCCGACGCGGCCCGCTTCCTGGCGTTCGTCGCGCAGCCCCTGGCGCAGACCACCCTGGCGGACCTGCAGGCCTTCGCCGATTCCCTCACCGAGCTGGCACCGGCGAGCCAGGCCCGGACGCTCTCAGCGATCAAATCACTGTTCACCTTCGCCCACAAGACCGGGTATCTGCCGGTGAATGCCGGCGCTGCCCTGCGCCTGCCCAAACGTAAAGAGACCCTCGGCGAGCGGATCCTGTCGGAGAGCGCCGTCCAGCGGATGCTCGTCCTGGAGCCCAAGGCGCGCAATCACGCCATTCTGCGATTGCTCTATGGGGGAGGCCTCCGGGTCGCCGAGCTGGTCAGCTTACGCTGGCGCGACTGCCAGGCGCGCACCGACGCCGGGCAGGTGGTCGTCTTCGGGAAGGGCGGCAAGACCCGGGCGGTCCTGCTGAGCAAGGAGATGTGGGCGGAGCTGATGACGCTCCGCGGTCCTGACGCCGGCCTCGACGCCCCCGTGTTCGTGAGCCAGAAGGGCGGAGCCCTCAGCCCCTCCGCCGTGTGGCGCATCGTGCGCGCCGCCGCCCGGCGGGCCGGCATCGACCGGCCGGTGTCTCCCCACTGGCTGCGCCACGCCTTTGCCAGCCACGTCCTGGACCGCGGCGCGCCGATCAGCCTGGTGCAGCACGACCTGGGCCATGCTAACATGGCGACGACGGGCAAGTATACCCACGCGCGGCCGAATGACGGCGCCTCGCGCTACCTGCCGCTGTGAAGGTCGCTGAGCCGAGCATTGATATCACGACTCGTCATCGGAGGAGACAGCGATGATCATTCGTCCCTTGACGCGCTTCCGACGAGGCCGAGTGGCTGCGGCTCCGGCGCGCGCTCTGGCCCGACCACGGGGTGGACGAATTGACACAGGACATGGCAGCCCTGCGCGGATCTGGACCAACAGGCGGTGTTCGTCGCCGAACGCCCGGAGGGGGGCTTGTGCGGCCTCGTTGAGGTGTCGATTCACCGCACGGCCCCGGGCTGCCGCACCGACGAATTGGGTACCTGGAGGCCTGGTACGTCGACCGGGACTGGCGCGGTCAGAGGGTCGGTCGGCGCCTGGTGGAGACCGCCGAAGCCTGGGCGCGCTCCGTGGGCTGCCGTGAGATGGCCTCCGATACCACCCCGGACTACCCCCTGAGTCCAGGAGTGCACGCGGCCCTGGGCTACCAGGAAGTGGAGCGCTCCTTGGGCAAAGATCTGGGCTAGGGACCGGCCGGGCGGCGCTTGCCACCCGCTGCCGCCGACGCGGGGCCACGCGGCTCGTGCCAGCCACGTCCGCCCGGCGGCAGCGGTGGGCGGTTCGATCGCCCACCGTCGCCGCCGGCGCACGTCGAACGCCGCCCGGCTCTCGACAAGGACCCACGCCTCACGCTGTCGCTCCGGCTCATGGTTGCGGCGAAACGACGAGCTCATCCATCACCCGATCGTACGGAACCCGAGCAACTTCAAACGCCTGGCGAACGGTATCCACGGCCTGCGTTTGCTCCCGCTCGCTGGTCACGGTTCCGGCCAGCACAACGACGCCGCGCTCACTGGCCACAGCGAGGCGGCCAACCGGGACGAGCGGGTCTGCGGCCAGCGCATGCTCCGCGAGCATCCGCAGTTGCTCATCCTCGTACTCCGATCGAACGAGTGCCATCGCAGCCACCTCCTTTCAGAGCGAGTGGCACCAGATCAAAGGCCGTCACCACCAGCAACCAGCAAGCCGCGGACCACGCAGCCGAAAGGCCGGCGGCCCCCTTGGGGGGCCGCCGGCTGAAACAACGACGCGGGCAACGGTGGAAACGCTGTTGCTCGCGCCGCTGGTGGCGCGGCCTTACCAGGGGAAACACTTCGATGGGGTGCGGATGATCACAATAGACGTGCCCGGACTCCAAGTCGTTTCAGAGACTAACTGGCTGGAACACCAATTCAGTCGTCTGCACGAACACTCTTCATCCAGGCACGTGCAGACACTAGCATAATCCGGCAAGCAGAACATGACAATTGACCGACGCCACCGCAGTCGAAGACTTTCTCCCAGTGCGCGTCTTGCAGGCCTCTGCGAACTGCTCGCTGCTCCCGCCGCCGGAGCCTGCCTTGCTGGTCCGCCGCGTCTCTCACCTCGCAGCGCCCACCAACGCTTGAGCAGCGGGGAGCCGATCTGGAGCGACGAGGCCCGCGGCTCGAAGCGATGCCGCCGCACACCGACGAGGCTTGCCCGCGGCTGTCTCAGCCATGGTGTAGGCTGGGGCCATCCCCTCGCAGCACCACGAGGCAGCACCATGGACGACCTGGCCCACCTCATCGCGCCTGACGACGATCCGCCCGAGGCCGTGATTCAGCAACTCGTGTGGCTCAATCTTCTGACGACGCCAGAAGACGTCCGCTGGCGCCGGGTGCCGAGAGTCAAAGGAGTGCAGCACACCACCTGCGAGTGTGGCCGCTTCGTGCGGCTCTTTGTGCTAGAGCTCTCCTGGCCGATGCGATATCTGGCCCACATCGGGCAATGCCAGGCGTGCGGCACGATCTCCTGGTGGGGCATCACGCTGAGGTGATCGCTGCCGATGACCAGGCCGGGGCCCCGCGCCCCGGCTTTGGGTTTGCGCTGAGGGGTGCGCGGCCCGGCCAGGCTGACGCCGCGCCGGCCAGCGTGCCGGCGAGTTGCCGCCGGCGACTGGCTCGCCTGGTGGGCGATCGCACGTGACGACGGCTAGACCGGAGGCTGAAAGAGCCGGGCCAGTTCGGGAAGCGCCCGCGCCTGCCATCGCGTGGTGCCCGTGGCGATCCGCCGGGTGGTTTGTGAACAGGGCGCGTGCGCAAAGAAAACCCGGCCCGAATGAAGACAATCGTCTTCCTGCCACTCATACACCGCAGCGGAGGCATCCGCGATCGCTCCCCCACACCAATCACACTGCACCACGGCGACCACGTCACCCTCTTCACGCGTGACTCGTAGCCTGGCATCCTGGCCCCTTTCATCCAAACGTGGGATGGCTTGCACCGCAACTCAGCGCCGGGACAAGGACCGGAGCCGCGACAGGATCGTGGTCGCTATGGCTTGCTCCCTCCTTCGTCCACCCGGCCGGATCTGGCGACTGACGACAAAAAGTGGGCGGGCCTCTCGTCGGCACAGAGGCTGCCCACCTCTTCCCAGACTCACTATAACTGCTACCTGCTTGCGGGTCAATGCCCCTTCCAGGCCAAACACATGGTTTCAACGCCGACCGGTGCATTGCTCTTCCAATGCCGCAGCGTTATCATGCGAAGTCTAGCCTGGCACTCTTCTCCGCTGCCGCCTGATTACCGCCGCCACCCCTCGCAGATCGGCTCCTCGCTCCAACGGTTCAGGAATCGGTACACCACACGAGGCAGGAAACATGCCCCTGCCAGGAACTCACGCTGGCTCTCCCCCCACTCATCAAGCACCACACCGATCCTGCTGAACCTCGTCGAGCGCCGAGACCATTCGGCCGCATCTTGTGCCACCGCCCGATCTCCGGGAAGCGCCCCCCGCCGGCGCCTTGCCGAGACTAGAGACGACTCAGCGCACTCAACGTTGACACCCTGAGCAGGGCACCGCGTTCAGCCGGGCCGAGGCCCGGGGCCGACAGGAGACGCGGATCCGGAGTGGCAGGCCGTACTCATGGCAGGATGCGCTTCCCACCGGCGGATCGGCTGGAGGGGGCCGGCGCGGCCAGTCGGGCGCCGTCGCTCGGCCCTCCGCGTTCGCGCGCAAACAGCGAGCCAACCAGCGCCCCCCGCGACGCCAGCCCGCGCGCCGCGACGGCCGGTGCTACCAGTGCGCCGTCCGCCACCTGGCGCCGCGCACATGGGGCCGCACGAAGGTGTAGTCATGGGGAACGACGATTCCGTCGCGGCGCGTCGCCCACCTCGGAGTTGCGCTGCCACCCCTGGCGGAGCCGCCGCGTGTGACCACGCACGCTATGGAAGGCGCAGATCCCCTCGCGTTGCTCGGATGTTCCCCACTGGCGCCGGCCCTCGAGGCGCGCCCGTCTCGGCCAGGAAGCCCCCCCGAGGCACATCCCGCCGGCACAGCCTCCTCGCTAGCAGGGCGCAGGTCGTGCCAGCGCGCCGCCAGGGTGACGTCGAGCGCCGGCCAGGCGTCCGGATCTACGACGGAGGGTCGCCGCGGCCCATTCGGCTGCCAGGCGAAGAGCGCGCCCAGACCCTGAGCACTGACCGGGTGGACCCGGAGGTGGTCCGGCTCGGGCTACACCCGCAGGAGGCCGCCGACCAGGCGTGCAGCGACACCACGAAGGCCCCCGGTGGGACGTGGGCGGCGGCCGCCTCGGCCCGGGCGATCAACTCGCACGCCACCGCGTCCATCATGGCGGAGAGATGACCCGTCGGGTTGTCTCCCCCGGCTCAGCACTTCCCATGAGGTTCGCCGCGATTCCCTCCGCCGGCCGGTTAATCTCCCCCGGGCGGGGCCAGGCCGGTGGCGAGCGCCAGCGCGGCTGCCGCGGGGCCGGCCTCGCGGGCCTCGATCGCGGCGAGGGCCTTCTCCGCCGTCAACGTCGGAGGGTAGATCAGCCGGCCGGCCAGGCCGTCCACCGGCTGGCCGATGATCCCGACCTCGGCCGGCGTGGCGACGCTCGCGCCACCGGCCGCTCTGCCGGCACTCACCCGCCGGTCCGCCGCGGCGCCTCGGCCAGGATCTGCTCCAGCGAGCGCTCGGCCTCACGGCTGGGCATAGGGATCCGCCGGTAGATCGCGACCCTGGTGTAGCGCGCGCCCGCCTCCTCTTCGGGCACGAAACCGACCCACCCAGCCTCCCAACCGATCCGCGCGTCGACCACGTAGCCGCCCAGGGTGTCCAGGTCGAGCCCCTTGCGCAGGACCAGGATCGCGCGGGCCGGGTCGTCGCCGCGGGTCACGTAGTAGCGGCGGTCGTTCACCTCGCCGGCCAGTCGAAAGCGCCGCGCCGAAGGGCCGTCGACGAGCAGTTTCACCCTCCTCCTCCTCCTCCCGCACCGCTCGACGCCCGGCCCGCGCCGGCGGCGGCCAGAGCCCGGGCTGGATCCGGGCCTTCGCGGGGTTGCCCGGTGCCTTCCCCGTGGATCGTGACGCCGCCGGGGCCGACGCGATGTCCGCCGGCCCCGGCGGCGCCGCAGGCGCGGGTTCGGCGCCGTTACGCCGTCGCTGCGTCGGCGTCGTCCCACTCCAGCAGGGCCCACAGCTGGCGGATCTCGGCCGGGATCGGCTCGGCCTCCGGCAACCAGGCGCGCAGCTCGTCGACGCAGTTGAGGAGCTGCACCGCCGTGGGCATGATCGCCCCGGCATCGGTGCGCGCCACCAACAAGCGCCAGGCGGTCGCGGCCAGGCGATCGGCGTTGGCGAGGTTGTGGCGCGCGATGGCCTCCGGGATCGCCGCCTGGGCCTCGAGCCAGGCGGCCAGGCGCTCGACGTCGAGCGCGAGGGCGCCGGCCGCGTCGAGCAGTCGGGCGGTCGGGATCGCCGCCTCCTCCTCCTGGGCCGGCTCTGGCCAGGGCAGCGGGACCCCTGCATCCTCGAGTAACCGCGAGAGGTGAGCGCGCACGAGATCGGGATCCGTGGAGTAGGGGCGGAGCACGCTCCCGGCGATGGCGGCGAAGACCTCCTCCAGGGTGGCCATGTCGCCGGCATTGGTGACGCGCCGGGCGGTGGTGCGCCAGGCGCGCAGGTCTTGCGCGACCAGGGCGGCGGCCAGGACCTCGGTGGCCGGCTGCACGAGATCGCGCGCGATGGCCTGCTGCTCCTGCTCCCGTCTGACCTCGGCCGGGGTCGGCGTGCGGTGCGCGCTGGCTTCGGCTTTCGCCTGGGCCCAGCAGGTGCACCCGGCCGGGCCGTAGCAGAGGAAGCGGACGTCGGGGAACGCGGGCAGGGTCGCGCAGGTGTCGCCCTTGCCGGTTCCCGAATCCAGGTGCAGATGCCGGCAGCCGGCCTGCAGGATGCGAGCGGCGGCGGCCTGCCCCTCGCGGTCGTAGGTGAAGAAGCTGTGGCGCTGACTGTACGGGCGCACGGCCGTGCGCCCGTACTCGGGGAGGGCGGGGAGGCCGGTTGCCCGGGACGCCTCGGCGACGCGCAGCCCCTTCCAGAGCCCGGCCTTGGCCTGGAAGCATTTGAGGTCCAGACAGCGGTAGGAACTGCTCCGCTTCAGGCGGGCGCGGCACGCGCCACAGACGGCGGCGCGCACCGCCGGCCCGGCGTCGAAAGCGTGCGCGGTGAAGCCGGCGCTGCCCAGGGCCTTGGAGTGGGCGTCGATCGCGCGGGTGACGTCGTCGCGAATGATGCTTGAGGGCCGGTCCTCGGAGAGGACGCGCGTGACGACGGCGCTGGGGCGGTCCCAACTGTTCCAGTCGCCGGCCTCGGCCTCCGCCCGCCACCAGTCGGGCAGGTCGTAGAGGGGGAGGAGGGCCGCGGCCTGGCGCTCGCTGAGCGTGCCGGCCGCCAGGGCGTCGAGGACCTCGGGCGGCAGCTTCAACAGGCGCCGCTTGTTGGCCACGGCCGGCCGGCTCTTGCCGGTGGCCTGCGCGATCTGGGCGTCACTCATGCCGAGATCGGCCATGCGCTGCAGCGCGCGCGCCTCCTCGACCGGGTTGAGGTCCGCGCGCTGGACGTTCGCGACCAGGGCGCGCGTCAGGCGGGTGAGCCGGCGGTCGTCGTCCTCGGCCGCGACCGCGGGGTGGACGACGGCCGGGATCTCCGCGAGGCCCGCCAGACGCGCGGCGCGGAGCCGGCGCTCGCCGTCGGTGAGGACGTAGGCCTCGCCGGTGGCGGAGGCCTCGACCACGACCGGCTGGATGAGCCCCTCCGCCCTGATCGACGCGGCCAACGCCGCCAGGGCCTCGTCGTCGAAGGCGGTGCGGGGCTGCTCGGGGTTCGGGTCGATCAGTTCGACGGGCAGGCTGCGAAGCTCGGGGGCGGTCATGGTGGTGGCTCCTTGTGGTGGGTTTGCGTGCAAACGGGCGGTGGCGCGGCGGCGGGTGGCCCGGCGAGGCGAGCCGTGTGGGGGTCCTCTCCCCCACCGGGATCGTCGCCGGGGCGCTCGCCCCAGGATACAATGCGGTTGCTCATCTGGTCTGCCTCCCTGTGGATCTGGTGGGTCTGCCCCTCGCTAGGTGACGGCCGGCGAGGGGGCTCGTCGTTGCTGCCGGCGACCGAGCGACCGGCCAATCCCTCACCGGTGACGTAGAACTGCGTATCGCCGAGTGGTCCATGTTCGATACGGAGGAATCCAAGATCGGCGAGCGCGTAGCAGTCGCTCGCGTCGATCCACGTGTCACCCACGCGCCACAGGGCAAGGCGAGTCTCGCCCCACTGCCGGTAGCACGCGCGCATATGGTCGAGGATCGCCTGCTGCTGCTCGGTGAGTCTGCTCATGGTGGTCGTCCCTCCTGTTGGCTCCCCGGTCGCGCCCCCGGCGCCGCCCCGAGCGCGGCTGCGGCGCCGCAGCCGCTCGAGGCCCTCCAGCGGATCGCTACGCTCGCGCGTCTCTTTCTCGAACCCATCGTACCCGGTCATCCCGACCGGCCCGTCGAACGTGGGGGGCATCGCGCCGGCTCCTTTCGTGGTGGTGCGTGTGGGGAGGGCAAGACCCTCCCCACACGGTGGCGCCGCGGTCACCGCGGCGGGCGCGCCGTCCAGCCATCGGCGTCGGTGCCGGTGTGCGGGTCCTCGTCGGTCCACTGTTCGATCTCCCAGCCGTGGGCCTCGGCCCAGCGGCGGAGCCGCGCCAGGCTGGCCAGGCTGATGCGCACGTGGTGGCGCTCGGCGCCGGGGCGAAGGGTGATGGCGGCGAGGCTCGCGGTGCCGCCGGGCTCGCGCTGCTCCCAGGCGTAGACGGCGGCCGGCTCGCGGGCCTCGTCCTCGTCGAGGTCGGCCTCGGCCAACAGGGCGGCGAGACCATCGGCCGCCTGCCCAAGGGCGAAGGCGGCCCCGCTGTGAAAGCCGCGGCCGAACTCGGCCATTGCCTCAGCGGTGGCCTCGGTCTCGACCTCGCGCGCCCGGCGGCGCAGGCGGCGAATCTCGCGGCGGATGGCGGCGGCGGGTATGGGCATGGTGAGCTCCTTGTGGGTCGGTGGCCCGGGCCCCAAACGGGGCCCGGGCGGAAGGATCACGATAGCTTGGTGGGACGGTGGCCGGCCTGCCAGTGGCCGCAGACGGTGCTGGCCTCCTCCCACTTGTGACTCAGTTCACAGTAGATGTGAGGACTCTCGCGCCGGCCGGCGTGGGCGCACGTCCAACAGCGCGCGGACGCGGGCAGACGCTCGAGGTGGGCCTCGGCCTGGCGTTGGAGCCGTCGTTGCGTGCGGCTGATCCTCGACATTGGGCCTCCAATCACGAAACTTTGTGGCGGCAGTAGGCGGGCTTCCCGCTCCCGTCGTCGTCCGCGATGCGGGCCGGGCAGAACCAACCGCCGCGCCTGGCCGGCTTCATCTCGCGGCCGTGGGTGGGGCAGCGCGGGGCGGCGCCACCGGCACCGGCGGCCTGCGGGCTGCCAGATCCGGCCCGGCCGGCGTCGTGGGTGGGCGCGGGGGTGGCGCCGAGGCGCTCGAGGTGGTCGATGGCGGCGGTGACCTTCTCCAGGAGCGCCAGGCCGGAGTGGTCGCGGAGCGTCAGAAGCAGGTCGTAGCCCCGCAGGTGCACGCGGAGCGTGGCGGAGGCGGGGGCCTCGGGGAGTGGGGCGGGGGCACCGTTGGCGTTGGCGCTCATAGCCTCCCCTCCATCACAGCCCGCGCGACCAGCCTGGCGAGGTGCCAGGCGCGCCGGCGGTCGCGCGTGCGGCGGAGCTGACGGCGGAACGTTCGGTAGTGGAGCCGGGCGGCGCGCTGCTCGCGCTGCCAGCGGCAGGCATCGCATTCGGCGGCGGCGGCCGGGACGTCGTGGTCTCTGCAACTGCACAGCATGGTTCCTCCTTGAGTGGTCTGGGGCCCCAGGCCGGTGGGTGGTGACCAGTCGTTGCCGGCCCTGGCGCGGGTGGCGGCAGCCCGGATCTCGGACCAGCCGCCGCGGGCACCCTCGCGATAGCTGCGCACGCGGCGGCCAGGGTGGTGCGGGCCGATGATGGTTTGCAGGACCTCGACCAGGGCAATCACGCGGGCCTCGTCGCGGGCGGGTATGGGCATGGTGAGCTCCTTGTGGGTCGATGGCCCGGGCCCCAGGGCGGGACCCGGGCGGAAAGATCACAATGGGTTGGTGGGACGGTGGCCGGCCTGCCAGTGGCCACAGACGGTGCTGGCCTCCTCCCACTTGTGACTCAGTTCACAATAGGCGTGAAGACTCTCGCGCCGGCCGGCGTGGGCGCACGTCCAACAGCGCGCGGCCGGCGGCCGGCGCTCGAGCCGCGCTTCGGTCCGGCGGGCCAATTGCCGGAGCGCCCGGCTCGTTCTCGGCATCATTCCTCCTTCGCGGCGTCCCAGGCGGCGCAGCACCGGTCGCACTGGCAGATGGCGCGGCCGGTGTGGCGCCGCGGCACGGCCCACCAGCCGGTTTCCTGTGTGCGCTCGCGGATGGCCCAACCGGCATCCCGCAGGGTTCGGCGGAGCCGGCGCTCGCTGCTGGGCGTGATGCCGGCGGGGCGGTCGTCGCGCCGGCCGTACCAGCGCTCCCGGTCGGCTCGCTCAATGTGGGCGATGGCGTGACCGGTGGCGGGATCGGTCCAGGTTTGGATCTGCAATGCCACGGGGCGTGTACCGTTGGCGCTCATAGCTTCCCCTCCATCACGGCCCGCGCGACCAGCCCGGCGAGGTGCCAGGCGCGCGAGCGGCGGAACGTTCGGTAGTGGAGCCGGGCGGCGCGCTGCTCGCGCTGCCAGCGGCAGGCATCGCATTCGGCGGCGGCGGCCGGGACGTCGTGGTCTCTGCAACTGCACAGCATGGTTCCTCCTTGAGTGGTCTGGGGCCCCAGGCCGGTGGGTGGTGACCAGTCGTTGCCGGCCCTGGCGCGGGTGGCGGCAGCCCGGATCTCGGACCAGCCGCCGCGGGCACCCTCGCGATAGCTGCGCACGCGGCGGCCAGGGTGGTGCGGGCCGATGATGGTTTGCAGGACCTCGACCAGGGCAATCACGCGGGCCTCGTCGCGGGCGGCCGGGTAGCGCTCGATGACGATCGCCATGCTGTCGCCCTGGCCGGGGACGGCGGTGAAGGTGGGCGAGGTCGGTGTGACGAAGTCGCCGATCAAGAGCCGGACTGGCAGCGGGTTGGCTCGCTGCAGGTCCAGCAGGTCGGCGAGGTTCGCCCTGCCCTGAGGGGTACCCGCACGCGAGGTGTACTCGCTTGGGCTCCCCCCACAGGGGGTGAGGGGCGAGCCCCTGCCCTGAGGGGTACCCCCTACCCCACCGGGTACGCCCAAGCAAGACGATCACGCCGGGGACCGCCCCGCAGGGCGAAGCGAGATGATCCTGCTTGGGCTCCCCCCGCAGGGGGTGAGGGGGCTGCCCTCCCCCGCGGGGTACGCCCTACCCCGCGGGGTACGCCCAAGCAAGACGATCACGCCGGGGACCGCCCCGCAGGGCGAGGCGTCCCCGTAGACGCTACGGGAGCCCCCGCGGGGGAGCCCCTGAGGGGGCTGTCCAAGCGTCCACCTCGACGCGACGGGATGCCCCACAGGGCACCCCAAGCGAGAACGCCCGGTAGGGGGGTCCCCGGTGGGGGAGCCCCACAGGGCACCCCGGCGAGTCCCTCGCTGCGGGGCGTACCCCACGCGGGAGAGGGCGATACGGCCCATGGTTCCTCCGCCGGCCCGGGTCCCAGGGCGGGACCCGGGCCGGCGGGCAGCCGTCAACGGACGGCGTAACAGGCCAACTCGCGCAAGCGGCCGAGGGTATCGGCCCGGTAGCGAGTCGTGGTGCCGGCGCGCTCGACGCTGTAGAGCGCGCCCGGGACGACGGGTCCGGCCTCGCGGATCGCCTGGCGGGGAGTCTCAGCCTCGGCGACCGCCTCGACGGCGCCGGCGTCCGACGTGGCGCGCCAGCGGGTAACGTTGTAACCGTGCACGGTGCCTCCTGGCAGTGGTGACCCGGCGGCGGGTGCGCCGCCGGGCGGTGGTTGGTTCGTAGGGCCCTTGATCCTCACCTGGGCCGTGTCTGGCTTCGGCGGCCGGCTTACGGTGCGACCCTAAAACGGCGTCGCGGCGGCGCCGCAGGCGGGACAGGCGTCGAGCTCGTTGCTGTAGGCCTGCTCGCAGCGCCAGCAGCGCCACTGCTGCCACACGCCGTTGGCCGGCAGCGGGTCGATGGCCTGCAGCGCGGCGCTCTGCAGCCAGGCGAGCATCCGCTCGCGGTCGCCTTCAAAATAGCGCTCGGCCGTGACGGCGAACCCGGCCCGGCCGAGCGCGGCCATGTGCGCGGCGCCGTGGGCGGCGACGGTGGCGCGGCCGCCGCGGGCGCCGATCGCCCGCATGTGGCCGGGCCCGTGGCGCCCGGCGGTGGCCAGGCCCCCCAGCCGGCCCCTCTCCGCGTGGGAGAGGGCCGGCCGGCGGTGGTGGCGGGGCGGTCGTCGCCGGCGGGCGTGCGCTGGCGGGTCATCGCTCCTCCTCCGCCAGGAACTGCGCGGCCGTGAGCGTGTAGCCGCAGGGCGGGCAGGCCCACCCCTTGACGTGCCGCGAGGGCTGGCAGCTGCCGGCGTCGTGAGGATCAAGGCGCTGGTAGCCGATCGTCCGGTAGTCGAGCGGAGTGAGACAGACGGGGCACCAGGGGTGCAGGCGGCTGAAGAGACGCTCGGGGTTGGGCGACGACAGGGCCGTCTTGGAGGGGAAGGCCTCCTCGTGGTCGTCCTCCTCCTCCTCCCGAGCGGGTATCGAGTACGTCTCGACCCAGCGGATGGCCCGGCGGGCGATTCGCTCGGCCGTATCGAGGCTGCCGGCAGCCTCGGCGATGGCCGGCACGATCTCGGCCTCGGCCGTCTCGAGGATCCCTTCGGCCTGGGCAGCGCGGGCGAGAGCAATCGCGCGGTCGAGGAGATCGACGGCGCGGGCGTGCTTGCAGCCGCCGGACAACTGGCCGTCATGATCCTCGCAACTGCACTCCCACCCGGCGGCACCGCGGGTGACCTCGTACGCGGCGCCTGGCCGGGTCTGGGACGCGACGCGGTAGGCGCCCCCCTCGACCAGGACGGCGACGCGGCCGACGGCGGCGATGGTGGCCGCGCGATTCTGGCGGCGCCCCTGGGGCGAGGCGGCGCGCTGGCGCACGGCGGGCGAAACGGCTACAATAGACGAGCTCATAAAATCCTCCCGTGGATTGGTTGAGCGCCGCGCCGCGGAGGTGACGCTCCGCGGCGCTTCGCTTTAGGACGCTTAGAGCAACGGACGATCGACGGTAAACGGGGCGAGCAGGTGGGCGCCGTGGTCAAGGGCCTCCAACACAGCCTCGTAGGCGCGCAGCTCGCCGACCATCTCGGCTTTCATCTGAGCGCCACCGCGGATGTCGCGATCGTAGTACTCGAGCAGACCGCGCAGACGCGCGACATGCGCGGCGGTGTGTGTGCGAAGCGTGGCGATTTCCTGAGCCTTTATCTTCCTCATCGGTCGATCTCCTTTCGCGATCCGAGACTATAACAGCGACAACTGCGCGGCCGGCACCCAGCGCCAGCCCTGGGCCCACACGCCGCCGGCCGCGGCCGGCTGCCAGGAGCCCCCCGGCCACGCCGGCGGCGCCCACGGCCACCCGGCCGGGAACACGACCACCGGCAGCCCCAGCCCCGCGGCCAGCGCGGCCGAGGACCAGGTGCCGGACCCGCAAGCGCGCCACGACCGCGCCGGCACCAGCCCCGCCGGGCACGGCGCCGCCGGGAACGCCACCAGGCCGGCCCCCGGGCCCGACGCGGCGACCGCGTGGACCATGGCCACGGAGCGCTGCGCGAGCGCGGCCGGGCGCGGCAGATCCGAGAACGCCGACACGGACCAGACGCGCGCGCCGGGTGCGGCAGCACGCACGAGCGCATCCGCGCCTGCGGCGCAGCCGACCGCCACGCCGCGGCCGCCGGCGACGACGGAGCCGACGACGCCGGCGACGAGCGGCGCCGCGGCGGGCGAGAGGGAGCGCGAGCCGGTGAAGCCGACAAGCGGCGCCGTCATGCCACCCCCAGCCCCGACCAGCCGAGGAGCCGGCGCAGCCCGCGCACGCCGCCGGTGACCGGGAGCAGCGCGAAGGCGCCGGCGGGCCAGCGCGACGAGCGCTGCGCCACCGGGACCGAGACCGCCCAGAGCCCGCCGGGCGCGCGGCGGACGGCGGCCGCGACGCCGAGGCGCCGGGCCCACCGCGCCGCGAACGCGCCAGCGCGGACCGGGCAGGCAAACGTGCAGACGAGGACAGCGCGAGAGAAGGAGCGAGACGAGGAGCGCAGGAGCAGCGAGCGGAGCGAGCCCGCGCGGAAGGCGGACCAGGCCACGCGGGCGGGAGCGGGAGCGGACGAGGGAACGGGAACGGGCATCGGGCCTCCGGGCGAGCAAGCTAAACTCATATGAGTTTAATATAACTCATATGAGTTTGTCACTAGGAAATAAGTACTGGCCCCGCGTGTTCGCGTGCGAACACGCCCCGCGGCCGCCGGCGCCGCCCGCGGGCGCCGCGGGCTGGCCAGGAGCCGGCCCGCCCACCCGCAACCTGCCCCCTTAGTGCTTCCGCCGTTTCCGCCCCCTCGACCCGCCAACGCCGCCGCGCCCCACCCTGCCCGCCGGCGGCGCCGCGCCAGGAGCCGACCCCCGCCGGCGCCACGACGGCGCCAGGCACGCGCTGGCCAGGAGCCGGCCTGCGGCGCCGACCCCACCGTGGCGCCGGCGCCACCACCCGGCCGCTCCCGGCGCCAGGAGGCACGCGCCGCCGGCGCTCCCGCACCCCGCGGCGCCGGCGCCACCCGGCCCGCGGCGCCCACGGCCGGCCACGGCGGGCCCCGAGGAGCTGCCGGCGGCGCCCCCGGGCCGGCCACCCCACCGCAGCGCCAGGCACGCGCTGGCCAGGAGCCACCCCCGCGGCCGGCCACCCCCGGTGCTGGCGGTCCCAGCGCGCCGCCGGCGACGCCAGCGCCCCGAGCCCGCCACCGCGCCGCCAGCCGGCCCCCAGTGCGAGCTGCCGGCACGTGCTGGCCAAGCGCCGGCCCGAGGCCTGGGGGTGGCTACACAAGACGTGCTATTGTCGGACCATGTGTAGAGAGCGGCCCTTTGTCGGACCATGTGTAGAGAGCGGCCCTTATGAAACTGGTGCGGGCTGTTGGGTTAGTGTTCTTTGCGTTAGCTGAGATCGTTGCAATGTTATACAGAGCCACCCCAAGCGGGCTGGGACGTTCCGGCGGTGGTGGTCTGCGGGGGCTGGGTGGTCAATACGTTTAGCGTCGTTGCGTCGCTTTGTAGAGCGTTGGACGGTCGCCGGGTCGTTTCGTATAGAAGCGGCGGGGGGCCTTCCCTCCCAGGGGCCGTTTCTGAGGTCCTAATTACCTCGTTGGTACGTGCCGAAGGAAATCAATTGCCTGTTGCTGCGTGCGTGTGAGGGGGGGTATGGCTCGGATAATGGGCGTGATTGGGGGTTTGGGTGCGGGAAGACCTCGTATATCAACGCTACGCTGAAGGCTGGCCAGCCCTATCGCACGTTGCTTGCCACAGCGAGCAGCCGCTAACCTCTCCGTCCGGTTTGGTTCCTTGCCTTGGATGCACCCTCAATCGTCCCACCCTCTTGACTTCTGGTAGTAAGTCTTCGTGCTTCCGCCGTTTCCGCCCCCTCGACCCGCCAACGCCGCCGCGGCCCCCACCTGCCCGCCGGCGGCGCCGTGCCCCCTCGACCCGAGGCGCCCCCTCCCCAGGGGGACCGCCCCCACCCTTTTGAGAGCAGTCGTTGGTCGTTGCCATGGCGCTGCCCGGCCCCTGCCGTTCAGCGCTGCCACGTCGTTGCCGTGTCCGGGGCGGGGGTGGGGATGGAGGGGTGGCGGTTGGGTCGTTCGCCGCTTGCCGTTTGCCGTGTGCCGTTGCCGTGCGCGCCCGTCTTCGGGGCGCCCATACGTCGCAAACCGGCCAGGTCGCCCGGCGCGCGCCCGTCTTCGGGGGCGCGGCCGGCCAGAGCCGGCGACCTGCGGCCGTGGGCGCTGCCCCACCGGCGCCCGGCCCGCCGATCGTGCAGCGCCCGCGCCGTGCTCCTCCGGGTACCGCCAAAGGTTGTGCTCGGGAAGTGAAGAGTGGGGGATCAACCGTACAAATTAGCGATGAAAACTTGCTGAATGCCATGAAGCAAGTTTGAATCGCCCGGCTGACCGGCCTGGTGAAAGGTATTCCGTTTGGTAACGGCTCACCGTTTTTACTTGGGCTGCTGTTTGGTGACGGTTGGGAAGCCGGACCCACGTCTTTTGCTCAGGAGTGCTTATGTGGCGGGGTGTCGGCCTGCGGTCGTGGGCGTAGCGATCGTCCGGGCCGGGAGCGCTGCCGCTGGCGCCGCCATGTCATCCGCCGCCGGCCTGGCGGTGAGGAGGCGAGGCCTGTGCCAGCTCATGCCGGCGATCGGGGCGCGGAGCCTCTCCGGTCGGCCCCACGCCTGCCGGCACCGTGTCGAAGACAGCGCGGGGAGCAGCGAAAGCGCAACACCCCTCTGGCCCTCGAGTGAATGTGATTGGGGAGGGGAGCGGAGTGTGCCACCGACGTATTCATAACGCCAGGCTGCGTGCACGTGGTTTTCTCGTCGCGAAAAAGTGAGGTGGGGATAGCCTGTAGCTTGCGTTTTTGAGGGGTTGGGGATTGAACAGAGAAAAGCAACGTGCGCGCACGCCTGGCGACCCGCAGCGGTGTGTCGAGTCGTCAATAACCGGAGCCGTCGAGACGCCAGGATCCTCAAGGAAAGGTGACCTCCAACCGCTGCGGGGCCGCGGTGGCGTTACCAGGGTCTCCTCATCCGCCGGGCGCCCCGCACTCTGGTCGTTCGCGTTGCCAGAAGCGGTCGAACTCATCACTTCCTTGCAACTCCTATGAGTCCGTGTTAGACTCGGGCGGACTGTGATGAAGAGGAGAGCGGGGATGGGCTACAAGCAGCAGCGGATCGTCTGGGACGACGTCGAAGTCAATCCGTCGGAGCTGATCACGATGGCGGAGGCGGCGGGGATGCTCGAGGTCTCGTTCGCGACGATCCACCACCATATGATGATCGGCCGGCTGCCGACACTCATCAACATCGACGAGCCGCCGACGGCGTACAACCGGCCGCATCGCTACACGCTGCGGGCGGCCGTGGAGGCGCTCAAGGCGGAGCGGGAGGCAGGGCAGACGGACGACAGGGACAACGAGGGGTGACACTGCATGTGCCGTGCGTGGGCGCTGAAAGGGCAGCGGGAAGACGCGGCGTCGTGAGGCCGGTCGAGAGAAGAGCCGGGGCGCGCCGCGAGCGAAGCGAGCACGTGAGCGCACCAAGCGGAGCAAGCGAGCGGAACGACGGAGCGCAGCGCCGGCCCGCAGGCCAGCGGAGCACGCGTCGTGGGCGAAGCACCGTGGCCGCAGACGCGCAAGGGCCGCGGCGCCGCGCGCGGAGCGGCGGCGGGCGCGTCGTGTGCGCCGGCCGGGCCAAGGGCCTGGCGCCAGCGGAGGAGTGAAGCGAGCGCGGAGCGCAGGGGCGCTCACGGCCGACCGAAGGGAGGCAGGCGCGCCTCCGGCAGCCTCACTCTACCCCGCGGGGTACGCCCTACCCCGCGGGGTACGCCCTACCCCGCGGGGTACGCCCTCCCCCACCGGGTACGCCCAAGCGAGCCGTGCCCTGTGGGGCATCCCGTAGCGTCGAGGTGGACGCTTGGGCAGCCCCCTCACCCCCTGTGGGGGGAGCCCAAGCGGGGTCACCTCGCCTGGGGGTACCCCTCAGGGCAGGGGCTCACGCCGGGGACCGCCCCTTAGGGCGAAGCAAGACGATCACGCCGGGGACCGCCCCGTAGGGCGAAGCGAGACGAGCGCGCCGGGATCCGCCCCGCAGGGCGTGGCCGGGCGGCCGGTTGTGAGGCGCGTGCCGCGCGCCAAGCCGGGGCGCCTTCCCGACGTGGCGAAAAAGTGAGGTGGGATCGGCCGCCGAGACCTGGCATCAATCCCATTACCACGGTGTGAGAGCAAGAGACCCCCGCATGCGAGCCCCGTCGCTTCCTGCGCCCGCTGCGCCAGCACGCCTCTTGCGCCCCCTCGCGCCCGCTCGCCCGCTGCCAACGCAGCGCCCTGTCAATGCGGCCTGCTCCGGCGGCCCCGCATCCGCCGGCCTCCCGGTGCGGGGCCGCTGCGGGAAACAGCGCCGGGTGGGGGTGGGTGAGGTCGCGCGGGATGGGCGACGGCATCCTCTGGGTGGGGTGCGGGCAGGTTGGCGTCGTTGGGTGGGGGCGGCGCCAGCGCAACGTGGCGCCAGTGCCGTGCCACCGACCCGGCGGCGTGGGAGCACTGACCAGGCGGTGGGCCGGAGACCGCGTGGGGGTGGGCGCAGGAGAGATCGCGCGGGCCGGCCGGTGGCCCCCTCCGGGTGGTGTGTGGGGAGCTTGCGTCTTGGGCGGGAGCGACGCCAGCCCCATGCGTGATCAGCGCGGCGCGTTCCGGTGCCACGCCCGCCGATCTGGCCGTGCCTGGGCGGCGCCAGGGCAATGGGTCAGCAGCGCCACGTCGCCGGCGCCATGCCCGCCGACCGGGGCAGGGAGCCACCCTGACCGGTCCATGCCTGTGGGCACTCGGCTGAAAACAGCGCGAGGGGCAGCGAAAGCGCAACGCCCTTCCGGTTGCAGGGACGAGGATTCGCAGGGTCGGGGAGGGGAGGGTCCTCTTCCACAATATCAGTAACGCTGGGGCTGGCCCCCACGTCGTTGCCGTTGGGGGCCGGGGGCGTCGTGTGCCCCCGCGTCGTTGCCGCCGGCCCGGCGGCAACGCGGGCTCGATGCGTCTCCAGGCAGGCGTGGAAGGGTGAAGGTTGGAAGGTTGAACAGTGCCAGGGGTTGCCAGGGCATGGCCCGCCCTGCGACCTGCAACGTGGAACGTTCAACGGCGGGCGCCGCTGACCTGACGGCGTGGGGGCCAGGCCGGGGCACTACCCGGCCTGTTGGCAATGTGTGGGCCGCTGCCCCACCGGTGCCGCTCTCACCGGCTGGCCGCCTGTGGCCCAGGCCAGAACAACGCCTCTGCGCCGCTTCGCCAGCGCCAGGCCCACCGGCCGGGCCGCGGGTGGCCACCGTCAGAAGACTGCCTCAGCGCCGCCCCCAGCGGCGCCTGGCCACCGCCGGGGCCATGCTCACGCCCTCGGACGGAGGCGCGGGGCCTCCGTCGCCGGCGGCGCGGCGCCGCTCGAGCAGAGGACAGGCGTGGCTGGAGCCCTGCACCGGCCATGGCATCGCCAACCTGCCACCCTTTGGGTGATCCTACCCCACGGGCGGGCTACCCCTTCTTGAGGGTGGGTTGAAAGGGGACAACAAGGGCGAGACGTGTAACCTCAGGGAGAATGGCTGAAGCTAGTAGACCATTCAGCAGAGAAAGGATACGTCTCCCCCAACAGGATTCTTGGTGTGAGAAGATAAACTGTCAATACCATTGCCCGTTCTGGAGAAGTCGTTCGCGGGTGGCCTGGTGTTGTCGAGCTATAGGATGGTTGTGGCGCGCAGTTGTGGGCAAACGAGTCTGGTGCAGATGATGGCGGCGCTGACGGGGCGCGCGTTCTGGGCGGTGCGCCAACAACTGCGGGAGTGATCCTATGATACGGAAGACAAATGGGGGCAAGGCCGTAGCGCACTGGACGTGACGCGCTGTTTTGGGCTGCTGCAGCAGCGAGTGCTGGCGTGGTAGCAGGATGAGGCGTCGCGCATGGTACTGGCGCTGGACGCCAGTGCCTTGGGGCAGCTATGGTGTTGATCGTGAGCGTGATCAACCGCGGGAGTGCGATCCCCGTGGCGTGGGTACTATTGCCGGTGACCAGAGCGGGGTAATGGCGCCCGCGTCGACTGGTGTGACTTCCGATGCGGGCGTGCGCCATGCCCGCCGCCTGGACCGTCATCGCCCTGACCGATCGCCGTCCTTACGCGCGCTGGTTGAACGTCGCGGTCAAACGGCCCCGCTGGCATCCCTTCACACGCATCAACAGTGGCGGCAATGTCGCCCCCGTGGGCAAGCCCTTCTGGCCCCTGACCGGTCTCGTACGTGTGTGGGCGAGTGTGGGGCGGACACCGTTACCTGTTTTTCCACCCCCGCTTGCCAGTGGCTCGGCACCTTGGTGATCGTCTGGGACGAGGGCCCTGCCGAGCCCTGGCTGATCGTGACCGACCTGGCCCCCGGTTCCGCAACCGCCGACCGGGAGGCCCGGCGAGTCTGGATTGAACCGCTCCTCAAAACCAGTACGTGCAGTGGCTGGCATTGGGAACAGATCAAGATGATCGATCCGGCCCATGCCCAACGCCTCCGGGTGGCTATGGCCGTCGGCACCCTCTGGGGCATCCGTCATGGCACCGACCCCGCGCGCGATCTGCTCCCCACCCCGCTCACAGACGCGCATGCCTGGCTCCCTACCATTCGCCCGACCTGCCGCACCCGGCTGCGCTGCCTCAGTTGTGTTCACGCGCTTGTACTGCATCCCTAAAACTGGCTTTTACACATCTTCCGTTGAACGACAATTAGAATGGTCGTATTGCCTCACTCAGGAATCTTACCCTGAGCCGAATCTTGCCTCATGAGAAATCTTACCCTGTCCCGAATAGGTAGGGCCAGATGCATACAAGTAGGTCTGAACTAGCGCCTCCGACTGATGCGCATTTTTCGGCCCCCTCCCCCTCGGCGGGAGAGCAGCACGGTGCACAGGGCGGGTCAAGCCGTCGCTCCGCGCTGCTCCGGAAGGCTTGACCCGCCCGAGCACCATGCTAGGCTGGCAGCCGGGGGGAGGGGACATCTCGAAACGGCGGTTACGCCTCCTTCAAAAAAAAGCCGTATTCCCACTCGCCGAACCCTTCTCCACTAGATGTCTGACCTGTTCCCGGGATAGCCCTTCGATACCGAGGTGGGCCAAGTTACGTCCCCGAGCCCGAAAATCCACATCTAAGAGTTGTGAGGAGAGGGTGATCAACGCGCCGATAGTTGGTGTTGGTATTCCAACACTGGAGGCGAGGGCCTCGATTGGTACAAGTCCGAAGGGCACATCTTCCGTAATAAACCGATGTGCTAAAGTCTCAGGCGCCCAAGCGATTTCATAGGCCGGGTTGGTGCTCATGGCTTCGGCAATCGTACTACCGCGTGCCCCCTGATGACCGTACCAACTGAGCAACACGTCCAGGGCCGAGGGTAGGTCCAGGTCGATCGCACGACCTACACTTAGGCGCTCGCTGTCCACTTGCTGAACAAGGCGCCCCACTGGCTCGGTGACGCCATCCCAGTAGAAACGCCACTTCGGCTTGTCAGCGGAGGTCCGGCCCGCGTTCGTCACTGACACCGGGACATGGAGCACCGGGTTTAAATTTCGGAGGCTCGTCTCAAGCACGTTCGCGGCGGCCTGGAACCCGGGGAATAGCCGCAGTACGCGCTCCAAAGCCTCGTGCGTGCGTTGAGCCGGTAGAGCTGCGCAGGCTAGTCCGGCTTTGATTCCGCTAACCCTTACTGCCGTGGGACCCTGCTTGACTGCACTGTAGACAAGCCCTTCCACTTCGGCGATCAGCGGCGTGGGAAGACTTTGGCTATTGAACAGACCAGCCAACTCCAGCGCTCCACCGAAGTTCCCACAGAACAGGACAACCAACTGGTCAGGGTGGAAATAAGGCAGACACCATTCGGAGAATCGCCTTTCGGCGAAGGCTGGAACGACGTAAAGGACAATCTCTGCCCCGACCACTGCCTCCTCAACGCGGTCAGTTATGACGTCAATCACCGCAGGGCCCGAGGCTACGCCTGAAAGATCAGGCGCGAGAAGTTCAAGAGCTCCGCGCTCCCGAACTGGCGTAATCGTTTCAGCCGCTAGTTCCGGCACTTCCAACAGACGGACCGAAAACCCGCGTAGGGTTAAATCTGCGGCTGCGGCAAAAGCCCCATTTCCACCGCCAAGAACAGCAATAGTTGTAGCTCGCGACATCGAAGCGCTCTTTCTTTGTCCGATCGATGTTCCAGTTTGCTAGTTCGCCGAAGGCTCGCCTTGCGGTACCCATCCGGCCGGATGTTTTAGGCAATTCTATATTGCTCGATTTTGCGCTCGTCTAGCTCAACACCAAGACCTGGACGGTTCGGCACGACTAGGCAGCCATCCTCGTATTGAAAAGGCTCGGTAATGATGTCATCGATGTAGCAACGACCAGCAAGCTCAGTGAACTCCCGACCGGCCAATGTTGTTACTGGGAAGACGCAACTGAGTGTGACGACCTTGGTCGAAGCGGCGAGATGAAGATTGACGGCGTTGGCAACGCCGAGCTCGAGCGAGCCGTTTACATTACAGGGCAAACCTGCAGCCTCGCAGACAGCGGCCATCTTCTTAGCCCTGAACAGACCGCCCGGCTTCGTCGGGTAGAGCGAGATCAAATCAGCGGCTCGCTTTTCCAGGATGTGGAGAACGTCCTGTGGCGTCCAAGCTGATTCGTCAGCCATGATCGACATGTCGACTGCATCAGCCACTTCAGCCATCGCATCAAGACCTTCGACCGGCTGCTCGGCGAACAGGACATCGTACTCCTCAAGCTGCCGGAGCACCTTGACCGCCGCTTTCGGTGTGGCATAGCCCTGGTTAGCGTCGACCGTGATCTGGATCTTCGGGCCGACTGTCTTGCGCACCTCGCGAACCGCGGCGACATCGCGGTTAGGATCGAGACCGATTTTGAGCTTGATAGTTTTGATACCGTCCTCAATAGCCGTCGCCGCCTCGGCTGCGGCAAGACTGGGCTCCATAATGCCAATGCTGTGCGCGAGCGGAATTTGCTGCCGGTAGAGTCCACCAAGCAGTTGATACACTGGCTGCTCGAGTGCCTTTCCCATGATGTCGTAGAGGGCGAAATCCACGGCGGCTTTGGCGTAGGGGTGCCCCTTAATCGATCGGTCCATCAGCGTGTGGATCCACTCGATTCGGAACGGATCTTGATTCAGGATGGCGGGAGTCAGATACTCACGCACGACCATCATGACCATCTTGCCTGTTTCGCCGAAGTACGTCCCGTAATCGCCCCCCCATTCCTTCAGCGCCGGTGCCTCGCCCAGGCCAATAATGCCTTCGTCCGTCATGATCTTGATGATTGGGTACCTGCCGAGTCCGATGTCAGGGCCGGCAGTCGTGAGATGTGGTCGGCGTAGTGGCACCGCCACCTGGAGAGCTTCAACACCAGTGATCCTCATTCACCACTCCTTTTGGACAAACTACGCCGGAAGCGATCATGGTAGTGATCGTGGTATTAGGAAAGACGCCTATTCATTGCCCCTATGCCAGCCAACTCATATGCCAGGTTTCTGCAGGGTTTCATGGAAGGCTCGCGCATACTAGTAGCTCGGGAGCACCCGTAGTGACGCTTTGGGCAATTCCTCCGTCTTGAGTCCGAAGGTGGTATACGTCCCGAACTCCTTGAACAACTCGTGATATTTCCCAACCTTTTCTGGATCGAGCTCAACGCCAACCCCTGGCCCCTGAGGAACTGACATGTAACCCTGTTTGATGCGCAATGCGCCCGGTCTGATGTAGTCATCAGCGAGATTGTCGTAAATTGATTGGTTCGCGAGGATGAAGTTCGGAGTAGACGCAGCTACATGCAGGAACATTGATTGGGCAATACCCGCCTCGGTAGTGCTGTGGAGTACAACTGGCAAGCCCGCCGCCTCGGCTATGCCGGCCGCTTTCTTGGCGTCCAGGATACCGTCGTGGGTTCGTGGATCGACGTGAATGATATCAGCGGCGCCTTTCTTGATGACTTGGAACGTGTCGTAGAGGTTATGGCAAGCTTCATCAGCGGCAATCGGCACTCTGACCGAGTCTCTGACGTACTTCAGGCCATCGAGGTCGTCGGCCAGGACCGGCTGCTCGATGAACTCGATGTTGTACTTCTCGAGGTCCGAGATGAGCTTGACAGCGTAGCCTGGAGACAGCGTCTGATTGAAGTCGATTCTGAGTTTGGGCTGGTAGCCTACTGCTTCCCGAACTGCAACGATCGCGTCGATGAGTTCGGGAATCGTGGTGAATTTCATGTAAAGAGTCTCATAGCCATCTGTCACCGCATCTCTAGCAACTTGAGCCATGACCTCGGGAGCATCTTTGATCAGATACTTGATAACCGGGATTTGTTCTCGAACCGCGCCGCCGAGTAGCTTGTATAGGGGGCGCCCACAAGCCTTGCCCTTGATGTCCCAGAGCGCGGTGTCGACACCACTGAGGGCGTAGTTGCCGTAAACCCGGCTGTACTGCCATCCTCCAAGCAAGCGTAGCTTCTTGGAGATCCGTTCGACGTCGAACGGGTCCTCATCTACGAGGTAGCTTTCAAAGGCCCGCAGGTGCGCAATGATCGCCTCGACCGGCTTGAACAAGACCGCGCTCTCGCCAATGCCGACCAGACCCTCGTCGGTCTCAATCTCGACAATCACGCAAGTCAGGCCCGGCCAGATACCGTAGGGCCAGATCATTGGTTTCACGAATGGTAGCGAAACGGGTGTGGCCTTCAGACAGATGATCTTCACGTTTCTCCCCTTTTGGCCGGTTATCCAGTCGCGCTGGTCGAGATCAAGCCAAGCGGCTGAACTCGTGAGGAAGTGGAGCGAGCAGCTCAGCCGATCTCGATTAACGGCCCACGGCCATCGGAGATCAGCTCGCAGCCATCGGCACCCACGATCAATTCGTCCTCGAGATGGAGTCCCATCGTCGGAGTGAAATAGAGGGGTTCGACGGCAAGGACCGTCCGACCCTCGAGAACATGATCGTGGTAACGCCCGATAAACGGCTCCTCGTGAAGGGTGAGCCCAATTGCATGACCAAGAAAGTTACTGGTCGGCTCGATGCCTAGCTTCTGCTGGTAGTGGTCAACGTACCGGCGCCAGATCTCGCCGGTATGAACTCCAGGGCGGATCATGTCAATGACGAGGTTCTCGCCCTCGACCAAGGCATCCCAGATTCGTTTTTGCTCGTCGGTTGCCCCGCCGATGACTGCAGTCCGAGCGATGTCCGAGGTGTAGCCGCCGATGCTGGCGAAGATGTCCAAGCGCATGACGTCGCCGTCACAGAGGATCCGCCGCGTGGGCGGGCAATTGGCAAAGGCACTACGCTCGCCGGAGCCAATGACAATCCGATCAACAGAGTCGACGCCCTTGCTCAGGAGACGATCAATAAGCCGCAACGCGAGGTCCGTCTCGCTCATACCGGGATGCGCCTCAGGCAAGACTTCCCGGTAGACCTCGTCGACAGTCCGGCCGCAGCGCCGCAACAGATCAATCTCTTCCGGTGTTTTGAGCATGCGGACGTGGTCGAAAATCCTCTCCGCGTCAACGAAGTGTGCCCGAGGCAACTCTTTCTGGAGAGCAAGGAACGTCCGACTCGGTAGGAAATCCAGCTCGACACCGATGTGACCATTGGCAACGCCGAGCTCACGCAGGCAATCGGCCAGGACGGCAGCGGGATCTTGGGTGAATTCATTATACGGACGGATGTCAGTAATCAGAGCCCGGCTCTTCGCCTCGTTATATTCAACGCTGGCTACTAGAGCGGTGGCATATCCGTCGGCTGTCATGATTGTGAAGAATTGACGCTTACGAATTGGAATCTTTTGAGACGGCACGAAATAGCCCAAGCCGTAACCGACATTCTCAGGTGAGCAAGCGATCAGGGCATCGAGTCGCTCACGCGCGAGAGCCACTTGTTGCTTCTTCAGCGGTTCGGCTGTGAGTATGTCCGCGACCCTCGACGTCATTGGTCTCTCCTTTCCCTTCCCTGGAGGTTCAATCAGAATGACTCATGTCCCAGCTCCTGCGTCATCGGCCGCTGCAAATCCGGAGTTCAGCTGCCGAACAATCTCCTTGGTACGCAGCAAGTGCTTCAACATGGCATCGGCCGCCGCGGAGCTATCCCGCTTGCGAAGTGCCTCGACGATACGACAGTGGTCTTCCCAGGAGTCTCGAAGGCGAGTTCTGTCCCAGAACATCGCGTACCGGGCCTCGATTAGGGCGTAGTTGATGCTATCGGTCAAGTGGATTAAGAAGGGGTTCCTACTTGCTTGATTGACCGCGTCATGGAATTCGATGTCCGTTTGAGCTGCCGTCTTTAGGTCGCTGTCACGGATGCTTTCCTCCATTCGAGCCAAGATCTCCATCAAACTGTCGATCTCGGCTTCAGTTATCCGCTCGGCAGCAAGAGCCGCCGCCTTAGGGTCGAGTCCCTCCCGGATCTCGTGTAGATAGATCACTTCCTGCTTGTGCTCTGACAACCATGCAGCCCACTTCTCTGAGAGGTCGCTTCTCGCACCCCCACTTGTTGAAACAAATGCACCACGACCTCGCCTGACCTCGATTAGATTCAGCGTCTCTAGAACACGAAGCGCTTCCCGTAGCGCCGTTCGGCTGACATCAAGCTGCTTTACCAGGACTCGCTCTGGCGGCAGTTTGTCGCCAGGCCGAAGAACGCCTTGGTCGATCAAGGCCTTTATCTGCCGTGCGGCTCCATCGGACAGTCGAACATGTTGAACTGGTTGAAGAAGATCGAGTTCCGTCATGAAGTGCACACTTTCGGTCAAATAGTTTGCATCTGGCGGACAAAATTGGCTGGCACTCGGATGCTACCGGTAGAACTGAGCGTTGGCGGATTAAACTTAACCGCCACAATGCGGTCTTCTAGTATTATGGTATGACCGCACTCTAACACATTATTGAGCAGCTGTCAATATACTGCTTGTGGCTGCGTTTCTTGACGTCAAGGAACAAGCGTTCAATGGTATGGTTACAAATGACAAATTCTGTCTGACCCGGTGGGGCACCCTCCACTTGCTGCCTTGGCGACGGCCGTGGCGGCTTCGGTCCCAAGAATAACAGCCCTATCCTCCTGAGAGACGTTCAGTCTCACCTCAGGAGGGGGTATGCCATTCGAGTGGACCGTGAAACGTACCTTTGTGGGCCGTGACGATGGGATAGTGCCTACCAGTTCCTTCTGCGGTGGACGACTGCGCCTGAAACGGAACGCTCTCCAGTCGCTTCATCCATTCAGGAGGACCCTCATGGAAATCGCTCTGTATGCGCGTGTGTCGACCAACCGGCAACGACAAGCTCAGACCATCGAGCAGCAACTCCAGCGGCTTCGCGCCGCGGTCGCCGATCATCCTGACTGGCATCTTGCCGAGGAGCACATCTACTGCGATGATGGCATCAGTGGGTCGCGGCTCAATCGTCCCGGTCTGGACCGCCTGCGCGATCAGGCGGCGCGCGGCGCGTTTGCCTGCCTCGTGATCGTGGCGCCAGATCGCTTGGCGCGCAACTCTGTCCATCAAGTGCTCATTATTGATGAACTCAATCAGGTGGGGTGCGCGGTCGAGTTTCTGGAGCGGCCGATGACGGATGACCCGCACGATCAGCTGCTGCTGCAGATCCGTGGGGCGGTGGCCGAATATGAGCGCAGCTTGATTGCCGAGCGCATGCGCCGTGGCCGGCAGGCGAAATTGCGCAGCGGCCAACTCCTGCCGTGGAGCGTCCCCCCGTACGGGTACATCCTCGATCCGGAGCGACCGCGCGATCCGAGCCGCGTGCGCCTTGACCCTGTCAAAGCAGCCGTGGTGGCCGAGAGCTTTGCCTGGTATACCGATCCGACGCAGCCGAGCACCCTGTACCAGATCGCCAAGCGGCTGAGCGATGACAACATCCCGACGCCGAAGGGGGCGCACCGCTGGAACCCGACCACCGTTCACAATATCCTCTGCAACTCGGCGTATGCTGGCCCCGCCTACGGGTACAAGATCCGCCAGGTACCAGCGCAACGACGGAAGTCGGCCCTGCGACCGGCTGGCCGTGGTCAGAGTTACTGCGCCACGCCGCCGGAGGAGTGGATCCCCATTCCTGTCCCCGCGCTCGTGAGTCAGGCCGTGTTTGACGCCGCTCAAGCGCGACTGCAACGCAACCGCGACCTGGCGCGCCGCCACAATACGACCCACCACTATCTCCTGCGCGGTCTGGTCAGCTGTGGCAAGTGTCAGTTGGCCTGTACGGCACGAACGGTCCATCCGGGCTATGACTACTACCTCTGTCGCGGCCGCACCGATTCGCTCCAGTTTCGGGCGGGGGAACGCTGCACCGCCCGCTATGCGCCAGCCAGCGCGCTCGACGACCTGGTGTGGGCTGATCTGTGTCGCATCTTGACCGACCCGAGCGTGATCACGCACGAACTCACGCGGGCCCAGGCTGGCGACTGGCTACCGCAGGTGCTCCAGTCGCGGCGCACTACGCTCCAGGACGCCATCGCGCAACTCGAGCGGCAGCAGGCCCGGCTGCTCGACGTCTACCTGGCTGGGATTGTCGGGCGTGACGAATTCGAGCGCAAACGGGGCGAACTCGACCAGACACAGGGGGGCCTGGCGCAGCAACTGCGCCAGCTGGAGGTGCAGATCCAACAGCAGATCGATGTGGCTGGACTCGCCCGGGGGATCGAAGCTTTTTGCCAGCGGATTGAACCGACCCTGGCCCACCTCACCTTTGACCAAAGGAGGCAACTGGTAGAACTGCTCATTGATCGAGTCATCGTCACCGACGGCCAGGTGGAGATTCGCTACGTCATTCCGACGAACCCCAAAGGGGAACAGGCCGCCTTTTGTCAGTTGCATCAAGACTATTTCGATCACATTGGTGGTGCGAATCGTCTTCCAATGTGCCTTCGGGAAGTCGTAGAAGGTCAAGCAGGCGGCTTGGTCACGCTGGAGGCACTCGATCGCGCTGGGATAAGTCGTGGCATCCTTGGCGATGAAGGCCGCCCAGGTCTGCTCGGCCTGTGCCCGCGAGTCCTGGTAGAAAATGGCCTTGAGTTCGGGCTCGAGCTCGGCGCGCTTGGACTGCGGGACGTAGCTCAAGACGTTTGCCAGCTTATGCTTGCTACAGCGCTGCCGCTTGGCGGCGGGGAACTTGAGCGCGACGGCGTTGAGCATCGCCTGATGACCAGCGGTGATCCACAGATCGACCGTTTGCACCCCACGCTACTTGAGATCGTCCAGCAGGCCTTCCCAGGCCCCTTGATTCTCGCGTTCCCCAATCGTGAAGGCCAACACCTCGCGTTCACCGGCCAGCGTGATCCCAACCACTGCCAGGATCGGCGTTTTGTGGCCTTCATCTTCATAGATTACGGTGAAATAAGTGCCACCGGCAAAGACGTAGCGGTAGTGGGCCGCAAGCGCGCGCTTTTTCCAGGCGTCGAACTCGGCCTGCAACGTGTGAAAGACGCGCGAGACCGTGGACGGACTCGGCTTGCTGCCCGTGAGGGTCTCGATCACCGCGCCCACCTGAGAGGTACTCACCCCAGCCACGAATATCTCACCAATCGCCCGATCCAGTTCGGCTTGTCGTCGTTGGTAGCGCTCGAAGAGTTGCGTGCGAACCCCCTTCCGGGTTCGTGGCACCGGCAAGGCTTCAATCGTTCCCAGTCCAGTCACCAGGTCGCGGGGGTAGCGCCCGTTGCGTTGATCCCGTCGGCTCGGGCTGCGCTCATACCGTCCGGCGCCGATCAACGCGGTCACTTCTTCTTCCAGCACACTCACCAACGTCAGCCGAATCGCCGCCCGTAGCTTCTCCGCCACCAGCGCCTGAAACTCGGCTTGACTGAGGCTCGGCACGACGCTATTCTCTTGTTCGGGAGTCACGGTACCCTCCTTGGGTTTGGTCACCTATCAGGGTACCTGGCTCCCGCCTTTTTACACAAGACTCGTGATTCTGTTGGCGAACTCATCTTTCGCCGAATTCTCCCGCACTCGGGGATCTAAACTGAAGCTCCTATGAAACCAGGAGTTTTTCGTACTCGGGGTCAAGTTCGAATTTCGGCCAGAGGCGTGAGATGAGCGCCTCAGGATCAAGGTTGATGCGATCAATGAAGGCTTTGCAGGCATCGAACAAGGCGCGCATCGTGGGGGAGGCGTGATGCTGAGTCACTTCTTGGCGCATCCACTTCCAGAGGCCCTCGATCGGATTGAGATCGGGGCTATAGCCCGGAAGCGGGACCAACTCGATGCCAAGGTCAGCCGCTGTGACTTGGGCGATCGCAGCGCGATGACAGGGGGCTCCGTCCCAAATGAGGACGATGCGACGGGTCGTCGGGCCGATCCATTCAACCAGGCGGCGCAGGAACTGGGCGGTATGCTCCCCGTTACAGGCCCCTTCATTCCAGATGAAGCCGCGCCCATGGGTGAAATCATAGGCCCCGTCCCAGTTGATGCGCTCGGCCAGGGAGGCACAGGCGCTCAGCCGGGAGACCACCTGACCACGCTCTGCCCAGCTGTAGCCCAGGTCGAGATCGCGGTGGAAGTGCGCTTCGTCCACAGAGATCAGGATGATCTCTTCCTGACACAACTGCTCCCAGAGGCGCTCGAAGCACTCAACGTAGGCCGCTCGCTTGGCGCGACTGGCCTTCTTGAGCACTTGCTTGCACTTCTTCCAACTCAATCCGGCCGCCTTGACCAAGCGACGCAAGGCGCTGCGACTGATGCATCGCTGGAAATCGTCTTCGATCCACAGGGCGAGCTGCTTGAGGGTCCAGCCGTAACCAGGCAACTGGTACTCGACTGGCTCGTGCGCGCACACCGTCGCTTTCACTTCAGCGACCTGCTCCGGCGCAAAAGGGGGACTCGACCGCCCGTGCGCCGGTACTCCAGCGCCTCGGGACCGTGCTCATTAGAGCGATGGACCCAACTCAGCACCGTATCCAGATTGCGCCCGATCTCCCGCGCCCAGGCCGTGGCGTTAGTCTGCTTGCTCCCGATCCTATACAGCGCCTGAAAGCGTTCACGCGTGCGCCGGTGCTCCGCTTCCAGCGACAACCGCCGCAAGTCCGCCAACTCCTGGCCCCATTTGGCCGTATCCGGTCGTACCATTGCCTACTCCCCCGTTCGTGCGATCGTCATCCTGACTCCGGGGGAGATCATAACCCATGATGGTGAAATTCGGAATCTCTACTGAACTTCAGTTTAGTAGGATCAAAGAAAACCTGATTGCGGCGTCTCTTCACGCACAATCCTTCCACCGAGCATTACGAATGTTATGTGCCGGAGCGCTTGTAGGTCCTTCGTAACATCGCCGCGGACGGCAACCAAGTCGGCCAGAAACTGCGGTCTAATACGACCGATCTGGCTCAACCCGAGCGCTGCTGCAGCGTCTCCGGTCGCTGCGGCGATGGCCTGTATATTGGTCATCCCCGCTTGGGCTAGCGACTCGATTTCCCCAAATATGTCGGTGAAACGTGTGCAGGTGGCGCCAGCATCGCTGCCAGCGATCAAGCGAACGCCTCCTGTTATCAAGTCGCGCACCGCCGCCTCGCGTAGGGCTAAGAATTCAGCCATGGAAACACCTAACTTGCGGGCCAAACGTAGAGTGAGACCGGCTCGCGCAGCGTTGATGAGGGGAATGCTGGTAGGGATTACCACTGTTTTCTGTTCAGCCATTCGCTTAACGAGGGAATGGTCCATTGAAATCCCTGTTTCATCCATAAAAGTGGCGTGTTCAACGACCGCCACGCCAGCCTCGACCGCAGCCTTGCTTCCTTCCAGGCTGTGTGCGTGGGCAGCCACCTGCAGACCACGATGTGTGGCTTCCCGAACGATGAATGCCAAATCCTCGCGGCTAAACTGCATGGCCAGCGGATTTGTTCCCGGTGTAAGATCGCCTCCTGTTGCCATGACTTTGATGAAATCTGCACCCTTCTCGGCCAAGTCTGCTATCAGTTCGGTCATCGCCTCTCGCCCATCTACTTCGCCATTCATAAAGTAGCAATGGCCTCGACGCGATGTTAAGGGTCTCCCGCTTAGAACCAGACGAGGTCCGAGAGTCAAGCCACTCTGAATGCTCTCACGCAAGATGAACATCACGTCATCTCGTCCCCCACAGTCACGCATTGTCGTAATCCCAGCCAATACCGCCTCACGAGCTTGGGAAGCTGCCCGAAGGGCCAGCATCTCGTTGCTCTCACGCACCATGGTCTCTAGTGGTTCGACACCGTCAAAAGTCAGGTGCACGTGTGCATCAATGATACCTGGCAACAGCGTGGAATCAGGTAGGTAGACCGTCTGCATCGAAGACTCGTGCGGTAAGTTGTTGGTTGGAACAACGTCGAAGATATACTCGTCTGCCACAACTACAGCCGTATTCCGGCGTACAGGTGTAGGAGTGCCGTCGAATAACAATTCTGGGATTATGATGAGCCCATCTGTCATAGTCTTGTCTCCTATGTTCTAGAATACCAGTTTGACATGACAAGCATGCATTAGCCGAAGGGTATTTCGGCTGAAATTGATAACTCTAGTTTCCGCTAACGGCGAGCGGATGAACGGGATGTGAACAGAACCGGCGCCCAATGCGGTAGGGAGTCGGAGCGCCAGAAAGAGCCGAACGCCAGGTGGCAGCGCCCTCAAGCTGCTTTGTGACGTCGATGCGCGGCCACGCCCTTTGGTAAGTGGTCTGTGACCGCCGCTTTTTCGCGAAGTCGGCCAGCGGATGGGAAGGTTCTGGAAAACCCTTCCTGGGCGAGGTGACGCCGGAGCCGGCCGGGAGTGCGGGAGGGCGCTCGGTCCCAAAAGCCAGTGGTGATGGGTGGGAGCAGCGCGGCGAGATAGGTCAAGATGTTGGCCGTCAAGAGTGCCAATTCGGGCAGGCGTTGGCAGCTGGTGGGGGCAAAGACAAAGTGACGCTGGAGACCCAAGAGTTGTTTGGCCACCAGGGGCACCTGCTCCACCGGCCAGCGATCGTGATAGCAGCCGAAAATAGTCGCGGGGCTGGCGCTCAGATTGGTGGCGACCACCAAGGGCTCGCGATAGAGCGGGTCGGTAAAGAGCCAGATCGAGAAGTGCGGCTGATCGGGGGCGACCTTTTGGTCGGCGCGCACGAGACCATGCCAGCCCTGGGCCGGAATCAGGCGCTCCTGAAACTGAAAGGTGGTGACCTGATCGGGCGCTGTGGCCGCAAGCCGCCGCCCCTTGTGCTGGCGGGCGAGCGGGCGCACGAGCTGGCCGTATTCGCGCGGGCGGCCTTTGCCAGCGGGACGCTCCGGCAGGCAATTGCGGCGGGCGGTGCAGTTGCGCGCCCGCCGCACCCCATAGCGCGCCACCACTGCCGCTTGCATCTCGGCAACCGAGGCACCCGCATCGTAGACCAGCACTTCGTCCGGCCCCAACTGCCGGGCCGCCGCGCGCAGCACCTGCTGCTGTAGCCCCTGATCGCTGCGCGCCGCCTCCAGCGGCCGCACCAGCTGCTTGAGCAGTGGCAGGCGCTGCGCCCCAACCCGTCCGACTTGCACGACCAGGCCAACGCCGATGCCGCTGACGGCACGGTTGGCGAGGCGCTGGTAGAACTTGCCGAGGCCGCCCTGCAGCCGTGGTCGCCAGAAGACGGTCACATCCGCCGCCACCGGCACATCGCCCTCGTAGCGCGTCGGCTGCCAGACGCCTTCGCGCTCGACCCTGGCCCGAAAGGCCGCCAGCAGCGGCGCGATGCTCCAAACCCCCTGGCGCAACGCTTGGCCCGCGCGCCGACTCTGCTCGGCGCTGAAGCCCGCCCGTTGCAGGGCCGGGAACAGAGCCCCTCGACTCACCAGAAAGGCACCGCTCATGATCGTCCACAGTCGATGCACCAGGCCTAAATTCGTCCCCACCCCGACCGGTTGGACGACTTCTTCCAGCATGCCTATAGTTTGTTCCGAAGCGGTTGACATGGGCTCCCCTTACAGTCTCTTGGCCGAGTCCTGTAAGTATGGCCTTGTCATCCGCTTCTTCCTATTCTGGCTTCGCCGAACCTGAAGAAGTTATGGTCAACCGTCTTTAGCGGAAACTAGAGGATAATGCAACTCTGCTTCTGCAAAAGGTGGGATTCCCTGAATCGGCAGGAAGGGTGTTAGGTTGGCGAAAAGGTCAGATAGGCTCTGCCAGTAAACCACTCCTCACTGATTTCCATGAGAATGGCGGTCACCAATCGCAGACAGGCGTTTTCATTGGGAAAGATGCCGACGACGCGCGAACGACGGCGGATTTCACGGTTGAGGCGTTCGACGCCATTGGTCGTCCGCAGGCGCGGGCGGTGGGCCTCTAGGAAGGCCAAGACGGTGAGCCCCTCCGGAATGGTGGCCTGAAGCCAGGTGGCGAGCGTGGTGGCCATCTTGGTATACGTCTGGACGGTGGCCGCCAGGAGGCGGTCAGCCTCCGCGCGGTCACGGGCATTGAAGATCGCGCGAAGGTCGGCGGCGACCTCGGCCTTCAGATCCTGGGCCTGGGCGTTCTGCTGCCGATGGAACTGGCCGCGGTGCCAAGGGATCTCGCCGAAGACGGCTCGTCGCGCGGCTGTGAGGCCTTTATGGGCGTTACTGACGATCAATTCGACCCCGCCCAGGCCGCGATCCACCAAGTTCTGCAGAAAGGTGCGCCTATGCACTTCGGCTTCGCTCAGGCTCACCGAGACCCCCACGACTTGGCGCTTGCCGGCCCGGTCAACGCCCGTGGCCATCAAGACGGCTTCGTCGCGCACCACCCCATCCACTCGCACCTGCTCATCACGCGCGTCCAGGGAGAGACAGACGATTTCGCCCACCCGACGTGTCCGCCACGCTTCCAAGGCCGCCTCCAACGGCTGGGCCGCGCGACTCACCGGCATCGAACTGAGCTCCACGCCGCACAACTTTTCGGTAATCGCCGCCACCTTGCACGTCGAGACCCCCTGCACGTACATCTCCGCCAAGGCCAGAGTCAACGCCCGCTCGCTCCGCAGCCCTTGCTCCAACGCGCTCGGAGAGAAGCCCCCTTCACGGATCGGCGGCACGTCGCAGGTGATCGCCCCCACTCGCGTCTGCACCGTCTTCGGCTCGGAGCCGTTGGCCTGCCCCTGGCGCTCCGCCGACCTCTCGTACGGCTTGACCCCAAGGTACTTCTGCCGTTCCGCCTGCATCGCGATGTTGATCACCGTGCCGATCAGTTCCGGCAACGTCTCCAAGCCCTCAGCCGTGATTTGTTCCAACAATGCGTCCGGTATGCTATCCTCTCGTTCATAGGCCGTGTGGGTTTCTCCTTTCGTGTGTCGCGACTCAAAGGAGACCCCATGGCCTACGCCCTTTCAAGGGCGCTGGCCCCCTTTTTACAGAATTGATGTTACACTATCCTGAAATTGGTGACCATAATGCACAGTCACCAAGTCGAATTGGTATAAGCTTAGTCGGTTCCGTAATCAGATTTGCTAGGATGACTGGACTAAACCAAAAGTATCGAGCGCCAGGCGGCTGTCTAAGATCACCTGTACAATAGCCAATGCTCCGTGAAGACTGGCACCTGCGAACATAATCACTCAGTCTGTGATCCCTGCGTTTGTCAGGCTTCACTCAGCGCGTACATCAAGAGCATCCTGGATAGCATCTCCAGCCAAGGCAAAAGTCAGCACAGTGAAAAACAAAGGCAAGCCTGTGAGGAGCGGATACCAAGGATGACTCAGCAAAAAAGTTCGAGCCAATGCTATCATCGTTCCCCACTCGGCTGTGGGCGGCTGAGAGCCGAGACCGATGAAGCTGAGCCCGGCCATGTTCAAAATTATGTAGCCCGTGGTCATGCTGGCGCGCACGAAGATCGGGTCGAGACAGTTGGGGAGGATATGCTGAATAGAAATATGGAATGCGTTAGCGCCGATTGAACGTGCCGCTTCAACATAAAGTACTTTCTTGACGTCCAATACCTGGGCACGTGTTTGACGAGCATAACCCGGCCACCACACAATCACCATCGCAATCGCAGCGTTGGTCATACTAGGACCGAGTGCAGCAGTAACGGCCATTGCAAGAATGAACAGCGGTACTGCGAGGAAGATATCGGTGAGACGCATAATCAACTCATCGAGGAAGCCCCCAATCACTCCGGCTACGAGGCCAATAGCAATACCAAGGACCACACTTGTTATGGTAACGAGTAGAGAGACGCCGATCGATAAGCGCGCGCCCCAAATTAGGCGACTGAATACGTCTCGCCCCACCTCGTCTGTCCCAAATGGATGGTTGGCCGAAGGTGGCTCTAATCGACGGGCCGGATGTATAGCATATGGATCTTGTGGTGCGATCCATGGGCCGAGCAGCGCTACTAGGACGAAGAACATAGCTATCGTGATACTTACTAAGCCTACCTTATCGCGCCGGACCTTGCGCCACAGGCGATACCAGCGTGAACGTTTTTCTGATGATTGTCTTAGGGGTTCTGATGATTGTCCTAGAGTGACTTCCATAGGAACCTAAAGGGATCGCAAAGGTTCTAGAGACGGGTAAAGACACGTTAGCGAGCTATCTCCGTGTTCTTCTCTTGGAACCGGTTATTCACTGCATGGGTTAGGACTACACGTGCTACTTGTGCCTGAGATTATGGCCTCAGGCGAGGATCGACCACGATGTAGAGAAAATCGGTCATCAGGTTGATGAGCACAAACAGAACGGCGACGGTGAGAGTCACACCCATAATGGCCGGAATATCTAAAAAGCTGATACTTGTCACCGCATACTGCCCCACGCCCGGCCAGCTAAAGACGGTCTCCACTAAGACAGCACCATTGAGCAGCCATCCTACTTGCAGGCCGATGATGGTGATGATAGGAACTAGGGCATTCTTGAGCGCGTGGTGAGAGATGATTGTCCATTCGCGTAATCCTTTTGCGCGTGCGACACGAATATAATCCTGACTTAGAATGTGAATGATGCTTACGCGTGTAATACGGATAAGAGTTGCAATTCGGCCCATCGTGAGGGCTATTGCCGGCAGAACGAGATGGCGAAGGCTATCCACAAAGGTCTGTCCGTTGAGGGTTAGGACACTATCCACTAAGTATAGGCCGGTGATCTGCTGCGGTGGGCTGGACATCACATCTAATCGACCTCCGCTTGGCAACCACCCGAGCTGCCGGTAGAAGATCAGTTGTAGTACTAGCGCCAGCCAAAACTCGGGCAGTGCTACACCGGCGAGAGCAGCGATTCGGGTCAGACTATCTACCCAGGTTCCCTGTCTGACGGCAATGAGAATACCCAAAGGCACACCCACAACCGTGTATAGGATCATAGCCACAAGGGTTAGTTCCAGCGTAGCGGGAAACAGTTGGCTAAGATGATCACGAACAGGTCGATGGCTACGGACTGATGTACCCAAGTCACCGCGCAAGAGCCCCGTTAGGTATCGCAAGTACTGCTCGTGCAGTGGCCTGTCCAGCTTCATAAGCTTTCTGAGCTCTTGGATTTGCTCCTCTCTGGCGTTCGGACCGGCCACTACAGCGGCAGGATCGGCAGGAATTATGTGCGAGATGACGAATGTAAGAAGCGTGATGCCGACGACGACAAACATCAGGAAAGCGAGGCGCCTTGTGAAAAATTGTAGCATAGCTGTAAAAGCCTCTTAACCAGGGCTAGAGCGGCGTCCATCGTGACAGCACAGTGGTCGAGGCAATGCACCCGGTGGGGTGAATTCTGATAGAGAGCAATACCTGTCCAGCTTCAAACCAGAGTATCCACAGACCTGAAAGGGACTATTGTCGCATGAAGCGTCGAGGCCGATCGCTGGCCCTTACTAGCGTCGATAAGAACGGACAGGAAATAGGCCGAATACCTTGTGATTCCATGCAATGCGTTCACAAAGTGCGGGAGAACCATATAGGTGAAAACCTCTAGTACAGTGTCGGGACTCTTTCGCAGCTTCGATGAAAGAGATCCGGTTCGTCAGGCAGTGAGCAGGACACGCTGCCTGACGCGGTCGAAGTCCCATGGCCGTACATTGTGCGCTTGGTCATTTTCAGACGGTTCTCTGCCGGCCCATTGCTCCAATCGGTCGAGAGGGCGCCTGTGAGAGCCGCATAGTCGCGGCGCAAGCTTCGCACAAAGTTGGCCAGTTCCTTGATGGTTGAGGCTTCAGCATCCTCCAACCACAGGTCAAGGACATCCCGCTGGCGTGTGCCGAGCATCTGAATGAAGCGCTGGCCCAGGTCAGCCGCCGTCGCAATCTGGGGGACCCGCGCACAGAGCACATTCCGATAGAGCAGGTCTTCGTCGGACAAGTCCTCAAGCAAGTGCGTGAGCAGCCACGCGGCTTGGCGCAGCGAGCGGACGGCCACCCGTGGCGTTGCAGCCATCATCGGCAGAGGCCGCCCATCTCTGGATCTGAAGGTTTTTAGGACTCGATAGAGGCTCGAAAGACTGCCATTGTAGCTGCGCTCGTGCAGATCGGCCAGCACTCTGGGTCCGTTGCACTCCCCCGCCGTCCAGCGCTCACGGAGGTAGTCCACGTATGGCACGAGACTAGAAGTGGCTTGCGGGAGCACACGCCGTGGCAGGTGCTCGGCATGGATGTATTTGGTGACGGTACGCCGATTGAGTTGCAGCTCCGCGGCAATCTGTTGAATGCTCCATCCCTCAGCGCAGAGCCGTTTGGCTTCGGCGGACTGATGCTGGCAGAGTTCCAAGGGACCGACGACATGCCCGGGGTCTGGAAGTTCCGGCGCTGGCGACGGTTCCGGAACGGGCTGTTCCTGCCGCCGTCGCTCGGTCAACTCGCGTGCCACCTCGCGCAAGACCGGTGGCCTGCCGTGCTCTTCCAGCACCAGGGCGCGCATCGTTCGCCTACGCCACCACTGGGGTTGTCACGACCGACTCGGCGAGCCGGCGGAATTCGTCCTCGCTCAGCAGCCCCTTCTTCTCCAGAGAGTGGCTCTTGACGAGCTGCAAGAGCTCCAGGGCCTCTTCGTCGCTCGCCTGGAAACCGGTCCGGTCGAGCCACACCTTGACCGAGTCGATCCCGCTGCCTTTCCCCAGCACGACCTCGGCCGGTCGCTGGCCGACCAACTCCCAACGGTAGGGGAACAGTTCGGTCGCGTTCTCAACACCGCAGTTTTTGTACCAACTGGCGATGATGCCGGACTCGACGGCAAACAACAGGTCGCCGTACACTGGATGGTTGGATGCGACTGCCTGGCCGGACAGCTCGCGCACGAGCTGTGCCAACTCGGTGAGCGATTCCCATTTCAGCCCCAGGTCGACGCCGTACATCGTGAGCAGCGCCAGCGCGGTCTCTTCCATGGGCGTATTGCCGGCGCGCTCACCGATCCCGAGCACCGTGGTATGCATCACCTCGCATCCCGCCGCCAGGGCCAGCAATGTGTTGGCGACACCCAGGCTGAAATCCATGTGGAAATGGGTTTCCAATGGCTTCTGGATGCGCTGCTTGAGCTGACGCACCAGGTAGCGCATGGCGTGGACCGAGAGGACGCCGAAAGTATCGACGACGGCCAGGGCATCCATGTGGCCGTCAGTGGCGACCTTCGTGATCAGGTTCAGGAACCAATCCAGTTCGGCACGGGTCGAGTCGATGGGGAAGAAGACCACGTACAACCCCTGCTCGTGCGCGTAGCGTGTGGACTCGATCGACAACTCAATCGCCTTCTCTAGCGGCCAGCGGTAGGCGTGCTGGATGATATGGGTGCTGGAGGGGATCTCCATGACGATGCCCTTGACGCCGCAGTCGGCCGCGCGCTTAACATCGTCGACCATGCAGCGCGAGAAGGCGAAGATCTCGGGTCCGAGGTTGCGCTTGACGATCTCCTTGATCGCCTGCTCGTCAGATTTCGAGACCACTGGCATCCCGGCCTCGATGCGATGCACACCCACCTCGGCCAGCTTCTCGGCGATACGGATCTTGTCATCGCGTGTGAACTCGACACCCGTCTGCTGCTCGCCGTCCCGCAAGGTGATGTCGTGCACCCGGATCTGCTGCGGAAACTCAAACTGGCTGACGACCTCGGGCACGAAGTTCCACGGGCTGACGAACCAGCGCTCGGTCTTCCAGGGGTCTTGCATCAGGTGTCTCCTTTACATGAGTTCGAGCTCGCGAAGCACGTGGTCGACGGCCTGCGCGTGGTCGGCGCTCAGCGGGTGGGATGGCAGGCGCGGTTGGCCGAAGTCCCACCCCAGGCGGTTCAGCATGTGCTTGACTGCCGCCGGGACTGGCTCGATGTGGATGATGTTGATGAGGGGCAGAATACGATAGAACAGGCGCCGCGCCGCGTCATGGTCGCCGCGGTTCCAGGCGTCCAGGATCTGAACAAGCCGGCCCGGCACGATGTTTCCGGCGAACGTCAGCGCGCCCGGCGCGCCCAGGGCCAGTCCCATCAGAATTTCCTTCTCGGATTTGGCCATTACCCTGATCCTGGAGCCGAGCCGCAGGAACGAGTCGGCAAGTTGGTTCAGGTCGCTCTGCTTGAGCCCGACGAAGCGGTCGGACTCGGCGACGAGCCGCTCCATGATGTCGATGGGCAGGTTGACACCAGCGCGGTCTGGGTTGTTGTAGAAGACGATCGGCAGGTCAACCGCCTCAGCCACAGCGCGGTAGTGGAGGTAGATCCCTTCCGGGTCTGGGCGGGAGAAGTACGGCTGCATGATGTACACCGCGTCGCAGCCGATCTCTCGGGCTAGACGCACGTAACGGAGCGTCTCTTCCGTGCTGGCCCGCCCGGCATAGGCCGTCACGGCCACCCGGCCGGCGGCAGCCTCGACGGTCACTGCCAGCACCTTGCGGTACTCCTTTTCGCTGCTCTGGAGCGCCTGGCCCGTCGCTGCCAGGGGCAGAACGAAACTTACCCCCTGCTCGATCAGCCAGTTGAGGTGGCGGCAGTACTCTGACTCATTGAAGCGATCATGGGGCGTGTAGGGTGTGACGTTGATGACACCCACACCGCTCAGGGCTATTCGCAGGTCCATCCCAAGGTCCTTTGGTTGCCGTGGACCGCCGGTCTGGGGCCGGGACGACCGCGGTCCCGGCTCCAGACCATCGTGCACGCGGTCAGTCCAGGAGTTTGGGGTCGTGGTGAATCTTGCTGATGATCTCGGGGCCGTTCTCCGTGATGATCGCGTCTTCCTTGATGCGCGAGCATCTCCTGAAGGACGCTCTCCAGGTTCTGTAGCAAGTATCAGCGATCCGCGACCTGTTGAGCCTCTGGCGCTCCCTGCCCCAGTGCCTCCGCATACAGGGTGGTGCGGGCTCGAGCCGTGACCTCGATGCCCGGATGCGCCTGCCACCACGTGGCAACCTGCCCGGGGCTGTGCTCCGGTAGCATATCGATCGGCGCGCGCCACTCCAGATCGACAATGAGGCTGACATAGTACTTCCCCTTGCGGGTCGCCCACTCGTCGCTCCCGATGACCTGTCGGGACGCTGACGGGGTGGGCATCGCCGAGCGAACTCGCCGCAAGATCCTGTCGCCGCTTCCCAGAATGCCCAGGATGCGACCAAGACAGCTCCCGGCTGCGCCGCCGAGCGCTAGGCCCAAGGCCCGCAAGGAGCCGTTTAAGGCCTGGGTGCGCTGGGCATGCGGACAGGTCAACTCTTCCACTTGCTCCGCAAAGGTGGCACGCCCACACGGTTCAGCGTCGCAGAAGAAACGGCGGATCCGCAGGTTGAACTGAACAGGAACACTGCCCCAGGGAGCATCCAACAGGCCTCGCTGATACCGGCTGTGCACACGTACTGACGACTGTCCACAGTCTGGACATCCGCCCTCAGCGGCAGAAACAGCTGTAGAAACGATGATCCGCGATGCAGCCGCCACACAATTCTCAAGTTGGAGACCGGCCGTTCCCGGTCAGACCGGTATCGGAATACTGCTCATCCGCTCTCAAATCTGTCTCACTTTGCATGAGTCAGGATCCTAGAGTATACCCCGCTCCCTGCCAACCGCTTTTTACGGAAGCTGCGGAAGAGCGCAGTGTCGGGGGAAAAATTGACACACTGATTTCCCTGGGACCCTTTTTCAGGGGTTGAACTGGCAAGTATTCGGAAGGCATTTTCGCTTATTTCACGCTCGTTTTTGCCGAATTTGTGCTCCGAATACTTGCCAGCCGCTACCGCTCCAGGGAAATCGGTGTGACAGTTCTTGACGCGTTGTTGCTCCAATTCTTACAGCTAGCTGTCTCGCCCGAACCCCGCCCTTCGATCCTGTCTAAGGTTACAATGATAGATCTATATTGCGGGAAGAACCATTTGACGTACAAGCGTGGCGAAATATTTTTTTCAAGGGCAAGAGTGGCCCGATAAGTACGCCACATGATCTTCCAGCACCGCGTTTTTCCCGAATTGTTCGCCAATATCGAGATCACTCCTGAATATGGATAGAGTAGAGCGGAGGAACAAGCGGCCGCATTTGCTGGAGAACAAGCCCTTTGACGTTCGATGCGGTAACCCAGTTTACTGTAAAGGTGGCTCGAGCAACGGTAGGCACCTTCTCGGCTAGCAGTCGCTGGAGTTTGATGTAGATCTCATCTCGCTTTGCCGAGTCCGACGTCTGACGGGCCTCCTCCAGTAGTCGATCTATCTCAGAATCCGAGAAGCCAAAGTTAGCGAAGTGCCCGGAATCGGTATGATACATCGGCCAGAGCAAGGTATCTGCCGAGGACGTCGTAGGATAGACTAGTACCGAAGCAATGTCCGGTCGGCGGGCCGGGTCCTTCATACGTTCAACGATCGTGGCCCACGGCTGGCCAACTAGCTTGAGCGTGATACCAATCTTGGCAAGTTGATCCCGCGTCAACTCTGCCGTTAAGCGCTGCCACTCGTAGCTTTCCAGATACATAAATTCGAGCTCAAATCCCCCGCCGGGGTATCCTGCCTCGGCCAAGAGTTGTTTTGCCTTGTCCAAGTTGCCCTCTTGCAAAGGAAGGCTATCGTCGTGCTGCCGCATAACTTCAGGGAGCAGGCCTTTCGGTTGAAGCGCATACCCTTGGAGAACATCCTTGACGTACGTTTCGTAGTCGAAAGCCAGGGCTAGGGCCTGACGCACCTTCTGGTTCGTGAGCGGGTCTTTTCTTGTGTTGTACACATGATAGTACTGGCGAATACTTGGGAAGCTATAGACCATCAGATTTGAGTTAGCTTTCATATCTTCCAGGTCGTCAAAGGAGAAGTTGCTCCCAAGATGTGCCTCGCCGCGCTCGAGCATCGCACGCTGGGTGGCGCTCTCAGGGACCTGTCGAAGCACAAAGGTAGTCACGTGTCCACCTTTCCAGCCTCTCCAGTACTGCTCGAACCTCCTCAGAATGATTTCCTCTCCGCGGGCAAACTTCTCGACTGTGTAGGGTCCTGTGCCTACCCCGTTCTCTGCCCACCAAGCAATACCCTTCTCACCATCATTTGCGTGTTCCTTAATCGCAACGGGGCTGGCAATGGGCAGCCAAGCGAGATTCTCCGTGAACGCAGCGAAAGGGACATCGAGTACGAATTTCACAGTGAACGGGTCTGGAACTTCGACCCTGTTGACCATCGTGAACATGAAGGCGTTGCCAACATTCAGTTCTCTCATTCGCTCATAATTCGCCTTCACGGCGGTGGCGTCGAACTCAGTTCCATCGTGAAACTTGACACCCTGCCGCAAGTGGAACGTGAAGACGGTGCTATCTGAGGACATCTCCCAAGCAGTTGCAAGCTCCGGCTCCAGTTCCATGGCCCCGGGCTTATAATCCACTAATGTATCGTAGAGTCCTTCAAACACGGTCCAGCTTGGAGAGTCGTCCCGTACGTGAGGATCGATATTTTCAGGGAGGTGATTCATTAAGAAGACAAAAACGTCCGACTTGCTTGCCTTCGTGGGTACAGCCTGAACTTCAGTTGCGACACTCGGAGGTGCTTGTACCTCTACTTGTTGTTGTCCGCTTCCTTGACCACATCCTACTATTAACAGAACGGATAAAAGGAACAATACAAGAAAGGTGAAGATCCGGTTTCTCAATATCCGCATTTTGCTCCCTCCTGACTGTCTCATGATTTGAGTGAACGGAGTGATCACGACGTGCCTAGACGCTTGAGTGTGATTTGGATAGAAGCGATCGTGGCACGAAATCGACTCGAGACCTTGTTACCTTGGCTTTAGAGTGTCCCAGCTGTCCATCCACCGTCTACGCAGAGAACTGTGCCAGTAACAAAACTACTCGCGTCAGAGGCAAGGAACAGCGCTGATCCTACTATCTCCTCAGGCTGAGCAAATCTTTTCATCGCGTGCAAGTTTCGCATTTTGTTGCTCCAGACCTCGTCTTTCATGATCTCCCTAACTAGAGGAGTTTCAACGTAGCCGGGAGCAAGAGCGTTTACTCTCACGTAAGGGGCCAATTCGATGGCGAGACAGCGTGTGAGTTGAATAACGCCGGCCTTGCTGACTGAATATACAGATTGAGAGTGGCCACCTACTAACCCTCGTACTGACGCCATGTTAACAATAGTTCCACTACCCTGCTCTAACATCGCCTTCCCGACTTCTCTACTACACAGAAACATCCCCGTCAGGTTGATCTCCAAAACCGATCGCCACTCGTTCTCACTTAGATTCAGAACGGGCTTTCGTACGTTGACACCCGGAATGTTAAAGAAGATATCAAGCTTTCCGAATCTGTTGGTGGTCGTTGATACAACGTTTTGCACATCAGCCATCTTGGTGACATCAGCTCTGAGTACGAAACCTTCGCTCTGGAATCGTGCCACCACGGCTTCAGCGTCCGCTAAATTGAGATCTGCGACAACCACTTTAACTCCAAATGCATCGAGCCCCAGTGCTATTGCTCTCCCAATCCCTGAAGCTCCTCCGGTTACGATTGCTACCCTCCCCGTCAAATCAAACATCTTTTCTGGCTTTACACACCAATTTTGAATATCCCACTCCATCGAAGTTTCCCCAGTCTTCATTTACCTGGTTGGTATAGGTAGTTTAGAGATGCTTGCATTCTAATTCTGTGCTGGAGCCGCAGGTGGCGCTGTTCCGCAAGCAGGTGGTATTATCGCGCGAGAAGGTCGAAACGTACGAACCTGCGTCCTCACGAGCGTCGACCAACAGCTGGCGGTTGGAGCCCCGTTTGCCGCCATTAGATCGGATTGGGCCCGGTCGCTTCGCCGCCCACCGGCGCGGGCACCAAATTGGTATCGACCGCTTGCCAGGTTCAGGCGATCCCGCGCAATTGGTCATTGACCAGCAGCCGCTGGCGTACAATCGCCTCCACCATGCCCACCTGGTGCCATTTCTGGAAACGCCGATGCACTATGAATGATAAAATAAAAGTGACCCATTTGATCGCGAGGGTGATCATCGAAAAGTGACCCACCAAGTCGCACTTCCGGTAGACTGCGGGTGGTGGCGACAACCACCATACAGTCAGTATCCGGGAGAGAGGAGATGCTCACCGTGAACCAAAAAGAACAAATTCGCCGCGCCCATTCCATTGAGGGCAAAAGTATCCGCCAGATTCAGCGCGAGACGGGCTCCCATCGCCAGACCATCCGCAAGGCCCTGGGGGATGGCACAGTACCCAGTTACACCCTCCAGCAGCCACGCACCAGCCCCGTGCTGGACCCGGTGAAACCCATCATCGAGCAGTGGTTGGCCGAAGATGAGGGTAGACCGCCTAAGCAACGGCACACGCCAAAACGCATCTACGACCGTTTAACAACCGAATACCAGTTCACCGGCGCCGAGTCCCCCGTGCGGCGCTCCCTCGGCCACCTGCGCCGACAAGCGCGCGCCCAGGTTTTCATCCCCCTGACCTATGCCCCCGGTCAGGTCGCCCAGGTTGACTTTGGGGAGGCCCAGGTGGGGATTGCCGGTCGGCCGCTCACCGCCTCCTTCTTCTGCCTGCGCCTGGGCTATTCCAATGCAACCCTTTGTGACGGTGTTGCCCAGCCAGGCCCAGGAGGCCTTCTTCGAGGGCCACGTGCGTGCCTTCGCCTTCCTGGACGGCGGGCCCCACCTGCTGGTGTATGACAACCTGGGGGTGGCGGTGCGGCGCATCCTGGAGGGGCCCCAACCGAGAAGAGCAAGCCGCCTTCGTCGCCTGCCGCTCACACTCCCTCTCTTCGCCTTCATCCGCCAGAAGTACCTGGGCGGCTCGCTGATCGTCACCTCCAACCTGGCCTTCGCCGAATGGACAGAGGTGTTTGGCGAGGCCCGGTTAACCAGTGCTTTACTGGACCGCCTGACGCACCGCTGCCACATCCTGGAATTCGCGGGAGAGAGCTACCGCTTCCGGCTCTGCCGGAAGCGGCACCCAGCGTCGGCAGATGAATTATCAAAGAGCTAGCGATATCCTGGAGGGTGCCCGGTGACCCGCCGGTTACCCTCCGGGTGGGCCACTTTTCGGTTGTCAAAGCGGGTCACTTTTCAACGATCACCTCGATCCTCAGAGGCCAAAGTGGGGCACTTTTCGACGGTCATGTGGGTCATTTTTGGGTTGACAAACATAATGCACGGGACTGCCACAGTCATAGCGCAACGGCACTGTTTTCCACTGGCAGCCGGTTCGCAGCACGGAGAGAATCCCGTTCAGCATTCCCTGGAAGGCGACAACCGGGCGACCAGGCGTTCCCGGCAGCTTCTCCGGCGGCAGCACTTGGCGCACGCAGCACCACGTGCTTTCGGGCACTTCCCACACCGTTGGCAAATTCTTGCGGTTCAACTCTCGCTGATACTCTTCGCGGCACATCGTCTGCTCCTTTCGGTAGGCTTCGCTGTCCTACCTATCGCTGTCGCAGCTGGTGTGCCGTTCGCTTGCCCATTACCTCGTTCAGAGGTTTTGCGATAAGCTCTTAGAGCGTGTCTAAAAAACTAAGCCACGCTTTTCGCCCTATCTAACCTTTTGAGCATGAGCCGTATGAAAGCCAGGCGGATCATACTTTCGCTCGATTCTGGAAGATGCTCGTAGTCCTTGCTCAACCGACGATAGCGATTGAGCCAGCCAAAACTACGCTCCACGATCCAGCGTTTCGGCAGAATTTTGAAGCCTTCTTGGTCTCGCGGTTTTATGATAATCTCAAGGACAATATTAAACGTTTCCTTGACCCACTCAACCAACTCGCCCCGATACGCTTGATCGGCAAACACGCGCTTGAGTCGCGCGAATCTCCCATGAAGATCGTCAAAGATGAAGTCCGCGCCGGCAGAATCGGAGATCGAGGCCGCCAGAACGAAGACACTCAGCAAGAGACCGAGCGTGTCTACGAGTATGTGGCGCTTGCGGCCCTTAATCTGTTTGCCGCCATCAAACCCCGAATCACCGCCGGCTTCGGTTGTCTTTACCGTTTGGCTGTCAATGATCGCAGCACTCGGTGTCGCTTCTTTTCCCGCTGCCACACGCACTTTCTCTCGAAGGGCAGCGTTGATGCGGCTCAAGGTCCCGTCGTTGCGCCACTTCCGATAGTAGTACTCCACGCTATGCCAATCAGGGAAATCGTGTGGAAGATAACGCCATTGACACCCTGTCCGGTTCAAATAGAAGATCGCATTCACCACTTCTCGAATGTCTACCGTTCTCGATCGACCGGGCCCGGGCTTTTGCCGTACGTATGGCTCGATCAACTTCCATTCTTCATCGGTCAAGTCGCTATCATATGGCTTGCGTGTCTCTTTGTCTTCTCCTTTCCTGCACTCACATTTGCTCATCTCACCCTCCTCAAACACATCTTCCCGACTCTGGAGGGTATTATAGCACAATTACAGAGAAATTTTTAGACACGCTCTTAGTTTGCATCCATCGCCTCAAGCGTATCCTTGACACGCCGGATATGTCCCATCATAAGTTCCGCTGCCGACGTCGCATCCCGCCGCCGCAGGGCTTCGGCTATGCGGCGGTGTTCCTCCATCGAGTTCCGAATACAACTGGAATCTCCGAAGATTGCATAACGCGCCTCAATCAGTGCGCAGTTTATGCTGTCACCTAAGTAAATTAGAAAGGGGTTTCTAGTAGCCTGAATGATCAAGTCGTGGAACTTGACATCAACTTGAACAACTTTCTCTAGATTGCCTTGTCTAAAGCTCTCCTCCATTTCGGCTAATACCCGGGACAGTTCCTCGATCTCCTCCTCTGAGATCCGTTCAGCAGCTAATGCCGCAGCCTTCGGTTCGAGCCCTTCTCGAACCTCGTGTAAATGAATGATTTCCTGTTTATGCTCTGAGAGCCACGTACTCCAGTTCGACTGTAAGGCACGGCCGATAGTCTGATTTGCGACGAAGAAACCTCGTCCTAGTCGGACCTCGACTAGCCCCAATGTCTCAAGAACACGCAATGCTTCGCGGAGTGATGTTCGGCTGACATCAAGCTGCTTTACGAGCGTACGCTCTGGCGGAAGTTTAGCGCCCGGTTTGAACACACCCTCGTCTATCAAATTCGCTCATATTGGAATAGGGTGTGGTCACGAAGCCAGGAGGCAGCTTGAAGGAAGTCGGCGGCATAGTCCTCCAGGTCGTGACTCAGGACAAAGATGGCCCGTTGCCAGGCGGACAAGGCGCGATAGTTGCGCAGGACCTGGAACAAGGTGGCATAGGTCGGCAGATTGTCCTGGCTGACACCGCGGAAGCGTGCGAGCCAGGGTTGGAACCGCGACCAGACGGTTTCGGCGCGGTTCTCATGAAGGTCACGGCGGACATAGTCGCCGATGGAATGGGTACCAGCATCATGGCCATAGCCCAGATCATCGAGGATCTGATACCACTTGGCCGAGTCGGTATAGAGCATGGCGCCAGGGGCGATGGTCTGCCGCAAGACCGGTTCGAGTGAGCGGCGCGAGACATCAGGCCCCACGCGCAAGACCGTCGAGCCCAGGTCGCGACTGACCATGGCGATGAGGGCGGGCCGAGCCTGGGCGGCGCGGCCGCGTCCTCGTCCTTGCCGTTTCGCGCGGTGCCGAGGGGGAAAAAGCGCGGGCTTGAGGTCCCCCGCCTGGGGCTTGACCTTGATGACCAGCCGTGACACGGACGAGCCAGACGATGCGTTGCGCCGTGTGATAGTCGCATGGTAATTCAGTCGCAATCTCCCCTATGGGAGGCGATAACTGCGCCAGCTAAAAGCCCAGGAACCAGGCTGACAACGGCAGCTTGGTGTCCTCGCAGACCGTGCCCGTCTTATCATTGAAGGTCGTTTGACAGGTGCCACAGCCATAGTCCCAACAGGCAGGCCGCTTGCCGCTGGGGGCGGAAGCGCTTCACAAGCGTCGTCCCGTCGCAATAGGGGCACCGCCCCTCGCCATCCGGCCACCGGAGCGACCGCAGTTGTCGGTCGCATTCCTGTTCGTCCATCAGGCGAACCACCGTTTCGCCTTCTAAACCTAGAGCGCGCATCTTCCTTCACCCCCCTCTTTTCTGCTCGCTCTATGTTATCTCACTTTTGTTAGATGTGCGTTAGCGCTCCGTTAGCGCTGTGTACACCCTATCCCAATATGAGCGATCAAACTTTTGATCTGTTGGACTGCACCGTCCGATAACCTAATTGGATGTAGAGGCTGAAACGGCGTTAATTCTGACATTGCTTAACAGTAGCACGGTGTAGTGAACAACTAGAATGGCGGTAGGATGGTAAGAGGGTACGTTGATATGCTGGTATTACCACAGTATATCAAAAGAGGCCAACTTGTCAAGCGGGTTCACGGACAAGTTTGTCAGAGAAAGAAAATAGCCTTCACCAGAGAGACAGGGTACAGTGAGGTTGCCAAACTAAGCACATTGTTGCATGCAGTGGCAGTGGCCCCCGCCGCCGGCTGCTCGGTGTTTCCACCGCACGTCGCCGGCGACCAGAACCCGAGCCCCTGCTCGCGCGCCCGCGCCTCGGCGGCCAGGAACGCCGCCTGGTACTTGTAGGCCCGGCTGTAGGTATACTCGTGCGCGTAGCCCTGGGCGATCATCTCCAGGTTGTACAGCCGGCCACCGGGCAGCCAGACGTAGCGCAACACCCGATCGTACTTGTCGAGCTCGCCCTGGCTCGGATCGGCCTCGAGGTCCACCGTCTGGCCGTCGAGCAGCTCGTGCGCGCGGGCCGTGGCCTCGAGCCCGTAGCACTGGATCGGCGTGCCCGGCCGCTTGGTCTCCGGCGTGTCCATTCCGATCAACCGCAGGCGCACCGCCTGGCCGTCGACCAGGACGTCGACCGTATCGCCGTCCACGACCGTGACTACCGCCGCGCTGACCAGGCCTGCCGGCATGGCCGGAGCCTGGCCAGTGGCGGTGCCAGGGCTGGGCTGGGGCGTGGATGTGGGCAGGGGTGTGGCGGATGGTGGGATGGGTGTCGGCGATGAGGGAACCGGCGTGAGCGTCGGCGGGACGAGGGTTGGCGACGGTGGAACCGGCGTCGCCGACGGCGGGATAGGCGTGGGCGACGGTGGGACCGGTGTAGGTGACGGTGGGACGGGTGTGGGTGATGTCGGACGCGTGGTAGCCGTGGCCGGCTGAGCCGTCGGCGACGGTGGCAGCGCCCGCGCCGCGGTTTGCGGCGCCGGCGTGGCCGTCGCTGAGATCAGTGCGATGGGCACGCTGCAGACGACGCAGACCAGGAAGAGCGGCGCGCCGGCGAAGATCAGCTTGCCGAGGGCGGACTGGCTGCGGAAGAAGCGCCACCACCAGGCGGCGAGGCGACGCAGGGGTGCGATGATTGGGCGCATTGGGGACTCCGGGACACGCGGCGACTTGACCGCGTCGCGGCGCCGGCGTACACTGGGCGCAACCAGGCGCTCACCGGCGCCGCCAGACATGAGTGGACGCCGCTCTCAGCTTTCCCGGGCCGAGCGGCGTTCGTGCGTCTATGATACGGGTGATTCGCGACAAAAACAAGGGGCGGTCGGGCGGGAAGGCTGGTTCGTTTGCGGGCGAACAGTGAGGCGGGTGATTTCGGTCGTGGTGGGAGCGTGGCCGCCGGCAGTGGTGGGCGCGGCGGCGCCTCGCTTCCCCGAGGCGTTTGCTTATTCCTCGGCACTGCCGCTGGTCTTCTCGTTGGTCGCGTTGTTTTCCCAGGAACCTCGTAGCTTCGCAGCTGCCGCTTGCATTCCTCCCAATCAGGCATATACGCATTGAGGAAGCTCTCGAAGAACTGACTGTGGTTGGAGGTGCGTGGGTGGACCAGTTCGTGGGCGACAACGTATTCCTTTAGGTGTCGTGGAACATCGTCACGTCTAAAGCAGCGGGAATGAGTCGGGGCGCCGCCGAAGCAGACAACATGGCAACCAGTTATCAAAGGTGCGCCGGTTCGCTCGCGCACGAGGATTGGGACAGCGATCTTCATACACATGGTCGGTCGCTTCTACTGTGAATCCAAGTATTTTGCTTCGTCAAAGAAATCAACAAGAGTACGAAATGCACTCTCGACCACCATTTGATCCATCTGAGAGTAAAGTGATTTTTCGCCGTGAAACAAGTTGCATCTTACTCGATAAATAGTTGCGAGAGTGTGAGGCCAATCTATAGGCACTGTTTGATTATTGTTAACATGCCGCTCCCAGCACTGCGGTTCAAATTTAGTTGCTCCTGATGACAAATAGTTCGTTACAAGTTCTTGGCGGTTGTCGCTCTGCCATCTTCTAATATTCCGTTTTCGTAGATCTCGCACATCAAAGATGGGCCAGAGCATTGCAAACTCATTTGCGGATTGCGAAAGCCGCGTACTTTGGTTGGCCATAAGCTGGCTGAAGTCATGATTCATCCACTGGTCGCGCATCAAAGCATCAATGTATTTATAATCTCTGTCTAGTTGCGTTACACAGGCCGCCCACCCGTTGACTGCAAACCAAGTATAAATGAATGCCTCGAAGCAATCACCATTAACAGAATATCGCGTATTTCTTGCGCGGTCAAACCAGCTACGAATAAGTCGTCTTCCTTCGGGATGTAACCGATTAAACAGGTCGAAATCAACATGTCCATGCGATGCGTTGGGGCGCGCCAACTCGTTACAGAGTATGATGATCTTTGACTCCTTTAGTCGAGGTAATTGAGCTAGAACTCGTTTTGAGGCCAATTTTCCATCTAATCCTCCTTAGGGAATCAAATGGGCTTTCCGCCTAATCCTCCCTACGAGTCTCGATTATAGAACCTTTTCCATCGAACCCCCTTCATAGATGCCAACCTGGGATTGTTCCCATCTAACCAACCATCTCACAGAATGACACCGCCTCACCCTTCTCACGATTACCCGTCCGGCCCTCTTGCCACCCCACCCCGCCCGTATCATAGCTGCGCTTGGCAGGGCAAGGCGCGGGCGGGGCGGCAACGTCGTGCTATATGAGGACTCTTCGAAGGACGTTCATCTTTGTACCGCCGTCTTTACTCAGTAATTGGCGTTTGACTCGGAAGATCCCAGCCATTCGCGTAGAAACCCTGTGGTAAATCAGGTGATTGAGCATCGGTAAAGCCAAAGTAGACAACATTGGGTGGTGGTGGACCGGCGTGAAGCAGGTGGTATAAGACTGGTAGGCTTCCTTCTGGCGGTGCTTCATCATGTTCCTTTGCATGGAAATCTACACCGTGCCACAATCCTAAGAAATCATCCACGACGTAGTCAGTAAATGGGCGGGTGAATCTTGCCAAGGATTCCACCTTTAGCGATTGTGCTGCTTTTCCTGATGCCCTAAGTACTGCTTTGAGATTCGCAATGGTAACGGCAGAAAGCGGGTGCTCATCTCCCCAGATCGCATATACACCTAGAGCGTCGGTCAAGTAGTCAGGCGGCGAGGGCGGCAGGCGCTTGACCGGCGCGGGCAATGAGATGCAAGTTCGATACGACGGCGGTGCGGCGCAAATCAAACAGGTTTTTGCGGAGGCCGAGATAGCGAGCGCGGTCGCCCTGCCAGTGACCGACGTGGGCGAGATCATGTTCGACCGCGACGCGCTCACGGAGCTTGGCGCGGCCAGCAGGGGTAAGTTGGCGCGCGCGCAATTCCTGGAGGAGCCGCTCATCGGGATGAATCGAGATGTGGCGACCGGTGGCACTCTGGGTACAGTGGGTCCGCAGCGGACAGGTGGCACAGGTTTCGGCGGGAAAGCAGACGGTGCCACCCGGGGTAAAGGGGACCTCAATGTCGTTGGGACAGCGAATCTGCATCGTCTCCCAGTCCAGGCGAAAGGCTGTCTTGGGATACTGGGGACCCGTGCGCACAGGCCAGGCTTTGCAGTAGATCGTCAGGTCCGCCGAGCGGTTCTGAACCAGGGTGCTGCTCAGGTAAGCGCGGTCGATGTGCAATTCGCGCCACGTGACCTGCTGGTGGGCGAGATCAGCCTCAATCGCGGCGGTGACACTGGCTTCGGGTTCATTGGCGCGGGCTGTCAACGACAATTAGATTTACCAATGACGACAATTAGAAGTGCCCATAATGGTTAAGGGCACGAAAGCATTCGTGTCCACGATAGCCTGCTTCTGTAGGTGAGTCGTGCGCATTCAGGCCGGTGTCATTTCTGAAGATTCTTGCTGGTGCTGGGCCGCTTGAGCAGCTCGGTGACTGGGCATCTCCTTTCCAAATTCCACAATGATGCTGTGGTGGACGACGCGATCGATGGCGGCGGCAGTGGTCATGGGGTCTTTGAAGATCTGATTCCATTGGGAGAAGACCAGGTTGGAGGTGATGACCACACTGCGTCTTTCGTAGCGTTCGGCAAGTAAGGTAAATAAGATCTCCATTTCATCCCGCGACTGCTGAACGTAACCAATGTCATCCAGGATGAGGACTTCAAACCGGTCCAGGAGACGTAGTTGCTGTTCCAGGAGCAGGTCGCGTTTGGCCCGCAGCAGCGTATCGACTAGGCGGTAGGTGGGGGTGAAGAGGACGCTGCGACCGAGATTGACCAGTTCATGCCCCACGGCCGCTGAGAAGTGGGTCTTCCCACGGCCAGGCAAACCGAATACCAGTAAATTCTCAGCGCGATCGACGAATTCGCCGGTACACAACTGGGACAGCAGGCGGCGCAGGCGCAAGGGGAGCTGTTCCTGGTCGAAGTTAGCCAGGGTTTTACCGGCAGGCAGGTGGGAGGCTTTCTGCAGCCGTTCGATCCGGCGCTGGCTGCGGCCTTCCATCTCCTGCTCCAGCAGTTCCGCCAGAAAGGTCTCCAGCGACCAATCTTCCTGTCGGCCAGTCGCCAGCAGGCCTTCCACAATCTGGACGGCTGTGGGCATGCGCAGGGTGTGCAGATGCTGGCGGATGGTGTCAAGCTGAGACATGGCTGCCTGCTCCTTGACTCAGCAATTGGTCGTAATCCGCCAGGTTCACGGCTGGCTGGAGCAGATCCGGTAAGCGGGTGGAGATCGGCTGCACCAGCGCGGCGACGCTGTCATCATCCCAATCCTGCCCCGAGGCCAACAGCCGTTCCAGTGCATTGGCCACATCCGTCTCCAAGCCTTTCGCTGCCAATTTCAAGATGCGCAGGTAGGTCAGATCCGCTTTGCGGGGTGAGAAGCGCCGGTCGAGAGTCTCCCAGGCCTGCCGGAAAACGGCGCGGGGGAAGAGTTCCTCCCGATGACGGTAGTTGCGGAAGCGCCAGGCTTGCGCAGCAGGGTGTCAATCACATGCCGGTCGTTGATCTGGTAGCGCTGCACCCCGGTCATGCGGGCGAGCCTCTCCACCGGTTTGCCGGCGTACCAGACTTCGATCCGCCATTCATACACCTTGACCTTCACGGGTTTGCCCTTCAAGCCGCTGGGGACGGTGTAGCCGTTGTTCAGCACCCGCAAGATGCCGTTATTGCCCACCCGGACTGTCATTTCCCGCATTTGCGGCCAGGGCGCTACCTGCAATGGCGGCATCTGAGCCAGTTCCTCGGCCAGTTTGACCTGGCGTCCGCTATTGCGCGGCTCCATGATCTGCCACAAAAACGCCTCGTATGCTTCCAGGCTTTCGAAGTCGCGAGTGCTACGCAGCAGCAGGTGCTGTTTGACCGCCCGCTTGAAGGCGCCATTGGCTGATTCCACATCCCCGTTCTCGTTCGGGCTGGCAACCTGGATCGTACGCGGCTTCATCCCGTAATGCGCCATGAGTTGCAGGTACTCTGCGTTGAACCCTCGTTCTTCCAGCGGCTTGGCACATGCCCCGGGTCCCAGGTTGTGCGTGGCGGCAGTGGTGTTATCGGTCTGATGTATTTTGGGGACGTGGCCTAACTGCAGCAGGGTACTTTGCAGCCCCAGGCGGATGGCCAGCAGCGACTCGGATTGCACCACCCGCCCCCATTCCCAATTGGAGTAAGGCAAGACGCTGTGTAGCAGCAGGTGGGGAAAAGCTGCCCCCTGGATCGTGATCCCAAGATCACTCATCCAGGTCCCATCCGTCTGCAGCACCTCCCCCGGCCGATGCACCTGCTCCAGACTCAGCAGTTGCTGCTCGTGCAACACCCGCCAGTTGCTCACTCGCCGCTGCAGGGTCCGCAGCTGGCCTTCCTGGTACTTGCCTGGGCTGTGCTCGCATAACCAGTCAAACAGCGTTTTGGCTTCCAGTTCAGGCGCTTTTTTCAGCATCTGTTCCAATTCACCCCAGTCGCTTTCGAAGGGATCGCAGCGGGTCCGGTAGGTCCGCTCTTGTTTCAACTCGCTGGGCAGTTTCCCCAGCCGTTCGTATTTGCTGACCGTCTTGCGGCTGCGCAGGTTGGCTTTGACGGCCGCTTGTTCTTGGGTTCGTCCTTGATTGCGTTCTCTCATGATGAGCCTCACTTGGGCATCCGTAGCTGTCATCTTCCCTCCACCAATCCGATTTTGATCGGGGAAGAGTGTAACGGCTACTGCCTGCTAGTGGGCATTTCTAATTGTCATCGATGCGTAATTCTAATTGTCGTTTACCGCGCGGGTGAGGCCGACCGCGCGCACCAGGCCACTGTCCAAGTCGCGCAGCACATGGCGCTTGTAGCCATCGATCAACTGGCTCTTGCTTTTCCGCCCATGGCGCATCTCCTCATCCTCAATCGAAATGCGCCGATCCTTGGCGACGCCCTGACGCAACGTCGGCGCGCCCGCCTCGGTGGTCGTGATGTCTTGGTCACGTACCTGGTGCGCAGCGGCCAGTGCCTGCGCACCCGTCGCCGCGCGCGTGTCAGGCAGGGCCGGCGGCGGCAGATAGGCTTCCACTGGCTCCAGACTGTTCAGAATCAGGTGAAGGGCGCGCTGTTGTTGCTCGGGATCGTCCCAATCCAAGTCCAAGGCCGCCTTCACGCTGCTCCCCGCCAGGAGGGTCGCCCCCGCCTCGGCTGCGATCTCGGTCAGCCCCCGCCCCTGCTGACCGGCCAACACGCCCAAAGCCTTGCGCAGGGCGTGGCCCAGGAGGTTATAGGTATCCTCGACCCGGCCCGCGCCCCACAACGGACTCGAATCCAGCGCCGCGCGCAAGGCTCGGGGGCTGAAGAGTTGGTGCTGGGCGGCCACCTCGATCGTCCGCTCGATCAACCGACGGTCCCATTCCTGCTCGATCAACCGCTTCCGAAAGTTGATCAGCGTGCCTTTGCTGAAGGGTGCCACCTCACAGTCCAGGCAATCCAAGACCAGTTGCCAGCGCCGATCCATCACCATCGCCTCAATCACCTCGTCATCCGAGACCCCCGTATAAGCTTGCAGGATCGTCGCCAGCGCCAGTTGCGCCGGTGGCACGGGCGGTTGCCCCAGCGCACTTGCCTGATAGCCTCCCGCCAATTCCTGCTGCAACGCTTCGTCGAAGAGTTCGTGCCGATACATGCGCAGAAACACGAACAACTTGGCGCGTTTGATCCCTTTCACCACTCGCGCCTCCATCGCCGACAGTTCCGCCGGCGGTTTCCAATACCCTGGTTGCATGGTCTGCCTCCTCACGTCTTCAGTGTCCCAAGCAGACCATACCCTTGCCTTATTGTCAACTCGCTCCCTTGCGACTACTTGACCGGCGCTCTAGTTCACCTCCCGCGGATTCATCCAGTTTTGTAATCTGCTTCGTGTCAATACGGATTCTTGAGGCTTCGACTAATTTGGCCTGGCCGAGAACATGTCTCTGCGCCAACGCTATTCCTCGCAAATCGACCATTAAGGCGAGGGCGAAATCGGCTCCAGTTTCACTCTCCACGTATCTTCTCAATAAGGCGGGGTGAAGTTGGCCGGGTCCGTCTGTCAAGAGGCCGAAAGGCGGATGGCGGAAGCAGGACAAAGCGTGTAGACTGAAAGAGGAGCGCAGGCAACAGAGTTGAGTCGGGAACGATGTTTGACGAGCTTGATCTGAGCACGATCGAAGATGAGCGGCTGCGGGAGTTGGTCGCACGGTTGCTCAACTTGGTTGAGCAGGTGACGACCGACCGGCGAGCGGCGCAGGCGGAAATCCAACGGCTGCGCGACGAGATCAACCGCTTGAAGGGTGAACAAGGTAGGCCAGACATCAAGGCCAAAGGATCAGGTGGGAGCGGATCAGGCACAGGCAACTCCTCCTCGGAAAAGAAGCGCTTCAAGCCCAAGGGTCGGGAGGGACGCAGTAAAATCGAACGGCTTGAGGTCACGCGCGAAGAAATCGTGGTGGTTGACCGGGCGCAATTGCCGGGCGATGCTGAGTTCAAAGGGTACGAAGAGGTCATCGTCCAAGATGTGTGCTTGGAGGCTGAGACGATCCGCTTCCGCAAGGAGAAATTCTACTCGCCAGGGGCGCAGCGCACCTATCTGGCCGAGTTGCCGACCGGCTATGAGGGGCAGTTCGGGCCTGGGATTCGGGCGCTGGTCGTGGTCTGGTATTTCGCCAGCACCATCAGCGAGCCCAAAATCCTGGAGTTGCTCCACAGTCTGGGGTCGCCATCTCGGCGGGCGAAGTGTCGCACATGGTAATCAAAGAGCAGGACGCCTTTCACAGCGAACGGGCCGAAGCCTTTCAGGCGGGGCTTGAGTCCAGCCCGTGGCACCACCACGACCAAACCAGCACGCGCGTGGCGGGCGACAATCAGAGCTGTCAGATCACCTGCAACCCCCTGGATACCAATTACCACACCACCGAGCGCAAAGATCGTCAGAGCGTCGTACAGGCGCTGATGGGTGGTCAGCCGCTCAGCTATCGCTTCAATGCGGAAACCTTTGCCCTGCTCGAACAGCGGCAGGTGTCAGTTACGACGCGCTCCCAGCTCCAGCTCAAGGCACCCCAGGACGTCGAGCTGGATGAGGCCAGCCTCCAGGCGTGGTTGGATCAACACGGCGCCCACCTGGGCGCGATCACCCGGCAGCGCATCGCCGATGCCGCTGCGGTCGCAGCCTACCATGCCCAGACCGAATGGCCGGTGCTCCGCCTGCTGGTCGGCGACGACGCGCCCCAGTTCAACCTGATCACCGAGGAACTGGCGCTCTGTTGGATTCACGAGGGCCGCCACTCCACCAAACTCACCCCCCTCGTCGCACACCATCGCCTCCTGGTGGAGCACTTCTGCGACCGCTTCTGGACCTACTCCGATGAGCTCCTCGCCTATCGCCAGCAGCCGACCCTGGCCGAGCGCCAGCGCTGGGAGGCCGCCTTCGATACGCTCTTTGCCACGCGCACCGGCTATTGGGCCTTAGACGATCGGATGGCCCGCACCCGCCAGAAAAAACAGCCGCTCTTGATGGTCCTGGAGCATCCCGAAATCTCGTTGCACAACAACCCGGCCGAACTTGGCGCCCGCGCACGCGTCCGCAAGCGCGAGGTCAGCTTTGGCCCCCGCACTCGCGACGGCACGGCCGCCTGGGACACCTTCCAATCCCTGGCCGCCACCACCAAGAAACTCGGCCTCAACTTCATTCATTCCGTCCGTGACCGCATTGCCGGCGCCAACACCATCCCGCGACTCCCTGACCTCATCCGCCAGCAAGCGGCCGAACTCAATCTCGGGGCCTCCTGGCCACCTGGCTAGGCCTCCCCCAGCTTTTTGAGAAGATACCTCTCCACGAACTGTATGCGCTTCTCGCGTCGATGCCTTCTTCGTTTTGAGCGATAATATCTGAATTCGACCAGCAAATTCGGGACGAGGCTGTCCTGAATCAAGAACTTTGTCAGAGTACTCTCTGCGTGCTTTAGGTCACGGAAGATGGAGGTAAACAAGTGTTGGCACTGTGTATCCTCATCACCTAGAGTGTCTGAACTTAGGGACGCAGCGCAGTGCGCAATGATGTCTTTGACAGCTCCAGAGAAGCGTGATCCGGCCAAATCTAGCCAATTCTGCGACATGCGACTTACCCTCCTTTGTAAGAGACTACTTGGTTGGAGTGCAAGTTGTAACGATGTAAGGGCTACGTCGATCACTCGCTCTTTTTGACGCGCGCCTTTATCCGAACGGGGCGGCGCCACGGCGATGATTGGGCGGTGCTAACGCTCGGGACAGGACCGGACCGCTTGACCAGACTCCTCACTGTAGTAAAGATCGAAGACAGTAACGGAGGCGATCACAATGATGGGTAGTTGGACTCTCTATCTCCACTAAATTCTCAGATAGCTTGTTGTTGCTTTCTAGCCTAAGTTTTGTGCAACCAGAGGCCGAATTACGAAAAACGGCCCAAAACGATCATATTTCCAGGGCCTGACGCCAGCAGTGGGCCAGTCGCGAGCAGTCGCCAAGCGGGATTCAGTCATTACACCCCTGCCAGCAAGGCGAACCTTCGCGGTTGGTGATCCTTCTACCGGCCTATGCAAGCGTCATTTGCTCAGCCCTATGCTATTTGAAACTCTTGTACCTCAAGATATAGCGTCGGTGACGAGAGTCACCACAACATCTTGAGGTCACGAAAAAATGACAAAAATACCCCGATTTTCGTGATTTGCCCGTTGGTTGCACAAAACCTACGCTAGTGCTATGTTTTTGTTTCCTTAAGGCCACTCAGGATACACACAGTCGTCGCGGCCATACTCGAAAGGTTCGCCCGTCCCCGTGACAAACCAAATATGGAGCTCTGGATCGCTCTTCGCTTCGACCCACGCAGCATGGGCCGCTGTGCAGAAGTCCGGATGAACGTTGAAGGCGATTGCAGCTTTCGTGTTGACGACCCCAATGAGCACCCTACGCTGGCATGAGAGTGCATCGGCAGTTGCTTTCAACTGGGCAGCCTTCTCGTCATCGTAGTACCTTCCTATCAGCCAATCCTTGAGCTGATCCGGTGAAGCATGTCTCTTCGCATCGTAGATGGAATTGGCGACCTCTATTGCGTATCGCATCGCCCCTCGCTGCGCGGTGAAATCGGCTTCCTTCGTTCCCTTTGATTGCAAGGGGGAGATATCTACAAAACCTTCCTCGTCAAGGAAGAAAATACAGCGCAGTTCGGCGATGGCGGCCTCGATTCGTGTTGGATCCGTATCCCGAAAATTGAAGCCAGTTGTTCTCAAGATCACGTCTGGTGTTAAACCGGTCAAACGCGAAAGGTCGCTAAAGAACTTATCGAGCGTCTCGGAAAACGCAATTGGGTTTTTCAATAGCAGATGCGTGAGTCGGTTATGGTGGTTGCGCTGCAGACAAAACCGGACAAACTTCACTAGATCCTGGGGAATATTCGGAAACGTGGCGAAGATCGCAACCGCAGAGGGCTCGGCTTGATATACCATTCTCGTCTTCCAGTCTTGCGAGTAATCGCGCCATGAGTATCCCTGACTCAATCGGGAGCAGCAGTGGCGTTACCCGTCGCCCTTCCCTTCATACCCCCGCAACTCCCGCTCGCGTTCCTCCCAATCGGGCATGTACGCGTAAAGGAAGCTCTTGAAAATCCGGCCATGGTTCGGGGCGAGCAAATGGACCAACTCGTGAACGATGACGTACTCACCGAGATGGCGCGGCACCTCCAGCAGTTCGGTGTTGAGCGTCAGGCGGCCGCCGGTGGATACCGAGGCCCACTTGCCGCTCATCTTGCGGAGCTGAATCTGGCTCACTCGCACGCTCATGCGAGCGGCCCACCCACGCACCGCCCAGCGCAGGTCCTCCGCGTCGTACCAGCGCGCGTCGATCGCATTCGGCCTTACACTACTCATACGCGTTGCAGCCTCAAGAGAACGTTCGTCACCTCGATCATCTTCTGCACCTCCATCACCGGGCGCAGCACTTGATACAGCGCGGTGCGCAGCCGGCTCCGTTCCCGTTCGTTCCAGGTGTAATCGGGGTGGCGCTCAAACAGAGCGTTGACCTCCTGCGCCTGGGCGACGGTGGGTTCGTTGCCGGTGGCCTTGAGAGTAGTGTAAATCGCGAAGGTATTTTCGTCTACACCCATCTGCCGGCGCTCGGCATCGGCCCCGACGTACTCCTCAGCGAGGCGCTCAAACCTGGCCTGGAACTCCTGCGCGACCTTCTGTTGCTGCTCGAACTCGTCGAGAGCGCCCTTGGTGGCGCGCACCCGATCCTCGTAGGCTTGCGCCAGCGCCTCGGCCCGCTCGCCGATGGAGAGAAGGAAGGGCTTGGTGGCACTCTCGTCGGCGACGAGCCGGCCCAGAATCTGGCGCAGGTTCAGGATCTTGGTGGTGGCCGACGCATCGCCCTTCTTGAGCAGCGCTAACTCCTCCGGCCCAAGCTCGTGAATTGCCCCCGGCAACTCGAAGGCATCGCTTCGAGCGTGGGCGCGCAACAGCTCCTTCGTCTTCTCGGTCAGTTCCTTGTCGACGTAGACCCGGTTGTAGGCGCTGCGGACCAGTCCGTATAGCGTGGCCAGGGCCTGGTAATCCTCGACGTAGGGACGCAGCGCGGCGTCGGGTGAGAGGATGTCGTAGAGAATCTGAAGCTGGCGGAAGAACTTGTAGAAGGCCTCGCGGGTCTCCTTCTGGGCGAAGTGGGTCACGGCCCGCTCTTTGGCCTTGTCGTCCCAGCCCCGTGTCAACGGCAGGTATGCCCGGGCCTGCTCGCGCATCATCGTGGCGAACAGTTCCTTCAGCACGTCGATGTTCTGGATGACGGAGGCCACCACGTCGGCGTCGAAGGCCAGCGCATCCTCGAGCCGCTCGAAGATACCCACGAAGTCCAGCACGAATCCATACGGCTTCACCAGCCCATCCTCGTCCTCGTAGGGCCGGTTGACGCGGGCGATGGCCTGGAGCAGCACGTGGTCGCGCATCGGCTTGTCCAGGTACATGCAGTAGAGGATCGGGGCGTCGAAGCCTGTGAGCAGCTTCTCAGTGACGATCAGGATCTTGGGAAGCTGATCCTTGCGGGCGAAGCGCTTGCGGATGTCCTTCTCCTGGTCTGGCGTCAGGTGGTGTCTTTTGAGCTGCTCGGCATCATTGTGGCCCGGAGAGTAGACCACCTCGGAATACTCTGTGGGCAGGTACTTATCGAGGGCCTCCTTGTACAGAGCGCAGGCCTCGCGATCCACCGCGACGAGAAAGGCTTTGAAGCCCATCCGCTCGACGTTCTCGCGGAAGTGCCGGGCGACGTAGGCCGCCACCCGGTCCACCCGCCCGGGCGCCTTCATCATCTCCTTGAGATGCACCGCCCGGTCCAGGATGGCATTGAGCTCCTCGACGTCGCTGACGCCCTGCGCCTCTGCCAGCTTCAGAAATTCCTTCTCCAGTGTCTCGCGGTCTACCAGCAGATTCGAGGGCGCCAGGGCGTAGTTGAGCCGAACGGTGGTACCGTCCTCGACCGACTCGGCGATGGAATACTTGTCGAGGTAGCCGCGCTCGTCGTCTGTGCCGAAGGTCTTGAAGGTGCCCTTGCCGCTCGAGAGCCTGTCGATCGGGGTGCCGGTGAAGCCGATGTAGGTGGCGTTGGGCAGGGCGCCCATCAGGTAGTTGCCGAGATCGCCGCCGGTGCTGCGGTGGGCCTCGTCCACCAGCACGATGACACTATCGCGGGGGTTGATCTCCTCCGGGATGTCGTCAAATTTATGGATCATCGAGACGACCAGGCCGCGGTAATCGGAGATCAAAATGCGCTGCAGGTCGCGCTTGTTCTGGGCGACCTCCACCGTCCCGATCCCGTAGGCGGCAATGTTCTTGAAGAGCTGGGCCTCGAGCTCGTTGCGGTCCACCAGCATCAGGACGGTCGGCTTTTCGGAGCCGCGGACGTCGCGCAGGAGCCTGGAGGCGATGGTGATCATGGTGAGGGTCTTGCCCGACCCCTGGGTGTGCCAGATCAGGCCGTGGCGCTTGGTTGGGTCGTAGACCCGTTCGATCACCTTCTCCACGGCGCGGGTCTGGTGCTGACGTAGGACGATCTTGGTCAGCACGTCGTCGCGGCTGAGGAAGATGATGTAGTCCCGCAGCATCTTGAGGAAGCGCGGACGATCGAAGAAGGCCTTGACCCGCCGCTCGTAGTCTTCGGGCACCTCGTCGCGCCAGTTGAAGAGGTTCTTGCGGCTCGTGCTCCAGGTGGCGCCATAGTAGAAATCCCACAGTTGGGTGACCTCGAAAACCTGGCTGGCGATGAACAGCTCCGGGGTCTCGCGGTGGTAGCGGCGGATCTGGTCGATGCCAACGGCGATGCCGTCGGGCTTGTCGGCGGCCTTGGTCTCGGCGATGGCGACGGGCAGGCCGTTGATCAGGAAGACGACGTCGGCGCGGTTGGTGTAGACGGTGCTCCGCTGGCGCCACTCGGGCGTGACGTGGAAGACGTTGGCCTCGGGGTCGTCGAAGTCGATCAGGCGTACGTTGCGCTCGCGGTTCTCCTCGGGCACGAAGACCGACCGCTCGCCGCGCATCCAGGCGAGCGCCTCGCGGTTGCCCTCGATGCTGGCGGGGAGCAGTCGCAGCCGCCGGATGATCTCCGCCGCCCGCCCGGCGTCCACGATGCCGGGGTTGAGACGCAGGAGCTGCGCTTCGAGCACCTCGGTGAAGTAGAGGCCGCGGTCGCCGTCGCGCAGCCGCAGGGCGTCCGCCGGTGGCACGATCTCCCAGCCGATGTGGGCGGCGTATTTGATCATGGGGTTCTGCACGGCGGAGGCTTCGCTCACCCGTTTCCTCCATGTACTCCGATTCACGAGTCTGGATCGGTTAACCCGCCTGTGGGTGTTCAGATAAAACGGCCATTTTCAAAGATTCACGATCTCAACCAGACAATTCTGCATTTCTGCCAGAAGCCTGATTATCTCTCCATCATTAGTCGGAAAAGCACCTGCTTCATGCATGTATTTGTTTCTTTTATCAACTATATTTCGCTGGAAGTGCGTCCTTTTCGCCTGGTTAAGTTGCCGAATTCCCCGCACCCGATGGTTAGTCAATTGTTGAAGGTACTGTCCTAATGACCCGCTATTACCTCGACAACCGTGATGATCTGTGAACTGGCCGAGGAACGAGTCCAGCGCACGAGTAGAATGAAGGACCTGAAGCAAACGTCTACGTTGTAGTGGTTTCACTCTGTCGACACGATATACCTCGCTCAATTCGTTTTGAATTGCGCTACAAAGAATTGGCGCTGAAGCGACAACACTCCCAGCGACCAAAGCTTGAATCGCTTTGATTCGCTTCTTGTTAGTGCTCACCGGGAAGGCCTCCCATCTTGGCTGCGAGTTGGCCGGTAAATTCTTGGAACTCGTCTGCCGATTGCACTTGTGCCATCGCCCACCCCGCAAATGCGGCCGCACGCAGGGGTTTGTCTGGGTCCGACCGCACCACCGGGATTTCATTGGGAAGAAGCACCTTTACGAGTCGTTCAATACTATGGCGCCGGGGGTACGGCACGCCATGGTCCAAGAAGAAGTCCAGTAGGATGCCTGAATTACAGTACGGCTTGAGCTTCTCAAGAGGCGAGCCAGGGGAAGTGAAGTCTGGCATACCGATAATAGTGTTCCGATAGCGAAATAACCCTGGTGCAATTCGTTGGCGATACCGATGGTGATGAACTCTTGTCCAACTGCTTACGATAACCGACTGGTATCGCCCTTCTGCCAGTGACTCCTGCACCCATTGGTTTGCCTCTGGTCGAGTCTTGGCGTGCTCTACTTGATTCAAGCTTTCAGTAAAAAGCACATCTGCTCGAAGAAACGTGTTGTGACGTATAGGCACGGGTATTGGCGAAATATAGCCACGATTATCGATATCATCGATGAAACTACTAAGACTGTCGTGGTCATCTATCTCCAATAGAGCATGGAAATTCGAACCGACACGTGCATTGAACTCGTCTGAGAAGATTTCTGGATCGAGCAGTAACACACATCGAAGATGTGACGGAAGCCCAAGGCGACTGATTGCTAGACATACCAGGAGTTGATCGGGACTACGTAATTCCGCTGATTTCGGGATAAAGACCGCAACAAGGCTGCCCTGTTTCGCGATGAGAAAATCAGGGGCGACGAATAGGTGTGGTAAATCCGGCTGTGCAGAGACAACGTAATCGTCGCTTAGCGATTTGATCAGCTCTCATCTGCTGTGCTCCCCACTTTTGTTCTTCTCCCAAGTACTATGAAGAATTCCTTCTCACCAGGGTATCCTGATTCTTGTTCGCTGATGAACCGAAAGTTCAGGGGCGATGTTTTGTATCGTTTCATGCTGCTTAACGAGCTGTTTGGTGGCAGTGATTTGACGGTGAAGTGGGTTCTCCAAGTTGGCCGACTGCATGGCACACTCCTTGAGGTTCTTGGGATTGTGCTGATCAGCCTGTCGGGTCGATCAGGCTCACAGCCGAGAGCCGGCCGGTCATAAGTTCTTCGAGCATGGCGTGGAAGAGTTCGTCCAGGAGGGTGATCTCCTGCTCAAGGGCGTCGATCTTGGCATCAAAGGCGCGGAGGACAGTGGCAACTTCGACTTGCTCGGGAAGAGTCGGAAGTAAAACGGGCATTCCCTGAAGAATCTTGGTATTGAGGTTCGGCATTATACTGCCAACCGAGTTGTGTTTGAGGTAGTTTTGGATGCTCGCTGTGCCGATAGACACAGCGAGAAAATAGTTATCCATCTCAGGGTGATTAAGCCTAATCAGTAGACAGCCGGTACCGCAGAGCCAACCGGAGTACCGTTGAGTGATGTATGAATAACGACTGAAATCACCTCGTCGGCTGATCAGAATATCACCCTCGCTCAAGTAGTGCTTCGAAAGCTTATCAGCAGTTTCCTTGTCAATAAATGGAAGATGATCCTCAACAATCATGTTGTAGCTGAGATGTGTGGGGTTCACTACAGGGATACCTGTCTCTCTATAGTCGGAGGCATGTAACTGACTGCCAAATGGTCCTGTCTGAATTGCACCGTGTCCGTTTCCGATGAGGTCTCCCAACCGCACCACCCTCCAACTCTCCGGCACCTCCCCAATCTCCGTCTCCTTCGTCGCCTCCCCCCGCGTCCCATACCGAAACAGGTGCTCCATCAGCGCCGCCTTGCGCTCGCGCTCCAGCGCTGCCTCGCGCTGCCGGGTGGCCCTGGCCTCTTGCACCGCTCGCAATGCGCGAGCGATGGCGCGTTGCTCGGGGAGGGGAGGGACTCGGAACACTAAAGATTGTAAATCGAAACGCGAAACACCTTTTATGGTGGTTCCTCGTTTTCGCTTCTCAAAGAAGTTCTGCACCGTCTCTGTTTTGAACTGGTAGGCAACAAAGTCGGCTGCCACCATATCAGGATGCAGTCGTACACCTGTAAGATCTTGGCTGATGGCGATGTCAATCAGGTTGAGAACTGCCTTCCCGACACCAACGCGGGTACCGACAAGGAGACTCCCTTTCGGAATCAGACGAGTTGCACTGTTCTGCAGACCTTTCTCTGTGATAAAGCGTTGACCTCGCTCCAAGACAATATCATCCTCGCCGATAGGTGCACTCGTCGTCCATGGAATGGGCCCATCCCAAAAGCCAGGTTCTTTTGTTGAAGGTGTGCCTCCACTGCCGAAATCTTTTGCAAGGTCCTTAAACGGTACCACCTTCCATCCCTCCGGCAGCTCCATCTCCTCCATCACCACCCCTCCCCGTTTAGCCCCAGCCGCGCCAGGATCTCCGCCAGCTCCACGTCGGCCTGCTCGCGCTCACGGCGGGCATCACGCAAATCAGCCAGGATCTCGCCCAGCGGCCGATGCTTCACTTTGTCGTTGATGCTCACGAACTGCGATGGGCTCAGGTTGTAGTCCGCCGTTCGCGCCTCCTCCAGCGTGATCACCCGGCTGAGCTTCTCGCGCGTCTCCCAGGCGCGGTACACCTCGGCCACGGCAGCGATGCCCTCATCGGTCAGCGCGTTCTTGGGCTTCTCTTTCACGAAGTAGGCCGAGGCGTTGACCAGCAGGATCTGCCCCTTGCGGGCGGCCGGCTTGCTGCGGTTCAGGAGCAGGATGATGCCTGGCGCGGTGGTGTTGTAGAAGAGGTTGTCCGGCAGGAGCACCACGCCCTCGATGAAGTCGTTCTCGACGAAGGCCTTGCGGATCTCCTTCTCGCGGTTGGAGGAGCGGCTGCCCGAGCCGCGTGACACTGCGCCTGTATCCAGCACGATGGCCGCGCGGCCGTTCTCGCTCAGCGAGGCCAGCATGTGCTGGGCCCAGCCCCAGTCGGCCGAGGACCTGGGCGGCTTGCCGTGGTTGAAGCGGTCCCAGGGATCGTTATCGTAGAGGTCGTCGCCGTAGTTATCCTGGTTCCACATGGGATTGGCGACGACGGAGTCGAAGCGCTTCAGGCCGGCGCCCTTGGCGGCAAAGCCGGGGTTGGTGAAGGTGTCGCCGATGGCGAAGAAGGAATCAGTGTAGTCGTGCAGGAACATGTTCATCTTCGCCATGGCGAAGGTGACAGGGTTGAGCTCCTGCCCGTAGAGCCGGGGGGCCTTGCTCTTCTCGTCCGGGTGCCTGCGCTCGAAGAGCAGGCGCGCTTTGATGAGCAGCGATCCCGAGCGTGGAGTAGGGGCAGGGCGCACCTTCCATCCTTGCAGATGGCGTGTTTCCCCACCCCTCTCTCCGAACCGGACGTGATAGTTTCCCATCATCCGGCTCTCCCGGATTGGGTGCTACCCGTACCGCGCGGTCGTCCCCAGGAGGGCGTCTTGGCGTGACACTCATCACAGAGTGTGATGAGGTTGAACAAGTGGTCAGTGCCCCCGTTTCGGCGTGGCCGGATATGGTGAACGTGGAGTTGGTCTGTTCGTCCACACTGGCGACAACAGTAGCTATCTCGGTCGAGTGCCTCAAGCCGTCGCTCGGCCCAGTCAGCTTTGGCGGGGGTTGTCTCCCCATCCCAGACGGACGGGAAGGCGATATCGGGCGGGAGTGAGGGTGCGATGGCATCCGCAAGGTACGGATGGGGGTAGGCATGCGCATAGTACCGGCGACGGGGGAGGTCGGTTAATTGATAGAGAAAGACCACCTGTCCCGTTTCATCGGTCACGCCCAAGTTCCACCGGTCATAGGGGCCGCGGCGTTCGCGGTGGCGGTAGGTTCGACTGACCCATCGTGCCCCGCGTTTGTGTCGTTTGACTAACCAGCAGAACAGCCGTCGGTTGGCCCAGAAGGTCAGCTTGGTGGCGGTGGCAGTGGCATTGGCGTATTGATAGTATTGATTCCAGCCCCGCAGGATTTGATTCATCCGTCTGACTTTTTCGAGGGGTGGTTGGTAGAACGTCCGTCGAGCCGTAAGCGTCTTAATGGTATGTTTCAAGCGTTGGATGCTTTTATCGCTGGGCGTGACCCGCAGCCACGGTTTGGAGTGGGCGGATAGCTTCCATTGGAGGTGAAACCCCAGGAAGTCAAACCCGTCTGTGGCGTGGGTGAGGTGGGTTTTCTCCTGCGAGAGTTCTAGCCGCAGCTTGTCCCATAGCACGTCACGCGCTTCGTCTCGCAAGCGTTCGGCTTCCGCTCGTGGGCCATTACATAGGATGAGGAAGTCATCGGCATAGCGCGTCAGGATCCAGTTGCCTATTCCCATACGGCGTCGTCTGGCTTTTTCGGCAGGCGTCAGGCTCCCGTAGCGTTCCCACCACCAACGGTCAAACTCATGCAGGTAGATGTTGGCCAGGAGCGGCGAGAGAATGCCGCCCTGTGGGGTGCCTTCCGGCGTGTGGCGGAAGAGTCCGCCTTCCATCAGGCCCGCCGTCACCTGCGCTTCCACGAGGCCGAGAATGCGCGCATCGCGTATCCGCTGCCTGATGAGCTTGAGCAAGATTGCGTGTTGCACGTGATCGAAGCAGCCCGTGATGTCACCTTCGATAATCCAGAAGTACTTGTTCTGCGTGGTGATGCGACTTCGGCAGGTGCCGATGCAATCCATCGTCCGATGCCCTGGCCGAAAGCCGTGCGAGCAGTCCAAGAAGTCACTTTCCCAGATCGGTTCCAGCACCATCTTCATGGTCATCTGAACAACCCGGTCTTTGAGGGTTGGAATGCCGAGGGGCCGTTGTTTTCCGTTGGCTTTTGGGATCCATTGTCGGCGCACCGGGGCAGGGTGGTAGTGTCCCGTTTTCAGTTCCTCCCGAAGGTCGGCGACGAACCGTGTCTGTGCGCTCTCATCGGCGAGGTCTTTTCGGCTCATACCGTCTATCCCCGCGCTGCGGCTGCCTGTGTTCCGCAGGACGGCCTGGAGGGCCGTTGTCAGCCATTCTTCCCGACAGACCAAATGATACAGGTCGCCAAACCGGTGCTCCGGGTGCGCCTGCGCTTTGCGGGCGAAACTTTGTTGCGTCTTGCGGAGATCATTCATACGTATCCAGAATGCTCCCGGTTGGGGGTCCGCACGCTCAAGCTTCTCTCCAATCCCTGCGGCCCTTCGTCGCCTGACGGGCTTTGGTCAGGTGACTACTATGGCCGCTCCGACGCCCTTCCGACTCATCACTCGCAGCTGAGCTAGCCCTAGCTGGGCGAGCGGTCGGGCCTCCCACGTTCACTGGTTGACACTCTGCGCCGGTCGGTAGGTTCCACCTGTACGCCCGTCCGATGCCGCCTGGCATCGTCGTCACTGGCCGCTGGCTTGTTCCTCTGAAGCCATTGTCGGTTCACCTCGTGGTCTGAGGTTTTTCAGCGCCCCCATGCGAAAGGCACTTTATCCGGTGACTTCCATCCCATCTCCATCGGTTAGCAGGATGTTGACCCTCTGGGCGCGTCTGACGGTGGTTTCTTGCGTAACCATGGACCGGCTTAGGCTTGCGGTCCTGGGGTCGTAATGGAGTGCCGCCCCGTCCCGCGTGTTCTCCGGGCTTCAGACGAGTTCGTGCTCCTTGTCCCTCGCCTGCCGGATCAGCCTCGGCAGCGCTGAGGCGCGCGGCCGTCCCTACTGGTTGTGTTCTGCCTCCTTTCTCTTGACCGTTCGGGTATTGTCAAACAGTGCTTCGTGGCGCACCACAAGCCGGGTCGTAGATGGTGCTGTAGGGGCGGGGGTCGATCAGTTCGGCAATCAGCCAGCCGACCTCCTTGGGCGTGTAGAACTCGCCGGCACTCTGCCCCTGGCCCTCGGCGAACTTCCGCAGGAGGTACTCGTAGGCCCGGCCCAGGATGTCGGGCTCGGTGTTCTTCAGCCCCAGCCGGTGGCGGCTGATCACCTCGATCAGCGCGGCCAGGCGGTCGTCGTCGAGGGTGCGCTGGCCGCTCTGGCGCTCGTTGAAGTCCTTCACGTCGAGGACGCCCTGCAGGTCGGGATTCAATGCGGCGACGGCGCGCATCGCCTCGGTGACGAACTCACCCAGGCGCCCGTCGGCAGGATGGTTGCGGATCGCCTGCCAGCGGTACTTCTGCGGGATGTAGAAGCGGACGATCGGCCGGCGGCCACTCTTAAGGGCATCAGCGTGATCGGCCTCCAGGATCTCGCGCGCCAGACCCTCGTCCCCGTAGGTGGCGACGTGCGCGGCAAACTCATCGTCGAAGACGTCGGAGAGCCGCTTGTAGAAGATCAGCGGCAGGATGAAGTCCTTGAACTTGGGGGCGTCGGTGGCGCCGCGGATGGCGCAGGCGGCGTCCCAGAGCCAGGTCTCGAGCGTCGAAACGTCAAGGTGCTCGTCGGCGGCTGGGGCCAGGGGGAGCGGGGGCTGGGCCGGCGCGGGGGCGCCGCTGACCGGTCGCGAGGGATCTTTCGGAACTCAGGCAACGCGCGGCCTCCTCTTGAGCTGCAACGTTTTCTCGGGTGAGGGTGGGCCACCTCGTGGGTTGACCCCTGGCCAGCGCCGCGCTACAATGCATGCAACAAGGCGCACGCAGCGCCGGCATAGCATGGATGGACACCGCTCAGAGGTTCCCAGGCCCGAGCGGTGTTCTGGTTGATGGGGCTATCATAAACGAGGTGGGCACGAAAGAAAAGTCCCCGGGCTCATCTGCGGGGGCGTGATGTTTGCGCGCAAATATCTTGTGACACGATCGTCATGATGTTGCCACCCGTGGTGACAAAGACGTCAGGACAGCCAGCACGCTTTTCGATATGATTGTGTCTGGGTAGGTGGGTAGCCTCCTTTGGTCTTCGTCGTGGGAGACACGGAGGGGTTGCCCGCTTTTGTTTTGTTGCCGCGGTGATGCGGCCAGCTTCTGTCCGCTGCTCGTGCGCCACCAAGAGTGAGGAAAGTGCCACGGGGGAAGAGGTGCGAGGGACAGGTAAAACTCAGCTTCGATGACCGTGCGAATCCTGTTGCAGAACAAGGAGGCAAAAGAATAGGATAGACCCAATCTCCTTTGGCGGCAAAGGAGACATTGGCCTATAATAACAATCCTCAGTCATTGTAGCTCGTTCTGTAGCCCCCAGCACCCTGTTTCCAGGAAGAGATATGACACAGCAAAACGCAACCGATCACCTTAGTTGGTGGGCGGCGCAACTTAGGTTAACAGCATTCCCGAGCCCGGCTACGCCTCTCGGTCTTCCGGAGAACTGGTGGCAGGATGTAGTCGGAGAGGCTCCAGAGACTGTCACTTTGCAACGCAAAGAGGCTGGTCTCCAGGAGCGTGGCCGCTTTGCAGGGAGACAGCTAGAATTGAAGGTGGTGCCGGGACGGATTGACTGGGAGTTTAACCCGATTGAGGACGAACGAGAAGACTGGGAGATTAATGGCATTTCTACCACGGGACCATTTCAAGAGGCGCTTTCTGCGTTTCTTCCGCGAGTACACAACTGGTTCCAACTCGAAACGTGTCCGCCCGTGCGACGGCTTGCGTTTGGGGCCGTACTAGTTTCACGTGTAGATAATCGTCAAGAAGGTTATCGACAGCTTGCCGCCTACCTTCGACGTTACGTCCTGTTAGATCCGGAAAACTCATCTGACTTCTTATATCAAATTAATCGACCCAGAGCTTCTGCTTCCGGGATTGAAGGCTTGGCGATTAACCGCTTGTCCAAGTGGAGCGTCGGGGTGTTGAGAATGGGCAGGTTTGCTTTTGGGCGAACAGCAATAGAGCCACATATATTGAGTGTAAAGCATACCTGCCGCCTAGAACTAGACATTAACACTAATGCCGAGTATCCAGGCGAATTAGATCAGCAACAAATGGCGCTCGTGCTCAACGAGTTAGTTCGCCTAGGAGAAGAAATCAGCAGAGAGGGGGACATTCCATGAGGACTGATTCTAGAGATCTGCTCGTTGTTCAAGATGAAATCTCTGCAGTAACATCCTTGGGTGAACGCCCGCTTGAGCAACCCCAACCAGTTGATACATCAGTTGCCACTGCGCCGAACAAGGACGTAAAGGCCCCTGACCTTCATGAGGCAATTGGGACACTTTTCCGGGCGGCTAGGGACGAGCGCTTCGAAGATGGTGTCGACAGCGAGTTTGCCAGAAACCTCGTTTTCTTCATCCAAGAATATGCCTCCGAGGCTATGAAAGTAATCAAAGCGTTGATCTGGAACGAACAGGTAGACCCGGAAGTGGCTTCGGAAGCGCTACGCTGGTTGGGACGTATTGAAGACCCGGAAACTTACCAGGAACGGCTTTGGCTCCTTGAGGCAAGCCTTTTTGCTTCCTCGCCAGCTGTGCGCGACGGAGCGGGGCTAGGACTAGCTTCCTTGGACGATCCTGATGCTATAACCTACCTGCGACAGGCGATTGAGCGCGAGACGTATCCCCCGCTTCGGAGATACTTAGGGCAAACATTAGAGCAATTGGAGGATACGTTGCGGTGTCGCTCGTCCTAAGAAAAGTAAAGCTTAACCAGTGGTATCCACGAATCAACTGTCCGTGGCTTGAAGAGAACGAGCTGCATGCGGATCCTGTAGTGGATCTGGCCACAAGGGGGAATACCCTTTCTGTGTGGGTTCTAGATGATAGATCAAATGTCGAACGGGTGATGGTTGCTTTGGCAGCAAGCGTAGACCACGTTTCCGCGATAGATTATGTGCTCTTTGACTCACGCCTTCTCGATAACTTGGGGATCATTGCAGAGGAAGAGGCAGGGGCGACTCCAGACGAGGAGGCTAATCGCTGTTGGCATCGCAATCTTGTCAAACTGTCAGCTCAAAAACTTACATCCTTGGCAACCGCTATTCTTGAAACAGGGCATTGGGACCGGATCCCCGAGAAAACGGTGCGCGAACGTATAATCCAGGGTGTCGACTCAGGATGTCTCAGACTCGACAAGTTTAAACCAATTATGCGGCAGAAGGTAGAGCTCCTCCTTTCCCGAAGGTAAGCGCTTGTGTTGTTGATGCACTAATTGCTAGCACATAATATTCTCGCCCCTGGCCCCCGCCAGGGTTTTTTGTGCCATTGACGGGAATGTGGTGCTGGACCTGCCCGTACACGTCGGGACGACAGTCCTTGCCAACGCGAGAGGATCGTCCCCTACCATCTGAATTTCAAAAGCGCAGACTTGGTTACTCAGGTGCGTGATCGACGTCGGAGGAGTTGTTGACCCGGGCTGCTCAATCGAGTCCTTAGGCTGGGGCTGTTGACTCACGTCGCTCAACCTCACTACCCCAACTCGTCATCACCACACCTGTTCCGCAACAGGGCGGCAGTCTCCGGATTGGCGCCCTTTTGCACCACCCCTTCCCCCCGCCATCACCGCCGACAGTAGCACGGCTGGCCAGCAAGCCGGTGGCGGCGCCGATACCACGGCTGTAACAGCCAGCGGATCAGTCGCAGGAGGCATCTCCCTCATATGCTCCTGATCCTTCCGTGATCCGGCCTGGTTGCGTGTCCGGCCGCGGCCGCGGGAATCGCCAGGCCCACTCGGCGCCCCTGCACCGCTCCAACCGCGCGATCGTCTTCGCGAGGTGCACCGACGGTCGCCGGCACGGTCGAGGGAGGTCACGTCGCCGGCGGCGAGGAGGCTGCCGGCGGCGAGCGGCGGCCGAACCGGCGGGCGTCTTGCGGGATGGGTCGCGACGGAGAGAGTAGGATCGGTGGTGCCGCCCTCCTCTCTGTCTGGAAGTGAACAACCCGATTTCACTCTCCGCCACCCTCCGATTGTTGCGCGCGCCATTCTGCCTCGACTTGAGCCAGCATCGCCTTATCCTGTTCCAGGTCGGGGTGCTGCAGCAGGACATCAAGCTCGACGACCCGCTTCAGCTCCGCTACTGCTTCCTGCAAGCACCCTTCCTGGCGATAAACCATGGCGATATTGTACCGGGTGACGCTTTCGCCCGCCCGGTCGCCGACCTCTTCAAAGGTCGGCAGGGCGCGCTGGTAGGAGTCCAGGGCCTCCTGCCGCCGCCCGAGGTTGTTGTAGACCAGCCCGATGTTGTTGAGGGTGGTGGCCAGCCCCGCCCGGTCGCCGACCTCTTCTGTGATGGGCAGGGCGCGCTGGTAGTACTCCAGGGCCTCCTGCCGCCGCCCGAGGTTGTCGTAGACCGCCCCGATGTTGTTGAGCAATGTTCCCACGTCGTTGCGCCGCTCGAACCCCTCTGCGATCCTCAGACCTCGCTTTGCCCATGCCACGTACTCGCGCCATAGCCCACGCCGCTTCTGGTACACTCCCAACGCCCAGACATAGTTCAGCACCGTCTCATCGTCTCGGAGCACGCCCCAGGCCCACTGGATCTGCCCATAGACCGCCTCGATGTGGCGCCAGGCTTCACGGTCTCGGTTGACCAGGTCGAGATAATAGCCCCGGTGGCGGGCAACAGCCTCCGCCCTCAGCTGCGTGCGCGCCACGTCGGCCAGCGTCTGGTGCAGCGCCAGCCGCTCTCCCACCTTCTCGACCAGGTTGCGCGCGACCAGCAGCGCCAGGGTGCGCGCGTCGGCTTCGGTCACTGCCCTGGCCGCTTCCAGATCAAAGGGCTCGGGCTTGGCGGCAAAGGCCCCCAGGGCGTAAAACGCTGCCACCACTTCCACCGGTAGATCCGCCAGGCTCAGCTCGATCGTCTCCCGCAGCGTCATCGCGGGTGACTTCAGCGCGCCCAATCGTCGGCACGCCAGTTGCAGGCGGTGCTGTGGATCGCGCAGCGCCGCTAAAGCCTCCGTCGCCAACTCCCGAAAGTAGCCGCGCTCCGGCACTGCCAGATAACCGCCCAACAGCTCCAAGACCAGTGGCAGCCCACCTGTGGCTCCCGCTAATTCGCGAGCGGCAGCGGGATCGGCCGCGCAGGCCTCCGGGGCCAGTGTCTGCAGGAGCTCGAAGGCCGGATCCTCCTCCAGCACGGGCACAGTCTCGACCTGACTTGCTCCGGCAAAGGCCCGCGCAATGTCCTGGTGACGTGTGGTCAGCAGATGGCAGCAGAACGGACCACCGCAGCGGAGGAACCTGGCAGCGTCAATGTCCCAGGCATCGTCGATCACCAGCAGCAGACGCCGCTGGCCGATGGCGTTTTTCACCGCCTGGGCCCGGTCTGCTTCGTTCGTCTGGTCAGTGACGTCGCGACCCAATGCCTCGCCCCAGCTGGCCAGCGTTCCCAACACGTCGGGTTGGCGACCAAGACCGGCCCACAGCACCCCATCGCGAAAGTGCTGCAACAGCCCGCGGTGGTGGGCGAGCGCGATGGCGAGGGTGGTCTTGCCAACCCCTGGGAGACCCTCCGCTGAGAGGGCGAGCTGGTTGCCTGATCTCAACCGCCCCACCAGCGTGGTCACCAGCTCGTCGCGCCCCACAACGTGGTTCGGCATCGAGGGCACGCCGACGAAGAGTGGCGGCTTCGCATCAGCGGCAGAAATGTACAGGAGGTCGCGAAAGCGTGAGCGATCGAGGCGCACGGCAGCAGGCAGATCACCTGCTGCCCCTAGAGAGCCGGTCAAGTACTCAGTGGTACCACAACTGGTAGTGCTTGATGGGGTAGATACGGTACCACTAATGGGCGTGATTGGACTACTTGACCGGCGCGCTAGGAGTTTTTTGAGGCGCTCTCCCCGCTCCCGCCAGCTCGCACACCGCTGATGTCGATGTCGCCGCTCAGGTCAGCCTTCTTCACCGATACCCCGGTGCCGGTGGCGATGATGTCGCTGATCCGCAGCGAGGCGCCCTTGATCTCCTCCAGGCTCACTCCAACCGCCCCGGCCGCCGCCGGCGCGTGCTGCTCGACCGCGTCGAGCAGCCGCTTCGCCTGTTGGAGCAACTCCTCGTCCTGGCCCGCCTCGACCTGGGCCAGCTCCTCCTCCACCAGCGCCTGGCGAGCGCGCGAGGCCGGCGCCTTCTCGAGCTGCTCCACGTCCACGCCGGCGTACTTGCGTTTGATCAGCGCCTTCAACGCGCCGTACGCGTCGCGCACCGCCTGCTCGGCCGTGGCCTGCAACCCGGCCGCGGCGCCCAAGGCCAGGGCGGTCACCACAATCGTGATCGGATCCATCGGGGTCCTCCTGCGCCGCGGTGGCTCGTCGGTAAGCGTCAGGTCGCCCTGGCCCCTTGCCACCACCGCAGCATTGGCCTACAATGCCACGCAACAACGCAGCGCACGGCGCTGCCACACACAACGGCCGGACGCCGCTCAGGGAGAGCCAGACCAGGAGCGGCGTTCGTGCGTATCATACAGGGGACTGGCGATGAAAACAAGGGCCTCCGAGAGTAGGCGCCTCTTGTTCGCGTGCGAACGGCGGACCAGGCGGTGAAACGTCTGGCGCGAGGGACGCTCCTCCTCTCGGCCGGCAGCGAGAGACTCGGGCGCAGCGAACCAGTCGCGCCCGTTGAGGGAGCCAGTCGTAAGGCGGGCCCGCCGGTGCCATCCACCATGTCGTTGGGGAGGAAGAGCAGCTTCGACTCCCTGCCGTCGATATGGAGAAGGACAACACGTTCAGCCATAGTCCGCAAGCTCAGTCACAGCGAACCGCGTATCACCTCCCTGGCATGAACGAAGGCAACAACCGCGTCCGGCCACCGCGCGTGGCTTCGTTGGCCCCAACGGGCTGCCCGGTCCTTCCCTGCTCCGCCGCAGGGGGTGCACCGGCGGTGTCTCTCGGCCGCCTGCTCAGCCCCATCTTCTGACACCTGTTCGCGTTGAACCCCCGCGTGGCGGTGAAGTTGTCATTCTCTCGCGGGACCCTATAATGGCTCACTGCGGCGGGAGCGCGGACCGCCGCGGCAAGGTGATACGTACCTGGGTAGGTGGGCAGCCTCTGAGCTGGTGAGAGGCTTGCCCGCTTTTTGTTTCGACCCGCCGCAACCGAAAAGAGCGCTCGTTCGTGAGGTTGTACCATGAAGACATTTCCCGTCCCCTTCCGGCTCCTCGTCGTACCGGCCCTTGTACCCCTGCTGCTCGTGGGAACCACGGTAGGACTGGGCGCCCTGGCCAGCGACGGGCTCGCGTATTCCTCCGACGTCCGGGAGATCCCGCTGACGGATGCGACGGAGACACCGACTGCCACAGCGACCGCGCCCTCGACGAGCACAGCGACCTCAAGCGCAACAGCGACCAGCACGCCGACCCCACCGCCGACGCGGACGCCGACAGGCACGGCGACAGAGACGCCGACCCGTGTGGCGCCAACGCGGAGCTACCTGCCGATCCTCTTCAAGCCGTGGGCGACGCCGACACGACTCCCGACGTTCACGCCGGAGCCCACCGCCACGTGGCCGCCGACCTGGACCCCCGAGCCTCAGGTCACGCCAACCACGACGCCCGTGCCGCCGCCGAGCGGCGACAACGTCGTCTGCCGGCAGGACGGCGCCGCTCAACTGTGTGCCTGGGTCTCGGACGGCGCCCCCCGCCAGTACTCCAACCTCACCGTGTACGGGCGCCTGCTCGTGAATGGTGCTGGCCAGTATGGCCAGCCCATGAACACCACCTGGCACTACAGAACGACCACCTCCGCGTGCAGCGGCACCACCGGCAGCAGCGGGATCGCGAGCTGCACGCGGGGGATCAGCCGGGCGACCCTGGGGTACCGGGTGGACATCGACGTCAGCATCGGCGGCTACCAGGCGACGACGTGGTTCGTGCCGAGGTAGAGTGCTGATTCAGGCGGTTCCCTTGGTGATAACGATTCTTTCAGGCGTCTACCGCCCGGGATGACAAAACCGTCAAGACACGCGGAGCGCTTTCTCGTAGTATAATGTAAGGGTAGGTGGACGCCTCTCTTCGTCTTCGTCGCGGGAGCAGAAGAGGGGCTGTCCGCCTTGTTGTTTTTCCGCCACCAGGATGCGCCTCCAACGTTCTGAGAGGCAACTGCGCCGCTCAGCACCATCCGAGCGCATGGTAAAGTAAATGGCCTATTCTTTTCCACATCGGAGGATTACTTCAATGTCGATTTTGGACGTCTTTCGAATAAAGACAATCAAGGCCGAACTTGAACAGGCCCAAAAAGAGTGTGACACATTAAAAAGCACCTTGGCTGAGACAGAGCAAATGGATTTTCATACATTAAAAAGGGCCATAGCCGATTTGAGCGAAGAAAAAAGCAAGATTGCTCGTGAAATAGATGAGTTAGAAGCCGATTTTGCAAAGAGAAAGCAAACCTTAGAGCAGGAGATAGTCGAACTAGGCAAGCAGATCGAGGCAAAGAAAAATGACCTTATCATCCTAGACGAAGAAATCCTTTTGCAGTCGTTTGGCTTCTACAAGCCTCGGTATGATTTGCAGAATGCCGAGATGTACAAAACTAAGCTGGAACAAATCCGAAAACAGCAAGCTGTACTGGTCAAGGCGGGGAAAGCTGCGTATTGTTCAACAACGTGGACTATCAACAATAGCAAAAAGGAAGGAGAGCGCATGATCAAGGATTACGTGAAACTGATTTTGCGTTCATTCAATAATGAGTGTGATGCAAGTACTATTAACGTGAAATTCAACAATATCACATCCATCGAAAAGAAGATCAAGAAAGCCTTTGACGCTCTTAATAACCTTGGGTACCGCATGAATATAGCTATCTCAGCGGAGTATTTGAATCTCAAATTGCAGGAGCTGTATCTTTGTTACGAGTACCAGGTCAAGAAACAGGAAGAGAAAGAGGAACAGAAACGCATTCGAGATGAAATTAGAGAAGAAGCGAAACTTCTGAAGGAAATTGAAGCAATGAAACTGAAAATCGGAAAAGAGGAGAGGCACTTCACAACGGCTCTTGAAGCGATCGCGGCTCGGCTTCTAAAAGCAGAAACTGCCGGCGAGCGAGAGGCACTTGAAAGAGAGAAGATCAATATCGAGCAGAAGCTAGCCGAAATTGAACATAACAAACAGGACATTCGGAATCGCGAGCAGAACACTCGCGCCGGATATGTTTATATTATTTCGAATGTCGGCTCATTCGGTGAGCATATTTACAAGATAGGTGTGACACGCCGTTTGGATCCTGGAGAGCGTGTGAGCGAATTAGGAGACGCTTCAGTGCCATTCAATTTTGATATTCACGCCATGATTTTCAGCCATGACGCTCCAGCTCTCGAAAATGCTTTGCACAAAGCATTTGAACAAAGACGTTTGAATATGATCAATCGGCGCCGGGAGTTTTTCAATGTAACGCTAAAGGAAATCGAGGAAGTAGTGAAAATCAATTTCGATAAACCGGTAGAATTTATCAAGCTGGCCGATGCATCGGAGTATCGGCAATCATTGGCCTTGAAAGGGGTAGGTCATGAGAGCTAAGTGTGACGCTTGGCCCCGATTGTCGTACTGATCATTCGCGTGAGATGCGGCCAAGCTTCAGGAGGAAGATAAGGATGAACGATGACGTTGCAAGGGCACCGCAGAGCCCCGAACTACTGCTCGCACAGCAGGTCCAATTGCTAGACGAGTTGCGTCACGCTCAAGCTGACCAGCAGACACTACTCGCGCAGTTGTTGCATGAACAAGAAGCACAGCGCAAGGCATTAGCAGATGCGCTTGAGGAAATCAAGGTCGCCGATTTCAATATGCCTTTTGTCTCGCTCGTCGGCTTTTTAGTGAAGGCCTCACTAGCAGCCATACCGGCATCTATCATCCTCGCCATTCTCGGCTTCATTGTGTTTGCGATGCTCGGCGGTGGATTGTTCGCCCTTGGATCATGAGGGCTGTACCTGATACGGCGGGCGCCACTTGATCCTGATCATCGCACAGTGCAACCTGGGCGACTGTGAGGCACCGCTCGACCAGATTATCAACCTAGGCGGGATGGCCTTCGCTTTACTCTTCTTCACTCGCAAGGGCGGCTGGTCGCGCTCTTCTTCGCCTGGGTCGGTATCGCGTTCGGCGTTGCCTCGTTGCTCAACGCGGATGGCTCGGTGCCGCTCCCGACGGCTGCTGCTCTCCCTCTTGCTCTTCGGGCTCTACGCCCTGATGGTCTGGGGGCTTCTCTGGCTCTCAACGCTGGCCTGAAATTGGCGAGTAACCCGGAAAGAGAATCTCCATCGATCTCGTCCTTCACGACCACCGGTACGCTCTCATTCATGCGCGCTCCCGGCCGGCACGGATTGCAACGCCGGCATAGCATGGATAGTCGCCTCTCTCAGGTGTGCGGGCATAACAGCTTCTGCTTTTATGAGGCTAGATCATCAAGCCGCTGGAAGGAACGGACAGCCAGGGCGATGGGCCCGGGCAATGTGCTTGCACGCGAATAGCCGTGACGATCATGTCACGATGTTGGTGCTTGGGATGACAAAACCGTCAAGACAATAGACGCAGCTTTCTGTATTATCATGCCAGGGTAGGTGGACGCCTCTCTTCGTCTTCGTCGCGGGAGCAGAAGAGGGGCTGTCCGCCTTTCTGTTTGTCCGCCGCCAGGATGCGGCCGAAGTTCCAGGAGAGAACCGCATGAAAGCGCTCGTCGCCGCCGTCGTCGTCGTTCTTGCTTCGCTCCTCACCGCGTGTGGCACGGCTGCGCCGCGGGAAGTCGAGGTCACACGCGAGGTGGAGGTCACGCGCCAGGTCGATGTGCCAGTCACCGTGGAAGTCGAGGTGACGCGGGTCGTCCGAGTCACGAAGGTTGTCACGGCAACGCCCGAACCGACAGCCACACCAACATTTACCCCATCACCTACATCAACGGCCGAACCGACAGAGACCCCACCCCCCGCCCGACGAAGACACCTGCTCCGGTTGCTCCAACTGAGGCGCCCGCGCCGCCAGCCCCAACGCCAGCGCCTGCACAGGAGAGCTGGAGCCTCGAGCTTAACGTGTCGAAACAGTGCGGCCACTTCGAGTACAAAGTCTATGATCTCCGGCGGGTCAAGGATGTCTACTTCTACGACGATGTGTACATCGCCCAAGGCGAGTTTCTGTTGCTCTTCATCGAGGTGAAGAACATCAGTGGAGGGACAAGCTATTTCGGGCAGTTTGGCCCCCAGGTGGTGGCGTTATCGGCCCCTGGTGCCGGGAGTGGCGCCGCAGTGACCGGTAAGAGTAAAGCAAGTCGTTACGCTCAGTGGATGTACCAGTCTGGAAGCTTCTACGAGGACATCAATCCGGGCAACGTGTTGGGTCTGGTCGAGGCGTACGATCTGCCTTCAGACCAAGAATACTTTCTTGCCTTCGGCCTGGAGAGCTGCGCCGAGACAACTGACACGATCCTCTCGCTCGGGATGTGGTCACAGGTACCGCGCGGGCATAAGAAGTAGTGAGAAGCGCTGCTCTACAGGCAGCCGAGATTCCAGGAAAAGCAGAGCCCATGACTCAAGGGAAGCGCAGTGCAGCAGGCTGCCTCGTCACTCTGTTGACCACGGTACTGGCTTCCCTCATCGGGGGAACCGCTGCTCTTACACTTCTTCTCGCGAGAGCGACTGTCGCCTTCGGCCGCTGGTGGTGGGGCGTCTTCATCCAGCAATCTCCGCGTGGCAAAGCAATCTTCGGCGGCGGTTCGCTGCTTGTTGTCGCAGCGCTCTATATCGTGGGGCAGATCGGAACGCCGAACCCGGCTCCGGCCGGCACAATCGCCACCGCCACTCATACAGCGACAGATGTGGTCGCAACTCTGGAAAGAACGGTGCAGGCCACCGTGGCACCTCGTGCCACCGAAGCGCCGGCTGCCACGAAGACACCCCGTCCCACATGGACGCGCCGGCCGCTGGATACGCCAACCCGTGTCCCGACCAACACAAGGGTGCCGACAGACACCCCGGCACCGACGCCGACGTCGACACCAGAGCCGTCCCCAACTGCAACGAACACTCCGTCTGTCGATCCATCCGAGTCCGCATACATTCAAGCAGTCATCGAGTTGAGTGAGTCATATGCCGAGGCCTGGACGAAGGCGAGCGAGCTGGCGACGACAGTCGGCAGCGACGTGAGCCTGATCTTTGACCAGGACTGGCGCACTGAGATGGCGGTTGCGCTTGGAACCGTGAAGGCCAACAACGCGCGCGTGCGCCAGCTCGAGGCACCGGCCCGCTTTGCGGAGGTGCACGCAGAACTCTTGGTCGCCGCCGCTCACTACGATCGGGCCGTTGACCTGTTCGCCGAGGGCATCGACGAATTGAATGCGGACAAGATGACCCGGGCTGCGGCGGAGATCGAGATCGGCAATGCGGCTATCAACCGTGCGGCCGCGAAGGCCCAGGCCCTCAAGTCTTCTCCGACCTCATTACAGTCGCCGGCAATCGAGCCCTCACACCCCGTCCCGCCGCCGCCAGCACCAGCCACCTCGCGCACCACCGGTGCTGGCCACGTCCTCTCGGTGATCGACGGCGACACCATCGAGGTCGAGATCGACGGCATTAGCTACCGCGTGCGGTACATCGGCGTAGACACCCCCGAACAAGGCATGCCGTTCTACGCTGAGGCGACGCAGGCCAACGCTGCCTTGGTGGCTGATCACGACGTTTGGCTGGAGAAAGACGTCTCGGAGACAGACCGCTACGGCCGCCTGCTGCGCTACGTCTACGTCGGTGACACCATGGTCAACGCCGAGCTGGCCCGGCAGGGCTATGCGCAGGTCGCGACGTTTCCGCCGGACGTGGCGCATCAAGCAGAATTCCTGCCGCTGGAGCAGGAGGCGCGCGCGGCAGGGCGGGGCTTGTGGGCCACGGTTACTGTGCAGCCGACGGCGCCGCCAGCGCAGACTGGAAATTGCGATCTATCCTATCCCGATGTGTGCATCCCGCCGCCGCCGCCGGATCTCGATTGTGGCGAGATCCCGTATCGGAACTTCCGAGTGCTGCCGCCGGATCCGCATCGGTTTGACCGGGACAAGGACGGGATTGGATGTGAGAGCTGAGGTTCTCATCTCGATCACGTTTTTTAGGAGATTATCGTGAACGACGACACCAAACAATGTCCCTACTGTGCGGAAACCATCAAGGGCCGTGGCCATCGTGTGCCGCTTTTGCGGGCGTGATCTCAACACGCCAGAGGCGGCACAACTCGCTGCTGTACCAGAGTACGTACCAAAGAAATCGAGGAGCGGTTGGAGTGTGTTCTTGATGCTCTTTATCACAGTTTTGTTGGCCTGCTGGGGCTTCTCCCAATTCACTGAAAGCGGGTCCGCTGGCCGCTCTGCGTCGCCTCGAACGATCACAGCATCAAGGGGAAGCTTCGCCATTCCGGGATCTGCCTTCATGGACGGGCGTGATCCCGAGGCGAAACCACCCCTCACGGTGATGCGCATCAATGTGTGGGATAGTCCGCAAACGCGTCGCCCAAGGTGCCAACTTGAGCATGGCGATCGCGTCGATCTCCGCGATGCCACAGCTGATCAAAACTTTGTGCTTGTCCAGGCTGGCTCTTGTCGAGGCTGGGTTCAAAGTGTCTTTCTCGGTCGCGCCGCCGAGCCTCCGATCGGCGATCCAGTATGGTGAGAGCGAAGACTGCCGGTGCAACAGCCATGGGTAGAGGGGGCGCGGGCAGAGAGGCGTAGAAAGAACCAAAGAACAAAACCCTAACGGCCGCATGACGTCAAAACAAACCGTACAAATTGGTAGGTTACTTTGAGGTGCTTGTCGGGTATATTTACGGCAAGGGACAGACGCGGTCATGGAGGGCGCCAGGCGGGGGCAGAAATGGCTGAGACTCGCATAACCTTAACCCTTATTGGAACGAAAGAAGAGGGAGGAAATATCCGCCTGGATGACTTCCTCAGGCAGCTTGAGGCAACGAAGAAGGCTCTAATCGAAACCAATCGCCTCCTGTCGCAGCAACGATCGGTTTACTACCGCGTTGTCGACTTGCATCATTCAAGCCCAGCAGCAGTCGTATTGGAGGCTGTTCCCCGAGTTCAACAGCCCGGCATCGCAGAAGCGGTGGTGGACACATTCTACACGGCTGTATCCACTATCCAACAAGAGGGACGTGCGCCAGATCTCTTCGATTACGACGCCTTACAAGCCTTCAAGCAGATGACAGAGCTGCTAGGTCGCAGTTCTATAGCGGAGATCAGTCTTTCGCGTAATGGAGACACTATGTCTCTCACTGACTCTCTCGCGCAACGCATAGACGAGATACTAGGCCCTGATGAGTACGAGAGGGGATCTGTCGAGGGCATGTTGGAACACATCAACCTGCATAGTGGGCAGAATGTCTTTACGGTTTACCCAACATCTCGCCTACCTAAAATAAGATGTGTCTTCCCAAAGGAACTCCGGCAACAAGCTATAGCGGCCATCGACAAGTACGTACATGTGTTTGGGTTTCTTAAATATAAAAGGAGGGAGTGGTATCCGTATGAGATGCGCGCTCAATCCATAGAGGTATATGAATCTGAAGAGAATCTTCCCACCTTACATGACTTGAGAGGGATCGCTCCTGAAGCAGCCGGTGACCAACTCAGCGAAGACTTTGTGCGAGGGCTGCGAGATGAGTGGGAATAAGGTAAGAAACTTCTACTGGGATGCGTGTATCTTCATTGCTTGGCTGAAGAATGAGCAACGGTCTAACCTAATGGACATGGCTGGGATCAACGAGCAAGTGGATCTATTCAAAAAGGGGAACGTCCAGCTCGCCACGTCTGTGATTACTCTGATTGAGGTGCTCGCGAGCGGTGTGTCTCCCGGCAACCGCGACAGGTTGGAACAGCTATTTCGACGGCGAAACTATCATCTCATCGAAGTTAACCGCAAGATTGCCGACATTGCGCACGAGATACGAGATTATTATCAACAGCAGGGAGGTGCGGATGGTCTGCCGACTATCGCAACACCCGACGCAATTCATTTAGCGACGGCAATATGGTACAAGTGTGATATCTTATGCACATTTGATGCGAACGATAAGCGCGGGAGACAACGCGGTTTGATTCCGCTGAACCAAAACGTCGCGGGTAAATACGATTTAGTCATCGCCAAACCCAAACCTACGCAATTGCCTTTAGGCTTGTAATAGATCAAATCCCACCCGCGATTGGCTTTGCAAGTTGGAAGAACTAGACCCTGGCCAGATTGCCGAGGCTTCACGTTTTCAGCTGATATCCGCTTGGCTATTCTGCTCCGCACCATGCAGCGAGAATCGCTTCGTAGTGCGGACGTTGCCGACAAAGCCAGAAACTAGCAGCATCGCCGCGCTTTCCTTGAAGAAGCAACTGGTAGATCAGATGACCGTTCCACCAGATTGCCTCATGCCGAGTCTGGGGCCAGCGAAAGCCGAGCGCGAACGCGCCGAGGCCACGCATGGCTCCGATGAGTTCGCTGGAGTAGGTGCCCAGCTCTGGTACACATAGGAACACGCGGGCCAGGACATTGCTCGCTCGGCGCTCAGCCTGAACGCGCGCGGTGTCTTCTGCAACAGCCGACATGAAAGGCTCCTTTGGCCGCAAACAAAAGCGCCACTCCGTGAGGAGACGGCGCCTTCTGGCTGACCAGTTCATTTCGAGCAGCTCGCTTTGCTGCATTGATTCGATTCTAGCCCAGCTCGGGATCAACGTCAAGGTTACAACACAGCGCCCTGGCTCCCCCAGGGACTTTCTATTTGCCGAACTTGAAAACTTATGGACACCACGCGCCAGGGCGCATCTCAGAACGCTTGTGTTTCCCCCTCCCCAACTGCGGCCCACACCCCTAGAGTCACACGGCTGGCCAGCCATGACGTGGCAGCGCCGATAGCATATCGCCAGTAGCCAGCGAATCAGTCGCATCAGACGTCGTCCTCCTCGCGCAGCCAATCCTCGCCCTGCATCGTCCACCCCCCGGCTTCCTCGGCCGTGGACGCGATCTACCAATATACAGATCCTCCTACGCCACCTGGCCGCTACTGATGCAGCGGTCGTGGGGGAAAGAGTGGACAGTTGTCTCGTGCGTCCTCGGTGACACCCTTGCTATACTAGGGCACGGTTTCGCGCCCTTGCCCATCCCTGGATGATGGAGACTCTCGTGAACCCCGGACTTGGCAAGATCGTTGGCAAAACGATCGACAGGGTCGTCGTGGGCGAGCACAACGCTGGCGGGCCGCCCACGCAGGTCTTTCTGGTCTTCAATGACGGCACCGCGTACGAATTGTACGGCGACATTCACGCGACGAGTCGCCTTGAGACCCGCGGCGAAGGCGCCCTCCTGCGGTATGCCACCCTCTTTGGCGGGTGGCTGACCCAGTTCCCTGGCGGGATGCAGCCCCCCCAGTTGAGCTGCAACGGCCTCGAACGGCTCGATGTGCGTTGATTGTAGCGGTGCGACTGCCAGACGCCTGCTTCCCGCTCGTATCGAACGGGTGGGTGTCACCTCGTTCTCCGGAATGCAGACACCGGGGCACAGTGCCCGGCGCATTCCTTGCTGCCTGCCGCCTACGCACCGCCCTCGCTCGCTAGCCTCCGCTTGCGCTGACAATCGCACGGCTGCCAAGCCACGATGAGACGGCGCCGATCTCACGGCGCAAGTGGCCAGGTTGGCATCTCCCCTGTGTGTTCCTGAGTCCTGCCCCGCGCCGGCCAAGCCACGCATCCCGCCGCGCCCGCCGAAACTGCCACGCTCGCTCCACGCCTCTACACCGCACCAACCGCGTAACACCCGCCGCGAATTGCACCGCTGATCGCCGGCACAGTCAATGCAGATCGCGGCGCTGGCGGCGATGAGACTGCCGGCGGCGGGCGGTGGCCTTGTCGGATGGGTCACTATAGAGAAGGGCACAGGCAGTGGTCTCTCGCTTCGCCCTGGCGAGAAGCGAATAGTCCGATCTCACGGTCCGCCACCCTCCGGCTGCTGCGCGCGCCGTTCCGCCTCGACCCGGGCCAGCATCGCTCTATGCTGTTCCAGGTCGGGGTTCTGCACTGAGGCGTCGAGCCCGACGCCCTGCTTCGGCTCCTCGGCTGCTTCCCGCAGGCGCCCTTGCTGGCGATACACCATGGCGAGATTGTATCGGGTGACGCTTTCGCCCGCCCGGTCGCCCACCTCCTCCCAGATAGCCAGAGCGCACTGGAAGGCGCCCAAGGCCTCCTGCCGCCGCCCGAGATGGTCGTAGACAGCCCGATGCAGTTCTTCACCTGGCGGCACGCCGGCCCAACTGCGCCTGGCCGCTCATCGCCACGGCCAGCGGGGCGGCGTGGCCACCAGGTGACCAGTAACTCAACTCGGCTGGGAGAGGCTCACCGGCTCCTCAAGCCGAGGATGAGACCAACCGCCTGGAGCGCTTGCGGGCTGAGCGAGACCGTTCCGGCCTCCAGCTCCTGCACGCCAGGGAGGACGTTGCCAGGTGGGGGCTGTTAGACAGCGCGAGGCGTGGTACAATAAGCACAGGCACTTCAGAGCCAATGAGCGCGGTTCGGGGTGGCGGCGGGACCTGGACGCGGCCGCGTGGATGGCCAGGTCGCCCCATGCCAGGAACTTCGCCTGGGGCCGGGTGTGTCCGGGCGACATTGACGGGGAGGCGGCGATGACCGAATCGTTGACCGTTGACCGGGTGGTCAACGATGTACTCTCTGCCCGCAGCCAGGCGGCGTGGCAGGCCACGCTCGACCAGTTTGGCCCGCAGCTCTTGCGGGACCCCCAGCTCCTCAAGCAATTGCAGGAGAAAGTCACCGCCCTGTTGGACAGCGGGCAGCGCCGAGATGCGGAGACCCTGGTCCGTTGGCACCAGCAGGTGTTAGAGGCCGGCGGACATGGTCTCAAAGTGAGATTGATGCAGGCCCGTTCGGAGGCGGAGATTCGGCAACTCCTCGAGCAACACCGGCCGCTCGTTGGCGCGGAGCTGGTGCTCGATGCGTTGCGAGAGGTCTCCGACCTGTTTGGGCCGCACTCCCCGTACCCGCCCCCGGTCGCCACACAGCTCGCCCGGCGCATTCTGGCCATCAATCTCATCATCAGCCGCTTTCTGGCGGACGAGGGTCTCCAGGCGGCTTGCCTGAAGGAGCGCTCGCAACTCTCCGTCCGCTCCGGCGACCTGCCGGCGGCTGTGGCCGACCTGCGCCAGGCCGAGGCGCTGTTCAGGCAAGCCGGCGATGCAATCGAGCGCGGCCGCTGCCTGGGCCTGATCGGCAGCCTGCTGCGGCAGCAGGGCCAACCACAGGAGGGCCTGGTGTACCTGCTGGAGGCGGCTGGGCTCTTCCAGAATCTGGAGGCCGTCGAACACCTGGGGATCACTTACCAGGAACTGGCCCTGATCTATCACGACCGGGGAGATGCGGAACAAGAGCGGGTCGCGTTCGAGAAAGCCCTGCAAAGCCGCCTGGCGAGCGAGCAGTGGCCGCAGGCCGTGCATCTGCTCATCTTGCTCGCCAGTGAGGATCTCTCCGGGGAATCACTTGAGCGCGCGTATCCCCACTGCCAGAAGATCATCGATCTGTACCAGGGCAATCCGGGGAAGGCGGCGCTGCCCCCGTTGCCGCCCGAGCTGATCGAGCTTATGGCCCAAACGGCCCTGGGGGCAGCGAGCCAGATCCACGCCGAGGGCCGCTACCTGCGCGAGGTGCAGGCCGCCGCCGTCGCTACCACCCAGGTGCCCTATACCGCCTACATCGACCAGCAACGGATCCAACCCGCCCAAGCGTGGCTGGCGCTGGCCGCGCAAGCCAACGCCTTGTCTCCGAGCCGCGCCGCCCAGGCCTACCTGGGCCTGGCGGAAGCGACCCTCTCCCTGTCGCAGCCGGGTGGGCTGGAGCGGGTGTTGGACAAGGTCCAGGAGAGCCTGCCCTTCTTCGAGGAACAGGACGATTACTGGCACCAATCGCTGGCCTTTCGCCTGCAGGTCGAGGCGCTGCACCGGCTGGGCCGCCTCGACCAGGCCATCGCCGGGGGCGAGAACGCGTTGGCGCTGGCCCGCCAACAGGGTGATCGTCGGGCCGCCTCGATCTGGCTGGCACAACTCGGCGCCCTCACCTGGGAAAGCGCCCAGTTGGACCGTTGCCTGGCCTACTTGAACGAAGGGCTGCAGCTGGCACAGGAGGGACAGCAGCTCGTTGACCGGACGAACGTGGCCTCCATCTACGGCTTGCTGGGCAAGGTGTACCTCGACCTGGGGGATCTGGAGCAGGCCGTCACAGCCACCACGCGAGCCTATACCCTGGCCCGGGACTACGGGCACAAACGCGGCCAGGCCAGCGAGTTGCAGAACCTGGCGGAGCTGCTGATTCGCACGCCGGAGAGACCGGAGCGCAATGTGTTGGCCGAGATCCTGCCTGTCGTGATGGCAGACGTGCTGGGCGATGACCCAACACCCGTGGCCCGGATGCTGGAAATGGACCCTGACGCGTTGCGCCGGACCCTGATCATCCGGATGCTGGAGCGCTCGGCCGCCATTCTGGGCGAGATCAACGATCTCCTCCGGCAGGTCAACGCGCTGCACGCCCTGGCCAATCACTACCCGGCTGAGGATCCACGCGGCCTGCAGACGTTGCAGGACGTGTTGCGCCTGCGGCGAGCGTTGGGCGACCGCAATAGAGAGGCCTACACCCTGGGCAGCCTGGCGGCGCTTTACGGCAATCTGGGCCAGTCCCAGCAGGCGAAGGCGCATTTTCAACAGAGCCTCGAGATTGCCCGCGAGGGTGGCTTTTTCGATTGCGCCTACAAGGTGGCCAAGGAGCTGGGACGCCTCTCCGAAGCCGAGGGAGACCCGCAGGCGGCCGAGCGGTATTACGCCGAGTCCGTGGCGCTGATCGAGGCGGCGCGGGAGAACGTGCCTTTTACGGACCTCCACAAAGTGGGGTTTGGGCAGAATAAACTGGAGGCATATGACCGATTGGTCGCCTTATACCTGGCCCGCGAAGCCTACCAGGAGGCCTTCGTAACCGTCCAGCGCGCCAAATCGCGGGCGCTGCTGGAGATCACCGGGGCAACCCCCTTTGAGCCCACCGCCCCGCGGGAGGGGCGCTTCGCCGAGCTGCTGGCCGCGGAGGCTGTGCACGTGAACGCCCTGGGTCAGGCGCGGGACGAGCTTCGGGCGCCGACAAACGCCGCGGCACCGGGCGCTTCGTCTTACCAGCACAGCCGGGAGCTGGCGGCGATTTACAGGGAGATGGAGGCCTTTGATCCGGAGTATGTTGCCGTACGTCGTGGGCTGCCGGCGGACGTCGCCCGGCTGGAGAGTTGGCTCCGCAGTCAGGCGCGGCCGATCCTGCTGGTGGAGTATTTCTACGATGGCCGTCAGTTGAGCCTGTTCTTCCTGCGTGCTGGATGGCAGCAGGTGGCCGTCCACCAGGCGCCGCTTTCCTCAGAAGAGTTGTGGTCGGGGTACCAGGACTACCAGCGGGAAGTGGTGCGATATCGTAGCCGGGGGAGCCGCAGTTGGACCCGGCTGGCCAACCGGCTGGTGGTCCCCCTGGAGAACCACCTGCAGCCCGGGGATTTGATCTATCTCATCCCGCACCGGCTCCTACACGGCTTCCCGATACACGCCTTGCCGCTTGGAGGGAGGCCCTTGATCGCCCGGCACCCCGTCGCGTATGCCCCCGCGGCCGGTCTGCTGCCGCTGTGTCAGCTCCCCGGCAAGGGCACCGACCGCCTGGAGCGCTGCGTCGCGTTTGGGATCGTCTTCGAAGAAGAAGCCGAGCAGGTCGCCGCGCTGTTCGGGACGCAGGCGGTGCGTTCCTCGGGACTGACACGGGCCGAGGTGGCGCGGTTGTGCCGCGGGCAGGATGTGTGTCACTTCTCCTGCCATGGGTATTTCAACCCGATGGACCCCCTCTCTTCCGGATTGCTCATCCAGGATGTGCCCCCCGGCGACAGGGTTCCCCGCCAGGCGCTGCTCACGGCCCGGGACATCATGGGCATGAACGTTCAAGCGGAGTTGATCTGTTTGAGCGCCTGTCAGACGGGCTTGAACCAGGTGAGCGAAGGCGACGAGTTGCTGGGCCTGATCCGGGCCTTCCTATACGCCGGCGGGTCCTCGCTCGTGGTGAGCCTGTGGTCGGTGGATGCTGCCCGGACCCAGGCGTTGATGACCGCGTTCTACACCCATCTGCTCGACCAGTACCGGAAACAGGGCGTGGTGGATAAAGCCCTGGCCCTGCAACAGGCCCAGCTGGAGCTGATGGCACAAGAGGGTGAGCGCAACGCCTTCTACTGGGCACCCTTCGTGTTGATTGGAGATTGGAGATGACCCGATGACCGCGCCAGCGACCGATGACGCCCTGATCGTGGATCTGGAACCCATCGATCTCGGGGAGGTCAAAGCCCTTGGGGAAGACCAGGGGGTGATCGAGACCTTTCTGGGCAAGCGCAACCGCATTCTGCTGGGCCGGCCGCGGGCGAAGAACTACCTGGCCGGGCTGCTGGCGCAATCCAGCGAGTTGCCCGCGGAGGTGGAGGCGCAGGTGCGCAAGGGCTACGATTTTCAGCACGTCATCACCAATCTGAGCCTGTTGCCCGACCGGGGTTGCGCGTTTCTGTCCGTGGATTTCAGCGTCGAGCTGTTTGCCAGCGTGCCGGCGAGGGACGAGCCTTCCGGCGAGCGCCCCATCGTATTTGACGTGCGGCCGCGCCAGGTGGTGCGGGAGCTGAAATACCGCCAGTCCACCCGGCAGGGGTATGAAGCGGGCGGCGGTATCCAGGGTGGGCTGGGAACGCTGTCGGCGAAGGTGAGCCAGGAGCACGCCTACGAGCAGGACGGGGTGTGGTACGTGAAGGAGCTATACAGCTATGGCCTCAACTTCTCCGAAGCAGGCTGGCGGATGAGCGCCCATCCGGATTGGATGTTATCCGGCGACGTGAGCGACCTGGAGCTGGTGGTGCAGTATCCGCAGGGGGCGCGCCTGCAGGGACGGTTCCACGTGGCCGCCGAGGTCGCGGTCGAGGTGGCCCTGGATCGCTGGCTGACGGCGGCCTTCGGCCCCCACCGCGCGGACCCCGTGATCCAGACGATCTATCCCCTTTCAGATTGAACGCACGGGTAGCCAGCGCTTCGCAACGGTATGTCCCAGCCGGTGGGGGAACATGGGCAGATCTCAGCATGCTGACCCGCACGAGTAAAGACAGCACGAACACCCGACCGGCTCACAGGTCGACCACTGGTCGAGAGAAACACATGTCTTGTCGCCTCCCGAGTAGGACACGTAGATAACCACGCGCAGAGAGCTGCGGCCATCTCTTCTCCGAAGGATACCCGCTCCATTTTCGATCCCCTCTCGACGACACCAGCAACCCGGTTGGCGAGATTGAGGCGGTCGTGCCTCGGCCCCGCGCGCCACCAGATCCACACCCTGTGCCGGCTCGAAAGCGGGGGTTGCGCGCAAACACTGCCGTCCATCGCCGCTTCGTCGCGCCGGCGATGGCAGGGTGCGGCGCAAGGTCCGCGCCTACGTCAGTGGGTGGCCACGGCGCCACTGGTCGTAGTGGCGGCGGCAATACCCCCGCGCCGTGTGCGGCGCGTCACATCCCGCGACCGAGCACGACGCCTGGGGAGGTGGCGGCTCCCGCAACGGGTCGCCATGCGTCCGCCAGCGGGCATAGTGGGTGTCGCAGTATCCTCTGGCCTTGTGCGGCCGGTCGCACCCGTCCACCGTACAGCTCGCGTGTCGCTGCCGGGACGGGAGCGGCGCCGTGGGCGGCGCCGTCCTGGGGCGGCCGATGGCGTGCACGTACTCCGGATCGCCCCAACGGCGCCAGCGGGCGTAGTGCTTCGAGCACAGCCCGCGCGCTTCCACCGGTTGGTCGCAGCCGTCCACCGAGCAGACCGCGCCGTCCCGGATCTTCTTGCGCCCCCGCCGTTGCACGATGGTGGGATCGCCGTGTTTCCAGACGCGATGGTAGTGCGTGCCGCAATACCCGGCCGTCCTGGCCGGGTTCGTGCAGCCGTGCGCTTTGCAGATGACAGGTTCTCCGTCAGGGTTCTCGTTCACGGGAGCGGTTGCAGGTTAACAGGTTGAAGGTCGTAGTTTCTCTTGCCCAAGGGTCGCCGGGCCACCCGCATGCCAACATCGGCGGGGCTCGGCGACCCTGCCTGACAACTCTTGGGAGCCGCCCTGCCAGAATTTGGGGGTTGACAACAGAACAAAGACCTGCTATTTTGGAACGCAGTTCCAAAATGGATAATCGTTCCAAAATGGTCATCGTCTCCATCATGTGGAACGAGGATACCCACGTTCGGGCTCGGGATGGCTTCAGTTCATCCTCGCCGGAACCCTTTTGAGTCTATAACACGAGACGTGTTCTCAGAAATTCGACAATATGGAAGACAGCTACAAATACATCTCACAGTCGATTCAACGAGCCCTGGATGTACTCTTCGCGTTTACGGTCGATCGACCAGAGTTGAGTATTACCGAACTGAGCGAATTGTTTGACCTCCCCAAAAGTACAGTTCACCGACTCATCGCGAACCTGGAAATGCGCGGCCTTGTCGAGCAGAATCAGGCGACCGGAAGGTACCGGCTCGGCATCAAGACGTTTGAACTGGGCATGCGGATGAGGCGTCAGTTGGATTTGATAGCCACCGTGCACCCTTTTCTTGAAGACCTCGCCTCCAAGACTGGCGAGACTGTGATGCTCGCCACCCTCTCGGACGGAGACGTCGTCTACCTTGATAAAGTCGACAGCCAGCGATCGGTGCGAGCGGCAAGTGTCGTAGGCCAGCGCAGGCCGGTGCATTGTACGGCGCTCGGCAAAGTCTTCCTGTCCTCCTTGCCAGCCCACGAGGTGTCCCGCATCCTCGGCCAGAGGCCGCTCACCGCTCGTACGTCGAATACCATCACGGAGCCGGAACGGCTGTTTCGGGAGATCGCAATTGTCCGCGAGCAAGGGTATGCACTGGATAACCAGGAATTCGAGGTTGATCTGTGCTGCGTCGCAGCGCCGATCACCAATGAGACCGGCACTGTCATCGCCGGTGTTGGCATCGCCGCTCCAGTCAGCCGGGTCAACGCCACCACGCTGGATGCGCTGATCCAACAGACCCAGGCAACAGCGCGCGAGATCTCCGAGCAGTTTCGGTATCTCACGCACGCGGCACTCGCGATTGGGAAGTAAGCGAGCCCGGCGGTTGATACTGCGGCGAAAGATCTCCGGCCACGAAGCCGGCCTTCGCAGGCTCCGGAGGCGGGGGTGCCATTTAGGCAACCCTGCTTCCTTCCGCAAAGGGGGGACCGGAGGGAAGGGCATGTCTCCCCAAGCTCCTTTCCCCTTGCCTCTTTGCAAGGTATTGCGGCGAGAGCCGCAGGCACAAGTAGTCGAACGACGATCAATGAAGGGAGTCTCTCAGTGAGTCTGACTGGTGCGCAAGCGGTCGTAAAGTGTCTCGAGCGCGAGGGTGTGGAGTATATCTTCGGGATGGTCGGCCATGCCAACTTGCCGCTTTTCGACGCTTTGAATGATTCGACCATTCAACTCATTGCTATGCCACACGAGCAGCTCGCGGCGCATGCGGCGGACGCCTATTTTCGGGTCAGTCACAAACCGGGTGTCGTCACCACAACGATTGGCCCTGGTCTCTCCAACGCGGTGACCGGCATCATGGACGCAGCCGCGGACACCTCGGCCATGGTCGTCCTCAGTGGCAACGTCCCGACGAGCTATCGCGGATTTGAATCATTTCAAGAATTCTCCATGCATTACGATGCCGCCCAGGTTGACGTCGTCCGCCCGATCGTCAAGCGCGCGTGGCAGGTGCTGCATCCAGATATGCTCACGCATGCCCTGGCACGCGCGTTCAATTTCGCCGTCAGTGGGCGGCCTGGTCCTGTTCTGGTGGACGTACCCTTTGATCTCTATGCTCGAACCGGCGATTACAAGATTCCCAATATGCCCAAGCGCCGGCCGAGCGGCACACGGATTAAGGGGGATGAAGCCGAAGTCGAACGAGCGGCCGGGCTGCTGCGCTCTGCCCGGCGTCCCCTGATCTTCGCGGGCAACGGCGTTCTGCTCTCTGAAGCCAGCAAGGAACTCGAAACCGTCGCCGAGTATCTGGCCATTCCGGTCGTGACCTCAATGACCGCCCACGGTGCCATGCGGACCGATCACCCGCTCTATGCCGGCTTTACCGGTAGCGTCGGGACTCCTGCTGCCAATGATCTGGCGAAGCGCGCCGACGTCGTCCTCGCATTGGGCACGCGCTTTAACGAACTCACGAGCAACTCCTGGCTCCCGGAGCACTTCTTCCCGATCCCCGAGACCAGCATCATTCAAGTTGACATCCAACCTGAAGAGGTTGGCAAGATCTACGAGACAGAAGTCGGGATCGTCGGCGACGTGAAGGCGGTACTGGAGCAACTCCTGGAAGCGCTCCAGGATCAGGGGCCGCGGGTTGACCCCCGTGACTCACAGTGGGTCCAACGCATGGAGGAGATCAACACGAAGTGGACTGAGGAACTCGCGGAGATCCAGCAGTCGGACGCCAATCCCATCGAGATCGCGCGTCTCCTCAAGAATGTCCGCGACGCGCTGCCGAAAGATGGGATCATCGTCGGGGGCGTCGGCCCGCGCCACGCCATCGTGCAGCAATTCCCGATCTATGAGCCGCGCACCTGCTTGCTCAACAACGGCCATGGCACGATGGGCTTCTCGGTGCCCGCGGCCCTCGGCGCCAAACTCGCCGCGCCGGACAAAACCGTGATCTGCGTGACCGGCGACGGAGAGTTCCGCTCGGTAAGCCAGATCCTGGCGCCGGCCGTCGAGTACGGCATCAACGTCGTCTGGCTCATTCTCAACAACTACGGCTTCAACATCATCGACCTCTACCAGAAGCGGCACTACGAGCGCCGGATCGGGACCGAGTTCAAGATTGCCTCGACCGGGACACCATACAATCCGGACTTCACTGCACTTGCGCGGGCCTACGGCGCCGAGGGTCAGCGGGTCGAACGGCCTGAAGATCTCCCCGCCGCCCTGGATGCCGCCTTCGCCTCCGACCGGCCGTATATCCTTGACGTACTCACCACGCCACAGCCTCGTATCCGAGCCACGGGGTACTGGGATGCCAACCGATTCTTGCGATTGGGGTTCAACGAGCAAGTGAGTGAGACCTGACCAATCCGTGTATTCAGATCAGAGGGCCTGACCGGCCGTGCAGGAGTGCCTCGGGCCTGCCCGGCCGGCGCCCATCCTTTCAAGGGTATCGCCGTCTTTGTTTCTTCCTCGGTTTTGTCGACCTCGCCTTGAAAGCGGCGCCCATCCCGTGTCTGCAATCGCCATGAGGGCAAATCTTCCGTGAGAGCCACAGAGGACGAACCCCGATACACAGTGCGAGTTATCAGAAATGTCCGCATTCCTATGTCGGATGGAACGCCGCTCGCAGCCGATATCGCCATGCCTGACGCCCCCGGCCCGTTCCCCGCGGTGTTCGATTATTACCCGTACCGGAAAGATGACGTCTGGGCCGGCTATTTTCGCCAGCATCACTATCTAGCGCAGCGTGGCTTTGTCGCCCTCCGGGTGGATGTGCGGGGGACAGGCGAGTCGGGCGGGTTTGCCACGGACGAGTACACCCTCCAAGAGCAGCTTGACGGCATCGCGGCGATTGCGTGGATCGCGCAGCAGCCATGGTGTAACGGCAACGTCGGGATGTTTGGCATCTCCTACGGCGGCTTCAACTCTCTCCAGATTGCCATGCACCGACCACCGGCGCTCAAGGCGATCTGCCCGATGTATTTTACGGACAACCGCTATACGGACGACAGCCATTATAAGGGCGGTGCACTTCAGATGCTCTTCGACACGCTGGTCTATGGGCTCGGCATGGTAGTACTGAACGCGATGCCTCCCTACCCCATGGACGCCGAGGCGGACTGGTCCGCCATGTGGGAAGAGCGTCTCCAGGGCGAGCCCTGGATGTTTCGGTGGCTCGAGAATCAGACCTACAACGACTATTGGAAGCACGGCTCGCTGTGCGAGGATTATGCCTCAATCCAGTGCGCGGTGTACCTCTTCGGCGGCTGGCGCGATGGGTACGTCAATGCCAACCTGCGGGTGTTCGAACGGTTGCACTGTCCCAAGAAGTTGATCATCGGGCCGTGGATGCACATCCTGCCCGATGTCGGGATTCCCGGCCCGCGCATCGACTTCCTGCACGAGATGGCCCGCTTCTTCGACTTCTGGCTGAACGGGACCGAGAACGGGGTGATGGCGGAGCCGCCCATTGCTGTCTATATCCAGCAATACGATACGCCGCACGCCAGCCGCACGCTGACAACTGGCTTCTGGCGCCACGAAGCCGGCTGGCCGCTGGAGCGCGCCGCCGAGATCCCGCTCGCTCTCGCCGCGGGCAATGCGCTCGAGCCGGTCGCGCCGGCCGAGGAGGGCGCCAGAGACTACACCTACGTCCCGTTTGTCGGTACGACCTTCGGCATGTTTGCGCCCACGAGCCTGCCGATCCTGCCGGTGGATCAGCGACTGGAAGACCCCTATTCACAAAATTGGACGTCGCAGCCCCTGGTGGAAGCGATCGAAATCCTGGGCCAGCCCCGCGCGATTCTCACCATCAGCGCGACGACCGACATCGCGACGGTCGTCGCTCGGCTGGTCGATGTGGCGCCCGATGGCACCGCGGCGCTGGTAACCAAGGGCGTGCTGAATCTAACCCACCGCGACTCCGATGCGGCCCCGACGCCGATCGTCCCCGGCGAACGCCTCACGGTGGTCGTGCTGTTAGATGCAACGGGTTGGCTTTTTGAGCCGGGGCACGCGCTCCGCCTGAGCATTTCGGGCGCCGATTTCCCCAACACCTGGCCGTCGCCCAAGCGCTACACCGCGCGAATCCACTTCGGCGGCGCCTGCGACTCGCGCTTGATCCTGCCGGCGGTCGGCCCGCAGGTGCCCGCGCTGCCGGTGCCGACGTTCCGGCCGCCGGCGCCATTCGAGCCAACAGCCGTGGGGCAGGCCGAGCCGTCTGTCTGGCGCGTGACCCGCGACCACATAGCGGAGACGGTGGAAGTCTCCATGCGGATGGCGAGCCGGACGCGTATCGGCGACGCGTTTGCCCTCTTCGGACGGCGGGAAGCGATCGCGATGGTCTCCGAGCAGAATCCCGCCAACGCCACAATTCGCGGCCTGAGCCAGCAAACGCTCTCCTGGCCGCTGCGCACGATCGATACCCTGGCGCGCGGGCAGATCGAAAGTACCGAGCAGACGTTCCATGTGACGATCCATCTCGAGATCACGGTGGATGGTCTCTCGCATTCCAGCAAGCACTGGATGCGATCGATCCCACGCCACCTGTTGTGAGGGGAGCTCGAACGGATGGAGACTGCGGACGCCGTCGTGATTGGAGCGGGCCACAATGGCCTTGTGGCGGCATCCTACCTTGCCCGCGCAGGATTGACGGTGCGTATCCTCGAAGCGCGCGCGCTCATCGGCGGCGCCTGCGTGAGCGAAGAGCTCATTCCGGGCTTCAAGTTCTCCACCTGTGCCAACGCCGCCTGGGCGCTGGACGCCAAAGTCTTAGCTGACCTCTCCCCGTTCGAATACGGGCTGGTCATCGATCGTCTGGATCCTATCCGGTTTCACCCCTTCCCAGATGGCACCTCGCTCTTCGCCTGGCAGGATGACGCGCGAACCCAGGCAGAAATCGCCGGGGTTTCCAGTGCTGATGCGTTGGCCTGGCCGCGCTGGCGTCAGTTTCTGGGCCACCTCGGATCGTTATTTGCGCCGCTGCGCTATGGCCCCGCCCCGGATATCGAAAGTTTCGCCGCGAGCCTGCCGGGCAGCCAGGACGCCGCGCTCGTGCGCGCGCTGGCCGGTCAAGACGTAGACGAGGTCGTGGATGACTTTTTCGAGAGCCCGTGGATGCGCGCCGAGCTGGCCGGGTATGGTCCCTTTCTGTATTCCGGTGGTTCCGCGCTCGGAATTGCCTGGGCGGCCATGTTCACCGGCGGCTCGCTTGCGCAGGGATACCCACGCGGGGGCATGGGGGCGATCACCAAAGCCCTCGGTAGAAGTGCGCTGGCCGCCGGGGTGACGATCGAAACCTCCACACCCGTGCGACAGGTTCTTGTCGAGCGATCGCGCGCGACGGGAGTCGAGACGGTTGATGGCCGGCGCATCGCCGCCGGCATCGTCATCTCGAACGCCGATCCGAAGCGCACGTTTTTGCGCCTCCTCGACGAGAGCCGCCTCGAACCGCACTTCCGGCGCTCGGTCGAGGCGATCGTGACCGAGCCGAGTTGCCTGAAGCTCCACTGCGCGGTCTCCGCCTTACCAGAGTACACAGCCTACGATGGGCCCGACCCGCACCTGCCGAGTCGCGCATCGGTCAAACTGATGCCAGCACGCGAGGAGATGCGCCGCGCGTTTGCCGATGCTGCCATGGGCAGGGTGCCCGATCATCCCGCCCTGTCCATCATGACGCCGAGTCTCTATGACCCGAGCCTGGCGCCGCCCGGCTTTCATACCGTCTCCGTCTATATCTCGCCGGCCCCATACCGTCTGGCGGAGGGCTCCTGGGACGCCATTCGGGATGTCGTGGCTGAGCGGATGATTGCACTGATTGGCAGCTATGCCCCGAACTTCCCGGCCAGCGTGAAGAACTATGTCTTGTTTACTCCGCTCGACCTTGAACGTCGAGTCTTTCTCACCGGCGGCAATATCCACCACGCCGAAGAGCTGCCGGCGCAACTGTTCGGGAGGCGCCCGCTACCCGCGCTCGCGGACTACCGGAGCCCCATCGGCCAGCTCTATCTATGCGGTGCCGGCTGTCATCCAGGCGGCGAGGTCACGGGCCTTCCAGGGCACAACGCGGCCCACATCATCCTGGAAGACCTCGGGAGGAACGGCGTCTGACGGCAGGCTTCATTCCGGAACCAGGGCCTGTCCGCAAATTCACAAGCAGAGCAACATGGCGGCGATGGTGAGCGTGGCGACGGAGTTGACGGCCCGCTTTCAGAGCAGGTGGCGACGCGCCGAAATTGTTTCAAGCGGTTGATCAAACGCTCAACCCGGCGGGTGCCCTCATCGGCCGGAAATGTCACGTTGATGCCTCGGTGACGCAGGCGGCCTTCAAGCGATTGGTGGAGATCCCGCGTAGCACGACGGTGAGTGCCTGAAACTGTGCACTCGCCAGAGGAGCGGTACATGTTTTTTGATCTTCCACTAGAGGAGTTACGCGCCTATCTTCCGGCACGTGAGGAGCCGGCCGATTTCGACGCGTTCTGGCAACACACCCTCGATGAGGTCTGCCGGACGCCCCTCAACCCTACCTTCGTGCGGGTAGACGCCGGGCTCGCAACCGTTGAAACCTTTGACGTGACGTTCAACGGCTTCGGTGGCCAGCCCATCAAGGGCTGGCTGTTGCTACCGCGCCATCGTCCGCGCCCGGTACCCTGTGTGGTCGAATACCTGGGCTACGGCATGGGCAGGGGCTTCCTGACCGACTGGCTCCTCTGGAGCAGTGCCGGCTACGCGCACCTCGTGATGGACACACGCGGCCAGGGGAGCGGCTATCTCAAAGGTGATACACCCGACCCCGAACCTGATGGCAGCAATCCACATCACCCTGGCTTTATGACGCGCGGCATCCTCCGGCCCGACAGCTATTACTATCGGCGGGTCTTTACCGATGCCGTTCGCGCGGTTGAGACGGCGCGCGCCCATCCCCGCATAGATGCCACACGCATCGCGGTAACTGGCAGGAGCCAGGGGGGTGGTATCACGCTGGCGGTGAGCGGGCTGGTGCCGGACGTGCAGCTGGCTCTGCCCGATGTCCCGTTCCTGTGCCACTACCACCGCGCCACGACGATCACCGACGAGCACCCGTACCAGGAGATTGTGCGCTACCTCTCGATCCAGCGCGACAAGGGGGAGGCGGTCTTCGCAACGCTCGCCTACTTTCTGATGACGGCGTCAACTTCGCCGCGCGGGCACGGGCACAGGCCCTCTTCTCTGTTGGTCTGATGGATGAAATCTGCCCGCCGTCCACCGTCTTTGCGGCCTACAACCACTATGCCGGGCCGAAGGATATCCGTGTGTGGCGGTACAACCACCATGAGGGCGGCGGAACCTACCACAACCAGGAGAAGCTGAAGTTCCTGCGGGCCACCTGGGAGTAGGGGTGTGTCTGCAAATTCACGAGCAGAACAACATGGCGGCGATGGTGAGTATGGCGACAGAGTTGGCGGCCCGCTTTTTATAGCGGACGGGGCCTGCAGCCGCTCCCTTTGGTCGTTCGTCAAATCTCCTCGGCTGCCGAGTCGTTCACCATAATTTGCCCGCCTATCCGAATTTGCAGACACGCCCTGGAACAGAGAGGGAGGAGGTGCACAGGGTTTATTGGGCAGTCACGCAACCACAGGTACCGAATCACGTTCAACCCAGAAGGAGGGGGAAAGCGATGCGATCGCGGCGACGTCTCGACTGTGTCGGCATCTTGTTCATAGTCCTGGTCTTTCTGGTGGCGGGCTGTTCGAGCCCCGCCGCCGCACCAACGCAGGCACCGGCGGCCGCACCAACGCAGGCACCGGCCGCGCCAACCACCGCAGCGCCTGCGCAGCCCACGGCACCGGCCGCCCAGCCAACCACCGCCGCCGCGGCTCCGGCCGGCGGGGGAGCAACCATCACGGTTGGCGACGTCTTCTTCCTCGCCCCGGGCTCCGGCCCGCCGAATGTGGGTTCCTTCTTCGATCACCGTGTCGCCTCTCAGCTCTATGACGGGCTCACCGCCTGGGATGCTGCGGCGATCGCCCGCGGTGAGGCCGCTGTGCCCATCGGCGGACTGGCCGAGTCGTGGCAGACCTCGGACGACGGGAAGACGTTCACCTTCACAATCCGGCCCAACGTCAAATTCTCGACGGGCCGGCCGGTTACTGCCGACGCCGTGAAAAAGTCGTTCGAGCGCGCCGTCGCCGCGATCAAAAAGGCAGATGCCGTCGCTCGATATTCGTGGATTACCTTGATCCAGTCACTGGAGGCACCGGACCAGTCGACGTTCCGTATGACGCTGAGCGATCCGTATGCGCCGCTGCTGGCCGTCCTCGCCTCGAACGAGTTCAAGATCGTCGACGTGGAAGAGGTGATGGCCCACGAGCAAGAGGGCGACCTCGGCGTGGCGTGGCTGAACGATCACTCGGCAGGAACGGGTCCCTTCATGATCCAGGAGTTCGTTGCGGAGCAGCGGCTCGTCATGCAAAAGAACCCGAACTACTGGGGTGGCCCCGATGGGGTGCAGCCGACCGTCGACCGAATCATTGTCGTCCACGTACCTGAGGCGGCAACACGGCAGTTGATGATCGGGACTGGGGAGCTTGACGTCGCACTGGGCATGGATCCAATCTCGTTGAAAACGCTCCAGACCAATCCCGACGTCACCGTCAAGATGTTCCCGGCGGCAACCACCTGTAACTTCCTGATTGACCTGCGCATCGATGTCTTGGAGAAAAATCACCCCAAGGTGTATCAGGCCCTTCGCTACGCTACGGACTACGAGGGGCTCAAAAACGTTGTCGCCGGTGGATTGGGCGAGGTCCAGCAGAGCCAGTTCCTCCCCGGCATGTTGGGCTATGACGAGAAGATCTCCCATTACTATACGTACGATCCGGAGAAGGCCAAGCAGTTGCTGGCCGAGGCGGGCCTCGCCGATGGCTTCCCGCTCAAGATTGCGAGCCGCGATGGGTCGTGCGGCGCCGTCACCTACGGCAAGGCGGTCGAGTACTGGCAGCAGAATCTGACGGCGGTCGGCATCAAGGCTGAGATCTACCAGTCGACGAGCGCGGCGATGTGGGGCGCGATCGGCGAGGGCAAGTTCCGCGATGCCGGTATCTCGGCGCTGGGGGTCACCTACTTCGATCCGGACCAGCCGGCATCCGTCCGCGCCGTTTCTGAATCCCAACTCCTCGGCTGGAAAGACGTAGACCCGACGGCCGCGGACCGGGCGCAGGAATTGACCGAGGCAGGCCAGCGGGAGACAGACCCCGCCAAGCGGGCCGCGATGTATACCGAAATTGCCAAGCTCATGGTCGAGGGAGCGCCCGAGATGACGTTCTTGCAGCCGGTCGATCCGGTTGTGATGCGCAAGAATGTGAGCAACCCGATGGCGGTACCCGGCGCGTTCCCGATCCTCTTCAAGTACCTCCAGAAGCAGGGCTAGCGCCATTTCTCGAAACAGAGCGAGGGTTTTCACACGCGCGAATGCGCGTGTGAAAACCCAACCCTGTTCTGTACAACCGTACTGGCGCCGGCTCGCAGAGGGCGAGTAGTCCAGGGTGCCGGGCCACTCCCCCAGGCGAAGGGGTGGTTCCGTGTGCCAAAGCAGCACGGAGGCGCCGCTTTGGCACAGGTTTCTCCCAGCAGGCCCGAACGAGATGACGAGGGGGCATAAGGAATGATTCCGACCAGGTTCATTCTCCGTCGGCTCGTGTTACAGATTGGCGTCCTGATCGGCTTGACCGCGCTCACCTTTTTGCTGATGTTCAAGTTGCCCGGCGACCCCACCGCGGCCCTTCTGGCGATCACCGGCTTCACGCCCAACCCCCAGACGATTGCGAGGTTCAAAGCGCGCTGGGGATTCGACAAACCGCTCTATGAGCAGTATCTGCTCTACCTGGGCAATCTGGCGCGGGGCGACCTGGGAGAATCGCTCGTGACGAAGCGGCCGATCAGCCAGGAACTCATGACCTATTTCCCCGCGACAGCGGAACTTGCCTTGGCGGCGGCGCTGATTGCCGCGATTGGCGGCATCCCCGCGGGCGTCGCATCGGCGGTGCGCCGAAACTCGATCGTCGACCATCTCGTGCGCGTTGTCTCCTTATTTGGTGTTTCGATGCCCATCTTCTGGCTGTCGATTCTGGCGCTGTACGTCTTCTATTACAAGCTTGGCTGGGTGCCCTCGTCACAGCGAATCGCATTGACGATGTCACCCCCGCCCCCGGTGACGCGACTCTACCTGATCGATACCCTCCTCGCCGGGGATTTCAAAGGCTTTGTCTCGGTCGTGCAGCATCTCTTTTTGCCTGCCTTCATGCTGGGATTCTCGGTCGTGGGCCTGCTCGCGCGCATCACCCGCGCGAGCATGTTGGAGGTGTTGGGCCAGGACTATATCCGCACGGCGCGTGCCAAGGGGCTGAAAGAAAGCGCCGTCCTCTATCACCACGCCATCAAAAATGCGATGATTCCGATTATCACCGCGATGGGGCTCCTGATTGGGAGCCTGCTGGCCGGCGCGGTCCTGACGGAGACGATCTTTGCCTGGCCCGGCCTCGGCCGCTTCGCGGTGCAGTCGATCTTCTATCTCGACCGGCCGGCAGTCATGGGTGTCACCCTGCTGATCGGGGTGATTTACTCGTTGGTGAATCTTGGTGTTGATCTCGTGATCGCCTACCTCGATCCGAGGATCCGATACTGAGGCCCGCCCGCTTTACGTGGCACTCTCCTTTCAAGAAGTGGGCGCCCGCGACGACGGTCTGTCGCTGGTTCAGCAAAGGCGCCACGTGCGCGCCGCCTGCAGTGAACGGACAAGTCTCTCTCACGCTGATGTCAGGAGTTCGTCGGTGACAATACGAATTGATAGGCAGGTCGCCAACGCGAGAAACGGGGCGGTGCCGGTGCGTTTCCAAACGGCGCGACGACTCGGCAAGATTCTGGCTGCCAACCCACCAGCAATGTTCGGCCTGATTCTCGCCGTCTGCTACCTGCTCATCGCCATCGGCGCCCCGCAGCTGGCGCCGTACCCCTACGATAAGATGGGTGCCGGCCCCGTGCTCGAACCACCCAGCCGCCACTTCCCGTTCGGGACTGATGAGTTTGGCAGAGATGTCTTCAGCCGCGTGCTCCTCGGCAGCCGCATCAGCCTGCGGGTGGGGGTGCTTGTGGTTGCAATTGCCGGAACGGTCGGCTCGGTCGTCGGGCTGATCAGCGGCTTCTGGGGCGGCTGGGTTGACGAGGGCATGATGCGGATCACGGATATTTTCCTGGCGGTGCCGGGGCTTGTGCTGGCCTTAACGGTCGCCACCGCGCTGGGCCCGGCGCTCGAGAACGCCATTATCGGCGTCGCCGCCGTGCAGTGGACACACTATGCCCGGCTGATGCGCAGCGGGGTGCTCGCCGAACGAACAAAAGAGTATGTCGTCGCCGCCGAGGCGACCGGTGTCCCCTCGCTGCGAATGCTCTGGCGCCACATTCTGCCCAATAGTTATAGCGCAGTGATGGTGCAGGCCACGTTCGATTTTGGCCTCTCGATCCTGCTGGCGGCCGGTCTCAGCTTCATCGGCGCGGGCGCGCAGCCCCCGCTCCCCGAATGGGGGGCCATGATCGCCGCCGGTCGCCAGTATGTCCAGGTCGCCTGGTGGATTGCCACCTTCCCTGGCCTGGCGATCTTCGGGGCGGTGCTCGCCTTCAATCTCCTCGGCGATACCCTGCGCGATACCCTGGACCCGCGCTTGCGCAAAGGGTAGGGCGAGGGAGGGATTCCTGATGCAGGCACAATCACGGGCAGTCTTCATCCGCGCGCCGTTTCAACTGAAGATTGAGGAGATCCCCATACCGGCGATCGAGCATGAGGATGAGGTCCTCATCCGGGTTCGGGCGGTCGGTATCTGCGGGACAGACATTCACCTCGCGCACGGCTGGGCACGCGAGTGGCAGCGTTTCGGGCATGAGACGGCCGCCACGGTGGTGGCCTGCGGCCCTGCCGTCTCGGATCTTGTGCCAGGCGACCTTGTCGCGGTGCACGCCACGACCGCCTGCGGGGTCTGTGAGGGCTGCATGAATGGCGACATTCGCGACTGCCGCAACTGGATTCCGTCGCGGCAGTCGCGCGCGTTTGCCGATTATATGCTCGTCCAGCGTCGCATGCTATGGAAAGTGACGCTGCTCGATCCGCGAGCGGCGACCCTGATCGAACCGCTGAGTGTCGCGCTCGATCTGGTGCGCGTCGCCGACATCCAGCTCGGGGAGACCGTCGCCGTAGTCGGACCCGGTCCCATCGGTCTCATGGCCATCAAGCTCTGCCGGCTGCGCGGTGCCCAGCGCGTCATTGCGCTGGGCACCGACCGCGATCGCCATCGCTTCGCGCTCGCCTATGAGCTAGGCGCCGATCTCACGGTCGATGTGACCCAGGCGGATCCGGTTGCCGCTGTCCGGGCCGCGACCAGCGGGCAGGGCGCCGACCGGGTGCTGGTGACGGCTCCTGTGCGGGTCATGAATCAGGCGCTGGCGATGGCGCGTTCCGGTGGTGTCGTCAGTTTCCTCGGCTTTGAAGTCGAGAGCGAGGATGCTGTCGTCCCCATCAACCTGAATGAGTTTCACTTCCGCCGTCTGCAACTCCGCGCGTCCTACGCCGCGCCGGCGACCTGCTTCCCACTGGCCGAACAGTTGCTGGCCTCGCGCGCCATCGATCCCAGCCGGTTCGTCACCCACACCTTCGCCCTGGACAGGCTTGGAGAGGCGCTCCGGCTCGTCGCGGCGCAGGGCGACGGCGTGGTCAAAGCGGTTTGCTTTCCAGGCGAGGAACCGAGAGAAGCACCATGAACAAGTGCTTCTACGCCGGGGTCGGCCGGTCGAATATCACGCCGACAGGCGGCGTTGACCTGGTCGGCACGTCGCGGCGCTCGCAGCCGTCCGTCGGGATCCATCAGGAGCTCCTCGCAACCTGTCTGGTGCTTGCCGCCGATGAGACCCGCGTCGCGCTGGTCGATTGTGATTTGCTCGCCATCCCCGACCCCACCGCCCGCGAGTGGCGCGAGCGGATCGGGAGGGTGATCGGCGCACCCGCCGAGCATGTCCTCCTGGGATGTACCCACACGCACCACGCCCCGCCCACGTCGCCGCATATGCCCAAAATTGGCGGGGACCAGACGCGCCTGAGCGACCTCGAGCAGGCCTACTTCGTCAATCTCGGGTACCAGTTGGAGAATGCCGCGCGCCTGGCCGTCGAGCGCCTGGTGCCCGCGCGCTTCGCCGCCGGCCGCGGCCAGATCGCGCTGAATGTCAACCGCCGCGAACAGCTCGACGACGGCCAGGTCGTCCTGGGGCGCAACTTCGACGCGCCCTGTGACCATGAAGTGGCAGTGCTGCGCGTGGATACCCTGGATGGCACGCCGCTCGCCGCCGTGGTCACCTATGCCACGCATCCCCTCTTGCACCCGATGATCCGCCTCATCAGCCCGGACCTGGCCGGCTCGGCTCGCAAGGTACTCGAAAAGGTCACCGGCGCGACTGCGCTCTATTTTACGGGGGCCGCGGGCAACGTGTTCGGCCTGAAGGCATTGACCACGGACCTGCGCGTCGCCGAGTCCGTTGGCGGGCAGCTTGGGGCCGAGGCGGCGCGGGTCTTCCTCGCGCTCGAAACGCAGCCGAGCGAGCCGCGGGTGACGTTCCTGCAGTCGGTTTCCACGCTCAAGGTCTACGAGAGCGTCCCCGTCGAGCGGGACGCGATCACCCATTTTGGTGCCGCCACGCGCCGGCTGCGACTCGCGCTCCAGCCGCTGCCGTCGCTGGCCGAAGCGGAAGAGGTCCTGCGCGAGCGCTCCGAGCGCATCGAGGCGTTGCGGGCCACCGGCGCCTCGCCCGACGACATCAACCCGGCGATTTACCAGGAGCTCTGGGCGCGCAAGCTGGTCGAATCGATTCGAACCGGTACGGCCCCCACATCGGTCGAAGCGGAGATCCAGGCCATCCGGCTCGACGACGTCGCCTTCGTCGCCGTCCCCGGCGAGGCCTTTGTCGAGATGGGACTCGCCGTCAAAGCCGGATCGCCTCTCAGGCATACATTCTTTGTTGCCTACGCCAACGGCGCCCTCGGCTACATCCCGACCCGCGACGCTTACCCGTTGGGCGGGTACGAAGTGGTGGATGCCTACAAGGGATACGGGTTCCCCGCCGCGCTGGCTCCCGGTGCGGCGGAGACGATTGTCGAAACCTGCCTGGAGCTGCTGGGCGAGTTGGTCCGTGAAGGAGCGTGATCCGATGACGTCGCTGGATGGGTTGGTGGCCATTGTAACCGGCGGGGCCAGCGGGATCGGACGCGCCGCCGCGTTCCGCCTGGCCGCGGCCGGCGCGGCGCTGGTCCTGGTCGACCGCAATCAGGAGGGGGCCGAGCAGGTGGCGACTGCGGTCGACCAGGCGGGCGGACGCGCCCGCGCACTGGCCGCGGATGTTGCCGCGCTCGACGACATTGAAAGAACGGTGGCAACGGCCGTCGAGCGCTTCGGGCGGATTGATATTCTCTTCAATAACGCGGGCATCAGCCGGAGCAACCCCTTCCTGGAGGTCACACCCGAGGAGTGGGATACCCAGTTCGCCGTCAACGCGCGCGGCGCCTTCTTCCTGCTGCAGGCCGTCGCGCGCCAGATGGTCGGCCAGGAGCCGCTCGCCGGCCGCGGGGTCCGGGGCAAGATCGTCAACACCGCGTCGCTGGCGGCCTTCCGTCCGGCGGTGGTCACAGCGGCCTACTCGGCAACCAAGGCGGTGGTGGTGAATTTCACCCGCTCGGCGGCGCTCGCGCTCGCGCCCGCGCACATCACCGTCAACGCCATCTGTCCCGGCTACGTCGATACGCCGCTCGTCCGCGATATCGTCGCCCCCGAGATCGAGCAGGCCAGTGGCTGGGCGCCCGGCGAATACCAGCAGCGCCGTTCGGCCGCGGTGCCCTGGGGCCGTTTCGCCCGGCCGGAGGAGATTGCAGACCTGTGTCTCTTCCTGGCCGGTCCGGCCTCCGACTATATCACCGGGCAGTCGATCAATATTGATGGTGGCATCAACATGGGGTAGCGGAAAGGCCCGGACGCGTGACATTGCAGGCAGGCGTTGTCAAAATCGACATAACGCCGCCCCTGGGCCATCCGATGGCCGGCTGCCCCCGGATGCAGGCGGTCGAGGGGATGCCCACGGATACGGGCGGCTATGTGCCGCGCGAGTGCGTGGCTGAGGGCGTCCACGACCCGCTGTACGCGCGGGTCCTGGTCCTGAGCGACGGCCGGCGGCGGGTGGCCTTCGTCGCGGTTGATTTGCTCGTCGTGAGCCTCGAGTTCACGAACCGCTTGCGGTCGCTCGTTGCGGATGCAACCGGGATTGCCCCGGGGCGGCTCATGGTCGCCGCGTCGCACACCCACTCCGGGCCGGACCTCTATCACTGGGAAGGCACGGACCCCGCGGTCGAGAGCGAGGTGCTCGCCAGGATACGGGATGCCGTCGTCGAGGCCAGCCAGGCTTTGCGGCCCGCCCGCGTCGGCTGGGCCGATACCGCGCTCGACCTGATCTCGATCAACCGGCGCGAGGCCGGCGGCCCGATCGACGAGCGGGTCGGCGTGATGCGCGTCGAAGATGAGGACGGCCGGGTGCTGGCGCTGGCGGTGAATTTCGCCATTCATCCGATCGCGGTCCCGTGCACCAACTGCCTCTATTCGGCGGGGATTCCCGGCTATACCAGCGAGGCGCTGGAGCGCGCCTATGATGGCGCGACGGTGCTCTTCCTGCAGGGCGCGACCGGGAATATCAACCCGGTGGCCTTCCCGGCGCACCCGAAAGAAAACATCGTCCCGGCCTACCGGCGGACCTACCATGCCGGCCTGCCTCACCCGCGGACGTTCCGGACGGCTGAGCGCCTGGGTCGCATCCTTGCCGCCGCCGCCCTGCAGGCCGCCGAGCAGGTCCAGGACCTCTCCGCGGAGCTGCCACTCAGCGCCCGGACGGCCCCGGTCGAGCTGCCGCGCAAGCCGCATGCCGAGGTCGAGCGCTACTGTCGGTTGATGAACTTCAGCCCGCTCTACACCGCGCGGCTCCTTGAGCGTGAGGTGGTGGGCAGCGAGGTGCAGGTCATCGCGGTGGGACCGACCCTCTATATCGCGCTGCCGGGGGAGCCGTTCGTCGAGCTGGGCCTCTGGCTCCAGGAACAGACGCGGCCGCGCCGCGCCTATGTCGTCGGCTACGCCAACGACGACGTGCGCTATGTCTTGCCACAGAGTGCCTACGCACAGAATCGCTACGACACCCTGGCGACACCGCTGGATGCCGGGAGTGCCGAGCTCTTGCTGGCACGCGCCCATCAACTTGTTTCGGGTTTCAGTTAACAACCACCCCCCCGGCCGACACAACAGCCGGGGCAGATCTGGAGAGGGATAGAGCAGATTATGGATTCGCAGACACGTCCACTTGAGGAGTTGACGGTTGACGAGGTCCCCATCCTGCGGACGCAGATTCCGGGACCGCGTTCGCAGCAGATGTGGGAACGCGGGCACCGCTACGATTCTCCGGGGCTCTCGGCGCTCGCCACGCTCTCGCAGATCGTGCTCGAGCGGGGGCGTGGGTCGTTGATCCGCGACCTGGACGGAAATGTCTACATCGATTTCGCAATGGGGATGGTCGGGGTGAGCACGGGGCACAGCCACCCCGACGTCCGGGGCGCGATCCAGCAGGAGATGGAGGATTTCCTCCACACCTACGACATGGCAAGCACCGCGCGCGTCGAGTTTTTCGAGAGCCTGGCCGACATCCTGCCGGCGCAATTGCAGCGCTACCAGATGTATAGCGGCGGCACGGAGACGGTGGAGGCCGGGATGCGCCTCGCCAAGTCCTACACCGGGAAATACGAGTTCATCGGCCTCTATCGCAGCTTCCACGGCAAGACGCTCGGATCGCTCTCGCTGATGGGATCGGGCTACAAGAACGGCTTCGGCCCGCGCGCGCCCGGCTACATGCTGACGCCGAACGCCTACTGCTACCGTTGCCCGCTCGGCCTCGAGCCCTCGTCGTGCGCCGCGGCCTGTGCCGACATGATCGAGGAGATCTACCAGAATCAGTCGACCGGCCAGGTCGCGGCGGTCGTGCTCGAACCGGTTCAGGCGGCGGGCGGCATCATCGTGCCGCCGCCCGAGTTTCTGCAAAAGATTGCCGCGTTCTGCAAGCGCCACAATATCCTGCTCTTCGTCGACGAAATCTTCACCACCGCCGGGCGGACAGGGAAGATGTGGTCGTTCGAGCATTACGGGATTGAGCCCGACATCATCTCGCTGGGGAAAGGCATCGGCTCCGGCTATCCGTTGGGGGTCATTGCCTCGTCGGAGGAGATCATGGAGGGCTGGCCCTGGGCCCAGCATGCCGGCGGCTCCACCACCTTTGGCGGGAACTCCGTCGCGGCACGCGCCGGCCAGATGACCCTGCAGGTGATTCGCGACGAGAAGATGATCGAGAATGCCGCGGAGGTCGGCGCTCACATGCTGGCACGCTTGCGCGACATGCAGACCCGCCACCCGGTCATGGGCGACGTGCGCGGTCTGGGCCTGGTCCTGGGCGTTGAGTACGTCCGGAACCGGGAGACGAAGGAGCCCATCAGTTCCACGGAGGCCGAGTTCCTCTTCAGGCAGTGCCTGCAGCGCGGCCTGATGGTCCCGACGGCCACGGCGATCATGCGCATCGTGCCGGCGCTTAATATCAGCAAGGAACTCGCCGACAAAGGCCTGGACATCCTCGAAGAGAGCATCGACGCGCTGGAGAAATGGATGGAACTGGAATGAGCAGCACCCTGCTTGCCGGCGTCGCGCGCGTCGAGATTACGCCACCACTGGGACTGCCACTCCTGCACCCACTGCGGGAGGGCGTCGCGGTGGATGTCGAATCGCCGCTCACGGCGACGGCGCTGGTCGTCTCGGATGGGACGCGGAAGATGGTCATCGTCGCCTGCGACCTGATCTATCTGCGAGGTGCCTACGGCGACGGCATTCGGGCCCGCGTCGCGGAGGCCGTTGGCACCCCGACCGACCATGTGCTGCTGAATTGCAGTCACACGCACGCGGTGCCGCCGATGCCCGGCTGGGAGGCGCCCACCCACGCGGTGGCCGAGCCGCTGGCCCGCTATTACGCCTGCCTGGAGGAGGTGATTCCCGGGGCGGCCCGCTGGGCCGCTGCCCGCCTCACGCCGGCCCGCGTCGGCGCCGGGCGCGGCCGCGCGCGGATCGGGGTCAATCGGCGCGAGCGGCTGCCCGACGGCCGCATGATCCTGGGCGAGAACCCGGAGAAACCGGTTGACGAGGAAGTCGGCGTGCTGCGCTTCGACGACCCTGACGGGCGCCCGCTGGCCCTGGTGATGAACTATGCCTGCCACCCCGACGTGTTGGGCCCGCGCGTGACCTTCATCTCCCCGGATTATGTGGGTCACGCCCGGTCGGCGGCCGAACGGCTGACCGGCGTGCCCGCGCTCTTCCTGCAGGGTGCCGGGGCCGACATCGACCCGATCACGAGTATCGTGCTCGAGCCGGACGGCCGCGACGAGATCAAGCGCCTCGGCCTGCAACTCGGCGCGGCGGCCGCCTCGGTCTTCGCCGACATCCGCACCCGTCGCCGCCGCGCCGAACGCCTGATCCAGCGCTCCGTTTCCGGCGGGCTGGCGATGTGGTCCTACGGCGATGTGACCGAGCCGCCGCTCTCGGCCTTCGCGGTGACGACACGCCGCTTGACCCTCCCGCTCCTCCCACTGCCGAGCCTGGAGGAGGCGGCCGCCGAAGTGCGGCTGTGGGAGGAGCGGCTGGCCGCATTGGAGGCCGGTGGGGCACCGCTCGGGGAGCGGCAGGTTGCCGCGCGCCAACTCGACTGGGCGCACCTGCAACGCGAGGCGGTCGAGTCCGGCGAGCAACCCCGGGTCGAGATGACGCTGCAAGCGATCCGGCTGAACGACGTGGCGTTCGTGGCGATTCCCGGTGAGCCGTTTGTCGAGATCGGCCTCAACATCAAACGGCAATCGCCCATCCCGTACACCTTCGTCTGTGGCTACTCGAATGGGTGCATCACCTATATCCCGACCCCCGCGGCCTTTCTTGAGGGCGGGTATGAGGTCAACAGGGCCCAGCGGAATTACATGCTGCCGTCGGGCACCACCCCGGAATGGGCGGGGGCGATCGAGGCCGCCGCGCTGGAGATGTTGGCGGAACTGTGCGCGGCCTGAACGAGGAGGGTTGATGTCTCTCGCAGAAGCGATTCTGACCGAGCTCAAGGCAGTCGGGGTGCGCTGGCTCACCTGGCTCCCGGACAGCGAGACCAAAGCGATGTATAGCCTGATTGCGGACGATCCTGACCTTCGCCTGGTCCAGGTATGCCGCGAGGACGAGGCCGTGGGGGTGTGCTACGGTCTTCTCAAAGGCGGGGCGCGCGCGGCCGTCATGATTCAGAACACCGGGATGATGAACGCCGTCGACGCGATCCGTGGCATCCCGCTGCGCATGCAACAACCGATGTTGCTCCTGGTCGGCTACCGGGGGTATGAGGGCATGGTGCGGCAGGCAGCCAACGTGGACACCGCCGCCATCTACACCGAGCCACTGTTGCAGGCGCTGAAGATTCCCTATTACCTGGTCCATAGCGCCGAGGACGCCGGCAAGATTGGCGCGGCCTCCCGTGAGGCCGAACAGACGAGCGGGCCGGCGGTCGTCCTCATCACTCGCGAATACGAATGAGGGCTCCCCATGAAACGATCTGAAGCCCTGGCACTCTTCGCGCAGCGACGGCGCGACGAGATTGTCGTGACGACGATGAGCGCCTATCTGGAGTGGCCGCGCTATTCCGAACACCCGTGGGATCTGGTCGACGGCGATACGATGGGGCAGGCGACGCCGGTCGGGCTGGGGCTGGCGCTGGCGCAGCCCGACCGCCAGGTGTGGGTCTTCAACGGCGACGGGAGCCAGTTGATGACGCTCGGCTCGTTGGTCACGGCCGGCAGTTGCGCGCCGCGGAACCTGGTGATCTTCATCTTCCGCAACGACAGCTACGAGATCACCGGCGGCCAGCCCATCCCCGGCAAGCAGACCCTCAGTTTCCCGGCAATTGCGGCCGGCTGCGGGTTCGTCCGCACATATCAGTTCGAGGACTGCGCCACGTTCGCGGCCCAGTTCGACGAGGTGGTCGGCGGCGACGGGCCGGTCCTGGTGGATTTGAAGATCGACGCTCCCTGAACAGAGAGGAGAGAGTGCAATGCCGCTTCAGGCCGGTACCGCCCGAATCGATATCACCCCGCCGCCGGGTCAGCCGATGGCGGGCTTCCCGAAGTTCGATCCTCAGCTCGCCCCCACCGATATGTCGGGCTACTTTGGCCGCCAGGGGGGAGCGACGGGGACGCATGATCCCCTCTACGCGCGGGCACTCGTCCTCGACAACGGAGAGCGCGCGCTGGCATTTGTCGCAGTGGACTTGGTCATGGTAACCGCCGCCTTCACCGCCGCCGTTCGTGACGCGGTCCACCAGGCCATCGGGCTGCGACCCGAAGACCTGCTGATCGCCGCCTCGCACACCCACGCCGGACCCGATCTCTTCGGCGGCGAGCCGGAGTTGAACCAGGCGGTCGAGCCGCAGATCCAGCGCCAGATCGTGGCCGCCGTCCAGGATGCCTACGCCAATCGCCGTCCGGCGCGCGCCGGCTGGGCGGACGTCGACCTGGATCGCATCTCGATCAACCGGCGTGATGCCGCCGGCCCGATCGACCCGCGGGTCGGGGTGATGCGAGTCGAGGGCGAGGACGAAAAGCCGATTGCCCTGGTCGTCAACTTTGCGGTCCACACCTGCATGCTTTCCGCCGCGAACTGCGAGTACTCGGGCGATCTCTCCGGGTTTGCCATGAATGCCCTGGAGCGCCTCTACCCCGGCAGCGTGGCGCTCTTTTTGAACGGCGCAGCCGGGAACATCAATCCGGTCGCCTATCCCTGGGGACCGAAGGAGAATGTGGTCCCGGTCTTTCGCGAGGCCTGGCACGCCGGTCGCCCCCACCCGCGGACCTTCGCCAATACCGCCAGGCTCGGGCATATCCTGGCCGCGGCCGCGATGCAGGCTGCCGAGCAGGTTCAAGAGTATCACGACGCCCTCCCGCTGGCCGGCGCCGTCCACCCGGCGACGCTGCCCGTGCGGGCCGCGGACGAACTTTCCCAGGTGCTGGCCTACACCCGCTGCGATCCCTCGCAGTTGCCGGCCGGGACGCGCGGGGAAACGTTCGAGACCCAGGTGCAGGCATTACAGGTCGGGCCGCGCGTCTATGTCGCGCTTCCCGGCGAGCCATTTGTTGAGTTGGGACTCGACCTGCAGCGACGCCTGGGGCGCGAGCGGGCCTACGTCGTGGGCTATGCCAATGACGATGCCTGGTACGTCCTGCCAGAGTCCGCCCACCGAGAGAACCGCTATGAGACGTGGGGCAGTTTCCTGGCGGCGGGCAGTGGAGAGGCGCTCGTCGATGCGGCCGAGCGCGTGGCGCGCGAGGTTGCCCAGGCGAACGAGACCGCGCGGTAGCGACGGAGGCTCCACATTGAGGGCAGCACAATACGTCTCCCCCGGGCGCGTCGCGCTCGTCGAAACGCCGGCCCCCGTGTGCGGGCCGCACCAGGTTCTCGTGCGGGTGGAATACGTCGGCGTCTGCGGGAGCGATCTGACCATCTTATACCACACTCCGGCCGAGGCGTTCCCGTTCCCGCCGGGCGCCTCAGGGCACGAGTGCGTCGGCGTGGTGGCACACTCGGCCTTGCCCGGCTTCGCCGCGGGCGATCGCGTGCTGGTCTTGCCGCCGGAGACCAACGCCCTGGCGGAATATGTCGCGGTGGAACCGCAGTATCTGATCCCGCTGCCCGCGAATCTTGATAGCAGAGTCGCCGTGCTGGCGCAACAGTTCGGCACGGTGATCTACTGCCTTCGCCGGCTCGATTCGCTCCTGGATAAGGACGTCGTGATCGTCGGGCAGGGAGCGGCCGGCCTCTTCTTCACCGCGCTCTGCGCCCACTCGGGGGCGCGACAGGTCATCACGCTCGACGTGGTCGAGGCGCGCCTGGCGATGAGCCGCCGCATGGGGGCCACGCAGACCATCAATCTCGGCCTGACTGACCCGCTCTCGGTCGTGCGCGAGCTCACGGGCGGCCTGATGGCCGATGTCGTCATCGAAGCGGTGGGGAAGGCGGAGACGATTCACGCTTGCCCCGATCTGGCACGGGTGGGCGGGGAACTGGCGCTGTTCGGGATATCGAGGGAACCGGTGTTCCCCTTCAACTACGCCAACTTCTTCCGCAAGTATCTGCGCACGACGACGACTGCCGACGCCCAGAGTGAACCGGGACTGCGTTCCTTCCGGCTGGCCCTCGCCCTGCTGGCCCAGAACCGGATCGACGTCGCGCCGCTCATCACCCACTGCCTGCCGCTCGAACAGAGCGATCGCGCCTTCCACCTGGCCGAGATGAAACTCGATGGGGTGGTTAAGGTATTGATCGCCGTCCAGGAGACTTGACATGGAGCTGGGACTGAAGGGAAGAGTCGCCATCGTCGCTGCAGCCAGCCAGGGCATCGGGCGCGCCTGCGCCATGAGCCTGGCACGGGAGGGGACCAGCGTCGCGATCTGCGCCCGAACCCCGAAGACCCTGCAGCAGACGGCGGCGGAGATCCGCGACCGGACGGGGGCTGAGGTTCTCGCCATGCCCGCCGATGTCTCTGACCTGCACCAGATCCAGGCTCTGGTTCGCGCGACGCTTGACCGCTTCGGCCGGGTTGACATCGCCGTGACAAACGCGGGCGGCCCGCCGGGGGGCCCGGCCATCGAGGCAACGGAAGAGCAGTGGGCCTACGCGCTCGGGCTGAACCTGCTCAGCGTGATTCGCCTGAGCCGCGAGGTCGTTCCCTCCATGCGCCGGCAGCGCTGGGGCCGGATCATCAACATCGTTTCGACCTCGGTCAAGGAGCCCTTCAACAATCTCGTGCTGTCCAACGTGACGCGTGCGGGGGTCGTCGCCTTCGCCAAGACGCTTTCCAACGAACTGGGGCCAGACAATATCCTGATCAACAACGTCTGTCCCGGCTCGATCTGGACGGCACGGTCACAACAGGCATCGCAGCGCCATGCCGACCGCCTGGGGATAAGTCTTGAAGAGGCAGTCTCTCTATTCAACCAGACCGTCCCGCTGCGGCGCCAGGGGCAACCCGAAGAACTGGCCGACCTGGTCACGTTCCTGGCCTCGGAGCCTGCCGCCTATATCACCGGCACGACCATCCAGGTCGACGGCGGGCTGGTGCGAAGTCTGATGTAGCGAAAATGGGACGCCGAATGCATTCGGCGTCTGATACACAAAACACGTTGAAACGTGTTATCAGAGATGGAGGGGTAACATGCTGAAGCATGTTGCGTGTACCAGGCCCCGAATTCATTGGGGGCCGGACGCCGGGAGCAGGATCCGCCCTCATCCCGCCGGTACCCCGTTTATTTTCGCAGCGTTCACTATTGCCGGGCTACGAACTACGCTGGATGAATCGGGCTCTCGACGGCAAGAAATGAGCCGGATTCATCCGGCGTTGCCTGGCGGCGCGGAGATTGATCCCCGCGTGGGCTCGCGAGGTTCTGTCAACGAGAACGATGGAAACGCTCGACTTCTTCGACTCTAACTGCAGGCTGGGCCAACACCGCCGCGCGACGCCTCCGTCGTTGGTGACCGCCCGCGACGTGGTGGCGGAGCTAGACCACCTGGAGATTCGGGAAGCGGTTGTCTATCACGCCACGGCCCAGGAGTATCTCCCCTCGATCGGTAATGCCGACATCGTGCGCGCCGTGGCATGCGAACCCCGGCTTCACGCCAGTTGGGTTCTCCCGCTGCATCCCGATCCGGGCGCGCCACCGGCCGCGCAGACAGTAACCGAGATGCTGGCACATGGCGTGCGTGTGGCGCGCCTCTTCCCCCCGGCCAGTGAGGGCTACCTCGTGGCGCCGTGGGCCTGCGGCGGGCTCTTCGAGGCCCTGGAGCAGCACCGCGTTCCCGTGCTCCTCAGCGGCTCAGATCTGTCGCGCGCACCCGGCGTGACCCCCCACAACGGTGCTCCCGGCTTCTCGGTTGGGAACATCTACGAGTTGTGCGAACGCTATCCGTCCTTACCACTCATCATCACGCGCTTCAACTATTCGCACCTGCGGGTTGCCTTGCCGATGCTTGCGCGCTTTCCAAACCTCTTCGTCGAGATCTCCTACTTTACGGCCCACGGCGGGATCGAACTGTTCTGCGAGACAATCGGCGCCTCGCGGATCATCTTTGGCACCGGGATGCCCTCGGGCGGCCCCGGCGGGGCCCTGGTGCTGGTGCGATATGCCGCGATCACCCATGAGGAGAAGCAATTGATTGCGAGTGCCAATCTCCGGCGCTTAATCAGCAGTGTGAGGTGCGCGTAAATATGGACCGCGGAGCGATTCTGGCGCGAATCGAGGAGGGAGCGCCGTTGAACGAGTGGCAGGTGATCGACTGCCACGTGCACATCGGCGGCGGGACGGTCTGGCAGTATATTCCTCGAGCGCGAACGGACGAGATGGTGGTGACGATGGACCGCCTGGGCATTGATGCCGTCGTCGCGAGTGCCTACCGCGCGCTTTTCGAGGACTACCGGCTCGGGAACGACGAGATCATCCAGGCAACGGAAGAATTCCCTGGACGTGTTCTCGGCTACGCCGTGGTGAATCCGCATTTCCCCGACGACGCCGAGGGCGAACTCCGGCGATGCTTCCAGATGCCGGGCATCAAGGGGATCAAGATTCACCCCGCCAGCTACATCCACGACTACCCGATTGATGGCCCCAACTACCGCGCGGTCTGGGAGTTTGCCAGCGACCGCGGATGCCCGGTGCTGACGCACGCGGGTCCGCGAACCGAGCGCCACACCTGCGGGTCCGAGCGCATCGCGAACGTCGTCGAGCAATATCCGGACCTGCACCTGATTATCGGCCATACCGGGGCCTACGACACCTGGGACGCCCTGGACGAGCATATCGCCATCGCGGAGCGGCACGACAACGTCTGCCTGGACATTTCCGGGACCGCGCGGATCTACGGGGTGGTCGATTACCTCGTGCAGCGCGTGGGACACGAGAAAGTGCTGTATGGCTCCGATGCGAGCGAGCACACCTTCGAGGTCGAGATCGGGCACGTGGTCTACGCCCACATCGGTGACGAGGCCAAAGCGAACATCTTGGGGCGGAACATGGCCAGGTTGCTGGCCTTCTAGGGCCGCCCGCCAGATCAAGGAAAGGAAGACAGTATCGTGACGCAAAGCACCTACAAGAGCCCCAGTACGTTCCGGGCGGCAAATCGCCCCGCGGCGGGCCTGCACTTCAAGGTTCCCAACCCGTACTTCGGCAGCGAGTATGGCGACGAGGAGTATGAAGCCGTCAAGCAGGCGATGCAACAGGAATGGCAGACGAACGGCCCGCAGACGGGCGCCTTCGAGGAAGAATTCGCCGCCTACGTCGGCAGTGCCTACGCCTTCGCCACGACGAATTGTACCGCCGCCCTGCATATGGGCGCCGAATTGATGCAACTCGGCCCGAAGGACGAGGTCATCACGACCCCCATCACCTTTGTGGCCACGTCGCAGCCCGCCGTGGCCCGCGGCGCGAAGGTGGTCTTCGCCGACGTCGACCCGCGCACGTTCAACATCGACCCCGAGAGCATCGCCGAGCTGATCACCGCTCGCACGCGCGCCATCTTCCTGGTGCACGACTGCGGGCAACCGTGCGACATGGATCCCATCATGGACCTCGCCCGCACGCACAATCTCCTGGTCCTGGAGGACGCGGCGCGGGCCGTGGGCGCGACCTACAAGGGCCGCCAGGTCGGGTCGTTCGGCGACGTCGGCGCCTTCAGCTTCCACAGTCTCAAGAACATGACGACCCTTGGCGAGGGTGGTATGCTCACGACCAGCCGCCCCGACTACGCCGAGATCATGCCGATGCTCCGCTCGATGGGCGTGAAGTATTACTTCGAACTCAGCGAGGACGAATGGCCCGCGGAGGAAGCGCACCGTTTCGCGTATGAAGTCTTCGAGCCTGCCGGGGTCGTGCCGCGCAACAATCGGATGTCCGAGGCCCAGGCGGCGGTAGGGCGCGTCCAGTTGGCCAAGCTCGATCAACTCAACGCGCGGCGCCGCGCCGCCGCCCACTTCCTGTCGGAGCACCTCCGGGAGATCGATGAGATCACGCCGCCCTACGAAGACCCAAACTGCACCCACGTCTTTCATCTCTATATCGCGCTGTTCGATGGATCGCGGATCGGGGCGACGGCGCCTGATCTGCGGGACGTCCTGACCCGCGAGGAGGGCATCCAGGTGGGGAGCCTGAACATGCCCAATTACCTGCACCGGATCTACCGGATTCGCGGGTACGAGGCCGGCATCTGCCCGGTGGCGGAGCGCGTCTACGATCAGTCGGTCGCGCTGCCGATCCACCCGCGGCTGACGCAGGAAGATCTCGATACGATGGTCGCCGCGGTCAAATCGGCGATCTACAAGCTGAAGCACCGCTAAGGAGCCCGCGGCGTGCCAGGGGTGCTGTCCCATGGCCGGGGGGAAGCTGGACGAGAAGGGGCCCGGCGGTTGCCTGTCCTGGCCAGCCAGGCCAGGGAAACCGCGGCTGCGGCCGCAAAGCCCACCTTCGTGGGCTATGGAAGCGGGAGGTGACAGGGGGCGCTGTCCCATGGCCAGGGAGAAGGGGGGTGCCCCTAAGCGCCTGTTCCCTTCCCTCTTTGAAAGGGATTGCGGCTAAGCCGGTGAAGGACGACGCGCTGCTGGCTAACTATGGAATTGTGGCTGCAGGATAGAGGAGGAACCACAGGTGACATTCGCGCACGACGATGCCGTGCCGGGCACCGCCATTTCGGCGAGTCAGGTGAGCGCCGTCGGTCGGGGTCTACCCCTCTCCGACGGGCGCGAGAAAGTGACAGGACAGATCAAGTACACCGGAGACCTGGTATTGCCTGGGATGGTATACGCCCGCCCGATTCTGAGTCCCTACGCGCACGCGCGCATCATCTCGATTGACGGCGATGCCGCCCGCCGGGTCCCTGGCGTGGTTGCGGTCGTGACGGCGGCCGATCTGCCGGCGGGGCGACCGGCGACCAATCGCAATAGTGCCATCCTGGCCGGCGATCGGGTGGTCTTTCAGGGGCAGCCGGTCGCCGTCGTCATTGCCGAGAGCGAGGCCAGTGCCGCGGATGGGGCCGAACTGGTCGCCGTCGAATACGAGCCGCTTCCGCCGGTCGTCGACCCGCTCCAGGCGCTGCAGGCCGATGCGCCGCTCGTTTGGCCGGGCGGGATTCCGAAGGAAGCCGATGGGAGTGCCGAGGCGCACGCCGGGGCTGCGGCCCACGGCGAGCAGACGGAGACCCGGGGGAATGTCGCGGGCGAGGTTCATTTTCGGCGCGGCTCCATCGTGGACGGCTTTGCCGCCGCCGATGTCGTCGTCGAGCATACCTACCAGACCCACGCCGTCCACCAGGGGTACCTGGAGCCGCATGCCAGCGTGGCCGCGATTGATCCCGCAAGCGGTGCGCTCACTCTCTGGACCGCCACGCAGGGGCCGTTTGGCGTCCGCGACGAGGTAGCGAAGTTGCTGGGACTTCCCAGGCGGAAGGTGCGGATCGTGCCGATGGCAGTCGGCGGCGGGTTCGGGGCCAAGTACGGGATTCTGGAGCCGTTGGTCGGCGCGCTGGCGCTGCACCTGAACCGCCCGGTGCGGATGGTGCTGACGCGGATCGAGGACTTTCAAACAACGACGCCCTCCCCGGCCTGCACGATTACCCTAAAGACCGGGGCCAACCGAGATGGCCGGCTGACGGCGCTGGAAGCGAATGTGGTGCTCGACAGCGGGGCGTTTGTGAGCGGGCTGCTGCCTGTCGTCTGTAACATTCTGGGCGGTTATTATCGTGTGCTCGCGCTCGAGATTCGCGGCGTCGAAGTCATCACCACCAAACCGATGGCCGGCGCCTACCGCGCGCCTACTGGGCCGCAGGCGACCTTCGCCATTGAGTCGCAGATGGACGAGATGGCCCGCCAGCTCAACCTCGATCCGCTTCAGTTCCGGCTCCAGAACGCCATCGAGAGCGGCGATCCCATGCCCGACGGGGCAGCCTGGCCAAGCGTGGGATTGAAAGCGTGTCTGGACCAGGTGGAACGCCATCCCCTCTGGCAGGCACACCGGGCCGGTACGCCCGGCATCGGGCTTGCCATCGGCGGGTGGCCGGGGGGAACAGCGCCCGCCGCCGCCGTCTGCCGTCTCGACTCGGATGGAACGATCTTCCTCCACGTTGGTTCAGTCGACATCACGGGATCGGACACCTCACTTACCCTGATAGCGGCGGAATGCCTGGGAGTTCCGTTAGAGAGAATCACGATTCTGGCGCGCGACACCGACCTGTCGCCGATTGCCGGACCGGCGGGTGGGAGCATGACGACCTACACCGTCGGGGCGGCGGTCCTGGCCGCGGCCCAGGCAGCGCGGCAGCAGATCCTCGCGGTCGCGGCCGAACTGCTGGAAGCGGGGGAGGAAGACCTTGAACTGCGCGACGGTCAGGTCGCGGTCCGCGGGGCGCCGTCGCGGCGAGTCACGATTGACGAGGTCGCGCGCAAGACGACCGAGGTCGGCGGCCGCTACCAGCCCATCATCGCGCAGGGCCGGTCGGCGCTCGCCACCCAAGCGCCCAGTTTCACTGCGCAACTGGCCCAGATCACAGTGAACGAGGCGACCGGGCGCGTTCGTGTTGTCCGCAACGTCATCTTCCAGGACGTGGGGCGTGCGATCAATCCTCTGTTGATCGAGGGCCAGATTCATGGCGGCGCGGCGCAAGGACTCGGATGGGGGTTGTTCGAGCAGATGGTCTATGACGAGAACAGCCAGCTGTTGAGCGCCAGCCTGTTGGATTACACCCTCCCGACGACCGCGGACGTGCCGCCGTTTGAGGTCGTGTTGATCGAGAATCCCTCGCCGAACGGGCCGCTCGGGGCGCGGCCCGTCGGCGAGCCGCCGATCCTCGCCGGCGCCCCGGCAATTGCCAACGCGATCCGCGACGTGACCGGCGCCCGCGTCACCGAGCTTCCCATCACGAGCGAGCGCCTCTGGCGCGCCCTGCAGGCAGACGGCAAGACGACCGCCCGCGAGAGCGACAGGGAGCGGAACACGCACGGAAAGGACAAGTCTGCATGAAGCTGGCGGTTTCAAGCTACGAGTTCAAGGATCTGTCATTCGCACAGATTCTGGATCTTTTGCGAGAGTTGGAGGTGGGCTACCTGGAGTTGTGGCCGGCGAATGTCGCCACCGAGAACCTCGACGACGTTCGCGCCTTGCGGCAGGAAGCGGGCATCCAGGTCAGTTGTGTGAGCGCCGCCTCCCAATACCGGATCAACGCCGAGGAGACCGCTGCCGCGCAGGCGGCCATCCGCGACGCCATGGATCTGGCCTCGGCGCTCGGGGCGAGCTACGTGACAACCTATCTCGGCGACAATCCGCGGCGTGACTTTTACACGACGCTCGCACTCTACAAGCGTGATCTGCAGCCGGTCCTGGACGAGGCGGCGGCGCGCGGCATCACCATCTTGCTCGAGAATATGTTCGATCATCGCGGTGCTGACCCGCAAGGGACCAAGCCAACGCGCACACCGCAAGGGACACGCGCCATCTATGACCTGATTGCCTCGCCGCACTTCGCCATCACCTATGACCCTGTGAACTTCTATATCGCCGGTGTCGAGGCGTATCCCTTCAGCTATGACTATTTGCAGGGCTGCATCGCCAATGTCCATATCAAGGACACCAAGCGCTACAGCGAATACCTGCACGGCGACCGCGCCGGCTATCCGATCTGGCCCGACTCTGTGACGGGCGATTACATCAGCGTGCCGGTTGGGCAGGGAGCGTTACCTATCGACACCATCGTACGGCGACTCCAGGCCGATGGCTACCAGGGCTTTCTGACCATCGACATTTTGACGACCGCGGCCGATCGTCTTCGACCCTATCGTGAGAGTATTGCATATCTCAAGCGGCTGATGTCTGGGGAGGGGTGAAGCCGGGCGCCCGGCTTCACCTCCAAACCGGCTTGCGCTGCGGACGAACATTGCGCCAAGAGACGGGATATCGGCGGGGCGGCGCCCGCGTCCCGATCCGCCAGGTTCGTCCCGCGATGCTGCGGATTTACAATTTGATCGGGGAACAGGTGTGGGCGCTCTCTCGCTACCGAATGAATTCGGCGGCTGATACACCAAACACGTTGAAACGTGTTGCCAGACACGGAAGAGCAACGTGCGTCGCCACGTTATTCATAAGCGGCTGATGGCGATCGACAACGAACGGAGGTTCTTGTGAATCTGACGGAGCGGCTTTCCGTTTCGGCCTATGATTGGGGCCACATCCCGCTCTATCAATGGCTTGATGTTTTGGAACGTTTTGGTGTCCACCAGATGGAGCTGTGGACCAACAATCTTCCACCGGACCCGGTCGAACAGGTACGCGACACCCTGGCCTCCCGCGGGGTCCAGGTTATCTGCGTCAATGCCACGGTGGCCTTTCTCCCCAACCGGACCGACGATGTGGCGCGCGTGCAGGCCGGGATCCTTGACGCGATTCGCCAGGCGGAAATGCTCGGCGCCCGCTACGTCAATACCTACTTAGGGCCAAACCCGCGCCGAGATCTGACGACGACAGTCCGGCTATACACGCGCAACATCCAACCGTGCCTCGAAGCGGCGGCCGGCCGCGGCATCATCCTCGTCCTGGAGAATCACTTCGACATTCGTAATGAGGACCCCGGGGGTGGGGACGTGGCCCGCCGGCCGGAGACACTGCGCTATCTGGTCGAAGAGGTGGGCTCGCCGCACTTCAAACTGACTTGCGATCCGGCAAACTTCTATATGGCGGGCATCGAGCCGTACCCCTTCGCCTACGAGCTGCTCCGCCCGTATATCGGCTACGTGCACTTGAAGGACGCAGTCCGCTATCACGAACTTCTGCACGGACCCGTAGACGGGATCAAGGTGCTCTCGGACAGCATCGCCGGGCCGTTTGTCCCGGTGGCTGTCGGACGGGGGGCTGTCAATTACGAGGGGCTCCTGGCTCGTCTGGTCCAGGACGGCTACGATGGCTATCTCACCGTCGAACCACATACGAAGAAAGAGCATCTCGAGCGCGTCTGCCTCGAGACGTTACAGTACGTACGCGCCCATGTTCGTGCTGCCGCAGCGTAGTGCCACTACCGTTCAAAGAAGTCGTTGGGGGGGTGCCGGAGGCGGAGCCCCATGGCCAGAGGGAACGGGCTGTCCCCCCAAGCTCCTTTTACACTACGGATGGTGTTGGGTTCCAGCCGCAGGAGAGCGATGCGTTGGTCACGCAATCGGTCGGGATAGGTATTGTCGGCTCTGGCTTGATGGGACAGACGTATGCGGAAATCGCGGCACGCCATCACCACAATGCGCACCTGGCAGCAGTGGCCGGCGGCCGCCGCGCGGCGGCCCTCGCCGCTCGCTATGGCGTTGGATGTGAGCCGTCGGTCGAGCACCTCATCGGGCGCACCGACGTTGACGCTGTCATCATCACGACGCCAGAGGCCACGCACCTGGGGATCACGCGGCTGGCGGCGGCAGCGCGGAAACATGTACTGGTCGAGAAACCGATGGCCCCGGACGTTGCTCAGTGCGAGGCGATGGATCATGCCTGTCGCGCGGCGGGCGTTGTGCTCATGGTGGTCCAGAGCCAGCGCTTTCGCGGCGTGAATCGGCGCGCCAAGCGGTTGCTGGATGAGGGGGCGATCGGCGCCCTCTGGCAGGTGCGTTGTTGTTCGCTAATCCCGCTGGAGGCTACGCTCGACGTCGTTCGCGAGCGCCCATGGATGAGCGGCACGGGCAACGGCGGGACCTTTCTCTCGCAAACGGTCCACAGCTTTGATCTGCTTCGCTGGCTCGCCGGGAGTGAGGCACAGCGCATCTTTGCCTTCTCCAGAGCGTACGGCGATCATGCCCTCTCCGACCTCAGCACGATGGCCCAGGTTGAGTTTGCCAGCGGGGTCATGGCCCAGCTGTGGGCCTCATATGAGATGCCCGGTATGGGATTGCCGCAGAGCCGGTTTCGCTTCCAACTCGTCGGGGAGAAGGGCGCGCTCGACTTCGACGGGTACAGTTCTCTCGATCTGGTGCAGGATGGCGCTGCCGTGCGCGTGTGGGAACAACAGCCCTTCGACGCCCTCGATCCCCTTGATCCCGTCCGCCTGGAATCCTTCACCGCCCAGAATCAGGCGTTTGTCGACGCTGTCGTGAACGGCACTCGCCCGCCTGTGACTGCCGAGGATGGCCGGGCGGCGGTGGAACTTTGCCAGGCGGCGCTACAATCCGCACGAACAGGCGATGTTGTGCGGCTCCCTCTCGGCGTGTTGAATCTCGAGTTTTGAAGGTTGAGGTATCTTCCGGTCGGCCCTGGCGACCACTCGTGCGACCAAGAGGGCCCCTCCTCTCGCCTCCCACTGTAACCCCTGTGCCTTCCTGAATCAATCCCCCTCTCCTACCGAATCGTATCGACGCCAACAGGAAGGAGAGCAGCACCAGCCGCTGGGCAAATTGACCGTGGTACGCAGAGAGAGTATGTAGTACACTGCGCGCAGCACCCACCGGCGCGGCCCCCGGCCGGCCCGCCGGCTACCGTGCGCAGCCCAGACGCCCGACCTACTCCGAGAGGGTTCCACTATGCCGCCCACCCGCACGCACGTCCGCCTTCTCCTGCTCACCTTGCTCCTGGCCATCGCCCTGGCCTGGCCCCTCCCCCAGCCCAGCGCAGCGGCGCCCGCCGAAGCGATCTCGACGCTCTTCCCGGGCAACCTCGCTCACGAGACGACCGACCCCGGCCCCGCGGACGCCCTCTTCACCACCCTCGCCGCGCAGGCCGCGAGCACGATCGACGTCGCCCTGTACGACTTCGACCGCGCGAGCGTCAGGGAGGCGCTCCTGGCGGCCGCGTCGCGCGGCCTCACCGTGCGGGTCGTCGGCGACAACGAGGCCGCCGCCAATCCGTCGTATGCCCCCAGCTACACCGCGCTCCAGGCCGCAGGGATCCCGGTGGTGCTCGACACTCGCAGCAGCCTCCAGCACAACAAGTTCGCCGTCTTCGACGACGCCGTCACCTGGACCGGCAGCGCCAACTACTCCGACACGGGCTTCACCCGCAACGGGGAGAACGTCGTCGTGATCACCTCGACGCTGGTCGCCGGGATCTACGCCACGGAGTTCGCCGAGATGTTCGCCGGCGCCTTCTCCACGGCCAAGACCGACAACACGCCGCACGAGGTCCTGGTCGGCACGATGCCGGTCAGCGTGGCGTTTGCGCCGACGGACGGCACGGAGGATCGCGTCGTCGCGGCGCTGAACAGCGCGGACGTCTCGCTGCGGGTGGCGATGTTCACTTTCACGAGTGGGCCCCTGGCTCAGGCGCTGATCGCCGCGCACGATCGGGGGGTGGGAGTTGAGGTGCTGCTGGATGACACCGCGGATGGGAGCCAGTACAGCCAGCGGGATCCGCTCTGTGAGGCGGGGGTGACCGTGCGGGTGGAGGATTGGCCGGCGAAGCTCCACGACAAGTACGCGGTTGTCGATGGGGGCACCGCGAGTGACCCGTTGGTGATCACGGGCAGTGCCAACTGGACGGCCAGCGCAGCCCGGGCCAACGACGAGAACGTGCTGATCGTGCACGATGCTGGGACGGCCGCCGCGTTCAGGGACGATTTTCAACGGCTGCGGGCGGCGATCGGGCCGGAAGCGTTTGCGTGCAACGTGGAAACGGGGTTCACGGTGTACGTGCCCGTGCTGGTGCGCGATGGGGCGCCGCCGGCGGGGGGGTGAGCGCGGATTGCCCGCGTCGAGTGTGATCCGCCCGGGGACGACCTGGCGGGTGAAGAGGGAGAGATCACCAGCGCCAGCAGCGGGGCGCTGGCGGTGGCGAAGTGGTCGCTGAGTGATGGGGCGGGCAATACTTACGGGGGTGCCAGGACTGAGGGTACTGGGGTTGCTGACGGCGTGTGGAATGTGGTCGGACCCGTGGGCGAGTCGGCCTGCTGAGTGCAGCACGTGTGGCAAGGATCTTTTAGTCCGAGGAGAGCAACTCCGAGATCCTGCGCCAGTCCGGCCGCACCCAGCCGGCGACGCGCGTCGCTTCTCGCAACACAGCGAGCGATGCGCCTGGCGCGATGTCCTCGAAAGAGGGCGCCCAGTTCGCTACGGCCTCCAAAGACGCGTCCAGACTGGGTGGGCTGAGCGTGAGCAACGCTTCATCCAGGCGTCCGGCTTGGGCCAGAGCATCGGCTAGCGGCCGCAGCGCCTCCGCTCGTTGCTCATCATTCGGAAGGCTGCGAGCCACTGCTTCCGCGTCCGCGAAGACAGCGCTCGCCCGACCATCACCGACTCGCACCAGCGCCTCCGCCAGTTCCCGCAGCGCCCGCGCTCGCTCCCGCTCATCCCGAATACTGCGGGCCACCGCTACCGCCGCCTCGAAGACAACGGTCGTTCGACCATCACCGACTCGCGCCAGCGCCTCCGCCAGTTCCCGCAACGCCTCCGCTTGCCTCTCATCATTCGGAAGGCTACGAGCGACCGCTCCCGCTGCCTCGAAGCGACCCACTTGTATCAGCCCCCTCGCCAGTTCCCGCAACGCTTCCGCTTGCCTCTCATCATTCGGAAGGCTACGAGCGACCGCTCCCGCTGCCGCGAAGCGCCCGGCCTTTGCCAGCGCCCCCACCAGTTCCCGCAGCGCCTCTGCTCGCTCCCGCTCATCCCGAATGCTGCGAGCGATCGCTACCGCCTTCTCGAAGCGCCCGGCCTTTGCCAGTGCCCCCGCCAGTTCCCGCAGCGCCTCCGCTCGCTCCCGCTCATCCCGAATACTGCGGGCCACCGCTACCGCCGCCTCGAAGCGCCGGGCCTTTGCCAGTGCCCCCGCCAGTTCCCGCAGCGCCCGCGCTCGTTGCCACTCACCTGGAAGGCTGCGAGCCACTGCTTCCGCCGTCTCAAAGATATCGCTCGCCTGACTATCACCCGCTCGCGCCAGCGCCTCCGCCAGTTCCCGCAGCGCCCGCGCTCGCTCCCGCTCATCCCGAATACTGCGGGCCACCGCTACCGCCGCCTCGAAGCGACCCACTTGTATCAGCGCTCCCGCCAGCTCCCGCAGTGCCTCCGTTCGCAGCCAATCCTCCGGAATGCTGTGGGCGACCGCCTCCGCCGCCTTGAAGTGACCCCCCTGTGCCAGGACACTTGCCAACTCCTGTAGCGCCCATGCTCTCAGCTCGTCATCCTGAATGCTGCGGGCCACCGCTGCGGCCGCCTCGAAGCGACCCCCCTGTGCCAGGCCACTTGCCAGCCCCCGCAGCGCCCATGCTCGCTCCCAATCATCCTGAATGCTGCGGGCCACCGCTTCCGCCGCCTCGAAGACACTGCTCGCCTGACCATCGCCCGCTCGCGCCAGCACCCCCGCCAACTCCCGCAGCGCCCGTGCTCGCTCCCGCCCATCCCGGAGGCTGCGAGCGACTGCTATCGCCTTCTCGAAGCGACCGACTTGTATCAGCGCCTCCGCCAGCTTCCGTAGCGCCTCCGCTCGCTCCCGCTCATCCCGAATGCTGCGGGCCACCGCTGCCGCCGCCTCGAAGCGACCGACTTGTATCAGCGCCTCCACCAACTCCCGTAGCGCCCGCGCTCGCTCCCGCTCATCCTGAATGCTGCGGGCCACCGCTGCCGCCGCCTCGAAAAGACCGCTAGCTCGACCATCATCCACTTGCCCCAGCGCCCCTGCCAGCTCCCGCAGTGCCTCCGCTCGCAGCCGATCATTCGGAAGGCTGCGGGCGACCGCTTCCGCCGCCTCGAAAAGACCAACTTGCGCCAACGCTCCCACCAGCGTACTCAGCGCCTCCGCCAGTTCCCGCTCATCCTGAATACTGCGGGCGACCGCTTCCGCCGCCTCGAAACGACCAACTTGTATCAGCGCATCCACTAGCTTCCGCAGCACCCGTGCTCGCTCCCGCTTATTCGGAAGGCTGCGGGCGACCGCTTCCGCCACCTCGAAACGACCGACTTGTATCAGCGCATCCACTAGCTTCCGGAGCGCTCGTGTTTGCTCCCGCCCATCCTGAATACTGCGGGCGATCGCTTCCGCCGCCTCGAAGCGCCCGGCCTGCGCTAGTGCCCCTGCCAGCTCCCGCAGCGCCCACGCTCGCCATCCACCATCATTTTGAAGGCTGTGGGCGATCGCTTCCGCCGCCTCGAAGCGTCCGGCCTGCGCCAGCGCCCCGCCAGCGCCCCCAGCGCCTCCCCCGCTGCTCATCATCGGGAATGGTGTAGGCAAGATCGTACGCCTCGTCGAGTAGGGTTGAATCAAGTTGCTCGCTTTGTCGCAGGGCGGTGTAAACTGTGACCAAGCCTTGGAATTTACGAATTGGCTCATGGCGCAGGCGTGCATGGTCCAGGGCCTGGTCGGCCCGGCCGAGCCAAACGAGCGTCTCCAGATCGGTATCCGTGTAGACACTCACCCGCTCGCTCACAGCCTGCCGGGCCATGTGCAGCCGTACCGCCGCGACGCGGTCCACTCGCCCACCGCCCCGCGCTGCTTGCCAGGCACGGTCGACATCGGCCAGGAAGTCGCTGTAGGTAGCGCCGCTGCCCTCGTAGCGACTGCGCATCCAGTCCTCGCTGATCAGGGCCAGGAGGCGCTCGCTCTGCCCACTCTCGAAGAGGTGCGTCGCCAGCCTGTTCAGCCCGTACCGGTCACAGCCTTGCCAGTCATGGGAGTAAGTTGCCCAGTAATAATCCGCAATCTGGCGGTGCATCCGCCTGGCATCGATGTGATAGGCGGTATTGCCCTCGTCCTCGAGCAGAAAATCGGCCAACGACTGGTGGAAGGGGCGGAACGGCCCGTCCGGCCAGTCGCCCTCCAGGTATTGCCGGCATGCCTCGAGCGTCTCCTCGACCTCTTGACGGGCGATATCTTCGATCTGCGTCCGGGTCAGCCCCGCCCCCTGCGCGACCGCGATCAAGCCCAGCACCGGCTTGAAGGTGCGGAACCAGCGCGGGCGCCGCGCGCCCCCCAGCTCACGGTTCAAAAATTCCTGGTACAACCCGCTCAGACCGCGCGGGAAGGGCTGCGTGTCGAGGTCGGGGGGGGCTGAGAGACCGGGGAGTAGATCGGTGAGCACCAGATGGGCGTAGAGGAAGTTGCCCCGCGCGGCCTGACTGAGGCGGTCAGCCAATCGCCTGCGCCGCTCGGCGTCGAGGTCGGCCAGCCAGGACGGACGGGGCGCGTCGGGCGCAGCGAGCCGCTCGGCGGCGTAGCGCCGGACGTCGTCCACGTCCGGGGGTGCGTCTTGGATGAGGTCGAAGGGCACGACCCCGGGGAAAAGGGAGCGCACCCGTGGATCGGGGCGGGTCGTCGCCAGGATCCGCACCTGGGCGGGGAGGTCGGCGAGTTTGGTAAGGAGCTGGACGATGGTGATGCTGCCAGTATAGGTCGCGGCTTCGTCGAGGGCATCAATCAGCAGGAGTATGGGTTGGTCGTAGCCACCATCGTACAGCTTCTTGAGTGGGTCGCGCAGGGCACGGTAGAAGCTGGCCTCATCGCCCGGGCCATTGAGGTCGAGCTTCGCAATGGCGATGCCGGTCACGCTGCCGCCCGCCTCGACCCTCTCGACGGTCTGCATCACAAGCGGTTGCCCCCACTCGGCAAGCGTGGCAGCCAAGGCATCGGCGAAGCCTGGGAGGCGGCGAGCCAGCTGCTCGGCCAGACTCTGGGCGACGGCGTGGGGCGCGGTGTTGCCGCTGTTGGCCTGGCAAAAGTGCACGGCCTTGACGCGCGCCCGGATCGGTGCGAGCCGCGCACGGGCGTCGGGATCGGCGGGGAGCGGTCCTTCCCCCGCCAGCCAGGCCACGAGCATGCTCTTGCCGGTCCCCGGCGGGCCGGTGAGGAGCAACAACCGCTCATCGGACTGCTCCAGCCACGCTAGGACCTTCGGCAGCACCCAGGTCCGCCCGGTAAACTGGGCAATGTTCGCTTCAATCAGTTGAGGCAGGTGGAGGGTCATCTCGTCCCCTTGGAGTCAAGATGGGGGCAAAGGAAGGGGCCCAGGGAAGGGCACCGGCTCTTCATGGCTACGGGTTGCTGGCGGGTTTAGGGAATTACTCGAAGACGCTTGCCACTCAAAGAAGGGCACCGGCTCTTCATGGCTACGGGTTGCTGGCGGTCACACGTCCGAAGCTTCAGAGACCCACGCATGAGCACTGTACCCACAATCGATTTCCCTTGTCAACCCCCTTTCTACCTATCTATTACCCACAAGTTGGGTTTGTTCCTTAACAAGATGCCAAGTGGCGGCCATATCTTGCAGACGTTGCCAGCCACGCCAGAGGGTAGTCACTCCGGGTTCGCCATCAGACTTGCGAGCGAGGAAGCCACCGAGTTGGGCGATCCAACGGACGGCCTGGTGGACGGTAGGCAGCGTGTCTGGCAAGCGGCTTGACTGGTGAATACGCATAGAGAGCGCTTGCCACTCGCTGGTGGTCAGGACTACGGTACATGGCAGGTCAGGCTGACAGCGGTTGATATAGGTCATCCAGTGCAAGCGCCAAGCAATGACGCTCATCAAGGCGACAAAGCGATGGAGACGGTCAGCCGTCTGCAAGCGACAGTCCTCGACGCGACCGCCGGACTTGAGGACTTTATGAAAACCCTCAATGGTTTAATCACAAATGACAAATTCTGCTTGAGTCGGCAAGGCGAGCTCCAACTGACATGGTGGAGGCGCCCGCTGCGATTGCGAGAGAATCGGGCCTGACCGGTCATAATCTCCCCAAGAGTTGATGAAGTCTTGGGGAGGGGATTTTGAAGCGAACATGGAGCGTATTCCGTACTCTCGAATCGCAACCGAATGGACAGCGCCGGTGGGACATTGCGTATCAGCTCCTGTGGCAGTGGACATTGGAGCGAGAAGCGCAGATCCAGCCGGCAACCACCACCAAGCAGGAGGAGTCAGATGCAGATCGCACTGTACATGCGTGTATCAACAAGACGCCAACAACAGAGCCAAACCATTGAGCAGCAATTGGACCGTCTCCATAGCGAGATCGAAGCGCATTCTGACTGGAAGTTGTCAGAAGAACACATCTACCGAGACGATGGATACAGCGGTGCTTCGCTGAATCGACCCGGTCTAGACAGGCTCCGTGAACAAGCGGCGATGGCTTCGTTTGAACGAGTGCTCATCACCGCACCCGATCGACTTGCCCGCAAATATGTCCATCAAGTGCTCCTGATAGAGGAGCTGGGCAGTATCGGCTGCCAGGTTGAGTTTTTGGACCGACCCATGAAAGATGGTGATCCCCACGACCAGTTGCTGTTACAGATTCGCGGCGCAGTGGCTGAGTATGAACGCAATCTAATCGCCGAACGGATGCGACGCGGCCGGCAAGCCAAACTGCGCAGCGGCACACTGTTGCCTTGGACGGTTGCTCCATACGGCTATCTGCTTGATGCAGAACGACCACGTGATCCCAGTCGGGTTCAGACAGATCCTGTGAAGGCTGCCATTGTGCAACAGATCTTCGGCTGGTACACTGATCCTGGGCAATCGATCTCACTCTATCAGGTCGCCAAGCGCCTGAGCGACAACACCATTCCCAGAGGTGGCCTGCGCTGGAATGTGGCCTCAGTACGAGGGATCCTGCGCAATCCAGCCTATGCGGGAACCTCGTACAGCAGTCGCACTCACCCTGCTCCCGCGCGCAATCGGAAGTCGGCACTCAAACCGGTTGGACCGGGTCAAAGCACTCGACCTGCTCCGCCTGACGACTGGATTGCCATACCCGTGCCATCCATTATCTCTCAAGCGACCTTCGATTTGGCCCAAGATCGTCTGGACCAGAACCAAATGATGGCTCGTCGCAATAACACCGCTCACGATTACTTGCTGCGTGGTTTAGTCAGTTGTGCTCAATGTCAATTGGCTAGCACAGGCCGTTCCTGCCGACCAGGCTATGGCTACTATGTGTGTCGTGGTCGCACCGACGCCTTACGCAAGGCCAAAGGCGAACGATGCACCGCTCGTTACGCTCCGGCCGAGCAACTGGACGAACTTGTCTGGCAAGATCTCTGTCACATCTTGTCCGATCCAACCTGCATCACCCATGAACTTGAACGTGCGCATGCGGGCGAGTGGCTGCCTCAAGCACTTCAGGCCCGTCGTCAGATCTTGCGCAAGGCGATTGCCCAACTCCAGCGACAACAGGAGCGACTGCTTGAAGTCTATCTGGCCGAAATCATCGGCCGAGGTGAATTTGAACGTAAACGTCATGAACTGGCCCAGACCCTCGGCGGATTGGAGCAGCAACTCCGTCAGTTGGATGCACAAGCGCAGAAACAGATTGATTTGGCCGCGCTCACCGTCAATGTTCAGGACTTCTGCCAGCGACTCCAGCCTACCTTGGACCAGCTGGACTTCGCCCAACGTCGCCAACTCGTCGAATTGCTGATTGACCGGGTCATTGTCGACGATGAGCAGATTGAAATCCGTTATGTCATCCCGGTCAGTCCAGCCGGGGCGATCTCCCGCTTTTGTCATTTGCGTACAGACTATTTCGATTTGCCAGCGGGCGCAGTACCAAGCGATGACGCGCTGGGCTTGCTCGAAGGCGGTTACGGGCGTGTTGGTGAGCAGCAACCATTCGATCGGCTCGTCGATGTCGGCGGGGGGATTTTCCTCGCGGACCAGGACGGCGTTGAGGGTGACAGCTGGCAACTTCTGACCGTTGGGACGCCAGGGCGGTCTCAGGGTGACGGAGCCGGAGCGCACCGACACCGTGGCCTCACGCGCCGGACGCTTGTCATTGCCCGGCATATGAACGCTGAGCTGGCCAGCGATGGGGCGGCCTTCCACTTTGGGCCACAGCTGACGCACTTCCTCATCCAACAAGGCCCGGTTCGACGAGGCACGCACCAACAAGGGAGCCTGCCGTTGCTGAGCCACGGCAAACAGCTCGTAGATGTCGGCTTCCCGGTCGCAGACGGGGATGACTTCCACGCCCTGGGGTGCCAGCGCCAGGGTCTGCTCGAAGGCTTGCCGCCAGCGATAGCTTGCCTTGTCCTCGATGGGCAGCAGGCGCCATTCCTCCGGTCGATGCGGAGGCTCGTCTTCGGGCCGGATGAAGACCGCTTGGGTCAGCACGCCCAGCGGCAGGCCCTCGGGCGTGCTGGCCAGCGTGGAATGCAGCCCAAACCCGCCCTGTTTCTGGCTCTTCGTGCCAATCGGACCCAGCCCTTCGGTCTGGGGGTGGTGGGTATAATTCAGGAAAGTCGGGTCTTGGACCGCCAGCACCCGCGCGTGCTGGGCCATCCGCTCCACCGTCCGCTGCTGATGCGGCGCTCGGATGCCTTCCGGTGTCGCCTTATCATGATCAAAAAAGCGATAGGCCGCCTTGATATCCGCCCAATCTTCACAGGCTTGGTTAATCGGACCCTGGGGCTGCATGGCCAGTTGTACCGCCAACTGGCCGCATCGATAGTTGAGGCGAGCCTCTTGCAAGTCTACCGCCGCAAACTCGTCCAGGCACCACTGATATTCAGATGATGAGAACGAAGCACTCTCAGCCAACGATCACATACCTCCAACCTATTCTTGGTTGGCTACCAGTTTACTACATTCTCCCTCTGTTGTGGAGATGTGGGTAATAGATAGCTTCGCGACAGTTATCCCAGAGCTTCTCACAAGGTCTGTGAGCTCGGCAAACCGAAGGGTGGACAGCGCCAGCCATTGCCGCTCGCTGCCACGGCATCGCCGCACCTGCGCCCCGTCGCCAGGCCCTTCCCTGCCCTTCGGCAGCGCTCAGCGCGACGCTGGCCACCTGTTCACCATCAACTTCAGTCTGTCGCGTAGCACCTCGCACAAGCCCGTCAGGCAAGCCCTCCACGATCACAGCCAGAGTTATGGCTTTCTGGTTTTCGGGCTTTCTGGTTTTCGGTGTTTATGGCTTTCTGGCTCTCTGGTTTTCGGGAGATCTGGCAACCCCGAAAGCCAGATCTCCCGATTTCTGGCTTTCGGTTAAACCAGCTTTCTGGCTCTGGCGAGCTCGAGGATCGCCTCGTCCAGCAGCTCGCCGTAGGTGACCTTGTCGCCCTGTTTCCGAGCCTGGTACCGCAGCGCCTCGAGCGCCTCGACGGCCTCCACCGAAAAGGTGAACGTGCGCTTGAGGCGCTCCGGCCCGCCGGGCTCCGCCGGTGGCGGCGGAGGCGGCTCTGGCTGGCGCCGCTGCGCCGCCCGCTGGGCCAGGATCTCCTGGGCCTCCTCCACCGGCTCGCGCGGCCAGGGCGGCTCACGACGCCGGGTCATGGGACAGCACCTTCTCGACCAGGGCGGTGTACTCGGCGGCGGCGCGCGACGTGGGCGCCTTCTCCCAGATCGTGGTGGCCTCGGCGGCGCACTCCCGCAGGATCGTCGCGCGGTGGATCGCCGGCAGCACGAGATCGCCGAACCGCTCGTGCAGCTGGCCGAGGGCGGCTTTGCTCTCGCGGGTGACCTCGTCGTGCATGGTGGGCAGGACCGCCAGGAGCTGGCAGGCCCCGCCGCGACGCTCGACGCTGCTGAGAGTGGCCAGGACGCCCGCGAGCCCCTCCGCGGCGGGGTAGTCGGTGGCCACGGGGGCGACGAGCCAGTCGGCCGCGTAGAGGGCACTCTCCTGCAGCAGCCCGACGCTGGGGCTCGTATCGACGACGACGTACGCGACGGGCGCGCACCGGAGCGCCTGAGCGAACGCCTCGAGGGGGAGGCCCTCGGCGCTCAGGACGATCTGGGCCGTGGCGGTGCGCTTGTCGCCCGGCAGCAGGCGCAGGCCCGGCCGGGTGGCGCCATCGGTGTCCGCCGATCGCGTCAGGTCGGCGAGCGGCCGGCGGCTGATCAGCAGGTCGAAGATCCCACTCTCCGGCTGCAGCCCCAGAAACGTGGCGCACTGGCCCTGGGGGTCCAGATCCACGAGCAGGGTTGCGTGGCCGCGAAGCGCCAGGCCGTGGGCCAGGCTGACGGCGGTCGTCGTCTTGCCGACGCCGCCCTTTTGGTTGGCGATCACGATCGTTTTCACAGGTCGGTCTCCTTTCAGTGCGTGTGAGGGCGGGGCGCCCCCGCTGGGTGTTACGCCCGCTGAGCCAGCGCGATGAACAACGAGTGAGTCAGGACCAGGAGGCGCGACTCGTCCTCGGCCGACAGCGGCTCCAGGTTGGCGACGTCAGCCGGCCGCGCCTCAGACGCCGCCTCCGGCTCGTCCGCCGGCAGGCCGGCCAGGAGGGGGCCGAGCGGCGCGCGGATGGCCTCGAGGCAGCCCCGCGTTGTCGGGACGGTGGCCAGCGCCACTCGCGCCTCAGGGACCTCGGCCGTCAGGAACTCCAGGGTGATGGCGGCCTCCTCCAGCCAGGCGAGCGATTCGGCCATTGCGTGCCGGAAGTAGGCTAGGTCGGCGACGGTCGTGGGATCGAGGGACTGGCTCATGCGAGATCCTCCTCTTGAAGGTTGAAGGTTAGCAGGTGGAAGGTTGGTCGCGACGCCGCGGCGCGGCTGGAGGGCGCCCGGCCTTCGCCGCGCCCGCCTGCGTCCCTGCCAGGGCCAATCAGTGCCAGTTCACGCGGCACCTCCCGGCCCTGGCTCCGCCTCGGCCTCGCGGGCGTCGAGGATCCGGCGCCAGCCGCGGCAGAGGCGCCAGCCCCAGCCGCTGTGGTAGACGATGACGTCCTGGCGGCTCTTCCGGTCGGCCCGAATCCTGGACGGGATCTTGTAGCTGCAGCGGCGCGGCTGCTGGGCCAGCCACTCGCAGTACTGGCGGAGTGTGAGCGCTTCGAACGGCGTGGGCGGTTGGGACGTGAACGCGATCTCGAGACAGATCCGGGACTGCCGGCGGCGCGTGGCGCGCGTCTCGGCGAGCGTGATCGTGGCGTCGAGCGGCAGGTGGTCCCGGACGGTGCGGGCCAGGCGCTCGATATCGTGCGGGTGGCCCTGGATTCGGACGACGGCGGTGCGCGGGTCGGGCATGGGCGGACCTCCTTTCAAGGTCGCGGAAGGGTTGAAGGTTGCAGGTTGCAGGTTGGCGATGCCGGAGCCGGTACGGGGCTCCGGCGATGCCCTGGGGCGCACGGCCGTGCGCCCCTACAACCGTCCAACCTGCAACCGTCGTGACTAGAACAGCTGGTCTTGCTGCGTCGCGGCCACAAAGACTGTTGGCCGCGTGACGTCCGCCGGGCAGCAGGGCGGGCGGCCGTGGACGATCGGGCAGTAGCGCCGCAGCCCGTCGCGCCGGGTCAGCACGGGATCGACCGGGTGGCCCTGCGCCGCGCGGCGCTCGAGGACCGGGCAGCGGACGGCGAGCGTGGCGCCGCTCACAGCGGGCCAACCACGCGGCCCCCGCAACCGGTGCCGGTGAAATGATGGGTGTCGCTCATGTGGTGCTCCTGGTGGTGGTCGATCCCCGGCTCGCCGTTGGAACGGTTGAAGGTTGCAGGTTGTCCCCTGCGGGGGAGCCCCTGAGGGGGCTGCCCTACCCCGCGGGGTACGCCCTACCCCACCGGGTACGCCCAAGCGAGACGATCACGCCGGGGACCGCCCCGCAGGGCGAAGCGAGACGGTCGCGCCGGGGACCGCCCCTCAGGGCGAAGCGTCCACCTCGACGCGACGGGGTGCCCCGCAGGGCAACCCCTACGAGACGATCTCGCTTGGGGGCACCCCACGGGGTGAAGGTTGCAGGTTGGCGATGCCATGGCCGGTACGGGGCCTGTAGCATTGCCCAGGGGCGCACGGCCGTGCGCCCCTACAACCGTCCGACCTTCAGGTTCGCGATGCCGTGGCCGGTACAAGGCTCCGGCAATGCCATGGCCGATACAACGCCCTAGCCATGCCCTACCTTCAACCTTCTCACCTGCAACCTTCAACCCTCTAACCTTCAACTAATGCGGTTGCGAGGACCGCGACGATGGCGGGCGCGAGCGGCCGGCGGATGGCGGCCAGGGCCTCGGTGGCCACCGGCAGACCGGCCAGGGCAGCCGCAAGCTCCGCACACACAGGGCCCGTGTGGCGGATCGTCTCGAGCGAGTACGCCGCCTCATTCAACCAGGCCAGCGCCTCGTCGATCGCGTGGTTAAACTCGTAGAGCTCGACGGGGTTCATCAGGCACTCTCCTCCTCGATAGCAGCGAAGTCCAGAAACGTGGTCAGGCAGATTTCGAGATTGCTGACCGGCAACTCCGGATGAGCGACGATCGCGTCGGCGATCTCGTCAAAGGAGGTCTCCGCCCGGCGCACGATGGGGCGGAGGGCCTCGCGATCGACGTTGGTCAGCAGCCAGCAGAGAAAGACGTCCAACAGCGTGTGCGCTCGTGTCTGAGTGGGTCGCGCGATAGTGGTCATGAAGACTCCTCTCTGTGGGATCAGGGTGGTCTGCTGTCGGTCTGACTCGTCGAGGGAACGGCGCGCGCCTCCTTTGATGCTCCTCTGGTGATGGAAAGACGAACAGCCCCGGACGATGCTGGGGCTGGCTGTTCGCAGATCGGAGAGGCTGTGATAGAATCACGGCCAGCCGGCCGCTGCTGTCGCCAGCGGGTCGGTCAGCCCCGGGGGTTGCGTCGCCAGCGCGCCCCTGGGGCGTCTTCACCTAAAACTGTTCGATACCGGCCTCCTTTCCGTCACCGCCCGGCCCGCGCATCCCGCCGCCGGTGCCGGCCTCGCCGCCAGCCAGGTGCGTCACGGGTTCGCCTCCTCCGCCGAGACCCGCCACGCCTCCAGGAACGCCAGGACCGCCTCGTACTGCTCCTGGCGGATCAGCTTGTAGCTGCTGACCCCAAACCGCCGGTACAACTCGGCGAAGACCCTCTGGTAGTGATTCGTGTTCGGCCCCTTGCTCGTGAGCAACTCCGCCAGCGCCTTGACGGTCGCCGCGATCGCCTGGGCCTGCTCGTCGGTGATGAACGACGCCGGCGTGAGGCGCCGCTCGACCGCGCCCAGGCGGCGCTGCAGGGCGCCGAAGGCCGCGGCGGCCCGATCCAGGCGGGCGTCCACCGCATCGACCCGCCCCTCCAGCAGCATCTGCTGCTCGGCCATCCGGGCGATGGCCAGTCCCATCTTGCGGATCTGCGCCAGCGGTGTCGCCGGCGGCGCCTCCTGCGCCAGGGTCTCGGACTCGAAGGCCTCCCACAGTACGCGGAAGCAGTCGCGCCGGTAGCGGAGGACCTTCTCGCGCAATTCCGGCCCCACGCGGTTGGCGCTGATGCCGAAGAGCCAGCCGTGCATCATCTCGACCGGCAGGCAGAGCATCTCCTGGGGGCCACCGCCGGCCCCCGACTCGGAAGGGGTGGTCGTTATAACCACCCCTTGGACCGCCTCGGCCAGGACCTCGTCGCGCATGATCCGCTGGCGCTGCGCCGACCAGTCCAGCCCCAGGTACTCGACGATCGGGCGGATCGGCACGTAGATCCGCCGCTCGCCCGCGACCTCGACGGCCGCCGCACGGATCGTGTCCTCGTGGAACGCGACCGCGCGCTCCTCCAGCGGAACGAGCGCCGCTGGTTCCCTCGTCTCATCGCTCATCTCGAACCTCCGGTAGGTTACAGGTTGCAGGTTGGCGATGCCGTAGCCGGTACCAGGTGTCAGCCGTGTCCTTGCACCGCCTAACCTTCCACCCTACAGGGTGCCCCCGGACAAGACCTCCCGCCCTGGGTGCCCCCCGTCGGGGGAACCTGCAACCTTCCAACCTTCAATCCTTGAGACGGTGCAACCTTCCGCGATGATGGGCACCCCCATCGCGTCGAGCTGCCGGTCGACAAACTCGGCGTCGTGGCCGAAGCGCGCCGCCAGATGATCGACCAGGCGCGCGCGGGCCGCGGGGCCGATCAGCGCCAGGTTGAGCCGGTAGGCCAGCACCGCGCCGAGCTCCGGCACGGTGACCGCGCTGGGGAACCGCGAGCAGACGCCGACCGTGGCGCTGCCGAAGAGCCGCGTAAACAGTGCCGCGCGGGCAGGCTCGTGGACCGTGACGGTGTACTCAACGCGCATCCGCACCTCCCTTCTCGGTTGCAGGTTTCAGGTTAGAAGGTTGCAGGTTAAACGGCGCCAAGGCTGTGCACGAGCGTTGTAGCGTCCAGGGCATCGCGACGCTGGAACCGGCGAAGCGTTGCAAGGTGGGGTGCCCAAGGCGTTGCCAGGGCATCGCCCAACCTTCCACCCGGCTGGGTGCCCCCTTACGTCTACGTACCAGTGAGGGTGCCCCCGACGGGGGAACTTTCAACCTTCCAACCTGCAACCTGTTGTTGATCCCACGCCAACAGCCACCCACTCATGTACCAGGACCGGCAGCCCGGATCCTCGTAGATCGTCCGGGCCAGTTCCTCGCCGGTCTCGGCGACGACGGCCAGGGTGAGGCCGGCGTCGGCGGCGGTGTCCCCGGCCAGGGCCTCCGCCTCCCGGTAGCCCCGGCCCCAGGCGGGCGCCAGTTCGCGCGCAAACCGGTCGCGCAGCGCCTCCCACCGAGGGCGCTCCTCCGGGGCGAGGTCGCCGCCGCGCAGGAAGCCCTCGATGACCTGCAGGAGGCGGACCGGCTCGGGCCGGGCCGGCGCCCCGAAGCCGGCGGTGGCGGCCAGGTGCGTCAGCTCGCCGTGGGCGGCGTCGAGCGCGAAGCGCCAGTGGGGCGGCAGCGCCACGGCGTAGGTGGGGCGGCTGAAACCGGACGGCGACGGGCCGTCGCTCAGGATGGGCATAGGGGTTCCTCCCGCTCGGATTCGACGACGAACCGGACCGTGAGCGGCGCCGCGGCGACCTGCTGCACCGCCGCCCGGATCACGCGGTCCAGCCGGTGGGTGAGCCAGTCGACGGCCGCCGGCTCGCGCGCGGCGACCAGCAAGGTGCCGTTCTGGCGCTCGACGAGCTGCGTCCCGCGCAGCCAGCGGTCAAACGTGGCGCGCGTCATGCTGTGCTCCAGCACCCGGAGGACCTGGTCCCACACGTTCGGCGGCCGGGCGAGCCCGACGGGCTCGTCGCGCATCGGATCGTCGCCGAGCAGCTCGCGCAGCCGCTGCTGGCCGGCCGGCAGCTGGAGCGGCGCGTGCTTCAGCCGCCAGGCGAGGAGCGGTGGCGTGGCGCCGGCGGCGATGTGGGCGTCGGCGATGGCGGCCACCTCCTCCACGCCCACCCCCTCAGCCGCGCACCGGCGCGCGATCGCCGCCGCCGTGACGGGGAAGACCCCGCGCCGGGCCAGGATTCGCACGAAGTCAGAGATCTGAGAACCCTCCTCCTCCTCCTGCCGTTGCGCCGGCGCCTCCGTGGAGGAGGGAGGAGGAGGAGGAAGAAGAGGAGGTTTTCTCTTCTCTCTTGTTCTCTTCGCTTTGTTCTTATTAGCCTTGTTAGGGGCAACCTGATTACCCACCCCTGGGTAATCTGATTGCCCACCCTGGGCAACCCCGTTACCCACCCCTGGGCTCTCAGGGTGTCCACCCTGGGTAATCTGATTGCCCACCCCGGGCACTCTTGCCCACCCTGGGTAATCTCATTACCCACCCCGGGCACTCTTGCCCACCCTGGGTAATCTGATTACCCACCCCTGGGCAATCAGATTGCCCACCCCCGGCGTCCGCCCATTGCCTGTCACCGGCGCGCGCCCATTGCCTGTCTCCTGGGACTTCTTCTGGACGGCAAGCAGGGTATACAGGTTGCTCTTGTACACCTTCTTGCCCTCCGGCGTCTCCTCGAACCGTCTCGTGATCCGAATGAGCCCGGCCTCAACCAGCTGCTTGAGGGCCTTTTTGACAGTTGGCTCCGAGACGCCCAGTTGGTCGGCGAGTGTGGGGATCGAAGGGAAGCATTGGGCTGTCTGGCGGTTAGCGTAGCGGCAGAGCAGCATGTAGACGGCAAAGCCATAGATGCCGATCTGAGACAGGTAGGTATCGGCAATCTCATTATCAGCCCAGAAATGGTTCGGCTCGCGGTAATCGCGGATGTGGCCAGGTTCAGACATGGCGATATCCTTTGGCGGCACCCTGCGCGGCGCTGCTCGCTGCCGCTCTACTTGCCCCGGCGGTCATTCCAGCCTGGGAAAAGGGGTGCAGGGTCCAGGTTGTCCCCTCCAGGGGAGCTCCGCAGGTCGAAGGTTTGCGATGCCACGGCCGGTACCAGGCGCCAACCATGCCTCGGCACTGCCCAACCTTCCAACCTTCCAACCTTCCACCTGTAACCGTATCAACCGACGACACGCAGCTCTCCGGACGGCGGCGCCGGCCCCTGAAGCGCGTCGATCTGCTGGCGGAGCGCCTCCATCTCGAACAGCAGCACGTCGATCACGACAGCCGCCGGGATCTGGCCGGCCTTGTACGCGGCGATCCACTTCTCCGGCGGCGTGACGTCGATCCTCACCTGGTAATACTCGTACTCGCGCGCGCGGAGGCGGGCGGTGGATTCCCAGAGTGGCTTGCCGGTCCGCCTGGCGCGGTGCAGCTCGACCATGAGCCAGCCAAGCTCCTCCCCGCGGATCGGCGTCCCCCGCTCGATGGCGTCCCTGGTACGGATGAGGGCCCGCTTCAGCGACTCGTCCCGGTCGCTCAAGTAGGCCGCCATCTCCTCTAAGGCGTACTTTTCAGTCCTCGAGAGCGGCATCCAGAATCCTCATGGCTTTCTTGCGATCGTCTCGCATGGCCCACCAGTCGACCGCGTGGCCGATGATCACGCCGAGTCCGCCCACGGCGCAGAAGAGCCAGTAGTGCCAGAGCTCGAAGGTTCTGCTCGTCTCCCAGTACCAGGTCAGGGAGACCCCGACGACACTCACCCGCGTCACGTAGTTGTAGATCGGGTGCAACTTGCCCCGACCGATCGGGAACCAGTGCGCGGCCAACAGACCGGCGACGGCCATGAGCAGAGCGGCAATGAGCTGATCCACAGTTCCTCCCAGGATGTGAAGGCCGGTATGAAGATTTCAAAGACACCCTGACAAAATCTGCTAAAGTGGGCCTTAATGGTTATTGAAACATCTTTTTTCAACACAGGGAGCTTGACGCTCCCAAATCGTCCGTGGTCAAGTGCGCGGCTCCGGGTCCACGACGACCCAACTGAACACCACACGGAGGTATCAATGACGATCACCGAGGCATTGAAGTTGTACCAACTCTCGCGTGTCGGGCGGGTGGCGGCGCGCACACTGCAGTGGGACGAGCAGAAACTGCGGCCCCTCGCGGAGTTCTTCACTGCCGAGCGCCCGGTCGAGACGATCACGCTGGAGGATCTGTGGCGCTGGCGGGCGTGGCTGGTGAGGCGGGACACCCGGTATGGGGATCACCCCACCAAGCCCGAAGTCAAGGGGGGCCTCTCAGGCTACACGCTCCGGGGCCACATCCAGGCCGTCAAGCAGTTCTTCCGCTGGGCGACACGAAGAGGCTATATTCCCGGCGACCCTGCGGAGGGACTGAAGATGCCGGCCAGACCGGACGTGGAGCCCAAGGCCGTGGCCCGGGAGGACCTGTGGAGCCTCTTGCAGGCCGCCAGGGAGTCCGGCCCGCGTGAGTACGCCATCGTCCTCTTCCTCGCCGACACGGGCTGCCGCGCCGGTGGTCTCGTGAGCCTCACGCTCTCGAGCCTCGACCTCCCACGTGGGGTGGCGACCGTAAAAGAAAAGGGCCGCGGCGGCGGGAAGCGGCGCCGCGTTCACCTCCTCAAGGCCACGGTGGAGGCCCTCCGCGCCTGGCTGAACGAGCGGCCGGCCTTCAAGACGGATCGCGTCTTCCTGGGTCGCAAGGGGCCGCTGACCCCCAGCGGGCTCTATCAGATCCTCGAGCGGTTGGCGCAGCGCGCCGGGATCGAAGGGCGCTTCAACCCGCACGCGTTTCGGCACGGCTTCGCGCGGGGCCTGTTGGAGAACGGCGCGGACCTCGGGACCGTCAGCCAGCTCCTTGGCCATTCCAGCATCGAGGTCACGCACGACTTCTACGCCCGCTGGAAACCCAGTGAATTGGCCGAGCGGCACAAGCGCTTTAACTGGCTGAACGGAGCGGAAGAGAAGTAAGCTTACTCGGGCCGCCGGGTGCGTGGCCATCGGTTCAGGTCCCGACGGTCACTGCTCGGTGGACTCATCACCAGCGCATCGAAGATCCCTGAGGAAGAGCCATTCACAAAAAAGAAGCCCGACTACACTCAACAAAGTGTAGTCGGGCTTCTGTAGGAAGATCTCAGCGCAATCGCATCTTAGCCAGTTTTGCCGCCAGAGTGGGGCATCGCTGGGATTGCGTCCCTGTTCCAGAGCAGTGAGAGCCGGAGTTCCCCCGAAGTGACAGTTAAGTAGGAAAAATGGTAGAATTGGGGGCATGCGACGGCCCGGAGGGAGGTGTGGTGACACAACACCAGCGGTCTCCAAAACCGCAGGTTGCACGTTCGAGTCGTGTCCCCCCTGCCTTGGCTGCCTAGCACCACGGTGATCTTCGATTGCTAAGGTGCTCGTCGGCCGACTAATACTATAGTTGTAGTTATGATTTGCGCCCGAACGGGGAGTCAAACGGACCAGATCTCTGAAGTCCGTCAGGACAAGTAGCGGCCTCAAAAAGGCCCAAAATTTGATCCCACGCTCCACCGATCTTGGGGGCCCAAGCGAACTGCGACTATAGTACCAGGGTGGATCGCCCGGCATGGCTGCCAACCGGTACGGGCGCTCCAGTCCCAAGGGGCCGTCTTGTCGAAGGGTCTTCAGTTCTTAGAACGAAGGCCCGCCGGCAAGGCGGTCTCTCTCTTTGTTTGAAGTTGTTATCGGTTGAAGGTTGGGCAACCTGTCTGCAGGTTGCCAGGCCGGGAGACGGGTCGCTCAGGTCGGGAGGGGCCGTCGGGTCAAGTGATCTTCTTTCACAGAAAGCCCGCTGACCCGGCGGCCTCGCTCGTCAGGTACCCAGATTAGGTGGCCGGGGCGCTCCGCACGGGCGCATCCTCGGCCGGAGCCGGCAGGGCCAGGGTGCCCTCGACCCATTCGCGAAGCAAGCGCTCCACCGCTTCTTGCAATGTCACTCCGCTGCGGAGGGCTTTGATTTGCGCCTCAGTCTTGACCTCCTTGTCAAGCTTCAGGCTGGTCCGCACCTTGACTGCCATAGATTCACATCACTCCCGTATAGCTGTACGATCGTGACGCGAGTATAGACGTTGATGGCGATGGTGTCAAGGGGGCTCTGCCTGGTATTTTGACAGTGAGAGATCGCTATACCGGTGATACCGCACTGCCAGGCGTCGCCTGGCGGTGCGTTGTGTTGGAGCCAGGTACGGTCCAAGCGCCTGATCGCGCCTCGCGCGCTGCATCAGTTCACCTGGGCGTCGTTGACGTTGCCGGGGGTGCCCACGTCGTTGGTGCAGTCGGTGGCCTCGGTCATGGCCGTGAGGTTGGACGCCGACAGCGCCACGCTGACCGTTGTCCCGGTGACGCACATCACCGCGCCGGTCGCGGTGCCATTGCCGATCAGCACGGAGTTGTAGGCGTTGACCGTGCCGGCACTGTTGGTGACGTCGATCGCGGGCTGGTTGGTTCCCTCCGCCTTGACGTAGCTGTTGTAAAAGTTCGCCGTGCCCCCGCTCACGGTGGCCGCCACCGCCTCCCCCAGGAGGCTGCTATGGTAGAAGGTGGCGGTGCCGCCGCTCAGCTCGAGGCCGAACGCTTCCAGGCTGGGGCCGTCTTCGAGGCTCGAGCCGTAGACCGTGACGGTCCCGCCCTGGACCTTCAGTGCGGAGGTATCGGCGGCGCCCAGGTTGTCGGTCCCGCCCCGGAGCAGGCTGCCGTAGATCGTCAGCGTGCCGCCGGTGACGATCGCGGGCTGCCCGGCCACGGTCGGGCCGCCCGTATCGTTGAGGAGGGAGCTGCCCCAGACCCGCACGGTGCCCGCGCTCATCTGCAGCGCCCCGGTCGCGGAGTCTTTACTGGTGAGCGTGCTGTCGTAGACGCTCACGGTGGTCCCCGCGCCGCTGACGATGAGCCCGGCCCCCGCGTCGAAGCCGTCGGTCGCCCCCCCGCTCAGATCCATCCCTCGCAGGATCAGCGTCCCGCCCGTCGGCTGGACGGCGTGATTCTGGTTGGTGGTCGAGGCGTCGGCATCGATCGTGAAGTTCTGGAGCCAGACGGTGCCCGCGGTGACCCGGATGACGTAGCCGTTGGCGTCACCCCCCGTGAGGCTCGGATTCCCGACGCCGACGAGGGCCAGATTCTGGCCGATGGACACACTCTCGGTGGCGTAGGTCCCCGGGCCGATCACGATCAGGTCGCCCGCGCCGGCCGCGGTCACCGCGGCGGTCACGCCGGTATAATCGCAGCCGGACGCGCAGACGGTGTGGGTGTCGCCCCCGAAGAGGAGGACGTTGCCCGAGAGGCGGGCGTCCGGCAGGGTGCCGCTGCTCAAATCGCCGGCGCTACGCGTGGCGAGATCCGCGAGCGAGGCGCCGGACTTGCTGACGTCGGCCCAGGCGACGGCGCCGGCGGGGAAGTCGACGCTGCCACTCGAGACGGTGAGCCCGGTGGGCGCCGTGACCCCCGCGGCCGAGAGCAGCAACTGCTGGCTGCCGGCCGCGCTCACGGCGAGCTGGTTCGCGGCGGACTGGTAGAGGCCCGTGTCGGCGTCGCCGGCCAGCGTGACCGCGGGGGCGCTCACGCTGCCGCCCTCCGTGAGATTGAGCGGGCCGGTGAAGTTGGTCGTGCCGAGGGTCACCTCCTGGCAGCCGGCCAGGGCGACGATCGCAAGAGTGACGAGCATCGCGAAATAGTGTTTGTACTTCATGCGTGGATCTCCTTGCCGGTTACAGGTTGAAGGTTACAGGTTGAAGGTTCCCCCGACGGGGGGCACCCAGGGGAGACCGTCTCGCTTCGCCCTGCGGGGCGGTCCCCGGCGAGACCTTCTCGCTTGGGCGTACCCCGCGGGGTAGGGGGCACCCCTCAGGGTGGAACAGGGCAAAGGCAGTGCTGAGGCACTGTGCCGGCCATGGCATCGCCCACCCTTCCAACCTGCGGGGTAGCCGCCCCTGAGGGGACTGTCTACCCCGCGGGGTACCCCTACCCCGCGGGGTACCCCCAAGCGAGACCGTCTCGTAGGGGATTCCCCCGTAGGGGACAAGCGAGACCGTCTCGTAGGGGATTCCCCCGTAGGGGACAAGCGAGACCGTCTCGTAGGGGATTCCCCCGTAGGGGACAAGCGAGACCGTCTCGTAGGGGATTCCCCCGTAGGGGACGCCGGGGGGAACTCCTCAGGGCTTGCCCCCTTACGTCTACGTACCGATGAGGGTGCCCCCGACGGGGGAACCTTCAACTTCCGGTTCGCTCATTTTTGGGTGCACCTTGAAAACTGTACTAAGCTTCGGATATGATCGAAGAACTTCGTATAAGAACTGAACGAGTAGATGATATTCCGCTTTTGCTCGTCCAGGAAGAGCGCATGGGAATTGCGCACCTGATTGATGAACATTTTGCGCCCCGCGGCAATTGGCAAGGGTTAAGCCCTGGCCGCCCGACCGCGGTTTGGTTGGGGCATATCCTTTCGGGTGGTGACCATCGTCTCAGTCAGGTGCGACTGTGGGCGGCCACCCGACTGGAAACGTTGGCGGCGTGCCTGGGCCAGCCGGTGCGGGAACTGGACTTCAGCGATGATCGCCTGGCACTGGTGCTGACGGCGTTTGGGGATGACCGGCGCGGGGTGCCGTTTGAAGCGGCGTTGAATGGCCAGATTCTGCGGGTCTACGACCTGAACGCCGGGCGGGTGCGGGTGGATAGCACGACCGTCAGTGGGTATTGGAAGGTGAGCGAAGACGGGTTGTTCCAGTTCGGGCATAGCCAGGACCATGCCGCCCGCGGTCAGCCCCAGATCAAGGTGATGCTCTCGGCCCTGGATCCCTTGGGGATGCCCGTCGTGACCCAGGTCGTCCCCGGCCATCGCTGCGATGACCCGCTCTCCATCCCCGCCATCCGGCCGGTGCGGGAAAGCTTGGGTCGGTCGGGGTTGCTGTATGTGGGCGACAGCAAGATGCTGGCGCGCGAAACGCGGGCCTTCGTGCAGGCGGGCGGCGACTTCTATCTGGGACCCTTGTCGAAGGTCCAGGTGCCGGATGAGATCCTGGAAACCTACTTTGAACCGGTGTGGCAGGGCGAGCAGCCCGTGGAGCCCGTTGATCGGACCCAGCCAGATGGCACGTCCAAGGTGATCGCTGAGGGCTACGAGCGCGCCGAGCGGATGCGCATCGTGGTGGACGATCGGACGGTGACCTGGACGGAACGCCGGCTGGTGATCCGGTCGGTGGGGCAGGCCAAGGCCCACCAAGCCGCTTTGCAGACCAGGCTGACCACGGCGCAGGCTGAGGTGGAAGCCTTGAACGAGCACACGCCGGGCAAGAAGATCTACCGGGAAGTGGCCCCCATGCAGGCGCACGTGGAGACGATTTTGAAGCGGCACAAGGTCACCGGGCTGGTGGCCGTGGCCTATGACCGGCGGGAACTGATCACCTCGCCGAAAGGGAAACCGAAACCGGTGGTCGTGGTCCAGGTTGCCAGAGATGAGGCCGCGATCCAGCGGGCGGAAGCCTGGCTGGGCTGGCGGGTGTATGCCACCAACCACCCGCAGGGGTCCCTCTCGTGGCCGAAGGGCACCCGTTGTCGCTGAGCCCCATGTCCTTGCAGGATGACCAGCGAGCAACTGGGTTGGTGCGGCTGCTGTCGCTGGGCGTGCGGGTGGTGACCCTGCTGGAGTTTGCGGTGCGCCGCCGGTTGGCCCAGGAGGAGGACACCTTGGCGGGAGTCTCTGCTGGCAACCCCACCCGCGCGACCGCCCGCCCGTCGGCGGAACTGCTCTTGGACGCCTTCGAGCCCATCACCCTGACGGTGATCACCAGCGGTCAGCACGTTCAGCGCCATCTCACCCCACTCTCAGCAACCCAGCAAAAAGTCTTGAGGCTGCTTGATTTACCGCTCACCATTTACACCCACCTGTCGGCCAACCTGGCAAACCCGCCTTAAAAATGAGCGAACCGGAAGTTGCAGGTTGCAGGTTGAAGGAAGGGCGATGCCGTGGCCGATATACAAGGCTCTAGCAATGCCTTCGCCCTGTTCAACCTGGGGCTGCGACCCTTGGTAGGTTTCGGGAGGGTTGGCGGTTGGGCAATGCTGCGGCCAGTACCTGACTATTCCCGCTATCTTTGAAAGAGACAAGAACCAGGGTGATCGTGACAAGCGTATCGCTGCGAGTAAGCTGAGGCCATCGCGGAGAGCAGAGCCGAAAGGATGGGCGATGGCGGACACAGGCGACAGTGACTGGGGGGTGCTTGAATTGCAAGGCGTAGACCTGGGAGATGAGCGGCGGAATCGGCGGGTGGTGGCGCTCGTGGAAGACCTGAGCAGGCAGCCGACCGCGCCGATTCCCGTGTCCAGCCGCGACTGGCAGGCGATGAGAGCGGCCTCCAACTGTTTCGACCATGACAAGAGGGAGGCGGAAGCGATCTTGGCCCCGCACCACGAACGCTTGAGCGGAGGCGGGTGCATGAGTGGGTGCTGGGACTCCAGGATCCGCCCTGCTTGAACGCCACTCAGCACCGGGCGACGCCGGGTCTGGGAGGGATCGGGGGGAACCAACCCGGGCCGGTGAGGCGCTCGACCGTGGCGGTGACACCCAGGGCCGGCCGTTGGGCGTGCCGCCCCTGCAAATGGGGACTCGTCCGCCAGCGGCTGAGGCGACCACCGGCTCGACGTCTGGCCCGCCACGCCGGGACGAGCGCCGTACATGGCGTGCGGTCGTGGAAGGGGGCCCGCCGGGGGAGCCCGCAGCGCTTCGCGGGGTCACGATCGCCGACCGGGAAGCCGACCTCTTCGAGTTGCTGGTCACAGCCGATGATTGGGAAGCGGAGGATGTGATTCGGGCGGTCCACGATCGACGCGTCCAGGGCGAGGTGGATCGCGTGGGGGCGGGGGTCGGCCGCCAGCCGTTGGCCGGTCAGGTCACGGTCGAGTTGACCGCCACGCCCACGCAGCCCGCGCGCACGGCCACCGGGGAGGTGCAGGTCGCCAAGCTCACGCTGCAAGCGCCGGGGCGCCCGACCGCTGATGAAGCCGTCTGGTGGGAGCTCCGCACGGTCTGGGCGATCTGGCGGCACGAGAGGGCGCCCCCGCCTGATTCCACCCCGGTCGAATGGCGCCTGCTGACTACTATCCCCATCGCCACGTGGCAGGAGACCGTCGACCGCATCACCTGGGACTGGGTCGGCCCCTCAATCGCGGGCTTTCATCGCGTCCTCAAATCGGGCGGCACCGTCGAAGCCTGCCGCCTGGAAAGTGCCGACCGCCTGCCGCGTTATCTGACCTTGATGACGGTCATCGCCTGGCGTCTCTTCTGGCTGATGCCCATCCATCGCCAGACCCCGGACGCGCCCTGCACGACCCGTCTGGCGGATCATGAGTGGAAGGCTCTCGCCGCCACCATCCATCGCACTGACACCCTCCCCGACACGATTCCTCCCGTGGGTCAGGCCGTCCACTGGATCGCCTGCCTCGGTGGCTTCCCAGGACGCCAACGCGATGGTGAACCCGGCATAACCGTCATTTGGCGCGCTTGGTCCCGGTTGTCCGATGTCGCTCACTTGTACCTCGTTCTTCATCCTTCAAAAGATGAGGGGAATCGTCAGGGCCGGTACGGGGCTCCAGCATTGCGCTGCATTGTCGAACGTTCAAGGGAATCAACTTGTGACGGATTGGGGGGGAGGCGAGATTGGCGCTCGCTGGCTTGGGTGCCGGTTGCTTTAGGCGCCCCTTCGCGTGAAGGCCTCGACTGTGATTTGATGGTAGGGGTATGTGATGGCGTGCTTAAGATCTACCACGGCCCACGCCCTAACTGTTGCTAGTGCCCGGTCCCGAACTGTGCGGCGTTGGCGCGAATACGCTGAAGTCATCGATGGGCAACTTGGAGAATGCAGCAATGAAGAACACCCGGTTCTTCGCGCAAAATCCGCCCCGTAGGGCGCGGTAGCGCAGGCGGTCTGGCCGGCCCCCCAGATCTGGGGGCGCGCCGGGGGCTGCCAGCGAGATGTGGGGGCCAGACCCGCCGTCGCGGCGCGGGTCTGGCCGCGGGCGGCCCCGCGCGCGCCAACCTTAAAATTGCCGTCGCTTTTTTCGCGTTGCGGTACGCGCGGTGGTATCATAGCCGGTGACTTCACCGAGGGGAGGTCCCCCACCGATGACTCCTACTCGCCGTGCTACCCCACCCAGCCCAGCCGAGGCGTTGACGCGCGACGCTCAGGAGCAAGTCGCCCTGCTGGAAGCGTTCCGGGTCACGACCCAGCACGTCTTCGGTGCCTGGGCCACTCTGTTTGCCCCGTCCAAGACCCGCGCGTCCCGCCCCTCATCACTTATCCGCTGGGTTCCTTGTTGTTCAGCGGGACGCGGCGGTTCCTCTGTCGACTGGGGTCCCGCCGCCAAGTGACCCACCGCTTGCGCCGCAATGGGGCCGCGGCGGCTCTCTTCCAGGCCTTGTTCGGGGTCGCCACGTGTCCGCATGGCGACACCCTCAACGCGACCTTTAGCCGGCTCGACCCCGACCAGGGCCAGGCCGTCGTCACCGACCTGGGCCGGACCTTGATCCGCAAGAAGGTCTTGGACCGGTATCGGTTGCTGGGGCGCTACTTTGTGATCGCCATCGATGGCACGGGGCGGCTCACCTTCCCAAAGCGCCACTGCCCGCATTGTCTGACCGTGACGCACCACGGTCAGACCACCTACTATCACCCGGTGCTGGAGGCCAAGCTGGTCTGTCCGAATGGCCTGATCATCTCACTCCTCACCGAGTTCGTCGAGAACGCGGGGAGAACCCGACCAAGCAGGACTGCGAACTCACCGCCTTCTACCGGCTAGCCAAGCGATTGAAACAGGCATTCCCGCGCCTGCCTATCTGCCTGAGTCTGGACGGACTCTTCGCTGGCGGGCCAACGATGACCATCTGTGAGGACTCCGGCTGGAAGTACCTGATCACGTTACAGCAAGACGACATCCCCTACCTCAACCAGGAGTTCGCTGCCCTCTGGCCGTTGGCCTCCGAAAACTCGCTGCGCTTTCACACTGGCCCGCAAAACGAGATCCAGCAAGACTATCGCTGGGTCAATGATATCACCTACGTCGATTCCAAAGACCAAACCCACACGGTGGGGGTCCTGGAATGCCAGGAAAGCACCCCCCTGGCCGACGGCACCTCGCAGACCACCCGTTTCAAGTGGATCACCAACTTCACCCTGCGGTCTCAGGGCAATCAGAAGTACCAGGCCATTGACCTGGCCAATCATGGAGGACGGATTCGATGGAAGATCGAGAATGCAGGCTTCAATGTCCAGAAAAACGGGGGTTTCAACCTGGAGCACGCCTACACCCGCGACCCGGTGGCCAGCAAGATCTTCTACTTCCTCTTGCAGATCGCTCACCTGCTCGCCCAGTTGATCGAAAAAGGGAGTTTGTTCCGGCAGGCCTTCCCGGCTGGGGTCGGGTCAGCCAAGAACCTCGCCTTCCGGTTGTTAGAAGCCTGGCGCAATCGGCCCCTCAGCGCCACTCAGATCCAGGACATGCTCCAGATCCGCCGCCAGATTCGCTTCGCCCCGCCATGACGTAGCTGATTGATTCCAGGTTGTTCTCCCCCAGACAATTCCACCCGACCGCCCCCTGATCAGGGCGACGCACTGACCAGGCGTTCGCCCCTGCCCGCTGAAGGCCGCGCTGTCCACCAAAGCCCAACTATCCCGCACGGCCAGGCCTCCGCCGGCCTCTGTTCTTCATTGCTGTGGAGAATGCATGGCGCTTGCGTTTGTGGTCTCGTTCGTGATAAGCTGGTTTTGCGTCCACGGCGGGTGGCGCGAGTGCGGTGGCTTGAAAGGTTGTTACGTGACTTCGGGATGGGGTGACCGTATTGAGGGTGGAATGGTCCGGTGACTGGCCTGGTATAGCAGGGTTTCGACAGTGAGGTGCCGGGCTGGATGGGTATGAAGGTGCGTGTGGAGGCACTGGCTGGAAGCTGTGAGGGAGGGGTGACTCCTGGCGGTAGAATGAAGCGGGAACGCGTCTTTGCATTGTTCCTCTCTTTGGATGGCCTTGGCTCGCGATGCGATCGAGAGATGAGCGAAGGTGAGGCCTACGGCGTGGAGTTGGAGGAACATGCCCTGGCAGAATAGCGCCTCCATGGTCCCTCTGGGCATAGCTGCAGCTACGGCGGCAACGCTGGCGCGCCTTGTCTGGCGACGCCGCCCGGCTGCCGGGGCGGTGCCCCTGACGTGGCTGATGCTCGCGGTGGCTGAATGGTCGCTGGGATATGCGCTGGAATTGGGCAGTGGCGAGTTGCTGACGAAAGTCCTGTGGGCGAAGGTTGAGTACGTGGGCATCGTCAGTGTGCTGGTGGCGTGGCTGGTGGTGGCGCTCCAGTACACGGGGCGTGACTACTGGCTGGTACGGCGGAATCTGATCTTGCTCGCGCTTCTGCCACTGGTCACGTTGGTGCTGACGTGGACGAATGGGGCCCACGGGTTGATTTGGAGCGCCATGAGCCTGGCCAGGACTCGTGTGGGCCCGGTGCTGGATGTGACCTACGGGGCGTGGTTCTGGGTGCACACTGCGTATTCGTACTTCCTCCTGTTGACCGGTTCGGTCCTGCTGGTGGGGGCGCTCGTTCGCTCGTCGCGTCTGTATCGGGGGCAAGCCGGTGTGCTGTTGATTGGTGTGCTCCTCCCCTGGCTGGCAAATGGGCTCTACCTCGCGCGCTTGAGCCCGGTGCCTCACCTCGATCTGACCCCTTTTGCGTTTACGGCCAGTGGTCTGCTCCTGGTCTGGGGGCTCTTCTATTACCGGCTGCTCGATATCGCGCCTGTCGCTCGGGATGCTGTTGTCGAAAGCTTGCGCGATGGCGTGATCGCGCTGGATGCGCAGAGGCGCGTAGTGGACCTGAACGTGGCGGCGCAACGTCTCATCGGCATGCACGCTTCGGCAGTCATCGGGCGATCGGCGGCACAGGTCATCCCGGCCTGGCGCGATGTGATCGCAGGCGAGTGGGATGGGGGGGCGGCTCGTCCTGAGATCGCGCTGGGCGATGGGGACGGCCGGCGGGTGTACGAGCCGCAGATCTCGCCGCTATACGATCGGCATGGTCGCCTCACCGGCCAACTCCTTGTGCTGCACGATATTACTGAGCGCAAGCAGGTGGAGGAGGAACGCGCCCGGCTCGCGGGTGAGCAGGCAGCTCGCGCCGCGGCGGAACAAGCGGCGGACCGGGTCCGGCGGCTCCAGGAGGTGACGGCGGCGCTGTCGGAGGCGCTCACGCCCGAGCAGGTCGCTGAGGTGGTCGTCATGCAGGGAGTGGCAGCTTTGGACGCCAGCGCCGGTTCGATTGCCGGGCTGAGTAGGGATGGTACTCAACTCGAGGTGGTGCGGGCCGTTGGCTATCCGCCGGAATTGCTGGAAGCGTATCGGTGTTTTCCGCTGGCCGCCCCGATGCCACTGGCGGATGCGGTACGGACGGGGGAACTCATCCTGCTGGAATCCCCGGCAGTGAGAGCGGCCCGTTATCCGCACCTCGACACCTCCTCCGCGGCCCTGTCTCCGTGGAGGGCCTGGGCTTCAATTCCCCTGAAGGTGGAAGGCCGCACGGTTGGGGCAATGGGCTTGAGTTTCGTTACGGCGCGGGATTTCAGTGCGGACGATTGCGACTTGATGCTTACACTCGGGCGGCAGTGCGCCCAGGCGCTAGAGCGGGCCCGCCTGTACGGGGAGGCTCGAGAGGCGATCCGCGCGCGCGACGTCTTCCTCTCCCTCGCCTCCCATGAGCTGAAGACCCCGCTGGCGACGCTGCAAGGGCATGCCGAGCTTCTCTTGCGGCGGGTGCGGGGCGAAGCTTCCGGCGATGAGCGCCTCTACCGTTCTGCCAGGTCAATCTACGAGCAGGCTGTCCGCCTCCACAGGCTGATTGACCTGCTGCTGGACTTCTCGCACCTCCAAACAGGCCAGCTGAGAATCGAGCACAAGCCGGTGGATCTGTGCACCCTGGCACGTCGATTGATCGAGATACTGGAGCCGACGCTCAAGCAGCATCGCCTGGATCTGTACTGCCCAGACGAGCCGCTGCTCGTCGAGGGCGATGAGGTACGCCTGACGGAGGTTCTGCAGAACCTGATCAACAATGCCATCAAGTACAGCCCGGCGGGCGGGCCGGTCACCGTACGCCTCGAGCGCCAGGATGAGCAAGCACGCCTCATCGTGGCCGACCAGGGCTTTGGCGTTCCGGCTGAGGCCCTGGGCCAGATTTTCGGTCGCTTTTATCGTGCCCCCAACGTTGATCCGCAGCAGATTAGTGGGCTGGGTCTCGGACTGGCGGTGGTCAAAGAGGTGGTCATACTCCACGGCGGCACGATCGAGGTGGAAAGCAAGGAAGGCGGAGGGAGCACGTTTACAGTCGTGCTCCCGCTCCTGGCCGGAGCGCAGCGGGGGAGCGGGAATCAGGAAGACAAGCATCGGGAAGAGCCGCCGGCGTTGGAGCCGGGCCGCGAATGAACCCTTCACCGCTCCTTCGCGGGTCGAGGTTCAGGGCGCACGACCATGAGCCCGAGCCCCTGACGGCCCTCTGCCCGTTGCATCAATGTGGATACGAATCGGGAGCAAGGCGTGACAGTGACACCTCTCGATCTTTGACCGACGGACGGTTTCATGCTATAACATCTCTGCGATCGGGGGTCGTCTAATGGCAGGACAACGGTCTTTGGAACCGTGAATCCAGGTTCGAGTCCTGGCCCCCGAGCTCACGACAGCCTGGTCGTCGATCCACGTGGAGCGCGATGAGAGGGCAGGCAGCAAAGGTCGTAGGACTGGCTCAACGCGTCAGTTGGTACGGGACTGCCGCCTTCGTTGTGGGTGCCCCACCTACGCCGGCCGCGTGAACGGTGGACTGTCCAGTTGGTAAGCGGCCGTCGGATCAAGTGGCCTTCTTTCGGAAGGTCACCTGGCCCGGCGGCCTCTTTCTTTTCGCGCGTTGTTTTCAACCGGGACGGAGAAAGAGGGCGTTCCCCGAACGCCCTCTTTCCCTCTCTGCTTTCCTCTTGTAAGTGTGGTTCTCGCGAGCTTACGTGGTATGAGTCTCCGTCTCTGCCTCAGCCGTTTCCACGGCGTCCTCGGCAGAGGAAACCGCCTCTACCTCGGCGGCGATCTTGATCTCATCGCTCACGAGCCAACCGCCTGTCTCCAGCGCTACGTTCCAGTTCAGCCCGAAATCCTTGCGGTTCAGCTTCGTCTCGGCTCTGAAGCCCAGGCGAGGGTTACCCCAGGGGTCCTTCCCTAGTTCTGCCGCCTCAACGTCCCACGCAATCTCGCGGGTGTTGCCGCGAATGGTGAGATCGCCGTACACTTTGAATTCGTTGTCGCCTGTGGGTTCAACGCGCGTGCTACGGAACGTCATTGTCGGGTGGTTTTCAACATCAAAGAAATCAGGCGAGCGCAGGTGATTATCACGGGTGTCGTCACCGGTATCAATGCTGTTGACATCAATAGTGCCTTGGACGGAAGAATTCTCCGAATTCTGCACATCCAGATCGAGTGTTCCCTGGAATGAATCAAACTGCCCTCGTACTGTCGTGAACATCATGTGCTTCGCTCTGAATTCAATCATGGAATGTGCCGGATCGATCATCCAGGCCATCGGAAGCCTCTCCTTTCTACACTATGAATAGGGGTATTTGTGACGTTGCTTTGTCAGTGCGCCCTGCGAGCAGGTGGCTGTGATCTGACTCAATGGGTTATGGTAGTGTCCCCTGTCCTTCCCCCTGTCCTTCCCGCTGTCCTTTCTGAGAAACAGACAAGGTTTTGCTTCCCCCTGAGCCCGCTGCCATTTGAGCAGGTGCATGATCAGCGCGGCCTCTTGCGTCACTGCGGACGCTGCGGGGTTACCGGGTTGGAGGGTTGCAGGTTTCGGGTTCCCCCGACGGGGGGCACCCAGGGCGGGAGGTCTTGTCCGGGGGCACCCCGTAGGGTGGAAGGTTGGGCGGCGGTGCGCCGCGGCGTAGCAGTGCAATGACAGTGTATCTGGCATTGTCTCGCTTTCGCCCTCCCGGGGGCCCGATCCCGCGGGATAGGGGACCCCGCGGGATTCGGGCGTCAGGCGCGGAGGGGCGAACACGGCCCACCGGGCCGTCTCTACACGGGGGGGGGTGGAGGTATCTTTCTAGCGGGTGAGCGTCACCGAGCGGCACCAGTTGAGGACGGCAGGCGCGCCGTCGTCGTCACGAACACGCGCGGTCGCACAAACCTCTGCTTCGCCTGGCTCAAAGGTGGATTGACCTCGCGTTGTCCCCGTCGCAGACCACGCTTGTTCACCAAGGGTGCACGCACCGGCTGTAGAACCATGCGCGACTGCTGTGGGTCCATTCTGCTGCCTGACTCTCACGTGAAGGTCGAAGGAGTCGCCGCCATCACAATCGATGTGGCCGGTGACGAAGATGTGGGTGCCATCGAAACTGACGATAAGGGGCGAAACGATGCCAGCATCGGGGGTAATATACCGGCGACTATGGAGGCTGAGTTCCTTCTCGCCACGAAGCGATCCAGGGCCGACATGAGTGGATGATCTCTCGGGTCTGGTGACAGTACGCGGACATTGGGCCCGGTTGGCGGGGAATTGAGGGGGTTTTGGAACAGATTTTCCATTGACGTTGATGTGTAATACTGTTATATTACTCTATAACAATGAGGCGGGTATTGATGAAGAACCTCGAAGTACTCAAGATCAACCCGGACACAGATGTCCCTCTGGCCGTGCAGCTCAAACAGCAACTGGTATGGCTGATCGCAAGCCGGCAGATCGAGATGGGGGAGCGACTCCCCCCGGTGCGTGAGCTTGCTACACATCTCGGCATCAACTTACACACCGTTCGGGCCGCCTATCGAAAGATCGAGGAGGATGGTCTCGTCGCGACGCGACAGGGATTGGGCACGGTCGTCCTGGGTTTTGACCATTTCCAGATCGCCCAGCAGGCAGCGAATGTCCGCACCTACACGATTGGCCTCATCGTTCCCGACATCAATAACCCCTTCTACCCGGCCCTCGCCCGGGGTGTCGAAGATGTCGCCCGCGAGAATCACGTTTTGGTGTTCATCTGCAACACCGACGAAGACCCGGCTACAGGGCAGGCCTACCTCGACCTCCTCATCGCCAAGCAAGTCGACGGTTTGATCGTCGCTCCGTACGGACTCGGGTTTCGTTCTCAGCCAGGGGGCGAGGGCGCGCACTCCGGCCGCGCGCCTATACCGATTGTGTATGTGGACCGACCGGGTGAAACCGGCCACACCGTTCTGCTCGACTCCGAGGGGGCCGGGCGGGCCGCGACGGCTCATCTTATCGAACACCGGCATCGCCGGATTGGGCTGATCACCTGCTCCCTGGAAACGCCGACCCTCCAGCAGTGCTACCTGGGCTATGAGCGCGCTCTGAATTCTGCTGGCGTCGCTGTCGATCCCTCGATCATCATCGTGGCGCCGGCGTTCACGGTCGCTTCGGGATACGAGGCTGCGAAACAACTCCTGGAGAAGCCGGCACCTCCGGCCGCCATCTTTGCAGTCGGCGATACCCTGGCCATCGGCGCGATGCGAGCCATCAAAGAGCACGGGCTGCGGGTCCCTGAGGACATCGCGCTGATCGGCTACAACGACATCGAGATGGCAGCCGTGGTCGAACCGCCGCTCACCACTGTCGCTGCGCCGACACACGAGTTGGGGGCGACGGCGATGCAGATGCTTCAGCGGCTGGTTGCCGGTGAGATGGTTGAGGAACGGCAGATTACCCTTCCAACCGAACTGGTTGTGCGGCGTACCTGCGGATGCGGGGGTGATCACTGAAGGAGAGGAGGAGCTCACCTGCGGAAGAAATCGGCACCGTCGTTTCAGTCGCGCCTGGTCTCATCGGATTCCCTTTCCCTGGAGAAGCTGAGATGCTTGCTCACCGCATACAACCCTTTGCCACTGTTGTGGCCATTCTCATATGCCTCCTCGTCGTAACGGCCTGTGGAGCGGCGACGACGCCCCAGCCGGCAGCCACCCAGCCGGCGGCGGATGCGGCAGCCAGGTCGTCGACCTCCGCTGAGTCCTCGCAGCCTGCCGCGGCTCCCGACTCTGCGCCCCGCGTCGGCGTCTTCGTCGACAACGCATTTGGGGATCGTGCTTTCTTCGACATCGCCCTGGACGGTATCAAGCTGATTGAGAAACACTACGCTGCTGTCACGCGCAAGTACGAAGGACGCTTGCAGCCCGACAACTTCGCGCCGATCCTTGCTGATGCCGCCAAGAACAACGATTTGGTCTTTGTCCTGGGCTTTGAGGCGATCGATGGGATGATCAAGGCAGCCGGCGAGAATCCGGACACGACGTTTGTCTTCCTGGATGCGCCGATCGATGATCCGAACGTCGTCTCGCTCGCCTACAAGGATCAGGAAGGTTGCTTCGTTGCGGGCGCCCTGGCGGCCCTGATGACGACTCACACAGAGGTCAAGAACATCAATGCCGACAAAGTGGTCGGTTTCGTCGGCGGGGTCGATGCGCCCGTGATCCAACGCTGTCTGTCGGGCTACCGTCAGGGCGCGGCGTTCGTCGACCCGGCGGTGAAGGTGGAGTCAATCTTCGTCGGTTCGTTCGTGGACCCGGCAAAGGGCAAAGAAGCGAACTTAACCCTCATCCAGAAGGGCTCTGATATCAACTACCAGTATGCGGGCTTGAGCGGTGAGGGCGGCTTCAACGCCGCGAAAGAAGGCAGTGCCCTGTACGTGATCGGCGCGGGATTCGATCAGCGCTGGCTCGCACCCGACCAGACGATCGGCAGCATGTTGAAGCGCGTCGACCTCTCGATCGACTCTCTGACGGGTCTCTACATCAAGGGTGGGCTGAAGAAAGGTCAGAAGTTCTTCTGGGGACTGGCGGAAGACGGCGTGCCATTCACCTTCTCCGCCGACCTGGTGCCCCCAGATGTCGTGCAGCGTGCTACCGAGATTCAAGACGCTATCAAATCGGGCAAGATCACCGTTGAAGAGCAGTAGGAACCTTTCTGCCGGGTGGCCGGGCACGTGTGGCCGGCCACCCGGCGAGGACCTTCTGAGCCATGAGCAGGCCGGTCCTGGAGATAAAAGGCATCTGCAAAGCGTTTCCGGGCGTCGTCGCGAACCACAATGCCACCTTGTCGGTGTTGAAAGGCGAGGTTCATGCCATCGTCGGAGAGAACGGCGCCGGCAAGACCACGCTGATGAATATCCTCTACGGCCTCCAGCAACCCGACGCGGGAACCATCCGGGTGCGAGGCGAGACCGTGCAGATCAGCAGCCCGCGAGTGGCCAAGCGCCTCGGAATCGGCATGGTCCACCAGCACTTTATGCTCGTACCTTCCTTTACGGTGGCCCAGAATGTTGTCCTCGGCTACGAACCGACGCGCAAGGGAGTGATCGTCGACCGCCGCCATGCAGAGGCGGCGGTCGGCGCGCTGTGCGAGCGCTATAACCTCTCCCTGCCGCTCTCGGAGCCGGTTGCCAACCTGCCGGTTGGGGTGCAGCAGCGGGTTGAGATCATCAAGGCGATCTATCGGGGTGCCGATGTGCTCATCCTCGACGAGCCCACGGCCGTGCTCACCCCGCTCGAGGTCCGGGAGCTCTTCCGAATCTGCCGGGAGATGGCCAACCGCGGCAAGACCATCCTGTTCATCTCGCACAAATTGCGCGAGGTGCTGGCCCTCTCGGACCGTGTGACTGTGATGCGCGAGGGCCGGACTGTGGCGACCCTCACCACCCATGGCACTGATGAACACGAACTCGCGCGGCTGATCGTGGGGCGTGACCGGATCTGGGCCATCCGGAAGGACCGCATGGACGGGAATGGGCCGGTGGCCTTGCAAGTGAAGGCTCTTGAGGTCCGTGGGCCGCAGCATACCCTCGCGGTGACACTCCGCACGGGCTACAAGCCCGGCGGCTTCTCAGGCAACGCATGAGCCATCGCTCTACGTTGGCGCCTGAAGGCTCCGTCCGAGCCCAAGAGGTGCACCGTGAAAGCTCTACAGGTTTTACGCGGCGGGAGTCTCGCTGCCGCAACCGGCAACCTATACGTTGGAAAGGTGCAGAAGACGGGCTCAACCCGTAACGAAAGAATAGCGCATGGGCGCGACAGAAACAACGTTTTAACACCGTCTTCGCGGCAGGCCAAGGCTGAAGCCTGTCGAGAAGCCCGCCTTTGCCCTGTGGGGCTCCCCCACCGGGGTGCCCTGTGGGGCCGTAGGGTCACCGGGGACGCTTGGGCAGCCCCCTCAGGGGCTTCCCCCTACTGGGCGTTCTCGCTTGGGGTGCCTTGAGGGGCATCCCGTAGGGTCACCGGGGACGCGTGGGCAGCCCCCTCAGGGGCTCCCCCGCGGGGGGCTCCCGTGGCGTCACCGTGGACGCTTGTCCCCTGCGGGGGAGTCCCCTATAAGACGGTCTCGCTTGTCCCCTACGGGGGAATCCCCTACGAGACGGTCTCGCTTGGGGGTACCCCGCGGGGTAGGCAGCCCCCTCACCCCCTGTGGGGGTACCCCTCAGGGCAGGGGCTCCCCGTGGGCTCGAAGCCCAGGGGCTTGCGGCGGGCTACATTCGGTCAGGCAGCTTTCGCTGCACGTACGGGCCGGAGAGATCCTGGGGATCGCCGGCGTCGAGGGCAACGGCCAGCGGGAGTTGATGGCTGCCCTCGCCGGGCTGCTTCGGATCGAGGGCGGACACGTCTGGCTGGACGGGAAGGATGTCACGGCAGCAGGCACCGCAGAGCGGCGAGCGCTCGGGATGCGCCACATTCCAGAAGACCGGATGGGTACAGGCTTATGCCTTCAGGCCTCCATCGCGGAGAATCTGATTGTTGCCGAAGAGGACCGAGCACCGTTCACCAGCCGCTGGGGTTCCGTCCGCTGGTCGGCTGTGCGCGAGCACGCCGCTCGCCTGATCCACGATTTCAACATCGTCGCCCCCGGTCCCACCACCTGGGCTGGAGGCCTATCAGGCGGGAATCTTCAGAAGGTGGTCGTGGCTCGCGAGCTTTCGGGGAATCTTCGGTGCCTTCTGCTCTCACACCCGACGCGTGGCGTCGATATCGCCGCCTCGGAGTTCATCTACCGGCGCCTGCTGGAAGCCCGCCGGCAGGGCATCGCGATCTTGTTGGTGTCCGCGGATCTGGACGAGATCTTTCTGCTCAGCGACCGGATCGCCGTTATGTTCGGAGGGCGCCTCGTGGGCGAGTTCCGGCCGGACGAGGTGAGCCCTGAGATTCTGGGACTCTCCATGACGGGGGCGGGCAGCAAAACGGAAGGCAACCCATGATGAGGAGCATCTCTTTCGAGCAGGCGCTGCTCCGCCCGCTCGCCGAAGGCGCCGGTGTAGCGGTCGCCACCCTGACGCTCGGGGCGATCGTGATGGTCGCGATCGGCGCCGATCCCGCCGCCGCCTACCGCGCTCTCTTCACCTACGCCTTCGGCGATTCAGCGGCCATCACGGCGGTGCTGACCCGAGCTGCGCCGTTGATCCTCTCGGGTCTCGCGGTGGCGGTGGCCTTCAACGCGGGCATCTACAATCTCGGCGGTGAAGGGCAGATCTACCTTGGGGCATTCGGCGCGGCGTGGGTCGGCTTCAGCCTGACAGGGGTGCCGGCCCTGCTGCACATCGCCCTCGTCCTGCCCGCTGCCGCGGTGGCGGGCGCGGTCGGTGCCTTCATCCCCGGCTGGCTGCGGACCCGGCTGGGCGTAGACGAGGTCATCTCGACGATTATGTTGAACTTCGTCTACATTCTCTTTACCGGCTACCTGGCGACGTACCCGTTCCGCGATCCGGCCCGGTGGAGCGGCACCACGCGTCCCATCGCCGAAACGGCGCGGCTGCCGGTGCTGTGGGCAGATAGCGGCTTGAACGCGGGCATTCTCGTCGCCGTTCTGCTGGTAGGTCTTGCCTTTTGGGCCATGCGACGCAGCGCGCTCGGGTACCGGTGGAAGATCATCGGGCTCAATGCCAGGTTTGCCCGGTACGGAGGAGTGGAGGTCGAACGAGAGCAACTGACGGCAATGGTGATCAGCGGTGCTCTCGCGGGCCTGGCCGGCGCCCTCCTTGTGACAGGCTCGCAATTCCGGTTCTGGGCCCAGATCGGCGGCGGTATCGGTTTCGACGGGCTTCTGATTAGCCTGCTGGCTCGCAACCATCCGATCGGTATCCTGCTGGCCGCTCTGCTGTTCGCCGCTGTGAAGACCGGTTCGTTGGGAATGGAGCAAGCGACGACAGTGCCGTCAGAGCTGACCCTCGTTCTGCTGGCCGTGCTGATTCTGCTCGTGACCGGGCGAGAGTTCGTCACCATGATCCTCGCGCGCATCCGTGTGCCTGCAGCGGTGCAGCGGTAGGCTGAGCAGGGACTGAGGAAAGTCGATGGATGTCATTTTCTCCGTTGACACGTTGGCTACCCTCCTACGCGTGGCGACGCCGCTCATCCTGGCCGGGCTGGGCGGTCTGGTCAGCCTGCAGACCGGCGATTTGAACATCGCCCTCGAAGGGATGATGTTGATTGGGGCCTTCTTCGCGGTGCTGGGCAGTTTTCTATTCCACAGTGCGCTCGCGGGCGTGCTGTTTGCTGTTACTGCCGCAACGCTGTACTCAGCGCTCTTCGGCCTCTTCATCATCCGGCTGCGCAGCGACGTCTTCGTGGTCGGCATCGCCTTGAATATTTTGGCGGCGGGCCTCACGGTGTTCCTGTTGCAGCTCATCTTCAAGGTTCGGGGCTCGTTCAGCTCACCGCAACTTGCGCCGCTGCCAACTGTCCACCTTCCTCTTCTCGACAGTGTGCCGATCGTCGGCGCGGCGCTCAATCATCACTCACTGTTCGTCTACCTCAGTTGGGTGTTCGTCGCTCTATTCTGGGTGATGATCTATCACACGCCTGCAGGTTTCTACCTCCGAGCCGCCGGCGAGCATTCTGAAGCCCTGGAGACCGCCGGTGTCAGCGTGAGCCGCATCCGCTGGATCGCTTCACTGATCAGCGGCGCGATGTGCGGTCTGGCCGGAGCCCACCTCTCACTCGGGTATCTACTCCTGTTTGCCGAGAACATGACGGCCGGGCGCGGCTTCATTGCGTTGGCGGCGGTGATTTTCGGCCGCACCAATCCCGCCGGCGTCTTGCTGGCGGCGCTGCTGTTCGGGTTTGCCGAAGGGCTCTCGCTCCGCATCCAGAATGTGGGCATTCCCTCACAGCTCACGCTGATGCTGCCCTACCTGACGACCCTGGCGGCCCTGATCTTCCGGGCCGCACGCCCCCAGCGGCCGCGCCGGGCGCCGGATGCTCTGTCGCAGCCGGCACCGGAGGCCTCGTCCCATCCTGTTCCCGATATTCTCTGAACGAGTTCACCTATGCTTACTTCCGTTGAAAAGATTTGGGCGGCATTCGACCACGTCGAAGGGCCGGTTCCATGGCTAGAGATCGCGATTGATGAGGCCATCATGCTTCGGTCGCTGGGGAAGCCAGTACCGGAGGCGCAAGCAGCGTCCAGCCAGCAGATTGACATCAGTTGGACCGAGAAAGTGGCCTTTGCACGCGCCGCCGGCATCGATGCCCTGGGCATCTATCATTGGGAGACCTTCGGCACGCTCCGCGATGAGAGCCAACCGGTCCTCGACCGCGTCCCATTGATCCATACCCGCGCCGACCTCGCCAGGTTGGAGATCCCGACGTTCACCCCGGAGGAGCTCGCCCCGCAGGTTCGCGCGGCGCGCGCGGCGATCGGCGACAGCGGCCTGGCGTTGTACTGCGAGTTCGCCTTCTGCCTCGATTACGCCATCGCCGACATGGGCTTCGAGGGTCTGTGCTTGAGCCTCTACGACGACCCCGGCCTGGTTGAGGAGGTCCTGGCGCGCTACGCGGCCTACACCGCCAACCTGATCGAGATCTACTGCCAGATGCCGGAGATTGATTTCATCTGGGTCGGCGACGACCTGGCCTACAAGGCCGGCCCTTTTATCTCGCCGGCAGCCCTACGGCGCCACGTGTTCCCCTTCTTCCGAGACCTCGCCTGCCGCATCACGAAGCCGTGGATTTTCCACAGCGACGGCAATATCCTGCCGGTGATTGAGGATATTCTCGCGTTGGGTCCGGTGGCGATCCATCCCATCGAGCCGGGCGCGATGGATATCTACGCGTTCAAGCGCGAGTACGGGCAACGGGTGGCCCTGATCGGCAATCTCAGCGTGGACCAGCTGGCCCGCGCCACGCCGGCCGAGATCACCGCTGAGGTGGAATGGCTGTTGGCGGCCTGTGCTCCCGGTGGCGGCTACGGCTTCAGCAGTGGCAACGCGCTGTCGCGGTTCATCCGCGTCCAAAATCTGCTGGCCGCATCGGAGACGCTGCGCCGCTACAACCGGCGCTGGATGGAGTGAGCAAACTCTTCGAAAGGGAGGAACCAACGGTGGGTGTCACGACGGAAATGGCTCGAACGACAGGGTACAACGTGCTGGAGAGCGGTCACCTGCTGCGCCGCTACTCCTACATCGAGCGCGGGCTGCTGCGCATCCTGGCGGGGTGGCTTCCGGAGGTGCCTCAGTGGGAAGTGAAGAAGGCCATCGGCCGCCATCTGTGGGACGAGGCCGAGCATGCCGACCGGCTCTACCAGCGATTGCGCGAGCTCCGCGGGGGCCATCCCAAGGCGGATGCCGACCCCCGGCTCGTGTTCCTGATGGGGGAGGCTCTGAACGCGCCGGAGCCGGCCGCGCTCCTGGCAGGTCTGTACCTGACGATCAAGCGGCACCTGCTCGATGCCTACCAGCGGCACATTCCCGCATCGAGTTATGTGGTCGACGCGCCGACCGTGGACCTGCTGAGTCAGATCGTTCAAGACGAGGAGCGCCACCTCGAATGGGCGGAGGAGGTGCTGGCAACCCTCTTGCAGAACGAGGCGATCCGGCGCGGGGCGAGCGAGTGGCAACAGTACCTCGACCGGTTAGTGGCGGCCGCGGGCGGTCTCGCCGGCGACTTGCCGGCGACCGAAGAGCCGAACACACCACGCCCCGCCAGCTTCCTCCCATTCAAGCGGAGCGGCAGAGCCCAACGCGACGCGCGATTCGTCATCCGGCCGGCGTCGGAGGCCTACCTTCCTCAGGCCCAGATGGATGGCCTCCCCCTGCGCGAGAACGAGATTGCGGCCTTCCGGTTGTACTTCTCGGAGATGTGGGCGGCCGAATTGGTGGCGAGCGTCATCTTCGACGCCGAGGACATGCCCTGGGAGTTCTACCACGATCTGGCGCGGCACTGCTGGGATGAGATTCGCCACTGCGAGATGGGCGAGATGCGACTCAAGGAGCTCGGGATCGGGATCAGCGACTATCCGGTCGCGGTGAGCGAGTACGAGCGCTGTGTCCGGATGCCCTGGGCGCACCGATACTGTGATCTGACCATCATGGCCGAGGCTCGCCACATCCATGTGCGGCCGCCGCGCGTCAAGCGCTGGACCGAGGAAGGCGCCCGGCGCTCGGCGATGTTCGCCGACTACGATTGGTCGGATGAGATCAACCACGTCGCCTACGGCTACAAGTGGCTCAGGCACTTACTCGAGAACGATGCCCGCACCATTGACGACTTCGTCGCAGAGTGCGAGGTCATGCGCCAACGGCTGGGAGAAGAGGCATCCGAGTTTCGGTTGCCAGCCTATGCGAACGATTGATGTCAGGGGTATCTGACAATGGAAACAAGCGCCTATACGCTTGAGGCGATCCGCAGCTGGCCCAAAGTCGATCTGCACCGCCACCTGGAGGGTGCACTACGCCCGCAGACGATCCTCGACCTTTTTCGCAAGAATCATGGCTGCTATCTGAATACGCCGGTCGAAACGCTCCTGCCGCACATCCAGGCGACCGATCGTGATCAGAGCCTGTTCGACTTTCTGGCCAAATTCGATTTCTTCATGCCGTGTTTGAAAACGGAAGACGACCTGGCGCGCGTGACGGTCGAGGCTGTGCAGGACGCGGCGAGCGACAACGTTCTCTACCTGGAGTTGCACTTTTGCCCCCACTTCATCGCCGACTATTGCGCGCTGAGCCCGAAAACGGTGACGGAAGCGGTGGTCGCCGGGAAGGAAGCGGCCGAGGAGCGGTTTAGAACGCGGGTCGAGCTGATCGTCATCATCCCGCAGTACGGCGGAGAGCGGATTGGCGAGGAGGCGGTTGATCTGGCACTCGGCTACTGCGCCCGGGGGACGCGTGGGGTGGACATCGCCGGGGATATCCGCCAGCTGGGCCTTGACAGCTATGCGCGCGTGTGCGCGCGAGCGGCGGCCGAAGGCCTGGGCGTGACGATTCATGCCGGCGAGATTGCACCGGCTGAGACGGTCCGGACGGCGGTGACGGAGCTGCATGCGAGCCGGATTGGCCACGGCATCCGGTCGGTCGAGGATGAAGCGGTGCTGGGGCTGTTGCGCGAGCGCGAGGTTCTACTCGAGGTGTGTGTGACCAGCAACCTGCAGACCCGGGCGACTCCATCACTGGTCGAGCATCCCATCCGGCGGTTGATCGACGCGGGGGTGCGTGCGTCGGTGAACACCGACGACCCCGGCATATCGGCGATCACACTCAGCGACGAGTACCGCACTTTGTCGGGCGAGCTGGGATTCCAGCCCTCGTTCTTCCGAGCGTTGAACCTCGACGCCTTGAGCGCAGCCTTCACAACCGAAGAACGGCGGAGCGAGGTGCGAGCCTTCTTTGAACGGTTCGAGATCAGCGAAAACAGAGCACATGGAGGTCCTGATGGACTCGGAGATTCTCCTCGACTTGCAAGAGATGATTATCGAAGGTGACCACGTGGGCAGTCGCGAGTTGGTGCGGGAAGCGCTCGACGCCGGTCTCGATCCGCATACTGTACTCACACAAGGCATGATCCCGGCCATGGACGTTGTCGGCTACCGCTTTCAGACCGGCGCGATCTTTATCCCTGAGATGCTGATTGCCGCTCGGGCCATGAAAGCGGGAATCGCCCTGCTTCAACCGATACTCGGGGCGAGCAGCGCCGCGCCTCTTGGTACGGCCGTCATCGGGACGGTCCAGGGGGATGTCCATGACATTGGCAAGAATCTGGCTGGGCTGATGCTTGAGGGAGCGGGTTTCAAAGTCGTCGATCTGGGCGTGGATGTCCGCCCAGAGCAGGTCGTACAAACCGTGCGTGAGAGCGGTGCTTGCGTGATCGGCCTATCAGCTTTGTTGACAACCACGATGCTGAACATGGCGGGAGTCATCCAGGCCCTCAACGAGGCGGATTTGCACCACGCCACGAAGGTGCTCGTGGGTGGTGCCCCGGTCACTGCGGGCTTCGCAAAAGAGATCGGTGCGGATGGATATGCACCGGACGCTGCGTCTGGCGCCGAGATGGCCCGCATGTTCGCGTTGGAGATCAGAGCGAAAGCTCTCTCCGCGTAAGGGGGCACCTTGTGCCGACATGACGGTCGAGCACGCGGCCGGTCTGTTGCAAGTTTCCAATTTCACCTGACCAGCGCTGTCCAGAGCCCGGCGGTTGCCTGTCCTGACCGGTCAGGGAAACCACGGCTGGGGCCGGCGCCGATGCGGAGGAGAACACGAACGCGGCGGTTGAAGCCGCGGGTGGGGGCCGCGGACCGGGCGGGCCCGGCGGGGCCCGCTGTTGGTCGGATTTATTTGGAACGGGGCAACAGACCGGTGCGGGGGCGCTTCACTACGCCGCTCTGAAGTGCCGAACACGTTTTGACACCTGCGACGCCGTCGGCCACGGTTGGGTGTTTGTAGACGCCGCCCTCCGGGCCGCGCGGTAATTGCCGGCAGCCAACTCGAGAGTCACAGATAATCAGGGCTCCGTCCTGCCCGCTCCGGACGGAGCCCGTTGCGGGCCTGGCAGCAGAGCGGTAGAGGAAGGATACAGGCAAAAAGAGGTCATAGCGTAGGCTCTCGTGGGTGAACCCACTTATAGTGCCGGGACTCTCCGCCACTGGTGATGATGCTTCCCTCTTGGTGCTGGACGAGGTGGCGAACTGCGTCTCAGTGCACCTCGATCGCTCTCAATCGTCTCCGGCGGGCGTTGTCCTGGCCGGGCGGTGGGGTGGGTCGTGAGGGGACTGCCAGGGCCGGGTGAGGGCGCCGGGAGTGCAATGGAGTGGCCGGGTAAAGAGCCCGGCTTTTTCGTTGCCCTGGCACTGCTCGCGGGGCTGATCGAGGATCACCCACGAGTCGCCCCTGGCCGGCGTCGGCTCGCCCGCGCTGGAGCAATGTGGCGTGGCGGCGAGTGGAGAACGGGTGTTCGGGGGAGGGCAAGAGGGCTTCCTTCCGGTAGATAGGGGGCGGAACCGAGAACCTATGACTTCATCCGCCTTGTGCTTGCCCGCCTGTGCTCGTTGCTGGCCGTCCTGGTCTGCGAGTCGTGGGCAGCATTCCTTGCGGTCCTTCTATCCCCGGTTGGTCAGTCGTGGCAAACCCAATAAGGGCGCCCCGGTGGCCGCCGCCCGTAAGATTCTCCTGTCTGTGGGCCTGGGCGCTCTTCCGCTCGGGAGAGGACTTTGATCCCGCTCGCTGCGAATCGCGCGCCCCCGCTCGACTTTCACGAGAGAATCTGAGCGGAGTGAAGGATCTGGAGCGAAGGGTCTCCCGCGCCTTTGCTCAGCATCACACCCGTGGGAGTTTGACACGGCCCGACTGAACCCTGATTTCATCAATCCAATTACGGCAAAAACCATGCTTCAGGTTCTCGTCGTCAATTTTGGTGGCGAGAACCTGGATGATTTTTGTCGCCTGCGCCAACGCTTGTCGCCTCTTTTCCTCATCGCCGCTGGCCTTGTACAACTCTCCTCGCTTTGCCAGAATCTGCCACTCCTCCCCCGGCAACCCGATTTGTTCGGCCAGGGTGAAGGCTGCTTGCAGGTGGTCAATTGCCCGTTCAGCATCACCCTCCCACCCGGCCAATATCGCCAGCGAACGCAAGTGGCCCACCCGCAAGCGCGGAATACTCCCCACCAATTTGCCCCAGCGCCGGACGTCCGTGCGGGCCAGTTCGACCTCCCCACCCCGGAGGAGCGCCTCGGTTTCCAGCCAACGGGCGGAAATGACCAACGGTAACACGTCGTACTTGCGATAGGCCAGCGCCTGCCGGGCATGAGTAGTGGCTTCGGCCCAATTTCCGGCCAGGACGCAATCGGCGCACAGTTCGGCGCTAATAAAGGCCACGTGAACATCCGATTTGACCTGCTCATTTAACGCGAATGCTGCCTGGTGTGTCTCGTAAGCAGCCACCACCTGTCCCAAGGTCCGATAAATCCTACCCAGGACCAGGGCAATGAAGATCCCCATCGGGGGCAGATTGTACAAGCGGGCCTGATTTTGCCCGGCCTGAGCTACGGCCAGGGCGGCTTCATACTCACCCCTATCGAGTAACCCGGTGGCTAACCAAACTCGACTATAAATGTGCCCCCACGGGTTGTCTATCGCGGCGCAAATGGCCTCGGCCGCGCGAGCGGTTTCGATTCCGTCCTGAATGCGGCCCTGCCAGATTTGCGCCGCCGCTATGGCCGTCAGACAGTCCGCTTCCAGGGCCTTGTTGCCCAACCGGGCGTAGCGGTCACGCGCCTCAATCATTGTGGCTTCGCCGACGCTGACCTGGCCCAGCAACATCTGGGCGTAGGCCAGGGAGTTCACGCTCCCGGCTGCCAACGCCTCATCCCCCAGTTCGCGGGCCAGTTCTAACGTCCGCCGGCTGCGAATCAGCGACTGCTTGAAGTCAAACCGGTGGTGGTACAATTGGGCCAGATTCCATTCGGCTTCCGCTCGCCCAGGTTTGTGGTTGTATTCTTCAGCCAGACGGAGGGCCTGTTGCAAATAACCCACGGCGGTTGCAAAGTCATAGGCATGCACGGCCACGGTCGCCAGGCGATTCAGGGCGGTGCAGGTCAGGTCTACCTGGTTTGCGGTCTGGGCCTGTTGCAATAGCTCCTGATAGACACCCTCCGCCTGTTTCAGCTCGCCCGCCAATTCGTAAGCCCGACCCAGTTGGAGGTGGAAATTGGAGGTTGGTAAGTGGTGATTGGTGATGAGGCTGCGGGCTTGTTCGTAGTGGGTGATGGCGTCGTGGATGGCAAAGAGACGGAGGGCTTCATCACCGGCTGCCTGGCTGTAGCGGAAGGCCGGTTCGGTCAGGTGAGCGCCGAGGGCGTGATACGCCAACTCAGCCGCCCTTCGACCAAGCTCAGGATGCGCGGCAGCGGCCTTTTCCAACGCCTCAAGGACCCGCCGGTGAAAAAGACGCCGTCGAGCTGCGCCGGCCCCGTCGTAGACCACTTCGCGGATTTTGTCATGGGCAATGGTATAGGGACGGTCGGCGTTATCGGTCTCGCTGAGCAGATGGGCCTTCAGTAATTCATCGAGGCCGGAGAGCCCCGTCACTTCATCCAAATCGGCCACCTGGCCCAGCAGGGTGTAACTGCAATCCCGGCCCAGCACGGCGGCCGCGGTTAAGAGCGCCGAAGCGGCCGGCCTTAGACGGTTCAGGCGCGCGGTAATGAGCTGGCGCACGCCCATTGGGGTGAGAGATGAGCGAGCCGCCAGCCACGTTTCAAGGGCGGCTAAATCTATTTTCCAGGGGCCTGCCTGGCGAAGACGAGCCTGGAGAACACCCCGGTTCACCAGTTCTTTGATTGTTTCAGTGACGAAAAAGGGCTGGCCTCCGGTTTGGGCGAAGAGCCAAGCGCCAAAACGGTGGGCAACGGACAGACCGGCTGCATCCTCCCGGCCGAGCAAGGATCGAGCCAACTGCCGGGTATCATCCAGGGTGAGTGACTCCAGGGCGAGTTGATGGCTGGAAATGTCGCGTCCCAGGTTGGCCAACCACTCATCAAGCGCTGAATCTGCGGCGGTGGCTTCACGGCGTCGGACCAGGAGCAGCAAGACGGGCAAACCGGCTTCGGCCCAGGCATGGCCGCAATAGTGCAGCAGATCGAGTGAAGCCACATCTGCCCAGTGGAGATCGTCGATAAAGATGACCACCGGCCCTTGTCGCTCGGCCAAGGCTTGTCCGAGCCGGGCCACCGCTTCCAACAAATGGGACCGGGCCTCATTTTCATCTGCTGTTGGCAACGGCAAGTCGGGATAGCGGTCACGCAATTCCGGGAGCAGGCGGCTCAGTTCGGCCAGCCAGACGTCACTCAGTAAATCTTCGGGGGCGTTTTCCTGTTCCACTCGCCGGCGCAACGCCTCGATCAGCGGCTGATAGGGCAAGCGTCCGCCCGCCTCGAAGGCGCGTCCCCGCAACACGTCCGCCCCCTGGTCGGTGGCCCAACTTAAAAACTCGGTCGCCAGCCGCGTCTTGCCGATGCCCGCTTCCCCTTCAATAATGACGACCTGCGCCTGTTCTTGCTTGGCGGCGTGGAAAGCCGTCACCAGTTGCAGGTGTTTGATGGAACGACCAACGAAGGGAAGGTGAGTCAAGGATGAAGGGTATCTTCGATCTTCATCCTTCATCCTTTCGCCCTTTGTGCTGCGGATGCGCTCGGCCAGGGCGTGTGTTTCTGGGGACGGCTCGAGGCCAAGTTCGGCGACCAGGATGGCCCGGCAACGCTCGTAGGCTTGCAACGCGGCGGTTTTATCTCCGAGCCTGGCATATAATTCCATCAAGCGCCGGTGAGCGACTTCGTTGAGCGGATCGTGAGCCGTCCAGCGCCGCACCGTGTCCAACCCCTTTTTCACCTGGCCTTGATCTGTTTGCAATTGGGCGAGCCGGGCCAGAATTTCGCTCATCTGCCGATGCCAGTATTCACGCTGCACGCTGGCCCATTCGTCAAAAGCGAGCGCGTCGGGCAGGGTAAATCCTTCCAGAAAGTCGCCCCGATACAGTTCAACGGCCTCTTGCAAGGGGATACTCTCTTGTGCCTGAGCGGCGACTGCCAGCCTGTGTACATCGAGTATGACCGCTGTGGTCAGGTCAAAAGCCAACAACTCGCCTTCGACCAGCAGATGATCCTCCGCTTCACTCAGAGCGTGGCGTAAGCGAGCCAGGGCGTTCCGCAGCGAGGCTCGGCTCCTCTGAGGACTACTTTCCGGCCAGAGCAGGGCCATCAGCGTTTCGCGGCTATGCCAGCCTCCGGCCACCGCCAGGTAGACCACCAACGCCAACGATTTTCGGGTGGGAAATTTGAGCTGTTGTTGTTCGCGCCAAATTTCCGGCGTGCCCAAGAATCGCAATTCCAGGCGGCTCATCGGCTTGTTACGCTCCTCGTTACGTGCGCGTTACGCCAACACTCTATAGTAGTAACAGAAAGTTGTTGATATTGTACACCCATCCTGAATTTAGATGAAGGAGGCCCCAAATGAGTACGTTTGTATTAATTCACGGATCGTGGCACGGCGCTTGGTGCTGGGACAAAGTGAAGCCGTTGCTGGAAAAGCAAGGACATACAGTAGTGGCGCCTGACTTGCCCGGTCACGGTCAGGATAAAACACCGATACCGGAAATCACCCTGCAACGCTTTGTGGATCGGGTTGGTCAGGTGCTGGACGCCCAGTCTGAGCCGGTCATCCTGGTGGGGCATAGTATGGGCGGCGTGGTCATCACCCAGACGGCCGAGTACCGGCCGGACAAGATTAAGACCCTGGTTTACCTGTGTGCCTTCCTTCCCCGTAACGGCGAATCGCTGCTCCAATTGGCGCAGCAGGATACGGAGACGTTGATTCTACCCAACCTGATTATCAACGAAGCGCAAGGCTACCACTCGGTCAAAGAGGAAGCGATCCGGGAGGTTTTTTATCACGATTGTCGTGATGAGGACGTCGCGCGAGCGAAGTCGCTATTGGTGCCTGAGGAAGCGCTGGCCCCTGTGGCGACACCGGTGCAGACCAGCGCCGACAACTTTGGCCGCATTCCTCGGGTGTATATCGAATGTTTGCGTGACCAAACGATTGGACTGTCGCTGCAAAAACAGATGAACACGGCCACGCCCTGCCAGATGGTGCTCTCGCTGGACACCGGTCACTCCCCCTTCTTCTCGGCACCCGAGGCGTTGGCGGCTCATCTGGTAACGGTAGCGAAAAAGCAGAGGTAGATGGCTACTTCGACAACACCCTATTCAACGCTTCCTCCCAAAACTGCTGTCGCCCGTTCCGAACCAGCAACACGCGGTTGGCGCGGGCCATCTGCTCCCCGCCGGCCGTTGCTTCCTCGCCGGCAGCAACGGGGATAGCAACATAGCCGGCCTTTTGGAGGAGTTCTGCTCGCCGCAGCGCCCGTTCCACATCGAGGCGATCCACGACGGCGGAAACTTCCAATGCCAGCCAGACCTCTGGTATATCTGGATGTTGGCGCACGTTGCCCCGCAGCAAGACATCTAACAGGGCCAGGTCTCGTATCTCGTCATCCGAGAGGCGGCCCTCCAGCTCGTCCTCAATGTCCTGAACAGAGGCGACCTTTATGCGGCGTAAAAGGCGTCCAAAGTAAGCAAAGGCCCGCTCGCGGTATTTGCGTTCTAAATTATCGCCGACGAGCCTGTCCAGCCGGATTTGCATGGCTATTTGCGTTTCCGTCAGCTTGCGAATCGCTTCGGCCAATTCTCCAACGCGCTGCTCGGTGCGCTTCTGCGCTTCGGCCAGCTCGGTAACAACTGCCTCCAGGCGATCCAGCCGGCTCTCCGTGCGCTTCTGCGCTTCGGCCAGCGCTTCGACTTGCTGCTCGGTGCGCTTCTGCGCCTCGGCCAAATCACGAACCGTTGCCCTCAAAGCGTCGAAATCTTCGCGGCGGACAGCCAGTTGGTCGCGCAGGTTCTGCTCGACAGCTTCGACCAACTCGAGCATGGTCAGCCGCAGCTCCTCGGGCAAGTTTTGCAGAATAGAAGCGTAACTCATGGCAGGTTACTCCTGGCCATATTATACCACGTCCGCTCTCCGCCGCGAGACTCATTATCACCGGGGCAGGAAATTAGCCCAAGGGGCCTGGTTCTTCCGGCCGCGGGTCGTCAGGCTCTCATTGGACATCACCCGCCGAACAGGCTCCGCTGCCAGAAAGCCCGCCCGAAGTTCCTCATCCTCGATCTTACCGGCGAGCGATTGGACGATTTCCGCCGCGCGCACAAAGGCCCGTTGCGCCTGTTCTTCGTCGCTGCGCTTCTGATACAACTCGCCCAACTTCGCCAGAATCTGCCACGCCTCCCCGGGCAAACCGATTTGTTCGGCCAGAGTGAGAGCCTCTTGCAGACGGGCGATGGCCTGTTCCGTGTGACCATCCCATTGGGCGAGTACCGCCAGCGACCGCAGGTAGGGGATGCGGTAACGCCGGTTATCGCTGAACCGCTCGCCGAGGCGATGCGCGTCCGCTCGCGCCAGTTCAACGTCCCCACCTTGCAGCAGGGCCTCGGTTTCGTACCAATGGGTCAGTCCGGGAAAACATATGATTTCAATTCACCGGACTGGCGGATGAAGAGGTGTACACCCAGGGGGCAACGACTGGCGATACGGCCCATATTCCATCAGGTGTCCCTCACAGGCACAAGAACATAGGCGATACACCGGGGCGACTTTTGGTTATGCTCAACCCGGCTGGTAATGAAAAGTTCTTTGCCGAACTGGGTTTGCCGGTGACTGACAAAACTAACCCGCCCAAGCCATCCGGCCCACCTGATATAGAGCGCATCCGGGCTATCACCAGCAAGTATCAGATTGAGCCGGTCGCCCTGCCAACCAGGTAAACTATAGGTTTCGCCGCCACAAACCCCGCTCGCAGGCCCTCGTCGTCAATCTTGGCGGCGAGGGCTTATGAATTTTCTTCTGCCTCTGAACCAATCAGATTGATGACGCGCTCCCGAATGCGCTTGGCTGCTTGTAGGGCCTCTTCAGCCTCTGTCAGGCCAATTGCTTCAAAAGCAATGTCGCCAGGATAACGTCCGGCAATGATGTATTCATTTAACACCGCCCCTTCAGTTACCATTGTTCCTAATTCGGCATCATAGACAGCGCATAAAGCCAGCAGTTTCACCAGGTCATGCGACTTTTCCAGCGACCAGCCTTGAGCAATCAAGTAACCTTTCAAAAACTTTTCGGCTGCGCTCTGGCACAGAAAGCAAATCGTCGGATAGGCAGGTGTTTCTGCTCCAACTCGCGTGCAGCTACTCCCAACTCATTTTCGGCATAGCGCAGCCAGGCGCGGGGCGTCTCCACCGGCTGTTTAGGCTGGTCGGTCATACAATACTTTTCCCTCGCCAAAGATGTGCCGGGTATAAAACGGATTGCCATCTGCCAAATTGCGGGTCACTTCCCTGGATGTTCGCACAATCAGATCAAGATCAAAATATCGCCCCCTCAATAGGTACTCTATACGCCGTCGCACTTCACGATTGGAGACGGGGCTATCGTGAACAATAAAAAGATCAAGGTCGCTCGCGTCTGTGGTGTGTTCACGAGCATACGAGCCAAACAGAATTATCTGTCGAGGTGAAATCTCATCAACAATTTTTTTAATGATGTATTTAATTAATTCCGGGGTGATTTGCCGGGTCTGTAACCGCGTGTCCGGCTTCAATACAGCTGTCTGTATCGACACGATGACTTGTCCTCCAACAACTGTTAATGCTCATCCTCATTGCTCACAATTATACCACAAGCTGCCAAAAACCCCGCCCGTAGATCCTCGTCATCAATCTTGGCGGCGAGGGCTTGTATTATTTCTGCGGCCTTTCCAAAAGCCCGCTGCGCCTGTTCCTCATCCCCGTTAGCCCGGTACAACTCGCCCAACTTCGCCAGAATCGGCCACTCCTCCCCGGGCAAACCGATTTGTTCGGCCAGCGAGAGCGCCTCTTCCAGGTGGGTAATGGCTTGCTTCATGTCGCCATCCCACTCCGCCAGCAGCGCCAACGAATGCAAGTGTGGCAGGCGATAGCGAGGGATATGGCTTACCAATTCGCCCCACGTGCGGACATCCTCGCGGGCCAACTCAACCTCGCCGCCGCGCAGCAGGGCTTCGGTCTCCGGCCAGCGGGGGGAAATGACCAACGGCAGAGCGGTGTACTTCCGGGAGGCCAGCGCCTGCCGCGCATACCTGGTCGCTGCCTCCCAGTCTCCGGCCAGAGCACAATCGGCGCAGAGTTGGGCAGCGGTCATTTCGGCGAAAGACTGTGAACCCGCTCTTTCATTGAGGCCAGCGGCCTCCAGGTGCGCAGCACGGGCTGATTCCGATGCCAGGAGCGCCCGGTAGACCATGCCGAACACGAGCAAATTTAAGAAGCTCACCAGGACCATGTCATGCGCCTGCGCCTGCTGCCGGCCCTGCCGGGCGAAGCGTAAGGCTTCTTCATAATCACCTTTGTCCATCAGGCCAAAGGCCAGCACGGCACTGCTGGCAATCTGTCCCCAGGGATTGTCAATCTCCTGGCTGATGGTGTAGGCGGTGTGGGCGTCCGCGATACCCGCCTCAAGCTGTCCCTGACACATTTTGACCAGGGCAATGATTGTCAGGCAATCCGCTTCCAGGGCCCGGTTGCCCAACGTCGCGTAGCGGGTCTTTGCTTCTTCCATGTGGGCCTGACATGCCCTCACCTGGCCCAGCAGGAACTCGGCATAAGCCAGGGTGTTCAAGCTGCCGGCCATCAACTCCTGGTTCCCCAGTTCGCGGGCCAGGGCCACGGCTTGCTGGCTATGGCGTACCGTGGTCGGGTAGTCAAAGGTGTGGTAGGCCAACTGGGCCAGACTCCATTCCGTTTCGGCCAGCGCCGCTTTATTATCACTCTCCTCGGCGACACTCAGCGCCTGTTGTAGCCAGGCTGCCGCCGTCTCGAACTCATACGTGTGAACGGCCACCGTACCCAGGCGGTTCAGGGCGATACAAGCCATCTCCGGCCGGCTCGACGCCTGAGCCAGGGCCAGCATCTCCCGGTAGATAGTTTCGGCATGCTGGTACTCGCCCACGAGTTCGTAGGCTCGACCCAGCCGCAGGGAAAGATGTTCCACGCTATCGGCGACTGATAACTGGTCACTGATGGCTGACAACTGGTCGCGGGCCTGTTCGTAATAGACAATGGCATCGCGTACGGCAAACAGGGCCATGGCGGCGTCTCCGGCGGCCAGGCTGTAGCGAAAGGCGGGTTCGGTCAGCCGAGCGGCCAGGGCGTGGTGGGCTAACTCGGCCGGCGCCGCCGTTGCTTCCAGTACAGTGAACGCCTGGCGGTGGTAGAGGCGGCGCCGGGCAGCCCCGGCTTCGGTGTAGACGACGTCACGAGTTTTGTCGTGGGCGAAGGTGTAGGGACGGATCGGGTCATCGGTCTCCACCAATAGGCGGCCGGCGAGTAATTCATCCAGGGCCGGCAAGCCCTCACCGGCAGAGATGCCGGCCACCTGGCACAGCCGCTCGAAACTACAATCTCGGCCGATGACAGCCGCAGCTGTTAAGAGCGCTGTGGCGTTGGAGGTGAGCCGGCGCAAGCGAGTCAAAATAACCTCGCGCACACCCTGCGGGATTAACCCCTGTAGCGCCGCTGCTGGCTGCGTCCCCATCTGCCAGTCAACCGCCCAGGTCCCCTTCTCATCCGGGCGTGATTGCAGCACCCCCTGTTCCATCAGTGTCTTGATCATTTCGGTGATGTAGAAGGGCTGGCCGGCTGTTTCAGCGAACAGCCACTCGGCGAACGAGGCAAAGGCACGTCTTCTGTCTTGAACACCTATTAACGCTTCTGCTAATTCCTGTGTCTCACCGGCCGAAATGGGACCGAGGGCCAGTCGCATCAGGGATACGTCGCGTCCCAGCTCTAACCGCCACTCGCCCAGGGTGGGTGTTGTGGCGAGCGCTTCGCTGCGGATGGTCAACAGAAGCAAGATTGGCGTATGGCTCTCGGTCCAAGCCCGGCCGCAATAGTGCAGGACATCCAGCGAGGCGGTGTCCGCCCATTGGATATCGTCAATGAAAAGGATCACCGGCGCGCGTGCGGCCAGGACCTGCCCCAGCCGGGCCACCGCTTCCAGCAGACGGGTGCGGGCCAGGGTTTCATCACCGGTTGAGGGTGGCAAATCAGGGTAGCGGTCGCGCAGTTCCGGGAGCAAGCGGCTGAGTTCGGCCAGCCAAACATCGCTCAGCAAATCTTCCGGGGCGTTTTCCTGCTCCACCCGCCGGCGTAGCGCCTCAACCAGCGGTTGGTAGGGCAGGCGACCGCCCGCTTCAAAGGCGCGCCCGCGCAGCACATCGGGCCCATGAAGGGCCGCCCAGGCCAGGAACTCTGTGGCCAGGCGGGTCTTGCCAATACCGGCCTCACCTTCGATGAGGACCACCTGCGCCTGGCCCTGGCGAGCGGTGTGATAGGCAGTCGCCAATTGCAGATGTTCAGCCATCCGGCCGACAAAGGGAAAGTGCGTGAAGGATGAAGGATGAGGGATGAAGGATAAAGGGTATATTCGATCTTCATCCTTCACGCGAAGCGTTCCGCCTTCACCCTTTGTACTGCGGATGCGCTCGTGCAGGGTTTCAGTTTCGGGGGATGGCTCGGCGGCCAACTCTTTGGCCAGGATGGTGCGGCAGGCCCGGTAGGCTTGCAGGGCGGCCGTTCTGTTTCCGGCCAGCATGTGCAATTGCATCAAGCGCCGGTGCGCGGCTTCGTTTAAGGGATCATGGGCCACCCAGCGCACGGCCGTGACAATACCCTCCTCAAAGTGCCGCCCGGCCGATTGCCAGCGGGATAACCGGTCAAAAACAACGTTCATCTGGTGGTGCCAGTGTTCCCGCTGAAAGGTGACCCACTCATCAAAGGTGGGCGCATCCGGCAAGGCGAAGCCTTCCAGAAAGTCCCCGCGGTAGAGGTGAATAGCCTCTTGGAGCAACCCAGATTGCTCTGCCCCCAAAGCCGCACCTACGGTGCGCAAATCTAGCTCGAAGTCCGAGGTGGGATGAAAGCCAAGGGCGTCGGCCTCGACGACCAGATACGCCTGACTGCCGGGGGGGACAGCCTTGTCAAGCGTCCGGCGCAGATGGGCCAGGGTGGTACGCAGTGCGCCCCGGCCATGAAGAGGGTCGCTTTCCGGCCAGAAAAGGGTCGCCAGCTTCTCGCGCGGGTGCCGCCCCTCTTCTACCGTCAGGTAAATGAGGAGGGCCAACACCTTACGGGTGGCGAAGGTAAGCGCCTGTTGGCCATACCAGACTTCGGGTGAGCCGAGAAAGGAAAGACGTAAGTGAGCCATTTAACGCTGCTGCCCGCTACACGCTATTTTTTGTAACAACTTTGTCACGCCCGGTGATTAGAATGAAAACAATCTTAAACAACACCAGTATACACCCAGAGATAAGCACAGACCAGCAATTTTCCAAAACAGGCCTCAAGATGATGGCCCAAAACCAGAAAAACAACCTCAGCCAACAAGGTGGCTGTTTCACGATCATGTTCGCAGCTCCCATTCTGCCCGGCCGGTCAGAGGTATGGCGGCGCTGGCTGCAGGAGATGATCGAGTCGCGCCGTCCAGAGTACGAAGAATCGCGCAGGCGCCTGGGCGTCAGCGGCGAACGGGTCTGGATTGCTGAGACAGTGAATGGCACTGTGGCGGTCATCGCCGTGGTCGCGGCGCAGCCGGAACAGGTGCTGGCCCAATTGGCGACTTCGGATCGCCCGTTTGATCGCTGGTATCGGGAGCAGTTACTGGCTTTGCAAGGCTTCGACCTGACGAAGCCGCTCAGCAGAGCATCACCCGAGCTGGTTCTCGAATGGCGGCCGCCCGAAAATCAGGCTTGAAATACCCAGGAGGTGTTTATGAACCGCTAAGGATCCATATCGTTGGTTATTGGTACATCACCCACCCTACTTTCAAAACAAAGGAGAGTATGCTATGTCAAACGAGCAAACCATTAACACGGCCCGCGCGCTCATTGATGCCATCAATAGGCGCGATATGAGCCTCTGGGACCGAGCCACAGCGGATGACCTGATAGCTGATTATCCGGGAGCGCACGACCTGGACAAGGAGACTGCCAGCATGTTCAACTTGTCTTTCTTCAATGCCGCTCCTGATTTGCGTTTTGATGTGCAGCGCGTTATTGCTCAGGGCGACACGGTGGCCTTTCAAGCCACGGCCAGCGCCACATTAACCCAGCCCCTGGTCACCCCAACGGGGACAATTCCGCCGACGGGCAAGCAGGCTCATTCGCCATTTGTGCTCATTGCGCAAGTCAGGAATGGGAAGATTGTGCGCGAACAAACGGTCTGGAACCAACTGGAAGTTTTCCAGCAGCCAGGCATTCTGCCGGAGGGGTAAGCTAAAAGGGTACTGACGAAAGGAGAATATTCTATGTCAACAGAACAGAATAAATCTATCGTTCAGCGGTGGGTCGAAGGTGGTTGGAACCAGGGCAACCTGGCGCTCGTGGATGAGTTGTTTGCCGCCGACTATATGATCCATGATCCACAAGCGCCCGGTTTTCCGGGCGGCCAGGCAGCGTTCAAGCAGTTCGTTACCAACTTACGGACGCCCTTTCCAGATATCCATGTGACGATTGAAGACATGGCGGCTGAAGGTGACAAAGTAGCTTGGCGGTGGAGAATTACCGGCACGCACACCGGCGACCTGATGGGCATTCCCCCAACGGGCAAACCCATCAACATGACCGGGATTGTGGTCAGTCACTTTGTTGATGGCACATGGGCGGAAGATTACGTCAACTGGGACACGTTAGGCATGCTACAGCAAATCGGTGCAATCCCCGTGCCAGGGCAGGCTGGCGCATAATCTACATTTGCACGAGGGGAGTCTATCATGTCTAGCGAAGCCAACAAGGCTGTCATTCAGCGTTACTTGCAAGAAGGACCAACCAACGAGGCCATTGCGCTCGCCAGTCTCACCGAAGATGCCACCTTTTACGACCCTGGCGCGCCGCCCTCGATCGGCCCGGAAGGACAACGCCGCCGCTCCGCCATACTGTTTTCCGCATTCCCAGATTCCCAATTCACGGTTGAGGATCTGATTGCAGAAGCTGACGAGGTAGTCGCACGCTGGACATTTCGGGGAACGCATCGTGGCCCCTTTGCTGGTATCCCACCAACCGGCAAGCAGATCCAGATGACCGGCATCACGATCTATCGTCTGCGCGACGGAAAGATTGCCGAAGCACGGTCCAACATCGATCAGCTCGGGCTCTTGCAACAACTCGGTGTGCTGCCAGCGGCGCCGGGATCGTCGCAGTAACGCAACGAGCGATGCAGCCTGGAAGAGTGCCTATAAGCCGAAAGACCTAAGCTATTCTCACATTGTTTACTGTCAATGATGGGGTCGACTCATTACGAATCGCACCCTAATTACACCAAGGAGGAATTTCTAATGTCAGAAGAAAACAAGACCGTAGTTCGCCAATACTTCGAGAGATGGGGCACACCAGAAGCCGAAAGGGAATCGCTTGCCCCCGATTTTGTCGGTCATATGCCTGGTGTCCCTGAGCCGATGAACCGGGAGGCCTTCATCCAGTACCAGGGCGTGGTTCTCTCGGCCTTTCCCGACTTTGCACCCACGTTGGAAGACCAGATTGCCGAGGGAGACAAGGTAGCCAGTCGCCTGGTATTCCATGGAACACACAAAGGGGACTTTCAGGGCATTCCCCCAACCGGCAAGAGGGTCACCGTCTCAGCGATCACCATTGAGCGAGTCGTGGGCGGTAAGATTGTGGAACACTGGATTGAATACGACGCGCTGGGCATGATGCAACAGTTGGGCGTTGTTCCACCGCCGGGGCAGTAACCCTTCGCTAACCGACGCTCTCCAACACTCGCCGCCCCGGCTTCGCCTTTAGAAACCCCACCCGCAGGCCCTCGTCGTCAATCCCAGCGGCGAGGGCCTGGATTACTGAGACAGTGAATGGCACTGTGGCGGTCATTGTCAATCGAACAAAACAAGGCCATTGCTCGTCGCTCCTTTGAGGAGCTCTGGAACCAGGGCAACCTGGCTGTCGTCGACGAGACCTTTGCTGGCGACTTCGTGGGCCACGGTCCGCCTAACCCACTGTTCCCCACCGGTGACTACCACGGCCATGAGGGCCAAAAACAGCTCGTCACCATGTATCGCAGCGCGTTTCCCGATGGCAATTTCACCATTAAAGACGTGGTGGCCGCAGGGGATAAAGTCGTGACTCGTTGGGTAGTACGTGGTACCCACCAAGGCGCGATGGGCGATCTGCCCCCAACCGGCAAGTCGGTAACATTTTCGGGGATTACCATCGCCCGCTTTGCCGGTGGCAAGTACGCGGAAGACTGGCACAACTGGGAGACGCTCGGCCTGATGCAACAACTCGGCGTGGTTCCGGCGCCAGGACAGTAACCTCAGGGACGAGGCGTCGCCGCAAACCTGGTCCGCAGGCCCTCGTCGTCAATCGTGGCGGCGAGGGCCTGTACTATTTCCGCGGCCTTTCCAAAAGCACGCTGCGCCTGTTCTTCATCCCCGATAGCCTGATACAACTCGCCCAACTTCGCCAGAATCGGCCACTCCTCCCCCGGTAAGCCGATTTGTTCGGCCAGGGTGAAGGTTTCGTGTAAATGGTCGTCCCTTTTGGCCTTTCAGGTGCGCATTTTCGTCACGCAGGGCTTGATTCTCGACCCGTAGGGCCACAATCTCAGCTTCCGGCACCTCGATGTGTTCCAGCAGGCGTCCGACCAGCGCAGCGACCGCTCGATCAAGATTCAGTTGGGTCACATCCAGCTCGCGCCAGTCATCCAGGCAGACGAGTATATCTTTCCTTGCTGTCCGCGTCAGCCCACCACATTGTCCCCTTGACTTGCGGCGCGTTCCCTGCTTCATTGGATTTTGAGTGCGTTCTCACAACCTTTATCGCGCACGTCCCCTTCAGAAGGCGGGAGCTTTGGGCATGGAATGGCTTGCTCGCAGGCTTGTTGATCTGGTGCGTCCTTGACAGTGCAATCTCGCTATAGGCTGGCGTTCCCTTCAACATTCTCTTCAACATGTCGATGTTGATAATGGCGGGCGTGCCGTTGGTAGCCACGCGCAGGCGTCTTGCATGAGCCTTCAACTGCCGCCGCCCAACAAGTCGCGGCACCGGACGCGGCTACCACGCACGAAAAGCACGTTGGCGTGCCTTTGATCTACAATCCTGACGAGTGTCACCTTGCCCACCTATCGCGCCGGCGAGCCTTCTGCCCTTGGGCCGCGGAATACAACGCTATAGATCACCGGCGCTATTTCTCGCAACCGGTTGAGAATGCCAAATCGTCCTACCATTCACACGAAGATTTTCTGGCTCCAATGAACTTTGTCCGTGGTGGTTAGCTATTATTTCGCCGCTCCATTGGCCGGCGTTATCGTCTTACTGATTACGCTGAGTCCGTGGCGAACGTCAGGACACACTTACTTGGCCCAAAGACATGAGGCTTGCTATCGTCTCTAGCATCCCACGTACTGCGGGCCAATCCGGTGTACCTCTAACGAAACAGGGTCTTCCAGAACTGAATTCAAACCGAGAATCGGGCGCACCCACACCTAAAACTCAATACATTCTCATGGACGGGGAGCATCATTCTGTGTTCGTCAGGCACACCAATTGGGCCCTGGCCTGACCGACTCATGGATAACACGACAATGATCTTCGGAGCCATATATGTCTCGTTGTCCGTTTGCCAGCCTTCGCATTCGCGTTCTGCTGTTGGTCCTCCTGACCGCCACTCCGGCATTCAGCCTGCTCTTCTACAGGGCGAATGCTGAACGCCAGCGGGAAATTGCCGAAGCGCAGGACGATGCGTTGCGCCTGGCCCGGGTGATCTCGAGCCAGGAGCAGGACCTGATTGATGGCACGCGCCAACTGCTGATCACCCTATCTCGCCTGTCCGAAGTCCGCGGTGGCCGATCTAACGAGTGCCAGGCACTACTGGCCGACGTGCTTGCGCACCATCGGCGCTACCTCAACTTTGGAGTCGCCAGTTCGTCCGGAGACGTTGTCTGCAGTGCGCTGCCCTTCGATGGGCGAGAGAGCGTCGCGGACCGGGCGTACTTTCGTGAGGCTATAGACACGGTGGATTTTGCCGCAGGCGAGTTCGAAATTGGCCGAATTACCGGGAAGCCGTCCCTCAATTTCGGCTATCCCATCTTCGACGATGCCGGTCAGATACGGGGTGTGGTCTTTGCCGCGCTGGATCTGGTGCGGCTGAGCCAGCTCGACACTGATGTCGCAGCACAACTTCCCCCGGGTTCAACCCTGACGAAGATTGACGCCAGAGGCCTTATCATTGCCCGCTATCCGGACCCGCAGGATTGGATCGGGCATCCAGCACCGGCGGCCATGAACGTGGAGACGATAGTGGCTCAAGGCCAGGGCGTGATCCAGGCGGTTGATTCTCACGGGGTTGCGCGACTGCAGGCCTTCTCCAATCTCTCCAGTGATTTGCTTTCTACCACCCTGTACGCAATCCTGGATATTCCAGAAGAGGGCGCCCTGGCCCAAATCAATCGCATCTTCAATCAGGGTGTGAGTGCGCTCGGTCTCATCACGCTGCTGGTTATTGCCGTCGCCTGGGTCGGCAGCGACATCTTCATTCTCGGTCGAGTGCAGGCATTGCTGAAGGCCACGCAGCGGCTGGCAGCGGGTGACCTCAGCGCGCGGACGGGCATGGGTTACGGCTGGGGAGAACTGAGTGGTCTGGCGCGTGCCTTCGACCAGATGGCGGATACGCTTGAACGACGAGAGGCCGAGCGCCAACAGACACACGCGGAATTGAAACGTCGTGCGGACGAATTCGCCGCATTGTACGAGACCACGCACGCCCTGACCGGGCAACAGGACCTGCCCGAGTTGCTCGAGGCAATCGTCGAACACGCAACCACACTCCTCAACGCGCCCAACGGTTACATGTATCTGTATGACTCAAGACGTGGTGAAATGGAGTTGGTCGCAGCCATAAACCCCCACACTCCGATCGGTACTCGCCTGGCGTTGGGCGAGGGGGTGGCGGGCCACATCGCACAAAGCCGCCAGCCGCTGATTGTCGACGATTATCGCAGCTGGGAATACCGCTCCCATCAGTTCGAAGGGGCGCCCCTGACGGCCGCGGTGGGTGTGCCCATGCTCTATAGCGGCGAGTTAGTCGGTATATTGGGCGTGGGCGAGACCGGCGAGACGGTGCGCAAGTTCACGGAAGCCGAGGCGCGCCTGCTAAGCCTGTTCGCAGCGCAGGCGGCCAGCGCGGTGCGTAATGCCCGGCTGTTTGACGAGACGCGGCAGCGTGCCCTTATCGTGGATACCCTCAATCGTGTCGGGCAGAGGCTTTCAGCCACCTTCAACCTGGAAGAGATTGTCGAAATCCTGGGCCAGGAAGCAGGCAATTTGTTGCGGCCCGGCAATTTTGACGTGGTCCTGTATGATGAGGTTCGCAACGAGATTGAAGTGAGACTGTACCTCGACCGAGGTGAACGGATGCCGGGCTTTCGCTTTGCTGTGGGAGAAGGGCTCGTCAGCCATATCGTGACTCACAAAGAGCCGATCCTCGCCACCGAGTATCTCGATGAGTGCGCTACCCGCGGGGTGAAGCCGGCAGGGCCGGGACAGCCGGGCAAAGCCTGGCTGGGTGTTCCTATCGTCTCGGGGAAAAAGGTGCTGGGCGCTCTGCTCGTTTGGGATTACGACCAGGAGGGGAGCCTGACCGAGCGCGACCTGCGGGTTCTCTCCACGCTCGCCGCCCAGACCGCCATTGCCATCGCGAACGCTGGTCTGTACACCGATCTGCAGAATGCGCTGACGATCCAGTCCAGATTGTTCGACGCTACGACGAGGATCATCAGCCAATCAGATGCAGACGCGGTGCTGCGCGGCATTGTAGACAGCACACGCCAGGCCGTTGCCGCCGACCAATGTAACGTGATGCTGATTGACGCCAACGGCTACTGCTACCGCTGGCTCGGCTCGGGCTACCAATATAAGCTCGAACCACACGCCATGCGCCCCGCGGGAATCTCGCTACGCGTCATGCGGTCCAGACAGCCCGAGTTCATTTCCGACATAGAGGGTTCGCCGCTGGTGAACCCTGGTATGCGCGCGGAGGGGATCAGGTCAGCGGCATGCCTGCCGCTGCGCGGCAAGTCGGGGCCGTTCGGCGTGATGTGGGTCAATTATGCGACACGACGCGCCTTCTCAGGCGCAGAACAGATGACCTTTCAGACCTTCGCCAATCATGCGGCGGTAGCCGTCGAACAGGCGCGCCTTTCTGAGGAGACGCGCCAGCGCCTGAATGAACTGGAGGCCGTCAACAGGACTTCCACGGCGTTGCGCATGGCCCAGTCTCTGGCTGAGATGCTCCCCATCATCGTAGCCGAATCCGTAGCGGCAGTTGGCGCCAGCAGTGGGGCCCTCTGGCTGTATGACGCCTCAGCGGACGAATTGCGCCAAGCCGTCACCTTCGGCCCGTCTTCGCTGCTCAGCACACAAGACCCACCCGCACTGAAACCGGGAGACGGGATCGTGGGGCGCGTGTTTGCCACCGGCGAAGCCACTCTCTCCCGCGAGTTTGCCAGCGACCCGCGCACACACGAACCGGTGCGGGCACAGATCCGCCCAGGCTGGGGCGGGGCCGGTGTCCCCATTCGCACGGCAGACCGGAATCAAATCGTCGGTGTGCTTCTGATTTCCGTCGAACTGCCACGGCAGCTAACCGCAACCGATGCCCGCCTGCTCTCGACGATAGCCGAGATCGCCGGCAATGCCATCCATCGCATGCGCGCACATGAACAGACGGTGCGAAGCCTCGGACGTCTGGCAGCCCTCTACTCGATTGACACGGCAATCAATGCCAGTCTTGATCTGCGTGTAACACTGGGCGTCTTGCTGGACCAGGTCATCAACCACCTCAAGGTGGACGCAGCCGACGTGCTGTTGTTCAAGTCGCAAACTCAGTCTTTGGAGTTTGCGGCCGGGCGCGGTTTTCACTCGCGGATGTTCGAGCAGACCCGGTTGAGGTTAGGCGAGGGCCATGCCGGGCGGGCAGGACTTGAGCGACGTATCGTCAACGTGCCTGATCTCTGCAACGACGAGGGCGCTCGAGCACGAGCCCAATGGGTGGCCGGTGAGTCTTTCGTCGCTTTCTACGGGGTGCCATTGGTCGCGAAGGACCAACTCGTAGGTGTACTGGAGGTATTTCACCGTGCGCCGCTCACACCCGACCCGGAGTGGCTGGAATTTCTGGAAGCATTCGCCGGGCAGGCTGCCATCGCGATTGACAATGTCACGCTTTTCGAAGAATTGCAGCGGTCCAATCACGAACTGGCGATGGCGTACGACGCTACTATCGAAGGCTGGTCACGTGCGCTCGACCTGCGCGACAAGGAGACTGAGGGCCACACACGGCGTGTGACCGAATTAACGCTGCGCCTGGCTCGGTCCATGGGCCTCGGCGACAAGGAATTTGTGCACATCCGTCGGGGCGCCCTGTTGCACGACATTGGCAAGATGGGTGTACCTGACTCGATCCTGCTCAAGCCCGGCCCGCTCACTGACAAGGAGTGGTTGCTCATGCGGAAGCATCCGACCTATGCCTACGAGATGCTCGCGCCGATTGGCTATCTTCGTTCGGCCCTGGATATTCCCTATTGCCACCACGAGAAGTGGGATGGAACCGGTTACCCGCGCGGCCTGCAGGGCGAAGAGATTCCATTGGCCGCCCGGATCTTTGCTGTCGTGGACGTGTGGGACGCCCTATGCTCGGATCGCCCGTACCGGCCGGCCTGGCCGAAAGTAAAGGTGCACGACTACATTCGATCACTGGCGGGATCGCACTTTGATCCAGAGGTGGTGGGGGTGTTTCTCAATGAGTCTCAACGACTGGATTGATTCCGTCGTGGTCGTCACGAGCCTGGTGACGTCAGCAACAGTGCTCGTTACCGCGGCGCGATATTACCGGCACAGCCAGCGCGGACGCACCGGTGTGGCCTGGCTCCTGATTCTGGCGGGCGTCGTCTGCATCGCCATCTCCGAGACCACCGAGGCCGCCAGCCTGGTGGCCGGCGGCCGCGAGATGCCGATCCCCGACCTATTCGACATCCTGGCAGAGATTGCCCTGGCCGCCGGCTTCATCCGGCTACTACACGTCGATCTGGCGGCAGAGCGTGCGCGGCAGACAGCGTTGGAGCAACGTGCCCAACAGTCTGAAAGTCTGGCCACCGCGGCGCTGCAACTAACCGCCAGCCTGGAATTGCCCGAGGTGCTGCATGGTGTGGCGCGGGAGACCCTCGCTCTGGTGGGCGCCGATGTGGTGGCGGTATACCGCGTGGACAGTGCCACCGCGGGAGTAGTCAGTCAGGTTACAATTGCCCGGCGCGGCGGCGATGATGCGGAGGTCGGTCCTCATGCACCTGGCCCCCTCAGCCTGGCCGCCATCCGCACCAGGCGGCCCCAGATCGTCGAGACCGTACAGGACTATCCGGCCTTTCAGCCGCGCCCGCCGCGTGGCCTGGCCTCATTGGTCGCCTTTCCACTGTTGAGAAAGGGCGAGGCTGTCGGTACGCTGATTACCGGCTTTCGGCAGCCCCATCATTTCACCGAGGACGAGCTCCATCTGCTCGCGGCGTTTGCAGAACACGCCGCGTTGGCAATGTACAACGCCGAGCTCCATCGGCAAATAGAAGAGTTGTCCGTCACCGACCCTCTGACCGGGCTGGCAAATCGCCGTCGTTTTACCACGAAATTGGCTGCGGAACTCGTGCGTGCCCGGCGTTATGCGAAACCACTCTCGCTGGCCATCCTTGACCTCGACAACTTCAAATCCCTGAACGATCGTTTCGGACATCCTGCGGGTGATGCAATCCTGTGCGCTGTGGCGCAGGTCATTCGGCAGTGCGTGCGCGAGGTTGACTTGCCAGCACGTTTGGGCGGCGAGGAGTTTGCGGTCATCCTGCCTGAGACCGACATGATGGAAGCTGTGGTCGTGGTGGAACGTTTGCGTGAACAGTTGGAGGCGACGCCCGTGACGCGGGAGGGGCAATGGCCCAAAGTAACCCTCAGCGCCGGTGTTGTGGGCAGAGTGGGAGAAGCATTGCCGGCCGCGCCGGCCGATCTCTACTGTCTGGCCGACGAGGCGCTCTACCGTGCAAAGGCGTCAGGGCGCAATCGGGTCGTGAGTGCCCAGGAAGAGAGGATCTGCGCAAACTCGGCTAAGGGGTTCTCGGAATATTAGGGCAACCCTCATCAGGGCGAGGGCAATGATAACGGGATCGGCTGCCCGGGCGCTTCGTCTCGGGCCTGTCGATCGCGATCAGCCGCAGGCGCACCTCTTGTGCTGTCATATCTTGCCAGGCGCATCCTTCAAAACGTCCGACCGATAGCGCCGCAGATGATCCGGCTAGCGATAGAAGTACTTTTGCAGCGACGGTACAATGGTGGGTTCGCAGATCAGTTGGATCAGATCGTCCACGAGGCCGGGGCGCATGAAGTGACTATGTCCGACCGTGGAGATGCCACTCAACACCGTTTGCGCCAACCGGCGGTCCGTAGCAGACAAGCTGGTGGGCTGTGCCGCTCAGAAATGGCGGGCGAGTGGTTGAAGAGAGCTTGTGTCCACGTTGGTCCTCTTCTCACGGCTGTTGTGATGTGATGCCACCATGGAGAGCATTCATGTCTGCAGTCCTGGAATCAAGTCTTACTCGTGCCGGAGTGGGAATGAGCCTTCAGTGCCTCGGCCAATTGGTCCGTTGCATCCAGGATGGTCCGCACATCCTCCGGTGCCATCCGCCCATAGAAAGCATAGCGCTTCCCCTGGCTGTAGACGCGCTGGACCTCGGGAATGGTGTGAACCCGCGCCCGGTAGGTGCGGTACGCCTCGATAGGGTTATTCCAATCCGGAAGCCATTTCTCCAGGAAGACACTGACGGAGGTCGGGTAGGCATCCATGATTGTCACGAGCTTGTGCTTGGGGGGATATCTCAAGCTGAAACCAACTGACCCCCAGTACAGAACAAACGGGCCTGACATCCACTTCTCGAGATAGGGTTGAAAGACCTCGTCGATGCCCTGTGGGAGTGACTTGAGGAAGGTCTCCAGCGAAACTCGCGGCGTTCCATCGTTTCGCTCTTCAACGGCAGTTACTTCGACCTCCGGCTTCTTCTCCTCGTAACGAATCCGAACAACTGCCCGGGTGACCTCGTGGGTTCTGGCGACAACAGAGGGTACGGCAAGGACCGGCCAGCGCCGGTTTGAGTCCAGGCGGTAGAATGCGATCTCGACAAGACCAAGCGTGAACTCCAGGTTCGGGGCGGTTCCCAGGATCTCGGAGAGCAGCACGACTTCTGGACGAATGCGATCGCCGACGATCAGGAGCAGGAAATTGCCTGTGGCGAGAGAGCGGCGAACACCCTGTTCGAACAAGATGCTGTCGAACTCTGCAGTTTCAGCACCCTGCGTCATGACCCGGTACAGGCTTGACCGCGGACCCGACTGCGACATTGCGGCTTCGATCTTCGCCTGGAACTCGGAATACTCCAGCCTGCTCAGGTCTTTGGCATAATCGAGGAGTTGAGCCAGCACCGTTCGGTGCGCCTCCGGATTCCGCCATAACTTGGTTTCAACGAGGCATAAGAGGCCGTCTGGCGTGGCATAGATGAGATCAATGGCGCCAGCCGTCACGGAGACCTCGCGGGCCAACGGGACGAGGCGGCTGAAGAGCGGATTGAACTCGGCGCTCGGGAGAAGCTCCGGATGCGCGAACAGGAGTTGTTGAAGCCACTGCTCATCAAATTGACGCGCCTCCAGCCCAACCGGGTGAAGGGCGGAGCCTTCTCGCGGCTCCCTGCCAACAATCATGGGTTTTGCCGTACTCACAGGCGAGCTCCTTCTGCGTCTATCTGAGAAGTTGTTCCGCGATCCGCGGGTAATCGGAGTGGATGGGCGTCCGGCGCCTGGGGACGAGGCACCGATGGATGAAGGCTTGGATGGTCAGGCGGCGCTTCCCGAGGCGCCTGTTCGTTTATCGGCTCCCAAGCAAGTAAGACGGAATATTGTGCCAGCAGGCTTTGGAGCAGACTCTTGCGCAGGCACGGATTCTCGGTGAGGGCTTGCAGTAAGTCACCCTCTGGATCAATGGACTTTATGTGCGGGGAACTCTCGCTGACAGGCCCCTCCGTACGCGGTTGGTTCTGGCAAACGACGGCAAGCTAGAGTGTTCAGAGTACTTTCAATAAACTCCCTGATCGGATGCTCAATCAGACCCACGAGCCCATCAATGGCTTGCCAAGAGTTTGAAGATGTAATTTTACCGATTGTTTGTATACTGGTGTGGCGACCCATCAATCCAACAAACTCTCATGCCAGGTGAACGATATGGACGGCTTCATCGGACATGTATTTGCGAATGAGCGATTCCTCAAAGGTCGTAACAATCACCTGTTGAAAAGCGCCTTTCTGGTGCGCCTTTACGAGAAACCGAATCAGGGAGCGCCGGTTGATCGAATCGAGGTGCTCTAACGGTTCATCGATCAGAAGGAAATCTGTGTTGGAGAAATGGTGGGCAATGATGGTGTGAAGCATCACCATCAGAGCGGTCTTTTCCCCGCCACTCAGCTGGCTGAGATCGGCCTCACGTTCCTGGCCGTCACGCAGCACCGGCATGCCTGTTCGATCTAATTGAACGCCCCAATTCTCCGACCGCATAAAGTTGTTCCATACTTCCGCGACCTGTGCGTAGATCTTCTCCATGTTGGCGTTCTGTTGTGCCATCAACGTATCTTGAACGGCACGAATCGCCGCGCGAATAGAAAGAGAGCGCATCTCCAATTGGACAAGCCCGTAGCTCGCTTCTTCCGGTATCGTAAACCCTAAATCGTGGAGTCGACTTTGCGCGGTAAGGTACCTGGCCCGCTCCTGCTCAATTGCGGCAATCTCTGCTTCAAGGCTCTGAATCTCGTTTTGCATTGCTGCGCGGTGATCACGTGCCTCCAGTTCATGCATGCGTATCGCTTCTTGCAGGCCGGCGACAGCCGAATCTGGAGGTAAGGATTGGAGATGAGCGTGTGCGAGATAGTTGCGGAGGGGGCGAAGGCTCTCAACTTCAGATTCCACGCTCGAACGCCGGGCATTCAATTGGAGCAAGAGGGCTTCATATTCTCGCGCTTGCTGATCTATCTGATTTAATCTCCGGAAGAGGTCGCGATAGACAGTGGACCGCTCGGCACCTGTCATCGGCTTGCTACAAACCGGGCAGGGAATGGTCTCTTCTCCGGACTCATGTGCGTGAAGTAGATCAAGAAGTTGGTTGTAGGCCGTGTATTCTCCGCGAAGGTAGGCAATGTCCTGTTCGATCGTGTCCAGACGCGCCTGGATTTGGCCTAATTCCTGCTCTCTCTGCCGAAAGAGTTCCGGAATTGCCTGGTTGAATATAGTTGCGCTGTCAGGTTGTTTCTCTTGAAATACGCGAGTGACATCCCTTAGCAGGGGCGCGAGTCGAGATAGTCCCTCGTTCTCACGTTCATATTCCAGAACTCTGCTTTGGGTAGCACGCAATTCTGCTAACAGTCTGTTGCGACGCTCCTCCAGGCGCTGCATGTGGTCGACTAATTCCTGCTCTTTTGTGACCCCTAACTCCTCCAGAAAGTCGATCTGTCTTCGGGTTGCTTTAATGCGCGCGCCGATTTCTTTCTGAGCTTGTTCAAGAGCGACGGAGAAGCCGTTCAACTGAGTGAGGCCCAGGACTTGCTGGATTTGCGAATGAAGCGCATCTCCCGGAGGGTCGTTCAGGAACCGGAAGATGTCTCCCTCTGCCATGTAGACGATTCGTCTCAGGAAATCGACGGAGACGTTCAAGATCTCTTCCACTCGTTCTGTGATTTTCTTGTGCGTGGTCCGGAGAACCTTGCCGGAGGTGAGGTCAGTCAGGCGGGCGCTTTCAGCACGTTTTGCCGATTGGGAACGCTCGATGCTGTAAGTATGAGTATCGATAGAGAACTGCAGTCGAACTGTCGCCAGTTTCTCAGGGTCACGCAGTAGTTTGCCCCGAGCCTTCACTGTCGACGCTTCGCCCGTCAGGGCGTAGGCTATCGCCTCCAGAATTGAGGTCTTGCCTGTACCGTTCGCCCCCATGATGAAGGTAATCCCGGGCTGAAACTGGAATTCTCGTCTTGTGTAGGCACGCCAGTTCACCATCTCGATGCTTTCAATCATCCCTAAACCTCATTGAGCGAGCCGAGTCAATTGAGAGACGACCTTTTCAATGGGCGTTCCGATCATTACCGTTTCCAGGGCATTCAGGATCACCCGCGTCTCCTCCTCTGCCCGAAATCGTTGCGCGGCCTGCATACGCTCCTTCGAGCGATACGTACGTCCAATCTCCAGTTCAATCGCTTGTTCCAATGCCTGCGTGAACTGACGTCGGAGGTCTCGAGTTTGGGCCGACGCGCCACGAGCACCTGGATCTAACCTGGCGTCCCAGATCTTGACTTGGCGTTCCAGGATATCCTGAAGCACTTGAACGAGCGGTTTGGCTTGAGCAAGCAGGTCAGCGAGGCGGTGTGGGTTCTGGAGCAAGTACTGTATTCGGGCGATGGTAAGTGCCACTGCGTCAAGGTCGTCGGACGTCCATACCAGGATGAGCGCGACCGTGTTGGGGTTCGTCTGGAGAGTCTTTCTGAACTTCGATAGTTGCTGAATGTCAAGGGAAGGATTTCCGTCCGGCGTATCCAGTAACTCGAGACGAAGGTCGTATTCATCAATCTGTAGCAGAATGTCGGCCGCCGCATCACCAGCAAGCGTCTTATCCGCAAGGACGCGAATTCCTTCCGTCACCTGTGTCTCGACCAACTCTTCGAGGACGAGATGTAATAACCGTTCGGCATTGATACGTCGTACAGCCGCTTCGCCGGATGAGTACGTAAGCGACGCACTTATTTCGGAAATCAGCTTATCAATGGAGATAGGGCTTTCGTCCATCAAGCTACACCCCGCTGAGAGACTTTGATTTGAGCAGATTTGGTTATCAGACCATGCAGATCGAGCAGATTGGAAAAGATGAATTCCCCCTTGGTTGTTCCAACCAAGTTCGTTCGCTTGTAATGCTCCATCATGGCGAACTTCAAAAAACTCGTCATTTGCTCTGTACTGATTCGACAACTCCGGTGGATGAGATCAAGGTAATGAAGTCCTGACCAACCCTCGATGTATGGAAGTAGCTCGCAAAAATCAGGAGGCTTTGCGGATTTGAGCCAGCTGACAAACGAGAGGAGATCGTGATCATCCGTCAGGATATAGACGCGCACCCCGTCCTGTGCCAGTTGCAAGGCTCGTACGATCAACGAAAAGTCTTCGTGACTGAGCCCAGTGGAGTTGATGAGTCTACGAGGGGCATGAGGAAGATTTTTTAGAGTTTCGGTTTCCTCAGGATCGATATGGGCAAGACAGAGATGACCGTGCACGTGGTTTTGCAGGACCCGGCAATCGCGGTGTTGCAATTGCCTGCTGTTGAGGTAATCGCGGAGGCGTCCCGCCTGGGGCAAAAACTCTTTCGCCACACACTCCGTGCAGTGCAGGTGTCCATCGGCTGCAAACTGCTTGAGAACCGTGAACTGATTGGTGATCCAGTCGGCGATGGCGGCGATCAATTGATCCGGAGCCACCATCCGAGCGTGATGCTCGCAGAAGTACTCGTTGAGCATCACGATGAAGTTGTTGTCGAGGACCAGGCAGGCTTCAAGCGAGATGTTCCTCATCGTTTGCAATCCGCGTTTCTCTGGTGCGATGGCTTCTGCCAAACCCGCTTCCTTGTTCGAAATCTCCCAGCCATCGATCTGTCCTCCGCCCGACCTCCTACCGGCGCAATATGGCTGTTGGCCCACGCATCGTCCAGCACCACGTTCTCTGCGGCAATCCGCCGAAATTTCTCATGCCGCAGGTTCGCTCGGAGAGGGGAGCAATTCGGGTTTGCTGAAACGACGGGCAGTTTCGTCGATTGGCTCCAGTTCTTCGATCGGGTCCGCGCCGATCTCGAATTCGTGCATGCGCCGCGCGCTGGTCAGCAGATAGCGCTCCATACTCCCGACCGCGTCGTTATACGCCCCTACACTACTATCCAGTGACTTCCCAACTCTCGCAATGTGCCCTGCCAGCGTGTTAATCCGCTTATAGATCTCTTCTCCCAACTCCTTGATCTTCTGTGCGTTTTCGGCAAGCCGGATCTCTCTCCACCCAAGGGCGACGGCTTTGAGCAGCGCGACCAGTGTTGTCGGCGTTGCCAAGATGATCCCTTTGCGAAAGGCGTGTTCAAGAAGCTCCGAATCGTGCTCCAGCGCTGCGTAATAGAAGACCTCACCTGGAATGAACAGCACGGTGAAGTCATGAACTCCATCCACGTGCTTGTGGTAGTCCTTCTTTCCGAGCGCCTCGATGTGACCCCGAACCTGTTTGGCGTGCGTCTTGAGCTTCTCAATGCGTGTGCCCTCTTCGGGCGCTTCCAATGCCTCCAGATAGGCGTCGAGTGGAACCTTGGAATCGATGATAATGTGTCGATTGTTGGGGAGATAAACCTCCATGTCTGGTCTCAGATTTTTGTTGTCATCGCCTCGATGCGTCTGCTGCTGTACAAAATCGCAGTGTTCACTCAGACCGGCCAACTCGACGACGCGCTGGAGCTGAAGTTCGCCCCACCGTCCACGTACTTGTGGTTGCCGGAGTGCCTTTGCGAGCCTGGCGGTTTCAGCCTGGAGGCGCTCCTGATCTGCACTCATACGTTGAAGCTGCGCCTCAATACTGCCGTACGCGTTTTGTCGGGCGCTTTCGATAGTATCAAGTGTCTGCTTGTGCTGTTCGAGTGCGTTTCTGAGTGGCTCGACCAGGGCGCCGACCTCCTGTTTATGGAGGTCCAGGTTGCCCTTGGCGACTTGCTGGTGGCTTTCGAGCTTTTCTCGGGCCAACTTGAGAAACTCATCGGTGTTACGTTGAAGCGCGGCGCTACTCAGGCTGTCGAACGTGTCCTGCAGTCGCCGTTCTAGATCCTTCAATTCGCCGATCTTCTCTTCGCTGGCCTTGCGTTCACTCTCCAATGTCGCTTCAGCGCGGGCAGCGCGGTCCGTAAGGTCCTGAATCCGGTCCGCTTCTTGCTGACTCTTGGCTCTCAGCTCCTCGATCATCTTATCGGCCTGTTCGCTGCGGATGAGAAGCTCCTGGTTCTTCTGTTTCAGATCCTGGGTCGCCTGCGCTGTACGGCCACTGCGCAGAAGCCAGGCAATTGCAGCGGATAACAGCGCGGTCAGAACGACAAGTACAACCACAATTGGAACGGCTAGAGAAGTGGTGCCCATTGGAGTTCTCCTTGTGGCGATGATTCGCTTCCAGCTATTACACTTACAACTGAAGCGACTGGACAGAAAAAGTGTCAGTGAGTCTAAAGCAATTTCATCTACTTCCCTGGCGCTTTGCCCTCTTTGCGCTTTCCACCTCGTTTTCTCTTCTTCCCCGCTCATGCAGTCCCGCCCGCACTTCCTCCTCGGACCGATCATGGTTCAGCGCCAACAGCCACCCGAGCACCTCGCACTGCCCGGCCTCGCTGATGGTGAAGCGCAGGCCCTGCGGGGTCTCGCGGAAGCCGTGGGCGAGGGCGAGGTCGCCCGGGTAGTAGGCGGTAGCGACGGCGTGGTCGATGGCCTGGACGAGCATCTCGACCGCCGGCGCACTTGGTGGCCGAGTTGGTCGGTGACCTCCTGCTGTTCGTTGGCGCTCTCTGCCAGCAGGATCTCGATCGTCTCGTCCTTGGGGACGCCGAAGAAATGCGGGGCGCTCAGGAGGCTGCGGAAGGCCCGCAGGGTGAGGGTTCCTCCCGCCACAGCCCCGCGTACCAGGAAGATGTACCCGATCGTTCCACCTTTGGAGGCGTTTACCAGCATCCAGCGCTCGCCGTTGGTGACCAGTCCAAGGCGCACCTCTGTCGCGCGCCGGCGGGCCGTCATCCGTGTGGCCGGCGAGGCGACCCAGTGGTTATCGGCGAGGGGCTCCTCGAGGTCCTGAGCGGCGGCGACAAGGACCTGCACCAGCAGGCGCACTCCTTCCTCGGTCATCCCGCCAGTTGGGGATGACGTAGGCTGCGCGATGACGAAGTTTGGGCGAAGGGTTTCCCCCTGCTCGCTCGGCCACCAAGATGCCCTCTGAGGCGGCATCGGTGGCCAACGGGATGCGCACCGGACTGGCCTGCGGTCTAGCCTGGAAGGTGGCCTTGATCCACTCGCGCTCGTCGTCGTCCATCCCCCCGTAAAGAAGCATCAGTCGTTCGTCCTGGGCGAAGCCCTGAGCCGTCTCATGAATCTATCCTGGAGCGCGGCTGATAGGCATCAGGAAGGCCAGCGTGGTGGCTCTCGGTCGCCTGGGGGAAGCAGCCACGCTGGCACACGCCGCCCGGGCCGGGCGGCGTGGCGTTCGGAGCGTGAGTGCCGACGCTGCGCCGGTTCCCGCCCGGGTTGAGCTGGGCGGGGATAGGATGGGCGGTAAGACGGCAAAGGCCGATGAGGTGCGCGTGGGCCGGGGAGCGCTCTGCAAGGGTGGCGTGGTGCCACCTGGCAAGGAAACCTTGAGGGGTCACGGTGAATGGCATAGTTGACGTTGACCCGTGGGCAGCGCATGCGTACGGTGAGCGCAACAAGGCGCACGCCGCGCCGGCAGAGGACCGATGGACGCCGCGCGCTGCCTGGACAGACAGGCGTGCGGCGTCACGTTTCTGGCTCTATAATACTAATGTTTTATTCGAAAGGCAAGCGGCTTTCCAATCAAACGCTGCGGGAAGTTGCTCGTTCGCGTGCGAACGTTCGTTACTTGAAGGCCGGTCATTGCAGAACATATGTTGCACACTGAGTGCAGGCGACGATGAGTATTGAGGGCCGGATCCGCATCCGTCGTCGACGCGAGGCACGTGCTGATGAGAGAACCTCCGCCTTGCGGGTGGAGTGCGTGCTTCAGGCCACACTGCGAAGTCGCTCCGCAGGATCTCCTGGTCGGCACGACGCCAGTGGGCGTGGCCTTCGCGCCGATGGGTGGCACCGAGGATCGCATCGGGGGCGCTGAACAGGGCCAATGTCCCGACCACCGCCGCCGCCTGACAGAGTGGTCGGGGGTGACCAGGCCGGCGAACGCCGCCTCGGGCAGGTCCTCGGCGGTCGCGCTCGAGCGCACCGCGACCGGGCCCCGGCCGAGCCGGTGGTAGGCCGCCAGGATGTCCCGCTCGATCTCGGGCGGGATTGGCGCGCCTTCGAAGGCGACCCGGATCGCGGCGCCGCTGCCTGGCTTCTCATCGCGTGTCCGGGTGATTGTCTCGCCAGCCTGGGATTCGTGTGGCTTCTCTCTTTTGGTGGCAAAGATCGCTTCTGGCAGGGAGACTGACTTCGTGAGCGCCGAGCTGGTCAGAGATTCAGATCTCAGTAGAGCTGGCCGGTTGGGGGTTCTCCCCGGCGGTGAGATCCACCGCCTCCAGATCCTGCTGCTGCTGAGTGACCAACGCGAGTGCTTTGAGGCCACACAGGAGTGCATTCAAATCGTCTTCGCCGAGCAGGCGAACCCAGGTTCGCAGGTGCTCCGGGCCACCGTGGCGAAGACGGCCAACGAGATCCCTCCCTTTTGGGGACAGGTCGGCGAGTGTCCGTCGCCGGTCGCTGGGGTCTTCGTGGCGGTTGGCGAGTTCTGCCTGGACCAGGCGGTCGACAAGATAGCTTGCTGCCGACAACCCGATGTCCAACGCCGCGGCGACCTGTCCGATTGACACCGGACCTTCCTCGGCCAGGACAATGAGCGTCTTTAATTGAGCCACCGTCAGGTCGAGTGCCAGCCAGGCCGGCACCGTCGCCCGGACGACCGCGTGGACCAGGCTGCGGTAGGTCTCCACCACCTCGCTGACGGTCGATTCCTTGCTTCTCATTTCCAAGATTCCTCCTCACCGTCTCATAATAGTCGAATACTTCGAATCTATCAATCTATTCGACTACACTGGACACTTCGAGGGATCAGGGGGGATTGCCCCTACTGAGACGCATTTCCACTCTACTGAAGCTGCCGGGTAAAAGCAGAGGACAAGAAAAAGCCCCCGGGTTCCCGAGGGCTTTGACCCCGCCAGCTGAGGGGCACTCTCGACGCCAGTGCTACTAAGATTCCGGCCCGTGTCCGGAGTGTTTGAGTCTCTCGTAGGGCCACGGATCTCTCAACGCCGAGTCCCGGCCGTTGGCTAGCGAGGTGAGCGAACGCGGCATAATTATGGTGTCTGGGGAGGCTGGGGATACTCATCGCCGTCTTCCTCTCCCCATCACTGTTGCAAGTCCGAGGCAACGGCAAATTCGCGGGGGAAGGGAATTCGATGACAATGTCATCTGGGGGGGTGCCGGCCATGGTTTCTGATGACCGGGTGCACTATGACTGAGCGATCGCGAATACGGGAGTCGTAGCACTCGTGCAAGAATTCTCGGTATTTATGTAACAGGAGTTACGTAATACTCCCAGGCCGACCCAACGTTCGTGATCCGTAGAAGCCGGATGTGGCTTGTAGTGCGCGCTTCAGCGCGCTGAAGCGCGCACTACAAACCGATATCTCTTTCGCGGCTCAACCTATCGCGCAACTCCTGTTATGTAAGTACTCTTCTTTCACGCACCTGGGGCGGCCACGTTTCTGTGCTAAAAAGCGGTCGGGTCGCCTGAGCCGAAAGGCGCGGCGACCCGACCTGGCCTGAAAGCGCCCTCTATCAGGGCACCCGGTTCTCGTAATTCGCGAGGCAGAACTCCCGCAATGTCTCGGCGTTGGTCGAGAAATCATCCGGGTCCATGCTCTGGAACTGTCCCAAATAGGTCTGGAAGCCCTCGGTATAGTAGTCGCAAACCACAGTTGTGCTTCCACCGCCGGTTTTTTTGGCTCCCACGGTGATCACGCCATTCTGCGTCCCATCAGAGAATGTTTGTCCCGTGAAGGTAAACTTGACGTGCTCGGCGCCCGCAAACGCGGCCCCGGCCGGAGCAAGGGCTGCGACGAGCAACACGATGAGCAGCAATCGTCTCATGCCTGGCTGTCTCCTTGCCTGAATCAAACGGTCGGCACGTCCTCGCAGCTGAGCCGCGACAACGGGCTCACTTCATGAAAGAATACGTTGGCACCCCGTGAAATGGATGACCTGCCCCGATATCTGGTGCCGGACAGCCCGGCGGTTGAAACCGCGGCTGGGGGCCTGCGGCCGGGCGTGCCCCTCCGGGCACGCTGTTGGCCAGGTTCATTTGGCATGGGGCAACCGCGCGCTTCAGACCGCTGTCGCCCTTTCCCAAATAAATCGGGCAAGCGCTCTCTGGAGCCAGGCGGGCAAGCCGCCGGGTGGTTGAAGCCGGGGCTGGGGGTTGCTGAGCGGGCGTGCCCGGAGGGGCATGCTGGGGTCGGATTCAGGTGGAACGATGCAACCGCCGAGTGTACAGTTGGCGGTGGGGAAGAGGGGTGATCGTGCAAAGCTTTGGTCGAAGGCTCAAGCCGGCGGGGGCGGTGGGCGCAGCGGGCGGGGGTGGTGGCACGCGCCGCCCAGGGCGGGGTAGTAGCGCGCAGGGCGGGGGGTGGTGGCAGGCAGGGCGGGGGGTGGTGGCTGGGGACGCAGCGGGCGGGGGTAGTGGCAGGCGACGCCCAGGGCGGGGTCGTGGCGCGCAGGGCGGGGGTGGTGGCAGGCGACGCCCAGGGCGGGGTCGTGGCGCGTAGGGCGGGGGTGGTGGCACGCGAGACGCCCAGGAATAAATTCCAGGGCTCATAGCTCAAGTCGGCTGAAGCCGACTGGGTGGTTGGTGACGGGGGTGTTGGCGTGTGGTGAGACCATGAGGGGACAGAGCCGCCATGAGGCTCCCCCACGTGTTTTTGTCAATCGAAAAGGGGGCCAATTGATCATCGAAAAGGGAGCCAATTTGGTTGGTACGATCGAACAGTGATTATCGAAAAGGGCGCCGGTTGATCGTGGAAAAGGGCGCCACCTGCTTTCGAGGAGAGCCAGCGCGCCGCAGATTCGACTCGCTCCCGCGGGAGCCCTCCGCTTGCAACCCCGCGTCGCGCTTGGGGCTCGTCGCGCGCGGTTTCCGCGGCCGCGTTTCCTGCTCGGCCACCCGTTGATCAATCCGCGCCGGGTACGCGCCCAACCCCGGCGCCGCGCGCGCGGCCTTCAACCGGTCGCTCGTTGGCTCGGCCGCGGCGAGCGCTTTCGCCACCGTCTGGCGCGCGGGCTTCAGCGCGCGCGCGATCGGCCGGATGCTGTTCGCTTCGATCAAATCCGCCCGTCGGATTGCTTCGCGGTCTGCCACTGTGATCAGCTCCCCTCCGCTTCCGTGTGGCTGTCCGTTGCCCTCACCAGAGCCGAGTCTGGGCGTGGTGGCCCCCTTTTCGATCATCAAAATCCGGCGCCCGGGCCCCCTTGTAGATTCGCGAAAACAATTCCAAATTCTCTCTAGCGGGGTGTGATAATTATCACACCTTCTATGGGTGGGTTGGGGTCGATTTTGGCAAGTGCCTTTGCCCGGGTAAACTCAGAAGCGATAGGGATATTCTGGAAGATTGTCTGGTCACATTGCATCTTTGAATTTTAACACGGTCCTGCCCCCTCTCAAGCGGCCCAGAAGGCGTGGAAATTCCTGGCTTGGGATTTTCCCTCCAGGAATTTCCACGCGATGGCGGCCTTATTTGGATGTCGGATAGTTATCTCATCTTGTCGAGATGTCATACTCAGCCTCATCCTGGGCAAGAGCACCCATCGAAGCCTCGTCCTCCTGGACGTGCGGCGAAGTGCAGTGGCCCCGTGACACAGTAGGGTCCACACGGGGGGAGCGCGATTCCTGCGCGGTTGTCAGGATCATCGGTCGTTGCTGAGTGGTGAAAGTTTCCAATCATCGTCGCGAGTCGGTCAGTTGCGACGAAAGGCGATTTTCTTGCTGGCCAGTCCTTTGTTCTTGTCGCTCGTCGTTCTTCATCGATCATTTCGCGAGTTTTTGTCGCGGACCTTTCCTGGATTGCAGGCACGGAGGGTGCTTGGTAAGATGGAGTCAGGTAAGGTCTAATCCGCGACAATCAATGGCGAGAGGAGTGGTCGATGGCGAACCGGTTAGCGAACGAGACGAGCCCCTACTTGTTACAGCATAAAGAGAATCCGGTTGATTGGTATCCGTGGTCAGAAGAAGCCTTGCGCCGGGCGCGCGAGGAAGATAAGCCGATCTTCTTGAGTATCGGCTACTCGGCCTGCCATTGGTGTCACGTGATGGAGCACGAATCGTTCGAGGACCCCGGCACCGCCGCGATCATGAATGAGAATTTCATCAGCATCAAGGTCGATCGTGAGGAGCGACCCGACCTGGATGCGATCTACATGGACGCCGTTCAGGCGATGACCGGGAGCGGTGGCTGGCCGATGTCGGTCTTTCTTACGCCCGAGGGGGTTCCCTTCTACGGAGGGACCTATTTCCCGTCCCAGCCCCAGTACGGGATGCCGGCCTTCAAGCAGGTGCTCACGGGCGTCGCCAACGTGTACCATGAGCGCCGCGGTGATGTCGAGCAGCAGGGCCGCCAACTCCTCGATCATCTCCAGGCCCGCGCGCGCCTGGCGTCGCGCGACGAAACGCTCAATGCCGAGATTCTTCATCGCGCTACGTCGATGCTCCTGCGCCACGCGGACATGCAGTGGGGTGGCTTCGGTCAGGCGCCCAAATTCCCCCAGCCGATGGCTCTGGCGTTCTTGCTCCGTGCCGAGGCCCGCTCGGACAACCAGAACGCCCGGGCGGCGCTGCGCCGTACGCTCAACCGCATGGCTCGCGGCGGCATCTACGACCAGATCGGCGGCGGGTTCCACCGCTACGCAACTGATCAGCGCTGGCTGGTGCCCCACTTCGAGAAGATGCTCTATGACAACGGCCAACTCGTGCGGCTCTACCTGCACGCCTGGCAGCGCTACGGCGACGAGCTCTACCGCCAGGTGGCGGTGGAAACGCTCGAGTACGTCCGGCGCCAGATGACGCACCCGGCCGGCGGCTTCTACTCGTCCCAAGACGCTGACAGCGAGGGCGAGGAGGGCAAGTTCTTCGTTTGGGAGCCGGCGGAGATGCAGGCGGTGTTGTCGCCGGCCGAGTGGCGCGTGGTGCAGGCCTACTACAACGTCACGCCTGGCGGGAACTGGGAAGGGAAGACCATCCTATGGGTCCCGCGCGATCCAGATGTTGTGGCCGAGCAACTCGCCATGACCGAGGCGGAGATGACCGTCCTGCTGGAAGCGGCGAAGGCCAAATTGTTCGAGGTCCGCTCCCGGCGGGTGCCCCCTGGCAAAGACACCAAAGTGCTAACCGCCTGGAACGGCCTGATGCTGGCCGCCTTTGCCGAGGCCGCCCGCGTGCTCCACCGCGACGACTATCGCCAGGTGGCCGAGCGCAATGCCGAGTTCGTCCTGACGCATCTGCGCACCGCGGGTGGCAGCCTCCTCCGATCCTGGAGGGAGGGGGAGGCCAAAATCACCGCCTTCCTCGAAGACTACGCTGCTCTCGTCTTCGGCCTGGTGAAGCTCTACGAGGCCACGTTCGAGCCGCGCTGGTTGCGTGAGGCGTCGGCCTTGACGGAGGTGATGGCGGCGCGCTACTGGGACGAGGATCAGGGCGGATTCTTCGACACGGCGGCGGCTCGCGGCGGGTTGATCGTACGGCCCAAGGAGGTGATTGACAACGCCACGCCGAGCGGCAATAGTTTGGCAGCGACGGCGTTGTTGCAGCTCGCGGCCTACCTCGGTGACGAGCAGATGCGGCGGGCGGCGGACCAAACCCTCAGACTGGTCGGCCAGGCCGCCGGCGAGCAGCCACTGGGCTTCGGGCAATGGCTCGTAGCGATGGACTTTTACCTCTCGACACCGCTGGAGTTCGCGCTGGTCGGTTCGTCTGAGGGCCTGGAACCCTTCCTGCGCGTGATCGAGGAGCGCTACCTGCCCAATAAGTTGATCGCCGGCCAGGCTCCCGGCGAGGAGCTGGGCGACTTCATCCCGCTCCTGGCCGATCGTACTCAACGAGACGGTCAGCCTACCGCCTATCTCTGCCAGCACTTCACATGCAAGGCGCCGACGACTGATCCCGGCGCGCTGGCGACGCAGATCGAGGACGCTCTGGCCCGATCCGGTTGAAAAAGTTGCCAGTTCGAGGGGTGAACGGTGAGGGGCGCAGATTCGAGCCCATTCGGGAGCGTCGCGCCTGCGGCCCTTCAACCTTTTCACCTGCTCCCCTCTCATCAGACAGAACAAGGACATGAAACGCTGTAGACGACACAACACCTGTCCTCATCGCCCTCCTGCCCCAGCCGCGCGACCTCCGCCTGGCGTGTGAGCAGGGCTTCTACCGTGTGCCGGTCGCCCAGGCTCCTACCGCCCTCAGCCGCGCCCAGGCGCTGGCCTTCTACCAGTCGGCAAGCTTTGGAGAGCGCAAGTGGCGGATCGAGTGGTGGGCACCGATCGGAGTCATCGCGGTTGTCGCGCGGCGCGCGCTCCTGCCGGCTGAGAGTGACCATTCGCGGGCTGATGAACCCTACTACCGGGTCGGGCTCGGGCGGGTGGAGGCCCTCGATCCGCCGGTGGTCGGGCGCAGCGGCCGGCGTTTGCTGTTTGTGCCCACGACCTGGGGGCGACTCCGTCGGGCCGCGGACCTCAGCGATTTGCGTAGCCAACGACCCATCGCCGACGATCCGCTCTACGGGCTCATCCAGACCCAGCTCGATCTACGGGCCTTCGATATTGCCGACGAGGACAGCGCCCACCAGCCGCGCCTCTTCCGCGATCGCGGTGGCGACGATCCCTTGAGCCCCCCCGACTACGAGGTGGTGCCCGACTGGTGAGACGACGGCCACCTGTATCGCTGTAGGTGCCGAGTGACTCAAATCTCCTCGCTCGGGCTGGCTGGCGCCTTGTGAGCGGCAGAGGGGCGCCATGAGCACAACCACCGCGATAGAGATCAGGCTCCTACCCCGCTTCTGCTGGTGTTCACGCCGACTCCCGGCTCCACCATCTCCCCATCAGCCGCAGGGAGGAACACGGTAAAGGTACTTCCTTCGCCCTCCTGGCTGCTCACCTCGATCGTGCCGCCGTGAAGAGTGACCACCTCTTTGACCACGTAGAGCCCCAGGCCCATCCCACTAATCTGTTGAGTGCCGGCGGTGGTGACGCGGTAGAAGCGGTTGAAGAGCTGTGGCAGCGCTGCGGCCGGGATGCCGATGCCCTGGTCGGAGACACTGATCACGACCTGGTCACGCCGACGGGCAAGGCGCAGGGTGATCGGCCCACCTTGGGGACTGTATTTGATGGCATTATCGAGAAGGTTCTGGAGTACCTGTTCGAGGCGCAGTTCATCACCCTCGACGATGAGCGGCACCTCGGGACAGAGGAGTTGCACGGTATGCTGCCGCAGCGTCGGTTGGGTCTCCTCCATCAGCCGGTGCACCAGGGCAGTGAGATCTACCGGCGAGCGATCGAGGCGCAGCCGGCCGGTTTGGAGGCGCGAGAAATCCAGGAGCAGGTCTATCAGTTTGTGCAGGCGGACAGACTGGGCATGGATCGTCTGGAGCGCGCGGCGATCGCGAGTGGGAATGGTACTCTCACGCGCCTCGCGCCGCAGGAGCAGTTCGGCGTACCCCTGAAGCGCCATCAGCGGGGTGCGGAGCTCGTGGGAGGCGATGGAGAGGAACTGATCCCGGATGTTGATGGCCTCTTGGGCCTCACGGTAGAGCCGGGCGTTCTCCACTGCCAGCGCGGCGCGCCCGGCCAGCTCTTCGGCCAGCGCCAGATCGTCTGGACCATAGTGCCGCCCCGATTCGGCCGACACCAGGGTGATCGCGCCGAGCGTCCGGCCGGGGGCCAGGAGCGGCACAATCATGACGGATGTCATGCCGATCTCACGAATGAGCCGGAGACGCTCAGCATTCTGCGCGGCCGCGACGAGCGCCGCGTCGGCAATCTGGGGGTACAGCTGAGATTGGCCGGTGCGCAGGACCTTCGGAACCCCGTACGGTGCGTCGGGGTCGGGCGGATAGCGGCGCTGGAGCGCCTGAGCCCACGCCACCTTCTCCGGATTCACGTGGGCCACCGCCACGTGCCGAATCTGGCCTTCCTCATCGATGACATCGACGGTACACCAATCGGCAAGGATTGGGACCGCGAGTTGCGCGACGTTTTTGAGGGTGGTCTCATAATCGAGAGAACGTGCCAGTTGTTTCCCGGCGTGAGCGAGGAACAACAGGCGCTGCTGGGCCGCCTCGGCTACCGCGCGGGCCGCTTGCTCGCGGACCAGTTGCGCGCGTTCTTCCTCCGCCCGCTGGCGTTCAGTGATATCACGGATGACACTCGTGATGAGGAGCCCCTCCTCCGTTTCCAGGGGACTCAGGCTGATCTCGGTAGGGAACTCGCTGCCATCCTTGCGCCGGGCGTAGAGGTTGAGGCCGACGCCCATCGGACGCGTGCGAGGGGCGGCGGCGTAGTGCGTCCGGTGACCAACATGCCCGTTCTGGAAGCGCTCGGGCAGCAGAATCTCAACGGGTTGGCCCAGCAACTCCTCCCGCTCGTAGCCGAACATCCGCTCAGCCTGCGTGTTGATGAGGACGATGCAACCGTCCCTGTTGACGATGACGATGGCATCCGGGGCCGATTCCAGCAGTCCCCGAAACGTTTCCTCCACGCTCGCAGCCGGAAGCGGTCCTTCGCTGGGACGGAGGGCTTCTCGGGTCGCCCGCTCCTGTCCTGGCGCCTCGCGCTCGCTCTTCAAAAAGGCCGCAAGATCGACGCGGCGGATGCGCCACGACGTGCCAATCTTCACACCGCGCAGACGCCCTTGCCTGAGCAGCCGGCGCACCGCATCCCGGCTCACCCGGAGAACGGCTGACACTTCTTCGGCAGTCAGTACCTCGTGTTCCATCCGTCCCTCGTGGTATGAATCCCTGCCATCGTCCACGTTATTCTTTGATCCGGCCGGATCCGACGAGCACCAACTCGGTTCAGACTATGGGAGCGACTCTACCCGGCCCCTCCTCCGGACAAGATTCCTGTGGCACCGCTTCCTCGCATCGCGGAAGGCCAGGATCACACCGCTCGTCTTCCCCTGACCGGCTTTGATTGGAGCAGCGCTATCTTCAATCGGTTTCTCAAGACCGTTTTTGGCGATGAGCACGGTACGGTCTTCCGGGTTGGCGAACGTGTTGCTCGGAGCACTCGTGTCACAAGGTTTTCGACCGGAACCCGCGTTTGCTCGTCGACAACCCGAAAGACATCTTCTAACACTTTGCCGATGGCTGCTTTCTGTTTCGAGCCGGTCAACGGTTCGGCAACCGGGTTCATGAAGACGACTGCTCGTTTGCGAACAGCCGGGAGCGAGCGAATCAGCAACGCGACGAGGACGAACACACTCCATTGGACCAGTGTGCTCACCCGGATCGCATCGAGTGAAGAGGTGGGGGGCAGGAAGAAGGAGTAACTGAGGATCGCGCCGATAAGAGTGGCCAGGCGCCGAGGACCAAAGCCGGCGTACCAGGCACTGACCACAACGGCGGCCAACAACAGGAAGTACACGTTGGGCTCGATCCACGGACGGATCAGCCAGGCGAAAACAAGTGCAAGAGCACTCGCCAGGACAGCCAGGCCATAGCGCCGCAACGCAGGGCGTACGCTTCGATTGGACATCATCTTGACTCCGTGGTCGCTGATTGTGGTAAGCTGCGACAGTGCTCTGGTCTGTACCGGCACGACGTGGAGCTTCAACGCCACTCCACTTCTTGGGATCACTCCCGGTTTCTGTGGTCGCGGCGGCACTCGTAGATTTCAGGATTCATGATACGAGGGAGAACCTCCAAAGGCAAAGAAGACTGACGAGAGAAGGATGAGAGCCTCTGCTTGCTCTTCGAGATGACGGAGACGCTCCGTCGGCTCTTCCCTTCCGTTCAGCCGCCCCCGGTCGGCCAGCCAGGCACATTGCTTATAGACTGAAAGAATGTCGATCCATCCACATTGCTACCGCAGAGGACCACCACCGCTGTCTCCACTCCGGCCAGATCCACAGCCCTCGTTAGCAGCGCGGCCAGCGCCGCGGCGCCGCTGGGCTCCACCACCAGGGTGAACTCCTCCCAGAGCCAGCGCATTGCCGCATAGATGGCATTGTCGTCCACCAACACGACCTCGTCGACATTGGCCTGGGCCAGAGCCAGGGTGTTGGGGCTGACTGCCCGCGGCGCCAGGTTGTGGGCGATGGTTTGCACGGCTGGCAACGTGACGACCGAGCCGGCCTCCAGGCTGGCCCGCATCGAGGGGGCACCGCGCGGCTCGACACCGATGATGCGAATGGCGGGGTTCCGCAGGCGGGCGTAGCGTGCGATCCCACCGATGAGCCCACCTCCGCCGATCGCGACGAGCAGCAGTTCGACTTGGGGCAGGTCCTCGAGGATCTCGGCGGCCACCGTTGCCTGTCCGGCCCAGATGGTCGGACCGTCGAAGGGATGAATCGTCGGCAGGTCGCGTTCATCGGCGAAGGCCGTCGCAGCGATCCAGGCGTCATCCCAGACCCGGCCGTGGCGGCGGACGCTCGCGCCGAGGGCTCGCAGCTTCTGTTCGGCCACCGGCGGCGACGACTCGGGGAGGAACACGGTGGCGGGTACCCCCACCTGGGCGGCCGCGTACGCGACCCCAAGGCCGTGATTGCCACCACTGGCAGTCACGACGCCACCTGCACGCTCGTCCGGCGAGAGGCTGAGCAGGGTGTTCAGCGCGCCGCGCACCTTGAACGAGCCGGTCACCTGGAGATGCTCGAGCTTGAGCCAGGGTGTCACCAGGAGTTGGGGGCGCGTCCCGACGGCCTGCAGCAGCGGCGTGCGCCGGATTCGGCCACGCAATCGTCCCTGCGCTTCAGCAACGGTCTTGAGTGTGAGCATAGGCGACTCCGTGAGCGATTGGCGAGTTGTGCGGCAGCACCTGATTCGTATCCTCGGCTGTGATCAGATGCGAGGAACGAGGCACCGCGGTGAGAATGATGAGCGGATCATGATAAAGAGATCGGAGATTGGGAGCAATCCCCGACCTCCCACGGATGCCTCGCGCCGGTATCGAGCGCCTTGGACCCATTCTCACCAAGGGTTCCTGGCTGCGAGGCTTCAGGAACAGGGGTGACGCGGCCAGACTGGCAAACCGCTTGATTCGACCGGAACGTCCGCTATGGGCGGTCTACCCCGACTTGCGGCAGGTGCCCTCGCTTAACGGCCAGCCCACAACCGCAGCGCCTCTCGCAGAATCTGGCTACCGAGGGAGAGCCCGAAGGCGCCGAGCGCCAGGCCACAGGCGAACGTCAGGCGGCGACCGAGGAGATGGCCGAGAAAACGCTGTCCCCAATGGACCAGCCCCGCCAGGATAAAGACCCACAGCAGCGAGCCCAGCAGGAAACTGGTGAAGAAGAGTACCAACGTATCCGTCGTGGCGTCTGGCCCGACCATGGCCGCGACGGTGCCCCCAAGTGAGACCCAAAAGACCAGTGCGAAGGGGTTGGTGAGCGAGATGGCCATGCCGCTCAAGAACTCGCTGCCGCCCCGGGCCGCGCCACGATCCAGATCCGGCGGTCCGTCTCGGCCCTGGCGGAGGGTTGCCCAGGCCAACCAAAGCAGGACCACTGTTCCTGCCGCGCCTACCGCCAGGCGCGGTAGCGGCCGATCCACGAGGGCGGCGAGACCGGCCAGGGCCAGGAGTGCGTAGAGGCCATCGCCGATCAGTGAACCAAGCCCCACGATCAAGGCGGGGCGAAAGCCAGAACCGGCCAAACCACGCCGGATAGCCTCCACGGTCAACGCCCCCGGCGGCGCGGCAAAGGCAATTCCCATGACGAATCCCATTCCGATCAGTTTCATGCGCGGTCAGGCTCCGGTCTTTTCGCACATGTTTTACGTTTGGCGTTTCAGGTCGTACAATCTTCGCTATGAACGCAACCTCACCCACTCCCGCCGGTTGGCCCATTGTCGGACATGACTGGGCCGTGGCTCTGCTCACCCGTGCCGTGGCCGGCGCTCAGCCGAGCCACGCCTATCTCTTCACCGGTCCCGAGGGTGTTGGGAAAGGTGCTCTGGCTCGAATCTTTACCCGGGCGCTCTTTTGTCTGAGGCCGGAAGCGCGTCCCTGTGATCAGTGCCGGGCCTGCCAACTCGTGGCCCACGAGAATCATCCCGATTTTCTCCTCCTCGACCTGGAAGCCCAGCGTCGCTTGCTCAACGAGCGCGATCTTGCCTCGGTACTCAAAGTGGAGACGATGCGCCAACTCCAGAACGACCTGATCCGGCGGCCGGTCGAGTCGCGTTGGAGGGTGGTCCTGCTTCCGGAGGCTGAGCGCCTGACCACAGCTGCCGCCAATGCCTTTCTCAAGACGCTGGAGGAGCCGCCGGCGCACGTGGTATTGCTGCTCACGGCCCGTGACAAGGACCTGCTGCTGCCGACGATCCTCTCGCGCTGTCAGCTTCTCCCCCTCCGGCCGGTGCCAACCGGCCAGATTGCGGCTTTCCTCCAGGATCGTTGGGGGCTCAGTGCGGAGGAGGCAGCCATTGTGGCGCGACTGAGCGGTGGCCGAATTGGCTGGGCCGTGCAAGCGGCAACGGTTCCGGCTGTGCTCGAGGCCCGGCGCACCGCGGTCGAGGCATTGAAGACAGCGCTCCCCGCCACCCGAACCGGCCGCCTGGCTCTCGCCCAAACGCTCGCGAAAACCAACGACCCCACTGTCCTGTCGATTTGGGCGAGTTGGTGGCGCGACGTATTGCTGCTTAAGTACGGCGCGGGGGACGCCCTCATGAATATTGATCTCCAGCCGGCCCTCGAGGAAATAGCCAGCCGTCTGGCCGAGCCTGAGATCCGCCGGGCGTTGCATGTCCTCCAACGGATGCAGCACCTCCTCCAGGAGACCAACGTCAACGTGCAACTTGCCTGGGAGGTGCTCCTTCTCGCGCTGCCCCGCTTCTAAATCCCAGACGACCACGTAAACAAAACTCGGTGTCGCGCACTGAGGTTCGACACCGAGTCTGCACAAGTGTTAGAGGAGAGCGACTACGTGCTACTGGCACGCCTCTCGACTGTGAGCTTGACTGCTGTTCGTTCTTGGCCCTCGATATCGATCTCGACGAAGGCTGGAACGCAGACGATGTCGATGTTGTCTTCGGCCAGGTACCCCCGAGCAATTGCTACCGCCTTGACAGCCTGGTTCACAGCACCAGCGCCGATGGCCTGAACCTCGGCCGTGGTGCCCTCACGGATCACGCCCGCGATCGCGCCAGCCACGGCCGTCGAGCGAGAGCGAGCCGACACCTTCAGGACTTCCATGACTAGCCTCCTTGATCGCGAGCGCCCTGCGGCGGGTGGAAGTAATGAAACTCACGCACGCGATTGCCCGGTTTATCGTACTTAAACCGGCCGGCAGATCAGCGACGTTTGGCAGCGCGATTGTAACACACGCGAGTTAGGCTTGTCTAGTACCCTGGTCACCCAGGCCAGGCGGTGCAATTGTCAAGGTGCGACGCACCTCACTCTCTCGGGAGCACTCGTTTGGGAAGCCGGCCGGCTTCCCGAGGCCACTCGGCCTCGGGTGGCAGGCACGTTACACCACTTCCGCTCGACTTTTGAGCGGCCCGGGTAAGCGAGGCGGGCCGGTGTCAATGCCGCGGCGTTGCCTGAAAGCGGATAGCTATCGACGGATTCGGGGTAGGAGTTCATTTGGGCCAACGAAATCGGACCAGGCTGGCGTGGGGGACGCGAGTGTCCTCCATGCGATGGGCCGCCGGCTGTGGCGGTCTGGGCCGCTTCCCTGCCCGCGCCGGGAAGGCTTACGGCGCTTCCCGATCGGCCGAGTTTAGACGGCCCGGGCGTCTGAAACGCTTCGAGTGCGAAGATCGTCAGGGTCGATCGGAGATTCGATCGACCCTGGCGATGCTGTTACTTGGCGTAATCGACGGCCCGGGTCTCACGGACCACCGTGACCTTGATCTGGCCTGGGTACTCCAGCCCCTCCTCGACCTTGCGGGCGATGTTCTTGCTGAGTTGCATGGCCGCCAGGTCATCCACCTCGTCCGGCTTCACGATGATGCGAATCTCGCGGCCAGCCTGGATGGCGTAGGCCTCTTCAACTCCCTCGAAGCTGTGGGCCACATCCTCGAGCGCCTTGATGCGCTTGATATAGGCTTCCAGCGTCTCACGGCGGGCACCCGGGCGAGCCCCGCTTAACGCATCGGCGATCTCGACGATCACCGCCTCGATGGTCTGCTGCTCTTCCTCATGGTGATGGCTGGCGATGGCGTTGGCGACGATGGGGTTGACCCCGCAGCGGCGGCAGATATCCGCGCCAATCAGGGCATGCGGGCCTTCGACCTCGTGGGTCACAGCTTTGCCAATGTCGTGAAGCAGGGCGCCCTTCCTGGCGAGCTCAACATCGGCGCCGAGTTCGGCCGCCAGCATGCCGGCGATGTGGCTGGCCTCTATGGCGTGAGCCCACTGGTTTTGTCCATAACTGGTTCGGAACTTGAGCTGCCCGAGGAGCTTGATGAGGTCGGGGTGCAAGCCCCGAACACCGGTCTCATAGACCGCCTGCTCGCCCGCCTCCCGGATCAGTTGCTCCACCTCTTCTCTGGCTTCCTGTACCACCTTCTCGATCCGGGCCGGGTGGATTCGGCCGTCGGCGACGAGTTTGGTCAGCGTCACCCGGGCAATCTCGCGGCGGACGGGGTCGAAGCTGCTAATGATGACCGCTTCAGGCGTATCATCCACCACCAGGTCCACCCCGGTCGCGTTTTCGATCGCGCGGATATTGCGGCCGGCCCGCCCGATGATGCGACCCTTCATGTCGTCCGAAGGCAACGGCACGGTACTGACGACAACTTCGGCCACAGCCTCGGTGGCGAGCCGCTGCATCGCGGTGACGACAATCTCGCGCGCGCGCCGGTCGGCGGTCTCGCGCGCCTCCATCTCGATCTCGCGAATGACGCGGGCCATATCCTGGCGCGTCTCTTGTCCGACACGCTCGAGGATGATGGCGCGCGCTTCCTCGGGAGTTAGACCCGAGATGCGCTGTAACTCGGTTTCCTCCTCCGCCTGGATCTCTTCCAGTCGTTTCTCGCGGTTGCGGATCTGCTTCTCACGCTGCTCGAGTTTGCGACGCTGGTTATCGAGTTGTTCTTGACGTTTATCGACCTGTTCGCGACGCCGTTGCAGGTGGCGCTCTTGTTCGTTGAGATCTCGACGGCGTTGTTGATTTTCGGCCTCGACTTCGTCTCGGAGCGTGACAGCCTCTTCCTTGGCATTGAGCACGATCTGTTTGGCCTCAGCCTGCGCTTCCGCCAGCAGGCGGTCGGCTTGGGTCTGGGCCTGACGCTCAACCTCGTCGATCTTCGGTTGACGGTAGAGATACAGGGCCGTCGCACCGATCACCACTCCTATGACGAGAGCCAGGGCCATAAGAGCCCATGGCATTGGTTTCCTCCTGAGACGCTCGCCTGCCGGGCACACAGGCGGATTTGGCTGGCTGTGAGGGAACGATGCTAGCCGCAGTTCTCTTCGCGCCCCTCCCCGGCACGAGCCGTCTGACACTCGCACCAGAGGCGCTCGGTCGCTGCCCGGACTGCCTCCCACCCAAAGCCGCGTCGCACCAGGAACCCGCCGACCTTGCGGAAGAAGGCTGCCCGGTCGGTGGTGGTCTCGTAGCGCGACCGCTTTTGAGCGGCGGCCCGGTAAGCACTCTCGGTCTCGTCGAGTTCGAGATCCTCGAGCGCATCCTGGATGGTTTGTTCGTCCACGCCCTTTTGTTGGAGTTCGTACCGGAGGGCACGTGAACCGCGGGGGCGATGGGCCTCGCGATTCTCCATCCAGAAGCGTGCGAACGCATCGTCATCGAGCAGGCCCACAGCCGTTAGCCGCTCGACAATCTGTTCGATATGCTCGTCAGCCACGGTCTTCTCACGCAGATAGCGGCGCAACTCGGCCACACTCCGGGGGCGATAGCTGAGATAGTTCAGCGCAAGGTCATGGGTGCGATGATACTGATCGGCCTGCTTGAGCCGCTCCACCTCTTCCGCTGTCAGTTCCTGGCCCACACGCAGGCGAGCCGCCTCGATCAGGGCCAAACCAAAGGCGAAGTTCCCCTCGAGATAAACGTTGACGCGCTCCCTGTCGCGCTGCTGGGTTTCAAGCCTGGTAACTCTCACCGGACTCCTTTATGAAGCGATTGTTTCTCTACTCCTGCGTTTTGTCTGTGGTCCAGGATTGATGATCTGTTGGGCGCTCATCCACGCCAGCCCCTGATACAACGCGAGCCGTGGCCACGTAAGCCACGGCTGACGCTGGGTAGAGGTTCTTGGGTTGTGGTCCGCGTGATTCGGTTGCTAACGCGGCTGCATTGTCAGGCGCGTTCGGCGTAAAAGCGGCCGACGCTGACGACGCACGGCCACACTCTGACCAGGACGGAGTGTGCGCCACGCGGCGCACCATCGTTGACTCACTCGCTGAATCGAGTCAAATTAGTGTGGCATTCCCAAGACTGACCCACTGTCGCCGGGCGATCGTGGCCGGGAACGCACCCGAGGCGCGTTCAAGTCCGGCGCGGGCTGTCGGATGCACTCCCCCCGTCGAGTACCGGTTTGAGGGGGAGGCTAGACCTCTGACGAATCGTATTTTCAATCTCGAGGGCCAGCGGCGGATTGCTCATCAAATACTGCCTGGCGTTTTCGCGCCCCTGACCCAGACGGACCTCATGGTAGCTATAGAATGCACCGCGCTTGTCGACGATCTCCAGCGCCGTCGCCATGTCGAGCACGTCGCCGGCGACCGAGATGCCCTCGTTGTACATGATGTCGAACTCGGCATCCTTGAACGGCGGGGCTACCTTGTTCTTCTTCACCTTGACCTTGACCCGGTTCCCGACGATATCGCTTCCGTTCTTGATCGGTTCGGCGCGGCGGATGTCCAGGCGGACGGAGGCGTAGAACTTGAGGGCGTTGCCGCCGCTGGTGGTCTCGGGGTTGCCGAACAGCACCCCAATCTTCATCCGAATCTGGTTGGTGAAGATCACCGCGGTGTTGGACTTCTTGATCGCCCCCGCCAGCTTGCGCAGTGCCTGGCTCATCAGCCGCGCCTGCAACCCCACGTGGCTGTCGCCCATCTCGCCCTCGATCTCCGCCCGCGGCACCAGCGCCGCCACCGAGTCGATCACCACCACGTCGATCGCCCCCGAGCGCACCAGCGCCTCGGTGATCTCCAGGGCCTGCTCGCCGGTGTCGGGCTGCGAGATGTAGAGGTTGTCCACCTCCACCCCACACTTCAGGGCGTAGGCCGGATCGAGGGCGTGCTCGACGTCCACGAAGGCACAGACCCCCCCCAGGCGCTGGGCCTCGGCGATGATGTGCTGGCAGACGGTCGTCTTGCCGCTGGACTCCGGGCCGTAGATCTCGGTGATCCGCCCGCGCGGCACGCCCCCGATTCCCAGCGCCAGGTCCAGGGCGATCGAGCCCGTAGGAATGGCCTCCACCGCCAGGTTGGTGGCCTCTCCCAGCTTCATGATGGCGCCATCACCGAATCGTTTCTTGAGCTGATTCAGGGTTGCATCGAGGGCTCGTTGGCGCCCGTTCTCAGCCATTCAGGGGCTCCCTTGTTCACTTCGACGCCGCCATGCGCGGAGTGGTACCAATTATACTGGGGGCGCTCGTACATGACAAGCGACTATCGTTAAGAGCCGTTTAATCTTCTGCCTGTCTCTGGGAGCAACGGTTCAGAGCCTTCGCTCGTTGGTGGCAAGGGGGCCGGTGGCAAGCACCACCGTCTTTGTTCTTCAAGATCGGTGTCGCACAATCAGTGACGCCTGTTCAGTGGTACTGTGAGCCATCGGCTCAGGCGGTGACCTCATCGAGGTCTGGGCGTTCTAAGATCTGGAGGACGTCGTGGTAGCTCACGATGCCGACCAGCCGTCCGTCTTCCACGACCGGCACTGGATTGGCATGGTGATCCACCATGACGGTGGCGAGCTCTTGGAGTCCGGCATCCGGATCGATCGTGTAGACCTTCTCGGACATAATGTCGGCCACCGTGGTGCCCAAAATGCGCTCCAGCTCGTCCTTGACGCGCTGAGGGTCGTCCAGATAGATCTGGTACTCCATGATTTGGAGATAGCGTGGCATGTGGATTTGGGCATGACGCGCGATGAGGTCTACCTCAGTCACGATCCCGATCAATTTCCCCGACTCATCGACGACGGGGACCCCACTCAGGTCATGCCCGCGCAGCAGCGCCGCTACCTCTCCAACGGTCATCGTCGGAGGAACGGTGATGACGGCTTTGGTCATGATATCGCGAACTTTCATGTGGCGGCTCTTTCCAATGCCGGATGCTGAGCGATGAGAGTTACGCTCTCACCGGCGACATCCTTCTTCACCGATCATCACTGGGCGCGCAGTCTTCAGTGCTCCTAGAACATCGGTCAAGGAGTCGTTGCGCGGGTGAGAACGTGGTTCGTAGGCGCACGGCCGTGCGCCCCTCCTGTAGCGGTCTTGGGCGCGCTGTCGGGGCGCACGGCCGTGCGCCCCTACGAACCTGAAAGCACCTTCACAAGGCGCTTTGCAATCGTCTCGGTGACTACTTGACCGGCGCTCTAGTAAGCATCTAGCTCGTGCAGCCGGTCGTCGCTGATGCCGAAGTGGTGGGCAAGCTCGTGGATCACGGTCCGCCGGACTTGAGCGCGGATCTGCTCCGGTGTTCGGCAGAGCTGTTCGATCGGCCGCTGAAAGATCGCAATGCGATCGGGAAGCACCAGGCCGTAGCTGCTGGTGCGCTCCGTGAGCGGGATTCCCTCGTACAGGCCGAGGAGGGTCTGAGGCGGCTGCAGGCCCAGCCGGTGCAACTGCTGAGGCGACGGCGCCCACTCGATGACCACGTCCACATTGTTGAGATAGCGAGCAATCTCCTCAGGCAGGCTCTCGAGCGCCTCGGCCACCAGCGCCTCGAAATCAAGCGAATCCATGGAACGCTCCTATAGTTGCCAATGATTGTAGCATCCCCCCTGCCTGACCGCAATCGCGCTCAACTGTGTTCGTGGCGCTGTCCGGTACACGGTCTGTCCAAACAAGAAGCGCTCTATGGTTGCAACCACAGAGCGCTTGTGAGGCAACGACCGACGCTCAAACGAGCTTATTTGACTTCGACCTTAGCGCCAGCCTCTTCGAGCCTGGCACGGGCAGCCTGGGCTTCTTCCTTGGAGACCGCTTCGCGGATCTTGCTCGGGGCCTCCTCGACGGTTGCTTTGGCCTCGCGCAGACCCAACCCGGTGAGCTCGCGGACGGCCTTGATGACCTGGATGCGGTTCGCGCCGGCATCGGTCAGGATGACGTCAAACTCGGTCTTCTCTTCCTCGACGGGAGCAGCGGCCGCAGCCCCGGCACCCGGCACGCCGGCAACCGCCATAGGCGCGGCGGCGCTGACACCCCACTTATCCTGGAGCATCTTGCTGAGCTCGGCCGCCTCGAGTAGGCTCAGCTTGTCCAGTTGCTCGACGAGTGCATTCAAATCAGCCATGGTAGAAAATCCTCCTCAGGATGGCATCCAGTGACGGGATGCGAATGATCATGTTGGCAACTACTCAGTGTATGGTTGCGGATATCCAGATATTGTCCATGGGTACCTCTTCCGCCGCTCCCGGCGGATCGCCAGATCCGCTGGCTGAGGTGGGCCCGCAGTGGCCTGGATTTGACAATCCAGGCCGAGCAGTGAAGGGCTCGGGTACCTCTTCCGCCGCTCCCGGCGGATCGCCAGATCCGCTGGCTGAGTTGGCCGGACCACGCCCTCCGCGTCACCTCATTGGCGTGGATTTAGCAATCCAGGCCGAGCGGCTGAGGAGTTACGTCCATGGAACGTGATGCGTGAAAACAACCGTACGAGAGAACAAGCACGGTTCACGCCTCAGCTGCCACCTCGTCCGCACCGCCCGCTTCCTGGCCACGCTGGGCGAGGATATAGGCGATCTCGCGCAGGGGCGCCATGATCGTGTTGACGAGGCTCAAGGCCGGCCCCTGGATGTTGCCCAACAGGATCGCCAGAAGCACGTCGCGACCGGGCAGGGCTGCCAGGTCCTTCACAGCAGCCGTATTCAGAATGGTGGCGCCGAGGATCCCACCACGAATCTGGAGCTTCTCGTTGGTGTCGGCGTACCTGGACAGCGCTTTGGCCGGTGCGACCGGTTCGTCATAGACGAACGCCACCGCCGTCGGGCCCACCAACAATTCCTCCGGCACCGGGAATCCCGCCCGCTCGAGGGCGAGCGCCAACAGCGTATTCTTCGCTACCGTGTACTCGACCTCGTTCCCGTTCTCGCGCAGCTGCTTCCGCAGATCGGTAATCTCGGAAACCGTCAAGCCGCGGTAGTCGGTCAGGTAGATGGCCCGGCTCCGGCTGAACTTGTCGGTGTACTCGGCGACCAGCTCTTCCTTCTTGCCACGTGTGATCGGCAAGGTTCACCTCCTTCGGCCGCAAGGGTTCCACGGAACAAAAAAGGGCCTTTGCTGGCACAGGGCCGACGCAAAGGCTCCTTCGAACGGGCAAGCAAAAACTTTACTTGCGCGAATGTCTCGGACCTTCGCCTCGGCAGGCAATCAATTAAGCCCCGTGGGACACCTGCTGTCATCAGCGGTCAAACGATGGGGGTGCCGAGTGACCGGTCACCCCCACACGAACAGAGGTACAGTATACGCGTTTTTAGCCCGCATGCAAATTGGTGGCGGCCGGAATGTCAACTTTCACGCCGGGGCCCATGGTGCTGGTCACCGTCAGTTTCCGAATGAGCTGACCTTTGGTCCCTTGCGGCCGGTTCGCCATCACGGCTTCGATCAGGGCGGCCAGGTTCTCGCGGAGTTGGTTCTCCGAGAAGCTCACCTTCCCGATCGGCACGTGCAGATTAGCGGTCTTATCGAGACGGAACTCGACCCGGCCCTGACGCGCCTCACGGATCACGCGAGGCAGGTCCTCAGGGTTGACGACGGTGCCGCTCTTGGGGCTGGGCATCAACCCGCGTGGACCGAGGATGCGACCCAGCCGGCCGACGACGCGCATCATGTTCGGAGTGGCGATGGCGATATCGAAATCGGTCCAGCCACCTTCGATCTTCTTCGCCAGCTCTTCGGCGCCAACGTAGTCGGCGCCGGCCTCCTCGGCCAGGCGAGCGCCCTCACCGTCGGCAAAGACGACGATGCGGACAGTCTTGCCGGTGCCGTGAGGAAGCAGCACGGTTCCACGCAATTGCTGATCGGCCTTGCGGGGATCGAGGCCCGTGCGGATGTGAACCTCGACCGTCTCGTCGAACTTCGCAAACGCGGTCTCTTTGATCAATTTGAGCGCTTCTTCCGGGTTGTACACTCCGGTGGTGTCAACTTGTTGAAGCGCCTGCAAGTACTTCTTCCCGTGATTTGCCATAAGTTGTCTCCTGTGGTCAGGCGGGCCGTCTCTCGGCCCTCCCACGTTGATGTCAAAGGTTGAAAGTTCTGCAACGAGATCGCCCACTTCATCGCACGACCACGGTATAGCGTCTAACCTTGACCTTCTCGCCTGTAACCTCGACTCAGTCAGTGACGGCGATGCCCATGCTCCGGGCGGTCCCCTCGATCATGCGAACCGCCGCATCGATGTCGTTGGCGTTGAGATCCTGCATCTTCACCTGCGCGATGTCCCGCAATTGAGCCCGAGTGACGGTACCGATCTTGTTGCGATTCGGCTCGCCGCTCCCCTTCTGGACTTTCGCGGCCTGCTTCAGCAGGTCGGCGGCCGGGGAAGTCTTCAGCACAAAGGCGAAGCTCCCATCCTGGTAGATGGTGATCTCGGCCGGAATCACCTGACCGAGCTTATCCTGGGTTCGCGCGTTGTACTCTTTGCAGAACCCCATGATGTTGACACCGTGCTGACCGAGGGCCGGACCGACCGGTGGGGCCGGGTTGGCCTTCCCTGCGTTGAGCTGCAGCGTCACAACAGCTTTGATACGTTTCGCCATGAAATCTTTCTCCTTGTGGTTGTACGGGCCATCGTGGCCCTCCCACGTAACAAGTAACAACAGCTAACAAGCAACAGGTGGCAGACGGCAAGAGCAAATTGCGACTGGCTCCCTGCTCCTCGGGGAGATGGCGTATCTCACTTTCTGGAAAAGTGGCGCGTACGCGCCACTTTTCCAGAAATATGAACACATCCTCCCTGGGGGATCAGACCCGCTCGACCTGGAGGAAATCGAGCTCAATCGGCGTCTCGCGGCCAAAGAAATTGACCAGAACGCGTACCTTGCCCTTCTCACGGTCGATGTGGTCGACGACCCCGTGAAAGTCCTTGAACGGCCCATCGGTGATCCTCACGGAGTCGGACTCGCGGAAGTTGATCTTGATGGTCGGGGCCTCGGCTTCCATGCGCTTGAGGATGCGGTCCACTTCCTCTTGACGCAACGGAGTCGGTTTCGACCCCATTCCGACGAAGCCGGTCACGCCGGGGGTGTTGCGGACGACGTACCAGGAGTCGTCGTCCATAACCATCTCCACCAGGATGTAGCCGGGGAAGATTCGGCGCTCGGTGGTGCGGCGCTGACCGCCCTTGAGCTCCACCTGCTCTTCCGTCGGGACGACGACCTGGAAGATACGATCCTGCATTCCCATCGATTCGATGCGGCTCTCCAGGTTCTTCTTGACCTTATTTTCGTACCCTGAGTAACTATGAATCACATACCAGCGGCGCTGGGAATCAGCCTCGGGCCGTTCTTCGTTGTACAGATCGCGATCTCGCTCGTCCACAGCGAGTTGTTCCTTCCTCCGGCTATCTACTGGCTTGTTACAAGACGCGGAGCAGGGCCTCAACCAGTCTTGCAAAGATGAAGTCGAGTCCGCCCAAAAAGAGGCTCATCACCACGGTCACCGCCAGCACAACGCCAGTCAGATTCAACGCCTGATCGCGGGTTGGCCAGACCACTTTGCCCAATTCAGAGCGCACCTGGCGCAGGTAAACCACGATGGCGTTGCTATCCTTCATCCCGGTTTTTGCTTGAGCCATAAGTCCCCTCACTTTAAACGCCGCTCAAATCGGAGTCGTGTGCGCGGATCAAGTACGACGCACTTTCCGAAGTGTGTCGCACCTTCGCCCCGGCCCCAGCACACCGTATTCGAATAAGAGCGAAACGTAAAGCCCAAATATGGAATGGTTGCCATGCGGACATACCCTTCACAGGCCGCAATCCCATCAACTGGACGCCTTACGGTTTCCGTTCCACGTTTTACTTCGTCTCTCGGTGCAAGCGATGCCGGCGGCAGCGCGGGCAGTACTTGTTCAGTTCGAGGCGCTGCTGATCGTTGCGGCGGTTTTTCTCCGTCGTATAGTTACGCTCCTTACACTCCGTGCAGGCCAACGTAATGACGGTTCGAATCGCTTTCTTGGCCATAAGTATACCTCACTTCCATGCGCGGCGTAAGCTGCCGTGCAAAAGTGGGAGGGGGCCGTAGCCGGAACCCCCTCCCACGGTAAGTTGCGCTGCTGAGTGGCCCAGGGTCGTTATTATTCCAGGATGTTGGTGACGGCGCCAGCGCCGACGGTGCGGCCGCCCTCGCGGATGGCGAAGCGGGAGCCCTCTTCGAGGCCCACGGGCACGATCAACTCGACGGTCATGGTAATGTTATCGCCGGGCATGACCATCTCGACCCCGGCCGGCAACTCAATCGAGCCGGTCACGTCCATGGTGCGCATGTAGAACTGCGGCCGGTAGCCGCTGAAGAAGGGGGTGTGCCGCCCGCCCTCTTCCTTCTTGAGCACGTAGACCTGGGCCTGGAACCGGGTGTGGGGCGTGATCGAGCCCGGCCTGGCCAAGACCTGGCCGCGCTCGACGTCCTCGCGCCCAATCCCGCGCAGCAGCACCCCCACGTTGTCGCCCGCCTGGGCACTGTCCAGCAGCTTGTGGAACATCTCGATCCCGGTCGCCACCGTCTTGCGGCTGGGCCGCAAGCCCACGATCTCGACCTCCTCGTTGACCTTCAACTGGCCGCGCTCGACCCGCCCGGTGACCACCGTGCCGCGCCCCTTGATCGAGAAGACGTCCTCGACCGGCATCAGAAAGGGCTTGTCGATCTCGCGCGTGGGGGGTCGGAATGTACTCGTCCACCGCCCGCAGCAACTCCCAGATCGGGGCGTAGGCCGGGTCGCTGGGGTCGTTGGGCGCCTCCAGGGCCTGCAGCGCCGAGCCGCGGATGATCGGAATCTCGTCCCCCGGAAAGCCGTAGGTGCTCAGCAACTCGCGCAACTCCAGCTCGACCAGCTCCAAGAGCTCCTCGTCATCCATCATGTCGACTTTGTTCAAGAAGACCACCATCGCCGGCACTTCCACCTGGCGCGCCAACAAAATGTGCTCGCGGGTCTGGGGCATCGGCCCGTCCGGGGCACTCACCACCAGAATCGCCCCGTCCATCTGCGCCGCCCCCGTGATCATGTTCTTGATGTAGTCGGCGTGGCCCGGGCAGTCCACGTGGGCGTAGTGGCGGTTGGCCGTCTGGTACTCCACGTGCGAGATCGCGATCGTGATCCCCCGCGCCTTCTCTTCGGGCGCATTGTCGATCTGCTCGAAGGCCCGGAAGTCCGCCATGCCCTGCATCGCCAGCACCTTGGTGATCGCCGCCGTCAACGTGGTCTTGCCATGGTCCACGTGCCCGATCGTCCCCACGTTCACGTGGGGCTTCGTGCGCTCAAATTTCGCCTTCGCCATGATTCTTCTAATTCCTCCTGATGGCCATCCAAATGGGCCCAATGGACAATATGAGAGCCCACGACGAGACTTGAACTCGTGACCTCACCCTTACCAAGGGTGTGCTCTACCGACTGAGCTACGTGGGCTCGCAACAGAGGAGAGACGCAGAGCGTCTCTCCAAAGTGGGTACGGCAGTGGGCAGGGAAGGATTCGAACCTCCGAAGGCGTCAGCCACCTGATTTACAGTCAGGCCCGTTTGTCCACTCCGGCACCTGCCCCTGGAAGCCGACGGTCGGACTCGAACCGACAACCGGCTGTTTACAAAACAGCTGCTCTGCCTATTGAGCTACGTCGGCCCGATGCCAGCGTTGCATAGCGGAGAATTATAGCACGGACAGGGCGGTTGTCAAAGAAAGTCCGGGCTCTTGAGCCCAGAGAAGTATAAACCAGGGGGGTCGATAGTCAACTCGGCCCCGGATTTTGCCGTTGCCTGAGGACTTCGTAGAGCAATACACTTCCGGCGACACTGGCGTTCAGCGATTCGATTCGTCCGTGCATCGGCAGGTGAACCAAAAAATCGCAGCTCTCTGCCACCAGGCGGCCCAGGCCGTGCCCTTCAGCGCCGATGACGACGCCCAGCGGCCCCGTGAGGCGGGCCTGGTCGTACCGCTGTGCACCGGCCATGTCGAGGCCGACGAACCAGAGGCCGCGTTGCTTGAGATCGTTCATGGTGCGCACGAGATTCGTCACCTGGGCAATCGGCACATAACTCACCGCGCCGGCCGATGTTTTGTAGACGGTGGACGTCACCGAAACGGAGCGATCTTTCGGGATCAGCACGCCGTGTACGCCAACGGCTTCCGCCGTGCGAAGCAGGGCGCCAAAATTGTGCACATCCTGGAGGCCGTCGAGCAGGAGCAATAGGAGGGGCTCATCCGTGCGGCGGGCCGCCTCCACGATTTCGTCGACCGTGGCGTAGCGAAAGGGCGCGACCTCGGCGGCGACGCCCTGATGAGTGGCCGACACACGGCGATCGAGCGTCTGCCGCGCCACCTCCACCACGGGCACACCGGCCGCCTCGGCGGCGGCCTGGATATCGGCGATGATGCCGCCCCGCTTGCTCCCGGCAGCCAGCAGCACACGCCTCACCCCGCTTCCGCTCTGCAGGGCTTCGAGTACCGGACGGCGCCCGTAGATCAACTCGTCACGATCAGCCATGGGTCAGGTAACAGGGAGCCAGGTGCAGAAACGATTTTACGTTGCCAGGGGCGTTGCAAAAGCGTCTGTGCTACTTGTTCACACGCCACTTGGTCCCGCCTGGTGTATCTTCCAGGACAACGCCCAACTCGCCCAGCCGGTCGCGGATCTCGTCAGCGAGGGCCCATTGCCTGGCCTGGCGCAGTCTGGAGCGGGTCTCGATCAGCAGCTCGATGAAGGGCGCCGCGTCGGCCGCCTGAGGGCCGGCCACTTCCTCCAACCGGAAGCCCAGGACGCTCAGCAGCGTCCTGAGCACCCCCTGGGCCTCCTCGAAGGCGGGACCACCCTGCCCGGCATCGCGGGCGGCGTTGATCGCTTTGGCCAGTTCGAAGAGCACGCCAAGGGCGGCAGCCGTATTGAAGTCGTCGTCCATCGCCGCTTCGAATGCCGCACGGGTCGCCTGGGCGCGGTCGAGCAAGTTGCTGGCATCTCCGGTCGCCCCGGGGTTGGCCGGCTGCAGAGCCGCCTGGAAGCGTTCCAGCCCACGCTCGGCCGCGGCGAACGCCTCTCTCGTGTAGGTCACCGGGTGGCGGTAGTGGCTGGAGAGCACGAAGAGGCGCCAGGCGTCGGGCTCACTGCGCTGAAGGAACTCCTTGATACTGATGAGGTTGCCGACGCTACGGGCCATCTTTTCGCCTCCGAACTGGAGCATCCCGTTGTGGAGCCAGTAGCGTGCAAAGGGAACGCAACCGGTGTAGCTCTCGCTCTGGGCGATCTCGTTCTCGTGGTGCGGGAAGATCAAGTCGGTCCCACCGCCGTGAATGTCAATCTGGGGACCGAGATGATGAAGATTCATCGCCGAGCACTCGATATGCCAGCCGGGACGGCCAGGCCCCCAGGGGCTCTCCCAACTTGGCTCCCCCGGTTTCGCGGACTTCCAGAGAGCGAAGTCCAGCGGATGCTCCTTCTCCTCATCCACGGCGATGCGCGCCCCCGCCTGCTGCTCCTCAACACGACGGTTGGAGAGCTTGCCGTAGTCTTCATCGCGCAGCACCCGGAAGTAGACATTGCCGTTGCGAACGTAGGCGTAGCTCTTCTCAATCAGCCCCTCGATCATTTGAATGATGAAGGGGATCTCCTGGCTGGCATAGGTATAGACGTGCGCGCGCTCGACGTTGAGCGCATCCATCTCGCTCAAGAACTCGTCGATGTAACGCCGGGTGAGGACCTGCCAGGGCTCGCCGGTCTCTTTGGAACGTTTGATAATCTTGTCGTCCACGTCAGTGAAGTTCTGAACGTGCTTGACCTCGTACCCCTTGTATTCGAGATAGCGCCGGATCGCATCGAAGAGAATGTAGCTGAGAGCGTGTCCGATATGAGCGCTTCCATAGACCGTCGGACCGCAGATGTACATCTTGACCTTGCCCGGTTCGATAGTCTCGAATGGTTCTTTGCGATTGGTAAGCGTGTTGTATACGCGTAGAGCCACGGATAACTCCTGAGCCTGGAGATTGGAATCAGCGATTGTCGGATTGGAGGCAGCGGACGATGTCTGCGACCCCCCAGGATCAATGTCTCGAGTAAGGGCAAGCCTTGCGAGATGGGGAGGAAACACAACAGTCTACCGTCGCTGCCGCCGAGAGAGCTACGAAAATTCGGCTGAAGGAGAGAGATTATTGCACTCCGTATGACCAGCACTCTCCGACTTCTAACCTCTCTTGGTCTTTTCCTTCCAGCCGAGCGCGATGAGTTTGATGGCCGGCTCGATGGCGAGGTGGGCTGTATTCACCACCATATCGTAGAGCAACGGATCGCGCCAGTCGGCGTTGTAGAAGCGCCGCAGATAGTCGCGGCGGGCCTCGTCGCTGGCGTGCAGCCGCTCGATGACGAGGGTCCGGGGCTCGCCACGCCGCGCCCGTAGCCGGGCGACACGCAGCTCGAAGGGCGCAATGATTTGCACGTGGAAGACATCACGACGGTCAGCCAGCAGTACCTGTGCCGCCCGGCCGACAATGACCACGTGGCCCTCGATCGCAATCGTACGGATCAGCTCATCGACGATATTGACGTAATCCTGAACGGTTGGTGCCACCGGGGGGAGTACCGGGGTGAGAATACCGCTGAAGGGGCGAGTCAATCCCTCGGATTCGCCCATCTCAGGCAGTGGGGGCACGGTGGGCTCGTACCGCAGAGCGGAGAGCAATCGCTCGATGAAACTCCGCCGGCCCTCGTATTCCAGCTCCGCGAGGGCGACGTCTGGAACGCCCGCCGCGCTCGCCGCCCGATGAATCGCTTCACGGTCAACGTAGCGCCAGCCGAGTGCGCGAGCCAGGCCCACGCCAATCAAGGTGCCGAAACTGCCGGTTTGGCGAGAGACCGTGATCACTGACATTGGACGGAACTCGCAGGAATCGAAGGAACTCGCAGGGGTCCCACGGGCAGTATGAGTTCGACCCAGTTCCCATGAGTCGCCAGACCTTACCGGACGCGTTCCTTCTCAGGTAATTGCGCAAAGATCATGCGACCCGCGACGGTCTGCAGGACACGAGTGACAAGCACCTCGCAGGTCTCGCCGATGTGGCGCTTCCCATCTTCGATCACCACCATCGTCCCATCGTCTAGATAGCCTACTCCCTGCTCCAACTCCTTCCCCTCTTGAATCACCCGCACCCGCAGCGACTCGCCCGGCAGGAGTACCGTCTTCACGGCATTGGCCAACTCGTTGATGTTGAGGACTCGGACTCCCTGCAACTCCGCGACCTTGTTGAGATTGTAGTCATTGGTGAGAATGGCCGCATCCAATTGGCGGGCGAGGGCGATAAGTTTCGTGTCGGCCTCGTGGAACTCGGGCGCGTCCAGGTCGGTGATCTCGATGGGTGTCACGGAGTCCTTTTGGAGCTTGTTCAGCATCTCGAGTCCCCGCCGGCCACGGTTGCGGCGCAGCGGGTCGCTGGAGTCGGCAATGTGCTGCAGCTCGTTTAAGATGAAGCGCGGCACCACCATCGTCCCATCGATGAAACCTGTCTGGCTGATATCGGCAATCCGGCCATCAATGATCACGCTGGTGTCAAGCAAGACCTGACGACCGCTGCCGTTCCGGCCATCCCGACCCAAGCGGGCTTGAACCGCGGTAATGAGGTCGCGCTCGCGAGTTACCATCGTGGTAATGCCGAGATAGGCGAAAACAATCGCCGCTGCCAGGGGAAGGACACTGCCAAGTGGCCGCGGCAAGAGCGAAAGTGGGAGCGCCAACAAGGCAGCGATAATCAACCCGAGCGCCAGGCCGATGGTGCCGGCAAGCAGGTGATTCGCCGGAATCTGGCGGATCGTTCGTCGCGCCCACGTCATCGGACGAGTCGTGAAGTACGGGGTCAATAACAAGCCTAGTGCCAGCCCCGCCAGGGCCAGCACCACGGTGCTGCGGACGTCGTTGCTATTGGCGGCGGCGGAGAGCGCTTCGCCTATCCACCATCCCACGCTCGCCAGAATCACCCCGCCGACGAGCCGTAGGATGAACTCGAAGCTCATAAAGCCTCCGAGACAAATTATTGCGTTTTCCGCTAAAAAATAGACGCGGAGCCATACGCGCTCCGCGTTCTCACTCATCACATTCCGATCCAGGCCTCCCCCACACCAACGGGCACCAGCGGGGCGGTACCGACGAGGTGAGACTTCCCTCGTGACCGTTCCCGTTGGGCTGGCACCCGCACCGTGGAGTGGCGCCGATCAGAGTCAGGCGACGTGTGACGTGCGGGTCATACTGATCGCCGATTCAAAACTGGAGTGCCAGGATCGGTTATCCCACTGATGAGAGAGTAAGAAAAAATGAGAGCGCGCACGGCAATAAATAAAATATGATGCAAGATGATAGCACGGTGAGGATAGGAGTGTCAATCAAGAATACCGGGCGGAAGGCAATCCGGCCCCAGTGAGGATCTCGGGCACGCTTCGGCGCGAGCGCGCCGGTCAAGCCGTGAGACTTCCGAAGTCTTCCGAGACTTCGGAAGTCTCCGATCAGGCGCCCCCGGCGACTCCTTGACCGGTGTTCTAGTCGAGCTCGTCGATCACTTCGTCCTCGTCCAACCAGGCGTCCTCGTCTTTTTCATCCATCGTCAAGTCCAACTCGTTGCCATCAATTCGTGGGGTTTCGGCTGGCAGATCAGACGCCGGTCGCTCCGCCTCCAGGGACCCTGGGCTGGGGGCGGTGGTGAGGGCGATGTGGAGGGCCTCCACCAGGGTCTTGACAGCGATCGTCTGCAGGCCCTCGACCTGAAGCGGCCTGCGACCGGCCTTCGGGATGATAACCCGCTTGAAGCCGAGCTTACCGGCCTCGGTCAACCGCCGCTCCAGCTGGCTCACGGTGCGAAGCTCGCCGCCCAGACCGATCTCGCCGATCAACGCCAGGTCGCGCGCGATGGGCCGCTCGCGGAAACTACTGGCGATTGCTGTCGCCACAGCGAGATCAGCGGCCGGCTCGCTAATCTTGAGGCCACCGACGACGTTGATGAAGACATCTTGATTATGGAGCTGAAGTCCCACCCGCTTGCCGAGCACGGCCAGTAGCAGGTAGAGCCGGTTGAGATCGATCCCGTTGGCCGTGCGCCGCGGCTGGACCAGCGCGCTCATGGTGCTGAGCGATTGAATCTCGACCAGCAAGGGCCGGGTGCCCTCGAGAGTGACCGCCACCGCCGAGCCGGTCGCTCCGGCCGCGTGCTCGGCCAGAAAGGCCTCGCTCGGATTTTCGACCTCGGCCAGTCCCCCTTCGACCATCTCGAAGACACCGACCTCATTGGTACTGCCGAAGCGGTTCTTCTGCCCACGCAGGAGGCGGAACGCGTGGAAGCGATCACCCTCGAGATAGAGTACGGTGTCGACGATGTGCTCCAATACCCGCGGTCCGGCGATCGCCCCCTGCTTGGTGACGTGCCCAACAATGAAGACCGGCACGTCCTCGTTCTTGGAATAGTGCAACAGCCGCGCGGCACACTCCCGTACCTGGCCAACCGAGCCGGCACTCGAGTGCAACTCGTCCAGGTAGACGGTCTGGATTGAGTCTACGATCGCTGTCTTGGGCCGTAGGGTGTTGAGGTGCTCCAGGATCATATCGAGGTTGGTCTCGGACAGGAGGAAGAGATCGGCGGCGTGGATGCCCAGCCGCTCGGCCCGCATTTTGATCTGGTGAGCACTCTCCTCGCCTGAGACGTAGAGCACCGGCCCGGCGGCCTCGGCCAGCATTCCGGCGACCTGAAGGAGGAGCGTTGAGTTATGAATGATGAGGTCGTTGGCCACGAAGTTCGCTTTTCCCGGTACGGTGAGGTCATAAACCGGGGCTTCACCCGCAGGCGTAACGCTGACAACTTCATCCCAGTACACATCGCCGTGCGCTCGCGCACGGTGGTGAGGATCAGGCAAGGCAGCGGCGCCTCGCGCCACTGTGGTGTGGCAGAGGGGGCGCTCACGCCTCCGATTCTGGATGGCGATGTCTGAGCACCGGGAGATCTCCCGAACGCTCGCACTACCGCCGGCGTCTCTCAGGAGTTCCCAAAACGCCTCGCCGGGCGCTAGCGTTCCGGGTCGCATCGAGCGACCGTGCGGCCCGGTCATAGCGGCAACGTGCCGGCGAGCCTCGTCCTGGTCCATGATGCCAATCGTCGCAAGAAAGGCCTGAACATCGGAGGTGCCGAGCAGGACGACCTCGTAGGCGGTGCAGACCCAATCCTTCACCCGGCTGTGCTTCGTGCGCAGGGTCGCCACCAGGCCAAATCGAAGCAGCAGGTGTTGTACATCCGCCGCCAGACGACGGCTGATCGTGCTGTAGGAGAGTCCGGGCCGGCCGCTTCGATCGATATAGAGCAATCCATCGCAGGTAAAAAGCACGTTAAGGAAAAGAGCGAGTTGTTCGCGCGGCAGGCGGAAGATTCTGTTCGGGACAGCCTTGTCCGCCGCCGTGGGAAAGCGCACGCCCAGCTCTTCTAGAAAACGAGCGATGGGTGTTTGCGCCTCAGCACGATCGTAGGCGCCGGGCGCCGGCGCGGGCCACGGCCCTCCGGCCGCAGGAGGCAGTTGCTGCAGTGCAGCCTCTCTCGGCACCGGCGTTCCCTGGCACACATTCAACAGGTCGTGGCTGGCATCAGCACGGTGCGCCTGGCTCGCCCAACTGATGCCGGGACGTGCCGGTACCGCCCGCAGGGCAGATGCCACTTCCTGGCGAGCCGGTGCGTGCTGCTCGACGTCGTTGGCGAAGCGATATTGGCGTGCCCTGGTTCTGGGCCTGTCGTAGCAGACTAATTGCATCCCAAACGCTGCGGCGATCTCCTCCAGATCCCGGGCAGCTTCCGGCAAGTGGCTCGTCAGGCCGATCTGCGATTGGGCCGAGCCATCAGAGAGAATATAGGCGACGAGCTTGACCGCCGGTTCGGGCAACGCCTCACATCCAAAGTGGGGCAACGCGAGTGGGGCCGCTACCTGGCTCCCACTGGCCAGTTCGCCGGCCGGCAGCCAGCCTTCCGGGGTCAACAAGGGATGGTCGGGCGTACAGCGCAAGACGCGGCCCAACGCCGTCCTCAGCTCGACAATCGGGTACGTTCCACGCTCGTGGAACGCCGCGCCCGTCGCGGGAGCCAGGCGCAGGCTTCGTTCATCCACTGCCAGGACAGGGCGGGGACCTTCGGCCCACGCTGTGATCGGCAGGTATCCGCCCGTCAATGGATCAAGGACGCGGGTATCGCCGGTCACACACTTGCCAATCCCCGGGTCGCCGCCAATCAGTACGAGGGAGCCGGGCACGATGCCACCGCCCAACACGCGGTTGAACTCGCCCATGGGAAGGACGTACCGTTGGTGGCGATCGGCCTGGATCTCGGTCAGCCGCTGCGGGGGATTGCCACCTGCCACCAGGGTGCCGCGCGCGGTCGCACGGGTCGAACTGGTGGAAGCGGGCTGCCGCACCACGGTCTCGACGAGCGTATTCCATTCGCCACATTCAGTGCAACGCCCGCCCCACTTGAGATGCTCGGCCCCACATTCCTGGCAGGTGTAGACTGTCCGTGTTTTTGCCATCGTCGCCTTTCCATCTTGGTCAGCGGTCAGACACAGGGCGCTTCCATTGAACGGCTGACCACTGCTAAATTATGACTCTCGACGACGATCATAGCATATCCCCCCGACTTCTCCGAGGTTGCAGCGGGCAGCGGTGCGTTTTTAAGCGGGTAGAGCCTCAGGCCCCACTGGCGACTCCCCATCCCGTGCGGGAGGCGACGGAGAGGAAGCGGTGCTCGCAGCATTGGTGGAGCTACGGCTGGTATGCCTCAGTGCCCCGCAGCGCGTTCGCGGCAGTGATCCGCTCGACACCGCCCATGTAGGGCCGGACGACCTCGGGGATCGTGATCGAGCCGTCTTCGTTCTGGTAGTTCTCCAGGATGGCGATCATCACCCGGGGCAAGGCCAGGCCCGATCCGTTGAGCGTGTGGACGAACTCCGGTCGGGCACCGGGCGCCGGCCGGTAGCGGATGTTGGCGCGCCGGGCCTGGAAGTCCATGAAGTTGGAGCAGCTCGAGACCTCGAGCCACTCGCCTTCCTCGGCCGCGGCGGGGGCCCACATCTCGACATCGAACTTGATGGCGGCGGTGAACGAGAGATCGCCGGTCACCATCTGGACGACGCGGTAGGGAATGTTGAGGGCTCGAGCCACGTCCTCAGCGGCTGCAATGAGGGTCTCCAACTCGTGCATCGATTCTTCTGGCTTGGTGAACTTTACCATCTCGACCTTGTCGAACTGGTGGCCGCGCTTGATGCCGCGCACATCGCGTCCGGCGCTCATCTTCTCACGGCGGAAGCAGGGGGTGTAGGCAACATACCTGATCGGCAGATCGGCGGCGTCGAGGAGCTCATCTGCCAACATGTTCGTGACCGGCACCTCCGCCGTGGGCACCATCCAGTAATCCTCTTCGGCATCGTGGTAGAGATTGTCACCGAACTTCGGCAACTGCCCGGTGCCGACCAGGCAGGCTTCGCGGACCATGAAGGGTGGGTAGACCTCGGTGTAGCCATGTCTGGCGACGTGCAGGTCAATCATCCAGGTGATCAGCGCGCGCTGGAGTCTTGCTCCCATTCCTTTCAAGACGTAGAAGCGGCTGCCGGCGACTTTGATGCCGCGCTCGAAGTCGATGATCCCCAAGCCCTCGCCCAACTCCCAGTGGGGTTTGGGTGGGAAGTCGAAGGTCCGTGGCTGGCCCCACACCTTGACGACGGGGTTATCCTTCTCGTCTGGCGAGACCGGCACCGACTCGTGCGGCAGGTTGGGGACGTGCAGTAGCCGGTCATTCAGCTCGGCCTCGATCTGGCGCAACTCCTCCTCGAGCGCTGCAATGCGCGCGTTGACGGTGCGCATCGCCTCGATCTTCTCCTGCCGCTCGGCCGGGTCCTTGATCCGGCCGATGGCTTTCGACTCGACGTTGCGCGTGTTGCGCAACCCTTCAAGCTCGACCAGGATCGTGCGGCGGCGCTCGTCGAGCGCCAGGATCTCGTCAACAATCTCGGTCGGTTCGAAGAGCCGGCGCAGCCCTTCTTTGACGACCTCCGGTTGTTCTCGGATGAGTCTCAAGTCTAACATGCGTTTCCTCCGGGAAGACAAAAGGTGATTGGAGCGTGCCTGAGTTTGGACGGCGACGAGAGCCGGCAGAATCACTATCGCCTGACGGCATCACAATCACCTCCTTTCAGTGTCGACAATTAAAAACGCTCGCCCTCATCAGGGCGAGCGTCGCTCGCGGTGCCACCTGAGTTGACCCCGTGTGGGGCATCTCGTCTGCGCGCTATCGGGCGCACCCGGCCCACTTCGCCACGAGTCCACCTTGCTGCGAGCAACTCAGAAGCGGATTCTGCTTCGTCCGTTCGTTATCCGTTGTGCGCAGCCCATCCGTTGGCCGTGTTTTCGTGGGCGACTCGGGAGGGGATTCCGGCCTCGTGACCACTACCTCGCACCAACCGGCAGCTCTCTGAAGATTCGGGCGGGGCCGTACTCGTCTCCGTCAACGTCACTGAATTTCGCTTTATGGAGCGATAGTATAGTGCGGCCGCACTGCGCTGTCAACAGGTGAGTGCTGAGAGGGTGTACGCAGGAGTTGTCCGGCAGGTGGCGGCGCCAGCAGAACCTAACCCCCCGGCCCCCTTCCCTGCGAGGGAAGGGGGAGGCGGAGGGCCGCGCGGCCGGCTGGAACGCGGCTGGTTCCCCGCCCCGCGTCGGGGCGGGGCTGGGGGGGTCCGCTCCCCGCCAACTCCTGCGTACACCCGCGCTGAGAGCCTGGCTTCTGCAGTATTTTCCCAAAAATCCAGCAAAGGTGGCAGGGTGGCGGAGGGGCAACTGAGCGAAGAGTGTTGCGCCCGAGGGGCCAGCTTCAAGCGGCCGGTTCCCACGTTCGCTCCGCGAGCGACGTCCCATCCTTTCCCCATGGATTCGGGTTTGAGTTATACTCGGAGAGGCTGCAAGTCGTGGCCCCGCCGCGGCGCCGAAAGAGCATCCCGAGTCAAAAGAACGTCGCGAGTTAGTGGTAGGCGGTGTGAGTTGCCCGAGGATCTCACACTATCAAGATACTCTCCTGAAAATAGCCCGCTGCGCTGTTCGCCGTGGCGCGGTGCCACTTTTCATTTCCCGGCGCGGGCCGCAGGCCCAGGGGGCACTGTTGGCGAAATCGCTTCCAGGGCGGACGAAGGGCTCGTCGTGCGCGCTGTAGGGGCGCACGGCCGTGCGCCCCTACAGCGCGCACTACAAACGGGCACCCGCGACTTGTACCAATTCGCCACCAGGATCTATCAAGCAAAGGAGGAAACGATGAGCGTGATTGAATCGTGGTCCATCAAGCTTGCTCAAGAAGTCGCCCCAGATGAGGTCGACCTGGCCCCCCTCATGGCTGAGGCTTTCAGGACCGGTGGAAAAGCGAGGGAGGAACTCTTTCAATCCTCGGGCGGCACGGTGGGCGCCTTCGCCCCGGGCGACGTGATCTCCGTGATGCCTCCCCTGTACCAATCCATGTTTGCCGTAGCGCCGATTTTCATCGCGGTCCTCTCGTCGGACGCCGTCAAAGGGTGCCTGGATGCTGTCAAGAACGCGCTCACCGTGATCGAGCTGCGAATGAAGGCCGAGAAGCTCGCCCCCGGGCCTGCCGAAACGACGGTGAAGCCAGCGGTTCCGCCCGGCGATGCGTACGCCCCGTTGCGGCGCGTGATCGATACGATGCGCGGCGAATTGCAATCATCCGGCCTGAGTGCCGAGAAGGCCGACGTCATCACCCTCCGCGCGTTGAAAGCACTCCTCGAGGAGCCGCAGGGCGCAACCCAGTTTGTCCAACAGCTTTCAGAGAGCAGGTAGCAACGGGAGCAAACAGCCCGGCGGTTGCCTGTCCTGACCGGCCAGGGCCTGTCCCGGCCGAGCCAGGGAAACCGCGGCTGGGGGCCTGTGGCCGGGCGGCGGCCAGCGCCGACGCGGGGGCGCCCGGCGGTTGCCTGTCCTGGCCGCCAGGCCAGGGAAACCGCGGCTGGGGGCCTGCGGCCGGGCGGCGACGCGGAGGAGCCCGGCGGTTGAAACCGCGGCTGGGGGCCTGCGGCCGGGCGGCGGCCGGCGGCGACGCGGGGGCGCCCGGCGGTTGCCTGTCCTGGCCGCCAGGCCAGGGAAACCGCGGCTGGGGGCCTGCGGCCGGCGGCGACGCGGAGGAGCCCGGCGGTTGAAACCGCGGCTGGGGGCCTGCGGCCGGGCGTGCCCCTCCGGGCACGCTGGGGGTCGGATTCCGGTGGAACGGGGCAACACCGTATCCGAATAAGAACGTTCAAAATAACGCGATCTGCTCTTGTTGATGAGGATGATTGTGGCGCGCAGTGAGGTTACTCAGACAACCGTTTCAGCGGCCCGAGCTGGGGTGCCGCCCTGGCTCTGGTTTTGGGTCGCCGCCTTTCTTGCTTCCGCGCCCGCCTACCTTGACCTCTGGCGCCGCGGCTTTGAAGATCTTGGCCTGCTGCGCGAGTCTACCCGCAGACTCCAGGCCGTCGATCCCTCGTTTGGACGTCTCAACTTCCTGCTCTACCCGTCCGTTCTGGTAGAGGTCATTCCGACCGTCGCCCTGCTGTTGGGGCTCCTCGTCACACTCATCCCCTGGCTGAGAGCCGTCTACGTCGAGCGGCGGTTCGGGCTCGGGCCGCCGGCGGGGCTCCCGGCGGAAGTCCAGGCGTTCTTGCGCCTCCACGCCCCGAATCTCCAGGTGAAGGTCAACCTGCTCCGCCCCAGACAGTTGGCCTTTGTCTACCCGAGCGGCTACCGCAAGGCCACCCTGGCCCTTTTTGGTGGCTTCATCAAACTGTGGCGCTCCGACCGGCAGGCGGCCGAGGCCGTGTTGCTCCACGAGATCGCCCATTATCGCCGCGGGGACGCGCTCATCCTGGGCACGGGCAGCTTCTTCGAAAGTGTCATCAAATACGCCCTGCTCTACTACCTGCTCTTCCTGGTCCTCCCATTCGCCGTCCTCGTGGCCGACCAGTTGGTCAGCTCGCGGCGAGAACTTGTCGATTTCGGTCTCGCTTCTTCCACCGTCTGCGCGCACCAGCTCGAGCAAATCGCGACGATCGACCTGCCCGGGATCCTGTTCACGACGCTTGGGTATTTGTTTCGCATTGCCGGCTTTTTCGTTCTGCCGCTCGCGGGGATCTGGAGCGCGGAACTCAATGCCGACTGGTTCGTCATCAGCCAGCAACAGTCCATCGAGGGTGTCTCCCATGGACTCGGCAGCTTCTCCACCAGAGTTCCGTGGTGGCGTTGGCTCCTGTTCCACCTCTCGCATCCGCCCACGCGCCTGCGGACCTGGCTGCTCGCTCATCCCGGCCCAACCCGGTTGAGCGGGCTTCTATTCCTGTTCCCGTTGGGCTACGGGATCAGACTTCTCATCCTCCACGGCTACGCCATCACGAGCTACATGAGCCTCGCCAGTCCCTGGGAAACGATCTGGCAGGCTTCCATCGACAACTCGGTGAACTACGTTGTAACACTGCTGCCGATCTGGCTTGCAATGACCGCTGTGCTCCTCTTCTGGCCACTCCTGGCACGACCCTGGGAATTTCTTTTCGCTCGGGAATCGAGCGCCACAGATCGATCCGATTATGGTGTCTATGCTCTCGCTGCCGCCGGTGTCGGGGTTGTCTACCTGCTTGCCTCCCTGCTTGTTTGAGTGAGACCCTGGCCTCATCCGCTCTGGATCAAGGTACTCATCATGCTGACCAGGGCACCAACCGGCCGGGTCGCCAGGCGGAAAGCAGCCATTGCCACGCTCAACAGTCTCTGGGCGGCGAGCAGGAGCGGCCGCAGCGCCTGCAGGGGCCGCCAGTGCTGGTAGAGGACCGCCAGCAGCAGGATCGAGAGCGACATCCCAAACTGCAGCAGCGCCGGAATCTGGAAGTGGAAGAGCTCTTGCAGGATGAGCAGGCCCCCAATGACGAGTACCAACACGTAGGCGGTCGGTTCGAGAATCGGCTCGCGCTGGACGAACGCGGTAAAGAGCCCCGCCGCGAAGCGCATCGTCAAAATTCCGAAGGCCACGCCGATCATAACAGCCACGATATGATTCGAGAGTGCCACAGCCGCAACGACATTGTCCAGGCTAAAGGCCAGATCGGCCAGTTCTACTGCCAAGACGACCCGCCAAAAGCTCTGACCAGCCGTGCGGCGGCTTGCCTCGTCCGTCTTTCCCCCATCGTCCTCGTTTCGCGCGAGGTGGTCCACTGCCAGGTAGACCAGGTAGAGTCCGCCGAGCAAGCGCAACCAGGGGTTTTGAATGACGATGTGCGCTGCCAGCAACATCACCCCGCGCCCCAGGTAAGCTCCGAGCAAGCCAACCTTGAGCGCGGCCTGCTGCTGGGGGCCCAACACCGGGTTGAGCATCCGACCCAGCGGGCGCAGCGCGCGCGGCCAGGGCACGCCTCGGTCACGCGGCAGTGGTACCACCATCGCTCCCAGCACGGCAGCGTTATCGATGGAGAGGATCCCCTCGAGAAAGAAGAGTTGCAGGATGATCGTGATCCAACTCAGCGTCATGCGCCCTCCACGCAGCAGGTGACCGGCCTGGGACCCGGCACCGTGAAAAAAGCGAACCCAATCAATTGTGAGACGATTTCAATCAACTAACAATACCGAGCATTCTACTTCGCTGAGCAACCGCGCGAGGGCCTGGCCCTGCCGCAAGGGGCTCTCGCCAGGGAGCACCAAGACACAGCTTCCTTCCGCCCGCACCGCCGCGGCGAGGGTTGGCGTGTCCGCTCTGATCAGCCGGTGGGAGCGCGCCCGCAATCCTCGCGCCCACAGCCATGCATCTGCGTGCGCTTGCAGGCGGGAGGCGCTCGCCGATCCATCCGCCACAATCAGAACCGTCAACTGGCGGTTGGCACGGCGCGCCAGGTGGGTGGCCACGGCCAGGGCCGCGTGAGCGCCGGGCGAACCGTCGTAGACAACCAGCATGGGGGCACCTGGCCGAACCCGGCCCTGAAGAATCAAGGCCGGCCGGGGTGTCTCCGACACGACGGCGTGGGCGGTCGATCCCAGCCGGGCAGGCCCGGCGAGCGACCAGCCCACCTTTCCCAAGGCGATGAGGTCCGCCTCCGATGCCGCGGCCAGCACCTCCGAGGCGACCGGTCCACGCGTAACGCGAAAGGCCCAGCGCACCTGAGCCTGTCCGGCGATCAGCATCAACGCCTGGCGGGCCCGCTCCGCCTGGACCTGGAATTGCCGCTCGACCTCCCGCCGATCAAACTGGCGGACGGTCGCCGAAAAGAGGCCCATCTCGCGCGAGAAAGGCAAGTCGGCGACCCGCACAAGATTGATGTCCTCGACGAAGAGGCCTAGCAACTCGGCCCGCAGGCCGGCCGCCAGTTCAGCCGCTGCATCAAGGGCGGCCAGACTATAAGATGACACATCCAGTGCCACCAAAATGCGTTGGATGGCCGGCTCGCGCTCTGCCTCGCTCATACGTCCTCCGCTTGCATGGCTGACGCTCGGAAGGCCAACCAACTCTCGGCCATCTGGAGGAGGCGCGCTTCCGCCAGGGCGTTGAGGCTGCCCGCCGGGTACTTTCCCGCTGCGTCCCGTTCACCCGCCGGGACGCCAGTTAAGAGCTCGATTCCCTCGTCGACCGTCCCGGTCGGGTATATGTGGAACCGCCCGGCGGCCACGGCCTCGACCACATCCTGCCGCAGCATGAGATGCTCGACATTGGAGGCGGGAATGAGGACTCCCTGGTCACCGGTCAGCCCTCTGGCATTGCAGAGATCGAAGAAGCCCTCGATCTTCTCGTTCACGCCACCGATCGCCTGCACTACGCCGTGCTGGTTCACCGAACCCGTCACCGCCAGGGACTGCTTGATCGGCACGCCGGCGATGGCCGAGAGGAGCGCGTAGAGCTCAGCCGACGAGGCACTGTCCCCGTCAACCCCGCTGTACGATTGCTCGAAGACCAGGCTGGCCGCCAGCGAGAGCGGCTGTTTCGCGGCGTAGCGCGCGCCCAGGAAGCCGGAGAGGATGAGCACCCCCTTCGAGTGGATTGGCCCGCCCATCTGCACCTCCCGCTCGACATCGATCACCTCACCCTTCCCAAGCCGCACCTGGGCGGTGATGCGGCTGGGATGACCAAACGCAAAGCCGCCCAGTTGAACTACGGACAGCCCATTGACCTGGCCCACCGCCGCGCCGTCGGTGTCTACCAAGATTGTACCCCGAACCATCTCATCCAGCAGACGCTCACGCAGCCGGTCGGCGCGGTAGGTTTGCGCGTCAATCGCGCGCTGAACATCGGCAACACCGGCGATCCCATTCCCGTTCTCGCCGGCCCAGTAGTCCGCCTCACGGAGCAGATCGATGACACTGCGCATGTGCGTCGAGAGTTTCTTGGCGTCTCCCACCAGGCGGGCACTGCGCTCGATGATCCGCACCACCGCCGCCCGGTCGAAAGGACGCAAGCCCTCTTTGCGAGCCAGAGTGGCAATCAGCCGGGCATAGAGGCCCTGGCTGGCCGGGCTGCGATCCATCTGATCGTCGAGGTCCGCTGCCACCTTGAACAGCTCACCGAAGTCGGGATCGAGCGCGCAGAGCAGATAGTACAAGGGGCGGTCGCCGAGCAACGCGACTTTCAGATCAAGCGGGATGGGCTCCGGCTCCAGGGAGACGGTGCTGACCAGGCCAAGGGCCTGGCCCGGCGACTCGATCCGGATCTGGTGCGATTGCAGCGCCCGCTTGAGCCCCTCCCAGGCGTAGGGTTGCTGGAGCACTTCAGCAGCATCGAGGATCAGGTAGCCCCCGTTGGCGCGGTGCAACGCACCCGGCTTGATCAGGTTGAAATCGGTCACCAGCATGCCCAGCTGGGCGATGTGTTCGGCGCGGCCGAGGAGATTCTGGTACGTCGGGTTGTCCTCGTAGATAACCGGTGCTCCCTGCGGAGCACTATGGTCGACCAGGACATTTACCCGGTAGCGACGTAGCGACGGTGCTCCCATGAGCGAGCGCGGCACAGGTACCTCCAGACCGTCGGTCGACGCCACTTCTTCTGGCCGGGTAAAATCTTTCGCGTTCTCAAGCACATCCTGCTGGACAGCATCCAGGTACTCGACGACCCCCGGGTAGGCAGCATATCTCGCGCGCAGCTCGTCGATGGGCGGGCCAACAGCGGCGTCAGTGACCGCACGGTTCAACATCCGCACCCGCTCTTGCCGCTCGCGCTCCAAACGCGGAATCTGGAGCAAAATCTTTTGAAGCTCAGCCTGAAGTTCCTCCACGGCGGCCTCCAGGCGCTTCTGCTCGCTCTCGGGGAGTTTCTGAAACTCTTCCGGCGCAATCACCTCGCCGCCCCGCAGGGGAGCCACGACCAATCCGGCGGGCGTACGGAGCACCGCGAGGCCCTGTTCCACGGCCCGCCGCTGAAGCTCGCCGAGCATCTTCTCCGGTCGTTCCTTGAGTTCCTGTTCGATACCCTGCCGGTGCGTCTGGTACTCCTCGCTCTCGAAGGCGGCCGGAAGAACTGTCCGCAGTTCCTGCACCAGCTGCTCCATATCGCGGCGCAACTGCACTCCGGTGCCGAGCGGCAAAGCCAGTGCCCGCGGTTTGTGGGGCTCCTCGAAATTGTTGACGTAGCACCAAACCGGCGGGACGGGCCGGCTGGCGGCCCGCTGCTCGAGAAACTCGCGTACCAGGGAATGTTTCCCCGTTCCAGCCGGCCCCAGGGCAAAGATGTTGTAGCCATCTCGCTCGATACCAACACCAAACCGCACGGCCTCCACCGCCCGCGGCTGCCCGATAATCTCAGTCAGATCCTCCAGATCTGCCGTCGTCTCAAACGAGAATTGGCTGGGATCACAGCGCCGGTTGAGTGCCTCGGCGCCTAATTCGTTGACGCTTGCCACGGTGTCTGTCCTTCCCGGGATGTTATCGGTTCACTCGGCTCCATCGAGAGGAGGGCACAAAAACGGGATACCTCCTCCTCGCCGGCTCGCGGCGATGCTTCTACTTTTCTTCAAAAGGTCATCCCACAGCTGTGAGAATTGTACATCATCCTCCGCGATTATGCACCTGGATCAATGGCATTATTACTGGTTACTCCAGTCCTCAGAGGGCCGCTAACAGTCGAGCGGAAGAGGAGTGACGCCCCTGGCGACCTGGCGGCCCAGTGCTGGAGGGACTGGCGGCAGAGCGGCGGGCCGAGCCGGACGGCAGTGATTCCTGGTGCGCTTCGGCGCTCGAGTCGATCACGACTCACCTATGGCGCGTGGGCGCGATGCTCTTTCTCGCTGGGTCTGCGGGCCGCTATCGATTTATCGATTTCGCCATCAAGATCTCGTCACGTGAGCGGCCCTGGCATTATCCTGGGGTGTGCGCAGGAGTTGTCAGGCAGATGGCATAGCCGGCAGAACCTAACCCCCCAGCCCCCTTCCCTCGCAGGGAAGGGGGAGACGGAGTGCCGCGCGGCTGGCGGGCACGCGTCTGACTCCCCTCGCCGAAGCGGGGAGGGGTCCCGCGCCCCACAACTCCTGCGTACACCCATTATCCTGTGATCGCTTGCATTTCGACTGAAGCGAGGGTATGATGGCGGTAGACAACGTGAACGCCGCTCGCAGCTGCCAACGTCGCGAGCGGTGCTCGGTTCGACGATGCTGGTGCGGTACGCGCCCTGTTGCGCTTCTCATCCCCGCTGCACCGCCCACGGGTCACTATGCCGCCGACTATGCTCACGCCTGACTCCGGCGCCACGCAGCTTCGGGTCCCGCTCCTCGAGCGCTCTACGATTTTGACACCCCGCGTCGATTGCTGCCATCGACCCGGCTGTCCCAGGCCCGTCGGTCGGGATCCCACTCCTTTCTGGCCCAGGGTTTCAGCTGGCGCTGCACGGCACCGCCCCGACTACGGGCCGGCGCTGACCCTGGACACGAGTTCGCCCGTTCCCCCAGCCATCCGCTTCATCCAGTGCGGCGACGTCCACGCGACTGGTTCGTCTCTGCCCGTCGCGAGTTCAGCGCCATTCGCATCCGCACCGATGTCACGTCCTGGTCCCTCATGCCGGCCGGCGGTTGCTCTACGTCCCTGGACTCGTCCGTGGAGTGCCCAACACCGGTCCCAACTGAGGGAATCAATGGTGACGAGAATTGAATGTCGGCAATGTCCCTACTCTACCTGACTCCGGCTTCAATCGGTTACCTGGCCCAGCTTATTCTGGTTTCTGCCGGCGCCGGCTATTTCTGGTTTCTGGTCGGCAGCTCCTGGCAATGGGAAGACGGACCTCTTTTAACGTTGCTTCTGGCCGGTGCATTTAGCTTCTTTGCGGCCGCGACCCTCCTCCTCTTCCTGAACACTGCACTTCGCCCGGACTTGACCTTCTACACAATGCCTCTCGAGAGCATCGCCGTGGTGCTCTTCCTGGCATGTCTCCTCCAGTTTGCCTACCGCTTTCCTTCCCCGGCCCCTCATCAGCGGCGGGAAGCGCAGGTTGTGCTCGGGTTGACAATCCTCGATGCGCTATGGGAAGGGGCGATTGCAATCCATCGCTACGCGATGCTCACCCAAGGGCACGTGAGATACGGGCCGGCCGTGGCCGATTTCCCTCTGGCGGCGGCGTTTCTGTGGGTGGGCATTGTCTTTCTTCGCCAGACGGTGCGCACCTCGACGGGCGACGAGCAAGGAAGCGCGTGGCGCAAGCTCTGGCGGCCGCGCGGCCGCGCGGCGCGAGCCGCCCGGGCGCTGGCTCTGCTCAGCATCCTGCCCTTGGGACTCGAGGTGGTGGACCTCTTAACGACCTATCTCATCCTGCCACGTGACGTCACTGAGTTGATCCACTCCCTGGGGATCCTGTTCGCGCTGTCCGCGTTTGCGTTGGTCTACCTCAATTACCTCCCCGAGACCAACTCCCTCATGGTGAAACTGGTCGGCATCACGCTCGCGACCATCCTGGCGGTTGTCGGGAGCCTGGGATGGATTGTGACGCCTGCCTACGTTGCGGCGTACCACGATGACCGATTCATCACCGACAGACAGACCCTCCGCTTCACGCCCAGTTCCAAGGGGGGATACGCGGTTGCCGTGGCCCCGTTCCACTTTGACAGCGATTTCGGGACAGGGTTGAGCCCTGGCGGCGTGCAGATGGACCTGGCATTCGACTTTCCCTTCTACGATCAGGTCTGGCGCGAGGCCTTCATTTCCGAGGACGGGATTATCAGCTTTGGGCAGCCCCTCGATTCGCAAGATGTTAAGTACCGCTACGGTTCGGTGCCGGCGATCTTTCCGCTCCACCTGGACCTGGTGATCGACCCCGATGGCTTGCCGGGAGATGATGGACTCTTCGCCAAGAGCGCCTCTGACCGCCTGACCGTTACCTGGTACCGTCTGCGCAAAGCCTGGGACCGCGACACGCGCTACACGTTTCAGTTGGTGCTCTATCCTGGCGGCGGCTTTGATATCACGTACAATGGCCTGCCGGCGAGAGAGCTGTACGCCATTCAGGAGCCCAGGGACGCCGCGTGGCTGATCGGCGCGGTGCCAGGCTCGGCAGCGTTGCGGCCGAACCACATTCGCTTTACGGCCGATTTACCCTCCCCCAGCAGCGACCGCAGCGGCATCGTGGAAGACTACTACCTCTCCTTTCGCCACTATCTTCACCACCTGTTCCTCCCCCTGGCCTACCTTGTGATGGGCAGCAGCGTGCTCATTCTCATTTGCTTTCCGATGTTCTTCCGCCCCACCCTGGTGAGCCCCCTCGCCAGGTTGCTCGAGGGGGTAAGACAGATCAACACCGGCAATCTTGAGGTGACCATGCCGGTCCAATACTACGATGAAATCGGGTTTCTCACCCAATCGTTCAACGACATGGCGGCGGCGCTCCACAGCGGGACCGGAACTTTGCGGCGGCGGGCGACAGAACTCGAGGCGCTCGCCAGTGTGTCCTCAGCCTTGCGCCAGGCCAAAACGTCGCAGGATATGATTCCCATTCTGATTGAAGCGACGGTCAAGGCGTTAGGGGCCGAAGCGGGTGCCATCCTTCTGCTCGAAAATGGCGGCCTGATGGTGGCCGGCGTCCACGGATCGCTGCGAGCGGTGCTGGGGGATCGGATTCTTCCTGATAGTGTTCTGTGCTGGCCGATGCTTCAGGCCGGCCAACCAGCATGGTCGGAACTCGTTGGACAGGGCCGATGCGCGGCTTGCGGACTCTGCCAGGCCCTGGTCCAGGGCCGGCAGACGCTGGCGGTTGTCCCACTTCAGTCGTCAGACCAGACCCTGGGGCTGCTGCAGGTTGCCTTCGACCGGCCTGGGGGGCTGCCGGAGGAGCACCGCCGGCCACTGGTGGCCATTGCCGAGATGGGTGGCAACGCCCTGCAGCGGGCCAGGACGATGGAGATGCTGGAGCAACTGGTCCAAGATCGGACGCGTGATTTAATGGCGCTGTACGAAGTCACGGCAACGACCACCCGGCATCTTGATCTTCAAGTCGTCCTGGAGCGGGTGTTGCAGAAGGCGGTGGAGGTGATTGGTGGCGAGGCCGGTGTCATTCATCTGCTGGATGAAGCGGGAGAAACGTTGCATTTGGCCGCTCAACATGGCATCCCGCCCGTGCGGAGCGACCTCCTGCAGGTTCAACGGGCCGGCGGGAACCTGTGGAGCCGGGTCGTTGAGCGGAATGAAACGGTCATCGTACGGATCCGGAGGGTTTCTGAGGCCCTCGCGGCCTGCTACGCCGGGGTACCGATCCAGGCCAAAGGGCGAACGCTGGGCGTGCTCAGTGTGTTCGCAGAAGCAAGCCATAGCTTTTCCGCGGAGGACATTGCCCTGCTGACGGGGATTGCCGACCATGTCGGGGCTGCCGTCGAGAGCGCCCGACTGCACCGGCGGGCCGAGGAAGTCGCGGTGCTGGAAGAGCGCCAGCGGCTGGCGCGCGAGTTGCACGACGCTGTCACTCAGACGCTCTTCTCGGCCAGCCTGATCGCGGAAGCCCTTCCTCGCGTGTGGCACCGTGATTCAGAGGCGGGGCGACGCGGTCTGGAGGAACTGCACCGGCTGACGCGCGGGGCGTCGACCGAGATGCGCACGCTGCTGCTGGAATTGCGCCCGGCGGCGCTGGCGGAGAAGCCCCTGGACCAACTCCTCGGTCATCTGGCGGAAACCATGACCAGCCGAACCCGCGTGCCAATCAGCCTGGCTACGGACCCGGACTGTCTTCTGCCGGAGGACGTTCAGATCGCGCTCTACCGCATTGCTCAGGAAGCACTCAATAACGTTGCCAAACACGCCAGCGCCGGCCAGGTCTCTGTGGAACTCTCCTGCCAACGGCAACAGGTTACCCTCCGCATCTGCGACGATGGGGTCGGTTTCGACTCGCACGACGTCCTGCGCGACCGCGTGGGGATGGGCGTCATGCGCGAGCGGGCGGCGCGCATCGGTGCGGCTCTGGAGATCACGAGCAGGCCAGGCCAGGGGACCGAGGTCGTAGTGGTGTGGCCGGCGTGATGCGTGAATGATTCTTTCACGCATCACGTCTTGATTTTAAGAGGTTGACGGGCTCGAGGTGAGATCATGAATATGTCGCCCTCCATTCGCGTTATGGTGGTTGATGACCACCCGGTGGTCCGGGGTGGGATCAGGTTTACCCTGCTGGCCTTTGACGATATCGAACTGGTCGGGGAGGCCGGCAGCGGTGAGGAGGCGCTGCGCCTGTGTGCTGAGGTCCAACCGCACGTTGTCCTGATGGATCTGAAGCTTCCTGGGATCGATGGCGTTGCCTCGACACGCGCCATCTGCGAGCAGTACCCGCAGGTGCAAGTGATTGCCCTCACCAGCTTCCAAAAGGCAACGCTGGTGCAGGATGCTTTGCGGGCGGGGGCGATTGGCTACCTGCTTAAAGACGTGGCGATGGACGACCTGGCGGCGGCTATCCGCGCGGCCCATGCCGGGCGTGCGGTGCTGGCGCCGGAGGCGGCTCAGGCGTTGGTGGAGGCGACCACCCAGCGTGACCTGGGCGCCCCGCTGGCGGGCTCAGGGCAGGCTCTGACCGGGCGACAGCGGGAAGTGTTGGCCCTGATGGTGGAGGGGCTGAGCAACGCCGAGATTGCCGGGCGGCTGTCGATCAGCCTGCCCACGGCCAGGTTCCATGTCAGCCAGATTCTCGACAAGCTGGGCGCGGCCAACCGCGCCGAGGCCACCGCCCTGGCCGTGAAGCGCCGCCTGGTGCCCTGAATGACAGGACTTACGCGGTAGGTTGAATTGCGGACGGGGTACCGGCTAGTAGTGCGCGCTGTTGCCCTTTTCCACATGAATCTGACACACCGTGCGTATGCCCGGAGCAACCGCCCGGCAGCCCTGGAATTCATTCCGGGGCTGAAAGCTAAAGTCGGCTCAAGCCGACTGGATGAGAGACGTTCGCGCACAATTGCAATCATTCTTCATCCGCTCGTGCGCTGTTCCAATCGACTCTGACGAACCGCGTGCCCGGAGGGGCCCGCCGGGGGGCGGATGGATGTGGAACGAGGCCACCGCGGGCACGACGAGCCGCTCGCCCGCCCGGAAGGCGAGTTCGCCACCCGGAGCTCTCCCGGTCTGGAAAAGCGGCAGCGCTCCGCTCTCCGGCAGCGGCGGCCGGGGGCCCGCAGGCCGGGGCCAGCCCCGCCTTCAGCGCCGCCCCACCGAGCCGCCGCGACCCGGCCCGTGCCGCGCCGGCACCGCCCCCGTTCCCCCGCACCCCGCCCCGGCAACGTCCCACCCCCGGCTGTCGGGGCGGGTGTTGCCTGACGCGTCGCCGGCAGGTGCGATCCGGTCGGGGCTCGGCCATTGCCAGCAGGGGTCCTCCGCACCCCGCCCCGGCAACGTTGCTCCCGTGCCATCAGCCTCGCCGATGTCCTGGCCCTGGGGTGGGTTGTGGACCGCCCTGCTTCGGGCCGATCGGCCCCGGTCCCCCTGCTGGTGGGCGCCATCGCTGGGAAAACCCGCCCCGACCATTGAGGGGACCCGGCCCAGCCAAGCCTGGCGCCGCGCCTGCCCCCTCGCCCGCCTCTTGGCGATCCCTCCCGACGCCCGCGTGACCGCCCGGGCGCCCCGCGGGAACAGGTCGTCCTCCCATGGCTCGGCCTGGATCGCCAGATCCAGGCGGTGGCTCCGTTCCACATTCCTCCGACAACCAGCGTGCCCGGAGGGGCCCGCCCGGCCGCCGTATCACCCGCCGGGCTCGGGTTCGCCTCCGCGTCGGCGGACACCCTGAGGGGTGAACCCCGGCGCGACCGTCTCGCTGGGTGGACCCCGCGGGGTCGGCCGCCGCCCGGCCGCCGGCCCCCAGCCTCCAGCCGCGGGTTCCCCGGCTCGGCCGGGACAGGCCCTGGCCGGGCCGGCCAGGCAACCACCCGACGGCTGGCGACGTGCCGTTACGTCTCCTGCCAGCGGTGTGTCAAGAGTCAGAATAAATTGGCAATCTGCAACAGCGCGCTCTTGCCCTTTTCCAAATGAATCTGACACACCGTGGGTATGCCCAGAGCAACCGCCCGGGCGCCCAGGAATGAATTCCAGGGCTGATAGCCAAAGTCGGCTGAAGCCGACTGGATGAGAGACGTTCGGGCACAAGTGCAATCGTTCTTAAGTCGCTCTTGCCCTTTTCCAATCGACGCTGACACACCGCGGGCCCGGAGGGGCACGCCCGGCCACCGGCCCCCAGCCGCGATTTCAATCGCCCGGCTCCGGACAGCGATGGTCAGGTTCAATTGGAAACTTGCAATAGCGCGCACTCCAAGCCAAATGCCGCTTCTTTGAGCTATCATTCTTGAATCACCACCTCGCACCGCGTAAGTCCTGTGAATGAGCACCTCGCCAGGCCCAAGATGGAGCGCGGCGCGGATGGGTTATTGGGGTCGAGGAGACGGCGAAAGGAGCTCGCCCTCGATTTCTTGGATCAAGAACGGCAAGTTGGGCTGTTCGAAACTGATACCTGGCGCAGGGACGCGATGATGCTTGATGTCCGGCGGAACGTGCTTGTGATGAGGAAAAGTGCTTGCGAGGAACTGATCGCCAGGATGAGGTTGTGGATCGTACCAATACAAGCGCTCTGCGCCCCGACTGACCCAATAGCTATATCCTTGGATCGCGCGTCGGGCAAAGTTTAGATCTTCCCAGACACCGAGGGTAATGTCCTGATCGAACTCAAGGGCGCCCGTCAACAGGCCTTCCCCGTTGCTGGGGTTAGACCTTCTACCTCGTAATGTCCTGATCGAACTCAAGGGCGCCCGTCAACTCTGCAAAGGCGGGTCCGCGCCGGATGAGGACGAGCGTAGAATGACGAATGACAGGATAGGTGTCAGGCAGGTTGTAGATGAGATACTCGTACTCGTCGAGAGGAGGCAGCATATCAGGCTTTGTGGAGTTCGGGGTTGGGAGTCAGGTGTAGAGTACCACTAGATGCCTTCATCCGGAGCGACGAGATAAAGCGCCGACTCTGTTCGCGGAAGGCTTGCTCCCGCTCTAATTTCATCGTGTAAGCGCTGGCCCAGCGTGCAAATTCAATGGTGCGTTCCAGACCATCACTGTCCAACAAGCCCTGCTGGTAGAGTTCATAGAAATCCTCAGACGCCACGCCATATCGTGTCTCATATTCGCGAAGACGAATCTCGAGGGCGTGCAAATCTTGAAGAATTTCGCTCAGAGTCACGTTTCTAGCTCCTCTTTCGGCTCTCGGCATTGGACCTGGACAAACAACATAACTGACTGTGGTTATTATAACCACTTTATACGGTAGGGCAAATAGATAGGTCAGAAAGTGATCCATTGCTTGCCCTGAGCTTGTCGAAGGGGCAGGCTCTGACCGGGCGACAGCGGGAAGTGTTGGCCCTGATGGTGGAGGGGCTGAGCAACGCCGAGATTGCCGGGCGGCTGTCGATCAGCCTGCCCACGGCCAGGTTCCATGTCAGCCAGATTCTCGACAAGCTGGGCGCGGCCAACCGCGCCGAGGCCACCGCCCTGGCCGTGAAGCGCCGCCTGGTGCCTTGAGCAGGTGGCGATATTTGCATGGACCCGGGAACGGGGATGCTTTTGTTTCGGTTTTGCAACTCAAGTGCACCCCCCGCCCCCGATTTGCGCGCCCTTCGTCTCACGCGGCATAATGGCATCAAGGAAGGACAAACCCCTATGCCAGCCATCAGCCGATTTTTCGGGCTGGGCATACTGGATAATGCTGGCAGACTCGTGTTGAGGATCGAAGCGCAAGATGAGCGAACGAGACGAGGATCTGATTTTCTTAATCCTGGATATGCAGGGCATTGAAGACCGCTTGCGTGAGTTCGAGCGCAAGTATCGTCTGCGGTCAAGCATGTTTTACCGGCTGGTTAAAGAGGGCAAGATTGAACAACGCCTGGAACTCCTTGAGTGGCTGGGCCTGTACGAGGTCCTCCAAGCCCGCGAGGCCGAGTATCGACAATTGCTTGAACAGCAGGTTGAACCTGTGCTGGCTGCCTTAAACTACGGGCCGCTTCCTGCCTGATATGTCCGCGAACCCTCTGGCATCCGTCGCCGATTATGAGGCGTTCATTTATGGTTCGCCAGACGCCTTTCCCTGCATCCAGATGTCTACGCTTGTCGTTGTACATATCGGGCCGGTGACGGCTGTCGTGTGCGGCGAAGTTACTTTGGAGAGGGGTTTGTCTTGCGCGTGCTAGAGGTCATTAACGCGCGTCGGCAGCAAATCGAACGCTATGGCTACGAGTTGTGGAAAGACGGCGAAGAGCTATGGTGGTATGATTCGTGGCCGCATCCTGACGTGCACGAACTGGCCAGCACTCATCCCCAGCATAAACATATCCCTCCAGACATCAAACACCACCGCGTGCCGGCACCAGGTTTGAGTTTTGGGTCTCCCAACCTACCGCTTCTGATTCAAGAAATCGAGCAGATGCACCTGGGCGAGTGAGCCTGGCCCGAACCTCACTACCCAGGCCGAAGGTGTACCACCGTACCTCACTTCGCCTCATGGCTTGCCCCACACCTGTTCCGTTTCCCATAGGTTGAACTCACCGGGCTCGACAGGATATCGGGCATAGCCCTCCGCGTGTTTCCGTTCCATGTCCGCAACTCGAAGCTGTCGAAGTGCGAGTCGCAAGGCCTCGCAAATGAAAACCGAGCGGGTAGTATCCCGGTCTTTGATCACCTGATCCAGGTTGCACTGGGCCCCTCTGATCAGCAACCTGTTGGACTCCCAGGTAGAAAACTCTGCCATCATCCACGAACCGGCGCTGGTGGCGAGCCCCTCGTGCGGCCCTTCCGGATCCAGCTCCTCAGGCTTTCTCAAACCCTGAGGGGCTTCTTTGTTCTCTACAGCCCCCTGGCAGCGGCAACCTATACGAATGTCTCAATCCGGGCCTGTACAAAGATATAGAGCCGGAACTATATGAACGTCCGAAGCGTATCGGGCGAATCCGTGATAGAACAGAATGGGAAGAAAAGGAGCACAGCGGTTGTGAGTAAGAACAAGCCCCTGCGCATCTTGATTGCGGACAACGATCCGCGGGTCCGCGCCGCCCTGCAGTTGCTGCTCACGGCGGCAGTCGGTCCCACGCTGATTCGGGAGAGCGGTGATCTGGCGAGCCTGGCCTCGCAGGTCTCGGCGTTCAAACCGGACCTGATCCTGCTCGACTGGGAGTTACCCGGGCGGCCTGCAGCGGGGTTACTCCTGGTCCTGAGCCGGCCGGAAATGCGCCCGAGAGTACTCGTGCTCAGCGCGCGGCCGGAGGCGGGGCCGGCGGTGCTGGCGGCGGGGGCGGATGCCTTTGTGAGCAAGGCCGATCCGCCGGACCGGTTGCTGGCCGCCCTGCGCCGGCTGGTGTTTCCAGATGAGAGTGGCCTGTCCGCCGATTGGAAAGCGATCGAGGCGACGTTGATCGCCCGGGCTTGGGAAGACGAGGAGTTCCGAGCGACCTTACTGAACGACCCGGCTGTGGCCGTGGCGCAGACCGGCCTTGCTCTGCCCGAAGGGGTCGAGTTGAAAGTGGTGGCGGCGGGCGCAAGTGTGGAGCAGGCGCCCGGTATTCACTACCTGGTGCTGCCGGCCAGGCCGGCAGTGGACGAATCGGACGACTTCGAATTGTCTTTCGAGGAACTGGATGCAGTGGCCGGGAGTGGCCCCCGGCTCCTATTCACGCAACCCGGCTTTCCTGATCCAAATTGCCGCTGAGCGTCACTGCTCAGAGGGGACGGAGCGGGTTGGGCAACACCGGCTGATCCTGGGAGTCGTGAGCAGATACGCTGGACGAGTGGGCGGAGGCTGGTCGAGGAGGCACGTATCGAGACCACCGCCAGCCCCACTGCCTGAGGCGTTCCCTTCCCGGCAGGCTGGATCGCCGGCTGAACCGGAGAGCGGCATGCACCACTCGGCTTCAAAGCAGATCCATTTCGTCGGGATCGGGAGCGCCGGGCTCGCCGCCCTCGCGCGGGTGATGCTGGCACGCGGCTGGGGCGTGAGCGGCTCCGACTGGGCGGCGAGCCCGGCGCTGGCGGCGCTGGCCCGGGCCGGCGCCCGCGTGTCCCTCGGCCATCGGGCCGGCTTCATGAATGGCGCCAACGTCGTGGTCGTCTCCAGCGTCACCCCGGCCGACAACCCTGAGGTGCTCGCTGCCCAGGCGCGCGGCATCCCGGTCCTGTCGCGCGCTCGCTGGCTGGCGGAGATGACCCGCGGCGCGCAGTGCATCACCGTGGCCGGTACCCAGGGCAAGACCACCACGACGGCCATGCTCGCGCTTGTGCTGCACGATGCCGGGCTCGATCCGACAGCCGTGATCGGCGGCGAGGTGCCCCAATTCGGTGGCAACGCGCTGATTGGGCGCCGCGACTTCTTCGTCATCGAGGCCGGTGACGGCGAGGATGCCTTCCTGGGGCTCACCCCGACGATGGCCCTCGTCACCGGCGTCGAGCCCGACCACCCCGACGGCTTCGAGAATGTCGAGGCGGTGTGTACCGCCTTCGACCGGTTGCTCAGGCGCGTCCCCAGCGAGGGGCCCATCGTGGCTCTGGGCGACGACCCCACGCTGCGCGCCCTGGTGCGCGCGGCGGGCCGGGCGCCGGCCACGTTCTACGGCTTCGACGCGACCAACCAGTGGCAGGCCGCGGCGCTCAAAGCCAACGCGGTGGGTGGCACCGACTTTGTGGCGCTCAAGGCAGGCCGGCCCGTCGCCGCTCTTCGGCTGCGAGTCGCCGGTCTTGACAGCGTTCTCGCCGCGTTGGGCGCCACCGCAGTGGCCGACACCCTCGACGTGCCGATAGCCTCGATCCAGGCCAGCCTGGCCGGCTTCACCGGCGTGAGGCGCCGCTTCGAGCCGGTCGGCGCGGTTGGGGGGGTCCAGGTGTTCGATGACGACGCCCATCGGCCTGGCGAGCTGCGGGCGACCCTCCAGGCGGCGCGCCAACGCTTCGGGCCGCGGCCGCTCTGGGTGGTCTTCCAGCCCCACCCCGGCGCCCGGCCGGACGACCTGGCTGCCGCCTTCGTGGAAGCCAACCGCGTGATCGTGAGCGCCGTCTCCGCCGCCGGTGAGCCCGGCCCGCCTGAGGTCAGCGGTGAGGCACTGGCCGCGCGCCTCCGCGCGGCGGGCGTCCCCGCCGCCCACCTCCCGACGCAGGCGGAGATCCTACCCGAACTCACCGCCACCCTGCCCGATGAGGCCGTAGTCATCACGCTCGGGGGCGGGGAGAGCAGCAGCCTTGGCCCGCGCCTGCTCCGCGCACTGGCGCAGCGGGTGCTGGAAGAAGACCGTTCCAATTCGCCTGCTTGAGACCGCGGGTCTCACCCCCTGGGCCCCCGCAAGCGGGGGAGGAAGGGGGCGGGGGCGACGAGATGAGTCGCCGGCACGCGGGTTGCGCTGTCAGGGAACCCAGTAGGAGAGAGAGGCCATGAACCGCGTCCGTTCATCTCGCCGATTGCTTGTGGCGCTGAGCCCCGTTGCCCTGGCGTTGGGCCTGCTGGTCGCCCAGGTCGCCATCTTGGGCCGGCCGCCGGCACTGGCCGCCGGCCTGCCGGGCCGCACCCTGCTGGCCCGGCTGCGCCCCCCCCACCTGCCCGCGACCGCGGCCTGGGACGGCGTGCTCTCCCGCCTGCCCACTTTCCCCACGGCCCCCTCCCCGGCCGACGAGGTGCAGGCCGCCTGGCGCCGCGCCCAGCAGGCCGGCGCCTACCGCTTCGCCACCGAGATTGTGCAGACCACCTACCCCGCGCCCCGGCTGACCAGTGTGGGCCGCTCCAGCCGGGTGGACACCCTCTACATCGAAGGCGAAACCAACCTGCCCGAAGGCACGATGCAGCTGGTGCTGTGGCAGGACGGCGGCAGCCGGCTCAACCCCCGCGACGGGGTCGAGATCCGCATCGAGGGCGACCGGGCCTACGGCCGGACCCCCCCCGGCCGCCCCGTCAGCGGGGGGGTGAGTGCGACCCCTGCCAACGGGGGGGTGAGTGAGAGTGAGGGCTGGCGGGAAGTGGAGGACTTCTCGGGGGCCTTCGCCCCGGGCCAGGATCTGCTGGCCTACCTGGCCGGCGCCCGGAACGTGAAACGTGAAGACGTGAAGCGTGAAGACGGGGCTTCAGGCTTCACGTTCGACGTGGACGGCCCGGCCTTCGGGGCCTCCCTGCGTGACCAGTTGGAGCGCCACCTGCGCGAACAGGGCGAGCTGCCGGCCGGGCTGACGCTGGACATCTCACGCGAGTACCGCGACGTCGTCGGCCAGGGCGAGGTGTGGCTGGACGGGGATGGCCTGCCGCTGCGCCTGCGGGTGCACCTGGAGTACCCCCAGCAGGCCAACGGCGAGCGGGTGGAAGCCGAGATCAAGACTGACTTCGCGGGGTTCGACCGCGCGGCGGTTGTCAGTGAACAGTCAGCAGGGAATAGTGAACAGTCACCAGTGAACAGTGAACAGTGGGCAGTGAACAGTGGTCGGCGTGCACTGTTCACTGTTCACCGTTCACTGTTCCCTGACGCCGGGCTGTGGGCGGCGCTGCTGGGCGTGGTGGTGCTGGTGGTCGTGCACCGGGGCTCGCGGCGGGTCTACGCCGCGGTGGTCGTGGCGGTGATCCTCTCGCTGGGGTTGAGCCCGGCGTTGCAGGGCCAGCAGCTCTACGCCTTCACCCTGCGCCAGGAGACCCGCCGGGCGGAGCAGGCACAGAAAGAGCAGGAATCCGAGGCGGCCCGCGAGTGGCAGGAGGGGCTGCTGACCTCGGAGTGGGACCCGCACCAGGACCCATTGGGGGCGGTGGACGGTGAACAGTTAGCAGTGAACAGTGAGCAGGGGGCAGGGAGCAGTGAACAGTTACCAGTGAACAGTGAGCAGTCATCAGTGAGCAGTGAGCAGTCATTGGCAATCTCCAGTCTCCAATCTTCAATCTCTCATCTCCAATCTCCCGCCCCCGACAGCGACGCGGATGGCGACGGGCTGACCTACCTCCAGGAGAGCCGCCTGGGCACCAAGCCGGACAACGCCGACAGCGACGACGACGGGCTGCGGGATGACCTGGAGGTGAAGGGTTTCATACTGGGCGGGAAGCGCTGGTACAGCGACCCGCTCAGCCCCGACACCAACAACGATGGCCTGCTGGACACCATGGAGTGCTGGGGCACGATCCCGAGCAGCCTGCCCTCCAACACTGCTTGCGACCTGGACAGCGATAAGGACGGGACGCCCGACCTCTTCGACCGCGACAACGACGGCGACGGCGTCTCCGACCGCGTGGACCTCTCGCCCAACAAGGTGTTGGGCAGCGGCAGCGCGCCCTACACCAGGGATAATCCCTTCAAGCTGGTGGTGAACAACCTGCAAAAAGCCTCCGGCAATCAGGGCTACCCCGTCTTTGTCGATTTTCAACTGCGCCCCAAGAACCCCGACCACCTGGCCTACGCCATGAACGTGCTGGATTGGCCCAGCGGCGACACGGCCGGCCAGATCCAGCGTACCAAAGACACCACTTTTGCCGATACCATGACCGCCGCTCAGAAAGCGGCCAACCCAAGCGCGGCCAACGGCGACATGCGCCTGGTCCCGATGCTGGAGATCGGCATCCCGGCCAATAACGGAGCCATTCCTACTTTGCCCCTGACTGACCCCAAGGCCACCCGCCAGATACAGGGTGTTATCTCCGACACCCGCTGGATTAGCGCCACCCTGGAATTTACCCAGCAGGGCAGCGATCCCTGGCTTGAATTTAAGCTCCAAGACATCAGCGGTGGCGTTACCGCCAGGGTTTCCGCCGGTTTATGCGCTTCTAAAACTAAGAACCTGCTCTACAGCCAACAGAATATTGCCAATGGCAACAAGTGGAAACTTACCAGTGGGCAAAACCTGAACAGCATTTTGAACGGGGCCAACAGCATCGAACTGGCCAGCGCCGACGGCAAGAAGAGCGTCTGCGCCAACCTGGGCGACATCCCCAACGGGCCGTACAAGGATAAGATGATTGACGTGGACCGGCTGGCGACCCACGCCATCTCGGTGCGCGACGCCGACGACAAAGGCAACATGGTCGCCTATGTCCCTATGAACCTGGTCAAGGACGAAACCAGTGGTGGCAAAGCGGCTTTTTCCGCCCGCATGCTCTACTGGCCCACCCCCCCGTCCCCCTCTCAGGGGGAGTGAGGGGGTGGGGCAAAAGCGCACGAGGTGCGGGTGGTCTGGCTGGTGCAACTGCTGGATGATGACCTGGATACCCAGATTGTCCACACCTATCCGGAAGAGTGGGTTTTGACCGGCCTGGGCGTGCGTGAAGACCACGGCCTGGACATTGCCGTCCTCTTCGAAGACCCGGCCCAGGAAAGCGGCGACGCCCTGAAAGCGGATGACCGGCTGTGGAAGGTGGCCGATGGCTTGCAGCAAACCTTTGTCCGGGCCCGGGACCAGGATAATGACAAGAAGCGGGATATCACCATTGCCGAAATCAAGAATCGCTTCGACAACCAGAGCAACGGCAGCGTCTCAACCGAAAAACTGTGGGGCATCCCGCGCGATGCCCTGCGGGTGCAAACCTACCAATACGATCACCAGGACTACATCGCCAAGATCCCCTCGGAAATCACCCCCAAAATCCTCAAAGACCACTTCACGGCCAACGGTTCAGCCGTCACCGATGCCCCCACCCTGCTCTTCGCCCGCGAAGAGCATTACCGCAGCGCCAGCCTGGATATGGTCGATGGGGTGATCGCCGTCTCCGGCAGCCAGGTCACGGTCAATATGGCTGCCGATAAAATCTCGCTGGATACCCTGGCGGCGATGAACTGGGGGCCGTATCGCTACCGAAACAGCCGTTGGGAGCCTTATCCCATCAGTGAGTATCGGGACAAACTGGAAGTCACCCTGAAAGACCTGTTCAAAAAACACCCGCCGCTGGACGAAAGCGGCCAGGCCCTTTACACCCCCAATGACCCGGACGCGGACGACATCGTGGCCGGCCTGGTGACCGCGGCCCAGGCCTATTACTTTTCCATGGAACTGGGCGAAACCGGCATCCCGGCATCGGGCACGGCCCTGGCTACCGCCAGAGTGGCTTACGGCACCAGCGACGCCAGCCTGGCCCACCAGATCGTCAACACCGTCGGCGGCGGCATTGAAATTGTGGCCGATGGGCTGGTGGAGACCTTTACCGACACCCTGAGCGACCTGACCAAACGGCAAGCGGCCCTCAAAGACCTGGATGAGCTTCCCTTTGCCGATCCCGGTTCCCTCAGCCGCAAGGGGAAATACAAGCTGGTGGGGCTGGCCGCAAAAGAGGGTGTACAAAGCAAGTTCAAGTCTCTGGCGGACCCCAAGAAAATGGCTTCCGGGGGCATCGCGGTAGCCGCCCTCGGTTTTTCCATTGCCGGCAGTTTCAGCAAAAACAAGGACTTGCAAAAGGTGACCCTGGGCCTGGGTGTGGCCGGCACGACCCTTGATATGATCAACACGGTTAAAGACTTAAGCGGCCTTGCCGGCTCGTGGACAAGTTTCAAGGGCCTGGCTAACAAAATGGCCGCGGCCAGCAAGAACATCTCCCGAGCCTCGATGTATGCCGGCGCGGCCTTGACCATCATCGCCATTGGTGTCACCATCGGCTTTTTCATCGCTGCCTGGGCCGCCGGCGGGTATGGCAGTTTTCTCAGCTTACAGTTCACCGCGGCCGTGGCCGACACCATAGCCACCGTGGTCGCCATCACCATTCTGTTTGCCATCAGCCTCATCCCGGTCATCGGGCAGATTATTGCCGCTGTCATCGGCCTGGTTGACGCGGTGATTAACTTTATTTGCTCTTTTCTGAGCGACGACCAGAAAAACAGCGTCAAGACCGCGCAAGGGGGCTTCAAGTTCGATCTATGCGGCGGGCTGTCCGGTTTCCTCACCGAAGCCATCCGCTGGAACATCTTCAGCCAGAACTCGCTGGTGGGGAATTTGCACAAAAATGGCCGCATGAACGTCGCCGATTTCGATTTTCAGCCGGTCGACGTCGAGCAGGGCTACAGCGTGGGCAGCGACATGAAATACAACATGTCGGTGGCCAACATCATCACCCTGGCCGACGTGCCGATTGACTGGAAAGCGGCCGTCTACGCCTGGCAGTACACCTACGCCAATCTCGACTCGGCCACTTTTCGATACCTTCTCAGGCCGGGGAAACAGGAAGAGGGCGAGATCAAACCGCCTGAGGACGGCGTCAAAGGTGTGGCCCGCAACCAGATGGAAGATGACTGGGAGCGGGGGGTATTCAAGGTTGACGGGGAAGACGCGCTGTACAACAAGCAACGTGTTTCCGGCAACAGCGCGCTGGCTGAAGCCGGCATCAACCGGCCGGCCAACCTTTACCTGACGGAAACGTACGCCGCGCCCACCCAGGAGTGCTGGGTCGTCCCCATTCCTCCCGCCATACCTCCGGTGCCATTCGTCACGCTGATTCCGGTCTGCCATATCCGCACCGAAGACAACACCAACCACACCGACCTGGGCAAGACGATTTTGTGGGACGTTTTCCCGGATACCCTGGATGAATTCTACGCCTGCAAAGGCGACGTTCCCAACCACGCCTGTCACAAAGAGAGCGGTTTCTCCCTGGCCTGGGGGCAGGTTGGCGATGTCACCTTCCCCCGCATGAAGGATTTCGACGGCGACGGCCTGCTCAACAAAGCCGACGGCGGCAGCGACCCCGACGACAGCCGCTGGGACAGCGACGCCGATGGCCTCTCCGACCTCTTTGAAAGCCAGGAAGGGACCGACCCGTCCCGGGCCGACAGCGACGGCGACGGGCTGAGCGACTACGACGAAGTCCGGCTGGGGACCAACCCCAACCGCATGGACAGCGACGGCGACGGCCTGACCGACAAAGAGGAGCTGGACGGCTGGGAGTTCGTCTACGCCCTGGCCGCGGACGGCAGCCAACTGAAGACCTGGGTCACGTCAGACCCCCTGAGCATCGACGCCGACGGCGATGAGCTGACCGACTTCCAGGAGAAGGTCTTTGGCTTCCACCCCGGCGTCGCATCGGACTCCACGATATTGAGCTACGAGTCGAAAGTGCGCGAGCCCGGCGCGCCGGTGATGCTGCTGCGCTTCGAGGAGACCGCCGGCGCGACGGCCTTCAGCGACGTCTCCGGCGACATCAACAACGGAATCTGCGAAGGGGACGGCTGTCCGGCCGCCGGCCACACCGGCCGCTACGGCAACGCGCTGGTCTTCGACGGCGCGGACGATGTCGTGTCCATCAAGTCGAGCGACACCCTCACCCTGGCCAACCGCTCCTTCACGGTGGCCTTCTGGGCCAGGCGCAGCGCCGCCAACCGCTGGGACATCGCCATCGGGCAGGGCGTGGGGAGCGATAACCAGGGGCTGCACATCGGGTTCCGCAACAACAACAAGTTCACCTGCGCCTTCTACGGCAACGACCTGGATACCTCCGCGCCCTACACGGATAGCGACTGGCACCACTGGGCCTGCACCTACGACGCCGGCTCGCGCACGCAGACCATCTACCGCGACGGGGCGAACGTCGCTCAGCGCACGGCCTCGGCGCACTATCAGGGCGCCGGCGACCTGTGGGTGGGCAAGGCGCCCTGGGGCGCTCACTTCAGCGGCCGCCTGGACGAAGTGGCCGTCTTCGCCAAAGCGCTCTCCCAGGCCGAAATCGAGGCTGTGCGGGATGCCCGCTACAACTACAACGATGGCATCGTCAAGCCGGGCGACACGCTGACCTACACCGGGACGGCTGAGAATCACTTGCTCAACCGATACGCCAACGGCCTGCTGACCACCGACTTCCCCGCCGGCCTGGACAACGCCGTGCCGCCGGCATCCTTCATCCTGCAGCCGGGCGAGAGGCAGGAGCTGTCCGGCAACGTCACGGTCAAGAGCGGCGTGTCCTCCGGCAAGGCCACCCTGGCCCAGGTGGCCGGCGGCATCATCGTGGACCGGCGCGAGGAATCAGGCTATGCCCAACTCTGGCTACCCTTCGGCGAAGGCAGCGGCGCCAGCACCTTCTACGATTTCTCCGGCAACGTGCCGGCGCGCAACGCCACCTGCTCCGGCAGCAGTTGCCCCCAGGCCGGGCAGAGCGGCATCTCGGGCACGGCGGTGCAGTTCGACGGCAGCGACGACTCCCTGAACGCCGGCAACAGGATCGACCTGGCCAACAAATCCTTCACCGTGGCCTTCTGGGTCAAGCGCGACGCTACCGGCCGCAACATGTTCATCGTCGGGCAGGGCGAGAGGAACAACTACAAGGGGCTACACGTCGGGTTCAACGCCGACAATCAGTTTATCTGCGGCTTCTACGGTGACGACATTACCGGCCCCACCATCATCCACCAGGAGTGGCAACACTGGGCCTGCACCTACGACGCGGCCACCGGCATTCGTACCCTCTATCAGGAAGGAATGAGTTACGGCTATAATGGGTCTCGATCGCACTACCAGGGCACCGGCGACTTCTACGTTGGCAAGGCGCCCTGGGGCGATAACTTCAGCGGCGCCGTGGACGACCTGCGCGTCTATGACCGCGCCCTCTCCGCCGATGAGATTGCCCGCCTGGCCGGCCGCCCGGTGTACCAGGTGGACCTGTCGGACAAGTTGTTCGACGGGACGTACTACTACGAGAATACTCGTTCTTACGTCATCCCATCCCTGGATAACGCCAGGTTCACCCTTTCGGCCTGGGTCAAGCCCACCCCGCGCGGCTGGCTCTTTGGCGGCGCCTATGATAATCATCCCCAGGGCATCCTGGGCAAGAACGCCGGGCAGAAGGATGCCTTCCCCACCCTGCTGGCCGTCGGCAAGAAGGTGCGCTTTGGCTTCGGCGACGGGAGCGACTGGCGCGAGCGCACCAGCGGCGACGTGCTCACCCTCAACGCCTGGAACCACCTGGTGGCCACGTTTGACCAGGGAGCGTACCGGCTCTACGTCAATGGCGTGGAGAGGGACCACCACACCTTCTCCAGCCAACAGGTAGCCTACGCATACGATCCCACCATCGGCCGGGCCAGCAACCGGGCCAGCGTCTACCTGGACCACCTGCAAATCACCGACGAGGCCGATGGCAGCGGTAACGCCGAGCTGTGCATTGCCTGGCGTGATCGCCGCGGCGGCGCTCAACGCGAGATTTGGAACCAGGGCGATGTGGACGTGGGGGATCATGACGTCAAGCAGTCCCTGGATCTCTCGGAAGAGGGCTATCTGCGGATCTGGGAAGATGACGGCGGGACCCGCTGCGGCGCCAACCAGGATGACGGCGACGATTTCGTGTGGGATCGGAAATTTACAACCAACGATCCCGCCATCTCGGGCAAGCAAAACCCCTATACTGATCGGTCAGACGATACGAAGGCACATATCTGGCTGGGCAACGATACCACGCCCGCATTCAGTAACTTCTCCATCCCCTTCCGCGGAGCAATCGGCCAGGTCGCCATCTACAAGCGGGTGATGGGCGCCGAAGAAGTGCAGACCTTCTACGCCAGCAGCACGCTCGCCCTGCACCTGCGCTTCGATGACCCGCCCGGCGTGGGCCTATCCGGCCAGGGCTTCGCCGACGCCACGGATCCCACCGGCCAGCGCAAGGGAACTTGTAGCGCCTCTCCCCCCGCATCGGGGGGAGCCGGAGGGGGGTCTTGTCCTACCAGCGGCGTCTCCGGCGTCGCCAACCAGGCCGCGCTGTTCGATGGCAGCGACGATTACGTGGACGCCGGCAGCGGGATCGACCTGGCCAACAAGTCCTTTACCGTGGCCTTCTGGGCCAAACGCAACGCCGCCAACCGCTGGGACATGGCCATTGGGCAGGGCACGGACAGCAACAACCGGGGCTTGCACCTTGGGTTCAGAGACAACAACACATTTACCTGCGACTTCTACGGCAACGGCCTGGATACCTCGTCGGCCTACACCGACACCAACTGGCACTACTGGGCCTGCACCTACGAGGCCGGCACGAAAACCCGCACCATCTACCGCGATGGGGTTCAGGTGGCCCAGGACACGGCCTCGGCCACCTATCAAGGCACGGGCAACCTGTGGGTGGGCAAGGCGCCTTGGGGCGCGCACTTCGGTGGCCTCCTGGACGACGTGCGCGTCTACCGGCGCGCGCTCGCCGGCTATGAAATCTGGGATGATTATGCCGCCGCCCCATGGATCAACCTCTCCTTCGATGAGGCGGAGGGCGCGACCAAATTTTACGGTCCCAATGGCGCGGCGCAGACCGCGTACGGGGAGTGTGTGGCACCTCACTGCCCCACAAGCGGGAACAAGGGCCAACTGGGGCTGTCGGTCGAATTCGATGGGGAAGATGACTACGTGTCTTTGCACCGGCTGGCGCAGGCGATGCTGGAAGATGATAGCTTCACCGTGATGGCCTGGGTCAGAGGGAATGATTTTGCCAAGAACGGCGACAACGCCATCCTGGGCACCGACACGCGGAGCAATAATAAGGGCCTGCACCTGGCGGTCCGCAATAGCAAGCCCTACATGGGCTTCTACGGCAACGATATGGGCGCTAACACCGAGCTGAGGCCCAACTACTGGTATCACCTCACCTGGCGCTACGACAAAGACAGGCAGGAACAGGCCATCTTCGTCAACGGCTACCTGGACAAAGCCGAAACCGGGCACGCACCATTCCAGGGAACCGGCTGGCCGGAAACCGGTCAAGTCTACGTTGGAAAATGGGGCGGCGATAGCAACTACTTCAGCGGCCGCATCGACGAACTGGCCATCTACGGCCGCGCCCTCTCCCAATATGAGATCCGTGACATCTTCCGCTACCAGGGCCGCTGGGTGGAAGAGCGCCAGAGCCACGAGATTACCATCGACGCCGACAGCCCCACCTCCAGCCTGCGCTCCTACCAGTCGGGCCAGGACAACTACCGCGCCAACCAGGATGTGGTGCTAGACATCGAGGCTGCGGACACCACCTCTCGCGTGGCCCTGGCCGAGCTGGGCGTCAAGAAAGACGGCCAGAGCGGCTTCATCTGGATCGGCGCGCCCGAATGTCAGGACATCTCCCCCCTGGTTGGGGGGAATGAGGGGGGTGCCTGGTGCCCCACCTTCGATCCGGCCGACTTCGGCGGCGAGGGGACCTACACCCTGCAAACTCGCGCTACTGACGCTGCGGGCAACCGTGAGATGCCCTCCACCTCCTACACCCTCTACGTGGACGGCACGCCCCCCAGCATCGGTCCCGATACGGCCGAGGGCGACCTGCTCGTGCCGCAGCGCCACGCCACCCAGCCCGACACCTGGAAGCTGGCCCTCTCCGGCACGGTCAGCGACCCCACCCTGAGCAGCGGCGCCGCCGGCAGCGGGGTGAATCCCGAGAGTGTGCAGGTGACGCTGCTGGATGCCGAGGGCAACAGCGCCGGCGCGGGGATGCAACTGGCCGCCGTGACGGGCAGCCAATGGGCCGTCGATTACCTCTTCTACGACGCCAACCCCACCGGCGTCTACACCCTCACCGTGCAGGCCGAAGACCGGATGGGCAACCGGGCCACGCGGAGCGTTCGCTTCCACCTGGACGCCAGCCCGCCGGGCGCAGAGCTGGACCTGAACGCCGCCCCGGCCAACGTCATCAGCGACACCCTCACCCTGCAAGGGGGTGTCCAGGACGTGCCCAGCCTGCCGGGCGCGGTTGTGCGCCTGCACCTGGACGAAGCCGCGGGCGCGCAACTCTTCATCGATAGTTCCGGCCGCAAGAACAACGCCGTCTGCAGCGGCAGCGCCTGCCCCAGTGCCGGGCAGGCCGGCCAATTCGGCCGCGCCCTGCAATTCGACGGCAATGATACCGTCACCCTGGCGAACACCCTGGCGATCACGCGGACGGGGTACACCGTCGCCGCCTGGTTCCGAACCGGCGCGGCCGCGGCCCAAACCCTCTTCGCCGCCACCACCGGCGGCAACCCCGGCATCCGGCTGCAACTGGGGAGCGACGGCAAGGCGCGCGTCCTGCACCGCTTCCCGACGGGAACAAGCGGCGGCGCGGAAGTGGTCAGCGGCAAAGCCTACAACGACAACGCCTGGCATCACCTGGCGGCCGTGAAAAGCGGCGCGAGCCTGACCGTGTACGTGGATGGCGCGAGCGCGGGGACCGCCGCCCTGCCCGTGGAGGGGGCGGAAGGGGGAGCCACCCTCACCGTCGCCCTGGGCCAGAGCTTCAGCGGCCTGCTGGACGAGGTGCAGGTCTACGACCGCGCCCTGGCTGTGAGCGACGTCCGCGCCCTGGGCCAGAGCCAGGTCTCCGGCGTGGCCGGGGTCGAGGTGGCCTTCACCCCGCTCTCCGGCAGCGCGCCCTTCTACCGGGCCACGGCCAGCGGCCCCGCTTTGCCCGCCGGCCAGCTCCTTTACCTGCCGCTGGATGATGTGGTTGACGCCAACGGCAACCTCAAGTTTGAAGACAAGTCCGGCAATGGTCGCACCGGTTCGTGCGACGGCAAAAATTGCCCCACCGCCGGCGTGCCCGGCCGCATTGGCACAGCAGCGCAGTTCGACGGCGCGGATGACGCCGTGAGCGCGGGGAGCGGCATCAACCTGGCCAACACATCCTTCACCGTGGCCTTCTGGGCCAAACGCAACGCCGCCGGCCGCTGGGACATGGCCATTGGGCAGGGCACGGACCGCAACAACCGGGGGTTGCACCTTGGGTTCAGAGGCAACAACACATTCACCTGCGATTTTTACGGCAACGGCCTGGACACCCCGGCAACCTACACGGACACCGACTGGCACCACTGGGCCTGCACCTACGATGCGAGCACCAGGACCCGCATCATCTATCGAGATGGGGTGAAGGTGGCCCAGGGCACGACGTCGGCGCACTATCAAGGCTCGGGCGACTTCCGACTGGGCCGCTCGCCCTGGAAGACCTACTTTAGCGGCGCGCTGGATGACGTACGCGTGTTCGACTCCAGCCTGACCGCCGAGCAGGTCAACCAACTGTACCAGTACCGGGGCGGCAGCGGCGAACTCCATCTGCCGTTCGAGCAGCGTTTTGCCGCCGATGGCGCCATCCTGCCCAATGCCGCCGACGACACCCGCCCGGCCACTCTGCACAGCGGCAGCGCCGAAAATCGGGTGGTGCCCGGCGCGGTGGGCAACTTCGCCCTGCAACTGGACGGCGTGGACGACTCCCTGAGCGTCGAAAACGGGGCCGACCTGACCGGCGAGCAACTGTCGGTCTGCCTGTGGGTCAGGCCGGAGGCGGGCAACGCCGCCGGCGCGGTCATTGCCCAGCGCTGGGGGAGCAGCGGCTACAACTGGGCGCTGCGCAGGGGCAGCAGCGGTTTTGCCTGGCAGCACAGCGCCATCTCCGGCAGCAGCAACGTGCAGTCCGGTGCGCTCGTCGCCGGACGGTGGTACCACCTGTGCGGTGTGTCCGATGGCACCCGCCAACTGCTGTACGTCGACGGCCAGAAAGTGAACGCCGGCTGGACGAACAGCGCCGCCGGCAGCGGCGCTGGCGTGAGCCTGGGCCGGCAGGTGGGGAGCAGCGCCAATTACTTCAAAGGGGCCATCGACGAGGTGCGCCTCTACCCCCGCGCCATCTCTAGCGACGAGGTGAAGGCGCTGTACCACAGCGGCTGGCAGCCGGCCGGCTACCCGGCCCAGACCGGCGCCGTCACCCAGACTTCCGAAGTCTGGCAGACTTCGGAAGTCTCCGACGAGCGCGCTGCGGCCGGAATCTCCTGCCAGACCTACACCAGCAGCGATACGCCGGTTGCCATCAATGACTATCAAACCTCCACCTCCAGCATTAGCGTGCCGGACACCTTCAAGGTGGACGACATCAATCTGACGGTCAACATCCAGCATACCTATGATGGGGACCTCAGCGGCTATCTGATTGCCCCCAACAACGCCCAGGTAACGCTGTTCAACCGCCGGGGCAGCTGGAGGGATAACTACACCAATACGCAATTCGACGACGAGGCCGCCACCTTGATCAGCAACGGCTCTGCGCCCTTCAGCGGCCCATTCCGGCCCGAATCGCCCCTCAGCGCCCTGCACGGTCAACCGGCCCAGGGAACGTGGCAATTTCGGGTCAGAGACCAGGCCGGGGGCGACCAGGGCCAGATCTTGAACTGGTCGCTGGAGCTATGCACCGTCTCGCTCCCCGCCCCGGCCTCTGACTGGACGCTGGACGTCCCGGCCGGGCTGGAGGGCAACTACCGGGTTGACCTGCGCGGCGCGGACACCGCCGGGCTGACCGACGACACCACCAACAGCGGCAACGCCTGGTTCGGCGAGATCGACACCCTGGCCCCGCGGGTCAGCATCAGCCGCACGGTGGTGGGCGACAAATACCGCTTTACGTCCACTGCCGAAGACTACAACCTCTCCCCTGCGCAGTTCACCTCCATCTGCGGGGCGGGCGTCTTCAGCCAGGCAGACGAGGTCCCCGGCGCGGAGGACTACGACGACGTCCAGCGCCTCTTCCGCCTGACCGCGCAGTGCGAATTCGACGTGCCGCCGCTGGAAGAGGTGGGCGTCCTCGACACCGACGGCGAGGCCATCAACCTGGCCCTGGTCGGCAACCGCCTGTACGTGGCCGATTACCGGGAAGGGCTGCGCGTGCTGGACGTCTCCGACCCCACCCAGCCGAGCGAGGTGGGCCATTTCAAAGAACCCTACTTGCACGAGACCGGCGGGGTCTACGTCTCCGGCAACTACGCCTACGTCAACGACTATTACAGTGAACTGCGCATTCTGGACGTTGCCGACCCCGCCGCGATTGGCGAAGTTGGCAGCTATAGTTTCCGGGGAGGGTTCTCTGCAAAGGGCGTGCCGGGGGTGAAGGGCAACTATCTCTACCTGCCCAATGCTTCCGAAAGAAAACTGCAGATTCTGGATATCTCCGACCCAACCAATCCAACCGGCGCCGGCGTGAAAGACCTGGCCGTGGGCCAATACCACACCTGCGCCTTAATGCACAATGGCACCGTAAAATGCTGGGGTCGCAATGTCGACGGCCAGTTGGGGAATGGCAGTATCGCTAACGCCGTCGCTACTCTGGTGCAAGTGAAAGACATTGACAACGCCGTGGCCATCGCCGCAGGCGAAGACCATACCTGCGCCGTCCTGGAAACAGGCAGGGTAAAATGTTGGGGTGAAGGGCAGAACGGCCAATTGGGGATCGGCTATTTTAGCGGCGACCAAACCACGCCGGTTGATGTTGTCAACATTGATAACGCCGTGGCCATTGCCGCCGGTTTCAGACACACCTGCATCATTGACAGCGAGGAAGATGTGTGGTGCTGGGGTTACAACGGCTACGGCCAACTGGGCGACGGTAGTAGCACCAGCGAGCGCGCTAGCCCGGTCAAGGTAACCGGACTGGCCAGCTCCGCCCAGGCCATCACCGCCGGCGGCGACCATACCTGTGTCATCGACAATTGGCGCGCCAAATGTTGGGGCGACAACAGTAGCGGCCAATTGGGCGACGGTACCACTACCAACCGCTCTACCCCGGTGAATGTCACCAATGGCTACGGTATGACAGACATCGCTGCCGGCGCGTATCACACCTGCGCTATCAAATCGGAGCAGGCTCAATGCTGGGGATCCGGCGGCGACGGGCGGTTGGGGAATGGCAGCACCAGTTCGAGCCTGACCCCGGTCAATGTTACCAATGGTTCAAATGTTGAAGCTATTGAGGCTGGCATAGACCATACCTGCGCCAAATACAGCATCAACGGCTGGTTCAGATGTTGGGGTGATAACTGGCTGGGGCAATTGGGCGACGGCACCAGGAATGATAGCTCAGTCCCGGTTGATGTGGTCGGCTCACCCTGGGCTGATGGCTGGGGGGAGCGCGTCACCCATTTCGGCGGCGGCTACCAGCATAGTTGCGCCGCCACCACCACGGGCGTTAAATGCTGGGGTTATCGAAGCAACGGCCAGTTGGGCGACGGCTACATCGACGGCAACTGGAAAACGCCGGTTGATGTTCTCAACATGCCGGCCGATGAAGTTGATATGCCGAACCCGGGCTCCGGCTCCGGGCCAGAGAAAGTCGTCGTCGTCGGCAACTACGCCTACGTGACGGCTCAGTTCAACGGCCTGATTATTCTGGACGTCAGCACGCCGAACCAGCCGCGCGTCCTGAGCCAGTATACCGGCCCCATCACCTCATGGCGCGTACCCTACGCGGTCAACGACGTGGCCATCTCCGGCAACTACGCCTACCTGGCCAAGTCCTGGGAGGGCCTGGTCGTGCTGGATATCAGCAACAAGAGCAATCCGGTCAAGGTGGGCCACTTTAATCCGCCCAATATCCATATGGCGGGGGTATCACTGAGTGGAACCTACGCCTATATGGTTGACAGTTACGGCGGCGTCTGGCTGATCGATATCGTCAACCCCCGCTCCCCCTCCCGCATCAGGGACTACCACCTGGATATGAAGTACTCGGCCGTGGCCGGCGCCGGCAACTACGCCTACGTCGCCGCCAGGGAGGACGGTGTCCGGGTGGCCTACTCTGACCTGCGCCCGGCCACCGAAAGCGTCACCGCCTGCGACACCTTCGGCCACTGCGTCACCAAGTCGATCACCGAGACCAACTCACTGCGCCTGCTCGGCCTGGCTCAGTCTACCCCGGCCGTTGCTATTTCCCTGGTGGATGAACCGGATTCCATCCTGCGCACCACCGACCCGCTCACCCTGACCGGCTCGGTCCAGTCGACAGAGTATCTGCAATCGCTGATCGCCAGCATCGACAGCGCGCCCATCTACAGCGAAACCTGGTCCGCCGATACCATCACCACCACCCTCTTCAGCTTCGGCTGGACGCCCCCCGGCGAAGGGGAGTACCTGCTGGACATCACCGCCACCGGCTGGCTAACCGGCACGGCCAGCTACACCCAGACCATCACCGTGGACGCCACGCCGCCGCAACTCACCATCGCCGGCGACGTGCTGACCAGCACCCACGCCGCCCTGACCGGCGAAATCCTGCTCACCGGCAGCATCACCGATACCACCCTGAACTACATCGACGTCACCATCAGCGATGGTCTGGAGAGCGTCACCGGCCGTGCCACTGTGGAGGGCAACGCCTGGACCTACACCTGGGAGACCGGCCAGGCTGCCCCGCCGGACAACCTGGCCTACACCGTTTACGTGACCGCCACCGATCGGGCCGGATGGCAGACGGCGGTCCAGCGCGACGTCACCGTGGACGTGGTGGCGCCGGCGCCGGTGCAGTTGGCGGTGAGCAGTGAACAGGGGGCAGTGAACAGTGAACAGGGGGCAGTGAACAGTGAACAGGGGGCAGTGAACAGTGGGCTGAACACGGAATACGCAGTCCTCCAGGCGCAGACTGTGATTACGCCCGGCGACACTATCCGCGAGATTTCGCCCACGCTGACCCTGACCTGGACGGTCAGCAGCAGCAAGGATGTCGCGCGGTATCAGGTGGGCTGGATCGCGCAGACCAGCGCCGTCACCCAGACTTCCGAAGTCTGGCAGACTTCGGAAGTCTCCGACGAGCGCGCCGCGGTCCAAACCTTCAGCGGCGAAGCCCAGAAGCTGACCGTGCAGTTGGCCGGCGAGGACACTCTCGGCAACCAGCGCTGGCAATCCTTCGGCCCAATCTACGTGGACAGCCCCCTCACCCCCGACTACGTCTCCCTCCCCTCGCAGGGGAGGGCCGGGGAGGGGTCCGGGGTCTACCGCGGCTGGATGGACTCCGGCTGCACCCTCATCGGCGCCGACAACCGCATCCGCGACAAAGCCCAGGAGGGCGCGGCCCTGGACGACGCCCAGCAGCTCTACGCCTCCTGGGACAGCGGCGGCCTGCGCCTGGCCTGGACCGGTGCCGACTGGGACACCGACGGCGACCTGTTCATCTACCTGGACACCCAACCCGGCGGTAGCCAGCGGGCCTACGACCCGTACCCGGCCACGCAGGGCAACACCACCATCCTCCTGCCGCCGGCCGGCAGTCAGCAGTTGGCAGTGAACAGTGAACAGTTAGCAGTCAGTGGCGCATCGCATCGCGCCCTGCTCGAAGCCAGAGTCGCCCAGCAGGCCGAGGCGCGCATGAGGGCCGACTACCTGATCTGGGTACAGGACGCCGGCACCGCCAGCCTGCTGCGCTGGGACGCCACCTACGAGACGTGGCGGGCAGTGGACGGCGAGTGGGGCTTTGCCTTCGATCCCGCCGGCGACGCCCCCACTACCGACCTCTATCTGCCCTTCACCCTGCTGGGCATCGGGGACCCGACCGCCGCGTCCCTCTCCCTGGCGGCCTTCGCCAGCGAGGACGACGGCCTGCGCCTGTGGGCCACCCTGCCGGCCCGCAACCCGGTCAACAGCCCGCGCGTCCTCGACGCCGTCATCACTACCGGCGTGCAGCAGTTCCCGCTCACCCACAGCTACGCCTGGCCGTCGCTGGGCGATGGTATCTGCGTCAACGGCAGTAATCAGTTAGCAGTGAACAGTGAACAGTCAATAGTGAACAGTGAACAGTCATCACTGTTCACTGCTAGCCGCTTCACCGGCGCCAACGTGGGGCTCAGTCTCAACGGCGACCCGGCGGGCCTGGCCTACAGCGTGCTGGGCGACAACCTCTTCTTCGCGATGAGCAAGCTGGAGCAGTTCGCCGGCTCCGCCGATTGGGACGCCATCTTGACCGAGCTGTGCGCGACCAACCCCGGGGCGGCGGAGTGTGAGCGCGAGCCGGACGCCGCGAGCCCGGGCAGCGCCCAGACGCTGGCGGCCGGCAGCCAGTTGCCTTCCAAGCGCTGGCTGGCGCAGCACAACCTGATCCCGGGGCCGCCGGGCCAGGGCGGAGCCCCCCTCCACCCGCTGGCGGCGCTGCAGGGCGGCGAGATGGACTTCAACGCCCAGGAGGGGCTGGGGACCCTCATGGACGTGGATAATCCCGCCCTGGGTGACGGCCAGGAGATCACCTTCACCCTGCGCTACGCCAACCGCGGCACCGGGCCGGCCACGGGGCTGTACGCCGACGTGGTCACCTGGGGCCCCATGCGCCTGCCCGACGGCACCCCCCTGTCCGACGACCAGGGCGACTACGACTGGCTGCTGCTGCCGCTGGGCGACCTGGCCGCCGGCGAGGAGCAGACCATCACCTTCCGCGGCCGGGCGGACCTGAGCTACGACCCGCAGAACCGCAACGGCTGGGCCACCATCGACGTGGTCATCTACGACGACACCGGCTCGGTCTACGAGAACCAGCTCGACTGGCTCTACGTGGACTACGAGTACGACGACCGGCCACCGGTGCTGGGGATCAGCGCCGTGCCGGCCCTGCTGGGTCCCGGCGAGAACACGGTCGCCGGCTTCGTCCACGACCGCTCGGGCGTGCCGCTGATCGGCCTGGAAGTGGACGGCGGACCGGCCTGGCAGTGCCAGGACGACCTGCCGGATGACGGCGCCTGGTCCTGTGACTGGGATCTGAGCGGGGCGGCCGAGGGTGCGGTGTACCGGCTGCGCGCCCGGGGCACGGACGAGCACGGCCAGACCGCACCCGACTGGAGCAACTGGCTGGAATTCACCGTGGACGCCACCCCGCCGGTCCTCACCCTCGACGCCGCCACGGAGGCCGCACTCAGCGACGGTCTCATCGGCCCCGACGAGACCACCCTGAGCGGCGAGTTGGCCGACAACCGCCTGGTGAGCGGGGTGGAGGTGCATTCTCCCTCCCCCTTGCAGGGGGAGGGTGGGGAGGGGGTGCGCCGGCCGATTTCCTGGTGGATGGGACGACCCTGCCGCAGACCACCTTCGTCTACGACGACGTGCCCGACGCCCCCATCCCGCTCAACGCCCAGCGCGCCTGCTACGGCGGCACCGAGATCTTCCGCACCTTCACCGTCACCGACAGCTTCACGGTGGCCGACGTGGACCTGGGCCTGAACGTGGAGCACGAGTACCGCTACGACGTCACCGGCTGGCTGGTGGCGCCCTCGGGGCGGGCGGCGGCGGTGCTGTGGGACGGCACCTCGGCCGACAACTACGACCTGCGGCTGAACGACGCCGCGCTGGTGGTCAACGCCAAGGACAAGATGGACCACGACACCGGCGCGCCCTACTACGAGCACGCCCGCCGGCCCGACCAACCGCTGAGCGTCTTCAACGGCGAGCCGGCCGCCGGCAAGTGGCAGCTGGTCCTGTGCGACTACTTCCCGGCCGAGGACGACGGGCTCTACCACCGCAGCCAACTGATTCTCACCGCCGCCACCCTGCCGGAGAACACAGGCGGCAGTTGGACCTACGAGCTACCCGACGTGGCCGGCAGCGACAACGTCACCCGCACCCTGGCGCTCTCCGGCCTGGACAGCGTGGGCAACCGCAGCGCCGAGCCGCTGAACCTGACCTTCCGGGTGGACACCGTGGCGCCGGTGATCACGGTCACCGCCGCCATCACCGAGATGCTGCTGGGCCAGACGGCGACGACACTGGCCGGCGCGGTCAGCGACGGCGGCCAGGTGAACAGTGTCTCCGTCACCGTTCAGGACCCGGCCGGCACCCTCTCCAGCGAGCAGGTGTGGAATCCCCCGGACTTCCGAAGTCTGGCAGACTTCGGAAGTCTCCAGCTTGCGCCGGATGGGTGGCAATACGAGCTGCCGGCCGGGCAGGCCGGGCCGTACAGCCTGTGGGTCAGAGCCGTGGACGAGGCCGGCAACAGCAGCACCGTCGGGCCGCTCAGCCTGGACGTCACCTGCACGGCGGCTGCACCGCTGCTGACCGCCGTGCGGGCCGAGCCGGCGGCCACGGCGCCTTTCTCGGTCACCCTGACGGCGGTGATCAGCAACACCGGCGCGACCCTGGCGGCCGGGCTGCCGGTGGCCTTCTACGCCGACGGCCAGCTGGTGGGGACGGCGGCCACCACGCAGGCGCTCGCAGATGGCGAGGGGGAGGCGTTGGCGGTCACCTGGGATCCGGGGTATCCGGGTGACTTCCAGGTGACGGCCATCGCCAACGATGACGGCAGCGGCACGCAGCCGGCGGCCCTGTGCAGTGCGCCGCCCGAGGCGCGGCAGACCGTGTCCGTCCTGGACGTGCGGCTGGCCGAGGGCTGGAATCTGGTGTCGTCCTCCGTCGATCCCTTCACCACCGACGTCGCGGTCGTGCAGCGGTCCATCGCCGGGCAGTACGTGGTGATCCAGGGCTTCGACGGCGGGGCGCAGTCGTACTACCCGGATCTGCCGGCCGAGCTGAACACGCTGAAGGCGATGGATGGGGAGCATGGGTATTGGGTTAAGGCGGTGAACAGTGAGCAGTTAGCAGTGGGCAGTGAACAGTTGTCAGTGAACAGTGATCAGTTATCAGTGAGCAGTGAACAGTCGGGTGATGGCGCGGATGGGGAGGTGGGGCCGGCGGCGGTGCTGCGGGTGGTGGGCGCGGCGTTGGCCGAGGACCGGCCGCTGGCGTTGGCCGCGGGCTGGAACCTGGTGAGCTTCCTGCCACGCGAGCCGCTGGCGGTGACCACGGCGCTGGCGAGCATCGAGGGGCAGTACCTGGTAGTGCTGGGCTACGAGCAGGGCGGGGCGCTCTCCTACTACCCGGACCTGGACCCCAGTTTCAACACCCTGACCACAATGGAGCCGCTGCACGGCTACTGGATCAAGATGAAGCAGGCGGGGACGCTGCGGTATCCAGTGAACAGTGAGCAGTTAGCAGTAAACAGTGAACAGTATTCAGTGAACAGTGACGACTGCTCCCTGAACACTGAACACTGTTCACTGTTCACTGCTCCCTCGGACGTCACCCCGACGCCCACGTGGGTCAACTTCTACGGCCCGGCGCAGACCGCCGAGGGGGTGCCGCTGCCGGTGGGGACGGTGGTGGAGGCGCTGGACCCGGATGGGGTGGTCTGCGGGGCGGCGGTGGTCCACACTGAGGGGCAGTACGGGCTGCTGGCCTGCTACGGCGACGATCCGAAGACGGAGGCGGACGAGGGGGCCGCGGCCGGGGACCTGATCCGGCTGGTGGTGGACGGCCAGGCGCTGGGCCGGGGCAGGTGGACGGCGCATGGTGAGCGGCAATGGGTGCCGCTAGGCCCGGTGAACCCCCCTCCGACTCCCCCCGACGCAGGGGGAGGGTGGCAGGTCTGGCTGCCGCTGGTGACGGTGGCGGCCCCGCTGGCCCCGGCGGTCCTGCCTGACCGGCCCACGGCCACCCCCGCGCCGACCGCGGCCCCCACGGTTACGGCGACGCCCACCGGCACGCCGACACCCACCGCGACGGCGACCGGGACAGCCACGCCGACAGCGACCGCCACCGCTGCGCCGGCGCCGGTGGCGACGCCCGAGCCGGTGGCCACGGAGCGGCCCGGCCCGGTCCTGAGCGCCACCCCGGTCCCGACGCCGGAGCCGCCGGCGGGAACCACCGGCCTGAGCGCAGAGGTGTACATCGATGATGGCTGTGACGGGTCCTTCCAGGCGGGGCTCGATCTCCCCCTGGAGGGGGTGCCCGTCACGCTCACCTTGCCCGATGGCGCGCGGACGACGCTCGAGACCACGGCCGTGGGCACGGTGGACTTCGCCGGCTTCGACGCGTCGGCCGGTCTCACCGTGAGCGTCGAGGTGCCGGAGGAGATCAGCGCTCACTCCGTGCAAAGTTGCGCCAACAGCCCGATGAGCATCGACCTGCAGCCCACTGATTTCGAGTCCGGGGAGAAACGAATCCAGTTCCGGCTGGAGGCCGCGGACGAGCCACGTCGCTCGATCACGGCAACGCCGACGCCGGAGGCGAGAGCGTTGCCGGCGGCGCCGGCAACGCCGCTCCCGATGCGCTGAACCCTTGGGAAAGTTTGAGCGGTGCGGTCCTGCGATCCGGGGGCGTCCTGGCGGGACATAAGCAGAATGATACCGATGGTGCCAGAGGCGAGGAGAATGGAGCATGGTACGCAACATAACCACCACGAAGAGATGCCTCGTGCGCCATATTCCAAGACTTTTCAATCTCTTGCTCCTCGCCGCCCTGCTGGCCGGGTTGCAGAGGACCACGCTTGCTACGTCTGAACCTTCATCCCGCCTGGCTCAGCCCGGCGCCCTCCTCGACCAGGGCACTGGGCCGGCCGTGAGCCGCCCGGATAGCCTCGGTGCCATGACCGGTGGCGCGGGTGCCGGTCCGGGTGGGGTGGGCAGTACCGATGGCACCTCCAGCTTGAAGCTCTGGCTCAGGGCCGGCGTAGGGGCTTACAGCGATACCGGCTGCACGACGGCGACCAGCAATGGGGGCGCCGTGGCCTGCTGGCAAGACCAGAGCGGGAATAGCAGCCACTTCACCCAGGGCACTTCGAGCAATCAACCCAGTTATGTGACTAACGTCCAAAACGGCCAGCCGGTGGTCCGGTTCAGCGGGAGTGGGAAATATCTGAGCTCTTCGGGTTCCTCCGCGAGCGCACCCTGGACGTTCTACATCGTCGCGAACGGGACGGATGCCGACAGTACCGCCATGTTGTTAGCCGCTTCGAGCGGCTGGCAGTCTATCAAGTATGAGCAGTATTCCAACACGAGCAAGCTGGGCTTCACTGCGACTGGGGTGGCGGACTACACCTCTGCACTGGCCTCGCCGTTCGGCAGTTGGGCCATCCTCTCGTGGCAGCAATCCTCCGGCAGCATGACACTCAAGAATGGCGCGAGTAGTGACACTCTGTCCATTGCGGACGGCAATGCCTGGCTGCCGATGGCCCGTTTGAGCACGAACACGCTTGACGATTTCGCCGGCGATATCGCCGAAGTGGTAGTGTTCAATACCAGCCTGACCACAGTGCAACGCACGCTGGTCGAGAACTACCTGAGCGCCCGGTATGGCGAACTGACCGCCTTCCAGACCGACTTTTATGCCGGGGATACGAGCGGCAATGGCGACTACGATCTGGATGTGGCGGGCCTCGGTCGGGAGACGGATGGCGATAACACCACTGCCGGCTCGGCAGGTCTGGTGCTGACGGATGGCGGATTCTTAACCGACGATGGCGATTATCTCCTGGCCGGGCATAGCACCGCCACCAACAGCACCACCACGGCCGACCTGCCCAGCGGCGTGACAGACCGTTGGACGCGCGTGTGGTACCTGGACAAGACGGACGCCAACAGCAACAACGGCGCCCTGACTGTCGCCTTCGACTTCAGCGACTCCGGGCTGGGTGGCACGCCGAGCGGCGTCTACTCCTTGCTGTCCCGCTCCAGTACCAGCGGCACGTTCTCCATTGTGACGAACTCAAGCTCCATCTCTGGCGATCAGGTCACGTTTGCGGTGGATGCCAGCGCCCTGGCGGATGGCTACTACACCCTGGGCTATGGTGGGCCGGCTACAGCCACCCCCACGTCCACCAACACACCAACACCCACCGACACGCCAACCGAGACGCCGACGCCAACCAACACACCCACCAACACGCCGACGCCAACCAACACACCGACGAACACACCGACGCCAACCAACACGCCGACGAACACACCGACCAACACACCGACGCCAACCAACACGCCAACCAACACGCCGACGAACACGCCAACTCACACGCCGACGCCCACCAACACGCCAACTCACACGCCGACGCCAACCAACACGCCAACCAACACACCGACGAACACACCGACGCCAACCAACACACCGACGAACACGCCGACTCACACACCAACGCCGACCAACACGCCAACTCACACGCCGACGGCGACCAACACGCCCACCAACACACCGACGCCAACCAACACGCCCACTGACACGCCGACGCCAACCAACACGCCGACCAACACGCCGACGCCGACGAACACGCCGACCAACACGCCGACGCCGACGAACACGCCGACCAACACGCCGACGCCCACCAACACGCCAACTCACACACCGACGGCGACGAACACGCCGACGGCCACTAACACACCGACTCACACGCCCACGGCGACCAACACACCGACACCAACCAACACGCCGACGCTAACCAACACGCCGACCAGCACGCCATCGCCCACACCGACCAACAGCCCACCCATCGCGGCCGACGACACCGCCAGCACCGCCGAGGACACCGCCGTCTCGGTGGACGTCCTGGCCAACGACAGCGATCCAGACGGCGGCGCCCTGACCGTCTCCAGCGTGGGCAGCGCCGGCCACGGCAGCGTGGTCAACAACGGCAGCAGTGTCACCTACTCGCCCCACGCGAACTATCACGGCAGCGATACCTTCTCCTACACCGTCCGTGACGGCCGGGGCGGGACCGACACGGCCAACGTGACCATCACCGTTAACCCGGTCAACGATGCCCCCACGGCGGTGGACGATGCCGCCACCACCCAGGCTGCCACAGCCGTCGACATTGACGTCCTGGCTAACGACACCGACGTGGACGGCGACACCCTCTCGGTCTCCGCTGTCACCCAGCCGGGCCACGGCGCCGCGGCCATCAACCCCAACGGCACCGTCAGGTATACCCCCACTGTCGGCTTCAGCGGGTTCGACAGCTTCACCTACACCGCCGGCGACGGCAACGGCGGCAGCGACACGGCCACGGTCACCGTCATCGTCAGCGCCGCCGCCGGGGGCGTGGATGCCGTGGACGACGTCGCCACCACAGCCGAGGACACGGCCGTGAGCATCGCAGTCCTGGGGAATGACACAACGGTCACCGGCACGCTGCGGGTGGTCAGCGTGAGCCGGCCGGCGCGCGGCAGCGCGGTCATCTCCGGCACCACCCGAATCATCTACACGCCCGACGCCAACGACAACGGCCAGGACACCTTCACCTACACCGCCAGCGACGGCCTGCAAAGCGCCGACACGGCCACTGTCACCGTCGTGGTCGATCCGGTGAACGACGCCCCGGACGCGCGGGACGACAGCGTCACGCTCGACGAGGATACGACCACCGACATTCCGGTCCTGGCCAACGACGTCGACGTGGACGGCGACGCGGTGAGCGTATCCGCGCTGGGGCAGCCCGCTCACGGGAAGGTGATCCTGCGGCCGGACGGCAGCCTGCGCTACACGCCCGCCGCCAATGACAATGGCGCGGATAGTTTCAGCTACACCATCCGCGATGCCTACGGCGCCACTGACACTGCCCGGGTTGCTCTGACCATCACCCCGGTCAACGATGCGCCGGAGGCCGTCGCCGACGCCGTCAGCACCGATGAGGACGTGCCCGTCACCATCCAGGTGCTGGCCAACGACAGCGATGTGGAAGGGGACGCCCTGACCATCACTGCCGTCACCCAGGGCGTGCACGGCATGGTGAGTATCGAGGCCGGCGGCAGCCAGGTCAGCTACACACCGGACGCGGACTACAACGGCTCCGACAACTTCACCTACACCATCAGCGACGGCAACGGCGGGACAGACACCGCCACGGTGACCGTCACGCTCAACCCGGTGGACGATCCCCCCGAGGGGGTGCGTGACGCGACGATCTTGACGACCCAAACCACCTTCACGTCTCTGGGGAGTACCGCCACCTTGGAGACCGAGGCTGAGATTGACGTCTTGAGGAACGACGTCAACCGCGACAGCGCCCAGCTTGAGGTCACCCGAGTGGGCCGGGCGCGCTTCGGTCGGGTCAGCATCAGTGACAGTGGCAAGGTGAAATACGCCCCCGACGCCGGCTTCACCCAGGGGACGGACACCTTCACCTACACCGTCGCCGCGGTGGGCAAGGTCTTCGAATCGATCGACGCCGTCACCATCGTCCTCAACCCCCCGGGCGGCGAAGTCGTCGCCGTGGACGACGCTGCCACCACCCTGGAGGATAAGGCGGTCACCTTCGCTATCATTGACAACGACGTCAACAACGCCGCCGGCACGCAACTGTCCCTGATGGGCGTGGTCCCCAGCCAGGGGCTGGTGGTGGTCAACCCGGATGACACCGTGACCTACTTCCCCACTCCCAACGCCAACGGCACCGACGTCTTCACCTACGTGGTGGGCAACGGCGAACTCGGGGCCGACACCGGGGTGGTCACGATGACCATCCAGGCAGTCAACGATCCGCCGAACGCCACGGCGGACGTGGCCACCACGCCGGAGGACCGCGCCGTCACCATCGACGTCCGGGCCAACGACACCGACGTCGACGGAGACGCGCTTTCGGTGGTGAGCGCCGGCCAGGTGCGCAACGGGTCGGTGGTGGTCAACGGCAACGGGACGGTGACCTACACGCCCGACCCCCGGTTCTACGGAATCGATCGGTTCACCTACGTCCTCCGGGATGCCCAGGGGGCCGACGACATCGGTGTCGTCGTGGTGAACGTGACCCCGATCAACAACTACCCGGAAGCGGCCATTGACCTGGCGGACACCCTGGAGGACACGCCGGTCATCATCCAGGTGCTGGCCAACGACGCTGACCCGGACGACGATGCTCTCACCGTGACGTGGGTGACCCAGGGGAGCCAGGGGACCGTGACCATCAATGGCGATGGCACGGTGACCTACACGCCCAACCCCGACTACAACGGCCAGGACAGCTTCACCTACAAGGTCAGCGACGGCCAGTTGTCCGCCACCGGGACGGTGAAGGTCGCCGTCCTGTCCGTCAACGACCCCCCGGCGGCGGTGGATGATCGCGCCAACACACCCACAGAGACGCCCCGGCAGATCGCCGTTCTGGCCAACGATACGGACCCCGATGGCGACCCGCTGCGCGTGAGCGCGCTCGGGCCGGCCGCCAGCGGGGTGGCGACGCTGGACGACGACCGGAGCGTCACCTACACGCCCGGCTCAGGCTTCACCGGCACCGACGTCTTTACCTATACCGTCACCGACGGCCGGTTGAGCAGCACCGCGACCGTCTCCGTCACCGTAGGGGCGCCCAACAACGCGCCCACCGCCGTGGCCGACAGCGCCACCACCCCCGAGGATACCCCGGTGACCATCGCGGTGCTGGCCGGCGACAGCGACCCCGATGGCGACCCGCTGCGGGTCAGCGCGGTCAGCCAGGCCGGCAACGGCGTGGTGAGCACCGATGGCCGCACGGTCGTCTACCGGCCCAACCTCAACTTCAACGGCTCGGACTCCTTCATCTATACCATCAGCGACGGCCAACTGACGAGCAGCGCCAACGTGGTGGTCAATGTCACGCCGGTGAACGATCCCCCCACGGCGGTAGCCGACCTGGTGGTCACCGTGAAGAACACGGCGCTGACGTTCAACGCGTTGACCAACGACACGGACGTGGACGGCGACCCCGTGAACGTCAGCGCGGTTGGCAGCGCGGCCCATGGGCGGGTCACGCTCCAGCCGAACTTCCCGGTTCCCGTGCCGGAGCGGAAGATCACCTACACCCCGGACTCGGGTTTCACCGGCCGCGACACGTTCACCTACACCATCACCGACGGCGCCCTCACTGCCACCGCCAACGTGACGGTCCTTGTGCTGCTCACCGACGCCGACCTGGACGGCGACGGCGACGTGGACGTGGCCGACGTCATGATGGTGGTCGGCGGATGGCGCGGCCGGTGCAGCGGAAACGGCTACGATGACCGCTACGACTTCGACGGCGACTGCGACGTTGACCTCCTGGACATCATGACGGTGGCGGCAGCCTGGTCTGGGGGGAGTTGGTAGGCCAGCGATGAGAGAGGTGATGAACCACGAGTGCCGTCCGGCGGCGTGGCGTTGTGCGGCGCGCCACTCCGCTGCGCCGCGTGCCGCACTACGAACACGCCTGCAGTGGCGCGGGAACGATTGTCCCATTGATGGCCACCACGGCGGCCGGTGTATGGTTCGGTGGCAGGTATCGTCTCAAGAGCAGGGGTGCGGTGGAGCGCTCGCGCGCGCCGACTTCAGCCAACCAGATCAAGGAGGTAGGCACATGGCCGCAGAGTGGAGCGAGATCGACGTGCAGTTGATCGCGCGGGCCTGGGAGGACGAGGAGTTCCGGGCGACCCTCTTGCAGCGCGACCCGGCGGCAGCCGCGGCGCTGGCGGGCCTCACGCTGCCCGAGGGAGTGGCACTGGAGGTGGTGGCGGAGGCGCCGGGCGTTCACGTCCTGGCGCTGCCGGCGGCGCCCGGGGTGGACGAGTCGGGTGCGTTTGAGCTGTCTGCCGGGGAACTGGACGCCGTGGCCGGCGGGGGGCCGGGGGGAGCGACCAGCGCGGCGCAGCCCACCTGCCCGGCGTATGCCAGCTACTGCCGCTAGAACGTGGACTCCCACCACTCGGCATCAACGTCGGCAACGGTCGACATTGTTTCGCGCAAATCTGCTAGAAACCAGGGATCACTGGCTGCCTGCTGCATCCGAGCAAGTTTGTCAGCACCGCTGGAGGATATTCAACACAAAAAACGGATCGGGCAATGTTGTTGAGGATTCGCCTACGCTACCGACGCCAGCTCGCGAGGGCTTTCGACGTAGGTCAGGGGGACCTGTTCCGTGGGAGATATATAGAAGGTCGTGACCTTGAGGAACTGGTTGACTGGCGGTGTGGTGATAATCCGGATCACCATCTCCCGCAGCTCTTCAGGCAGGGTGTCCAGGCCAGTGAGGGCAAAGCTGCGGACCCCCAATTCCGTTGGAGAGGCGAGGACAGAGAAGTCGAGGATGGTGAGGCCGGCCGCCTGGCCTTGTTGACGGTCAAAACGCAACACGATATTGTCGGTTAGTTCGAGGGCACACGTTGCTTCGACATCGTCGAACACGATCTCAAGGATGTCACCGACCTCTTCGTAGCCCAGGCGGATTTTTTGACCATCCTCAGTCACAAGTTCTATCTCGTGGAGGGAGAGTTCGCTCATAGGAGATTATCCTTCACGTATAGATATATACGCCCCAGGCAGTGATAACAAAGTTGTTGGGGGCGAACGTTCCATCCGGCTGCATTTGGGCAGAGAACTTAACCACTACGACGATGGTATTGTATTCCGGCGGCAACGCATCACAGTGTCTATAGTACTTGTATTTGTTAGGGGTAGCTGGTTCTTGTCTTCTCCGTCCCTTTCTCAGCGAGTCTGACAACTCATCCAGGAGACCGTCGAGTTCGTCGTGATAGCGAAGGATGTAGTCCCACCGTTCCTGCGTCAGGGAGATTTCGTTGCCGTAGCGGTCATGGACTGTCCGCCTGGACATGGTGTGGCTCGTACGGTTCGCTTGGAGGAATTGGTGAACGCCAGGACCGATACATCAAGTATACCATTCTATCGCTCTGCAAACAACTGGTGCCCAGAATTGAGCCTTCCGCGCTGCATCGACTGCTCGCGCAGAAACCCGACTCAATGCTGATTGGCGAGCGCGCCGATCTGGCGAGCCTGGTCGCCCAGGTGCGGATGCTTTTATGAGCAAAGCCGATCCGCCCGAGTAGTTGCCAGCCGTCGCAGTGCGGCCGGTGTGACAGATATTCTCTCCAGATCCGGAATGCGGTCGGAGGGGCGGCTTTCCAGGAGGCCGCTGACATTGACAGGAGAGAGGCCATGAACCCTGTCCGTTCATCTCGCCGCTTGCTGGTGGCGCTGAGTGCCATTGCCCTGGCGCTGGTGCTGCTGGTCGCCCAGGTCGCCATCCTGGGATGGCCACCGGCGCTGGCCGCCGGCCTGCCGGGCCGCACGCTCCTGGCCCGGCTGCGCCCCCCCCACCTGCCCGCCACCGCGGCCTGGGACAGCGTGCTCTCCCGCCTGCCCACGTTCCCCGCGGCCCCCTCGCCGGCCGACGAGGTGCAGGCCGCCTGGCGCCGCGCCCAGCAGGCCGGCGCCTACCGCTTCGCCACCGAGATCGTCCAGACCACCTACCCCGCGCCCCAGCTGACCAGTGTGGGCCGCTCCAGCCGGGTGGACACCCTCTACATCGAAGGCGAAACCAACCTGCCCGAAGGCACGATGCAGCTGGTGCTGTGGCAGGACGGCGGCAGCCGGCTCAACCCCCGCGACGGGGTCGAGATCCGCATCGAGGGCGACCGGGCCTACGGCCGGACCCCCGGCCGCCCCGTCAGCGGGGGAGTGCGACCCCTGCCAACGGGGGTGAGTGAGAGTGAGGGCTGGCGGGAAGTGGAGGACTTCTCGGGGGCCTTCGCCCCGGGCCAGGATCTGCTGGCCTACCTGGCCGGCGCCCGGAACGTGAAACGTGAAGACGTGAAGCGTGAAGACGGGGCTTCAGGCTTCACGTTCGACGTCGACGGCCCGGCCTTCGGGGCCTCCCTGCGTGACCAGTTGGAGCGCCACCTGCGCGAACAGGGCGAGCTGCCGGCCGGCCTGACGCTGGACATCTCACGTGAGTACCGCGACGTCGTCGGCCAGGGCGAGGTGTGGCTGGACGGGGATGGCCTGCCGCTGCGCCTGCGGGTGCACCTGGAGTACCCCCAGCAGGCTAACGGCGAGCGGGTGGAAGCCGAGATCAAGACTGACTTCGCGGGGTTCGACCGCGCGGCGGTTGTCAGTGAACAGTCAGCAGGGAATAGTGAACAGTCACCAGTGAACAGTGGTCGGCGTGCACTGTTCACCGTTCACCGTTCACTGTTCACTGCCGGCGGGCTGTGGGCAGCGCTGCTGGGCGTGGTGGTGCTGGTGGTCGTGCACCGGGGCTCGCGGCGGGTCTACGCCGCGGTGGTCGTGGCGGTGATCCTCTCGCTGGGGCTGGTCCCCCGACTGCGCGTACATGAACCCCTCCATTCACCCTTGACGGGGGACCAGGCCAAGGAGGTAGCCAGATGTCCGCGGATTGGAACGAGATCGACGCCAGGTTGATCGCCCGAGCCTGGGAGGACAAGGGGTTCCGGGCCATCTTGCTCCGCGACCCGGCGGCGGCCATGGCCCAGACGGGGCTCACGTTGCCTGAAGGCGTTCAACTCAAAGTGGTGGAGCAGGGCGCCGGTGCCGCGGTGGAGGAGGCGCCGGGCGTTCACGCCCTGGTGCTGCCGGTGGCGCCAGGGGTGGACGAGTCGGATGACTTCGAACTCTCGCTCGAGGAGATCGACACTGTGGCCGGTGGGGGGCCTGGGGGAGCGACGAGCGCGGCGCAGCCGACGTGCCCGGGCTACGCCAGCTACTGCCGCTAGAACGCCGGCCAAGTCGTTGGGTACTGAGCAACGCCGAGGTCCGGCGCTGGCAGAAGGCACCGTTGAGAGTCATGTGGCGAGTGCTGCGGGGAAGCCTGGCACAATCCAGGATTCACATGTCGAGCTGAAATCGGATGGCCTCGAGAATCTCGCGGCGCAGGCTCACATCAACCAGGTCGCCCAGACCTTGCTCCAGCCGGCTCTTGTCGAGAGTGCGGATCTGATAGCACAGCGCGATGGAGTCCACCGCCAAACCAGCCACACCCGCCGGCAACAGAACTTCGTTGGGATAAATGATACGCGAAGCAGACTTGCGGGAGGTGAGCGGGATCACGTTAACTACGGGCAGGAGTTGGTTAATCCGTTCTCTGCTGACGACCAGTACTGGGCGTCTGCCGGCCTGTTCCGATCCCCTGGTAGGATCAAGCGACGCGAGGAAAACGCGCCTATTGATACGTCACTGATGGGACTCCCATTACTCGGCATCAACTTCAGCAAAGGCCGACATTGTTTCGCGCAAATCTGCCAGAAACCAGGGATCACTGGCCGCCTGCTGCATCCGAGCAAGTTTGTCAGCATCGCTGGGGGTTGGGAAGCGTTGCTCAAGAAACTCCTCCACCAGCGCGAATTCCTCTAGCGGCAGAATGACGCCAATGGGGTTACCTTCTGCATCCGTGATGAACTGACGTTTAAGAGCAGTCGTGGCCAATTTTTACCTCGAAAGCAACTCTCTGTCACACCTATTGTGATGGCTGGTCTGCGCACGGTTCGCTCGCCAGGTACTGGTGAACAATAGGACGGGCAAATCAAGTATACCATTCTATCGCTTTGCAAACAACTGGTACAGAATTCCGAATTCCACAGCGCGCTCAAGCGCGCACTACGAGCCACTCGCTCACCGTGATTGCCGGCGGCACGCAGTAATTGTAACGACGATTGTCCCATTGACGGCCATCGGACCGGCCGGTGTACTGTTTCGGTGGAAGGTATCGTCTCAAGTCAGTTCCCCCCGGCTACAGCCGGGGGGCTTGTCCGTGGCGCCGCGACGTGACGCCGCGTCCGAGACCATCGGCACCCTGACAAGGGCCCTGCCCAGGAGGGGCGCACGGCCGTGCGCCCGTCCCAGGCGCGAAGCTGGTTGCAGTCCAGCGCTGGCTCTACAGGTTTTCCACGCTGGGAGCCTCGCCACCGCAACCGGCGAATCTATCCGGTTGTTAATAACCGTTGCTCCGCAAGCGGAGTGTCTTACCAAAGAGTATAGCACGGGGCTGCGACAGAGACAACGCTTTGGCCTTGTGGCCTACGGCCATTGTTTTCGCGTCTCGCTCCAATTCCGCTCCCACTTGCAAGCGGCAGCATCCTTGGAGCGATTTTCTGTGAGGGGGCACCCGGAGAAGTCTGGCGCCACGTCGTTGCGGTGGACCGCCCCCGCGCCCCGATTTCAGCCAACCAGATCAAGGAGGTACACACATGGCCGCAGAGTGGAGCAAGATCGACGCGCGGTTGATCGCGCGGGCCTGGGAGGATGAGGACTTCCGGGCCACCCTGCTGCGCGACCCGGCGGCGGCCGCGGCGCAGGCGGGCCTCACGCTACCCGCGGGGATGGTGCTCAAGGTAGTGGCCGCGGCGCCGGGCGTTCACGTCCTGGTGCTGCCGGCCGCGCCCGGGGTGGACGAGTCGGGTGCGTTTGAGCTCTCTGCCAGGGAGCTGGACATGGTGGCCGGCGGAGGGCCGGGGGGAGCGACCAGCGCGGCGCAGCCCACCTGCCCGGGGTATGCTAGCTACTGCCGATAGCTCCGTTGATCCGCATCGTTGAACAAGCCAGCTCCATCTCAGAACGTCTGGCGGGCCAGTTGGTGGTTGATGAGACCAGGCCGAATCACGCGCTGGTCACTGCCCGCCTGGAGAAATGGTGTCAGACCGTGGCCGGCGGGGACTGCGCGAGGTTCGAGCGACGCCTGGCCGGTGATGGCCTGAACCTGGATACAGTCCAGCGCGTGCTCGGCCCTGTCCGGCTGGCTGACGGGCAGCCGCTGCCTTCATGGGTTCACACCCTGGAGGTGGCGCTTGCGGCTGCACGGGAAGAAGCCCGGTTTTTCGGAGACGGCGGGTTTCGAGCTCATGAAGCTTGCTCTTTGGACCCCGAGGCCCCGATCCCCTTCGAGGATGTTCTCTGGCCGTTCGTCCTGGTCGCCCGGCGGCGGCTGGCAGATGCGGCCGGTACCGGCTAGCAGCTCCTCGCAAACGGCGCCCACGCTGCGCTCGAGCGCCACCTCCTGCGCGACCTATCCCGCATCGGCGCCCGCACGCTGTTGGCGGCGTTCTCGGTCTTCCAGACGCTGGAGCAGCGCACCAAAGCCCCTCCCGCTGTGAGAGGCTCCCCCGAGCCGGGCGAGACGGCAGCCGGGGCGACGACGGGCGTTCTCCCTTACGCCTCCCTCACCGGGAGGGGGACAGAGCCGCCTGCCAGGGAGCGCTACGTCGCTTTCGTCAAGCGGCTCCTGGAGGGTGGGCTCCTCTCCCTCTTCCAGGAGTACAGCAGCCTGGGCCGGCTGCTGGCGACGAAGACGGACTTCTGGGTCGAATCGATTGCCGAATTTCTCGAGCGATTGCAGGCCGACTGGCCGGATATCCAGGCCGGTTTTCAGGCCCACCTGCAGCAGGTGAGCGGTGTGGCGCCCGGCCTCTCCGACCCACACAGCTATGGCCGGACGGTGATCGCGGTTGAGTTCGCCTCGGGCCTGCGGCTGGTGTACAAGCCGAAGGACGTTGGGATCGAGCGAGCCTACCACAACCTGGTTCGGTGGCTCAACGCGCGCGGCCTCACGCCAGCACTCAAGCCACTCATCGTGATGGATCGGGGCACCCATGGATGGGTTGAGTTCGTGGAGCCGCGACCCTGTCAGAACGAGGAGGAAGGCCGGCTGTTCTACCAGCGTGGCGGTATGCTGCTGGCCCTGTTCTACGTTCTGCAGGGTCGGGACTATCACCACGAGAACCTGATCGCCTGCGGTCCGCACCCTGTGCCGGTGGATCACGAGATGTTGCTGTACCCCTGTCTCCGGGAGGGGCTGGATGGCAATACACCAGAGCCGGTTGACCTGGGCACCGCTCGGATGGAGGCGCACCGGCTGTTGGATCGGTCGGCGTTGAGCAGCGGACTCCTGCCGGTGTGGGAGACCAACGCAGACGGGCAGGTCTATGATATCGGCGCCCTCGGTGGGATCCAGGAACAGAAACAGGCGGTTCGTCAGTTGCAGTGGCAGAACACCAACACCGACAGCATGGCGCGCGTCTGGCAGTCCATCCCTGTGGAGGCAGGGCGAGCCATCAACAGGCCCACACTGAACGGCGCCGCCCTGGTCCTGAGCGACTACGAAGCCGATCTGGTTGCCGGCTTTCGTCAGATGTACCGCTTCCTTCTGGAGCAGCGCGAGGCGCTGCTCGGGCCGGACGGGCCGCTGGCCGGGTTCGCCGGCCAGGCGATCCGCTTCACCTTCCGGAAAACCCGCCTCTATTGGTCGCTGCTGGAGGCCACGCTGGCGCCAAGATTCATGCGGGACGGAGCCGACCGGAGTATCCAACTTGACGCGTTGAGCCGTGCCCTGCTTTCAGAGGACCAACCGTCTCTGTGGCCCCTCGTGCGGAGTGAACAGGCCGCATTGGCACAGATGGACATCCCGCGGTTCACGGGGCACACCGACGGCCATGCCCTGAAAGTGTCCGGCGATGAGCGCATCGACGACGCCTTCTCAGAATCGGGCTATGCGCTGGCCCGCGCCCGCCTTGCCGGTCTTAGCGAGGGGGATCTCGAGCGACAGATCGGCTTCATTCGCGTGGCGATCGGGAGTTGGGAGATCAGTCGCGAGGAGATACGGGGAGAAGGAGGAAAGGGAAAAAGGGAAAAAGGGGAGAAGGACAAAGGAGATGAGGGGAGACAGGGAACAGGGGAAAAGGGAGAGGGGAAAGAGGCGGAGAGGGAAACGAGGGCTGATTTCGACAGCGTTGTGGCGTTGGCGCCGGGGCAGATGGTGGAGGAAGCCATCAGGATTGCCGAGGGGCTGCGGGCAGGCGCGATTCGCCCGGTCGAAGGTGCGACCTGGATCCACCTTGCCTGGAATCCCCGGATCCGGCGCTTCCAGTTGGAGCCGTTGGGCGATGACCTGTACAGCGGCTCATGCGGCGTCGCTCTATTCCTGGCCGCCCTGAGCAGCGTCACCGGTGAAGCCAGCCACGGTGACCTGGCCCTCGCAGCGTTACAGCCGCTGCGCCAGAGTCTGTCACACGACCCCCGGGTTTCCGATGCGCTGATGGGTATCGGTGGGGCAACAGGCCTGGGTTCCGTGATCTACGCCCTCGTCCATGCCGGCCAGTTCCTCGGCGAGGGCACTCTCCTGGAGGCTGCGCACCAGGCTGCCGCTCTCATCACGCCCGGGCGCATCGCCGAGGATCGGGCCCTCGATATCATCTCGGGCGCAGCCGGGGCCATCCTGGGTCTGCTCGCCCTGCACCGCCTCACCCCCTGGCCCCCTGTTTTCAAGGGTAGGTTGCTCATCCATGGTGGCTGGCTTTGGCGGCGCCCCACCCTCTCCCCAGCCCTCTCCCTTGGAGGGAGAGGGAGCCAGAAGGCTCAAGGGCGACGCACCAGGACCCAGCGAGGATGGAGGCACTGTCAACCTACCCTTGAGAGCTGGCCCCCTGGCCCCCTCCCCACTTGAGCGGGCTGTGGCCTGTGGCCGGCACCTGCTGGAAGCCCGGGTCACCAGCCAGACCGGGCATCGGGCCTGGCCGACGCTGGAGGGGAAGCTGCTGACCGGATTCTCCCACGGCGCCGCCGGTATTGCCTACGCGCTGCTACGCCTGTACGCGGCAACCAGTGAGACAGCGTTCCGCGATGCGGCGGAGGAAGCCATCGCCTACGAGCGTAGTGTCTTTAGCCCGGAGGCCGGCAACTGGCCGGATTTCAGGCTGTCCACCCCCGAAGAACCGGCATTTATGACCGCCTGGTGCCACGGTGCGCCGGGCATCGGGCTGGCTCGGATCGGTGGCCTGGAGGCGCTGGATATGGCTGAAATTCGGGCGGACGTCGAGGTGGCATTGAAGACCACGTTGGACCACGGTGTCCGGGGCGGGGATCATCTCTGCTGTGGCAGCCTGGGCCGGGCGGAGTTGCTGTTGGAAGCAGCGAGCCGGCTGTCACGCCCCGAATTGCTGGAGATGGGCCGGCGGTGGGCGACGGGGATCGTGGCCAGGGCGGAACAGACAGATGGCTACTCACTCTCTCCGAGGCTGTCGGGTGGCATGGACAGCCCAGGGTTATTTCAGGGAATGGCCGGCATCGGGTACGAGCTGCTGCGGCTGGCGGACCCTGGCGGGGTGCCGGCGGTGTTGTTGTGGGAGTGAATTGCCGGTTCTTGGTGAACAGTGAACAGTGGGCGGTGGGGAGTGAATAGTGAACAGTGAACAGTGAATAGTGAACAGTGAACAGTGAACAGTGGGGAGTGGGCAGTGAGCGGTACTGTTTACTGATTACTGTTCACTGTTCACTGATCGCTCCAACCTGACAGGCTGACGATGATGAAACGACAGATCTTTCGCCAGGTGGCCTTAGAACAGCTTTCCTCTCCGGAGCAATTGGATCAACTGATGCAGGTCACCAACCCGATCGGCTGGCTGGCGCTGGCGGCCCTGGGCGGCCTGCTGGTGACGGCCATTCTGTGGGGGATTTTCGGCAGCATCTCCACCAATGTCGCCGGGCAGGGCATCCTGATCGCACCGGGTGGCGTGAACAACGTGGTGTCAATGGTGTCGGGCCAGGTTGTTGACATCTATTTCGATGTGGGAGATACGGTGGAAGCCGGCCAGGTCGTGGCTAGAGTCTCGCAAGCCGATCAGACCGTGAGGGCAAGGGTCGTCAGTCCTTACACTGGCCACATTCTGGAAATCAAGATCAACGAAGGCGACCTGGTCGAGCGAGGAACGCCCATTGTGAGTGTTGAACTTCTGGAAGAAGGCCACCGCCAGGACCTGGACGCCATCATCTACGTCGCCCCAAGGGAGGGAAAGAAGATCAAACCAGGAATGGAGGTACAGATTTCGCCTTCGACGGTGAAGCGGGAGGAGTTCGGTTTCATGTTGGGCAAAGTCGCTTCCGTGAGCGAGTTTCCCGCAACCTATCAGGGCATGTTCCGCCTCCTGGGGAGCAGTGAACTGGTGAAAGCCTTGTCGGCCGGTGGTGCTCCCATCGAAGTGAACGTAGAGTTGACGCCAGACCAAGAGACCGCCAGCGGCTACAAGTGGTCCTCTCCCCAGGGTCCGCCCATCCACATCGACAGCGGTACGCTCTGCACGGCCGGGATTACGGTCAGCCAGCAACGGCCACTGAGCCTGGTGCTGCCACTGTTTCGATGACTAGCCAATTCCACCTGATATCCGCAGATAAACGAGTGAAGACGCCGACCGTGCTGCAGATGGAGGCAGTGGAGTGCGGCGCTGCTTCGCTGGGCATGGTGCTGGGCTCCCACGGCAGCTACGTACCACTGGAGGAACTGCGGGTGGCGTGTGGTGTGTCGCGGGATGGGAGCAAGGCCGGCAACGTGGTCAGAGCGGCGCAACGCTACGGCCTCAAGGCCAGGGGATTCAGGAAGGAGCCCGAGGCGCTGCGCGATCTCCCCTTGCCGATGATCGTGTTTTGGAACTTCAACCACTTCCTGGTGGTCGAGGGCTTCGGCAAGAACAAGGTCTACCTGAACGATCCCGCGGCGGGCCCGCGGGTGGTGTCAGACCAGGAGTTCGACCAATCCTTCACCGGCGTGGTCTTGACCTTCGAGCCCGGCCCGGATTTCACTCGAGGTCGTCCCCGGCCGAGCGTGATCGCCGCCCTGCGGAAGCGCCTGCAGGGTTCTTCGGCAGCCATCACCTTCGTGGTGCTGGCCGGCCTGGCGCTGGTGGTGCCGGGGCTGATCATCCCCACCTTTGCCCGCATCTTCGTGGACGGCTACCTGGTGGGTGGGTTGCAGAGTTGGGTGGCGCCGCTGCTCCTGGGGATGGTCCTGACGGCCCTGATGCGCGGCGCGCTCACCTGGCTGCAGGCGTATTACCTGCTGCGCCTGGAGACCAAACTCTCCCTGACGACCTCGAGCCAGTTCTTCTGGCACGTGCTGCGCCTGCCCATCGAGTTCTACAACCAGCGCTTTGGCGGCGAGATCGGGGCGCGGGTGGCTATCAACGATCGCATCGCTCAATTGCTCTCCGGCCAGTTGGCCACCACCCTGGTTCATGCAGTCCTGATCGTCTTCTACGCTGCGTTGATGATCGAGTATGACGTGGGGCTGACCTTCATCGGCATCGCTATCGCCGCGCTCAACCTGGGCGGGCTGCGGTTTGTCTCTCGCCGGCGGGTGGATGCCAACCAGAAGCTGCTCCAGGAACGGGGCAAACTCCTGGGCAGTGCAATGAGCGGGCTGCAGACCATCGAGACCCTGAAGGCCGGTGGCGGAGAGACCGATTTCTTCGCCCACTGGGCCGGCTACCAGGCCAAGGTGGTGAACGCCGAGCAGCAACTGGGCGTTTTCTCGCAGGTGCTGGCAGTGATGCCGCCCCTGCTGAACGCCGTGAACACCCTGACCATCCTCACCCTGGGCGGCCTGCGCATCGTGGATGGTCAGCTGACCATGGGCCAGTTGGTGGCCTTCCAGAGCCTGATGGCCAGCTTCATGGCTCCTATCAACCAACTGGTGAACCTGGGCGGTATTCTACAAGAAGTCCACGGCGACCTGAACCGCCTGGAGGATGTCCTGGGCTACGCGCCTGATCCGCAGACACAGGGGGCGGTGGGGAGTGAACAGGGGGCGGTGGGGAGTGAACAGTGAGCAGTGAACAGTGAACAGGGGGCGGTGGGGAGTGGACAGGGGGCAGTGGGGAGTGAACAGTGAGCAGTGAACAGTGAGCAGTGAACAGTGAGTAGTGAACAGTGAGTAGTGAGCAGTGAACAGTGAGCAGTGAACAGTGAGCAGGGGACAGTACTGTTCACTGATTACTGTTCACTGCCCAGTGGCTAATGCACGGGAAAGATCGAACATGAACCGCACTGCTTTCAGTGGAACAGCGCTTCGCATACTCCTGGCTGTTCTCCTGGTGACCGCGTTGCTGGCTGCCGTGCTCGTTGCCTGTGGTAGGACCAGCATTCAGCCGTTGTCAAACTTCCCCGAAACGATGAGTGTCTGGTTTCAATGGGAGACGCCACCGGCTGCGCGTCAGGCGATGTTCGACCAGTTTGGCGATGCACACAACACTCTGGTAGAGGTCGTCTCTCGTGCGGATCTTACACGATTCACGGACGGACCGGCGAGAGAAGAGCCGCCGGATATGATCGTGTTCGAGGATTCCTGGCCGATTGGCACCTGGGTGCGTAACGGGTGGCTGATTCCTCTGGACGATGTGATTGCTGCCAGTGGCATTGACCTGACCGACATCCCGCCCGAGGCGCTCGACCAGTGCAGATACCTGGGGAAGTACTACTGTCTTCCCTGGGGTGTAGACGTCTACGCTCTCTATTGGAACAAGGACCTGTTTCGAACTGCCGGTCTTGACCCTCACAAACCACCAGAAACCCTCGAGGAACTGTTCGAGTATTCCAAGAAGCTGACAAAGTTTGATGAAGCCGGGAATTTACTGCAAGCCGGATTCATTCCCACGTATCCCTGGGGTTTCCTGGAGTTCTATGCGTACGTCTTTGGCGGGTACTGGCTGAACGACGATGTCACCCAGGTGACCCTCTCGTCTCGAGCTGTCGTTGATGCCTTGCAGTGGGAGCGGCAGTACTACGCCATGTATGGGCCGGAAGCACTGGATGCCTTCGTGGCGTCTTTCGGTGACTATTTCTCGCCAGAGAACGGTTTTCTTGCTGGAAAAGTGGCGATGATGCTGGATGGACAGTGGGTCATTGGCCCGGAGTTCATGGGCGTTTATAGTCCAGGCCTGGACTATGGTGTGGCTCCCTTTCCTTATCCGGCCGACCACCCGCAACGCAAGGATATCAACGTGCTGACCGGAGAGGTCGTCGCCATCCCTGCCGGTGTGAAGAACGTGGGCGCTGCCGGCACGCTGTTGGCCTGGATGCTCAGCCCGGAGACCGTCGCCGGCTACCTGTGTGAGGTCTACAGCCTGCCGACCAGCATCAAGGCAGCCGCCGACCCGTGCTTCCAGCGCGACGACAACTTCCGGGTCTTTATGCAGCTGATGAACTCGCCCAACGTGACCGGGCTCACTTTCAGCACGATTGATGTTTCCGAGGAATTGGGTCCTATCGAGAAGGCAGTGCTGCACCAGGGCGTTGATCCTGTTCCCCTGCTACGGGAGGCCGAGGCGAAACTGCAGCGCAGGCTTGCCGAGGTCGTTTGCACGACAGAGGAGTGCGTTCGGGAGTTGACGCAGTTGAGTGCGACGCGCGCGGCCCAGGATTCGAGCCAGGTGGCGGGCGCGCCGGCGGTGGGCACACAGGAGGCGGGTGCTACGGCGACGCCCACGGTTACCCCGGAGCCAGAAGAACCGGCAGCGCCAGAAGAGGCGCTGAAGACCGTCACCGTTACTTTCCTCCAGGAGCCTGATAGCCTGAACCCGCTTTACACGCAAATGTGGTTTGCCAGCGCGGCGATTGATCTGTTTGATGTCGGCCTCTGGACGATCAACGAGCAATTGCAGACGAATCTTGAAATGGCGGCCGAGATGCCGACCCGCGAGAACGGTGGCATCTCGGAAGACGGCAAGGTGATCACCGTCGGGCTGCGAGAGGATGCCAGGTGGTCGGATGGCACACCGGTGACGGCCCGCGATTTTGTGTTCACCTACGAGATGATCATGGCCGAAAGCAATACTGTGCAAACCACCTATCCCTACAAGAGCTACGCAGAGAGCGTGACGGCCCTGGACGACTACACCCTTCAGATCGTGTTGAGGGAGCCCTTTGTCGGCTGGAGCACTGGCTTCTTCCCTGTGGTGCTGCCCAGGCACATCCTGGAGCCGGTGTTTCAGGCGGAGGGCACCATCGATCATGCCGATTGGAACCGGAACCCCACCGTTGGCAATGGGGCGTTCGTCTTCAACCAGTGGGAGGCCGGCAGCCAGATCGTGCTCGAGGCCAACCCCAACTACTGGCGGGGCCGGCCCACCATCGACCGCATCCTCATCCGCATGGTCCCCGACAGCAAGGCCCAGATGGCCCTCATCCAGGCCGGGGAGACGGACCTCGGCACGTTCATGACCGCCGCCGACAAGCCGGCCATCGACCAACTGGAAGAGATGACTCTGGTCATGGCACCCTCACCGTGGATGGAATCCTGGTTCTTCAACCTGGACCCGGAGACCGGTCACCCGGCACTGCAGGACGTGCGCGTGCGCCAGGCGCTGGCCATGGCCGTAGACCGGCAGCAGATGATCAACACGCTTTTCTACGGCATGTACAAGATACCCGCCACATTCTGGCCTGGGACGCGCTACGAAGATCCCAGCATGGAGCCGTGGCCTTACGATCCGGAGCAGGCCAAGGCCCTGTTGGATCAGGCCGGTTGGGTGGACAGTAACGGAGATGGGGTGCGTGACAGGGACGGCGTGGAGTTGGTGCTGCGCTACTTGACTACGGACGGGAATGAAGTGCGGCAGGCCACGCAGGAAACCGTCAAACAAATGCTGGCCGAGGTCGGTATCGGCGTCGAGATTCTCAACTACTCCCCCGATATCTTCTGGAACTCCTACGGAGACAACGGCCCCATCGCCAGGGGGGCATATGACATCGCCCAGTGGTCCGATGGCGCCTACGACTATCCTGACCCCAACTGGCCTTACCTGCTCTGCTCCGAGATCCCTGGGGACGACAATCCCGATGGTCTGAACTGGTTCGGGATCTGCGATCCTGAGCTGGATCAACTACTCCAGGAGCAGGCGGTCACGATCGACGCGGAGCAGCGTATTCAACTCTTCTACCAGATCGAGCGCATCATGCACGAGCAAGTCTACTGGTTCGGCTTGCGTACCGACCCCGACCTCTGGGCTGTCAACTCCAACCTGCGGAACCTCCGCCTCTCGGGTGTGGACGCCTTTTGGAATGCCTACGAGTGGGACACGCGCCCGTTGTCGAAGAGGTAACATAGCGCCGGGTTCATCTCGTGAGATGAGATAGAGACGATGGCGGCGCGGCAAGATCTGGCCGCTGGCACAGTTTCTGCTCCCTCGAGAGAGAACAAATGCCCTTGTTCTGAAAGGAGCCGAAGGTGACCAAGACAACGTGGGAGCCGCCGAAGCAGTCCATGAGTGGCACTCTGAGTGAAAGTGAGCTTGAGAAACTGCCCGACAGCGCCTTTGCCTTCCCGAAGCAGCGCAAGGAACCGCTGTCGAGCGCCAGCCACGTCCGCGTCGCCGCTGCTCGCTTCAACCAGGTCGAAGGGGTCAGCGATGAGGATCGCAGGCTAGCCTGGGCGAATATCGAGAAGGCGGCCAGGCACTGGCACATCGAGTTGACTGAGGATACCTGGCAAGAGGCGATGACGCACAACGAGTGAGGCCGCAGCGTCTCTCCACGGGCACGTCGTCCCAGAGCAAGGCCGCGACCGCTTGAGCGGCCGCGGCTTTTTGTTCCCAAAGGGAGTCTCTTCCATGATTGACAGGAGTTACGCAGTACTCCCAGGCCGATCCAAAGTTCGTGATCCGTAGAAGCCGGATTTGGCTTGTAGTGCGCGCTTCAGCGCGCTGAAGCGCGCACTACAAGCCGATATCTCTGTCGCGGCTCAACCTGGCACGTAAGTCCTGTGATTGATTGTGTTAGGTACCTCCTCGGCCGCTCTCGGCGAATCGGGCGATCCGCCGAGAGCGCTGGCCGGACCAGGCCCCTTTCGTCATCCCATTGGCCTGGATTTGGCAATCCAGGCTGAGCAGCTTGTGGCCATCCAGGCCGAGCGGCTGAGGAGTTAGGTTGTTTGCAAATCAATGTAGCTGGCGGTGGGACTACTGATTAGTCGGGTTCTGTCTCCTGTTCGGTCAGCTCCTCGGCGACACGAGCGCCCAGGGCGGTGCCACCCAACGTTCCCGTTCCTGCGATGATCCCTCCAGCCCCGGCGGTACCGGCCGTCTCACCGGCCGCCACGCCTGCGGCGGTCATTTGCTCCTCGTCATCGATCGTTTCGTCGACCACAACACCCTCGGGCACTGAACCGCTCTCCGCTCCACCCTGGGCTGTGATCGGGCGCCGGTTCTCTTCGAGCATGTCGCGTACGATCCGGGCGCCCTCATCTGCCACCTCGACCGTAATCCGCGTACCGCCCTGCTCCTCGTCGGTAACATGGATGTGGTCCGCAGGGATTCCGCGCTGCCGCAGCGCCTGGATGGCTCTCTCGGCCTGATCCCGATCGTCATACATGGCCGTGACTGTTGCCACTGGTTTCCTCCTTACTGACCCAGTCCTGGTACGCCTGTCCCTCGTGAGGTTCTCGTAGCAAGTTCAGTTCCTCTGGCAGCGGGAGCGGCTCGGTCGTTGGAACCGGTGCCGTCCCCACGGCCGCCGGTGTCTGCCCGGCGGTTGCTTCCCGGGTGCCGGTCGCCGTCGGGGTGGCCGAGCTGCCTCCCTGGCAGGCGGCCAGAACCAGCAGCAGCCAGATGGTGAGGTGCTGAATCGTGATCCGGCCCATGGCCCGGACAGGCAGGTTCGGGGTCCTCCTGACGAACCGTTTTATCCCTTCAGCCCGCTATAGCTCACGCCTTCGATGAAGTAACGCTGGAAGAACAGGAAGACGAAAGCCATTGGGAGGGTCGTGAGCAGCGAGCCGGCCAGGAAGAGACCCCAGTCCAGCGTGGACCCGACGGCGCCACCCTTGAGAAGCGCCAGGCCCAGTGGTAGGGTCCATAGCTGCCTGTTATTCGCGACGACGATCAGGGGACCGATCAGATCATTCCACGAGCCCTGGAAGCCGAAGATCGCCAGGGCCGCCAACGCGGGGCCGGCCATCGGCATGACGATGCGCCAAAACATCTCGAAGCGGCTGGCGCCGTCAATCTTCGCAGCCTCTTCGATCTCGCCAGGGATGGCTTCGAAGAACTGTTTCATCAGAAAGATGCCGAACGCGTCCGCCAGACCGGGGACCATTAGACCCTGATAGGTGCCCAACCAGCCGAGCTGTTTGAGGACGATGAAGCGCGGGATGATCAGGACGATGCCCGGAATCATCATCGTGCCCAGAATCGCCAGGAAGATGAGGCCCCGCCCCGGGAAGTTCAGGCGGGCCAGCGCGTAGCCGGCGAGCGAGTCGAAGGCAATGTGTCCTGCCATGATGACGGCGGCGACAATGGCACTGTTGAACGTCCAGAGTGGTACGGCGGCGGCGCCCTGCGTCAGCAACTTGTAGTTGCGCAGGGTAAACTCGGCCGGGATGAGCCGCTCGGGGTGGCTGGCGATCTCGGGCGGGAGTTTGAACGAGTTAATGATCGAGTAGATAAACGGCAGGATCATCGCTAAGGCGAACGCGATCAGCAGGGCGTATGAAAGGATCACGATCAGCCCCTGGAGCCAGGTTGGCCGGCCAGGAGCGCTGGCTTCGAGCGCCCCACCTTTTGTGGCGACAGAGGTTGCCATACTTGCTCCTTCTCCGCTCTCAAGCGGCCTTCTCACCGATCACACGCCTTTGAATCAGAGTCAAGACAAAAATCAGCACGAAGAGGATAAAGGCGGTAGCGGCGCCGACACCCATGGCGGCATTGTCGAAGCCGTTGCGATAGACCAGGTAGGCGACCGTCAGCGTCGTTTTGACCGGGCCGCCGGCGGTCATCACGTAGACCTGGTCGAAGACCTGGTAGGTCCCGATGAGCCCGATCGTCACCACGAAGAAGATAGTCGGTCGCAGCATAGGCACGGTCACGTACCGGAAGGTTTGGGCCGAGGTCGCTCCGTCCATGATCGCTGCCTCGTAGACCGCGCGCGGGATGTCTTGAAGCGCAGCCATGAAGATCAACATCATGGTGCCGGAGGTCGTCCAGATGTTGAGGAGCATGATCGCTGTCAGGGCCACGCTGGGACCGCTGATCCACTGCCAGACGGTCTGTCCCAAGATTTCGGTGTGGGTGAGCCAGGGTGGTGCTGTGCGCAGCGTGATGCCGAAGAGGCTCAGCAGGTTGTGGATCAGCCCGTTGGGACTGGCCAGCCAGTTGATGGGCTGGACATTGCCCAACATGATCGCCTCGATCAACCGGTTGATCAGGCCGTTCCGCTGATAGAGCCACATGAAGATCAGGGAGATCGCAACGGATGAGGTGATGGAGGGCAGGTAGAAACTCGTGCGGAAAAAGGTGCGCCCCTTCAGCCATTTCTGGTTGACGATGCTTGCCAGCAGCAGCGCCAGGGCCGTCTGCAGCGGCACCACGCCAAGGGCATAGAAGGTCGTGTTCTTGAGTGCGATGAAAAAGTCGGTTCGACGGATGTTATTCTGGATCAGCAGGTCTGCGTAGTTTCGCAGGCCAACCCAGGTGGACTGGGCGGGTGGATTGAGGCCACTCCAATCGCGGAAGCTGATCCAAAGCGCGAAGAGAATCGGGACCACCAGGAAAATGAGCAGGATGATGGCGGCCGGGGCCAGGAAAGTGTAACCGGCAACCCAATCTTCGCGCTGGCGCGAGCGTAGTGGAGCGAACATAGAGCCTCCTTGGCCATCGACTCGGGGCGGGATGCGCTGCCGCATCCCGCCCCTGCTAAAACCGGCGTTACTTATTGTTGCTCAAGACCTGATTGCCGACCTCTTCAGCCTGCTGAAGTGCCTGATCTACCGTCATGACACCGGTCATCACGCCCTGCAGTCCCGCGTTGATGGTATCGAGCACGTCGCCGAAACCGGGGACGAACTGCCAGGGATGGGCGTAGTCCGCGCCCTTCAGAAAAGCTTCCTGCTCGGAGAACTGATTGACCCACTCATCGCGCAACGATTTTCGGGTCGGCATCGCCAGACCCAGGTCCGTCCAGGCCTTCATGCCCTCCTGGCCGGTCAAGAAGTTGACCAACTCCCAACTCGCGTCAGGATTGGCGGCGTTCTTTGGCACCGCGTAGCAAACCGTGAAGGCCATGGTGGCTTTGTCCGCCGGTCCCGCCGGCAGCTCGGCGACGCCATAGTTGACGTCGGGGTAATCGCGCTTCAGGAAGGGAACGATCCAGTTGCCCTCGACCACCATTGCGGCGTTGCCCTTGCCAAAGGCCTCACCGGGCCAGCCGGCGCCCACATCCGAGGGTTGGGCTGCCACCTGATCCGCCACCATGCCGGTGTAAAATTCCATGGCCTGCTTGGCCTCGGGCGAGTTGATCTCCATCTTGGTAAAGTCCTCGTTCGTCACGCGCCCGCCCGCCTGGTAGAGGAACGCAATCCAGCGGGCGAAGTCGGCCGGGAGGATCATGCCATACTGCTGCTTGTCTTTGTTGGCGAGTTTCTCGGCAGCGGCGCGCAACTCGTCCCAGTTCGTCGGCACCTTGACTCCGGCCGCGTCGAGCATGTCCTTGTTGTAGATCAGCCCGAGGGTCGAGAAGTCCTTGGGTGGGCACCAGAAGGTGCCGTTATAGGTGAAGGCGTTCTTCACCGAGTCGTAGAAATCCTCAGGATCGTTGATCTTGCCCTCGCCTGAGGCCAGAGCACCCGCTTTGACCAGGTCGGGGAGCTTGAAGCTGTCGACGTAGAAGACGTCGGGGGGCGTGCCGCCCGCCAGCGCCGTCTGCAGGGTCGTGTCGTACTGCGGCACCAGGTTGAGAGTGACGTGAATGTTGGGGTGGCTCTGGTTAAACTGGTCGATGATTTTCTGCAGGTTCTCGTTCTCGGCGTCGGATGAGGACCACCCCATCAGTTGCAGGTTGGCCGCGCCCGCGGCTGAGGTCGGCTGGGCCGCCGCCTCGACGGTCGGCCCGGCGGTTGGGGTCACGTTCTCGCCGGTGGTCTCGGCGGCCGTCGGCTCGACGGCTGCCGTCGTGGGCTCGACGACAGCGGGAGCCTGGGTGGCCGCCGCTCCAGGTCCGGTCGTTGGGGTCGGGGCTGCCCCGCCACCGCAGGCAGCCAGCAGCAGCGCAGTGATAATCACGAAAGCGGTGATCACGGACCATCGGGCACGCATTGCGTTCTCCTCCTTCTCTCCAAGGGATGGTACACCGGCAGGACGCCGGTGCAATAACTGCCACCTCGTTTCAATCTGACCAAGGGCTCCAACACAGTCTTCGCGTAGAGGCGTCACCCCCTCTCATCCACCATCCGAGGCCGTCTCGGGCGACGGCACCGGCGTTGGCTCTCCGGCCGCACGTTGCTCCTGGCGCTCGGGAACGATGTCTACCTGCTGCGGCTGACCTCTGAAGCAGAACCGGAAGGCGAGCCGGTGCCAGTGGCTGGGGAGTTTAGGCTCGACGTGCCACTCGTCCCCCCGGATCTTCAAGCCACCGAAGCCAAAGACGGCGGCTTGCCAGAGGCCGCCGGCCGAGGCCGCGTGGATCCCGTCGCCCGCGTTATGGCGCACATCCTGTAGGTCGGCCCGGGCAGCGCGCATGAAGTGGACGTAGGCCTCGTCGGGCTCCCCCATGAGGCAAGCCATCGTGGCGGTGATGCTGGGACCAAGACTGGAGCCATGCTCGTGGTCGGTCCGGGGGTTGTAGTAATCCCAGTTGGCTCGAATCACCGCCTGGGAGTACTGTTCCCGCAGGAGAAAGAGCAACATGAGTACGTCAGGCTGTTTGAGGACCTGGTTGTGGTTGGTCTCCTCGATGCCCAGGATGACCTGCATCGAGCGAGTGCGCCGTGGGTCGCGCAGGAGCTCGAGATCCGCGTCTTCGAGCGCGAAATAGCCTGCGAACTGTTCCATTAGACCGGTATCCGGGTCCTGGCGGATGATGATGCGGTCGGCGATGGCGGCCCATTCAGCCAGCCGCTCGGGGGTCAGGCGCAGCCGGTCCTCCAGTTCAGCCGCCTTCTCAGGGGCCGTGTTGCGCAGCCAGGCGAGCACACGGAGGGCGGTGCGCAGGTGCCACTGGGCCATAACATTGGTGAAGACGTTGTCATCGACACGCTCGTGGTACTCATCCGGGCCGATCACGTCGCGGAAGTGATAGTCGCCGTCGTCCTCCAACCGGGCGCGGCTGGCCCAAAAGGCGGTTCCGTCCACCACCAACTCGGCCCCATAGTCGCGCATCCAGGCATCGTCCCCGGTGACGGCCCAGTACTGCAACACGGCGTAGGTGATATCGGCCGTGATGTGGATCTCGATATCACCGGTCCAAATGCGCACGAACCGGGTCGGGTCCTGGAAGTGGGGGATCCAGGTCGGGGTCACCTCCACGCCGGTGGCGGCGCTCTCCCAAGGGAACTGAGCGCCCTCGAAGCCGTTCGCCAGGGATTTGGCCCGCGCGCCCGGCAGGTTGTGATAGCGGTACATCAACAGGTTCCGCGCGACCTCTGGGTGTGTGAAGGTGAAAAATGGGAGGATGAAGATTTCAGTGTCCCAGAAGACGTGCCCTCGGTAACCGTAGCCACTCAACGTTTTGGCACCGATACTGGCATGTTCGGTATGGCGGGGGGCGGAGATGAGGAGTTGGAAGATGTTGAAGCGCAGTGCCAATTGGGCCTCGTCATCGCCCTCCACAATGACGTCAGCCTTCTCCCAGGTCGTGGCCCAGGCCGCAGCATTGTCAGCGAAGAGGACGTCGAAACCGCGCTCGGCCGCCGCGGTAACCGCTGTGCGCGCCGCCGCCGCAGGAGCCTCAGCCTCATACTGGCTGAACGCGCTCACATACTTCTCGATGGTTGCCTCTTCACCCGCACGCAGCCGGCCGTACTCACAGATGACCGCGGGCTGGCCGTCGGCATCGGAGACTCGCGTGCTTGCCACTGCTGCGCCCACCGGGAGCACATGCGCGGCCACGCCGAGATCGAGTCGGGTGTAGTGCGTGCGGGTCTGGAGCCAGACTTGCTGCTCACTCTCGCCCTGGGCCACGAGATCCCAGTGGCGCACGCCCAGGTTGTCAACGTGGGAATTGAGCCCGACGTCGATTCGGATCGTGGCCTCGCCTTTGACGACGGTGACACGGGCACGCACGGCCGAGAGATGGTGCTCGGCCAGACTGGAGAAACGCTCGAAGGTAAACGCGACCTCCGAGCCATCGTTGAGACGCCACCGGACGGTCCGGCTCAACAGACCGGTACGGAGGTCCAGCCAGCGGCGGTAGGCCACAATCGCGCCGCGGTCCAACCGGAAACGCTCACCGTTGATGGTGATGCGGAGTCCCCACCAGCGGGGGAGGTTCACTAATTCGGTGAAGACCACCGGAACATCGTCCCACACGCGGTGCATGAACGCGCCCGCCTGCTCGTCGGGATGCCCCTCTTCGAACGTGCCGCGGGTGCTCATGTAACCATTGCCGCTGGTGAAGACGGTCTCTTTGTGGTGGAGGTTCGCCGGGTCGAAATTGTTTTCGACGACGACCCAACGGGGATCGGCGGCGGCGGGTCCGGTGGCGACCAGGGCTGCCAGGATATCGGCCAGGTGGACCCCCTCCAGGGAGTCGAAGCGGGCATGGGCGGTGCCGACGCGCTCGGCCGGGCCGATGCCGACCGCCCACATGTCTGCCGCCAGCGCCGCCTCGATTCCTGCCGCGGCGTCCTCCACGACGACAGCGGTCGAGGGATCTACGCCCAGCTCGCGAGCGGCAAAGAAGAAGAGATCGGGGGCAGGCTTGGTCCGCTCAACACTGTGACCATCGGCGATGGCGTCGAGGTAGGGACCGATCCCTAACCGCTCGACCACCGGCCGGGCGTTCTTACTCGCCGAGGCCAGCGCGATCTTGATACCGGCGGCCTTGAGCTCGTTCATCAATTCCAGCGCGCCCGGCAACAGGTCATTGGGGCCGATCTGGTCGAGCATAGCGACGTAGTAGGCGTTCTTCCGGGCCATCATCTCGTCGAAACGATCCGGCTCGACCTGACGGCCAGCCAGGATGATCTCCAACGAGCGTTGGCGCGAGACGCCGCGCAACTGTTCGTTGATCTCACGGTCGAAGGGGATGGCCTCCTCATCGGCGAGGCGCTGCCAGGCGCAGTAGTGATACTCAGCGGTATCAGTGAGGACGCCATCCAGGTCAAAGATGAAGGCACGGATTGGAAAGTTCACGGGTGACCTCACGCAGGACAAGTAGCAGTTGGATCAGTCGAACGTAGGACGATCAGGCGAGGCGGTAGGAGCGGGCGGCGCTCCTCGTCGGACAGCACCGCACTCTCAACGATGCGTAGGAGCATCATCATGCACTTGCCAACCCCTGTGATCGGTTGGCGTGGGCTCGTCACATAGGGGCCAAAGGACTGGTTCATCGTGCATCGTCGTGACCGCAGAGAGCCAGATCGTCCGGTACCCTGGCGCCTGGATCGAGCACGCCGCTGATCGCGCGAGTCGCGACCAAGTCGCTCAGGCAGACGAGGGCGGTTGGGCGCTGAGGCACTGGCCAACGAAGCAAGTTGTGCGCCACGGCCGCTCACCTCGTCGCGTTGGCCGACGAGTCCGTGGGTCAGTTGGGGGCCGGCCGCCGCCATAGTCGCCGTCGGGGGGGGCCGGCGGAGGACGAGACCGATGAACCGCCACGGCCAGCGGGGGGACGGGCGATTCTGGCGCGGCGACGGGATGCTCGAGAGGGCACTGCTCGGGAGGCTCCGATAACTGGCGGCCTCATTTGGGCCAAATGGAGGTGTTTAGTCTTCCTCGGCCGGGGTGCGCCGGTGAAGTTTGATCTCGCTGCGCCGTCGTTTGGCGCGCAGGCGCCGCTCCCGGGCCGCCGCGCTGGGAGCAGTGCGCCGGCGCTTCTTGGGCACGTGGAGCGCCCGGCGCATGAGTCGTTGGAACCGCGCTACCACTTCGGCACGGTTCTGGTGCTGGCTGCGGCTGGTCGTGGCCACCAGGTGGAGGACGCCGCGGCTATCGATGAAACCCTTGAGCACGGACATCACCCGGGCACGCTGTGCCTCGCTCAGGCTGGGCGAGGCGGCGACGTCGAAGCGCAGCTCGACGCTGGTCGCGCTGGTGTTGACGTGCTGCCCACCGGGCCCACCCGAGTGTGCGAACTGGAAGCGTAGCTCGTCGGCTGGGATGCTCAATTCAGGCGTGATTTCAATGGTGCGACTGGCAGTCATGCGGCCTCTGAAAGCGGGCGAGGGGTTGGCAGGTCACAGGTTGAACCTTCGAAGTTCTGCCAGCCCGTCGCGAACCTTTCACCTTCAACTTTCAATCCTTCCGACCTGCTCGCCCGCAACGGGACTCTCCTCGCGTGGCCGTTCCCACCAGGTCTCCCCGACGGGCTCGGTCAGCAGGACGTCGTGCAGGAATTCGATCGCCCGGCGGAGGCCCTCGTCGCGGCTGGCGAGCGGATCTTCGTGCTCGATCGAGAGTACATCGTCGTAGCCGTTCATGCGCAGCGCGCTGACGATCCGCTTCCACATCAGGTCGTCATGGCCGTAGCCGACCGTGCGGAAGAAGAAGGTTCGCTCGACCAGGTCGCCCTGCATCTGTAGCACGCCGTTGGTCATTTTGTTGACGGGGTCGATCCAGGTGTCCTTGGCGTGGAAGTGATAGATGCGGCCACGCAGGGCTCGGATGGCTTGCACGGGATCGATCCCCTGCCAGAAGAGGTGGCTCGGGTCGAAGTTGACGCCGATGGTCTCGTTCACGGCACGGCAGAGTTTGAGAGCCGTCTGGGTGTTGTAGACCGAGAAGCCCGGGTGGGGCTCGATGGCGATCTTGATGCCGTGGGTCGCGGCGAAGGCGGCGGCCTCCTTCCAGTAGGGGATCAGGACCTGGTTCCACTGGTAGTCGAGCGCCTCAGCGAAGTCGGGGGGCCAGGTGTAAGTGACCCAGTTCGGGCTGCGGTCGCCTGGCTGCCCGCCGGGGCAGCCGCTGAAGAGCACGACCACCCCCACGCCCAACTTCTCGGCGGCCCGCACACTGGCCTCGAACCACTCCTGGTAGACGCGCGCCTCGCCAGCGTCCGGGTGGACGGGGTTGCCGTGGGCCGAGAGCGCGCTGATGATCATGCCGCGCGACTGGAAAGCGCGGCGCACGTGGTCGAGGTAGTCGGGGCTGGCCAGGGCCTCCTTCGGATCGAAATGGTTCTGACCGGGGTAGACGCCGCGCTCAATCTCGGCGATCGAGTTCGGGCCACTGCGAAGCTCGACGGCCTGGACGCCGGAGTCGTGCAGGCGATCGAGCATCTCGTCGCGGGGGACGCCATCGAAGAGGGGATTGAAGACACCCAATTTCATGGATCGTTCCTTTCGTATCCTGAGTGGGGAACAATGCCATCCTGTCCTCCACAGCACGGTTCTGCGTTCGACCGGGCCGGGGCGCGATATTGGCGCGGGCGGGCGCGGCCTATCGTACCATCGGGGCGAGGGGAGTTGTCTGGGGTTGAAGGAGCCCAGCTTTTTGCGCCGTTGACGATCTGTGGGCTCATCCTCCGCAACCCCATCATGGTCTTGCTCAGGTGCCAGTACTCCTGCCAGGACGGCTTCGCCATGGACTGGCACCTGGTGCATCTAAGCAGCCGGGCCGTGGAGGCGCGGCAGTAGCCGTCGCCTCCCTGCTCAGCAATCAGCGTACCGGCGAGTACGGCGGGGTGTTCAAGAACCGCGTCCGCCCGGCGCTCGAGGTGACCGGCGCGGTCCGAGAGGTCTGGGATGAGCGCATTCCCCCGCTTCATGGGCACCTCGGCCACCGATTGAGTCGCCGGTGGCCGGGATGTCGAGCAGTTCGGCCGGCTCCTTGTCCATCCTCAAAATGGCGGACTCGAGGCCGCGTTTGCGGACGTTTGACGGAACCTTTGGCGGACGAGTGGCGTATAATAGCCATGCGAGCGATAGGAGAGCCGTATGTCTGAGCGCTACCCGCCATCCATTTCTGGGCGTGCCCCTCGTCTCGTGCTCGAACGCTGGTTGCTGCTGGTGATCGTGATCGGTTGCCTGCTCACAGCGGCCATCGCCTTTGGGGCCTATCGTCTTGCCATCAGCCCCGCGATGCCGAGCGTTCTTCCACCCGCCGGGTGGAGATACGGAGAGGAGGAGCGAGGAAGAGAAGGTGCGGATGGCACGCTGTCTCCTCTGCTCCTCTCCTCCTGTTCGCCCTCTCCCTGGTTGCCGGTCGCGGCCGGCAGCCAACAGCCCCGCTCTCAGTCGGTCGCGGGGCTGTTGGTTGTGTGACGCCTCTCAGCGCCACCTCGTCGGTGGTGAGCAGTGAGCCAGACCGTCCGGGCCGTTAGACCTGCTCGGCTGAGAGAGTCTCGGCCAGGTACCCGCTGGAATCGGCTTCTGCGGCTCCCCAGGTTTGGGCGTCGAGCACGGCTATTGCGGCCATGTGGACGATCGAGCGCACGTCGTCGCCGGTTTGCAGGACGTGCACCGGGGCCCCCATCCCCATCAGGATTGGGCCGATCGTCTCCGCCCCACCTAAGCGGCCGAGTAGCTTGTAGGCGATGTTGGCCGCCTCGAGATCGGGGAACACCAGGATGTTGGGGTCGCGCACCCGGCTGAAGGGGTAACGGGCTTCGATGATCTCCGCCACCACGGCGGTATCGGCCTGCATCTCGCCGTCAATCGCCAGGTCGGGACGCGAGGCGCGCACGAGCTCGACCGCCTGGCGGACCTTCTCAGAGCGGGGGTGGGGCGTGCTGCCGAAGTTGCTGAAGGAGAGCATCGCGATGCGCGGCTCGATGTCGAGTTCGTGGGCCAGGTCCGCGGCCAACAGGGCGATATCGGCCAGGGCCTGGGCGTCGGGCTCAATGTTGACGGTGGCATCGGTCAGAAAGTAAAGTTTGTTGTTGGCGATCAACAGGTAGACGCCGGCCACGCGCCGGGCGCCTGGCCGGGTGTGAACCACCTGGAGGGCCGGTCGAATCACCGACGGGTAGTTGGAGGTCAGCCCCGAGATGAAGGCATCGGCGTCACCGGCCTGTACCATGAGCGGGCCAAAGTAGTTGGGCTGGCGGGCCAACTGGCGGGCCTCGGCGCGCGTGACACCGTGGCGCTGGCGCCGGTGGTAGAGATTCTCGCTGTAGGTTGCCAGGCGCGGGTCACTCTCGGGGGTCACGATCTCAGGCGCGTACTCGAGCCCCAATTCGGGAATCAGGATCTCGATTCGCTCGCGGCGCCCCAGCAGAACCGGGTAGCCGATCCCTTCGGCTTCGATCTGGGCTGCGGCCCGGATGATCTTGGGCTCCTCACCCTCGCCGAAGACTACCCGAAGCGGGTCGCGCTGCGCTTTGCGGATGACCGTGCGCATGGTCTCCCAGCCAGCGCCGATCCGCCCGGCGAGTCGCTCGCGATAGGCGTCGAGATCCACCGTGCGGCGGGCGACACCCGTCCGCATAGCCGCTTCGGCCACCGCCGGGGCAACATAATGGAGCACGCGCGGGTCGAGCGCCTTGGGAATAACGTAGTCGGGCCCAAATTTCAGGCTTTCCAGCCCATAGGCTTTGAGGACGCTGTCGGGGACCTCCTCACGGGCCAGCGTCGCCAGGGCGTGGGCCGCAGCGAGCTTCATCTCCTCGTTGATGGCACGGGCATGGACATCGAGCGCCCCGCGGAAGATGAAGGGGAAGCCCAAAACGTTGTTGACCTGGTTGGGGTAGTCGCTGCGGCCGGTGCCAACGATGGCGTCGGGGCGCGCCTCGCGGGCCACCTCGTAGGGAATCTCGGGGTCGGGATTGGCGAGGGCGAAGATGATCGGGGTGCGCGCCATGCTCTTGACCATGGCCGGTGTGACAGTGTTGGCCGCCGCCAGCCCCAGGAACATGTCGGCGCCGCGCAGCGCCTCTTCAAGCGTGCGCAGATTGGTCTTGTGCGCGAAACGAGCCTTGTACTCGTTCATGCCGCTCCTGCGCCCCTCGAAGATCACGCCTTGAGAATCAACCAGGAGGATCTGCTCGCGGGGTACGCCGAGCAAGACGTAGAACTCGGCCGTGGCGATTCCCGCGGCGCCCGCACCCAGGATCACGATCCGAATGTCGGCGGCCTTCTTGCCCACGAGATCGAGGGCGTTAAGCAAGCCGGCACCGGAGATGATGGCAGTCCCGTGCTGGTCGTCGTGGAAGACCGGGATACTCATCTCACGACGCAACGTTTCCTCGATGTAGAAGCATTCCGGCGCTTTGATGTCTTCCAGGTTGATCCCGCCGAAAGTGGGTTCCAGGAGCTTGACCAGCCGGATGATTTCGTCCGGATCGGTCGTATTGACTTCGAGGTCGAAGACATCCACGTCGGCAAAGCGCTTGAAGAGGACTGCTTTGCCCTCCATGACAGGTTTGGATGCCAGCGGCCCGCGGTTGCCCAGGCCCAGAATTGCGGTCCCGTTGGAGACCACCGCCACCAGGTTGCCCCGCGCCGTTAACTCGAAGCCGGCGGCAGGGTCCTCGGCGACGGCGAGGACGGCCTGGGCCACTCCCGGCGTGTACGCGAGCGAGAGGTCTCGCTGCGTCAGGGTTGGTTTTGTTGGAACGACCTGGATCTTGCCGGGACGGCCCTCCCGGTGGTACGCGAGTGCATCTTCGCGAGTAATTGTCATGGTTTTGATACTCCTCCTGTGGTGGCCGGCAACGGGGCCGGGTGGCGCGGGCGTATCGGAATGTCAGGACGCATGGCCAGGCGCCCCGTGGGGCCAGACATCGTGACCGCGATGACGTGCGACAGCGTACTCTACGCCTCGCCAGCCTCGCAGTCAAGTAGAAATTGATGCTAATGACCCTACTCCTGCCGTTTTGTGGCGGGAAGCGACACGTGTCAGTACATTTGCGGGCAATTGTTACCTGCCTGGGGAGCAGGGATAGCGGGTGGCAAGGGGAGGAGAAAGCCCTTGCGATGCTCGTACAAGGCATTTTTCACTGCTCCTGCTACCTGCTCCGCGTGAGTAGTCACCAGCGTCTGAACCAGCCGAAGGAGTCGCTATGAAGCCTCGTCCCTGGATCACCCTCAGCAGCCGCGAGGTCTACCGCAATCCGTGGCTGCGCCTGCGCGAGGACGTTGCCCGGATGCCAGATGGGCGCACGACGATCTATGGTGTATGTGAGTTGCCCGGCGGGGCGGGTGTCCTGCCGTTTGTCGATGATGAGCGGGTCATCATGGTCCGCCAATACCGCTACGTCCAGCGGGAGAATCACCGCTGGGAGATGCCGACCGGCGGCATCCACCCCGGCGAGACCCCGGCTGAAGCCGCGCAGCGCGAGCTCCGCGAGGAGATTGGCTACGAGGCGGCCGAACTGGTGTCCATTCATAGCTTCTACAGCTCGAAGTCGGTCTGCGATGAGATCTGCCATCTTTTCATCGGGCGTGGGCTGACCCGCACCGTCGCCATCCCCGACGAAACCGAGTTTCTCGAGATCGCCATCATGCCTTTCGCCGAGGTTCTGCAACTGGTGCTCTCCGGTGAGATTCGCGATGCGATGACGGTTATCGCCGTGCTGTTGTCGGCCCGGAGATGCCAGGGGAGCGAGGCGTAGGCCCCCGACTGGCCCATGCGAGACGGATACGCCCCTCTGGGGCCGGCGCTGGGCCGTCGCCGGCGGCGGACTCGAGGGAGACGGGCCACCGGCACGGCGCAGAAACGACTGTTGGGTGGTCTCTTGGGCCACCATACACCGCTTGAACAGGCTGAAACGCATGAGCATTTGAGGTCGAACGAATACGATGGAACTTCACCCTTACTGTGATACGTGGGATGAGAGCGATCCCCATGCCAACTTCAAGGCTGAGGTCGCCATCTACAGTGCGATTGATCCCCTACCGACGCTGGAAACCTTGAGTCGGGTGACAGGCGTTCCTCTTTCCGCTGTGATGCGGTACGTGCTTGTGAAATATGCGGTGTCAGGGGCAGAAGCGCTGCTGGCGATGACGCCGATTGTCCTGAGACAAATGGAGCAGCACGTTGAACGGGCTGAGGCCGCCGGCACCGACGCCGCGCGGTTGGAAGCCTACGAGGCGTTACGACAGATAATCGCCTGGTTGAAAGTGGGGGCGGAAGAATGATGTCTTGCTGAGACCAGGCCCTGTGCGATTCAAACCGCCAGGAGGTGGGGGACTCGTATGAACAGTTTAGACCACGAATTGCCTCCACGGCAGCATGAATCAGGCTCGCCGCAGTACAGGCACTTCGCAGCCCAGTCGTTTTCAACCGGGCCCCGCCGGGGCGCCGGACCGTTTCCACGTGGGGGATCGCCAGCATCTGGCGAGGAACTTTTATGCGAGTTTGGACTCAACGTTGAAAGCGCGACGCCGAGGGTGCTACGCCTGCCTGTCAAGGCTGCGAGTCAACGAATTGAAAAGATTGCAACACGCGGTCAAAGCCCCCATTCTGTTGCAGTTGGTCTCCTTCATCTATCAAAGCATACGACCACTCGCCTCTCTGCCACAGCGCAACAGTGCCCGGTGCCGCGATCTCGGTGTAGACGGCATGATCGGTTCTGTGCGAGTATCGAATGATGTCAACCCTAAACCCGTTGATGAGTGTTTCCGTGATCGTTGCTCCCTCAATCAGGCTGTTTCGGAATCGAGCAAAGGTTTCTTCGGGGGTCAGCGTCGACCCACCCAGATCGCCTCGCGGGATCGCACTGAAAATCAGCAACTTGAGCGGGCCAAGCTGAAAAATATCTGCGAAATCAATTCCGCCGCCACGGACCTCCCACTCTCTGGGGTGTTGCAACTCAAAGACATTCACCTTGCGAAAGGGGACCCATTCATCCGCTGAGGTCGCCGGCGCGGGGGTTGGGGGCGGTCGCTTGAGGGACAACCGCCGTGAACGTGGGGCGAGGCGGGGGCCGGGCGTCGCCGTGTTGGGCGGCGGAGGCATGGGGGTGCCAGAGGCGAGAAATAGTTCGGCGACTTGGGTGGATAGGTACGCGTTCTGGGTTGCCAGCGCCGCGACGGTGGAGACGCGGCCTTGGGCCGGTACCTGTGTGAGCAAGTAACTGGTGGCGTCTTCCCAACGTGGGACTCGTGTCGCCATCGAGGCGCTTTGTGTCGCGAGCGCCTCGATGGTCCCCCGAAGCTCGAGATCATGGCGCCGCATCTCCGTCGCCAATTGCGCGTTCTGCGTTGCGAGCGCCTCGAGAGTGGGCGCGACGTCGCCCTGGAACGTCGCCGTCGGCATGATGGGTGGTTGCGGCCTGGGGCAGGCCGTTGCGAGCGTGGCCACGGCAAGAACCACAAGAAGTATGGGACTATGGGGAGCAAATCGAACCATGGAACCTGCCTTCTCCTTGTCTTGCGATGGCCGACTGCTCCAGGGGAGAGTCTGGGGCCTCGTCGATCCGCCTCTCGGTTTGTATCACCCTACCCGACTGGTGCACCCTTTGTCATCGGCAATAGACCGCCTATGCGCGATAAGATCGCGGACGAATGATTGCGCGAAATGGCGTAGCAGAGAGAACCGGGGGTTCCATCTGATGCTGCAACAAGAGCCGGGTGTGTCGCATCGTTTTCTGGCGTTCTGGATTCCAACTACGAGTACTCGCCAATGCTGTAAGACCGCTCAACCAATGCGAGCGGCGAGGAAGACAAGTGGGTGGGCTGTGGTGGAATCACGGGAATGAGGTGTGCAAATGACCGGACCGGTGTCTGGGAGACACCGGTCGGCTTGTGCGGATGGACCTCGTGGGGGTGGTGCGGAGACCCCTCGTGGGCTGCGGGTAGGAGCCGGTTGTTGTCTTACCCGCCGTGCAATTCCTCGTGAGGATCGATGCTGTTATCGTCGGGGGTGCCCTCGACAATCTGCGCCGGACCGGTCATCGGCGGGATGACCGGCGTCGTCTCATCCTCCTCCGCGCCCATGTGATCGCTCATCGTCGCGTTGCCGTCATCACGGGCCTCACCCTTGTGGGAGATGAGTTGCTGATCCAGTTCTCTGCGGACGTCGGCAGGATATTCTTCGGGCGACTGCGGCGTCTTGGGGTCGGTCATTGATACTTCCTTTCCAGAGGATGATTGGTGCCTTGCCATCGCTCGAAGCAAGTTGGGTGCCGTCTCCCTCGAAGCGCCCGTGAGAGTGGGCGCGCATGTCACCCGGGAAGCACCGCGGGGCTCTGTCAGTGGAACCGATTCGCGCTGGATACCCCGTGGGCTGCAGCTGGCGTGGCCGTGCTGGCCGGGTCTCGCGGCCAGAGCCAGATGATGTGTTCAGATGATCATGGTGGTGAATTGGTACGCGTGGCGGGGCGCCTGTTGGTAGTGCACGCTGCAGCGCGCTCAAGCAAGCCCGGCGGTTGAAACCGCGGCTGAGGGCCGGCCCCCCGACAGGGTGCCCCTCAGGCAGGGTCGGCGTCAGGGGCGCCCCTCGGGGGGGGCCGGGCGTGCCCCTCCGGGCACGCTGGGGTCGGATTAATAAGGTGCAACAGCGCGCTGAAGCGCGCACTACGAGCCGCTTGCCTTCCCAGAAGGCGATTTCGCCACAAGGATCTTCATATGATCCTCTCCTGAAAATAGCCCGCAGCGCTGTTCGCCGTGGCGCGGCGCCACTTTTCATTTCCCGGCGCGGGCCGCAGGCACAGGGGAAACTGGTGGCGAAATCGCTTCCCGGGCGGACGAAGGGCTCGTCGTGCGCGCTGTAGGGGCGCACGGCCGTGCGCCCCTACAGCGCGCACTACAAACGGGCACCCGCGACTTGTACCAATTCGCCACAAGGATCTTCATATTTCTGTAAAAGTGGCGCGGGCGCGCCACTTTTACAGAAAGAGAGACACGCCATCCAGAGCCAGGTCATTTGGGGCTTTGGAGCCGTCGGGGGGCTGCGCTATAATCGGCCAATGAGATAACCTGCCGGCAAAGAGAGGACTTGATGGAGATTAAGTGGTTTGGGCATTCTTGCTTCCGCCTCCGTGATAAGGCGGGAGTCGTCGTCACAGATCCGTTCCCACGCACGTTGGGATACGAGCGACCGCGCCTCCGAGCCGATATCGTAACGGTCAGCCACCCGCACGAGAATCACAGCGACATCCGCGGCTTTCAGGGCGAGCCCTTCGTCATCGATGGGCCGGGTGAGTACGAGGTGAATGGCATCTTTGTGACCGGGGTCCGGACCTACCACGATGGCACGAAGGGCAAGCAGCGCGGCTTCAACACGATCTACCTGATCCAGTATCAGGACATGAATGTTTGTCATTTGGGCGATCTCGGTCACGTGCCAACGCAGGACCAGGTCGAGGAGTTGAGTGAGGTCGATGTGCTTCTCGTGCCAGTCGGGGGAGGCGGCGCGCTGACCTCGGCCCAGGCCGCCGAGGTGGTCAGCCTGATCGAGCCGCGCCTGGTCATACCGATGCACTACCGCACTGAGGTGTACACGGGTGATTTGGACCCGGTCGACAAGTTTCTGAAGGAGATGGGGTTGAAGGACGCGCCGGTCGAGGAGGAGCTCAAACGCAGCAAGAGCCAGCTCCCTGAGGAGACCGAAGTGGTCGTGCTGACCTACGGCGCGTCGGGGTAGAACTGTCGCGGCACAGTGCCATCGGGGGTGAAGCACCAGGTGGATGCTTCGCCTCGACTCCGGGAGGAGAGGGCAATGGGACAATCCGGACGCTGGATGGTCGGTTGGTTCGCTGGGCTGGTACTCCTGCTGGTCGCCTGCGGCGGGCAGGCTCCTCCGCAGCCGGCCCTGGACCCGAGCAAAGCCCAGGACCTGTTGCGTCAGGGTCGCGAGGCCCTCAGCGCCGGGCACACGGCAGAGGCGGTCGAGTTGCTCGAGCAGGCCCGCCAGGCGAATCCGGACCAGGTCGAGGTGCTCTTCGCCCTCGGCAACGCCTACTATGAAAAGGGCGAACTCGAGCGGGCGGCCGCCCAGTACGAGGAGGCACGCAAGCGTTCCCCCGACAACGCCGACGTTTTGACCAACCTCGGTGTGGTGCGCTACCAACAAGGGCAACTCTCGACGGCGATTGAGCTGTTTGAAGCCGCTTTGAAGTTGCTGCCCAACGATGCCGAGATTTTATACAACCTGGGGAGTGCGTACGCCCAGCAGGGAAATTACGAGCGCGCGATTGAACTCTACCAGCGGGCGATGAGCGTCAACCCCGACCAGGCCGAGATCTACCTCGGGCTCGGGACGGTCTACAAGGAAACCGGACGGCGGCGAGAGGCGGTTGAGATGCTCACGAAGTTTCTGACGCTGAGTGACAATCCCGAGTGGCGTGCGCAGGCTCAAAGACTGCTTGACGAGGTGCAGAAGAAATGAGCGAGCGCCTTCTGGTGCGCCTCGTTCGGCCCCACAGCGCGGCCGCGCTTGGCCGCGAGCTGGCGGCACTCGAGTTGGATTCGCCCGCTTGGGGACGACTGCAAGAGGCGGCCGACTGGTACCGCATCTGGCTTGAACCGCTGGACCCGACCGCAGCCCACATTGTGAAGGAGAATCTGCTCGCTGCCGGCGGCGATGCGCTCCTGCCGCCTCCTCTCTATGCCGGTGTGGTGGCAGGCGGACCGGTGCTGCTGCTGGGGAGTACGGCTACACTACATCAGGCGGTCGAAGCGCTGGCTCAGCATCAGTGGCCGAGCCTACAGGCTGTCGCCGCCGCGGTGCGAACGGCCCTCACCAACGCGCAGGCTGGGCCGCCGTCGCTCCAAATCGGCCCGCTCCACTGTGTTTGGGGTACGCGGACCTACATCATGGGTATCGTCAACCTGACCCCCGATAGTTTCAGTGGCGACGGCCTGCTTGCCCACGATGAGGCTGTCGCCGCCGCGCTTGACCAGGCTCGCAGCTTCGTTGAGTGGGGAGCGACCATAGTCGATGTTGGCGGGGAGAGTACCCGTCCAGGGTCCGAAGCGGTTGGGCTGGAGGAGGAGTTGGCCCGCGTGATCCCCGCCATCGAGGAAATTGCCCGCGAGTTGGGTCACCGCGTGGCCATCTCCGTCGATACCTACAAAGCCGAAGTCGCCCGGCAGGCGGTGGCCGCCGGGGCGCACCTGGTCAACGACGTATGGGCGTTGCGTATGGACCCGGCCATGGCCGCGACGGTGGCCGAGTTGGGCGTGCCGGTGATCGTGATGCACAATCGCATGCGTCCCAAGAATGCCGTTCAAGAAGCGCGTCTGGGGGGGCGTTACCTGGGGATTCACTACGATCACCTGATGGCTGACGTGGTGCGTGAGTTGGGGGAGAGCCTGGAGTTGGCCGCGGCGGCCGGGGTCCCGCCGGAGCGGATCATCGTGGACCCCGGCATCGGCTTCGGCAAGACGGTCGAGCAGAGCCTTGAGTTGCTCGACCGGCTCGACGAATTGCGCGTCTTCGGCCGGCCGATTTTGCTCGGCCCCTCGCGCAAGAGTTTCATCGGCTACACCCTCGAACTGCCCCCCGAGGAGCGGGTTGAGGGTACGGCTGCCACAGTGGCCGTCGGCATCGCGCGCGGTGCGGACATCATCCGTGTCCACGACGTGCGCGAGATCGCGCGCGTGGTTCGGATGACCGACGCCATCGTGCGGGGCGGTCGTCAGCGTGAGCGGCCCGGAGCGTGAACCGGGCGAACCAGGGAAGAGCGGGCCCGTGGCTGCGTTCTGTGTTGGGGTGCGAGCCGTGGTCTGCAATGGAAATCGGTTCTGTAAAGGACACAACTTGTACGAGGAAACCGTCTTTGAAAATGGTGTGCGGCTCCTCACCGTGATGAGACCGCACGCCTACTCGGTCGCCTTCGGCGTCTGGATCGGTGTGGGCTCACGCTACGAATCGGACGAGCTCGCCGGTGCGTCCCATTTCATCGAACACATGCTCTTCAAAGGTACGAGCCGCCGCCCGACGGCTCGGGAGGTGGCGCTGGCCATTGAGGGTCTCGGCGGTATCTGCAACGCCAGCACCAGCCGCGAGGTCACGACGTATTGGGCGAAAGTGGGCCGGGTGCATCTGCCACAGGCCGCCGATACGATCTTCGACATGCTCCGTCACAGCCTCTTCGAACCTGGCGAGGTGGAGAAGGAGCGGCAGGTCATCACCGAGGAAATCAACGAGTCCCTCGACCTTCCTGATGAGCTCGTCTACCTTCAGCTTCACGAATTGCTCTGGCCTCACCATCCCCTTGGCCGCGATATTGCCGGTTCGCGTGAGAGCCTTGCGACCCTCTCACGCGAGATGCTGCTCGAGTACATGAACCGCCACTACAGCCCCAGCACCACGATCGTGGCCGTCGCGGGGGCCGTCTCCCACGCCGCGGTGCGGGCGCTGATCGCTCCCTTTCTGGAGGAATGGCCCGCTCCACCGGCTCCGGCCTTCCTTCCGGCCGAGCCCCGGCGTGGACCGAAGGCTGCGGCCCTCGCTCGCGAGATCGAGCAGGCCCACTTCTGTCTGGGAGTCCGAACTTTCAATCGGAGCCACCCCGATCGTTACGCGCTCTCCCTGTTGAACGCCATCCTGGGCGATGGCATGAGCTCGCGTCTCTTCGTTGAACTCCGCGAGCGGTTGGGCCTGGCGTACAACATCTACTCCTCGGTAGACCTGTTGCGAGACACAGGTTCTTTTGTCGTCTATGCCGGTGTCGCGCCAGAGAAACTGACTGCGGCAGTTCGCGCGGTGCTGGCCGAGTGGGATCGGATGCGGCAGGAGGAGGTGGCGCCCGGCGAGCTGCAAGTCGCCAAGGAATACGTCAAAGGGCATCTGCTGCTTCGCCTGGAGGATACGGCCGCCAACGCGAGTTGGGTCGGCAATCAAGCAGCTATGGGAGTCGAAGTCAAGAGCCCCGAGGAGGTTATTGGCGCGGTCGACGCGGTCACCGCGGCTGACATTCAGCGCGTCGCCCGCGAACTGTTGGCGGAGGAGCAGGTGGTCTTGAGCGTCGTAGGCCCGGTCGATCCTGAGGCTGACTGGACCGCACTGCTCCGGTTCGCCTGATAGGGCCCACAACACAACGACCGCCCCGATCTCGATGGGGCGGCCGTTGTGCGATGTCTAATTTTGAGGACTGTGAGGGAGCAAACTCTCAAACGGTTCGGCGAACCGTCTTATTCGAAGAAATCCGCATTCTTCTGGATGAAGCTCTGCCACTGGTCCGGCACTTCAACATCCTCAAAGATGGCTTCGACCGGGCACTCGGGCACGCAAGCCCCACAGTCGATGCACTCATCGGGATGGATGTAGTATTGATCCGGCCCCTCGTAGATGCAGTCTACGGGGCAAACTTCAACACAGGCTGCATCCTTCGTCCCGATGCAAGGCTCAACAATCACATAGGCCATTCGACGCGTCCTCCTTTGCAGGATCAAGTTGCGAGGTCAAATGTAGTGCAGCTCTCTTAATTATTGTACCATATCGCACGAGCGTTGACAAAAGGAGGTGGCGCTGGCATGCGGCCGGCGTTGGGAGGAAAACGACCGATTCGCCGCCAGGAAGCCAGGAACGCGGAGGACCGGCGGGGCGTTTCAGTTGTTTCCAGGGATGCCGGAGGACGGGAACGTCGTTGCGGGCAGGGGCAGTCGCCCGACGCAAAGGTGGGATGCACCTCCCGTCTGGGGAGGGCTCGATCTGGGGCGGGTGGCGGCCCGCAGGCAGGCTGGGACGGCGGGTGCGCCGCACCTGGATTTTGAGCAGCCCTGATCCTGGTGGCGAATTGGGAGGAGTGGCGGGGCGCCTGTTGGTAGGGCAGCCCGGCGGTTGCCTGTCCTGACCGGCCAGGTCAGGGAAACCGCGGCTGGAGGCCGGCGGCCGGGCGTTGGCCGACCCCGCGGGGTCCACCCAGCGAGACGGTCGCGCCGGGGTTCGCCCCTCAGGGTGTCCGCCGACGCCGAGGAGAAACCGAGCCGGGCGGTTGAAGCCGCGGCTGGAGACCGCTGACCGGGCGTGCCCGGAGGGGCACGCTGGGGGGTCGGATGAATTTGGAACGGCGCAACCGCGGGCACGACGAGCCGCTCGCCCTCCCGGAAGGCGATTTCGCCAATAGGATCAGCCCTGTCCTTTGTGCGAAAGCTATTGACACTGCAAACAAACTATGATGAGTTAAATGGTATAGACCACTGTACCATTAACGTCTCGAGTTGCTCACCTGCCGGGGAGGAACTTGTGGTTCTTCTCAGACCTATGGCTGCTTTCTCTCGACAAGAATGATACGCTCCACGTTTAGCGGCATTCAGGCCCGAATCTCAAAATGAACGCCAGCAAAATAAATGTCCCTTTATACATCCAGATCGCCAACAGTATTGTCGAACGAATTCAATCCGGGGAGCTTTCGGTGGGTGATCGGTTGCGATCAGAGCGGAGCCTGTCTGAGGATCTCGCAGTCAGTCGGATGACGATCCGGCAAGCACTGCAGACGTTGGAGGAACAAGGTCTGATCGAGCGTCAGCAGGGACGAGGCAGCTTTATCAGCAAGCCCAAAGTCGGGTCGGCTTCGATAACCAGGGCGAAACCTTTGTCCTGTGGGACAGCAGGGACGGCCGCCCGCTGACCCCCGCAATCGTCTGGCAAGACAAACGTGGCCAGGCCGTGTGCGAAACTGGCAGCCAGCAGTGCGAGGCCGGCACGCTGGATCAGAGCCGACGCTCGACGAAGAGAATCGCCGGACGACAAACTCGTCCGACGATTGGGGTGGGCGCTTCTATTGAACGGCGATCAGATGAACGGCGATCAGAATTGGATCGAGACGTTGGGCTGGCGTTGGAGTTGCTGGAGGACGGTGCTGCCCTTTTCGGCGTCCAGGAGGGTGTTGAGAGTGGTCAAGAGCTTGTTGAGATCTACTCCGTGGTTGATGGCCACACTCTCGATGGTTTCATCCGGGCTGACGGCGCAACTCGAGCAGCCACCGAGGTGGAAACTGGTGAAGACATCCTGGGCGTGCGGATGAATCTCGTAGGCCTCGCCCACCGTCATGGTCGGTTCAAATTTGAGGCCGCCAGTCTGCCGGCGGAGTTCGAGTTTGAGGTCTTTGACCTGTTGCTGGAGGGTCGCGATCTCGCGGCGAGCCTCCTCCGCCAGGCGGAAGTGTGAGCTTCGCATCGTGTCGAGGCGGTGCTCGACATTCCGGCGGGCGCGGTGGTTCGACCAGCCCCAGGCAAACGCGCCCAGTGAAAGCGCCATCGAGACGTATTCAAGCATCGCGGAAAACCTCCTCTTGAGCGTCGTCACTATTCGAGTCCTAATCCCCCGGTTCCAGAGCGTGGCCGCCCTGGCGCGGTTCCGTTGGTCGCCTCCATGGAGCGGGCCGGCTCACACACGTGCACGGGACGAATGGCGGCGATGCTAACACAGGGCCCGGTCATTGTCAAAGGAGTGTAGAATTTGCGAATGAATACCTGATGAAATTCGGGGGAGTGCCGGATGTCGAATTTGTGACGCTCCGCACGGGCTCGCCCTGAGGGGCGCCCCTCCCCCGCGGGGGAGGGCAGCCCCCTCAGGGGGAGAAGCCCGGTGGCTTGTCAGGCTACGCATAGGCTAGAGCGCCGGTCAAGGAGTCACCGAGACGATTGCAAAGCGCCTTGTGAAGGTGCTTTCAGGTTCGTAGGGGCGCACGGCCGTGCGCCCTCCTGTAGCGGTCTTGGGCGCGCTGTCGGGGCGCACGGCCGTGCGCCCCTACTACGAACCACGTTCTCACCCGCGCAACGACGACTTGACCGATGTTCTAGTGCCTTCCGTTAGCGCCTGAAGGCTCCGTCCGAGCCACAGCGGTGCCCTGTGAACTCTACAGGTTTCCCCCTACGGGGGACGCCCAAGCGTCTGGCACTCGCCTCGCCCTGCGGGGCGGTCCCCGGCGAGTACCTCGCTTTGGGGCGTACCCCGCGGGGTAGGGGACGCCCCTCACCCCCTGCGGGGGGAGCCCTACCCCGCGGGGTACGCCCAAGCGAGAAGGTCTCACCGGGGACCGCCCCGCAGGGCGAAGCGTCCCCCTCGACGCCAGGGGGTACCCCTCAGGGCAGGGCGTACGCAGCGGGAGCTTCGCCGCTGCAACCGGCACCCTCTACGTTGTCCCCTCCGGGGGAGCCCCCGGGGGGGCTGCCCGAGCGTCCACCTCGACGCTCGGGGGAACCCCTCAGGGCTTCCCCTACGAGACCTTCTCGCCTCGCCCTGCGGGGCGGTCCCCGGCGTGATCGGCTCGCTTGGGGGTACCCCGCGGGGAAGGGGCGCCCCGCCGGGCGGAAAGGTGCAAAAAAGGGCTCCACCCGTAACGACAGGATAGCATTTGGGTGCGACAGAAGCAACGTCTCGACGCCGCCTGGACGGCGGGCACGGGCTCGCCCGGCGGGGTAGAGCAGCCCCCGTAGGGGCTCCCCTCGGGCTAGCAGTCCGGGGGCTTGCAGCGGGCTCGCTTCGGTCAGCCGCAAACGGAACGCCGGCCCCCCGCACAGGATAGGGGAAGCCGGCGTGGCTGAAGGCCAGCGTTGCCGAACGGAGCGCTCGGGCGAGGCTTACTTGGGATAGATGCCGACCTTGCGTCGCTCACCCTCGCCGGAGGACTGCGTCGTTACACTGGGATGCTCGCGCAGCTCAAGGTGGATGATCCGGCGCTCGTACGCGGCCATCGGCTCCATGAAGATCGGCCGCCGGCTCATGACAGCGCGCTCGGCCATCTGCCGGGCCAGCTTACGAAGGCTGGTCTCGCGGCGCTGTTTATAGCCCTCCACATCCACCACGATGTTGGCCCACCCGCCGATCTTGCGTCCGACGATCAGACGGACGATGTACTGAAGGTCACGCAAGGTCTCACCGCGACGGCCAATGAGCACGCCCAGATCATCGCCGACGATGTCCAGGATGAGCGCGCGCTCCTCGTCCGGCCCGGCCGGGGCCGCCCACTGGGCCTGCACGTCCGCGATGATATTCATGCGACCGAGGATCTCCAGGAGGACCTCGCGGCTGAGCTCCATCAACTGCTCACTGCCGGCCATCCCGGGCGTATACGCTTCGTCATCCTCATCGTGCGCTGGCGGGAGCGGTGCCGTGGGTGCCGGAGCGGCACGGGCCGCCGGTGCGGGTATCGGCTCGGGAGGAGCAACAGGTACCAGCTCAGTCACCCGCACGATGGCATCGTGGGCACCAAAACCGAGCAAACCACCACTCGATTCACGCAATACTCGGATCTCAACCTCATCGCGGTCCTTGCCCAGGCGATCAAGAGCCTTTTGCACTGCCTCCTCAACGGACTTACCGCTGGCTTCGACGCTTTTTCCGCTTGCGACTTTTTGTAGTGACATTGCTCTTGTCCTTCGTCTCAGTCGCGCTCACGATCTCGGTCTCGTCTTTCGCGACAGGTGCGCCGTCGCTGCCGTTCGGGCTGGCCGGTCGCCCCTTCTTGGTCTCGATCACCGGCGGAGGATTGCCGGCCTCTTGCGAGCCCGGCATCCGAAAGGTGGCCCCACCGAGCCAACGTGGGAGATTTATCTCACCCGTGATCAGGACCTGCTGGAACATGGCGAAGAGGTTAGAGGTCACCCAGTACAGTGTCAGGCCCGATGGTACCTGGAGGGCGAAGAAGCCGAACATGAGCGGCATGATCGTATTCATCTGGCCCAGCATTGCCGACGAGGGATCATCCTTGCTGGCCGTGGTGGGTGGGCTCATCTGCTTTTGCACGACAAGCTGCGTCACCACTGTGAGCACCGGCAATATCAGGTAGGCAATCGTGGTGAGGGTCCAATTCGCGGGGGGCCAGAACATGGTGATTGAGCGCGGCTCGGCCAGGCTCGGGATCCACAGCCAGCCCTCATTGAGGTGCCCTTCCCTCGCCAACGCGAAGAGTGCCCGGTAGAGCGCGAACCAGATCGGCATCTGGATCAAGAGTGGCAGACAGCCTGAGGCCGGGTTGACACCGTACTCCTTGTAGAGCTGCATCATCTCCTGCGTCTGCCGCTCTTTGTCGTTCTTGTACTTTTCCTGTAGCGCTTTGAGTTGGGGCTGCAGTTCCTGCATTGCCTTGGACGAACGCACCTGCTTCATCGTCAAGGGCAAGGTGATCAACTTCACAACCAACGTAAAAAGGATAATTGCCAGGCCATAACTCCCGACAATATGGTTGAAGAAGATCAATGCATCGGTCAGAAACTGAACCAGCGCATTCCATAATGTCCCCAAAGTATGTCCTCCTCGGGTTTCGCCCCGCAGAGAGTCATTCGCGGTGCTTGAACGGCACGCGTGATTCTAATTGTAGCCTGAGAGCCTCAATTGGCACAAAAGCGGGAGCACCGCGATGTTCTTCCCCTCTCTACCGCTCAGGGGACCGGGTCGTAGCCGCCTGGATGAAACGGGTGGCACCGGGCAATGCGACGTACAGCCAGCCAACTTCCTTTGGCAGCTCCATATTTCTGAATAGCCTGAAGTGCGTAATTGGAGCAGGTCGGCTGGTAGCGGCAATTTTGGCCCAACAACGGTGAAATGAAACGCTGATAAAACCGAATCAGGGCGATAAGAACAACGTTCACGGGCCCAGCTCCTGTCGTTCTTGATTCCGAGCCGCAGGCCGGCAACCAGGGGCTGCCTGCCGAGGACCGGGGATTTGGGCTTCTCTTTTCGCCTGGTCTGTGTCCCCTGATTCCTGACCCCTGCGCTCTGACTCCTGATCCGTGCCTTCTGGCTCGTCTCGTTTCTGGATCAATCCCGCCCGGCTCAGAAGTTCGTTGAGGGCCGCAACGAGGGTCGCAAAGGGAGCTCCCATTGCCGGCTGGCGGGCGATGATGATGACGTCAAACCCAGGAGCAACATGCTCCTGGCGCAAATACAGGCGAATCGCTTCACGCAGTTGGCGCTTCAGGCGGTTGCGTACCACTGCGCCGCCGACTCTTTTTCCAATCGCGAAGCCAAAACGGCTGACCGGGCCCTGGTTCGGCGCGCGAACCAATACCAACCAGCGGTTTGACCAACTTTGCCCCTCCCGCCGGACGCGCTGAAAATCGGCGTTGGTACGCAGGCGAAAGCGTCGCTCCACGATGACAAGACGAGCGGAGATCGGCTGAAGCCTGTCTCCGCTCGCGTTGCTACAACAGGTTACTTCCAGCTCCGCGCAATCGTAACCGCCAATCGATGGCGGCCCTTTGCCCGGCGCGCTTTTAGTACTTTCCGGCCACCCTTCGTCGCCATGCGAGCGCGGAAGCCATGAGTGCGAATTCGCTTACGACGCTTGGGCTGCCAGGTTCGCTTGGTTGCCATGATGGAATCCTCCTCAACGGGAATCGTAGCGCTGGGTTACAGGCACTGTGATTGGTTGACCTGCAGCAGCCGCGGGGTCAAGCCATCGATTCATCTGTAACGGGGCAGTAACGCCAAAGCAAGGGGCAAAATGAAGAGGATCGAGAGATTCCGCGTCGCGCGCCTCGACCCTCTGAGTGTGTGCCAACCCGTTTCGGCGCCAGCCTGAAAGGGTATTATAGTGATTTCAGCTCGTCTGCCAAATTGTAGAGAGGCGGAGACTCCCTGGGCCAACTGCTGACTTGCTTCGATGCTCCTAGAATGCCGGTCAAGTAGTCACCGAGACGATTGCAAAGCACCTTGTGAAGGTGCTTTCAGGTTCGTAGGGGCGCACGGCCGTGCGCCCTTCTGTAGCGGTCTTGGGCGCGCTGTCGGGGCGCACGGCCGTGCGCCCCTCCTGTAGCGGTCTTGGGCGCGCTGTCGGGGCGCACGGCCGTGCGCCCCTACTACGAACCACGTTCTCACCCGCACAACGACTACTTGACCGATGGTCTAGAATGCCGGTCAAGGCGTCAGACTTCCGAAGTCTGGTAGGGACCGTACTGGCCCACAGCGCGCTCCGACGACGATGATCGAGGCGGGCACCTGCGGCGAACAAGACTTCGGAAGTCTGACCGATGTTCTAGCGTAACTCTTGTGCAACCAGAAGCCGAAAGGCTCAGGCGCTCGAAAAATGGTGAGTTGTGAACAGGGGCAGAGCGAGTTGAATGCTTGGCGCCCCCGACAAGCGAATCACGACATCGGCAAAAGTGCTGAGTGGACTGAAGCGCAACAGAAGCCGACCATCGGATCGGTCAAGGCTGGCCGGACTATTGGCAGCCACGCGGACCAGACGTTTTGGGCTCGAGAGCACCCCGTCAAACCGGCGCGACGAGTGCTGGACGCGCGGCTGGATCCATTCATGGGCCCAGCGCACGAAATTGGCGGCGAAGACCGTCAGCAAGGCCTGAATCTGGATACCGCCAGGGCTGCGACTCATCAGGTGCTGGAGCTTGAAGGTGGTTTTTTCTTCTTTGTTGCCGGCCTCGATGGTTTGACGCGCGTTGTAGGCCTGAAACCACTCGACGAGGTCAGGCGCGGTCTCGACGGGTCCTGCTTGGCTGCGGATCAGGACGGCATGGAGCAAGCCGTTGGGCGTGTGAAAGCGCTCCAGCGCGACCGTCAGCGGGTAGGGACAGGTGCTGATCTGATAATTGGTCCAGGCAAGCATCTCGGCATTCTTGCCGACCCGTGTGCAGGGCGTCGTCTCGATGACCTGCTGGCGCAAGGCATGCACCACGGCGGCGTTGCCCGATTTGGTCTCGACCTCGTCGCCCAACTCAATCAGGGTGGTGAGATTCTCGCCGCTGGAGAAGCCCGCATCAACTCGGATCGTACAACGCGGCGGGTCCGACTGGCGCAGATTGTCCTGACAGAGTCGTTCATAGTGCTGGCGCAGGCGATCATGGGCCTCCACGGCCAACTGCAGTTGACGCCGATGGCGTTCGGCCACCATCAGGGCGTGGGCTTCTTGTTGCCGGGCGCGCTCACGCTGCGCTTCCCACCCAACCAGGCGCTGCTGCAGTTGGGTGAGGCGGCTGTAGGGACCGGCCTGGCGCGTGGAAGCCGGTTGTGCTTGCAGCGAGAGCACTTGGCGCCTGGCTTGTTCGATTTGGGCGGTCAAACGCCGAATCCGGGCCGCCTGTGCCTCGGCGCGTTGGACTTGCTGGCTGACCAGGCGTTCTGCCTCGGCGATGGCACGTTCGCAGGTCTCAAGCCGTGGCAGGAGCAGTTCTGGGCGGCGGCGTGGAAAACAGCCCATCCGTGCTTCGGCCGCTGCCAGCAAGCTCAATAGGCAACTATTGGGCACTCGATCACCAGGATGATGCTGCGCGCTCAACCATTGGCGACCGAACAGGGGCGTCTGCAGACAGATTTCGGCCAACTGATAGCCCAGGCGCACTTCGCCGTCCATCCAGCCAAAGGCCGCTCCAGGATAACTCTCACTGGTCGAACTCACCGCGCGTCCCGTCAGGTCAGCATCCAGCACCAACGGGGCATTGCGCAGGAGCAATTCATGGATCGCCCGATCCAGAAACGGCTGCGACACCTCATCCAACGCCCGTTGCAGCGCGCCGACCACCTCGTCATCACACGCCTTCAACGTCCGGCTGACTCCACTGGCATCACTCAGCCCGGAGAGGCCCCACGCCTCGCCCACCTCGCGGTCCTTGCTCAACGGCGCGGCTCCTTCGCTCAAGTCGGTCAAGTACTCGATCCCGCACAAGATACCGATCAGCAGTTCCAGAATCTTCGCTTGTGGGCTGTGCGTCACCGTCTTCTGGCTGATCGGAACGCTCATCAGTCGCTCCACCAGGCCGATGCTCCGTGCAAAGTGGCCCCACACCACCGCCATCGCGTGCTGCGTCGGACTCGTCGTTTCAGCATCCCGGCTATTGATCTCGCTTGGGTCCATAGCGCGCCTCCGCGAACGAGGCTACGCCGTTTTGCCCCTCGGACCAAATGCTCAGATTTCCACTGCCAGAGCCTTTCCTGCTCTGGTTGCACAAGAGTTACGCTAGCCGAACCTTCCCGCTCGATAGGCGCGAGTATAATTCCGGCAGTAACGGTCCCGTCCCAACACCATCTCCGCTGCCAGGAGTGTACCGGTCATCCCTGGGTTCAGGGGATCCATAATCGCGGCGTCCAGGCCGGCTTCCAGAGCCAAAACCAGGAAGGTCTGGTTGATGAGGCCGCGAGCCGGCAGACCGTACGAGACGTTGCTCAACCCGATGCTGAAGCGTACGGCCGGGAATTCGGCCCGGATGGTGCGGATACTTTCCACAGTGGTGAGTGCTGTCTGAGTGTCGGTGGCTACGGCCATGACCAGCGGGTCCAGGAAGACGTCCTGGTCGGCGACGCCGGCCCGGCAGGTGTGTGCGATCACCTTGCGCGCGACGACCAGGCGCCCGTCGACCCCTTTGGGAATACCGCCCTGGTCGAGCAGCAGTGCTATGACCCGACAGCCGTGGCGTCTGACCAGGGGGAGGATGCCCTCGAGCCGGCCGTCCTCCCCGCTGATCGAGTTGATGATGGGCTTTTGTTGGACTCGCTCCAGGGCGGCGGCCAGCGCCGCCGGATTGGCGCTGTCGAGGCAGAGGGGCGCATCGACCGCCGCCTGGACCGTCTCGGTCAGCCAGGCCAGATCGTCGGGCTCTCGTTCCGGCGAAGTGCCGGCGTTCACGTCCAGGTAGTCGGCGCCAGCCTCAACCTGGCGCCGCGCCAGATCCTGAACAAACTCCGCGTCTCTCGCGGCAATCGCAGCAGCCACTTTTCTGAGCGTGCCGTTGATCTTCTCGCCGATGATGAGCATGACTATCCTCCTGTCGGAGGCAGGGGCAACGTCAAGGCCCGCGCGAAGCGGCGGTTAAAGCCCGGGTACACCGTGAGCTCGATGTACCTGGCCTGGTGAGCGATCTCCGTCGCCCGGCGCCGCTCCCGCCGTGAGAGCAGCGCTTGTTTGGCCCCCGCCCCGGCCGCGTTGCCCACCTGGTGGAAACGCTCCCGGGACAGGCGCGGCAACAGTCCGATTACCACTGCACTTTCCAGATTCAAGAAGGTACCAAAGGCGCCCGCCACCAGTACTTCGTCTACATCTTCCAGCTTCGTCCGGGTCGCCTCCAGTAAGACCTCGATGCCGGTCTGGACCGCCGCCTTCGCCAGCTGAATCTCGTCGATATCCTTCTGCGTCACGACGATGTCCTCGCCGGTGCCACTGCGGTCACCGGGCACGAGCACAACCTCTCGGCCGGTCGGGCCGGCGCGCATATTCGGCCGGCCGTTCTGCATGCGGCCGCGAGTATTGATCAGCTCGCTCCGGCGCAACTCGGCCACGATATCCACGATTCCCGAGCCGCAGATACCCACCGCCGGCGCGTTGTCGATGGTCTTTACCTCGATCTGCGAGTTCACCAGGCGCACCCGCTCGATCGCCCCGGTCGCCGCGCGCATGCCGTGACGGATGTGCGCCCCCTCGAACGCCGGGCCCGAGGCGCAGGAGGCGGAAGCGACAAAGGGGATGCCCGGCTTGCTGAGCGCGATCTCCGTATTGGTGCCGATATCGATCCCAATGGCGATCCGGTCGCGCTGATCCAGGTTTGTGGCCATGATCATGGCCACGTGGTCGGCCCCGACGAAACCGGCTAAACAGGGTGGGATGTACACGCGAGCGTCGACCGCCAGATGCAGACCGATCTCGCGCGCCGGCATCTCAATGGCGGTGGCGCTGGCCGCCACGAAGGGGGATGATCCGAGTTGGGCGACCGGGAGTTGCAGCAGCAGGTGGGTCATCGCCGTGTTGCCGACGATACAGGCCTCGACGATCTCGTGCCGGGCAACGCCGCCGACGCCGGCCAGCGATCCCACCAGGTCATTCAGGGTCTCGCGCACGACATGGGCGAGTACCCGGTCTCCGTCAGGGTTGCGGGTCGCGTAGACCAGCCGGCTGACGATATCTTCGCCGTAGCCGATCTGAGGGTTGGCCACCCCCGCGGCGGCCAACTCCTCACCCGTGACGAGATCCACCAGGTAGCCGGCAATCTTGGTTGTGCCCAGGTCCACCGCCAGGCCGACCGTTCGTGCGCCGGGCGGGGCGAATCCCACGATCTCGGCTCCTCGAACAAACGTCGTGGCGCACCAGCCGGAAGCGCGGAGGAGTGCCGGGAGAGTGCGGATCGCGGCGGGCGCGGCGCGGAGCCGGCGGATCCCGTGGGCTGATTCCATGGCGGCGAGGACGCGCTCCAGGTCAGAGCGGGGATCCTCCAGGGTTGGGGGCGGAACCTCGACCTCGAACGGCCGCACGACGGCGTCTACTTGTACTTCTCGCGATGTCGACTCCAACTGCAACCGCTGCGCGGTGGCCAGGGAGGCCCGTGGGATGTCCACCTTCACATCGCCCTGCACCTGGGCCTGGCACGCCAGGCGCTGGCCGCTCAACAGTTCGAGCTGGCTGAGGAAGTGGAGATCGGCTTCACCCGGCTCCGACAGGGAGCCCTCGCGGAGGCCTACCCGACAGCGGCCACACGTCCCTTCGCCCCCACAGGTGGAGGACAGTGTAATGCCGGCCAGGCGCGCGGCCTCCATCAGGGATGTCCCGTGCGGAACCTGCACCCGCTTCCCGACCGGCTCGAAATCGATCGTACAGAGGGCGATTGATCCTGGCATAGAGAACACTGATACCCTGTTTGACCCGGTCACGCTGCTCGATCGAGCGTGCCGTACTCGCGGGCGGCGGCGACGAAGGCCTCCACGGTCTCCGGCCGGGTGTTGATGGGAGCATCGCAGCCGGGGCACAAGATGAGCCTGGTGGGGCCCACTGTGAGCGCATCATCCTCTCTGGACAGCGATTGTGCGGAGTCACCGCAGGCGTACGGGGCTCGGCAAAGACGGGGACCCGGCAACGGGTCCCCACCCAAGTGTGCGGCACGATCTCAGTTGTAAATCCCGTAGCTCTTGCCTGCATCGATCATGGCCCGTACATTTTCGGGCCGGGCATCAACGGGCGTGTCGCATCCGGTGCTCAGGATGAATCCGCCGTCCTCGCCCACGACCTCAACCAGCTTCTTGACGTAGTCGGCAACCTCATCCTGCGTTCCGAGCTTCAACAGCGCCGCAGGCACATCTCCCATCAGGCACATGTGGCCTTTCAGGACCTCCTTTGCCTTGAAGATATCCGTGGCGCTGTCCAGCTCTAAGACGCAACTGCCTTTGGGCAGTTCTTTGAAGTACGACAGCATCGGCGTCCAGTTGGAATCAAAATGGAACAAGGGAGTGACACCGGCGTCGATCAGCGCCAGGGCGATCTGTTTGATGTACGGCCAGGCGAATCTCTCGAACATCCTGGGTGAGATGAAGGTACCCGACGCTCGGGTGGAGCCGATGAAGCAGGTGCGATACCCCCATCCTGTCGCCTGGCGGATACCCAGCTGCCCCTCAACCGTGGCTTCAATCAGACCCGGGGTGATCGCGTCCATGGCGGCGACCACCTTGTCGGGGTGCCGGTAGAGGTCCAGGGTGAACTCTTTGAGCGAACGGCCCATCGAGAAAAACTCGAAGGGTGGCACGATGGCTACGCCCGTGAAGCTCAAGACACCGCGTTCCTTCCAGATGATCGTGTCCTTGATCGCCTGTCCGACCCAACTTTCCAGCAACTCGGGAATCTTGTTGGGGGGTGTGAGGGGGCGAACCGCGGGAAACACCTTCCCCCACAGGGCCTGCCAACCGTGCTCGATGGCGAAGTCATAATCCTCCAGAGACATGACCGGAATTTCGTCGAACTGCCAGACGGCGTCGCCTGGTAGTTCCCGCCCGGGGATCTTGAGCGGGATTGGCAGGGTCAGGGCAAAGGCGAACTCGTTCAGGGTAGTGCTCTGGAAGGTGGCGTCCCAACCGCCAAACTCGTCAAACACCTCAATCAGCAGCTCACGGCCCAGGTCATTGTCGGCGATGAACTCGTCCAGCGGGACGCCCTTGTAGCGGGCGCAGAAGAAGTCCATCATGGGGATGATGGGTACCCGGTCGGGCTGCTCGCAGCGGATTGCCGCGTCAATGCGTTCGTGGGCGGTCATCTCGGCCATCTCACTTCACCTCCAGCCATTGGTCGCAGAGGCTGATCGCCCCCTGCGCATCGAGCGTCCAGGCGTCGGCACCGGTGTACTCGCGGACCTTCTCTGTTACCGGCCCTCCGCCGATGATTACCTTGACATCGGGCCGCAGCCCCGCAGCTTCCAGGGCGGTGACCGTCTCCTTCATCGGGTCGAACGAGGTGGTCAGCAGGCCGGACAGGCCCAGCACGCGCGCTCCCGTCTCGCGCAGCGTCTCGATGAAGCGCTCCGGCGGCACGTCGACGCCCAGGTCGAAGACTTCGTGGTTGGTGCCGCGCAGCATGGTCACGATGATATCCTTCCCAATGTCGTGGATGTCACCCTTGACCGTACCGATGACCACCCGACCTTTGGACGTCCCATTCGTGGCCGGCCTCGCTTGAAGCGCCGGGGTGAGCAGCCCGCTCACTTGCTTGAAGATCTCCCCGGCCATAATCAGATCGGACAAGAAATACTCCCCCTCCTGAAAGCGCTGCCCGACCGCCTCCATCCCGCGGCGGCAGGCATCCAAGATGGTCAACGGGTTCTCCCCCTTGTCCAATTCTTCCTGGACGAGGTCCCGTACCCGATTCTCTTCCAGGTCGGACACGCTCGTTACGAGCTGATTATCCATGGTTTACTCCTTTGTTGAAACCAGGTTGTCGAAGAGTCGAACGTCCGGTTGCGGCATGAGGGCGCCAATCGCTGATCGTCGTAGCGAAAGGGTCACCTCCTTTCCTGATCTACGCCCCGGCTCGCACCATGGCGCGTGCTCTGTTTCGTGAGTGGTAACGGAGGCAGGGAGCACGGGGAGCAGGAGTGTCTGTACGCTGCTGGCCCACTGCGAATGGCTGCGAAAGGACAGCCTGGTGCCTGCTCCCTGCGACTGGTTACCCTGGCTCCTTGATCGGAAAAAAATCTTCGTAAGTGATGGATTGCCCAGGTGGCACAACCAGAAAGTCGTCGTCCCACGGGCCAAAAATCATCTTCTCGACCAGGGCCGTGGAGCCATCAATCTCCTCGTACCGCAGGCCGAAGCGCTCGGCGGTTCGCCGGGCATAGTCGCGGTAGCGTTCCTGTTCGTACTGCCCGGTGTTAATCAAGGCCAACCGGGTGTAGTTTTTCAGCAAGACGTGCATCATTCGCTCCGCCCGCTCGGGCCCGAAGCGCCTGACCATGCGGTCGTACTCGGCGAAAGGACTCCCGTCTCCGCCCTCGATCCAGCCTTTGGTCAGGTAGTAGGTGCCAGGTTCGCCCCGGGACTCGGTCAGGTACGCTGAGCGAGAGCCAAGGAAGATGGCGATGCAGTCATCCACCTTGGGAACCACGAGCCGACATTGCCTGGCCTGGAGACCAACGATCGCGAGCGAGCAGAGACCATAGCCCAGCAGGATCACACTGGCATCCGAGGATGCGTCGATCGCCTCCTGCAGGGCGAGCCGCAGTTTGGCCGGATAGGTGTGCAAGCCGAGCGCCAGGGTATGGGTGGTGACGGCGTCGGGCAGCAGCGGGAGCATCTCCTCGATGACGGTGGCGCAGGCGATCACGGTGGGGCGCCAGTCAGCCGGGACAGGTGGGGATGGGACCAGGCTCATGGTACGAGCCTCTCGAGATGGTGGGTGGGCCAGTCGACGACGAAGGCCGCGCCCGCGTCGCGGGCGCGGCGCTGCACGGCAGCGCGGACGATCTGGTCAACCTCGTCCTCGGTGAGGCCGTAGACCAGAACGTTGAGGGTCAGGTCAAACTGATGGTGCCGACCGGGCACAACGCCGATGGTATCGGCGGCCTGGCCTGGGCTCGTCACGCTCCCGCGCACATATCCGCCATCCGGGAAGGTAGCCAGCGCTTTGATGTGACCCACGAGGCGAGCGCCGGCCGCATCGGCCCGGCGGGCGACCTCCTCCAACAGATGCGCCAGGAGTGTCTCGAGGGCGCGCTGATCCAGTGGGGCCGGCGACTGCCAGTGGACCCGCGCGGCGTATGGGGCCAGGAGCGGTTCGGTCATGGCAGCAGTTCCTTCAAGAGACCAGGCTCCAATCCCGCTTTGGCCGATGCCAACACCAGCCGCGCCTCAGGATTGATCGCGGCGACTGTCTCGCGGGCCTCTGCGATCTCGTCCGGTGTAGCCACATCGACCTTGTTGATCAAGAGGGTATCCGCACTGCGGATTTGGGCCGTCACCAGTGGCGTCAGCACCTCAAGTAGAATTGCCAGGCGCTGAGGATCAATCAGGCAGATGGTGCGAACCATCTCCAGGGGGGTACCGCGATAGTAGCGCAGCGCGCTCAAAATGCTGCCCGACTCGGCCACACCGGAGGGCTCGAGGATGACCAGGTCGGGCCGGTAGTCGGCATCGAGGGTTTGCAGGGTGGTCACCAGGTCGGCCGTGAGCGTGCAGCAGATACAGCCATTGAGGAGTTCCCACACGGAGAGGCCGAGGCGGCGCATGAACTGGTCGTCGATGCCACGCTCGCCAATCTCGTTGACCAGGATGGCCACGCGCCAACCCGTGGTGACGGCCATGTGGGCCAATTGCAGGATCAGGGTGGTCTTTCCGGCTCCCAGGAAGCCGCTCACCAGGAGGAGTTTCAAGCAGACCTCGCCGTTGGGGTATCCGATTGCTTGACAATGAACCTGACATATCATACAGTTATATAGGGAAGTTGTCAACGGAGGAGAAGTGCCAGGGTGTACGCACGAGTTGTCCGGCAGGTGGCGGAGCCGGCAGAACCTAACCCCCCGGCCCCCTTCCCTGCGAGGGAAGGGGGAGGCGGAGGGCTGCGCGGCCGGCTAGGACGCGGCTGGCGCCCCGTCCCTGCGAGGGAAGGGGAGGGCGGGCCGCGCGGCCGGCTGGAATGCGGCTGGCGCCCCGCCCCGCCTCGGGGCGGGGCAGGGGGGGGGCGGGCCCTGCGAACTCGTGCGTACACCCGGAGTGCCAGGGTCGTTCGAGCGCTGAGGGAAGGAGTGCGACGTAGTTGCCATCTTGGGCCGCCGGACCGGCGTCAACTGCCCGGTCCGCCCACTCAAGCGCTCCCGAGGGAGCCGGGTCCGTCGCACGACGACAACTGAACCGCCCTGGAGGAGTGCTGATGTCCTGATGGATGCCCGCGACGTGACCCGCCTGGAGACCATCGATCGCCAGTCGTACGAACCGGCCTACGCCCAGTTGGCCGGTATCCTACAGCGGCAGATCGCCACCGGTATATACCGCCCGGGCGATCAGCTCCCTTCGGAAGCCCAGTTGTGTGCCCAGTTCGGCGTCAGCCCCATGACGGTCCGGCGGGTCATCAACATCCTGGTCGATAAGGGGCTGGTCAGCACCGCCCAGGGCAAAGGCACCTTCGTGAAACGGCTGAACCTGGGCGAGGCAACCTTTCAGCTGCGGGTGCTGGCCAATCAGCTCAACCATGCGGAACGCACGAAAGTGAGGCTGCTTGAAGCCCGCATCGTCTCGGCAGACGAGCGCGCGGCGCGGAAACTGGCCATCACGCCGGGCGAGCGGGCGATCATGATCCGCCGACTTGTTCTCGAAGAAGATGTACCGACGATCTATCACCGGGAAGTGATCGTGTATGACCCCCGGCGCCCGGTCGTCGAGGCGGAACTGGAGGTGACCTCGCTGGAAGGGCTGTTTGAGGGCCATGGGCGGGGCGGGTTGCGGCGAGGGGAGTTGACCATCGAGGCGGTAACCCTCACCGAAGAAGAGGCGACGCTCTTGCAGGTGCCCGTCGGTTCGGCTGCATTCTGCATCGAGCACATCTTCTACGATTTCGACGACCGCCCTGTGAGCTGGGGCTGGTTCATTTGCCGCGCCGATCGTTTCAGGTTCAGCACCCATCTTGGTGCCGAGCCCGGTCTGTAGGAGCAGTGCGCATGGTAGACGAGAACGTTCGGGAACTGCTGGCGATGCACCTGGCCAATCTGGAGGAGGAATCCACCCTGGCGCTGGTGCGAGATCTTCTCGCGGCCGGGCACACACCGCTGGAGATCATCCAGGTGTGCGAGCAGGGGACACGGGCGGTGGGAGAGCGCTACGAGCAGGGCGAGTACTACCTGTCGGCATTGATCATGGCGGGAGAGATCTTCCACCAGGTCGTAGAGCTCATCCAGCCCCATCTGAACGATGCTCACGTCGCGGATGCTTCGGGGAAGATTCTCCTTGGGACGGTGCAGGGAGATATCCACGACATCGGGAAGAATATGTTCGGGATGTTTGTGCGCAGCACTGGCTTCGCGGTCGAAGATTTAGGCGTCGATGTGGCGCCCTCACGATTCGTGGAGCGCGCGCGGGCCAGCAAGCCCGACGTCATCGGCTTATCCGGACTGCTGACCACCTCGTTTGATAGCATGCGCGAGACCGTCAGGCTCCTGCGGGCCGAGCTTGCCAGCAGTGTGCGGCCCATCCAGATCGTCGTCGGTGGCGGGATGATGAACGCGCAGGTGTGTCGCTATGTCGGTGCGGATTACTGGAGCTCAGATGCCATGGAAGGCATCCGGATCTGCCAGCGCATCGTCCGGCAAGCGTAGCGGGTGAGGAGTCCCATGCATCCTGGGGTCCTGCTGGCGAAATCGCCTCCAGAGAGGGTGAGCGGTTCGTAGTGCGCGCTGGAGGGCGCACGGCCGTGCGCCCCTACGAACCTGGACGCGCGCTGTTGGACGTTTCCAAATAAATCTGGCCATCGCTGGCCGAAGCCCGGCGGTTGCAGTCCTGGCCGGCCAGGGAAACCGCGGCTGGGGGCCTGCGGCCGGGGCGGACGCGCGGGAGCCCGGCGGTTGAAACCGCGGCTGGGGGCCTGCGGCCGGGCGTGCCCCTCCGGGCACGCGGGGGGTCGGATTCAGGTGGAACGGCGCAACAGCGCGCCCGACGAACCTACAAGCGCCTTCACACGGTGCCTGGCCATTGTCTCGGCGGGGCCAGGCACCGGCGCGTGAGAAGCGCAGGGTTTTCTCCCGGAGGTTCTGAAAAAGCGTTCCTGCTCCTCTTGCTCCACGGTTTAGGCGTCGTAGTAGAGGAAGAACTCGTACGGGTGTGGGCGCAGCCGGACGGGATCGACCTCTTTGGCGCGCTTGTAAGCGATCCAGGTCTCGATGACGTCAGCTGTGAAGACGTCGCCCTTCAGCAGGAACTCGTAGTCAGCTTCGAGTGCGTCCAGAGCCTCGGTCAGGGAACCCGGAACTTGCTTGATCTGCGCGGCTTCCTCCGCCTCCAAATCGTAGAGGTCCTTGTCCAGCGGCTCGCCTGGATCGATCCGGTTCTGGATGCCGTCGAGGCCGGCCAACAGGATGGCGGAAAACGCCAGGTACGGGTTGCAGGACGCGTCTGGGCAGCGGTATTCGATGCGCTTGGCCTTGGGGCTGGTGGAGTACATCGGAATGCGAACGCCGGCGCTGCGGTTGCGCTGCGAGTAGATCAGGTTGACCGGCGCCTCAAAGCCCGGCACCAGGCGGCGGTAGGAGTTGGTGGTCGGCGCCACGAACGCCAGCAGGGCCGGCGAGTGCTTGAGGATGCCGCCGATGTACCACCTGGCCGTCTCTGAGAGCAGAGCGTAGCCCTCTGTGTCGTAGAAGAGGTTCTCACTCTCTTTCCACAGACTCTGATGGACGTGCATGCCCGAGCCGTTGTCGCCGAACAGGGGTTTGGGCATGAAGGTGGCCGTCTTGCCGTGGGCCAGGGCGACGTTCTTGACGATGTACTTGTAGAGCAGGAGCTTGTCCGCCATGCGTGTCAACGAGTCGAAGCGCATGTCGATCTCGTTCTGCCCGCCGGTGGCGACCTCGTGGTGGTGGACCTCGACGTCGATGCCGGCCTGGATCATCTTGAGGGTGATCTCGGAGCGCAAGTCCTGGAGGGTATCGGCGGGCGGAACGGGGAAGTAGCCCTCCTTCCAGCGTGGGCGGTGGCCGAGGTTAGGCCTGGTGCCATTGCCGTCCCGGCCGCTGTTCCAGATACCCTCGTCCGAATCGACGAAGTAGTAGGAGTAGTGGGCGGCGCTATCGAAGCGAATATCGTCGAAGATAAAGAACTCGGCCTCAGGCCCCCAGTAGCTGATGTCGGCGATACCGGTCTGCGTGAGGTACCGCTCAGCCTTTTGGGCGATGTAGCGGGGGTCGCGGGAGTAGGGCTGGCGGGTGATTGGATCAAAGACGTTGCAAACGACGCTGAGGGTGGGAACGCGGCAGGCCGGGTCTACGAAGGCAGTTGTGGGATCGGCGACGAGGAGCATGTCGCTCTCATCAATGCGCTGGAAGCCGCGGATGCTCGAGCCGTCGAAGCCGACGCCATCGGTGAAAAGTTCTTCACTCAGTTGCGAGGCCGGGATGCTGAAGTGCTGCCAGGTGCCAATCAGGTCACAAAACTTGATATCGACAATCTGAAGTTCCTGCGCCGTCGCGAATTCCAAGACTTCCTGTGGTGTCCGAAGAGGAACGTAGGTGGCGCCGTTGCCGTTCATTGTCGTGGCGGTCCCGTGGGAAAGTAGGGTGTCCGTCATGATACACATCTCCTCCGAAAAAACATGAGACCCTGTCGAGGCCCGGCAGGGTCCACTATCTGCGCCCTTTATCACACTGGGTAGTATAGAATGCAAGGCCGCAATGATGCCATGGGCATTTGTGCCAGAGATTGGGGAGATGCGTTTGGGCAAAGTGTCCGAAAGCCTGACATCTGCTCCTGCCTCGGTGATAGAACGTGGTCCTGGCATCACGGCAACCCGGTTCTACCGCCGGCGGTCTGATTCACCCCCCGGGCATGTCCCGTCCCCGCCAGGCCCTGTCCTGTCACTGCAGGAGCCGCGCGCTGAGCGCTTGCACGCTCGTCGTATAGTGCCGCAGGTCCTCGCGCAGTGCGGCGAGGTCGTTGCCGTAGTTCAGGCGGCGGGCTAAGAAGGCGAACTCTTCGCTCTCGACCGGGGGAACGGTCAACTCTCTGGCGTCGCCCCGCACCATCCGCAGGGCGTTGATCAAACGGCGCAGGAAGGTGTGAGCCTCGGCCAGCACCGTGTACTCATCCGGCGACAGAATCCCGGCTGCCGCCAGGGCCACCATCGCCGCCCGGGTGTTGGCGCGCCGCAGGCTCGGGTCGCGGTGCCCATAGGTGATTTGCAGGCCCTGCACGAGGTACTCGACGTCCACCAACCCACCCGGACTGAATTTCGCATTGACAGTGCCGGCCGTCACAAGCTGGCGGAGCTGCCGCTCGCGCATGGCTCGCATCGCCGCGACGTCGAACGGCTCGCCGCGGTAGACGACCTCGTCCCGCAGGTCGACCACCTGCTCGCCCAATGCGGCATCTCCGGCGATTGGGCGCAGCTTGACCAGTGCTTGCCGCTCGTACGGCCAGGCAGTGCCGCCGGGCGCGAAATAGTGGCGGAAGGCCTCAAGTGACACGGCCATGCTGCCCGCTTTGCCGTAGGGGCGCAGCCGCAGGTCGACCTCAAAGATGCCTTTTCGCTTCGTCTGGATCGCGCCCAGGAACGCCTGCACGAATTTGACGTAGAACTCGGCCGTGGTGAGAACGTGGGGGCCGGTCGTGGTGCCGTTACCGGCGTAGAGAAACATCAGCTCGATATCGGAGGCAAAGCCCAACTCGCGGCCACCGCATTTGCCGAGCGCACAGATACTCAGCGGGCAGGGTGTGCCGTCCTCGAGGCGCGGCAGGCCGAACTGCGGGCGGAGTTCCTCCTCGCAGAGACGGTACGCGGCATCGACGACGACCTCGGCGAGGTCGGTGAGCTCGGCCGAGAAGTGCCCGAACTCCGTGATACGTCCTAAAATGTGGCGCATGTCCACCCGGAACATCTCGTGGTCTTTAAAGGCGTTGAGCGCAGCCCGTCGCGCCTCCCCGCCCGTCGCGGCCTGGAGCGCGGCGTCCACCTCCGCCCGCAATCGTGCTATCGACTTTGCCGTTGCCAGAGCACCCACATTGCGCACGACCGGGAACAGGTTGTTGTGCTGCATTCGCAGGAAATCTTCCCAGAGAAAATCGCTGACGCCCAGCAGCCGGGCCAGCGCCCCGAGGACCTCGGGGCGCTCGAGCGAGGCGAGCTCGTCGGGCCAGTCGGGGCGCGTGAACAGGTGCCCGAGAAACTCGCGGAAGTGCAGCAGGGCCGATTCCGGGTTCGGGGAGTGGGGGAGCAGGTGGGTGAAATGTTTGACCAGGACGGTGGCGGCTCGCAGTTCGCGGAGCCTGGACGGTGCGGTGATTTTTTGCCCGTGCGAGTCGGTGATGGCCAGGGTATCGTGAACGCGAGTGCCGATCGTATCCACCGTCACGCGCGCGATGTGGGCGCCGTTGAGTGCGAGGGCATTGGTGAGTTCGTACAGGAAGCCGACGGTGTCAGGCGCGTCGATGTGCAGGACGGTGTACCGCTCTGAGGCTGCGTTGTCAATCTCGATATCGACGGGGTAGAGCGTCGTGGTGTCCGCGGCGCTCCCAGGCAGGTTGTCGCCCACGCGCCGGGCGAGTTCGCCCTGCGCCTCGCGCTGCTGCCCGGCCTGAAGCCGCTGCAAGAGGGCCTGGAGGTCGGCACGGTAGCGCGACCAGACCTCGGCCGTCACCTCGTCGCTCACCGGGCGGACGGTGAAGACATCGACGATTTTGCGGCGCGAATCTTCGCGGGTTCGCTTCGACGGCGGCCGGGGCCAGCGCCGAGGCCGGTGCCTGGCGCCGGCCGACTCAGAGGAGCGACTGGCTACCGGCTCGTAGGTGAAGACGTGCCCGTCGAGGATGTTGAAGCCGTACGCAGACAACAAACCGCAGATGAGGGAAAGCTCGCCGAGGTAATCGTAGCCGACGATCGTGACCTGCCAGAGGCTCTCGTCGAGGGGCCTGGCATCCACTTCGACCAGCGTGCTTGCGTCGAGGTGCTCCACCAGCCCGGCGTGGCGCTCGATCTCGGCCGCGCTAAAGGTCGCCGCGTAGGTAGCTCCCATCCGACTGAGGTGGCGGGCGACCGGCGGCGCCGGCTCGGTGTCGCGATTGGTGCCGATCGACCGGGCACCGGCGTCCTCTCGCTCGAGGTGGCGTTGATACACGGCGCGGATGGCCGCACTGTGCTGCTGGTAGCGGGCGAGGAACTCTGCTCCTGCCTCCGCACCTTCAAAGCCCAGCCGCCGGGCGAGATGGGTGAGTTCTCCCGGATCGTTCGGCAGCGTGTGGGTCTGCCGGTACTCCATCAGTTGCAGATAGTGCTCGATCGTTCGCAGGAAGGTATAGCCGTCGGTGAGCACCCGGTATTCATCCGCCGGCAGGAGCCCGCGGGCAGCCAGACGCGTCAAGGCGTCGAGCGTGTTGGGACTGCGAACCTCGGGGTGCTGAGCGCCGTGGATGAGTTGGAGGTACTGGGTGACGAATTCGATGTCGCGAATCGAGCCCTCACCCGACTTCACCTCGCCCCACATACGGCCGCGCCGGCGCAGGCCGGCCTCGATGCGCCGTTTCAGTGCCTGCACCTCAGTGCGGACCACTTCGCCCGGTGCGTCGAACAGCAGCGGCTCCGCCCGGCGCAGAAACTCGTTGCCAACCGTACGATCACCGGCGATCACCCGCGCCTTGAGCAAGACTTGCTTTTCCCACAGTCGTGCGTGCCGGCGTAGATAGGCGAGGTGCCCGTCGATCGAAGAGACGAGCGCTCCGTCCCGGCCCCACGGACGGAGCCGCATATCGACACGGTAGAGGAAGCCTTCCGCCGTGATGCCCGCCAGGACCTCGATCAGGTGCCGGCCGAGTTGCTGATGGGTCGCGGCATCCGACGCCGCCAGGAAGAGCAAATCTATGTCGGAACTGTAGTTGAGCTCCTCACCCCCCAACTTCCCCAGCGCGATCACGGCCAGACCCTCCACCGTCGTGTTCAACCGGGTGGCGGCGATCCGGAGACAGAGGCGGACCGTGCTCTCGGCGAGGTGGGAGAGTTGGGCGGTGATCGTCGGCAGGTCCAGGAAGCCGAAGAAGTCGCAGGCGCCGATGCGGAGCAACTCCCAGCGCTGGAGGCGGCGGAGCGCGTCGAATGAGACGTCGCTTCCCATGGCCGATGCTGTGGCAGCCAGCGCTTCGGCGTAGAACTGCTCTTTGCTCTTCAGTTGGGCGAGTTGCTTGCGATCCGTCAGCCGCTCGAAGTATTCAGGATTGCGCAGCAAGATTTCGGTCAGAAACTGGCTGCCTGCGAAGAGCGTGATCAGCATCTCGATCGCGCGCGGGTTGCCGGCGAGGTCGCGGAACAGGGCTGGCCGGTTGACCGCGCTTTGCGCGAAGCGCTCGAGGTTGACCAGCGCGCGGTCGGGGCTCGCCGCGCGGGCGAGCGCCAGGAGCAGGTGGGGGAGGCAGGCGGCCAGGAGTGCGCGCCCGGGGGGGCCGGCGGCAATGCGCTGCAGCGCGCGGTGGGCGGCCCGCCAATCGGCAAACCCGACCGGCGCCAGGACCATCTCTACCTCGTCGTCGCTCGGCGGCTCGCGCAACAGCAGGTCGCAGCTATTCTCGAAAATCGTTGCGTTCATCTCGATCCTCGGCCTCCACCGTGAACCGCGAGGACGCCACGGGTGGGATGTTCGCGTTCCAGGCATCGAGCCGGTGAGGTTGGAAGGATTCTACATTGACCGAATGGACTTGATCAATTCGTGAGGTACCTCTTCCGCCGCTCCCGGCTGAGGTGGCCTCTCATTGGCCTGGATGTGGCCATCCAGGCCGAGCGGTTGAGTAGAGACGGCCCGGTGGGCCGTCTTCCGGTGGGCCGTCTCCTCATGCCACTTTGGCCTGTCCCGACCAGTCTCCAGCTTGCCGGGGAACCGTTTCGATGTTACGCTCCCGGCCGTTTGAACCCTGCCGGCCAGCGCCGGGGCGCGCTGGTGCCGGACCTGTGGAGGAAGGTATGGCGGAATTGTACGAGCGTGCGAAAAAGATCATCGTGGACCGCAAGGTGAAATTTGTGAACCTGCAGTTCACCGACGTCGTCGGGATGGTCAAAAATCAAACGATTCCCGCCGATGAGTTCGACGAGGCGGTCGAGCACGGCGTTTGGTTCGATGGGTCATCGATCGAAGGGTTCGCTCGGATTGCTGAGAGCGATATGTACCTGATGCCCGATCTTTCGACCTTCGAGGTGATCCCTTGGGAGCATGGTGAAAATACCACCGCCCGGGTGATCTGCGATGTGTTTACCCCGAACGGTGAACCCTTTGCCGGTGACCCACGGCATGTGTTGCGGACTGTGCTCAAGCAGGCCGAAGAGATGGGCTTTGTCTACAACACGGGCCCTGAGCCGGAGTTCTTCCTCTTCGAGCGTGATGAGCGCGGCCGGCCCGTGCCGCTGCCGCACGACCAGGCCGGCTACTTCGATGTCTCCACCGACCTGGGCAGCGATATCCGCCGCCAGATGGTCAACGCGCTCGAGGAGATCGGCATCGACGTCGAGGCGCTGCACCACGAGGTGGCCATCGGCCAACACGAGATCGACTTTCGCTATGGTCCGGCGCTGCGCACGGCCGACAATGTGGTGACGCTGCGGGTGACGGTGAAGGCCGTTGCGCAACGCAACGGGCTCTATGCCACGTTCATGCCCAAGCCGGTCGCCGGGATCAACGGCAATGGCATGCACGTCCACCAGAGCTTGAGCGACCTCAAGACGGGCAAGAACGCTTTTGTCGACGGGGCTAACGAGTACGGGTTGAGCGATGTCGCTCTGAGTTTCATCGCCGGCCAGTTGGCCCACGCGCGCAGCTTTGCCGCCGTCGTCGCGCCCACCGTCAACAGCTACAAGCGGCTCGTGCCGGGCTACGAGGCGCCGGTCTACATCTCATGGGCGCGGACGAACCGCTCGGCCCTGATTCGGGTGCCGCGGATCAACCCGCGCCGGCCCCAGAGCAGCCGCATCGAGTTGCGCTGCCCCGATCCCTCCTGCAACCCCTATCTGGCCTTCGCGGTCATCCTGGCGGCCGGCCTGGATGGCGTGCGTCGCGGGTTGAAGGCGCCCGACCCGGCCGAGGAAGATCTGTACCACCTGGACGAGACCCGGCTGGCGGCGCGGCGACTCAAGATGTTGCCCGGGAGTCTCGACGAGGCGCTGGAGGAACTCCAGCGGGATGAGGTGGTGGCGATGGCGCTCGGACCACACGTCTTCGAGCGCTTCATCGAGGCGAAGCGGCAGGAGTGGGATGAGTACCGTCTCTACGTCTCGCAGTGGGAGATCGACCGCTTCCTGCCGGTTTACTGACTGGGCGATCCACACGCCTCGTTCCATCGCCCGGCCGGATAAATCCATAACTGCTTCAGGGATATGGGAGAGCTATCTCTTGATGGCTCTCTCTTGTTCTTTCAATCGCCCCAGGTTCGTGGCGCTCCGCTGCTTTCGAAGAGTGGCATCATTCTATCCCATAATCACTTTCAGCGCGCCAACCAAGAGCGCACCGACGACGACGAGGGCAAGGCTGGACGCCAGCCCCCATTGCCGTTCTTTGAAGCTCAAGTAGGCGAGGTAGAGAAAGCCACCTGCTCCGAAAGCTAACACATTCCCTAGCACGGACGGCGGTAAGTCCTGCCAATAGAGAAAGGTCACCACGAAGCCGGCGATGAGCAAGAGCCAGGTGATGCCGTTACGGATGAGCGCACTGCGCAGTGAGATACCCGCCGCCGTCAACAGAACGATCACGGCGCCTACTTCGGGAATCAGGTGGAGGATCATACCAGCCGAGACCAGCAGCCCCACGACAAAGCTGATGCCGTAGCTCGTTGCAGTTACGGCGCCTTCGAGGAATGAGTGCAACCAGATGCCCAAGGTCGCGACCCAAGCCAAACCATGCTGGCCCAGGTAGTCCAGTCCATCGCGAACGACGATGAACAAGACCAGCCCGACAACCGCCCACAGCCCTGCCGATGCGCCCGCCTGAGCGAAAGCCTCGGGGAACATTTCAAAGATCGCGGCACCGAGAAAAATACCGGCGGACAGCGGCAGCAGCCACGGGAACCGCTGAGCCAGTTCGTGTTCACGCTCCTCAACGCGGTCATCCCTTTCCCTTGTTTGGTTCCGAGCCAGACCAGAGTTCTTTGTCATCCTACTCCTCCGCTGCCAGTCGGACTGTAACTTGAAAACAGGGGCGCAAGAACACAAAATCGGCGCGGACCTCGGGTCCGAGCCGATCCTTTGATGGGGTCTGCTCGCCCAACTCGGCGTTTTCTTCTTGCCCCGGCCCGCTCGCATCGCGATCCGGAGTTGGTTCACTGGCGCCGGTGATGGGTCCGCGCTCTGAGAGAGGCGCCGTCGGCCGTTTCTCGGCCGGGCTGGTTCCGCTCAAGCCCTGGGTCTCGCCGCCGCGCGATCCTTCGCCGACGGTGCCGATGCCGGCCGTCGTGCCGCGGTCCGGGATACTGCCACGCCCAGCCGTGGTGTCGTCTTGGGTCGTGTCGGCGAAACCGGTCACCGTGCCGACATCGGTCGCACCCTCGAGGTTCGAATCCGGGTCGAGACGGATGGTTGTTCCGGTTGCGGCGCCGCCCGCAAGATCGGGCGTTCGCCCTGGACCGGCCGTTCCCGGATCGAAATCGGCGCCCGGGGCTGGCAGACCGCCCTGGAGACCGCCCGCGCTCGATTCGGGTTCCCCTTCGTCGAGGTCCGGTGTCGGTCCCAGTCCTGCCACGTCCGGACCGAGGCCAATGTCTTCGCGATCAGCCTCACCCCTCAACGGCAGGGTATCTGCTTCGGGTACATGCTCACCCTCGGAGGCAGGCGCGGTGCGATCGGCCTCAGTCCCCGCGGCCACCTGTTGTGCCTCCCGTCCCACTCCGAGCGGCCCGACTCGCGGACTCGCGCCCATCGGCCGACACCTCAAACCTTGCAATACCTGTGCCAGAGGGTCAACCAATCATCCGCACAGGGGAGACTCGCCGGCGGTCGCTCGGGCCGAACAGTGACGACCGGCAACAGAGGGAGGGCCTGACAACAAGCGCGGCGTGCATGAATCTCACGCACGCCGCGCCCTGAGCAAGCGGTGGGAATCGCGCTATCGCGCCTCGGGGTTGAGCGGGGGCTCAGCCCTACCTTCCGTGTTGGACGGGAACTGAAGGTTTAATCCGGATCGGCTGGCGTTCGTGACTCGATTCGCCGGGGCCGGCCAAACAGCTCGGCCACCCTGGCGAAGATTTCATGGCGGCTCTCTTGCCACACGTGAATCATCGCCGGGAGCGCCGAGACCACGATGACGATGGCAATCACAATCAGGAAGTAGCGCTCGATCACCGCAGCCGGCAGGACTCGGCCGAGGGTGAAACCGGCCAGGGTCACGCCGATCGCCCAGAGAAGGCCACCAAGCAGATTAAACGTCAAAAAGCGGCGGTATTCCATCTCGACCGCCCCGGCGACAATCGGGGCGAAGGTGCGGATGAAGGGCATGAAGCGGGCCAGTACGATGGTTTTCCCACCATGCTTCTCGTAGAACTCTTTGGCTCTCAGCAGATTCCTGCGCCGGAAGAGCAGCGATTCCTCGCGGTTGAAAATCCGCGGGCCGGTCTTGTGGCCGAACCAGTATCCGACCTGATCACCCAGGACGGCGGCGACGAACAGGAGGGGAATCAACAGGAAAATGTTGAGCGCGCCGCGCGAGGCCAGCAAGCCCGCTGTGAGTAGTAAGCTGTCTCCCGGGAGAAAGAAGCCGAAAAACAACCCCGACTCGGCAAAAATGATGGCGAAGAGGCCAACGTAGCCGAAGGTCTCGATGAGTTGGACGAGGTCAAAATGCATGGTTGCTCTCCGCGATTGGCGGTGGATAGTCGGGCCCGGCAGGCGAACCAGCGGCAGGCTGGGTTTACAAGAGACGGGCAAACCTCTTTAGCGGTTCGAAGTACAAGCCGACAGTGTAGAAGGATCTGACGTCCACGTCAACCCGTACGATTTTGTGTTTTGATCAAACGAGGGGCGACGCAGCTGCCGTCGTGGGCCGCCGGGTTGGGAGGGCCGGCCGTAGGATCGGGTCCTCCCTCGAGAGGGATGTGCGTCGCACCTCGCCGACCTGGTCGTTCTTCACAGATCAGCTCGACTTTTGCACCTTAAAAACTGAACCCCCAGGCGGGCCAAACGGGCCGCGCTCGTCCGCGCTTTCCCGGTCAGGAGCAACACGCGAATGCACCGCACCCCGATAGCCGGAGTGCAGCCGCCTTCGCTCGCGCTGGTTGTGGCCGGTCGTAGCCGCCGGCGATCGGCTCAGAGTGCACAGACCGCGCGCAAGAGCGGCGCCATGATTTGGTGCAGGTTCTGCTGTTGGCTCAGACCGGCGCTGATAAACACGGCCAGGCTCCACAGGCGTTGGGCTTGCGTCACCCGCTGCCAAAACGCGGCACTGCCGTGCTCGTCCGCATCAAGTTGAAGCTTGAGTTGCCGTTGAAGTTTGCCTTGAAGGACGGGGTCGTGTGGGGCAGCACGCAGGAGACTGTAGACCACGGCGACCAGGGCGACGTGTCGTTCCACGGCGCTGAAGTCCCGCAGTTGATACTGGTCAAGCCCTTCGGCCTTGCCTTCTTCGTGATAGACTTCCACGGGCCAACGATGGCGGTAGATGCGCGTGATGCCCGTCGCGCGCCAGGGCAAGCGGTTCGCGATCAAACAGACCGGGTTGTCGGACAAGTCCTCCTTGCGATGGTTTATCACCAACCGGAGACGCCCGAAGTCCTTGACCCGATGCGTCTCACAGTAGCTGGAGTAGCGCTCCTTCGTGCCCTTGTAGTGAATGCGGAGCGGTTGGAACACGCCCGGCTGGTGGTGCTCGACCGCGTCCAGGTGTTGCGCTTTGAGGTCGGCGGCAAACTCGGCGACGGTCTGCTTCCCGCGTTTCAGGACCAGCACATCATTGTCGGCCAGCGCGCCGACGTAGGGCCACTGCAAGGTCTGGTCGAGATACGCGCAAAAACCAGGCTGGGTGTACCAGTTGTCGAATGCCACGGGCACCTTCAGGTCGGGATGGGCCGCGCCCCACTGCTGGAGCAACTGCTCGCCGATACGCAGCTTGCTGTCATAGAGCGCGGCGAGTTCGGGATGTTGCTTCTGGCGACGGCGCCAGACTCCCAGCAGATACTCGCGCCACTGGTGTGGCGCCTCCGTCTTGAGCGGCTGCTTAGCGTCCTTGAGTAGGATCTCCGCGGCCAGCAGTCCCGCCTCCAGTCGTTCCAGGTTCACCGGTTGCCACATCTGGAACAGGGCCGGGTAGTCCGTCTCCTCGTCGCTGTAGTGCAGGGTCACCAGGTTGTGCGCCTTCACGTAGCTCGCACTCACATGGTCCCACACCGTGGCAATCTGTTCGAAGTGGTCGCCGTAATGGATCAGCAACGTGTCGTCCAGGCTGAGCACGCCCTGCGGCTTCATCCGCGTGCCCTCCAGCCCGGCCAGCAGGTCCAGGCGCGCCTGGTTTAGCCTACTCAACTCGAACGGGCTTTGCGTCAGCAAGCGGTTGAGCGAACTCTGGTTCCGGCATTCGTGCACGAACAAGCGGTTGATGCCGTCGACCGTCTTGTTCTCGGAGACGATCAGGCCGCTGATGGAGCGCTCGAACTCGACCCAGGCTTCGGCTGAGAACACTTGCGCGAAGTGCGGCGCATAGTGCTGCACCAGTTCGGGAAACTCGACCAACGGTAGCATGGCACACCTCCCGGATCGCCGCGAATACGGCGGGATTCGGGCAGTGTAAACCGGTTTTGCGCGTTTAGCCAATCCTTGGGGACTCAGTTGTTAAAGTGCTGCAAAAGTCGAGATCAGGTTTCATTTCTCGCCCCGCGCGCCCCCGGTCTCGGGCAGCAGCAGCGGTGGCCCGAGCAGGTCCGGCGCCAGATCAGCGACCGTTCGCGGAAGCACAAAGACCTCGTCGCCGTCGCGGGCGGCGATGCCGACGACGGCGCGGACCTCGCCGCGCTCGAGCCAGGGCCGGCGCAGGCCCGTGCTGGCGCGCAGCACCACTGTGGCCGGGCCGCTGCCATCGTCGAGGGTCCAGCGGTTGCGGCTCCAGCCGGTCACGCCACCCCGCAGCCAGACGAGCAACCCCTCAGCCGCGGTGATGCGGCCGGTGGCCACGCTGAGCGGCGTGGGAGCAGGGCCGGGGCCGAGCCGGCGCAGCGCCGCCGGACTCGCGGGGCGCAGCTCGCGTTCACCGAAATAGCTGCCAAGTGTGCCGGTCACCTCGACCCAGTCGCCGAGAGCCAGCGCCGGGAGCGCGCCCCGGCGGAGGTAGACCCTGAGCCCCGCGCCGCCGGCCTGGAGGTACACCGTGGTCTCACCGAAGACGCCCGGCGGCGCGCTGACCTGCCCCTGGACCGTCACGCGCCGGCCGAGCGGCAGCCGGCGCGCCTCGGCGAGTGTGGTGGGGAGTGCCGCGTCGCCTCCGGTCCCGGCCCCGCCGGACGAGGGTGAAGCCGTCTCGTCGTCGGATGATGCCTCGGGCATGGGGCCGCCGGGCGAGGGCGTGGCGCCGAAGAGCCAGGTGCCGGCGCGGTTGCGGCTGAGGCTCCGGTCGTAGCCGGGGAAGCGCGACCAGGTCACGTCATCAACCAGAGTTCCATCGGGCGCGATCAGGCGGGCGTGGTCGCCGACCTGGTCGAGGGCCACACCGCTTTGGGACTTGTAGAGCACCAGGTAGCCGCCGGGCGGGAGCGCCGTGCCGATCGGCAGGACGTAGGGCCGGCTCCCGCCCTCGGCGTCGTCGACCTGCCAGCCGCCCAGGCTCACCGCCCGGTCGAGCGGGTTGTGTAGCTCGATGAACTCGTCGTTCGAGTCGCGCAGGCCGTCGCCGTTGAAGTCTACGTCTCGCGGGGCCGGCAGCACCTCGGTGATGAGCAGGGCCGGCGGTTGCCAGTCGCCCCGGACGAAGAGCGGGCTGGTCCAGGCCTGGTCGCCGTCGGCCTGCACCGCGCGAGCCACGAGTACCTCGCCGGGGCGCGCGTCGAGCGCCAGCGTCCAGGACTCGGGCGTCGCGCCGAGCGGCAGCGTGGTCGAGACCACGGCCGCGCCCTCGCGCCACAGTTCGAGCGTGGCCTCTTCAGCGTCGGCGTCCGCTGCCAGGACCGTCAGGCTGAGCGGACCGGGGGCGACCTCGCTGCCCATCCAGACCGCCCCCGCGCGGAGGGCCAACGCCAGGTTTTGATCCTCCGTTCCGAACGTGCGGCGCGCGCGGATGGCCTCCAGGAGCGCGGCGCGCTCGAGCGTGGGGGCGAGGATGCCGGTGCGGAGCGCGCCGTCGGCGCCCCAATCGGGGGTCTCCGTATCCAGGTTGGCCGCCGCGCCGACCCGCCAGCCGGTGAAGAGCGCCTGCCAGTAGGCCTCGGCGTAGCGGCGGAAGAAGGCCGGGCGGCCGTTGCCCACTTCGATGAGGGCCATCTGGTCGCGGCGGGCGGGCTCGAAGCGCAGGCCGTCGAAGTCGCCGGGGAAGGGATGGTTGAACTCGCCGAGCGCGGCGGGCCGGGCGGCGAGGAAGGCGTAGAGGTCGGCCAGGCTATCGCCGTCGGGCTCGTCGCGGCTGATGAAGTCGTCGCTGGCGAAGACGTTGACGTGGCCGTTGTCGCGGCTGCTCCACTCGAAAGCCCGCAGGGCGACGAACTCGCCGGGCGCATCGGCGGCGTCCGCAGCGGCACCGAGCGCCTCCCACTCAGCCTGGTCGAACCAGTTGGAGTGGTCGCTCAGCGCGAGGAAGTGCTGGCCGTTCGCCCGCGCTACGGCGTAGGCGTAAGCCGGCGGGCCGCTACCGTCGCTGTAGGTGCTATGCGCGTGCAGGGTGCCCCAGAAAGCGAAGAAGCCCTCGCCAAAGGCCGGAGCGGGCGGCGCTGGGGGCGCGGACGGCGGCAGCAACGGGCGGCCAGGGCTGGGACTCTGGTAGACGAGGACATCATTCAGGTGAGCGCTGGCCCAGTCCGCGACCCGGTTGAGCGAGCGCGGGGCGGGAGCGGAAATGTCGTGCCCGCTCAGGCCGAGGGTGGCAACATCGCCGTTGCGGAAGGCCAGGGCATCCACCAGGCGATCGTGGGGATCCAGGAGGATGACCTCGTCGCCGCTATCGCTCAGCGCCCAGCGGCCGCGTCCCCAACCCGTATCACGCACCAGGTTGGGCACCTCGGGCAGGTCGGCCGCGCCCGGATCCAGCTCGAAGTCGGGGAGCGCGCCGAAGCGGGCCTGGAAGGCCGCCGCACTGCGCGCCACGAGGACGACCGCGCCGGGTGCGAGCGTGTGGGGTGGGAAGCGGTAGAGCCCCTCGCTCCCGCCCGCGCGCACCTCGTCGCCTACCCCCACCCCGCCAGATCGACCGGGACGCCGGTCGGGTTGAAGAGCTCGACGAACTCGTCGCCGTCGCCCGGTTGCGTGCCGTCGTAGACGACCTCGCTGATGACCAGGGGCACGACCGGGCCAGGCGTTGGTCGGGGTGGGCGAGAGGTTCGGCCGGCCGGGGCTCGGCGGCCAGCCGGCCTGCCACGCGCCGGCCGTGTCGCGGCTATAGCTCGCATCCGGCGCTGTGCGGTCGAAGGCGAAGCTGTCGTGGAGGCTGCCGTCGGGGCGGAGCAGGCGCACCTCGTCGCCGTCATTGTTAAGCGCGATGCCCGTCTGGTGCCGGAAGAGCAGCAGCAGCTCATTCGGCACCAGAGTGGTGCCGGGCGGGAGCGTGTAAGGCGATGATCCCCCGCCGGCGATGTCGTCAAGCTGCCAGCCACCGAGGGCCACCGCCTCCGGTCCCGCGTTGAAGAGCTCGACCCACTCGTCTTCGGCTGTCGCGCTGCCGTCGCCGTCCCAATCGACGTTCTTGGGCGCCGGGAGCAGCTCGTTGAGTTGCACAGGTGCGTCGGGATCAACTGTCGGAGTGCTCGTCGCCGAGGCTGTGGGCGTCGTCGTGGGCGATGGAGTTGCCGCCGGTGGCTCGTTCGGCCGGCCCGGGCTGGGCGGCCAGTCCTCGTGCCAGGCGCCGGCCGCGTCGCGGCTGTAGCTGGCGTCGGGCGAGGTGTGGTCGAAGGTGAAGGCGTCGTGCAGGCTCCCGTCTGGTCGAAGCAGGCGGACCTCGTCACCGGTGTTGTTGAGGGCGACGCCGCTCTGACGGCGGAAGAGCAGCAACTCGCCCGGCGCCAGGCGGGTGCCGGCCGGAAGGGTGTAGGGGCGCGAGCCGCCGGCGGCGACGTCGTCGAGTTGCCAGCCGCCGAGGTCGAGCGTCACGAGACTGCCGTTGTAGAGCTCGATCCACTCGTCGCTGGCGCCGGCGGTCCCATCGCCATCCCAATCGATCGCTTTCGGCGCCGGGAGAAACTCGTTCAGGCGGAGCGGCAGGTCGGGGGCGATGGTGGCAGTCGCCGTGGGCGAGCGCGTCGGGCCGGCGGTCCTGGTTGGCGAAGGTGTAACGGTGGCGGTCGGCACGGGTGTGATGGATGGCGTTGGGGTGGGCGTCGGCGGCAGGTTGGGCGCGCCGGGGCTGGGCGGCCAGCCGGCGTGCCAGGCGCCGGCCGCGTCGCGACTATAGCTGGCGTCGGCGGCCGGGCGGCTGTACCAGTAGGTGTCGAACGGGGTGCCGTCCGGCCAGAGCAGCCGCACGGTGTCACTGTCGTTGTTGAGCGCGACGCCGGTCTGGCGCCGGAAGAGCAAGAGAAATCCACCGGGATCGATTCGGCTGCCGCCCGGCAACGTGTAGGGGCGCGAGCCGCCGTCGGCGACGTCATCTAGTTGCCAGCCGCTGAGATCCACGACCACAGACCCCTCGTTGTGCAGCTCGACCCACTCGTCCTCGGCCGTCGCGGTTCCGTCGCCGTCCCAGTCAACGGCCTTCGGGGCCGGCAGGAACTCGTTCAGCCGCACGCTCGCGGCAAAGGGTGTGGCCGTGGGCACCGGCGCGGTTGGCGACGGTGTTGGGGTGGGCGTCGGCGGTCGGTTCGGCTGCCCTGGGCTGGGCGGCCAGCCGGTCTGCCAGGCACCGGCCACGTCGCGACTGTAGCTGGCGTCGGGTGTCGTGCGGCGAAAGACGAAAGCATCGTGGGGAGTCCCATCGGGGCGGAGCAGGCGCACCTCGTCGCCATCATTGTTGAGCGCCACGCCGGTCTGGCGGCGGAAGAGCAGGAGGACCTCGCCGGGATCGATCCGCGTGCCGGCCGGCAGGGTGTAGGGTTGCGAGCCACCGTTGGCGACGTCGTCGAGCTGCCAGCCGCCGAGGTCGACGGGCGCCGGCCCCTGATTCAGGAGTTCCACCCATTCGTCTGCGGCCGTCGCGGTCCCATCGCCGTCCCAGTCCACGTTCTTGGGCGCCGGGAGAAACTCGTTCAGGCGGACCGGCAGGCCCGGCGCGATCGTGGGGCTGGCTGTCGGTGAGCGCGTCGGGGTGGCGGTCTTCGTCGGCGACGGGGTGATCGTGGCCGTGGCCGAAGCCGTCGGCGTGGGTGACGGCAGCGGGGTTGGGGTGAGCGTCGGGGGCAGGTTGGGTGCGCCGGGGCTGGGTGGCCAGTCGGTGTGCCAGGTGCCGGTGGCGTCACGGCTGTAGCTGGCGTCGGCGGCCGGGCGGCTGTACCAGTAGGTGTCGAACGGGGTGCCGTCCGGCCACAGCAGCCGCACCGTGTCGCTGTCGTTGTTGAGGGCGACGCCGGTCTGGTGGCGGAAGAAGAGCAGGAACGCGCCCGGCTGCAAATGGGTGCCGGCCGGCAGGGTGTAGGGGCGCGAGCCGCCGTCGACGATGTCGTCCAGTTGCCACCCGCTGAGATCCACGACCGCAGACCCCTCGTTGTACAGCTCGACCCACTCGTCTTCAGCCGTCGCACTGCCGTCGCCATCCCAGTCGACGTTTTTCGGAGCGGGAAGCACCTCGTTGAGCCGCACGCTCACAGCAAAAGGTGTGGCCGTGGGCGTCAGGGAGGGCGTGGACGACGGCGACACCGTCGGCGTGGACGACGGCGACACCGTCGGCGTGGCCGTGGCGGAAGCCAAGGGTGTAGACGTTGGCGACACCGTGACCGTGTGCGACGGCGAAGGCGAGGGTGTGGGCGTCGGCGTGACCGACGCCGGCGGCGTGGCGGTGGCCGTCGCGGACGGCGCGACGGTCGCCGAGGGTGTGGCCGAGGGTGTGACGGTGGGCGTCGCGGAGGCGGGTGGCGGCCGGTTGGGCGCGCCGGGGCTGGGCGGCCAGTCGTCGCGCCAGGTGCTCGCGCCGTCGCCGGCGCGCTGCCAGGCGACGTCGGGGTCAACGCCGGTGTAGCTGTGGCTGTCGGCCAGGCGGCCATCGGGCGCCAGCAGGCGCACCTCGTCGCCGCCGTCGTTCAGTCCCACGTGGCTGGTGGCGTTGAAGATCAGCCGGTGGGCGCCGGGGGCGATGGTGATACCGGCGCCAAAGGTGTAGGGCGCCGCGCCGCCATCGGCGACGTCGTCGAGCTGCCAGCCGTCGAGATCCACGGGGTCGGATCCGGCGTTGTAGAGCTCAATGTACTCGTCACGGCTGTTGGTCTCGCCGTCGCCGTTCCAGTCGGTCGCAGGGCGAGGCAGGTACTCGTTGATCACCAGCGCCGGCAGGGGCGCCACCGTGGCCGACGGTGTGGGGCTGGCCGTGCCGGTCGGGGTCGGGCTCGCTGTGGCCGATGGGGTCGCGGAGGACGTGGGCGTGCCCGTGGCGGACGCGGTCGCGGACGCCGTGCCGGTCGCCGTTGGTGTTGCCGGGGGTATCCCCGTGGCGGTCGGCGTTGGTGTGGCACTGGGCGAGGCCGTGGCGGTCGACGTGGGCGTCGGCGAGGGCGTTGGCGTCGCGGTGGCCGAGGGTGTCCACGTGGCGGTCGACGTGGGCGTCGGCGAGGGCGTTGGCGTGGCTGTAGCCGCCGGGGCCAGCAGTGTGAGCGCCAGGTCGTCGAAGAGGGTCGGCTCGGCAGGGTCGGGTGCGTTCAAATAGGTGTAGCACTCGACCAGCGCGCCGGCGGCGGCCGGCGGGGCGGTCAGCGGGGCGCCGCTGGCGAGGAACTGGTAGTCGCCGGCGCGGGCCGGGGCGTCGAGCTCGACGCGCTCGCCGAGGCGCGTCCCGCCGGCGTCGAGCCAACTCAACCGCAGACGCGCGTTGCTGGCAGCCGCATTGCGCCAGAGCACCCAGCCGCTCAGCTCATAGCCGGCGCCCGGCTCGACCGCCACCGTCTGGCCGAGGGTGACGTAGCCGGTCTTCGACGCTTTGGTCAGCCCGGCCGCCCAGGCCCCACCGTGGGCCGGGGTGGTGAGGAGCACCGTGGCCGTGCTGGGGGCGAGGGTCCAGCCGCCGGTACCCTCCTCGAAGCCGGGGTTGGAAAGGAGGTTGGTGGTGCTGTCGCGGACCGCGCCAAGGGAGTGCACGGGCAGGAGGAGGGCGGCGGCGGTCAGGGCGAGCGCGAAAACGAGGCGGCGTCCCATGAGAATCCTCCACGGTGAGCAGCTCGACGTCTCGAACAACAAGCCCAGTCCAGATGGGGCTCACAGTCGGCTGGGGCGCTCGGCGGCAGCGCCGGGCAGACCACCGGGAGGCGGGGATGGGGCGGTCGCAGGCGGCCATTGTCCCGACGCGGCCAGCGCATGTCAAGGGGGGTAAGGGCTATCTATTACCCACAAGTTGGGTTTGTTCCTTACCAAGATGCCAAGTAGCGGCCATATCTTGCAGACGTTGCCAACCACGCCAGAGGGTAGTCACTCCAGGTTCACCATCAGACTTGCGACCGAGGAAGCCACCGAGTTGGGCGATCCAACGGACGGTCTGGTGGACGGTAGGCAGTGTGTCTGGCAAGCGGCTTGACTTGTGAATACGCATATAGAGCGCTTGCCACTCGCTGGTAGTCAGGACTACAGTGCACGGCAGGTCAGGCTGACAGCGGTTGATGTAGGTCATCCAGTGCAAGCGCCAAGCGATGACGCTCATTAAGGCGACAAAGCGGTAGAGACGATCGGCCGTCTGCAAGCGACAATCCTCGACTCGACAGCCGGACTTGAGGACTGTATGAAAGACCTCGATTTGCCAGCGGCAGCAGTACCAAGCGATGAGGCGCTGGGCTTCCTCGAAGGAGGTTACGGGCGTGTTGGTGAGCAGCAACCACTCGATCGGCTCATCGACATCGGCGGGGGGATTTTCCTCGCGGACCAGGACGGCGTTGAGGGTGACAGCTGGCAATTTCTGACCGTTGGGACGCCAGGGCGGTCTCAGGGTGACGGAGCCGGAGCGCACCGACACCATGGCCTCACGCGCCGGGCGCTTGTCATTGCCAGGAATATGCACGCTGAGGTGACCAGCGATGGGGCGGCCTTCCACTTTGGGCCACAGCTTACGCACGTGCTCATCCAACAAGGCCCGGTTCGACGAGGCGCGCACCAACAAGGGCGCCGGCCGTTGCTGAGCCAAGGCAAACAGCTCGTAGATGTCGGCTTCCCGGTCGCAGACGGTGATGACTTCCACGCCCGGGGGTGCCAGCGCCAGGGTCTGCTCGAAGGCTTGCAGCCAGCGATAGCTTTCCTTTTCCTCGATGGGCAGCAGGCGACAGGCCTCCGGTCGATGCGCGGGCTCGTCCTCGGGCCGGATGAAGACGGCTTGGGTCAGCACGCCCAGCGGCAGGCCTTCGGGCGTGATGGCCAGCGTGGAATGCAGCCCAAACCCGCGCTGTTTCTGGCTCTTCTTGCCAATCGGACCCAGCCCTTCGGTCTGGGGGTGAGGGGTATAATTCAGGTAAGTCGGGTCTTGGACCGCCAGCACCCGCGCGTGCTGGGCCATCCGCTCCACCGTCCGCTGCTGATGCGGCGCTTGGATGCGTTCCGCTGTCGCCTGATCATGGTCAAAAAAGCGGTATGCCGCCTTGGTATCCGCCCAATCTTCGCATGCCTGGTTAATCGCTGCCCCAGGTTGTTGGCTCAACGCGATGGCGATCTCTTGACAGCGCCAGTTGAGGCGGGCATCTTTCAATTCAACCTGGGCAAATTCTTCGGCAGCCCATTGCTTTTCGGAGCTGTCTTGATGATTGGTAGCCATAGTTTTTTTCTCCCGGTTCGATAGACTGAGCTTCCAGTTTAGCTCATCTTGCGCCCCAGGTGGAGATATGGGTAATAGATAGGGGGTAAGGGGGCTGACAGGGCATCTCAAACGTCAGGGAGCGCGCCACAGGAGGGGCCGCACCCCGGCCCACGGCAGGGACATCGGCGAGGCCGTTGGCACGGAAGAAACAGTGCTGGGGCGGGTTTCGGAGGATCGAGGCGGGTGGCGGCCGAGTTCCGACCGGATCGCGTCGGCAGGCGACGTGTCGGGCAAAACCCGCCCCGACAGGGTGGGGGGAGGAATGTGGCCGGGGCGGGGTGCGGAGGATCAAGGACATCGGCGAGGCTGGTGTCAGGGGAGGAACGTTGGCGGGGCGGGTTGTGGAGGATCGAGGCGGGCGGCGGCCGAGCGCCGACCGGATCGCGTGTGCAGGCGAGGTGTCAGGCAAAACCCGCCCCGACAGGGTGGGGGGAGGAATGTGGCCGGCAACGCGGCGATGGTGCGTCGCGCCTTGCCTGCCCGGCGGTTTGTTACTCTGGAGCCGAACCGCGCGGTTTGACCGGTGGCACGAGGACTGGTAGTATAGTGGCGGCTCGGAAGATTGGGCCTCGCGATGGGGCGAGGGTCTCACCGAGAGCCGCAAACGTCTTTCAATACAAGACAAGAACAAACCTTCAGGGCGGGGTGGAAGTCCCCACCGGCGGTGACCTTGCAACGCGAGGGAGCCCGCGAGCGCCTTCTCCGGTGGAGAAGGGTCAGCAGATCTGGTGCGAAGCCAGAGCCGACGGTGATAGTCCGGATGGAAGAAGGTTGACTCGACCGTACTGGCGACCGGGCAGTGAGCGACGTAATCTCGTTGCGTCACGAGGCGGTCCCTTGAGCGGCGCTGGCGCGTCTTCGTGAGCAGCGACGGGTGAACCTGTCGCTGCTTTTTTGAAGGCGTGACAGGCGTCCGGTCGTTTGTGCGCGTCGATGGCGCACTCTTACCCTGAAGGAGTTCTCTCTTCAGGGCTTTTTTTATGGGCGATTTTATGGGCGAGGCCCTGCGCCTTGCCGCGCGGGGGCGGGGGACCACTGCCCCGAATCCTATGGTTGGTTGTGTGCTGGTGCGCGACGGCGAGGTCGTCGGGCGCGGCTGGCACGAGCGCACCGGAGAGCCCCACGCCGAGGTCTTTGCCCTGCGTGAAGCGGGCACGCGGGCTGAAGGCGCTACCGCCTACGTCACCCTCGAGCCGTGCAGCCATTTCGGCCGGACCCCCCCCTGTGCGGATGCACTCATCGCCGCCGGGGTCCGCGAGGTCCATGTGGCGATTCTCGACCCGAACCCGCTGGTGGCGGGGCGTGGCATCGAGCGTCTCCGCGCGGCCGGCCTCGCCGTCCATCTCGGCGAGCTCGAGGCGGACGCGCGGCGACTCAACGAGGTCTTTATCCACTTCATCACCACTCGCCGGCCCTTTGTGATCGCCAAGTGGGCCATGACGCTCGACGGTAGAATTGCGACACGCACCAGCCACGCCCGCTGGATAAGTGGGCCGGCGGCGCGGGCTCACGTCCATGAGACGCGCCAGGAGGTCGGCGCGATCCTGATCGGCCGCGGCACTGCTCTGGCCGACAATCCAGCGCTGACCACCCGCCTTCCCCACGAGTCTGATGCCGTTCCGCGCCATCCGCTACGGGTCGTACTTGATAGCCGCGGCACACTCCCGCTTACCCTCCGCCTCTTCGACTCCGCACTCCCCGGCCAGACGCTGGCCGCGACGACCGCGCAGGCGCCACTGCCCTGGCTCGATGCGCTCCGCCACCAGGGCGTCGAGGTGCTGGTCTTGCCGGCCGATGCAACCGGCCGGGTAGCGCTGGTGCCGCTGCTGGCGGCGATTGGCCGGCGAGAGATCTCGAGTCTTCTCGTCGAGGGAGGGGCGGCGGTCCACGCGAGTTTCTTCGCGCAGGGGCTTGTCAACAAAGTGCATGCTTACATCGCTCCAAAACTTGTCGGCGGCCGCGACGCTCCCGGTCCACTCGGTGGCGCCGGGGTGGCGACGATGGACGAGGCCGTTCGGCTCTCCTGGCGGGCAATCGAGCGAGTGGGGGATGACCTTTTTGCGACAGCAGATGTGCTCGGCGGCGGCTCGGCGGAGAGACCCAACCCTGGATGACACTGTTGGCGAATTGGTGCGAGTAGCGGGCCGCCCGGCGGTTGAAACCGCGGCTGGAGGCCGGCCCCCGACAGGGTGCCCCTCAGGCAGGGTCGGCGTCAGGGGGCGCCCCTCGGGGCGGGCCGGGCGTGCCCCTCCGGGCACGCGGGGGTCGGATTCAGGTGGCACGGGGCAACCGCGCGCACGACGAACTGCTCGCCCTCTCTGGAGACGATTTCGCCAACAGGATGCTGGATCTGAGGGGTAGGTTCATTTGGAGGCCACAGTTCTCGAAAGGAAGGTTCTCATGTTTAGCGGCATTGTCGAAGAAACGGGGAGTGTCCGGCAGATCGAGCGGCGCCCCGGCGGCCTCACGCTATCAATTGGAGCAAAGGTTGTTTTGGACGGTCTCAACATCGGCGACAGTGTTGCTGTCAATGGCACCTGCCTCACCGCCGTCACCTTCGATGCGGAGGGGTTCGCCGTCGAGACGACGCCTGAGACGCTCCGCCGGACGAACCTCGGGGATTTAGTTGAAGGAGCACGTGTCAACCTGGAGCGCTCGTTGGCGGCAAACGGCCGGGTTGGCGGGCATTTCGTCCAGGGTCACATCGACGGGACCGCCGAGGTGGCAGCGCTCACGCCGGACGGTGAGGGCCTGGTGGTACGCTTCCGAGCACCGGCAGCGCTGATGCGCTACATCGTCCCGAAGGGTTACGTGGCGCTCGATGGTATGAGCCTGACCGTGGTGGAGACTGGAGCCGACTGGTTCACGATCGCGTTCATCCTCCACACACGGGCGGTCACAGTTGTGGCCGACTATGCGCCGGGACGGCGCGTTAACCTGGAAGTGGATATCCTGGGTAAATATGTCGAGCGCATCATGGCAATCACAGGTCATGGACGGGCGGGGGAACGATGAGCGAGAGCATCGAGCGGGCGGTTGAGACCATCCGTGGCGGCGGGATGGTTGTCGTAGTGGACGACGAAGGGCGCGAGAACGAGGGGGACCTGGTCGTTGCAGCCGAACGAGTCACGCCGGAAGCGATCACCGTCCTGGCACGTCGGGCCTCGGGGCTTATCTGCCTGGCGCTGGCCGGGCCTCAGCTTGACCGGCTCGGAGTTCCGATGATGGTGCCGAGCGGGAGGAGGCGGGATGCGTTCGGGACGGCATACACCGTCACGATTGAAGCGGCGCACGGTGTGACCACGGGCATCTCAGCGGCCGACCGCGCCCGCACGATTCGAGTGGCAAGCGATCCGTCCAGCCGACCCGAGGCGATCACCATACCGGGCCACATCCAGCCCTTACGGGCGCGGGATGGCGGGGTGTTGGCACGACCTGGACACACGGAAGCTGCGGTCGACCTGGCGCGGCTGGCGGGTCTCTGGCCGGCGGGTGTGATCTGCGAGATGATGGACGACGACGGTACGATGATGCGCCTGCCCCGCCTGCGTGAGTTCGCCCGTGTCCACGGTCTCCCGCTTCTCACCATCGCCGATCTGATTACCTATCGCCGCGAGACCGACTGCGTTGTCGAGCGCATCGCCGCCAGTCAGCTGCCCACGGCCCGAGGCGAGTTCACCATCATCGCCTACCTCGACCGGACGGGGGGGCAGGAGCATCTCGCGTTGGTGATGGGCGAGGTCGCCGACGGCCGCCCTCCCCTGGTGCGGGTCCACTCTGAGTGCCTGACGGGCGAAGTCTTTGGCTCGCAACGCTGCGACTGCGGCGCCCAGCTTGACCTGGCGTTGTCCCAGATCGCAGGGGCACGGCGCGGTATTCTTCTCTACTTACGGCAGGAAGGACGTGGCATCGGCCTTGGGAACAAGCTCCGGGCCTACGCCCTGCAGGATCAGGGACTCGACACGGTCGAGGCCAACGAGCGCCTCGGCTTTTCCCCCGACCCGCGCAACTACCAGGCGGCCGCGGCCATGCTGCGGCAGCTTGGCGTGCACTCCATCCGCCTGCTCACCAACAACCCGCGCAAGCTCGACAGCCTGGTCGCCTGCGGGATTGAGGTGGTCGAGCGCGTCCCGCTTGAGGCGCCCGTCACGCCCGAGAACCAGCGCTACCTGCACACCAAACGGCAGAAACTCGGCCACCTTCTGTCGGGGGTGGCTGGCGCGGAGCATCCACCCCACCCTGCGATCAGCCTGATCGCGGGGCAGTATGGTCCATGAGTTCCTTTGCGGGAGGAGGCGAATCGGTGGGTCAAACGTACGAAGGGACACTGGCAGCGGCCGGGCTGCGAGTCGCTATTGTCGTGTCGCGTTGGAACGAGTTTATCACCGAGTGGTTACTCCAGGGGGCACAGCGCGCCCTGCGGCGCCATGGGGTCGAGGCTGGCGACGTTGACGTCGTCTGGGTCCCCGGCTCCTTTGAGATCCCGCTGGCAACGCAGGTGCTGGCCGAGACCGGGCGCTACGATGCGGTGATTGCACTCGGAGCGGTGATCCGCGGGGCCACCACTCATTACGAGCTGGTGGCCCACGGGGCTGGGAGCGGGCTGATGAACGCCAGCTTAAAAACCGGCGTGCCGATCACCCTCGGCGTCATCACCACTGAGACCATCGAGCAGGCGATCGAACGGGCCGGGACGAAGGCCGGAAACAAGGGCGAAGAAGCAGCGCTGGCCGCCATCGAGATGGCGACGCTCGTCCGTCGGCTTCGAGGCGAATAACGCCTCGAACGTCACTCCCTCGCAAGCAGAAGTGAGCGCGGAAAACCTCGGCATCCTTATTCCTGGCGAGTGCCCGGCGCGCAGCGAGGCCACCCGGCCCCAGGGGCGTGCGAGCCGGGCCCGGTTGTCGCAATACCGGTGTGTCCGAGGTGGATCGGGGAGTGGACTCAAGTCCGTGGCCCGCAGCAGTGCGGCAAGCGCCTTCCCGCAAGAATTCCACCGGACGCTGCACACAGGGTGGAACCTTAACCCGCCGGCTGAAGGGCTCGGTTGAATTGAAGAAGGTATCTCCTTCCCCTTCCAGGGGGGTCTGACCGAGAGCGATGCCACGGTCCGCTTCTTGCTGCAACCCCACAACGCCGCCAGCAGGGCGGAAGACTGTTCAACCGTAGGTGTCGTAGACCCAAAGGAGAACGCACAATGTTTGGATGGAAGACATTCCTGCCTGGCCTCGTCCTGGTCCTGGCGTTGGGAGTCTATGCTCCTGCCGGGACGGAGACAGCACTCGCTGCCCGCGCACCGCTTGGCAGCCCGCGGCCTTCGTACTACATCCTTCCGGGCGAGGCCGTGTTTCCGGAAGGAATCGCCGCGCAACAGTCGGCCGGCGTCTTCTACGTGAGCAGCACCACGGATGGCACCATCTTTCGGGGTTACTTCAAGGATCAGGTGACCAGTGTCTTCCTCCCGGGCGGTGAGGATGGGCGAACGACGGCGACCGGCCTCGCTGTGGACGAGAAGAATGATCGTCTCTTCATCGCGGGAGGGGCAAGCGGCAAGCTGTTCGTCTACGACATTGCCAGCAAAACTCTGCTTGCTGCCTTCGATAACGGGGCAACAACAACGTTCGTCAACGATGTCACCGTCACGCGCGACGGGGATGCCTTTGCCACCGATTCGTTCCGCCCCGTGATCTACCGGGTGTTCGTCGGAGTGAATGGCCAGTTCCAATTTGAAGAATGGCTCGATCTCACCGGCACGCCCATCGAGTACCAGCCGGGGTTCAACCTGAATGGGATTGTCGCGAGCAATGACGGCAAATACCTCGTCGTCGTCCAATCGAATACGGGCGAGCTTTTCCGGATCACCATTGCCACCGGGGAAATCACCAAGATCGACCTCGGTGGGGAGACGGTAACCGCAGGCGATGGCCTGTTGCTCAAGGGTCGGACCCTCTACGTGGTTAGAAACCAGTTTGAGGAGATCGTCGAGGTGCGATTGACCGGTGATCTGTCGAGTGGGACGATCGTTTCCCGTACGAGCGATCCGTCATTCGCCTTCCCGACGACGATTGCGCAGCTCAGCGGGCGTTTGCTGGTCGTCAACTCCCAATTGAACAAGCAGGGGCAAACGCCTGATCTGCCTTTTACGGTGTCGAGCATCAAGTACCCGTAGAGGCAACCCAGCTCAGCCCAGCCTGGTGGAATCGACTCTCCACGCCGCCGCGGATTGACGCTGTCCGTGTACATTGACACTGCCGCGACGAGAAGGATGCCGGTGGCGAATTGCGGTTGGAGGGGCGGACGGCGGTGCCCAGGACGCGCGCCGTCCCTCCGTCGCGATCACAGGAGGGTCCGTCACAACCCATCTACAGCCCGAAGCGGCAGGGAAGCAGGGGCTGAACGTCGATCGACGGCGGCTCGCCAGCGACCAGTTCTGCGACCAGTTTCCCCGTGATCGGACCCAGGGTCACACCCAGCGTCCCGTGGCCGGTCGCGAAGAATAGGTTCTTGAAGCGTTCGCCTGGCCCGATGATTGGGAGGCTGTCGGGGGTGAGCGGCCGGTACCCGGACCAGCGCTCGCTCGACTCCATGCCAGTCAGGCCAACAAGGTACTCGGACCCGGCCCGGCTGATGGCCGCCAGCCGCCGGGCATTCAGGGAGTGGTCGAAGCCGGCGAGCTCAAGCCCACCTGTCATCCGCAGGTGCTGACCCATCGGGGTCACCGCGACGTGGGCCTCTCCCAGCGAGAGCGGGCGGCGCGGGGTGAGCCCCGAGGCGCGGAACGTCAGGCTGTAGCCCTTCGCGGGCTGGACGGGCAAGCGCAGCCCGATGGACCGTGCCAGGCGTGGACTCCACGCGCCCGCCGCAATCACAATGTGGTCGGCCTCGAGCTCCCCCTCGCCGGTCCGGACTGCCTGCACCGTCCCGTTTTGCGCTTTGAGCCCCACCACTTGAACATGGGTCCGGAAGGTTACCCCCTGGTCGTTGGCCAGGCTCGCCAGGAAGTGGACGAATTGGAAGGGGTTCAAGTGGGCATCATCGACGTAATGCACGGCCCCGGCCAGATCCGCGCGAGCCGCGGGTTCCAGTTCCTTGACCTCGGCCTGATCCAGGTTGACAGCCTGGGTTCCCACCCGCCGTACGCGCTCCGCGTGATGGATTCCCTCCGCCAGACCGCGCTCGGTTTTGTAGAGGTAGAGCCATCCCGTGCGCTGGTAGCCAACCTCATTCCCCCGCAGCCCACTGAATTGCTCGTAGAGATTGATGCTCGCCACACCCAACGTGCGGAGGACGGCTGTGGTGGCGACGACCTTCTCCTTCCGGCAAGCCGCTACAAATCTCACCACCCAGGCGAGGAGGTCGGGGTCGAGGCGGGGCTTGATGGTGAAGGGACTCCCCGGGTCGAAGAGCCAGCGCAAGCCCTGGGAGAGCGCCTCGGGCGTGGCGATCGGAACGCTGTAGCTGGGAACGATGAGCCCGGCGTTGCCGTAGGAGGCGCCGCGGCCCAGTTCGCCGCCCTCGACTATGGTCACTCTGGCCCCGGCGCAAGCCAGGGAATAGGCCGTGGACACGCCCACCACCCCACCACCCACGACGATCACATCGGTACCTGCCATCGAGAACCTCCTCGGAAGGGAGATGGCGTATCTCACTTTCTGTAAAAGTGGCGCGCGTAGGCGCCATTTTGACAGGACGCACGCGGTGCGAGGCAGAACGGCTCAAAGAAGCGGCATTTGGCTTCTCGTGCGCGCGGTTGGACGTTTCCAATTTACCCTGACAATTTTACCCTGACCATCGCTGTCCGGAGCCGGGCGGGCCGCCTGGCGGTTGAAACGCGTTGGCGAGTAAGACGTTCTCTTCAACCCGCTGGCTGTCCGGAGCCGGGCGGGCCGCCTGGCGGTTGAAACCGCGGCTGGGGGCCTCCGGCCGGGCGTGCCCCTCCGGGCACGCTGGTTGTCGGATGCATGTGGAAAGGGGCAACAGCGCGCTGTTGGATGTTTCCAACTAAATCTGGCCATCGCTCTCGGGAGCCGGGCGGCCCGCCCGGCGGTTGCCGGTCCTGGCCGAGCCGGGGAACCCGCGGCTGGGGGCACGCCCGGCTGTCGGGGCGGGTGTTGCCTGACGCGTCGCCGGCAGGTGCGATCCGGGCGGGGCTGGGCCATTGCCAGCAGGGGGCCTCCGCACCCCGCCCCGGCAACGTTGCTCCCTTGCCAACGACATCGCCACTGGCCTGGCCCTGGAGGGCCCGGCCCCGCCACGCCTGGCGCCGCGCCTGCCCCCTCGCCCGCCTCTTGGCGATCCCTCCCGACGCCCGCGTGACCGCCCGGGCGCCCCGCGGGCGCAGGTAGGCCTCCCATGGCCCGGCCGGGCGCGCCAGATCCAGGCGATGGTCGCCGGATCTGACGATCCGGCGGGCGCAGGTAGGCCTCCCATGGCCCGGCCTGGAGCGTCAGATCCAGGCTATGGTCGCCGGATCGTCAGATCCGGCGGGAGCAGGTAGGCCTCCCATGGCTGGGCCGGGCGCGCCAGACCCAGGCGATGGCCCCGTTCCAAATTCATTCGACAACCCGCGGGCCCGGAGGGGCCCGCCCGGCCGCAGGCCCCCGGCCGCCGTAGCAACCGCCGGGCTCGGGTTCGCCTCCGCGTCGGCGGACACCCTGAGGGGCGAACCCCGGCGCGACCGTCTCGCTGGGTGGACCCCGCGGGGTCGGCCGACGCCCGGCCGCAGGCCCCCAGCCGCGGGTTCCTCGGCTCGGCCGGCCAGGACGGGCACCCGCCAGGCGGCTGGCGACGGGCCGTTACGCCTCCTGCCAGCGGTGTGTCAAGAGTCAGCATAAATTGGCAATCTGCAACCGCGCGCACGACAAGCCGATGCTCCGTCCGCAATTCAACCGACTGCATAAGTCCTGACTTTGACAGAAAGATGAACACATCATCGGTAAGGGAGAACTAGCGGGATCGAGCGAAGCACGGTGGGCGGACCGCGAACGAGACCAGGTCAACGTCCCATCAGTGTCCTCCGCAATCTGGAACGGGGCTCCTGGAACCGCGCCTGGGCGGCAGTGGCGGCCTGGGGCGGGGTTGGGGCCCAGCGTTGCCGGCTGCTATTGTCGGGAGGTCCCAGCGATTGTCAAGTGTGGGGCAGCGGTACAGAGCCGCTCAAGTGGCGAGGTGCGTCGCACCTCGCCCGGTTGGGAGGGTGGAGGCCGGGGGTACCAGACGGCCTGATGGCGTCCGGAGGAGGACGACGAACGTGCGCTGCACCTCCCACACCTCACCCAATCATTGAAGATCCTCTCCTGAAAATAGCCCGCCGCGCTGTTCGCCGTGGCGCGGCGCCACTTTTCATTTCCCGGCGCGGGCCGCAGGCACAGGGGAAACTGGTGGCGAATTGGTACAAGTCGTAGGCGCCGGTTTGGAGTGCGCGCTGTTGCCCTTTTCCAAAGAAATCTGGCAATCGCTCTCCAGAGCTGGGCGGGCCGCCCGGCGGTTGCTTGTCCTGGCCGGCCAGGGAAACCGCGGCCGGGGGCCGGCGGCCGGGCGGGCCCCTTCGGGCACGCGGTGGGTCGGATGAATTTGGAAAGAGGCAAAAGCGCGCTGTTGCGCCTTTCCAAATGAATCTGACACACCGGGCGTCTGCCCGGAGCAACCGCCCGGCCGCCCCGGAATGAATTCCAGGGCTGATAGCTCAAGTCGGCTGAAGCCGACTGGATGAGAGACGTTCGCGCACAATGGCAAGCATGCTTGATCCGCTCGTGCGCTGTTCCAATCGACTCTGACGAACCGCGTGCCCGGAGGGGCCCGCCCGGCCGCCGGCCCCCAGCCGCGATTTCCCTGGCCTGTCCGGCCAGGACAGGCAATCGCCCGGCTCCTCGCCCGGCTCCGGACAGCGATGGTCAGGTTCAATTGGAAACTTGCAACAGCGCGCACTACGAGCCACTCGTCCTCCCTGGAAGCGATTTCGCCACCAGGATCACCGAAGTGTGGGACAAAATGGCACTTTGTCTCGGATCCGGCCGGGCTGAGCTGCACCTGGTTCCCACCCTGGGCGGTTGCCGGCGCCGCATGGAGCGTCCTCACGGGCCTATTCCTTGACAGGGCCCGCGAGCTCGACCTACACTCGGAGTATCGAATTGCTGACTGCCGCCCACCAGAGATGGGGTGGGTATCATGATTGTGTTGCGAGTGGATGGAGGCAGGAGAAGGTCAGTGAATTTTCAGAGTGTCAAGCGTAAGGTGCGCACCGGTTTCGTATCGACCCGCCTGGCGGGCACGGATGGCGTCTCGCTCGAGGTCGCCAAGTGGGTCAGGGTTCTGACCAGCTCGGGCCACGAGTGCTTTTACTTCGCCGCTGAATCGGAGTGGCCGGCCGATCACAGCCTGCTGGTGCCTGAGGCGCACTTCAAGCATCCGGACATCCAGGCGCTCAACGCCGACCTGTTCGACGATTACACCCGGTCGTCCCAGACGTCGCGGCAAGTTCAGACGCTCAAGGACCATCTGAAGGGCCATCTGGAGCGCTTCGTGCGCACCTTCGGTCTGGACCTGCTGATCGCCGAGAATGCTCTGTCGCTGCCGATGAATGTCCCTCTGGGGCTTGCGTTGACCGAGCTGATCGCCGAGACCAACATCCCGACCATCGGCCACCACCACGACTTCACCTGGGAGCGCGAGCGCTACGCGGTCAACGCTGCCGCCGACTACCTGCGGGCGGCCTTTCCCCCCGTCTTACCCAGCCTGCATCACGTGGTCATCAACTCCTTCGCCAGCCGTGAGTTGGCACTGCGCACCGGAGTGAGTTCGAGGCTGATCCCCAATGTGATGGACTTCGAGTCGCCGCCGCCACCGCCCGATGCCGAGGCCGCCGACCTCCGCTCGGCCTTGGGGCTCGCGCCGGGTGAATACTTTCTGCTCCAGCCGACGCGGGTTGTCCCGCGTAAACGCATCGAGAGGGCCATCGAACTGGTGCGCCGGTTGGAGTTGCCGTCCGCCCTGGTGATCTCCCACGCCTCTAGCGATGAGGGTGACGAGTATGCTGTCTACCTGCGGGAGTACGCCGACCTTTTGGGGGTGCGGTTGGTGTTTGCCTCGGGCCTCATTGGCGATCAGCGCAGCCGGGCGCCGGAAGGTCGCCAGCAATTCTCGCTGGCCGATGGCTACCAACAGGCCGACGTGGTCACGTACCCCTCGGCGATCGAGGGCTTCGGGAACGCCTTTTTGGAGACGATCTACTACCGCCGGCCAATTGTGATGAGTGCCTACGAGATTTTCAAGACCGACATCGAGCCCAAGGGCTTCCAAGTCATCAGCTTTGACACGTTCGTCGACGACACCACGGTCGCGCGGACGCGGACTCTCTTGCTCGACCCGGCTTCGGCCGGTGAGATGGTGAGACTCAATTACGAACTGGGGCGGCACTACTACTCCTTGCAGGCCCTGGACAACCGCCTGGCCGTGCTGCTGCACGAAAGCGTGGGACCTTGATCCAGGCCGGGGGCGCCGGTGCTGACCTCTCGGCGGGCGTCTGACATTTGGCTGAAAAGTTCGGTCGATTGTTGCGTGTCGTCCTCATGGAAGATCGTTACTATACTTATACGTACGCACGTGCTGGTAGCCAGCCGCACGTGCGTTGTAATGCAGACGCCGAGCGAAGCGACGGCTCGTGGCCTCCGGGGATGAACCTGGAGCGCTCGCGTGAGTCTGGAACTTGACAGCAACGGGCCGACGCAGGATAGTTGTGACCGCGCAATGTGGCGCATAGAAGGAGCGAGTTCGTATGCGATACACACCCCACACCGAAGCCGACCGTCGAGCGATGCTTGACGCCATCGGCGTCGAGCGGGTCGAAGACCTCTTTGCCGACGTGCCAGCCAATCTTCGTTTTCCCTCGCTCGACCTCCCCAAGGGCCTGAGCGAGCCGGAGGTGTGGCAATACTTCAGCCGGATGGCTGCTAAGAATGCAGCGCTCAACGAGCATGCTTGTTTCCTTGGCGCCGGCGCCTACTATCATTACGTGCCGGCTGCTTTGCCCCATCTGCTCTTCCGCAGCGAGTTTTACACAGCCTACACGCCGTACCAGCCCGAGATTTCCCAGGGGACGCTCCAGACCATCTTCGAGTTCCAGACCCTGGTCTGCCAGCTCACCGGCATGGAAGTGGCCAATGCCTCGATGTACGATGGGTCCACGGCCTTCGCGGAATCGGCCCTGACGGCGGCGCGCCTCGGCCGGGGCAGGCGCCCCCGGCTGTTGGTCAGCGCTGCCATCCATCCCGAGTATCGAGCCGTGCTCGAGACCTACACCCATGGGCAGGACCTCGAGATTGTCACCATCGACTACGACCCGGCCACCGGGTTGACCGACCAGGCCTCCATCCAGGCGCAACTCGATCAACGGACGGCGGCCGTCATGGTGCAATACCCCAACTTCTTTGGTCAGATTGAGCCGCTGGGAGAGTTGGCTGACGCGGTTCACCGCGCCGGTGGACTGCTCACCGTCAGCGCCGACCCCGTCGCGCTGGCGCTGCTCAAGACCCCCGGCGAGCTTGGCGCCGACATCGTGACCGGCGAGGGCCAGCCCCTCGGCCTGTTGCCCATGTTTGGTGGGCCGTACCTGGGCCTGTTCGCGACTCTCGAGCGACACGTGCGCCAGATGCCTGGCCGCCTTGCCGGCGAGACCGTGGATAGCGAGGGACGTCGCGCCTACGTGTTGACCCTCCAGGCGCGGGAGCAGCACATCCGCCGCGAGAAAGCCACCTCCAACATCTGCACCAACGAAGCCCTGGCTGCCACCGCCGCCACTATCTATCTCAGCCTGCTGGGCAAGAGCGGGTTTACCCAGGTCGCGACGCTCTGCTACCAGCGAGCCCACTACCTGGCCGATCAACTTGCCCGCCTCGACGGCTATGACCTGGCCTTCAGCGCGCCCTTCATGCGTGAGTTCGTGATTCGCACGCCGCGCCCGGTGGCCGAACTCAACCGCACGCTGTGGGAGGAGCACGGGATCATCGGTGGCTACGATCTTGGCCGGGCCTACCCCGAGCTTCAGAATCACTGGCTCCTCACGACCACCGAGATGAACTCGCGCGAGCAGATTGACCGATTCGTTGGTGCGCTCCGGGAAAATGCCGAGGAAAAAGTGCTGGTTGCTGAATGTTGAATGCTGGTGCTCGCTGTTTTCATCAAGCTCAAAACTTACAAAAGGTCAAATTTGGAACGCGGCGCGCCGAGGGCGAGGGTATTCCCTGGCCTTCCCCATGTACGGATGGCGTATCTCACTTTCTGTAAAAGTGGTGCGTACGCACCACTTTTACAGAAATGTGAACACATCGTCCATGTACGCGATCCCAAGAACAGCAAACTTTCAAAAGGAGCGAACCGTGCCAGATCGCGATTTGTTGATGATCCCCGGTCCCATCGAATTCGAGCCAGATGTGCTTCAGGCAATGGCGGTCAAAACCTCCAGCCATGTGGCGCCCGCGTTCATCGAGGTGTTTGGGCGGACATTGGAGCGCCTGCGCCAGGTGTGGTTGGCGCCGGACAGCCATCCCTTTGTCGTGGCCGGGAGTGGCACTCTGGCGATGGAAATGGCCGTCGCCAACCTCATCGAGCCGGGGGATCGAGCCTTGATGGTGAATACCGGGTACTTCTCCGATCGTATGGTGAAGATGCTCGAGCGCCACGGGGCCGAGGTCACGCAGATTCGCGCGCCGGTCGGTGGGGTGCCCGGGCTCGACGAGGTTGAGCACGCTCTGGCAGGTGACAGTTTCAAGGTGATGGCCGTCACCCACGTGGATACCTCCACCGGTGTGTGCGCGCCGGCGGAGGCTCTGTCCCGGATGGCCCGCCAGCATGGCGTCCTGAGCATCTTCGACGGCGTCTGCTCGACGGCGGCCGAGGAGTTTCGCCAGGCCGAGTGGGGGGCCGACGTTTTCTTGACCGCCTCGCAGAAGGCCATCGGCGTTCCTCCCGGCCTGGCGCTGGTGGTGGCCAGTCCTCGCGCGCTCGAGGCCTGGCGCGCCCGGCGCACGCCGGTCGCCTCGGTCTACGTTGATTTCGGTGAGTGGTTGCCGATCATGGAGGCCTATGAGGCCCGCAAACCGGCTTACTTCGCTACGCCGCCGGTCAACCTGATCTACGCCCTCGACGCGAGTCTGGATCACATTCTGGCGGAGGGCATGGACGCCCGCTTCGCTCGTCATGCCCGCGTGGGGCGGGCCTTCCGCGCGGCCTGGCAGGCCCTCGACCTGAGCCTGGTCCCCCTCGAAGAGGGACTGGCCGCCAACAGCTTGAGCGCGGTCTACTATCCCGAGGGAATTGACGCGACCTTGCCGGGTCGCGTCAAGAATGAGGGGGTCGTCGTTGCGGGCGGCCTGCATCCCGCGATCAAGAGCCGCTATTTCCGCGTGGGCCACATGGGCGCGGTGACATCCAACGACATTCTGGCGACGGTGGGCGCGGTTGAGCGCGCGCTCATTACGGGGGGCTATCCGGCGACGCCGGGGACCGCGGTGGCGGCCGCGCAGGTCGCGCTTGCCGGTGAGTGATGGGGCTTTGGAAAGTTCTAAACCGGCTCTTCCCGGCCGGACGGGCGGCGCGGCGCGACCTGAGGCCTGGCGAGCGCGGCCGGCCCAAGGCCGGGCCGACCGCGTTGGCCCCAGAGGCCCTGCCCGCCCCCTTGCCTGTTGAAGCCGAGGCTGCGGCGGTGCAGGGGCCGGACCCGGAACCGATGGTGCTCGTCTGCGGGCGCGCGGTTGACCTGGCCTGGCGGCCGCCGGACGGAGCAACGTTCAGCGAGACGGTGACCGCGTTCGAGACGCAGTTCGCTGCCAAGGGATGGACCGTCGTCCGCCGGCGGCGGGGCGAGGGGCACGGCGGTGCGATGGTCCGCTGGCGTATCCGCAAGGGGATGATCGGCGGTGTGATTACAGTCGTCCAGGCCAATCCCGATGGCACCAAAGTAACAGTTTCGTCTTCGTTTGCAGTGAATGACTGAGGAGTGATTCGAGATTGGAGATTCGTGATTGATGAATTGCAGGTCGTTTTCAAACGAATCGAGGCAGCGAGGGCGATCTCTACGCTCGAATCTCTCGTCTCAAGAGAAGGAGAGTTCCAGTGGCGGAATTCATGGCCCGTGAACCTTTGATTTTTGAGCGCAGTGCGCCCGGCCGGACGGGTGTCGAGTTGCCCTCGCCGGACGTGCCCGTGACTCCGCTGCCTGCCGAGCTGGCACGCGACGATCTGCCCCTCCCCGAGGTTGGCGAGTTGGAGGTTGTTCGCCACTTCACGCGCCTCTCCCAGTTGAACTTTGCGGTCGATGTCGGGTTTTACCCGCTGGGTTCGTGCACGATGAAGTACAACCCCAAGATCAACGATACGATCGCGGCGCTCCCCGGTTTTACCGCGATCCATCCCTACCAGGACCCGAATACCGTTCAGGGCGCCCTGCAACTGATGTACGAGTTGCAGGCCTGGCTGGCCGAGATTGCCGGTCTGCCCGGCGTGACGCTCCAACCCTCGGCGGGTGCGCACGGCGAGTTGACGGGAGCGTTGATCATCCGGGCCTACCACGAGAGCCAGGGCCATCCGCGCCGGGTCATTCTCGTGCCCGATAGTGCCCATGGAACCAACCCGGCCACGGCGGCGATGGTGGGCTACGAGACGGTCACCGTGCCTACCGGTGCCGGCGGTGGCGTGGACGTGGCCCAGTTGCGAGCCTTGTTGAACGAGGATGTCGCCGGGTTGATGATCACCAACCCCTCGACACTGGGGCTCTTCGAGCGCCGTATCCTGGAGGTGGCCGAACTGGTTCACAGCGTTGGCGGGTTGATCTACATGGACGGCGCCAACATGAACGCTATTGCCGGAGCGGTCAAACCGGGAAAGGTGGGTGCTGATATTCTGCACTACAACCTGCACAAAACCTTCGCCGTGCCCCACGGCGGCGGCGGCCCCGGCGCGGGCGCGACGGCGGTGCGCGATTTCCTCGAACCCTTCTTGCCGGTCCCGATCGTGGTCAGGCGCGGCGAGCGCTACGAGTTCGACTACGATCGGCCCCAAAGTATCGGCAGGGTGCGGGCTTTCTACGGCAACTTCAACAACGCGGTGCGCGGCTACGTCTACATGCGCACGCTTGGCGCCGACGGGATCGACGACATGAGCAAGACGGCGGTCCTCAATGCCAACTATATCCGCGTCAATCTCCGGGACGACTACTACCTGCCCTACGATCGGGTCTGCATGCACGAGGCGGTGTTCAGTGGCCAGTGGCAGGTCGAGCAGACGCGCGGCCTTGATCACCCGGTTCGAACCCTCGATATTGCGAAGCGCCTGATCGATTTCGGCATCCATCCGCCCACGATCTACTTCCCATTGATCATTGAGGAGGCCTTGATGATCGAGCCGACCGAGACCGAGAGCAAGGCGACGCTCGACCGGTTCATTGATGTGATGAAGGAGATCGCGCGCGAGGTGCGCACTGAGCCGGAGGTGGTGCTCTCGGCTCCCCACAAGGCCCCGCTCGCGCGCCTGGATGAGGTCCGCGCGGCTCGCCAGCCGGTTCTCCGCTGGAAGCCTGAAACGTGAGATATCCATCGCCTTCCAAACCGTCGCGGTGGAACCGACCGCCCCGCGCCCTTCCCTGTCAGGGAAGGGGGAGCCGTTCACGAATGTCACTTCGAGGATCGGTTCACTTTCCCTGAACGATCGCTTTCCAACGCTCCTCTCCGCGTTGAGGAGGGGCCGGGGAGCCGTCGCCGAACACGACACCCGAGAAGCTCACGCTGAAAAGATACTGTTGGCGAAATCGCTTCCAGGGCGGACGAAGGGCTCGTCGTGCGCGCTGTAGGGGCGCACGGCCGTGCGCCCCTACAGCGCGCACTACAAACGGGCACCCGCGACTTGTACCAATTCGCCAACAGGATCTGAAAAGCGTGAGTCTCGTGTCTCGCTCGTGAGATTGCCTGTCTCAGTATGACCATCCCAGCCCGAGTCCGGTATTGCCTGAGCCTGCTCATGATTGGGTTCAGCCTCGTCGCGATGCGTTGTGGCGCTCGCCAGCCGCAGGAGGGCGCGCCCGCGGTCCTCGATGTCAGTATCCCGGTGTCGACGCTTGTTCTCGATCCCCAACGCGATCTGACCGGTGCGTCGGCCACGATCACCGAACAGCTCTTTGCTGGCTTGATGCGCCTGGATCCGGCGAGCGGTGATGCGCTGCCCGATCTGGCGGTAGAGCCCCCGGCAGTCTCCACCGACAGGCTCACCTACACCTTTACTCTGCGACAGGGAGCGATCTGGGTGGATCAAAGCGGCAAGCCGGTTGCGCCACTCAGCGCCGAAGACGTGGTTTTCACGATCCGCCGCGTGTGCGATAACCACACTGATCGACGCCTGGCCCACCTGTTCTACATCATCAAGAACTGTGAGGACGCCAACACCACCCAGGGTACGGCCGACCTGGAATCCATCGCCGTTCGCGCCGTGGACGACCGGACGGTTGAATTCGCCCTCACCGAGCCGGATGCGTCGTTCCCGGCGCTGCTGACTCACTGGGCCGCTCGCCCACTCCCCCGCTCGCTGCTCTCCCGCAGCACCGACTGGGCCAGACCAGGCCAGCTTTGGACAAGCGGTCCCTATCTCCTGACCGACCTCCAATCCGGGGTGAGCGCCACCCTGGTCAAGAACCCGCTCTTCTACGCCGCGAACAGCATCGCGATCAGCCGTGCGACCGTCAGGTTCATTCCCGACCCGGCCAACGCTCTGACGGCCTACGCCCGCGATGAGCTTGACACGGCGCCGGTACCGCTGGGAATGGTCGACCGGGTCCGCAACGACCCCTTGTTCAAGGATCAGCTCCGCCAGCGCTTTGACCTGTGTACCGACTATCTCGGCTTTACGACGGTCAAGGCGCCACTCAACAGCCGGGAGGTGCGCCTGGCGCTCTCCGAGGCAATTGATCGCGCGGCGCTGGTGAAAACAATCTATGCTGGCGGGGCCATTCCGGCCCACCACCTCAGCCCACCGGGGGCGCTCGCCGCCCCCCCCGCCGATCAGCCCGGGGTGCAAAGCGATGCCGCTGGTGCCCGCGCCCTGCTCACGCGGGCCGGTTATCCGGGTGGAGCGGGCTATCCGCCGATCCAGTTGGCGGTTGCCCAGGGCGAGCGCGACCGTCAACTGGCTGCCGCAATCCAGCAGATGTGGTCCACGACGCTGGGCATCGCGGTCCATGTGGAGGAGTACCCCGAGCCAGCGTTTCGAGACATTCTCAAGAACACCACCCCCCTGCCGCGAGCCCCCCACGTCTGGCTCCTCCACCGTTGCGCTGATTTCCCCGATACGCACGATTTTCTCGAATCCACCTTTCACGTTGGGACCAGTCCCAACTCGGCCCGCCGGGTCGCGACCACCTTCGAGGAGTTGCTGGATCGTGCGGCGGCGACCTCCGACTTAGGCACCCGGCGGGGGCTCTACGTCGAGGCTGAGCAGACCCTTGCAGTGACGGAGGCGGCCTACGCTCCGTTGGTCCATCAGGTGAGCTATCTGGTGGTCAAACCCTGGCTCACCCGCGATACGCTCCCGTTCGGTGGGCTACATATTCGTGACTGGACGATCAACATGCGGGCCAAGCTGGAGGATCGAGGCAGCTCCCGAATCGAGATAGTGCGAGTTACGACGTGCGCGGGATCGCCTGGAAGGGCCAACGGCGACCCGGTGCGAGTCGAGTCGCCCGGCGGCGTGGCCTGCCGCGATTCGTGCACCAACCTTTTGACATGTTGAAAAAGCATGTGCTATTGTATAGGCTAACCTGGACCCTGAGGGTCTTGGATCTCGTGAGCGCCCAGCCGGTGCGGATCGTACCCGGCGGGTTCACCCAAGCCTCGCGCTAGGAACTCTCCGGAGAGTGTATGAATCGCAATCAGTGGCTCCTGACGATCGGTATCCTCGGCACCCTCTGTATTCTGGCCTTCGCATGCGTGGCTGTCGCCGCTGGGGCGATTGTCATGCGCAACAACGCCATCAGCCTGAGCGGGCCACAATCACCGGCCCCAGCTGCGCCCGGTACCTCCGACGAGCGATCAGGCAACCAGAGCCGGAACACGCCCGCGCCGGAACAAACGGCGCCGGCCGTGGCGGGTCCCACGACCAAAGCTGGCAACACCCTATCCCTCCCCGGCGATGAGCCTGTGACGCTCGACCCGCACCTGACCTCTGATGCCAGCTCGGCGGAGTACATCGTCGAGATCTTCAGTGGCCTGGTGACCCTTGACCGCGATCTCAACCTGCAGCCCGACATCGCGACCGAGTGGAAGACAGACGAGAACGGAACCCTCTATACGTTCACCCTCCGCCAGGACGCGAAGTTCGCCAACGGCAAGCCGATTACCGCGAAGGACTTCAAATACTCGTTCGAGCGCGCCTGCGATGCGGCTACGGAATCGCCGGTGGCGGACACGTATTTGGGCGACATCGTCGGCTGCCGGGACAAGCTCAGCGGCCGGGCCAACGAGGTCAGCGGTGTGCGCGTCGTGGATGATCAGACCCTCGACATCCAGATTGACGCTCCCAAGGTCTACTTCTTGATGAAGCTCACCTACCCCACAGCTTTTGTGGTGGATCAGGAGGCGGTCGAGAAGGGTGGGCGTGGTTGGGCAAGCAAGAATCCGAATGGCTCAGGTCCATTCAAACTCCAGGAGTACACCTTCGGCGAGAAGGTTGTCCTCGTGCCCAACCCGAACTATTATGGTGATCCGAAGCCGAGTCTGGACCAGATCACCTACACCCTCTCGGGCGGCTCGGCCATGACCCGCTACGAGACGGATGAGCTGGACCTGACTCCGGTCGGGTTGGCCGACATCGACCGCGTGCTCGACAAGGCCAGTCCGCTGAACAAGGAACTCAGCATCGACGACGTTCTGAGCATCTCCTACATCGGCCTCAACGCGCAGCAGCCTCCCTTCGACGATGTCAAGGTGCGCCAGGCCTTTAATTTAGCGATCGACAAGAATGCGCTGTCCACGGTGGTCTTACGCGAACTGGCCGAGCCTGCCAGGGGCATCTTGCCGCCCGAGATTCCCGGTTCCAATCCCGACGTCACAGGGCTCGGGTTCGATCCGGAGCGCGCCAAGCAGCTTCTGCAGGAGAGCAAGTACGCGGGCAACCTCCCTGACGTTACGTTGCATGTCAGCGGGGCCGGGGGTGCCGCGCCGCGGACCATTGAGGCGCTGGCCGAGATGTGGCGCCAGAATTTGGGGATCGAGGTGGCCATCGAGCAGACCGAGTTTGCCACCTTCTTGAGCGATCTCAATAGCAAGCCCAGTCCGTACCAGATGTACAGCATCGGCTGGATTGCAGACTACCCTGATCCGCAGGACTTCCTGGATATTCTCTTTCACTGCGACAGCCTAGACAATCACAGCGGCTATTGCAACCCGGACGTTGATAAGCTTTTGGAGGCAGCGCGCACCGAGACCGACGAGCAGAAGCGGATGGACCTCTACCACCAGGCCGAGGAGAAGATCCTCGACGATGGTGCGTGGGTTCCGCTCTTCTACGGGAAGCAGTACTGGTTGACGAAGCCCTACGTCCAGAACATGATCTTCCCGGCGGCAATCGTCCCGCGCATGAGGTACGTGTCGATTCGCCACTAATCGGTGGGCCCTACCGCAGCCAGGCGGCGTGATGGGTGACCTCACGCCTCACGCCGCAGGGAATCGCCATGACGAAGTACATCGTTCGCCGCTTGCTCTGGTTACCGGTGGTGTTGGTGGTGGTGAGCCTTCTCACCTTCACCCTGGGACTCTATGGTCCTGGCGATCCGGTCCAGATGTGGTTTGGCCAGCGCAATAATCCCGAAGCCGTCGCCCGCATCCGCCACGAGCACGGGTTTGACCGGCCGTTGCTGGTCCAGTATAGCGACTACGCCTGGAAGGTCCTCCACGGGGATTTCGGCGAGTCGCTGAAATACCGGGGCCAGCCGGTGGCCGAGCTGATCCGCAGGGGCCTCTGGATCTCCGTACAGATCAACGTCGCTTCGATGCTGCTGGGGATGCTGGTGGGCATCCCACTCGGGGTTATCGCAGCGCTACGCCGCAACACGCTGTTGGATTACCTGACCATGTCGGGGGTCGTCCTGGGTATCTCGTTGCCGGTCTTTTTTGTCGCGCCGATTCTGTTGGCGATCTTTGCCTGGTGGTTGCGCATCCTGCCACCGGGGGGGTGGAACGGGCTTTTCAGCCGCAGCGCGGCCCTACCGGTCCTGGTGCTCACCTTTGGGCCGATCGCCGTCTTCGCACGCCAGACTCGGGCGAACCTGGGCGAGGTGCTGGACGAGGACTATGTGCGCACCGCGCGTGCCAAGGGCTTGCCCGAGTCAGTCGTGATCGGGCGTCACGCGCTTCGCAACGCATTCATTCCGCTCTTCACGATCGTTGGCCTGATGATGGGGGGGCTGGTTGAAGGCGCCTTTATCACCGAGACCGTCTTTGGGATCCCCGGGTTCGGGCGCTTGACGGTGGACGCGCTTTTTGCCCGCGATTACCCCGTCATCATGGCGAACATTTTGATTGTTGCGGTCGCCTACACCCTCGCGAATCTGGTGATCGATATCGGCTATCCATTGGTTGATCCGCGGATTCGCTATCGGTGAGGGACCGCGGATGAGAGACTGGGGACTGGTGTTTGAGTCACCGGCCGCTTTTACCCCATAGGCATTATGACAGAATTTGTGCCCGCCGCTCGGCAAGGACTTGTCATCGCACCGGCGGCCGAGACCCTTCGGCCGCCTCGGCCCGCCTGGCTCGAGTTCTGGTTGCGCTTCAGCCGGAACATCTTCGCAGTGCTGGGGGTGGTCGTCATTTTTGGGTTCCTGCTCGTTGGGATCTTCGGTGCCTGGATCGCGCCCTACGACTACCGCGCTATCGTCGCGCCCGCCGAGCAAGCGCCTGACTTTCAGCATCTTCTCGGGACTGACGGTCTGGGACGCGACCAGTTTAGCCGGATGCTCAATGCCGCGCGTACGGCTCTCGTGGTGGCACCCTCGGTAGTCATTGTGGCTCTGGTGTTGGGGATGACACTGGGGCTGGCCGCGGGCTATTTTCGCGGGTGGGTCGATACGGTTGTGATGCGGCTGAGTGATTTACTCTTTGCCTTTCCTGGGACCCTCTTTGCCATTCTGCTCGCTTCTACGCTGGGACCGCGGGTCGAGGCTCTCTTCAAGCCCCTGCCGTGGGCCAAGGGATTCGTCCGGGCCGGCTGGCCAGAGTTTATGGTCGTGGTGATTGCTCTGGGATTGGTGGGCTGGGCCGGGTTAGCGCGCCTCGTGCGCGGCCAGGTGCTCAGCGTGCGCGAGACGGCCTTCGTCGAGGCGGCACGAGCGGTTGGGGTTCCGGACTGGAAGATTCTGCTCTATCATGTGTTGCCCAACTCGCTCGCGCCGGTGGTTGTTGCGGTCAGCATGGGACTTGGCGGTGCCATTTTAGCGGAAGCCACCTTTAGCTTTCTCGGAATCGGTGTTCAGCCGCCCACGCCGAGCTGGGGCTCGATGATCCAGGAGGGGATCTTCCAGGGCTATTGGCGCAAGCCCGAGGCCCCCTGGCTGGTCTGGGCGCCCGGCCTGGCGGTAGCTGTGCTTGTCTTTGCTTTCAACTTCGTGGGGGATGGCCTCAACGAGGCCCTGAATCCGCGCGGCGAGCGCGGCAAGTAGGCGATGTGACAAAAAATCGGTTTTCGGCGACAATAGGCCGCTGTTATCATTCTCAGAGCGCGCCCTTCACACTGAGGACTGTACGCTTCTTCTCTTGAAAGGAGTCTCACTTTGGCACGCTTGCTGGACGTGCGAGATTTGGAAACCAGGTTCTTCACGCCTGATGGAGTGGTTCGGGCGGTGAACGGAATCTCATTCCACGTGGATGAGGGTGAGACCCTCGGCATCGTGGGTGAGTCGGGCTCGGGCAAGAGTGTCACTGTGATGAGCGTCATGCGCCTCATCCCCATGCCGCCGGGCAAGATCACGAGGGGTGAGGTGATCTTCGAAGGGCGCGACCTGCGCAAGGCCGACGAGGAAGAGATGCGCGAGGTGCGCGGCAACCGCATCGCGATGATCTTCCAGGATCCGATGACCAGTCTCAATCCTGTGCTGACGATCGAGGAGCAGGTCAGCGAGGCGCTGGAACTGCACCTGGGCATGAGTTCGGCGCAGGCGCGCGATCGCACCATCGAATTGCTCAAGATGGTCGGCATTCCGGCGGCGGAGGAGCGCGTAGACAATTATCCACACCAATTCTCGGGTGGGATGCGCCAGCGCGTGATGATCGCGATGGGCTTGAGCTGTAACCCGCAGCTGCTCATTGCCGACGAGCCGACCACAGCGCTCGATGTGACGATCCAGGCCCAGATTATTGACCTGGTGCAGCAACTCAAAGAGAGCATCGGCATGGCGATCATCTGGATCACCCACGATTTGGGCGTCCTCGCCGGCCTGGCCGAGCGCGTGATCGTCATGTACGCCGGGCAGATCATGGAAGAGGGCCAGGTGAAGGATCTGTACGCCAACCCGCGTCATCCGTACACGCTCGGCCTGCTCCAGAGCATTCCGCGCCTTGACGAGCGGCGCAAGGCGCGGCTCACACCGATCGAGGGTCTCCCCCGACTTGATCGATTACCCCAAGGGATGCCCCTTTGCAGCGCGCTGCCCCTTCGTCATCACGAAGTGCATTCAGGAAGATCCTCCCCTGGAGGCGGTGGGCCCCAATCACCGCAGTGCCTGCTGGGTCAAACCGGAGGGTGCTGAGGTCTTGGCGGCCACTCGCCACGCCGTCGTTTGATGGAACCACAGCGGACCGGATGATACCGTGATCAGTGCCGGCGGTGGTGCGCAAACAAGCAGAATCGTGAGATTTATTTGAGGCTCTGTGCCTCCCACCTGACAGGCAAGGACTGAAACCTATGGCGAACAATGGGAAAGACCGCCTGCTTCGCGTCGAGGGTTTGGAGATGCATTTCCCGATCACGGAGGGGATCATTCTCCAACGACAGGTTGGCTCGGTGAAGGCGGTTGATGGAATTACATTCGATATTCTCCGGGGCGAGACGTTGGGGTTGGTGGGTGAGTCGGGCTGCGGCAAAAGTACGACTGGCCGGGCGATTCTCCAACTGTACCGTCCGACCGACGGCCACGTCTACTTTGACGATACGGACCTGACGACCATCGGCGGCGAGCAGCTCCGCCGCATGCGCCGCCGCATGCAGATGATCTTCCAGGACCCATACGCTTCGCTGAACCCGCGGATGACGGTGGGAAATATCGTCGCCGAGCCGCTAATGGTACACGGGCTGGCGAAGGGCAAGGAGGCTCGCGAGCGCGTCGAAGAGTTGCTCCAGGTCGTGGGCCTCAACCCCTATTTTATTAACCGCTACCCCCACGAATTCTCCGGCGGGCAGCGCCAGCGCATCGGGGTGGCGCGGGCCTTGGCCGTGAACCCTGATTTCATCGTCTGCGACGAGCCGATTTCGGCCCTGGACGTCTCGATCGCGGCCCAGGTGATCAATTTGTTGGAGGATCTCCAACGTCAGTTCGGGTTGACCTACCTCTTCATTGCTCACGACCTCTCGGTGGTTCGCCACATCTCGGACCGTGTCGCGGTGATGTACCTCGGCAAGATCGTTGAGATCGCCGAGCGCCAGGAACTGTACGAGAATCCGCTGCACCCGTACACCCAGGCGTTGCTCTCAGCAGTCCCCATCCCTGATCCCGAGGTGGAGGAGAAGCGCACCCGGATTATTCTTGAGGGTGATGTCCCCAGCCCGGTGAACCCGCCCAAGGGCTGTCACTTCCACACGCGCTGTCCGGTGGTTATGGATGTATGTCGTGAGGAGCCCGAGCCTCCCTTCAAAGATGCTGGCGGGGGACACTACGTCGCCTGCCACAAGGTTCACTGAGCCCGAAAGCCGGCTGCTGGCAGCGGAGCTTGAATCATCTGTGCCCCGGCGAGGGCAATTCTCTCGCCGGGGCGCTTGTGTTCGTGAGACCGGCTGACTCTCCCACGAAGGCAGGTAACGAACGAGACAAGACGGAGGATCCAGGTGAATGCCTGTTGATCCTCCTTTTTTGGGCGGCAGGCGTTCACCGATCGGGCGATCAAGCCGTACTCAAGATCTGTGGACCGCAAACGTGTCTTACCGGATCCTGTTGGCGAATTGGTACAAGTCGCCGGCGCTGGTTTGTAGTGCGCGCTTCAGCGCGCTGAAGCGCGCACTACGAACTGCTCGCCCTCCCTGGAGGCGACTTCGCCAACAGGATCTTACCGTGGTGTAAAAAGCTGCGCTCTGCAGCTCGCTCTCTCCAGCGTCAGTTTTGGTGTCTCGCAGCGATTGCCGCCGGTTGGGATGAGACGTGCCTCGGTTGGCACCAACAGGCGTGCAAAACCTATTGCACACCGTTACGCCCTGTGATATGATCTGCGCCACAGAGCCCGACCCTTCAATTTTGTGCCGCGCATCGGTTGAGTTTGCTTTCCCCCGAACCGATGAGATCAGTGACGCCTGCCAAGGCGGCAGTGGTCTTTTTCTCGAAAGGAGGTGCTGGCTGCACGCTCATAAGACCTCTTGAATCCTGCCCCTGTCTGACGTTCTCACAATCTCAAGATTAGGAGGAGAAGATGAGGAAATTTGCCCTGCTCGTGATTGCGCTCATCGTTCTCAGCGCGATTGTAGCTGCCTGTGCCCAGCAGCCGGCCACTCCCCAGACGACGACCGTCGAGGTAACCCGTGTGGTCGAGGTCTCCAAAGAGGTCACGAAGGTCGTCACTGAGAAGGTCCAGGTGGTTGTCACCGCGACCCCTGCGCCCGTCGAAACGCCGAAGCAGCTCATCATCTGCATGGCGCAGGAGCCCGACACCTTGCTCTATGATGTTGTCGGCGGCACGAGTGCCCTGGTCAAGACCGCGATCCTTTACTCTGTCAATGATCCTGTCGTGACCAACCTCACCTATGACTACCAGGCGGGGCCGGTTCTCGAGAAACTCCCCACCCTCAAGGATGGCGATGCTGAGGTCATCGACGTCGAGGTCACGGAAGGAATGCAGGTATTAGATCCGGCTTCCGGCGAGGTGATCACCTACACCGGCCAACCGACCAGCATGCAGGCCATCAAGGTTACCTTCAAGTTCAAGGACGGTTTGACGTGGGAGGACGGCGAGCCACTGACGGCGCAGGACTCAGTGCTGGCCTATGAGTTGGGCAAGCGCCCAGATAGCCAGGTTGCCAGCCGATTCGCTTACGATCGCACGGCGAGCTATGAGGCGACCGACGATCATACCGTGGTGTGGACCGGGGTTCCCGGGTTCATGGATCCAACCTACAACACCAACGTGTGGACTCCCGTTCCGAGCCACGAGCTGGAGGGTATGACGCCCGACCAGATCCGTAACGACGAAAAGTTCTCCCGTTCTCCGATGTCCTACGGGTCCTACTCACTCCGGGCTCAGGGGGCCGAGTGGGTTGCGGGTGATCACCTCACGGCGGTGAAGAACCCAAACTATTGGCGTGCCGACCAGGGGCTGCCAGCCTTCGATGCGGTGACTTTCAAGTTCATCCCGGATACCAACCAGCTTCTGGCGCAGATGCTGGCCGGCGAATGTGACATCATCACCCAAGATGGCGCGCTCGAGAACCAGGCGCCGTTCCTCAAGCAGGCCGAGGAGCAGGGGCTCGTGAAGCCCTACTTCGTCACCGGGACCGTCTGGGAGCACATTGACTTCCAGGTCGACCCGGGAGATCAACGCCCGGCGCTCGGGCGCTGCTTCCCGGTTCGCCAGGCTATGACCATGGGCACCGATCGGCAGTCCATCGTGGACCAGGTGCTCTACGGCGAGTCGAAGGTGCTCAATACTTTTATCCCCGAGGAACACCCCTTCTACAACCCCGACGTACCGAAATACGAGTTTGATGTCGAGGGTGCCAAAAAGTTGCTCGAGGAGAGTGGCTGGACCGATTCGGATGGCGACGGCATCCGCGAGGCCCGTGGGGTGAGTTGCGATTGGGTCAACTGGCGTACCAAGGAGACCGAGACCTACCAGGTGCCCGACGGCACGAAGCTCTCGTTCACCTTGAATACAACCGCGGGCAATAAGCTGCGCGAGCAGGTGACGCAGATCTTCCAGGCCAACATGAAGGAGATCGGCGTCGAGGTCAACCTTGAGTACCTGCCGGCGGGCGTCTACTTCGGTGACCCGCCCGACGGCCCGCTTTTCAGCCGCAAGTACGACCTGGCCGAGTTCGCCTGGCTGACCGGGGTCGAGCCCGGCGGCGACCTCTACCAGTGCACCGGCGTACCCGACGAGTCCAACGGCTGGTCCGGCCAGAACAACACCTCCTGGTGCAGCCTGGCCTTCGACGAGGCCAGCAAGACCGCCCTGAGTTCGCTTGACGAAGCGGTGCGCAAGGAGAACTGGTACAAGTCCCAGGATGCCCTCGAGAGCGACCAGGGGCTCCCGTTCATCCCGATGTTCCAACGCCTCAAGATCGCGGCCACCCGTCCGGACCTGACCGGCTTCGTGATGGACCCGACTCAGAATAGTGAGCTTTGGAACCTCGCCGAGTTCAAGATCGAGGCAACGCAGTAGTAGTGCCGTTCACGCGGGGGGATCGAGTGGTCCCCCCGCGCGTTCTCACAACGAGGTTCCTGTCACTATCGGGCAGCATATTGCCAGCGGAGCCCGGCGGTTGAAACCGCGGCTGGGGGCCTGCGGCCGGGCGTCGGCCTTCGCCGACGCTGGGGAGCGGAGGAGCGGAGGAGCCCGGCGGTTGAAACCGCGGCTGGGGGCCTGCGGCCGGGCGTCGGCCTTCGCCGACGCTGGGGAGCGGAGGGGCGGAGGAGCGCGGCGGTTGAAACCGCGGCTGGGGGCCTGCGGCCGGGCGTCGGCCTTTGCCGACGCGGGGTGCACCCAGCGAGACGGTTGCGCCGGGGTTCGCCCCTCAGGGTGTCCGCCGACGCGGGGGAGCGGAGGAGCCCAGCGGTTGAAACCGCGGCTGGGGGCCGGCGGCCGGGCGTCGGCCTTTGCCGACGCGGGGTGCACCCAGCGAGACGGTCGCGCCGGGGTTCGCCCCTCAGGGTGTCCGCCGACGCTGGGGAGCGGAGGAGCGCGGCGGTTGAAACCGCGGCTGGGGGCCTGCGGCCGGGCGTCGGCCTTCGCCGACGCGGGGGAGCGGAGGGGCGGAGAGGAGCGCGGCGGTTGAAACCGCGGCTGGGGGCCTGCGGCCGGGCGTCGGCCTTCGCCGACGCGGGGAGCGGAGGAGCGGAGGAGCGCGGCGGTTGAAACCGCGGCTGGGGGCCTGCGGCCGGGCGTCGGCCTTTGCCGACGCGGGGTGCACCCAGCGAGACGGTTGCGCCGGGGTTCGCCCCTCAGGGTGTCCGCCGACGCGGGGGAGCGGAGGAGCCCAGCGGTTGAAACCGCGGCTGGGGGCCGGCGGCCGGGCGGCGGCCGGCGGGGGCACGCTGGGGGTCGGATTTATTTGGAAAGGTGCGAATTGCTCAGGGCGCCGGGCCGGTTCTGCATTTCAGGGCTCTGGGCGCCGGTGGCGTGCTGCCAGGCGGAGGAGCTGGTCTTGTTTTTGCGAAATCGGAACTGTCGTTATTATTTGGGGTAAGGCAGGCAGGCGGAGTTTGACGAGGAGGGGGGTGCGATGACAACCTATCTTATGCGGCGCCTGATTCAGATGCTGATTGTTCTTTTGTTGTCGTCGGCAGCGATCTTCACGCTGTTGAACGCGGTTCCGGGTGGCCCCTTTGATGCGCTGAGACAAAACGCGGACCGAAAATCCCGCGTCACGACGGCCGATATCCAGCGTCTGGAGCAGGCGATTGGGCTGCGGGATGAGCAGGGCAATGTGATTCCCCTCTGGAAGCGCTATCTCAACTGGCTTGGCAAAGCGGTGCGCGCCCAGTGGGGCATATCCTGGAAGATCGCCCAGAATATGCCCGTTGCCTTTCTCATCAAGAGCCGCCTGAGCAACACGATCCTGCTGATGACATCCGCCACCATCCTCTCGTTGCTCGTCGCCATTCCTATCGGGATCTACTCGGCCGTACACCAGTACTCGCGAGCCGACTACATCTTAACCAGTTTCAGTTTCTTCGGCATCGCCATGCCCGTCTTTTGGTTCGGCCTGTTACTCATCATCCTCACCAACAAGCTTTTCCGCGATTGGGGTCTCCCCTACTTGCCGCCCGGCGATGTTGCCGGCATTCGAGCGCCGCTGCCGGGAAGCTTGCTGGCGGTTCTCGGCGCCAAACCCGGCAGCATCCTCGACCGCGTCGTGCACCTGATCTTACCGACCATCGTGCTGAGTCTGCTCTATATGGCCTCCTGGAGCCGTTACATGCGCTCCTCGATGCTCGAAGTCCTGCGCCAGGATTACGTCCGGACCGCGCGCGCCAAGGGGCTGGTCGAGCGGGTGGTCATTGCCAAACATGCATTCCGCAATGCTCTGATCCCCATCGTCACGATCGTCGTCTTCCAGATTCCGGGCATTTTCAGCGGTGCGGTGGTCACCGAGACCGTCTTCAACTGGAAGGGGATTGGCCGTCTCTACATCGACGCCCTGTTTGCCAGCGACTGGCCGGTGGTGATGGCGCTGCTCTTTATCACAGCCGTCCTGGTCGTCATTGCCAACTTGCTGGCCGATGTGCTCTACACGGTCGTGGACCCACGGATTCGTTACTCCTAGGGAAGGGGGGCCTGATGGCTGTTGCCGAGCTCGATATTCAGCAAACCCTCACGGCGCGCGAGGAGAGCCAACTCGAAGTTCTCTGGCGGCGCTTCCGCAAGCACCGGCTCGCCCTGTTCGGCGTCTTTGTGATCGTGTTCTTTTCCCTCTCGGCGCTCTCGGCTCCCTGGGTCACGTCATTCGACCCGACGGCGATCGACCTGTTGGATCGCTCGGTTGCGCCCGGGGTGAATGGGCACCTTCTTGGGACGGATGAACTCGGCCGGGACGTCTTCACGCGTCTGCTCTACGCCGGCCGCATCTCGCTCAGCGTCGCATTTATTACCACGATCCTCTCGCAAACGATTGGTCTGGTCATCGGGGCAATTAGCGGCTACTACGGCGGAGTCATCGATGCGCTCTTGATGCGCTTCGTGGATTTCATGCTCACGATCCCCACGCTGCCCATCCTGTTGGTCGTGAGTGCCATTCTGGGGAAAGGCGGCGGTCCGTGGCTGATCATCGGGATCCTGACGGTCTTTGGATGGATGGGGGCGGCTCGTCTGTTGCGCGGCATGATCCTCTCCCTCAAAGAGCAAGAGTTCACCGAAGCCTCCAAGGCGCTGGGGGCGGGCGATTTCCGAATTATTACCCGCCACCTGATTCCGAACGCCATCGCGCCGATCATCGTCTCGGCGACGCTCTATGTCGGTGAGGTCATCATCATCGAGGCGATTCTGAGCTTCTTGGGCTTCGGAATTCAGCCGCCCACCCCGACCTGGGGGCAGATGCTCCAAAACGTGCAGCACGACATGTTTACAGCTCCCTGGAAAGCCTTCTTCCCTGGGTTTATGATTTTCATGACGTCGCTGAGTTTCAACTTTATCGGCGATGGCCTGCGCGATGCCCTCGACCCGCGGTTGAAGTTGTAGGTAGATGGGGCAGTGAGTGATGCGCGAGGGATTGCATAGTCAGGTATAGCAGCGCACAGTGGCCAGTAGACCACCGACGAGTGATGACTCGTCTATTGTGTTCGAGGAGATGCGAGGGTGGGCGATAATGGTTCGCGCCGGAGCTACGATGATAGTGACATTCTTTTAGAAGTGAAGAACCTTCGCACGTATTTTTTCACGGAGGAAGGAACCGTCAAAGCGGTCGATGGCGTTGACCTGCGCGTCGCGCGCGGTGAGGCGCTTGGTTTGGTTGGTGAATCTGGGTGTGGCAAGAGTGTGACCTCTCTGTCGATTATGCGTCTCGTCGATAGCCCAGGCCGCATTGTGGAGGGGCAAATCTTCTTTGATGGTCAGAATCTGCTGGACGTTCCGGAGCGGGAGATGTGCCACATTCGGGGCAACCGCATCTCGATGATCTTTCAGCAACCGATCTCCAGCCTCAACCCGGTTTTTAAAGTCGGCGATCAGATCGCCGAGGTGCTCGAGATTCACCAATCCCTCGGCGCCGAGGCCGGCCGCAAGCGCGCGGTCGAGATGCTCCGTCTGGTTGGCATCCCCGATGCTGAGCGCCGTTACGACGCCTTTCCGCACGAGTTGTCCGGCGGGATGGCCCAGCGCGTGATGATCGCGATGGCTCTTGCGACGGTTCCCGATCTGCTCATCGCAGATGAGCCCACGACCGCGCTCGACGTCACAATCCAGGCCCAAATCCTGGACCTGATGCGAGAGTTGCGGGAGCGCGTCGGCACCACGATTGTCTTGATTACCCACGACCTGGGTGTGGTGGCCGAGATGGCTGACAATGTGGCAGTGATGTACGCCGGTCAAATCGTTGAGTACAGCGATGTTTTCACCATCTTTGGCCAGCCCAAGCACCCTTACACCCTTGGCCTGCTCCATTCCATTCCAATCCTGGGCCAGGTGCGCGAGCAACTCGATGTGATCCCCGGCTCTGTGCCCAGCCTCGTGAATTTGCCCAAAGGATGCCGCTTTGCCAACCGCTGTGAGGCGCGCGTGCGCAATGATCTCCACGTTTGCACGGCCGAGGATCCGCCAATGTACCAGGTTGGTCCCGACCATATCGCTCGCTGCTTTCTCTACGACCCCGACCTGGAGCGCAAGGAGGCGCTGGCCCGGCAGTCGCATTCCACCGGCGAGCCCGAGCTGGAGATCGCGTAGCCGGGGGTCGCGCGGTTTGAGGAGTCTTGTAAATGAGTACCCGCAACGGTCAGCAGCCGACCACCGACCTGATTCGGGTCGAGGAGCTGCGCAAGTATTTCCCGGTTAGAGGCGGGCTGCTGCAGCGCGTTCAGGGGTGGGTTAAGGCTGTCGACGGCGTCAGCTTCACGATCAAGGCTGGCGAGACGCTCGGCATGGTCGGCGAGTCTGGGTGCGGCAAGACCACCGTTGGGCGCACGATCCTGCGACTTGTACCGCCGACCTCGGGGTCGGTCTACTACAGCGATACGAATCTCTTCGCGCTCACCAGGGGGCAGATGAAGCGGATGCGCCGCAATCTGCAGATCATTTTCCAGGATCCCTATTCCTCCCTCGACCCGCGGATGGTCATTGGGGAGTCGATCGCCGAGGGGTTGATCGTTCACGGGGTCAAAGATGCCCATGAGCGCGAGGCGATTATCGCCGACACGCTCCGGAAGGTCGGCCTGAAACCCGAACATATGCGGCGCTACCCCCACGAGTTTTCGGGCGGCCAGCGCCAGCGGATCGGCATCGCCCGGGCGCTGGCCCTACGGCCGAAGTTCATTGTGGCCGACGAGCCGGTCTCCGCCCTCGATGTCTCGATTCAATCGCAGGTCTTGAACATCCTTCGCGAGCTTCAAGACGAGTTCGAGCTGACGTACCTCTTCATCGCTCACAACCTCAGCGTCGTCGAGCACATTTCGGATCGCATCGCCGTGATGTACCTGGGCAAGATGGTGGAGTTGGCCGACCGCGATGAACTTTTCAAGAATCCACTTCATCCCTACACTCAAGCCTTGATGTCGGCAATTCCGATCCCCGACCCGACACTGAAGCGCGAGCGTATCATTCTGGAGGGCGATGTCCCAAGCCCGTTGCGCCCCCCGTCGGGCTGTCGCTTTCACACTCGCTGCCCGATCGCGGTTGATATCTGCAAAGAAGTGGATCCCGAGTTTCGCGAGGTTGGCGCCGAGCACTTCGTCGCCTGTCACCTGGTCTGATGCGCGGTTGGCTCTCGCAGAGGCCCCGCCGGCAGCGGGGCCTCTCGTTTTGCCTCTCGCAGACAGAGGCCGCGGTACCGGACAACTGGCGGACTGGAGGCATAGATGTCGTCACCGTCATACGGCTCCGACCGTGTGAATTTCAACCTTCGAAGCATGCTCCTCTGGACAGCCCTCACGATGCTGGTCATCTGGTGGGCCGTCTTTGCCATGGGCAACAGTGATCCGCTCTGGTTCTGGCCCTTCTTCAGCGAGCGTCCAACGGAGATCGTTGTCTACCATGACGGCACCGAAATGACGATTCGACCCGGCGAGCCGGGCTACGAGGCGATTACAGCGGCTGTAAACGCCCAGATTGGGCGGCCCAGAGGCTACGAGCGCGATACTGGGATGAGCGCGGGGACCGAGGCGGACGCCCGGAGCAAATACGTGTCGGTCGAGATGCGCTACGGGAAACCGGTCGTGATCCACAGTAACACCGGGATTGGCCGGCCATCGCGCTTGTTCATTCCCATCACCGGTCGCCATAGTGAAGGAAACCTGGTCTTCCTTGGCACCGACCGGGATTTCCTGATCGGCGCGCTGACCCTGCGTGACCGCAGCCGCCTCGACCGGGAGCTGCGCGATCTCGGGCTGCTCACATAGGGGCACGTTGTGGTTCCTTTCGACCAACGCACCGCTCGAAACGGAAGCAGTGAGCAGGCTCCGAGCCCCGCCCGGCCTATTCCGACCACTGCGTTGTCCCTCGCCGTCCTCGTCCTGCTGCTTGCATCCTACCCAGTCGGGTGCAATCGCCGGCCAACGGCGCCGGCGCCACCGCCGCCGGCACCGACCGCGGGGATTGCAACACCAACGCCAGGCGCGCCGTTGCCAGCGGCCACCGTGGCGACCGCGACGCCCACGGAGACGGCGACGCCTATGCCGGGCGGGCGCCCGTTGCAGGTGATCGGGCCGCGCGATCTCGCCGAGCTTGCTTCCGGCCAGCCGGCGCCACGTGACCCCCTGGCGGCGCTGGTCGGGGGCGCTCTGCACGCCAGCCTGTTGCAGCCCAACCCCGGGACGGCCATCCTTGAGCCGGCGCTGGCCGAGCGGTGGGAGGTGCTCGATGACCGGGTGACCTTCCATCTTCGGTCCGGGCTCACCTGGTCGGACGGCGCCCCCTTGACGGCGGCCGATATTGTCGACAACTTGCTGGCCGCGCGTGATGCCGGCCGCGGCCGCACGCTCGTTCACATCGCTGCGGCGACGGCACCCGATGATCGCACAGTGCAGGTGATCCTCGACACCGCGCCGGCGCTGTGCGCTACGGTGAGCGAGGTCGCCTCCTGGCCCATCGTCGACCAGGTGGCCGGCGATGCTGCCTGGCCCCCGTTGCGCACCAGCGGCGAGTACACCGTCGCGCCGCTGGCCGATGGGTGGCGTTTCGCGCCGCGTCCCGGTAGCCTCCCTCCCCTCGGCGGGTGGGACTACCACCGAATCAGCGACACCGCCACCGGGGCGGCCTGGCGCACGGGGTCGTTCGACCTGATCGTTGGAGACGGCTGGCTGCACGGTGCGGACCCGCCACCTGGCGCCCCAGGGAGCCAGGCTGTCAGCCTGCAAGGCCGTGCTCTGGCCGTTCTGGCGTTTCGGCTCAATCACCCCCTTCTGAGTGATCGTGGTTTGCGCCAGGCGTTCGCCCTTGGAACCGACCCGGCCGCCTTGTGGGCGCGCGTCTACGGGGCGCCAGAGGCGCCGCGCCTCACGGCCCTCCTGTCTCCCGGCCATTGGGCGGCGCCGGCCGAGGCGCCAGGGCCCGACCTCGCGGCCGCCAGAGACCGCCTGGCGGCGCTTGGCTGGGTCGATTCGAATGGCGATGGTGTGCGCGAGCGCAACGGGATCTCGCTGGACTTCGAGGTCACGCTGGCACTGAGTGGTGATCCGCGCTGGGAGGCGCTGGCCCTGGCGCTGAGTGAGCAGTGGGCTGCGCTGGGCGTTCGCCTGACGCCCCGCTACATCGAGCCTTCCACTCTTGAGGAATGGCTGCACAAGGGCTACTGGGAGGTTGCCCTGCTGGCCTACGACGTGCCCCTGGACCCCGATCAGGGCGATCTCTGGCAGCCACCGATTACCGGTCCGATGGCGCAGGATGTGAACGTGATCGGCTTCGATAACGAAGAAGCCGCCAAAGTCGCGGTGTCTGCGGCACGCCTGCCGGGCTGTGACCCTCAGCAGCGGGCACCGCTCTACCACGAATTCTGGCGCCTGGTCCACGCCGATGCGCCCATGGTTTTTCTCTTTCCACTCCCCCAGCGCCTCTTTCTTGGGCCGGCAATCGCGGCACCGCCCCGTACCGGTTGGCCCGAGCGGGCCTTCGCCTGGCAGCCACGCCGCAACAACTGATCGATGCCCGCTCGAACATCGAGCGGAAGAGGTGGCTCGTATTTGGACAGTTGAGCCCTGAAGATTGCTCGAGCCCATTCCAAAACATGGTCGGCTGTGCTAAAATGTTGCTGTCTTTATGTGAGAGAGAGGTGCCTATGAGCGAGTTTGATCAGACACTCCAAGAGTTGTTGAATCCGGATGAGCCGCTGTCGATGATGCGGCTCGTTGCCCTTTCCAATCTCGATCGAGAAGAGCAGGCCAGAGTCAACAGTGTGTGGGAGGACATCGCGCTAGAGAAACGGCGGCGCCTCGTGCGGGCGCTGGGCGAACTGGCCGAGGATGACGTGCAGGTCGATTTCACAGCCGTCTTCCGCCGGGCGATGTCCGACTCCGACGCCCGGGTGCGGGCCGATGCCATTGAGGGACTTTGGGAGGATGAGAGCTACTCGCTCGTCCGGCCGCTCCTGCTTGCCCTGGAGAACGATCCGAGCGAGCAGGTCCGCACCGCTGCGGCCGCCGGGCTGGGACGCTTTGTGCTGCAGGGAGAACTGGACCGGATCAGCGAGGAGCGCTATCGGCAAATCGTCGAGGCACTCCACCGTGTCTTCACGACGCCCACCTGTGGTGAGGAGCTTCGTCGTCGTGCGTTGGAATCCATCGCCTACAGTGGGGACGAGCGCGTGAGGCGACTCATCGCCCGTGCCTATGAGGAGGCATCGGACAAGATGCGGGCCAGTGCCATCTTCGCGATGGGGCGCAGCGCCGACGAGTATTGGCGCGGCGCCGTCCAGGCCGAGATGGGGAGCCCGAACCCTGAGATGCGATACGAAGCTGCACGGGCCGCCGGCGAACTCGAAGATGAGGGCGCCGTCGGTCAATTGATCCAATTATTGAGTGATGTGGATTCCGAAGTCCAGCAGGCTGCCATCTGGGCACTGGGCCAGATTGGCGGCGAGGTCGCCAGGCGCGCCTTGGAACGTGTTGCTGCTGGCCTCGACGAAGTGCTCAGCGAAGCCGCTCAGGAGGCCCTCGCGATGGCACAACTAAACAGCGGTATCTTCGATCCTCGCAGTTTCGTCGCTCCCCGGTACACCCTTGAGACGGACGGAGAATCCGACGACTGGGATGAGGAGGACCAGGACTGGGACGAGGAGGGCGAGGACTGGGACGAGGAGGACGAGGACGAGGACTGGGACGAGGACTGGGACGAAGAGGACGAGGACGAGGAGTGGGACGAGGACTGGGACGAGGACTGGAACGACGAGGACGACGTGGCCGGGGGAGACATCTCCCCCGGCATCTCAGAGCTTCCTCACGACTGACAGCGCAGCTTCCCGAGACGCTGATCCATAACCGCTCGCCGGCGCCGCTGAAACCGGCTGTGCCGGCGAGTGGTTGTGAGCGGGCCAACCGCAGAAGGCGTAAACCAGTTTTCCCTGACCGATAATGGCATATTGTGGACAAGAGTTTAGTGCTAAGACGCCGAGGGTCTTATAACACTGACCTTTTTGGTGCCCTGGCGTTTTGTTGCAATGTTTCAAAGTCTAACCTGTGATTATTGCCGGTGTGATTCCTTCATCTGCGTCGATCGGCGCGCATCAGTGGCGTCTGCGTTCTATTCTCGCTACAGTATGATGGCCGTCGGTGCAAACAAACCCGGCGCACAGTCTTCGAATGGGAGCATCCCTTGTTCGTGGGTTCTCGTTTTCACCGCCTCCTGGGCTGCGTCTGGCCGGAGGCCGCCTGTCTTCCAGGAGTACTACTCGCGTGACCGTCTTATTCAACGTTGTCTTCCCCGTCTTACTCATCGCGGCCCTCGGATTCGTGGCTCAGCCGTACTTGCACCTGGACGCGCGGTCGCTCTCGCGCATCACCTTCTATTTTTTCAGTCCGGCCCTGGTTCTTGATTCGCTATCCAACTCCACCCTGGGTGGCGCCGAGTTCGGCCGCATCGCGCTGGCCGTCGTCTTCGTCACGCTAGCGCTCTGGGTGCTGGCAGCGCTGGTGGTTCGCGCGCTGCGGCTCGACGGCGCCGCCGAGAGCGGCTTCCTGCTGGCGACGCTGTTCGTCAACGCCGGCAACTACGGATTGCCGGTGACACTGTTCGCCTTTGGCGAGGCCGGGCTGGCCATCGCCACCGTGTACTTTGCTACCAGCTCGATGATTCAGTCCAGCCTGGGCGTCTACCTGGCGGCACGGGGCAATGCCAACGCCTGGCAGGCGGCGCAGGCCACGCTGCGGGTCCCTCTCGTTTATGCTGCGCTGCTCGGACTGCTTCTCAACACCACCAATACCGCCCTGCCGCCCTCATTGGCCAAGAGTGTCAGTCTCCTCGGCCGGGCGGCGATTCCGGTGATGCTGATGGTCTTGGGGGTGCAACTTGCCAACCTGCTCGCCGGGCGCACACAGCAAGTCAAAGCAGTTGTCCGGCCGCTGGCTGTGACGACAGCGATCCGTCTGCTGATTGGTCCGACGGTGGGGCTCGCTGTTGCCGTCCTGTTAGGGCTGCAGGGCCTGAGCCGCAATGTTGTCATCGTCGAGAGCGCGATGCCCACGGCGGTGATGACCATTATCCTGGCGACAGAATACCGGGCCGAGCCGGAGTTTGTCACTACGGCAGTTTTCACCTCGACCGTCGTCAGCGTGGTGACGATCACAGGAATTCTGACGCTCCTGGCGTAGAGTTCGGGGGAGCCGGGTTCTCTTTTGCGTTGTGAGTTCCGATGCCGGCTCGAAACTCAGAACTTTGAACTCCGAACTGCCCTCGCACGCGTTTCCATCCAGAGACGTTGCAACTCGTGCATAATCTGGTAAAATTCGTCACCGCACTATCGCGAGTACTTCTTCAAGCCTCCCCGTCGGAGGGGCCTGCCCTTTCAGCATCAAATGGGGGGATAAGGAGGTATTTGGGGGAGTAAGCCACCACCATCGAAGGAGAAACATCATGACTGTGGTGAGTCAACTTGACCGACTGGGCGATTGGTTGGCGCGCAGCGGGATTGAGCTGGGGGTAGACGTTCGCCTGCTTCGTACGCTGCCTGCCAATCGGAATGAACAACGGCGCCTCTTGCGCCTGCTCAACCAAATCGAAAGCCGCTTCGACGACGCGATGGCGGAGGATCTCGACCCGCCGCTTCGCTGGAACGCACTGCGCGAGGAGTTGCACCTCATTCCGGTCGGACGCAATCCCTGGTCCTATATCGGCGCACGGGCCTGCGAGATCTTCAGTGCCGAAGGCTATCCTGAAGAGCAGATTCGACGCGCCGACCGGCTCTGGCACGACTTTCTCTTTCTGCAGGACGGTCAGATCAAACCGCTCCAGGCCTCAGCCGGCTGGATCTCGGCCCTCGACTATCTGCTGCAGAGCCTCTATTTCAGTGCGATGGCGTCGCAAGCTGAGGTTGGCGTGCGTTACGGAGTGAGTGCCAGCACGGTCGGTTTACGCTTCCGGGCCCTGGTTGACACGCTCGGGGTAGTGCTTTACGATCATAAGGCTCGCAAGCGACTGGCGGCGGCCCGTGCCCTGACGGTCGAAACCGGCCGGATGTCCGAGGCCGAATTCAATCGCCACCTCCTGCGCGGCCCCAGGCCGACCGTCAACTCTGTGGTGAGCCGTAGCTGAGCAGCGGCGAGGGCCGGGCGAATCGGTGGGTTTCTTTAATGAAGATGGTGGGGATCGGGGAGGCGAGCGCCGTGCCCGAGCCTCCCCGGCAGGGCACCTTCTCATCCGGGCACATCTTGCGATTGACTCGAAGCTCCCGACGGATTGCGAGATTCGATGACTTATTTCATTCGAGACAGCTCCAACAGACATCCACCCGATCAGGCGCGTGATCTCTTTCATGCCGGATTGCGGTTCCTCCACCAGCGCCGGCCGGGGGAGGCTGCGCGGCGATTGGAGGCCGCCCGCACGCTCGCGCCTCGCGATGCTGAGATCGCCCTCAATCTGGGTGGGGCCTACATCATGCAGCATCGTTTCGACGAAGCGGTTGGCGTGCTCGAGGAAGCGACCCGGCTCGATCCGGGCAATGCGATGGCGTGGCTCAACCTTGCCGCCGCCTACCTCGGCCCCCTGGCGAAGAGTACCCCCGCCGCCCAAGAGCGAGCGATCCAGGCCTATCAGGCTGCGCTGCAAGCCGATCCGCAGGTTCCCAACGTCCACTACATGTTGGGGCTGATCTACCGGCAGCGCGGCGAGTGGCTGCGCGCAGCCGCGCATTTCTCGCGCGCGCTCGAGATTAACCCAGCCGACCTTGACGCCCGCGCCATGCTTGATGCCGTCAATCGGACGGATGGCGAGGACCGCCTGGTATGACAGAGCCTTCGGACCGCGCGCAGAGGCTGGCCGAGGCCTTCATCGAGCGGCTGGCCATGCTCTCGCTCGCCGTCGTCGAGGCGAGTCTTGGTGGCAGCGAGCATCAGCGCCGAGAACTCGATACCGGCCTGATCCGGCTCGAGGCTGAAGCCACCGGCGAGCCCGACTTGCTTGCCTATATCGGCCGGCTCCGGGCCTTGCTCCGCGGCGATACGGCCGAGACCGATCAGCCATTCCCGATTGGCGGGCCCTATGCCGTGATGTGGACCGAGGTACAGACCCTCTGGCGGGAGGCCTCCTGATTCAGACGACAGACGAGCGATGGAGCTCCCCGGGTCGGCTTCTGAAGCCACGGGGAGTTTCGTTTTGACGTGAAACGTGAAGGAGAAGCGGGAAAGAGCCAGTGTCACCCCGACTGCGCATCGCCCGTATCGCAACGGTGTGTCGTGGTTTCTCGCGCGAACGCTCACTCGGAGGAACGCAGGATCAATTCTATGCATCCAGGTGTGCTCACCAAGTATCGTGACTTTTTGCCTGTCACGCCCCAAACACCTCTCCTGACCCTCAACGAGGGTGATACGCCGCTTATTCGTGCTCACACCCTGGAGGCATTGTTCGGACTGCGAGAACTCTGGTTCAAGTTCGAGGGATTGAACCCGACCGGCTCGTTCAAAGATCGGGGCATGGTCATGGCGGTGGCAAAAGCCCTGGAGGCGGGCAGCCACGCTATCATGTGTGCCAGCACGGGCAACACCAGTGCCTCCGCCGCCGCCTATGCCGCCCGCGCCGGCCTCGAGGCCATTGTTCTGGTCCCGGCCGGCAACATCGCCTTGGGCAAACTCGCCCAGGCGCTCTTCTACGGCGCGCAAGTCGTTGCGATCGATGGGACCTTCGACGATGCGCTGGGCCTGGTTCGGCGATTGACGGAGCGCCACGCCGTCACGTTGGTCAACTCGATCAACCCGTTCCGGATCGAAGGGCAGACGACCGCCGCCTACGAGGTCGTCGATGTGCTCGGCGACGCCCCCGAGATCCTGGCGCTGCCGGTCGGCAATGCCGGCAACATCACGGCGTACTGGGAGGGTTTCAAGCGCTACCTTCAGGCCGGCCACGCCACTCGTCTGCCGCGCCTCTTTGGATTCGAGGCCGCTGGCGCGGCCCCCATTGTGCGCGGCGAGGTCGTCCTCAAGCCGGAGACCATCGCGACGGCGATCAAGATCGGCCGCCCGGCGAGTTGGCAGCGGGCGATTACCGCTCGCGATGAGAGTGAGGGCGTGATTGACGCTGTTACCGACGACGAGATCGTCGAGGCCTGGCACCTGTTAGCGACCCGTGAGGGTCTCTTCTGCGAGCCGGCCAGCGCCGCTGGCGTCGCCGGGCTGCGCAAAGCCCTGGTCCACGGCTGGCTCGACGCCGGTAGCCAGGTCGTCTGCGTCTTGACCGGCCACGGCCTGAAAGACCCCGACAACGCGATCAAGTTTAGCCCCAATGTTCTATCCAGCGCAGCCAATCTCGACGCGGTGGAGCGATTGCTGGGCTGGTAGGATCAATGCCCCGTGTTCTGCCAGGGATTGGAAGCGAAAAGAGTGGAGCGAGTATGCGTCTGGTCATGAAATTTGGGGGAACGTCGGTTGGGAACGCTGACGCCGTGCGGCAGGTCGCCGCGATCCTCAAGAAGAGCCACGACCAGGGCCACCAAGTTGTGACCGTGGTGTCCGCCATGCGCGGTGTCACCGATCAACTGATTGATGCGGCCAGGGCTGCGGCGACGGGCGAGACGGAACCGCCGCGCGCGGCGCGCCAGGCTCTGTGGGAGCGCCACCACGCGGTTGCGGCCGAGTTGCTGCAGAATCCCTACCAATTTGTCCTGGGCGATATTGACGCCCACCTGGCAAATTTCTCCAACCTCACGAGCGCCATCGCCGTACTGGGTGAGTTGACTCCGCGGGCCCTCGACTTCATCTCGTCGTTGGGTGAGCGTTTCAGCGCCCTCATCCTGGCGGCGCTGTTGCGCGAGATAGGGCTCTCCTCTGTGGCTGTCATGGCCGATCGCCTCATCGTCACCGATCGCCATTTCGGGAGCGCCAACCCGCTGCTCGATCTCACGGCTGAGCGCGCCCAGGCGGGCCTGCTCCCGATGCTGGAGGCGGGAGCACTGCCGGTCGTGACCGGTTTCCTGGGTGCCACACTCGATGGAATCGTCACCACGCTTGGACGGGGGGGCTCGGACTATACCGGCGCGATTTTGGGCGCGGCCCTTAACGCGGACGAGGTCTGGATCTGGACCGATGTCGATGGCGTGTTGACGGCCGACCCTCGCATTGTCCCCGAGGCTTGCTCGCTCCGGCAGATCAGCTACCTCGAGGCGGCCGAGCTCTCGTACTTCGGCGCGCGGGTCCTTCACCCCAAAACAGTCCGGCCGGCGGTGGATCGCGGGATCCCCATCCGCATCTTGAACACGTTCAACCCGGATCACGCCGGCACCTTGATCGTCAAAGAGCCTCAGGCCAACGGGCACGCCGTCAAGGCGGTCACGGCGATTCGCGGTCTGGCCTTGATTGCGGTTGAGGGCCGGGGCATGATGGGGGTGCCGGGAGTTGCCGCACGGGTCTTTGAGACCGTCGCCAGTTTGGGCGTGAGCGTCCTGATGATCTCGCAGGGCTCTTCTGAGCAGAGTATCTGTTTCGTGGTCGAGGAGGAGGCCAGCCAGGCGGTGGTTGAGGCCTTGGAAGGCGGCTTCCGCCACGAACTCACGATTGGCGCGATCGACCGGATTGATCGTCACGCCCAGGTGGTGATTATCGCCGTGGTTGGGTGGGGGATGCGGGGGACGCCCGGCATCTCAGCGCGCCTCTTTGGTGCGCTCGGTGAGCGCAGCATCAACGTACTGAGCATCGCCCAGGGGAGCTCCGAGGCGAATATCTCGCTGGTTGTCGATCACGCCGATGCCCACGAGGCCATCCAGGCCATTCACGCCGCCTTCGAGCTCGACCGGGTCGCCAACAGCAGGGAGCAGATCGCAGATTGAAGCCGGCCCGCTGCTTCCGCGACATCTCAGCTGCAAGGACAAGGGAGGCTGAGCCCCTCTCGTTGCAGGCCTAATCTTTCACGGATGGGTTCAATTCGACACCATGGCACGACGCATTCCTCTCATCCTCTTTGGTACCGGTCAGGTCGGCCGCGCCCTCGTAGCGATGGTCCTGGGAACCCGTGCGCGGCAGGCGGCTCTCGAGCTGTACCTGGACTTCGTCGCGCTGGCGGATCGCGAGGGCGCTCTGGTGGACGAGCGCGGGCTCGACGAGCCGGTGGTAGACAGCGCGCTGCGGCTCAAAGCCCGCGGCGCTAGTTTGGCCACCCACGAGCGGGGCTACTACCAGAGTGATTTGGCGGCGCTTGTGGATGTGGCCGGCCAGGCTGACGCCATCGTGATCGACACGACCGACGCGACCACCGAGCTCATCATGCCGGCCCTGGTCGCCGCCCGGCGCTTTGGCTATGGAGTCGTGCTGGCCAACAAGAAGCCGCTCACCGCGACCCTCGCCGAGTTCGAGCAGTTAGTTCGCCGTCCCGGAACGGAGGAGGGTCGCCCGGATTGCGGGTATGAGGCGACCGTGGGCGCAGGTCTCCCGGTGATTCGCATCCTGCGAATGCTGCTGGAGACCGGCGACGAGGTCCAGGCGATCCGCGGGGCGTTCAGCGGCACCTTAGGCTACCTCATGACCGAACTGCAGGCGGGCGTTCCTTTCTCGGTCGCGGTCCGCGAGGCCAAACGGCTCGGGTACACTGAGCCCGATCCGCGCGATGATCTCAGCGGAGCGGACGTGGCCCGCAAAGCGCTGATCCTGGCCCGCACGCTGGGTCTGCCCCTTGAGATGGCCGACGTGGCCGTCGAGCCGCTCTTTCCACCGGCGTTCGCGGATCTGGACGTCCCCCTCTTTTTGGAGCGCTTTGTCGAACTGGACGAGGCGATGGCTGCTCGGGCGTCGGAGGCAGCGGCGGAAGGCTCGGTTTTGCGCTACATCGCAGCGGTGACGCCCGACGGGCTGCGCGTCGGGCTGAGTGCTGAGCCGATGAGGAGCGCTCTTGGCGCGCTCCGAGGGCCGGACAACCTCGTGGCGTTTCATACGGACCGCTACTCACGGACCCCGCTTGTCATTCAGGGTGCGGGAGCCGGGGCCGAGGTCACCGCGTCAGCAATCCTGGCCGACATTCTCGCGCTGGCAACCCCCGGCTGGCTGTAGGCATGATGCGCGCGGTGGGGCTCCCTGTGGGCCGGCCGATCACGGTGACTCGGGTGCCGGGGTGGATGGCGCCTCGAGCGAAAGATCTCGTCGGAGCGTTTCTTTTCGGCCAGGGCGCCGTCTAAAGAAGATAGCATCGAAAAACCGTCTGTTGCGAGGCGCGGGGAGGAGAGTTCTTCTCGCAGCGAGTCTCGAAGTGTTGATCGGGTGTGTTTGCAACGCGAGGCAGTGAGGTCAAGAGGCGCCGCCTATTCTCTTTCTGTGGGCTTGAGGTGCTCAGAACTGGTTCTGTTCCGTAAGCCGATGCAGAGCGCCTGTTACAGAACCCCTGATTTGCTTCCAGTAGTCCCCCGCAACAGAGTGTCTCGTCGGAGATTTTGCATCTTAGCGTATATGCTGTAGAATCAAATCAAGGTCACGCGCGTGGTCGGTTGGGCGAATCGTTTTTGTGTCCGATTCGTTCCACGTCGTTGTACAGCCTGGTGGCGCTGTTTGGCCACACCGGTGACTTGCGGGCGTCGCGGCGGCAAGTGATCGGTTCTGCAATAGGACCTGTTGATAGCGCTCTTCGGAGGTGGGTGTGCGCCTGTTATCGCCTCTTGAGTGAGCGCTGGTTTGTACGCGCCGCGTCAGTCTCAGACCTGGCGCGTTTTTTGTGCGCCACACTCGGGTTGGTTCGCTTTCCCCCCAATAAAGATCCCAGGACCGTCGCGCGCCCTGGGCGGGGGCGAAGTGTTGTGTTCCTGTTGTTTCTCTCGTGAATCCCATCATCAACACCAGGAGGGCCAAAAAATGCCAGAATCGTCACGATTCCAACTTGATAACAAAGATCGTGATATCGTAACAATCCTGCAACACGAGGGGCGCGTCTCGTTTGCAGAATTGGGGCGGCGCATTGAACTGTCGGCACCGGCAGTTCACGCGCGAGTGCGACGCCTCGAGGAACAAAGCCTGATTCGAGGATACGCGGCCTTGCTTGATCGTGAGCGGGCCGGCAACGACGTCCTCTGCTTTATCAATGTCAGCCTGCTTCACCACCAGCGTGAGGAGGATGAACGCTTCCGGAACGAGGTACTGGCGATGCCTGAGGTTCTGGAATGCCACCACGTTACGGGCGAGTTCGATTACCTTCTGAAGGTGATCGTTCCCAACCGACGCGCGCTGGAAGCGTTTCTGATGGACCGGTTGACCGCGCTTCCTCAGCTTGACAAGGTGCAGACGAACCTGGTGCTCCGTGAGGTCAAGAACGAGACAGCCATTCCGCTGAATGTGTAGCGCAGGCTGCCCCTGGTGGTCCCAGGTCCCCGGCGCCGGTTTGTTGCGCAGGCGGAGCAAAGGCTGGGCCACGAAATTGCGACCGAGACGTCCGTTTGAACCCCGTACCAACAGGGGAGGGAGTCTGCATGCTGGATTCCGGCCTCCTGGCTGGTTGACGGGGACGTAATACGCCCGGGGCTTCGTAGTGTCGTCTTTTTGAAGTGGGGCCGGGTGCTGGCCGGGCAATGAACCGGCCAGTCCTGAAAACGTACAAATCCTTCGGCTGGCCCAATGGCTGGCGATGGTGAGCATCACCATTCCGACCTTCATTCTTGGGCTGTCGTGATTGCAAGATACCGTCCGCCCAGAAGCTGTCTTCGCGATGCGGCAGTTTGGGCTGGTGATTGACCGGCTCGGGCTCCGCGTCCCGTCGGCTGTCGGAGGCGAGCCGCGGCTTTGAAAGGAGCGGCTCGCCGTCAAGAACCGATACCCCGGCGGCGACGGCGTCAGTGTTTGTCGCTCGTCGCCAGCGGGTCGCTCGGCCGGGCAGAAGCCGGATCACCGGAGCCGCCAGGGGCGGGGATATGTATGTGCACGATGCCTGCCTTCCGCCGTCGGGTACCACGCCGAAACTCTCACCGATGAAGGGCGAGCCCCGCAGGCTCGCCCTTTCGACGTGGAGCATGTCGAAGTCTGCCAGTCAGGCATCTGTCTGCGCTTCGAGGTGCGTTCGATCGGGGGACGAGAGGGCTGCTCAGCGCGGCCCAGCGACCCGGGATAGCAGATGGCTCGTCCCTCCACTCGACTTTTGAGCGGCCCTGCTCCTCTGCCAGTGCGGCTTGTCCCCCTATTCCGCCCATGTATAATACCACCTATCAGGCTGCGCTGGTTGTGTCAAGAAGTTCGTTGCGGACAACGGTGCCGGCTTCGAGGCGGCGAGTCCCCACCCGGGCCTGGTATGTCGACGATGCGCGAGCGCGCGGTGCAGATTGATGCAGTGCTGTCCGTGGATATGGCCCCGGGTCGGGGCACTCGGATTCGTGTTGATCTTCCTCGCAAAGGGCCCGGTGTGGCTCATCCGGCCGCCCGGCCCGTCTCTCGGGAGAGGTGTGAGCGATGTCTGCGATTCGTCTCCTCATCGTTGATGATCACGTGGTGGTTCGCCGCGGGCTCCAGACCTTCTTCGGCACCGAGCCGGGGCTCGAGGTGGTGGGCGAGGCCGGCAACGGGCGCGAGGCGGTGGTCCAAGCCGAGCGCTTGCATCCCGATGTCGTGCTGATGGATCTGGTCATGCCCGAGATGGATGGCATTGCGGCCACAGCCGAGATTAAAAAACGGGTACCTGAGGTCGAGATCATCGCCCTCACGAGCTTCATTGAAGATGAGAAGGTATTTGCGGCCCTCAAGGCGGGCGCCACCGGCTACCTGCTCAAGGATGCCGACCCGGATGACGTCGTCCGGGCGATCGAAGCGGCCCACGCCGGCGAGGTGCAACTCGATCCGCGCGTGGCGAAACGGCTTATGCAAGAGTTCACGACGTCCCCGGTGCCCGCACCTGAGGATCCGGATGCGCTGACCGATCGCGAGATTGAGGTGCTGCGCCTGATCGCGCAGGGCCTGAGCAACAAAGAGATTGGCGATCGCCTGGTGGTGAGCCCCGCAACCGCCAAGACCCACGTCTCCAACATCCTCAGCAAGATTGGCCTGGCGAGCCGGACTCAGGCTGCCATCTACGCCCTTCGTGAGGGTTTTATTACGCTTGAGGAAGCCTGGCAAGGCAACGTCTGAGCCACCAGCAGTTGCCGCCAGCTCCCAGGCCATTGGCCGCAGCCGGCAGGCGAACCATTCGCGTCAGACTCCCCTAAAAGTTGTAGATGTTTTCACTCCAACGGCCGATTTGCTGGATCGGCCGTTGTGTAATTCTGGGCGCCACATTCGGACGATTCCTCGCAGCATGCGGTGTGCTAGACTCATTGACGAGGCTAGCAGAGAGACGATGAGACCCATTCGACTGTTGTTGATAGAAGATTTGGTGCGAGTGCGGACGGCCCTGCGGACGCTTTTGCAGCAAGAACCCGAATTCGAAGTTGTCGGGGAGGCCGGCGATGGTGAGACGGCCCTGGCACTGGCCCGTGGGGGCTGCCCCGATCTGATCTTGATGGATTTGGCCCTCCCCGGAATTGGCGGGCTGGAGATCATTCGCATCTTGCGCGAGGAGGGCTGTGACGCCCGAATCGTCGTGCTGACCATTCACGGCGAGATGCGCGCTCAGGCCGAAAATGCTGGGGCAGACCTCTTTCTCGAGAAGGGTGTGAGCCCTGAGGCGCTTCTGGAGGCCCTCCGTACGATCTCGCCCGGCAACTGTTCGCAGGGCTCGCTTCCCGGCTGAAGGCTGCCCGTACCCTCTCCTGACGGATCCCCCCTTTCAGGCTCACCGTTCGCCTGTTCACGGACCGCGAGCCTGATTGTTGGTTCCACCGATTCTCTGGACCCTTTCTGTTGTCATTGGGCCTGCTTCCTGTGTGCCTGCCCGTCGGAGCGCCCCCGTCGTTGACAGATGTGTCGGTCCGGCTGGCGTACGAAAGCGAAGGCGTTGACTGGCAGAGTGAGATCTGTAGAATGGGACCTGCTGGGCTACGCCGGTTCCTCCTGATGACGTGGCCTCGCCTTGAAACCCGGCTGTCCACGTTTGATAGCCGGAACCTCGATACAACACCTCTCAACTCCCAGACCTTACCCGGGACGCGGCACAAGCCAGACGGGACCGCGGACCACTGACCGCCGGTCGCAGCCCGTATGCCTCCGGCGAGCGGAGCCTGCGATCTGGCGGCAGGTCCATGATCCGCGGACGTAGCGGCTCCAGGATAGGGAGTGGCCCGATGGAGCCCGCTCTCGAACCCCGGCAGCCACTCCGGCTCGGCGGGTGAGTGCGATGTGGTCCCCAATGGCGGGCGCCGGGTTGTTTTCGTTGCGGATGAGGTGGGAGGAGTCGCACTCGCAACCGAAGCAGCAACCCAAACGGTCGCCGACGGCGGCGACGATAAGAATTGCGGGATGGGTGCAAGGGCGAGCCCGTGGCATTGCTCCCGGGGGTCCGAGAGGTTCCCTGGGAGCGCCTGTCTCGCGCACGCCCCGCCGGTCTCGCCGTGAGGGAGCCCCTTGGAATGGATGATGGGTTCACATTTCTGGAAACGTGGCGCGTACGCGCCACGTTTCCAGAAAGTGAGATACGCCATCTTGGGTTGACGCGCCGGAGGGAGGGCGCCCTGAAGGCGCGCCTGGAAGCGTGCGGCAGATGAGTTGGACGGGTGCGGGAGTGAGGTGCGAGAACAACCGGAGGTCGGTGCGTTCTTTCTTAGTAGCGATGGTCGTCGGGGCCGATCGTCAGGACGTGGGGGCACCAGGCCGGGTGTCCCGTGCCACTGCCGGGAGGGGCACATCCTGGGGGACGGCCGGTAGGAGGAAGCCGGGGCTGGCCCGCGAAGGAGACGCCATGTTTGAACTCTTCGATATCAAAATCAAGCTTCCGCCCGCTCTTGCCTGGCTGGGCGGCACCCCGCTGACGTCCGCGCTCCTGACGATTGGCGCCTGGCTGCTCCTCGGAATCCTCGGGTACCTCCTGCTCTTCGAGGTCGTCCATCGCTTTGCCCGCCGCACGCAGACCGAGGTGGATGATGTCATCCTGCGGGCGTCGCGCAATCCGCTCCTGGCACTGGCGGCGCTCTTCGGCGTGCGCGACGCGCTCGATGTCATCGCCGGCCGCGAGGGATCCCTCGGGCAGGTGGAGACGATTCTGGAGTCGATCGCAGTTCTGGTGATCGCCTATTGGGTCTGGCTCGTCTTCCGTCAGGTTGTGATCTACTACGGTGAGGAGTATGCCGAGCGCAGCGAGACGAGTGTCGACGATATTTTGCTCCCGATCGTCAACCAAGCCGCACCACTGCTCATTTTTGGGTTCGCCGCGACGATCGTAGCCCGCAAATTTGGGTTCGAGCCGGCGACGCTTTTGGTTGCTATCGGCGGGGCCGCCTTTATCGCCGCCTTCGCGCTTCAAGACTCGCTGTCGAATATTTTTAGTGGCATCTCCCTTCTCGTCGATACGCCCTTCCGCTATGGTGACCTCGTCATCATTGACGAGAAGGTCTACGTGATCCAAAAGATCGGCTTGCGGGTGACCCAGCTCTACAATGCCGATGAGCACATGGTCATTCTGATGCCCAACAACCAGATGGCCAACGAGCGACTGATCAACATTACCCGTCCCACTCCTGCCTTGATGACGCCGATCCATGTAGCCGTCGCTCGCGATAACGACCCCCGTGCGGTGATGGCGCTGTTACGGGAGGTCGCGAACGCCCATCCCAATGTTCTTGGCGATCTGAGAACCAAGCTGGGCACGATCGATCGGGCGGCGCTTCGTCTGGCGGACCAGGGGCGCTGGGACGAGGCCGCGCTCGCGGTGAAAGAGCACAAACGTTTGGAGCTCGAGCATCAGGTCAATGATGAGCTGGAGGCGCTGGCCGCTCAACTCGATAACCTGGCGATCAGAATCGAGGAGCGCGAGCAGGGTGGACTCGACGCTCGCGAGCGGGAGGAGGTGCAAGAATATTTGGAGGAGACCCGCAAGCTGATTCAAACGCTCAAGCAGACACTCACCGAGTGGCTCCTGCTGATGCGCTTCACGCTGGTAGAAACAGTCGACACGCCCCAAAGAGTCGAGGCGCTGCGGCAACTCGTCGAGCACTACTCCACGGAGGTGCGACGGGCGTGCGCGGGCGGGGAGATCGTGCTCCTGGGAGATTTGCTCGTCCAGCGCAAGGAGAGTCTCGCGCTGCGCCGCCAGACCGATACACTACTCAACCGGCACGGGTTTCGCAGCCTGGATAGTGGTCTGCACGACCTGGATCAGCTCGATGAGTTTGGCGAGTTCATCCGGCTCTGGAACAAGAAGGTGCAGCGGTTGGAACAGGGCTGCGAGGCACTCTGCACGGCCCTCGACCGTGGCGAGGAGCGCCGCCTGGACGACGCCGTGCGCGCGCTTCGGGATTGGGCCTACAGCGGGCTCAAAGAGACGACCCCGGAGTGGAAGTACCCGGACGTCGTCTTCGAGGACCTGGGCCCGGGAGGCTTTCATTTCACCCTGGAGGTCTTTGTTGACGACATCCGCCTTGAACACTTCGAGCGCCAGGAGCGCGTCGTCACCGAGTTGCGGCGCGACATCGTGGAAGCCTTCCGAGCGGCCGGTATCAGCTTCGCAACGCCGCGCCAGGAGGTCACCCTCTCGCCTCGCAGCCGGGTCGAGGTTCGGGAGGCCAGGGAGTGAGGGGCCGGGAAGGATCGAAGCCTTCGGGCGTGAAGTGTGAAACGTGGAGGTTCTTCTCGCGTTTCACACTTCACGGGCGTTAGCCGGCGCGGATGAGGCGGGTTCGCTCGCGCCGCCGCCGAAGGGCGCCCGGTGGGTCGCCGAGGACAGTGCTGATGGGGTCCCAGGCCGGTTGGCGGCGGGCCGGCGCGCCGAGCGGCGCCGGCTCGTATCCGAGGAGGCGCATGATCTCGGCCGAGCGCTGCTGAGGGACCTCGCTCCAGATTGGGTGGCCGTTGCGCTCGGCGATCACGATCCGCCGGGCCTCGGGGCTCAGGCAGTGATGAGCGCCACCGCGTCCTGAGATCATCTGCTGGTAGGCGCCGATGCCACAGACGGCAAGGACGGTGCCGACGCCGGTGTCTGGCAGGATCAGCGGCGCCCGCGAGGGGCGCGGGTAGATGTCGTCGGAGTCGCAGGTGCGTCGACCGGCCAGGCGCACCGGGCGCGCGGGTCGATCCCAGCCCGCGAGTGGTAGGATGAGGAACTCCTGGTCCTCGACCAGCACGCTGTCGGGAATACTCACCATCAGGCTCCCGTTCACCAGGTACCAGTCGGACTCAATCGCCTGGCCGGCTTTGACCTTGCCGACTTCCAACAGGTAGACGCTGTGGTTGGCGACGGTGTAGCGGCCAAACTCGCCAACCAGGTCCGGCTCGGGTACGCCGTGATGCGTGCACGCGGCGCGGATCTCGCCCATCAGCAAAGCCAGGAAGTCCTCGTAATCGAACTCGAAATCCAGGGCGTAGCCGGAGGTCGGGATGCCCCCACCAAAATTGAAGGAACGCAGGCTGGGGACGCGGTGCCGCAGTGCGCAGTAGTTGTCGATGGACGCTCGCAGGGTGTCCAGGAAGTGGGCGCGATCTTCGACCTGGCTCCCGATCATGGCGTGATAGACGGCTAGCGTGTGGTGGCTGCCATCCAGGGCGCTGGCCACATGGTCGATCTCCTCGGCGGTCAGGCCGAAGCGGTCGCTGCCGGGGTGGCGGCCATCGCGGTTGCCGGCCGCGCGCTCGCGTACCCCGAACGTGAAGGGCGCCGGGCAGGTGCGGAGTGCCTCGAACTCGTCCAGGTCATCCAGCACGGGAATGATCGTCTCGCAGCCGGCTAGCCGCAGCCGGCGGATGGCTCGCAGGTACTGCTCTTCCTTGGAGCCATTGGCGAGGATCAGGCGCTCCTCCGGGAGCACGCCCGCGCGCCACAGCCGGTGGGCAATTTCGACATCCATCGCGGCGGATGTCTCGTAGTGAGCGCCAGCCTCCAAAGCAGTCTGCACCACCTCGGCGGCAAAGTTGGCCTTGGTGGCGTAGGCATAGAGGAAGCTGCCGGTGTAGCGGCTGGCCTGGCACGCCGAATCGGCCCAGGCCTGCATTCTGTGCACCTGGGCGGTGATCTGCGGGAGGTAGGCGACCTCCAGCGGCGTGCCGTAGCGCTCGGCCAGCACGTTAAGATCAATCCGGTCGCCGAGGAACAGGTGACCGTTGCGGCGGGTCAGAAAGTCGGTCAGAGGGCCATCGAGGGGCCGGTTGTAGCGGTTTTGCAGGTAGGTCGCATAAGTCTGCAACTGTACCACGTTCCTCCTTCGAGGTGCTGCATCTGCTTCTGGCGCAGCCTGAGCCCGCTCCGGGCATGACGACCCGCAGCCGGCATCACTCGCCGGCCGTTGCCAGGCGAGACGAACAGAGAACAAGGTTACGAGTGGCGTGGAATGCGACGCGCGAACTGGAGAAGCGAACGGCGAGGAAAAAAACCCCGCACCGGGCGATGCGGGGCTGATGGCCGACCTGGCGACCGGGCACTCACGCGGATGGCCGCGCGGCCCTACACGCCAGGAGACAGAGCAGCGCCACAGCGCAGGTGCGGCCGGTCGATCGCGCCGCAAACCACGTTGGGACTCCCGTCCATACAATCCTCAGAGAAAGCTCGACTGGAAGGCCGGAGCGGCAGCGAGGCTGCCAGCGTTCATGTGAGGCGGGGCCTATTCATCGCGGCGCCAATGGTGTTGCCGTGCGGCGCGATGCCAGCGAGCGCGGATAGCAACGGTCGATTGCTCAACCAGGCGCGAAGTATAGCATAGATAGAAGGGGCGTCAAGAGGGCGAATGGGCGACGCACCTCGGGAGGTGCGTCGCCCGTTCGTCGCGCCACCTTCTTCGTGCCGGTGGGAGGCGCGCTCACTGCCGCTCGTGGCGCCCCATCAGCTGAGCGCGCGCCAACGTGTGACCGGTGATCGCCCGCTCCACCGCATCGCGGCCGGCCCCGCGAGTCAGTCCAAGTGCAGGTTGGTCGAGAGCGTAGAGGGTGAAGAAGTAGCGGTGCGGACCGTGACTGGGTGGGGGGCAGGGGCCGCCGTAGCCCACCTTGCCGAAATCATTGGTGCCGGCGGTACCGACATCACCGGCCTGGGTGCCCTCGGCCAACTCGGAGAGCGAGGCCGGAACGTCGAAGAGCACCCAGTGCGTGAAGGTGCGGCGCGGTGCGTCGGGGTCGTCGACAATCAGGGCGAAGCTCTGGGTGTTGTCCGGTTCGCCCTCCCAACGCAGCGGCGGCGAGACATTTTGGCCGTCACAGGTGAAGCGGGTGGGGATCTGCCCACCTTCATCGAACGCTGGACTCTCAAGCATGAAGGACATCGCCGTTTCTCCTTTCGCAACACGGGTTGGGGCCGTCCCGCGGGCGGCGCACGCCGTGCCCAACAGAATCATCCCAATAACGATCAGGAGACGCCCGACGAAGGTGCCCGCCGGCCACCACCGGCGGCTGCGCATCTGTCCCCCCATCTTCTCCTCCGTCCTGGTTCGATGCTTGCCTGCCAGCAAGATAGGTACCCTCAGCAGCCCAACCCGGCGGCGACATTGAGAACTGGTTGCCTCACTTCATCGACCTCGAGCGTGGTGCCGGTCTTGGGGCAAGTCGTCCCGGCGAAGGCGCCGCCGGGTGGCATGACCCCGTGGGTTCGCCGGGGTGCAAGGGGCCCTGCCCGTTCGCCACCATGGCGACGCGACTATGGCCGTCTCTCACCGTGTGGCGTGGGCCTGTGGGTCGCGATTTGCCCTCTCCCCGCGAGTGCCGTAGACTAAACCAGTGCTGAACACGACGGGCGGGCCCGAGCGGCTGCCCGTCTTTTTGCGCCACGTGATGAGAGAACATAGCATGAGTGCGACAACTGTCTATCTGGTTCGCCACGCTACGCCCGATTGGAGCCGCAAGGACATCCGCTACGATATTCCGCCCGGCCCACCGCTCGTGGGCCGCGGCCGCGGCGAGGCGCGACTGAGCGCCACCTTCCTGCAGTCGCAGGACGTGCAGGCGATCTACGCTTCCCCGATGGACCGCGCTGCCCAGACCGCTGCGATCATCGGTGAAATGCTCGGTCTGGCGGTTCGACCGGCGCGCCCGCTGACCGAGTGGACCCGCGAGGAGCGTGCCGGGCAGGTTCGCGGGCGGATGCTCGATTTCTGGCAGACGCGCGTGGAGGGCGGCGATGAAGCCACCATCGCCCTCGTGAGCCACGGCGGCCCGATTGGGATCGTGATCGAGCATTTCGCCCCCTCGCTGGACCTCAACCCCTACCTCGCGCGCTTCGACCGGAACTGCATCCCCCCGGCGGGCATCTGGCGTGCCAGCCGCGCGGCCCCCGGCGAGCCCTGGCGCTGGGCGCTGGTCTTCACCCCGGTGCTGCCCTTGTCGCGGAATGGGCATCAGAGGTAAGACAGGCGATCCTGTTAGCGAAATCGCCTTCCGGAAGGCGAGCGGCTTGGAGCCCGGCGGTTGAAACCGCGGCTGGGGGCCTGGGGCCGGGCGTGCCCCTCCGGGCACGCTGGGGGTCGGATGAATTTGGAAAGAGGCAAAAGCGCGCACTACCAACAGGCGCCCTGCCACTCGTACCAATTCGCCAACAGGATCGTAGGCGAGTGCAAAAATTGGTCGCGACCGCGCTGCGCGCGTCCAGAGGGGGCCCGCCCCCTCTGGACTCCCCCCAAAGATCAGAGGATCAGAGCCCAGAGGGTTCAGAGGTCAGAGGTATGGGGGCACCAGCGCCACCCGAAAGCCGAGGTCGAGGTAGCGGAAGTTCGGGAGGTGCCTGTAGCGGACGGCGCAGCGGACGAGCCCCTCAAGATTGAGGAACGCGCCACCCCGCAGCACGCGGAGCGTAGTTTGCGGTGCGGCCAGATCCTCGCGCCCGTCCCGCGGATTGATTGCACGTCCCGGCCCTCCGGAGGTTTGTGCTCCCATGGCCGTGTGCCGCTACAGTTCGTCGTCTTATTAGTACGGTCGAGGCGCTATTCGCGATCGGCCGGGAGAGGGCGCACCGCCGGGCGCCCCTACAGTTTGTGGTCTTGTAACAGGTCCCACAGTCTTTTTGCCTCCGGATCCGGGCCAGTGGTGTGGGGATTGTATCGGTCCAGTGACCACCGTGTGGGGTTATTGGCGATGTACTGGCGGATGGCCTGGAGGGCGCGCTCGGTGCGGATGATGTGCTCCCAATAGTTGCGTTGCCACACCGGGCAGCCAGGCGTGGCACGCCGTTGGTTGATCCGTGTGGTGACGGCCGATTTGTATCCGGCAACGAACGATCCCAGCGATTTCGGCGGTCTGTGGAGGGGCACGCGGTCAGGTTGGGACGCATCGGGGAGGCGGGGCGCACGGCCGGGCGCCCCTACAAGCGGGTCAACGGTAATCCAGATGATCCCGTGCAGGTGGTTGGGCATCACCACGAGGGCATCCAGTTCAATTTCGCGCCGAATCGTGGGCGTGGCCAGCCATTCGGCCTGCGCAATCTGGCCCGAGTCGGACAAGACCATCTCCCCATCAACGACTTCGCCAAACAGCAATTCCCGGTTCCAGGCGGCAAACGTTAGAAAATAGGCTCCGGGCTGGGTATAATCAAAATCCTTCAAACGAATGGAGCGGCGCTGATGATGGTCAGGATCGTAGGTCATCTCATGGTTCTCCCTGGCAGAAAAGGTGCGCTGTAGGGGCGCACGGCCGTGCGCCCGCGTCCTCGCATGAAAAGGGTACCCACGCGAAAGGTGCCGTGTGCGCCTGCCCCCGCACCAACGGGTGGCCGACCGCCCGCCGATTGCCATTATGCCCTGGTTACTTTTTGCCAGCCGCCCCGCAGGTTGCTGCCCTGAATCTGCACGCCGCTCACGACGTTGTCGGCCTCGGTACGGCCGGCGCGGATACCACCCGCCTGGACATTCTCCACGATCTTGTCACGGCCCACGAAGTCACCACCGCCGGTGTTCACCGGGCTGCTGACCGAGGCGCCGGCGCCGGTGTCGATTCGCGGGACCACTGTTTGTTTGTTGGCGCCCGCGTCTGCCTCGGGGTCCACTTCCGGTTCGAGGATGTTGCCATCTTTCGATCGCATGAACAGCGCCGGCGTGGACCAGTCGGGCGCCGCGAACGCCGCGGAGGCTTCGCCCCCAACACTCTCCAGGATCGCCTTCCGCGCTTCCACGACGGCAGCATCCACGGGATAGCCATCGACCAGCGGCGCGTAGAAGCCGCGGTTGAAGGCAATGGCCGGGGCGTCGGCGGTCTCGTACTGCATTGCGACCACGGCGGGGAGGGCGCTGGCGCGCATCAGTTGTTGGGCGACGCCGGTAAACCGCTTCTGCTGTGAGTCCACCGCCGTCTCGCAGGCTGCCAGGACCACCAACCGCACCGGTGTCCCATCCAGATAGGTCGCTAGAAGCTCTCCGTCGAGCGGGGAGATCGAACCTGTTGCCGGGTTCAGGTAGATTGTCCCAGCATCCTCGCGGGCGTCAAACGCGGCGTGCCCGCCGTCGTGCAGGATGTGGAAGCCCGGCCGCTCACGCGGGACCTGGCGCAGGGCGGCCGGCGTGGTGTGCCTGATAGCGCAGATCTCGACCTGGTCGCCGAGCGCCTCGCGGATCGCCTGTTCGCTGGTGGCGAGGTCGAGTTGCGTGGTGCTGGCGGGGTTGGCCGGGACGTAGAGTACGCGCAGTGGACGCGGTGCCAGGCGTGAGGCCACGGGCGTCCCGCTCTCGATAAAGCGCACGAGTGGATAGGTGAGCCGAGCCGCCAGGAGGCGCTCGTCGTCCGGGTCGTACAGGAGCGCCCAGGGCGGGTGACCCAGCTCTGGGGGACGCACGATCAGCTTGAGTCTGAGATTCACGCTCTCAGGGACCGCGGAGCGGGCTCGCTCGAAGGCGCGGAAGACCCGGCGCGGGAAGAGCGCGTCGAACAGCACGCGGCCGACGGCCTGTATTCGCTCCCGCGACGGAGCCAGACCTTTTCTGATGCGGCGCAGCGCCACGCGGAGGTCGTCCGTCTCCTGGTATTGGAATGGGACCGGAGAGGACCTGAATTTCCCCGGGCCCGCGCGCCTCGAGCGTGTAGGCGCCGGCGGTGCCGTTCACGACGAGGAAGAAGTCTTCGTACTGCGGGGGCATGGGTGGCCTCCTTTCGGCGTTCGCTGTGGATGGGCGGGCCGGGGTCGAAAGCGCTCGAATTGCTGCCGGGAGCCCGGGGCTGGCTGGGGAGATCCGGGCTGTGGCCGCCGGATCTGGCGATCCGGCGGGAGCGGGTGGGGTGAGGTGGCTGCAGAGAGCCGGGGCTGGCCAGATGGTGAGATCCGGGCTATGGCCGCCGGATCTGGCGATCCGGCGGGAGCGGGTGGGGTGAGGTGGCTGCAGAGAGCCGGGGCTGGCTGGCTGGGGAGATCCGGGCGCTGGGCGCCGGATCTGGCGATCCGGCGGGAGCGGGTGGGGTGCGGTGGCTGCAGGGAGCCGGGGCTGGCTGGCGAGATCCGGGCGCTGGGCGCCGGATCTGGCGATCCGGCGGGAGCGGGTGGAGTGAGGTGGCTGCAGGGAGCCGGGGCTGGCTGGGGAGATCCGGGCTATGGGCGCCGGATCTGGCGATCCGGCGGGAGCGGGTGGAGCGGGTGGGATGATGGAAATTCTGGGACTCCTCCGGAGAATAGAGCGATGAACAATCGGGCCAGGGCTGGCTATAATATAGAGAGGCTACGGCCGCAATGCAAGGGCGTCCTCGAAAAAGGGGTGACGCTTGTTGATACGAAAGAGGCAACAGACCGAGGAGTCAGACTGTGTCGTTAGAACTAGAAACCACACGACCGCTACGGGTTGGTATCATTGGCCTGGGCTGGGCCGGGCAAACCCATCTGAAAGCGTACGCCCAACAGCCGGACGTGGAGGTGATCGGCCTGGCCGGTCTTGAAGATGACCAGCGGGCCCGGCTGGGAGAGACGTACCGCATCCCGTATCTCTACCGCGAGTACCAGGAGTTGATCGCGCACGACGACATCGACGCGATCAGTGTGTGCGTGCCAAACTATCTCCATGCGCCGGTCGCCATCGCGGCGCTGGAAAGCGGCAAGCACGTGCTCTGCGAGAAGCCCCTCGCCCGCTCTGGGCCGGAGGCCGAAGCCATGGTGCGGGCGGCGGTCGAAGCGCAGCGGGTCTTGAAGGTCGCGTTCAACCATCGCGCCCGCGGGGACGTCCAGGTGCTCAAACGCTACCTCGACGGGGGTCACCTGGGGAGGGTCTACCATTTGAAGGCGAGTTGGATGCGGCGGCGCGGGATCCCGGGGTTGGGGAGCTGGTTCACTAACAAGGAGATGGCCGGCGGGGGACCGTTGATCGACCTGGGCGTCCACGTTCTTGATCTGGCGCTCTACCTGCTCGACGAGCCGCGGGTTGCGACGGTGAGCGCGGCGACCCACGCGGAGCTCGGGCCACGCGGGCGCGGTTTCAGGGTGGACAACAAGATGCGGACCGGTTCAGGGTACGAGGTGGAGGACCTGGCGACGGCCTTCCTGCGCCTTGCCGACGGTGCCACGCTGGTGCTCGAGGCGAGTTGGGCCGTCCACGGGAGCGCGGGCGACGACTTTGGCGTGATGCTGTATGGCACCGAAGGGGGTGCCGAGATCAAGGTGGTCGAGTACAGTTGGCAGGATACCCTGCGGATCTATACGGATGTCGCGGGCGTCCCAACTGAACTGCGGCCGGACGTCCCGCAAGGTGAGGGGCACCTGGCAGTCGTTCGCGACTTCATCGCCGCGGTCAGGAGCGGGGACTGGGAGGCGCACGCGGGCCGCGACGGGCTGCACCGCGCGCGCATCATCGACGCCTGCTACGCCTCGGCGCGGGAGGGGCGTGAGGTTGTCATGGCGTGAAAGGTTGTCAGCGATGAGGAATTCTCTTACAATTCAATCGTCCGGGGGTACGGGGGTTGTGCACGCAGTAGAGCCGCGTGCGCAACCCCTCCGCTCCCACGTGCTGAGAAGGGGGACGTATGTCGACCGCACCTCCCGAGATCACCGAACTGACAATTGACGAGAAACCCTGGCCCGAGATCGAACTGCCGCCAACCGACCTGCCCTACGACGATGGAGAACCGATGGAATCGCCCTGGCACTTCGGCAATGCAGCCCTGTTGGTGGCCGGCTACGTCGCGGCACGCGGCGGCCGCCGCGATGATTACTTCGTCGGCGCCAACATGTTTCTCTACTATAGCACGCGCCAGGTGCGGGACCAGGATTACAAAGGGCCGGACGTCTTCATCGTCAAGAACGTTGATGGCGCGAAGAAGCGGCTCTCCTGGATCGTCTGGGATGAGGATGGACGCTATCCCGATGTGATCGTCGAGCTGCTCTCGCCCAGCACGGAGCGGGAGGATTTGGGGCCGAAGAAGAGGCTCTACGAGCAAACCTTCCGCACGCCGGAGTACTTCTGCTGTGCACCGGAGGTGGAACGCCTGCTCGGCTGGCGCATGGCGGCGAGTGGCGTCTACGAGTCGATCGCGCCCGACGAGCGTGGCTGGCTCTGGAGCGAGGAGCTGGGTCTCTGGCTCGGCCCCTGGCAGGGCACGTTCCTGGGTGAGGAGCACACCTGGCTGCGCTTCTACGCGCCCGACGGCGAGTTGGTGCTTTTGCCCGATGAGGCCGCCCTCCGGCGGGCCGAAGCCGAGCGCCAGCGCGCGGAGGAGTTCGCGGCGCGCGTGGCGGCACTGGAAGCGGAACTCAGCCGGCTGCGCGGCGGTGAGCCCCCGGCGTGATGCCAACGACACATCCCGCGCCGATACCACGATGTCGGGGCGGGTTTTGGAGGGTGTCTTCGGTCGAAGACCTATTCCGGCCGGGGCGATTCGCCTATCGTGGTGACAGGCAAAACCCGCCCCGACAATGTCCTGACAGTGTTGCCGGCCGGGCCCCCGCCGTCAGCCCGCCTCGAGCGCCTCAAGCTCGTCCGGAGCCAGCTCGCCCTCGTCGAGCTCTTCCTCCTCGACCGGCTCCTCTTCCTCCTCGACCTCTTCCTCGACGCGCGGGTCGCGATCGAGGATCTCGCGCAGGTACTGGCCGGTGAAGCTTGCCCTGGTGCGTGCCACTTGCTCGGGCGTGCCTTCGGCGATGATCCAGCCGCCGCCATCGCCACCCTCGGGTCCCATGTCGATCACGTGGTCGGCAACTTTGATCATGTCGAGGTTGTGCTCGATCACCACGACGGTGTTGCCCTTGCGCACCAGCCGGTTGAGTACCTTGATGAGCTTGGCGATGTCGGCGGCGTGCAGGCCGGTGGTCGGCTCATCGAGGATGTAGATCGTGTCGCCGGTGGCGACGCGGCTGAGCTCCTTGGCGAGCTTGACCCGCTGGGCCTCGCCGCCGGAGAGCGTCGGCGCGGGCTGGCCCAGACGGATGTAGCCCAGACCGACGTCGCTGAGGGTCTTGAGCTTGCGCCGGATCTTCGGGATGTTCTCGAAGAACTCCAGCGCCTCGTCCACCGTCATGTCGAGGGCGTCGGCGATGCTCTTGTTCTTGTAGAGGACCTGCAAGGTCTCGCGGTTGTAGCGCTTGCCCTTGCAGACCTCGCACTTCACATAGATGTCGGGCAAGAAGTTCATCTCGATTTTGATCTCGCCGTCGCCCTGGCAGGCCTCACAGCGACCACCCTTCACGTTGAAGGAGAAGCGTCCCGGCTTGTAGCCGCGCAGCCGTGCCTCGGGCAGGCCGGCGTAGAGGTCCCGGATCTGGGTGAAGAGATTGGTGTAGGTGGCCGGGTTCGAGCGCGGCGTGCGGCCGATCGGGCTCTGGTCGATGTTGATGACCTTGTTCAAGTTCTCGACGCCGTAGATGTGGTCGTGGGCACCCGGATGGGCCTTGGCCCGGTGCAGCACCTGCGCCAGCCGCCGGTAGAGCACGTCGACCACCAGGGTCGACTTGCCCGAACCGCTGACGCCGGTGATGCAGATGAACTTGCCCAGTGGCAACTCGACGCTGATGTTCTTGAGGTTGTTCTCGCGAGCGCCGCTGATCGTGAGCTTCTTGCCGTTGCCCTCGCGCCGCCTGGCCGGCACCGGAATGAATTCCTGGCCGGCGAGGTACCGGCCGGTGATGGACTCGGGGGTGGACAAGATCGTCTCCAGCGGCCCGCTGGCGATGATGCGGCCGCCGTGCTCGCCGGCGCCCGGCCCCATGTCCACAATCCAGTCGGCCGACCGCATCGTGTCCTCGTCGTGCTCGACGACGATGAGGGTGTTGCCGAGATCGCGCATTCGTTCCAGCGTGCGGATCAGGCGGTCGTTGTCGCGCTGGTGGAGCCCGATGCTGGGCTCGTCCAGGATGTAGAGGACGCCGACGAGCTGCGAGCCGATCTGGGTGGCCAGGCGGATGCGTTGGGCTTCACCCCCCGAGAGGGTGTTGGCGGTGCGGTCGAGGGTCAGGTAGCCCAGGCCGACGTCGGCCATGAAGCCCAGGCGGTCGTGAACCTCCTTCAGAATCTGCTCGGCGATCTGCTGTTGCTGCGGCGTCAGCAGCGCGGGCTGTACGTCGTCGGGGCCGTGGCCGTTGTCACGGTTGACCTGGGCGAGCCGCATCGGGTCACGCAGGCCCTCGACCCACCGCAGCGCCTCCTCGACGCTGAACTTCGAGACCTCACTGATGCCCAGGCCGGCCACCAGCACGCTGCGCGCCTCCGGCTTCAAGCGAGTGCCGCCGCAGGTCGGGCAGGGGCGCTCGGACATGAAGCGTTCGATCTCGGAGCGCATGTAGTCGCTGGTGGTCTCACGATGGCGCCGCTCGAGATTCGGAATGACCCCCTCGAACTCGGTCTCGTACTCGCGCGGCTGGCCCTGTTTGTTGAGATACTTGACCCGGATGCGCTCGCCGCGGCTGCCGTAGAGGACGACCCGGCGGGCCTCGTCGGCGAGATCCTTCCAGGGGGTATCCAGGTCGAAGCCGTAGTGCTCGGCCAGCGCCTCTAGCATCTGAGCGTAGAAGGTCTCGGTGGTGCTGGAGCGGCTCCACGGGGCGATGGCGCCCTCACTCAAGGCGAGATCCTTGTTGGGGATCACCAGGTTCGGGTCGATCTCCTGGCGGGTGCCCAGGCCCTGACAGTCGGGGCAGGCGCCGTAGGGCGTGTTGAACGAGAAGCTGCGTGGCTCGATCTCGCCCAGTGAGATACCGCAGACGACGCAGGCGAAGTTCTGGCTGAAAAGCAGGTCGCGCGGGTTCTCGCGGTCAGCCACGTTGACGATAACCAGGCCGTCGCCCAGATCGAGGGCCGTCTCGATGGAGTCGGCCAGGCGGCTCTGATCGGACTCCTCGGGATGATCTGGATCGGGCCGGCGCACTACCAGCCGGTCCACCACCGCCTCGATGCTGTGCTGCTTATAGCGGTCGAGCTCGATCTCCTCGTTGACGTCGCGGATCTCCCCGTTGACGCGCACGCGCACGAAGCCGGCCTTGCGAATGTCTTCGAAGATCCGCTGGTGGTGGCCCTTGCGATCGCGCACCAAAGGCGCCAAGATTTGGATCCGGGTCCCCTCCGGCAGGGTCTGGACGGCGTCCACGATCTGCTCCACCGTCTGTGATGAGATGACCCGGCCGCAGTTTGGGCAGTGCGGCGTGCCGGCGCGGGCGAAGAGCAGGCGCAGATAGTCGTAGATCTCCGTGACGGTGCCGACGGTCGAGCGCGGGTTGTGGCTGGCGCCCTTCTGGTCGATCGAGATGGCCGGCGAGAGCCCCTCGATCTGGTCGACGTCGGGCTTCTCCATCAGCCCCAGGAACTGGCGGGCGTAGGCGGAGAGCGACTCGACGTAGCGGCGCTGGCCCTCGGCGTAGAGGGTATCAAACGCCAGGCTCGACTTTCCTGAGCCGGACAGACCGGTGATGACGATCAGGTTGTCACGCGGAATCTCGAGGTCAATATTTTTCAGATTATGCTCACGCGCACCACGAATGACAATCTTTCCAGACGACATACTCCCGCTTCCTTGGTGTGTTCGCCGTTCGTTCTTTCTTAGGCCGAACAAGAATGATACCATACGTGGCAAGATTTGTCAGACAGCGTGGCGGTGCGTCTGTGAGCCGGCCGCGCAGGCGGAGGACACGTGAGACCTCTCGGCACCGAAGATTGTCGAGACGTGGAAGATGGCGCGTCATGCCGGCAACAGTGGGGCCGTATCGTGATCCAGGTGGCCGGTAACGGTCGTTCTCATCCGGTAGAATTGTGGTCGCGAACTTTTCTCCGGGTTGGATGGTTGGACGCTGCGGATCGCATCCTGTCCAGACGCCCCGCCGTCCCCGGCGAGCGCCCAGCCGAGCGGTGCCCTGTGAGGCACCCCGTCGCGTCCACGTGGACATCTGGGCAGCCCCCTGAGGGCTCAAGCCGGGCGGTGCCCCTCAGGGCCGCGGGGACCCCGCGCGGTCGGGCGTCTCTCCCAACCTTCTACCCTGCAACCCCCTCAGATTTCACCCTCCCGCATGCGGCGGTACCAGCGCTGGAAGGTGGCGGCGGGGGCCGCGTAGAATTCGTCTGTGTCGATATCGAGGGTGCGGGCGTCGCGGCCGAAGGCACCCAGTTCGTCGTGCGCCAGCCGGCCGGCGAGGTCGCGCCAGGCCGCGGCCGCGGGCTTCTCGCGGCCATCGGCGCGGACCAGGCCGAGGCGCCGTAATGGCACGGCTTCGTCCAAGGGTGGGACCCCCCAGAGGTCCACGGGGGCATTCGCATAGGTCATGTTGAAGAGGAAGGGCACCCCGGCGGTCTGCGCGGCGGGGATCAGCTCGTACATGAAGTCGGCTTGAACCTTCTCGCTCGGCAGGTGGAATCGGCGCGGCGGTGCTTTAGGGTCGTCGCTCTTGACCTCGATCACCTCTTCCACCAGCCCGGGCGCGGCCGCCGGCACCCCGGTGCCCAGACAGCCGAGGGGGCGGCCGCCCGTTTCGGCCAGCGTGCCGGTGAGCTGCAACGTGTACAGGATAAACTCGTGATCGGCTGGGCCCCGGGCGGTCTGGCTGATGAAGGGGACGACGCTCAGGGCCAGGCGGTCGATGATCTGGCTTATCTCGTGCACGCGGGGTGCCGTGGGCGCGAGCAGGAGCCCGGAGTCCCCACCGTACCAGCAGGGATGCTGCGGATCGGCCTCCTGGGCGGCGGTGGTGAGCTGCTCGAGCCAACCCAGGGCCGCCTCGGGGGCGCGCGGCGGGATGTGGGTGATCAGATCGCCGCCACCCAGGTCCCACCCGGCCAGGGCGGGGTGGGGACCGAAGTAGCCGACCAGCTCGCGGATAAGGAAGCGTTGGGCATTGACCAGATCGCGTTGCTCGTAGAAGTTTTGGATCGCGCCGGCGTAGAGCCAGCCCTCACTGATGGTGCGCGGGCGCGGCTCGCGCTCCGCGAGGGCCTGGCCGCGACTCGCCGCCACGCGCAGCAGCCAGCGGGGGAGGAAGCGAATTCCACCCAACGCTCCGACAAAGAGGACCGGCACGAGGCTCACCCTGGCGGCCTCGCCGGTGTCGAGCAGCTGGCCGAACTGGTCGAAAGCCGTGCGGGCGATGAGTGCCGGCTGGGGTTGAAAGAGTGCCCACGGCAGGAGCACGCGAACCAACTCACAGCCGAGGTCGGCGAGGTGGTCGAGCTCTCCACGAATCTCGCCTCGATCGAAATGCTCGTTCCAGAACCAGGGACCTCTGCGGCGCGGCCAGTAGGTGCAGCCGAGTCTCAGGGTCGAATGGTCGTTTTGGGCCATGGCGACTCCTCGTACGGCTTGTCAGGTGATCGTGGAGATTGTAGGTTCTCCTCCCTGACCGTCAAGCACAGCGAGGGCGAATTGCCGGGTTGGCGCCGTTCCACGCGCGCGCCGCGCCCGGTGTTGCCGCCGAACGAGGCGACGATGTTAACATAGGGCTCAGGGTCAATTGGTGGAAAATAGCCCGCTTGTTTTACAATCCGGCCACAAGTCGCGCGAGACGAGGGGTGATCCGAACCCGCTCGGAGCGATCGGCGGAGCGACCGGAGGCCGCCCTGGCACCGTTCCCTTCCGCTTGCTCGTTCCTTCTGTGAGATCAACGTAACTTCCCGGAGAGTGGGGGTGCGCCCGGCCCTGGCGGGCGCACCCCCTTCCCCTGGATTCTTGAGTCAATACAGATCAACCTATCTGAGCCGGTTCCGTCGATGGCCTGTAATTGTGGAGGAGGAAGCGGGAGTGGCGCGTCGTCGCTGTCGTTCTGCCTGGCGGATGCCAGGGATCAAACATGCTGTAGAAGTTGGATTGGGGCTGGCGCTGTTCGTCGCCGCGTTTGGGTGGTTTGTGGCAGGTTGGTCCGACACGAGCACGCTCAATGCGACCGCCGCGGCGTTCCTGGTCGGAACTGCGCTCTGGCTGCTACGGCCGCCGCTGCGGTTGTTGCGACGACTCCTGCTCGATCTGAGCCGGAAATCCGCAGCCCGGTCCGCGAGGCGGTTTCGCCGGCATCGCGCGTTCAAGCGGTCGCCGTTGGCACCCAGCGGCACGCCTGGGCTCTCGCCGCGGGAATTCGAGGCGCTCTGTGCTGATGTCTGCCGGGCGTGGGGCTACGAGGCGCAGTTGGGCCCTGGCACGGGGGATGGTGGGGTCGATATCGAACTCTGGCGTGATGGAGACTTTGGCATCGCCCAATGCAAGCTCTATCGCGGGAGCGTGCCCATCGCGATGGTGCGCGACTTCTATGGAACCATGGTGCACCGGCAGGCGGCCTTCGGCTTCCTCTTCACGACGGGGCGCTTCCCGGCATCGGCGGAAGAATTTGTGGCAGGGAAAGGGATTCGCCTGGTGGACGGTGCGTACCTGCGTGCGATTTTGCTCGAGCAGCGCCAGCGTGGCTGGCTGTCCCGGCTCAGGAGTCGTGTCCTGCGTTCGTGACGCCTCCCTTTCCGGGATCTTGTTGGCGAATTCGCGGTGGAGGGGCGGACGGCGGCCGCCCGCGGATCGAGCCCGGCCTGACGGCCGGGAAGGCGGTATAGTCGGCCGGTGGGAGGGGCGCATGCCATGCGCCCCTCCTGCGACCCCAACGAACGGCACCAACAAAATTCTTCCAGCCCCAGAGAGGACGCCGGGGACCGCCCCCCCGGGCAGAATCGAGCGCCATGCGGAGCACGAGGCCAGAGCATTGCGCCTGTTGCGCCCCCAGGCTAGAATTGAGCCGAATGAGGGAGCGCCACGCATGCGAAAGACCTACAAGTACCGAATCTACCCGAAGAAAGCCCAGGCGGCGTGCTTGAGCGACTACTTGAGGTATACCGCTGGCTCTACAACGAGACGCTGGCCGGCCGCAGACGGGCGGGGGAAGAGCGCCAGGAATCGGTGAGCCTGTAGGCTCCGCGACGGCTGTTGCCCGAATGGAAGAGGGTTCGTGCTTCGCTCAAACACGTGCATTGCTCGTTGAGGCCGGCTGCCAGGCGCTGCCCGGCAAGGAAGTGGTCACCAGCATGTCCCCACAGATTCCCGTGGACGCGGCAACGTTCGAGCAGCAGATCGTCCATCTGCTTGTCAAACTGGGATACGGTTGTCTTCGCCGCATCGAGAGTGAGGAGGGGATTGCGAATTTCTACGCCGAGCGGGAGACCGAGCTTGGCACGGACAGCATTTACGTGGCACTCGATTTCTGGCACGATGAGCTGGTCGAGCGGCGCCAGGTGGAGCAGGTTGTCGGCCGGGTAGCCGTCGAGCCCGCCAGGCGTCTCGTTGTCATCACCACGGGCCGCTTTGACGAGCGCGCCCAGGACTATGCGCGCCGCGTCGGGGTGACACTCATCAAGGGCGATCGAATCGCGGCGCTGTTGCAGCAGGTGGAATCCGGCGCGGGGGTGACCGCGGCCCTGGCCGCGGCCGCGATGCCGACGACCGCCGAGCCGCCTGTGCCGGTCTCCTCACCACCACCGCCATCATCATCACCAGCGTCATCGCCAGCAACGTCAGCGGAGCCCCCCGCGGCCACAGGCGGCACCCAGGCGACCCCGACACCTCCAACTGGTACGGGGATGGGAACGACGCCCGCCGCGGAACCGGCTCAGGCGGCACCAGCGCCGGAGCCATCCCCGCCACCCCTGCGGCGCCGCCCGGCGGGTCGGTCGAGGCCTTCCCGCCGCCCGCGGACTTCCCGGCAGGCAGGCGGGCGCCAGGAGCAACTCCTCACGATAGGTGCGTTTATTTTTATTTTTCTCGTCGTGGCCGTGGTAACGACGCTGGTCCTGCTGCTCGCCGGGCGGGGAGGCCAATCGACCGAGCGAACATTCGCGCCCGGCGTCGCGGTGACCGTTGAGCCGGTGGGGAGCGGCAATATCGTACGTGTGGTGGGGCAGGTCGCGCCCAGCCAGGAGGTGGAACTCTACCGGAATGATATCTTCGTTGACCGGACCACCGCCGATCAGCAGGGCAGGTTCGCCTTCCCCTTTGTGCCCCTCTCACTGGAGGGGCCGAGCACACTTACGCTCCGCGCCGTGACCCGCGAGGGCCGCGAGGGGGACGTCCTGTGGCAGCGCTCCGACCTGACGGTACCATTTCGCTAGCCGCCTTCAGGAGGTGGTTGGTTGCGGATTGTTCCTGCGGTTCCCAGAAGCCGCGCGTCCGGCAGTGCTCGCCGCGCGCGGCTCGTTGCTCAGTCGATAATCCCAATTCGGCTCAGCGGAAGAGCGATACAAAGGGTTGAATGCAGGTTGAGCCGGATCCGATTGGGCGCGAATTGAATTGGCCTGCTACTGCGTCGCGCGAACCAACGCGGACAAAACCTCGTCGTAGTGCGGTGCCATCTGCTCCCAGGCAAAGCGGGCCACAGCCGGCCGGAGCGTGAAGGCGCGGACGGCATCAGGGTTCTGAATGGCCCAGCGGAGACGGTCTACGAGCGCTTCGAAACCGCGGTAGAGTACGAGATCGCGGGTCTCGGTGGGGATGTACTCGGGGTAGACCAGGCGGTCAGGCAGGATGGGGAAGCAGTCGCAGTAGATGGCCTCGATCGTGGCGAGGCCGAAGAACTCGTGGCGAGCCGTACTCACCTGGAGATCAGCCTCCCAGAGCAGGCGGGCATAGGTAGCGAAGTCCTCGGCGTAGCCGAAGTGGCGCACCTGCGACCCCAACCATGCCCGCGCCGTCAGGAACTCCTCCGGCTTTTGCCGGAACGACTCGCCCGCGATGATGACCTCGAAGGGCCGGTTCTCCTCGGCCAGCCGCTGCAGCGCGGCGAAGAACTCGGCCGGGTTCTTGTCGTACTCCCACCGGTGGTTCCAAAGAATCGTCAACGGGCCTTTCCGTGGCGTGGCCGGCCGGTGGGCGTCGAAGCGGTCCAGCGCTACTCCCGGCTCGAGCACGTGCGCCCGCGCACGAAGCCGCCCGATGGTATCGAGTTCGTTATAATCGGGGAAGTGTTTGAGTAAGCGAGGCAGTTCGTCGAAGAATTCCTCACGGTGAAAGCGCGAGTTGAAGAAGAGCGCCGCCGCTGCCAGGGCCGAGGCGTAGTTGATGAAGCCGTAGTGCAGATCGCGCCTGGTACCCGGCGGCGGCGGAAAGGTCAGCTGGTTCTCGTGAAAGTAAAGCGCGGCTGGAATCGTGGCCGTCTCGGGCCGCGCCAGGGCGAGAAAGGTCGTCAGGTCGAGCATGTCGGTGGCGAGGAGGAGCGCCGGCTGCAGATCGTGTTGGCGAAACTCGCGGGCCAGCGTGACCGCACCGCCGTGCATGCGCCATTTCCAGAAGCGGCCCGGTAACTCAAGCCGGACGACCTCGTGGCGGCTGTGAGCCGCGTAGCCCGCCGCCCAGGCAGCGTGGGAACCCGTACTGTACGGTTCGAGGAGAACGATCTGCATCACCCCTTCTCCTGTGAGTCGGCGGAAATCGGCCGCGGTTGTCGAGTAGGGTAGATGGGGAGCGAGTGTCTGTCAACAGATCCGAGAACGGCGACGGTGCCGGAAGAATGTGTTCGACAGGTGCGACTGGAGAGGAACGCGGGACAAGGATGCTCTCGCGCCAGTTGATGCTCCGGCCGGACGGCGAGGCTCGTTCGTCCCCAACAGCGAGCGACCATCCAGGAAAATGGGTGGTCGCTCGCTGTTGGGGATTTCTCCCGAGGATGACTACGCCTCGACACGAAAACGGAGGATATCGCCGCGCGTTCGCAAGAAGGAGATTTTCTTGTCGAGGGCCTTGGCTGCAGCTTTCAGCCGGTTGCGGATAGTCGTCCGATTTTCCCCCTCGGCGACCTGCACTTCGCCGCCTTCACCCGGGTGAATGTCGCGAAGGAAGTTCTGGTACTCTTCACGAATCCTGGCCCGCTGGCTCGGCTTTTTGCCGGGGGTCAGTGCTTCAATCTCTTCACGACTCAGTTTCTGAAACTCAGGCATAAAACTCTTTCCTCCTGCGCAATGCGCAATTCTCGGCGGATGTCCAAAGGTGGACCTTGCTACCCGAGCACACTGAAGGTCAAAATGCCGACATTTGCTGCCAACCTCTTACGATCGGCGGTCGTCAACCACAGTCACCTCCACCTGGAGACAACTATGCCTCGACACGAAAACGGAGGACACCGCCGCGCGTTCGCAAGAAGGAGATTTTCTTGTCGAGGGCCTTGGCTGCAGCTTTCAGCCGGTTGCGGATAGTCGTCCGATTTTCCCCCTCGGCGACCTGCACTTCACCACCTTCACCCGGGTGAATGTCGCGAAGGAAGTTCTGGTACTCTTCACGAATCCTGGCCCGCTGGCTCGGCTTTTTGCCGGGGGTCAGTGCTTCAATCTCTTCACGACTCAGTTTCTGAAACTCAGGCATAAAACTCTTTCCTCCTGCGCAATGCGCAACCCGCGCTTGATCTCCCAAGTCTATGCGTTGTTACTTTAGCATAAAAAACGCTGGCACGCCAACAAATTTGATCAACCTCATGTAATTGGTTACATAATATTCATGTTCGCCAATCACATCGGGCTCCATGTGTCGATCCCCCGGTGGTGCCGAGGGGCCTGCTGTACGAGGATTGGATGGTATCATGCATGCATTTGGTGGCAATGAGTATCTCCTGGCGATGAGGAGCCTTAGGGGCATTCTTTCCCCGGCGAGGCCTGGGGCGCGAGTTGCTGGAGGGAGCGCTTTTTCGAGGCGATGACTGTGGCCCGAACACCTATCCTCCTTGCCGGATTTCTTTGACAGCACGGCAGGCAACACGCTCGTATTTTCGAAACGTGCAGATAGGGGGAGTGGTGAACGCCGGGGTGAAATCGGCGGTCTGGGCCCGAGGCCGGAGGGATGTCTGGCGACGCTATTCCCGGGCGGGGGCACGTGCTTCTGGCAAACCAAACGGCGATGATCAGCAAACAAGGAGCCGCCGGCTATCAGCAGCAGCGGCTTCTGCCCGCGTCGTTATAGACAAAACCGCCTGACGATGGCTATAATGAAGTGCCCGAAGGAGGAATTCATCGTGACTATGACCGCACTCGACGGTATCCGCATTCTCGATCTCACCCAGGCTCTGGCAGGGCCTTACTGCACCCAATTGCTCGGTGATCTCGGTGCGGATGTGATCAAGATTGAGCGCCCGGACGAAGGCGACCAGGCGCGCCGCTGGGGTCCACCCTTCCTGGCGGGAGAGAGCGCCTATTTCCTCAGTACGAACCGCAACAAGCGAGGCCTCGCGCTTGATCTCCAGCACCCGCGCGGACGCGAGGTCCTCTGGCGCCTCGTGGAGCAATCCGACGTCCTGGTCCACAATGTGCCGCGCGTGGCGACGCGGATGAAGCTGGGCATTGACGAGACCGGTCTGCGGGCGCGCAATTCGCGCCTGATCTACGCCAGCGTGACCGGCTTCGGCCTCACCGGGCCGTACGCCGAGCGGCCGGGGTACGACTTGATCGCTCAGGGTATGAGCGGCACGATGGCGTTGACAGGCGAGCCCGACGGTGGCCCGATGCGTTTTCCCAGCCCGATTGCCGATATCACCACCGGTGTGTACTGTGCCCTGGGCATCGTCGCGGCGCTGTACGCTCGCGAGCGGACCGGCCAGGGACAGAGTCTGGATACAGCGCTGCTCGACTCGCAGGTCACCTGGCTGGCGAACATCGCTTCGAGCTTCCTTGCCACCGGCGAGCCGCCCACGAAACTCGGCAATCTCCACCCTTCAATCGTGCCCTACCAGCCCTTCCGCACGGCCGACAAATGGATCATCGTCGCGGTGGGGACCGAGCGCCTCTGGCGACGGCTGCTCGAGGTCATTGAGGTGCCGGAATTAAGCGCCGACGCGCGTTTTGCAACCAATGCCGATCGCCTGGCGCATCGTACCGATCTCGTCCCGCTCCTGGAGCGTCGCTTCCGCGATAAACCGGCAGCCTCCTGGTTGGAGCGTCTCGATCAGGCCGGGATTCCCTCCGGACCCATCAACCCGATCGAGGAGGCTCTGGCCGATGGCCACGTGCTGGCGCGCGGGATGGTCGTCGAGCTCGATCACCCCGTGGCCGGGCTGGTCCGCTCGTTAGGCAACCCCATCAAGCTCGGCGGAACCCCGGTGATCTACCGCCGGCCGGCCCCCCTGCTTGGCCAGCACACCGCAGAGATTCTGACCGATCTCGGCTACACCTGCGACGATGTGGCCCGACTCCGAGCGGAAGGGGTCGCCGGATGAGAGGTGTTGGGACTGAAATTATCGAAGTGGTAGCCAGGGATTGGGGTGAATTGGCAGCCCGGCGCCTGAGCCCCGACTGGCTGGGCCGAATTTGGGACATTCACGCCGAGCAGGTCACGCTGATCGGCGATCCATTCGAGGGTGAGGTGGTGCGGTTGATAGCCCCCTCGGGCAATGCGACCCCCTTCGATGTGGTACTGGAGCCAGGCGAGTGGGCGACTGCCTGCAGCCGGCTCGAACGGTGGACGTACGTCTGGCGCGTTGGGTCGCAGTTGTGGATCGGGGATTCACTGACGGTTGAACTTCCCAACGCGTTGCCCTATCCGACGACCCTCAAATGGGGCGAGTTGCCTCTCGACGAGATCACGCTGCACCGGCGACTCATGTGGCTAAGCGACTTCGTACTTGCCCGCGCCCCGGAGGCCACCTTCGCCGGTCTGTTACCGGAACTGCTGGCCACCGGCGAGAGCAGCAAACGACCTGACCTGGCTCCGCGGGAGCGGTTAGTGCGCTGGCGTGTGGGGCGGGGATTATCCGCCCTCGTCCCAGCGCTCACCCGCGGCGACCTGGCCACCGCGGAACGGGCCGCCAACTGGCTGGCGGGACTGGGGCCGGGGATTCCGTCGGCCGGGGATCGCTTCCTGGTCGGGTTTCTGGCCGGCGTGCGGCTCTGGCCGCAATTTCTTGAGCCAACCGGTTTGATCCAGGAGACCGTGCTCACGCGGCTTACGCGCACCGCCGCGGAGCGCACCGATCTGGTGGGTGGGTCGCTGCTGCGAGATGGAATTGAGCATCACTACGGAGCTCCCTGGCACGAGTTGGCGCGTGTGCTCCAAGACAAAAACGCCTGCTCCGACGAGCGGAGACAGGCGTTGGAAGCCGTCGCGCAGGCGTGGCTTGCGCAGCCGAGGATATTAGGGAGCAGCGGGCTGGCCGGATTGCTCCTGCCGTTCCTGTGGCATCAGCGTCGATCCGACCAGGCCTAATCCATGGAGGAGCCTGAGGCGACCGAACGTCACCAGCCGCGAGAATCGTTGCCAGGCGCGTTCCCACTGGTGGAGCACGATCCGCACGCTGTCGTCCTGGGCATACTCGGGGCCCAGGCTCCCCAGAACCCACTCGGCGGCAGCGCTCAGCGACTGGAGCAGCAGGGCAAAATCCACGAGGAAGATCCCATCGTCGGTGCTCCAGAGCGCGGATCGACTGATTGTGGGATAGGTCGCCACCACAACGTCGGCGCCAAGACGGCGGAGGTGGAGTGGCCGCTGGTGACTGGGGACATGCCACTCGTAGCCGTCGCCGCCACACATAACCACGCAGCTATGGAGCAGTTGGGCCAGTTGCATTCCGAGGGGACCCTCGGTGGCGACGGCCGCCGACTGGCCCTCACCGTCACGTACACGGATGACGACCCGGCACAATTCGTCATCGAGACGGTGTTCGCCTTGACGGCTTCGTAGCTCGAGGCGCAGGCATCCGTACTCCCAGGCTTCCACGTTCTTTCCTCCCACCCACCATCGCTGGCCGGCCGCGAGCATAGCATCCGTCTGAGGCCTTGTCAAGCCTCAGATCACATCGTCTCGGCTCGAAAGGAGCGCGGGCGAGGCTCGGATCAGGGCCACACGACAGCTGTTGGCGGCTCACTCGCGGCCGGTCGGGGCATCGTTCCAAAGCGCGCGCAGGCACCAACCACCCCTGGCGTTCGCTTGTGGTTAGCCGGTTGTCGCCTGTATGGCGGGGCTGGTGGCCGGGCGATGAGTAGAGACACTGCTGAGGAGGAAGCCCGCAAAGATGACGACCACCGCCAGAAGCTCACTGATGCGGAAAAGAGCCGGTCCGCCCAACACACCAATCGAGTGGGCGCCGGCCACGATCAATCCGCCGACCGCGATCAGGAGGACGCCGACCATGCGGTCGCGCATGATATGCTTGCGCCAAAACTGATAGACCGAGAAGAGCGCGCCGCCGACGAAGGCGAACGTGCCGAAGATGTTACTGATGATGATCAGCAGGCGCACCGGCATCAGCGGGAAGACTTTGACCAGCTTTGAATCCACAAAGCCCAGGCTATCGGTCTTCGCGAGGTCGGCAGGGTTGATAGGACTGGTCATGATGGCAACAACCCCGACGACCGAAATCACTGCGATGGCCACGAGGGCTGCCATCGCGACCCGCCGCGAGGCCACCAAGAAGAGCGAGCCGACGCCCAGCCAGGCAGCGACCATCAACGCACCGGCCGCGTAGTAGAGACGGTAGGTCAGCGGAGCCCACGCGCCCTGCGCCGCAGCGACAGTCTCGGCCAGGACGCCAATTGTCCAGACTGCGAGGGCGATGGTCCAGATCAACTGGTACGGCTTGCGGCGCGCCAGGTACTGACGCGCCACCATGATGGTGAAGACGGCGCTCACAATCACGTCGAGGACAGAGATAACCAGTGCCATGGCTGACTCCTTGGCAATCCTGAGCAGACCTTTGAAGAAAATCTGTGCAAAATTATAGGGCGATACGAGGGAATGAGCAAGATGCATGCGGGCAAAGTCGCGGGGGGCAGGTTGGCTCTGGCCGGCCGCTGCGAGCGGTGCGCGGAACTGGTTGCGAATCGCCGGCGGATCGTCCACGGCTGGGGCCCGGTGCCTGCCGCCGTCATGATCGTTGGGGAGGCGCCGGGGGTCAAGGGCGCCGATCGGACCGGCGTGCCTTTCACCGGAGATCGTTCCGGCCGCCGCCTGCAGGCGATGCTGATGCGGCTGGGCCTGAGCCTGGCCACCGATCCTTCCGACCCGGCGCCGCTCCTGCACAACTGCTTCCTGAGCAATGCGGTCCGCTGCAACCCACCGGGCAACCGGAGGCCCACCCGCGCCGAGGTCGCCGCCTGCGCCCCACACCTGCTGGCCGAGCTGGCACTGGTCCGGCCGCGCCTGATCGTCGCCGTTGGCGGCGTGGCCAGCGGCGAATTGGCGGCGCACCTGCTCGGCCGGCCGCTGCCGCCGATCCGCCAGGCCCACGCCCGGCCGGTCGCGCTGCCGGAGGGTCGCTGGCTCCTGCCAATGCTGCACCCCAGCCGGGCCAGCAACGCGGCCCTCGACGAGGTGGCGGGGGTGATGGCGGCGTTGCTTCACAGAGCGTTGGCTGAACCGCTCACCTGGGAAGAGAGGGTTCAGACTTCCGAAGTCTCGGGCCCAGATTTGGTCACGGAATGTGTTTAAGAGCGGCCAACTCGCCTTCACAACAAAGGCTCTGCGAAGAGTTCGGAAGTTCAGGTGAGTGTATAGCGCCAACAAGTGGGCAGGCTGTGTGCGCCGGGCCTGCGCTGTCCTGGGTGTGGGCGGCGGTCCCACCCTGGCTCCGACTCTGCGCGCTCCCCGGCGGCCCCTGGCCGGGCCAGGGGATCCCCCCAGGGCGGGGGGTCCCCGACGAAGCGGCGGCGCGGCCGGGTGAATCGAACCGGCATGCGGCCCCGGGCCGCCGCGGGGAGGCGGGCGGTGGCCGCCGGAGCGGGCGATCCGGCGGGAACGGGTGGTTGACACGCTGGGCTGGGATGGGACGATTCTGGTGGTGGTCGCCGGATCTGGCGATCCGGCGGGAACGGGTGTCCCCATGGCTCGGCCTGGATCGTCAGATCCAGGCCGGCTCTGCCGGGGGCGGGGAGGCGGGCGGTGGCCGCCGGATCTGACGATCCGGCGGGAACAGGGAGGAGAGTAGGTGGGCCGGGGGCGGGGAGGCTGGTGGTGGTCGCCGGATCTGGCGATCCGGCGGGAACGGGTGTCCCCATGGCTCGGCCTGGATCGTCAGATCCAGGCCCGCCCCGCCAGGATCGGGGGTCCGGCGGGAGCAGGCGTCTCCCTATCGCTCGGTCTGGATCGTCAGATCCAGGCCCGCCCGGCCGGGAGCAGAGCGTCAACGCGTCCGCCAGGCCTTGCTGAAGGCAGGCATCATCCGGCCGCGCCCGCCGGTCGAACGCGTTCCCCCTGTTTCCGATGCTGAACTGACCGCCGCTGCCAACGCACTGGCTGTCGCCGGGCCCCTATCGGAGCTTATCATCGCTGAGTATTTCCAATAATCGCACTCTACCTCATAGGAATGTTTATCGGCGATCCATTCTGCCTGCCAGGCCTGCTGAAAGGTGACCAACCCCATGCCGTAGCGCTGTTCGAACGCTTCTCGTTGTTCTCTGGCCTCTTTTCATACCGCTGACCACCGGTTAGCCAATTCTTGAAGCTCTGACGGAATATGATTGCGACCGGCTTCAATCAGCAAATCGCGCAACCTGGACTGAGCGATGCCAGTCGCTTCAAACGCTTGCGGATAAAGGTAGCTTTCTAACAGGACCTTGCCGTGAATCCAGCGCTGTAGCCCCTCCCAGCCAGACAGGTCTGCTGTCACCTGCTCGTAGCGTGCATCCAGGAGGGTTCCGATCTGATCTACGGGTGTGAGCGCAGCAAGCCGCCTTCGGAGACTGCCAATGACCTCTTCGCGTGGTAATGGAGGCAATGGCCCAAAATAACGCAGAAAACCCAATTGCCTGTCGAACATAATCGCGTCGCGCCACTCTGAAACGATGGAGTTGGCGGCCGCATACAGGGCCAGCTCGTTTCCCCATTCCCGAATGCTTTGCTGGACGTGATCTTCATCCAACCATACTTGTGTTTCATCGCCGTCAGCATCTGGTATGAGCTGACGCAGAGCCTCAGCAACAATGGATGGATCGAGGAGGTAGTTCTCGATGGTATAGCGTCGCATGATGACCACGCGGCTGTTCAGTTCGCGACTGGCTTCTACCTCCTCGTCCGACGAAAAATCCGATCCAGGAGACCGTAGCTGGCGCGGTCTTCTGCTACCCGACGCCGTACTTCGTCTTTGCCGCCCGCCGGCACAAACGTCAGTTGCGGGAACCAACGGCTCAGCACGGCTACGTCATCATCGCCTTCAACGTAGATGTTCCGCAGGGATAGCGCGCTCGTCATGCCGGCACCTGGGCGAAGATGGCGTCCAGGAGAATCAACTCATGCTTGTAAACAGCGCCGGCCACTTCTTCTGAGTGAGTCGTCATGATTAACTGGGCGTCGTGTTCAGCGCACAGGTCGGTCAACGCTCGAACCAATAGCCGCTGCCATCTGGGGTGCAGGTGAATCTCCGGCTCGTCAATGAGTACGACACTCCCTCTACGAATACGGCGCTGAATCTCTCCCAGCATCAGCAGAATCTGCTTCTCACCGGAGCTGAGCGCATCAAGCGTGAATTTCTCGCCGTTGTCTGCCTTCACCTGTATGCGAAAAGACTTCGGGTCTACCCCGATAATCTGCTTGCCATCGAGGAAGTTGTTGATAACTCGCAGGAACTGCTGGAACTTGCTTCCGCCAGCTCGATTCCCCTGCTTCACCAGGAGGTCCTGGTAGTTCATTGCGACGAGAAAACTTTCCAGCGATCCCTCCCAGCGCTGGCTGTCAGAGAACCGATACGCCCACCGGTACCCATCTTCTTCGGCAAGGATTTGTCCCTTCTGTTTAGGGCGCAGTTCACGCTGCTCTGAGCGAAAGTAAAGCATGTTGGGCAGGCTGTCGTGAAGGGCCTCGCTCTGCTTGATTTCCTCAATGCGCCGACGTAACGCAGATACCATGGCCGGCTGAGGCCCATATCCCTGATCCGTTTGCGGTCGTCCTGTCCAACCGTAGGCAACCACGTCGCTGTCACCTGGCTTCCGTTGATCGGTCCAGGGCAGATCCTCTTTTCTGTCCACAGCATAGAGCACCAGCGCCTGAGACGGCGGCGTGGCAGTTGGCAAATCCCTGAGACGCACCCAGGTTTTGGAGCCTTCGCTCACCAACCAGGCAGGAGGTCGCTCGTGCTGCTCGTTGAGCACCAGCGTCGCCAGGGCGTGAATGGTGTCCAGAATCGTGGTCTTGCCCGTGCCGTTGCTGCCGGCGATCACCGTTCGCGGGCGAATGCGATTGGTTGCAGGATCAATGAAGTTCAGATCAATAGCCGGCAGACCGCGTACACCTTCCAGATAAAACGCCTCGATCCTCATATGTGCTGGTCCTTTCCAACGCCGCCCAGCCACACCGGCTGGGGTTGTAGAAATGCCACAGTAAGTATACAACCAGGCGTGGTAAGAGCGAAGAACTGCTTGGAGTCTGCCTCATCAGCCGGCGTGCGACGCATCCCGACCAGCACGCGGACGCAGTGATCCTGGCTATCGCCCGGATGATGTCGTCAGCCACAGCTACCCCATCGCCGACTTGAGCGACCACCAACCAGCGCTCAGTCGCGACGGCACAGGCCACCGTCGTAGCAAAGGCGCGCAGCCGGTCGTTCGCGTCTTCGGCCGTTGGGCCAGAGCCTCGCGCGCAACCCGAAACGAATCGGCCACCACCCGCTGCTATTCGGCTTCATCCGCAAGAGACTGTTCGGCGAGGGCGCCTTCCAGCGTGGCAGTCATCTCTGCCCGGCTCTGCCCTGGGCCCTGCTTCTGGCTTTGCTCCTGGCCTTGCCGTCGGGGCGGGTTTCGGCCGGTGGCTCCCGGCGAAGGCGGTGCTCCAATCGGGTGCTGCCGCCAACCGCCGGCTCGCCCCGAAACCCGCCCCGACAATTCTATTCACCCTTGCCGCGCAAGTCCTATCAAGAAGCAGAGTGTCGCTCGATTGCAGCCACGAATTCCGTAAAAGAAAGTGCATCCGGTAGGGAATCGTAGCCGTGGGGGGGCGTCAAAAGGGGTCTATGAAATCACCTAGTGCGACGGTGAGGCGGATGTCAACGGAGGTGGGTGTCAGGCGGCGGAGAACCGGAACACCGTCGGGGAGCAGACCGAAGAACGGTTGTGTCAAGGCTTCGTCGCATTCTCCTGCATCCACCCGTTGGTTACAACAATCTCATCCAGTACATCTTCCAACCTCGGGGCTGGAGCCTCTACGACCTGCGTCGGTGCGTGTTTGTGTTCAAGGGAGCTCAGGGGCGGACGATGACGCGCGTTGTCGTACCTGAAGATCAACTGGTGGCCGGCGTCCTGATAATGATAGGTGTACATCAGCTTGTCGGCGGTACCTTTTGCGGCATCGAGGAACTCGCTGAAATGTAGAGCCGAGCCATCAGTGAAGGTGATCGAGCCGGTAAGATACCCCTGACCGCCAGGGCGTGTCTCGAAGCTCACATTCGCATCCAGCACGAAGCGCGTCGTTGCACATTGATCAACCGTCGCTTTGATCTGGCTGAAGTAGGCTTGAATCACCGAACTCGATCTCCCGGAGTTGGTGCAACTTTTCTTGAAGCCTCTGCATTAGCTTGTACTCCCCGGCCCAGTGCACGTACTCTTCATCCCCACCTTCCAGATCTTCGGCGGCCAACTCGGACATGAAATGTTCCGAGGTAACGCCATACTTCTGTTCGAATGGTGCAAGACGCTCCCTGGCTAGCTTCATGGCAAGCTCAAGCCTCACGACCTCACCTTCGATAGCGGATCGAACAAGGGGCAACACTTCGCTTGCCTTCTGTCTTGGCTCCACGTAAAGAGTGCTCATCACGTGATCTCCTTATCTCCCCGTACATTCCATCCAGCGGTTGCCGGACTGACGCATCAATCTGCAGAATTGCACCGGCTGCGTCATGGCAGACTGGCCAACATCCCGTGCAAGCGTTTCTCGTCGGTGACGACTGCCTCCCATTCCCAATAATCGCGCTCTACCTCATAGGAATGTCTGTCGGCGATGCGTCCTGCCTGCCAGGCCTGCTGAAAGGCGTCAAACTCCATGCCGTAGCGCCGCTCGAACGCTTCTCGTTGTTCTCGGGCCTCTTTCAGCTTCAAGCGCACCAACTCTTTCATCGCAAGAGGCAGCGCGACTTCCCATCGGGGCTCTTGCGTAAGGTCGGTCAGGATCTGGTAGATCGGTTTGGAAATCGTCTCTGTATTCATTGCATTCCCGACCATCTCGTCCGCTGCCAGTTATGATACCATGGGTCGCGCGAGCAGCCCAAGAGAAGCGCCGCTCCGAAGGTGCCCGTTGTTCGGTGCCGGCACGGGTTTCGAGGGAGCGAGACGCTGTTCTGTTGGCAGGGTTAGGCGTCCACAGTTGCTTTGCTCCCAGGCTCACCCCAAGCTTGTGCGCCCCGCATCGGCCGGTCAAGTAGTCCAGCACGGTGCACCGCTCGCGCTCGATGTTGCTCAGGCGGATGGGTTGCTGGACTGGGGGAGGCCCAACTGCCCGTGCTGCAGGGCTTCCCGGACGCAATAGGCGTCGTATTTCTGTCGGGAGAACACGACCAGGCCGGCGAGGAGATCGGCCACCTGGTACAGGGGCGCTCTCTTCGAATCCACTTTCAGGGTTCGTTGCTTTTGCGGGCCAGGAGCCGGCCCGACTGAGCGTACCGCAACGAATTACTTCGGTCGAGTTCGAAAATCACACTCCTACACACCCTGGCCTCCGGTATCTGACGCACAGCGAAATCCTCGGCCAGAATCCGGGCCACCACCCGGTCGAAGTAGCCGCCGGCCTCGGCTACCCGCGCCGGCTTACTTGTATGAAGGCGCAGCCTTCTCGGATGCATTACCTTTGCATTACCCTTTCGTTACCTCACCTTTCCCGGACGGCAAAATGTACCGTATCTGCTTCCCATGCCCAACCTTCTGGAGCATGTCCATCTCGACAAGAGCTCTCATATCCTGGTAGGCCGTTTTGTTAGAGACGCCAAAGAGCCGGCGGTATTCCTGATTGGAGATGCTGCCTCGCTCTTGCACGTACTCCAGTGCCCGCCGCTGCCGGTCGGTGAGCTCAGCCATCCTACGAGCCCGCACCTCTTCGGGAGTGACCAGCCGCCTCTGTTCGATACCGTTGTGCAGAATCAGCCGGACAGCGGCCGGCTCCTCGATCCACTCGGGCGGTGGCAGCCCTGCTGCCTCCATCTCGTGATACATGCGGTCCACACCCTCGCCGATGTCCTTGATGTAACGCATCTCGGCCAGGACCCGGGCGATGCGGGGGTTACGAGAAAAGTGGTCGTGGCGGATGGTCTCCGCGCTGACAGTGCCAGGGAATGGGCCAGGGCTGATGACCTCCAAACGGTCGTCGAACATCAACACCTCTACCGGTCGGCCCGTGATGCTGTAGGCCCGATGGGCCACGGCATTGGTGATCCCCTCCTGCCACACGAACTCCGGATACTCCGGCGTGACCACGAATTTCCCGCCAGGTCCAAAGCGGGAGAAGTCGCGGATCAGCGTCCCCACCAGAGCGAAGGTTTCGTCCAGCAGTCTGGGCAACGGCTGCTCAATGGTGCGGTCCTTGACTATGTTCATAGCGGCGCCAGTCAGGGCCTCAGTGCCTTCATAACGCAGAAAGCGAATACCTGGACGAGGGTGCCAGTGGTCCGGCTTGCGGCCACAGAGAAGCACGCCGGCCAGGTTGATGCGCAACCCATCACCGTCTCGCTGCGCCAGCTCCCGGGCAATCAGCAGATCTCGCAAATCTCCCCGGGCTTCGATCATCTGGGCATAGCGTTTCAGCAGGCCCTCGTCCAGATCGTCGTAGCTCGCACCTCTCGCCAGTTCAGACTCGTAATTGGCCTGGCCTTTGTCATAGGCCAGTTACAGGACTTCCTGCACCCTCAGCCGCCGGTTCTGGTCACCGACACGCAAGTAGACGGTTTTACGGGTATAGGTACAGGCGTAGTGGAACCACAAGGAAGTGTGCGGGAGCTGCCTCATCCAACCGCTGGCAGACTGTGCGTGGTTTGCGACAGGCATCCTGGCGTTTCATCAGGCTAATTACGCCTCCCCGGTTTTCACGTATAGCTCCACCCCATACAACGCGGCTACTCGCTCGTCGGTTTCCTGCTCTACCTCGGCGATTTGTTCGGTGAGCGCGGCGGTTTCGTCGCGAGCGGCGGTGAAGAGGCGCAGGGGGGTGTTTCTGGCGCGGCGGGTGAAGTCGTCGGGGGTGAGCAGCCACGGCTCTTCCAGCGGGTTGCGGCTGGAGGATTGAGCCGGCGAGGAGCCGATGTCGCACAGGAACTGCGCCACCCGCCGCCGGCGCTGCATGTGCAACTCTTGCGCCTTCCGTGCCAGTGTCGCCATCGTCTCTCGTTCGTCTACCGGTGCGTCGGGGATGGGGAGGGTTTCCATGTAAGCAGGCCGTGTTCCAGCGCGTGGAGCGTCACCAGGTTGCGCAGGATGTGACGCTGAAGCGAGACCAGGAAGCTACTGCCGCTGCTCTCCAGCCGCTTGAACAGGTTGGTGCGGGAGAAGCCGATCAACCGCCGGCCGGCGCGGTTCAGGTTCTCGAGAATGCGCTTTTCGTCGGCGTTGGCGCGCCTGTCAGCACCGGGTCTCAAGTAATTCGCCAGCCCGTAGCGGGGCAGAGACAGATTCTGGATCACGTCCACCACCGCATCGCGGTACAGGCGGGCGTATTGGTCGGCCGGGTCTGTGTCGTCCAGGGTGAAGGTGAGATTGCAGGGCCGGCGCCGGGGAAAATAGGATCGCCGGTTGCCCAGCATCACGTAGTACCGCTCTTCCTGAGCGTCGTATTGGGCGTAGTTCGCCATAATGAAGCGGCGGGTGCGGCGCACCAGGAAAAGCCGCATCAGGTCGCGCCAGTCGTCGGGATGGGGGCTCTGCTCAAAAGCGCGCAGGGATCGGGGAGAGGCCTGGAAACGCGCGATGAAGTCAGCTTCGTTGTACCCTCGCGCTCCCCACGCCTGAAAGAACTGCTCTGGGCGCAGGCCCAGGTCCTGGCTCTCATCCAGGAAGAGTCGCAACTGATTGCCGATATCGGTGAACTGCTTGTTGTAGGGGGTGGCCGTCAGCAACAGGCAGCGGGCATCGTTGGCCTCGATGTACTCGCGGATGGCGCGGTAGCGTTTGCCCTCGCGGTTGCGCAGGTTGTGGCTTTCGTCGATGATCACCAGGCGATAACGGCGCAGGATCGGCAACTCATCCAGCACCCTGCCAATGGAGAGGACGTGGGCGATCAGCCCATAGTGCTCAACGTATTGCTGCCACATGCTGACCAGGTTGGGCGGGCAGAGGATCAAGGTGTTGCCGCCTTCGTCCTCCTGGAAGATTTTTGCCACGGCCGTCGCCATGAGCGTCTTGCCCAGGCCGACCACATCGCCCAGCAAGACGCCGCCGCGCCGGTGCAGGTGATGCGCGGCCAGAGAGACGGCCGCCGCCTGGAAATCGAGCAGGACCCCCTCGAACTCTCCGGGCAGACTGAACTCCCGCTCGCCCTCTCGCGCCTCTTCCGAGAGGTGGTAGATCATCTTCAGGTAGACCAGGTAGGGCGGAACCAACTCCTCCCTGGCCCAACTGGTTTCAATAAGATCAGCCAGTTCCTCGGAGATGTCGAAGGCAAAGGCGTCGTTCCAGCGAGCGTCGAACCACCGTTGCAGTTTCTGCGCCGCGTCCTGGTCCAGCACGTCCACGTTGAGCTCGCCTTGCGCCGACAGGCCGGCCTGGGTCAGGTTGCTGCTGCCCAGGTACCCGACTAGCGGGGCGATGGCGTCCGTGCGGTGGACCAGGTAGAGCTTGGCGTGCAGCGGGTAACGCAAAAAGAGCCTGACTCGCACCTGGCGGGCGCGGAGCTGGCGGGCCAGTTGTTGCAAGGCCCGCTCCGCCTCGGCGGTCGGGACGCCGAACTCCAGTTGCTCCTTGAAGCTCTCGGCTGCGCGACGGCGCAATCGGGCGGCGGTGGGTCCGTCCAGCAGAACTTCTTGTTGCCCTGCTCGCTGCGCCAGGCGCATCTCCTCATCCGGCGTGCGATGCATCCCGACCAGCACGCGGACGCAGTGATCCTGGCTGCCGTCGAGGCGGGCGGTTACGGCGCCGGCCAGCTTCCCCCAGCCGCGCAGGTTGAAGTAGCCGACGCAGAAATCCGCCGCCCGCGCATCGTGGAGGGAGCGGCGCAGGGCATCCAGAAGGTGTAGTTCAATGTTATCGTAGATTGTGGGCATTGGGTTCTGTTGTCTTTTGAATCATCTGCCTGCGAACTGGCGCAAAATCACTCAGCGTCACGGGCCTTCCACAAGCCCTCTGAACCACTCTGCTATCTCGGCGATGGTCCTTCCCTCTACTGGTTTCCCTTCTGCCTGGCATCTGGCCTCCTCGGCCACTTCCACACAAAAGTGGATAACCTCATCCTTCGGCAACGGTCCTTGCAGAACGTACCCCCGCTCATTCAAGAAGTAGATAGCCGAGGCAAAGGCGGTACGCTTGGTACCATCCATAAAAGGGTGACTCTTGATCAGCGAATGGAAAAGAGCTGCTGCTTTGTCGAAATCGGTGGGATAGAGCTCGACCCCACCGAAGGTAGCAAAGGGCCGGGCCACAGCAGCGTGAAGCATCGCTGCATCTCGGATGCCCCCCAGTCCCCCGCCTCCCTTGGCCAACACCCGCTCGTGGATCTCGTAGACCCGCACCAGGAGACGGCCGACGACATCGGTGTCGTCCTTAGCAGGCCGGTCTGTCGTCATAGGCGAGCCAGTTCTTCAAACAACGCCTTGTTCTCATCAATCAACTGGTCCACAAAGGCCACGGCACTGTCCTGAAAAGCCTTGGACCACGGACGCTTCTCGACCTTGGGCCGCGACGTCTCGGCTGCCTGGCGTCGCGTTAACCAGACCTTAACCGCCGCTACCAGAAAAGAGTCAAGTTGCTCCTTGCTGATCTGCTCAGCCTCCAACTGCGCAGCGAGATCCTCTGGCAGCCTTACCGTAATGGTGGCCATTGCATCTGCTCCTCTTTTGATGACGTTCATCATTCCTTCTCTTCTCTACTCCACAATCAACAATGGATTAAAGCGCTGCCGGTTATGATACCATGGGTCGCGCGAGCAGCCTAAGAGAAGCGTCACTCTGAAGGCGCCCGTTGTTCGGTGCCGGCACGGGTTTCGAGGAAGCGAGACGCTGTTCTGGGCCAATATTTCCACCAGATTGTAATCGTTCCTCAGGCAGACACCGCCTCTGCTGAACCCGCGTGAGCCGGCTATCTCCGTGACAGCCAGAAAGCTCTTGCCAAAAAGCGTGCTGTCTAGTAGACTCGAATCCGGTGAACCTGTCGAGACAAGGTAAACAGGATGTCTCATGGCTCCCCGGCCCGGTCCCCAAGACATCACCGGACTCGCTGCGGCCGACTTGCGGGTCTACCTGCTCGGAGCACCGCGCGTCGAGTGGACCGGTCGCCCCCTTGCCATCCCCCGCCGTCAGGCCCGCGCACTGCTCTACCGCCTGGCCGCCTCTCTAGAGGCGATCCCGCGTGAGCATCTCTGCTTCCTCTTCTGGCCGGATGCTCCGGATTCAGTCGCCCGCCGCAACCTCAGCCACCTGCTGACCCACCTCCGCCGTGCTCTGCCGGCGCCCGACGCGCTGCTGATCATGGACGACCACGTCGGCCTGGACGCCCGGCGCGCCTGGTCCGATGCGGCCGCCTTCGCGCGCTTGTGCGCCCCACACGCGGCCACCCCCCCGGTCGAGGCGCTGCAGCAGGCCGCGGATCTTTACGCCGGCCCGTTCCTGGCCGGCTTCTCCGTGCCCGGCAGCCCCGAGTTCGAAGCCTGGGCGGCGCAGGAGCGGCGCATCTTCGAGCGCTGGTACCTCGACGCGTTGGCAGCGTTGATCGAAGCGTGGGCGGCGCGGGAGGTCTACGACAAGGCCATTGCCTGCGCCCGGCGATACCTGGAGGTCGATGACCTGGCCGAGGAGATGCATCGCCAACTCATCGCGCTCTACGCGGCCGGCGGCGACCGGAGCGCCGCCCTGCGCCAGTTTGAGCGTTGTGTTGCCGCCCTGGAGCGCGAACTCGGTGTCAGCCCACTGCCGGAGACCTGGGCCGTCTACCAGGCCATCCTGGCCGGGCGGCCACCCTCTCGCGAGCCGACGCCGGCAGCGCAACCGCGGACGACACTGCCCGGCCTGCACGTCCCCCTTGTGGGGCGCGATGGGGCGCTCCGTCAGTTGGAGCAGGCCTATGCCCGTGCTCAGGCAGGCCGGGGAGGAATCATCCTGATCTCGGGGGAAGCCGGGATCGGCAAATCGCGCCTGGTTCAAGAATTCGCCACTCGTCTGCAACACCGGACGTTGGTGTTGGTGGGCGGTAGCCATCCGCAGGAACAGGCGCTCCCGTACCAGCCCATCGTCCAGGCCATCCGCACTGTTCCTCTCCTCCTCCCCCTCTCCCTCTCCCCCGTCTGGTTGGCCGAAGCCTCCCGGCTGTTGCCTGAGTTGCGTGCTCTGTACCCCGACCTGCCGCCGCCGCTGCCCACCGAGACGGAGGATGCCCGTGCGCGTCTCTTTGAAGCGCTCTACCGAATCACGCTGGGACTGGCGGCCGGGCCGCAGCTCGTGCTCCTCTGTCTGGACGATCTCCACTGGGCCGATGATACCACCCTGAACTGGCTGGCCTACCTGGGACGGCACATCCAGACGAGCGGGAGCGGCGGGGAGGAGCGTCCCCACATTCTGGTCATTGGAACCTACCGCAGCGAGGAGGCCGGCGCAGTTGGCGAGTTACGCCACAGCCTGGCCCGGTTGGGCCTCCTCCGTGAGGTGAAATTAGTGGGGCTGGACACCGCGGCGGTCCGGCAACTCGTGGGCCACCTGCCTGGCTCGCGCCCCGGCGACGAAGCGCTCACCGTCCGGCTTCGGCAAGCCACGGGCGGTAACCCATTCTTCCTGCTGGAGACGCTCCGGACGCTCGCCGAAAGCGGCCGGCTGGCGGGAGACGTGGCAGACCGGCGGGAGTTTCCGCTGCCCGACAGCGTCCGGGAGGCTGTGCAGGCGCGCCTGCACTCCCTCAGCCCGGTCGCCCGGCAGGTCCTGGAAGCCGGCGCCATCCTCGGCCGGACCTTCGGTTTTGACCTGGTGCGCCTGGCGGCGGGACGCCACGAGCTGGAAACCATGGACGGACTGGACGAACTGGTGGCCCGCCAATTGTTGGTGGAGCAGCCTCCCGGCTACCGCTTCCACCACGACCTCACCCAGCGGGCGGTGGAGGCCGGACTCAGCCCGATGCGCCGCCAGCTCCTCCACCGCCGCGCCGGCCAGGCGCTCGAGCACCTCGAGCCGGACGCGGCGGCTACTCTGGCGCACCACTTCGATGCGGGCGGCGAAGCGAAGAAGGCACTCCGTTATCATGGCCTGGCGGCCGAGCGGGCCGAGGCGCTGTGCGCCTGGCGGGAGGCCGAACAGCATCAGGGCCGGATGCTGGAACTGTTGGACCGGCTTGACCCCAACTGTGCCGATCCGCTCTGTCTGACGCAGCGCGGGAAGCTTCTCACTACACGCGCCCACCTGCGCTTTCTACAGGGTCGTCTGCGAGAACGGGACAGCGACCTGGCGGCGCTGACGAACCTGGCCAAGGCCAGCGGCGATGAGGCCCTGGGCCTGCAAGCCCTCGCCCACCGCACCCGCTACCTGAACCTCGACGGACGCTACGAGGAGGCCATCACCGCGGCTGAGCAGGGCGTGGCGTTGGCCGAGAAGCTGAACGATGTGGCGACGCGGTCCCGCTGTCTGGCCCAGATCGGCTTCGCCCACTACTTCCTGGGCCGGCCGCGGCCGGCACTCGATGCGCTCGAAGCGGCCCTGGCGCTGGCCGGCGACGAGGCCGCCCCGGAGACGCGCGGGCGCATCACCCACATCCTGGGGTACGTTCATCTCCACCTGGCGAACTACGCCCAGGCATTGGCCTGCCAGCAGGAGGCCTATGCCTGCCACCGGACTGTGGGGGACTCCAACCGGATGGCCTGGGACCTGACCGACATGGGGATCCTCCACACGCGGCTGAATCACCTTCAGGACGCAGAGCGATACCTGGGGGAGGCCCTGGCCCTGGCGCGGAAGATCGGCTCCCAGCCGGCCGAGTCCTACGCGCTCAACAATCTGGGCACGCTCCACTCGCTGCGGGGCAACTACCCGGCTGCTCTCAAGTGCCACGCGGAGTCGCTGGTGCTCCAGCGGGCCACCGGTAGCCGGCGGGGCGAGGCCTCGGCGCTGGCGAGCACGGGTATGGTCCGCCTGGCGCTGGGCGACGGTAAAGCTGCCGAGTCACTGCTCCGCCAGGCGATGACCATTCAGGAGGAGATCGGTTACGAGAGCGGCCTGGCCGAGGGGCTGGCGTACCTGGCCCGCGCGCTGGCAGGCCAGGGCCGGCTCGACGAGGCTCTGCCTGAGGCCCGGCGGTCGCTGGCGGTGGCGCGGCGCATTGGCGACCGCGCCGGCCAGGTTGTGGCCCTCAACGTGCTGGCGCAACTCCACCTGTCCGGCGGCGAACCGGCGGCGGCGCTCTCCACAGCCGGCCAGGCGGTCACACTGGCAGGGGAGGTCGGACTGGTGGCCGGCCGCATCCTCGGTCTGACGATCCTCGGGTTGGGCCATCTGGCGCTTGGCGACCTCGACCAGGCCTACCGTCACACAGCGCGGGCAGTCGAGCTGCTGCGGGAGCAGGGCTGCATCGATGGGCCAGAGGAGGCTGTCTTCCTGGCCCACGCGCGGGTGCTCACAACGCTTGGCCGGCGAGCCGAGGCAGCCGAGATCCTCTGCCGCGCCCGCGCCGAAGTGAGCGCCAAGGCCGCCCGCATCCTCGACCCGGAAATGTGCCGGCGCTACCTGAGATCCCGGCGCACGAGCCCGTTCCCCGGTTTGTAGCCATTTTGTAGCCACCCCTCTGGTAGCCTGCCGTCTGAAGGAGAGGTGCGCCGCATCTCCGAGGTGCGTCGCACCTGGCCTTGCCTACTACCGCCCCACGTAGAAACGGAATCCTTGTGCCTACCCCCGCTGAGTACACCTCGTTTCTCATCCGGCTGTGGCGCGAAGCCGGCGCGTCAGCGCCGGCCACTGATTGGCACGGCGAGGTCGAGCACATTCAGACCAACCGGCGCTGGACTTTCGACAGCCTGGACGAGGTGCTGAACTTTCTGCGCCGGCAGGCCGAGGGCCCGGAGGGGGGGCGCCGGCAGGCGGACGAATGAGGGAGGAACGCCACTGGCAGGGCTCGAGTCCTCTGCCCGACGCTGCTGCCCTGGCTGCGCAACTTCTATCCACTCTACGAAAGGAGACAAGAATGTCTACCAAAAGAATGCTGCTCGTCGTTCTCGCTGCTGGCCTCCTGTTGTTGGCCGGCGGACTCGACCCGCGGCTGGCGCCAGGCGGCCTTCCTGGGGCTCAGGCCGCCGGTCCGGACGGTAGCACGATTCCGTACACCGGTCGTCTGACAGACGAGGCCGGCTCGCCGGCTGCAGATGGGGTTTACGACTTCATCTTCACGCTGTACGACGTGGCATCCGGCGGCGATCCGCTCTGGGCCGAGACCCAGCAAGGTGTGCCGGTCCAGGCGGGCTCCTTCGCGGTTCTGCTCGGCCATGCGAGCACGATCCCGGCCGATGCGCTGGCCGGGGGCGAGCGCTGGCTGGCGGTCGCGGTCCGCGGCCCAGGGGAGAGCGACTTCACGCCGCTGGCCCCGCGCCAGCCGGTCAGTTCATCGGCACCGGCCAGCCCTGCCGCCGGCCCGGCCTGCCCTCACGACCACTGGGGCGAAGAGTGGAGTGGCAGTGGCATCGGGCTGAAGTTGGTGAACCCCGGCGGGAATCAGGTGTGGCTCCCCGGTGGTCTGGCGGCGGTGTTCGGGGACAGCCAGATCCTGGGTGGCGTGTGGGGCAGAAGCCAGAGCAACATCGGCGTCCTCGGAGAGAGCAATAATTACCGCGGGGTCGTCGGCAAAAGCACCACCAGCTATGGTGGCTTCTTCGAGAGCGGCAACGACCATCTCGATCTGGCACTGGGCGGCGCGGTGGGCCGCATCAACAGCGACCCCGGGGATGAGAACAGCGTACTCTACCTCTCCAGCAACGCCGATGTCATTATCAAGTTGGACAACGATGGTGGGGAAAACAACCGCCTCCGCGTGGTGAATTCGGGTGGCGGCGACGTCTTCACCGTGGACGAGAGCGGTAACCTCGCGGCCGCCGGCAGCAAGTCGGCGGTGGTCGAGACGGCCAACCACGGCTCGCGCCTGCTCTACGCGGTGGAGAGCCCCGAGGTCTGGTTCGAGGACTTTGGCGCGGCGGCGCTGGTGGCCGGCGAGGCCACGGTGGCCTTCGATCCCGTCTTTGGCGAGACAGTCAACCCGAAGGAGGACTATCACGTCTTCGTGACACCGCTGTGCGACGATCCCGTGCTGCTGTCCGTCACCTCCAAGCAGGCCGCGGCTTTCACGGTGCGAGGGGTCACGCTGGACGGCCAGCCGGCCGAATGCAGCTTCGACTACCGCATCGTCGCCAGGCGGCGCGGCTACGAGAGCGTGCGCCTGGCTCCCGTAAGCGACCCTCCCGGTCTCGGCGGCAACCAGGAGGGGCGGCGATGAAAATGCGAATCGTGATCCTGGCCGCCATCGTCGCGCTCCTGCCGCTGGTATCCGTGACGCTGGCCCAATCTGTTGGGCCGGCCCCATCGTCAGGGCAGGCGGTCGACCTGGGGAGCGCCTCCGCCGGACGTTATCAGCTCGCCCGGCCGGCCTGGCTGGTGAGCGGGACTGCGGATGGCGAAGGCTACCACCTCCGAAGCGCGGCGGAACCGGCGCTCCGCGGGAGCGGCTGCTGTTGCACGTACGTGCCGTGCTTGCTGAAGCAACCGTGATAGAAGTTGTTTGTTCGGGTCCTGGTAGCTGCGCCACCAGGACCCAAACAGCTTCTCAACTTCATAGAGGCTGGCAGAAGAGAACAACCATGCGGATCGTCAAGCGAGGGTGAGGTCAGGCGGCTTTGTACTGGCGCTCGAAAGGGAAACCAAGACGGTGGTGCGCAAGTTTCAGATTGTGATCCTGTTGCTGGTTGTGCTGGTTGCCAGCAGTCTCCTGGTCTGGTCTCAGCTCGGGTGGTCGGAGGAGGGGCCGCTCGTGGCCGGGACCCTCACCGCTGAGACGCAAGCCCCGCAACCAGCGGCCACTATTCTGTCTGCTGGCCCCTCCGCTGTCGCCTCCGTCTTGCGCGAAGCGGCGGGCCAGGGCTGGGAGCCGGCCGGCTTTGGAGGAGCCGGCAACTTCCTCAGCGTCCACGTCGCCGGCCAGCCGGGCGTGATCTACGCCACCAGTGACGTGGCCGGGCTCTTCCGCAGCACCGACGGTGGCGACCGCTGGCAGATGCGCAACCTCGGCCTGGGCAACGTCGAAGTCTCTTCCTTCGCCATTGACCCCTTTGACCCCAACAGGCTCTGCGCCGGCACCGGCGCCTTCGCCGAGTCCAGCCAGGCCGGTATCTACGTCAGCCAGGACGCCGGCCAGACCTGGCAGCACCTGACGAGCACCGCCACCAACCGGATTACCTTTCGCAAGTACCGCACGATGGACGCCATCGCCCTCGACCCGGCTCAACAGGGCGTCCTTGTAAGCGGCAGTCGCGACAACGGCATCTGGCGTTCGACTGACGGCGGCACCAGCTGGAACCAGGTATACGCCGCCCCAGTGACCAGCGCGCCGTTGTTCAACGATGGCACGATCGCGGACGACCCGACCGGCGGCTCGCATCCCGCCCCCGTGGCTGTGGTCGTCTTCGACCCGGTCATCTCTACCACGGTCTACGCCGCGCTGGACGGTTTTGGCGTGGTCAAGAGCACGGCGCGCGGCGTGGCCGGCTCCTGGCAACCGGCCACCACCGGCCTTCCCGGCGCGCCGACGGTGAAAGACCTGGCGGTTGGTAGCGAGAACGTGCTGTACACGGCTGTGGGTCCGGCGGGCGTCTACAAGAGCACCGACGGTGGCAGCCACTGGCAGCCGGCCAACGGCGGGCTCCCGCTGGCCGGCCCCCTCACGGCCGGTTACGGCGATCCCTGGGTCAGTTCGGTGGCGGTCGATCGCACCGAGCCGGACACGGCCTATCTCACCCTGGTCACCTACGACTTCCCCAGCGTGTGGAAGACTACCGACGGCGGCGCGACCTGGGTGGCGAAAGGAGACGTGACCTACGACGCGGCGAACGATCCCACTCGGGACTGGGCCACTGGCCCAACCGCAAACTGGCAGGTGACCCTCGACCGGGCCAACCCCAACCGGCTCTTCTTCGCCGACTACTGGAGCATCCAGCGCAGCGACGACGGCGGTGAGCACTGGGTCGACACCATCGCCGGTGCTCAGAACACGTGCGTCACCGATCTGGTTGTGGACACCGATCACCCTGCCGGCCAGCCAGATACGTTGTACGCGACCCACATGGACGCCGGACTTCTCAAGTCGACGGATCGTGGGACGAGCTGGACGGCGGTGCTTCCCAACGCTCAGACCGGGTACGACGAGGGGCTGGCGGGCCATTACTGGAACGTTGCCATTGCGCGCATCGGCGGTGTGAAGTATTACTACGCCACGTCGGACCCGTGGAGCCAGAGCACCGGCCAGGTGCTGCGCAGTCAGGACGGGATCAACTGGGCGCAGGTCTTTACCAACCCCCGACCGGCTGGCACGTGGATGGAGGGCGCGATGATGGGTCTGGCCGTCGATCCCGGCCGACCATCCATCCTCTACGTGACGCAGGACGGCGGCCAGGTATGGAAGTCCGCGGACAGCGGCACCACGTGGGCGCCGACAACCGGCCAGCCGGGCGGCAGTTCCTTTACCTACGCGCTGGCGGTAGACGCCACCGGCCGGGTCTTCGCCGGCACGCTGCTCGATGGACTGTGGCGCTCGACGGACGGCGGCGCATCGTGGCAGCGAGTGTTGCCGGAACAGAGCACGATTTTCCACGTGACGGCGACCTCAGGTGCCGTCTACACCTCGACGGGGGACGCCAATCTCTATCGGAGTACCGACGGCGGCGAGGTGTGGCAGCGGCTCACCAACTTCAGCGCGACGGACGACGGCGACGAGGTCCCCGCCCAGGGGATGGCAATAGCCGTTGACCCTAATGATCCGGCCCACCTCCTCTTCAGCCTGATGGACACCTGGCATCCGGCCGATGCCAGCCCGGGGATCGTGGCGAGCACCGACGATGGTACCTCCTGGGCGCCGCTCAACGCTGGGCTGGGCCTCCTCAACGTGAGCGCGCTGGCCGCCGGTTCGGATGGTGGCCTCTTCGCCGGCACCTGGTGCGGCGGTATTTGGCGGCGACCGGCGAGCGCGACCCCGCCGGCGGCCACCCCTACGGCAACGGTCACGCCGCCAATCTCGGCCTGTGCCGGCGACTCCGATGGCAACGGGCGAGTGAATGTGGTTGACATCATGGCCACCGCGCAGACACCGGGCTGCTGGCTCTACCTGCCGCTGCTCGTAAGGTCGTGGCGCCAGCCCTGGCCCGCGTCCAACCTCTCCGCGGTGAACGACTTTTTGTACCAGCTCCAGAACCTTGACCTCGCCGCCATCGGCGCCACGGCCTACGACCTGGTCGTGATGGACTCCTCCGCCGACGGGACCGAGGAAGGTGAATTTAGCGCCGCCGAGATCAGCACCCTCAAGCAGAGCCCGGGCGGCGAGAAGATCGTGCTGGCGTACATGAGCATCGGCGAGGCCGAGGACTACCGCTTCTATTGGCAGGATGGCTGGGCGCCGGGCACCCCGGCCTGGCTCGACGTCGAGAACCCCGACTGGCCGGGCAACTACAAGGTGCATTACTGGGACCCGGCCTGGCAGGCCATCATCTTCGCCTACACCGACCGGCTGCTGGATGCCGGCTTCGACGGCGCCTACCTGGATATCATCGATGCCTACGAGTTCTACGCTGACCAGGGCCGCACCACGGCTGCCCAGGAGATGGCCGACTTCGTCGCCGCCATTCGTGCGCATGCCCGCGCCCGCGACCCCGATTTCCTCATCTTCCCGCAAAACGCGCCTGAGCTGGCCACTGTGGTGCCGGCCTACCTGACCAGCGTGGACGGCATCGGCCAGGAAGAGCTCTACTACGGCTACGCCGAGGACGACGTGATGACCCTGCCCGCGGTCAGCGCCGGGCTGGAAGGCTATCTGGACCTGTTCAAGGATGCCGGCAAGTTGGTGCTGACGGTCGACTACGCCACCACACCGGCCCGTGTGGACGACGCCTACACCAAATCGCAGGCCAGGGGCTACGTGCCCTTCGCGACGGTGCGCGACCTGGACCGGTTAACGATCAACACCGGCCACGAGCCGGATTGAGAGGCCGGACGTGATCCGTGATGGGTGATGTGTGAGGATGGCGATGAAAAGCATGCCCTGGGGTGTGGTTGCCGCGATGGTGTTGGCTGCGCTTGTCTTGCTCATGATCGGCGCCGGGGCCGGCGACACGTTCAGGGGCGTGATTCAGCGGAGTGAGCGCGCTCCTTCGGCGCAGAGCCCGGCCACTTACTACGTGCGCCCCGACGGTGGCTCGGCCACGCAGTGCACCGGTCTGGTGGATGCCGCGTACCCGGGCAGTGGCACGGCCCAGCCCTGTGCCTGGGATCACCCCTTCCGCGCGCTCCCGCCCGGCAGTACGCCGCGCATCAGCGGCGGCGACACGCTGATCGTCGGGGCCGGCAGCTACAGGATGGGCTACGGCGCCCCCGGCGCCGACACGTGCGACGCTGCTGGCGCGTTCGACTGCACCATGCCGCCGGTTCCCAGCGGCCCCGGCCCGGCTACGCCCACCCGCATCCTCGGCCAGGGTTGGGAGAATGGCTGCACCAACCCGCCGGAACTGTGGGGGGCCGAGCGCCCCTGGTACCTGCTCAATCTCACCGGCTCCAGCAACGTCGCGCTCGCCTGCCTGGAGTTGACCGACCACTCCGGCTGTGTCGAATTCCACACCGGCGGCCTGGCCTGCGAGCGCGACACCCCGCCCTACGGCGATTGGGCTGCCACCGGCATCTACGCCGGGGACTCGGCCAACGTCCGGCTCCAGGACCTCAACATCCACGGGCTGGCCGCGGCCGGAATCCATGCCGGACGGCTCACCGACTGGACGGTGGAGAACGTACGGATTGCCGGCAACGGCTGGGTTGGGTGGGACGGCGACATCGACGGGGGGGACTCGAACGCCGGCACATTGCTATTCCGGCGCTGGACGGTGGAGTGGAACGGCTGTGGCGAGACCTATCCCGGCCAGCAGCCGACCGGCTGTTGGGGCCAGACGGCCGGGGGCTATGGCGATGGGGTCGGCACGGGCGCCACGGGCGGCCACTGGATCATCGAGGATTCGACGTTTTCGCACAACACTTCGGACGGCCTCGACCTGCTCTACGCCCGGCTGGCCGGGTCGTCGATCGAGATCCGCCGCACCATCGCCGAGGGCAATGCCGGCAACCAGCTCAAGACCAACGGGCCCACCCTGATCGAGAACGCGATCGTCGTCGGGAACTGCGGTTTCTTTGACGGCCAGCCGTTCACCTCCAGTGTGGACAACTGCCGCGCCGCCGGCAACGCCCTCTCCCTCGCCCTGCAACCCGGAGACCAGGTAACCGTGACCAATTCCACGCTGACCAGCGAGGGCGACTGCCTGGTGCTGGCCGAGTGCGAGGGGACCTGCAACGGCTCCGAGTCGGTCCGCCTGCGCAACAACATCTTCGTGGGTCAGACCGACTTCCTGCAGCCCTTCGAGAACAGTTGCCTGGTCTACCAGGAAACCTTCCCCGCCGACCCGTTCGACAGCGACTTCTCGGTGATTACCGCCACCAAGGGCACCCCGCCCTGCCCGGGCGCCCACGACCTCTGCGACATCTCGCCCGGCCTGGTCAACAGCACCACCGACGCCTTCGACGCCCACCTCCTGGCGAGCAGCCCCGCCATCGACGCGGGCACCGGCGTTGGCGCCCCATCTGACGACTTCGATGGCCGGTTGCGCGATGCCGCGCCTGACATCGGCGCGTACGAGTACGGGCCTTGCACCCTGTCGCAGGACGTCAACGGTGACGGTGAGGTAAACGCGGTCGACCTCCAGGTGGTGACCTCCGCCTGGCTCACAAGCGCTCCGCCCGCCTCCGCCGACCGCGACGGCGATGGGGACGTGGACGTCGTGGACATCATGCTGGTGGCGGCCGAGTGGGGTGAACGTTGCTTGTAGCCATTTTGTAACCACCTGTAAACTTCCCGCGCCTTGCGGACTCCGCAGCACCCGACCTGGATGGTGGAGTTCCCCTTACGGGAATCTCCCTGATGCTTTCAACACATAGAGCGCATCTGCTGTCACCCATTCGTTCATGCGCTGCTTGCTTGTGCCGCCCCAATCGACCAGCGAGCGGCCGGCTGTTCGCCTGCCGGTAACGCGGTAGTATTTTGCCTCGGCAGGAAACCCACCATCTGGGAGGCGTTTCGATTCAAGAAGGTCCAGGGCCTCCTCGCAGCGCTCGTCGTGGGCAAAGCCGGCCTCGGCCATGACTTTCAGCCCAAACAGGATGTCGTAGTGCCAGTAGCACGGGTAGTGCAATATCACGAAGTCTTCCTTGATGATGCTGCCGTCTGCCTGTCGCTTGTACATCCTGCGCTTGAGGAAGATCTCAGCGGCGAGTTCGGCGGCTGCCTGTGATTGTTGGTTGCCGGTCATCCGGGCATGCAGGGCCAGAGCACGCAGTGGGATGAGACTCTCCATGAAGGAAGCGTTGACGGCCTCGGGGCGCTTGTCGCAGTTCCAGCCACCATCGGGCCATTGCCACCGGTGCAGGCGGGCAACCAACTCGTCGGTGCGGTCGTCGGCCAGGCCGAGGGTGAGCAGGGAGTAGACAGCGTTCCCCTCCTGGGAAGCACACCGCCGCACCCGGCCGGCAATGGTTTTGATACCCTTCTGATGGCTCTCACCGAAAAGCCACTTGTAGACCCGCTCGCGCAGGACAACGAGCGACTCGTCGCCGGGCGGATAGCCAATGTCGGCCAGGTCGGCCAGCACCCAATGCGCGCCGTACCATTTGGCGTAGGGATGGGAGGGTATGTTGCCCTCTTCATCCCCTTCCGAGAGAAGCGTCTTCACGCGCGGGGATGTCTTGATTTCCTGTTGCAGTCGCTTGAGCTGTGCCGATTCCGGGTCGCGGCCAAGGACATTCACCATGACCTTGAAACGCACGGATGGTTCAGCGGAGTTGAGTAAGTCGTCAACGATCCTGCTCATCGATGGCATACAGAAAGCCCTCTTCGTTGCGATGGCGGCGGCGTCAGTATGGGCGTCAGGGGATCGTCCACTCCCGCTTGCTCGGCCTGCGAGATCTCGTGGTCCCTCCAGCGCGGGTGGGATAGCTTCAGGGCCATCCTGTACTGCTCCTGAATTCATGGCAGACAATAGCTTGGGAGAAGAATCTTCACAGTATCCAAGACCTCGACGGTAGTTTTAACGGCTTGCTCCGCCTCTTCCCAGGAAGGGAGCGAAAACTCCGGATAGCGGGTCTCTACGGCAAAGGGAGTCATGCGTCGAAGGCCTTCACGCCACTGTTCCAGCGAGGTATCCTTTTGAGCAATCAGATCCAGCAGGTCTTCCAACACATGAGTCTTAGGGAATTCGATCTCCAGCCATACGAGACAAGCTTCCAAGGGCTTCTCTGCCGATTGCTGGGCATGAAAGCAAGCCATATCTGTATACTCTTCACTTTTCTTCAGGGCTTCCTGGGCGAAGAGCAGATCTTTCTGCGCTTTGACGAGCCAGGCCCGAACGAGGTCCGCCTTCGTTCTTTTCATAGAGTACCTTCCCTTTGCGTATGGCAGTCGTAACAAAGGCCTGGGGTACCTCAGACCACTCTTCCACCTCTTCGGGTGTGTAGACAACGACATCTTTCGGTACCAGAAGACCGCGCAGGGCGTCATAGATGGGGATCGATCGTTGCCAACGGGGTTGATCCGATGGCATGATGACCAGCAGGTCCAGGTCGCTGGTAGGATGGGGGTGCCCATAGGCATAAGAGCCGAACAAGATGATCTGATCCGGATCTACAGCCACCACAATCCGATCCACGATTTCTTTGAGCACCTCGCCGGTCATGCCTTCAATTTTTCTCAGTTCACGAACCCTGGCCATAGATGCTGTCTCCTCTCGGCCTCGCTCCGATTGGTCTTCATCCTCGCCCTGCCAAGGAGCAGCGCGAGCTTCTTCGTCCGTAGCCAGCCAGCCAGCCAGCTGCGGGGCTTCATACCTTGATTCTGGCGGACTTGCATGATTTTGACAATTATTTCCGGCTGTTTTTCCTCCTCCTCCAAAGGCAGGTGCCCAGTTCCCCACTCCATACGGATGACAGAGCAACCGAAAGATCGCATGCTGTTGAGATACGTATCAATCAAACCGGGTGGCTTCTCTTCTCAAAAAGGGCGGCGGGGGTTGGCACGCGGCTCCGCGGCGCGCAAGACCCTCTCACCCCCTGATCGTCGGATGCTGAAACGAACGAATGGGTATTTGCAGGGAGATTGCGATGGCAGATCCGCCTACAAGTCGAATTCGCCCGTCTCACTGCGCCTGCCCTGGTACTCCTCGCCCTCGCGGTCGCCCTCGACGTCCAGAGACAGGTCATGGGCCGGTTGCTGGCGTCTGTGACGCAGCTCGCCGTAGGAAGGCCAGCGCCTGGGGCAGCAATTCCTCGGGATCGCCCGTCACCCGGCACTCGATGGCGAACGCGCCGTCGTACCCGGCGTCTCGAAGTGCGGCAAAACCGGAGGCGAAGTCGATGTGGCCGCGGCCAGGGAGCAGGCGGTTGGAGTCTGAGAGATGGACGTGGCCGATGTGGGCCGCGTGCCGTCGCAGGCTCGCGGCGATGTCTGCCTCCTCGATGTTCATGTGGAAGAAATCGGGGATGAGCCGTATCACCGGACTGCCGATCTCCTCGATCACGGAGACCGCCTCCTCCAGGCTGTTGAGCACCCGGTCGACGTAGCGATTGAGTGGCTCGAGCAGAAGCGTCCCACCGGTTCGCTCCGCCGATTCGACGATCTGCCGCAAACTGTCGATCAGGAGGGCGCGGTCCTCCTCGAGGGTGAACGCACTCCGGTAGGGCGGCAGGACGCCGCGCGAGTCGATGCCGTACGCAGCCGGCGAGATCAGGCCCGCGGTGGCGAGCTCGGCGCCGGCCGCGAGCATCGCCTTGATCTGGGCGATGGCCAGGTTGCGGGCGCGCGGGTTGCGATCCACCAACCAGCCCTCGAAGCCCGCGCAGGCCGAGGTGACGGTCACAGGAGACTCCTGCATCGCCTGGCGCAACTCACCTGTGTGGTGGAGCAGATCGGCTCCCGAGACCTCGATACCGTCGTACCCCCAGCGAGCCAAAAGCTCGAATTGCTCCCGGAAGCTCGTCCCCGGCACGAGACTGGCCTGAACCGCGAAACGCCACATATTTGCTCCGATCAACCTCCACCTGCATGCAGTCAGAGGACCGCCGAGAATGCCTCCGCCGGGGGGGAGACGGCCCGGCGGGAGACGGCCCGGCGGGAGGCGGCCCACCGGGAGACAGCCCACCGGGCCGTCTCTACAACGGCTGGCTGCAGCCGAGGACCACGTGGAATGCCCCGCCGGGCGGGAGACGGCCCACCGGGAGACGGCCCACCGGGCCGTCTCTACAGGGTGCAGTCGAGGACGACCTGGAGTGCCTCTGCCGGGTGCTGGTCGAGGAGGCGGAAGGCTTCGGCGGCGTGCTCGAAGGGGTGCACGTGGGTGATCAGCGGCCTGAGATTGAGGCGTCCCTCGGCCTGCAAGCGCATCACTGTTTGCGCCAGGCGGAGCCGGTTCCAACGATAGGTCAGCTCCGGATTGATGCCCGAGATCTGCGAACCGACCACCGTGATGCGGTTGTGGTGGAACTCCTCCCCCAGGAAGAGCCCGCTGGCGTCCCCCTGGTAGAAGCCGAGCGCGACCACCTTCCCGGAATAGGCCGTTGCTCGGATTGCCTGGTGCAGGGCCACGGTGGAGCCAGAGACTTCGAACGAGACATCCGCACCCCGGCCGCCCGTCAGCGCCTTGATCCGTTCCGCCGTGTTGCCCTCAGCCGGGTTGATTGCGACGTCGATGGCGCCCGTCTCCCTCGCCTTTGCCAACCGCGCCTCCAGCAAGTCCACGCCGATAACAGCGACGCCGGACCCTTTGGCCAACTGGGCGACGATCTGGCCGGGTACTCCCAACCCGAAGATAGCCACGGTCTCGCCGATGCGGATGGCGGCATCGTGGACGCCGTTGAGTGCCACCGCTCCGATGTGCGAGAAGATGCCCAGGATGGGCTCGAGACCGGCGGGGAGGATGCGTCCTCGAACGTACTCCTCGTCGGTGATGTGATGGGTGCGATGGCCCCACGCCCCGTAGATGAGATCGCCGACCTGTACGGCCCGCACCTCCGCTCCTCGTTCGACGACCTCACCGACCTCCTCGTACCCCCAAGTGCTGACCGGGTACGCCTGGCCTGGCGCGTCCGCAGCCGTGAACAACCGGCGGTCGGGGTCCCAGCGCTTGTGGAGAGAAGGGTTGCTGCCCCGGTAGGTCGCCAACTCCGTCCCGGCGCTGATCCCTGAGTAGAGCGTTCGCAGCCGAACCTCGCCCGGCTCGAGCGGGCGATCTTCATAGCGCTCGAGGGCGATCGTTCTCGGCTGGGTGAGGACGATGACCTGGCCCATGCTCCCTGGCCTGTAGGGGAGGCAATGAGGAATGAATGCCGCTATCCCTTCACCGCCCCCGCCGTCAATCCCTTCGTGAGGAAGCGCTCGAAGAAGAAGAAGAGTACGACGATCGGAACAGTGATGATGACCGAGCCCGCCATCAGCATTGTCTTGGGGACCTCCTGGGTGTCGAGCTGCTTCACGCCCAGCGAGAGCGTCCAGGCGTCGCGCTGCTCAAGCAGAAAGAGCAGGGCGTAGAGAAACTCGTTCCAGGCAATCATGAAGACATAGAGGGCGGTCGAGGCGATGGCCGGTATGGCCAGTGGGATGACGATCCGCCAGATCGTTTGCAGCCGGGAGGAGCCGTCGATCATGGCTGCTTCCTCCAGTTCGACTGGAATCGTCTGGAAGTAGGATCGCAGCATGTAGAGCGCGACCGGCAGGGTTGCCGAGAGATAGACAACAACCAGGCCGATCAGGCGGCGGGTGACATCCTGGCGCAGCCCCAGGCGACTGAACAGCACGAACAGGGGAATCGCCAGCACAATCGCCGGCAGCATGTAGACCAGCAAGATCCCCCAGTTGACGGCTTTCTTGCCTCGAAACTCCAACCGCGTGGCGCCGTAGGCCGCGAGAATGGCGACAGTCAGGGTCAGGGTCGTCGTGGTGATGGAGACGATCACGCTGTTGACGATGAAGGTACCAAAGCCCTGGCCACCCTGGCTGACCGGCCTCAGTACATCAATGTAGGTCTTCATCGAGCGGACCAGGGTCCAATCAGGCACCAGGCTGCCAGGCTCGATCAGTACGCCCTGGATCGACCGGAACGAGAGCAGCACCATGTAGTAGAAGGGGAAGGCGGTGACGATGAAGAAGAAGAGAATGCCCACCCAGCGTAGCACCCCGCGGATGAGGAATTGTTCGACCGCTTCACGCGAGAATGTCATGGGCTTACTCCTCCACCTGCACGAAGAACCAGCGGAAGTAGATGAAGAGCAGGACCGCCAGGATCAGTGCCAGCACGATCGAGAGCGCGGCCGCCGACCCCACGTCCGAGCGGCCAAAGAGCCAGTCGTAGATCTTGACCGGGATCACCTCGGTACCGGCGGCACCACCGGTGAGCAGGAAGATGTCGTCGAACTTGTTGAAGGTCCAGATGAACCGCAGCACGATCAGGGTGCCCATCACCCCGGCCAGTTGCGGCATGGTGATGTACCAGAATCGCTGGGTCAAGCTGGCGCCGTCCACTTCCGCTGCCTCGTAGAGGTCATCCGGCAGGGCCTGAAGGCGGGCCAGGAAGAAGAGGAAGGAGAACGGGAAGTAGCGCCAGCCCTGAAACAGAAGGACCACGGAGAGGGCCAGGGGAAAGGTGTGCAATCCGGGCAAGCCCAGGTCGATACTGCGCTGGCCCAGGTAGGAGATGCGTTGCGCTCCGAACCAGTCAGCCGACCACTCGTTGATGATGCCGAACTGGGCGTTGAGCATGATGCGCCAGACGAACGCCACCGCCACCACCGGCGCGATGTAGGGGAAGAGCATGAAGCCGCGCCATATGTTGCGGCCGGGGAAGAAATCGCGGGCCAGCAGGGCCGCGATCAGTCCCAGAAGAATCGGCAGTGCCGTGCCGACTGAGGCATAGATCAGCGTCGTGCGAAGCAACGTCAAGAATCCACGACTGCCTATGACGCGCTCGTAGTTGGCCAGGGTCGGCCGGAACGCGAGGAAGTTGATGTTCTGCAGTTCGATCAGGCGGACGCGCTGGAAACTCAGCAAGATGTTCCAGATTACCGGGAAGATCACAAGTCCCAGGACGATCAGGATGGGAATCGCGAGGAGCGCGTAAGCCAGGCGCTCTTCCTGTTGGGCCATGGTCGGCCCGGCGCGGCCGGTGTCCCGCCGAGAGGGAGCAGTCACAACGCTCATACTCGACTCCTTCGGGATAGGCGATGCGTGACGCGTGATTCCACGGATCACGCATCACGCATCACAGAACTCACGGTGCCAGTCAGGGGCGGATCAGGACGACCGTCGCTACTCCTTCAAGTCCCGCACGGCCGCGGCCATCTCAGTAGCGGCTTCCTCGGGTGTCAAGGTCCCGCCGAGCACCTCGCTCAGCGCCTTGGGCACCACCAACGACTCGTAGACGGCGGTGACCAGAGCGCCCTGGCCCTGGGTGAAGCCCCAACGGTCGAAACTGCCGGCGCCCTGGATCAGGGTGTTGATGATCTCATCACCGTAGATGTCACCCAGCCTGGCCTTGCGGTCCACACCGGTTTCCAACTGCTTCCAACCATCGATGAACTTCGTGGGCTCCTCGGGCGTGCCCTGCCGCATGGGGAGCTTGCCCTCGACCGACACCGCCAGCCAGTCCAGATAGCCCTCGTTGAACCAGAACTTCAGAAATTCCTGGGCCGCGGCGACATCGGCATTGGCTGTGATACCCATGTAGCTGACCTGGCCATACTGGGCCGGCTCGGAGCCGCTGGGCCCCACGAAGGCGGGCACGATGCCACTGTTTTTGGCCAGGTAGGCCGGGTCTTCCTTGCACTCGGGGCAGGCCGGGAAGGCGTTGTCGCGCAGGCCGGCCATCTCATCCAGGACGAAAGGGGACCAGACGATCATTGCGGCCTGGCCGGCGAAGTAGGTGGCCCGGGTACTGACCACGTCCTGCACGCCGGCGGGAGCGTAATTCTTCATCAGATCCGCGTAGAAGTTGATCGCCTCGACACACTGGGGCGAGTCGAGGGTGACCTCCCCCGCGTCGTTTACCAACTGGCAGCCGTTGGCCAGGGCAAAGTGCTCCCAGGTCTGCTGGGTGAAGACGGCCCCGGGGTCGGTAGCGGCGGTGATGCCGTAGAAGTTGTTGCCCGGATCGTTGAGCTTTTCGGCAGCCGCCCGAATCTTGTCGAAGGTGTCAGGGGCGTCCAACCCCGCTTTGTCGAAGAGATCCTTGCGATAGATCAGCAACTGACCCCAGCCGTCGGTGGGTACCGCGGCGTAGTTGCCCTCGAGGGCGACCATATTCAGGGGACCCTGGGCAAAGGTCTCTTTGCCCAGATCGTTGATCACCTGGGTCGCCGCCTTGGGATCGAGAATGCCCTGCTCGGCCCAGCCGATGGCGAAATCCACCGGAAAGAACACCACGTCGGGCAGTGTCCCGGCCGCTACGGCCGCCGTCACCAGACTGGGCAAGGCATCTTCATTGGTCAGAGCCAACTCCACGTTGATACCACTCTGCTCGGTGAAGCGTTTGAGGATCTTCTGGGTCGCCGCGGCGCGTTCGGGCTGCTCTTCGGTGCTCCAGAAGGTGATCGTCGTGCCGGGCACCACGACCTCTTTTTCGACGACTTTGGTGACCTCTTTCTCGACCTCCTTCTCGACGACGGTGGTCACCTCTTTCTCGACCACCTGAGTCACGACTTTCTCGATGACTTGAGGTGTGGGTACGGTGGCGGCGCCTCCTCCGCCACACGCTGCGAGCACCACTGCCGCGACCAGCAGGAGTGCCAATAGGGTGAAACGGCGCTCGTTCATAGAGTCCTCCTTCACGTTGGTACCAGGGATCGTCAAGCGGAAAACACAAGGCCTCGGTTTGCGGCTTGCATTTTATGCGTCAGCACCTCATTTGTTTCCCTGCTCACTCCGCAGCCACAGGACGCCGTACGGAGGAACGGTGAGCGTTCCTGTCTGGCCGGCATTGACGCTGTACGTGCGACCGGAAATCAGGTCGGTGAGGCCGGCATCGGAACGGATGCCGGCCATCGATAGGTCGGCCGCGAAGGATTGGGCCGTGGCAGAGACGTTGTGGATGCACAGCACGCGACTTGAGTTGTCAGGCGCCGTACGCACGAAGCTGAACAGGGCCGGATTGACAGCAACGATCTGTTGCCCACCCTGCGGGTGGAAGGCAGGCTGGCGGATGCGAGCTTTGATCAGGGCACGGTAGCGGCTGAACACCTGGTGGCGCAACGACCTGGTCTCGGCCAACTCCCGTTCCAACGCGGCCCGCTGGAACTTCTGCCGATTGATCGTACGATACCGGTCGGTCTGGGCGACGCCCTCCCGCCAGCTTCGACTCGCGAAGAGACTGTGCACGTAGATCCCAGGCACGCCAGCCAGACTCAGCAGGATGGCCTGGGCGGCCATGAACCGGTCGATCTGGGTCGATTGCGGCTCGTCGGCGGCCGGGTCATTGAGCGCATCGAAGTAGTTGATGTTCAGCTCGTAGGGGCTCCGGCTGCCGTCGGGATTGGTCTTGTAAGAGACGTAGCCACCGTGGGCCTGGGCCAGATCGACGAGGCCCTGGACCTCGGCCAGGCTCAAGATGCCCTCAGCCGGTCGCACGCCGATTCCGTCGTGGGAGGCCAGAAAGTTGAAGAAGGTCGTCTGGTTGGAGGGCGTTGTGAGATCTGCGGCCCACGCTTGCAGGTGGCGCGCATCGCCGGTCCGGAAGGCGTGCAGGGTAAGTGGGGGCAGCGGGAATTGGTAGACGAGTTGGGCCTCGTTGGTACCGTCACCGAAGTAGCTGATGTTCTCAAGGTGGGGCACATTTGTCTCGGTGATCAGCAACGTCCGCGGCGCGACCGCGTTCAGTACGGTGCGCCAGAATTGCACAACCCGGTGCGTCCGAGCCAGGTGAATGCACGCCGTGCCGACCTCTTTCCACAAGTAGGCGATCGCATCCAGGCGAATGAACTGGGCACCGTGGGCCACATAGTGCAAGAGCACGTCGGTCATCGCCAACAAGACCTCGGGGTTGGCGTAATTCAGGTCGATCTGGTCGGTGCTGAAGGTCGTCCAGACGTGCTCGACACCATGCGCCGCCTCCACCGGCGTCAGCAGCGCCAGGGCCCGCGGCCGGGTGACGGTGGAGAGGTCGGTCGTCGGGTCCACGGTGATGAAATAGTCGCGGAAGCGGGGGTCGCCGACCAGAAAGCCCCGAAACCAGGCGCTGCTTGCCGAGATGTGGTTGATTACCGCGTCGACCATCAGGCGAAAGTGAGCCGCCAACCGCTCGATGTCGGACCAATCGCCCAGCGCCGGATCGACCTCGAGGTAATCGACGACCGAGAAGCCGTCGTCGGAAGTGGAGGGGTAGAAAGGGAGAATGTGGACACCGGTCAGGATGCCTCCGACCCGAGCTGCCAGCAGTTCATCGAGGCTCTGTAACGGCGGTTTGCCCGATTCCTGCACCTGATCACCGTAGGTGATCAGGATGATGTCGTGTTCATCCACGCGGCTGTCGCCGGCCGGCAGCTGCAATCCCGGAAAGGTCCGAGCAAACGCTTCCAGCCGCGGTACCAGGCGCGCCAGCGCCTGTTGTGCCTGGGCGGGCGGATACAAGGCATTGAGATGAGCAGCCAATTGGCCGATGTGAGACGACGCAATCGTTGGAACGGGTTCAGGCATCAGCAGGGTCGCTCTCCAAAGCGTAACAGGTGGTCAGATTTCGCCATTCTCGTTTTCGGGGTGACCGGTACTCGACTCCCGTACCACCAGGGTTGGGCTGATCAGAATTTGCGGCCACGATGAGGGCCGGGCGGTAACGAGCGTCAAGAGAATCTCGACGACGCGATGACCGATCTCGGCAATCGGCTGGAAGACTGTCGAGAGGGGCGGCGTGCTGTAGGCCGAGGAGGCGAGCCCATCGAAACCTACCACAGCTACGTCGCGACCGACACGGCCGCCAGCGTTGTGTACGGCTCGCATCACGCCGTAGGCGACCAGGTCGGTCACGGCTACTATGGCCGTCGGGCGCTCCGCCTGTGCCAGCAACATCCGGCCCGTCTGATAGCCCTCGCGCTCAGTCATGTGCTCGACCGCGATGATTCGCCGCGGCTCGACGGCTCGCCGGGCCGCGCGCAGCGCTTCTTCATAGCCCTGCTGGCGGCGCAAGACAAAGCTGTAGTGTGCCGGGCCGCTCACGTAGGCGATGCGGGTGTGTCCCAGGGCCAGGAGATGCCCGGTCGCCAGGCGCACGCCGGCTGTGCCATCCACATCAATCCAGGCATAGTCAGCGTCGTCATCGGTGCGGCCGAAGAGCACGAAGGGAACGTCAAGGCGGCGTAACAGGTCAACGCGGGGATCGTGCCGCCGGCCGCGCACCAAAACCATACCGTCGACCCGGCCACCCTGGACAAGCCGGCGGTAGGTCTCGAGTTCGTGGGTATCCGGCGCCCGAGCCGAGATCAACAGGTCATAGCCGTGGCGGGCTGCCTCGACACCTACCGCACTCAGAAACTCGGTAAAGAAGGGCTCGTTGAGCCGTTCGGGCGGCGTCGGGATGACAAAACCCAGGGCCTGCGAGCGGCGTGTCTGGAGTTGCCGCGCGCTGAGATTCGGAATGTAGCCCAATTCGCGGGCCACGGCTTGAATATGGCGCCGAGTCTCCTCATTGACGTCGGAAAAGCCATTGAGGGCTCGGGAGACCGTCGTGACCGAGTAGCCGGCTCGCTGCGCCACGTCGCGCAAAGTCACTGGCATTCCTGGTATGCTCCTGAGCGGCGATCCTGCGGAAAAGGATGGCAGAAGCGGGGTGATGTTGGGCCTTAGTGGTGGACGTAACCGTGGTCCGAAACGTTTCGGGTCAGGTACTAGCATAATCCAAAACGTTTCGGGTGTCAAGGGCGGTGGAGGACTGGGGTGTACGCACGAGTTGTCAGGGAGGTGGCGGAGCCAGCAGAACCTAACCCCCCGGCCCCCTTCCCTGCGAGGGAAGGGGGAGGCGGAGGGCCGCGCGGCTGGCTGGAACGCGGCTGGCGCCCCTTCCCTGTGAGGGAAGGGGGAGGCGGAGGGCCGCGCGGCCGGCTGGAACGCGGCTGGCGCCCCGTCCCTGCGAGGGAAGGGGAGGCGGAGGGCCGCGCGGCCGGCTGGAACGCGGCTGGCGCCCCGTCCCTGCGAGGGAAGGGGGAGGCGGAGGGCCGCGCGGCTGGCTGGAACGCGGCTGGCGCCCCTTCCCTGCGAGGGAAGGGGAGGCGGCGGGCCGCGCGGCCGGCTGGAACGCGGCTGGCGCCCCGCCCCGCCCCGCGTCGGGGAGGGGCTGGGGAGGGGTCCGCTCCCCGCCAATTCCTGCGTACACCCGGAGGACTGGCCCTCGCGAACGAGCCTTGACGCTCCTGAGGCGGCACTCTACAATGAGGATGCCGGAACCGGCGGCAGAGGCGAGGAGCGCGGCCTTCTCCTCGGGAGGTTCGAGAGCGCCGGTCAAGGGGTCAGACTTCCGAAGTCTCAAAAGAGTTCGGAAGTCTCCGCTCACGCGTCTCCGGCGGCTCCTTGACCGCTCTTCTGGGATAGCCGTTCGGGGAGCCCACAGAGAGAGGTGCCGATGAATGTCGAGGAAACGGGAACCACGCGGGTCGCTGTCATCGGGGCCGGCCTGGTGGGCGCGACGTTCGCGTATGCTCTGATGATCAGCGGACTGGTCTCGGAGATCGTATTGGTGGATGCCGATCACGAACGCGCGGTGGGTGAGGCGATGGACCTTTCCCACGGCGTTCCATTTGTGCGGAATGTTCAGGTGTGGGCCGGTGACTACGATGATGTTCGCGACGCCGATATCACCGTGATTACCGCCGGGGCGAATCAGAAACCGGGCGAGACACGTCTGGACCTGGTCAAGCGCAATCTGGCGATCCTGCGCGACATCATCGCGAGGGTCACCGCGAGTGAGAACCGTGGGATCATCGTGGTCGTGGCGAACCCGGTGGACGTTCTCGCCTACGCTGCGTGGAAGCTCTCAGGCTTGCCGGCCGGGCGGGTCATTGGGTCGGGAACGATCCTCGATACCGCGCGCTTCCGTCATCACATCGGTCGCCACTTCCGGGTGGACCCGCGCAGCGTGCACGCCTACATCGTCGGTGAGCACGGGGATAGCGAGGTGGCGCTCTGGAGCAGCGCCAACATCGGCAACGTGCCTCTGGAGCAGTTCGAGGCCTACGACGAAGCGGCGCTGGCGCAGATCTTCGAGGAGACGCGAACGGCCGCCTACCAGATCATCAACCGCAAGCGCGCCACCTACTACGCTATCGGTCTGGGCGTCACGCGCCTGGTCGAGGCGATCCTGCACGATCAGCGCAGCGTGTTATCGGTCTCGACTCTGGTTCAAGGTGAGTACGGTGTTGAGGGGATCTACCTCAGCCTTCCATGCGTCGTCGGGGCCGGCGGTGTGCTCGCCCGGCTCAGCCCACCGATCAGCAGCGATGAGATTGCGGGCTTGCACGCGTCGGCGGGCGTGCTGCGCGCCACGCTGGCGGAAGTGGGGTTGGTACGAGATGGGTAATGCGTGATGGAATCGATCACGCATCACGTCTTGCGACGAAGAAACATCAAGGAGCTTCATTTGTGAGTCGTCCTGTTGCTCTCATTATCCTCGACGGCTGGGGCATCGCACCGCCCGGACCGGGCAATGCCGTGACCCTGGCCGAGACGCCCATCTTCGATCAGCTCTGGGCGCGGTATCCTCACACCCAACTGCTGGCCTCAGGTGAGGCCGTGGGTCTGCCGGAAGGGCAGATCGGGAACTCCGAGGTCGGCCACCTCAATTTGGGCGCCGGCCGGATCGTCTCCCAGAATCTCTCGTTCATCAACAGGCTCATCCGCGAGCGCGAGTTCTTCGCCAACGACGTCTTGCTCGAGGCCCTGGCGAATGTGCAGCAGGCGGCGGGCGCATCGCTCCACCTGATGGGCCTCGTCAGCTCCGGCGGCGTCCACAGTGATCTGAGCCACCTCATCGCCCTGTTGCAGCTTGCCAGCGAGCACGCCGTCCGTCCAGTCTTCGTGCACGCCTTCCTCGATGGGCGCGACGTCGGGCCAAAGAGTGCGGAAACCTTCCTGGAGGAACTCCAGCAGGAGATGATCAACCTCAACATCGGCTCCGTTGCTACGGTATCGGGCCGCTATTACGCCATGGACCGTGACAAGCGTTGGGATCGGATCCAGCGCGCCTACGACGCGATCGTTCGGGGAGAGGGACTAACCGCTCACAATATGTTCGACGCGGTCCGCGTGGCCTACGAGCGCGGCGAGTCCGACGAATTCGTCCAGCCGACGGTCATTGTAAACGAGCAGGGCCAAGCGCGTGCCACGCTCAACGACGGCGACAGTGTCATCTTTTTTAACTTCCGGGCTGACCGCGCCCGGCAGCTCACCTACGCCCTGTTAAGCCCCGATTTCGAGGGCTTCGAGCGCGAGCGGTGGCCTCATCCCCTACACTTCGCTTCGCTGATGCAGTACGCCGATGACATCGGCGCGCCCTTCGCCTTCCAATTGCCCGAGATCAAAAAGCCGTTGGCCGAGGTGCTGGCCGAGGTCGGCAAACACCAGTACCACACGGCCGAGACCGAGAAGTACGCGCACGTCACCTATTTCTTCAACGCCACCCGCGAGGAACCGTACCCGAACGAGGACCGCCGCCTGATCCCGTCGCCCAAAGTTGCGACCTACGATCTCCGGCCCCAAATGAGTGCGTCGGAGGTCGCGCGCACGCTGATCGAGCGCATCCGGACCCACGACGATGATTTCATTCTCGTAAACTTCGCCAACCCCGACATGGTGGGGCACACAGGCATCATTCCGGCCGCAATCACCGCCGTGGAGACAGTGGACGAGTTCCTCGGCGAGGTACTGGACGCGCTGCGCACCAGGGATGGCGTGGCGATTGTCACTGCCGATCACGGCAATTGCGAGGTGATGATCGACCCCGAGACCGGGGGGCCTCACACCGCCCACACCACCAACCCGGTACCGCTCATCCTCGTGGACGACAATTTTCACGGGACGCTGCGGGAGGGCATCCTGGGCGATGTCGCCCCGACGCTCCTCGCACTTCTCGGCCTGGAGCAACCGTCCGAGATGACGGGTGAATCGTTGATTCTCTCTACATAATGACTGCTTTCTCCACGTGTGGTTCGTTCGGCCTTTGTCGAAATCTGTTGGCTGCAACTCCAGACGATTCGACTACGTAGAGGACGCATAGGTGATTGCAGTATTTTCGGCCATGCCGGTATACTGGCCGCCAGATCGAACGGCGACCCGCCGGGTCGTCTCTATCCCGCAAGGAGGAACCGTTTCCGATGGAGAACATGGACATTGGCCGTTCGTTTACCTTCGTCTTTGAGGACCAGAATTGGGTCGTCAAGATCCTGATCGGCGGCCTGGTAGTGCTCTTCTCCTTCCTACTGATCCCGATCCCGATCATCCTCGGTTACCAGGTGACGGTCATCCGGAATACGGCCCGCGGCGCCGACCTCCCACTTCCGGAGTGGGACAACTTCGGTCGCTACTTCAGCGAAGGTATTCAGCTCATCATCGGGGGAATTGTCTACTACCTGCCCGTGATTCTATTGGTATGCGTCGGCGCCGGGATCGGCGCATTGACCTCTAATTCCAATGGGAACGGCAGCGGCGCTGCAGGCGTCCTCGTCGCCTGCCTGAATTGCATCATCGGTCTGTTGTCGCTCGCGCTCGGCCTGATCTTCCCGGCCGCGGTCATTCGCTATGCGGCGACCGGCCGGCTGGCCGCCATGTTCGAATTCGGGAAGGTGTGGGACTTCATCCGGAACAACCCGGGTAACTACATCGTGGCAGTGCTGTTGGGGTGGGTGGCCAGTCTTGTTGCCGGGGTGGTCGCAGTCTTCACCTGTTTCCTCGGCACTCCGTGGACGAGCTGGTGGTCCACGCTGGTTCAGGGCCACTTGCTCGGCCAGGTCTGGCGGGCCGCGCAGGGATCAGTGACAGGGGCGGTTGCCGGTCCAGAACTCGGGGGGAGCGAGCTGCCGGCCTGAGGACCTGACGCCTCAGCGGCAGAGAGGGGCAGCGGTGCCGGGGAGCGCGAGGGGGAGCGGCGCGTCAGCGCTTTCCCCGGCTCCCTGCGTCCCTGCCTCTCAGCTACTGTTGACCAAGAGGGAGGGGTGAGCGCATGGCAGCTGTGAGCGCTTTTTTCACTGCGTTTGGACTGGCTTCGACCGCCGGGCTGAATGCCTACATTCCACTCCTGGTGACCGGGCTGGTGGCCCGATACACCGACCTGATTACGCTGCCATCCCCCTTCAATGCCCTCGAAAATATCTGGGTGTTGCTGACACTGGCCGTACTGTTGCTGATCGAGATGACGGTGGACAAGATTCCGGCCGTGGACACGCTCAACGACGTGGTCCACACGATCGTTCGGCCAGCGGCCGGGGCGATCTTATTCGCGGGTCAGGCGGGTCACATTGGAATCGACCCCACCCTGGCGATCATTCTCGGGCTGCTGGCGGCCGGCAGCGTGCATGCGACCAAGGCCGCCGTCCGGCCGGCCATTACCGCCACGACTGCCGGTCTTGGCAACCCGATCGTGAGCCTGATCGAAGATGTCTTCGCTCTCATCGGCTCGCTTCTCGCCATTCTCCTCCCGGTCGTCATGGTCGTGCTGCTCGTGCTGGTCGCGATCCTCCTCGTACGTTGGTGGTTTGGACGCCGTGCGCGCCGCGAGCGCCCGTTCGCCTGATCCGCTCGATGCTCTCGAGGGGCCCACTGTGGCCCCTTTTCGCCGGTCTCACCTCAAACTCTCTCAGCCGCAGTGTTGTTCTCGAAAACCTCCGAAGTCTGAGAAAGTTGTTTTCTCCGGCAGATTGCACGGGGCTGCGGCGGATCCCGCGAGCGGGCCGGCAGCGGGTGAGCGGGCGCGCACGCTGGCAGCGCGGGGCCCGCGCGCGGCAGGGATCGGGCCGCGCCGAGGCCAGGTGGCGGAGCCGGGCTATTGACACCCACCTCGGAGATGACCACCGGACGCTGCTACCACGTTGAGCTGCCCGGCGGCGGCGCCAGCAGAACCTAACCCCCCGGCCCCCTTCCCTGCGAGGGAAGGGGGAGGCGGCGGGCCGCGCGGCCGGCTGGAACGCGGCTGGCGCCCCGCCCCGTGTCGGGGCGGGGCGGGGGAGGGGGCGGGCTGCGCGGCCGGCTGGAACGCGGCTGGCGCCCCGCCCCGTGTCGGGGCGGGGCTGGGGAGAGGGCCGCCCCCGCCACCTCCTGCGTACACCCCGGCCGCTAGGGCTGTGTCAAAGTCCCACAGGTGTCATGCTGAGCACAGCGCTCGCGGAGCAAAGCATCTCTTTCTGCGGCGCGGGAGACCCTTCGCTCCAGATCCTTCGCTCCGCTCAGGACTCCGCTCAGAGCCTGCCCTGAGTGGAACGAAGGGGTGACAGGGTTAGGACGTTGACACAGCCCTACCCCGGCCGTCAGGGCAATCGCATGAGCCCAATTTCGCCGAGCTTTTCCCCACTGAGGAACCACCAGAGAGGATAATCCGGCTCGGAGAGCAACTCAAAGAGGGACGGACTGCCACCCGTGCCCCACTTTCGCTCTAAAATTGGTCAAGATGCGATTGCCCTACCCCGGCCGTTTTTCAGCGTTGACTGGGGTAGACATGCAGGGTACAATGTTGGAACACTTTTTCTTATTGGAGTGTTGCGCCGCCCCTGACCCCGATTTCGTCAACAAAGTCTTTCTGGTTCTGTGAGAGTGGCGCGCACGCGGCACTTTTACGGGACGTGAGGCCCGCATCGCTCGAGCGCGTTTGGGACAACGACGAGGAGCGGCCGACGATAATTTCGAGAGATCTGGGTTGTAAACAGGCAAGCAATGGACGTGAGCGAGACTATCCCGCCCCATATCAAAGAACAACTCGATACTCTCCCCTCGCGTCCCGGCGTCTATCAGATGAAAGAGCGCCGGGGCGTCGTGCTCTATGTGGGGAAGGCCATCAACCTGCGGAACCGCGTCCGCAGCTATTGGAACCCCCAGAGCCAGCGCGTTCCCAAGATTCGGCGGCTGACCGGCCAGGTCGAGACGATTGATGTCATTCCGACCGAATCGGAGCTCGAGGCGCTGCTGCTTGAGAACAACCTCATCAAGCAGTACAAGCCGCGCTACAACGTGCGCCTCAAGGACGACAAGAGTTATCCCTACATTAAAGTCACCTGGTCGGAGGACTTCCCCAAGGTCTTCCCGACCCGCCAGATGACGCGCGATGGGAGCCGCTATTTCGGCCCGTACACCAGCGTCTGGGCGGTGCGTCAGACGCTGGACCTGCTGCGCAAGCGCTTCCCGTACCTCACCTGCAATCGCACGATTACCGGTCAGGATGACCGGGCCTGCCTCTACTACCACATCAATCTTTGCAGCGGACCGTGCATCGGGGCAGTCTCGAAGGAGAAGTATCGCGAGATCGTCCAGGGGCTGATGGACTTCCTGGAGGGCGAGCGCGAGCCGGTGCTGGAGGAGATTCGCACCGAGATGGTGGTCGCGGCCGAGAACCTGGAATTCGAGCGCGCGGCCGCGCTGCGTGACCAGCTTCAGGCGCTGGAGAAGATCAGCGAGCATCAAAAGGTCGTCAACGCTGCCGGCGGCGACCAGGATGTGATCGCCTTCGCGCGAGCCGACGGCGACGCCTGCGTGCAGGTCTTCTTCATCCGCGATGGCAAGCTGATCGGCCGCGAGTATTTCGTGCTGGAAGGAACCGAGGATGAGGCCGATCCTGAGGTGATGGGCTCCTTCCTTCAACAGTTTTACGACGGCGCCCCGATGGTGCCGCCCGAGATCCTGCTCCCCGAGGAAGTCGACGAAGCGATCATCTTGCGGCAGTGGCTGCGATCCAAACGCGGTGCGGATGTCGTACTGCGGGTTCCTCGCAATGACGGCACCGATGCCCAGCTCCTCCAGATGGCGGCGGAGAGTGCGGCCGAGACGCTCGCCAATCTCAAGGCGCAGTGGGCGGCCGACGAGAACCGCCACACCGGCGCCATCGACCAACTCCAGCAGGCGCTGAGCCTCGCCGGGCCGCCGGTGCGAATCGAGTGCTACGACATCAGCCACACCCAGGGAACGAACGTCGTGGGCGCGATGGTGGTCTTCGAGAAGGGGGTTCCGCGCAAAAGCGACTACCGCAAGTTCAAGCTCCGTAACGACCAGAACGACGATTTCGCCAATATGTTCGAGATCGTCCACCGGCGCTTCGCGAATTGGCGTGAGGCCCAACGCAAGCCGGGCGGCGACAAATGGGCGATCCTCCCCGATCTCCTGGTGATTGACGGTGGCAAGGGGCAGTTGAATGCCGCGGTCGAGGTGCTCAAGGAGTTCGATCTGTTCGAGGTGGTGCCGGTCATCGGCCTGGCCAAGCGCGAGGAAGAGATTTTCCAGCCGGGCGTCAAAGAGCCGATTGTCCTCGAGAAGAATTCGCCCGCGCTGCAGTTGCTCCAGCGCGCCCGCGACGAAGCCCACCGCTTCGGCGTCACCTATCACCGCACGCTGCGCGTCAAGAAGGGGCTCGCCTCGCAGCTCGAAACGGTGACAGGCATTGGCCCTAAGCGCCGCACCGCGCTGCTGCGCCACTTTGGCTCGCTCGATGCCGTCCGCAAGGCAAGTATCGAGGAGATTGCCAGCGTCAAGGGCATGAATGAGGCACTGGCGCTGAAGGTGAAAGAGCAGTTGGACACGTAGCCGGTTGCAGGTTTGAATGTTGTGACCCCGATGATCATCGCTGCCTCTCTGCGGCGGTCTGCTTCTGCTGTCCCTGCCGCTCGTTAGCACCCGGGTCGCTTGCAGCGGCGTCAGCGGTCACCCGCGATCGCCGGTGCGCTTCAACAGCGTACGATCGTGCTGGCGCTCTCCGCTCCCGTTCCGCCTGAACTCGAGATCCTCGAACGGACTGCCGCACATCGCCCTATGAGGCAGCAGCGCCGGCCGGTCCGGCATCCGTAAAGGCGCTGCCCGCGGTCTGACCAGCGCTAGAGCGCCGGTCAAGGAATCCCGCGGGGGGAGAGACAAGACTTCCGAAGTCTTGTTTGCTGCTGGTGCCTGCCTCGGTCACTGTCGTCGGAGCGCGCGTTGGGCCAGCACGATCCCCACCAGACTTCGGAAGTCTGACGCCTTTTCAGGGTGCAGACAGAAGCGGGCTACCGGCCCCCAGCGAACGGGCTGTGAGCAGTCGTGGCATGATTGCTGCTTCATGCAGGCATAGCCGCGTTCCCGGGAGGTTCAGTTGCCCTGAATGCAAGAGCCATGTAGGGATCGCGGCCAATTGTTCACAGGGGATAACGATGTTACGGCAAGTCGAAATCGCGGTCAAACATCTGGAGGACTATCGTCCCATCGTGGAAAGTGAGGTGATCGAGGAAATTCTCGACCTGGCCGAGCCCCTGAAGGGGTCCCGGGTGGTCCACGTCAACGCCACCGACTACGGCGGCGGTGTGGCCGAGATTTTGCAGGCGCTGGTTCCACTGATGCGCGACGTCGGTCTCGACGCCCATTGGCAGGTTATCGAGGGCAGCAACGAGTTCTTCAATGTGACCAAAGCCTTTCACAATGGGCTGCAAGGCATGGATATTCCGCTGACGCAGGAGATGAAGGCGACCTGGATCCGCTACAACCAGCTCAATGCGAAGAAGTTCGAGGGGCCAGGCAACGGGCTTTGGGATTTCGCCGTGATTCACGATCCCCAGCCTGCCGGTCTCTGTCAACTGACCCGTGGCCGTCCGGCTCGGCACTGGATCTGGCGCTGTCACATTGATACCAGCCAGCCGAACCGCGAGTACTGGGACTTCCTGGTTCCCTATCTACAGCTCTACGAGACCGGGATCTTCACGATGCGAGAGTACGTCGGGCCGGGATGTGAGTTCGAGAAGCTGGCCATCATCCCGCCGACGATCGATCCTCTCAGTCTCAAGAACCTCCCAATGGACCCGGCTGAGGCGGCCGACATCGTGCGCAGATTGGGGGTTGACCCCGACCGCCCCCTGATCAGCCAGATCTCGCGCTTCGATCCCTGGAAAGATCCGCTTGGCGTAATCGATACCTATAAACAGGTCAAGCAGGTGCTGCCTGAGATCCAACTGGCCCTGGTCGGCTCGATGGCCAGCGACGATCCTGAGGGGTGGAACTATCTGGAGAAGACCTGCCGGCGGGCGGGCGAGGATCCTGACGTTTGTATCCGGCACAACTTCAACGGGGCCGGAGCCCGCGAGGTCAACGCCTTCCAGACGCACAGTCACGTGATCGTACAGAAGAGTACCCGTGAAGGCTTCGGCCTGGTGGTGACCGAGGCTCTTTGGAAGGGCAAGCCGGTGATTGGCGGGAACGTTGGGGGGATCCCTCTGCAGATTGTCCACGGCGTCAGCGGATACCTGGTCAACAGTATGCCGGAAACGGCGGAAGTCGTTATCGATTTGCTGCAACACCCGTCGAAGGCGGACGCGATGGGTCGTGCCGGCCGCGAGCACGTCCGGAAGCATTTCCTGTTGACTCGCTACCTGCGCGACTATCTCCGACTCTTCCGCGATCTCAGCACCTGCATGTAGATTCGTTTGACGCCTTCATGCCGGAGCAATGGCAGGAGTGGTTGATGCGCTCGGCCGCCCGCAGTTCGATCCCTTCAGCGGCCGCGATGTTGAGGAACCGACTCCGTTCCGCCATCCTTTCCAATGGAAGCGAAAGCATTTAGAGCCCAAACGGGTAGGTCTCCGGCACCTCCTCGACCTCCTCCCACTCGGGGAAGTGCTCGAGCGGCGCGACGGCCTCGGTACGGTCGAACCAGAGGTAGCCATCGAACTGGGGCCGGAGGCGCGCGGAGAAATAGTGGCTGATCCGCTCGGTCTCGGGCAGGTAGAGCACCCCGATCGCCCGTTCCAGCCGCCTCGTTTCCACGAAGTTCGCCAACTGTGGGTCGGCGAGATCGCGCAGCGGCAGGAAGAATTTCGGCACGCCGGTCTGGTGGAAGAGCAGCTCCCAACTGTTTGGCAGCGCCGGCCGGACGACCTTGCGCTCCGGCGGAGCGTCCCACCCGGAGGCTGCCGTAACGGTCCCCGTGTAGGTTCCGAAACCGATCAGCACGGCCTGGTCGCCGAAGCGCTGGCGCACCAGTTGGCCCACGTTCAACTCGCCGCGGTCGCTCATGCTGGTGGCGCGGGCGTCGCCGATATGAGAGTTGTGCTCCCATACGACCGCTTTGGCGTCAGGGCCGAAGTAGTTCAAGAGTTCCTGGAGCGTCTCGACCATATGGCGGTCGCGCAGGTTCCAGGAGGCTGCACCGCCGCGGTACATTGTTCGGTAGTACTGTTCGGCATTCTTGGCGACCAGGGCGTTTTGCTCCGCGTAAAAGACTTCATCCTCCGGCACGAACCGGGTGTACTCTGCGCGGTTGCGTCGCAGCTCGAGGAGTTGCTGAACCGCCTGCTCCTCGCACGCCTCGATCAGTCCGGCGGTCACCATGTAGCCGTACACCTGGGCCTCGTCGGCGTACATGTCGAAGCAGGAGTAGCGGTAGCGCGCCGCTGTGGCGGCCTCGGGATCGATCTCCTCCAAAAAGTCGATCACCGCGGCCATCGAGCTGAAGAGGCTGTAGAGATCCAGGCCGTAAAATCCGGCTTTGCGGGCAGGATCGTTTTGACTATCGTTATAGTTCCGTAGCCGCCGGATGAAGTCTAACACCTCGCGGTTGCGCCACATCCAGATCGGGAAGCGCTCGAAGTCGCTCAGCGACTCGCCGGCACTCTCCGCAGCGCCCCGAACATAGTGGTTCACGCGGTAGGCGTCGGGCCAGTCGGCCTCGACGGCAACAATCGTGAATCCTTTCTCACGGACGAGCCGCTCGGTGATGTGGGCTCGCTCGCGGTAGAACTCGGCTGTGCCGTGGGTGGCCTCACCCAGGAGCAACACGCGGGCATCGCCGACAAGCTCCATCACACGCTCGAACTCGCTCGCTGTCCCGGTCACGGGATGCACAGCGGCTCGGATTCGATTCAGAAGTTCAGCCTCAGCCATATTGAATTCCTCCTTTCATCAACTTCGTACCGAGCACAATACGTGCCCAAGGGTGTCGTGCAGTCGGTGGGGGCGAAGAGCTCGCGCCACGCCCGCGCGGGAACGAGCCCTCGTAGCGGGCAAAATACCTTCGCGGCTTTCCGGTTGCCGTCCTCTGGAATAGAATACGTGGGAGAGTTGGCGTTTGATAGGAGTTGATCCTGGTGGCGAAATCGTCTCCAGGGAGGGCGAGCAGTTCGTAGCAGCCCGGCGGTTGAAACCGCGGCTGGGGGCCTGCGGCCGGGCGTGCCCCTCCGGGCACGCGGGGGGGCGGATGAATGTGGAAAGAGGCAACAGCGCGCACTACAAACAGGTACCCACCACTCGCACCAAGTCGCTAACAGTGTTAGAGTTGTTCGAAAGAGGGGGAGCAATGCGTGTCTACACTGTCGAACAGATGCGGACCTTAGAGCGCCGGGCCGACGAGGCCGGCCATAGTTACGATGCTATGATGGAGCGGGCGGGCGGCGCGGTCGCCGAGGCCGTGGCCTCGTGGGCGCCGGTTGCCGTCGCCGCAGGCAACGGGAAGGAGAAGGCGCGCGTGCTCGTGCTGGCCGGCCCCGGCAACAATGGGGGCGACGGTCTTGTCGCCGGTCGTGAGCTGGCCCGCCGTGGTTTCAGCGTTGCCGCCTACCTGTGGAAGCGCGATGCCGACGAGCCGCGGGCCGCCGAGGCCCGCCAGGCAGGCGTCTCGATCGTGCGGGCCGAGGGGGATCGGGAGTGGCAGATGCTGCGCCGGGCGCTCAGCCGGGCCGACATCGTGCTTGATGCCCTGCTTGGCACAGGCGCGTCGCGGCCGATCGAGGGTGATCTGGCCGCCATCCTGGCGCAACTGGCCGAAGTGCGCCGCCCGGCCACTGCGGGCAACGAGGGGCTTACCTGGGTCCAGCGGCACAGGCAGGGGGGCGAGACCCGCCAGCGCCGACTGGTGGCCGTGGATTTACCCAGCGGTGTCAACGCTGATGCCGGCCAGGTGGACCCGGCCGCCGTGCCCGCCGATCTCACGGTGACCCTGGCCGGACCAAAGCTCGGGATGCTCCTGGCCCCGGCCGCCGACACCCTGGGCGAGCTGGTCGTGGCCGATATCGGCATCCCAGCAGCCGTCGCCGAGCAGCTGGAGGCGGCGGCCGACTTTCTCGATCCCGCAACGGCCGCCCGGTTGATGCCGCAGCGGCCAGCGAGTGGCCACAAGGGCACGTTTGGCAAGGTGATGATCGTCGGTGGCAGCGCTAACTATGTCGGAGCGCCCGGGCTGGCGGCTGAGGGCGCCGGGCGCGGCGGCGCTGGCCTGGTCACGCTGGCTGTGCCGGGCCTCATCGCCCCGACCCTGGCGGCCAAGAGCGAGTTGACGAGTATGACCTGGTTCGTGCTCCCGCACGACCTGGGTGCGCTGACGCCGGATGCACTGAAAGTGTTACGCGAGAAGCTTCCTGGCTACGACGCGCTGGCCCTGGGGATGGGGGTGGGCCAGGAGGAGGTCACCCAGCGCTTCATCCACGGCTTGCTCGGGTTGAAAGCCGCGGGCGAGCATGGCCGTGCCGCGATCGGTTTCGTGCGGGCGCGTAGCGACCGCGAGGAGGGCGAGGAGCAACTGGTGTTGCCTGCCACCGTCCTCGACGCCGATGGGCTCAACGCCTTGGCGGCCGCCGAGGCCGAGTGGTGGATGCATCTCCCGCCACAGCGGCTCGTGCTGACACCCCACCCGGGGGAGATGAGCCGCCTCACGGGCCGAGAGACCGCCGACATTCAGAGGCATCGCCTGGACGTGGCCCGCGAGCAGGCCGAGATCTGGGGCCAAGTCGTGGTGCTCAAAGGCGCGCACAGCGTTATCGCCGCGCCAGATGGCCGCGCCACTTTCTCCCCGTTCGCGACCGCGACGCTGGCCACAGCCGGCACCGGCGACGTGCTGGCGGGTGTGATTGCCGGCCTCCTGGCCCAGGGGCTGGAACCCTACGATGCCGCTCGATTTGGCGTCTACCTCCATGGCCTGGCCGGGGCGCTCATGGCCGATACCATGCCCGTTGCGCTCTCCAGCGACTTGCCCGGCTTTCTCACAGATGCATGGGCGCTCCTGGCCGGTGCTTGATGCCCGGCTCCGTGGCGCAACTCTCCGACAGCCCCGTGCATCGAGGGCGGCCCGCTCTTCGTGATGCGTGGGGTGCGACCGTGGTGGAACCGCTCAGGATGCGGCACGGATCATTGCTCTCAACTCGAAGCGATGCACCGATCCATCGTTCATGTGGAAGGATGGCAATCCCATGACTATCCCTACACTGGGTGAAGCGACCATTCGCCAGAACGCCTCTGATGAGACGTTCCTCCGCGGCCAGGCTTATGAACGCCAGGGCGCTGTGACCTCACTGGTTCAGCGCGGCAGCGAGTTGGAGGCCCTGGTCGAGGGCAGCCAGTATGAGCCCTACCGGGTTCGCATCACTTTCGATGCCGGTGGCGTCATCGCGGCAGTGTGTAGTTGCCCCTACGACTGGGGCGGCTGGTGCAAACACATCGTCGCGGCGTTGCTGGCCTGTCTCCACACACCCGAAGAGATCGAGGAGCGCCCGGCGCTCGCCGAGCTGCTCGCCGATCTCGACAGTGAGCAGTTGCAGAGACTGCTGTTGAGCCTGGCAGCCCGCAGCCCCGACCTGGCCGACGCCATCGAAGGTCAGCTTGCCTTACTTCAACCGGCGATCGCCGAGGCCCAGCCCACGCCGGGCAGCGGGGCGGCCCCGCGCCGCACGCCGGTGGATCCCCAGCCGTTCCGACGCCAGGTGCACGCTATTCTGCACTCCCTGGATCGGATGCGCCGCTCCGAAGCCTACTGGCACGGCAGTGAGGTGGTAGGTGAGATCCGCCAGTTGCTGGAACAGGCCCACACGTTTACTATCGCCGGCGACGGGCGCAACGCCCTCGCGATCCTGGAAGCGATCACCGAGGAGTACGTGGAGGAGTGGACGATGCTGGACGACTCGGACGGCGAGGCCGGCGGGCTGCTTGCGGACTTGGGACCCTTCTGGACCGAGGCGCTCCTGACGGCCGACCTGACGCCGGCCGAGCGCGGGACGTGGGCGTGGAAATTGGAGCAGTGGCAGGGTGAAATCAGCCAGTACGGCGTGGACGATGTGTTCGGCGCCGCCATCGCTGCGGCCGAGCAGGGGTGGGATTCCCCGCCGCTGCAGCGCGTTCTTCAGGGTGAGATCACCGAGCTGGGCGCCTGGGAGGATGAAGCGCCCTGGTACGCTGATGATCTGGCCCTTGCCCGGCTCAATGTGTTGGAGCGCCAGGAGCGCTATCAGGAGTATCTCTTCCTCGCCGAGGCCGAAGGGCAGGTGGAGCTCTCCCTTGCCATGTTGGTGCGGTTGGGGCGCGTGCAGGAGGCGGTGGAGAAGGGGCTAAAGTTCCTGCGCACGCCAGATCAAGCCCTCGCGCTCGCCACAGTGCTGCGTGAACACGAGGACCTCGACGGGGCCCGCCGGCTCGCCGAGCACGGCCTGACCCTCGAAGGCCGAAAAGGTCCGCTGGCCGCCTGGCTGTCCGACCTCGCCAGCGGCCTGGGCGATACGGAGCTGGCGCTCCGGACCGCGGTAATCGCCTTCCGGGAAGCGCCAAGCCTGAGCGCCTATCTCAAGGTGCAGGAGCTGGCGGGCGAGCGTTGGCCCCAGCTGCGCGCGGACCTGCTAGACCACTTGCGCCAGATCACCGGCTACATCCCGCAGGCCCAGGTGGACGTCTTCCTCCACGAGGGGCTGATTGACGATGCAATCACGGCGGTCAGCAAGTGGGGCGGGTACGGCCTCCTCGAGCGGGTCATGGACGCCGCCCTTGAACAGCGGCCGGACTGGGTCATCGAGGCCGCATGCCACCAGGCCGAGCGCATCATGGACGCGGGCAAGGCCGATGCCTACCACCATGCTATGGAGTGGCTCAAGCGGGCGCGGTCGGCCTACCGCCTGGCCGGTCGCGAGGCTGAATGGCGGACCTATCTGCAGGAGATCCGCACCCGGCACGGCCGCAAGTACAAGCTTATGGGAATGCTGAAGGGACTGTGAAGGCAGCCGGTGCCCACTGGGGCACCGGATATGAGTGCGCGGTCCTCTCCTCAAGCGGGAGCCGGAAGTGGTGGTGATCCATTCGAAGGAGGAACGGCTGCGATGATTGACGACCCGGCCAGGACCAAAGAACTTATCGGGAGGATGGAAGCCCAGGTGCCGATTCCGGCTCGTCCGACCAGTTCGCTGGTTCGGGTGATGCGGGACAAAGGGGCCAAATTCTCGCGGGACCGGATCCTGTACATCAAACGGATCTTCTACGGCGGTGATGAAGGTGGCATCTTGTGTGACGTGACTCCCTCAGAAGAGTCAACAGAGGCCTACGTCGTCTCACTCACCCACCTGGAGATTCCCTCACGCCACCCGCTGGCCCGCGAGATTCGCGCGTACCAGCGGGAGCGGGTGCGACGGATTCGAGCAGCCGGGAGCTCGAGCCAGAGCCGATCACCGGAGAGTTGACGAAGTTGTTCGCTCATAGTGGGCTACGGTGGCTTGGATGCCAGGCACCACACTCTGGGCTGGCGTGAAACCTGCTGGGCGATGGTGCAGGCCGTCCTTCTGTTTCACGGATCACGACCCGCTCAACCAGCATTGAACCAGCGCATGCGATTCCACTATAACAGGAGTTACGCGGTGCGAGGTGGTGATTCAAGGTTGATGGCTCAAAGAAGCGGCATTTGGCTTGTAGTGCGTGCTTTAGCGCGCTGAAGCGCGCACTACAAGCCGATACTCCGTTCGCAATTCAACCGACTGCGTCACTCCTGACTATAAGCGAAGTCGCTAGAACGAAGGTAATTCACCATGAAATCAAAGGACGAACGTTTCTGGACCCTCGACGACTACCGGCGGTGGCTGAATCACCCAGACGCCGTCGTCCGAGAGTGGGCCGCGCATCGCATCGACAACCAGTACCCGCAGCAAGCGGCGGAAAGCTTCGTGGGGCTCCTGAATGATTCGAGTATCCATCTCAGGACCCTGGCCGCCCAGACCCTCGCGGTGAGCGGCGACCCAGGCTACGAGCCAGCGCTGCTGGCGGCCCTGCCGCAGAGTGAGGGCCTCGTCCGCAGGTGGATCGTGTCGGCTCTGGCCCAGCTTCATTCGCCCGCTCTCCTCCCGCAATTGCTGGAAGCGGTGGACGCCGCCGGCGAACTCTCCCAACGCGATGTTCTCCCCTCCGAACTGGGGACCACGATCAACGCGCTCGGGCACTACCCGGACGCGGAGGCACGCGCGGTTCTCTGGCGCTTTGTCGAGCGCTATACTCGTGACGATAGCCTGAGCCAGGACGCCTTCAGTGCGCTGCTTCGCTTCCCTGACGTGGATACCGTTCCACGGTTGGTTGAGCGCTACCAGGAGCTCCGGCTCAACGAGCCGGTGCCGTGGGTCCGTGCCAGTTTGGCCCTGGCGGAGGCCGCCGGGTTGAGCCGTATGACCGAAGAAGCAACCGGGGCCGTTCAAAAAGGTCCGGACGCGGCCCGCGAGCGTATCGAGGACTGGCTGAATCAGAGCCTGTCGATGTCAGAGCGTCTCGACAACGCAATCTCCACCTCGTACCAGACGACCACCCAGGCTGCGACGACGCTGCTCCCACTCCTCGCCACGGAGATCGCTGATATTGCCGCTGAGCGCGGCGACGACCTGGCCGCCTGGCAGGCGGCCTGGGCCGCCGGCGAACGCCCCGGCGGCTACCGCCGGCGGATGCTGTACGCCTCTCAGCTGGTATCGACCCTCGCGGCGCACCCACCAACGAACGAGGAGCGCGCGCAGCCAGTGCTCGGCCTGAGCCTGGCGGTGACGGCCCAGGTCCTCACCGATCAGAATGACGAAGCCGCCCTGGAGGGCGCGCCCGACGAGGCAACCCGGCGAGAGGTGTTGCTGGACATTCTGAGTTCGCCGCGCCAGAACGTGTTGCCGGATATTGTGGACCGGGTGGCGGCCTTGGGGCCGAATGTTGTGCCCGACCTGGCCGAGATATTGGAGGAGGGACCCTTTTGGGCGCTGCCCCGAACGTTGCAGACCATCGGGCGGGTCGCCCGCGCCCATCCCGGCGCGGCCGACGCCATTGTGCCGGACGTTCTCGGCCTGATCCAGGAGGACGAGAGCGATTACGTCCTGGAAGCGGCCGGGGAGACGCTGGTGGCGATTGGCCCGGCGGTCGTGACCCCGGCTGCGGAGGGCCTGCACCAGGGCGACCACGCGTACGACACCTACGTGACCGGCGCCCTGAGCGACATTCCGACCGAGGCATCAGTTGACGCCTTGTTGGAGCACGTTGCGGTCGTTGGACTGGATGATTGGGGGGCTGAAATGCTCGGCGCGCTGGGCAACGGCCGCGCCATCCCGGTCTTGCAGGAGAGCTACCGGCCCGGCGACCAGCTGTTGGGCCAGTTCCTCTACGTCCTTGGCGTGCTGAACGGCTACACGGGGCCGGAGATGGACGAGTGGCGGGCCGAAGCGCTGGCGGCTCACGAGCGGTTTGAGCGCGCGCTCACCGGGGACTTTCCGCCTCTCTTCGAGTCGCCGCCGTCGAGGGCCGAGCCGGAGCTTGCCCCGGCTCCCACCCGTCCCAAGACGACCTCGGCCGACAAGCAGCGCAAGAAGCGGCGCGCTCAGGCGAAAGCTTCACGCAAGGCCCAGCGGAAGCAGAAGAAGAAAAAGAAGAAGCGCCGCTAGCCGCCAGCAAGCAAGCCCGGTGGTTGCCTGTCCTGGCCGGCCAGGCCAGGGAACCCGCGGCTGGGGGCCGGCGGCCGGGCGTCGGCCGACCCCGCGGGGTCCACCCAGCGAGACGGTCGCGCCGGGGTTCGCCCCTCAGGGTGTCCGCCGACGCGGAGGAGCAACCGAGCGGGGAGTGAAACCTACGGCGGTCAACCTGCGTAGTACTGAGTGCGACGACTGATCGTGGTTGCCTGTCCGTATGCCGGACGGGGCGGGAGATTGATGTATGCCCTACAGCCAGATTCTCTCACGAGCCTTCGAAATCACCCGGCGCCAGCCCGCGCTCTGGGTGTTCGGCTTCCTGGTGGCGTTGTTCGGCGGTGCGGGCCGCGGCGGCGGGCCGAGTTATAACTTCAATGGCTTCAATGGGGGCCGGGTTCCCCGGTTTCAGGGCCCACCGGGCTTCAACTTAAATCTCAGTACGATGCTGGGCCTCATTGCGATCGTCATCGGACTGCTCCTCGTCCTGGCCATCATTGCGGCCATCGTGCGCTACGTTGCGGAGGTGGCATTGATCGATGGTGCGGCGAGGGCCGACGATGATGAGCCTGTCACCGTCGCCGGAGGCTTGCGGCGCGGGTGGTCGCGAGACGCTTTCTTCCTGTTCCTGACCAGGCTGCTCCTGGCCCTGCCGCTGATTGTGGTGGCAATCGGGATTGGCGTCCTGGTGGCTGGGATCCTGGCCGGCGGGATTGGCGCGGCGGCCGCCACGGATCGCGGTGTGTTCGCGGTGCTTGGCATCGGGCTCTTCTTACTCGTACTGCTGCCCACCATTGCCCTGCTCATCCTCCTGGCGGTTGTCCTTGCCCTGTTGGGTCAGTGGGCCGCCCGAGAGGTGGTCCTGAGTCAAGCCGGTCCAATTGAGGCCATTGGCGCAGCCTGGGGACTCGCGCGAACCTATCTGAAGGAGACGATCCTCTTCGGGCTGCTCATGTGGGCGATTAGCCTCGGCTTTGGTCTGCTGATGACGCCGCTGCTGCTCGTGGCGGGGGCCTTGATCATTGGGCCCGCGTTCCTGGCGTATCAAAGTGCCAACAGCCTGGTAGCGGCGCTCGTCGTGGCCGCGCCCCTCGCGCTGCTGGCATTGATCGGCTTCGCCATCATCGCCGGCCTCTTCGTGGCCTTCAGCTCTACGGCCTGGACGCTGGCCTGGCGCCACCTGCGCGGCATCAGCTCGGCCTCGGCCGATCTCTCCGAGCCCATCCCGGACGCAGGCGATTCACCCGTCCTCGCGACCGGGTAACGGTTCAGCGCCAATCCTCAGCCGGGTGCGCAGTCAACTCCTGACCCGCGCCCGGTTGTCTTGTTGTGGCGGGCGCCGGCCTGAGGTGGCGCCCACCGAGCCCTCTCTCGGGGACGAGGTGCGACGCACCTGCCATTCCATGCGGCCGGGGTGTGGTGAGCTGGACGCTTCCTGGATCGATCCTCTCTCGGGAGCGAGGTGCGTCGCACCTTGAGCCGGTCCTTGCGGGTCATTGCAGGCTTCCAGGGACAAGTGATATACTTGCGCCGGGGAGTACTACCAATGTTGTGGAATGGTGCGACCGGCGCGATAGCGGCGGTTTCTCAGCGTGAGCGAGTGCTGGCTCGGGCGCCGGACCGCGGGTCGCCAGTCAGGTACTGAAGTCAGTTTCGGACGATCCCCTTGACGCGATTGGCTTTTCCCTCGCCAGCCAGGTCCCACGGCTGTCGCTTCACCGAACGGGTGCGGCCCGTGGTGACTCTCGCTCATAATCGTTGGCACACCTGTCGCTGCATCCTGGCGGCCGGATTGCCAAGGAGAGTCTTCTTGAGTGCCTCAACCTCCTCAACTCGCGCAACCGCTCCCGCAAAAATCATACTCTTGGGCGAGCACGCGGTGGTCTATGACCAGCCCGCCATTGCTGTCCCGGTGACACAACGCCGGGCAACGGTCATTGTGGAGCCAGGCCGTCCTCACGCCGGGGTCATTCTGCATGCGGAGACCTTCGGCCGTCGCTACCTGCTCGACGCGGTGCCGGCCGATGAGCCCCTGGCCTTCACGGTGCGGAACGTGCTGCGGCGCCTCGGTATTCGCTCCGAGCCCGACCTGCGCATCACCATCACCAGCACCATTCCCATCGCCAGTGGCCTGGGCAGTGGCGCCGCGGTGGCGACGGCTCTGATCAGAGCACTGAGCACGCACCTCGGTGTCAGGCTGTCGCCCGAGCAGGTCTCGGGACTGGTCTACGAGACGGAGAAACTTCACCATGGCACGCCGAGCGGCATCGATAACACGGTGATCGCGTTCGAGTGCCCGATTTGGTTCCGCCGGGATACGCCCCCCGAGCTCTTCAGTGTGGTGACCCCTTTTCATTTCTTGATCGCTGATACCGGCGTTGCCAGTCCCACTCGCCTGACCGTCAGCGAGGTCCGCGCGCGGTGGGCTGCCGACCCGGTCACGTACGGGCGGTACTTCGAGCGCATCGGCACCGTGGTGGAGGCCGCGCGGCTGGCGCTGGAGAGCGGCGATGCCCGGGCCCTTGGCCGGCTGATGAACGCCAACCAGGAGTTGCTGCGGCCGCTGGACGTGTCGGCCCCGGCCAACGAGCGGTTGATCGAGGCCGCCTTGCAGGCGGGCGCGTTCGGTGCCAAGCTCAGCGGCGGTGGGCGCGGCGGCAACATCGTCGTGCTGATCGACCCGGCAGCGGCGGAAGGAGTCCAGAGCTCACTGCTGGCGGCCGGCGCGCACTGTGTTTTTCAGACCGTCCTGGAACCGATCTGATGAATCAGGCGGGTGCGGTTGGGGCGGAGAGTGACGCACGTCTTCCCGCCCCGCATCCTCACGCCGGTCTGTTGGGGAATGCTCATGCCTGATCGCGGACCACTCAATCTGGCCCACAGGGGCGCGCGCCGGGTCGCCCCCGAGAACACGATCCCCGCCTTTTTGAAAGCGATAGCGCTTGGGGCTGACGGCGTCGAACTGGACGTTCAGCTGAGCCGCGACGGCGAGATGGTCGTGATCCACAATTTCACGCTGGACAAGACCACCTCGGGGAGCGGGCCCGTGGCGGCCAGGACGCTGGCGGAACTGCGGACGCTGGATGCCGGCGCCTGGTTCGGCCCAGCCTGGGCAGGTACCTCGATCCCGACCCTGGCCGAGGTCTTTGACGCGCTTCCGGCCGACACCTCCGTCAACATCGAGCTTAAGGACGAGGGCGTTCTCAGCCGCGGCCTGGAGCGGGCCGCGGCCGATTTTATCGCCGCGCGTGGCCTCTATGAGCGCGTCGTTGCCAGCAGTTTCAACCCTCTGGTGCTGAGCCGCCTCAGGCGGCTCGACGCGCGGATTCCCATCGGCTTGCTGTACTCGCCCGACATGCCGGTGGGCTTGCGCCACGGCCAACTCGCGCGCTGGCTCCGGACCGATGCGCTGCACCCCCACTTCACGCAACTCCGCCGGCCGCAGGTGGACGCGGCGCATGCTCTGGGCCGCGCGATCAACACCTGGACGGTCAATGACCCGGAGGCGATGCGCGTGCTGATCGAATGGGGGGTAGATGGTATCATCACCGACGTCCCCGATGTGCTGAGCGCCACGTCACGGGGCCTGAGCGAGTCGGACGCCAGATCAGGAAAAACTCGGCGATGAGCGCCAGCAGTGAACAGAAACCTGGCAGCTCAGATCGGGCGATATCGAGAACGATTCGCCCGGCTGCCGGTGAAAAAGCCTTACTCCGACAGATACTCAGCGATTCTGGCCTTCAAGGGATTCCCCGGCGAGCCGGTTCCGGTCTGATCACTCTCCTCGTGATCGCCTACCTGACCCTGTTCGGGCTCATCATGGCCGAGCGAGGGCGGGCCGGGCTCCCGGCGGCACCCCAGGGTGCGGCCCTTGAAGCCGTGCACCGGACGGTTACGTACCTGGTCGATCACCCGACGACCTACTTCTGGCAACGCAGCGAGATTTCCGCCCCTGGCCTGGTCGTCGTGACCTTCGGGCGGAGTGCTGGCTTGCTGCTCTTCGCCCTGGGCCTCGCAACGGCCGTCGGTGTTCCATCGGGCCTCGCTCTGGCCCTGGCCCGGCGCGGGCGAGGCGCATCGTTGGTAGTGCTGCTCTCGGTGCTCGGCATCTCAACGCCCAGTTTTCTGCTCGCAATGCTCTTCTGGGTGGTTGACATCTGGTTATACCGGCGGCTGGGCCTGCCGGCGCTCCCACCGACGGGTTTTGGCTGGGACGCGCACCTGGTGATGCCGGCTCTGGTGCTGGCCGCGCGCCCGCTCGCCCAGATCGTGCAGATCACCTACGTTTCCTTCTCCGACGTGCTGGGACAGGACTACATTCGGACGGCGCAGGCCAAAGGGTTGTCGCGGCGCCGGGTCTTGGGCCGCCACGCCTTCCGGAATGTGACCATCCCGGTCCTGACCACGCTCGGGATGTCCCTTCGTCTGTCGCTCGCCAGCCTGCCGGTGGTAGAGTTCTTCTTCCTGTGGCCGGGCCTTGGGCTCACGTTGTTACAGGCGATCGATCGAGGCATGACTCCGCTGGTCACCGACCTGATTGTGGCGCTGGGCCTGTTGTTCCTGTTCGTCAACCTGGTGTTGGAGTCGGTCTACCCACGGCTGGACCCCCGCCTCAAGCAAGCCGCGCCGGCCGGAGAGCGGCGTGAGCGGCGCTTCTGGCGGGCGCGGCTGCGAGATTTGGCCGAGGCGCCGGGCGCCTGGTGGGCAGATCTGCGCCGGTCGCTGCCTGGGGCGCGCCGCGAGGCGGTCAGGCTCCCGCCGCTGACCCGCCGCGCCGGTGCGGTCGAGAGCGCGCCAGCAGCGGCGGTCCCGCGATCGCAGCGATGGGTCCGCGGCCTCTTCGGTAATCCCGCGCTGCTGACCGGCACCGTTCTGGTGCTGGTCTTCTTTGGCCTGGCCCTCTTTGGCGAACGCCTGACCACCCGAAACCCCTACGAGACCCATGGGACGATGATGATCGAGGGCACGATTGGCACGCCGCCCTTCCCGCCTTCGGCACTCTTCCCTTGGGGGACCGATCCGGTGGGGCGCGACGTGCAGGCATTGGTGCTGGCAGGGGTCAAGCGCACGCTCGCCCTGGCGCTGTTTGCGATGGCCGCGCGGGTCGTGGTGGGCACGATCCTGGGCGCGCTCGCGGGGTGGTGGCAGGGGAGTCGCCTGGATACACTCATCACCGGCGCGGTCGGCGTCTGGGCTGCCTTCCCGGTCACCCTCTTCGCCATGATTCTCATCCTGGCGCTGGGCATCCAGCAGGGGATGGTGGTCTTTATCGTGGCGCTTTGCGTCGTCGGCTGGGGCGAGATTGCCCAGTTCGTGCGCGGCCAGGTGATCGGGATCAAGCCTCAACTGCACATCGAGGCCGCCCGCGCAGTCGGGCTGCGGCCCGACCAGATTTTGACCCAGAACGTGCTGCCGAACCTGTTGCCCTCCCTGATCGTGCTGGCTGTGCTGGAGATGGGCGGCGTCTTGATGCTGCTGGCCGAGCTCGGATTCCTCAACATCTTTCTGGGCGGCGGCTTCCGGGTCGAGATCGGTGAGGTGGGTCGGATGGTGCCCGTCTTCTACTATTTCTCCGATGTGCCGGAATGGGGGGCGTTGCTGGCAAACATCCGCAACTGGTGGCGGAGTTACCCCTGGCTGGCCTGGTACCCCGGCCTGGCCTTTTTCACCGCCATCCTGGCCTTCAACTTGTGGGGCGAGGGCTTGCGCCGCTTTCTGGACCAGACCCCGGTCAACATCGGCCGGCTGTTCAACCGCTATGCAGTCTTGACGGCCGGGATGCTCGTCTTCGGCCTGATCTCGGTCCTGCAGAGTACCGCGCCGCTGGGTCTCTACCGCAGCCAGGCCCAGCAATTCGAGGCTGCACGGGCAGCGGACGACATTCAGGCGCTTGCATCCCCCCAATTCCAGGGCCGTGAGACCGGTACGCCGGGGGCAAAGTTGGCCGCCGAGTATATCGCCGCGCGGATGAAGGCTGTTGGGCTGCTCCCGGGCGGCGAGCACGAGACGTACATTCAGACCTATACCTGCCCGCGTGCCCACCTGGCCGGGACGCCCAGCCTGGAGATTCTGGACGACCAGGGCACCGTGGCCGAAACCCTGGCCTACCGGGGAGACTTCGTTGAATACGTCGGCCCCCACGCGCCCGCGGGCCGGGGGGAGGGCCCCATCGTCGGCCTGGTGACCGGGCCCAGTCCGGATCCGTCGAGTGGCGACCCGTACCACCTCAACACCCTGGATCTGCGCGACAAAGTCATCCTGGTGCGCGAGGAGGACCTCGGTCGCATCAACACGACTGCTGCCGCGGGTGTTCTGGCCGTCAGCGCCGATCCCGCGGCGTTGCAGCGCAAATATCTCTTCTCGAGGCTTGAAAGCGTCCGCTCCTCGCGATCCAGATCATCGCCTGTGATGCTCGTGACCCGTGCGACAGCTGAGCGACTGCTGGCGACAGCGCAGAGTAACCTGGCACAGGTGACCGCCATGGCGAGCGGCCTGCAACCAGGCCAGGTTGCCGTGACGAGCGCAGGCACGACGGTCCGTCTGGCGACGCCCATCATGGAGGAGGACCTGCACGAGGCGTGCTACAACGTGATCGGCTACCTGTCCGGTACTGACTCCGCGCGCGGGCTGGACAGCCAGGTCATCATGGTCAGCGCCTATTACGACGGTCTGGGCACTGGCCCAGATGGAACGCTCTACCCAGGGGCCAATGATAACGCCAGCGGCGTCGCGGCGATGCTGGAAATGGCGTGCGTTCTCAAACAGGGCGCCTACCAGCCCAAGAAGACCATGATCTTCGTTGCCTGGGCCGAAGGGGAGCGGGCCGAGAGCCTGAGCGTGACCAATCTGATGAATGCGAGGATCGGCTTCAATCAATTGACGGTTGAGGCGGTGGTCGAACTGGGCGGTCTTGGGGCCGGTGCCGGGAATGCGATCGTGCTGGGAGAGGGGAGTAGCTTCCGCCTGGTGCAACTCTTCCAGGAGGCCGGCAAACGCATGAACGCCGCTACCACCACGCGTGGCCGGGGACCGCACTTCGGCATGTTGACGCGCTCGGGCTTCGGCGGGCGATCCGCCATGACCATCCACGTGAGTTGGGATGGCTCAGATCGGACCGCGCACACCCCGGAAGATGCCGTCGCGGCCATCGACCCCTACAAACTCGAGCGGAGCGGCCGGACGACCCTGCTGGCGCTGAGTGTGCTCAGCCGGGAAGTTAATTACTAGCGCGCCGGTCAAGGCGGTGGTTGTTGGGGGTGGGCGCATGGTTGGTAGGAACCGCGTGAGCGGTCGGAAGCGCGCTGGAGGGGCGCACGGCCGTGCGCGGGAGGGGCGCACGGCCGTGCGCGGGAGGGCGCACGGCCGTGCGCCCCTACAAACCTGGGCGCGCGCTGTTGGACGTTTCCAGACAAATCTGGCCATCGCTCTCCGGAGCCGGGCGCGCAGCCCGGCGGTTGCCGGCGCCGCCGCGGGGGAGCCCAGCGGTTGAAACCGCGGCTGGGGGCCTGCGGCCGGGCGGCGTCAGCGCGGGGGAGCCCAGCGGCCGGCGTCAGCGCGGGGGAGCCCAGCGGCGCCAGCGCGGGGGAGCCCGGCGGCGTCAGTGCGGGGGAGCCCGGCGGGCGGCGCCAGCGCGGGGAGCCCAGCGGCGTCAGTGCGGGGGAGCCCAGCGGCGTCAGTGCGGGGGAGCCCAGCGGCGTCAGTGCGGGGGAGCCCGGCGGGCGGCGCCAGCGCGGGGGAGCCCAGCGGCGCCAGTGCGGGGGAGCCCAGCGGGCGGCGCCAGTGCGGGGGAGCCCAGCGGCGTCAGTGCGGGGGAGCCCAGCGGCGTCAGTGCGGGGGAGCCCAGCGGCGTCAGTGCGGGGGAGCCCAGCGGTTGAAACCGCGGCTGGGGGCCTGCGGCCGGGCGTGCCCCTCCGGGCACGCCAGGGGCGGATTTATTTGCAACGGGGCAACCGTGCGCCCGACGAATCTGAACGCGCCGTCGTTCCCGTTGTTGGCGGGGCCTAAAATCCGCGACAGGCTCGTTCAGTCGAACTCGTAGGTCTTGGCCCGCTGTGAGATGACAGTGTCGAAGCCGTGGCGTTCAAGGATCGAGTTCATCAGCAACTCGGGCGCCGGCTCCTCGCCGTGGACCAGGAGCACGTGCTGGGGGCGCGCCGCCGCCAGCCAGCGTAGCAGCATAGGCTCGTCGGCGTGGGCGCTGAATCCGTCGATGGAGGCAATCTGGGCCCGGACGTCGTACTCTTCGCCGTGGATGATGACCTGAGCGGCGCCCTCAACCAGTTGCCGGCCCAGAGTCTCCTCACCCTGGTAGCCCACGAAGAGCACCGTGCTCTCGGGGCGCTCGAGATTGTAGGTCAGGTGGCGCAGGATGCGGCCGGCCGTTGCCATGCCGCTGCCGGCCATGATCACCGCGCCCTGCCGGATCTTGTCAATCTGGCGCGACTCGGCCTGGGTGCGAGTGAACTGGAGGTCGGGGAAGCTGAAGGGATCTTGCCCGACTGTGATGATGCGCTTGACCGGGTCGGACAGTTGCTCAGGGTAGCGGCGGTGGAGCCTGGTGAAGTTGATGGCGAGGGGGCTATCCAAAAAGACCTGAATCCGTGGGACCTGCCGTGTCTCCACTAACCCCCGGAGAATAAAGAGAATGTCCTGGGCGCGTTCAAGCGCGAAGGTGGGGATGAGCACGTTGCCGCCTCGGTTGACCGTCTGGGTGATGATCTCGGCCAGTGTGGCGATCGCCTGGGGCAAGGGTTCGTGGATGCGGCCACCGTAGGTGCTCTCGATCGTGACCACATCCGCCGGAGGCGTGGGGAGCGTCGGCGAGGGAACGACGCTCTCGCCCCAGGAGCCGATATCGCCCGAGGCAATCACGCGACCATCGGGACTATCGAACTCGATGAAGGCCGAGCCCAGGATGTGGCCGGCATTGCGGAAGGTCGCGAGCAGGCCGCCGCCCAGGTCGAGGGGGCGATTGTAGCCGGTGGTCTGGAACAGGTCGAGGGTCTCGAAGACGTCCTGCTCGCTGTAGAGCGGGGGTGGGACACTCTCGTCGGGGACAGCGCCCTCGATGTTCTCGTGGGCATTCGCCCAGTCTTCGTACTGGATCCGGGCCGAGTCTATCAAAATCAGGCGCACCACGTCGTAGGTCGGTCGCGTCGCATGGATCCGCCCACGATAGCCACCCTGCGTGAGGCGGGGGAGCTGCCCGCAGTGATCGAGGTGACCGTGGGTGACGAAGACTGCGTCGAGCGAGCGGGGATCAAAGCCAAGTGGCTCGCGGTTCCAGATCTCCACTTCGAGGGTCCCCTGAAACATGCCGCAGTCCACCAGCACTCGACGATCGCCCAGTTCAATCAAATGGCACGAGCCGGTGACGGTGCCTGCCGCGCCGTACGATGTAACTCTGATGGTCATACTGCCTCCCGCGGTGCGCTCAGTGTGCCGGTTACGAAAGATGTGGATGTTGCTCGAACAGGCAGGCGCATTCAGGGCCTGTCCGTCTCGCTCTTTCTTATGGATAGGTCGGGGACCAGCCCGGTGTCACTTCACATGGATGACTTCCCCACCCACTGGCTCGGGCCCACTCTCAGGCCGGTCTCCAGCCGGTCGAGTGAGTCACTTACCCTCGACCAGCCTTCTAGCAAGCCGAGTGCCCCGGCGGGCGTGGTCGGGCGCGGGACTCCATGATGCTCCTATTGACCGGGCGACCAACCTGGTGCGGTGAGAATGTCTTGATTGTGCGGCAGACAGTCGTCGGTGGCAATTTTGGAGAATGCTGGTGGATGCCGGTCGCCGGTGCCGGATAGATGGCGCTACCCCGACAAGCGGCATGTCAACTGCCAGAACAAATTGGTCGTCTGCAGGACTGGTTGATGGGCTTGAGATAGGCAAAGTTCCGCTATCGCGGCCCAATTCAGGCGCTCAAGACCCTGATCGCCGCCGGTACCCTCGGCGAAATCTACCACGCCCGGGCCACGATGACCCGGCGCGCCGGGATTCCCGGCTATGGCTCCTGGTTCACGAACCGTGAGCTGGCCGGGGCCGGTGCCCTCTTCGATATGGGCGTTCATGCGCTCGACCTGGGGCTCTACGTAATGGGGTTCCCACGCCCACTCGTGGTGCAAGGCGCCACCTACGATGTCATGGGGCGGCGCGGGCGCGGGTTGGGGAGCTGGGGGGCCGATATCATCCCCGGAGCCGGGCGTTTCGACGTCGATGACCTGGCCAGCCTGATGGTGCACCTCGAAGGTGCGGCGACGCTGATCGTTGAGGCCGGTTGGGCGAGCTACGATCTCTCCGTCGATTCGCGACCTTGCTCGGAACGGAGGCTGGGGCGCGGCTGATCTACGGCCCAAACCGTGGGGAGACCGACCTCCGGCTGTTCGTCGATCTGCCCAGCGGGCCGGCTGAAATCCACCCCGACTACCCGTGGGTCGAAAGCACCTACGGCGAGCTGATCGCCGCTTTTTCGCAGCGATTCGCACCGGCGGCCCATCGCCCATCCCCCTCGAGGAGAGCCTGGCTGTGACCCGGATTCTCGACGCCACGCTCCGCTCGGCCCAGAGTGGACACGAGGTCACTTTGGAGGAGGGGTCCCCTTGAGGTAGGTGTCGAAGAAGGCGATGGTGCGCTCCATCAGCAGGTCGTAGCCGGCGCCACTGAAATTGTGGCCCTGGTGGGGGTAGGCGTAGAACTCGACCGGCTTGCCTGCGGCTTCCAGGGCCGCACGCAGCCGTACCGACCACTCGAAGGGGACCTGGTCGTCTTGCTCGCCGTGATGGATCGCGATCGGTGCCGTGATGAAAGCCAGAGCGTTGATCGGCGAGACGCGGGCGTAGAGGTCGGCATCGTCGGGAGGCGCGGGGAGGGAACCGTCGCGCCCTGCCGCGCCGCCCGACCAGCGCATGATGGCGCGGTAGTTGTCGGCCTCATCGGCGCTCATCGAGCTGTAGACCACCGCGGCCCTGACCTGATCCGTGACGGTCAGCACCCGCAAACTGATCCCGCCACCCATCGAGTGGCCCCACAGGCCGATGGCGTCGGGCTGCGCCTCAGGCAACTTCTTGGCCAGTTCGATCAGATTGAGCACGTCCATCGCATAGCCCACCCGGAACGAGTTCGGCCCGTGGTCCGAGCCGACGTGGTTGCGAAAGTTGGGGTGGAGCACCAGGTAGCCGGCGCGGGCCAAGGCGTCGGCGTATTTCGTGGTGTAGGTCAGTGTCTGGTAGCGGTCAGGCGGCATGTAGCCGTGGTTGACGATGATCACCGGAAAAGGACCCTCGCCAGTCGGCACATTCATGAACCCGCCGATCATGAGGCCATCGCTGGGGTAGCGAATCAAAGAGCGGGTGAATGCATCGATCGTCTCGATCGTCTCCACTCGCTCGATCGCCCCTTCGCGGCCATAGGCTCGCTTCCGCAAGCCTTCGACCGTCATCCACGTGTTGGGATCGGGGGTGGCCGTTGCGGTGGGCGGTGGACTGGCCGTCGCGCTGGGGGGTGGCGACGGCGTCATCGGCGGCGGCGTAGCAGTCCCCGTCGCTGGCGCGGCCGGCGTGGTCGAAGGTGTGGTCGTTGCGCTTGCGCTCTCGGTAGGCATGGTGTTGGCGGCGCTCAACGACGGTGCGGCGGTGGAACGCGCCGGCGTCGCAGTAGCGGCTGCCTCTCGGCAGCCCACGAGGGCCAGGACGACCAGAAGCAGGCTCACGTGACGTGCGGTTGTCAGGCGATTCATCAGAGATCCTGGGGCGGTGAAGCTCTCAGAATAATAGCTGCGAACGGCGTGAGGCCAAAGACGACGCCGGCCCCCGATGGTCCGGAGCCGGGGCCGGGCGGTCATCGGGCGCACGCCGGGCTCGAGCCGTCCGGCGAGCAGCAGTGGCGCCAGATCCACCGGGCGGCGCTTCTCGAATGTCGTCCGCGCCGACCGCTCGGTTGGCCTCCTGAACTGCGTCGATGCTGCCGGCAGGCGGCGTCCGCGGTGGACCGACGCGTACGATCGATCTGCGGCTGGCTTGCTCAAGAGGAACTATGACGCGTGCACTGAAGCAGTCTCAGCATGGGTCGATAATTGGATCGGGTACCTCCTCAGCCGCTCCCGGCGGATCGCCAGATCCGCCGGCTGCGCTGGCCGGACCACGCCCTTTTCGTCACCTGATTGGCCTGGATTTGGCAATCCAGGCCGAGCAGCTGGTGGCCATCCAGGCCGAGCAGCTGAGGAGTTCCTGCCTTGGCCTGGATGTGGCCATCCAGGCCGACCAGCAGCCGCTCCCGCCGGCTGCGCTGGCCGGACCACGCCCTTTTCGTCACCTGATTGGCCTGGATTTGGCAATCCAGGCCGAGCAGCTGGTGGCCATCCAGGCCGAGCAGCAGGTGGCCATCCAGGCCGAGCGGCTGAGGAGGTACCGGATCGGTAGATCATACTTCACTCAGCTCGGCTAACTGCTTCAGGAGTTGGAGGACCTGCCTGTAATCGTTCAGATAAAATCGGGCGCGCGACCGGCTGATTCCAACCTTGATCGAGTAGGCCGTTCCGGGGAGCACCTCGAAAAGATCTTCGTCCGTCCAATCATCCCCGACCGCGAAGATGAACGCGAAGCCCTCCTGGGAAAGCCAGTACAGAGCGGTTGACCCCTTGTCCACCCCTCCGCTTCTGACCTCAACGACTTTGTTGCCCTGCAATATCTGAACGTCGATATTGGCCGTAAAGTCTACCAGACTATCGACGAGCTCTTTTGCTCGGGCCGGCCCCAACTCCGGATCGGCAGCGCGGTAGTGCCAGACGAGAGAGAATTGCTTCTCTTCTACAAATGATCGCGGCAACCGATCGGCGTACATGTCGAGGAGGGGACGAACGCCGGGTTTCCACTCGGCTGAAAGCGGCCTCGGCATGTACCACTCGCCATCCTCTCCCTTCATCCAGGCCCCGTGTTCTGCGACCAGCCGTACTTGAAGCGGCCCGAACCAGTTTTCGAGCGTTTTCCTGTCGCGACCGCTGATCAGAACAACCTCATTCTGAGGGCTCGCGGCCAGCCGCTTGAGAATAGCCAACAGTCGTTCGGCTGGTATCGCCTCTTCGGGAGTTCGTGCAAACGGAACGAGCGTTCCGTCATAATCCAGCAAGAGCAGCCTTTTCCTGGCCTTCTTGAAATCCTCCAGGAGTTGGTTCCGTGCTCGAGCGTCTAATATTTTCGCGATGAGGTCCATCTGTGACTCTTTCGTGGCGAGGAGCTCGTTGATGAAATCTTCCGCCCATCGAACAACGTCGTAACGCTGGAGCCGCCTCTGCATTGCCCGGTTGCGCGTTTTTTGCGCCTCTTCGGGCATTATCAGCGCTTGTTTTATGGCATCCGCGATTTCTTCCTCGCTGTTTGGATTGATGAGAATCGCTTCCCCCAGCTCTTTCGAAGCACCTGCCATCTCACTCAGGATGAGGACTCCCGTCTGATCCCTTCGGCTCGCAACATATTCCTTCGCCACAAGGTTCATGCCATCTCTCAAGGGGGTCACAAGAGCGACGTCACTCATACTGTAGAGCGCAACCAGCGAATGGAATGAGAGCGATCTATACTGGTACATGATCGGTGTCCAGCCAATGTTCCCGAACCTCCCGTTCAACCGGCCCACCACCTCTTCGATCTGTTTCTTCATCTGCGCGTACTGCTCGACGCCGGTACGGGAGGGAACGACGATCAAGAGGAGCGTCACATTTTCACGCCATTCCGGGTTCTCTTTGAGAAAGAGCTCGTACCCTTGCAGGCGGTTGATGATACCCTTCGTGTAATCGAGCCGATCAACCGATAGAACGATCTTTAGGCCTGTTAATTCCTTTTGGAACTCATCTCGCTTCTTCTTGGTCCGTGGATCGTTAATGGTGTCACGGAATCGTTGAAAATCGATTCCGAGCGGAAATGCGCGAGCTTTTACAATCCGGTCGCGTACGATAATCTGACCCATATGATGGTTATAACCCAGAATACGGAGGACACACCGCAAGAAATACTGGGTATAACCGTGAGTGTGATAGCCTGAGAGATCCGCACTGAGAAGTCCCTCTAAGATCTCTTTTCGCCATTTGCTGGGGAGAAGGCGGAAGATTTCATAGGAAGGAAACGGTGTGTGCAGGAAAAAACCGATCGGAATGTTGGGGGCCGCCTCTCTGACGAGTCTGGGGAGCAGCATCAGATGATAATCATGGATCCAGACGATATCATCTGGTTGCATGATATCGGTGATGACATCACGGAAGAGCTCGTTGACCTTCTTGTAGGAGAGCCAGTACTCTTTGTTGTAGACACCGTAGCTTGGGAAGTAGTGGAAGAGCGGCCAGATGATTTCGTTGCAAAAGCCATGATAGAAATTGTCCACATCCTCTTCATCAAGAAAGACCGGATAGGTATGATCCTTAGAGAGTCTCGATCTCAAGTCGTCTCTCAGTACCGGATCGTCAATCGTGATGCCGGGCCAGCCAACCCAGACGTAGTCGGTTGTCGTGCCGGAAGCCTTCTTCAGGGAATCCAGGTAGGCATTTATACCTGAGGCAAGGCCGCCCGCGCTCCTGCGAAATTTCAGGTTGCCTTCTTTTTCCACCACTGTGACTGGCAATCGATTCGAGACGATCAGTAATCTTCGGGTGCTGGGATTTCGAGCGAGCATGATAGCCTCACATTCTGTCAGATGTTCTGGGCCAACTTGCCGGGAACCCGACGGGACGGTGCTCCTGGCCCAACCTTCCGGCCAGACCGTCTGAGTCATCCAGCGAGCGGCAACCAAGGTTATACAGGCAGAGCAACACTTTCGCCAGTCTCCGTATGACAATGGGGCTGCGGCGCAGCACGCCGGCGCCGATCGAGAACCTGGAAGATGCAGCGTGGCTGCGGTGTAGCAAGCAGTAGAGGTACGTCCGGAGGCGCAGTAGAAGAAGGATCAGCGAATTGTGGCGATGCCTGGATTTCGGATTGATTCGTCCGTGGATCGCGCTCGCGCGGTCCACCGCAACGCCCCCGCCGGTCGTGCCAGCTCTGACCTGGGAAAGACGCGGTGCATGATAGCTGACAGCAAATCATGGACCAGGACGAAACCCGTACGGCAGGTGCGAACGGTTCGGCGAGGGCTGATGGCTTGAAACCGGCAATCCTGTGACGCCGGGCGGCCAGAAGCGTGTCCCCTTCCAGTCAACATCGGGCCAAAGACGACGCCGGCCCCCACCATCTGGGGGCCGGCGTCGCGTGTGAGGGACAGGTACGTTCAGGCCGGGAGCTGTGGCTCGTCGATGCCGTACGAGCGCTCAGAGCCGGCCAATGGCTCCAACGGGATGACCAGCATCATGATCAGATAGGCGAGCAGGCCTGGGAATGGGCCGATCGAGAGCAGGATAAAGGCCAACCGCACGAGGGTTGGGTCCACGTCGAGATACTCGGCGATGCCGCCACAGACACCTGCTACGATCCGCTCGTCCCGCGAGCGGTAGAGTCGCTTACTCATGAATTCCTCCAACTGTCTCAGGGATCAGACGGCGGACCATCCGCCGCGCCGGCTCTCTGTTCCGAAGAGATATACGCAGTCTGTGCCCCTCTGGTTGCAGCGCCCCGTCGAGTCCCGGCTGTCGAGTCAGCGTTCTCGCATGGCCTTGCCAACGCCGTTGGCGCCAGATTCGCACTCGTGTGCTATGATGAGGGTGGGCAGAGGGACGACCTGGTAACAGGTCGATTCAGGGGGAGAACGTGATGAGTGCCACTCGACTCGTGATCGTGGAGAGCCCGAGCAAGGCGAAGAAGATCGCCGGCTTTCTGGGTTCCGGTTGGCGCGTGATTGCCAGCCGAGGTCACGTGCGCGACCTGCCCCCGAAGGCGCTGGGGGTGGATGTCGCCAACAATTTCACGCCGACCTACGAGCCCGTCAAGGGCAAGGGGCCGGTCGTCAAAACGCTGCGGGCCGAGGCCAGGGCGGCCGGCGAGATCTACCTGGCCACCGACCCCGACCGGGAGGGGGAGGCCATCGCCTGGCACATTCGCGAGCTCATCGCCGGCCAGGTCCGCGGGAAGCCGGTCTACCGGGTGACGTTTCAAGAGATCACCCAGCGGGCAGTCCAGGCGGCCTTCGCCCAGCCGCGCCAGCTCGATATGAGCCTGGTCGATGCGCAGCAGGCCCGGCGCGTGCTCGACCGCCTGGTGGGATGGGAGGTCTCGCCAGTGCTGCGGCGGACCTTCGGGACGGGTGGTCTCTCGGCCGGCCGGGTGCAGAGCGTAGCGCTGCGGCTGGTGGTGGAGCGCGAGCGGGCCATCGAGGCCTTCGTCCCCGAGGAGTTTTGGACGCTTGATGCGCTCCTGGCCACCCGTGACCGGCCCCCGGCCGAGTTCCGCGCGCGCTTGCACCGCCTCAGCGCGCCGGGCGACAAGGGGTTGGACCCGGTGCGGTTGCCAGGGGAGCGCGCGAAGGCCATCGCCGCCGAGTTGGACCGGCCCGACACCGACTGGCGGGTTCTCTCCGTCAAACAGAGCGAGCGCCGCCGCCGGCCGCCCCCGCCTTTCATCACGTCGACTCTGCAACAGAGTGCCTCGGGCCGCCTGGGCATGAACCCGAAGCGCACCATGAAGGTGGCTCAAGACCTTTACGAGGGCGGGCAGATCACCTACCATCGCACCGATTCGCCCGCCGTCGCCCAGGAGGCCCAGCAGGCCGCTCGGGCTGTGATCGTGCGGCTCTTCGGAGCCGAGGCGCTGCCTCCCAGGCCGCCCTTCTACAAGGCCAAAGGTGGCAATGCCCAGGAGGCCCACGAGTGTATCCGTCCCACCGACCCCGGCCGGCTGCCGGAGGTGGCCGGGCTGCGGGGCGATGAGGCGCGGCTCTACAAGTTGATCTGGGCGCGGTTCATCGCCAGCCAGATGGGGCCGGCGCTCTACGACGTGACGACGGCCGAGATCGAGGTGCGCCGGGCCGGCACCGCTCTTCCGTACGGCTTCCGGGCGGTGGGGAGCGTCCTGCGGGTGCCCGGTTGGCTGGCGGTCTACGGGGTCAAACCGGGGGCGGCTGACGACGAGGCCGAGGAAGAGGACCGGCAGGCGCTGCCCCCGCTCGCCGCCGGCCAGCCCCTCGACCTGCGCGAGATGCGGCCCGAGCAGCACTTCACCCAGCCGCCGGGCCGCTTCAGCGAGGCGAGCCTGGTCAAGGCGCTCGAGCAGCACGGCGTTGGCCGGCCGTCCACCTATGCCACAATCGTGGACACGATCCAGGCGCGCGGCTACGTCGAGCGGCGCGGCAAGACCCTGGTGCCGACTGAGGCCGGCCGCGTGGTGACCGCCTTTTTGGTGGAGGGCTTCCCCGACCTGCTCAACGTTGAGTTCACGGCCCAGATGGAGAGCGACCTCGACCGGATCGCGGAGGGCGAGGTGCGCTGGACCGAACTGATGGATCGCTTCTACGGGCCCTTCCATGAAAAGGTCGAGGGCGCCCAGGGACAGCGCGGCCCCAGCCTGGCGGAGCCCTGCCCCGAGTGCGGTGCCCCCCTCATCACGAAATATGGGAAGTACGGCGCCTACACGGCGTGCTCGGCGTGCGACTACAAGCCCGATGGGTCCAAACCCATCGGACGAGACTGTCCCCAGTGTGGCAAAGCCCTGGTGAGCCGGCGCAGCCGCTTCGGCCCGTTCATCGGCTGCTCGGGGTACCCCGAATGCCAGTACATCGAAAAGCCTGAAGGGAAGCAACGTGGACAGAAGGTTGAGGTTGCATCTCCTGACCTCCCGGGCGCCGGAGAGCCCTGCCCACAGTGTGGCCGGCCGTTGGTGGCGAGGAACGGGCGCTATGGTCCCTTCGTGGGCTGCTCGGGCTACCCGGCCTGCCGGTTCATCCTCAAAGCGGCAGCCGACGGCCAGCCCCCGGCTGGCGGCACTGAGCACGCTGCTCCGGCCGCAGAGGGCGGGCAGCGCTCTCCGCCCCGGCGCCGTGGCAAGGGCCGCCAGGAGGCGCCGCCGGCGACGCCGGGCGATTCGCCCGGTGACGCGCCGGCCGCGGGGGTTGACCAGGCCTGCCCGGAGTGCGGCCGGCCGTTGGTGGCGAAGCGCGGACGCTACGGTCCCTTCGTGGGCTGTTCGGGCTACCCGGCCTGCCGGTTCATCCTGAAGGCGGGAAGCCGGGGTCGGGGTCGGGAGCGAGGGGAGGCTGTAGGCTAGAGCACCGGTCAAGGCGCCCTTGTGTCGGCCGAGAGCCGGGCGACTGAGGTCGCGGCTGGGGGCCTGCGGCCGGGCGTCGGCCTTCGCCGACGCAGGCGGGCAGGGAGCGATGAGACCGATGATGTGCTTGTTCCGAAGCAAACTGAGCGAGGCCAGGCTGAAGACGCAGGCGGGTAGGGTAGCGATGAGACCGATGATGAGCAGCGCGATGGCCGCCCCGGCGTCGGCCGACCCCGTGGGGTCCACCCAAGCGAGACGATCACGCCGGGGATCACCCCGCAGGGTGTTCGCCGACGCGGACGGGTGGGGGATCGGTGGGCAGCTGACCACGCCTTGACAGGTGGTTGGGGCAAAAGCTCGACCGCGGATCGTTTCTGCCAGCCAGGTAGCGAGCCCGGCTTGTGCGTGAGTGGCTCCGGGAGGTGGAGGGTGTCTGGTGACGCGGTCAGAATCTTCTCGCGGCCCAAAGCTTGCTTGGTTATGGTCTTGACGGCCTCTGATCTGGTAGCTGAAGCTGAAAAAGGAGGTGGTTGCTATGCCACTCTTTGGACCGAAGTACGATGATGAGCAACTGTGTATGCGTGCAGAGCACGCGCTGGCTGAGGATCCAGTCGTTCCCGCCGTGCGCGTCGGCGTTTCGTGTGAGAATGGCGTCGTGGTCCTGAGCGGGACGGTCAGCAGCGAGCGAGAGGAAACGCATGCTGTCGAAGTGGTTCGCCACGCACTCGATGCCGCTCAACTCCAGTATGATCGGGTTGTGGATGAACTCGTCGTCGGCGCCTCGCTGAATGAGCCGGAGGCTCAGGGTGAGGGATGGCCCCAATCCGAGCGCCTGGAGAACTTCGATGAGCACAATTGGAACCCCGAGATGCCTACTCGAATGCCGCCGCACCAATGAGGCAACGCCAGGTAACCCGTTTTCACTCAGATCAGGGCCGTCGCGAACGATCCTTTGAGGGCGGGCGACAGCCGGTCGCCCGCCCCCACGTGAGGATCCCGGGTGTCCATGGAGGTGTAGACTGTCCTTCGTGCTTCTCTGCCTAGAGGTATGTAACTTGCTAAGACCATCTTAGACAAAAGAGGGGCACCACCGCACAAAGGGTGTTGGCAATGGAGCTGGCACCCTTTGTGTTATCGGACAGATGCTGTCACTTTGCCGGCAGGAGATCGAGTCTCAGCCGGGCGCCTGGCACACCCAGGCGCTCGATTTTTTGACGCGCTTAGACCGGGCGAAGCCGAGGGGAACGGCTCGTTCGTTCCTGCCGCAAGCCCGGGGAGTGCCGGCAACGGGTCGATCCGGAGCAGCGCCAGCCGGTGAGTGCCGGCGGTTGGCCTGTCTCGTGTCCTCTCTTGCTCCAACACGGCACGGAGTTTGCTTCCTCTTCTCGAAAAGCCGGCCGGGCAGCAGCGATTGGGAAGAGTCATGAGTCTCTTGAAAAGGATGAAACAGGAAATCCGGGCCATGGTAGCGCATGGGGAATTTGATATACAACTAGAGGCGGACAAGGCGGTCGAGCGCGCGGTGGCCAGAGTGATTCAGCGAGTTGAAAACGAGATTGCTCACACGACAGGGAGTTGTGGTTGCAAAGATTGCGCTCGTTATTGGACGAGGCTGGCCAACGAGTCCCTCGACTGGATAGAAGCGGCCGAGCCCAGCCAGCAGCAACCCGCGCCACGGTATCAAGTGACGCACGAGAATGGTGACTGGACAATCAAGCGGACAGTCACAAGGGGGAGCGCCGGCTCGGGACCTTTCAGGCTAACACCGTTTCAACTCCGGTAGGCATCAAAGAAACGCGGGGCGGCCGGGCACTGCGGATACTTTTGGGGGTTGGAGGCGCGGTTCTCGCTGTAAGAATCCCGCCCGCATTGGAGTCGTGTGCACGGATCAAGTGCGCGAAGTGCGTCGCACCTCCGCCCCGGCTAGGGCAAACCAAAGCGCCCCGAGAAAGAAAAGAAGCTTCGAATCGTGGGATATTGATCTCTGGCGCTCAAAGCTCAACGCTCATATGGAAGAGGGTGTGTCGCGTGTGCGAGCGCGTCGCGCTCGCACACGCGACACCGATATGAGCGAAGCTCAAACCGGCTGATTGCTGATTGAGCCGTGACTTGAGGCCTGTGGCGCCACCCACTGGCACTCTCACGCGAGGCGTTGAGCTGCAATCTCGCCGGTCAAGACGTCGCCGGGGGCGGGTGGTCGGAGACTTCCGAAGTCTCGAAAGACTTCGGAAGTCTGGCGGTGTGACCGGCGTTCGAGCCGGAATCAGCAATTGAGGCTGTCGCCGGGCATCCGGTGATGGGCTACAATCGCAGAAGAAATTGATTCTGTGGACTCTGTGGCGGGGTGCTGGCGAGGCGGCGGAAGCCGCGCTCGCTGGCTTCGATCGTTTTTCGGAAGCAGAGGTTCCCATGGCTCGCGATCTCAAAAAACGTCAGAAGGCGCTCGAGCGCAAGGCTGCCAGGCGCAAGCAGAAGCAGGCGAAGAGCCGATCGTCGCCTGGGCAGGTCGCTCCGACCTCGCTGCGCAAAGCGGCGGCCTGGCCACTCCACGAAGTGTTGCTCTCGAAGGATTGGCAGACGGAGGGAGCGCTGGTGGAAATCCTGGTCGCCCGCCGCTCCCCGCTCGGACAGATCGCCGCGGGAGCCTACCTGGTTGACCTCGGCTGTCTGGGGGTCAAGAGTGCGTTGGCACGGCTCTTCAGTATCCAGGGCGAGTACGAGACAAGCCTGCGCCGCCAGATCCTGGCGCACCAGTCGATGATGCCGGCCGACCTTCACCTGGTTGCCAAGATCATCGCCGAGGGCCTGGTTTACGCCCGCGAGCTTGGCTTCAATCCCGATCCCGACTTACGCCACGCGCGGGTGCTCCTGGGCGACGCCGACCCGGCGGCCTGCTCCGTCCCCGTCCCGCTCGGTGGCCCGGAGGGTAAGCCCTTCTTTGTGGCGGGTCCGTACGATAATGTGCCCCAGATCATGGCCAGGCTCACCAGGGCCGTGGGGCCAGATGGCTTCCATTACCTGATCCCCATAGGACCGGATTCAGTCGACGAGGAATAACACCAGCACAAGCCGGTCTCGCCGGTGACGCGTCTGCTCCTGACCCCCGCATACATTCCCAGGTCAATGATGGCAGATCGCACTTTCTGTAAAAGTGGCACGTATGTGCCACTTGTGCAGAAATGATGAAGACATCTTCCCCAGATCCGTTGCCACGTGAACCCTGATAACCTCGCGAGCGAGGCGATTTTGCGCTCTGCGCGTTGAATCGCGGCCGCCCAAAGTCACGCGAATGCGCGGCGATTCACGCACGGAGGAGTCATTCTGCGCACGGCGGTCTCGTCCGATCTGCCCCGGCGACAATCTGTTCGTTGGCAGGCGGTACGTGGTTGTGGTGGGCTACGGCGGCGGGCGGGACGCCCGCGCTCCCAGGGCTACGGCGGGCAGGACGCGGTTGTGGCGTGCCACGCTGGCGGGCGGGATGGCTGCGCTCCCAGGGCCGGCGGGCGGGACGCGGTTGTGGCGTGCCACGCCGGCGGGCGGGACGCCCGCGCTCCCAGGGGGGCGGGCCCACTCCACGCAGCACATGGTGGTTCCCCTGTGGAGGTCCTATCAGTTGAGGGGCGCCAGTGTGAGGGCGGGGTCGCCCAGCAGGTTGAAGGTCGCGACCACGTCATGGCTGTCGGCGGTGTTGAGGGGCAGGCTGCGCTTGGCCTGGAGTACGGCCTCGCCCAGTGAGAGGTGCTGGTCGAGGAGCGCCTGGACGAGGGCCTGGTTGAGCTGGTTTTGGCTGGTCGGCAGGGTTAGACTGGTCGGTGCGAAGACGGCCACGGCCCCCCCCTGGGGATTCCAGAGGAGTGCCTCGGCCACCGATGTCTGGCTCGGATGGCTGAAGAGGCCGGTTAGGCAGGTCATCGTGATGACGACGGGCAGTCGCGGGCCGTTGGCCAGTTGCCCGGCCATCGCGGTGGTGAGGAACTTGTCTTTGCCCAACTGCTCGACGCTCCCATGCCCGACGTAGTTGACCAGGAGGGCGCCGTCGTCGAGCAGGGGGCGCAAGGCCAGGGTGACGTCTTGCCCGGCGGGCGGGTAGAAGGTGACGGCGCGCACCGTCTGTGGGAGGGTTTGCTTGAGGGCCTCACTCGCCGTTTTGAACTCGCGATTCTGACCGTCGGCGGTGAGAAGCACCTGCCGGCGCCAGGCGCCCCCCGCCGCGGCCGTCGTGTACGCTTCCACCTTGCGCACATAGGCCGCGAGTTGGGCCGGGCTGTCGGCGGGGAGCCGGCCGAGGGCCAGGTCGGGAGCGCCATCGCCGTCGAGGTCGGCCAGGTGGTTGTCGCTGACGGTCCAGCCGCCGAAGACGGTCGGGATGAAGGGGGAGGGGAGGCGCACGTCCGCCGGGAGAGGGTGGTCGCCCAGCCACCCGGCGGGGTCGTAGGTGGCATCGCCGACCAGGAGGACGAAGCGGGGGGCGGGCTGCCAGGCCGATTGGGTGTGGCGCAGGAAGGCCCGGATGGCCTCCGGGTCCTCGTTGCCATCGCCAAAGGCATCGTAGATCGCCTGGGGGGAGACGGCGGCCACGGTCAAGCCCGCCGTGGTGTGAGCCTCGAGCAAGGGTTGCACCGCCTGCTGCAGCCCCGGCGCCACGATGGCGAGGTAGTCGGCGCCAGTGGGCGTCGTGCGCAGCGCCATGGCATCGGGGGCCGGGGTCGCCGTGGCCGCGGCCCAGGCGCGCGGCCCTCGAACGACGTAGCTGGCTCCAGCCTGGGCCGCGAACGTCGCGCGGCCCCGCTCCCAGCGTACCGCCACGGGCCTCAGGGGCTCGCCCAGCCGCCAGACGACGGGCTCGCCGCTCAGCCCACTGACGACGAGCGGACCGTTGCCCTCGGCGATGAGGTCCAGGCGGTCGTCGCGGGCGTCCAGCGTGCGGGGATAGGTCGCGGTGATGGCATCGAGGAGGATGACGTCAACCCCAGCCGCGGGCGCGGGTTGGACCAACGCCAACGGCAGCGGGCCGGTGCCGGGCGCTTCGACGGTGGCCGTCAGCGTGACCGGGCGATTGCCGGCCCAATCGACCTCCGCACTCTGCTGGCCGGCGAGTTCCAGCGCCGCGCGGTGGGCGCCAAGCGTGGCGCCCCAGAGGATGACCTCGACGGTGACCGGGCCTGGCTGGCGGCCCGGGAGGTCGAGAGAGAAGTCGGTGGTGGCGGGAGCCGGCAGGGAGCGCCAGAACCAGGGGTCGCCATCGGCCTTCGGGTTGTAGATGTGATTCTCTTCCAGGCGCAGCCGGCCGCGGGCCCGGGTGCCGCCTGTGCTTCGCGGCGCGCCGTCCCCGGCCTCCGGAGCACCTCCCTGGGACGAGGTGAGCCAGAGGGTCTGGTCGGTCGTGTAGAGACGTTCCCCCGGAGCGTCTCGACTGAAGCTCGGGGGAACGAAGAAGACCAGGCCATTGCCGCGGCGGACGAGCGGGACGGGGACGCCGTGCAGGCTGAGGGCCAACGGGCTGGTGGCCCTCGCGCCGAGGCGGGTCAATGTTGCGGCGTCCAGGTGGTACGCGCCAGGGGCGCTCACGACGATCCGCGCGCGCGCGATCGGCTCGCCGGGTGGTTGGGGGTGGGGGGCCGGTCCGCGCCAGCAGGCGCTCACGGCAAGGGCCAGCAGGGCCGGCAACAAGACGCGGGTTGAGACCATCAACTGCTCCGGCGCAAGAAGAGGACAGCGCCTACGCCGATGGCAAGCGCTGCACCGATATCGGCGGCGATGAGGAGCCAGGTCAACAAGTGGATGAAATCCGTCCCGCGCGGCTCGACCGGCGGAATGCTGGCCTCGGCCTGGGCCGGCTGCGGGACGGCGGTCGGGACGGCCGCCGCGATGGGCAGCGGGGTCGGCGAGGCCGCCAGGATGACCGGGGCGACTGCAGTGGGCGAAGGAGCAGGCCCGCCCGCAGCGCCGGCCGCCGGGCTCGGGGACGGTGGCGTCGCCGGCTGGTCCGCCGGGCCAGCCCCTCCGGCCGGCGGCAAGGGGGTGGCCGGGGCGCCGGTTGGCGGGGGCGGCGGGCTGGTCGGGGTGCTCGACGGCGCAATCGGACCCGGTTGCTGGCGAACGACCGTGGCAGTCGCCGGCGGCCGTGGGGTCGCACTCGGCGGCGGAAGCGTTGTGGCCGACGGTGGCACCGTCGGCGTGGCGGTCGACGCGGCCGGAATCGGAGTCCAGGTGGGGCCGGGCGTGCGGGTCGGCGTCTCCGTCGGGCACGCCGGTGCTGAGACGCCGGTGCTGCTCCAGGGGGAGGCGGTGCCGTCGCTCTGCCGGGTGCTTCGAACCCGGTAAGAGGCGCTCTCCGCGCAGTCGAGCGTGCGGCTGTCCTGCCAGGACTCACTGTTGGCCGGGAGCGTGGCGACTGTGGTCCAACCGCTGTCAAGCTGGCGCTGAACCTCGAACCCGCTCTCGCTGCTCGCCCGGTCGTTCCAGGTCAGGCGGACCGTCCCGTCCGTCTGCCGGGAGCCACTCAACGAGTCGGGGGCACACGGAGAGGTGGTCAGCGTGACGGCTGCACTCGGCTCGGAACGCTGCTGGCCGACGGTTGCCGAAACGCGGTACTGCCAGCGCTGCTCGCAACTGACGGCGGTGTCGGCGTAGACCTGGCTGCTGGCCCCGATCCGGGCCACCTCTTGCCAGTTGCTGCTGCTGGCCTGTTTGCGCTCGACGACGTAGAACTGGGCGCCACTGACGGCGCTCCAACTGATGCGGAGCGCACCGCTCTCGGTCGCTCCCGCGGAGACGATCGCCGGCGTGTCGGGAGATGGTGTGGCATCCCGAGCGACACGCACGCGCTGGTCGCGACTGAAGGTGGAGCTCACACCGTCGCAGTCGTGGCTCTCGAGATAGTACCACAGCTCGTCGGAAGCCGGCGGCGACGAGTCGACGAACACGTAGTCCTGGCCACTGGAGAGGCAGGGGCCGTTGGTGTTGTAGATCGTTTGGGACGTGACCCGCGTGGCCTGAGCCTTGATTGTGGCCGGATCCTCGGAGTCAATCAAGGTCGCGCTGCGCCAGATATCGAAGCCGGCGTGGTTGTTCTCCGAGGCGGTGCCCCAGGTGAGGCGGACGCTGCTCCCGTCCCACTCAGCTTCGAAATAGGTTATCTCGACGGCGGCGCCGGCGAGGGTGGGGCTCAGCAGAAGCAGGGCCAGGATCACCACGACCAGGCGGCGCCCCAGGCGCGGAGAGTTCACCACGCGATTCGTCCTTTAGTGGGGCTAGCTTGTGGCGGAGAGGCTAACACGGCGACGCGAGCGTGTCAAGCATAGCCGGAAATCGCCAGGTAGCGTTCGTGAGCCTCGGCCCAGGCTTCTCCTCGACGTTATCGAGGACGTGACAACCCACTGCTCAGCAACTCGATGGTGCCGTGCGGTCAAGGACAACCCGGTTTTGGCAGTGTGCAAGCGTGTCCAGCTCATTCCAGGATCCGATCATTGACCATCGCCTGGCGATGGTGTATCTGACTTTCTGTCAAAGTGGCGCATACGCGCCACTTTGACAGAAATATAAAGACACTGGTGGCGAATTGGTGCAAGTGGCGGGTGCCGGTTTGGAGTGCGCGCTGTTGCCCTTTTCCACATGAATCTGACACACCGGGCGTCTGCCCGGAGCAACCGCCCGGCCGCCCAGGAATGAATTCCAGGGCTGATAGCCACAGTCGGCTGAAGCCGACTGGATGAGAGACGTTCGCGCACAATTGCAATCGTTCTTAAGTCGCTCTTGCGCTGTTCCAATCGACGCTGATACACCGCGTGCCCGGAGGGGCCCGCCCGGCCGGAGGCCCCCAGCCGCGATTTCAATCGCCCGGCTCCTCGCCCAGCTCCGGACAGCGACGGTCAGGTTCAATTGGAAACGTGCAACAGCGCGCTGAAGCGTGCACTACGAGCCGCTCGCCCTCCCGGAAGGCGATTTCGCCAACAGTTGCCCCTGTGCCTGCGGCCCGCGCCGGGAAATGAAAATTGGCGCCGCGCCACGGCGAACAGCGCGGCGGGCTATTTTCAGGAGAGTATCATATAAACACATCATCCGCCCGGCGGTTCCGCCGGGCGGTTGCGCCTGGTCTGCCAGAGGCCGAGTCCGATCAAGAGCGCGCCGGCGAGCGCCAGCCCGGGCACCAGCCAGCCTGGCGTGGGCTCAGTCCGCGAGGCCGCGGACTGCGCGGCGTCAGGGGCCGCGGAGGCCTGCGCCTCAGCGATAACGGTGGTCGGGGTGGGGGCCGGGCGTCACCGTGGCTGCAGGGCCGCTGCCGGTCACCTCGACGGTGCCCGCGCTGGCGATGGTGGGCTTGAGGTCGTTGCCCTGAATATCCAGGACCTGGACGCGATCGAGGCGCAATTCGCCGTGGCCGGGCGTCTCGCCGCGCAGGACCAGCACGGCCAGAACGCCATCGCCGCCGGCCCCGGCGGTCTCGCCGAACGTGAAGCCGCCGAAGCTGATGCGGCCCGACTCATTGGCGGGGCCAAGGGGGAGCGCGGAGCGCCCGGTGCTCGAGAGCAGCGGGCCGACGGCTGCGCGGCTGAGGCTGATGCTTCCGGGGGGAAAGAGTAAATCGAACTGGAAGCCTCCAAGATCGTGACTGCCCCCAATTTTGACTTCCAGGGTCTGCTCCTCGCCGGCGGCGACCGTGAAATTGGCCGGCTCAAAGCTGACCACGGGACCGCTTTGCGCATGCAGCGGTATTGCCCCGCCGCCCGTGGCGACGATGATGAGAAGGATGGCGAAAGGGATGCCCAGGCGGCTCAATCGGTCTGACACGAAAGCCCCCACTCCTTTGACGCGCGCGATAAATCGGCGACCGTGATCGATCCGTCGCCGTCGTAATCCAGGCGCGGGTTGTAGCCAGGCTGGCCGGTGGTGGTATGCCAGGCGCCAGCGGCGCGCGTCAGGTCGCCGGCGTCCACGTGACAATCGCAGTTGGTGTCGGCTCGGAAGAGGAGACAGCCGGCGAGGTTGAGCCGCAGCGCCGGGTCGCCGAAGAGGAGGAACGTATCCACCAGGCGGCGGTAGCTCGGGATAGTCTTTAGAAGGTTGAGCTTGCCGGCCAGCAACAACTGGCCCACGCGGGCTTCGTGGCGGTTGAAGAGGGCGTCGTACACCCCGCGGGTGATGGCATCGTGGCCGGTGGCGACATCGAGCCCGGTGGGGGCGATCTCGGCGATTGAGCCCCCGCCCGACTTGCGAACGGTCAACTCACTCAGTCCGGAATAGGCCGGATTGGGGTTGATGAAGTAGCCTGTCCAGCACGTCCAATCCAGGAAGAGGGGCAATTGCTGGTTCGCGAGTTCTGAGACGTTCTGTGTGACGTACAGCGGAAGCCTGATCCCCCAGCGATTCTTCTCGGCGTGGCCGATGTACTGAACGACTGCCTGGCCGGCTGCAACCTCGGCCTTGAAGCGGGTTTGGGCCTGCTCGCTCGTGCCGACGTCTCGGCCCGCGAAGAGCCGGGTGACGATGGTCTGGTCTGGGAAGTAGTCACGAACGACATTGTCGGTAAGCGCGTAGAAGTTCCCGGCGGCGTCGGGGGCATCGGCTGTGAGGAAGAACTTGCGCGTCCATTCACCGCTGCCGCGCGGCGCATTGTTGTAGGCCAGGATCTTGTCGACCATGACGGTCAGCTCGGCCGGGGAACTGGCCGGCAGCCGGCCCACCAGCAGGTCGGGGACGTCGTCCGCGCCATCGACGGTGGCGAAGGCATTGTCGCTGGCGGTCTCGCCGATGAAGAGATCGTAATTGCCCAGCACCGTCGGCACGAGGGTTGGCGTTCCGAAGCCCTCAAAATTGAGCGGATCGTACGTGGCGTCGCCGGCCAGCAGCAGGTAGGCCGGGCGCGGCGCTTGCCAGTTGGCATAGGCGTATTGAACGAAGGCCCGGATCGCTGCCGGGTCCATCGTGCCATCCCCGAACTCGTCATAAATCTGCTGCGTGGTGACCACGACCGTGCGCTTGCCGCTCCTGGCGTGGTAAGCGCGCAGCGGCTCAATCGCGCTTACCAGGCTGGGATGGGCCACGATGATGTAGTCGGCGCCGTTGCTCGGGGATTTCCAGGTCGAGGGGGTCCAGGGAGCGATCTGCGGCTGGGGTGGTGCGACGTTGACCGTATAGCGGCCAGCACGGGCGGCGAAGGTCGCCGTGTCACCGACGCGGGCCACGCCGTCGAGCCAGACCGGCGCGACCGGGTCGGTGACGTCGAGGACGGTGGCCGTCCCGCCGGGCAGGCTCGCGATGCTGGCGTCCTGGGTCGTGTTGCCCTCCAGCGCGAAGGTGACGGCGCCGGTGGGAGCGGCCAGGACGCGGTTGTACTGCACCTCGAACCAGTCGAGGAGCGCATAGGTCTTGACCGCCGCCGGGTCGATGCGCAGCTCGAGGGTGTTGGCGCCGTCGCGGAGCAGCGAGCCGGCAAAGCTGATTGTTGGCTCCGTCACGGTGCGGTTCGACCAGACGGCAGTGCCGATCTGGGTGCCGTTGAGGATGAGTTGGACCCGGTGCTCGGTGTTGTCGAAGCCGCCGACGATCCGGATGGTCATCTGGGCGCTGCCACTGCCGGCCGGCCGCTCGAGAGTGAAGCTGATGGTCGAGTTGTTGGGACCGCCGGTCCAGATCCGGTCGCTGAACCAGACCTCACCGGCCAGGCCGAGGTAGGCGCTGCCGTAGACCTGCTGGTTCTCAAAGTGGCGCTGCTCGAGCCCCACGCCTGTGGGGGCGGTACCGGCGGGGCGAGCCGCGCGGTGGCTCATGCGAGCCCCAGGGTCACTGCCGCTGATGAGCCAGTAGACCGAGGTGGCACTCCAGCGGCTCCCGGCGCTGGGGACGTAGAACAGGATCGCATCCACCTGGCCGTCGCCCCCGGTCTGTACCTCGGCCGGGACCCGGGTACCGGCACGCTCGAGTCGCAGCGTCGCCGGGCTGTGGATCGGGACGCCAGCCGCCTGGAGCGCGGCCCGGTCGATCCGGTAGATGCCGGCGTGGTCGACGGTGAGTCGCCAGCGCGGCTCGGCGGCTGTGGGTTCCTGGGGTACGGCGGCAACGGCGCGGGAGACGGCCGGTAGACGCCAGCGGGCGGCGTCCGCGGCGTTGAGCAGGAAGCTCGACCGCAGGGCCTCGAACACCGGGTCGGGGGCGGCCGGCAGGGGCGCGGCCGGGTCGAAGCGCAGCCGCAGCTCGACCTCGCGGACGAGGCGGGCCTCACCGGTGGCAGGGTTGACCTGGAGCGGGCGGAAGGCAATCTGGGCGAACGGCTGGCCTCGGAAGCGACCGGCCTGGATGATGGTGGCAATAGTCTCCGGCGTCCAGGCCGGGTGGGCGTAGGCCGCGGCGTCGTAGCCGGGTTCGAGGCGGGTTTCCAGCGGGCGTGCCAGTGGGTCCGCCGCCGCGTCGGGCGCGAAGACCGGACGCAACGCCGGCGCGGGTGCGGGGCGGATGGGGCCGGTGAGGGGCTCGACCCGCAGCGGGCGGACGTCCAGGCGCAGCCCCTGGTCGGCCGGCACCCCGACGGTGAGAATCTTGAGGGGGAGCGCCGGGGCGCCTGGGGCGCCCTCCAGAGTGTAATCCGGCACCGTCACGCGCTGGAAGGTCTGCCCGGCCATAGTGACTGTCGTGATAGCCGGCGGCGGCACCACGAGGTGCAGGGTCACGGCATCATCGGCGGTGGTGACGGTGAGCCCGCCGCTGGCGGACGCCAGCGGCGGGTTCGTGGCGGGCGGCGCCGCGCCGATGGGCTGAGCCAGGGCGGCGGCGATGAGCAGGGTCAGGATAAGTGCCGGCAGACGTCGCTTCATGAGACGATAGATTCAAAAGACAGATTCAGCCCGCCGTCTCTCTGGCGGGTTCGCCTTCGTGTGGCCTGGTCGCGCCCTCGGCGCTCCGCAAGAGTGCCTGAGCGACGATTGGGAGCCGGTCATAGCCACCGGGGTAGTGCAGGCGCAGGATAGGAATCTCGCCAACAAGCTGGGTGAAGAAGGCCAGGCGGTCGGCCTGGAGGTCGGTCGGCAAGAAGCGCGCCGAGAAGGTGTGCCGGATCAAGGCCAGCACCGCCGCGCGCGGCGGGAGCTGCGCCAGCCGCGTCTCGCTCTGCTCGCCAGGCCCGGCACGCTCGGGGAGATAGATTGCGGCCAGCGGGGCCGGGCTGGCTGACCAGCGGCCCCAGTCGCGGCCGAAGGTCACCCAGCGTTTGGTGTAGTTGGGATGAACGAGCGGAAACGAGCGATGGTCGCCGAAAAAATGGTCGCCGGTATCGGGCCAGAAGCGCAGCTGGGGCGAACCCGGGGCGATCTGGACCGGTGCGGTTGGGCTCAGGGCCACGAGGTCGTCGCTCAGCAGGCTGGCGCCGGCGGCGACGAGGCCCGCGGCCAGCGATGACTTGCCGCCGCCATTGGTCGCCAGGAACATGTGGGCCCGCCCGGCCAGGACCACTGCAGCGGCGTGAAGATTGGCCACACCGCGCCGGTCGAGCCAGAGTGAGAGCAGCGGACCCAGCAGACGCAGTTCGATCACGGCCTGGCTTGCGGGGGTGCTCGGGTGGTAGACGATCGTATCGGTACCAATGTAGGCGTCGGCCACGCCGGGCTCGCGCAGGCAGAGCGCTGCCCCACTCTGCCAGAGGGCCGTGTGAGGGGGAGCGCCGCCCACGCAGCGCGCCGCCGACCACACCGCTGCCGGCCACGGCGCGACCTCTGCCAGGATGAAGGTCACGTCCGCCGGGGGCCGGCCCGGAGGGAGCAGCGCGCGCAGCGGGACATCCGTGGCCAGGGTGACGCCGTGGAGACGATAGAAGGCCATCACGCTCCTGAGGGTAGTTCAGCGAGAAAGCCCGCGGCGTGCATGGCAGCGACGAAGTCTTCGACGTCGGCTCGAAGGCGCGCCGGTTCGACATCGTAGCGCGGTGCGACCAACTCGACAATCCCCTCGACAGTTCCGCTGGCGATCAGTGCGCGCCAGACGTCGGCGGCCGTCCTTTCGAGCGCGATGCACTCGTCGCTGGCCAGATTGGCGAGGAGGAGCGACTCGCCGAAGTCGCCGTGTGCGATCTGGGGCGCCGGCCGGAGCGGGCCGCGCTCGCCCTGCACTGGGGCGCCGAGCGGTGCGCTGAGCCGGGCCCGAGTCTTGAGGCAGCGGTCGGGCGAGATCAGCGCCCAGCCGCTCTCGACTCGACCGGTACTGGCATTCCAGAGAAGCTGATCGGGCTCGCTCCAGGCAAAACCCACCAGTTCCGGCTGGCCGATCCAGTAGGCGCCAGCCGGCCCGTGCGTCGCCCAGCTCTGTTCCCAGACGGCGCGGGCCGCGGGATCAGGGATCAACCCGGCGGTGACGTCGCGGAGGTCGTCGGCGCTGTGCACCGCGAGGACGCGCGGCTCGGCCGCGACAATAGCAGCGCGCAGGGCAGGGGTGGAGAGGAGCGGCGTGAAGAGCACGCGCGCCGCTGGCGTGGCCTGGAGCGCCTGGCGGAAGCGAACCCCGCTGATGGCACAATCGTCCACCAGCAGCAGTGGCCGGTCTGGATCGGGCTCGAACTGATCGCGACGCAGGTCCAGCAGATAGGCCAGCAGACCCAGGACGATCAGGCCACCGCGGGGGATTGCCTGGACGCCAAAACGGCGCAGCTCCGTGCGACCGTATTGCTCGACAAGCTGCGCCGCCAGCCGCTCACACAGCCCCTCGGCCTGAGAATAGCTGATCCACCGGCCGCCCGCCCGCATGAGCGGTGCCACGCCAGCCACAGCGCGAAATCGCTCGCGCGTGACCGGCGCATGGTCAACCACCGGCGTTACACCTGCGAGCCGGTCTTGCCTGACGGGTCTGGAAGAGTTCCGGCTGGCCCGTGGGTCAGGTCGCGCAGCGCACCGTACCGGATGACGGTGGGTGACTCGTAGGGTTTGCGCGTGGTTGAATCGGGCCGGCTGTTTTCGGTCTGCTTGCTGGACATGGGCCTACACTCCTTGAGATGGAAGAAGCAGGTACGATTGTCGTCCGCACGCTAGTTCAGGTCGAGCCCGTGCGCGCGCGACCACAGCATCAAATAGATCGGCGGGAGGAGCGGCCAAAGCGACGGGGCCTCACCGCGGAGCCAGCGTGCCCACTCAGCCTGATAGCGCTCGGCATGGAGCCACCCAGGAAGGGCTGCGACGGTGGCAGCAATCAGGTGCCGGAGCGTGGCGTTGCCAGGTCCGGCCAGCGCCTGCCATTGCACGTCTTGCAGTGTACCGTGATCCTGCCGGGCCGCGATCGATGCGGGCAGGCGCTCGCCCATGATACGCCGCAACAGTAGTTTCGTCGATCCGCGCTGATAACGCAAGTGCCACGAAATGCCTACCAGGCTTTCAATCAACCGGCGGTCCAGGAATGGATCGCGGTACTCGACCCCGAAATAGCCGGCCTCCCGATCATTCCAGGCCAACAATGCAGAGAACCAGCCGCCCTGGAGCGACTCCAGCACACTGCGAGCGCTGGGCGGAAGATCTGGCGGCGGAGCAAGACGAAAGGGTGGGGCGGCCACGAGCGTGGCGGCGCGCACCCGCTCGCGGCGCAGCCATGTGGGCCACCGGCGGCGCCGCCGCCGCCGGAAGTATGGCTCGACGAGGGAGGCTGGCAGCGCCTCACGAACCAGGCCGACGACGATTTGGTGCGGGCGGAGGTGGTGGCGAAAGAAGGGCCATTCCTGGCGCCAGTGGCGCGGCCCCATCTCCCACAGGATGCTCGGGCGAGTGTAGGCGTAGCCCAGGACCTCGTCGCCACCCTGGCCTGAGAGAATCACCCGGCACCCGTGGGCGGTGGCCTGTTGAAGGAGGGCGGTGATGAGGCAGCGCTGGCTGGAGAGGTCGGGCTCGTCGAGGGGAAAGCCGGGCTCGGCCTCCTCCCGCAACGACCACAGATCATCTGCCGGGATGCGCGTCGCCGCAAAGCGCGGGCAGTGGTCGACGAGGGCCTGCAGGTACTGACGCTCATCGGCCGAGGCGGCGCGCTCGTAGGTGAGCGAGTAGAGTCGCACGGGCGGCCCGTCCCCGCTCGCACGCTGGTGAGCGGCCACACAGGTCACGGAGGAGGAGTCCAGACCGCCACTTACCATGATGCCCACCGGGCCGGTGGCGCGCAGGTGCGCGCGGACCGCGTCGTCGAAGGCGGAGCGCACTGCCTCCAGATGTTCGTCGCTTGACGCGGCCGGCCCCGGAGAGCCGAAGGTCCAGTAGCGCTGCAGGTGACTCATGCCGCTGGCCTCGACAGTGAGGTGGCAGCTCTGGGGCAATCGCAGGATGCCACGGTAGAAGGTCTCGTGGGTCACGCGGTCGTAGCGGTGGGCCAGGAAGTCGGCGATGACCGCGTCGTTCGGCGTGGCCGGGCCTGCGGCCAGCAGGGCACCGAGGGTGGTGGCAAAGAGGAAGCCCGAGTCCATCTGCCGGTAGTAGAGCAGTCGCATGCCCACCGGGTCGCGGGCCAGAAAGAGACGCCGCTCGAGTTGGTCCCAGACGGCGAAGACGTAGTCACCGACGACCTGGGTGGGGGCCGAGGCGCCCCAGCGTTGGTAGGCGGCGAGCAGCAGCTCGGCATCGCTGAGGGTGGGCGGGAGCGCCAGGGTGCGGCTGAGCGCCTCGCGGTGGTCTACGCGGGCGTCGGCGACCAACCAGTAGCGTCCATCGGGGGAGCACAGGGGTTGGCGCTCGCGGGAGGCCTCGGGCGTCGTGACAAAGGCCAGGTGCCCCAACGCCAGCCGGCCGACGACTGCGACGCGCGTGCCATCCGGTCCCCGGCCGGCACAGGCGGCCATGAGCGGCGCCAGGTCGACCACGGTCGCAGGCCGGTCGTTCGTTCGCAACAGGCCCACGATCGCGCTCATCCCGCTGGCCGCTCCAGGAGCCCTTCGGCGACTAATTGCTCGACCAGGCAGTCGAGATCGGCGCGCGCGCGGGACGGTTCGACGTCGTACTCGGTGCAGATGCTCACAACAGCGCGCTCGGGGTCGCCATGTTCGAGGAGGTGGCCGAGCATATGAGTGGCGACCACGTCGAGCCCGTAGTAGTCGCCGGTGGTGACATTCAGGAGGATTGCCTCGCTGTTGACGGGTCGGAAGACCACGTTAGTGACGAGTTGGTACGGTGACATGCTCTTCACTCGATCGCCGCCGCGGTGGCTGACGCCAGGTACTGACAGCCGCCGCGAGAATGATCGCCGCCAGGCTCAACAAGCCCCATGGATTCCACCCGCCGTGGGCGACGACCTCAATGGGGCCGTGGCGGGTGCTGGTTCCCCCGGTTTCGATGTCTTCGAGTTGGTAATAGTACGTCGTTCCGGGGACGACGTTCCTGTCGGGGTAGCGGTACGTCCCGCCGCTGGTGGGGTCGGGCGAGGCCGGGATCAAGGCCGAGGTAATCCGCTCGTAGGGACCGTCCGGTGACGCGCTGCGGTACAGGTGGAAGCCAACCGTATCGAGCTCGCTCTTGGTCTCCCACTCGACCAGCACCATGGGGGAGGCATAGAGTTGGCCAGTGACGCCCAGGATCGCCACCGCCGCCAGGACGAGGAGGAGTGGGAGCAGCCGCGATGACATAACGCGCATGACAGTGTTCCAGCTACGGGAGAATCGGTGCAGCGGAGTCTAGCGGATCGCGGGGGGAGTGTCAACTGTCCAGGGAGTTACGGGGTTACCGGGCGGCTCAACCCGCGGGCGAGGTGGTGCGCGCCCCGCTGAGAAGCGCCGCGGTGTGCCCATCAACCCTGCAGGTGGCGGACTGCGGAACGCTTGCAGACCACCGCCGGCATCGTATCGCAACGATGTTCGGAGAGGAGGGCGGGGCGTGAGTGTAGAGCGCCAACAAGTGGGCCGCCGGTGTGAGCAGGGCCTGATCTGCCCTGGGTGTGGGCGGCGGTCCCAACCTGGCCCAGGAATCGGCGCTCGACACGCCGGCCCCTGGCACGGCCAAGGTGGTCCACCCCCCCGGCGGGTGCCCCAGACGAAACGGGGGAGCGGCCGGTTGAATTGAACCGGAAGGCCGCCCGAGGCCCCCTCCCCCGGGGGCGCGGGGCCGGGCGAAGGGGCGACAGCGGCGCCGCATTGGCGGCCATCGCTGACCGGCGCGGGGGAGGCGGGCGGTGGTCGCCGGATCTGACGATCCGGCGGGAACGAGTCGTCCTCCCATGGCTCGGCCTGGATCGCCAGATCCAGGCCCGCCCTGCCGGGGTCGGGGATCCGGGGAGCAGGGGAGCCACGCGCCGGGGTCGGGGGCGGCGGGCGGTGGCCGCCGGATCTGACGATGCGGCGGGAACAGGGAGGGAGGAGGTGGGCCGCATGGCGGGCCGGGGTCGGGGGCGGCGCGGTGGCCGCCGGATCTGGCGATCCGGGGAGCAGGGGAGCCACACGCCGGGGTCGGGGGCGGCTGGCGGTGGCCGCCGGATCTGGCGATCCGGCGGGAACAGGGAGGGAGGAGGTGGGCCGCATGGCGGGCCGGGGTCGGGGGCGGCGCGGTGGCCGCCGGATCTGACGATGCGGCGGGAACGGGTGTCCTCCCATGGCTCGGCCTGGATCGTCAGATCCAGGTCCGCGCCGCCGGGAGCGGGGGCCGGCGGGAGCAGTCGTCTCCCTATCGCTCGGCCTGAATCGTCAGATCCAGGCGACGGTCGCCGGATCTGGCGATCCGGCGGGAACGGGTGCCCCTCCCAGGGCTTGGCCTGGATCGCCAGATCCAGGCCCGTGCCGCCAGGATCGGGGGATCCGGGGGAGCAGGGGGCCACGCGCCGGGGTCGGGGGCGGCGGGCGGTGGCCGCCGGATCTGACGATCCGGCGGGAACAGGGAGGGAGGAGGTGGGCCGCATGGCGGGCCGGGGTCGGGGGCGGCGCGGTGGCCGCCGGATCTGGCGATCCGGCGGGAACGGGTGTCCTCCCATGGCTCGGCCTGGATCGTCAGATCCAGGTCCGCGCCGCCGGGAGCGGGGGCCGAGCGGAGCAGGGGGCGAGCCATGATCAGGCGGGGCCCCTGGCGCCGACCCCTGGGTGACCCAGCTGACCAGGCCGGGGTGGGCCTGGCGAAGCTGGAACTCGGGTAACACTAGAGCGCCGGTCAAGTCGTCACCGAGACGATTGCAAAGCACCTTGTGAAGGTGCTTTCAGGTTCGTAGGGGCGCACGGCCGTGCGCCCGACAGCGCGCCCAAGACCGCTACAGGAGGGCGCACGGCCGTGCGCCCCTACTACGAACCACGTTCTCACCCGCGCAACGACTCCTTGACCGATGCTCTAGTACTACAACGACGGTTTCATGATATTACTACGACGGTTTTGCGGCCCTTTCTCTACTCGTGGAAGCGGCGAGCGAGTCAGAGAGCACATTTCACCACCTAACACACTGGCGTCAGGCCCCCATTTTCAGTCGGGCTGCGGTCCAAATCGGGCCAAGTGGCCCGGAAGGCCAGCGAAGTGATCTCTACAGACACATTCTCCGCGCCGGATATGCCTCCAAATCGGGGCGAGTCGCCGATGCGAGCCATATCCGAGGCTCAAAACCGTCGTAGTAATGCGGTCAAACCGTCGTTGCAGTACTAGAACATCGGTCAAGGAGTCGTTGCGCGGGTGAGAACGTGGTTCGTAGTCGGGGCGCACGGCCGTGCGCCCCTCCTGTAGCGGTCTTGGGCGCGCTGTCGGGGCGCACGGCCGTGCGCCCCTACGAACCTGAAAGCACCTTCACAAGGCGCTTTGCAATCGTCTCGGTGACTCCTTGACCGGCGCTCTAGGGGGCCTGATGAAGTTCGTGGCTTTCAGCGCTGACCAGGCACTGGCTTTGAACGTCAGCGCCGCGCACGAGGACTTCACTTCACTCAGCGGCCAACCACCGCCGGGCCGTGGGGCGGGGGAAGTCGTGCCGGGGCCTGTCCCCAAGGGGAGCGCGCAAAAAAAGTGGGCCGCCTGGGTGCGCCGGGCCTGCTCTGCCCTGCGTGTGGGCGGCGGTCCCACACTCGCCCACGACTCTGCGCTATACACGGGGTGTGAGTATGGTTGGCCCTATGCGCCCAGGTAGTATAGAATACGGCTTTGTTCTTCTCGAATAGGCGTTTTGTCCGATGGGTGCCTCCCCGGATAACCGTAACGTATTTCAAGGATTCTGGCGTATCTTCAGCCTGGCTCTGTCCGTCATTCATCATAATCAATTATGATTTTTTCGGGGCATCAGGTGGAGCGGCCCGCTGCCGCGCTCTGGTCTGTCTTGAGAAGCCCCGCCGCCGCGGCCAACTCAGCCGGACCCGAGCGGGGCGCGGTGCAATGAACCTCGCCAGTGCGCCGATGATTCGTAGCCTCCGGCGATCGATTGGGAATCGGTGCGCGCGGGTACGACACCTCTGTACAGGACCTCGCGCCGCCGGAGCCGTCCGGGCCAACGCCTCGGACGCCCGATTTGGGCCCTCAATTTGTCAGATGTGGCGTAAGCGGAGCTCGAACGAAGGTTGTTTCTGCGTTTATTTCATCGGGGAGACGCCCCATCGCGCTCAGATCCTGGCCGGATTGACAGGGCCGAGGCACGAGGGGTTCGAGTGATTCTTCGACATCTGCCGGTTGTTGAGATCCAGGCGCACGAATTGTGCGAAGGTCAGCCGTTGTTTGAGTGATTTTGGGCCAATAGGTGACCATTGGGGGATTCATTCAGTGCTTGTGTGTGAATGCTTCCAGTGTTACAATCTCGCAAACAGCGTGCAGTCCGCCATTTCGTCTTCTGATGGTGGGGACCAGCAGATGCGCGAGAGCCGCGACGACGCGAGGGCTCGATCGCCGGTGCGCCTCTTGAGAACCGGGTGAGACCGACGCCCTCTTTTGTGTATGAGCCTTTCCGAGGATAGACCGGTTGGGTGCCCCTTTCCCTGGGGTAAGGAGCCGAGGCGATGCAGGTTCTGGTTGTTGATGACGATGCCCCGAGCGTCAAGATGACGAGCTTTCTTCTCAAAGAAGAAGGCTACGATGTGAAAACCGCCGACAATGGGCGCGATGCCCTCCGCATAATCGAGGAGGAGCCGATCGATCTGGTGATCCTCGACGTGATGATGCCCCACCTCGACGGATACGAGGTCTGCCGCCGCATCAGACAGAAATATGAGGTGCCGGTTATTTTCCTCTCCGCCAAGGGGGAGACGGGCGACAAGGTGGTCGGCCTGGAACTGGGCGCGGATGACTACCTGGCCAAGCCGTTCGAGCCGAGCGAGTTGTTGGCTCGCGTGAAGGCGGTCATGCGCCGGACGGAGGCCTTTGCGATGGCCGACTCCCACACCCAGCTTCACGTCGGCGAACTGCGCCTCGATCCCGTGACCAACCGGGTGGTCTGGGAGAATGGCAGGTGGGCCGAACTCACCCCGATTGAGTTCCGGTTGTTGCACTGCCTGATGCGCAATGCCGGCCGCACCCTGACGCACGATATTCTGCTCAATTCGGTGTGGGGGTACGAATACGAGGGCTACAGCAATCAGGTGGCGGTGTACATCCGCCGCTTGCGGGCCAAGATTGAGGATGATCCCGGCGATCCAAAATACTTGATGACGGTCCGTGGTCTCGGCTACAAATTCGAGCGCCCCTAATCTTCCAACGAGATGCCGGTCTGCCAGACGTCCAAAGTCTGCCGCCGCAGGGCTGAAGGCCACACCGCGGCGCTTCTCAGCGGCGGGGCCGGCCCGCAGATGGCCCTCGAAAGACTTCGGACGCTGGCCCGCTTCACAGTCTCGTTGGCGTCATACAGCCGTTCATGCCGGTGTGACGGGCGGTCTGGCCTGGTGAGCCACCATCAGACTTAGCACCCGTCACCATTCCTGGAGTAGACCTCTTGATCCCGCGCCCACGGGCCTCGCCGGCGACGAGGTCTCTGCGCAGCCGGATGAGAGCGCATCTGTTCACGTCTGAAGCGCTCTGCTGCGCTTCTGCCCAACAGCTTTCATGCTACATCGTGTTCGCGCTGGAAAGGCACACACCGTCATGAGAGGTGCGTTGACCCGTCTGTTCCGGCAGGCCTGGCCGCTTGTCCTGCTCGTTCTCTTCGCGCTCCGGCTGCTTTTCGCCGGCAGTTCCTCCGCCGCGCCGGCCGCCTGGCCTGGCATTCACGGCGCGGGCCTGGTGGAAACGGTGCCGACGTCTCCGGCTGCGGCGACGACGACCTCTACCGTGTCGCCAGCAGGGACCGTCAATGCGGTCTGGTCAGACTTCGCGCCCTCAACCTGGGTTGTGACGACTTCGACGCCGGCCAGCGTGCGGGTGTATGACCCTGATGGACTGAACGAGACGACAGCTCAGTGGCGCTTCTCCAGCGATGGTGGCAATGCGTGGGGAGGAGGGTGGAATCCTGCGACTGCTTTCTTCCCGACTCCCGGCGTGACGACCACGGCGGTCGTGCAGGTCTCATCGATCCCGGGGTTGGTGGAGGGCACAGCGCTCAGCCAGGTTCAGTTTACTATTCAGGACAGGGGCGCTTCGCCGGCCGATGAGTCGAGCCCGGCCTACCCCATCAAGGTCGATCTCACCGACCCCGCCGCACCGGCCGCACTCACGGTCACACCAGACGCCTGGACGACCACGAACAGTTTCAATGTCTCCTGGACGAACCCGCCGGATACCAGCAGCATCGCCGGAGCCTACTACAAGCTCGATAGTCCACCCAATAGCGAGACCGATTATGACTTCTTGGGGCCGGGTACCGGATTGACCGGCATCACTGTAAACGGGGAGGGGAGCCATCCAATCTACATCTGGTTGAAAGATGGGGCCGGAAACGCTACCTATGCCAACCGGGCCAGCGCGACCCTGCGGTTGGACGCGACGTCGCCCGGCGCACCAACCGGCCTTGCGGCCTCACCCGGTAGCTGGACGGCCACCAATAGTTTCAACCTCTCCTGGATGAACCCGCCGGATACCAGCGGGATCGCGGGGGCCTACTACAAGCTCGATAACCCGCCCAGCAGCTACGGCGATGGCACCTATGTGGCGGGCTCCGGGCGAACCACAATTGGTCCTATCAGCGTAAGCGGTGATGGCAGCCACCAGGCCTACGTCTGGCTGAAGGATGAGGCCGGGAACGCTGAGCCCGGCAACCGCGCCAGCACGACTCTGTTTCTGGATACCGCTGCGCCCACGGTCAGCAATGTCACGAGCAGCGACCACACCGTCAATCAGTGGTCGAGCGACAATACTATCACGCTGAACTGGAGCGGGAGCGACAACAGCGGCAGCGGCCTTGCCGGCTACAGCGTGCTCTTCGACACCAATGCCACCACCGAGCCCGGCCAGACGATCAATGTGACCGGCTCGACGACGACCAGTCTGCCGCGTACGGATGGCAACAGCCATTACTTTCACATTCGGGCTGTGGATAACCTCGGGAATTGGGGGCCGGCGGTCCACCAGGGGCCGTACAAGATCGACACGACTGCGCCCGCGGCCCCGACCGGTCTCACCAGCAGCGACCATACGGTGGACCAGCCCTCATCAGACCCGACGATCGCCATGAGTTGGACGGCCGCGAGTGACGGGAGTGGGTCGGGTGTGAGCGGCTATATCTACACCTGGGATACGAGCAGTACCACCACGCCGCTCACCGGAACATTCACGACGAATCTTTCGATCGCCGGGGCCGCCCTCACGGGGAACCAGAGCTACTGGTTCCATCTGCGGGCCCAAGACCGGGCGGGCAATCTGGGCCCGACCGCGCATGCCGGCCCGTTCCCCATCGACATCCAGGCGCCCGGCGCGCCGACCAATCTCGCGGTCTCGCCGGGCAGTTGGACCAACACAAATAAGTTCTCCTTCACCTGGACCAACCCCGATGACTACAGCGGGATCGCGGGTGTCTACTACAGGCTCGATTCGCCGCCGACCGCGCCCGACGGGGGAACCTACGTTGCGGGCGACAATATTGAGGCATTGAACAACCTGAGTTTCTCGGGTCTCGCGCAGGGAGAGCATACCCTCTACGTCTGGCTGAAAGACAAGGCCGGCAACGTCAATCACGGCAACCGCGCCAGCGTCATCTTCAAGTACGACACCCTCCCACCCTCGGTCTCGTTGCTGTTGAGCGGCACCACCGGGAGTGCGGGCTGGTACCGCTCGCCGGTCCAGGTGCAGTTGGTTCTGACCGATAACAACTCCGGTCCCGGGCAGGCCGAGTACAGTGTCGACGGCGCGGGCTGGGCGATCGGCACCACCTTCCAGGTCAGTTCGGCGGGCGAGCACACGGTCCTCTACCGGGCGACAGACGCTGCGGGCAACCGGAGCAGCGAGCAGAGCCAGACCATCAAGATCGACAGCGAGCCGCCCCAGGTAACCCTCGCCGCCAGCGGCCAGATGGGGCAGAACGGGTGGTACAACGCGTCACCGGTTCGGGCGACGCTCACGGCGACGGATACCATCTCGGGTGTGGCCCAGACGTACTACCGCGAAGGCTCGAGTGGGTCGTTCCTGACCGGAAACCAGTTTCAGGTCAGCGGGGAGGGCGTGCACCAGCTCTACTACTACGCGGCCGATTGGGCCGGGAATGGCGCCGATCGTGTCTTCACCAGCACAATCCGGATTGACACCAAGGCGCCGGGAGTCATTCCGTATGCGCCGCACCCCGTGCCTGAGGACGTCTGGCAACGTATCAATGCGTTCACCGTCACGTGGAGTGCCGTCCCCGACGATACCAGCGGGGTCGCCGGGGCCTACTACAAACTCGACAGCGCGCCTCGATCGAACAGCGACTACAGCGGTATCGGGACGGACCCGCTGGCCGTTCGGAACGTGCACGTCGGCTCGGAGGGCAAGCACGACATCTACCTCTGGCTCTATGACCGGGCGGGGAATGGCAACTACCAGACGTACCGTCCGGTGCCGCGAGCTTTCTGGTTGGATCAAACTCCCCCAACGACAACACCCTCCGAGGTGAACAGTGCCACCTGGTACACTGAGCCGGTGACGATCACCTTCACGGCGGCCGACCAGGTCGGTTTAAGCGGCGTCAAAGAGACCCGCTACCAGATTGTTGGGAACACCGTCGGCCCCTGGCAGACGGGCAATGTCGCGGTTGTCGCGGTAGACGGCCGGCTGACGATTTGGTACTACTCGATTGATAATGCCGGCAACGAAGAGGCGCACAAACATATCTCGGTCAAGGTGGATTTGACCGCGCCGCCGGCGCCGACCAATCTCAAGGTAAGTCCGGCCGGGGGATGGCAACGTGATGGTTGCTACACCGTGACGTGGACACCACCGACGGGCGCGAGCGGGATCGCCAGGGCCTACTACAAGGTGGGTGATCCCCCGACCTCCAATGAGGACTTCCTCCACGTCGTGCCGGCTCCGGACGGCCGAATTGATTGTCTTAAGGACCTGCCGGGCGGGAAATCAGACCTGTACGTTTGGCTCGAAGACCAGGCCGGCAACGTTGATTACCGCAACGCTGCCGTGCTGGAAAGCGCAATCTGGTGGGACCCCGCTCCCCCGCAGACCGAGCTGTCAGCCCCCGCGCCGGATGGCAATAATGACTGGTACACCAGGCCCGTCTCGATCACGCTGGCAGCGACCGACGCGGCCAGTGGCGTGGAAGCTACCTCCTATCGCGTTGATACCGGTCCCTGGCAGACTGGGACCGCCTTCGAGCTCAGAACCCAGGGCACCCACGATATCTTCTACTCCTCGACCGACGTTGCGGGGAACAAGGAGAGCGAAAAGAGCCGCCGGGTCAAAGTTGACCTCACGCCACCAACGGCGTATATCTTACCTCTCGCGGAATACCAACCGAAACCGAGCTTCTGGGTATACTGGCACGGCGTCGATGGCGAGCCAGGCAGTAATGTGGTCAGCTATGACGTCGAGGTTCTGGATGGCACCGGTTCCTGGAAGCCTTGGCTGAGTGGCACGGCGGCCACGCAGGCGGAATTCAACGGTGAGCGCGGGCACGTCTACTACTTCCGCGCCCGCGCCCACGATGGCGCCGGCTGGATCTCGCCGCTGACGACAGATAAGAGCAACGCTCCTTACGCTTATGTGGAGCCCGTCGAGAACGGTGACTTCGAGACGGGGACGCTCAAGGGGTGGAGCACTGAGGGGATGGTGGCCGGGCAAAAGGTTTCTGCCGTCACGTTCAACGGACCCACCGGTGCGAAGAGCCAAATGGCATTGCTTGGGGATCCGAGTTTCCCTCAACTTGCGGGGGTAATCCCAAAGGGAGATGCTCCGATTCAGCAGATGATCCGGGTCCCTTCAGCGGAGGAGTTGCCGGACCCGTCGATTCGCCTGGAACTCGTCCTTGATTACGATATCTGGACCTGCGACTCCATCAGCACGAAAGGCGACGATGACCAAATTTTGGAGGTTGATTCGTTTGATGCCGTAGTGGTGGGTCCGAGCGGTGAATCGAAGCGATTGATCCACGACGGTAACCCGTATCCTGATGTGATTTGCGATCCTGCCGCAAAAAATTCAATTCCGTCGCCGCAGAATCTCGGGTGGAAGCGGCCTACCCCACCGATCGATCTGAAGCCTTACATGGGAAGCACGATCGTGATCCGGTTCACCACGACCAGCCGAATTGATGGAAAGCTCAACACTTATACCTACGTTGACAACGTAACCGTCAAACCATCCGCTCTGCCATGCCGGTTCTGCCTGAAGCCGCGGGTCTTTCTACCACTGATGTTGTGCAGCAGCGTGGAGCTCTGCGCGGGAGGCGAGCAGCAACGCCAGATGGCTCCGCCACCACCGGTGGCGCCCACCGTCGAACCCAGCCCTCCGACACCGGGCCGGCCACCGCTGCGGCGGTAGATTGAATAAACGAGAGTCCGCGGCAAGGCGTTTTGAGCCCACGTTGCCAGCAAAGAGAGCGTGATGAGTAGTCACCTTGAGGCGCTTCCAACCGAAATGAATACCGACCAGTTGTACGAAGACGGGATGCGCCACTACCGGCGACGTGAATGGCGCGAAGCGGTTCGCGCGTTCCGCCGCATCAAGGAGCTCGATCCCGATCGCCGCGGGATCGATGCACTGCTCTCCGAGCTCGAGATCTTCATGCAACTCGAGGGGATCAGCCCGGAGAACGGGACCGGGCCGGCTGACGAGGACGAGTCGAACGGTGAGGTGCTGAACCCGGAGACGCCGTTACCCGCGCCTGGCCCGGTCCGGCGCAGATGGCTCTGGATTGGGTTGAGTGCTGTTTTCCTGGTGGCGGCGGCGGTCCTCGGGGGGCCGGTTATTCGTAAGGATTCCCAGCTTGAGAGTCAGCTTACGACCCTCAAGAACAATGCCGACGCTCAACTAGTGGTGGGTAACTTCACCGCGGCGATAGAAATCTGCGGCCACATGCTCGACCTGGCGCCAAATGATCGGCGTGCCATCGACTGCCTGCAGCGTGCTCAGAACGCGCAGACACTGTTTACACTCTCGGCTGAGGCCGATGCCGCAATAAAAGCCGAGGAATGGGATGCCGCCGAAGCCAAGCTGGAGCAAATTCTCAAAATCGATCCGAATTACCCTGATGCGAAGGCAAATCTGGACAAGGTCCGGCAGCAGCAAGAGCTCGCCAGACTCTACCAGGAGGGTCTGAGCTTTTACGATCAGGATGACTGGGCAAATGCTCTCCAGCGCTTCGACCAGGTCCGTAAGCTCGATGCCAACTACCAGTTCCCGTTACTCCGCGAGTACCTTTTCCTCGCCCGCCTCAACGAGGGAATAGCGCTCATCAATGGCCCCGATGACCGGCGCGAGGTTGTTGAAGAGGCAGTTGGGCTCTTTGGCAGCGCTCTGGCTATTCATTCGACCGACCCTCGAGCGCAAGAGGAACGGCGCAAGGCCTCGATCTACCTGGACGCTTACACAGCCTTCGAGTCTGATCCGCCGGATTATGCCCTGACGATCTCTACTGCCCGCCCGCTCCTGACGGAGCAGAGCAATTATGCAAACGGGAAGCTGCTGCTCCTCGTATACCGTGCCTACCTGGCCTATGGCGACCAACTGTACAACAATGGCAACTATAGGGCTGCACTCCAACAGTATAAGGCGGCTCTGGGTCTGCCTGTAGGCGATAAGAGCGAGGCGGAAGCAGGGGCCGCGCGCGCCATGCTGCAGCTTGCCACCCCGACGCCGACACCAACGCCCACCAGCACGCCGACGCTTACGCCGACGCCGACGCGTACGCCGACCATCACGCCGACTCGCCCGCCCGCGACGGCGACGCCAACACCGACCAAGACGCCGACGGTCACCCCCACGCCCGAACCAACGGAGACGCCTCCTCCGCCACCGGACCGAGACGATGACGACAAGCCGACTCCGAAACCGACGCCGATACGGCGGTAACGAGATGGGGGACGAGCGGCGCGGTCGACTCTGGCAACTCTTGGTGGTTTCGTTGCTCTTTCTACTGCCGTTTCTGGCCCTGCCGACGGTGATGGCCAGCCGGGCGCTGGAGCCGGCTTGGGAGCGGACCGGTTTGAGTGAGGGGGCAATCGAGGATATTGCGCTCGGTCCGACGGGTGACGGTGCTGCAACCATCACTTACGTCGCGGTCCGCAACCAGGGCATCGCCCGGCGCGTCGGCGATGGTCCCTGGGCGCTGGTCACCGAGGGACTGCCGCGTGGCGTTCTGGGGCGAGTCTCGCCCCACCGGCTTGTGGTTGACCCCTCCGATAGCCGGCGCGCCTTCGTGGCGCTGCGTAACCAGACTGGCGGAGCAGTCTACGCCACGTCCAACAGTGGTCAAACCTGGCAGCCCATATTAGAGGGGTTGCCGAGCCATGCCCGCGCGCTCGTGATGGTTGGAAACCACCAGCTCTATGTAGCGACGGTGAATTCAATCATCCGGAGCAACGACGGTGGGAGGACGTGGCGGACCCTGCCTCATTGGCCGAGTGAGACCGAGGTCGCGAGCCTGGCGGTGGCACCGAGTGCTCCGAACACGTTCTACCTCGGCGGCGTTGGGGGCGAGTTTTTTCGGAGTGGAGACGGCGGCAACACGTGGGAGCGAGCCAATGCGGGGCTGGGCAATCTGACGGCCCGAGCCATCGCGGTGGATCCGCTGGTTCCCTCGCATGTTTACCTCGGCACCAGCGCAGGCGTCTACGTGACCTACAACGGCGGTCTTGCCTGGCAGCCAACCGGGTTTCAACTCGCCGATGCCGCCGTGCGGCGTCTGCTGACTGATCCGCGCGACGGCAACACGGTCTACGTCGGGACGGATCAGTTGAACGTCTGGATCAGTCGGAACGGGGGCGGACAGTGGTTGCCGCTGCGCGCCGGCACGGGAAGTCGCCGGATCAACGCGCTGGCCCTCGAGCCGCAGCAGCGAGACCTGCTCCTGGCCGGAACGGAGGATGCCCTCTTTGCGCTCGCGGTGACGGCGCCGCCTCCGGCTCCGTCGCCAACGCCGTCCCCAACCGCGACACGCCCGGCGCCAACGGCCACGCCGACCCGTACGGCTGCGGCGACGCCGACACGCCCGACGGAAATGCCAACACCTAGCGCGACCGCCACGGTGACGCCAACGGCGACAGCGGTCCCTCCCACTCCGTCGGCGACGGTGCGGCCACTACCAACCTGGACAGCAACGTCGAAACCTTCTCCCACCGCCGTGCAACCCCCGGCGACACCGACAGCATCACCCACGGTAGCACCTCCTCCACCTCGGAACGATGGAGGGGATACTCCAAAACCGCCGCCACCGAAGCCAACGCCGATACGGCGCTGAGAAGTCTCATGCCAACACCGAACGTCCCAATATTCCGCGAGTTGGCGCACCCGCCTGATTGGCCTGGTCTCTCGGTCGAGCGTGAAAACTTGCTCTTCCTGGAGCGGCACGAGCGCTCGCTCGGACTGCCTCTCAAAATCGCTCTTCTGCTTCTGGGCGTGGCCATGCTGTGGCTGTTGCCGGGAGTGGAGCCATCGAGTGCCGTCGTTTTGGTTTTTATCCTCTACGGCGCCATCACCGCGCTCGAGACCCATCTGCTGGTGGTCGCCCGCCCGGGGGAGAGTAGCCGCCCACGCTGGCTTTCCGAGCGCCTCAAACTCCTGGTGATGGCCTCGTTCGCCGTTGATATCCTCTTCGCCAGCTTCCTCATCTATCACTCCGGTGGTGTCGAGAGCGAGTTCTACTTGCTCTACTGCGTTTTGGCCTTCAAAGCCGCGATCTACTATCCCGTGTTGCCATGGGTCGTTTTTTTGCCCTTCTTCTTCGGCCCCCTCTACGTCTTCGTGCTCTGGTTGCGGGTCGAGCGGCTGAACTTCCTGCTCGACCGCGGTTTCCTGGTGCGCTATGCCCTGCTGTTCGCCGTCGTGCTCGTGGGCACCTACACTGCCTGGCTGATCGATAGCGCGCAGAAGTGGGCCCAGCGGCTCAACATTCGTCTCGAGCAGAAGAGCCAGGACCTGGAGCAGAAGACGCTGACACTTCAACAGACGGCCACGAATTTGGGCGATCGCCTGTTGGAGCTGCGGTCGCTGCAGGAGGGGGTGAAAGCGATCAATGCGGCCCTGGCGATCGACGAGACCCTCGCCCTGATCGTGACCAATGCAAGCCAGGTGCTCGGTGGCGTCCGTTGCACCATCGGCCTCCTCGAGGAGGAGCGCGGCCCGGTCCAGATCCGGGCGGCCAGCGGGCTGAGCACCGACGAGTTGCACGGGTCCGGCTTCGAGATGACCCAGGAGCTGGCCAGTTGGGTGGTACAGCACGGGAAGCCGATCCTGGTGGGCGATACCTCGCGCGACGGGCGTTTTACGAAACTGGCCGATGCCGAGCCGATCACCAGCATCATGGGGGTGCCACTGATCGCCGATGGCGTCTCCATCGGCGCCCTCTGCGCCACGAGCGCCGATGTGCAAGCGTTCCGCGATGATGATCTCGACCTGCTCTCGGCCTTTGCCGACCAGGCGGCGATGGCGGTCAAGAACTCGCGGCTCTACGAGCGGGTGGACTCGGCCCGGCGCGATGCCGAGGCCCGTCTGCAACAGATCGCGGCGATCAACGACGTCGCCCGCGCCCTCGTCAGTACCCTCAACCTCGAGGAGACGTTGAACCTGATCATCGAGCGCCTGGTCAGCCTGGCCGGAACCAGCCACTGTGCCGTCGTGCTGCTGGACGAGCGTGGTGAGAACCTGGTTGGCCGCACGGTCTTCGGCAGCCAGGACGGCGAGCGCCACACCTTCCGCATCAGCCTCAAACACGAGCCGGCCGCGGCTCGAGCGATTCGCCAGCGATCTCCCGTGGCCGTTCCCCGCGCCCGCCGCAGCGCGAATCGCACTCAGCGCGAGTTTGCCGACCGCTGGGGGGTGGAGAGCTATCTCATCACGCCGCTGATCAGTCGCGAGGCCGTCATCGGTGCCATCTACCTGGGGGACAGCCGTTCCGATTTCGTCTTCGGGAACGAGATGCAGGACTTGACGGTGAGCTTCGCCAGCTTCGCCGCGACGACAATCCAGAACGCACGGCTCTACCAGGATGTGCGCGAGAAATCCCACGAGCTCGAGGCGGTTGTCCAGGGGATCGGGGACGGCGTGATCGTGACGGATACCAACCTCAACCTGCTGATCATGAACCCGATCGCGGCGCTGATTTTCGGGCTGCCGGAAGGACCGGCGATCGGGACACCGCTCGTTGAGATGATTCCGAATTCCGGCCTGATCGAACTGTTCAAGGAAACCCTGACAAGCGAAGGCGACGATCCGGTGATGGGAGAGCTGACGGTACGGGCCGGGCGGATCAACGAGGAGCGGGTCTACCAGGCATTGGCGGCACCGGTGCCCAGTTCCGAGGGGCGGCCGCGCGGGGTGGTGACGGTCCTCCGCGATATCACGGCGCAGAAGGAATTGGAGAAGATGAAGTCCAATTTCCTCAGCGTCATCTCGCACGAACTGAAAACACCTCTACACTCCATCAAAGGCTTTGTTGACATTATCCTGATGGGGAAGACTGGGGAGATCAACGACCTCCAGCGCGACTTTCTCGGCACAGTCAAGGACCAGACCGGCCAGCTCCAAACCTTGATTCAGGATCTCCTCGAGTTCAGCCGGCTGGAGTCCGGCCAGCTCAAGCTACGGCCGGAGATCGTTGACATCGGCGAATTGGCGGCCAAGGCTGTTGGGAAACTGGCGCCGGTGGCTGAGGAGGCCGGCGTCCAGCTCATCAGCAATGTGCCGGCGCCCTCACTATCGATCGAAGCCGATCCGGTGCGGCTCGAACAGGTCTTGAGCAACCTCTGCGAAAACGCGATCAAGTTTACACCGGCTGGGGGGCGAGTCACGATCGACTATAAGGACCGCGGCACGGAGGTTGAAGTCGGCGTCAGCGATACCGGGATCGGGATCCCCGAACAGGAGCTTCCCCGGATTTTCGATCGATTTTACCAGGTAGATGCCTCGAGCACCCGCCGCTACCGTGGGACCGGCCTTGGGTTGACGATCTGCAAGCACATCGTCGAGCGTCACGGCGGGCGGCTTTGGGTCGAGTCGAGCCAGGGCCAGGGCTCGACCTTCCATTTCACCCTGCCCCAGCAGCTTCCGTCCGAGGAAGAGCTGACAATCGATTTTGCCCGGCTCCAGCACAGCACGACGCTCCGAGCCTCGGGGGGGGAACCCGGCGCTGACGCCGGAGTGCCCCAGCCCTCATCCCAGGGCAAACGCATCTAAATCGGGGTGAACACCGTTCAAGGTGCCATACCAGGAATGTTAGCAAGATAGCTGTCATCCCAGCCGGCCATCCATTAAGCGGGCCTTCCCTGGCCGGCATTTGGCCTGGCGCGCCATTGGCCTATACTAGAGCCATGTCACACTCTTCCCCTTCTCCTTCGCCGGTGGATGAATCGATCTGGCACGACGCCGAGGCGGTCGATCTGGATGCCTTGCGGCTGTCCGCGTCTCTCAGTGTGAGCCAGCGGGTGGCGCGCTGGCGAGCAGCACGCGCATTTGCTGTGGCGCTGATGCGCGCGCGTCTCCAGCGATGCTATCCCGACCTGTCCGAGGAGCAGCTCGGCCTCAAGCTCCTTGAGGAGCTGGCACGTGCCGACCACCTCGACGCCCTCATTTGAACTCTTCTTCGACGTGCTCCAGACGTTGGAGGATATCGGTGCGCCCTATATGATCATCGGGGCCTTCGCGGCCATGATCTATGGCACCACGCGCGTCACCTATGATGTGGACATTATCGTTGATCTAGCCGATGAGCACATCCAGGCCCTGGCCGCGGCATACCCCCTCCCTCGTTACTACGCCGACCCAGAGCAGATGCGCAGCGCTACCCGTGATGGGACGATGTTCAATATCATCGACTCGACCCGCGGCGAAAAGGCCGACCTGATCCCCCTGACAATGAACTCGGCCTACCGCCAGGCCTTTGCCCGGCGCGTCAGGCAGACTTTCAGATTTCCGCCCATCGGCACGTTCACGGTCTGGTGCGCGCGGGCCGACGACGTGGTGGTCGGCAAGCTGATGGCCTGGAAGGAGGGTCGCTCGACCAAGCACCGCTCCGACATCCTGGAACTCCTGATCAGTTATTATCTCGATGCCGATGCGCTGGTTGCGGCGACCTTCGACTGGGCCTACACTGACCGCCGCGCCCGCGCGCTGGGCGACGACGTCGCGGCGTTCTGGCACCATCTCGACCAGGCGGCACGGCAACGCGCCGCGCGGGAGGCGGCACCCTGACCCCAGCGGACATGGAGACCACTTCAAAACAAGGACAGGCCAGTTTGTGTGCCAGCCCACTATTACACTCATCGCGCCCGATTTTGCGCTCACCGAAACTGCCGGTGAGCCCATTTCCTCCGGTACCTGACACCGGCGGGCGCGCAGGCTGAAGCAGCACGAAATGACCAACAGGCGCCAGATCAGCGCGGCACGGGAGGCCGGCGCTCCGCCAGAAACCGGCCGCGATCCCGGGGTGGCCGGGCGCGACCCGGGATCGTGACCGCCGGTTCGTCCGCCGCGATCTCAGCCTGCCAACATCGCCCCAAGTTTCGTCACAGATGGACTTTGACACCTTATTTCCGTGATGAAAATGCCTCCAGGTGCCCTCCTGATTACCGATTTAATTTGTCAAACTTCTTCAGCGGCACTACGAACCGGCGCTCCATCCGCGGCGTGAGCCCCCCGCCCTCCAAACAGTCGTCCCACCCACGGCCGTAGGTCCGGACCGGATAGTTGACCCACAAGTTCCGAAGCCATTCGCGCCCGTAATGATCCAGGTACCAGGGGAGACTGCTTTCGTTCCAATTGTACGGCGATGGAACCCAGCGATGTTTGATCGGGTTGTAGTGAATGTAATTCAACGTTGTGTAACAATGGCGCTCTGAGCGCATGGCCCGGTCTGAAAAGCGATACCAGACCTTGCGACCTGGTTGCTGATCCTCAAGATTCCAGGCGCGCGCGGTCCGCCCATGTACCATTCTCAACACGGCCCCCACTGCAGCGGAATCGGGGGTGGAGACCAGCAGGTGATAGTGGTTCGGAAGGATCACCCAGGCGCGTAATTCAACGCCATTGGCCACGAAGTGTTCAAACAGCTCGTCCAAGACTTGCGCGCGGCGGCTTGGAGCCAGCATGTAATGCCGGTGCTCGTAACAGGCGGCGGTCAGCAGGGACAGCGACTGACCGTGCGCGAGATGGGGCGGCGAGTGCGGCGGGTGCCCAAGCGCTCGCCGCTGCTACACCACCTCGGCCTGCTGTTCAGGAGTCAACTTGCGGTACTCGTACATGGTTTGGGTCTCGAAGAAGCCTCACGCACGGGGCCACCAGTGAGGGCCGCGCACGGTTGGGCAACTGGTTTGTAGTGCGCGCTTTAGCGCGCTAAAGCGCGCACTACGAACCAGTGCTCCATCTGCGGGCAATCCCTCGCGCTTCCGGCGCGCTATTGCACCTTTCCAAATGAATCCGACCAACAGCGTGCCGGGAAGGGCACGCCTGGTCAGCGGCCCGCAGTCACAGTTTCCCGAGCCGGCCAGGACAGGCAACTGCCCGGCTCGGTTTCTCCTCCGCGTCGGCGCACACCCCGAGGGGTGAACCCCGGCGCGACCGTCTCGCTGGGTGGACCCCGCGGGGTCGGCCGATGCCCGGCCGCCGGCCCCCAGCCGCGGTCTCCCTGGCCGGTCAGGACAGGCAACCGCCGGGCTCCAGACAGTGATTGCCAGATTAAATTGAAAAATTCCAAAAGCGCGCACTACGAACGCGTGCCCCATTCACTATCCCCCCAGGCTTAGCGGCCAGGGCTGCGGGATGGCCAGGAACATGAGTGCCGACCCCATCAGTGCGAGATTCTTCATAAAGTTGACCATCTCGCCCATTTTTGCCATCTGGTCTTGCACGGCCCAGAACTGATGCATCATGAATGTGACTGGCAGGAAAAAGAGCACCAGCGCGATGACGCCAATGACCGGTTGGAAGCCGGTAATGATACTGAGGCCCCCCACCAGCAACAACACACCGGACACAAGCGTCATCAGTTTCGGGGCTGGCACGCCCTTGGAGGTGGCAAAGCCACTCATCTGGTTCAATTGAAAGAAGTGGTTGCTCGCGCTGAGCAGGTAATAGGCCCCCACGATGATCCGCCCGATCAGAAATGTGACTTCCATCTGGTACCCCTCCTTCGATGGTCACTACGGTCGTGAACGAGTGGCTCGCTCACTTAGGCGATAGGTGCGCCTCGAGCGTTCGAGGCAAGAGAACTGCGTCACGGCGAACACGGCATCATAGGCATCCGTGCGTACGGCATTCCTTCAATGAGGCGTGGGAACGGGAAGCGTGTGGGTGTGGTGTCCCTGTGGCTCCATTATATTGAAAACCAACCAGGATCACAAAGTGCCCGTGATAGACTTCTGACTTGCGGGTCGTCCTCTGTTTCGGATCTCATTCATTCGTTAGCGCACGGTGTTCTCAAAGCGCGCCGACCGTTTGATTCGGCCTGCGCCACGCGAGGGGACGCGACGCCAGGATGACGAACGCGCCCTGGCCCTCATCCCCACCCCATCCCCCGCAACGTGTGGAGCCGCGAAGGTGCCAGGACGTCAAGAACCAGCGTTTGGCGCTGTCCTGTGCGATTGCACTCGGGTCCTCCACGCACGACCGCACGCGCCGCTCAAAGCCGCCGGGCCAATCTTCCACGTCCGGCCGCCATCGGCCCGGCGCGCCAAGCGCGCTCCCCCAATTCTCGATTTTACACAGTAATAACTTTTCAAATGAATTCCATTTCAAACAACTAATGGTATGAATAGATTGTCACAGGTGTTCCGGTGACCATTCACTCGTTTTTCATGCGCCCGCCCTATACTCCCAGGCACTGGCGGGAACGTCTGCCGTTTGCCGGGCGCCCGTTGCCCATCGCCCCTCGGCGAGCACTTACCTGACGGGAGAGCGCAGGAATGAAGATCGCATTGATCGGGCCGAAGTGGAATAAAATGGTGAACAGCTATCCGGCGCTTGGTCTGGGCTACCTGGCCGCCATGGTCGAACGGCGCGGGCACGAGTGTGCCATCTTCGACATGGGGCTCAGGTCTCACACTTCGGTCGAAGATGAGATGGAGAAGGTCATTGCGTGGGGGCCCGATGTGGTGGCCGAGACTTCGATGACCACCTCCTGGCACTCCATCGAGGTGGCGAACCGGATCATCAAGGATCGCCTCGGGGTGCCGATCATTGCCGGTGGTCCCCACGCGACGACACTTCCCGTTGTGACCGCGCAGGACCCGACCGTCGACTTTGTAGTCTATGGCGAGGGTGAGGAGACCTTTGCCGAGTTGATCGACTCTCTCGACGAGGGTCGCACCGATTTCGAGAAGGTGGCCGGGCTGTATTTTCAGAAGGACGGGCAGGGCGAGGTCATTCAGACCGCGCCGCGCATGTTGATCGACGATCTCGACCAGGTCCCGTTCCCGGCCCGCCACCTGTTTGAACTCGATCAATACCCCCTCTACAACCCTAACGGCGAGCGCATGTTGACCGTGCTCAGCAGCCGGGGCTGTCCCTACGCCTGCTCCTTCTGTTTCAAGGGCATCGTGGGTCGCACCTATCGCCAGCGCACACCGCAGAACATTGCGGCTGAGGTGGTCCAGATCATCGAAAAATACCAGGTTTACAACATCTACTTCATCGACGATCTCTTCACCATCGATGTGCGCCGGCTCGAGCAGATCATGGACTACTTCATCGAGCATGAGCTTCCCGTGAAGTGGCAGTGTCTGGCGCGCGTCGATCGGGTGACGGAGCCCCTGTTGCGAAAGATGTACCGCGCCGGCTGCCGCGAGATTCACTTCGGTATCGAGAGTGGCAACGAGAAGATTCTCAAGCAGACGGCCAAGCACATCAACCTCAGCCAGGTCCGCGATGCTGTCCAATGGACCGAGGATGCAGGGATCCGGGCCAAGGGCTACTTCATTCTTGGTCTGCCAGGTGACACCGAAGAGACGATGGAGGAGACGATCGAGTTCGCGGCCTCTCTCGCCCTCAGTGAGGCCATGTTCTCGATTGCGACCCCCATGCCAGGCACCAAACTCTGGGATGAGCTCGTCAAGAAGCGGCCGGAAACCCAGTACAGCACTGATTGGGCGAAGAGCTACTACTACAACTCCTACACCAGCAGCATCGCACCGTTCATGAACGTCTCCGAGGTCAGCGATGAGACCCTCGCCAACATGGCGATCAAGGCCCGCGAGCGCTTTCTCGAGGAGAAGCGCCGCCGCCGCTACCTGGCGTACTTCGGCCGGGAGTGGGGCGATACGCTTTACCGCATCAGCCAGAATGAGGCTATGCGCACGGTGGGGCGTGCGGCTATCAAAGTGGGAGTCTTCGGCGGGTTTGCCCATCTGAAGCGGCAGGGGAACAAGGGATTGTGGGAGAATAGCGATATCACGCAGTGAAGGATGAACCGTGCAGCCCCGCGAGGGTGTGATCCGAGACTTGATTGTTGTCCGATGCCCCGGGGTGAGCAATCTGTCGCGCGGAGGCGCGGGCAGCGCCTGCGCTTATCCGGCACCCGCCAATCGACTACAGGCAACGGACAATAGTTGGTATCAGGAGCCTCAGTTTCAATGACTATTTCCGAGTCGCTCGCACAGAAGGTCGGCACCAAGGTTGCCAACCGCGTCCGGCGTTACAAGCGCAATGCCGATATGTTGGGCAAGTGGATCGGCTACGAGCTTGGGCAGACGGCGCCCCGGATGTACCCGCAGCGCATGTACATCGAGAGCACCAATGTGTGCAACCTCCGCTGTGTGATGTGCCCGACGGGCCGCCGCGAGGTTGAGCGCAAGAAGGGGTACATGGATATCAACCTCTTCAAGCGCATCGTGGACGAGATGGCCCCCCATGTCCAGGCAACCACGCTGCACATCTGGGGGGAGCCGCTCCTCCACCCCAAGATTTTCGAGATGATTGCCTACTGCCGCGAGAAGGGCTTACGCTCGGAGATGAGCACGAACGCGACACTCTTGAGCGAGGACAAGGCGCGCAAAATCCTGGAGGCCGGGCTCGACGTTATCTACCTCTGCATGGATGGCGCGACGAAGGAGACCTACGAGTCGATTCGCCGGCGGGCGAACTTTGAGGAGACCCAGACGAACATTCGGCGTTTTATGGAACTTCGGCGCGCGATGGGCCTCTCCCGCCCCCAGATCAACCTGCAAATCATCCAGATGGAGAAGACCAGGGACGAGATCGACGCGTTTCTCCAGCAATGGACGATTCCCGGGGTGGACCGGCTCAACGTGAAGCCGTTTGATTCCTGGGCGAGCCAGATTGATGAGATCGAGAGTTTGCGGCCAAAGGACGAAGAGAGTTTTCACATTCCGGGCCATCGCTACGCCTGCCCAAACTTGTGGTATCACGTCCACATCTACTGGAATGGCGACCTGGCCATGTGCGACCGGGATTTCAACCTGGACACCCCGCTTGGGAACGTGGTCGAGGCCGGTGGTGTGATGAGGGCCTGGCGTGGCCGGCTCTTCCAGGAACTGCGCCGCCGCCATATCAGTGGCGACTTCTCTGCCAGCCCCTGCAATCAGTGTAGTGAGTGGGCCTGGTGGAAGCCAACCCCGTTCGGCGGCGGCCAGGGGAACCGGCCCGACAACACGGCGGCCCTCAACAATCCGGCCGCCGCGCCCGAGTCCGGCGCGCTTGTCGGTCTGGGCGATATCCCGGTATTGAGCTGAGGCAACCGATGACCGACAGCCGAGGCGACGATGGTGTAACCGGTCGTTTCGTCTGTTCCCCCCGATCCCTGGAGAAGCGGAGCGAGACCGATGCGAGTGACCTTTGTTTATCCCGATGTTGAGGGCGTGCAACACTATGGCACCAAGAAATTCTACCATGGGATCGGCTACCTCTCGGCCATCCTCAAAAAGGCGGGTCACCAGACGAGCCTGATCTACCTCCAGGCCCCGCCGGCCAGGTCCGCCTTCCTGCAGGAGTTGGCCGCGACCAATGCTGACGTCGTCGCCTTCTCGTCCACGACCCACCAGCACCCGTACGTGGAGCAGTGCGCTCGCTGGATCAAGGACAGTGCGCCTGAGCTGAAGATCGTCAGTGGTGGCACGCATCCCACCCTGGCGATCATGCAGGCAACCCAGAATCCCGATCTGGATGTCGTCTGCCAGGGCGAGGCTGAGTCGAGCTTTCTCGAGCTCATCAACCGTTGGGAGAAAGGGCAGGACGTGAGCGACGTGCCCAACATGCACATCCGCGCCGGGGACAGGGTTATCCACAACCCGATGGCGCCGATGGTCGAAGACCTCGACATCTTCCCCTTTGCCGACCGGGAACTGTTCGACTACGAGGAGATTCTGCGCCGCAACTACGGGTGGGTTGACATGATGGCGGGGCGTGGCTGTCCCTACCAGTGTGCCTACTGCGCGGTGCCCGCGCTGCAGGATACCTACAAGGGCGTCGGCAAGTACGTTCGCTATCGCTCCGTTCAGAACGTGTTGGACGAAATTGACTCCCTGGTCAACACCTACAACGTCCGCATCCTGAACTTCCAGGATGATGTGTTCACCCTCAAGCATGCCTGGACACGCGAATTTGCCCGGGAGTACGGCAAGCGCTTCAAGCACATCCCGTACTGGATCAACACCCGGGTCGAGCGGGTCAACTATGAGGATATCGTGGTCGAGCTCGCTCAGAGTGGCTGCCGCGGGATCCGCGTAGGGCTGGAGAGCGGCGACGAGGGTTTGCGCCGGGACGTGCTCAAGCGCAAGATGACCAACGAGTTTATCAAGGAGACCTTCGATCTCTTCAAGAAGCACGGGATGGAGACGTACACCTGTAACATGTTGGGTCTGCCAGGTGAGACGCCCGAGCAGATTGAGGAGACCATCGAGTTCAACCGCCAGCTCGAGCCGACCCAATTCCAGTTTTCGGTCTTCTTCCCCTACCCGATGACCGAGCTCCACGATATCAGCGTCGGGCGGGGGCTCTACGATGGTGAGACCGTCGCGACATACTTCGGCAAACAATCTACCTTGCAGCAGCCCCAACTCTCTCAGGAACAGGTGGATTACTACTACGATAAGTTTGTCGAGTTGAAGCACGAGCTGGCCCTGAAACGCAAGAGCCCGACCCGCCATAAAATCTACACCTGGCTGCGCAAGAACGTCTATCACGACGACACGCCCCGCCTCCGGCGCCACCTCAACAGGCTGGGCGCCGTTCGCAGGAGTGCCAGGCGGCTGGTGCTTGGGACGGTGAGGCGCAAGCCGGTCGTTCAGGAAGAAGTGCTCTTCCCAACCGGTGGGTGACGCTAGCGTTGCCCATCTTTCCGTGGGGCCTGTTCTCCTTCTCCAACTCTGGGCAGGCCGGGGCGGCTGACAGGACGCCCTCTCTCGTCCCACCTGCTGTGACCGGACGGTGGGTGGGGCGAGGCGGCCTGCCCGAGTCGGGAGAGGGTTGGTGTGAGTGCAGTTTTCGAGTCGCGCGTTGTAGAGTGCCGCCTGGCCGTCTCTGGGGCGCGCTGAGTGTTGGTACTGTGGACCCGAGGAGGGAACGGACTTGTGAGCGCCTGGAACTATCTGAAGTATGGCAAGCGCGTCTTCTGGAAGGCGGGGGCGTCCCCGCTCTACTTCGTCCTCTTCGTGACGAAGAACTGCAACGCCCGGTGCGGCCACTGCCTCCTGGGCAGTCACATTCGCCACACCGGTGAGCTCACCTTTGACGAGCTGGCGAAGGTCAGCGCGAGCATGGACGACATGCTCTTCTTTACGCCCACGGGCGGCGAGCCCTGGCTGCGTGCGGATCTGCCCGAGATTGTGAAGGTTTTTCATAAGAATAACCACGTTCTCAACTGCGGGATCCCCTCCAACGGCAGCCTCACCGCCCGCGAGGTCGAGGGGGCCCGCGAGATTCTGGACAGCTGTCCCGACCTGGACCTCCACATCGACATCTCGATTGATGGCATCGAGGATCAGCACGACAAGTTCCGCGGCTACCCCGGTCTGTTCGATCGTGCGGTGACGACCTACAAAGCGCTGCGCGAGCTGGAGCGCCACTACCATAACTTCAGCGTCAACATCCAGATCGCCGTCAGCGGCTACAACGACGAGATGCTCCTCGACATCTACAACTACCTCCAGCAGAAAGTTGGCGTCAGCACAGTGTTCACGCTGCTCATCCGCGGCGCCCCCAAGGACCCCGGTGCGACCTGGAGTGCCCCGATTGACCCGGCCGCGGCGAACTTCAAGATCGAGAACTACGAGAACTTCCATATGGTTCTCGAGCGCGACAACTTGAATCGCAAGCTCCCGGGCTACTCGAAGATGCCGTTCAGTGACTTTATCAATGCCAAGCGGATCATCCGTCCCAAACTCATCGCCAAGATGGTGAAGGAGCGCAAGGCGCTGATGCCCTGCTACGCCGGAAGTCTTGGTGGCGCGATGTTCTCGAATGGGGACGTGCTGGCCTGCGAACTGCTGGAAGATCGAGTGTTGGGGAATGTCCGCGATCATGATTACGACTTTAAGAAGATCTGGTTCAGCCAGAAGGGCGATGAGGCCCGCAAGTGGATCAAAGACACGCAGTGCTTCTGCACCTACGAGTGCTTTCTGACTATCAACATTCTCTTCAATCCGATGATGTACCCGCTAATCATGCGTGAGTGGGCCGGCCTGAAGTGGGCGAAGTTCAAGCACGGGCTTCAGACCCGGAAGTTGGCTCCTGAGGTCGAAACCGCGCGCGCGCACTGAGAGGATCGCTCTCCAGCCGGCGAGCCCGCTTCGAGTGAAGCGGGCTCGTTTGCTTTGGGCGGTTCGTGCGCTCTGCCGCCGGCCCGCCCCCGCCCAGCACACCGCATTCAATTCGAGCGATGAACAAAAAGGCCCATTGCCGAGTCGCGATGGGCCTTTTATCCTGTTGAGAGGGAGTTGCGGCAAGAACCTTGCCCGGCCAGCCGGTTGCCTCCCGAGAGGGTTGACCCTTGCGGGAGGGCGCACCGAGTGAAAGTGGCAGCGCCTGGCCGGACTCTGGAGCGCCGGTCAAGAAATCCCGGTGGGGGAGGGAACAGACTTCCGAAGTCTTGTTTGCGGCAGGGGCGCGCCTCGATCACCCCCGTCGGAGCGCGTTTTGGGCCAGTACGGTCCCCACCAGACTTCGGAAGTCTGAGGACTTGACCGGCGCTCTAGCCTCGCACGAACGCCAGGGCGAGGATCCGGCAGCCGAGTCCAGCCAGGGCGACGCCGATTGCCAGCAGCGTGATGGCGACCAGGGAGGCCGCGCGAGAAGAGTGGAGCGCGTGGTAGCGCTGCCGCAGGACGTCGAGGAGCCGCCAACTGCGAGCGAGAAGCCAAAAGCCGGCTCCAACCAGGACAGCCGCGAGCAGGAGCATAGAGGGCGAAACCATGGTGGGGCAAGCATAGCGGCCGAACTCTGAGCTGTCAACCGGTCGTGGCGGGCAGTTGCAGGCGGGTCGCCCTGGCAGCATGACAAAACATAATGCATCCCGAGGATGAAGAGTCCGGCGGATCATGGTGGCCGGCGATACAGGCGATCAACCGACAGTATGCCCGGTAAACCCGAGGGGTTTCGTGGTTACGTTGCGATGGCCGGGCGAGAAACACGATCCAGGCATAGAAGGCGCGGGTGCTGCCTGATCAGTTATTCTTCAAAAGACTGCTATCTCATTCACAATGAACAAACTGTCACTCCCTTCAGTTGAGGCTTTCATGCCTGATTCATATTGACAGCCTATCGTAACGGTGGGAGAGGGGAGCACATTAGCCACCCGTTCCGTTGTTTATAAAGGGGATGACCATGGCGCTATACGTTCGAGAACTCAAGCACGCTGAAGAACAGCAGTTGCGCCAGTGGCTCGATGGAGATGACCCTGACCTGCGCCACCGGGCGCGAGTTATTCTGCTCTCCAGCGAGGGGTACCGGGTGCCGGAAATTGGCCCGATGGTGAACGCCCACCCGACCAATCTCCGGAAGTGGATCCACCGCTTTAACCAGCGTGGCCTGCGCGGTTTGATTAGCGCTCGATCGGGGGGGCCACCGCCACGCTTCACCACGGCTCAGCGAGGGCAGATCGTTGAGTTGGCGCTGAGCAGCCCACGCGATCTCGGGCTCAGCTTCAGCCGCTGGACGCTCCATAAACTCGCGGAGCAGTGTGTCAAGCGCGGGATCGTGGACAGCATCAGCCACGAGTACGTGCGTCAGATTCTCCTGGCGGCCGACGCTGATTATCGCCATCCTACTCGCCGTAACGGTCATGCCGGCGGCAGGAGTACCCTTGGCGCCGGTTCCCGGGCTATTCGTAGCGAGCCGATCCGTACGCCCCGGGCGGCTGCGGCCGAGCGAGTCCGCGAGGCCCGCTTCAGCACCGGTACAGACTAGCATCGTGGCCCGACGGTGGCAGGCCGCATCACTCCACTGCGACCCCATATAAGGCCTGCCACCGTCCTCATCACTGCGGCGGACGACCGGGCCTCCGTTCACGCGCGGGGGGACCAGGCTACACGACAATGCCCACGGTCCCCTCTTTTTGTTCCTGCCACCTGCGACACCAATGAGCACTTCGGTAGCCTCGTCCAAGCAATCAGCGGCCGCACTCGCCGTGCAATCATCCACCGGAATCGGGGTGCGAGCAGGCACGGCCGTGGCCGTTACCTTCCTGGCGGCTGCCCTGCGGCTCTGGGGGCTCGGGCGTGAGAGCATCTGGCTCGATGAGGCCACGAGCCTCTTTCTCGCCCGGATGGATCTGCCGGCGCTCGTTGCCTGGACCGCGCACGATATCCACCCGCCGCTGTACTACATTCTGCTGCATTTCTGGCTTGTCTTCGGAACGTCGGAAGCGGCGCTGCGAGCGTTGAGCGCGGTGGCCGGTGTGCTGGCTGTTCCGCTGACCTGGATCCTTGGTGAGCGGCTGTGGGGCCGGCGGGAGGGACTGATCGCGGCGCTGCTGGTAGCGGTCGCCCCGCTGCACATCTGGTACTCTCAAGAAACCCGGATGTACGCCCTGGTCGCCCTCCTCGGGCTGGCGGCATCGTTCTGCTTCTGGCGGGCGATCGTCGCGGGCGGCGGCCCGCTCTGGCTCCTGGGCTACGGTGTGAGCCTGGCAGTCGGGCTCTACACGCACTACTACAGCCTGTTTGTTCTTGGCGGCCACGGAGCCTTCGTCCTGTGGTTGCTGATCACGCGGCCCGACCGGCGGAACCGGCTGGTGAGGTTCGCCCTGGCTACCGCGGTCGCCCTGCTGGCCTTCGCGCCGTGGATGCCGACGGTCGTTCGGCAGGTGCGGACGGGCGGCGGCGGCTGGGTCGAGCAGACCATCGGTGCGCCCGGACCGCGAGCCCTCCTCGATACCTTGATCGCATTCAGCCTCGGAACGGTGCCGAAGGCCCTGCCCGCCCTGGTTCGCCGTACGGGCTACTTCCTCTTTCTCGCCGCTGCCGGGTGGGCGATCCTGGCCGGGGTGGCCGGCCGCGGGCCCGTTCAGGTGACCCGCCGGCGGCGCGACGCGCTGGTCTTCGCTCTGTGTATCTCGGTGGTCCCGGTCCTCGTCGCGTGGACCATTTCGCAGGTCAAACCGCTCTTCTCCTTGCGCTACTTCCTGCCTTTCCTACCGCCCTTCCTGCTGCTGGTCGCGCATGGACTCGCGCGATTGCCCGGCCGGGGCGTGTGGGCGGGAGCCACCGTGGTGCTAGTCGCCCTGGCGTTGGCGGGGACGGTGCGGCAAGCCCAGATGCTGCAGAAAGACGACTGGCGGGACGCCGCGGCGATCATCGCGGACGCCGGGCAGCCTGACGACGCGCTGCTTTTCAGTCCGGGCTGGAACTACAAGGCCTTCGATTACTACGCTGCGAGGCGCTATCCTGAGATTGTGCTGCCGGTGCCGGTGCCGGCGACGATCGAGTCTGACCTTCCCGCGCATCTTCTGGCGCACGAGCGCGTCTGGTTACTCGATCAGCCCAATCACTATACCGATCCGGCCGGCCGCGTCCGTCGGTGGCTCACGGCCCACTGGCGCCGGGTGGCGAGCTACGACATTCGTGGTGTGGGAGCGGTGACGCTCTTTGAACGACTCCCATGAGTTTGCTTTCTCCTTCGGCTGCGGCGACCCGAGCGCGGACAGAGCTGCGGCTGCCGGTCTGGTGGCCGGTGGCAGCCCTGACCGTCCTCGCGGCGGCGCTGCGTCTCTTCCACCTGGGCCGCGAGAGCCTCTGGTTCGATGAGGTCTACAGTATCTGGGTCGCGCAGGGACCGATGTGGTCGCTGCCGACCCTATTGGCGTGGAAGGTGCCGTTCCCACTCTACTACAGCCTGCTCCACGGGTGGCTGCTTGTCTTTGGGCCGGGACCAGTGGCGCTGCGCCTCTTCAGCGTCAGCGCCGGGGTCGCCAGTGTGCCGTTGCTCTGGCGATTCACCGCGCGCCGGCTGGGCGCGGCGGCGGCGTTCTGGGCAGCGGCCCTGTTGGCCGTCTCGCCGCTGCACATCTGGTACTCCCAGGAGGGGCGGCAGTACGCCCTGGTCGTCCTGCTGGTGATTCTCGCGGCTGACGCCCTCCAGCACGCCCTGCTCGAGGATCGCCGGCGCGATTGGGCCGTTTACGCGCTGTGGGCGACAGCGGCCCTCTACACCCACTACTACGCCGGGTTCGTGCTCGCCGGTTTCGGCCTGGTCGCGCTCTGGTCGTGGTGGCACAAGGGCCACCACCGGGCCGGCTTTGTGCGTCTGGTGCTGGCCCACCTCACGGTAGGGGTGCTCTTCGCGCCTGAGCTGATCGTGCCACTCGGCCAGGCCCAGAGCGGGACCTGGAACTGGGTGGCGGCCAAATACGGGGTGCCCGGCCTGCGGCAACTGTATGATCTGGCAGCGGCGCTGACGTACGGTACCCTCTTCGACCCGAGCCCGCTGCTCAAGCTGGCCGTGTTGGGACTGTACAGCCTGGCCGCCCTGGTGGGCATCAGTGCCCTGCGCCGCGGGGAGGAGCGGCCGGTGCTGCTCCTTGTCGTTGCCTGGCTGGGGACGGCTCCGCTCCTGGCCTTCTTGATCTCCCAGATCGCCCCGCTTTTCCTGACTCGCTACCTCCTGCCGGTCCTGCCGGCCTACCTGGTCCTGGTCGCCGCCGGCGTCGGCCGGCTCAAACCGCCGTATGCCCGCCGGCTTGGGGGGGCGTTGTTGCTGGCGATGTCGCTTGTTGCCGCCCTCCCAATCTATGCCGGGGGCCTGAAGGAAGATTGGCGCGGGGTTGCTCAGGTTGTTGCCACCCAAGAGCAGCCCGGCGACCTCATCGTCCTCGTCGATGAGGACATCGCTATCCCGTTCGACTACTACTACACCGGACGGGCCGATCAACTTCGCATCTCGCGGGGTGTGACCGATCCGGCGAAGATTGGGGCGATGGTCGCGCCGGCCCTCGCCGGCCACGGGCGCCTCTGGCTGGTGGCCAGCCACGCCCCGGGCGAGCAAGTCAAGCATTGGCTGCTGGCCGCCCCCGGCCTGGTTCTGGTATCCCACCAGCCGTTTCAAGGGCTGGAGCTCATGCTCTTCCAGGTGGGACCAGGCTGATGCGCCGCTCGTTGGGGATCGTCGCGCTGCCACCGGCAGACCAGGCGCGTGCCAGGCCGGTGCGAGCGCAGGCCTCGGTGGCGATCGCGCCGTGGGGTGTCGTCCTGATATGGACCGCGCTGGCGCCGATCCTGACATGGCCCCTCGCCGCGCATCTGAGCACAGCAGTGGCGGGTCCTCCGGGTGATAATTTCGAGTACCTCTGGAAGGTCTGGTGGGTTCGCCACGCGCTGCTCGACCTCGGCCGCTCGCCGCTCTTTAACCCAGACATCTTCGCGCCGGTCGGCTACCCCCTCGCCCTGAGCGAGACAACCCTGGCCCATCTGCTTCCCAGCCTGCCGCTCACACTTGCGTTTGGTGAAGTCGCCAGCTACAACCTCCTCATGCTGGCCAGCTTCGTCCTGAGCGGGCTCGCGATGTGGTTGCTGGCGTGGCGGTTGACCGGCCAGCGGGGGGCGGCCTGGCTGGCGGGACTCGTCTGGGCCTTCAGCCCGTACCGTGTGGCGCACCTGGGGGCGGGGCATCTCCCATTGATGGGGACGGCCTGGCTCCCACTCTGTTTTCTGTACGCGGACCGGGCCATCCGGAGCGGGCGGCGGCGGGACGGCGCGCTCGCCGGGCTCTTCTGGGCGCTGGCCGCGCTCTCGAGCTGGTACTACGGCTACCTGCTGGCGCTCTTCGTGGCGCTCTTCGTCGCGCTGCGATTGCGCCGGCGGCTCTTTCGATTACAATGGGTTCCCGTTGCCCTGAGCGCGCTGCTCGTCGCGTTGCTCCTGGTCTGGCCGGCATTGTTCCCCCTGGTCCAGCTTCGCCCGACCTCGCCGCATGCGACGCTGCGCTACCTCGACAACTGGTCGGCCAGTCCGCTGGACTTTCTGGTGCCGAGTGCGCTGCACCCGCTGTGGGGATCGCTGGTGGCGCGCGTCTTTCCGCAGAACCCGCAGGAGCGGCTGCTGTTTCTGGGGTGGGTTCCGCTGGGGCTGGCGCTGCTGGGAGCGCGACGCCGGGGGGCGCGGCCGTGGCTGGTTCTGGGCCTGATCGCCGCGCTTCTGGCGCTGGGCACGACGCTGCACCTCGGTCGTGGCCCGCTCTATCTGGCGGCGCCGGCAACGCTGGCCGCCAAATGGGGGGCGGCGCTGGCGTTTCTCAGCGAGCGCCTGGCCCTGCATCCGACCGCATATTGGGGGCTGCATCGCGAGGGGAGGCTGCTGGTCCCACTGCCGACGCTCGGGCTCTACCTGTTCCTGCCCTTTTTCAATGTGATGCGGGTCTGGAGCCGCTTCGGTCTCTTCGTGACACTGGCCGTCGCGGTCCTGGCCGCCTCCGGCACGGCGGAACTTCTATCCGGCGCCGGGCCGCGGGGGCCGGCTCGGCGCCGGCGCGGGGGCGTCCTGGTCCTGGCGTTGGTGCTGACGCTCGTCGAACTCTGGCCGGCACCGCTCGCCTTTGGCTGGAGCGAGGTTCAACCGCAGCCGGTCGACGAGTGGTTGGCGCAGCAACCGGGCGGGGCGGTGGCCGTCTTCCCGATCGAGCGCGGGTGGTACGGCTACAGCCTGTGGGAAAACCGCGTCCATGGCCACCCGCTGGCCTATGGCTACGGCACCTTCGCGCCACCGGCGTTCGAGCGCAACAGCATGGTGCTGGCCGACTTCCCGAGTCCGGCCAGCCTGGCCCAGTTGCGCGCCTGGCAGGTTCGCTACCTGGTGGTCAGTCCGGCCGGCTACGGATCGCGGTGGGTCGAAGTGGAGGAAGCCCTGGCGGTGGCAGGCGTGCCGGCGGTCTGGCGGGGCCCCGGACGGTCGATTTACGCGGGCGACCGCCTGCTCCGCCATCTCCCCGCCGACCCGGCTGTCCCGGCTACCGAGGTGGCCACCGGAGCCAGGGGCTGGTGGGTTGACGGTGATGTCGTGGTCTATCTGATGGCGCACTAGCGCGCCGGTCAAGGAGTCGTTGCGCGGGTGAGAACGTGGTTCGGAGCCTCCGCCGATGCGGGGGCGCCCGGCGGTTGCAGCCCGGCGGGGGCGCCCGGCGGTTGAAACCGCGGCTGGGGGCCTGCGGCCGGGCGTCGGCGAAGGCCGACGCTGAGGAGGAGCCGGGCCGGGCAGTCGAAGCCGTGGTTGGGGGCCGGCGGCCTTCGCCGACGCGGGGGAGCCCGGGGTTGCAGCCCAGCGGGGAGCCCGGCGCGGAGGAGTGCAGCCGCGCGGGGGCGCCCGGCGCGGAGGAGTGCAGCCCGGCGCGGGGGCGCCCGGCGCGGAGGAGTGCAGCCCGGCGCGGGGGCGCCCGGCGGTTGAAACCGCGGCTGGGGGCCTGCGGCCGGGCGTCGGCCTTCGCCGACGCTGAGGAGGAGCCGGGCCGGGCAGTCGAAGCCGTGGTTGGGGGGCCGGCGGCCGGGCGTCGGCCGACCCCGCGGGGTCCACCCAGCGAGACGGTCGCGCCGGGGTTCGCCCCTCAGGGTGTTCGCCGACGCGGAGGAGGAGCCGGGCCGGGCAGTCGAAGCCGTGGCTGGGGGCCGGCGGCCGGGCGTGCCCCTCCGGGCACGCTGGGGCGGATTCAGGTGGAACGGGGTAACCGCGCGCTCTCCGAACCTGAACGCGCCGTCACACGGTGTTTTGCAATCGTCTCGGCGACTCCTTGACTGACGTTCCAGATGCTTGGTGAGGGTTTATGATTCCAGTCGCAGAGGTCATTCTCGGCGAGGCCGAGAAGCGCTACGTCAACGAATGCCTGGACACGACCTGGATCTCGTCGCTTGGCCGGTTCGTCACCCAATTTGAAGAGGGGTTCGCCGCGTTTTGCGGCAGCCAGTACGGCATCGCGACCTTCAACGGCACGACCGCGCTCCACCTGGCGCTGGCGGTGCTGGGCATCGGCGAAGGCGACGAGGTGATTGTGCCCTCGTTGACCTTTGTCGCGACCGCCAATGCGGTGTACTACGCCCGCGCCACACCGGTCTTCGTGGATAGCGAGCGCCAGTACTGGCAGATGGACCCCGCCGCGGTCGAAGCGGTGATCACGCCCCGCACCCGCGCGATCATTCCCGTGCACCTCTACGGCCACCCCGTGGACATGGACCCGATCCTCGACCTGGCCGAGCGTCGTGGGCTGTGGGTGATTGAGGATGCGGCCGAGGCTCACGGGGCACGCTACAAGGGGCGCCGCGTCGGCAGCCTGGGCCACTTTGGCAGTTTCAGCTTCTATGGGAACAAGATCATCACCACCGGCGAGGGCGGGATGCTCACGACCGACGATGCCGACTACGCCGCCCGCGCGGCCTGGTTGCGTGATCACGGGATGGATAAGGAGCGGCGCTACTGGCACCCGGAGATCGGTTTCAACTACCGGATGACCAATATCCAGGCCGCGCTCGGCTGTGGCCAGTTGGAGCGCATCGAGCAGGTCTTGCTCGCCAAGCGGCAACTGGCTGCCTGGTATAACGAGCGACTTGGTGAGATTCCCGGGCTCTCGCTCCCTGCCGAGGCCCCCTGGGCCGAAAACGTCTACTGGATGTACTCGATCGTGGTCGAGGACGCGTTCGGGCCGAACCGAGACGAGTTGGCAGCCGAGCTGCGCGCCGCCGGCATCGATAGCCGGCCCTTCTTCTACCCGATCCACGTTATGCCGCCCTATCGTACCGGGCAACATCTGCCCGTGGCCGAGGACCTCGCTGTCCGGGGGTTGAACCTCCCATCCAGCCCAGCTCTCAGCGAGGACCAGGTTGACTACATCTGCCAGACGATCAGCCGCTTGCGGCTCGCGCCAAGGCGGCGCTGACGGCCGAGCCGGACTGGTCCGAGATGGCGTCCGCCCCGGATCGGGGGCCGGTTTCTCGACAGCCGACCGCCAGCCGAGCGGTCGGAAGGGCGGAGCCTTGTCACCGCCCGGGGTGACGCCACTCACCGCAGCAGGCAGGCTTCAATTCAAGCGCGCCATCCATCATACACCCAGGAGCAAGCTCGTGTCTCAAACTGCACCCACTACCCTCGACGACGTTGGCGCTTTCGCCGAGCGCGAGCTGCGCCCCAAGCTCTCAGTCTTGATTCCGGTTTATAATGAGGAGGAGAGCGTTCGTGAGGTCTTGCAGCGTGTCGCGCGGGTGGATCTCAACAAGGAGATCATCGTCGTGAACGATTGCTCGACCGATCGCACCGCGCGAATCCTGGCCGAGCTGGAGAATGAGCTGACTGAGGTGCGGGTCATTCACCACCAGGTCAATGGCGGCAAGGGAGCGGCGATTCGAACCGCGCTGGCCGCCGCGACCGGCGATTACGTGATTATCCAGGACGCCGATCTGGAGTACGAACCCGAGGATTTCATCGTCCTGCTGCAGCCGGTGCTGGAGAGCCAGGCTCGAGTGGTGTACGGTGTGCGGGACCTCTCGCCCCACAAGCCGCTGATGCGTTGGGGCAATTGGTTTCTCACCTGGCTGACCAATCTGTTCTACGGCGCCAGGCTCCACGATATGGAGACCTGCTACAAGCTCATGGCGCGCGAGATCGCCCAGAGCTTCACACTGGAGTGCAACCGCTTCGACATCGAGCCGGAGCTGACCGCGAAGATTCTCAAGCGCGGCCACCGGATTGTCGAGGTGCCAATCAGCTACCGGCCCCGTTTTGCCAACAAGAAATTGTCCCCGTTGGACGGGTGGCCGGCCGTCAAGGCGCTGCTGAAGTATCGCTTCGTCGGCTGAGGTCCACATGCTCCTCGTCGGGCGCAAGTTTGGGAGTCGACCATGAGCCATTCGAAAAAACTCACGGGTGTCATCCTGGCCGCCGGGAAGGGGACCCGCATCCGGCCGCTCAGCCTCCACTACCCCAAGCCACTTCTCCCGGTGTGCAACAAGCCGATTATCCAGTATCAACTCGAGCAGTTGAAGCGGATCGGCGTGGATGAGGTTTTCATCGTCGTCGGCCACCTCAAGGAGACAGTGCTGAAAGCCCTCGGCGACGGCGAGGCGCTCGGGATGACGCTCCACTACGTGGACCAGGGCGAGACGCTGGGCATCGCCCACGCGGTCTACAAGCTCGAGGATCAGATTCAGACGCCATTCATGCTCTTTTTGGGCGACATCCTCATCCATGCCCCGCGGCTGGAGCGCATGGTGGATATGTTCTGGAATCGCCGGGCGGGCGGGGTGCTGGCCGTCAAGCGTGAGCCTGATCCTGAGATGATCCGGCGCAATTTCGCGGTCATCCTCCACGCCAGCGGCCTCGTCACCCGCGTGATTGAGAAGCCGCGCTTTGCGAACACGAACCTCAAAGGCTGCGGCATCTACCTCTTCGACCTGCCGATCTTCGATGCGATCCGCCGCACGCCCCGGACGACTCAGCGCGATGAGTACGAGATCACCAACTCGATCCAGATCCTGATCGACGATGGCTACCCCGTCTATCCGGCCGAGGTCGTGGAATGGGACATGAACGTCACCGTTGCCGCCGACGTGCTCCAGGTCAACCAGGTCTGGCGCGAGACCATGGGGGTGGATCAGGTCATCGGCCGTAATGTCTCTCTGCATCCCAACGCGCGCCTCGGCCAGGGCGCCATTGTCGGCGATAACGTCCGCATCGAGACGCCGATCACCGTGCGCAACTCGGTCATCTTTGCCGGTAGCGTTGTCACCGGTGAGTGGGATCTCGACAACTACGTCGTCACGCCCGAGGATAATATCTACTGTGGGCCGAACGGCAGCGGCGACGGGTCGCCCGCATGAAGGCCGAAACGGCGGTGCGCCTCGTCCCGCTCGACCGGGCGCATGCCGCGACCGCCGCCGAGTTGCACGCGGCGGGCCAGCCCGGCACGTTCCTCACCAGCCTTGGACCGGCCTTCCTGCGCACCCTCTACACCGCAATCCCGGCCTCGCCCTACGGCTTCGGCCTCGCTGCCCTGGACCCGGCCAGCGGCGAGATGATCGGCGTGGTAGCCGGGAGCACGAATACGAGTGACCTTTTTCGAGACATCGCGGTGCGCCAGGCCTGGCGCATCGCGCCGCCGATTGCGATCCGCCTGCTGCGCCATCCGGCACTGCTCCCGAAGATCCTCCAGACGCTGACCTACCCCGCTGCGGAGGTGCACCCGGGCGCGGGTGAACTGCTCTTCATCGGGGTCCGTCCCGCGCTGCGCAGCCGCGGAGTCGGGGCGCAGCTCTACGCCGCCCTGCTCGAGGAGTGCCGGCGGCGCGGGATCGCGCTCCTGACGGTGTTGGTCGATGCCTCCAACGAGGGGGCCAACCGCTTCTACCGGCGGCACGGCTTCCAGTACGACACGTCCCAGACGCTCTACGGCCGGCGGATGCACTTCTACCACGTGTATCCGCTTGACACGCGAGATGGCTGAAAGCGTCGCCTCATCGCGACGGTCCGGACGTGATGCCTGATGCGTGAGCGTCTCAGTCGCGCCTCACGCATCACCTTGAGAAGACGAGGCAACGGATCAGCGGAGGATGCTCGCATCGCGTGCACTCTGTCGTCGTGTACATTCTGTCACAACGCCCCTCACCTCAGTTCATGCCCCTGTCATCTTCGGGGACTATAGTTAGTTGACAAAACGGGCGCCGTTCGGTTCGGTGTGCCAGTCCTCTTCTAGACGCTACGATTATGGAACTTACCCTTTCCCGAGGCGCCACCCGCGTGGCGACTCGAATCATGGTCCGGCAAAACACGCTGCTCGCGGGAGGGTTGCTCTTTGGGGCGAGTCTGGTGCTCTTGCGCGGCTGGCTCGGCGATGGGTTGCCACTGACCCCCCGGCGTGAGATGCTGGCGCAGATGGCGTGGGCCGGTCTGGTGGCTGATGGGTTGCGGCACGGCCAACTCTTCGCCGAGTGGTCTCCCTGGTATCTGGGGGGCCAGCCATGGACGCGCCTGCTGAGCGTTCCGGTCTACTACCTGGTGGCGTTGCTCTCGTTCCTGCCGGGCTTCTCGTTGGCGAGTGCGGTCAAGCTCTTTTACGTGCTGGCCTTCACCTTTAGCGGCTGGTCGATGTACGTCTGGGTCCGGAGCTTGCGGCTCTCGGCCGGGGCCGCAATCCTGGCGGCCATCGCCTACATGTACTTCCCCTTCCACGCCCAGGCCGGCGCCGACTGGTGGGAGCATCTGCTGGTCTGGGCGCTGTTGCCACTCCCGCTGGCGCTGGTCGAACGCTGGCGCTGGACCTGGTCGCCCTGGCGCGGCGCGTGGTTCGGACTGGCCGTGGGCGCCCTCGTCCTGGTCAATCCCGAGCGGGCCCCCCACACGGCCTTCCTCCTGGCGCTCTACATCCTCGGCCGCGAGCTGCCCGGCTGGCGCGCGGGCCGGGATGTCGCGCGCCGGAGTCTGACAGCCTTCGCCTTCACCGGCCTGGTCGCCGCGCTGCTGGCCGCGCCGGTGCTGGTCGCGGTGCTCCGCTCGTTGCCGGACTTGGGCGCCTCTGCCATGCGCGGGAAGGGGGCGGCGCTCACGAGCGAGTTCCTCCGCGGGTGGTCGTTGACACCGGGGCTCCTGGCGGCCGCTGTGCTCAGGCGGGCCCAGTTGAGTCCGGCGACAGCGTCCCTGCCGACGATCTGGAAAGCCTTCGGCGGGCTCAATGCCTGGTACCTCGGGGTCGTGCTCCTCGGCCTCGCGTGTTTGAGCCTCTGGCAGGCCTGGCGCGACCGCGCCCGGCGCTCGCTCATCGGGCTGCTCTGGGCCCTGGCGCTGCTGGCGCTGCTGATCGGCGTGAGCCCCTGGGTGCCCGGCGATCCCTTCCACCTGCTCTTCGCGCGGGTCCTCCCGTACCGCGCGATGTTCTACCTCGGACTCACTCTGCCAGCGCTGGCAGCCTTTGGCGCCGACTGGCTGCTGGGAATAGTTGAGCGACGCTTTTGGTGGCAGCCACCCAGTGCGCTGGCGCAAGCAGCGGGACCGCTCTTCTTCGGCGCGTTCGTGCTTCTCGTGTTCGTCGACTTCCACCCTGTCAGCGGTACATACACCAGCACTCCGCGCTATTTCACGGCCGAAGAGTACGAAGCCTATGCCTGGCTGGCTGCCAAACAGACAAGCGGTCCCTGGCGCATCTGGGAGCCGACCGACGACATCACCCTGAAATACCAGCGGACCCTCGCCCCGACCTTCGCCCCGGTGCCGCGCTACGATGGGCATTGGGATGAGGGGGTGCCGCTGCCGATGTGGTCCCTGCGGCACGAGGCTACCGATCTGCTGGACCCGGACTTGCTCAACGCGCTTGCGGTGCGCTATATCGTCCTGCGTCCGGCCGAGCCGGGGGCTGAGCGCTGGCAGACCGAACTTGCCGCCGCGGGTTTCAACTCCCTCGCCTGGGAGCGTGGTGGCGTTCAAATCTGGGAGAATCCCGCGACCCCACCCTTCGCCTGGAGTGCCGGGACCGTTCGAGCCCTGAGCTATCGACCAGGACATATTCGCCTGGTGGTCGAGCATGAAATCGCCGGCCCCGTGCGCGTGGCGGAGGCCTGGTTCCCCGATTGGCAGGTGACCGTGGACGGCCAGCCGGCCCGGTTGCTGCGCGCCGATGAGGCCTTCCTGGGGGTCGAAATTCCCCCCGGGCGCCACGAGGTCGTCTTTTTCTGGCAGACGCCAGCAGTCATCTGGCTGAGTTGGGCGTTGGCCGGCTTCGCGCTGGCGGGGCTCATTGGAGGGGGAGTCTACACATGGATTCAGAGGCGTCGCTCAAGCTTTCGGTGATCCTGCCTACGTATAACGAACGGGACAACATTGTCGAACTCATCGATGCCATTGAGGCTCGATTGGCCCCGGAGGGGTGGTCCTACGAGCTCATCGTGGTCGATGATAATAGTCCAGATGGGACATCTGAGGTGGTGGTGGCCCGCGCGGCGGCTGATCCCGCCGTCAGGCTCTCCGTCCGCACGACGGAGCGTGGTCTCTCGAGCGCCATTTCTCACGGTATCCGGCAGGCCTCTGGCAACGTCATCGTGGTTATGGATACCGACTTCAACCATGACCCTGAGATGCTGGCCCAGATGGTGAAATTCCTGGAGTACTACGATATCGTGATCGGCTCGCGCTTCACCATGGGTGGTGGCATGGAAGACACGTGGCGCTACCGGGCGAGCTATCTTTTCAACGTCATGGTGCGCTTTGTCCTGCGGACGCAAGTGCAAGATAACCTCAGTGGCTTCTTCGCCATGCGCCGCGACCGGCTTGAGGCCCTCGATCTCGAGCGCATCTTCGCCGGCTACGGTGAATATTTCATGCGTCTGCTCTTCCTGGCCTGGCGGCAGGGCTATAAGCTTCTGGAAGTGCCGGTTTTCTATCGCAATCGTCGCCACGGCCAGAGCAAGTCGCAGTTTGTCAACATGTTCGTCACCTACACGGTGGCGATGATCAAACTCCGCCTGGGCGTTTGGCCGCGCCTGGTGCGCGCGAAGCAGGCCGCCGGTCACGTCCTTGGATTGAAGCGCACCTGACCCGGACCCGGTCTCCTCCTATGACGAGCGACACCATCATCATCATTCCTGCCTACAACGAAGCCGCGAACCTCCCGCGCGTCATTCCGGAGATCCGGCACGCGGTGCCCGACGTGGACATCGTTGTGGTCAACGATTGCTCCAGGGACCGCACCGCCCAGGTCGCGCAGGCCCTCGGCGCGGCCGTCGTCTCGCTCCCCAACAATCTCGGCTACGGCGGAGCGGTTCAGACGGGCTTCCGCTATGCTGTCGAGAAGGGCTACGCCTACGGCGTCATGATGGACGGCGATGGGCAGATGGACCCGCACTCGGTGCCCGCCCTCCTCGACGTCGTTCGCAGTGGCCGGGCCGATCTGGCGCTGGGATCGCGCTTCCTCGGGCGAATGGAGTACAAGAACAGCCGCATCCGGGAATTTGGCCAGCTCTTCTTTCGCTGGGTTGTCCGTATTCTCATCAAGCAACCGATTACTGATCCAACCTGCGGGTTCCAGGCCCTCGCGGCTGAGGCGATGGCATTCTTCAGTTGTGATAACTACCCGTCCGACTTTCCCGATGCCGATACCTTGCTCCTCTTCCGCTACGCGGGCTTCACGGTTGAGGAGGTGCCGGTCACAATCCGAGGCCGCCTCAGCGGCAGCTCGATGCACGCCGGCTGGAAACCGATCTACTACGTCATCAAGATGCTCTTTGCGATATTCATTGTCTTCCTGCGCCATAAGACGCGCGTCGCCTCGCTGCGGCAGCCGCCGATGGCGACGGAGGGCATCGAGCCCGCCATCAAAGCGTTTTGACCCGCCCGCCAGGGCGAATGCCCGGCTTCGAGGCGAGACATCGGTTGGGGGAGGGGCAACAGGAGGTGGGAGGGAAGACTTCCAAAGTCTTGTTCACAGCCGGTCCCCGCTGCGATCACTCCCGTGGGAGCGCGCTTGGGCAAGCACGATCCCCGCCAGACTTCGGAAGTCTGAGGCCTTGACCAGCGCTCTGGCGGAAGCGTAAAACGCAGAACGTCACGTTTATATTGGTAGGGTATATCGTCCTGCGTTTCGCTCGCGGCGGAGTAGGGACGCAGAAACATGGAGGCAACCAAGAATCAAATCCGTTCTGTCTCCATACCCTACGGAAATGTTCGCTCATATGGAATTAGGGTGTGTATCGTGTGCGAGCGCCTCGCGCTCGCACACGATACACCAATATGAGCAGAAATGTTCGTCCGTTGGGCACTCATCCGAGCGAATTGTCGAATGCCAGGGGATACAATCCGCTTTTCCGTTTTAGCATGACTCTTGCACATCGCGTCAACTGGAAACCCTCCCTCAATTCACAGAAGCACTCATCACAGCAAATGAACGAGCAGGTGACCGGTGATTAACGCGCTTTCGATAGATTTGGAAGAATGGTTCCATGCTGAATTGCTCCGGCGGCATGTGTCGCCGGAGGACCGCCAATTTGGGCAGGCGGCTCAAGCCGCGCGCCAGCTCCTCGAGCTGCTCGACGACCGCAATGCGCGAGCCACCTTTTTTGTGGTGGGCGAACTCATGGCGGCGGAGCCAGCTCTCATCCAGGAGATCCGGGCGGCCGGTCACGAGATCGGTTGCCACGGGCTGACGCACCGTCCGCTATGGGAGCTGGACCCGACGTCTTTGACGGAGGAGTTGCAGGGCTGGCGGACTCTGTTCCGCCAGGTGCTCAACGATGTCAGCCCGCCGGTCGAGGGATTCCGCGCGCCGACGTTCTCGTTGGACCGGACGACGTCGTGGGCCTTGCCGGTGCTGACAGAGTGGGGCTTCCGCTACGATTCCAGCATCTTCCCGCGTCGCAATCATGTCTATGGGGTGCGAGGCGCACCAACCATTCCCTACCGCCCGGCGGCCGACAATCTCGTCGATCACGATCCGAATGGTCTGATCGCCGAGTTCCCAATGAGTGTCACCCGTGTCTTTGGCAAACGCGTGCCGATTGCCGGTGGCTTCTACCTGCGGGCGCTGCCGCTCGGTTTCGTCGTCCACGGTTTCCAGCAGCTCAATGCCGCCTGCCGGCCCTTCAATCTCTATCTCCATCCCTGGGAAATCTGGACCGAGACCCCTCGCGTTCGAGGCCTCAGCATTGCCGACTCGCTCATTACCTACCACAACCTCGGAGCACCGATGCTGGACAAGCTCAAGGTGCTCCTGACCGAGTTTCGTTTTGCGCCGGTCTCTGAGGTGCTGGCGCGGTATGGCATCTTGCCGGGCACCCCCCCGCCCGCTTCTGCAGCGATGCCGGCTCAGGCAGAGTTGGAATGGCGCGCGGCGTAACCCCCACGGCCGGGGATCTCTTTCTGCCAGATGCGGCCGCCCGCGCTGTCGCCCGGCCCCGCCGGCTTCAAGCCTGGCGCGTCTGGCCGGCTGTGGCCCTGCTGGCGGTCCTGCTGGCGGCGAGCTACGTGCGACTGTGGCCGCGCATCAACAACCACGACTTCGCCGTCTTCTACCGGGCCGGCCAGCGGCTGCGGGCCGGCGAGAGCATCTACGCCGACACCGCGGCGTTCAAGGCAGCTCTCGACAGCGGCAGGTTTGATCTCAAGGCCGATATTACCTGGCCCTACGCGTACCCACCGTTGCCGGCGATCTTGATGGTCCCGGTGACCTTCCTGCCCTACGACGTGGCCGCCACCGGCTGGACGCTGCTCAACATCGGGCTGCTGGTCGCGGGCTGTGCGCTCGTCGTCGCGGCCCTCCTGCGCTTCGAGGTGTCCAGGGCGTTTTACAGCGCCTTCCTCGTCGCAGGGGCCCTCGCGGCGCTGATCGCCTTCTATCCGGCCGAGGTCGCCCTGCGCCTGGGCCAACTCGAGATCGTCCAGTTCTTTTTGATCGCCCTGGCCTTCTGGCTCCTGGTGACGGATTGTGAGCTGAGCGGCGGTGCCGTGTTGGGGCTGGCCACAGCGCTCAAGCTCTTTCCGGGGGCACTGATCGGTCTGCTCCTCTGGCAGCGACGCTACCGCGCCGCCGCGGCCGGCCTGGTGGTGGGGCTCGGCGGGTTGATTGTGGGCTATAGTGCGGTCGGATGGCACGAGCTGCCTGCCTATCTGGCCTTCACCTCGGCCTACACGGCCGGGGGCATGCTGGCCTTCCCGTTCAATCAGAGCCTGACAGCCTTCTGGACTCGCAACCTGACCTTCAACCTGTTCAGCGAGCCGCTACGCGGCCTCAACCTGCCCCTGCTGGCGCGGCTGCTGAGTCTCGCCAGCATCGCCGCCGTTGGCCTCCCGACAGTGGCGCTGTGCTGGGGCCGGCTGCGAGGCTGGGCCTTCGCTCTCAGCTACGCCCTGGCCGTCACAGCGCTGCTGCTCGTGCTGCCCCACTCCCAGGTCTATGGCTTCGTGTGGCTCTTACTGCCCTTGCTGACGCTACTTGCCTGGCTCTGGATGCACCGGGGACGAGGCCGCTGGACAAGGGTCCTTCTCTCCCTTGGGCTCGTCGGCCTCTATTTGTTGGTCGGCCGCCACTGGGTTTACTATCGTCCGCTCGTTACCCGCCTGGTCACGGCCCATGTGACCTTTGGCACGCTCGGGCTGTGGGCCTTCGTCGCGGCCGCGCTCCTCCACAGCCGCGGCCGCCAGCCTCAGATGTTGGAGTGAGAAGTCGCATGCCTGAAGCTGCCTTGACAGCCCCGCTGGAGCCACGCACTCGCATCCTGATCGTCCTTATCAGCCTGGCGGCCCTCGGCTTTGTCATCAACACGGTCCGCACTCGCCGGCTCCGCGAGGAATACGCCCTGCTCTGGATCGCCTCCGCCGTCCTGCTGGTGCTGGCGCCCATCTCGGTAGACCTGCTGGATACGGTCAGCCGCTGGGCCGGTGTGGCCTACCCGCCGGCGTTCCTCTTCCTGATTGCGTTGATCTGTGTGTTGGGAATCCTCTTCCAGTACTCGCTCAGCATCTCGAAGTTTGCGAACCAGATCAAGGTGCTCACCCAGGAGCTGGCGATTACACGGGCCCGATTGCAGGAGTTGGAGGAACGGCTGGCGACGTGGGAGGCGCAGAGCTGATGGGCCGCGTGCGGTTGAATGCCGCTGCCTGGGCGCTGCTCGCCCTGGTGCTCGTCACGGTCCTATGGCGCTGGCTCCTGGCCTCGCCGGCGCGCGTGGTCTGGGGCGATGAGCCGTTCTACTTGTGGATCGGCCGCAACTGGCTGACCGGTCACGGCTACACCTTCACCGGCTACAGCGATGTCCATCACACGGCCGGCTACCCACTGTTGGCGGGCCTCCTCTACCTGGTAACCGGCAACCTGGAGCTGGCCAGCCGCCTGCTCTTCGTCATCTTCGGCGCGCTGCTGCCACTCCCGATCTACGGCCTGGCTGCACGGCTGTACGGTCGCGGAACGGGGCTGCTGGCGGCGATGCTCGTGGCGGCCTGGCCGGCGCTGAACGGCGCAGTGCTCCACTGGGGGACCCTGACCGAGCCGCCCTACTACTTTTTCATCTACAGCGGCCTCTTCGTGGCGATGACTATCCTGCTCCCCAGCGGGACGGCCACTTCGCGGGGTGGGCGCTGGCGCCGCCTACTGCCATGGTTCGCGACGGCGGCCCTGCTGACTCTGGCCTACCACGTTCGTCCGGAGGCTATCGCGCACGTCCTGGCGGCCGGCGTCTACCTTACCCTCGTCGGATTCATCGAGTTGCGCCGCCGCCTGATGGCCCTGCTGCCCAGGGTGGCGGCATATGCCCTGGGCTTTGCCTTGCTCTGGCTCCCCTACGGAGCCTACGTCGCCCAGCACACCGGCTCCTGGCAGATCAGCGAGAAGGCGGGGGTCACGTACGTGACCAGCAAGAGTCTGGCCTACGGCGATACGAAGGCCTTCGACCAGGCAACCTGGGGGTTGGACTCGACCGGCCGGGAGGTCTTCTTCTTCTCGCGCGAGTCCTACAACGTCAGCATGGTTGAGACGATCCTGGCCGATCCGGGGGATTTCGCCCGGCTCCTCTACCAGAACCTGGAGATGTTCCTTGCCCAGACGATCTCCAACCGGCTGTTCCCCTTCTTCCTGCTGCCGCTCGTCGCGCTCGGTTGGTTCGGTGCAGCCTGGGAGAGCCGGCGGCTCAAGGGTGAGGGACTCCTGTGGGTCGGGATTCTCCCGGTTCTCGCGTTCCTGCTCTTCTTCATCCAAGAGCGATACATCGCGACGCTGCTGCCAATCCTGATCATCTGGACCGCTCACGGCTTGAGCCGCTTTGGTGCCTGGTTGACCGCCTCGATCGAGCGGATAAGCTGGCGTCGCGTGCAGGCCCGGCGGCGGAGTGCCCTGGCAGTCGCGCCGGCCATGGTATTGGTGCTGCTCTTCCTGGTGATGACGCCGCACGTCATGGCGAGCACCAGCACCGGTTCGTGGCGGCCAGCCCACCGGCTGGTCGGGCTCTGGCTGCGGCCGCTGGCCCGCGAGGCCGTCGTCATGAGTCGCTACCCCGCGATTGCCTTCCACGCCAATGCGGCCAGGTGGGTCGCCACGCCCAACGCTGCGGTCGAGGCGATTCGCCCCTACGCGCTGGACAAGCGGGCGCGCTACTGGGTCATCGACGAGCGCGAACTCAACCTGCGGCCCCAGTTCCGCTCCCTGATCGAGGGGCAGGCGCCGGCCTGGCTGCGGCTGGTCCATCGTGAGGGGCGTGATGGCGGGCGGATCGTCGTCTACGAGATCGTGCCGTGACCGTCTCCCCGCCCTCGCAGCCGTCCGCGCGACGGCTGGACCGTAACGCAATCGAGCGGGCTAACGTCTTCTCTAGAGCACCGGTCAAATCATCCCGCGGGGGAGGGAAAAGACTTCCGAAGTCTTGTTCGCGCCAGGTGCCCGCCTCGATCATCGTCGTCGGAGCGCGCGTTGGGCAAGCATGGTCCCTACCAGACTTCGGAAGTCTGAGTCCTTGACCGGCGCTCTAGGGGGAACGCGCACCGCGTGACGGATCTGCGCTCGGCGCTCTCAACGAGAATAGTGATCCGTGATGGCATCGCTCACGGGTCAGGTATCACGCACCGGTTTGAGCAGTCTATGCGCCGCTCAGTAACAGGACTTACGCGGTAGCTTGAATTGCGGACGGGGCAGCCCGGCGGTTGAAACCGCGGCTGGAGGCCTCCGGCCGGGCGTGCCCCTCCGGGCACGCTGGTTGTCGGATGAATGTGGAACGGGGTAACCGCGCGCTCAAGCGCGCACTTCAAGCCAAATGCCGCTTCTTTGAACCGTTCTGCCTCGCACCGCGTAAGTCGTGTCCGTAAGGATTCCCACCACACGCCACGATGGTACCAGTACTCCCTGTCCTCACGAAAGGTAGCCGCCTTCGCCTGGTCCCGCTCGCGCTTTCCCGTCAGGCGGGAATTCTGGGCACCCTGGTCCTGCTGGCGACGGCCGTCCGAGTGGCGAGCGCGTTCTTCCTGCCGCGTGTTATCAAGTGGGATGAGCCCGACTACCTGCGCCTGGGATACAACCTGCTACACGGCCAGGGCTTCACGAGTGGATTGTACCCGGAGGCGCACTACACCCCGCTGTACCCCCTGGTCAGCGGGCTCAGCTACCTCCTGGTGCGCGACTGGGAGTGGGCCTCGAACCTACCGTTTGTGGTTTTCGGGGCGGCGTTGCTGGTGCCGGTCTATGCCCTGGCACGCCGTTTGTATGGCCCACGAACGGCGGTGTTCGCAGCCCTGCTCCTGGCCTGCTTTCCTCCGCTGACCGTCAGTGTGCTCTACTGGGGGACCCTGACCGAGCCGCTGTATCTCTTCCTGATCTTCAGCGGCCTCTGGTTCGCCTGGCGGGCCATCGAGGGAGCCGGCCGCCGGCCGTTTGCAGCGAGCGGCCTGCTCTTCGGCCTGGCGTACCTGACGCGGCCGGAGGGCACGACCTACCTGGCCCTGACCGGCCTCGTGATCCTGGCCTTGCGGTGGCCGGCACGCGACCGGCGCGGGACCGTGGCGGGCCTGGGTCTGTACCTGGCGACGTTTGCGCTGGTCGCCGCGCCCTACCTGATCTACTTGCGGGGCGTCACCGGCCATTGGAGCGTCACCGGCAAGCTGGGCGTGACCTGGGCGATCGGGCAAGCCGTCATCGACGCCGACCCGGCGGAGTATGACCGGGTCACAGCGAGCCTGGATGCCTCCGGCCGTGAGATCATCTGGTTCTCGCCCGATCGATTCCGCACGAGCCTGCCGGAACTGATCGGCGCGGACCCTGCCGGTTTCGTGCGGCGCGTGCTGGTGAACGCCCGCCGCCTGGTCGATGTGTTCTTCGCGCGGACAGCCTTCTCGCACTGGTTGCTGTTGCTGGTGGGGGTCGGGCTCTTTGCAGTTCCGTGGGATCGGGAGCGACTCCGCCGCGAACTCTTCATGCTGGGGGCCGCGGCACCGGTTCTGGCCTTCCTGCCGTTTCACGTCGAGCTGCGCTTTTTCAGCCCGGCCTTTCCGGTGCTGCTCATCTGGTCGGCCCACGGCCTGGAACGGGTCGGCCAGTGGTTCGTCGCCACCTGGCAGACATCCTTCGGTTCGTCGCCCGGCGCGCGAGTCGTGCGGCTGGGACCGGTGCTGCCGGTGGGGGTGGTGCTGCTCTTCTTCCTGGTGATGAGTGTCTTTGCCGCGCGCGACGGGATCAGGGCGACGAAGTTTGGGCACAAAGAAGCCGGTCTCTGGCTGCGCGCCCACGCGCCTCCGGATGCCGCCATCATGACCCGTGATCTGGCAGTGCCCCTGTACGCCGACCGGGCCTGGGTTGCCTCGCCCCGCGCGGAGTGGCCAGCTTTCCTGTCCTACGCCCGGGCCCACAGTGCGGGCTACCTGGTGGTCGACGAGTGGGAGATTCGACGCGTTCGTCCCTTCCTTGCCGGCCTGCTCGATGCGCCGCCGCCGGAGGTCGAACTGGTGTGGCAGCAGCCTGAAGCCGACGAGGGGACGCGGATCTTTCGTTTTGTGCACTGAGACGACTGACCCTTGCGTGAGTTGCTCCACGTGGTGCGTGAAAGCGCGGATCGCAACTCGGTTGAGAAAGCCTCGCTGAAAAGGTTGTGACTTGAGAACGGAGAGCCGGCTGCTCTGTGTCAACCCGCCAGGCCCCCCCGGCACCGTCGCCAACCGGGAGGGGGCTGGAGGCATGGGCGTCGTCGTCGAGGGCGACGATGGTTTCTTCTACCCGCCCCACGCCCTGGCCTGGGCTACGGCAGCGGCGCGGGCCGAGGGCCTCAGCGTCGCCCTCCTCGACGCCGTGGCTGAGCGGCTCGACGAGGCCGCAGCGCTCGAGCGGGTGGCCGCCGCCGCGCCAGACGTCGTGGCGGTCCAGTGCAGCCCTGCCACGGGCGAGAGCGATGCGGCGTTTCTGGCCGCACTGCGGCGCGAACTCCCCGCGGCCCGGCGGCTGGCAGTTGGCGCCGCCATCGAGTGGGTGGCCGTCGACCTGACGGCTGTGGCCGACCTCGTCCTGGTCGGGGAGCCGGAGGGCGCCCTCGCGCCCGCCGCGCGCGTGGTGCTTGAAGCGCGTGGCAAGGTGGGGCGGAAACGGCCCCAGGCGATCGGTGCGAACGGCTATAGCCCGTCCGGCCATTTTTTCAACTACGATTCGCTCCCGATACCGGCATGGGATCTCTTGCCGCGGGAGCGCTATTCGATGTATACTGCCTACGCGGGTCGAGGCTGTCGCTATTACTGTGGTTACTGTCCCTACGTCGTTGCTCAGGGGCGCACCCACCGGCCACGCCAGCCGTCGTTGGTCGCCGCCGAAGTCGAGACGTTGATCAAACAGTTTGGCGCCCGGCGGATTGTGTTTCGCGATCCTCTCTTTGCCAGCGATCCTGCCGCGACACTCACCCTCTGCCGGGAGATGTCCCGGCGGTGCGCTCGTCACTCATTCCATTGGGAATGTGAGACCCGCCCCGAGCAACTCACACCAGACCTCCTTCGAGCCATGCGCGACGCCGGATGCACGACGATCAAGCTCGGTGTCGAGACGGTCGCGGCCGGTGCGCTGGTTGCGACCGGGCGGGTGGCCGATGTCGAGGCTGCCGGTCGATACGTCGAGCAGACCGGACGGGTGATCGCGACCTGTCGTGCGCTTGGCATCGCGTGCCGGGTGTTTGTCATGGCGGGGTTGCCGGGTGAAGATGATGAGGGTGTGGGTACAGCCGCGTGGCTGCGCACAGAGACTCCCGATGCTATCCACGTCAAGCCCCTGGTTCATTACCCGGGTACCCAGTTCAGGCCCACACCCGTCACCCAGGCCACCTTTGTGCGGCTTGTTGCTGTGCCTGGTCGGCACCGTAGCGGTGCCCCGAGAAGGCTCTCCCGGCTGCGCCGCGCCCTCCACCGCCTTTCCTCTTAGAAACGGGCTTTCCGTGAACCCGGGAGCAACGAGGAGTGCAAGGCTCCAAGCGCTGTCCGGCCTGCGCGGTCGACTGGAATGGCACAAATGTGCCGCAAGGATGGGCGGAACCGCCTACACCCACCGCGGATTATAGTAGCCGTATGCGACCAGTAGAAGTTGTCTCTTGGCCCGATGCGCCCCGTACGCAAACGGTGTAAAATGGCATCAGCGGTAGCTGCGTCAGGAGCAAACGCCCTCGAACAGATGCCTTGACGGGGCCTGCGCTGGTGACCTCCGGACTTCGCTTCATTTCACGAGGATAGGGAACAGTGCTGGGAGTTTTCATCTGTTCGTGCGACGGCTTTGACGGAAGCAGCGAAACCCTTACAATGCGGAGGCTCGCCGCTCGATCCCTTGATGTTGTCCCAGGGCCATGCAGGCCACGTATTCACAAACCGTCAGATCTCTTGGTAGGGTAATTGACCAGCGGATAGAGCGCGTCCGCACTATGCGGAGCATCAATATACCCCTCCTGGGGATCTCGAATCTCGGGTGATTTTAATGCAGGAAGATATTAATCTGGGCCCGTACCTGCGAACGCTCGTAGCACGATGGCGCTTAATCCTGGGAGTTGTCGTTTTAACGACTGCAGCGGCCGCCGTTGTTGCGTTCGTTACACCATCCACCTACGAGGCGACCGCCGGTCTCCTGATCTTGAAGTCACGGACTACAGCAACCTTTGATTCTGATATTCGAACCGTTACCGAAGCCGACCTGGCGGATGTTGATCGCACGGCTCGACGCCGGGCCATGGCCGAGTTAGTCAAGTCACCCGACGTCGAGGCCCGAGTGGTGAAAGGTGTGGGTGACGAACTGGCGCCGGCTCAACGCAAACCTGGTGCCTTAATGGGGCAGGTCGAAGTCAGCACTGGTCCTGCCGACGTTATCGAGGTGCGAGTCAAATCTGGGAGTCCCCGGACGGCCGCACGGGTTGCCAATGTCTGGGCTCAAGAGGCCGCCGACTATATTAATGAGGTCTACAGTTCTCCGAACCAGGGCATCGCGACAGCCATCAATGAGCAGATAACACAGGCGAGCCAGCGCTACGAACAGGCCGTCAACGCGCTAGTTGAATTTCAAGGGAAGACGAGCATCCCCGCGTTGACGGCCCAAGTCAGCGGCCAACAGAGCACACTCGACTACTATGCCACGCGCGAACTTGAGCGGGCGCAGCTTTTGGAGCGGGCGCGTCTGTTACGGGAGCAGGTCACCGATGGGGCGAACGCGGCGACCTTGAACGCCGCCGTGACAGTCCTCTTGAGTCAGGCTGCCAGTTATACATCCCTACCGATTGCGAGTTCGCAACCGATCGAGAGGAGGACCCCACTCCAACTCCAAGTGCAGGCAGCTGGTACCGCTCCGACGCTCGAAGCACTTGGGCACCAGTTGGACGCCTTTATTACGGCATTGGAGGCCCAGGAGCAGGAGCAGCAGACCGAGAAGCCGGAACAGCAGGCACTCGTCCAAATCCGGGCTGCTCAGCGGCAATTGGAGGCAGAGCAGGAGCAACTCCGTCAACTGCAACAGGCCCGTGACATTGCGTGGGAAGCGTATGGAAAACTGGAGCGGCGCGCGGAGGAGATCAGTGTAAACCTCCAGGTTCCTACCAGTGAGGTTCGTTTCGCGCTTTCAGCGATTGAGCCGACGGTTCCCAAGAATGTCTCGGTGGTTCGGGCTGTGGTCTTGGGACTTCTGATGGGTTTAATGCTGGGTGTTGCGGGTGCCTTTCTCGCCGACCTCGTGGCCGGGGGAAGCCAGCGTTTAGTCCCGGCGAAAGCATCGTAGCAAGAACCGTCCTAACAACGATTGACCACGAACCAGTAGGAGCGCTAGGCCATTGTACTCGCCATACGATGGGGTATGCTGAGCATGTCTGCGCCTGGCGATGTTGGATCCACATTGCAGCTTCGTTTTATTGCGAAGGAGGAACGATGCCCACCCGAAGGCTACTCCGATACCGGACGCATCTGCTCATGCTGATGGGTGCTGGTCTCCTTGTTTTGGGCTTGCTGCTGGGGCCGTTGAGTGGAGACACGATTCAGGCGGGGACGACCAAGCTCTCTTTTGAGACCGCGTCTACTACAGTGAATTCCGGGGATGAATTTCCGGCTCAGGTAAAGATCATTGGTGGTTCGAATGTAGGTGGTTGGGAGAGTGATCTCAGCTTCAACCCGTATCTCGTGCGAGTCGGATCGGTTGATTTTGCACCCAGTAGTACATTCCTGCAGGTCAATGGCCGCACTGCCGGGGCGTTGGGTCCCCTCAACAATCCTTCGGACGGTACACTTGCCTTGGGCGGGTACAGCTATGGCAGCAACATGACCGGTGCCACTGGTGACGCGACTCTGGCCAACGTGACCCTTCAGGCACTGATGCCCGGCACCACCCCGCTCAACACGGACAGCGGCCAGATAGCGACCCCCGATGCGATCGGCACTGCCATCACCGGTGCTGATGCGATGGATGATTCGGTGACGGTCAATGGAACGGCAAAGTACATCGCCCTGGGGCAGACGGGGACCGATTATCAGTCAGTTCTCACAATGTATAACCCGACGAGTTCGCCGATATCCGTTGGCGAGGTCTTCGTTAAGGCGGATGGTGCCCTACAATCTGCCGGGGATAGTATTCCCGCTAACGGCCGAAAGATCGTGAATTTGGGTGCGGCGGGGCTGTCCAATGATCGATTCAGTACCATGCTTGCGACAAACAACTCTGAGTTGGTGGCGGAACTCGCAACCCATTGGAAGAACTATGTGAGTACGCCCGCGACGAGCCGTACAGGGACTGGTGCTTTTCTCATGCGGGCGTCGACTGAGGCCTACACGCATCAGTACTTTGCATTGGGATATTACACCGATTCCAATAACAACGTCGATCCCGAACTAGATAACGAGTTAGTGTTGTTCAACCCGAGCCTGAGCCAGACCGCTAATGTGACGCTCTACTTCACCAACATGCAGGGCACTGTCCGAAGTTTGACCCGGACTGTGGCGCCTGGCAAGCGCGTAAGCATCCTCATGGATACGACACTGCCAGAAATGATGCAACAGGACTATAGTACACGGGTGGTGTCAGATGTCCCCGTGATGGCGGAGATGCGCTACACGTATACCAAGCGCAATGCAACGGGAGACGGGGTGGGGGGTTACGCGATGCGGGGAGCGCCGGGTGGCTATAGACGGCAATTCTTCGCACTGGGTTTCAACAGGCTGGATCCCTCTGATCCACAGAAGATCAAAGAACAGTGGGTCAACTTCCTGGCGCTCTACAATTACTTCAGTACACCCTCGACGGTGGCGATTACCTACACCAAGCAGTTGAACGGAAAGCCCGCGGGTATTTTCACGAAGACGCTGACACTGCAACCCAACCAGCGCTACAGCTACAAAGTGTCGCAAGATCCCCAGATGCAGAATACAGACTACAGTACAGAGATTGTTTCCTCGAATCCGATCATTGCGGAGATGGCCTATCTCTACGATCGCTACAACGACTACATTGATAAGTCGGACGGTTATGCACTGCGTGGGGCAGCAGATGGGGCGACTACACAGTATTTTGCCATGGGCTACACTGGACCTGCAGGTAGCACTGACGAGTTCGAATGGGTCAACTACATGGCGATTGTCAATCCGAATCCGACTGATGTCGTCGCGACGATCACCCATTACGATAACAACGGAAACACAATTCTCTCCTACTCTAAAACGATTGCGGCCCGCGGGCGGCTATCTTGGCGCGTGGATTTGGAGCCAATTGATCGGTTGCCAATGAGGCAGATGGAGAACAAGAGCTTCTCGACTAAGGTAACGGCCACGCAACCGGTTGTCGCCGAACTTGCCCTCATTTACAAGAACTATGGCACTGGTCCTCTCCAAGGCACAGGTGGCGGTATGGCGATCCGAGGTGATCTCCGCTAACTCGTTATACCGTATGGGGGGACTAAACATCAAGTTGTGGGATAATGAGAGTGCCACCGTGGTTTCTACGGTGGCACTCTAGTGTTAGAGGTGTACGTACATTCACATGGCTGTACCGACGCCAGATTTGGGCACCTCGCAGTGGGAGGACTGTTTACTTGACCCGGGCGGATTCTATCATTGGCAATCACTCCATGGGTGAAGGCTCCACGTAAGCTAAGGAATGGGTGAAACGGCAGTCGTGCCGCCTCGACCTTAACCTGTCTTCTGAACCTCTTCGTACTTGATTAGTCACACTGCAGTCGTCATAGCTTCGTTCTTAAAGAGAGAGTGCCCCGGTTTCAGATTTGTTCCGAAAGATCCTCACGAGTCTCGCCGCCGAAGAACCATGGATAGTCTCCCAAGCGCCGCCTCTCGATCAACGATCCGGACACACTTCAACGTTCAGTCCAATCGGTACTAGAGCGCGGTCCGACTAGCAGTGTCTCAATCGGCGGTGTAGCTTTCTGAAGGATTACCCCGTTGCATGAGGAGTCGTACCGCGTCTTGTACAACCGGCGGTTTGCGCCAGAACATCAGACCTAGATAGGTCAGGGCACCGCCGACAGCTGAGCCGATCAAGAGAGCCGACGGCGCCGTCATTCCGAAGTAGGCTAACGTAGCCTGGAGCAATCCAACCACGCCAACCATTATCAACGCGTACATTAATGAGGGCCATAATGTCTGCATCAACGCTCGAATCGGCAGGTCAAACAACCGGAATGGAATCGCAAAATTGGGGTAGGCAAGAAGAAAAGTAGCTACGGCGTAAGCTACAGCTACACCGACAATACCCCAAGATAAGCCAACAATAAAGGCCAGGATAACCAGAGCACTTGCTACGATGCCAAAACGGAGCATCAGATCGGTGCGCCCCTTAACCATATATATATGGCCAACGGTCGTGATGATGGATTGGATCATTCCTAGAGGTGCCAGGATCATCACCAGGGGAATAATCGGCAGCCACTTGAGGCCGAGAATTGCGCTCACTAATGGTTTAGCAGTGACCAGCATTCCAAGCATGAGGGGAAAGGTAATGGCAGCAATGACTGCGCAGACACGGAGGTAAGCCTGACGAAAGCGGACGTTATCGTGCTGGATCTGTGCGAAAGCAGGGAAGAGTACACGTCCTAACACCCAGGAGATATTTTGAATTGGGTAAAGCATGAGATTGTACGCGACCGAGTAATAGCCTAACTGCTGCGCGCCTAAGTACCGTCCGATGAGTAGATTGTCTGCATTCCGTGAAAAGTAGTTGATGATGTTGAATCCCGACAAGTTGAGACTGTAGGCGCTGATGGATCGTAGCTCGGCCCAATGGAGGATACGCTGAGGACGCCACGGTGAGAAAAGCCACAACAACAGTGTGCCCAAGGCTGTGTTGACGAGCGAGACCGCGACGAGGCTCCACACCCCCGCCCCAGCGACTGCGAATCCTATACCCACGATCGCCGCCCCTACCGACGATGTGAACTCAATCAGTGCCAGCCTATTGAACGCCATCTGTCGCGTTAGCAAACTCTGATGGACGATGCCCAAGCCAGAAATCACAAAGGAAAGAGACAGGACTCGAATGACACCGATCACTTGGGGTTCACGGTAGAAGATTGCAAGAAGGGGGGCCGCTGCCAATAAGAGCGCTGCAGCGAGAATTCCAAAAAGTACATTGATCCAAAAAACGCTGGAGGTGAGTTCCTCTGTGAGTTTCTGGTGCTGAATAATGGCCGCTGAGGTTCCCAAATCCTTGAAAATGGTGATGAAACCGATAACAACCGTCGCCATCCCAAGCAAGCCGTAAGCAGTGGCCGGCAAGAGACGGGCCAAGAATGTAGTGGACAGGAAATAGACGAGCTGTTGGCCGATACGTGCTATTCCAGTCCAAGTAGCCCCCCGAACAGTTTTAGTTCTGAGAGTGTTCGGCATTACTTCCATCTCAACGTTTTCCAGTCTGGCAAGCAACTCCAGAGATAACTCCTCGTTGCGATCAGTCTATGTTAATCAACACACTTGTCCGCGCCTGTGTCATCCAGCTCGTAGCAATGACTCAAGCAGCGGGCTTGTTTCCTTCCACATTCTGCGCGGCTCGCGCTCTGCTACCGAGCAGATTGGGCAACCTATTGATCTTTGCAAACGGTTAGTATCCAGGCGAATCGGCGACAGTTACGAAGCGCTCATCCACCACTTTCGCCGGGTGGCCGGCAACCAATGAATTCGGTGGGACATTCTTTGTGACTACGGCGTTGATCATCACAAAACTATCTCTGCCAACGGTCACACCGGGAAGCACCACGCCATTCAGCGCCATGCCGGTATTGTTCTCGAAGACCACCGGACTAGAGAGCATAGATTGGCGTTCTGGTGCCACCATTGACCCAAAAGCAAATGATCGATTCGATGGATCTTGAAAGCTGCGATAGTGATGCGAGAAGGAGTAGACTTTACATCCAGCCGAAAGGGTGACATCATCGCCCAACTGGACGCCGCCGATTGCAGAGATGATAGTGAAGGGGCCGATATGGACATTGTTGCCGACGTGTAGCTCGCCAGGACCAAACCGGTAGTTCAGGTTCGGTTTGTGGAGGGTCTCGCGCTTACGCTGGGTGCGACCAGCGAGCAAGATAACGTACCTGTCAATCCAGGTGTTATCACCAATGGAGATATACTGTGGGTTCTGAATCTGAACGCCGACATCAATCATCACGTTCTGGCCAAGATGTTTTAACTTGTGCTTATAGTAATGATAACGGAGCGCGTTCCCAGCATGGCCAGGAAGGTACCAGATTGGAAGCAAAAGCAGTTGGAAGAGGATCTGCAAAAGGGTGTTCAAAGGGGAACGCATAAATGTGTTGCCTGCTTTAGTTGCATCTGCCGGACCGCGATACCGATTCGATGCACGTCTGTTTTGTTTACATTCATGTGCGTCGGTAGATTCACTACATGATCAGCCAGGAATTCAGCAGTTGGACAAGTGCCCGAGTAGTAGTGGGCAGCACGGTGGCATGATCCTTTGGGGTGAATAGGGTCGTTAAACCATTCGCCAAGCTCGACGCCAATATCTCGGAACGCCCATTGCCAAGCCTCCCGCTTATCCACGAGGAAGGCGTACCGGATATAGGCCGGTTCTGATGTGGCTCCATACGTGTCATTTGTCTGCAAACCATACTCTTTGAGAATCTGGCGATAGGCGGTAGCAATCTCCCGGCGCCAGCCTAAGTTCTTTGATAACGTTTGGAGTTGCTGGAGGCCAATCGCAGCCTGGAATGGAGACATAGCACGCACAAACCTGCCCGGCATCGACCCTTGAATTTCTGCCACTGTCGTTGAGGCTCCGAGCCGCTGCTCCAGGATACGGATGAGGCGTTTACCCCAGGCGTAGTTCCAAGGATTTGCCAGAATATACTGGGCGATCAGTTTGAGTGCCAACCGTGCGGTTTCGAGCTGTGACGGTGAAATCGCCGACACCTGTTGTGCACGTAGTTGCTCCGCGAGTTGTGAGTCGTCTGTCACCGCGACTCCGCCCATGATCGTGGAGATCAGCTTGGATTGTTCGGTCGTAAAATAGGAAGCATGTCCAACACTCCCGGCCTGGGTTCCTTGATAACGTCCACCCAACGCGTGGGCACAATCTTCAATCAGGAGAAGGTTGTGTTCTCGAGCCAGCGCTCGGAGACCGACGACATCGGCAAACGCGCCAAAGGTGTGCTGGGCGATAATAGCCTTCGTTCGAGGTGTAATCGTCGCTGCAACTTGTGCTGGATTGATGCACCAGCTTTCTGGCTCGACATCGACGTAGATTGGGATAGCACCGGCGTAAACAACTGCATTCGGAACGACAACGCAAGTAAACCCCGGGAGAATGACCTCATCCCCTGCCTGAATGCCTGAAGCCCGGAGAATTGCATACAATGCCACACGGCCAGCACCAAATGCAATTGCATGTTGGCGTCCGGTGGCGTGGGCGAAATCGTGCTCGAATTCATGCACGATGGAGGCGTCGCTATAGACCTGACCACCGCTCAGTACGTACGCGAAGGCCATCAACGCTTCTCGTTGTCCGAGTGACCCTCCAACCAGCGCAACCTCTCGGAGCGTACGACGTCTAAGAAGTATCGAGACCGTGCGTGGAAGACGCCCTAGAGAATCGATGCTTACAGACATTTCAAATTATCCTTGCACACCCGAGCAGGAAGAAGAGACCGCTTTGTGGCAACCGTCCCTCGTGACCACCTGATAAGAGCATATCCTCATCAAGCCGGTGTCCCTCGACCTCCTTCCGTGGCTAATTAGTGGGAGGTCCAGCGGACAGTAACATGAGCGGGGCAGCTCGTCAAAACGTGCGACACTCAGGAGTATCCGAAGTTTGTCAGGCGAAAGGGCGACTGCTATGCAGCACTTTCCAGAGTCACCAGGAAGGTTTGAAACATGGTCCCGCTCGGCAACAATGGCTTGCCGGCGTGCAACTTTCGGAGCGGCGGAGAGCAAGGGGGCATACCGTTTGTGGACGTGGTACGCCTTATTAGAGAGGGGCACGATCCAGAAAGCGACGTAGCCCGTCCCTCGCGGAAGCACTATAAGTTCCGATTCTGGGCACTTGAGGTTTGTTGATAGGAGTGTGTGTCGGTTTGAACGATAACTGAGCGAAGAAGTTCTATTTTTGTATCGAATCTTTCGTTTTGGGCAAGTACGGTTGGCGTTGCCTGAGTGTACCGTGCCAATGAGACTAGTGTCCTGACAAATGTGCGGACTTTCGGCACGAAGTGGTATACCCTCCCTCCTAGTGAATTCAAGCAAATAGAATTATATCATAAGTTCCAGAATACAAAATGGTACTACTTCAAGGTTGGATCGGGCTGCCGGATGTGCTGCGCGAAGGGACGTAGAAATGATTGGATCTCCTAACGAAGAGTCGGAGGGCCAAATGATCAACCGAAGTAGTGTCAGAAGCGAGCAATGACAATGATGCGCCCAACGCTGCGACTACAACCAGGCCAGCTATTTATGCGGACGATTCCATTTGTGCTGGCGGTTTTCGTCTTTTTGCGGGCTTCCCCGCTTAAAGCCGAGAAGGTGTCGACGGCGGCTGTCCTCTGTGTCGAACAATCTGGAAGTGGGAGCTGTTTCACCTCTATTCAGCAGGCCCTCAACGCTGCCAAAGCGGGTGATACCATCAATGTTGCAGGCGGTACATATAAAGAAACTCTTGCATTGAAGCCAGGGGTAAAACTCATCGGTGCTGGTGCCGCCACCACCATTATCTCGGGTAACAATTCTGGCCCTGTTATCCGGGCAGAGGACCCGGCTATCGGTCAAACGACTGTAGTGGAAAACTTCACCATTCGCGATGGTCTGGCAACCGGCGACTGTGTGACAAAATCGTGCAAGGGCGCTGGAATCTACATTGCGAATGCAGCTCCGGCTATCCGCAACAACATTATTACGAACAACACGGCTACGAACGCCGCTGGTATTTACGTCGGTGGAAATGTGTCGCCGCTGATTGAGAACAACGAGGTCAGTTACAACAATGCCTCCAGCAATGGTGGCGGTGCGCTCGTGGAATCGTCCAACAAGGCCATCATCCGCAGCAATACTTTCCATCATAATACGGCCGGTAATCAGGGTGGAGCGTTGATCGTTGCCACAAGTTCAACCCCTCAGGTTTATAACAATACCTTTCGCGATAACACCGCCGCGGAGGGGGGTGGTGTCTCAGCGACGCTGTCAGGTGCGTGGACCTTCAGCGCTAATGAGGTGCGGAACAACATTGCGAACGGCTCGATCGGGGCCGCTGGAGGGATGTTTATCTTCAAGTCGGCGGTAACGTTGCGGAATAACATCTTCGACGGCAATCGGGCCACAGTCGATGGTGGGGGCGCCATCATTGATAACTCCGATCCCAATGTGATCACGATCGGGACGAATACGTTCGTGGAGGGTAATATCTTTACTGGCAACCTTGCAGGCCGCAATGCAGGGGCTCTCTTCGTTGTCAATGGTGCTTCGCCGACGGTTCGCGGGAACACCTTCGGCAACAACAATGCGGTGGGAGAGGGTGGCGCCCTTAACTACTTCAATAGCGCTGGTGGCGTCATTGAAAACAGCACTATCGATCAGAATACTGCCACCAACGCCGCGGCTGTGATGATCGAGGCAGGATCGACGCCGCTAATTCAGAATAACCAGATTACGAACAACCATGCCTCGAATCACGCTGGTGGGCTACTTCTTCAGTCCTCGAGCCCGACCATTACTGGAAACACAATCACCGGCAATATTGCTGACTCCTGGGTCGGGGGGATTTGGGTAATCTACGATTCCAAACCGCTTATCCAGAGGAATACGATTAAGAATAATTCTGGCAGTGAAATCGGTGGCGGGATTGCTTTCCTTGCTACATCGGGCTCAACTGTTGTCCAGAACCAGATCATCAACAATCAAGCCGCGACCGGCGCTGGACTCTACATAAACGGCTCTTCCCCCTTGATCGAGCGGAACTGGATCGAGGGCAACAGCGCCACACAGTTCGGCGGCGGGATCTTTATGTTCAGCGCCTCGTCGCAGACGACAGTAGTGAACAACGTGATTGTCGACAACCAGGCCCAGGCAACGGATGGTGGAGCCGGGATCAGCCTCTACCGCAGCCAGCCTACTCTGGCGAGCAATACCATCGTTGACAACACGGGGAGTGAGGGTATTTACACATGGGTAAACTCTGGCGAGACGCCAACGACATCAATCGTACGGAACAATATCATCGTCGGACAGTCGGTGGGGTTGAAGGCTCGCGGCGGCGCATCACTGGAAAGTAGCTACAATTTGGTATGGGGCAACGCCCGGAACTATGATGGTGTCTCACCAGCGAGTACAGATGTCAGCCTTGACCCACTGTTCACCAATCGTTCAGGCCATGATTTCACGCTGGTGGCTGGCTCGCCGGCGATTGATGTGGCTGACGCGGTGAGTAGTCCGGCGGTGGATTTTTCGGGAACGGCGCGGCCGATTGATGGCGATGGCCGCAACGGTGCCCAGCCTGATATGGGGGTCTACGAAGCGCCACAGCCGGCGACTGCGCTCACCTACGACACCTATATCGCCTTGGGCCAGACAAGTTCAAACGCAACGACACCTCGGATCAATGACCTGGTTCTCTTCAATTCCGGTGCGACTACAGCGAACGTAACAGTCCGCTTTGTGAAAGAGGATGGCTCGACCACAACCGATGCCATGCGGATGATCGGCCCGAATCAAACGGTCAGAGTTCGAGTGAACAACATCAACGGGATGGCTGATGCCAATTATAGTACAATCGTCCAGTCCTCTACACCCGAAGTGGTGGCAGAACTGAACGTTCATTGGAAGGGCTATTCCAATATCCCGGCAAACTCAACTGGCGGAATGGGGTCAGGCAGCTATGCTATGCGCGCCACCGCCAACGTCTACGAGCTCCAATATTTCGCTTCTGGCTACTTTGATGAGAGTCACGATAACCGCCTGGTCGTGTTCAATCCCAGTCCATCCCAAACTGCCAATGTATACGTACGTTTCACGCCGGGGACGGGGGCGGTCCAAAGGAAAATCTTCCCCCTTGGTCCCGGTGCCCGGAAGACGCTGGTGATGGATGAGGAATTTCCAGCACTTACGGGGATTGATTACAGCACGCGGGTCGAATCGGTGGGTGTACCGGTAGTGGCTGAGATGGAGTACATCTACACCAAGCGCAATGCAACAGGTAATGGCACCGGAGGCTACGCTATCCGCGGCGCTCCGAGCGGGTACACCCGTCAGTTCTTCGCCTTAGGCTACAACAAGAACGATGCGACTGACCCAACGAAAGAGCAGTGGGTCAACTTCCTCGCACTTTACAACTACTCCAACGCGTCAGCGACAGTCACGATTACCTATACCAAGCAATTGCAGGGACGACCGGCAGGAGTCGTGGTCCAGAACGTGACTATCGCGCCTGCTTATCGGTACAGCTTCAAGGTGGCGACGGTTCCGGGGTTGCAGGATGTTGATTACAGCACTGTTGTGCAATCGTCGCAACCCATCATGGCGGAAATGGCGTACCTCTACGACCAGTACAATACCTACATCCAAAAGTCGGACGGCTACATGCTGCGAGGTGCAGAGGCTGGAGCCCTCACACAAGTCCTCGCGACTGGCAACACAGGTCCGGCCGGTAGCCTCGACGAGTTCGAGTGGGTCAACTACATGGCGCTGGTCAATCCTAACCCGACCGATGTCACGGCCACGATCACTCACTACGATGAGAGCGGCAACCTGCTTCTTTCCTACTCGAAATTTGTACCCGCCAACGGTCGTCTCTCTTATCGGGTTGATTTGGAGCCAACTGATCGATTGCCGATGAAACAGATGGAGAACAAGCTGTATTCGACGAGGATTGTCTCCTCCCAGCCAATTGTGGCCGAGTTGGCTCTCTGTTTCAAGAACTTTGGGGCCGGCCCCCTCCTGGGGGTTGGCGGAGGCTATGCCTTGCGGGCGATGCCGCAGTAGTCGGTCTCAATGGCGACCGGTTGAGATTGGCGCTGGCGTACTTTTGATAACGAGGGTCTCAACTGGTCTCCTGTGGCGGGAAGTCACTCAGCAGGCAGGCACTTCGGCCCTCACTTCAGTAGGAAACCGTGGTGGTAGAGATTATTCTCTCACTCCATTAGCACAGTGCGCCAGGGCCTGATTCCTCATATCTGGTCGAAAGCTACCGTGAGAATTGCCTGGGCTCTTGCTTTGAACTCACGGTGCCGATGAGCCAGCATGCTTTGACAGACATCCTTACTCATGGGTAGAATGGCGCTCGCCTTCGGCCGTGTCGGCTGTAGAAATGGCAGATCGATGAGCGTTGCTGTTGCGATTCCTCTCTAACGCCGCGCCAGCGTGGTTCCCCGTTTCACCTGCCTTGCGCTCCCGGGTTGGCGCGCACTTGCGCTCCCTGCAACTTGAGCACGGATATATAGCGCTGGCCTGCCTGGTTACGCCTTTCTTGCTCTTTCCGGCGTCTTTCCCGCTCCTCACCGCACTGGCACTGGCCGCCTGGCCAATGTGGTGGCTGCTGTGGTGGTGCCGGCGCGGGGGTATGATTGCGCCGACGCCGCTCGACTTGCCGATCCTGACCCTCCTCGCGGTTGTACCTTTTAGTCTCTGGCTAGCCACCGATGATGGACTCGCACTCGCGACGCTGACCCGATTTTTGCTCGGTATTTTTTGGTATTATGCGCTTACGCAGGGACTGAGTCGGCCGAACGATCTGCGTTGGCCGATGGCACTTTTTGTAGGGATGGGGCTGGTGCTCAGCGGTCTTGCTATCATGGCAACGGCGTGGCAGATGGACAAGGCGCCCGGATTGGCACCGTTGTATCGATTACTCCCCTCAGTACGGCTTTCTGGCGCTGTAGCTGGTTCCGTAAACGGGGATATCGGGTACTTCCATCCCAACATGATCGCCGGAACGCTGGTCCTGTTGATACCGTTGCTGATCGGAAGTTTTCCTGTTTGGCGCCGGCAAGGGTGGCTGCTAACCGTGGTCGTTGGTAGTGTCCTGGTTGGTATGATCCTGGTTGTTGTGTTGGCCCAATCACGGATGGCCTGGCTCGCGCTGGTGGCCACCGTCTTTCTACTGTTTGTAGGAGAGTGGCTGTGGCGCTTCCGCTCCTGGCTGGTTGGACTGTTGCTGGTCTTCCTTTCTCTGGCTGTTGTATTGCGCAATGTCTGGATAGACCTGCTCTTGGGTACCCCGGCAGCGGGCAGTTGGCGGTCGCGAGTTGAGGTCTGGGAGCACGCATTACACGCCATGAAAGATTTCCCGCTCACCGGAATCGGTCTGGGCCAGTTTGAGGCGCACTCACGCCTCTTTTACCGCTATCAGATCGCTCCGGATGCCTGGCGCTTCGGTCATGCGCATAACCTCTGGCTGCAGGTTGGGGTCGAGTTTGGCTGGCTCGGCGTGGCTGCTTGGGCGGCGATAATCGGGTTGACGCTCTGGGAGCTTGGTCGAGTCGTTCGCAGTCACTCAGTAACCAGTTGGCCCCGCCAACTCGCTATTGGCCTCATTGCCAGCGTCTTCGCCTATCTCATCTTCGGCGTGAGTGATGCGTTGCCCTGGGGCACCAAGCCGGGCTTTCTCATCTGGCTCATCATCGGGATGAGTATTGCATTAGGACGGCTCGCGCCACTCCCACCCACCGGTGCACGTCCAGGGTGGAAGCCACAGTGGCCACCCATTCTGCTGCCGCTGGCCTGCGCACTAAGCGTACCCTTCGTTGTTTGGTGGATGCCTTTGAACACGGCGATGCGAGACATGCTGGTTGCCCCCTCATCACGCAGAATTGAAGCTGGCACGGCTGAGCGGATGCTCCTGGTTGCCTGGCAGCGTGCTCCCCGATGGGGTGGAGCGCTGCCACCGGCGTCCGCCGCTGAGGCGCAATTAGCCGACTGGTACCGTGAGCGTGGTATGCCGCAGCGTGCCCTCTATTGGTACAATCGCGCTATCGCGATCCGGCCCACGAGTCGCCTTTTCGTCGCCCAGGGTCATGGGCTCGCGTCCCTAAATGACCTGCCAGGGGCGGAGCGCGCATACCAGACTGCGCTTGCGATCGATCCGAGCGAGACCGAAGCGGCTTCTCTGCTTGCAGAGATCCACGTAAACCGGGGTGAGACTGACTTAGCCGTAGCATTGCTTCGCGACACGCTTAGCCACGCCACGCGGCGGGACGAGGACTACTTCCTGGCACGAGGTCGCTTAGCCTTGTTAGAGACCGACTGGGGTGCGGCTCAAGCAGCGTTCGCCCGTGCCGGTGCCCTCCATCCGCGCTCGAACACTTTCTTCCAGCAAGGGCTGGCCGCATTGAATGGTGGCCGTCCGGAGGAGGCCGTGTCTGCCTTTGATCGCGCTCTGCGGCTCGACCCCTACGATGGCTGGTCGTCACTTTACCTTGGTCATGCGTATAGAGCGCAGGGTGATCTCGGAGCGGCGGAAGCAGCATACCGTAGGGCGGCCCGAGTCTCGCCGCGGATTGGCGACGCCCACCTGGCGCTCGGCTCGGTGCTCCTCAGTCGAGGGGCGCTCCGCGAGGCAGTGATATCCCTTACGACCGCAGCGAAGTTGCGTCCAAGTGACCCTAACGCCTGGCTCCTATTGGCGCGTGCAGCGGTTCAACTGCGGGATGATACGGTGGCAACCACTGCCTACCAGCATCTTCTGCGCTTGGATCCGCAGCAGGCCGAGGCGCAGAGTTACCTTGAGAAAGGACGGGCTCCCTGATGATACACCGGCCTGCAATAGCGGGCGGCGCGCCTGTACGTGACACGTTTCTGGTCTTTGGCAGTCCCCTTATCGGTGAGGCCGAGATCGCGGAGGTGGTTGATACCCTGCGCTCTGGCTGGCTGGGGACCGGTCCCAAAACGAAGCGTTTTGAAGAGGCGTTCAAGACCTATATCGGTGCTCGCCACGCCGTTGCTCTGAATTCCGCTACGGCGGGCCTCCACCTGGCGCTCGATGTTGCTGGTGTACAGCCCGGGACCGAGGTGATTACGACGGCGATGACCTTTGCGTCTACAGCGAACGTCGTGGTTCACCTCGGTGGGACGCCCGTCTTCGTTGATTGCCAGCATGAGTCGATGAACATTGACCCAGGGCAGATCGAAGCTGCTATTACGCCTCGTACGCGCGCGATCATCCCCGTTCACATGGCTGGCCGGGCCGCTGACATGGACGCCATCATGGCGATTGCGCAGCACCACGAGGTGATTGTCGTTGAAGACGCTGCGCACGCAATCGAAACCCGTTATCAAGGGCGGAGTGCCGGCACACTTGGGCACATGGCCGCCTTCAGCTTCTACGTCACCAAGAATGTAGTGACGGGTGAGGGCGGCATGTTGACGACCGACCGCGACCATTGGGCCGAAGAGGCACGGTTGAAGAGCCTCCACGGTATCAGCAAGGACGCGTGGAAGCGTTACTCTGCTGAGGGCTTTACTCCCTATGAAACGGTTTATCCTGGCTACAAGTACAATATGATGGATATCCAGGCCTCGCTGGGGCTTCACCAACTCGCTGCTGTCGAGGCGAACCTGTTGATCCGAGAGCGCCACTGGCGAGCCTACGACGAGGGGCTGGGCGAGCTCGATAGCTGTTTCATCCCGGCTGCAGATGTTCTGCCGGGGAACCGCCATGCGCGTCATCTCTACACGCTGCTTCTCAACCTCGAAGCGCTACGCATCGACCGTAACAGTTTTATCAACGCCTTGAAGGCAGAGAATATAGGGGCAGGCGTCCATTTTACGGCGCTCCACCTACACCGCTTCTACCGCGAACGCTTCGGTTATGCACCTGGCCGGTTGCCGGTGTCCGAATGGATTGGGGAGCGCACGGTCTCACTGCCCCTCTCGGCCAAACTCATTGATCAGGATGTACGGGACGTTATCGTCGCCGTGCGCCGGCTTTTGGCATGGTATAGACGCTGATGAAGTCCAATGCATTGAACGGCTTTGGGTTGAATAGCTGCTGCGTGGGGTGCAGAATTCAGCCTGATTGGCGCACCCCGCACTCTACCTGATGCTCGATTGGCATCCCAGAGGCTCGATGCCCATCGTCGGCCATCTGCTCGACACCTACCTCTTCCTAACGACGAACTGGATTCACGCCCACCTCAGCCGGATGCGGCGCTGGCAACCGGTCGCGGTGGCGCGTGGTTCGGCTAACCGCGAGCAGTTCCCGCTGGCACGGGTTCACACGCTGGCCGAACTGCCGTTAGTACAACGAGTTTGGAATAAGGCGGCACGCCGCGTTCTGGGCTACTATCCCTTCCAGTTCGGTGGCCTACGCGAGGCACAGCTACTTCATGCTCACTTCGGCGACGAGGGCTGGCGCGTGTTGCCCTTGAAACGGTCGCTTACCCTGCCCCTGATCACGACATTTTACGGATACGACGTCTCGCAACTGGGGGCTACTCCGCTCTGGCGGGCTCGATTCCAGGAGCTGTTTGCGGAGGGCGACCTCTTCTTGGTCGAAGGGGATCATATGCGTGAGACGCTGTTGGCGCTCGGTTGCCCACCGGAGAAGGCGCGCGTGCAGCACCTGGGCGTGGACTTGGCGGCGCTCCCGCGACGTACCACTTCTCGGCCACTCAACCAATACATTGAAGTGTTGACGGCAGCGACCTTTCGTGAGAAGAAGGGAATTCCGGATGCCCTGGCGGCCTTCGCAGCGGCGCGGCGTCAGGAACCTCGCCTGCGGTGGACCCTGATTGGCGATGCCAATCCGAAGCGGAGTGACGAGGTTGCGATCAAGGCACAACTGTTAGCGGCCATCGCAGACGAGGGGTTGGGCGACGATGTGCGGCTGCTAGGATACCAGCCGCTTGCCGTTTTCCGACAAGAGTTGGCTCGGACGCATGTATTTCTCCATCCGAGTGTTACCGCCCGTAACGGCGATAGCGAAGGAGGCGCGCCTGTTGCCATCATTGAGGCGCAAGCGCTTGGTGTGCCGGTCATTTCTACGCACCACGCCGACATTCCTGAGGTCGTCGTGGAGGGGAAGGGTGGTTTCCTGGTGGACGAGCATGATGTGCGGGGGTTGGCTGAGCGCTTACTGGCTCTCGCGGGAGCGCCTGAGCAATGGGCTGCTATGGCTGCGGCCGGACGTGCACACGTTGAGGCGAATTACGACCTGGCATGCCAGGTCGCTCGGCTCGAAATGATTTACGATGAAGTAACCAAGCAACACAATGTCCCAGGCATTCTTGTTCCCTGAGCAGCAACTGGAGCCCGAGATCTCTATGAGGAACGTTCTCGTAATCGTCCAGGATTTCCCGCCCTACGGAGGGGGGCCAGTCATCCGGACCCATAAGTTTGTCAAATATCTCCCAGAGAATGGTTGGCGTCCGATTGTCCTGACCCTCGATCCGCGGTACTACCTGGATACGGGAGCTGGCCATGACTTGCTGGCCGAGCTGCGCCCAGAGGTAGTGATCCATCGTACCCGCGCCTTACGACTGAGCCACGCCAGCCGCGAGCGCCTGAAGGCACGAGGCGCCAAAGGGACGCAGCTAACCAGCAGCGGGCCACGGGGGGGGGTGACAGGCCGTCTCGTTCAGTGGAAAAGGTGGCTTTATCGCACCCTGCTGACGCAGGGCGATGAAGCTTATGGCTGGCTTATCCCTGCCCTGCACGGAGCACACCATCTACTGTACGAGCACCCTATCGACTTAATCTATACGACCTCACCGCCCCACCCGGTCCATTTGATCGGTGCGATGCTTGCCTGGCAAAGAGGTCTTCCGTGGGTAACCGACTTCCGTGATGGGTGGACGTCCATGCCCTTCTTTCGCGCAGGGTGGGTACTTCGTCGTTGGTTGGATCAACAGTTAGAGAGGTACGTTCTCAGTCATGCCGACCGCATCATCGTGACGACCTCTGCCGTGGGCGAAGAGTTCCGCGCTTTGCATGGCACGCCGCTGGATCGCTTCCAGATCATCCCAAACGGGTTTGACTCCGCCGATTTCTCTGTGCCGGCTGAACCGGCGCACCACGAGCGATTCCGGATCGTCTACACGGGCGTGTTGAGTTGGGACCGCACCCCCCGCTATTTCTTTGAGGCCTTGGCACGTTGGCAGGTGGAAGAGCCCGGTCTCGCCTCATGCATCGAGGTCGTATTAGCTGGACACCTTTTTGCTGAGAATCAGGCCATGATCGACGAGATGGGGCTGAACGACCTGGTAAGCTATCGGGGGATGCTCCCGCACATGGAGGCTGTTCACTTAATGCGGTCCGCTGACCTCTTGCTTCTTATTGTCATTGCAGAGGACCAGGGGACGGCACTGATCCCGGGGAAGAGCTATGAGTATATCGCTTCTGGTCGCCCTGTGCTTGCAATGGTCTCCGAGAGCGTCGTCGCTGATCTGATCCGGGAGTCTTGCGCCGGATTCGTCGTTGATCCTCATGATGTGGATGCTATTCTTGATCATTTCCGCCGCGCCTACGCTGCCTGGGAGGCTGGCATGCCCTGGCAGGGAGCTGCTATCGAGTCGGCCCACCGCTATGACCGCCGCACCCTCGCAGCGAGTTTGGCAAAACTCTTCGACGCCATTGTTGCCTCTCCCAACCGCAGCACCTTACCCAGCCAACACCATACTAAGATTTAAGGCTGCTGGAATGTGGCAGCCGGTTGTGCAGAAAAGGCTTTGACACTCGTTTACCGGCGTGTTAGAATGCCGCCCGGTCCTCGGCTGGCCATGGCGGAATTCCCACAATTCCACCTACTGTACCAACACTTTTCTCAGACACGCCTATGCGTAATGCCTCATCACGGCCGTTTTGATGGGTAAATCTCTAGGGAATGAACTGAGAGTTCGATACTCCACTCATCAAAATCCTGGGTGGCTAATCGCTCGTTCCTTTCAATCTCGGCACAATGGCAGTGCGTGCCGTGCCTTGTTGTCATAACCATCTCTTGAGGTTCGTGACACTATACGCTCTGTTTAGTATCAAATGAACGTTCTGTATACAGTTACAAGTTACCCTCCAGCAGTAGGCGGAACACAAGCGTATACCCATCAACTTGCAGTCAAAGGCCTGCAAGCGCATCACCAGGTGCAGGTTGCGACCCACTGGGATGAATCGCGATATGACTGGCTCTTGGGGACTACAGTCCTGGCTTACGGAGAGCCTAAGAAGTATTCTTTCAAGGGGGTTGACGTCTATCGATTGGGGCTGTCTCCTGTCGAGAAGATGAAAATTCTCCCCTTTGTCTTAGGTTATATGCTATTTCAGGGCGCTGCAATTGCTGGCATTTCAGACGTTTTGCTTGAGAAGCTCAAGCACATGGGGCGTGATTGGGAGATCATTCATAACGTGCGACAAGGGAGGGAAGGGCTCAGTTTTGCTTCCTTCAAGCTGGCACGACTCCTTGATATTCCGTTTGTCTTTACGCCTGTACACCACCCACGTTGGAATGGTTGGTTTCATCGCTATTATCGAGCTCTCTATCAAGAAGCAGACGCTGTAATTGCTCTGACGCGATCGGAGAAGGAACTCCTGATCGAATTTGGTGTGTCGCCGGAACGCATCTTCGTGACGGGTAATGGCCCTGTGTTGGCTGCTGACGGAGATGGTAAGGCATTCAGAGACCGTTATAATCTTGGGCTCGATCCCGTGGTTCTGTTTCTCGGAACGAAGTATAAGTATAAAGGAATAAAATCTCTCATTGATGCGACGCATCGAGTGTGGAGAAAAGTGCCCGATGCTCGGTTCGTTTTCGTTGGCCCTCCGACACGATATTCATCAATGATTTTTACGCGTGACAATGACAACAGAATCATTGAGATAGGAAGTGTGGATCTTCAAGAGAAGACAGATGCTGTGGCAGCTTGTGATATTTTATGTGTCCCTTCCAGCCAAGAAAGTTTTGGAGGTGTTTATACAGAGGCATGGGCATTCGAGAAACCCGTAATAGGCGGTGACATTCCGGCGATTCGAGATGTTATCTCTGATGGTCAGGATGGTTTTTTGGTTGATCAGCACCCTGATGAAATAGCAGATAAAATTATAACATTGCTAATGTGTCCTGATTTAGCGGCACAGATGGGGTTTAGGGGGCGAGAAAAAGTTGAACAACAATACTCATGGGAAAAACTGGCTCAATCGACTTTTCAGATCTATGAGCAGATTCTGTCGGGATGAGTGATGGATGTCGAACACGTCGCTGATATTGGGGTCGTGAATTTCGATTTGCGGGTGCCAAATGGTGTGGCCAATACTATAAAATTGGATCGTAGACAGCTATTGCTAGGGTCGTTCGCCTGGAGTCAACAATGGATGTCAGCGTGATCATTGTGAACTGGAACTCGGGAAGTTTTTTGACTGATTGTCTTTCCACTCTCGTTGCACATATCGGAGATATCCTTTGGGAAATTTTCATCGTTGATAACGCCTCCATCGATGAGAGTCTGAAAATCATCCGTCAGCTGGACATCCCAATTCGATTACTTACCAATCAGGAGAATCGCGGGTTTGCCGCCGCTAATAATCAGGCTCTTGTTCTGGCCCGCGGGCGTTATGTGCTCTTTCTCAATGCTGATACGATCGTAACGAGGGGAACGGTGCAAGAGCTGGTCGATTTCGTCGACGGTGATCCGTCTGTTGGAATTGTTGGCGGGCAGCTGTTTACACCGACTGGGGACCTTCAACGTTGGGCGAAAGGGAGCGAGTTCTCCCTTGGTGCGGCGATCAATCACTACTTCTTCCTCAGCGACCTATTCGGTCGGCCTGGTCTTTCTGATCCTACCCTCAGCAGTAGACCACGTGAGATGGGTTGGGTCTCTGGATGCTGTCTGTTGGCGCGTCGCGAAATGATAGATCAGATCGGGCCGCTTGATGAAGTTTATTTCATGTACGCCGAGGATGTGGATCTCTGCCGTCGTGCCTGGCAGCACGGTTGGCGGGTGATCCATCACCCTGGGCTGAGTATCACCCATTTTCAAGGTGGTAGCTTGAAACAACAGCGGGCGGTGCGTATCGCCCAAATGCCACTGACAATGCTAGACAACTTTTTCGCGAGTATTGCTCCGCGCTGGCAGATCATTCCATTCCGTCTAGTCATGTTCCTGGGGCTAGCGCTGCGGGCAGGAATCAGCGGTCTTGTGTATTTGCGACGCCGGGATCCAAGGGCAGCAGGTGCCTGGTACGCTGGTTGCGACTATGCCATGCTTGCTGGGCGCATTCTGCTTGGCCGTACAACTCGCGTCACTGAGGTACCTCCTCAGGCTTCGTGTTCGATCTCATAAGAAGGGTTCCTATGTCACACATCATGTGGATGTTCTCCCGGATTCGCTTCCACAAGGAGGTTGCCCCGCTGCGGTTCGTTTACGGGTTACTGGGAGTGGCTGCGATTCTGGCCGGCAGCGCAGTGGCACTAGGTTCGCCTCTCATGCTGGCAGCAGGGCTGGCAGTGGTAGCCGCGGTAGTGGGCCTTGTTGCATTGGTCTGTTTTCAACATCAACTGCTCTTTGTCTTCTTTCTTGTTCTACCTTTCTATCCCCTCTCCGTCTTCGCTGCAGAGCGAGCGCTCGGTCTCGACGGTACCACGTCGCCCTTACGCGCCGTTCGTGACTTGATTGCTATTTCTCTGTTGATTCTTGTTTTCTCTTACCACCTCATTTACAAGCGTCGCTTGCCTTTTCAGCCAAATATGGTTGATAAACTGATTGTTGTTTTACTTGGAGTTGGATTCATCTATATTGTCCCTGCGCCTTCTTTGACGATCGGGTTATTAGGCTTTCGAGAGAATTATGTCTACTTTCTTTTCTATTTCGTTGGGCGATGTACCGTCTTTAGCGAGTTCGAATGGAAATGGTTGCTTCGCGTACTTTTGATTTCGGGAATAGGCACGGCTCTTTTCGCGCTTTATCAGGTTTTCTTCTTGGGAGCGGCATGGCTGGCGCAATTCCGTGATGTCAGAACACTCTTTGTTTCGTGGGGAGACTCGTACACACAGCGCGGCGTAGGTACCTTCTCCTCGCCAAATGAATTGGGGGGCTATTTAACAATCGTTATCGTGATAGTGCTTGCTTTTCTGGTTTACGACCGTCTCCACTGGCGGCTGCCGTCCTGGCCGCTGTGGGGTGCGATATTGGTGATGCTGGCGGCTGTGGTGAGCACGTACTCGCGAACCTCGTGGATCGCATTAGGTATTGCTGTGGTGGCGTTGATGTGGCGCCGAAAACGGTTGTTGTTTGCATCGGCGGCTGCCGGCTCACTGGGCATCATCATGGCAAAGCCGGAGGTAATTCTTTACCTGCAACGTACTATCTCATTCTCTGATATTTCCGCAGCCTATCATCTCGAGACGCTAGGCAGGAGTTTTCCTTACATGCTTGACCATCTCTTTGGTGTTGGACTGGGAACGACTGGTGTCGTCAATGAACGCTTTGCGGATGGCACTGGGGTTCATTTCGAAGGTTTCTATTTCAATTTGGTTGTCGAGGCCGGACTGTGGAGCGTCATCATCCTATGGTCTGTCTTTGTCGCCCAGTATTGGTACCTTCACCAAGCGATCGCCACTGCTGTCTCGCTGCTCGCTGTCCGACTTCTGGCGGCGTGTCGCGCTCTCGTGGTGGCTATTGCTGCGACCGGTTTCTTTCTTCCACTGATGGTATCACGTGAGGTGGCCTTCCTCTTCTGGTTTTTGATGGGAAGCTCATTGTCTCTTGTGCGTTTGCCGCGTGGCAGGCAAGCACCTGACGGTCAGTCGTAGACGTATCGATATGCCAGGCATTGGTTGTGCTATTGGAGCTATTTTAGCACCCTCTGCAAGCCTACCTACTACTACTGCCTGATGTATCGAACCGTCGCCATGCCTGGACCGTACATTTGTGTGCTGTAGGTGCGTAGCCTGGATGGAGAGAGCGGACTCCCGCAGCCGCAGGATCTATTAGAATCGGACGCACCTCGGCAAACCATCTCTCAGTTCATCAGACCGTGCTGAGCCTGATCCCAGCTGTCTGTAACATCATCCGGTCGGAGCGTGCAGTGCCTGCGTCCGGGGCGTGCGTTAGCGAGAGGTGTTGCTGCGTTTATTCAAAACAGAACCAATGCAACAGCGTTTCTCCCGGGGAGAATCAATAGCGGTTCACCCGCTTGCAACTGACACTTATCTCTCTATGCGGTGGTTCGCGCCGGCTCCTTTAATGTGCTATCATCGCTGCTGTTCGCCGATGGAGGCTGTGTTCCACGATGAGCCGCAAACCCGTCAGCATCTACATGGTCTGCCTCTTTCTGAGCGACGTTCTTCTGGTCTTGATCTGCCTGCCGCTTGCCACGCAGGCGCGCCTCTTCCTGCCCTACGGTCGCGACCTGGTGCTCCCGGACGGAGGCGCCAATGCAATCGTCTACGCGGCGGTCTTGCTGATCTGGCCCTTGGTTTTGACGCTGTTTGGAGCCTATAATCTCAGCGGTATTGTTCGCATTATGGATGAGTTGCCCCGGGTGCTGGGTGCGCTCATCCTGGCGAGCCTCGCGCTGGCGGGCGGTCTATACTTTGCCGCCCGTGACGTCTCACGCTTGTTGATTGTCTACTTTGCGCTCTTCACGATGGTTTTACTTCCGCTTGGGCGGATTACGCTGCGGTTGATCTTCAAGGCGCGCAACCAGCCACGTGTGCGCGGTCAACGCATCCTTATCGCCGGGGCGGGCGAACTCGCTCAAGAATTGGCCCGCGATCTCTCGTTGCGCTCCTGGCTTGGTCTCGATGTCGTTGGCTTCCTCAGTGATGGGTCGTCGCCGAATGGGGAACTGCCAGTGCCTATCCTTGGGGCGCTCGACGATGCGAGTTGCGTCATTCGGAGACACGCCATCGATGAGGTGATCATTGCGATGCCCTTCGATGCCCACCAACGTATTACGAATTTGGTGGCCGACCTGCACGAGAAGCCAGTGACCATCAAGCTGGTGCCCAATTTGTTGCCGTTCGTCTTCATCCGTTCCAGCGTTGAAATTTTAGGTGATCGCGTGCTCCTGGGGCTGAAAGAGCCGGTGCTCAGTCCGCTTCAGCGACTTGTCAAGCGGACGCTCGATGTTGCCATCGTCCTACCGGTTTTGCTTGTGACGTTGCCTGCCATGGCAATGATCGGCGTACTGGTTTGGCTTGATTCAGGTCGCCCGGTCCTCTTTAGCCAGTACCGCGTGGGGGAACGGGGACGGCTGTTCAAGATGCTCAAGTTCCGTACGATGGTGACTGACCCGAAGACGCATGCAATCGTGGAGAAGCAGAGTTGCAATGGCTTCTACAAGAGTCGCAATGATCCCCGTGTCACGCGTGCGGGTCGGGTTCTGCGCCGTACGAGCCTGGATGAGCTGCCCCAACTCTTCAATATCCTGCGCGGCGACATGAGCCTTGTCGGTCCACGCCCTGAGTTGCCTGAGCTTGTGGCTCAGTATCAGCCCTGGCAGCGGCGACGCCTCTCTGTGCCACAGGGACTCACCGGGTGGTGGCAGATCAATGGTCGCAGCGACAAACCGCTCCATCTCCACGTCGAGGAGGATCTCTATTACATCCAGAATTACTCTTTGTGGCTCGATCTTCAGATTCTCTTTCGCACGGTCGGCGTCGTCGTGCGTGGCAAAGGGGCCTATTGACGATCCTGGCGGAGTGTGGGATGTTATCTAACGCAGGCGTCTCTCCGAGGTAGCAAACGTCTTGACAGAGCACGAGGGAACCTTCTTTCCGCCACAGTCTATCGTCACTCCACATTGTGATGACCCGTCGAACGGAATTCAGTCTCTACAAGCACGGCGCCGCGAGCGCCCCTTGCGGGTGGCGATCATTGGGATCCGTGGTGTGCCTGCCTCCTACAGTGGTTTGGAGACGTGTGCTGAGCAACTCGGGACGCGCTTAGCGGCACGTGGCCATCGGGTGAGTGTCTACTGTCGTCAGCACCACAAACAGTACTCTAGCGACTGGTACCAGGGGATTCGCCTCATTACTCTCCCGACAGTTCACCAGAAGTATCTTGATACCATCGTACACACATTGCTCGCGGCTGGACATGCTCTCCTGCAGCCGTATGATATCGTGTTGGGGTTTACTGCCGGCAATAGTCCAGTCGCCTGGTTGCCGGCGCTCGGTGGGAAGCAGGTGGTGCTGAACGTGGACGGTCTGGATTGGCGCCGCAGGAAGTGGCCCAGCCCTGCAAAACGCTATATCCAGTTTGCCGAGCGCCTCGCGACCCGACTGCCCTACACACTTGTCACTGATTCGCTCGTCGTCCAATCTTTCTATCACGATGCCTATGGTGCTGATCCCGTCTACATCGCGTACGGGTCTGATGTCGAGCCACTTCCAGCCGGGCAGTTCCTCCAACAATTCGGTTTGGAGCGAGAGCAGTATATTCTTTTTGTTGGGCGGATTGTCCCGGAGAATTGTGTGCATCACTTGGTTGAAGCCTTTCAGGGGCTCGAAACCGATATGAAATGCGTCATCGTCGGTGATGCCCCTTATGCCAAACGCTATCAAGCTGAATTGCGCTCACTGGCTGGTTCGAACGTCATTTTCACCGGTTACCTTTTCGGAGAGGGCTACCGCGAGCTTTCCACTAACGCCTACTGTTTTGTCGAGAGTTCGGAGGTTGGTGGGACCCATCCGGCACTGTTAGAGGCGATGGCCTTCGGCAAATGCGTGATCGTGAACGACACGGCCGAGAATCTCGAGACGATTGGGGATGCGGGGCTCAGCTATGATGGCCGCGAGGGGGCGGCGGCCCTCCACCGGGTGCTGGCCCGCTTGATTCGGGAGTCGGAAACGGTAGCAGCCTATGGTGAGCGTGCTCGCCGCCGGGTTCAACGATACTACACCTGGGATACGATCACCGACCGCTACGAGCGACTCTTCTACTTTCTGCTGGAGCAGGAGGCGTCTCTTTCGAAGGTGCAACTTCCCTAAACGGAACGCGAGATGGGCTCGTTGTCGCCACCGCTGCCCAGGCCGCTCCACGAGAAGGGTGCAACTTCCCTAAACGGAACGCGAGATGGGCTCGGCTTCTGACTTCACCACAGCCTGAATTGGTGTTATCCAGCGTTCTGGCCTTGTCTAGACTCTCTCTTCAAGAGAAGGACGCCATCAAAAATGTAGTCTCTGACACAGCTGTACTGTTCGGCCGCGGCTTCATCGGCACGGGGATAATCTGGAGACGGAGTGGCTTGGCGCGAATTGCTATCGATATCCATGCAGTGGGGGCACGACTGACAGGGAACGAAACCTACATTGCGAACCTCGTGACTGCGCTGGCGTGGATGCCGGGGGACGAGAGCTATCTGCTTTACTACCGCGCCCCAGCCGGCGCGGTACTGGCGAGACGACCACGGATGCAGGCGCGCCCGCTCGGCTTCTTTGGGTACCACCCCATCCCGCGGTTGCTCCTCAGTTTCGGTCGCAAGCTCAAGCGCGATGGCGCCGACCTGCTCCATGTGCAATATGTCGGCCCCCTCGCCGCCCCGTGCCCGATGATCGTGATGATCCACGACCTAGCCTTCCTACACTTTCCCGAGGCCTTTCGCTGGGATGAGCGGTTGTGGATGCGCCTCTTGATCCCCAGAGCTGCCCATCGTGCCGCTCACGTGCTCACTGGTTCAGAATTCTCGCGACAGGATTTGATTGCTCGCTATGGGCTGCCTCCCACGAAGGTTACGGTGACACCCTACGGCGTTTCTTCTCTGTACCGCCCGCTCAGGGACAGATCCCTGGTGCGAGCAGTCCAGACGCGCTACCGCCTCCCTGAGCATTTCATCCTCGCTGTCGGCAATATCCAGCCACGCAAGAATCTCCGGCGGCTCGTCGAGGCCTGGAGTCGCGCCCGACAGGCGGGAACAATCGACGCTGGCTTGGTTATAGCTGGTCAGGAAAGCTGGGGTGCCGGTGAGACGGTGCAGGCCGCGCGCGAGGTTAACCTGATGGACGAGATTCGCTTTACTGGCTATGTTCCTGTAACCGACCTGCCATTGCTCTACAATGCCGCCGACCTTTTCGTGTACCCTAGCCTCTTCGAAGGGTTCGGGCTGCCGCTTCTGGAAGCGATGGCCTGTGGTACACCGGTTGTCGCCGGGGCCAACTCGGCGATCCCTGAGGTGGTCGGCGATGCCGCGCTCCTCACAGATACGGCCGATGTGGCTGCCCTACAGGCCATTCTTGAGCAGGTGTTGCGGGACCGCCATTTGCGCGAGTGTCTTGGAGCAGCGGGTCGCCGCCGGGCGCGACAGTTCACCTGGCGATACTGCGCGTTGAAGACGTTAGAGATCTACCGGACCGTCCTCGACCGGCGCGAGACAGGCGAGTGAGGCTCTCAAACTGTGAATATGAATCTACTACTTGCCGACCACAGACTCAGAATCGACGCATACAAGTGCTGACGGCTCCCTGGCAGCGCTTGAAGATGCCTGTCTACCGCTCTTGCAGCGATTGCGGTGTTGTCGGCGACTTAGAGAATGGAACCGCTCGTGTGGCCGAGGACAGCTACCATCGTCCAGCCAATGTACGCTCCGGTTGTCGGGTCCCCTGATTTGATCTGGAGGCGAATAGATACTTGAGATGTCGCTCGCGGTCTCTTTGTGGCAGATTGCAGGAGGCTCTCTCCGCGCTGTGTGTATCTGAAGTCAGGCGGCTTTTCCAGATCGCTACTGACGCCCACTTCAATGGGAAACAACTATGCTGCCGGCCATCGCTTCTCCCTCTTCGCAGGTCAACCCCCAGCTACCAGCCTGGCGTCGTTACGCTGTCGCGCTGAGTGAAGTCGAGTTTTGGTTGGTTGTACCGCTTGTTGCACCTCTGGTACTGGCGGAGTATGTGCCAGCGCCGGTTGTTTGGTGGTCGATTGGGGCGCTCGGATTGGTCTCGATCGTGCGTTGGCTGGCACTCGGGCGTCCGACGCGCCTCGGCGGGCTCTTTTTGCCGATGGCGATTCTGCTGCTGCTGGTACCGCTCTCTTGGTGGGCCTCGGTTGATCACGACCTTTCGCGAGTGCGCGTGGCTCAGTTGGTGGGCCAGGTGGCCCTGAGCCTCGCGATCGTTAACTGGGCTCGCACACCCGCGCGTCTCCGAACTTTGGTCTGGCTTCTATTCCTCGGCACACTAGGGCTGGGCCTGTTTGCCCCTTTTATTATGGACTTGAGCGTAAAGAAAGGTCAGCGACTCGGGCCAATACTGCCCTATGTCATCAGTCTTGGGGATATCTCCTCTTTACCCCAACTCTTCAATCCTAACTTGCTTGCCAGCGTCATGGCAGCGGTCTGGCCGTTGCCGCTTGCCTTGCTGATGTGGGGCCAGGGGAATTGGTTGCGTGGCGGAGGGGAGACTAGAGACAGGACCCGCCGAGCTCGCTTCATGGGCTGGTTGGTCCATCTCTTTCTCCTCACACTCACTCTGTTCCTCACCATTGTCGTCGTTGTGATGACCTCGCGTGGCGCCGTGTTGGCCCTGGTGGCAGGGCTCGGGCTGCTTGTTGCTATGCGATGGCGGCGGCTCGCATGGATCATCATCCCGAGTGGTGCTCTCCTTCTCGCCGTACTACTGACCACCGGCCGCCTGGCGGCCTTCCTGGGTGGTATTGGCGATACTCCCGATCTCACCGGTGTGGAGGGGTTCGCACAACGAGTCGAAATCTGGAACCGAGCAATCTACATGCTGCAGGATTTCTCTTTCACTGGCATCGGGATCGGCACCTTCCGGATCGTAGCGCCACTGCTCTATCCCTTTTTTCTGCATGTCTCAGACCAGCCGCCAACGCACGCGCATAACATTTTTTTGCAAGCTGGCGTTGATTTAGGTGTAGGTGGTTTGGTGGCCTTCGTGGCCCTCTTTGTGGTCGCTGCATTGCTTGCCATGGCAGCAGCCCGGCGCTTCAGGAGAGGGGGCGCGACAGGACCGGCCGTGCTTGCCCAGGGGTTGCTGGTCTGTCTGGTGGTGATCGGAGTACACGGTTTGGTAGAAAGTGCCATGTGGGGAGGGCAGCCCGCGATCGTTGGCTGGTACCTCTTTGGTCTGATCGGCGCCACAGCTCTGCTGGCGGGGGTAGAGCGAGAGCAAGTGCCGCGATGAAGGTGCCAGTGCTTGCGGTGCCCGCCTCGCCGCGTTTGGCCTCGGCTATTCGCCTCCTTCTTGGGCTGACCCTGAGTGCCCTCTGCCTCTGGCTGGGACTGCGTGAGGTCTCGCTAGCCGATCTGCGAGCAACGGCGAGAGGGCTCGACTGGTGGAGCGTGCTGCTGGCCACGGCCCTGGTTGCCCTGGCGCCGGCGATGCGCGCCTATCGCTGGCAGATTCTCTTCCGCCCCCGCCGCGCCCGCTATCTGTCGCTGCTCGAGGCGGTCCTGGTGGGACATATGGTGAACATCGCCGCCCCTGGTCGCTTTGGAGAAGTGGCCCGGCTCTACCTTGTTGGTCGCAGCACCGGCCACCCGGCCGGTCTCATTGCCGGAACAGTGGCAGTTGAGAAATTGCTTGAAATCGTGGGGCTGGTAAGTTTCAGCCTGATTGTAGGCCCACTTCTTCCCCTGCCGCCGACGGTGCGAGCTTCGCTCGTGGTGTTGAGCCTTAGTGCTACCCTGATACTGCTTCTGGGTCTACTCTCGGCACGCTTCAAAGAGCAGCTCGATGCGCTTGTGACCCGCGTGCTTGGTATCAAGGACAGTACCGCCACTCGCTGGCTCAGGGTCCAGATTGCGCACGTGCTCAGCAGCCTGGATGTGCTGAGGCGAGGCGGTGATACTCTCTTGGTGCTTGCCTGGACCTGGCTTGTCTGGGGATTGGGCGCCGGCGTCAACTGGCTCGCCATGCGAGCGATGCACCTGGAACTCCCCTGGACCGCTGCGTTCGTAGTGCTGGTTACGTTGCAGGTGGGAGTGGCATTACCATCGGCGCCAGGGAAGGTCGGTGTTTTTCAGGCCCTCTGTCTCTTTGCCCTCGGCCTCTACGGGGTTCCCACATCCACGGCCTTCAGCTACGGCGTGCTTCTCTACGGGATCGTCTTTGGTCCCCCGCTCTTCAACGGCGTGACGGCATTCCTGGTTGGTCAAGGGCTGCGGCGGGCGTGGCAACCTGCTCGTGTGGGATGAGGGAGGAATGCTGATTGGGCGCCAGGACGCGTCCAGCGAGTCGGGAACATTCGAGAACTGTTGAGAACAAACTGTCGCCACCCATCCCGCCGAGGAAAGTCCTTTGATCTCTGTAGTGATCCCAGCCTACAATGCTGCCCGCACCCTCCCCGCCTGCCTTGATGCGCTCAACGATCAAACGGTGCCGCGTGATCAGTACGAGGTGATTGTTGTCAACGACGGCTCGACCGATGCCACTGGCCAACTTGCGCGCGAGCGCGGCGCGATCGTGATTGATCAGCCCAATCAGGGATCGTCCGCTGCCAAGAATACCGGCGTAAGGGCAGCCCGAGGCGACCTGGTTCTCTTCGTGGATGCTGATTGTGTGCCAGTGCGGGACTGGGTTGCACACCTCACCTGTGCCATGTTCGATCCAACCGTCGCAGCGGCGCGCGGATCGCTCGATACGAGGCAATGGAGTGGTGTGGCGCTCTTTACACAGGTGGAGCGCGAGGAAAAAGACGCTCTCCAGGCGCGGCTGCGTGAGATTGCCTTCGTGCCCTCCGTCACGGCCGCCTTTCGCCGCGATGCCCTGTTGGCCGTAGGTCTCTTTAACACCTCCCTACCGACGGACGAAGACGCCGAGCTCTCGTTTCGGATGATCGAGCACGGCTACCGCATGATCTACGTGCCCGCCGCACGTGTCTACCACGTCCACCCTGAACACGTCTCAGAGTACTTCCGCCGAAAGTTCCGGTATGCGTACTGGCGCATTCAGATTCATAGGCGTTTTCCCCAGCGCATCATCAACGATACCTTCACTCCGCAGACACAAAAGGTTCAAGTTCTTTTATTTTATCTGCTGTTGGCATTCCTGCCTTTTTTCCCATTTAGCCGACGCGCTCGTCGCGGTTTTCTGCTTACGCTGGGTGGCTTTCTCGTGACGTCCCTACGGCTTATCAAGTTCGCCTGGCAACGGCGGGGGAGGCGGGTGGCTTTGTGGGTTGTGCCAATGTTATTTGTGCGCGCTGCCGCCGGTGGCTTTGGTCTTCTGGTGGGTCTGTTAGACGAGGTACGGCGTCAGGAGCGATAGGCACTCGCGGCCTTCTTGCCATTGCGCGGACGCGGAAATGGCCTGTTTATATCAACAAACCCTCTTCTGCCAGTATAGCGACAGCCTTCGATTGTTTGCGGTTGATAAGTTTCGGGTTGCTGCTAGCGTACCAGGGCATGAGATCTGTCGAAAAGCTAGATTTGGCCGCGCAGTTGTGTTAACCCTTGTATTGGTCTGGGCTGCGACGTAGTGTTCGGCACCTTGAGCGTTCTCTGTTATGATTATGGGCTTCTTTCGTTTGGGATATCATTGGCTTCTGCCCTTTTCCTGACAAGCGTGCTCAAGAAAAACATCCTGGTGCTACTTGCAGGGCTTTCACGATGTGAAGTCGCCGTGTGGCAACGCCCCGAATCTGGGAATGCTCGCTTAGTGGTTAGTTAGGTAATCGCAACCTTCAGCCGCACTTGACCCGAATACGAGTATAGCTGTGCGTGGCTTCCCCGTCATGAGGCCGCGCTTTTCGGTTATTGGTGAATGGATAATACTTCGAGCCCGAGGATGCTGTGCACCACCGACATATCGCGCTGCTTGTTGTTCTCATCTTGACCAGCGCTGTTGCTTTCGCGGCGCAGAACGACCGCGGACTCGATCGGCTCGCTGGCTTTTTCCCACTCGTTGCACAGAAGTGGGGAAGACCTGGGCAGCCTACGCCCGGTCCCTTGCCGACTGTGACCCTGACGACAACCCCGATCGGGAAGGGGAGCGCTACGACGACGAGGACACCAGCAACCGCCTCTCCACGGCCCAGTGAAACTCGGATCGCAACCGTCTCTTCGGTGGCGACTTCTGGTCGTACCGCAACACCCGGTGAGACAGCCACGGCATTTTTCACGGCCACCCCGACTTCCTCTCCAACCGCCACCCCACTGCCGCCCGAACCGACGCCGACTGCATTGACGTCTTCTCTCGATACGACGGTTGGGGCACAAATTCGCGGCAGTGATACTACGCCCGACCAACTCTCTCTCGCCTATGCTGCCGGTATAAGATGGGTCCATATCTACTTGAGTTGGAAGCGATTGGAGCCGAAGAACAGCTCTCCAGAAAACTTCGCCTGGCAGGCCTATGATAGCGTTTTAGCGGACCTTTCGGCGCGGGGCTTCCAGGTGATTGTCAATATTGACAACAATCCGTCGTGGGCGGCGAGTTCGCGGCGTGGACCGATTGATCGGACCGGTCTGGATGAGTTTGAACAATTTATTGGTGCGGTAGCCCAGCGCTACCACCAGCCACCCTATAACCTGCACCACTACGAGTTTTACACGGAACCTGACGATTGGGCATCCAAACCAAGTGGGGAGCGCGGTGCTTGGGGAGGACACGGCGCGGAGTACGCCCAGATGCTCGCCCGCGCTCACCGGGCCATCCATGCAGTGGACCCGGCCGGTAAGGTCATCCTGGGCGGGCTGGCCTACGAGACCTGGCAAGGCTGTGAGCCCTCGCCCTGCTTTGACCTCAACTTCTTGCCCGATGTGATTGCTGCTGGGGGTGGCCCTTTTATCGACATTCTCAATTTTCACTACTACAACGCCTTCGCACCGCGTTACCAACCGGCAAACGTGATCGGAAAAGCCTTGAGAATTCACGAGTTGTTGCCTCTGGAAGATCGGAGTAAGCCGATCATCTGTACGGAGATCGGTGAGGTCTACTGGAAACCCGACGGGGACTCGGCTGAGACTCGTGAGTTTCAAGCGCGCTTCCTGGTCAAAGCATTTGCACATATCGAGGGGGCTCGCGTCTATGGCTTAGACATGCCCGCCTGTACCTGGTTCTCGTTCGAAAGCTATATGAATCCACGTACGATGGACAGGTTTGGCTTGCTTGATGAGACGGGTACGCCATTGCCCTCATATTACGCATTGCGAACATTCAGTCAGGAACTGCCCAAGCGCCCGGTTCGCGTTGTGCGCCTTGATGATAGTCGAACAGGCCGGGACGGGTATGAATATGTTTTGCCGAACGAGGATTATCTTCTGATTCTTTGGACAGAGAATCCGGGCAGAACAACATATGATGTGCCGGCAACGCATGTCCGAGTCGTCTCGATGTACGGAGAGGAGCGAGAGGTGTTTGATGGTCAGGTGGGTGACGAAGATGGTCGGGTGAACGGAGCTGTGCGAACCTTAATCGGCGGAGCCCCTGTCTTTATTCGTATCTTGCCCTGAGCATCCGGTAGGTGAAGACAATTGCCAGACTGGGAACAGAACTTAATTCGCTCACGCGGGCGACGGGTACATCCTTCACCGCGAATCCCGGAAGCAACTCTCAATGGTTGTGTCACCCGATTGTGCCAGGGCTATGGCACTATTCAAAGGCTTCTCGAATCGTGTTACAGTATCAGTGCCTGGAGTGAGCAGATGAATCGAGCCTGGATAAGGCACTGTTGATCGCGAGCACGCAACATCTTACCAGTTGTGTACCTTCCATCAAGGCCACTACATCGCGAGCAAGGGACGCAACCGCCTGTTTGGAGGGGTTTCTCCCATGCGTCGAGGGCGGATGCTCATCTATGTTATCGCTATTCTTATCCTCGTTGCAATCTTCGCGGTGCAGCGTCATCGTGCATTGAATGGCAACGGGGCCAGTAGAACGAAGATCGCCTTGCCAATCGTTGTTGCTTACGACCCGACTCGGTCCTGGCCCCAGACACCGGTTGGCGTCCAGATGCCCCCTGAAGAGGGGGTCCGTGGAAGTCGTTCGCAAGCGTACGCGGCTGGGATACGATGGGTTCACATCTACTTAAGCTGGAAACGATTAGAGCCGCAGAACACTTCTCCAGAAAACTTCGACTGGCAGGCATACGACGGCGTCTTGGCGGACCTCTCGGCGCGGGGCTTCCAGGTGATTGTCAATGTTGACCGCAACCCCTCGTGGGCGGCGAGTTCACGGCGCGGACCGATTGATCGGACCGGTTTGGATGAGTTCGAGCAATTCATCGGCGCCGTGGCGCGCCGCTACAGCCGGCCGCCCTACAACCTGCATCACTACCAGTTCTACATCGAGCCGGACGATTGGGCCTACAAACCGAATGGTGAGCGCGGCGCCTGGGGAGGCTATGGCGCCGAGTATGCTAAAATGCTCGAGCGTGCCTACCGGGCCATTCATGGCGCTGATTTGGCTGGCAAGGTCATCTTGGGCGGGCTGGCCAACGAAACCTGGGCAGGCTGCGATCCCTCGCCCTGCTTTGACCTCAACTTCTTAGATGATGTTGTCCAGGCTGGTGGTGCCCCTTTTATCGACATCATGAACTTTCACTACTATGAGGCTTTTAAGACACGATGGACGCCGCACCAGCCAGTTGGCAAAGCGCTAGCCCTGCGCGACAAACTGCCGGTCGACCAGCGCAACAAGCCTTTTGTCTGCACTGAGATGGGCACACCCTACTGGCGCCAGGATGAGGATGTGGCAATCACGCGCGAGCGCCAGGCTCGCTTTGTGGTTCAGGGCTTCGCTCACATCATGGGAGCCTCCGCCTACGGCTTAGCTATGCCAGCCTGTACCTGGTTCTCATTCGAGACCTACTCGCAGGGCGTCCGCAAGTTTGGCCTTCTCGACAGCAACGGGGCACCGTTGCCGGCCTACTGGGCGCTGAAAACTCTCACTACAGAGGTGCCGGAACGTCCGGTAGGTGTCGAACTGATTGCGACCAATCGCGTTGCAGGCTATCGATACACCATGGCAAGCGGCAACCAACGCCTGATTCTCTGGACCGAGGACGAGCGGACTGCTGCCTACGATCTCTCATCTCCGCGGGTTCAAGTCATCTCAATATACGGAAAGGTCCGTGACGTGGTAGACGGCCAAGCGGGCGACGAGGATCACCAGGCCAATAGGCGTGTGCGCATCGCCGTGGCTGGTGAACCGGTTATCGTGCGCCTCGTGCGCTAGCGAAGAACGAGACGACGGCCAGAGGAGTGCTATCGTGGATTGGGGACTCGCCAATTAGCACTGTGGGGGTCTGGAATGCTGTACGAGAGCAGTCGACTGATACCGAGAGAAGGAGGGCCGTTCGATATCGGTCGTTCGGCTGCTATCGTTCTGCTTCTACTCCTGCTCACCGCCGGTTTTTTGATACGGCTTGTAGCCGCAAAGCACACGGAGACGGGCTCACTGACAGGTTGGACAGAACACGGAGTTGTTGGGAGGAATGTTGCCGAGGGGCGCGGATTCACTTATGACTTCTATGGTGAACGGGCCAATGCACCGCTTCAGTCGTTTGTTCCCCCCCTCTTCCCAGGTCTTGTTGTTCTTTGTCTGATGTTGTTTCCTGATCCCCGCCATGGTTTTGCATTGATCCAAATTGGTTTTACAGTCACTAACATCATTCTTCTCTTTGGGATCGGTTACTCCCTCTCCGAGCGTCACCTCGTCGGACTCTTCGCGGCGGCGGCAGGCGCGTTCTACCCTGTCTACGTTGCGCTTGTCACGACGCCAAACACAACGCTCCTACACTCAACCCTCATATTGTTGCTGACAGTCAATATGATTCGGCTTCAGCGCCAACCTTCTCTCGTGCGAGCATTGGTATTGGGGGGTACGATTGGGTTGGCGGCGCTCGCTAAACCCTTTCTCGTCGCTTTACTCTTGCCAGCGGGCGTCGCTCTTTATCTGGAGGGGTTTCCTTGGCGAAGAGTAGCTGGGCTCAGTCTTCTTGCTGGTGCGGCAACCGTATTAGTACTTCTCCCCTGGACGGTTCGTAACTATCGCATTCACGGCGAACTGTTCCTGGTTTCCACCAACGGTGGAATCACCTTTTGGAATGGCAACAATTCTTTTAGTACTGGCAGCGGGCAGGAGGTTTACACTGAAGCCGCATACCGTTACCTCGGCCAGACGCCGCCGCCCAACGCGCCGCCCATCATGCGGATGCGATTGTACCCGCTCCCACCGGAGGTCCAGGCGCACCTGAGTGAACTCTCAGAGGTCGAACTGGACCGCCGTCTCTTTCGCGCCAGTCTTGATTTCGCCCGTGAGAATCCGCGGGCCTGGTTCGCGTTGTTGAAGCAGAAGGCGATCGGATTTGTCTGGTTCCGACCTAACATTGGTTCCGCTTACGACAAGACCACCTGGACCGAAGTCTATCGCTGGGTCTACGGCGCCTTGTTGCTCCTCGCAATACCAGGAATGATGGTCGCCTTGAAAAGATGGCGTCTGTTTTTCCCTCTCTACAGTGTCCTTTTGCTTCAAATTGCGGTTCACGTTCTGTCCAACATCCAGACCCGGTACCGCTGGGAGGTCGAAAGTTTGTTATTCATCTTCGCTGCCGTCGCTCTTGTAACGGCTCTCAACCTGGTAACGGCGAAGAAGCGAGTCAAGGTGGCGACGCTTTATCCGTTGGCCTGACAATCGGAAGAGGGGCTGACCTGGCGGACAGGGCCAGCGGCTCGGACCACCGGACGTCCATACTGTTTCCTTAAGACAAGGTAAAGTCAACATTGGCTGCTCGCTCGCAATCCGTTCAGGACCCAATCGTATCGAACCACGACGATAGTCACGCCATTCGTTTGGTGCCAAGTCTTAGCACCTCATCGGGGCTGTTCGTCTTGGTCGTGCTGGCCTTTGTTCATTTTGCTGCCTGGAGCTGGATCACCGTTCCCTGGCAAGCACCAGATGAGCCCGAGCATGTTGAGGTCGTCCTCACGCGGCTGCAGACTGGCACCCTATGGGGGCACGTCAAGCGGCATCGACCAATCTTCGACGAGATTCTCCAGTCACGGAAGGCGCACCGTTTCTGGGATTACATTCCGTGGGCGAACCCCGCGGCCCCGCCATCGGGCGGGCTTTTCTACCAGCCTCCTCTCTACTATGCGCTCCAGGCGTCTGTCATTGGTCTGGTACAGCCCAAAACACTCGAAGACAAGCTGCAGGTAATGCGCCTTTTTTCGGCGGCGCTGATTGCGGTAGCGGTAGGGATCAGTTTTCTGACGATGAGGGTGCTTTTCCCTGCAGACCTCTTCCTCCAGTGGGCCGTCCCGCTGTTCATGGCGTTGCATCCCATGCACGCCTATCTTGCTGGGACTGTCAACAACGATGCACTGGCCGAGCTCACCGCTACGGTTGGATTCCTCTTTCTTGCTATCACTCTCAAATCCGGCGTGCGATGGCAGACAACGGTGGGGTTGCTGCTTGTCCTGGGAACCGCCTTTTATACGAAGCGTACTGTCGCCTTTCTCGTGCCGGTGGTCGCTTTCGGGCTTCTGCTAGCGGCCATTCGCAAGTCGGTGAAAGCCTACTGGCTGATAGCATTTTCCCTTCTGATCGGAGCCCTTGGCGTCGCGCTCCTGCTTCGTAGTCCACTTGGTGCCACGGTCGAGGCGCGAATATGGGGATACGTCGGATTTGGCAAAGCAGCGCCCCTTCAGGCTATCATGGACGCTTTGCACCGAAACGACCTTTACCGATATTTCAACCTGACATTTCGTAGTTTCTGGGGCCAGTTCGGCTGGTTGGTACAATCCCTAGACGATTCTTGGTACAAGACTATTCAAGTCGTCATTCTGTTGCTCTTAGTCGGGATGGGCCGGTGGTTCTTGAGCCCGCATCCAACATATGTTTCTCTGATGTTTCTCCTGTTCTTTACTGCGATCGGGCTTGCGGCGGCCCAAGTTGTCGGTGCGTTTATCTGGTATGATATTTGGGCCGGCAGACCGGGCAGCGTTCCACAAGGGCGCTATCTGTACCCGGTCTTTGTCCCACTTACAACAATTCTAGCAGCTGGTTTCCGTGGATGGTTCCCATCACTCTCCCCACGTTTTTCGATAATACTCTGGGGAATGGGGTGGTTCCTCTTCGATGGGATGGTGCTGTTTCGCTATGCCCTGCCTTTCTTTCATGGATAGATGCTTCCTTGGACCATGGAGACAATAGGAGAGACGAGCAGCGGGTGGTATGTCTCTTGTCTCACCAAGGTTCAGTGAAAGCGGGGATGATCGATCACGAAATGAGCACGGGGGTGGGTGATGCGGCCTTGCGATTTACGAGGCTGGCAACATTATTCCTATCGTGGTATCGCCAAACCAGGCGGTTTTGCGCTCCTCCAGGGCTGCTCCAAAGTCGGGCGGCCGAGGGGTGAGGCACTTTCGTTGCGGTCTTCGGGACGGCAGCAGGCCGCTTGACACCAAGTCCGGCGCCTGCCCGAAGGAAACTGGTGCGTCGCTCCTTGACCATTACGCCGCCCTGTCTGGCCGCTTCCCTCTCTCGACAAACCCACGGATTGCCAGTAACCGTGGTGCCATACGACCGTCTTAAAAAGGGGCGGGTGCTCGTGGTTACTTCATAGGGTTTAATGATGGACAGCAAGGCGACTGACGATAGCGTCTCAGACGTGATTGCGGTATGATAGCGTAGACTCTCTGTTGATAGCTCTGGCCGTTACCCTCACCTTTCTGTGAGCCGAATACTCGAAAAGCCGAAGCGGTGCCTCAGCTGAAACCGGGGTGAAGTGACGCGCGCCGCGAGTAGTGAACTCCTTGGGCTCCGTGCTTCCCGAGGCTCCCGGAGGTGCCACCCGCGGCATCGAGGTTCGCCATTCGTGGGAGCGGTTCTCCTAAAAGCTCACAGTGAACCGCTCCAAGCTTGAACCAGGTATTGGACTGAGTCCTTCGCATTGTAGAGTAACCGGGATGTTGCTCTGCCAGATGACCATAGTGACCGTTCAGCCCCAAGCCGGCCACTTTAATAGGAGGTTGCGCCCATGTTGCGGCCCATTCGGACAACGCTTGCTCTTTTCCTCTGCGTCGTCCTGCTCCTGCCAACCACGGTGTTGGCGGATGGTCCTGAACACGATCAACAAGCGGCTCCCCCAGAGCAGACCGCTCCTGCAACTGGTCTGAGTGCTACTCCAGCATCTGTTTTTGGCGTACAAGTATCGCATCTCCCGGATACCAGCCTGTTGCGGGAGGAACAGTTGAAATCGCTTGGAGCAACGTGGAGCATGCTCTACGTTCGGTGGAGTGCGATCGAGCCAAAGAATGTGCCAGTGGATCTCTACGACTGGACGAGGACCGACGAGCGCCTGACTGAGTTGGTCAACACCGGTCTCCAACCTTTACTCGAAATTCAGGGAAACCCAGGGTGGGCGGCGCCCGCCTACCGGACCGTAATCAATCCTGAAAATCTTGGTGATTTTGAGGAGTTCGTAGGTGCGCTTGCGAGCCGCTACAGCCGTCCTCCATGGAATATTCACTATTATGCCTTCTTTGTTGAACCCGACGATTGGGCCGTAAAGGCCGATGGCTCGCGTGGGGGTTGGGGAGGGCATGGCGCCGAGTATGCAGAGATGCTCAAGCGCGCCTATCGTGCCGTCCATGCCGCCGATCCTCAAGGCAAGGTTGTGCTGGGGGGACTGGCCTATGAGACGTGGGCTGGCTGTGACCCCTCGCCCTGTTTTGATTTGAACTTCTTGCCCGATATTGTAGCAGCCGGAGGCGCACAGTACATCGACGTCCTCAATTATCACTACTACGATGCCTTCAAGTCACGCTACTCACCTCCGAACCCTATCGGTAAGGCGAGAAAAATCTTGGAACTGATGCCTTCGGAGGATCGCAACAAACCGATCGTCCTCACCGAAATTGGGACACCCTACTGGAAGAATACTGAAGATGCAGCCAAAACTCGCGAGGAGCATGCCAGGTTCGTCGTGAAGGCATTTGCCCACTTGATGAGTGCCCCTGCCTACGGGATCAACATGCTCGCTGGCAGCTGGTTTCTTTTCGAGAACTACGTTCAGACGTATAACACGTCCTCTGGTTTGGTCGAACAACACTTTGGTCTTATCGATGAATTCGATCAGCCGGTAGCAGGCTATAGGAGCTACAGTTACATGGCCTCGCGGTTGCGTGGTGCAAACTACGCCAGCACGCTCAACGTGGCTGGCACGGAGGGTTATGTTTTCACCGAGGCAGATGGTGGTGGCACTCTCCTGGCATGGGCCACGAGTGCTGCAAAGACGATCAGTCTCCGTGGTCCCCGGCTGTACGTAAGCGATAAATACGGTGTTACCCATACTATCAGCGATGGCGACTTGTCTGACTTGGACGGCAGCGTCGGCAACATCGGGATTTCGCTGACGATCGACCCGGTCTACGTGCGTAGTGTTGCAGCCTGTGGTGCAGACTTCGACGTAGATCTGAGGATTTCGGTGGATGATGTTATGCGCGTCGCTCAGGCCTGGGGGAGCCGGACAGGTGAGCCCGGGTATAACCGCGACTTCGATCTCAACGGAAACGGCGAGATCGAGGTGGAAGACTTGTTGATCAGTGCGAAGGATTGGCGCGCTCACTGTCAGGTACTCCCAACGCCTTTGCCCTGATATGACGATCGGGCGTTCCCACGCCAACCCGACGTTCGCCTGATCTCCAAATTGTCTGTTCGACGTCTCGCGCCCGATACTGCCTGGAGCTGTTCTATGCGCTTCGGATTTCGCTTGCACCAGGCTGTAAAGCGCGCAACGACAACAGAACGGCAGCGTCTATGCGGACCCAATGGTCTTGACTGGCACTTTCGGCTCTGCGTGAGGTTCCCTGTGCTCTTCAATGAACGCCTGATACCACTCGAACATTGTTGAGACGTTTCAGCCCATCGCCGCGCGAGGCAGTCGCGCCGGCCAGATTGAGAAGTGTTGATGGTTGCCGCCGTGCCTGCGGTTGTGCGCAAACTCATCCGCAATGCGATTTTCAATACAATCGGTCGTTTCTGGATGTTGGGAGTGGGCTTTCTGCTCACTCCCTATATTGTTTCGCGACTGGGTACAGAGCGTTTTGGGGTCTGGGCGCTGGTGTTGACCGTGCTGGCCGGTGCTGGCTTCATCGATCTCGGCATCGGTGCGGCGCTGGTGCCGCACATAGCTGAGGCAGTGGCTCGGGATGATCGTATTGCGCTCGGCGAGTGGCTCGGGACTGCGCTGGCGGCCAACCTGATGCTTACCCTCCTGGCCGCGCTGGGGCTACTTGCCGGTACCGGTTGGCTGCTCGCGACAGTCGCTATCCCGGCTGACCTCCTGGCCGAGGCGCGCGTCACCTTGCAATTGGCAGTGCTCCTCTTCGCCGTCGCGAATATTGCGGCCCTCACCCAGTCGGTATTGGTCGGACTCCAGCGGCTGGGGCATCTCAACGGCATCCTCTGGCTTGTTTCCCTTGTCCAGATCGGTGCCATTATTTGGGCGTTGAGCCGGGGCCACGGAATGATCGTGCTCGTGTGGATCAACGTTGCGACCAATCTTCTCACTTTCCTCGGCTGTACGGCGGTCATCCGTCGCAGTCTACCGGGGCCTTTGCTCGTGGCCTGGCGCCCAGATCGTCTGCGTTCGTTGCTCGCTTACGGATTGCGGGTCCAGTTTATTCAGCTTGCGGCCGTGGTAACCCACCAGGCCGGTAAAGTCTTGCTTGGGGCCACACTGCTCGTGAGCGCTGTGGCTGCCTATGAGTTGGGCTACCGGGTTGCTCTCACCCTGGTCTCGCTCCCATTGATGCTTCTTCCCGCGATTGCACCTGCCGTCGCCGAGTTGCACGAACAGGCCGATGCCAGCGCGGTCCGCCGCCTCTACGAAGAGGGCTCGCGCTATCTGGCGCTGGCAACCATTCCTCTTGGAGTTTTTGCCATTTGGGCTGGACCCGGACTCATTACGGCCTGGCTGGCCGACGAGGCCGGGGCACTGCTCCCCCAGGTGATCCTGGCTGCTCGCTGGCTGCTTTTCGCTCTCTTCGTCAATGTTGTCACTGGGGTGGCTACGAGCATCGCTCGAGGTCTCAAAAATCCACGCCTGGAGAGCCAGTACGCTGCACTCACAGCCGTTTTGACTGTGGTGTTCGGTCTGTGGTGGGTTCGCCTCTGGGGCTTCGTCGGTCCACTCGCTGCATTCGGGATAGCTTCTCTCGTTGCGACTGTTTTCTTTTTGGTATTTTTCCACCGCCAGATAGCACTCCCTCTGCACCCCTTTCTCGTGCACGTCTATGGCCCACCGCTCCTCGCAGCGTCGGTCGCGCTCGCCGCGACGGTACTCAGTACGCACTTACTTCCTCTTCCTACTCTCGACGTCGGGCGGCTCGCCCTCATCGGTGCACTTCTGCCTGTGGCCCTTCTCTTCGCTGCGGTCTACGCTATTGCTCTGCTTCTGCTTGGCGCGCTGACCACCGCTGATCTGCGCTACTTGCGTCTTCTCGTGAGCCAACGCTGAGGGAGGCAGGGCGGGGTGCGTCAGATTTGCGCCCTGTGGTGTGTTGCTGTCGTTGCCGAGACAACCTTTTCCGCGACCGTGCCCGCCCCGGCCATCATCTGGCAACGAAGAATCGACAATGCCCAATGCCATTGTCAGGAACTCCCGGCTGGACTTCGATTTACTCTTTCCCGCATGTGCCTTATTATTTCTCCCCATGCGCATCAGCATCCTGGTTCCCTTCCTCTTTCTAACTGGTGGCATCAAGGCGATGCTGCACTATGCTGAGTCCCTCCAGGCCCGTGGACATGCTGTGACAGTGGTTGCTCCGCGCCTTTCGAGCGCGACCACAGTGCCGCCATCGATGCGCATACGGATGGGGCTACGGGAGTGGCTTCACACGTTGCCTGGTAGGAGCCCGCTCAGTTGGTTCGAGCTGCACGTACCCCTGAACCGGATTCCCGCGCTTGACGGCGCTTATCTGCCTCCTGCAGACGTGACGCTGGCGGCAGATTGGACGACCGCGGCCATCCTCAAGCCGGCACCTCATTTAGGCCGGCGCGTGGTGGTGATTCAAGGGGATGAGAGCTGGAACCCAGATGCCGTCCGGGTGCAGGCTGGTTGGTGCACGCCAGAGCGGCGAATTGCTATTTCGAGCCGCCTTGTGGCTTACGTTGCAATGATGACGGGGCAAGCGGTGACCGGCCCCTTGATCTATGGCGTTGACCTGAATCTGTTCCAGGGGCGGTCACGCCCCGTTGGGTCACCGCCTCGGATTGGTCTGCTCTACCACGAGGCGGCCCATAAAGGGGTCGAGGACGCCCTGGCGGCGGCGGCCCGGCTACGCAGCAACGGCCACTATTTTGATCTGGTCATGTACGGGACCAGACCGCGGCCGCGGCATCTCCCCCAGGAGGTTGAATATCACCGCTTGCCGCTTGGCCTGCGGCTTCGTGATCTCTACCGTTCGCTCGATATCTGGCTCTGCCCAAGCCACACGGAGGGCGGTCCAATGCCGCCGATGGAGGCCATGGCGTGTGGTGTCGCTTGTGTGAGTACCGACGTGGGGGCGGTCCGTGACTATGCCCGCGATGGCGAGAGCGTATTGCTCTCCCCGGCGCGTGATATCGAGGCGCTGGCTACCAATCTCCAGCGGCTGCTGACGGATGAGCCGCTCCGGCGCCGGCTGGCAAGTGCCGGGCACGCCGCTATGCAGCGGCGCAGTTGGGACGCATCCGCCGCTGAACTCGAGCGATTGCTCGGCGATGAGTGACACTTCTGAGCTTCCTAACGCCTTCGTCCCTGATGTGACGGTTGGAATCGTCAATCACAACCGGCGCGGCCTGACGATCGGCTGTCTCGAGTCGCTTTGTCTGCTGAACAACGATCTGGAACTCGACGTGATCGTGATCGACAATGCCACTGGCGACGGAAGCGCCGACGAGATCGCTGCATGCTTCCCGCAGGTGCGCCTGCTTCGCCAGGCGACCCCACGCGGCTTTGCAGCCAACCACAACACGCTCGCTGCGCTGGCCCGTGCACCCTTCTATCTGGCGCTCAACGACGATACCGTTTGGTTGCCGCGCGACCCCATTTGGGCTGCGAAAATTCGGGCACGCCTGGCCCGCGGCGCGCCACTCTGGCCCGCGGATAAGCGAGCCGAACTTGCCGCCCTCACTCGCACGGCACCAGGCCCGATCGGCGGGCTACTCCGCCGCTTCCGGACAGACGAGCCCATCGGTGCGGTTGCGCCTCTACTGCTGTGGCCCGATGGACGGCCGCAGGATGTTAGCGCGCGCCCTTTTCCCACCGTGCGGAGCGAGCTGCAACGCTACCTTGTGCCCAACCGCCAGCGTAGAGCGGGTGCGCCCTTACCTGGCGGGTTGGTCCCCGCTCTCTCCGGCTGTGCGCTACTGGTGCGCCGCGAGGCCTGGCTGGCAGTCGGCGGTATGGATGAGCGTTTTCTTATGTTCGGTGAGGATCTGGATTTCTGCCGGCGGCTGAGGCTGGCGGGCTGGCGTTGTTGGTTTGAGCCTCAAGTTCAGATCATCCACTACGGTAGCCAGAGCACCCACGACCAACCCTTCCGCTGGACGGTCGAGGCGGTCCGCAGCAGCACACGTTATTATCGACGCCACGCCGGCCTCGGCACTGCTGTCCTCTTCCGGGCGGCTGTGACGGCGATCCTGCTGGCCCGGTGGGGGCTGATGCTGCTGCTACCAGAGCGGCGTGCAGCGCGTCTGAAGGCGCTCCGCACGCTCCTCGGGAGGGGCGCTTGAGCGGGGCAGGCAGTTCCTGACGGGCGAGGCACTGCATCGCACTGCTCACTGATTCGTGTAGGACGACATTGTGGAAATGAGGTAGGCGTGCCGAAGGTATTGGTGCTGCGCCAAAGCAGCATCTACTTGGGTCTGGAGCGGATGCTGCTTGAGGTTGGAAGCAGCGTGATGCAGCGTAACCCAACGTGGCAGATTGATCTGTTATTGCTCATGACTCGGCGTGGGCTGACGCCGGGCCAGTTGGCTACCCTACCCGCCCGGCACGCCCTGCTGGGCGAAGCTTGGGCTCGCGGCTTGACTGCCTGGCAGTGGGACGATGCCGGCAAGATCGCGCCGCGGCAATGGGTGCAGCTTCTGTACTTCGTGCGCTCGCAGGGATATGACATCGTCCACACCCAGGAACACAAGAGCAACTTCCTCGGCGCTTTGCTGCAGCGCTGGTCAGGTGTACGCATTGTGGCGACGCTGCACGGTTACCCGCAAGCGTATCGACGTATGCAACTCTACCGCCGGATCGATCGGCACGTGTTACGGCGCTTCGATCACGTGGTTGCCGTCTCGGAGGCGCTGCGACGGGAATTGATCGCGGGTGGGGTACGACCTGAACGACTGAGCACGGTCCATAATGGTATCGACATCCACGCCTTTCGCGCGCAGGTCAGCGATCTTCCGGCCCTGCCACAGACCGTCGGTGGTCCCGTGGTTACGACCGTCGCCCGTCTGAGTGCCGAGAAAGGCATCGAGTATCTGTTGGAAAGCGCAGCGATGCTACGTGCCCGTTTCCCAGCGGCTCGTTTTGTCATCGTGGGCGAAGGTCCGTTGCGCTCGCACCTGGAGGCCCAAGCGAACCGTCTGGGGCTGATCAACGCCCAGGTGGTCTCCTTCCTCGGCCATCGTCACGACGTGGCCAGCTTGATGGCTCAGAGTGACGTGGTGATACTTCCTTCGCTCCGCGACGGCTGCCCAATGGTGCTCATCGAGGCGCTAGCCCTGGGCAGGCCGGTGGTGGCTTCCTGGGTGGATGGGATCCCCGAGATCGTGGAGGATGGGGTGAGTGGCCTGCTGGTTCCGCCGGGCGATAGCCGGGCGTTGGCCGCGGCGATCGAGCGGCTGCTGGTGGACCGCGAGCTGGCGACGACTCTGGCGCGGCAGGGCATGCGGCGCGTTGAGGAGACGTTCGATGTGGCGGCGATGGCGGAGCGCACGTTGGCGGTCTACCAACAGGTTCTCGAGCGGCCCCCCCGGCACGCACCGTAATGGACGGGCTGCGGCCATCCACCTGGTGTCTGAAAGAACAGTCATCCCCTGTACCCTCAATTGTTCACGTTCTTTTCATCTCAAACATCTATTATGCCCGCGATCAGCAACGCGGGCATTCTGGTTGGGATTTGAGGCTCAACTGCGTACCCCTTCTCTCCCGCGGCGCGTCTTGTAAAGTGTCAATGCCCCAGCCCCCTATCTGCTTCCAGAGGAAAGAGGGTGTTTATGCGTACCACTCGCCATTGGTGGCTCTTCACAGGTATCCTGCTGGTTGCTGCCGTTCTCTTTTGGCGGAGTGACGTCTCGGCCTGGCAGCGCCCCGATCAGGGCGGGTGCCAATCGACGCCGATCGCACGTAAGTTTTCGGGGCTTGTCTACCAGGGTTCCAAACCCAGCACGGCCACGCGCGAGCCGGGGGTCCTGGTACAGCTATACGGGAGTAACACGATCAGTGTTCCAGGCACGCTGCTGCGGGGGTTCACGAGCAACAGCGAAGGCTATTTTGAATTGGCCTGGACAGCCTGTGGGGCTGCCGCCGATTATGCGTACTACAACGTCGTCATGAACGCGAGTGGTTATCAGAGCACAGGTGCTCAGGCTGGGGTCGGTGGCGTTGTGAGAGCGACCGATTGGATCCAGTACGCGAACCCGCCTGCAGGGACGTTGGCGGGCAACGCTTTTTGGGTCACCCCGCTCGCAACGCAATCACCGACCGCTACAGGGACCAGCACGGCGACTGCGACGTCCACCCCCACGGGCACCCTCACGGCGACACCGACCGGGACGCTGACGGCCACGCCGACGAGCACGCCGGTGCCCGGTACGCCCACGCCGACGAGCACGCCGATGGCGCCGGGGGCCATCTGTGTGTTCGTCTATAACGACCTCAACCGCGATGGGCTCTATAACGAGTCCGAACCGCCTCTCGATCTGGTCACGATTCGCCTGCGCAACGAGCAGGGGCAGCAAGTCGCCGTCAAGGCCACGGGGCAGGATGAGCAGGATGGTCCCGGTCGGGCTTGCTTCTCCAGTCTCGACTCCGGCCGTTCCTACACTGTCGAGGCGACGAACCGCAGTGGCTACCGCTGGACGACGCCCAACACAACTGCTCTCGTGGTCTTGCCGGCGACCCAGGTCGCGGTTGAGTTTGGCGCTGCCCAGGATCACCTGTACATCCCAGTTCTTGTCCATTAGCCGGCTGGATGGAGGCGGCGGGCTCGACCAGGTGTTGCCTGCCGGCGCGGCGCTGATTCTCCGGCCCTGCTGACCCGTTGAGAGAGTTGGACCATGACGAATCCGCCGACGGCCCCGCGTTCGACCCCGCCCTGGCAGTGGCTACCGGCTACCCTCACCTTGACACTGGCGCTGTTGGTCTTCTTTGCGGCCCAACGCGGCGTCCTCGGCGCGCCGCAGAGTCTTCCGGGCGCCGCGCCTTCGGCGTGGCAGACCCCGACCGTCGCCTCGGGCAAACATCCCGACGCCTGGCGCTTTGGGATCGGCCTGGACCGGCAGTTTGGTGAGATCAGCGACTACGACTACCAGACGGTGGGCGCCGGCTGGTGGGCGGATTGGACGACGCGCGATCGCCCGCCGGCCACCGGCATGGAGTACGCCCAACTGATTCGGGTGCGCGAGACCTGGTACCCCACCAACACGCTCAACCTGACCCGTACGGTTCAGCTCAACCCGGGCGCGCTCTGGTTGATCGGCAACGAGCCCGACTGTTCCTGGATCGATTGTGATTATCGCCCGGCCGATGACACGACCTACACCGACCAGTCGGGGCGACCGTACATTGTTCAGGGCTATGCCACGGTCTACCACGATCTCTACCAGCTGATCAAGCGTGTCGATCCGAGCGCGCGGGTGGCGAACGGGGCTCTCGTGCAAGGAACGCCGGTGCGCATCGCCTATCTCAATGCCGTCTGGGATGCCTACCTGGGCCGCTACGGCGCGCCGATGCCGCTGGACGTGGTCAACTTCCACAACCAGATGGTCCGCGAGGTGTACGGCGAGTGGGGTGCCGGGCTGCCGCGCGGTTTTGAGACCTCGACCCTCGGCCGCACGTACACGGCCCAGGATAACGACAATATGGACCTGGTGCGCGACCATGTCGGGCGCATCCGCCAGTGGATGAAGGACCACAGCCTCCAGGACACGCCGCTGATCATCTCGGAGTACGGGATTCTCCAGGCGCCCTGGGATGGGTTCACCGCCGATCGGGTGAACCGCTATATGACCAACACGTTCAACTATTTCTACTTCACCAGGGATTGCACGCTCGGGATGCCAGCCGACGACTGCCGCCTGGTCCAACGCTGGCAATGGTTCAGCCTCAACTCGCCGCCGAAATTGCAGAACACGACCGAGGGCTGGAACGGCGGCCTCTTCGACCCGAGCACACACCAGATTACGGTCTTCGGCGAGAACTTTCGCGATTACATGCGTAACCTCAGCAACGCGCCCACACCGACGCCCGTCGGGACGCTGCCGCCCTCCGACAGCCAGCGCGAGGCTGAGGAGGCGACTCTCAGTGGCGGGATGCACCGCGAGCAAGACACCTCGGTCTCGAGCTGTGCCTACGTCACCGATCGTCCCGACGCCGGCGGCGAGCTCACCCTCAGCGCCTTCATCCCCACCGGGGGCGTCTACTACCTGTGGGCGCGGGTGTGGGCGAGCGACTGGAGCAACAACGACTACCAGATCGTCTTCGACCGCCCGGCCGGGCAGACCGGCAACGTGAAGCGCTGGCAGCTCGGCACCAATGGCTGGCACTGGGAGATCGTGCGCGACCGCACCACCAGCAATCCGATCGCGGTGCAGCTCAGCCAGGGCGTCCATACCTGGACGATTATCAGCCAGGATCGGGGCGCCAAGTTTGATGCCTTCGAGCTCAATACCAGGAGTTATCCCGCTCCTGAGTGGCTGACGCCGTGCCAGACGACGTTCTCGGTGGACGTGCCGCTGAAAACCGGGGCGAACCTGGTGTCGTTGCCGGTGAAAGTGGATGCGACGGATGTGCCCTCGGCGTTGAGTTCGATCTCGGGACAGTACTCAAAGATCTACAGTTATCAGGCCGATGACGCCACCGATCCCTGGAAGGTCTGGGACCAATCGTTGCCCGACTACGCCAACGATTTGCAGAAGCTCGAGGTTGGGCGCGGTTTTTGGCTGTACGCGACGGGCGATACGACGCTCCGGTTGACCGGGCAGCGTTTGTCGGCCACCACAGTGACGCTGCTGCCGGGGGCCAGCTTGATCGGCTACCCGCGCCGCACTGCCATGCCGCTGACGACGGCCCTGGCGGGGTGCAGCGGCAAGATCACGAAGGTCTACGGCTACCAGGCCGACGACACGGGCGATCCCTGGAAAATCTGGGATGCCTCGCTGCCCGGCTACGCCAATGACTTGACCGACCTGCGCCCCGGTTACGGCTACTGGGTCTACGCCTCCCAGAGCTGCACGCTCAACTTTACCGATTGACAGGAGTTACGCGGTGCGAGGTGGTGATGATGGCTCAAAGAAGCGGCATTTGGCTTGGAGTGCGTGCTTTAGCGCGCGGTTGCCCTTTTCCAAATGAATCGGACACACCGTGGGTCTGCCCGGAGCCACCGCCCGGCCGCCCAGGAATGAATTCCAGGGCTGAAAGCCAAAGTCGGCTGAAGCCGACTGGCTTCGAGACGTTCGCGCACAATTGCAAGCAGGCTTCATCCGCGCTTGCGCTGTTCCAATCGACGCTGACGAACCGCGTGCCCGGAGGGGCCCGCCCGGCCGGAGGCCCCCAGCCGCGATTTCAATCGCCCGGCTCCTCGCCCGGCTCCGGACAGCGATGGTCAGGTTCAATTGGAAACGTGCAACAGCGCGCACTCCAAGCCGATACCCCGTTCGCAATGCAACCTACTGCGTAACTCGTGTGATTGAGGAACGTATGCCACTGATCAAACGCGCAAGCGTGGGCCTCCTCGGGGTCCTGCTCCTTCTCGCCCTGGTGGTCACAAATGCCTTCGCGATTCCGCCAAACCCGCATCTCTTCTATGGTTCTATCACGGCCGGCGGCAGTGCTGTTCCCGTTGGCGCCGTCCTCAAGGCTATTGTTCATAGCACCACCTGTGGCCAATCAACGATCTCGACGGCCGGGCAGTATGCGATCAGCGTTGCCGGGAAGGATCCTGATAATCCCGGCGACCCCTGCCAGGGGACGAGCGGCGACCAGGTGACGTTCCGGCTCAGCTACGGTGGCCAGACCCAGGATCTCTCCCCGGCCGGGGCGATGTGGCAGAGCGGGGCCACCACGAATCTGAACCTGGCTTTCCCGGGCGCGCTCCCGACGCCGACGCCGACGAACACGCCGCCGCCGGCCACGAACACGCCAACTCCAACCCGCACGCTCACCCCCTCGCCGACGCCGGAGACGTTCACGCGGGCGTTCCGAGGGTTCGTCTACAACGCGCCACCCTACGAGGCGACCAACCCCCAGGCCGGGGTGACAGTCACGCTCTACGGTTCATACAGCGCCACTGATCTCGGCTCGTTCTTGCGCACGAACCCGACCAACGCTGCCCCCGATGCCGGCAAGTATAACCTGACCTACGTTGTCGGGAGCGGGGCCGATTTCACCTACTACAACATCGTGATGAACGACCCCAATTGGACCAGCCTCGGCGCGCAATCAGGCAGCGGTGGCATCGTCAAGGCGGCGAACTGGATTCAATTCGTGCGCCCGTCGACCACGGATCTGATCAAGTTCGACAACAAGTTCTGGGTGAGCCCGGCTTCCCCCGGTGGAACCGCCACGCCGACGCCCACGTCGACAGCTTCGCCCGTCGCTCCCACCTCTACGGCGACACCGACCGCCACCGCGACGCCCACCGGACCGACTGCGACCCTCTGCCTGCACACGTACAGCGATACCAATGACAACGGCCGCCAGGATGAGGGCGAGCCGGCCCTGCCGGGCGTGGCCGCGAGCGTGCAGCGTCACAGCGATGGGAGTGCTGTGGCCGACGGTGTGACCGCCGGCGACGGTCGCATCTGCTGGACGCTCGTTCAAGGGCAGTATCGCTTGTTGGTCACTGTCCCGGCCGGGATGGAAGCCACCAGCCCCACCATCTGGGGTGTTTTGCTTGGAGGAAGCGGGACGTTTGACGTCCCGCTGGGGTTTCGTCCCGAGTCCGTGACACCGACCGCGACGCCGACCACCGCCCCCGGAACGGGCCGGATTCAGGGGCGCGTGTGGGAGGATCGCAATCAGGATCAGGCCATTGACCCGGATGAGCCCGGCATCGCGGGTGTCGCCATCACCCTGCGCCAGAATAATGCCGTGCTCAGCACAACCACCAGCGCCGCTGATGGTAGCTACACCTTTTTCAACATCACGCTGCCTCAGGACCCCACGACCATGATGGTCAGTGAGACTGATCCGCCCGGCTACGTGAGTACTACCCCGAATGAGGTCAGTGTCCAGGTCTCGTCTGCCTACCCCGTGACGGTTCACTTTGGCGACGTGACGAGCCATCTGTATTTGCCCATGCTCATGCGGGCGGACGAGGGCTAGCTCATGCGGGTCCGCGCAGCACTCTTCACCGTCCTCTGCCTGGCTGCGGCCACGCTGGCCGGCCTGGCCCATGCCGAAGGCCCCGACGGGACCGGCGCCGCGGCCGCCGGCCGGGCCTGGTCTGGCCCCTATGGGTCCCCCCTCGACCGGATCGGCGTGGGCGTTCACCCCCGCTGGGGGACGGCCAGCGACTACGACCTGACCTTCCTCCATCCTGAGTGGTGGTCCGATTGGGGCACGAGCGCGGAGCCGCCGGTCCCGGGAATGGACTACGCCCAGCTCATTCTGGTACGCCAGGCGGTGTGGCCGCCGGATTGGAATATCATCCAGCGGCGGGTTCAGCTTAATCCAGGTGCCCTCTGGCTGATCGGCAACGAGCCCGAAGGGCCCTACAACCAGGGCAACCGCACACCGGCTGAGTACGCTCAAATCTACCACGAGGCCTACGCACGCATTAAAGGCTGGGATCCCACCGCTCAGATTGCCGTCGGCGGCGTCATCCAGCCCACGCCGCTGCGCCTGCTCTGGCTCGACCAGGTGCTCCAGGAGTATCAGCAGCGCTACGGCACGTCGTTGCCGGTGGATGTCTGGAACGTCCACGTGCAGATTCTCAACGAGCAGCGCGGCGGGTGGGGCGCCGGCATCCCGGCCGGGCTGAACTACAATGCCGGCTTCGTGATCGGCATCGATGAATTCTACAAGAACGCCAGCCCCGACCTCTTCAAGCAGTTCGTCACCGCGTTCCGCGCCTGGATGCGGGAGCGCGGCTACCGCGACACGCCGCTGATCATCAGCGAGTATGGCGTGCTCCTGCCGAGTAGCTACCTCGAAATGGACGATCCGGATCACCGGGGCGGCGACCAGATGGTCTGCGATTTCATGCGCGAGACCTTCCGCTGGATGCTCGACGAGGCCGTCGATCCGGGGAGCGGCTTCCCCGCCGACGGAAACCGCCTGGTCCAGCGCTGGCTCTGGTACAGTCTCAACGATCAGCCTTTTAACTTTGATACCTACGAGGGCTTCAACGGGGGCCTCTACGACTATCGCAATCCGAAGCACCTGACCCAGTTTGGTGCCTGCTTCCGTGACTTCGTCACCGGGCGCGGCGTGTCCTACGCCGATCTCGCCGTCCGCTCGCTCCGGTTCAATCGCGAGACACTGCCCGCCGGCACACCGACCACGGTCCGAATCAGCGCCATCGTTGCCAACCGTGGGGAGCGCGCAGCCGGCCCTGTGAGCCTGCGCCTCTCTCTCGGGCGGCCGGGCGACGGCGGCAAGCTTCTGGCCGAGGGGAAGCTCGCCGGTTCGTTCAGTCGCTACGGGCAATCTGGGGTCTACCAGTACACCTGGAACAACGTGACGCGGCCTGAAGGCAGCCAAACCGAGGTGTGTCTCCAGCTTGATCCCGCCAACGCGATTCCCGAGGCTGACGAGGACAATAATCTGTTCTGCCGCTCCCTCGTGGTCCCGTACCGCCTTTTCGTGCCGGTGGTAGCAAGCACGGCGGTCAAGGCGGCGAATTGACACTCCCACGGCTGAAGCGACACTGTTGGCGAATTGGTGCGAGTAGCGGGGTACTTGTTTGTAGTGCGCGCTTCAGCGCGCTCTTGCGCCTTTCCAAATGAATCTGACACACCGTGCGTCTGCCCGGAGCAACCGCCCGGCCGCCCCGGAATGAATTCCAGGGCTGATAGCCAAAGTCGGCTGAAGCCGACTGGCTTCGAGACGTTCGGGCACAATTGCAATCGTTCTTAAATCGCTCTTGCTCTTTTCCAATCGACGCTGACACACCGCGTGCCCGGCGGGGGCCCGCCCGCCCGCCCGCCCGGCCGGAGGCCCCAGCCGCGATTTCAATCGCCCGGCTCCGGACAGCGATGGTCAGGTTCAATTGGAAACGTGCAACAGCGCGCACTGCGAACTGCTCGCCCTCTCTGGAGACGATTTCGCCACCAGGATCCTGAAGCGCGTGGGATACTCGCTTCTCCCCCTCAGGGCAACCCTTACTGGATCGTTGATGTAAGGGGATACCCCGTAGGGTAGAGGCAACGTTTTCGACCTTGCTCTTCCCGTTGCGCTCGATTCATCGGCTTCCAGCCCTGGGCTTTCTCTTGCGAGGGTCTGTAACCTACGAGGCCGGCGCTGCAGGAGAGGCGGGTCTTCGATCAAGGAGACGGACCGAAACCGGACCTTGCGATCCCCCGGCCACGTGGGAACAGTGCGACCCGGGCGGGGTTGGCAGATGACTTCTCAGAACCGCACGTCGAGGATATAATCGCGTCGCGATGCAATGGTTGAACGCTCGCCGCCCGTGGGGCCTGTTGCTCCTGGCCGGCCTTGCACTTTATCTGGCTGTCCTGATGGGCCAGGGTCTGCGCCTGGTTCAGCACGTGCAGGCCCTGCGAGCGATCCCAGGGGCGGCGCTGCTGGGCGACCCGGCGGTCGCCCGGCGTGCGACGGGCGAGCTTCGAGCGGCCGCCGATGCCGGCCACCGGCTGCGCGTGACGGCGGCCCCGCCCCTCTGGCTACTCGGCCGGTTGGGCTGGTTGCCTCTCGTGGGGCCGACGCTGGCTGCGCTCCAGCCGCTCGCAGATGCCGGAGTGGCGTTCCTCGACGCGGGAGCCGAGGTGGCGCCGCTGGTTGAGGCCTTTGCCGCCCAGCCGCCAGCGCAGCCCAGTTCCGCCCGGTTGGCAGCCGCGGTGACGGCGCCGGAGGTCCAGGCGCGTCTGGGGCGGGCCGCCGAGGCCCTGGCCCGAGCGCAAGCCGCCCGGGAGCGAATCGGCGCCGGCCACGCCACCCTCTTCAACCATCTCCTCGAACGGCTCGATCTCCTGCTTCCGCTCGCGCGGGCAGCCACCGATGCCGGGCCCTCCCTGCCCTGGCTGCTGGGCACCGACCATCCCCGCCACTATCTGCTCCTCGCTCAAAACAGTGACGAACTGCGGGCGACCGGTGGCTTTATCACCAGCATCGGTCTCCTGACGATCCAATCGGGCCGGATTGCGGCGCTCGACTTCAAGGACAGCATCGAGGTGGACAACTGGACCGTGCCTCACCCCAATCCACCCGACCCCTTCAGGCGCTACATGGGGATCGACCTCTGGGTGACGCGCGACGCCAACTGGTCGCCCGACTTTCCCACCGCGGCTCGCCAGGTCGCCGATCTCTACTACAACGACACCGGTCTCCGCGTGGACGGCGTCATCGCGGCCGATCTCCAGACGCTGGTGCTTCTGGTTGAGGGGGCCGGCCCGCTGCGTTTTCCGGGCTCCAACCGGGCCGTGACCGGCGAGAGCGTACTGCCCACCATCGAGGAACTGTGGATGCCGCCCGGCGGGGTGGCTCCTCCCAGGGACGTCCGGCAGTGGACCCCGGCTCAGGCCGAGTGGTGGCGGCGACGCAAGGATTTCATCCCCGGCTTGATGCGGGCACTCATTGACCGCCTCCAGACGCGGCCCGACCGCGTGGATGCCGGGCGACTGCTCGCGGCGGTGTCCACCGCCCTCGGGGAGAAGCACCTGCAACTCTCCTTCGAGCACCCAGAGGCGCAGGCCTGGGCGCGGGCGCAGCACTGGGCCGGCGCTCTGGACCCCGTGCGACCGGGAGACTACTTGCTCGTCGTGGAGAGCAACATGGGTTACAATAAAGCCAACCGCGCGGTCCGCCGCGTCGCCAGCTACCAGGTGACCCTGGAACCGCCGACGGCGACGGCGACGTTGACAATGACCTATACCCACATGCTCGCCGGCCCCCCGAGTTGTGACCAACTCGTCCAATACGCCGGCAGCTACGAGGCCATGGCCGCGCGGTGCTACCGCAGCTACGTACGGGTCTACGTCCCGGCGGGGAGTGCCCTGCGAGCTGCTGAGGGCATCCGCGATGTCGAGCAGTGGGACGAGGCCGGCCGCACCGTGTTTGGCGGCTTTTTGACGGTTGCGCCCACGACGAGCCGGGTCGTGAGCTTCCGCTATGATTTGCCCCAGACGGTCCTCGTCAACGGGCAGTACATGTTCTTCGCTCAAAAGCAGGCCGGCACCGGCGATCTCCCCCTCTACGTCGAGGTTCGGGGCGGTCGCGTTGTGCAGGCGTCGCCCGACCAACCGGCGCCGATCGTCGGATCGCAAGGTGAGTTGCGCTACCCCCTCACCCTGCGGGCCGACCAGCGGCTGTGGCTCGCGATTCCATGAAAGCCAGGCTCTTGTGATCCGTCGACTCTCTTTTCCTTTCCTCCTCGGGTTGGTCCTCGCGTTGTTCAGCCTTCTGCCTCGCTGGACGCCGCCCGCGAGCCTGGCTGCCCAGACCGTCCCGACTCGTACCCCGGTGCCGACGGCCACCCAGCCTGTACCCGCGCCGACGGCGACCCACGAGAAGAATGATGACAATGACGAGGAGCCTCCCTCCGCTTCGGCGACCGACACCCCAACGGTTCCCGCCGCGACCGAGACGCCGGTGGCATCCACGGCAACCGCGACGCCCGCAGCTCCAAGAACGCTGCCCCTGACCGGGGGCGCCGGGGGAACAACTGTCTTTGGCGGGGTGGGTGCCATCGTCCTGGTTCTGCTCGGTGCGGTAGCCGCGCGGCGGTGGTGGCGGCGAGCCTCGTGAACAGCGCTGCTCAGCCTCCGGCGCGCGCCGCCACGAGGAGGGCGCGGAGGGGAGTGCCACGCCCGTCCGATGGCAGGCAGGGCGCGAGCCACGGCCCGGCCAGACGCATCAGACCGTAGGTCGCTGCTTGCACCGGCCGTCGGCTCTCCCACCACATCAGCACCACGTGGTCGGCGACCGGCTCGTGCCAACTCGTCCGGACCGACCAGCCAGCGCCGTGCAGCAGCGCAGCGACCGACTCAGCGTCAGGAAGGCCGTAGCGTAGGTGCTCGGATAGCCAGCCTGGGAGCGGCCGCCCCGCCCGCCGGAACTGTGCCGCGAGCGTGTCGTACCCCACGGTCGCGGCTCCTCCGCTTGGGAAGGCCAGCACCAGCGCTCGGTCGCAAACCCGAGCCAGCTCAGCAACAGCGGCGGCCCGCAAGGGGGGCGGGACGTGCTCGAGCATGTCGCAGCTCACGACGACCGGCCAGGCCCGATCGGCGAAGGGGAGAGCCAGGCTGCTGGCTACCACGGGCTGGATATGCTTCAGCGGTCGGCGCTTGAATTGGATGTCGGTTCCCACGACCGGTCTTCGCCAGAAGAGCGCCAACCCTTCTGGTCCGCTGCCTACCTCCAGTACCATCTCCGGTTGCAGCCGTCTCAGTTCGGCCAGGATTGGTTGATAGCGAATCGCGACGTTGAGCATCGCCTCTTTCCACTGTCCGGCATCTGCCGCGGCCCACAGCGGATCGCGGAGGAAGTCCCGTGAAGTTTTCCGTCATTATTCCGGCCCGTAACGCGGCGAATACCATCGGCGACACCCTCTGGGCGCTCCGCCGCCAGACCATCCCTGCCGGAGAGATCGAGATCATCGTCGTGGACGATGGGTCCACGGATGCCACCGCCGCGGTGGCCAAAGCCCTCGGCGCCCGCGTCTTGACGCAATCCCACGCGGGCCCGGCGGCGGCGCGCAATGCGGGGGCTCGGGCGGCCAGCGGCGCGCTCCTCCTGTTCACCGATGCCGACTGTGTCCCGGCGCCCGACTGGGTCACGAAGCTGACCGCACCACTCGCCGATCCGGACATTGCCGGGGCGAAGGGCGTCTACACCACGGATCAGCGGGCTGCGGTCGCGCGCCTGGTCCAAATCGAGTACGAGGAGAAGTATGCCCGGCTCGCCGCCCGCCGCGATATTGACTTCATCGATACCTACAGCGCCGTATACCGGCGGGATATCTTTCTTGCCGCCGGCGGGTTCGACGAATCGTTTCGCGCCGCGAGCGTCGAGGACCAGGAGTTTTCCTTTCGTCTGGTGCAGGCCGGCTACCGGCTGCACTTCGCCCCTGGCGCCCGTGTCGCCCATCGTCACGTGGAGACGCTACCCGCCTATGCCCGGCGCAAGTATCGCTACGGCTATTGGAAAGCCCTCCTCCTGCGCCGCCACCCGGGGCGGATCGCTGGAGACAGTCACACCCCTCGCACCCAGCTCGTCCACATGGCCTGGCTGCTCGGCCTGATCCCGGCAACCGTTGGGGCGCTCGCCCTGCGGCGTCATGCCCGAACGCTGCTCGTCATCTACGGTCTGGCCGGTGCGGGTTCGGCCGCCCCGTTTCTCGTGCGCGTGACTCGCCGGGCGCCCGAACTCTTGCCACTCGCGCCGGTCTTCCTGGCAACCCGCGCCCTGGCCCTGGACCTCGGCTTGAGCGCCGGCGGGCTCGCCGCGGCCCGGCGCCGGATTATCATATGAACCCTTGAACGAATTGTCACCGACCCCTGAAGCCCCATTCATTCCCGATTCATCTTGCCAGCCTATGATACCATAGCCCGATGCGAACGCGCTTGCGCCACCTCCCAGGGGGTGCACGCACGAGTTGTCAGGCAGGTGGCGGCGCCAGCAGAACCTAACCCCGGCCCCCTTCCCTGCGAGGGAAGGGGGAGGGGGTCCGCCCCCCGCCAACTCCGGCGTACACCCCTCCCAGGGTCGCTCCTATCGGTTGCTGTTCGGTCTGGGGCAGGGCAGGCTTCGAAAATCGGGGGCGCTGAAGTGAGAGGAACCTGGGGATTGCGTGCTGAAGCAGCCAGCGGAGCCACGAGGAACCAACCATGAACGCTTTGGTCACGGGCGCAACAGGATTCGTCGGATCTGCTGTCGTCCGTGCTTTGCTTGCACGTGGAGCCGCTGTTCGCACGCTGGCCCGGGCGGGGAGCAACCGCCTGAACCTGGCCGGGCTGGACGGAGTCACCACCGTTGAGGGCGACCTCACCCAGCCTGAGTCGCTTGCTGCCGCTGTTCGGGGCTGCGATACCGTCTTCCACGTGGCGGCATTCTACAGCACGCGCGAGGAAGATGCCCGGCTCATGTACCAGATCAACGTTGGAGGCACCAAGAATCTCTTGCAGGCCGCTCGAGCCGCCGGAGTCACCAAGTTCGTTCACTGTAGTACGATTGGGACCGTCGGCCGGCCCCGGGGAGGCGGGCTCCCGACCGAGGACGACGAATTCTTGCTGTGGGAGACGAGCAGCCACTATGCTCGTTCCAAGTATCTGGCCGAGGAATTGGCCGTTGGGGCCTGTAGCGCTGGCCTGCCCGTGGTGGTGGTCAATCCGTGTGCCCCGGTTGGGGCCGGCGATATCAAGCCGAGCAGTAGCGGGCAGCGGGTGCTCGACTATCTCGAAGGCCGGATACCGAAATTCCTCGACGGCGGGATCAACTTCATCTCGGTCGAGGATGTCGCCGCAGGCCACATTCTGGCTGCGGAGCGCGGGCGAATTGGTCAACGCTACATTCTCGGTCACCGCGACGGGAACCTCCCACTGGATGGGTTTCTGGCCCTGATGGAGCGAGTCACCAGTCTGCCCCGGCCAGGCCTGCAAGAGCCCCGCGCGTCCTGGCGTCTTCTCCGCCGTCTGCGCCAGCCCCCCGCCGGCGCAGCGCCGCTGCCGTCGATGGCGCCGGCGGCCCTGACGTGCAATCCCGCCAAGGCCATCCGCGAATTGGGTCTTCCGCAGACTCCTCTTGATCAGGCCCTCTGCGAGGCGGTGATCTGGTTCGGCCGCCATGGGTACATTCGCCGGGCCCGCCGGGTGCCGAAGCTGGAGTCGGCCCTCGCGGTATCGTTGGTGGATTGAGCGACGATGGGTATCAAGCGAACCCTCCAGGTCTTCCTGATGCTGCGTTCGGGCCGGTCCGGGCCGGGGCGGTGGGCGTCGTGGCTGGCGGCCAGCCTCCAGGGTCCCTACAAGGCGCGCAAGCCCCTGGCCTTTCTCACCGATCGGCCGTTCATCTCGCCGTGCGCCACGGTGTACGGTGGTTCCGGGCAGATCGAGATTGGCCCCAATTGCTTCATCGATGATGATGTGACCATCTTCGCCCACCCGCATGGCGGACGGATCGTGATCGGGGCGGGCAGCAGCCTGATGCGCGGCTGCCACGTCGAGGTCGGTGACGGCGGGAGCGTGCTCATCGGCCGGGATAGTCACATCCAGGCAGGCTGCCACCTCAAGGGATTTCTCAAGAGTACCATCATCGGCAACCGGGTACAGCTCGCGCCGCACTGTGCCTTTAGTCCCTACCAGCACGGTTTCGACGACGTGACGGTGCCGATCAAAGATCAGCCGATCACCAGCAAGGGCGATATCGTGGTCGAGGATGATGCCTGGCTGGGCTTGAATGTCGTTGTGATGGACGGGGTTCGAATCGGCCGGGGGGCCGTGATTGGTGCCGGCGCCGTCGTCACCCGCACGATCCCGGCGTTCGCCATCGCCGCGGGGGTCCCGGCCACCGTGTTGCGCTTCCGCGGCGAGCTCAAGGCGGACACGGCCGAAGCGCTGGAAGAGATGATCGGCGATGGGAGGCCCTGAGCGATGAGCGCCGAGCTTCATTCTCCGGCGATGAACCGCCAGGCGGCGGCTCGCTATCCCTCGATCACGGCCGTCATCCCGGTTCACAATGCCGCCCGCACGCTGCCGGAGTGCCTCCGGGCCCTTCTCGCCAGCGACTACCCCGGCGAGTTCGAGGTGCTCTGCGTGGACGACGCCTCGAGCGACGGCTCGGCTGAGTTGGCTGAGCGCTTGGGTGCACGGGTCGTGCGCCTCGAGCGGAATGTTGGCGCGGCACGATCCAAGAACCGGGGCGCCGCGGCCGCCAGAGGAGCGGTTCTTTTCTTCACCGATTCCGACATCGTCGTCCAGCCCGACGCCCTCAGGCGGATCGCGACGGCGCTTGCCCGACCCGGCGTCAGCGGCGTGGTGGGGCTTCTCGGCCAGCGGCTGCGCTATTCGAACTTCGCCTCCCAGTTCAAGAACCTTTGGATGCACTTTACCTACCGCCGCCAGCCGGAGAGCAAACCCGTCGGTCTCTTCTACACCAGCGCCGCCGCCATCCGCCGCGCGACCTTCCTCGAATTCGGCGGCTTCGACGAGCATTACGAGGGGGCGAGCGTCACCGAAGATATCGAGTTTGGCCAGCGGTTGCTGGCGGCCGGCCACCGGCTGGTGATGGATAAGGGGCTCGAGGTCGAGCACCTCAAGGCCTACACCGTCGACGGCCTGCTCCGGACCGACTGCGAGCGAGCCTACGGCCTGATGCAGACCTGGCTGCGGCGCAAATTTCTCACCGGCCTGGCCCAGCCAACCTATGCCAGCGTGCCGTGGTACTTTCAGTTGGCGGTGCCGGCCAGTTTGATGCTGCCACTGACACTCCTGGCGGCGCTGCTCTGGCCTCGCCGGCGCCTGGCACTGCTCGGGCTGGTTGTGGGTGAGTGGACCAGCCTCCTGGGGCTCAACTGGCCGTTCGTGAGTTTCCTTGGGCGGGCGCGAGGGTCGCGCTTCTTCCTGCAGAGTGCCCTCTTCCTGCCCCTGAATCTGTTGGTCTCGGCCCTGGGCATTCTTCAGGCTCTGGCCGACTTCGCCAGGGGGAAGCGCTATTAGGAACTGTCCAAGAGGAAGTTCCCTCGGTTCCTGCCGTTCCACGTTGAACGTGCCGATACGGCACGGTGAAAGGGAGATCATGTTTCAAGGCCATACAATCTCCGTCGTCCTCCCCGCCTACAATGAAGAAGACGGTCTCCCGATCACCCTCCGCGACATGCCGGGGTGCGTAGATGAGGTGATTGTCGTTGACAACAACTCGAAAGACCGGACGGCCGAGGTGGCCCGCGCCTTCGGCGCCATGGTGGTGACCGAGTACACTCAGGGCTACGGGGCGGCCTACAAAGCCGGCTTCCGGGCGGCCACCGGCGATATCATCGTCACGATGGATGCCGACGGGACCTACCCGCGCACTTTTATCCCCGTCCTGCTGGACGTTATGCTCGATGAGGGGCTGGACTTTGTCTCGTGCGACCGGACGGGGCACAAGAAGGAGACCTCGAGCGCGCTGCGCCTCTTCGGCAATTGGGTACTGAATCAGGCCATGATGATTCTCTTCCTGATTCGGCTGCGCGACTCTCAGAGCGGCATGTGGGTCTTTCGGCGGGCGTTGCTGGAACACATGGACCTCAGCAGCGACGGCATGGCCCTCTCGGAGGAAATCAAGATCGAAGCCTTCACCCGGCCCGGCGTCAACGCGCGCGAGCTCCCGATCTACTACCGGCCGCGGGTTGGGGAGAGCAAGCTCAACCTTTGGCACGACGGATTCTACAACCTGTGGTTTCTGGTCCAAAAACGCTTTCGGGGCCTCTTGAACCCGCAGCCGGCCGTTCACCTGCCCCGGCTCGTCGGCAAAGCGGCCGCCGCCCCCGTCGAGCGCGAGATCGCCTGATCGGGCGCGCCCCCTCGCTGCTGAAACCCATCGAAGCGGGCCGACCCCGATGCGGCTGGCCCATTTTTGTTGAGAATGGAGATGGACGGCCGGCTTCATATTCGAGCGCGACACCCAAGAGCCGGGATCACTCATCTCCAATCGCTCACCCGAGGCATCACTTGCAGATCACCCAACCACTCCCCCGCACTGCCCCTCTGACCCGCCCGCGCTTGCTGGGGCGGGTGCTTCGGCGCTACCGGGCGGTGCTTGCGGCCACGCTGCTCTTCGCGTTGCTGCCGGTGGTGCTCTACACAGCCTGGGTGCTGCACCTGAGGACGGCGATCCCCGGCCCGCCCTGGGACAATCTCGAATGGCTCTACAAGGTCTGGTGGATCCGCGAGAGCCTCTTCGTCGAGGGGCGGATGCCTTTTTTTCACCCGGACGTCTTCGCGCCCTACGGCTATCCCGCGGGTCAGAGCGAGCCGATGCTCACCCACTTTGCCTGGATGCTCCCGGTGCTCCTGGCCGGCGACGAGGTCCTGGCTTTCAATTTCATGCTCTGGTCGAGCTTCGTGATTACCGGCCTGGGCACCTCCCTCTACGTCTACGACCTGACTGGTCGGCGCGCGCCGGCACTGCTGGCCGCGGTCGCCTTTGCCTTCAGCCCCTACCGGCTGCACTCGATGGCCGCCGGTTGGCTCCCGCTGATGGGAACCGGCTGGCTCCCGCTGGCCCTGCTCTGCTTCGAGCGGCTGCGGCGCGGCCGCTCCTGGCGCTGGGGGCTGCTGGCGGGCTTCTTCCTGCTGCAGGTCGTGCTGGCAAGCTGGTACTACGCCTACATCGCAGGCCTGACCTGTGCCGGCTACCTGGCACTGCGCTTCTGGCCCTGGCGCCGGTGGTGGTCGAACCGCACGTTCTGGCTGGGGCTGGCGGCCTGCCTGCTGGTCGTGGTGCTGCCGGCGATCCCGGTCGCGTTGCCTGTCGTCCACCTTGCCAGGACCAGCGTCAGTTGGTCGCTGGCCGACGTAGAGAAGTGGGCCGCCGGGCTCGAAGATTTCATCTACCCCAATATCTACCACCCCATGTGGGGGCGCTTCTTTCTCTCCCGCCGCGCCGAGATTCCGAGCTATCCCTGGTACGTGCCGGGCTTTCTCTTCCTCGGGCTCGTCCCGCTGGGACTGAGCGTGGTGGCCCTCTGGCAGCAGCGCCGCCGCCCGCTGGCGAGGGTCTGGCTGCTTCTCGGTCTGGCCGGAGCCGTCCTGGCGCTCGGCCCCACGCTGCACCTCCTCGGCCAGCGCGTCTATCTCCCTGTGCCGAACAGCGTTGAGGCGCTCTTCTCACGGGCGATGTACCTGTTGACCGGGAAGCTCGCGCTGAACAAGACGGCCTACTGGCCGATCCAGCACCCCGGTGCGATCCCGGTGCCGCTGCCCGGCCTCCTGCTCTATCTCTTCGCCCCCTTTGCCAGCGGCATGCGCACCTTCTACCGGTTCGGCGTGGTCGCCGTGTTCGCGACCAGTGTGCTGGCAGCGTTTGGCCTGGCGGGGCTGGAGGCCCGGCTGGTGCGCCCGGCCGGGCGGACCGTGCTGGCCGCCCTGCTGGTCGCGCTCGTTCTCTTCGAGTTTGCCGCGCCGACACTGCCCTCCGGCCGGAGCGACGCCGCCGCGGCCCGCGCGGGTGAGATCGAAGCATGGCTGGCCGCCCAACCGCGCGGCACGGTGATGCGGCTGCCGCTCGTCACGGCGCTGAACGGTCCCAGCCTCTATCGCCGCCGCGCCCACGGCCAGCCCATCGCCTACGGTCACGGCACCTTCTACCCGCCCGCCTGGCTGCGCGCCGCCGAGCGCGTCAAGGGCTTCCCGGATGAGGGCAGCCTGGCTCAGCTCCGCGCCTGGGGGGTGCGCTATCTGCTCGTCGGCCGCCACGCGTTCGAGCAAGGCTGGGCGGATACGCCGGGGACGAGTTGGCCGGTGGTCGAGCAGACCCTGGCGGCCCGGCGCGACCTGCGGCTGGTCGGGGTGTTCCACGACAGCACGATCTGGCGCGGCGAGCAGGTGAGCACGATTGTGCGTGGTGCCCTGCCGGTCACGCCTATCAGCCAGGATGAAGTCTGGGTCTATGAGTTCGTGGAGCGGTGATCGACGTGACCAGAGGAGGTGGCGGTTGAAAAGGTGCGGTCTGCACAAGCGGTGGCTGGTTCGTCGTGCCCGCTTGAGCGCGTTCGAGCGCGGATTACGAGCCGAAGCCCCGCTCGCAACTCACTCGACTGCCCAAGCGCAGTTGTCGAGGTGTCTCTCTTGAAGGTTTCGACGCTGCGCTCGCAGCCACTTGCTTTGCCCGCGGCCAGGGTGCGACCCCAGCTCAGGATTCGCAGCCTGGGGGGCTGGCTGGCGCTCTGGCTCGTCGTCGGGCTCATCGGCTGCTGGCCGCTGCCGCTGCATTGGCGCGAGTTCATTCCGGGCCCACCGTGGGATGGCTTCGTCTGGCTCTACGATCTCTGGTGGCTGCGGGAGGCGCTCTTCGTGCGCCACGTCTCGCCCTTCTGGATGCCGGGCATCTTTGCGCCTCTTGGGGGTTACAACGTCTTGCTCAGCGACGCCAACCTCAGCAACAAGGCCCTGGCGCTCCCGCTGCTGCTGGCCGCCGACCAGGTGGCAGCGTACAACTGGTTGGTGCTGCTGAGTGGGGCGCTCAGCGGCCTGGGCGCCTGGCTGTTGGCTCGCAGGCTCACCGGCTCGCACCTGGCCGGGCTCGCTGCGGGCGTGGTGTTTGCGTGGAGTCCCTACCGGCTTAGCTCGATGGCGACCGGCCTCCCGCCCGTCTTCGCGACCCAGTGGCTGCCCTTTACCCTCCTGGGCCTGGAGTGGATCCTGGCCCGGCGATCGTCGTGGTGGCGCGATGGCGTCCTCGCCGGGCTTTTCTTCGCGCTCCAGGCGCTCACCAGCTGGTACAACGCCTACACGTTGGCCCTGGCGGTGCCCCTCTGGCTGCTGGTGCGCGGGTGGCCCTGGCGGCGCCGGCTGCTCAACCGCCGCGTGCTCGGCGGCCTGGTGCTCTTTGGGCTGGTGGGCGGGGGCCTGGTCGCGCCGGTCTTCGTGGGGCTGCTGCTTGCCAGCCGGGGCGCCCAGGCGAATTGGACCTTTTTCTCGATCGAACTCTGGCAGGCGGGGCTCGACGATTTCCTCCGGCCGAGCATCTACCACCCGCTCTGGGGGCAGCTCTCGCTGGTGGCGCGCGGCGCCACGCTGCCGGATTACCCCTGGAATGCGCCCGGCATCCTCTACCTCGGCTGGGTGCCGCTCGGGTTGGGGGTGCTAGCCCTCTGGCGCGGTCGAAGCCGCTGGCACCGGGCAGCGATCCTGGTGCTGCTGAGTGCGGCCATCCTGGCGCTCGGTCCCACCGTGCATTGGGCGGGCCAGCGCCTCTATCTCCCGGTCGGAACGGCCGTGCAGGCCAGGGTGGTGGCGCTGGTCAAGGGGCTCGAGCACCTGGCGCCCAACAAGCTCACGATCCCGCAGGCTTTCTTTTACGCCTCCCCCGGCAAGGTGTTCGTCCCCCTGCCGGCCATGCTCGGCTACCTGTTCCTCCCCTTCGTGGATGGGATCCGCTGGTGGCTGCGCTTGAGTCTGGCGACCACCCTGATGATCGGGCTGCTAGGCGGGGCGGGGCTGGCGCTCGTCGCGCGCCAGCGGCGTCACTTCCAGAGGACCATCGTCGTGCTGCTGCTCCTGGCGCTGTTGGTCGAATTCTGGCCGGCGCCGCTGGCCTACGGGCTGGGCTACGCCGGGGACGGCGCGTTGGAACAGCGGCTGCGCGAGCTGCCGGGCGGCACCGTGATCGAGTTCCCGCTGGTGCGCAGCACCTCGGGGCCGGGCATGTACCGCCAGGTCTGGCACCACCAGCCGCTGGCCGGAGGGGCGGTAACCTACTATCCAGCCGGCTGGCAGGCCGCCGAGCCCGTGCTGGCGGGCTTTCCATCGCCCGAGAGCCTTGCTCTGCTGCACAGATGGGGCGTGCGCTGGATCGTCATCAGCCCGGCGCTCTACGAGAGCGGCTGGGCCGACACCCCCGGGGATCACTGGACGGCCGTCCAGGCCCGTCTGGCCGCGAGCCCGGCGTTGCGGCTGGTCGGTGAGGTGGCAGAGAGCCCGAGTCGCCTCGGTGACCGGATCTCGCCGCAGTTACGCGAGCGGCGCGCCCCGATCGACCCGGATCGCGTGCTGATCTTCGAGCTGCAGCCAAGATCGAACTGATTTGGATTTCGGTAGATTGATCCGCGATAATAAGCATCAAACCGGAACCATCAGGGTTCTACTGAGAGACTATCGAGACGAATCTACGCCGAGAATCTCAAAGGGTCATCAAGTGAGAAAGTTGTATCAATCTCTTGTCGTAGAACACCGGTCAACGAGTCGCCGGGGACGCATGATCGGAGACTTCCGAAGTCTTCCGAGACTTCGGAAGTCTGACGCCTTGACCGGCGCTCTAGCGGGATGTTCCGCGACCGGTCTGCTCCTGCTGCTGGCGATCTGGTTCGTGCCGCCCGCGGCCGCTGGAGAAGGGTTGTCCCCGATCAGGAGGGTGACTCATGGTCTGGGGCGCCTGCAATCTCCGGCTCACGAGCAACGAGGCCTCGAATCCGTTGACGCTCGTCCCGGTTGTGCCTATGATTGGGACGGCAGTGGGCGGGTCGATACGGCCGATCTCGCTCTCGTCGCGGCCGCCTGGGGGACGAGCGATCCGCAGGCCGACCTCAATGGCAACGGGCAGGTCGAGGTCGTGGATCTCGAGATCCTGGCCCGCTACTGGAACGCCTGGTGCCGCTGGCCGGATGACCCAGGTCGCTTCCAGGTCGGCGGGTTCACTGCCTTTTGGGGCGATCCCCTCTGGCACCTGACCGACAGCTTCAACAATCACGTCGCCTGTGAGGACCCGGCCGATCCATCGCTCTGCGCGCCGCGGGCGTTTGCCAACGCCCGGGCCGCGGGCTTCGACTGGTTTGCGATTACGGAGCATGACCATAATCTGAGCAGCGCGCGCTGGGACGAGATGACCGCCGCCCGGGACGCGGCGGAGGAAGAGTACCAGTTTGTCGCGCTGCGCTCGTTCGAGCTGACCGGGGACTATTTCGAGGGTCACATCAACGTCTACGAAAGCAACACGTGGCCCAGTGAACGGCCGCGCTCGCTGGCCGGTATGTACAGCTGGATTGCCGCCCAACCTGACACCGTCTTCGGGATGTTCAACCACCCCCGCCGTGACGGCTGCGATCCGGTGGCGCGTACGGGTCTCTGCTGGAACTTCAATCAGTGGCAGCCCCACCTTGACTCTGCGCCCCGGCTGCCCCTGGTGCAGAACTACCGGAATGGCCAGTACGAGCTATCGCTCCAGGGGGGCTGGCGCGGGGGTGGCGTCGGGGTCAACGAGTACGGTCGCTACATTGTCGGGCGCGCGGGCGTCATGGCTCTCGATCTCACCCACGAGGCGATTGTCGATGCCCTCCGGCGGGGACGGGTCTTCGGCACCAACGAGGGCCAGCCTGGGCTTGCCCTGGCCCTGCGGGGGCGGAGCGACCCGGCGCACTCCCTCGCCTGGATGGGCGAGTCCGTGGCGGCCTCCGATCGGGTGACGGTGACGCTCGAGGCGCGCGATCTTGCCGGGGGGAGCCTGACGAGCCTGGAACTGCGGGAGGCCCGTTCGTGTGAGACGGTCACGGTCGCGCAGCGCGCCGTGAGCGGGGGAGAGGCCAGTTGGACGGTGAGCGTGCCGCGGCTGGGCACAGCGCTCTTCGCGACCGCGAGGAGCAGCCGGGGCACCGAGGCCTGGAGCGCGCCACTCCTCACGACGGCCCGTCTGGAATCCCCCGCCGAGCCGGCCGGCGGGACCACCGCCATCGTCCCCGATCGTCTGGCCGGCATCTCGGCGTGGGAGCCCGATACGCCTCACCCGGGGGCCGTGATTGCCATTCGCAGCGGGGGCATCAAGGCCAGCCTCCTGCACTTCGACTTGAGTGCGCTGCCGCCCGGTATGCAGATTGCCGGTGCCATCCTCGATCTGACCTACGTGGGCCAGAACGGGACGGCCCTGCTGCCGTTCGCGGCCTACGCGCTGCGCCGGCCGTGGACGCTCGCGGAGGTGACCTGGAATCGAGCGGCCGCCGGCCAGCCCTGGGGAGCGCCGGGCGCCACCGCCGTCACCGACCGCGATCATGCGCCCTTCGCGACGGTGCTCGCCTATGACCCGGGGCGCTACAGCCTCGACGTGACCGACCTGGCCCGTCGCTGGCGCGCGCAGCCCGGGCACAACTATGGGCTCCTGCTGCAATCGCGCTGCGGTACGCCGTCCGACGCGGAGTATCGGTTTCAGCCCAACCCGGACGTTGCCGATGGGCCGCGTCTGCGTCTCTGGTTAAGATAGGGCCGCGCTCCAACCGGATCTGAGCATCCGGGTCAAGCAGAGCCAGGCAGGGTCGCAATCACCGGTTGCCAATCGCTGACGATGAAAGAGAGTGTATGAGCCATCGTCTTTCGCTGCACGTGATTGTACTCTTCGTCGTTGTTGCTGCCGCCGGATTGGTGGGCGGCTCCAGCCTTGCGGCCCGGGCGCAGACGGCCGGCGATATCTGTCGCTATGACGTTGTGCCTGATGGTGTGATCAACGCCGCCGACACCCAGGCCGTGGCCGCCGCCTTCCGCACGCCGGCCTACGATTTCGATGGTGACGGCACAACGGATCTCGACGATGTCATGGCCGTGGGGAGCGCCTGGGGCCAACAGTGTGTGTACACCCCGGTCAGCACCACCGAGCTGCGGCAGGAAGCTGAAGCGGCCGCCGAGGTGGTGGGCCCCATGATCAGGGTCACCGGCAACCCGGATGCCTCGGCCTGCGGCTACGTCGAGACCCCGCTTGGGGGGCCCGCGGAGGGCTACGTGCGCTTCGGCGTCCAGATTCCCAGCAGCGGCACCTACTACGTCTGGGGACGCTACCGCGCGCAGGGCTCGTCGGCGGATAGCTTCCGCATCCAGGTGGACTCGGGGCCCCTCCAGATCTGGCGTCTCGGCCAGCAACCCTGGCTATGGCGCCCGGCCGAGAGTTCCCCCTATGGAACGGCCTATACCTACCAGTTAACGGCCGGCCTGCATACCATCACCATCTCGACCTACGAGGCGGGGGCGGCGCTCGACGCGATCGAGGTCACCAGCAATCCTTTTGCCTCTCCCAGTTGGAAGAACGGCTGCTCGAGCGGCAACCCAACGCCGACGGCCACGCCCGGACCGATAGCGACCGCGGGGCGGCTCAACGTGGACAACCAGTACAGTTTCTGGGGGGATTGGGCGATGCAGGTGGGCTACTACTGGTGCGAGGATCCCGACACGCGTACCAACTGCAAGCCCCCGTCCTACATCTACGACCAGGCCATCGCCGCCGGGTACGACTTTATGAGCCTGGCCGACGACACCATCAACATGTCTCCCGCGATGTGGCAGGATCTCGCCACAGCGGCGGACACGGCGACAAACCAGCATCCCGGCACCTTTGTCGGCGTGCGCGGCTACGAGTACACCGGCAACTCGCCCTACTACAACACCGAGGGTCACTTGATGACCTGGGGGTTGGCCAATTACCCGATCGACCTCCGCAGCGCCCTGCGCGATTACTACCCCTGGCTGGCGGCGCAGCCACCCTCCGTGATCGCTGCCTTCAACCATCCCAGCCGCCTGGGGGATGTGGATTGGGAGCTCAGCGACTTCGAGTATCATCCCGAGGTCGACGAGCGAGTCGAGCTGACCCAACTCAATCCCGCCGGGACCTCCGGTGGGGTCCTGAGCACACCCCTGGAGCGTATCCTCTCGGCGGGGTGGCACGTCGGTGCCGGTGGCTGGAGCCCTCAGCGCAACCAGCTCATCCCGGGCAACCGCGTGTACGGCGTGATGATGTCCCATCTCACTCGGAACGACCTGTTGGCAGCGCTCAAAGCCCGCCGCACTTTTGCGCTGGACCCGACGCGCGAGGGGGCGCTGGCGCTCGTCTTTCGTGCCGAGGGGGGCAGCTGGATGGGCAGCAGCGTCGAGGCCGGCTCGACTTTCGATTTCGAGGTGCGCTGGAATGATAATAAGAACCGCCCGTTGGCCCGGTTGGAGCTCGTCGGGGCGGATGCCTGCAACGCGGCCACGGGGGCAGTCTTGAGGAGCCAGAACACGAGCGGGGCGAGTGGGGTCTGGAGTGGTTCGGTGACGAACAGTAGTCCCTGGTACTTCGTGCGGGCCTACGACAGCAACAACGTCCTCGTCGGTTGGACCTCGCCGATCTGGAGCCACCGCCAGTTTGCGACGGTGGCGGGGGCGAGCACGCTGCCGGCCGCCACCTGGGCGCGGATCGAATCCTCGAACCCCGGGACCCGGTTCAGCGACTGGATCAGCTTCAAAGGCGACGGCAGCAACGCGGTCCTGATGCGCTTTTCCGTCCCATCTGGCGTGCAGGTCAAGACGGCGCTGCTGAAGCTGACGACCGCGGCTCGCAGCAATACGACCGACGATATGAACATCGGGCTCTACCCGCTGAGCCGTTCGTGGAACGCGAGTGAAGTCAGCTGGCTCAATGCGACCTCGAGCCAGACCTGGGCGGCTGCCGGCGCGGCCGGGAGCGGCGACCGCGGCTTGCTCGACGCACTCGCGCGCACCCGGTTCTCTCAGTTGGCGCATGCCGATGCCACCGGCAGCACCGCGCGTCCCTATTACTGGGACATCACCGGCCTGGCACAGACCTGGGCCAACAACCCGTCGAGCAACTATGGTGTTCTCCTGACCGCGTGTGGGGGAAGCCACGCGCTGCAACACAGCTTCGTATCGCCTGAGCTCATCCTGGTGACGAATTAAGCGGAAGACAACCGGATAACGAGGAACAATAGCGACCGCTGAGCGACCATCCCACGACGACCTTTCGGCGCCGAGCGACCGCGACCGGCGTTTGGCGCCGAAGGAGCTTGCCGGCGGGTTTTTTTATGCCTGATCGTGAACAAAGTTCGTTGCAACCATATGATTCTGAGCACCGGCGTCTCGAGCCGGGAGCCCGGCGACCGCCGTGCCCGTCTGATGGCCGCGGGCTGATCTTGACTCGAGAAGAGCCCTGCCGCCGGGCGTATCGCAAAAAGGGTGGAACAAGAGAGCCCTATCTTCTGCTGAGATCCATGCTTCTCGCACTGGCTTTCGTCCTGCTCGTCCTCCAGGCCGTCCTGACAGCTCGGGCGGCGACCTTCTTGCGGCCTGCCACGGGGATGGGGGAAGCGTTTCCTTTTCAGCTCTCCCTACCGGTGGTGGCGCAGGTGTTCGAGTTGGAGCCCCTGCCGACGGAGACTGCCACGGCGACGGCCAGTGCGACTGCAACGGAGACGGCAACTGCAACGGCGACGCTGACCCCCAGCGCGACGGCCACCGCGACACCGACCCCCACCGTCACAGCGACGGCCACCGCGACGGCGACCCCCACCGTCACAGCGACGGCCACCGCGACGGCCACGGCGACGCTGACGGCCACGCCCAGCCCGACGGTGACGTCAACCCCGGACCCGGGCCGCTTCCAGATCGATGGGCTGACGAGTTACTGGGGGGATTGGGCCTGGCAGTACGGCTACGCCTGGTGCCAGGACCCCGACACGCGCACCAACTGCAAGACGCTCCAGGAGGCGACGGCCAAGGCCAGGGAGCAGGGGTACGACTTTCTCAACCTCGCCGACGACTCTATCAACATGTCGCCGGCCTTCTGGACGGAACTCGGTTCGGAGGCCGACGCGGCGACGGCGTCGGGCCGATTCGTCGCCTTCCGGGGCTACGAGGCCACCGGCAACTCGCCCTACTACAACACGCAGGGCCACATCATGATCTACGGGCTCGATCAGTACGAGGTGGTTGGGCCGAGTGTCATCAAGGACTACTATCCCTGGCTGGTGGCGCGCGCGGAGCCGGCGTTCGCCATGATGAACCATCCCAGCCAGTTTGGCAGCGTGAATTGGGAACTCAACGACTTCGAGTACTTTCCCGATGTTGATGACCGCATGCAGCTCATCCAGATTGACCCGGCATTCCTGTCGGAGTATGCTCGCGCGTTAGAAGCCGGCTGGCACGTAGGGGCCAGCGGCTGGGGCTACGCGCGCCAGGATCTGCTGGGCCTGGGGAATCGCAAGTATGGTGTATTCGCCACACAGCTGACGCGGCCGGCGATTCTGGCCGGAATGGCCGCCCGGCGTACCTTCGGCCTCGATCGCAACGGGGGCGCCGCCATCACCTTGAAGGTCGATGGCCAGCTCATGGGGGGCTCGGTGACGGCCGGCGAGAGCGTTGGCGCCGAGGTACGCTTCAAAGATTTCCTCGACCGCCCGATCGACCAGCTCGAACTGGTCGAAGGTGGAAGCTGTGGTCCGCGTGTGGTGAGCAGCCGGAGCGAGACCACCAGCAGCACCGTCTGGACCACCTCGGTCCCGCGCCAGGGGGTTTGGTATTACGCGCGCACCCTCGACAGTGCCGGGCAGCTTGTCGCCTGGTCGTCGCCGGTCTGGGCTACCCGCCAGGCGGCCCAGACGACCACGCTGGTGGCGCGCGCGGCTACTGCCGTCCGCTCCATTCAGGAGGGCAATCACAACCCCACCTCGAACAACTACGACTTTGGGATCCGGCACGAGAGCCAGAAAGGGCTCGTGCGCTTCGATCTCAACGATCTTGCCCCGGGATCATCTGTCCGGGGCGCCCTGCTGAGCCTTCGCAGCCTGAGTCGCAGCGATCAGACCAACGACCTCTGGATCGGCGCCTACGAGGTGCTCCGCCCCTGGGAGCCCGCTCAGGTGACGTGGTACCAGGCCAGGCAGGGCGAGGCCTGGCAAGGCGCGGGGGTATCAGACGCCGCGGACCGTCGCCTCCTGCCGGAAGATATCACTCGGACACGCAAGCAGGACTCCGCTCGCACCAACACCGGTATCACGTTTTACTGGGACCTGACCGAGTTGGTCCAGCGCTGGGTGGATGCGCCCGCCAGCAACAACGGGCTCCTGCTCGTCGGCTGCTCAAACAGCATGGTTCAACAAGTGTTTAGCGATGTGCGACTGCATCTTGACGTCGCCCACCCATGAGGCCACCATCCGGAACGTGTGACTGTCACTCGTTGCCTTGATGAACAACACGCTCATGCATCACCGATTCTTGCTCTTTCTCCTCCTGCCACTGCTCAGCCTGCTGGCGTTCATCGGCCTTGCTCGTTCTGATCATGTTCTGGCCGGGAGCGGGGACTACGTGTCCCTCCGGGTCGAGGCCGGCGGCACCAGCGACTATGCCGGCGCCGATGGAACCCTCTGGTTGGCTGATCAGGCCTACAGCAGCGAGCGGGGTTGGGGCTACGTTGGCGGCCAAAATGACTATCGGGACGTCACAATCTACGACACGAGCGGTCACGAGATAGCCGATCAGCAGCTCTACAAGTCCCAGCACAATAGTATGAGTAGCTATCTCTTTGACCTGCCGGTGGGTGAGTACCAGGTCACATTGGGTTTCGCCGAGCTCACGCGCTACTACACGGGCCGGATCTTCGACGTGACGGTGGAGGGGCAACCCTGGCTGACAAGCTTCGACGTCTACGCGGCCGCCGAGGGGCGCCAGCGAGCGATCACTCGGACCACCACGGTGGTGGTCAGCGACGGGCAGCTCAACATCGACTTCAAGGGGCGCGCCGGCGACCCCATCGTAAATGCCATCGCCGTCGTCAGCGCGGGGCCCACGCCGACGCCGACCTGGACGCCGACGCTGACACCCTCCGCGACCGGCACCGCCACGCCCACGACCACGGCGTCGCCGGGTCCCAGCCCCACCCCCACCGCCACCCCCCCAGCGCCCAGCGCCACCCGCACGCCCAGTGCCACTCCCTCACCCAGCACCACTCGCACGGCCACAACGACGCCGACCCCGACGCCACGCGCGACGGTCCAGAGCAGCGCAGCCGGCTGTCTGTGGGTCGGCCAGAATGCGGGACGCACCGTTGCCTCCGCCGACGTGCTGCTGATCTGGCAGGGCGTTATCCAGCGGGCCCGCCTGGAGGGGGGCGTTGCCAATGTCCGCGCCCCTCACACCGTCTATGTCAATGGGTCCCCGATCGGCGCGGCCCCGATCTTCAACTACAGGACGTCCTGCAGCGATGGGACTCCCTACAGTTGGGAGATTGACCCCTCCCTGCTCCGCTCGGGCTTCAACACGATCACGATCACCGCCGACCACGACGCCGCCGACGACTGGAGCCTCAACAACGCTCGCCTGGTGATCGAAGGCGATCTGACCACGGTCAGCCAATTCGACGTCAGCTACTCGAGCAGCTACGACGGGACCTCCCAGACCGCGATGGTGCAGTTGCCGGTAGGCTATGATCCGAACGTGCCCCTGCCGCTCGTTGTCGCCATTCACGGCTGGAGCGGCACCCGCCAGGAGGCCTTGAGCTGGATGGCGAGTGCCGCCAACCGCCGCGGCTGGCTGCTGCTTGCGCCTCAGATCGTGCCCCACACCGCGTCCCTGGCCGTCCAGAGCACCATCCTGGACGCGGTGAAATACGCCCAGTCCCACTACAATGTCAATCCTGATCGTATCTACCTGGTCGGCGTTTCCAACGGTGCGATCATGGCCGCGGTCACCGCGGCCAAGAATCCCGACAGGTTCGCTGCGGTGGGGCTCGAACGCGGCCCCAGCGACCTGGCGGCCTGGTTCAACGAATCGCCCGCGCTCGGATACCAGGCCCGCTCCGATACGCTTCAGCGGGAGATCGGGGGAACGCCCTCGCAGCGCCCCTTCGAGTATGCGCGGCGTTCCTCCCTCAGTTTCGCCCGCAACCTCGCGCCGCTGCCGGTCTGGATCGGCTACCCCATGAGTGACACGGTGGTTCCGCCGCACCACAGCATCGACCTCTACAATTCGATCCGGCAATTCGATCCGGTGGCCGTCGCCCTCGAGCCCTACCCAGGCGATCACGGTGATTCACTCGGCGGCGAGCACATTCTGAACGCGCTCCAGGCCTACACGCGCGTGCCCGACCCGCACAGCATCAACGTCCGGACCGATACGGGCGGGCGGGCCTGGTGGCTAACCCTCCAGCCCACCAGCGATCTCGACTGGAATGAGGCCGCGCTGACCGTTGCAGCCGGAGGACGGATCAGTGGGACGGTCCGTTTCCCCGCCGGTGGGATCCTCTCGCTTGATCTGGCCCGCCTCGGGCTGACCGGTCTGGGTGACTACAACCTCGAAGATTACGACGTCGAGAGCGGCGTCTTCCACGCCGGGCGGTTGACCACCGCCGGCACGATCGCCGTCGCGCTCAGCGCCGGGAGCCACGAACTCCTGCTCTACCCCGGCCAGGCCCGCGCCGTCACAACCGTGACACTTCAAAATGGACGCGCCGGCTACGCCGGAGCCGGCGATACCACCCTCGATGCCTACAACAAAGACCGGAACTACGGCGCGGCGCCCACGCTGAGTGTCAAATGGAACAGCGACTACGTCAGCGTGCTGCAGTTCGATCTGTCCACTGTGCCCGCCACCAAGGAACTGCGCGCGGCCCAACTCCAGGTTGCCATCACCGGCCGCACCGAGATCAGCGCCATGACGTTGCTCTTCCACCCGCTGTTGCGAGCGTGGGACGCCGAGTCTGCGACCTGGAGTCAGGCGTCGGTCGGGCAACCCTGGTCGAGCCCGGGAGCCGCCGGCGATTACGGCCCTGCCATTGCGACGGTTACGGCCAAGAGCGCCAGCGGCTCCCTGGTCGTCAACGTCCGCGACCAGGTCGCAGTCTGGCTGGCCAATCCAGCCCCGAATCACGGCTGGGTGATCCGCGGTCAGGGATCACCCTCAAACGTGTACTCCCTGGGCTCCAGCGAGAACGGCATGCCGGACGTACGCCCCGCCTTGAGCCTGGTCTTCCTGGACCCGCTGCCGACGCTGCCGCCTACGCTGACGCCCTCGGCGACCGCCACGCCGACCGCGACCGCCACGCGGACGGGGACCCCTGAAGTCACGGCGACGCCCACGCCGCCGGCCGCCACTCACACGCCGACCCCCACGGCAGAGCGGGAGAGCTACCGGCTCCACTTGCCGGTTCTGTTTGGGAGCGATACGATCTCGATACCGTAACACTCTTGATGAGGGGATTCTTAGCCCGGCGGTTGCCTGTCCTGACCGCCAGGTCAGGGAAACCGCGGCTGGAGGCCGGCCCCCCGACAGGGTGCCCCTCAGGCAGGGTCGGCGTCAGGGGGCGCCCCTCGGGGCGGGCCGGGCGTGCCCCGAGGGGCACGCTGGGGGCGGGGATACCTCGTAGGGTAGAAGCAACGGTCTCACGATGTCGCCTTCGGCCAATGCTCTTGCAACGTGCCTCCATTCCGCTCCCCAATAGAATCGGGGAGTCTCCTGGAGCCTTAGTTTATGGACTTTGCAGCGTACTACGATGCCTATTGGGAAGAGGTTGAGGATCAATTTGACCACGAGCGGCTTCAAGTGCTGGTGGACCGGGTTCACGCCGGCGAGAACGTGTTGGAGGTAGACTGCGGCCCGGGCGTGCTCGCAGCCAAGCTTATGGCCAAGGGGGCCACGGTACGCGGAACCGATTTCTCATCGGTGGCCGTGCAACGCGCTCGCGAGCGGGGCATTCCATGCGATCTCGTGACGCTCGATAATCGCGAGTGCCTGCCGTTCGACGACGCAACCTTCGACACGGTGGTCAGCAACAACGCCATCGAGCATCGCTTTCGTCACGAGTGGGCGCTGGATGAGTGCGTGCGGGTGCTCAGGCCGGGCGGCAAATTCATCCTCTGCCTGCCCAACGCGGCGCACTGGATTTGCCGCTGGTGGCTCCTCACCGGTCGCTTTCCCATCGTGCGCCATTCCCCGACCGACTCGACCCACCTGCGGATGTTCGCCATCCCCGATGCTCGGGCGTTGATGGAGGCGCGCGGGCTGCGCGTGGTCGACGTGGATGGCACCGCGAGCCTGTGGGCGCGGACCTTCTACCCCGAGTGGGTGCGCAAACATCGCTTGCGCTCGCTCTACAACTGGCTGACCCATCGCTGGCCCGGCCTGTTTGCTCGTGATTTCGTGCTCGTCGGCATCAAGGTAGAGTGAACGGGCGCCCAGTTCATACTGGCCCGGCCGGTCCACGCCGACGGTGAAAACGCGAGATGGGAAGGACGGAGCGCTCGTTCCCCGTGATTGGAGAGGCGGCCCGCGCGCCCGCGACGGTCACTGTCAGAATCGCCGCCAGGCCGCCCTGCCTGACAATTCCTTCAACCAACCTCGCTGCCGCATTCATGCGCTTTTCACCTCGCAGCAGTAAGCTCAGTCGAGGTGCGACGCACCTCAAGTGCGACGCACCTCCTGCGAAAGGTCCGTGATGGCTTCCGACGTCAACAGTAAGACTGCCCGCGGCGTCGCCTGGATCTCAGGCGCGCGCATCGCCACCAAGGCGCTCAATTTCTTTGAGTTCCTGATCCTCGCGCGTCTGCTCGCCCCGCAATACTTCGGCCTGGTCGCTATCGCCGACCTGGCGATCAACGCGCTCCAGCTCTTCCAGGAACTCGGGTTCGGTGCCGCACTGATCTACCGCAAGGATCGTGTGCGAGAGGCGGCGAGCACGGCGCACTGGTTGATCATAACGAGCAGCACGTTGCTCTTTCTGATCGCGTTCGCGGCGGCCGGCCCCATCGCGCGTCTCTTCAGCAACGAGCCTGGCGATGCCCTTCAGGTCATCCCGATTCTGAGGGTACTGGCCTTCACGATGGTGCTCGACTCGATCAGCCAGGTTGCCCTCGTGATGATGGCGAAGGAGCTTGACTTCGGGCGCAAGGTGATCCCGGAGGTCGTGACCCAGGTGGGCGGGGCGGTGCTGACGCTCAGCCTGGCGCTCAGTGGCGTGGGAGTCTGGTCAATCGTGTGGGGTCGGATCTTCGAAGCGGCGAGCCTGGCCATGGTGATCTGGTTCTTCACCAGGTGGCGGCCGGCGTTTCGTCTCGACCCTGGCCTGGCGCGTGAGATGTTCGCCTATGCCAAGCACATCGGTGGCAGCCAGATCCTGGTGTTCTTCATCACCAACATTGACGATGCCTTTGTCGCCCGGATCAATGGCGCGGCGGCCCTCGGCCTCTACGGCCTGGCCTACAAGCTGTCGAACATGCCAGCCACCGAGATCAGTAAGGTCGTCGCGCAGGTCACCTTCCCGGCGTTTGCCACTGTGCAGGATGATCTCCAGCGTTTGCGGCGCGCTTTCCTCAAGACGACCCGTCTGGTCTCGCTGCTCTCGATCCCGGTCAGTATCTGCATCATCACCTTTGCCGATGACTTCATTCGAAACGCGTACGGCATTCGCTGGGAAGGCGCGATTCTCCCGTTACAACTGATGGGTGTCTATGGTTTATTGCGCAGTGTGGCTGTGAACATGGGCTCGATTCTCAAGGCTGGCGGCAAGCCTCAATGGTTGATGGGCATCGCCACCTGGCGGCTGGCGACGATGGCGCTCTTGCTATATCCGGCCGCCAGGTTCTGGGGGATTGTCGGCGTGAGCGCCTTGAGTGCCGCGGTCTCGATCGCCGATTTCTTCATCTCGGCTCACCTGACGAATAAGATCGCCGCCACCTCCTGGGGCGACTGGTTGCGGATCATCGGACCACCCCTGGCGCTCAGCCTGGTGGCAGCGCCCGTCGCTAAGATCGTCTACCGCGCCGTGCTGCAGCCCTTGCCGAAGTCGGCGGCATTACCCATGGCGGGCGTCTGTTTCTTCGCCGTCTATGGCACTATGCTCCTCAGCCTCGACCGAGAGACCCGCGATCTGCTCCTGGGCCTCTGGCGCACGTTCCAGGCGCGCCGCCGCCCTGCCGTGGTTGGTTCATAAGCCGGCGTGGCGGGCAAGATGCCGTTTTGTCCTCCCCCTGCCTGAGGGCTGCCGGACCCATGCGTGTTTTGCTCGTCTCGAAGGTTGAACTCAACCCCTACGTCGAATTGCTCCGCCGGGGGCTCGCCGCCCAGGGGGCTTCCACCGAGACGCGCCGCCTCTTTGGGCTGGTTGAGGCCTGCCAGGGTCCACGGCCCGCGATTCTCCACCTGCACTGGCCGGAATTGCAGTACGCCTACCCATCATCCCGTACCCGTACGAAGCGGCTGGCTTCCTTTCTGGCCGGCCTCCTCGTGGCCAGGCGAGCCGGTACCCGCCTCGTGTGGACGCTGCACAATGCGGAGCCGCATGAGGGCCACCTGGCCCGCACCCATGATACGGTCGTCCGCCTCCTGGCGCGCCTGGCCGATGCCATCCACGTCCACGACGAGACTGCGCGGCTGACCCTGACGGCGCTCACCGGCCGCCACGATCGCCTCTACCAGGCGCCGCACTTTTCCTACCACGGTTGGTACCCTGAGCCGCCGAGCCGGAATGTGGCTCGGCGCGCCCTGGGTCTGCCCGAGACGGCCTATATCGTCTTAAGCCTGGGCCACCTGCGGCACTACAAGGGCAACGACCTGCTCTTGCGGGGCTTCGCCGCGGTGGCCGACCCGGATATGTGCCTGGTAGTTGCCGGGAAGCCGCACCTCGATGATCCCCACACGGCCGAACTCACCGCGCTGGCCGCCCGCGATCCCCGCGTGCGCTTTCTCCCCCGCTACATCCCCGACGACGAGGTGCCGACCTTCATGGCCGCCGCCGACGTCGTGGCCCTGCCCTACCGTCGCTCCACGACCAGCGGGGCGGCCTTGCTGGCCTTCACCTTCGGCCGGCCGATCCTGGCGCCCGCTCTGGGACCCTTCCCACTCCTCGCGGCCGGCGGCCGCGGTCTCTTGTACGACCCCGCCGACCCTGGCGCCCTGCCCCAGGCCCTCGCGAGCGCGCGCGGTGCCCTCAGTCCCAGCGCTGGGGAAGCCGCCGCCGAACTCGCCCTGGCCCTCGCGCCTGAGCAAGTCGTCCGGCGCCACCTGGCGGTCTACTACGCCCTCGGCACGTGAGGCGGTGGGGCGGCACCAGAGGGAAGCGTCCGTCTCCAGCCCAGGCCGCGCCCCACTGCCGGCCGCGCGCCAACACAAACCCCCGGGCACCGTGTTCGGTCCCGGGGGTTTTTCGTAGAAGCCAACAGTGGATTTGTTGCGGATCAGGCGCTCGGGGTGCACACAACCATAATCGTGCCCATGACGGCCATGAGCGGGCTCTCACGGAACGGCGGTTCGAGGTGCGTGAAGGACCAGTCGGCCAGGCGACGCGGGATGACGGGCAGGCGGCGCCCGCCGCCCAGGGGAAGGCGAGTTGTTGCCTGCAGGAGGCCTTGCCCCCGTATCTGCTCGATCTCCAGACCGGCGTCCGCCAGAAGCCGGCGAAATTCCCAAATCGAGTAGCACCACATGATCTCAGGGTGACCGGGACCACCGGGCCGAAGTCGCCGTAGGGTCTCGGCCGGCCAGCGGGCCAGGGCGGCCAGCCGCAGCCGGTTGGTCATGCTCAGGAGGACGATCCCATTCGGCTTGACCACCCGGACCATCTCGCGTAACGCGCTTGCGGGATCGGGCAGGTGCATGATGGCTTCCATGCAACTGACCACGTCGAAGGTGGCATCGGGGAAGGGCAGACACTCGGCATCCCCCAGGCCGAACCGCACTTGAACGCCCGCCTCAGCTGCCGTTGCACTGGCAATCCGCAACATCTCGCCGGAAATGTCGAGGGCCTGAACGTCGGCACCGTGACGGGCGTACTCGATCGCGAAACGGCCCTTGCCGGTCGCGAGATCGAGGACCTGTTTCCCGGGCCAGGCAACCTGTTCTGCCACCCAGCGCAGTTGTTCCCGGAAGTGGTCGTAGAGAAGATCGTTGGGGCTTTCTGGGGACCACCAGGTGCGGACCGTACCGTCTTGAGCGAAGTAGGTCTTTGTGGCGTTGTGGAGTGAACCTTGACCCACGACCGTCCGTCTCCTTTATGCCGGGCACTGGTCACCCGGCCCCTATCACAGACCGGGTCCGAGAGGATGGCGTATCTCACTTTCTGTAAAAGTGGCGCGTACGCGCCACTTTTACAGAAATTTGACACTGTTGGCGAATTGGTGCGAGTGGCGGGGGCCTGTTTGGAGTGCGCTTCAGCCCGGCGGCCCCGGAATTCATTCCGGGGCTGATAGGCAAAGTCGGCTGAAGCCGACTGAGTTGTCGCCTGTCGCCCCCCAGTTGCCATCGTTCTTCACCCGCTCTCGCGCTGTTCCAATCGATTCGGCCCGGCCGCGTGCCCGGAGGGGCCCGCCCGGCCGCAGGCCGCCAGCCGCGGTTTCCCCGGCTCGGCCGGGACAGGCAACCGCCAGGCTCCGGACGGCGATTATCAGGTTAGTTTGGAAACTTGCAACAGCGCGCACGACGAACTGCTCGCCCTCTCTGGCGACGATTTCGCCACGAGGATCAAGTTTGAACAGATCATCCCCGAGAAAAACGGGCCGATTATAGTGGACCAAAATCGGAAGGCCAAATAGGCGCTGCTTGCCTCAGGAGACAGTTGAAGGCGGCGGCGCGATGCACGTTCCAACGTGCATCGCGCCGCCTCTCACATTTCCTGACTGGACTATCCGGCCCGCCGGCGCTCATCGCCAGGCTGCAAACAAGGAATGAATAGACTGTCATAGCATGGTTGAAAATTGTCATTGCTGGTTCATCGCTTCTTGTTACACTGGCTTCGTTGAGGACAGCTTCGATGGCTGCTAATGAGAGCGTGACTGGGAGATGCTTGAAGGGCACGACATTCTTCTCTTCGCACCTGGCCCCTGGGACGAGATCTGGCGCAATCGCCACCACATCTTCACGCGCCTGGCAACTCGCAACCGCGTCGTCTGGGTCGAGCCGCGCGACGCCTGGCGCCCGACGGTCCGGCGCATCCGGGCCGGGGAGTGGCGCCGGCGCCACTTCTGGCGGGTTGGACTCTCCCATCCCTGGCCCAATATTTGGGTCTACCACACGCCCCAGTTTGCGCCGCTCACCGGCCGCCGGCCGTACGCCACGATCACGCGGATGCTGCGCGAAGCCCCGCTGCGCTTCACGCTCGGGCGCCTGGGACTGCGGCGCCCGCTCTTGTGGCTCTTCAACCCTACGCTGGGTGATCAGATCGGCTGCTGGGATGAGCAACTTGTGATCTACCACGTGGTCGATGAGTACAGTGCCTATACCCAGGATGCTGAGGTGCGCACCGAGCTGATTGCGAAGGAGCGGGAGCTGCTGACGATGGCCGATCTGGTGGTCGTGACCAGCCGGTCGCTGTTGGAAGCCAGGCAGAAGCCTCGCACTAATGTGGTCTGGGTGCCCAATGGAGTCGCTGCCGCCGCCTTCAGCCAGGCTCAGCCCGATCCGGCCCTCGCGAGCCTCAAGCGGCCGATCTTGGGCTACGTCGGCGCCATCAATCCCAAGATTGACCTGGAGTTGCTGCTCGCGGTGGCCGAGGGCCACGCCGATGCGACCCTCTTGTTCGTCGGCCCGCTCGACACGCGAGTCAATCTCGTCACCTGGGCGCAGCTCCTGGCCCGCCCCAACGTGCACTACGCGGGGGTGCGCGCGGCGGCAGCAGTGCCATCAGCCGTCGCCGCCTGCGACGTCGGCCTGCTCCCCTACACGCGCACCCGCTGGACCGAGAACATTAACTCGCTCAAGCTGAACGAATATCTGGCCGCGGGCCTGCCGGTCGTCGGCATCGATCTGGAAATGCTGGACGACGCGCGCGAGCTGGTCTACGTCGCCGGTGACACCGAGGAATTCGTCCAGCAGATCCACCGGGCTCGAACTGAGAGCGACCCGGCCCGCGTCGACGCGCGCCAGCGCCACGCCGCCAGTCAGGACTGGGGCTTGCGAGTCGAGGCCATCAGCCAATACGTCGAGGTGGCCCTGGCGGCGCGTCAATCGGCCGCGGTAAGGCGTTCAATCGAACAGGCGGCCTGACGGGCGCGGCCGCTCGGGCCATTCTGTGGCAGCGACCGGGCCGGGATCACGGGAACGGAAACGAGTGTTATGGACACAACCGAGTTCTTGGTCTATTGGCGTGTGATCCGAAAACGCTGGTGGCTCATCGCGCTCTTGCTGAGCGTGACCCTGGCCGTCATCGGCGTCTCGAAGGTCAACGAGAAGCCGCTCTACCACTCTTCGACCCGCCTGCAGGTCGTCGCCGCGGCCCCCGGGGAGGTGTCGCTCTTCGAGCAGTTCCGCGCCGCGGCCTCGCGCGATGAGATCACCCAGGCCCAGGCCGATTTCATCCAGACCCTCTACAGCGATACTGTGGCGTTTACCACCATTGCAGCGACTGGCCTGGGCATCAGCCCTCCGACACTCAAGGCCAATATTTCAAACAGCACCGATGGCGCCTTCATCAACGTCACCTACGCCGCCATTTCCCCAGAAGAGGCCGAGAAGGTGTTGACGACGCTGGTGGACCAGACGCTGACGACCTACCGCCAGCTCCAGGCACGGCCCGCCACTGTGACGCGGGAATTTCTGACCGGCGAGCTGGAGACTGCCGACCAGCAGGTCAGCGAGGCCCGCGAGGCGCTCCTCAAGTTCAAGCAGCGCCACAACCTGGCGGATCTCGATCGTGAGATCTTAGCGACCCAGGACGCGCTGCGCTCGCTCCGCAGCCAGCGCGACAACGTGCAATCGCAGTCTCTGCAGGCCGCGGCGCTGGTCGATTTCTACAAGACTCAGATGGACGCTGCGACAAACAGCGCGGAGGAGGCCACCAGGCGCGAAGCAAGCGCAACGGCCACGTTCTGGCTGGGCCAGGCTCGCAACTACGGCGATCGACTCATCGAGCAGCAGGCGCTGGCCGAGAGTACTCAGATCCAACTCGATCAGCTCAACCAGCAGATCGCCGCCCGCGAGGCCGAACTCGCCAGCTATATCGGCTTGCAGGCTGAGTTGGCCGATATCCAGGAGCGCCTGGCCCGCGCCGAAGCCAATTTCAACTTCCTTTACGGAAAGCAGAGCGAAGCGATTCTCAAGGAGAATCAGGCGCTGAAATCAGGGTTCATTCAGGTTACGAACCCGGTCCGGACCTCCGACCGGCCGTTCCGCACGAGCGCCTCGCGCCTGCTCATCCTCGGGGCGGTGGTCAGTATCGTCGCCGGACTCGTCCTGGCCTTCCTGCTCGAGTTTATCGAAAGTGTTGTCAAGCAGGCCATGATCACGAGCGATGACGAGCACATCCACGTTGCCGCCGATTAGCCAATGCCTACAGTAGTCTTCATCGAAGCGGCCGCCATGCCCGGTGGCTCGAGCGAGAGCCTCCTCCAGTTGCTCCAGGCGCTCAACCGGCGGCGTTGGACGCCCCATGTTCTGACCTTCGCTCGCACCAACGTCCTGTCCGCGTTCGCCGCGGCCGGGGCCACGACGGAATGTCTGGACATCGCTCGTCCGAACGACCTCCCGCGCGGGAGGGTGACTGAGGCGGCCCGGCGGAACCCGCTCACGCAGCAACTCCAGCGCTCCGGTCCTGGACGGCGCGTCTATCACGGGGTGGGCTTCACACTGAAGTTCTTGCGCCACAGCGTGCCACAGGCCCGGCACATCGCGGCACGCCTTCGCGCTCTCGATGCCGACCTGGTCCACTGTAACGGGCGCGTCGGCTTCGATCACATCGGTATTCTTGCCGCAGCCCTCGCCGGGCGCCCGTGTGTGGTCCACGTACGCGATTGGGATGCTCTCGGTCCTGTGGAGCGGCTGCTGCTCCACGCCGTTGACCACTTGATCTACATTTCCAAGGCGATTGCCGCCGACCACCGCCGCCAGGGCGTTGCGCCAGAGCGGGGGACAGTGATCCTCAACGCGTTGGATCTCGCGGCCTACCGCGCCCGAGCCGCCGGGGCGGAGTCCGTGCGGCGGGAGTTTGGTTGGGATGAGGACGTCTGGTTGGTGGGACTGGTGGGACGAGTGGAGGCGTGGAAAGGGCAGCGCATCTTCCTCCAGGCGCTGTCACAGCTCCGCGCCGATCTCCCCCAGCTCCGTGCCCTCATTGTGGGGGCATCCAGCCCGCAGAGCAGTGGCTACTGGGACGAGCTTCAGCAGATGACCCGGGATCTCGATCTGACCGATATTGTGCGTTTCACCGGCTACCGGGCCGATACGCCCCGCGTCGTCGGCGCTCTCGATGTGCTGGCGCACTGCTCGACCACCCCTGAGCCCTTCGGCCGCGTGCTGATCGAAGCCGGTGCTCTTGCGAAGCCGGTCGTCGCCGCGAATGCCGGCGGTGTGCCCGAGATTGTCGTGGATGGAGTCACCGGCCTGCTTGTGGGTCCCGGCGATCCGACGGCACTGGCCACAGCGCTCCGTGGCCTGGCGGCCGACCCCAATCGCGCGGCCGCCCTGGGACAGGCCGCCCGGTGCCACGTGGGCGAGCATTTCTCCAACGGCCCGCACGCGCTGGCGGTTCAGGCCGTGTACGAGCGGGTCCTGGAAGCGCGTGCGACGGCGAGGCGCCAACGCTCGACGGAGGTGCCCTCGTGACGGCGCACAGTGTGGTTCAACGGGCTGCCCGGCTCGGGCACGGGCGGGGAGCCCCCTGGGTGCGCCGGGCCTGGACCGCTTTGATCGCCTCGTTGGCGGTCGTGGGCGGCCGTGGCCTGGGGAAGCTTCTGGTCGGCGAGAACATCATCCCGGTGACGTTGTTCGGTTGGATGTTCTACCTGGGCACGATCGTCATGAACCCGTTGCTGGGGCTTCTGCTCTGGATCAGCACGGCGCCCTACGCCCGGTTTTTCTATCTTGACCTGGTCTCGGGCCAGAAAGGCATCCCGGACGGCATTCCCGACCTCACGCTGACCCGCATGTGTGCCCTCGGGTTGGTGGCGTTGCTCACCGCGCAGGTCGCGACCGGTCAGCGCCGCCTCGTTCGCTTCAACCTGCTGGACTGGGCCATGATCGCCTTTTTAGTGGCGACGCTTCCCTCGCTGCCACTACACTATCGTGGGATGACCAAGGCGGTCGTGCTGATGACTGAGGGGTGGGTCATCCCGATCTTGATCTACTTCTTTGCCAAGAACCTGGTCCGCACGCGCGCGCAGCGCCGGCTCTTTGTGGCCGTACTGGTCTTCATTGCTCTCCACCTGGCGGTGATCGCACTGCACGAGTCCCTCACCGGCGACATCTGGTTCTACCCGGGTGATCGCCTGGCGACCTACAGCCGCAGCTTACACCGGCTCATCGGGTTGTTGGGGAGTGCCTCCACGTTCGGGACCACCTTCGCGATGCTGTTCCCGTTTGTGGCATGGGCGGCCTTCGAGGTCAAGAACAGCGCGCTCAAGCTCATCCTGTTCGTCATCATGAACGCGGTCGCGCTATCGATCTTCTTCACCTACAACCGGGCGAGCTACCTGGGCTTCGCGTGGGCCCTGCTCGTGCTGCTGCCGCTCTACCCTCGCGCGCGGCGCTACCTGCTGCCGATCGTGCTGGTGGGCGTGGTGATCGTGGCGCTCCAGTGGAACAGCCTTCAGAGCAGCGCCGTGGTCGCCGAGCGTATCAAGGCGCAGGGGCCGGTCGAGTACCGGGCGGAGGTGCTCCACAAGGTCTGGCCGCTCATCTTCAAGAGTCCGATTTTGGGGCGTGGCTTCGACAATTTCTCGTACATCTACGAGCGGGAAGCGCTCGGCCATCTCGAGCTGAGCCCGGTGTACTACTTCCCGCACAATACCTTTATCTACGTGTGGTTCTCGTCCGGATTGCTGGCCCTGATTCCCTTTGTCGGGATCCACCTGTTGGTGGTCTGGAATTGCTGGCAACTGTACCGCCATCCCAGGCCCGATCGCGGCGTGGAGAAAGGGCTGGCGGCCTGCATGCTCGCCGCCTGGGGGGCATACCTGATGCAGTCGCTCGTGACCGACACGATCTTTGCCTACTACGTTACGATGACCTTCTTCTTCCTGGCGGGAGGCGTGCTCGGCGCTCGCTCGCAGCGCCGCCTCAGCGATGAAGAATCCCGTCTCATCACCGAGTCTGCCCTGGGATGGTGATGTGAACATCAGGGCCGGTTGGCTTCCCTGCGAGCTCAATCGTTGGCGCCCGCGATCCATACGTCATCCTCGAGCTTTCCTCAGGATGACGATGGCGTATCTCACTTTCTGTAAAAGTGGCGCGTGCGCGCCACTTTTACAGAACTATCAAGATCCTGTTGGCGAATTGGTGCGAGTGGCGGGGGGCCTGTTTGTAGTGCGCGCTGTAGGGGCGCACGGCCGTGCGCCCCTACAGCGCGCACTACGAACTGCTCGCCCTCTCTGGAAACGATTTCGTCACCAGTGCCCCCTGGGCCTGCGGCCCGCGCCGGGAAATGAAAAGTGGCACCGCGCCACGGCGAACAGCGCGGCGGGCTATTTTCAGGAGAGGATCATATCAACACATCATCCAGGATGACAACGGCGGCAGGAGTCGTTGAGAAAGATGCACACTGAGCGATGCAACGAGCACTGAGACTCTCAGACGATACGCGTAAACTCCTTGCTTGTCCTCTCTGCAAGACAAGTCTCGTGTTGTCGGAGAATGAACTCAGGTGCACTCATACCGGGTGCGGTGCTGTATTCCCGATCGTCGATGGTGTGCCGGTTCTGATCAATGAACAGGCAAGTGTATTTTCCATTGCCGACTTTGTCGATCAGCGCGATACCTACTTCGATCTGTCCCCTGAAAGTCGGGGGAAGAGTGCGTTGCGCCGAATGATGCCGACCATCAGTGGGAATACAAAAGGCCGGCAGAACTACGAACGGTTCGCGAGATTGCTGAAGAGCGAGTCTGCGAGGCCAACCGTCCTTGTCCTGGGCGGGAGTATCTTGGGACAGGGGATGGAGGCTTTGGCCTCAGATGTCTCAATTGAGTTGGTTGAAACCGATATTTCGTTCGGCCCTCACACCAAGCTGATCTGCGATGCGCACGATATTCCTTTTGGTGACGATTCCTTTGATGGGGTGATTGTACAGGCAGTTCTCGAACATGTGGTCGATCCGTATCGATGTGTGGACGAAATCCATCGAGTGCTCAGAAAAGAGGGCCTGGTCTACGCTGAGACGCCATTTATGCAACAGGTCCACGGGGGGCGATACGATTTTGCGAGGTTTACGCACCTGGGACACCGCCGGCTGTTTCGGAAGTTCACGGAAGTGGAGAGTGGAGCCGTCTGTGGTCCGGGAATGGCACTGGCCTGGTCGTACCAATACTTTTTGTTGAGTTTCGTACAAACCGAAGCTCTCAGGAAATTGATTCGAGTCTTTACTGCGGTGACGGCTTTCTACCTGAAGTATTTCGACACCTACCTGGTCGATAAACCGGGTGCACTTGATGCGGCCTCAGGATACTACTTTCTGGGCCGAAAGAGCGAAGCACTCCTTCCCGATCGACAATTGGTGCAATTGTACCGGGGCGCGATGTAGATGAGAGATTCGAGGCCGAGGAGTAGGGCGGAATGGCCAGTTGCTGGTCCGAAGACGAAAGCCGCATTCTCCGATCGCTTCTCTCCCGATCCCGGCCCGTCAGTGGCTGCAACGTTGAGGCCATCATCGAGCATGCGCATCGCAATCCTGGGTCCCTACCCCTATCCGCCCGACCGGGCCTCGTTTCTTGGCGGGGTTGAGGCCGTGGTTCACTCGCTCGCGGGGGCGCTCCGCCGCTATCACCAGGCTGAGGTCCACGTCATCACCTGCAACCAGGCCGCGAAGCACTACGATCGCTTCGAGCGGGCCGACGGGGTCGTGGTGCACGCGCTCCCGCGGGCGCGGATGGGGCACGTCTTGCACTATATCTTTGACATTCCGCCGCTGTGCCGCCTGCTGCGCTCGCTGCAGCCCGACATTGCCCATGCCCACGGGGCGAGCATCTACAGCGGCGTCACGCAGCACACCCCCGAGATTCCGGCGCTCATCACGCTTCATGGTCTGCTGCGGCGTGAGGCGGTCTTCTCTGAGGGACTATGGAGCCGGTTGCAGTGGCATCGGCGGACGCAGTACGAGACAAAGGTCTGCACGCGAGCCCGCAACATCGTCGTGGTGAATCCATATGTCACCGAGGAGCTTGGCGGCTTGCTCCGGGGCCGGCTCTACAACGTCGAGAATCCGGTAGACGAGAGCCTCTTTACCATCGAGTCGCTCCCGACCAGCCACCGGGTGCTGATGCCCGGCCGGATCGTTGCGCGCAAGGGCGTGCTCGATCTGGTCGCGGCGTGGGCCCACGTCCGCGCCGCGGTGCCCGACGCCGAGCTGCGCCTCTGCGGCGAGATCGAGAGCGAACGAGCCTATGTGGCGCGGGTCCGCGCTCAGGCTGAGGCCCTGGGCGTCGCCGATAGCATCGTCTTCTGCGGGGCGCTCACGCCTGAGGCCATGCTCGAGGAGTACGCGGCCGCTGGCGTGGTGGTGCTGGCCAGCTATCAGGAGACGGCTCCGGTGATCATCTCTGAGGCCTTCGCGGCCGGCCGGCCGGTGGTGGCGACCCGCGCCGGCGGGGTGGCCTTCATGGTTGATGAGGGTGTCACCGGCCACCATCTCCCCGTCGGTGCCGTTGATGTCCTGGCGGCCCGGCTGATCGCGCTCCTCCACAATGACGCCCGGCGCTGTCAGATGGGCAGTGCCGCCCGCGCTCAGGCTCAGGAGCGCTTCCATGTTCGTGCCGTTGCCGCGCGTACGGTTGATATCTACCAGCAGGTGATCGCCGATCATCGCCGGACCAGCCGGCCGCGCGCGGCCGGCTCACACATTGTTCACCTGGGGCGGTAGCCATGCGTCTTGCTGTCATGTCGCTCTACCCGCGTGACCCCACCCGGATCGCCGGTGGTGTGCGCGCGGTCGCCTATCATCTTGTCCAGGCTTTGCGGGTGTACGAGGATCTCGAACTCCACGTGATTCACTGCCATTCCGACATGACCGAGAGTGCGACCGTGCAGGCTGGCTCGGTGACGATTCACTATCGGGGCCTCTCTCAGCAGCGCATCGTGCCGAACATGATTACCGCCGTGCGCCGCATGCGCGAGTTGCTGCGGGAGATTGCGCCCGACGTGGTGCACGCTCACGTCACCACGGCCGCTGAGGCTGCCCTGGCGGAGGGGTTGCCGACCGTCTACACGATCCACGGAGTGCCCCACATCGAGGCCCGCAGCTACCGTGGGAGCCTCTTCGACCGGCTGCGCTACGCCCTGACGATCCTGTACGACCGGCGAGCCGTCGCCCGCGCCGACGCAGTGGTGGCGATCAGCTCCTACGTCGTGAACGAGTACCGCCAGCTGCGTCCGGCCGGCTGGCACCGCATTGACAATCCGCTGCCCGACTCCTTTTTCGAAATCCCGCGCGAGCCGGTCGCCGACCGCATTCTTTTTGCGGGCTCGATCACCGAGGTCAAAGATGTGATGGGCTTGCTGCAGGCCTTCCAGATCCTGCAAGCGGAGCGGCCGGGGGTGGAATTGGTCCTGGCCGGGCGCGTCACCAGCCCCGGCTACGCCGAGCGGCTGCACGCCTTCGTCACCCAGCGCGGCCTGGTGGGCCGGGTCCACTTCCGCGGGTTGATTTCGCTGGAGGAGTTGCACGCCGAGTACGGCCGCGCCGCCTTGCTGGTGCTCTCATCGCAGCAGGAGAACGCCCCCATGGCGGTGATCGAGGCCATGGCGGCGGGGCTGCCGGTGGTCGCCACACGCGTTGGGGGCGTGCCCGACCTCGTCGCCGATGGTGAGACGGGGCTGTTGATTCCGCCCGGCGATCCACCCGCTCTGGCGCGGGCTATGGCTCGGACGCTGGCCGACTCTGTCCGCGCGACTGCGTGGGGGGCCGAGGGGCGGCGGCGTGCGGAAGAGCGGTTCCGCGCCTCGGCCGTCGCTGCCCGCTACTACGACCTCTACCGCCGGGTGGCGAGTGCCACGAGACCAGCGCCGCAGGCCGCGCCAGCCGGCTGGGAGGCAGTCTGATGCGCATCGCGCTTGTTGGGGAGCGGTTGGCGCCGCCGTTTGATGAGGGGATCAAGAACACGACCTCCCGCTTGATCGCGGCGCTTCGGCGGCAGCACGAGGTTCTGGCGGTCACCCGGGGGGGCACTGAGGTGCCGGCCCTCGGCCTTCGCACCGTCCGGGCCGACCGTTTCTTCCGCGGCGGGGAGGTGGAGCGTCTCCTCGCCGCCTTCGAGCCGGAGGTTGTGCTCTACGTACCGACCGCGTGTGCGACCGTGGGAGCCTTTGTCCGCGCCCGGCGCCTCGCCCAGGTGACCGGGCAGCCGGTGCTCTTGCTCGCGCTCCAGCCACGCCGCTACGGCCCGTTGGCGCGCCGGCTCCTCCGCCACCTCCAGCCCACGGGCGTGTTGGCCGCGACCCCGGGCATGGCCGAGGCCTTGAAGGCTCTGGGGGTGCGGGCTCAATTTCTGCCCGCCACCGGCGTTGATCTCGGTACCTTCCATCCGGTGGCCCCGGGCCGGCGGGCCGAGCTGCGCGCCCACTACGAACTGCCCGTCACGCGGCGGATCGTCCTGCACGTCGGCCATATCAAGACCAAGCGTAATCTGGATTGGGTGCGGACCCTGGAAGATCCCGAGACCCACGTGGTCGTGGTGGGGAGCAGCAGCACCGGGCAAGAGCGGGCGCTCATTGCGCGGCTGCGGGCGGGCGGCGTCAGCGTGATGACCGACTATCTGCCGCGCCTTGTCGAGCTGTACCAGTTGGCCGACGTCTACGCCTTCCCGGTCACCGAGGCGACGGGTGCCGTGGCGCTGCCGCTCTCGGTTCTGGAGGCGCTGGCCTGTGATCTGCCCGTGGTGAGCACACCCTACGGTGCGCTGCCCGAGTTCTTCTCGGCCAGTCCCAGCTTTCGCTACGTTCAGAGTGCCGCCGAGATGGCGTCAGCGCTCCCAGCCCTGGCGTCGCCGGCGGGCCGCCATCGGGCCCTGGCCGAGGCGCACGGCTGGCCCGCGGTCGCTACCCGAGTTGTTGCCGTCCTGGCCGAATTTCACGTCCGCATGGCCGGTGCCCCGGCCCATCCCGTGGCCTCCCCTGGCTCCCGAGGTTCGCTATGACCCATTCGCTGATCACCAGGCCTCCTTCGCACGAGCGGGGAGAGCACTTGAACCGCGCCGACCTCTACCGACTGGCGGCGGCGCTTGCCGACCCGGCCGTTGCCGCCGCCGATCCCGACCTTGTTGCCGCCTATGCCCCCGAGGTGGTCGAGTGCCTGGTTGCCGGCAAGGTCCCTCTGCTTGGGATCCGCGCCGAGCAGTCGCCCGCCCACGCGGTTCTGGTTGCCAGCCCGGCCTTCAAGGAGGCTCACGCTCGGGAGCAGGCCCACTACGAGTGCCAGCGGGGCGAGTTTGCCGTCGTCGCGGCGGCCTGGGCCAGGGCCGGGATTCCCTACGTCTTGATCAAATCGGTCGGCCAGGCGCCCAGTTATCCCTACCGCAGCGACAACCAGGATGTCCTCGTGCCGGTGCACCACGGACCGCGGGCCGCCGCGATTCTGCTTGAGCAGTTGGGCTACGTCGAGCTTAAAAACGTGGAGGAGCCGCACAAGTTCTTGTTTCGCCGCTTCATTATGGGGCGTGAGGTTTCGGCGATTCACCTGCATGAGTGGATTGGCTGGGGCACCTCGTTCCTGAACGAGGCCCACGTCTTTCGCCGGGCGCGCCCGGCCCTGGATGATCCCCTCGCCATCCACCCGGCACCGGAGGAGGCCATGCTCGTCACGATGGCCCACGCCTTCTTCGAGAACAAGGAGGTCAAGCTCTCCGATCTCACCAAAGTCACCTGGTTGCTCCGCCAGGCGCCGAACTTTGATTGGGACCTGGCCTTCCAGTTGGCCGATGAGAAGGGCTGGTCCGATGGGTTGCAGGCCTGTGTGCTGCTCTGGGCCGGGATGGAGCGGGCGCTGTACGGGCGGACGACCTTCCCGCAGGAGCGCATCGCGGTGGCGGACGCGGCGCTGGCCGCGTGGCAGCGCGAGCACATCAACCGCCGCCTGCAGCGGGCTCCCTACCATCCGCGCGTCGGGTTCGTCTACAGCAAGCGCTTCTACTACGCCAAGATGGCCCGCGACCGCAGCATCGGCCCGCGCCGCAAGCTCTGGGAGGGGCTGTTGCATACCACGGCGGGGATCCGCCGCAACCTCCATGTCCAGAGCCAGGATCAGTTTCTGGTGACCCTGTCCGGGACCGACGGCAGTGGCAAGTCCACCCACGCCAAGGCCCTCTCGGCCGCCTTCGAGGGCTGTCACATCAAGAACCGGGTCGTCTGGAGTCGCGGGGGGAGCTCGGCGTTCACCGATCGCGCGCTCACGCTCGCCCGGCGCTTCGTCCGGCCGACGGGGGGCGCGGATCGGGCCGTGGCGGCGACGCCCGCGACCACCCTGGCGCGGCGCCGAGCGGCGATGCGCTCGCCCCTGCTGCGCGCCGGCTGGACAGCAATCGTGGCGGCCGACCTGTGGTGGCGGTATCTCAGGCAGGTGGGACTGCCTCTCCTCAAGGGAGAGGTTGTCATCTGCGATCGCTACGTCTACGACGCCCTGGTGGAGCTTGCGGCCTACGCCGGCCAGCCCGATCCGTTGCAAGGCCTGATCGGCCGCGTACTGATGGCGCTCAGCCCGAAGCCCGACCTGGCGCTCTGGCTCGATGTGGCGCCCGAGACCGCCGCCGCGCGGGCGGCGAGCCCGGAGAGCAGCGCCTTTCTGGCCGCACAGCAGCGGCGGTATGCCACCCTCGCCGGGCGTGGCCTGCTCGCGGCCGTCACCAGCGAGGGCGACCTCGAGCAGGTGAACGACCGGCTCGTGCGGCGCGCGCTCCGGACTTACTATGCCGACTACTGGACGCTCGTCAACCAACTGTTCTTGTTCAATCCTCGGCGGGCGACGCGGGACCGCGCCGTTCATCCCGACGTGGTGCTGGCCGGCCAGCACCAGATGTGAGGGGCCATGAATGTTCTTGTTCTGACCAACATGTGGCCCAATCCTCAGGCACCAGCCTCCGGTACCTTTGTTCACGAGCAGGTCGAGGGGCTCCGCCGCCGGGGAACCCACGTGGATGTGCTCTTCGTCGATGGCCCGGCCAACAGGCTGAACTATCCCCTGGGCTACCCGCGCCTCTGGCGGCGGCTGTCGACCCAACACTATGACCTGGTCCACGCCCACTACGTCTACAGTGGGTTGATCGCGCGCGGACAGGGGCAACTGCCGGTCGTGGTGAGCTTCCACGGGGCGGGCGAGATGGTCGGTGTCGAAGGGCGTCTATGCCGCTGGCTCGCCCCGCGCGTGGATGGCTGCATGGTGACCTCGCCCGAGCACTACCAGCAGTTGGGCTACTCGCCGGCCCGTGTCGTTCCCTGCGGGGTGGACCTCGGCCTCTTCCAGCCTGGCGACCGGCAGACCGCCCGGCAGCGGCTGGGTCTGGCGCTCGACAAGCAGTTCGTGCTGTTCTGCGGCCACCCGCGCCCGGAGAAACGCGTGCCGCTGATTGAAGCGGCGGTGCGACGGCTGCAGACTGAGCGGCCGGCGGTCGAGTTGATCAAGGCCATCAACCGGCCCCACGCCGAGGTGCCAGTCTGGATGCAAGCCGCCGACGCGCTGGTTCTGGTGAGCGACTTCGAAGGCTCACCGGTCGTCATCAAAGAGGCCATGGCCTGCAATCTTCCGATTGTCGCAACTCCCGCCGGCGACATTCCGGCGCTCTTCGGTGGCTCGCCGGGCCACTTCCTCGTGCGGCAGAACGAAGCCGAGATCGCCGCGGCGCTCGGGTGGGCGCTGAACCATGGCCCCACAACCGGACGCGAGGCCATCGCCCGGCTCTCTCTGAGCGCGACCGTGGATGCGGTCCTCAGGCTCTATCAGGATGTGCTGGAAGGGCACGGCCGGCGGCTGCCGCGAGCGGACAAGGGAGTTGAACTCAGTGGTTGAGCAAGAGGCGCGGCCGCTGCGGCTGCTCGTTCTGCTCGGCAAGGGCGGGCACACAACAGAGATGTTGCACCTGGTGGATCTCCTCGGCGAGGACTACGACTACCACTACCTCCTGATGGCCGAGGATGAGCAGTCGGAGGCCAAGATCCGCCGGTGGGGGCCGATCCACCGTGTCCCTGGGCCGCGGTTCATCCCTGGCAAGAAGTTCCACCCGCTGTGGGACCCACTGCGCACCCTGCGTTGCCTGCTGGCCGCCATTCCGCTCCTGCTCCGCGTGCGCCCCGATGCGATTTTGAGCACCGGGCCCTGGATGGCCGTTCCGGTCGGGCTCGTGGCGCGCCTGCTCGGCATTGGGATCATTTTCGTCGAGACCGGCTCGCGGGTCACGCGCCTCTCGGGGACCGGCCGGGCGATGTACCACCTGGCGGATCTCTTCTTCGTCCAGTGGGAGGAGCTCCTCCCCGAGGCCCCGCGCGCCGTCTATGCCGGCCGCCTCTGGTAGCCGGTAGCAGAGGTGGCAGATCGCAAACATGCCTTTTCAAGGCTCTCGGCAACGTGAAAACAGTGCAAACGCGTCCCTGCTACCGGCTCCCCTTGCTCCCTTTTCGGTGAGGTTACGGGCCAGAACCAACGACTCACATCGGGACAACTTCCAATGATCTTCGTGACCGTCGGGACGACCGAATTCGATTCACTCATTCGCGCCATGGATACTCTGGCTCCGACATTCGATGAGCCCGTGGTGATGCAAGTTGGCCGCGGGCTGGCGCGACCGCAGCACGCGGCGGCCTGGTTCGACTTCGCGCCGAGCCTGGAGCCCTACTACCGGCAGGCGAACGTGGTGGTGAGTCACGGCGGCTTGGGGACGATGGTGGAGGTGATCCGCTCGGGCGGCCGCCTCGTGGGCGTGAGCAACCCGGAGCTCTACGACCGTCATCAGGAGGACCTCCTGGCCTCTTTCGAGCGGGCGGGTCACCTCGTCTGGTGTCGCTCGTTGGCGGACCTGCCCGATGCGATTGCGGCAGCGCGCGTCCAGACATTCGCACGCTACAGCGAGCCTCCCTGCGAGATTCACACCGCGATCGGGCACTATCTGGCGGGCCTGAGGGCAGGAAGGCTAGATTCGGGTCGCCGGCGCCGTAACTTTCGGCGGATTGAAGCGTCTTACAAAGATTAGATTGAGGAATACCTCACCCAGTGTTTCTACACGACTTCCCCCTTTCGAGTGCGCCTCTGCCGGCGCATGTTGTCCGAACGACGCAATATCGACGAAGACAAGGATCCTCCCGATTTTCTCGAATGATTTGGGTGCGGCCGGTCGGTATGTTATACTCGGCCGGTTCGCGGCTTTCCACACGGCGTGGCCGCTTCCCTTGCACACCCTGCTCTTCGGCAGACGTGCGAGGTACCAGGAGAAGTGAGGACAACTCATGAGACGGTCTTTTCAGCTCGCAAGCGCCATTTTCTTGCTGGCGATCTTGATCGCCCCGTTTTCGTCGGCGCTGGCAGAGCCGCCTGTGCCACTGGCTCCGAGGCCCGCGAACCCCTCCGAATCCGCAGACCCAGCGGCGACCGCGAATGCTGGCACCGGGGCGGGCCTTTACATCCAGTTCGACAGCAAAAGTAACGAGATTACCCAGGCAAACGGCTATCCGGTCGTAGGTGGCCACCAGCGCTACCAGTGGAAGGATGTCAACCCCGCTGATGGGGTCTACAACTTCATCTCCGTCGGGAATTGGATCAGCGACATGTCCACCCAGGGCAAGGTCGTTGGGATCGAGTGGACCTTCTACAACGGCCGGCCGCTCCGCGAGGGCGCCACGGCGGGCACCGGCATCCAAATCCCGGACTGGGTCATCGCCAAGTACCCCAGCATCAAGGTACGCAACACCTGTTACTCGTCGCCCGAATGGTACGTCATCGACTACCGCGTGTCCGGCCTTCTGACCGAATATCGCAAGATGATCAACGCCTTTGCCGACTACCTCAACAACACCGATAACTTTGACTACCCCGGTGTCAAGTTGGCTGCCAATGTCGCCTGGGTCGGCATTGGCGTCGGCGCCTACGGCGAGACTCAGCCCGCGCCGGACGGCGGTGGGACCGACACCTATGGGTACAACGCCTGGGACGATGCCTTCTACCGGGGTGCGTCCCCGTGTTCCACTGCCGCCACGCGCATGCCCGACCGCTCGGGGGCTCCCGAGAAGGGGTTGGCAGCGGCGGACTGGCTGGACATGTGGGTCAAGCCGGCCACCGACGCCTATCACGATGCTTTCTACAATCCCGCCCGTCCGAACCTGAGCCACATCAAACTTTACCAGGCAAGTATCGCTCCCACCTACCGGTACTCCTGGGAGCGCCAGGTGATTGCGGACTATTCGGCGGCGAAGGACCCGCCGGTCGGCCTCAAGAGCGCCGGACTCTTGCCCGACCATGGTCACGCCGTTGGCGACCCGCTGTCTGAGGGCACAGGCAATCTGCACTATGATCTGATGATCAAGTACGCGGAGACGCCCAATGTGCCGATGGGCTGGGAGAGCTACAAGATCTGGCTCCGCGACGAAACTGAACTCTACTGGGGCACTCTAGTAACCCTCGACAAACACGCCGACATCTTGCTCTATGAGGCAGGCAACCTCGATACAGAGGGCAAGCGGGAGATCATGCGCTGGGGGACCCGCTATCTGGGCATCACCAAGAGCACCACGCCCAGTGTATGGGTGGTGCTCCACGACACAGGGCTCTGTTACACCCCCGGTGACAACTCACGGTGTGCGACACCTCAATCGGGCGTATCATATGATTACAACCCGGAGTTGGGGAATTACAACTTCTGGCTCTCCCAGGATGACAATGTCGCCGGTGGACGGACCAGCCTTGTCACCTATCGCACTCAATCAGAACTGGCAGCCGCCTGGCCCAATGGTCTGGCCAGAACCGACATCCAGACCCAGTATCCTGGGCTGACGACCTACAAGGAGAAGGAAGGCTGGATTGCGCGGCGTACCGACCAGGCCACCGGTAACCCCTCCATGTTCTTCAAGATCGATGACGGCTACATCGCGCCGGGGTACACGAATCCTGTCACCGTCTCGGTGACCTACTTCGACGGTGGCTCCAACAAGTGGCGCTTGCGCTACGACGACGTCAACCTCACCTCAGGCGGCAAGGCGGCCAAACCGGTCGGGAGCAGCAACGATTACGTGCAGAAGACCAATAGCAACCACTGGCGGACCGTCCAGTTCGTGATCACCGACGGGCGGTGGGCTGGCGGACTGCTCGGGGCCAGCGACTTTCTGATTGACAGCATGAGCGATGGTGATGAGATCATCCACATGGTCGATGTCACTAAGGGGAGCAGCCAGCCGCCGTCTGCCAGCCTCAACGGGACGTTGCAGCTCCAGCGTTCGGTTCAGGCACCCAACTCGGTTTACAGTGTCCCGGTCACCGTGAACTTCTACCAGCCTGGCACCAGCACGCTGCTGTTCAGCCGGACTGCCACAACTGACAACGGCGGTACGCTGACCCTCAGTGGTATCACCCCTGGCACCTACGATATCACGGTGAAGAACGTCCACACGCTCAGCGTGATGAGCCAGGGCGTGACCCTGAACGTTGGGACGAACACAGTGAGCCTGGGACTGCTCAAAGAGGGCGACGCCAACAACGATAACAAGGTCGATATCCTCGACTTCACGCTCTGGCGCCAGGCCTTCGGCAAAGCCATTGGCGATCCCGCCTACAACGCCAATACTGATTTCAACAACGACGGGAAAGTCGATATTCTGGACTTTACCCTCTGGCGGCAGAACTTCGGCCAGAGCGGGCAGGTGCCGACAGTGACGATGGCCGCGGCCGACCCGGCCGGTATCACCGTCGCGGGCGGGGCCGGTGCTGCAATCGCCAGCGGCGCCGGCGTTCGCGCCGGAACCGTCGACCTGGTACTCGAGCCCGCAGCCCTCTCGGTTCAACAGAACCAGGTCTTCCAGATCGTGGTCAAGGCCAGGGCCGGCTCTACCCAGGTCGATGGCGCCCAGGCCTATCTCAACTTCGACCCTGCTACGTTCCAGGTCGTCAACTCGGATGGCACACCGGCAACGAAAGTTGAGGACGGCGATATCTCGACCCCGATTCAAAACCAGGTCGATAATGCTCAAGGCAAGATCGATTACGCCGCCGTGACCCTGGGCGACCCGCTGACCGGCGACATCACTGTCGCGCGGTTCTCCCTCAAGGTGAAAGGCGATGCGGCCGTGGGGGCCAGCCAGGTCACTTTCAACGGTGAGGGCGTGCGGAGTAGCCAGGTGACCGGCGGGGGGGGCTCGGTCCTGCGCGACCTGATCGGTGGCAGCTATATCATCCAGGAGGGGCCGCCGGCGACGCCGACGAACACCGCCACGCCCACGGCGACAGCCACACCGACTGCATCGCCAACCCGCACCTTCAAGATGTACCTGCCGATGGTCCTGAAGTCGTACACGATCATACCGGTCGCGACCGAGGATCCGAATGCCACACCCACGGCAACCGCCACGCGGACCTCGACGGCCTCGAGCACGACCACGGCGACGGCGACGGCCACGGCGACAGCGACGGAGACGGCGACGGCCACAGCCACGGCGACGGCGACGAATACCGCGACGGCCACTGTGACCGAGACCGCTACGGCGACGCCCACCGCGACGCCCACCAGTCCACCGGTGAATTTGGCCGTCAATGCCGCCGGACCGGAGGTCGCGGCGGTTGGGCGCACGTGGCAGGCGGACAAGGCCTATACGGTTGGAAGCTGGGGTTGGCTCGGAAACACCTCTGAGATCCAGACCTCGAGCACGATTCGCCGGACCGGCCAGGTGATGGCAACACCCGAGGCCTACCTCTACCAAAGCACTCGCTATGGCCCAGACGGCTTCGAGTACCGCGCCGATCTCCCCAACGGCCTCTACGATCTCCAGCTCCGTTTTAACGAGCCGACGTACTCTTCCACCGGGATACGCGTTTTCCATGTGGACGTCGAGGGGCAGCGCGTGATCCAGAATCTCGATCTCTATGGGACCGTTGGCCGGAACGAAGCCTACGATGCTGAGGTCGGGACGGCTGTTTGTGATAACACCCTTTCAATCAATCTCGTCAAGAATAGTCCCGCCGGGCCGGTAATCAGCGCGATCGCGGCTCACCAGGTGCCGACCGACGATACTGTCAGCCATGTCTATCGAATCAACGCGGGCGGCCTGAGTTATACCGACACCCAGGGACGGCTCTGGCTCCCGGACGTCAAGTACTGCACCAGCACGCAACTCGGCTATCTTGACGGAGCACCTGAGAATACAGTCCGAGACATCATAGGGGCCAATGGGGATGAGAAGCTCTACCAGTACTATCACGAGGGCTCCGAGATCAACTACAAGTTCTCGAATCTCCCCAACGGCAACTATTCGGTTCGTCTGCTGTTTGCTGAGCCAGTCTATACGAGTGCCGGGAAGCGCGTCATGGACATCTACGCCGAAGGCATCCTGATGCTGAGTAATTATGACCTGGTGGTAGCCAGTGGGGGCGGGATGCGGGCGCGCACCGAGACGCTGACGGTTCCGGTTGCAGATGGCGAGCTCAACCTCAGGTTCGTCAAGAGGGGAACGGCCGATCCGGTGATCAACGCGATTGAGATCATGCCGGTCTCTTAGCCGAGGTTGTCGGCGGGTGCCAGGCCACTGACGGTGCTCGCCACTCCTTTCCAATCACTCCACTCGGACCGCTGGCCGTTCCCGTGCCACGTGGTTCGTCGCTCCTTACGGACGTGGATCTTCCGGCAGGCTCCTCGTCATTGTCTGCTCGCGTACATCCAGGCCCAGGCCCACGCCGGTTGGGGAGAGGCAATCGATGCCACCTTCGCGTCTAGAGCACCAGACCAGTTCTCAGACTTCCGAAATCTTCCGAAACTTCGAAAGTCTCCGATCACGCGCCTCAGGCGACGGCTTGACCGGTGTTCTCGTTCTGTTCGTGTTGCTCATGAGTTTGTTGGGCGGCGGAATATTCATAGTTGCTACGGGCCCCCGTGCTGTCTCGGGCGCCGCCGAGTCCCCGGCCGCCCTGACCCGGTACGTTGACAGGCGCGGCCCTGGTGGGAATGATCGCCCGGCCGGCGGAAACACCTCTTCCGCCGCATCGGACACGCCGACGCCGACTTCCACCCCCATCCCCACTCCCACGAGCACGCCCACACCCTCCCTGGATGTGGGCAGCGCTCAGGATGTCGTCTGTGGGAGTACCGTCTCGGGTGATACGCTCCTGGGCCACAGCAACGTCAACAGCTACAGTTGCCTGAACTACACGCTGCCTGAGACCGGGCCTGAGCAGGTCTTTCGCTTGACCACGAGCGCCACCGGTCCGATCACGGCCGCGTTAACGTACGATAGCCTGCTCTACGATGTTGATATTTTCATCCTCAACAGACCGTCGCCCGATGCCTGTGTTGGCGGCCCGCCGCCCGGCGAAGGTCCCTACGATAGGACGACCGTCCTTCGCGATGCTCTGCCCGGCTTCTACTATCTGGTGGTCGATACCTACGACAACGGGCAGAATGTGCGTCCGGGTCCCTACACGCTCTCGGTCACCTGCCCCGCCGACCCGGTGCAGGCAACGCCCACTCCAACCGCCACGCCGGTGTTCTCCCCAACGCCGACGCGCGCGCCGCGGGACACGATCTACCTTTCGATGCTGCGGAAAGATATCTCTCCAACCCCGACGCCAACCCGGACGCCGACGCCAACCGCCACGCCGAACCCCTATACTCAGGGCGTCAACGCCGGGGGCACCCAGGCGTATCAGGGCACCGACGGGCGGATCTACGCGGCTGATCGGGGCTACGCGCCCGGCGGGTGGGGTTACGATCAGGGGTACATCGACTCGGTAGTTCGCCCCATCGCGCATAATGGGACGGTGCCAGCCGAGGTCTTCCACACGGTCCGGGGCGCGATCAACGCCACCGGGTACCTGACCTACCGTTTCGATGTTCCGGCGGGCGTCTACCGGGTGACACTTCTCTTCGCTGAGCTGATAGACTATGCCAAACCCGGCGCACGCCCGTTCAACGTGTACATCGAGGGCCAGAAGGTACTCGACCACTTCGACGTCGCGGCGACTGCCAAAACTCTGTATGGCGGGTCTGGCCTGGGTGATGCGCTGCCCAAATCGTTCAATACACCTGTCACCGATGGCGTTCTTGAGATCCGGTTCGAGACCCTCTCTTCGGAGTATGCGGCGCAGATCAATGGTCTCTACGTCGAGAAAGTTGGAAACTAACCCCTTGCCGCGTGTGAGCGCGGCCCAGCCAGGAGCACGAGCATGAAACAGACTCCTCGCCCTGCCCTCTCTGTCCTGCTGTTGTTCGTCGTCGTGGTCCTCAGTCTTGCCTCGATCCTCCCCCTGGCGGCGACGGCGGCGCCTGGGCGGACACATGGAGAGGACCTTCCGCCCACCGATACGCCCACGCCTACGCCCGACCCATGCACCACCCTGCCCCAACTCGAGGCCGAAGATGGTGTGATCACGCCCCCGATGGAAATCGTCGCGGATGCCAGTGCCAGCGGTGGCCAGTACGTGCGCGTGCCGATATCGGCTACGAGCGGCACCGGTGCCGTTCGCTTGAGCTTCTCGGTGCCGGTGACACGCTGGTATTCATTCGACGCGCGCACGTGGGCTCCCGATCAGACGAGTAACAGCCTGCGGGTTCAGGTCGATGGCGGCCCAATGTTCAATTGGGGACTCATCCCGAGCAGTGGCTGGTTCACGCAGCAAGTTCGCCAGGAGTTCGACGGTGTCTACCGCGTGTATCTCCACCTCGGGCTACACACCATCACGTTCTACGATGGTGAGAAGGATACCCGCCTGGACTGGGTCCAACCGCAATGCTCTCTCTCCCCCTCCCCCCCCCCTCGCCGACGCCCACGCGGACGCCGACCATGACCGCAACAGCGACAGCGACCGAGACGCCTACGCCGACCGACACAGCAACCCCGACCGTGGTCGCCAGCGAGACGCCGACGGCGACAATGACGCCCACTGTGACCGTCACGGAGACGGCAACCGAAACCCCAACCGCAACGGTCACCTCAACCGCCGTGGCCACCGAGATGCCGAAACTCTACATCCCGATTCTCCTCAAAGACTTCGCGATCTCGAACTGAGAGTCTTCCGCGCCCCTGGCAATCACCCATCAGCCGCCGGCCGAGCACTGCTGCTCCCGGCGGCTTGTCTCATTTGGGGCCAATGCCGGGGCAAGCCCTGTTGCGGCACCCTGCTGATGCAATCTGAGAATTGCGAAGCACGTGCGCGCCGCACCTGCGAGGGTCGCGCTTTCGAAGTGGTCGCGCCGGACTCGCTATGCGCGCATGGCTTTTTGAAGAATTTGTCATGGCCCCTTTGATCCCGTTTCATGCACTGTTCATGGGCACAGCCTATAGTAGGCGGCAGAACTGGAGCGTCGTTCCGACTGTCTGCTCAAAATTCGGAGTCCCCATGGCCACTGAGCTGCGTCACGTGAACAGTGCGATGATATCCGCCGAGGCCCTCGATCGTGACTACTATTTTCTTAACGAGTGGGTCAAGCGGCTGATGGATGTGGCCGTCGCGGTGCTCTTGTTGCTTCTTCTGGCACCGGTCTTCGTCCTTATCGCGTGCGCCATTAAGCTGGACTCTCCCGGCCCGGTCATCTTCAAGCAAGAGCGGGTTGGACGCCGCCGTCGCCGAGCGGATGGAACGCTGGAGGAGACATTCTTCACTTTCTATAAATTCCGATCGATGTATTCCAACAGCGACGATAGTATCCACCGGGCCTTCGTGAAGAAACTGATCGAGGACGGATCTGAGCGGAAGCTGGCCAGCCTGAAACGCGACAATACGATCTACAAGATGGACGATGACCCTCGCATTACCCGTGTCGGCCGCTTCATCCACAAAACCAGCCTGGACGAGTTACCGCAACTCTGGAATGTCCTCGCCGGCCATATGAGCCTGGTGGGTCCCCGCCCGGCTTTGCCCTACGAGGTCGCGCTGTACAAGCCCTGGCACAAGCAGCGCCTCGACGTGATGCCCGGCATCACGGGCCTCTGGCAGGTCACGGCCCGGTCCAGCGTGCCCTTCGATGAGATCATCAAGTTAGACCTTGACTACGTTGAGCGCCAGTCGCTCTTGTTGGACCTCAAGATCCTGGCTCTGACACCGGTCGCCGTCATTAGTGGTCGGGGAGCGGCCTGAGCTTCAAGCCTCACGGCCTTTCCGGTCCGTATTCTGTAAGCCTCCTTTCATCTCTCATGTGAGGGATGCGCCACCCACTGGCGAGGCGCCGGGCTCCCTCAGCCCGGCGCCTCGCGTGTCACCCGAGTGCGGCGATTTCATACCCACCTGCGGGTTGAGCAGTCTATTGCTACGCTGACTCGCTGCCCTCAACCGCAAGGAGTACACGACGATGTCGTCTGACGTCAAGATTGGGGTGATCGGTGCTGGTTACTGGGGACCGAAGTTGATCCGCAACTTCAATGAGATCCCCGGGGCCCAAGTCAGTCGGGTCGCAGACCTGCGTCATGACCGCCTCGCCCACGTACGGAAGCTCTATCCGGGCACGCAAACCACAGGGGACTACCGTGAAGTGCTGGACGACCCGACCATTCGCGGCCTTGTGGTGGCTACACCCGTGAGCACGCACTACTGCTTTGCGCGTGAGGCCATTGTGGCCGGCAAGCACGTGCTCGTGGAGAAGCCTCTGACAGCGAGCAGCAGCGAGGCCGGTGAACTGATCGAACTGGCGGCGGCACACGGTGTCCAACTGATGGTTGGACACACCTTCGAGTACAATCCGGCGGTCGAGTACCTGAAACAACTGATTCAGAGTGGTGCGCTCGGTCAGATCTACTACATCAGCGCGACCCGTGTGAATCTTGGCATCTTTCAGCAGGACATTAACGTCGTCTGGGACCTGGCGCCTCACGATATCTCGATCCTGCTCTTCTTGCTGGAGATGTTCCCCGAAACCGTGAGCGCCCGCGGTGGTGCCTACGTCCAGCCGGGCATTCACGATGTTGCGTACGTTACGCTCAACTTTCCAAACGGGGTCCTGGCCGATATTCGCGTCTCGTGGCTCGACCCGCAGAAGCAGCGTCAGATTACGGTCGTCGGGAGCCGCAAGATGGTGGTCTACGATGACGTGGACCCCAACGAGAAGATTCGCATCTTCGACAAAGGGGTCGAGGTCCCGCCCTACAGTGATACGATGGAGGAGTTTCGCCTTTCTTATCGCTACGGCGATATCATCACCCCCCACATCGCACTCAAGGAGCCGCTGCGGGTCGAGTGTGAGCACTTCCTGCAAGCGATTACCGAGGGGCGCCGCCCGCGTTCAGACGGCTGCGACGGCCTGCGCGTCGTTCGGATTCTCGAGGCCGCCCAGAAGAGCCTGCTCAACAGTGGCCACCGCGAGCCGGTGTGCTTTGGACGGTCTGATCATCTTCGGCCATCTGAGCTGAAGGGTAGTGATCGCCCCGGCTCGATCGAGGAATGAGACGCTATGACCTACCATGTGCTGGCCCCCCAGTACCTCTTGCTCGCTGAGGGATCTCAGATTGACCCTGGTGTGTTCCTGGCCTATCCGACCGGCCGCCAGATTGAGGATCACACGCTCGTCATCGGGGCGAATACTCTATTGCGCACCGGTACAGTGGTCTACGTCGGCTCCCATATTGGGGCCGACTTCCAGACGGGGCATAACGTGGTGATTCGAGAGCAGAATCGGATCGGCGATCACGTTCGTATTTGGAATAATACAACGGTTGATTACGGGTGTACGATCGGTAATCACGTAAAGATTCACACAAACGTCTATCTTGCCCAGTTTACGACGATTGAGGACGATGTCTTTCTTGCTCCCGGCGTTACGATCACCAACGATCCTCACCCCGGCTGTGCCTTCTCACAACCCTGCATGCGGGGACCCACCATCAAGCGTGGTGCCCAGATCGGCGGCGGCGTCACCATTTTGCCTTACGTCACGATTGGTGAAGGCAGCCTGGTTGGTGCCGCCAGCGTCGTCACCCAGGATATTCCTCCAGGGGTGGTAGCCTACGGAAACCCCGCGCGCGTCCACGGCCCGGTCACAGAGCTCACGTGCTTTACCGGACTCACCGATCGCCCGTATCCGATTCCTCCGGCAGTTCCTCTCCGCTAAGTCCAGAATCTTGCAGTTGTGGAATTGCGGGTCTCGCCGCCTCGGACGTTCCAGACGTTGTGCGCTGGAGCGGCGGGACGGCGGACCGGATGACGGGACGAGTAGCGATAGCAAGTGGCGAGTTCTTCCTTTCGCCCGGTCACACCGTTGCGCAAGGCCCACCCTGTATGGCGTCTCCCGTCGTGGTAGTTCTTTTTTCCTAGTTGCCGCCGAGAGGCTTCTTTTTTTGGTCTATTTATATTACAATTCTGCAACCGAATAATGGAAAACTTCTTGGGACGCCGCTGGGTTACGGACCAGGCCACCAATTCGGCTCTGTCGCTGCTGTGAGGATTCGCGGCAGGAATCTTCCCATCCAATCACTGCGGGCTGTGGCTATGGCATCATAGCGACAATTGCGGCAATCGGGTTGACCATGATAGAGCCAGGCCGGTATCAGACCGGTGCGCGATTGTGCATCGCCGGTCCTTGAGTGCCGGACAGCAGGTTGCACGTTGGATCGACTCCTCCAACGAGATGCCGGTCTGCCAGTCGTCCGAAGTCTGCCGCCGCAGCGTTGATGGCACAATGCGGCTCTTCGCTCGGGGAGGCCCGCAGACAGCGGTCCAAAGATTTCGGATGTCTGGCCCGCTTCACAGTCTCGTTGGAGTGCTAGCACTCTGGCGTACCACGAGGAGCAGAGATGGTACGAGGTGTCGTCGGAAAATGGATTGCACTGGCAGCGGTTCTTGTGAGTTTCGTGCTCCTGGTCGCAAATAAGGTCCTTGTGCCTCCTGTCGCACAATCTCAGGGGGAGAGTGGCATCTTTGAACTGCGTCAAGGCGTTCTGAGCGGTACAGACGGCTCGCCGGGGCGTCTCTACAACGGGAGCATTGATACCTACATCGATCGCTGGTTTCTGCCGAATAAGCCTCACGGAAATGATGAGACCCTCGCCCTGCGTGCCCCGGACATTCGCTCGATCCTCATCCGCTATCGTGAACTTCCCCCGCTGCCACCTGGCACCCAAGTTCAGCAGGCCACGCTCGAGTTCTTCAGTATCGCGCCAGCGCCCAACAATCTCAGCATTCGCACGACGCTCTTGCTCCATGAGTGGGATCCGGAAACTGCGGATTGGCACAGCGCTGCCAAAGAGCAGCCATGGGGCCAGGCCGGTGCCAGTGGCACCGAAGACGTAGCCGACCAGGCCGTGGGTATCGTGGCGGTCCCTGCGCGGCAGCCGTCCGTTCAACTCGATGTGAGTGAGGCCGTGCGTCTCTGGTATGAGAGCCCAGGGACGAATTATGGCCTGCTCATCAGCGCCTTCGGATCAGTTGCGACAGAGTACCGCTTTATATCCAACGATTCGCGCCTGCTCGATTTGCGCCCTCGCCTGACCATCGTGTACGGCCCGCCCATCCCCACGCCGACGCGGACCGCTACACCCACGGCAATCCCGACAAAGACTCCCCTGCCACCCCGCAGCTACGGTCACTACATGGATCAATTCCAGCAAGGACGAGCCGGGTACGATGGAACGAGTGATACTTTTATCACAGCGTGGGCTCCTGTCGGCGTTCCAAATGGTGCGAGCGCTCGCCTCGAAGTCCGCCAGGGGAATATCAAGAACACCCTGATTCGCTTCGAATTGCCCCAGTTTTCACCCGGGGCCGTGCTGACCAGGGCAACCCTGGTTCTTGACGTCGCCGCGTGCGGGAACTGTAATCCGATGTCTGCTCAGGTATACGAGGTGCTGCGCCCGTGGGATGCGAGCAAAGCCACGTTTCAATTGACGGGATTGGGTATTGAACAGTGGGGCAGGGCCGGCGCCACGGCGCCCGGCATTGATCGTGCCGAGAGCCCTGTGACCGTTGTGCTTCTGCCTCGTCAGTTTGATAGTTCAGGTGTTGCCCCAGTCGAACTCGACATCACCCCGTTGGTTCGCAAGTGGTTGGTGTCGCCTGACACGAACCACGGCCTCCTCATCAGCGGCGGCGGTGATGTCTCGGTCGAGTACTCATTCGTCTCCTCAGAAGATGTTGTGATCGAGCGACGACCGCTCCTTCGGATTGAGTCGGAGATTCCAACCCCGATGCCCACAGAGATACCGACCGGGACTCCCACCGGCTCGCCGACGCCGAGAAGCACACCAACGCTGACCAGCACACCAACAGACATACCGACGCTGCCTTCAACCGTGACGCCGACGCCACCGCCCGAGTCAGCGTTACGGGAACGTCTCCAACGGATCGATCAGCGCAACAACCTTTTTGCGCTGATCTTCCGTGAGATGCTGGCTGCCGTCGCGGCATACCGGGATGAGGCCCCCTGAGCACATGAACCGAAATCTCCTTCTTATCATGGCGATGCTTCTTGCCGGCTGGCGTCTGGGCATAGAGTCTGCGCCGGCTCGAACGATGCCGGCCTTGTCTCAAGCCACGGCGGCTACACCGGTGGCTTCGGTCTCGCCGCCTGGAGCGCCGCGGCCGGGCGTTGTTACTCCCTCCGGGGCTGCTCCAACAGTCATGCCGGACTCCTCTCTCAAGCCGCCGGCCGTTCTTGGGCCGGCGGATGTGCCCACTCCAACTGATGAGGAACTCGAGGCCGTTGCCGAATTGATTGTCCACATTGATGGGCAGCAGGAGGGGCTCGAGGACATTTTCAAGAACATGCAGGGCGTCTTGCAACAGTTCCGTGAAGAGGTGAAACCATGAGAAACCCGCCTCTCACACGACGCGTTCGTCTGCGTGGGACACCCTCGCACACCGGGCGAGCAAGGTCCTCTCCCGATTGCTTGGGGACGACCGAGGCACATTGCCACCCCGTCACGCACTCTCCGATGCGGACGGTTGCCCATGCCAACTGGAGCGACAAAGAAATCCCTCGTCGAGCGGGACAGCCTGTTCGGTACGATGTGGGCCACACCGCTGTCATTCGTCGGAGCAAGCAATGAGAAAACTTCTGCTTCTGGTGGCCGTGCTTCTTACCGGCTACGGCCTCGGCCAACAGTACCTGTTTGCACCAACAACCTCCGTCCTGCTCTGGGGCAGGACGACAGAAATCGCCGGCGGGAGTGAATCGGCGAGTTCGAGAGGGCTGGAAGCCATCGAACCATCCCTTCCCTGGTTGACTCTGGAGGGCCCGGAGAGCGGTGGTGGCGCCGATACCACGGTCGCGTGGCGGGCAACGCTGACGACGCAAGATGGAATCCCCCTGGCTCATCGTAAGCTGATCTTCTCGCTCAACTACGAGGGAAACCGCGAGATACCAAGGGTCACCGACGCTGCCGGCCGGGCCACGTTCGAGCTGCAATTGTCGGATAGCGAATTTTCGTCCTGTTGCGTTGATGGAGCCAGCGAGCCGACTCGATACGTCATCCGCGTTCGGTTTGACGGCGACAATGATTACAGGCCTACTTTCGTGGACAGCTACCAGGGCTACCGTAGCGAAACAGCCGACTCAATTCCAACGCAAACTCGCATCGAGCAGTCTTCTCCGGTGGTCACCGCTGGTGATACAGTATTCCTCACCGTTGAGTTCAAGAAGGCCAGTTCCCCGGTCGCCGGGGTCATCATGATCTGGGAATCACTGGATTTGGGCCAGTACCCGCGGTGTACGACCGACTCAAAGGGGCGCTGCTCCGTGACCTTGAAAACCGATGGCAGGCCGACCGGATCCTACGGCGTCAGTGTGATGCCGAAGACCAACCGTCCGGCCACAGATGCCGTCACCATTCGCGTCGTCAACGCCGGACGGCCCTTCGGCCAGGCTCAGGACAGGCAGGAACAGAAGGACGGCCGCCCCGGCGGCGTGTCTGCAGGCAATGTTCAGGATTCCGACTTTCCTCCCGGTGGGTGGTACTGGTGGCAGCATGACGGCTCGCCGAATCCGCCCCCGACGCCATACCAGGAACTTGGGATCTTCTACCAGTATGAGATGCGCCAGATTATTATAGGTTGGGACAGTATCAGGCGGCAGGCGGTCCTCGATACGAGCAAACTGAACGCGCTGATCGATCAAGCCTACGCACGTCGCTACATCTACCCGGATGGCAGCATCGGGCCGCAGCAGGTGTCGCTCAGCTACTGGCTCAACACCCAGGTGCCCCCGTATGATGCCTTCAACCCGCTCGGTGGGGGTGAGTATCTCCACCTCTCCTGTGCTGGTGGCGTGGCGACACCACCCCTGGCCGAGGCGGAGTTTCGAGCGCGTCTGAATACCATTCCGCAGGCCTTTCGCGAGTGGTACGACCACAACCCCAAAGCGCAACGCGTCGTCGTTGGGTTCGTGTTCGGGTCCGGCTTTCACAGCGAGTGGATGAACCCCTTTTCGGACCCTGCCTGTAACACGATCTACGAGAGTTTGACGGGGAATACGATTGGGAACGAGATCAATCGCCACGAACGGGAGACCGAAACAGCGTGGTCGCAGGCCTTTGCCGGGACCGGGGTGGTGCTCAACACGCAGGGCCCGGCTGAGAACTTCGGCACCGGGCTCAATCCGCCGATTTCGCCCAAGCTCTCGCAGGTTGGCTGGCCACTCGGGCTGGCTTACAAATCGAGCCCACCCCAACGCGCGAGTTGGGTTGCGATTGGACGGGCCCGGAACACGCTGCTCTCCTGCGAGGATGCCGCCAATAATTTCGTGGTGGGCGGCGCCTTTGGCGACCCGCACTTCCCCGGTCACTGGTCGCCCGCCTGGATGATGGTGGCACAGGCAGCCCACTTCCGTTGTTACGAACTGCACGGGGATGTGGGGATGGGCTGGTTCGATGCCTTCGAGCTCGGCGGGACGCCCTCGATTCCCAATTTCGATACTTTTGCCAAGGAGGTCATCACGAGCCGGCCGTGCCAGGAGCGCCGGGTGATTGCCTGGTGGGCGCACGAGGCCGCTCTGGGCTTCCGCAAGACGGATGTCTTCCCGCGGAATGGGGGGCCTGGGTGGATGTCGGATATCTATGGCGACTACGATGGCTGCCTGGTGCGGCGGGAGGTCGAGCCGACGACCGCCCTGCTCCGTAACGACCTGCCGATGCCGGCCAAAGTGGACTACTTTACAAACCCGGGCTCCAGACCCGGCACGCTCCCCTGGACGGGGGATGGCAACCAGCCGACCGACACCGGGGTAGCATTTTCCGCGCGGCGCGCGAGCAACTTCTACTTCGACATCCACGACGGGTTCGCGGCCCATGCCGCGGCCCAATCCGAGCAGGGGGGACCGCCCGCCGGGTCGGCCCTCCTCCGGCTGCGTCTGGTCTACCTGAACAATGGCGGGAACCCACTGACGGTGGAGTGGCCAACGGCTGACGGAGTCAGCCGCGCCGAACTGCCGCGCAGCAACGACGGCGCCTGGGCGAGCCGGACGGTGGAGCTTGAAGGTTTTGTTTCCAGTAACGCGGCCTTCCCGTCCATGACAGATCTGAAGGTGGCCGGCGAGAACGTAGTGTTGACCCACGCCGCCGTTGAGGTCGCTGCCTCGGCCGCACCTGTCGCCCCGACGCCCGAGCCATCGTCTTCGCCCGTAGCGCCGACTGTTCAGCCGTCGCCGTCGTCAACCATCGCGCCGGCGGCGACCGCCAGTCCCTCCCCGACGCAGGCCACCGGCCAGCTTCCAACCGAAGGAACACCTGAGGCGGTGGCCCTCGCCACACGCGTGGCGGAGATGGACGTGCGCCTTGGCCATCTCGAGCAGCGCCAATCCGCTGTTGAACGGCTGCTGGATCACCTGGAACAAATTCTGACCGAGGGCCTCCAGCGCCTGACATCCAACTAAGCCTCCCTCAAGGCTCGGCTGGCTCCAGGGAGCGCCAGCCGAGCCTTTTTACTTCCTCGGCGCTTCTGTATTCAATTCGCTCATATTGGAGTCCCGTGCGCGACCACACCGCTCCGAGAGCACACCGACGTGATACCTGATGCGTGACGGAATTACTCACGCATCACGTGCCGCCTTTCCGAGGGTGCCGTGGCAGGGCACGCTCTTCCATATGAGCGATTCAATCAACAGAAATTCGGAACTTTACTCCTTGTGACTTTAATCATATCGGCCTATACTTTGTCTCGTTTGTAGTGCGGGCAATTTCCATTTGCCCGCTGTCGAGTGTCCCTTGCCATTTGCGGTGTAGCGGTGAAGGAATTCGCTCGATGACCACTCTCCAGGCGGTGCGCCGTTTGGGAGGAGCGACGCTGGTTCTCATGGCACTGGCCTCCGCGGTTCTACCGATTCTGGCACAGTCGCCCATGCCCGCCGAGCGCCCGACTCCGACCCCCTTCGATGGAGTTCGCTCTATACACCAGACTCCAGTCGTTCCAGCCAGGCAGCAACAAAGCGAACCCAACGTGCTACCCGGCCCGAAGCCAGACCTGCCGCAGATTCCCTGCGACCCGCTCAATCTCGTTCGTACTCTGACCCAACCCGACCTCTGTGGGGCCACCTTCAAAGACTCCCAGGAGGGACGTGTCAACAAGGCGAACATCTACAACACTGATCCGCCCTGCGCTGATTGCCACGATGCGAACGAGGCCGTTTACACGCTCGACGTAGATCAACCGACTCGATTCGGCGCGGGGCTCTTCGACTTTTCTGACAACGGACCCTGGGGGCTCTTTCTATTGCCTGAAAGCTGTCGCGCCGACCAGGCGCTCGCCGGCACTGATAATTTCAACACGGGTTTGCGGCTTCTCTTGCCCGGTCGTTACTATCTCGTTGTTGATACCTGGACGCTCAATGGGCGCTTCCAACTCAGTACTGCCTGCCCGTTCGCCGCGCCCGAGGTCGATCTCCCGGCGCTCCCCACGACGGGGACGACCATCACAGGCAACAACAGCAGCGGGCAGAATCGGGTTGCCTGGTATGGCACCCACCCAAAGATCGGCGGCGTCTGTTCGACCACTACGAACCAGACGGCACCTGAGGTCGTATACACTTTGGACGTTCGCCAGACCCAACAAGTGGGTATCACGCTGACGATTCAGGCCGCCGCGAACTTGAATCTCTTCTTGCTGCGGAGCTACGCCAACGTTGATTGTATGGCGATGGGCGCCCAGAGTGAGAACATCGAGACAATCAGCCGGGTGCTCGATCCTGGACGCTACTACGTGGTGGTCGACGGCACTGCTGGTGCTACCGCCAATTTTACGTTGCAGGCGACGGTGGGCAGCACCGTGACATCGCAACGCGTCCAGCCTCTCCCACAACCACTGGCCTGCAATACCACCGTCAGCGGAGATACGTCTGAACCGGGGCTTCTCAACAACGCCAATCACTATAGTTGCCTCGGCTACGACATGCCCGAGCCGGAGATGGCGTATCGCTTCACGTTGCCCGCGACTACCACCGTCTCGCTCTTGATGACGCCGACGGCCGATTTCGACTACGTCAACATCCAGCGGCAGGTTGATCTCTTCCTCCTGGGCGATACTTCTGCCAATAGTTGCCTCACATTCAGCAACAATACCAAGGACCGCAACTACCCCCCGGCTGCCGATTGGATCCAGCGCACCCTCAGCCCGGGCACCTATTACGCAGTCGTTGATGGTTCTCTCTCGCCGTACGAGAACCGGATGCCATTCGAACTGAGCCTTTCGTGCCGCGCTGAAGGGGACTCGAGCCTCAACGCCGACTGCGCCCGTGCTGATCTGAACGGCGATGGGCGCGTGACCGCGGTGGATTTGCAGCAGATCGCGGCTGAGTGGCCAACTGCAGCTGTCGACCTGAGCGGCGACGGCCATTCCAATGTGATCGATCTGATGTGGGCAGCCCGCTTTTGGAATCAAAGTTGCTACACAGCTTCCAACTGAGCCTCTGCTGCCACTCCCAGGAGCCTGAATGACCGAACCACCCCTGATCATCGTCACCAACGACGATGGGATCGCCTCACCAGGATTGCGCGCCGCCGTAGGGGCCGTCCACTCCTTGGGCGAGCTTCTCGTGGTGGCGCCGAAACGCCAGCAAACTGGGGCTGGCCGCTCGCTTCCGCCCACCACTGACCCCTTCGAGCCCTACCCGATCCGGTTGCCCGACGGAACCGAGATCGCCGGGTTTACTGTTGATACCAGTCCCGCCCACGTCGTACGGCGCGGGATTTTGCTTCTGGCCCCCCGGCCCCCGGCGCTGCTGGTCTCCGGAATCAACTACGGTGAGAATGTTGGCGTCGGCGTGACGATCAGTGGGACGGTTGGGGCGGCCATCGAGGGCGCGACCCTCGGGGTGCCGGCACTCGCGATTTCGCTCGAGACAGACATCGAGCACCACACGAGCCATGACGAATCGGTAGATTTTCGCGCGGCGGCGTTTTTCACGCAGGTCTTCGCCCGGGCGTTGCTTGAGTTTACACTGCCCCCTCACACCGACCTGCTCAAAGTGGATGTGCCGCGCCACGCAACGCCCGAGACGCCCTGGCGGCTCACCCGCGTGTCACGCCAGAACTACTTCCGTTCGATCGTCGTCGAGGCGGAGAATGGGCGTGCGATCAAGGGGTACACTCGGGAGATTGATTTCAACCGTCTCGAGCCGGATTCCGATATCCATGCGCTCGTGGTGGATCACGTCGTCTCGGTCAGCCCGATGACCGTGGATTTGACTGCCTGGGCTGACCGGAGGATCATGTGGCGGGAGTTGCAGGTCCACCTGCCCCCGAGCGTGCCCAATGCCCCACCCCACCGGCCCCACAACTGACGGCTGCGGGGCGCATATCCATTTATGTCCGACCGGTTGACGCAGAAAACGGGAACCGTGATGACGGTGGGGCCGGAGTGATGGCGCGTCTCCCGCCGGATCGGGTGCCGGCCGGCACATTTGTGGGCGTTATGCAGGTCGCGCGTGGATCGGTAAATATAGAACAGCCCCCCGGCCAAGATTGACCGGGGGGCTGTGTTGTGGAGGAGCGGTTAGACCGACTGAACTACCGGCAGAATAATCGGCCGGCGCTTGGTCTCATCGTAGAAGTAACGGTCGAGCGTCCGGCGCACGCGACTCTCAACAGCACTCGTGTCGCCCGGCTTAAAGCCATTGTTGCTGATAGCTCCGAGAATCTGCTCCTCAGCGCTCGTGAGAAGCGTCTCGTTGTTGCGGACGTAGACGAAGCCGCGGGAGACGAGCTGTGGGCGGCCGATCGGTTGGCCCGTCTTGCCGTCGAGTGTCACGACAGCCACGACGAAGCCCTCACGGGCCAGGGCCTCACGATCGCGCAGCACCACCGGCCCGATGTCTCCCACCACGCCACCGTCCACGAAGACCCAGCCGCCCGGTACGCGCTCGCCGAGGTGAGCGCTTTCCTCCTCGAGGAGCACGGTCTGCCCATTCTCGATGATAAAGATGTTGGAACGCGGGATCCCCATCTGCTCCCCGAGGCGGGCGTGCAACACCAGGTGCCGGTACTCTCCGTGGACCGGCACCAGGTACCGCGGTTGTAGCAGGCTGAGCATGAGCTTCATGTCCTCCTGCCCACCGTGTCCGCTCACGTGAATATCGGCCAGCCGGTCGTAGACCACGTCTGCCCCGATCCGGAAGAGGTTATCGATCACGCGCGAGACGTTATCCTCATTACCAGGAATCGGGTGGGCGCTGATCACCACAGTATCGCCCGGCTCGATATTGACCTGGCGGTGGGTCCCGCTCGCCATGCGACTCAGGGCCGCGCTGGGCTCACCCTGCGAGCCCGTGACGAGGAGGACGACCTGCGCGTGGGGTCGCTGGAGAGCCTCCTCCAGCGAGACCATCACGCCGGGGGGCACGTCCAGGTAGCCTAACTCCTGGGCGATCTGAACGTTCTGCGACATGCTGCGGCCGGTCACCGCAACCACCCGGTCGTGGTGGCGAGCAACCCGCAACACCTGCTGGACGCGGCTGAGCTGGCTCGCGAAGGTGGCGATGATGATGCGCCCCTGGGCCTCGTCGAAGACGTCTTCGAGGGCATCGGCCACCGTGCGCTCGCTGGGCGTGCCGCCACGTTTCTCCGCGCCGGTGCTGTCGCCGAAGAGGACCAACACGCCCTCGGCGCCCAGCCGGGCCAGGTGGGCCACATCGGTTGGGCGGCCATCAATCGGTGTGTGGTCGAACTTGTAGTCGCCGGTCACGACGATCAGTCCAACAGGCATGCGAATCGCGAGCGCGAGCGCATCTGGGATGCTGTGGCTGACGCGAATCGGCTCGATCTCGAAGGGGCCGATGTGGAACCGGTCACCCGCCTGGATCGTGTTGAGCTGGGTGCTTTGCAGCAACTCGTGCTCTTGAAGTTTGACCTCGATGAGACCACGCGTCAGACGGCTGGCGTAGACCGGAACATCGACCAAACCATCCTTCAACAGGAACGGCAGCCCGCCGATGTGATCCTCGTGGCCGTGCGTCAGGACGATTCCTCGCACGAGATCTCGCTTGTCTTTGAGATAGCCCCAATCGGGAATGACGAGATCGACGCCGAACTGGTCGGTCGTCGGGAACATGACGCCACAGTCCACGATGAGGATGTTGCGGCCATATTCGAAGGCCGTCATGTTCTTGCCGATCTCGCCGGCTCCGCCGAGCGGTATGATTTTGAGTGTATGGTTCGCCATGCAATTCCTTTCAAATCGGTATGGGTCTGGCGCACGGCGATCAGCGAGCTGCGCATGGCGACCAAGAGACCCTGATCGCCACGCGCAGGGCGCCGATCGCCGCAGGCCAGTCGTGTCTATTTATGGAAGGCGCGGGTTGAAATTTCCAACCAATGGCGCCCTCCTCTTGTCGAGAGTCAAGGATTGAGGGCCGAGGCCTCTCTCCAGCCTCTCAACCTCTACTCTTATTGCTTTTGCACTTCCGCGGCTCGCGAACGACTGTTCGGGGTCGCAGCATGATGCAATAAAAAGGCCCCGGCAGCACAGGCTGCGAGGCCCCCGCGCTTCACACGCGGCGTGCCTGTCTGCCGGTCAGTCGTCAGAAGGAGGTGGTTGGCCCCGAGGGTCGTGGGCGCCTCTGGCGACGGGGTCGACGGGCGGCACGATTGTTTCTATGTGCGCAATGAGACGACGTGGTGCCTTGCTACACGGTCGAGGCGCGTTTGACCTCTTTGGCTCGGAGGCCCTTCTCACCTCGAATCATCGTGAACTCGACGTGCGCACCCTCATCCAAAGAGCGGTAGCCTTCCATGACGATGTCCGAGTAGTGGACGAAAACGTCATCCCCCTGCTCAGGTTGGATGAATCCGTAGCCTTTGGCGTTGTTAAACCACTTGACAACGCCCTGTATACGATCCGACATGCCGCGACTGTTCTCCTTCTGTTGCGTCAGCGAGCAACGTGGCGGCCGGCCTGAACCAGGGCAACAAAAAAGCGCGAGAGGCCGTCTTCTAAGCCCACGCGCCGGATTGCTGTTACGACGATCCGTCTTGGGAAACGTACTGCCTCGGTCCAGAACAGCCATTATGGTAGCACGACACGGTGCTAATGTCAAATTGCGGGCGAGGATGGCCCGCAGGGCACCGAGATGGCAAGCTGCGCGGGGGGTCGCCCACCGGCGGCCCGGGTTGCGGTGCGAATTACGACGTCCCGTGCCTCAGCTGCAAGCGTTCGCTTTGGTCGAGCTGCCCTCCGCCACCACCTCTAGCGTCGAACCAGCCAGGGACCACGCGAGACCGGCAGTTCCATTGGAGGTACCCTTGCGATTGTTGCGATTGTATCGCGCCTGAGCCCAAGCGTCAAGTACTTTCTGCTCTCAATATTGCAGATTGAGTTCCTCATTCAGGATTCTGCACGCAGCGCTCACGGTGTGGGGAGCGCCTCAGCCAGCACCTCGGCGAGGTGGCGCGGGCGCCGGCCGCTCACGTGGGCAATCTGCTGGCGGCAGGAGACCCCGCTCACGGCCACAGCCGCCGTTGGGGCCGCCTCCAGGGCCGGGAGCAGCTCCAGGCGCGCGATGCGCTCGCTGATCGAGGCGTGCTCGGCCTCGAAGCCAAAGCTTCCGGCCATACCGCAGCAGGTCGATTCGATCAGGCGAACGCGTGCGCCCGGGAGGAGCGCGAGGGCCGCCAGCGACCCGCCCGCGCCGATGATCGCCTTCTCGTGGCAGTGACCGTGGAAGAGGATCTCGGTGTTGAAGGGGCCGAAGGTGGCATCGAAGTGGCCCGCGCTGTGGTGCTCGACGATAAACTCGCCAAACAGACGGCTCATGGCGCCGATTCGTTGCGCCAGTGGCTCACGCGGCAGCAGATCGGGGAGCTCATCGCGGAACGTCAGCAGGCAACTGGGCTCGCAGCCGACGATAGGGATATCGGCTTGGGCAAACGGGGCCAACGCCGCGACGACCTGCTCGGCCTTGTGGCGGGCGGCGGGGAGCATGCCCTTGCTGAGCAACGGCCGGCCACAGCACACGGCGGGCGCCAGGCGTACCGTCCAGCCCCCGGCTTCCAACACGCGCGTGGCGGCGATGCCGATCTCGGGGTAGTTGTAGGTCATGAAGGTGTCGGCAAAGAGGAGCAGATCGCCGTGGCGACCCGCGTTGGGGTGAGGGGTGTGGGCCTCGAACCAGCGGCGGAAATGGCGGCGGTGCAGCGGGGGAAGCGGCCGCTCGCGCGCGATCCCCAGCGCCTGCTGCACTCGGCCCGCGCCCGGGAGCCGTGCGGCCAGGTTCACCAGCGGGGCCGCGTGGCTGCCCAACGTGTTCAACTCATGGATGTAGCCGAAGACGAAGTCGCGCAGCCGCCGGCGATGACCGCCCGCCGCGTGGACCTGGTAGAGCCACTCCATCTTCATCTTGGCGACGTCGACCTCCGACGGGCACTCGGTCTTGCAGGCCTTGCAGGCCAGGCAGAGCCCCATCGCCTCATGCACAGCCGGATCGTCCAGCCCTTGCGGGAGCCGCCCGTCAAGCGCGGCGCGCAGGGCATTGGCCCGGGCGCGGGTGGTGTCGCGCTCGTCGAGCGTCGCACGGTAGGAGGGGCACATCACGCCACCATGGTGCTTGCGGCAGGCGCCCTGCCCGTTGCACTGCTCGGCCGCCTGGGCGAGCGAGCCGTAATCGCTCCAGTCGAAAAGTGTTGCGGGTGTCTGGGGCTGGTAGCCCGGGGGGTAGCGCAGATGGTCGCTGATCGATGGGCCATCGACCACCTTGCCGGGGTTGAAGCGGCCCTCGGGGTCCCAGATCCCCTTGAGCCGGCGCATCGCGCCGTAGAGTTCCTCGCCGAAGAGGCGCCGATTGTAGAGGCTGCGCGAGAGGCCATCGCCGTGCTCGCCGCTCATCACCCCCCCAAACTCGATGACCAGGTCGCAGACGGCCACGGAGAGCGCGGCCATCTTGGCGACCTCGCCGGCCTGTTTGAGGTTGATCAAGGGCCGGTAGTGCAGGCAGCCGGCGCTGGCGTGGGCGTACATCGCCATCTTCGTATCGTGGGTTTCGACGAGTCCGGTTAGCGCACGGACGAAGGCGCCCAAGCGCTCGGGGGGCACCGCGGGGTCCTCGATGAAGGCGATCGGCTTCCAGTCGCCGCGGATGCTGAGCAGCAGGCCCAGCCCCGCCTTGCGCACCTGCCAGACGTGTTGCTGGGCGGTGGGGTCAAGCAGCTTGAGCACCCCGCCGCGGTAGCCCTGGGCCTGCAGGTGGTGCTCGAGGGCGTCGAGCTGAGTTTCGAGGTCGCGGGGCGAGGTGCCGGCGAACTCGACGGCCAGGACCGCGGCAGGCCGTCCCGCCACCCAGGTGAGCAACGGCGCGAAGGCCGGTTGGGAGCGCGTCAGGTCGAGCAGCATCTGGTCCAGCAGCTCGACGGCGGCGGGCGGGGCATCCGGGGTGGACAGGATGGCGGGGACCAGATCAAGGGCGGCGACCAGGTCCTCGAATTGAAGCACCGCCAGCGCGGTGCGAGCAGGCGTGGGGACCAGCGGGAGGGTCGCCTCGACGATGAAGGCCAGGGTGCCCTCGGAGCCCACCAGGAGCTGGGCGAGATTCCGTGGCCGGCCCGGTTCCGGCAGGAGCGTATTGAGGTTGTAGCCCGAGGCGCGACGCCAGTGGCGGGGAAAATCGCGACGGACGGCCTCGGCGTGGGCGGCGATGAGCGCGGCGGTCTCGCGATGGAGGCGCGCCGCAGTGGTGGTGCCCAGGCTGCGGGCCGCCCAGCCGCGCTCGTCCAGTGGCTCGAAGGTCGCCCACGCGCCATCCGCGAGAACGGCGCGCACTCTGTGAATGTTGTCGGCCGCCATGCCGTAGCGGATCGAATGAGCACCGCTGGCGTTGTTGCCCAGCGCGCCGCCGATGGTGGCGCGGTCGGCACTGGCGGGGTCGGGCCCCCACATCAGCCCGTGCGGCGCCAGGGCCCGGTTGAGCTCGCCGACGGTCAGGCCTGGCTCGACCCGCGCCGTGCGGGCCTCAGGATCGACGGCCAGGAGGCGATGGAGGTATTTGGAGGTATCGATCACCACCGCGGCGCCCACCGCCTGCCCGGCCAGGCTGGAGCCACCCCCACGCGGAAGCACCGGGAGGCCGTGGCGGCCGGCAATCTCGATCGCCGCAGCGATCTCGTCCGCCGCGCGCGGCAAGACCACGCCGAGCGGCTCGATCTGGTAGATGCTGGCGTCGGTGCTGTAGAGCACGCGACTGGCGCGGTCGAAGCGCACCTCACCTGTGATCGCCGCGCGCAGGTCAGCGGCGACCGCGGCAAGCTGTTCGTCGTGAATCGCGCTCATCGGAGGCCTCGGGGGATGGGTTCGCTCTGGCGGATGCCCGACAGCTCCTGCCGAGAGCAGGGCACTGAGCGGTACGAAGGGAGGTCACAGGGACGGCCCGGGATCGATGGAACGGTTTGCGGAAATTCCATCAGGTCCGCCGCCCGCAGCAGCCCGGCGCCGCCAACAGGATCTGCGAGCGTATCGTTGGCTCGTTTCTCACACCATCACCCCCGGCCCCTCTTCAATCCATTCTTCGCCGCCCTCCCAGACCTCCTTCTTCCAGACAGGGAGGCTCTCCTTCGCCCGATCGATGGCGTAGCGGCAGGCGGCGAAGGCGTGGACCCGGTGCGGCGTCGCGATGGCGATGCCGATACTGGCCTCACCGATTGCCAGGCGGCCAACCCGATGGGCCAGGGCGACGCCCTTCACCTCAGGCCACCGCTGGCGAATCTCAGCGGCGATGGTCTCCATCTGGCGCAGGGCGAGCGGCTCGTACGCTTCGTATTCCAGGTACTCGACCGACCGGCCGCCGGTTTGGTTGCGGGTCGTGCCGAGGAAGATCAGGATGGCACCGGCGCCAGGGTCCTCGACGGCCTGTCGGAGGGCGCCTTCATCGATCGGACTCTCGACGATGGCGAAGTGATCGCCGCCGGCAACGGGCGGGATAAAGGCTACCTCGTCGTCCGGGCGCAGAGGGGTGCTGAGTGTGGTGTACTCGGCGTTGACCGAGCCGACGATGCTGTGGTTGAATGAGCCCAGGCCTTCGTAGCGTGCCACCAGTGCCTCCCAGGCATCACGCAGAGTCGCACCCTCAGGGAGCTCCAGAGTGACCTGCTTCTGCCCGGTTTTCTCGCGGTACACCGCAAAGAGTCTCACTGTGATATGCATCGGATCCTCGCTTCTTGGACAGCACGGGAACTGACTCGAATTTTGATGCGAGCGCGGCTGGAGCGCAAGTTGCAACGGATCGCGCAGAGAGCCCGCTTGCCGGGTGGGGAGGATTCTCCGCCGGGGGCGAGGCGGCAGGGAGAGACGCCCGACCGGCGACACGGCGCCCTCGCGCTGAAACTCGCCCCCCACCGGCTGTTTGGCCGGTTTTGAATTCGGTTGCACAATTCGTTGGCTTGTGGCGAAGACCATCAGGGCCGGAGTTCTTCACAACCTGGTTGGGGAAAGCTCGGACGATAGCGTGTTCCAGAAAGGAAGCCTTCAGGTGCCTGTTGTACGCACATCCACGCCGCGTTCATCCATTCTGAGTTGGGGCGGAGTGGCGCGCCTCAGTCTGGCGATTTTGATCCCACTGCTGATCTTACGCTGGCTGCCGCTCTTCGGCGAGGTCCTGGTGCTTCTCTTTGGAGCTGCTCTCCTGGCCAGTGCACTGTCTCCCCCGGCGACATGGCTCGAGAGGCGGGGAATTCCGCGCTGGTTGGGGCTTCTGCTCCTCTACCTGCTCCTGCTTGTGCTGCTCGGGCTGATCCTGAGCCTGGCGGTACCGGTCATCGGCACAGAGATTGAGAGACTGACCCAGCTCCTTCCCAGTCTGGTCTCGGCCGGCCACGCGCAGCTCAGATCTGTTCCACTCCTGGGCAACATTACGATCTCGCCTGGCGATATTGTGCAGTTCGCCGCGCAGCAGATCAACACGGCGGTGAACAGTGTGACCAGCCTGGCCGCTGGGATCGGGCGGCTGGTGCTGAATTTCTTGCTCGTCGTCGTTTTGGCGTACTTCATTGCCGTAGATGCGGGCGCCGGCGAGAAAGTCGTGACGCGCTTCGTCCCGCCGACCTACCGGCCCCACGCCCGCCGCCTCATGGCCGACTCGGCCCAACGACTCAGCCGCTGGCTCTGGGCGCAAGGGCTGGTCATGCTCTACTTCGCCTTTGCCCTGGGGATCGGCTTGAAACTCTTGGGGGTCCCGTTCGCCTTTTCGCTCGGGGCCGTGGGTGGCGTCTTGGAGATTATCCCCTACGCCGGTGGTGCCGTCGCGGCGCTGCTCGCCCTGCTATCGGGGTTCATGGTCAAACCAATCCTCGCGCTTTGGGTGTTGCTCTACTACTTCGTTGTGGTGGAGGTTGAAGCGCATGTGATTGCCCCCGCGGTGCTCGGACATGTCATCGGGATTCACCCTGCTGCCATCATCGTTGCCCTGGTCGTTGGAGCCAAGGCATTGGGCATCATTGGAGCGCTGCTGGCGATCCCCGTTGCCGTGGTCATCACGGTCGTGTTGGACGAGGTGACTGCTACCTGGGAGGCAGAGGCAGAGTCCCCCGCGGAGGAAGGTCCTCCCCCGGCGGTGCCGGTGACTGCCGACGGCGACAGCTCCGATCGCGAGTGAGACGTGGCGGCCCAGAGGGCGATCTGCGCGTGGGCGTGCTTGTTCGCAGCCAAAGAGAAGCCTCTCCCATTCGAACAAAGACCGGCCCGCTGAGATCATCTCAGCGGGCCGGTTCGTGGCGTGGAGATGAGGGGAGCAGGGCAAGTCACTCCGTCGCCGCTGGCTGGCGGACGCCATCTGGCGACGGTTCGACCGACGGGGGCTGCTCCTCGACGGGTCCCCAGACAGCGGCCAGCGCGTCGGCGTCCACTGTCTCGTGTTCCAATAAGAGATCAGCGAGCTTGTCGAGTAGCGCACGGTGGGTGCGCAGGAGCTCCAAGGCGTGGTCGTGTGCCTCTTCCACCAGACGGCGGGTCGCCTCATCGGCCAGGGTGGCGAGACCGGGACTGACGTTTTCGTGCTGGGCCATCTCGTAGCCCAGGAAGGGATTCTCACCGTCGCTGGGGAGTGCGAGCACTCCCAGTTCGTCGCTCATGCCCCAGCGCGTAACCATCCGGCGCGCCAGTTTGGCCGCTTCCTGCAAGTCGTTCTCTGCGCCGGTGGTGATCTCACCAACCGCCACTTCCTCACCCGCGCGGCCACCGAGCATGACCGCCAGCCGGCCGATGAGATAATTGCGCGGGTAGTTGAGGCGGTCATCCATCGGGAGTTGCTGCGTGACGCCCAGGGCTCGGCCGCGCGGGATAATCGTGACCTTGTTGACCGGATCAGTGCCCGGCATCAGGCGCGCCACGAGGGCGTGTCCGGCCTCGTGGTAGGCGATGACCTTGCGGGCCTCAGGGTTCATCAGTCGCGGACGCTCGAGGCCGAGGAGGATCTTGTCGAGTGCCGCGTCGAAGTCGGCGTTGGTGATCCGCCGGTGGCCCTGACGGGCGGCATGAAGTGCCGCCTCGTTGGCGAGGTTGGCCAGATCGGCGCCACTAAAGCCCGGGGTGGCCCGGGCCAATGTGTTGAGGTCCACCTCTTCGGCCAGGGGTTTGCCGCGGATATGAATCTCCAAGATGCTCAGGCGCCCGGCGCGATCGGGCAGACCGACGGTGATCTGGCGGTCGAAGCGACCGGGGCGGAGCAGGGCCGGGTCGAGCACATCCGGCCGGTTGGTCGCGGCGATCACGATCACGTTGCTGCTGGGTGTGAACCCATCCAATTCGACGAGGATCTGATTGAGGGTCTGCTCGCGCTCGTCATTGCCGCCGCCGAGACCGGCGCCCCGCCGGCGCCCCACGGCGTCAATCTCGTCGATGAAGACGATGGCGGGCGCCTCCTTCTTGGCCGCGTCGAAGAGGTCGCGCACGCGGCTGGCGCCGACACCGACGAACATCTCGACGAATTCGGAGGCGCTGATGTTGAAGAAGGGCGCCCCGGCCTCGCCGGCGACCGCGCGGGCGAACAACGTCTTGCCGGTGCCCGGCGGGCCTACCAGGAGCACGCCGTGCGGGATCTTGGCGCCGAGGGCGAGGTACTTCGAGGGATTGCGGAGGAAATCCACCACCTCGGCCAGCTCGAGCTTGGCCTGGTCCTCCCCGGCGATATCGGCGAAGGTGACGGTGGGCTGGCCCTCGTCGTACCGCTCGGCCCGACTCTTGCCGAACTGGAAGATGCTCCCCTGCGCCTGCCGCATCTGGCGGGTACTCAAGAAGAGCAGGCCGATCAGAAGGACGAAGGGCAACCCGTTGATGAGCAACGAGAGCAACCAGGGCACGCGCTCGACCTCGGCGGTGATCACGACGCCCTTCTCGCGCAAGAGGGGGAGGAGCGTAGGATCATCCTGAGGCGGCAGGGTCGAGGTGAAGGCGGTGTAGGTCGGCACCTGGGCGCCGGGCGCGGGCGTGGGAACCGGTTGGTTGGGCAGCCGGCCCGGATTTGCCGCTGCCGCCTGGGCCGCGCTCCACGGAACGGGCTTGTGGAAGGTGCCGGTCACGATCTGCCCCACGATCTTCACCTCGGCGACATTGCCAGCCTCCACCTGATTGGTGAAAACGCTGTAGGGGAGTTCGACGCGCGGAACCGAGCGCGGGTAGTAGCTCCAGAGATTCCAGGCCAGCAGGGCGATCAGGAGCACAACCCAAATCAGATTGTTGCGACAGCCGGCCTGGAGTTGCTCCTGCATGGTCTGAGGGGGAGTCTCCTTGGGATTGGGCTCCGGTCGCCTCGGTGGTGGCTGGCGAGCACTCATCGTGTTACCTTTCTAGCAGAAACGCCTGGTCCCATCGATACGGATGAGAACATCCGCCTCCGGCATAAGCAGGAGCCGGGCCACGGCTTCTGCTCCTTGCGGGCCCACGGGCGGAAAGGGGAGGAGCAAACGCAAAGTTGCCCGTTTCCGCCGAAAGAACTTTGTACTCCCCCTTCTCCCTGGGAGAAGGGGGACGGACGCCACAGACCAGTGTGGCTGGCGAACCGCCCAGACAAGCTGTAGAACGCCATCGCGCTCATCGTCGAGAAGGGAAGTTGGGCTGGGGAGGGTTCCAGTAGTAGAAGTAATCTTCCTCACGCAGATCCTCGTTGTTCTGCGTGTGCGAGACTGTTCCGACGGCTGGCGGAGCGGGATGGGGTGTTGTTTCCAGGTGCCAGCCGAGTGCAATCAGGCTGGCTGTGACGAACAGGATAATGAGTGCCAGGCCGAGCCATTGGATCGGGCGAATCACTTCTACTACCTCAATGAAAGAGGCCATCCGGCAATTGCTCCGTAGCCTCCTTTGTTGCTCGACGGTTTTCACTGACGCATCGTGGCAACGGATCACGAACTGCTGACCCTGCATGCAAGGGACACTCTGCAACCCTCACATTGGAATCCGGTGGACGAGGCATGGGTAGTGCCCATGCCTTCCCAGGACACACTCTCTCAATCCCAGGAGTTACGCGGTTGTGGCGTGCCACGCCGGCGGGCGGGACGCCCGCGCTCCCAGGTGCGCCTCTGGCGCGGAGGTGCAGCCACCAGCGGGCGGGACGCCCGCGCTCCCAGGCGGGATGGCTGTGCTCCCAGAGAGGCCGGCCCTAGAGCGCCGGTCAAGGAGTCACCGAGACGATTGCAAAGCGCCTTGTGAAGGTGCTTTCAGGCTCGTAGGGGCGCCCGGCCGTGCGCCCCGACAGCGCGCCCAAGACCGCTACAGGAGGGGCGCACGGCCGTGCGCCCCGACTACGAACCACGTTCTCACCCGCGCAACGACTCCTTGACCGATGTTCTAGTCCACGCGGCTGTTCCCCTGCGTATCTCCTGTCAGTGAGAGCCACCTCCAAAGCACCTTTCGGATACACCACCGGAGGTCACAAGTTCAACTAAAAGCCAGAAACCGGAACCATCCGGACCAATCGCTGCGTGACTGCTGATACTTCTCGTTCAGCTGCTCGTGCAGCCGGGCGTTCTCGAGGGCGATTGCGCCCATATCGGCCACGGCGATGATCAGCGCCATCTCCTCCGCTGTAAAGCGGTGCGGTTGGGCCGAGTAGGCGCGCAGGACGCCGACCGGCTCGTCGTGAAGGGTCATCGGAACGACCAGGACGGAGCGGATGCCTTCACGGGCGGCTTCTGCCGGATATTGGAAGCCGGGCTCGGTTTGCACGTCATAGAGCGTGACCGGGGTTTTGGTTGCGAGCACCTGCTGATCGACCGAACTCTGCTCGATGCGGATCTCTCCCTTCTTGAGATACTGCTGACTGAGGCCCGTAGCGGCCACGAGGTGCAGCCGCTGGCGGCGCGGCCCGAGCAGGCGAACCGAGGCGGCCTTGACTTGAAGTTCGCGCACGATGCCGTCGAGCAGCCTCTGGAGGACACTATCGACCTCGAGCGAGCTGTTGACGGCGTGAGCCAACTGCCGGAAGGTCTGATAGAGCTGGGCGTTGGCCAGGGCGCGGGCGATCAGGTCGCCGACGGCCTCCAGGAACACCTCAGCCTCGGCGTCGAAGCTACGCGCCTCGCTACGGTAGACGCGCAGTACGCCCAGTGGACGGCCGCGCAGCCGCAGGGGCACGGCCAGAACACTCCGTAATCCCTCCCGCTCGGCCGCCCCCGGATACTGGAAGATGTCCTCGCCCAGGGTGGCCACGGCGACGGTCTCGCCGGCCAGCACGCGCTGGTCGATCGGGCTCTCCGCCAGCTTGACCGGGCCCTTCTCGAGGTACTCCTGGCTCAGATGGGAGGCCGCCACGAGTTGGAGCTCGCCAGTCTCAGGGTTGAGCAGGCGGACGGCCGCGGCCCGATAGCCCAGTTCGTCCACCAGGGCTTTGAGCGCCGCTTCGAGCATCTCCTCCGGCGCGAGCGCGCCGTTGAGCGCCTCGGCGATCGCGCGCAGGGTGCGAACGTTGCGGTGCAGACTTTCATTCGCCACCATCAAGCCTCCTCCTGTCAGCCCTGCCCGAGCAGGATGCTGGTCATCATGATGACTAAGACGACTGTCGTGACAGCGGCGTACCGCCAATCGCGCTCATACACGAAGACGAGGATCGAGCCGGCCACGCGCATGATCGGCGTTGCAATCAGCGCCATCAGGCCAAGGTCGAGAAACCCCGACGGCCGCAGCGCCAGCGCCCGGCGAATGGCTTCCGGCACGCTGACGGTCGTATCAGGGATCGAGCGGCCATAGTAGACGTCGAGGGCCAGGCCGGTGAGAAAGAGCAGCGTGCTGAGGACGAGACCAACCACCAGGAGCCTGTGGACGACCGCATTGAGGTCGCGGGTGGCCTCGCCTGGCTTGACGAGTGCTACCGGCACCCGAGGCCCTGGCGTACTCATTATACCACCGCCTTCCAGAGCATCTGAAACGCGAAGAGGACCAGGAGCCCCTGGAAGATGAGCTTGAGTGTCTGGATTCGGGCGCGCTGCCCGAGCCGGGGACCGATCTGCGCGCCGAGCAACACACCGAGGGCCGTGGGAACAGCGACCTGTGGGTCGAGGTAGCCGTGGCCGTAGTAGATAACCGCGCTGGTAGCGGCTGTGACGCCAATCATGAAGTTGCTGGTCGCGATGGCCGCGCGAAGCGGCATGTGCATCACCAGGGTCATGATCGGAACCTTGATAATCCCGCCGCCGATCCCCAGCAGCCCCGAAATATTGCCGGCCAGAAAGCTTGCTCCCAGGCCGGCCCTCAGGTTGCTGACGCCGTACGTGATCCAATGATCCGCAACCGGGTCGAAGAACGTGGTGTCGAGCGTGCCGGTGGGGCAGGTCTCGCTCTCTTCTTTCGGCAGTCGCCGCATGCTGTAAACCACGTAGAGGAGGACCGCGGCGAAGATGGCCTGTAAGAGTCGAGGGTTCATGAGCACGGCGGTGATTCCCCCCGCCAGCGCCCCCAGAGTCGTCGCGATCTCCAGAATCATCGCCAGCCGCGAATGGGTCATCCCGTGACCGACATAGACGGCCCCAGCCGCCGACGACGTGGCGATGACACTGACGATGCTGGCACCAATGGCGGTCTTGATCGGGATATCGAAGAAAAGGGTCAACAGCGGGATGATGAGCACGCCGCCACCGATGCCGAGCATGCTACCGAGCAGCCCAACGGCAGCGGCAACGACGAAGATCAGGAAGAGCGTGGTCACGATGATTGCTCCAACGGTTGCGGGCCCGGTGGGTCGCTCCAGTACTGTCTACGCCACCACGTCGAGACGAACTCAGGCGGCCGAAGATCCGCATTCGGATTCTACTGCTCCGTGGAGAGGAGTACAAACGCCGTGACTTCACACCGGTGGCCACGCGATCAACCCTGCACGTGCGAGGTGGGCGGCACCATCTGCCAGCTCTACCGGGGTGAAGTACCAGTCAACTTCGCAGGTGGGGAGGGTCACAGGGGGACGTGGGGGCGAGGGCGGCGAAGTCGATGCTTCCCAGGCCGGGGATAAGGTGGTCGCGCAGCCTGGCGACGTCGTGATAGTGGAGCCCCAACAGGCGCGGGCCGATGCGCTCAGCCCAGCTCGTGAGGGGGGTACCGCCGAGGCGCTCGAGAATCGTGGCGTGACCCGTGTCGAGCCAGGCGCCTACGGTTGGGGCCGGAAAGTCGGCCAGGATGTGATCGAGTTCATCGAGGCTTGGGATCGACGTGACCCACTCGCCATTTTCCAACCCCAGTCGGAGCGCCAACCGCTCGGCGTGCGGTACCAGCTCGGCCAGGGAGCGATGGGCGGCGGTGAGGAAGGGTTCGACCTGGGCGGCGCGCATCTGGCGGATGGTTTGCGCGAGGGTTGCGCAGGCCGGGGTACCCCCCAGCCCGGCGAGCCAACGCGAACGCAATCCGTTCTCCCAACGCCGATCGAGGCTGGCAACCACCCCGAGGTGGAGCACGACGGCCTCGGCCTCGAGCCTGGTAGCCCACTCGAGGGTTCGCAGCGCCGCCAGCACCGCGCGGGCGCGCTCTGCCTCGTCCGGGCTCGACAGCTCGGGGACCGAATCGTCGTTCGGGCAGGGGTGGTGCAGCGTGCGCACCAGACCTGGGACGGGGGAGAAGCCGGCCAGCATCTCCCCTGTGACGACATGGCTGAGCTCAACCTGGCGGAACCCGACGGTGCCGGCGGCGGTCACGAACTCGTGCAGGTTGCTGTGGCGCAGTTGCATCCACATCGTGGAGAGGGCGGGCGCCCTGGGAGGGGTAGGGGTGGAGATAAGGCTCATGGTTTTCTCAGAATTGCATGCTACCTTCTACGGGCAGCCGGGACCGAGGTGTCCAAACCCGGCTCTTGCTCCTCACGGACCGCGACGCGGTGCCGGATCGCGTCGGGGGTCTGGACGGTGGTGGTCAACGGCGGAGCAGGGCTACAATCAGGCTGAAGAGCCCGAGGCCCCAACACCAGAGTGCAAAGATGCGGAGGCTATGGCGGCGGAGATAGCCGAGCAGGAAGGCGATGCAGGCATAGCCCGTGACGGCGGCCGCGAGGAAGCCAACGGCCATCAGCGCCGGTTGGCCCGCGGTGGGGCCAGTCTCGGCCAGGTCCTTGAGCTGAAGCAGGCCGGCGCCAAAAACGATGGGCACCATCATCAGGAAGCTGAAACGCGCCGAGGCCGGACGATCCAGCCCGCGCAGCAAACCCGCGGCCATCGTGCTGCCACTGCGTGAGATGCCAGGCGTGATCGCGAGCGCCTGGGCGATGCCAAGGGTGAGGGCATCAGGGGCGTTTACAGAGGCGAGATCACGCAGTCTGGAGCTGAGGCGCTCGCTGGTCCAGAGCAGCAGGCCCGTGACGAGCAGGAAGACGGCGACGAAGATCGGTGCGTTGAACAACGCCTCGAACTGGTGCTCTAAGGTGACACCGGCCAGGGCCGCCGGCACGGTGGCCAGGACCAGCAGCCAGGCGAGCCGGGCCTCTACCGTTGCGAAGGGGCGCCGCGTCACCAGGCCGTGCAGGGCAGCGCCAATCAGCGAGGCCAGGTCGCGCCAGAAGTAGCCGACGACCGCCAGCAAGGTGCCCCAATGGAGCATCGTATCAAATGTCAGGCCGGGACTTTTCCAGCCGAGCAGCCAGGGGATGAGGACGAGATGACCACTACTCGAGACAGGGATGAATTCGGTGGCCCCCTGGACAATGCCCAGGACGATGGCCTGCAGGAAGCTCAACGGGTACACTCCTTGTGGGCAGGGATTTTGCTACCGGTGACAGGTGTGGATGACGGAGTGTGGAATGTGCGGTGCTTCTGTCCCCCGTCCACGCAGGCGGTTCGTTCATTGACAGGGCAGGAGGCTGGCGCTATGCTTGAGCCGCAGCCACCATCGACCCACTGACTAGAACAGCAGTCAAGGAGTCGCCGGAGGCGCGTGATCGGGGACTTCCGAAGTTTTCCGAGACTTCGGATGTCGGACGCCTTGACCGGCGCACTCGCAGTCATTTCGGACGATATGTTTCAGCCGCAGCCACAGCCCCCGGCTCCGCACCCGCAGCCGCTGGCCGGGCCGGCCAGGGCCCCGCTACCCGTGGCGCGGGTTGGCGCCGCAATCAGCGAGAGCTTCCGAGTGGTGTTTTCGCTGCCGCAGGCCAGACAGCGGATAGGCTCGTCGGCCTGGCCAATCTTGCGGAGGGTATCGAAGGTCTGGAGGCAATCGAGGCAGACATATTCGTAAAGTGGCATCGGTCGTGTTCCTTCAGCGTTATGATGGGCAGATTCTATGAGCGCTCCCGCCCAGCGTCAAGTCGGGCAGGAACCCTTTCAGGCCCGCGGCGGGGAGTGCGTTCCGACGACCAGATGAGCGCTCGCGACGCAAGGGCGCTGAGGAGGCGTGAAAGTGCGAGTCTACACCGACCGGGCGCTGGACGTCGCTCGAGGCAACGGCGCCAGCTACGCCGACATTCGGATCACGCGGCGCGTCACCCAGTCGCTCCAGGTGCGCAACGGAGTCATCGAAGCGGTGCAGGAGCAGACCGACGAGGGTTTCGGTGTCCGAGTGCTGGTGAACGGTGCCTGGGGCTTCGCGTCGAGCTACCTGATCGAGATCGATGAGATTGACCGGGTGGTCATCGATCAGGTCTTTCGCATCGCCGAGGCCAGCGCGTTGCTCCAGCGCCGGCCAGTGCGGTTGGGCCCGCGGGTGACCAGCAGCGGGCGCTACGTGACGCCGCACCAGATTGATCCCTTCAGCGTACCGCTCGAAGACAAGCTCGCCGTGTTGGTCGCTGCGGACGAGGCAATGCGCCGGATTCCGGGGATCACGATCACCAGTGGCAATATGATTTTCATTCGCGAGGACAAGACCTTCGCAAACAGCGAGGGCGCCTATGTCGAGCAGACGATCTTCGAGAGTGGGGCCGGCATCGAGGCCACGGCCGTAGCGGAGGGGGAGGTCCAACGCCGCAGCTACCCCAATACCTTCGCCCGCCACCAGGTGACCGGTGGGTATGAGGCCGTCCAGGGGTGGGACCTGGTGGGGCATGCCGAACAGGTTGCCGAGGAGGCGGTCGAATTGCTCTCGGCCGAGGTGGCGCCGGAGGGCATGTTCGACATCATCCTTGGACCTACCCAGCTCGCGCTCCAGATTCACGAGAGTTGCGGCCACCCCATCGAGCTCGACCGTGTCTTCGGCACCGAGGCCGCCTATGCCGGCACGAGCTTCCTGACGCCCGATAAGTATCGTGACTTCCGCTACGGCTCCGAGCTCGTCAACATCGTGGCAGATGCGACGGTACCGCGAGGCCTGGGGACCTTCGGCTGGGATGACGAGGGGGTCCCGGCCCAGCGGACCGACATCATCAAGGATGGTCTCTTCGTGGGCTACCTGACCTCGCGCGAGACGGCGCAGCAGCTCCACGAGATCAACCCGGCGGCGCCGGCGACCTCCAACGGCACCATGCGGGCCGACGGGTGGAATCGGATCCCGCTGATTCGGATGACCAATATCAACCTGTTGCCGGGTGAGTGGGAGTTCGACGATCTGGTCGCCGACACGGACCGTGGGCTCTACCTGGAGATGAACCGCTCCTGGAGCATCGACGACAAGCGCTTGAACTTTCAATTCGGCACCGAGGTCGCGCGCGAGATTACGGGCGGCAAATTCGGCAGGCTCTACAGGAATGCGATCTACACCGGGATCACCCCTGAGTTCTGGCGACGGTGCGACGCGATCTGCAACGAGCGCTACTGGGATGTCTGGGGCACGCCCAACTGCGGCAAGGGCCAGCCACCCCAGTTCGCCCACGTCGGGCATGGCGCCTCGCCGGCCCGTTTCCGGGGAATTCGGGTCTTTGGTGTCAGGTAACACGTCTTGAGACGTTTGAGGATGGGGCCGGGGAACTGAGGGAATTCATCTCCTCGGGTGTCGTGGACGGCGATGCTCCACGTCCAGATCCCTCGGTTCCCTTTCTGGAGGGAACAACGATGCAAGGAATCGACCTCCTGCGCGAACTGGCTGAGCGCGTGCTGATGCGATCGCCTGCGGACGAGACCGAGGTGCTCTATCTGGGAGAGGATTCGTCCCTGACGCGCTTCGCCAACAATGAGATCCACCAAAACGTTGCCGAGACGAATCTCAGCCTGCAGGTGCGCGTGGTGGTGAGCGACAGTGTGGGTGTGGCCTCGACCAATTCGTTGCGCGACAAGGCCCTCGACGAAGTGGTTGACACGGCCATCAAGCTGGCCCAGGTGCAACCACCTCACCCGGAGTGGCCCGGGCTTCCCCGGCCCGGTGGCGTGCCGGTCCCGGTGGATGGCTTCGTCCACGCCACGGGGAGCGCTTCACCCAACGAGCGCGCGTCGATGATCGAGCGGGTCTGCCGGCCGGCAATCCGTACAGGACTGGTCGCCAGTGGTGCCCTCCAGACGGCGTCCCAGGAGCTGATGGTCGCCAACTCGCACGACATCTTTGTCTACTACCCCTCCACGTTCGCCGACTTTGTGACGGTGGTGATGGGCGATAGCGGCAGCGGCTACAGCCACCAGTCGAGCGCTGACGTAACGAACATCGACGTCGAGGCGCTCGGCCAGGCCGCCATCGAGAAGGCCCAGCGCAGCCGCGAGCCGATCGATCTCGAGCCGGGGCGCTATGACGTAGTGCTCGAGGAGTACGCGGTTGAGGATATGGTCCGATTCATCAGCAGCCTGGGGCTCGGCGGACAGGCCTACCTGGAGGGGCGCAGTTTCGCCAGCCATCGGTTGGGGGAGAGAGTCACCGGCGAGCAGATCACGTTGATCGATAATGGCCTCGACCCTGATAGGCTGCCTCTCCCGGTTGATTTCGAGGGGGTGCCCCGCCAGCGGGTGATGTTGATCGAGAATGGTGTGGTCAGGAACGTCGTGTGGGACCATTACTGGGCCAACAAGTCCAAGAGCTTCCACAACACCGGCCACGCTCTGCCCGCACCCAATACGTACGGGCCGATCCCAATCCACCTGCAGATGGCACCGGGCGAGACGCCCAAAAACGAATTGGTCAAGCAGATCGAGCACGGCCTGTGGGTGACGCGCTTCAACTATACGCGCACGGTTCACCCGATGAAAGTCATCGTCACCGGCCTGACGCGCGACGGGACCTTCCTGATCGAGAACGGTGAGATCGTCGCGCCGGTGAAGAATCTGCGCTTCACGGAAAGCTACCTCGAGGCCTTCGGCCGCGTCATCGCCGTGAGCCAGGAGCGGCGCTTGCTGAAGGGGTGGTACGGTGCCTCGCTGGTGCCGACCGTGGCCCTCAAGGATTTCACCTTCACGGGCAAGACGGAATTCTGACGCAGGAGATCTCCAGTTATCGGGCCAACCGCCAATCCCAACGCGCCGCGACGCGCTGCAGGTCGAGAAGGTACTTGGTGTCGCCCCCCTTCACATTCGGCGGATAGAGTGATCACCGAGTACTCCTCCTACGCTCCACCTTGTTCACGGTCATCTACGGGCCATTCGGCGAAAAGTCCGAGAAGAGAAAGTGGGCACCTCAACGTGGGGTGGCCACTACTCAGAAACAGGGCGGCGGTCACACACCGTGAAGCACATCACCGAGAATAGTACGAAATTCATCGTCGGTGATTGCCCGACGATGCGCGATTGAAAACTCTTTCACGCGGGTCAGCACCTGTTCAATTTGTGGCTCGGTGGCCTCTAAACCGAGGCGCTCCATCGTATGTATAATCGAGAAGCGCCCACTCTTCTTGCCGAGGATGACGGCGCGTTCCAGACCGACCAACGCCGGTTCGTAGGGCTCGACAGAGGGAGGCGAGGTCAGCAACTGCTGCACAACGCCGCCTGACTCACGGGTGAAAATCCGGCGGCCGACCACCGGTTTGCTGAGTGAGAGTCTCAAGCCGCTTAATTCTTCCACCAGTTGGGCCGTTTCCGCCAGTCTCTCGGTACGAACCCCGGTGTCGGCTCCATAGAGGAATTCTAGGGTGGCTACTACCTCGGCCAGGTCCACGTTCCCAGCGCGTTCCCCTAGACAGTTGATGCTGACGTGAACACAGTGGGCCCCGGCCTTTAAAGCGGCGATGCTATTGGCCAGTGCCAGGCCAAAGTCGTTGTGGCAGTGAACGGCTAGAGGGACACCAACCCAGTTGCGAATTTGGTCAGTGAGGTAGCCGATGGCCTCTGGCGTGGTGACGCCGATAGTATCAACGACGACAATCTCGTCTGCTCCGCCCTTCTCGACCGCTTCTGTGATGATCTGCTCGGCAAAATTGAGATCGGCGCGGGTGAGGTCTACCGGCATGAAGGCAACTTTCAAGCCCAAATCCTGGGCGCGTGCCAGGGCCTCGCGCATCCGCCTAATCACGCGCTCACGCGTCAGGCCGTAGGCCGCCATCTTCAAGTCGCTGACCGAAATCTCCAGGATCACCTGTCGAACGCCACAGCTAGCGTTCACTTCGACATCACTCGGCAGGCAGCGGCCAAAGCCCCATACCTCAGCACGCAAGCCAGCGTTGGCAACCGCGGCCACACCCTCGCGATCATCGAGCGAGGTGACGGGAAAACCGGCCTCGATCCGCTGCACGCCGAGAGCGTCCAGAGCCCGCGCAATCTGCAAACGAGTATCGATCTCGAACACCACGCCTGGCGTCTGTTCACCGTCACGCAGCGTCACGTCGTGCAGGATCACCCGTGGGGGTACCTGGCTTACCTGCCGTACCTCAGGGATGCTGTTGAGCGGGCTCAACTGTACTCCTTCTCTTCGCGCTTCTAACATGTTGCTCCCTTCTTCGGTAGAATCACATCGTCTGGCCCACGCAGTCTTTCAACCCCGTCCAGGCCACTTTCGCCAAACCGCTTCAGCTAGATGCCAGCCGTTTTCTCGCACAACCTCATCTCTTTGGCGATGACTCGTACCCACTTTCCTTCGCCAGTGTGCTGAATGATCTGTACACGTTTCTTCAATCGTGGATTGGGTATACTGAGCGCAAGGTCGGCTGGACGTGAACAACTTGGGCACTCTGTTGGACCGTTCACCGCCGGCACCCTTTATGCGCAGCATGAATGGTCCGACCATCAATACAGTCTGGCCCTTGCTCATAAAGGGGCTGATTCTCCATAGGATGCGTTTGCGTTGGCATGTGGCATCCGCCAACCGACCAGGATGGTCAACAGGATGACGGAAGACCCCATCAACGTAACGGTGAGGGGAGCGCCCACAAAATGCGTGCTTACCCCGGCTAGAAACGCGCCTGCCGGCGCAAGGCCGCGATCCAGCATGTAGATGCTCATCACCCGGCCACGCAGTTGATCTGGTACAATGATCTGCAGCATAGTCATATTGGTAACCAGGACAAGCATCCTGGCACCCCCCAGCACAACCAAGATGAGCAGTGCGAGGGGTAAGGAGGTAGTTCTGGAGAACAAGATAAGGGTCCCTCCCAGTACAGCCAAGCTGGCCAGCATGGGCAGCGCGCTGCGGTGGAAGGTGGCGCCGAAGGAGGCTGACCAGGCTGTAACTGCGATCGCACCCAAGCCGGGTGCAGCCAAGAGGAGGCCGAGACCCTCAGGTCCTACCCGCAGTACGTCCTTTTGGAAGACGGGCATTAGGGTTTGATACGGCTGTGCGAAGACGTGTACGATAAAGGACATTGCCAATAATGCCAGTACCGCCGGGCTGGCCCAAACATAGGCCAGTGCTTCCTTGAGATCGGCCACTGGTGACGACTTATGCGCGCGAGCTGGGAGGGGAGGAACGTACATCAAGGAGATCAGGACCAGCACGCCGGCGTAGGCGGTGCCTTGAACGAGGAAGTTGCTGCTGACGCCGAACCAGGCGATAAGTAGTCCCGCCAAGGCGGGACCGACGATTGTGACGATGTTAAAGCCCATCGAATTTAATGCTACCGCGCTCATCAAGTCTTCTCTCGGTACGACACTGGGTATAAGAGTTTGCCGGACTGGTTGATTGACGGACCAGGCGATGCCACTGACCAGCGCAAATAGAAACAGGTGTGGGGCTCGGACCATTCCCAAAGCCACCAGAGGCCACATACTAAGCGCGGTCAACATGAGCACCGCTTGAGTGATGAGCATCAGCTTGCGTCGATCCATCCGATCGGCCGCAATGCCCGCCGTCGGGCCAACGACCAGGAATGGCAGAGTGCGCAAGCCATTGAGCGCTCCCAGCAGCAGGGAGGAGCTGGTAATATCGTAAATCAACCAGCCCAGGGTGACCTCCTGGATCCGCTGTCCCGCGCCCATCAGCAGCACGCCGCTCCAGAGATAGCGATAATCGCGATGGCGCAACGAGGAAAACGCTTGCAGACTGAACCATGCAGTCGCCGCGCGACTGTCGGGCGCTGCCGACACTGAGGCCGCTGCTACTACAACGGAGCTGCCTGGTGGCGCCACGACCGTACCGTCTTCCTGTCCAGCGGGCTCTTCATCGCGATACTCCATGCTTCCAGCTCCGTTGACAAACAAGGATATCGATACCCTTCAATCATCTTGAAGAAATGTGGGCGACCGCGAGACGGTCGCCCAGGTTATACACACCTATCCAACATGAGCGATACTACTTGAGATGGGGCCGTGCGGCACAAAAGGGGGCCAGTCAATTACCAGCCCACGAGAAGACCTTCATCAAAGCGCAGGTAGCAGGCCCGCAGCTCGCGCCAAGGCTAAAGTCCGTTCGGCCCTGCGAATCACGGGCGCGTCCACCATCTTGCCTTCCCAGGTGAAGGCACCAATTCCACCAGCTTGATAAGCGTTACTGGCCTCAATTAGCCGCTGGGCGCGTTCAATTTTCTCACTTGACGGGGTGAAGGCCGCCTGGACGGGCTCGACGTGACGCGGGTGAATGATCGTTTTCCCGCTATAGCCTGTTTGTGCCGCCTGGCGTGCCTCGTCGATCAACCCGTCAAGATCCGTCAAGTGGACGAATACCATGTCAATCGCCTGAAGGCCGAACGCTGCCGCGGCGACAACTATAGCAGTACGGGCGTAGAAGACTTCCCAGCCCTCCGCTGTACGAGTCGCTCCCACATCGCTCGCCAGGTCATCCGCGCCGAAGATCAGTGCCTCGAGCCGTGAATCCGAGGCGGCAATCTCGCTCAACTGCAGCACGCCCCGGGCCGTCTCGATCATTGCCAGCAATCGGATGTTGCCTTCGGGCCAGCCATAGCTTCGCTCCGCTGCCGTTACTGCTGCGCTAAGTGCCTGGACCTCCGCTGCCGATTCAACCTTGGACAAAACGTAGCCATCCGGCTGCGCTCCGATCGTCTCGGCGAGATCGGCAGTCTGCAAGGTAGAGCTACTCGGATTGAGCCGCACAAGGCGCTCAGTGCGGCCAAAGTTGATCGTCCGCAGCGCCGTTGCGACCGAGCGGCGAGCTTCCACCTTGCGGTTGAGTGCCACCCCATCTTCCAGGTCCAGGATGACGCTATCCACGTCTAACCTGGCCGCCTTCTCGAGCTTGTGCAGATCGTCCCCGGGTGTATAGAGGACTGCGCGGCGGACCCGCATCATCATTCCGCCTCCATGCGTGCCCGCGTCGCTTGTCGCTGATGCGACAGCACACGCGGGTATGGTTACTCGTTGCTTTCGTCCAGGTATACAGGAGCAAGTGGTGCGTCCTGGTAGAGCAGGGCCAGCGTGGCTTCCAGCACGCGCCGTTGCTGGGCGGTGTCATGGGGCCGGCCGATGGTGGCGCCACGCGCTAACCTGGTAAAAGTGGCCCGCGGCGGTGCAACGAGGCGAGCGATACCAGGATTCCATGTCGTGAGCGTCGTTGCAATGCCGTTGAGTTCCAGCCCCCGTGCGATCAGTCCGACGGACTGAACACACATCGGTCAAGCTGGAACAAGCAGGGCCGCGTCAATTTCTGCCGCTCGAGCAGCCTCGATAACGGCAGGGATCACCTCGCTGACTGTCCGGGTGGCATCGGGCTGGTAGCCGCTGAAGCTGATCACGCAAGGGGCTAGCTCCCCAATAACACCATCGACAACGAGATTTTCCAAGTGGCGGAGCGGTACGAGCACCTGTGGGTCGCTATTGACCGCCGAATGATCGTAGTGGTCGTGGGCATAGGCGAGCGCATCGAGCCGGGTGGACGACGGGAAGAGCCGCAAAGTGTAATCCCCGAGAAGATTATCGGCGTCGAACGGGGGTTGATGGTCCTGCAGATAGGCACCGGCGGAGGTGATCAGTACGAGGCGGCTCTGGGCCAAGTTTACCCCTCGTCCCGCGGGCACAGTGCTGTTCTTGGGACGAACATATCGCCCCTTATAATCGGCCTCGCCAGTGGCCTGCAAGTGTGCCAGCCAGCCCTGTCGATACGTATCAAGCCACTCCTCGGCGTTTTCGAGGATTGCCACTCGTCTGCTTTCCAGCACCGCGTCTCTCCTTTCCAACTTTGCCTTCCTAACGTTGTCCTGCCGGTCCCCTTTGCTCCAAGGCGGGCTGGCCATCCACCAGAACAAGCAACCCCGCGTGCGGCCGAGATACCTGGTGCGGGGACAGGTCCCGCGACGGCGTGCCAAACAGCAGACCGGCAGGGCGAATGCTGTCAGCTGCTCTTCTCCAGAATTTCAACGGGGACTGGCGAGAGCTGCTTGAAGCGTGTTGCGTCGTCTATTGAGCCCATGATGCTGCCGTAATGCATCGGTATTGCCACTTCGGGCCGAATAGAGCGAACCGCGTCGGCGGCTTCCTCAGCCGTCATGACGGCTCGTCCACTGACTGGAAGGAGCACGATGTCAGCATCCACCTTCATCATCTCTGGCGTGAGGTCGCTGTCGCCCGCATGATAGATCCGCTTGCCGCCGACAGTCACGATGTAACCTACTCCGCCAGCTTCCTTGGGATGGAAGTGGACTCCCTCACTGCGATATTTGTTGACGTTATACGCCGGTATTACCTCGATCGGGACACCCTGGACAGTGCTGTTGTCGCCAGGGGCTACGATGACGACGTTCACTATCCTCTCGAGCTGAGCCGCACAGGCTGCTGTCGCGACGACCGTGGTGTGCTCGTCACTAATCTGTTCGATGTCCGGCCTGGACAGGTGATCCCGGTGCTCGTGGGTCACCAGTACAATGTCAGCCCGCTCGGGATTCTCCAACTGCCACGGGTCAATGTAAATGACTCGCTCGCCGCTGATCTTGAAGCTGTCATGGCCAAGCCAGTGGATATTCGTCAACATCCCCCTCTTCCCTTCTCCTGGGCGTGTTACCGCCGATTTCGCTCGTCCGTCGCTGGAGCCCGGGCCGGCTCTCGACAACTTTTCTTTCGAGTTCCTCAAGCGACAGAACCCAGCCCATACAGCGACTGATGTTCTGCAACGCAAAGTGATGCAAGTCATCCCCATACATACTGGCTACACAGTCCGAAATCACAACCGGCGCATATCCGAGGTTATGGGCATCGAAGCAGGTATTGAGGACACACGTGTTGGTGTTGACACCGGCCACAAGCAGGGTCTCCACCTTCAAAAGTCGAAGGAGGTGATCGAGATCCGTGCCAAGGAAAGCCGAGAAAGTCTTCTTGTTGTCGATGATGAGGTCGTTTGGCCCTGGTCCAAGTGACGGGTGTAACTGAGTCTGAACGCTCCCACTCAAGTTGTGCCCGAGAAGATCCTCTGACCCATGTGGAAGTAAAGCCTCTCGCGCTAACAAGACGGCGCGCCGGTGCGGCTTGGGGTTCCGGGCCTCAACCGGACGCCTCGTGAGGATGACATGGATCACGGGTACCGGGATTGCGCGGGCCAGTGCGAGTAACCGGGTTGTTCTGGCAACGACACGCTCTGCTTGCTCAGGGGCTACCGGCATCGTTGCAACTGCTGGATCCAGGTGACCACGATGAAGATCGACTGTGATGACCGCGGCTGTCGCGAGGTTGATCTCCACATACTGTTTGAGTCGCTCAACGAAGGTTTTGCGATTGCCAGGCGAGGGCGCTGCTACCTGATCGTCCGGCCGCGCGCCTCTCGTCTCGATTCGCTCCTCCTCACCCAAACTAGCTGTGGGCTTTGACTCGTCGGTACCGACAAACGAGGACATAGACGCCGAATCTTCCTTTGCCAGGCCTACAGGCTCGCTTTGATGCACCAGGGTCATTTCAGGAAGAATCTCGTTGCAGCATAACCGTCGCCTCTCCTGTCACAGTTTTTTCTCCTCGCTGATTCATTACCCAGACCTCACAATCGATACTCCTATTGTGCTCGGTCTTGCCAGTCACCCTCCCAGCAGCGGTCAGGGTGTCGCCGGCTACATCTATTCCCCGATACCTGCACGCCAGCCGCTTCAACTGTCCCTGCGGGCCAATCCAGTGTGTGATCATTGCAGCCAAGAGTTCGAATTTGAACGAACCATGAGTCACAACAGATGGCAGCCCCTGGGCAATAGCCTGATCTTTGTCGTAGTGAATCGGGTTGTAATCGCTGGTGGCCGCAGCCCATTTGACCAGGTCTTGCGTTGAGACTGGGCCCACAGTAACAGATGGTAGTTCCGCATCGATTCGCACGTTCTCGAACAAGAGCAATGGCTGTACAGTCTCCATGGTCCGTCCCCCTTCCGCGTTAGCGTTTGATGACGGTAGCCCTGCTCTTCTGGACGACCTCGCCATTTTGGTTCGTATAGATCGTCTCGCTGATAATAAATACCATTCTGCCTGTCTTCCCCGCCCTCTCGTAGATGTCAAGGATCCTGGTATTGGCGGTAATCGTATCTCCTACGATGACCGGGGCATAGAACTCTACTTCGTCGGCACCCTTTATCCGGCGCCCGACCGGCAGAGGGATGTCGAAGTCGCGCTCTGTTCCAGACCTGATGTTGTACAGCAAAAAACCAGGCGGCGCCACAATCCCGCGATACCCCGCCCTGCTCGCATAAGCTTCATCGAGATAGAGAGGGTCAGGAACCAGTGTCGCCTCCGCGAACTTGCGGACCCATCCTTTTTCCACGTCGAAAGGCTCGCCGGGCCCGGTCTCCTGGCCAATCATCGCCTTGGCTTGCTCCGAAACCAAACTCTCTTCTGACATGGGTCAACCTCCGGCTCTAAACGGTATTTCAGCGAAGATACTCATTGAGGAACTCTGCGGCGATGGTGATCGCCTGCTCAAAATGCGACTCGTACATCCCGACATGCGTTGCCCCCGGAACGATAGCCAGACGCCTCGGTTGATTCAGGCTCTCATACAGGCAATATGCTTCGTCCAGAGGGGCGAGCGTATCAGCGTCGCCGTGCAGCAGCAGGACTGCCTTCGGCGCGAGCTGGCCCGCAATCGTCTCTGGCTTGAAGGCCAAGAGACTGTCGGCGCTCTCGAGCGGCCGGCTCCACTCGTCGGAGGAGCCGCGCTCGCGCCGACCCACATAATGTGAATCGAGTTCCGGCGGTGGCAGCATTATCTCGAGGGCATCGACCCGCCGAGATTGCCCGGTCAGGGTCCGAGCCACTCGGTCCTCCTCCAGGATTTTGAGGAAGTTGTGCCATTCCCAATACCGCCGAAGGCTGCGAAGCCAGCGCTCACCATCGCCAAAGGCACTGACACTGACGACGCACTTGACACGCGGATCGAGACCAGCATAGAGCACGACGGCCGCACCAACGCTCAGACCGAATAAGCCGATCCGCTGCGGATCCACCTCTAGCTGTTGTGCCAAGAAGGTGATGGCGCTCTTTATGTCCTCGACCCGCTCATGCGCTATCAGCCTGCCCCGTTCCCCCTCACTTTCGCCAAATCCCCGATGATCCAAGGTGAGGCACACAAAACCTGCCTCGAGAAGCGCTTCGGCATGCCGCGCCACCTGCCCCTCTTTCGAACCGGTATAGCCGTGGCTAAAAACGATCGCAGGACGCCGTTCAGGGCTGCTGGGATCATCAGGAGTAAAAAGGAGTCCTGCCAGCCTGATTCCGTCAGAATAAAAGTGTACTTGCCTTCGCATCTGGCCCTTTCTTCCTCATTGCTTGATGACGACGCGCAAAGCATTATCGTCCCGACCGGACACAATCCGAATACCGGTACCGACCTCATCTAACGGAAGATTATGCGAGATTAACGGGGCGAGTTGTATCTTTCTGGCATTGAGCAAGGCAATCGCGTGAGGGTAGTTTTCAAAGCCACCCTTACTGCCAATGAGCGTGAGTTCCTTGTTGTACATGTCGGCCAGCGGGAAGGTCTCTGCCGGTACCTCATAAATCCCAAAGAGCATGACCGTACCGCCTCGCCGCACCAACTCCATTGCCAGTATTACCGAATCCGGCACCCCGCTCGCCTCTATAGCGGAGTCCACCCCTAACCCACCTGTCGCTCCCAGCACCGTATCCACTGAGCGCGGGCTCCCGGCGCGTACCGTCAGGTCCGCTCCCAATTGCTCGGCGACTCGAAGGCGATGTTCTCGGCTACCGCCGACCACAACGACCGTACGTACCCCAGCCAACCGGCAGAGTTGGAGCAATATCAATCCTCCGTGGCCGGAGCCAAGAACGGCTGTGGACGTTCCGAGCCAAGGTCCTAATCGGCTCATCGCCCGCAGGGCTGAAGCGATGGTAGACGTCGCCTGGGCTTCGTCGAAGGCAACCTCATCTCCGATCTGGTAGACCACCCGCTCCGGTACGCGAACAAACTCGGCGAGCGCGCCATCAACCGTGCGGCCCATGCTGGACTTCTTCATGCAGTGCAGCGTCCACCCCTTTTGACAATAGAGGCATTGCTCACAGCCCCAGCTTGGCTCGACCGTCACCCGGTCGCCTACTTTGAGCCGCGCAACCTCCGACCCCACCTCTGTGACCACGCCGGCAAGTTCATGACCCAGCACGAGGGGACGCGCGATAGAAAATTCGCCCTTGTAGACCGAGATATCCGTGCCGCAGATGCCTACCGATCTCGGTGCGATCAGAACGTCGTGCGTGCCGACGGTTGGCACGGGTACCTCTTCTATTCTCAGATCAAACGGTGCCCGCAGGATTGCCGCCTTCATGGTTCGCCCTGGCCTGCGAAGAGTTCAGGATTGGCGAGGTAGCGGGGGCGGCCCCCCGATAATACCGTTAGCACGTCCTGGGCAAGTGTCCTGGCCATCCTTTCAGTCGAGTCCCTTGTGACGCCGGCAATATGTGGAGAAACAACGACCTGCGGCAGTCGAAAAAGCGGATGGCTCGCGTCAGGTGGTTCCACTGAGAAGACGTCGAGCGCTGCGCCAGCAATACCCTTCTCCTGCAGCCGGCGAAAGAGCGCCTCATCGTCCACGATTGAGCCCCGCGCCGCGTTGACGAGGTATGCAGTTGGCTTCATCAGAGATAATTCTCTCTCCCCAATTAAACCCTTTGTCTCAGCGGTCAGGGGAACATGGATTGAAACCACATCCGCCTGCTGTAAGAGTGCATCTAAGGACTCGGTTCGTTGAACGTCTATCCGTTTTGCCGCTTCATTGCTCAGGTAGGGGTCGTACGCGGTAACCTTCATCTCAAACGCCGCGCGGCAGATCTTGGCTACGCGTGTGCCGATCTTGCCGAGTCCGATAAGGCCGAGGGTCTTGCCATTCAACTCGTGCCCGACCCACCGATCCCTGACTGCCCAATTGCCCGTTCGCACTTCCCTGTCAAGGGTGAGGCTGTGTCGCGCCAGCATCAATATCGCCCCGACGACGTATTCTGCAACCGAGTTTGAGTTGGCCTCCGGGACAAAAACGACGGGAATGGCCCGGGCAGTTGCGGCTCCGACGTCAATATTGTCCACCCCTGCGCCCGTGCGGCCGATGACCTCTAGCCTGCGCCCGGCTTCAATGACGCTTGCCGGCAGGGGCTTCAATCGCACGATCACCCCATGGACTTCTTGTACCTCTCGCTCCAGCTCGAGAGGTGACGTACCCACCGCGACCCTTACAGTCAGCCTGTCCTGCAAGCGCGCCATCAATTCAGGTTGTAAGGGTTCAAGTGCCAAGACGCTCTTGTTCACTCAGCACCTCGCACGCTCGATAGACGCCGCTATTTTCGAGTCCTCGCGGTGGTGAGGTCGAGCGGATGGATATCGTCAAGCAGTCTCTCGTCAAACGGGTAAGGCGTGAAGATATCCGGCTCGTCCTCAGTCACGACGAGGCAATTCTCAAGACGGATCCCGCCAATGCCCGGCTTGCCAGCATACGGCTCGAGGTTGAACTGCATCCCCAGCCGCAGGGTCACCGGCGAATCCTTCGAAGCACCGCTAAAGAAGGGCGGCTCCCACGGATTGAGCCCCGAGCCGTGGCCCAAACTGTCGAGCACATAGCCATTGGCCGCGGCAAAGACATCTGCGTTCGTGTTCCCTGGTTTCGACGCAGCACACGCTCCAAATAGCGCGTCGTAGCACTTCTGGTGCAGTTCTCTCTGTTCCTTCGTTGGTTTGATGTCGCCACAGACCCAAGTGCGAGTGAAGTCGCCCCAATATCCGTTGAAGCATGCGCCGATATCAATGATGACCAGATCTCCCGTGCGGATGATTCGATCTGAGGTGAAGCGCCGATAGGGGGCCGTATTTGGCCCGGAGCAGACGATGTTGCTACATTGCGTCCACTCGCTGCCTAACGCCGTCATCGCCTGCCACGCGACCGCGAGGACCTCGCACTCCCGAACCCCTGGCCGCAAGAATCGTAGTGCCGCGTCCATGCCCGCCTCGGTGATGACAGCGGCGGCTTTCAGGCACCCGATTTCGTCCTTAGTCTTGATGATCTTGGCTTTCAGTAATACCTCATATCCATCCACGAACTCGGCCTCTGGGAAAACTTCCTGCAACGCTTGGGACAGGGTGGGTGTCCAGAGGTCCACGCCAATCTTCCCGCCAGCCAGTGGTCCAACCTTATCTCTGATTTCACGTGCCCATTTCTTGATGCCGACGTGCTCACGGAGATTGGCCCTCGGCCGAATCTGGTCGGCGCGCATCCACGGCATCCTTATCCTGCAATGCTCGTAATCCATCGTGTAGAGAATCGGGTCGCCGCCTTTGGGCAGCACGGTTACAGCGTTCCCGAGCATGGAAACTGGGTGCAGATGGCTTCGGAAGCCTGTCAGATAGCGGGCATCCTCGGTGCGAAAGACGAAGAGGATATCCACGTCCGACCCATCCAGGGCCGTTTTCGCTTTCTGCAGCCGCTCAGCGCGCAGGCGATCAAAGTCAATACGCTCTTCCCAGTCTACGCCCATAAAACCATACTGAGACATGTTGTGCGACCTCCTCGGTCGGATTAGTAGAGAACTCGGTCGTCGATAAGCTGCGCGATTTCCGCGCCAGAGAGGCCCAACACCTCGCCGAAAACGTAGTGGTTGTCGCCGCCGAGCAGCGGCGCGTGTCGCTGTATCTCGCCGGGCGTTCGATGCAGCTTCCACGTCGGAGCGTAGGTGAGCTGTGTCCCGATCTCGGGATGCTCGACCTCGACGAAGACTTTCCGGCTCCGCAAATGGGGATCGTGCAACAGCTCTTCAATATTGAGCGAGGGCCCGGCCCGGATCCCCGCGCTTTGGAGGATGTGCATCACTTCATAAGTCGTATGCTGCTTTGTCCAACTTTCGACTCGCTCATCCAACTCCGTTTGATTCCTCCAGCGACCGAACCCATCGCTGAATCGTTCGTCACGACACCAATCGGGACTGCCGATAGCACGGCAAAAGGATTCCCATTCGGCGTCAGTCGAGATTGCAATCGCTACCCACTTATCCTCACCTTGACACCAGTAACATCCATGGGGAGCCATGACTTCATCGCGATTGCCAATAGAGCTGGCGGTTCTACCGTTTAGAACAAAATCCAAAATTGCTTCAGGTAAATGACATATCATGGCTTCAAGCTGAGAAAGATCAATATATTGACCCTGACCTGTTTCGACACGATGATAGAGTGCAACCAGAATGGCAAACACGCCGTACAATCCAACTAAGGGATCTGGGTAGCTCTCGCCAATGCACGCGGGTGGTCCGTCCGGATATCCTGTAATTGAGGCGACGCCCGAAAACGCTTCGAGCATCGGCCCGTAAGCGGCGTAGTTACTGAAGGGACCGGTTTGTCCAAACCCGGTCATCGAGACCATGATGATGTCTGGTTTGACGAGCTTCAATGCCGGATAATCGAGCCCTAGCTTTTTCATGACCCCAGGGCGATAGTTCTCAAGCACGACATCGCTGCGGGCAACCAGCCTCTTCGCGAGTTCGACCCCCCTTGCCTCTCTCAAGTTAATCGTGCATCCGAACTTGCCGCGATTCTGCGCGTTCCAAACGGCACTCCGATTGATGCCCCGCTCCTTGCCAGGAAAAGGACCCTGCTTCCGGTGAACGTCCAGACGCTCGCGGCTCTCCACCTTGATGACTTCTGCACCGATATCAGCCAGCACCGCCCCGCAGTACGGCGCAGCCCACACGTGGCCGAACTCGATAACTCTGATCCCCTCCAGAGCCGAGGTACTCATGGGTCGTTCCTGCCTCCTACGAGGTGCGGCTCGCCGCCCCCTAGATGATTCCCGTTTCCCGCAACTTCACGAGTTCGCACTTGCTGTAGCCTAATAGGTCGCAAAAAACCTCCCGATTATGTTCGCCCAGCCGCGGGGCCGGCTGTGGAGCGAGCGGCGGAGTCACGGAGAACTTATAGGGCACACCCGGCATCGTTACTGGGCCGTCCTCTCGATCATTGACTTCCGCAAAAAAGTCCCGTGCTTGAAGGTGCGGAGAATCCATGAGATCTTTGACGGTATTGACCGGAGCGAAGGGGATCCCTTGCGCCTGGGTTTCCTGAAGGACCTCATCCTTGGTGCGTTGTAACAACCAGCCCCCGAGTAGCGGCTCCAGGACATTCCAGTGCTCCAGGCGCGACGGACCGTCGCGAAAACGGTCGTCGCGACCCCAGTCAGGATTGCCCATCACTTCCACCATGCGCGACCACTGATGCTCTTCCACAACGCTGGCGAAGATATAGCCGTCCTTACACCTCATAAAGTGGTGCGGAGCGACTTTCCAGGTATAACCAAGTCGAGACGCGACGCGCTGCTCATATTGATAAAGGGCAATTGGCCGCCGTAACAATGGGATCAAACTCTCTTGCGCGGAAATATCAATATACTGGCCGAGCCCGTTAGCAGGTAGCACTCCACTAAAGCGTGATTGAAGAAAGGACTTGATAAAAACGGGGTTCACTGGCACCCTCTTGGAAGTGTCCAAGCAACCAGGAGGGAACCAAGTGAACCCACAAGATGTATTTTGCCCGAATATTGAGTGTCCGGCAAGAGGCCAGAGCGGAAAAGGCAACATTCAAATCCACAGCCAGCAGGAGCAGCGCTACCGCTGCGAGGTTTGCGAACAAACCTTTACGGCCACCAAAGGCACGATTTTCTACCGGCTGCGGACGAGTGCGGAGATGGTCATGCTGGTGATTGCTTTGCTGGCTTATGGCTGTCCGCTGCAGGCGATTGTGAAGGCGTTTGGCTTGGATGAGCGCACGGTTCGGGACTGGTGGCAGCGGGCGGGTCAGCACTGCCAGAAGGTGCATGAACACACCGTAGGCAGCGCCCAACTGGATTTGGAGCAGGTGCAAGCCGATGAGATCAAAGTCAAGACCCAAAAAGGAACCTTTTGGATGGCCCTGGCGCTGATGATCCCCACCCGGCTGTGGTTGGGTGGCGTGATCAGCGCCAAGCGGGATCTGACCTTGATCCAAAGCCTGGCCGAGCAGGTTCGCGCAATCGCCTTGTGCCGTCCCTTGCTGTTGGCCGTAGATGGTTTGGCCAGCTACGTGACAGCGTTCCAAGCGGCTTTCCGGACGGCCCTGCCCCCGCCGCAGGGGTGAAAAAGGACGCCCGAAGCTGGTTGCCTGGCCCAATATCGCTATTGTCCAAGTGGTCAAACAGCGTTTCGCCGATCATTTGCACATTGACCGGCGCATCGTTCAGGGCAGTCAGGCAATGATCCGGCGTCTGATCCAGGCCTCCCAAGGAGCGGGCGGGATCAACACCGCTTTTATCGAGCGGCTCAATGCCACCTTCCGCCAGCGGCTTGCGAGCCTGACCCGCCGCACGCGCACCCTGGCCCGCAAGGCTGAGACCCTGGTCAGTGGGATGTATGTAGTCGGTTGCCTGTACAACTTCTGCGACTGTCATAAAAGCCTGCGATTGCGCCTCTCGGTGGGCCGCTTCGGTCATCGCTGGGTCCAGCGTACCCCGGCGATTGCGGCTGGTTTGACCGACCATATCTGGACGATGGCCGAACTGTTCGCTTTCAAAGTTCCGCCGCCGCGTTGGGAACCACCCAAACAGCGGGGGCGGCGGTCTCAAGAGACCTTGCAGTTGATCGAACAGTGGTGTCAATGATCACGATTAGATGCTGTGCTACCCGTTAGCACGTCGCGCGTAGAGTGCGGCCGCAATTGCTGCAGCGGCGTTGACTGCGGCAAAAAACTCGGCAAAGTGGCCGCCCCCTTTGAGCGGCGGGCGGTCGGGACTGATCCGCTCCGTCGCCCGCGGGGTCTCATAGCCTAAGCCACTCATATGGAATGTCACCAGCTCGCTACTCATGTACCTGCGATATGGACCGGTCTGGCCAAAAGGCGTGATAGATGCCATGACAAGCCTTGGATTGATCTTCTCGATCTCATCATAGCCGAGCCCTAGATCCGGCAAGGTGCCGGGTGTCGTATTTTCGACGAGTACGTCGGAACGCTCCACAAGCTCCTTGAAGAGCCTCACACCTGTCGTTGTCTCGAGGTTCAGCGTGATTCCCTTCTTGTTCGTGTTCAGATAGAGAAAGAGGCCGCTTTGCTCAGGATGAGGTATATCTTGCGAGAATGGTCCTAGATGTCGAGATCGATCGCCGACCATTGGTCTCTCGACCTTTAAAACCTCTGCTCCCAGATCATCCAACATCTTTGCACAGTATGGACCAGAGATAAGTTCAGCACATTCCAACACTTTTATACCGGATAATGCCTTTTTGTTCACGAAACGAATACTCCTGACTTTTCCGCAAGAGACCTCATTCAATTATGGAGATCTCCTAAACAGTGGACGGGTTAAAGGCATCAGAAATTACTTTGTATTTTCAGCTTATACTTCAGATGGGGATGAATTCAGGCATGTTTATTTCGCGCTTGAATCCGATCGCTTAGTAAGCTCAGTAGTAATATGTAAAACGTAATAGACATTCCGGGGAAAAAAGCTGCCCAAGGAGTGGCATAGAGGAAGTTGTAGCCTTCCCTGATCATAAGGCCCCAAGATGCCGTTGGAGGTTGTACTCCGACACCTAAGAAGCTGAGGCCTGCCTCCATTGTTATAGCTTGCGCCAGCCAGAGAACAGAAACCATCGTCAGCTCATCCCTTAGATTAGGGAGAACATGGAGCACAACTATTCGGAGATCCCGGGCCCCTATTACTTTCGCGCCTAGTATAAATTCATTTTCTCTAATGGAGAGAGTAATATTCCGTGTTATTCGGATAAATCTGGGCAGGAAAGCAAGTGAGGCAGCAATAATTAAATTGTAAGTCCCTGGTCCCAGAGTAGCCAACACCATCAGACCTAATAAGAGCGTAGGAAATGCCATCAGCACATCTACCGCCGATTTTACTCCGTCATCAAGAAAGCCCCCCTTATATCCAGCCAGCATACCTACCAGGCCCCCTAAGCTGCCAGCGATAAGGATGCTTAAAGTCGATATAGTCAACGTAGTCCTTGCTCCCCAGAGTACCCGCGAAAAGGTGTCTCTACCGAACTGATCCGTTCCGAAGGGATGAGCAAGACTCGGTGAAACAAGTCGCTCTTTCAGATTCTGCTTTGCAGGGTCGTAAGGTGTTACCCACGGTGCAAGAATAGCCATCAAAGGAATGCAGATGACGATGATTAAGAGAGCGTAAAGGATCACGGCATCAGTCGCGAGTCCTCGAGACTTCTTTTTTCCTGTCGCTGTTATTTGTCGCTTAACCACCACCCCGCTCATGGTGATATCACTCATACCGCACCCTCGGGTCAATGAAGCCGACAGCTAGATCGACAAGGAGATTGACTAGAACGACAAGAATAGCGTATATTAAGAGACCAGATTGAACCATCGGATAGTCACGGGCATGTATTGCTCCCACGAGTAGTCTGCCGATACCTGGCCTATTAAAGACCGTCTCTGTCAGAATAGACCCGGCTAGCAGAACAGTAATGTGTATTCCCACTAATGTCGTAATCGGTATTAAAGCATTTCTAAGAGCATGAACATAATTTATTCTTCGACTGGACAACCCTTTTGCGCGCGCAGTCGTTATATAGGCTTCGCTCAAAACATTCAGCATAGATGTTCGAGTAACTCTTAGCACGCGTGCGCCTTCCACTAAGCCTAAGGATAACGCTGGCAATATTAAATGACGAACTCTACTCCCCAAGTGACTTAAATCCCCGCCACCAAGTACTGGAAATATATTTAGATGAGCAGCAAATACGAGGAGAAGCAGAATTCCCAGGAAAAAAATTGGAAACGCTATTAGCATCGAAGAAAAAATAGTTGTTGTGTAGTCTACAAGTGAATTATACCTCAATGCCGAAATGGTTCCCAGCGGAATCCCAATAAGGACTGAAAATACTGTAGCCACCACAATAAGATCAATTGTGTACGGAAGCATCTCAAAATAGCTAGAGAGCACCGATCTGTTGTTCTCGTACGAGACCCCCAGATCCCCCTTAGCGAGCCCTCTTAGATAGGACGCGTATTGAACCATCAGCGAGCGATTCAAGTCGTACCTCGCCCTGAAAGCTTCGAGAGTTTCGGAATCAGCATCGTCGCCGAGAATCGCAACGGCTGGGTCTCCTGGGGCTAGATGCATTGTCCAGAATACTACGGTCACCACCACAAATGCGGTCGGGATTAGAAGCAGGAACTTCCTGATAACATACCGATTCATGGCAGTTGATGCTCCAATCACCAGCAACGTGCCAGCCCAATACGATTTCACCGGGGTGCCCGCCACGACCTAGATGAGGGACGGGCACCCCACCGAAAGGACCTCTCGTAATACCCGAGGGAGCCACCCGATACGCGAGTGCTAACGCTTCAAGATCCTCGTCTGCTCTGTAATGGGTGGAAACCGCCGATCAACGGCATGCCATTCATACCCCATGTCAACATAGGGGGCGCGCATATAGGGCTCATATGTTCCCGTCAAGAGGGGAATAACTGGCAGATCCTCGGCCACACGCTTTTGGATCTCCACAAAGAGCTCCACCGCCTTGGCGGGGTCCATTTCCACCACCGCCTTTTCGATCAAGTCGTCTACCCCTGGTATAGCCTCGCCGTAGTGCGCATAGTTATATTTCGCTCGCGAATGTCCAGGGATAGCGTCAGTCTGGAACCACTCAAGAGCTATGGGAGCTGGGGTCTCACGGCGGACGCTGATCATAGCCATAGCCTGCCCTGGACCGTCGATGACCTCTCGGTAGGCGGCGTGTTCCACAATGTTCAGGTTGATCTTGATGCCGACTTCCTGCAGGTAAGCTTGAACGATCTCCATAGGCACGCGGAAGCGTTCTTGAGAAGTCCATGTCAAATCCACGGTGAAGCCATCGGGATAGCCAGCTTCTGCCAACAACTGTTTGGCTTTCTCCGGGGCGTAGTCGTATTTTTTGACGACGTCCTTCGCTGCTTTGTACTCGCGTAGATTGTACGGCCAGATGCTATAGGCCACTGGATCAGTGTGAACGAATTCTGCTCCATAGTAATCGGCAAACGCGGTTCGATCGATGGCATAGAGAACGGCCTGGCGCACTCTGATGTCGTCAAAGGGCTTCACTGTCAAGTTGAAAGCCAATGGGAGGCTATATGGTACGCCTTCCAGTACTAGAAAGCCCGCTTTTTCTAGCTCCATGATGCCCTCGATATCTCGCGGGGCTTGAATAATGTCGAGTTCCCCGGCTCTCATGGCGAGTATCCGGGCCTGTAAATCCGGGGTGAAAATGTATTCTAGCCGCTCGATGAAGGGCTCTCCCCTAAAGTAATCTTCATACCGGACCAGCACCACCTTTTGCTTAGGTATGTACGCTTCAAGCTGGAAGGGGCCTGTCCCGATAGGATTCAGGGCAAAGTCGTCCCCGTACTGCTCTACAGCTCTTTTGCTCACGATCACGGCAGCTACGTTGCCCCCGTTACTTAAGTTGTAGAGGAAGTAGGGATCAGGCGCCTTTGCCGTTATCTTTACGGTATACTTGTCTACCGCTGTAACATCTTCAATGTTCTTGAGGACGCTAGCCCAGGATGCCCCCGGATCTCGGGCCCGATTGAGACTGAACACGACGTCGTCCGCGGTCACCTCTCCGAAACCCTTATGAAACTGTACTCCCTCTCGCAAGTAGAAGGTCCACGTCAATCCATCCTCGGAACTCTCCCAGTGTGTAGCGAGATCAGGCTCTAGATCCGCGTAGCTCTCGGCACCAGGCTTGAGTCTCACCAAGGCATTGTAGATGACCTTCTGAATATCCATTGACGGTGTGACAGTGCTCTTCATTGGGTCAAACCCTGCTGACGCATCGTCAGCCTCAATACCAAACCGCAACACTTGTGTTTCGGCCGGTTCCTGCTCGGTATTTACTTGTGTAGGTGCCTCAGTTGGTGCCGGTGCCTCGGTTGGCGCTGGTGCTTCAGTCGCTGCTGGTGCTTCAGTCGCTGCTGGTGCTTCGGTTGGTGCCGGTGCTTCAGTCGCTGCTGGTGCTTCGGTTGGCGCTGCCGGTGCCTCGGTTGGCGCTGGTGGAACCGCACCGCCACAACTCACTGCCAGCAACGCTACGACTGCCACCACTCCCAACAAATAGCTTAGATACCCCCGTCGCAAATACATGATTCCCTCCTCCGTATTCTGTGTCAAGAACGGGCGCTTTTACCCCCGTTCCTAACATTTGACGCCCTGGGGCCACAGCCGCATTTGTAGCGCGCTCACTTTACCAATACCTAACCCTGAGATGGATCGTTGAAGAAAGCGCGTATAATACCTGAGAAGTGACACAGTCGGTGACGATACTGAAGCTATTGACGCCTAGTCTGCACATGAGTGCGCCCCACTCGAGTCATTCTATAGACCGCGAAGTGTAGGCGTGCGTTGCTGGCGCCAGTCACACACGATACCGGGTGGCAATTGGCCGAGGTAGTCGGCGATCAAACGCCCGATGCAACTCTGCGACTTTTGCATCAAACGCAATGGAGTGCTCATAACAACCGGAATGAGTCCTCAGTGTTCAGGCGATCTACGGCTGAGTATCCGCATCACGCGAAGGTAGGATCACTGTGGCCTGCCCAAATGCTGTCCTCTCTCCGAGTTGGTTTTCGGCCCAGATCTCGCAGTCCACCAGATTCTCACCACCCGCGAGGTACTTATCAACCACCTTCCCTCGGCACCAGGTGGTATCTCCGAAGATGTTTGGACGGCTTATTCGCAGTCTTAACCTCTTCAAAAACCCGGCATCCCCCATCCAATTTGTCAGGAGATGACCCATCCATCCAACCCTTTGGTGCCCTATGTCGTAGGCACCAGGCATCCCAACTTCATAAGCCAAGGAAGAATCAATGTGTTTAGGAGGATCTAAGTAAGCACCTTTGTAAGCAAGCTCGTGAGCCCTATAAATTTCAGGAGCGACACCATTCCCAGCATAATAACAGATCATATCTCGTAAGGAGAGGGGCCCCTTCACGATGGGTCTTATCCCATCACCGACTTTAACATCCTCCCAATATCGAGGAACAGCTCCCCTTCTCTCCTCACTGAGAATGTCCTGCCTGATCGCTTCAAGCTCACTTTCCGAATATTCATGCGGAGCTCTCTTTCCATAGTTCAGCCCCCCGTCGTTATTAGAGCGTGGCATTCTCAACTTCGTTGCGAACACACGGGCAACAACTTCGTATGTGGTGCTGATGAGATACTCTAGTTCGCCCACCAGCAAGACCATTCTGGGAACCCGTGTCCCCCTTTTCTCTTCAACGTGCACGATTCTGCATCTTGAAGTGAGCTGGTCATCTACAAGAATTGGTCGGAAGAACTCAATCTCATCCTCGGCATGCAGCAGGATAAGTCCTGGCACCCTGGGTTCGCTGAATGCCGTATCATCAACACTGAAGATAAACGTTGGGGGAGCAACGATACGGCCATATCTAGTCTTTCCCGCATACTGCTGATCGCACCACAGCGGATTATCATCTCCAATCCCATATGCATAACGCTTGATAGCGCTTCTTGACGCCTCCAGGTTCTTTTGTCGGAGGGTACGATCGAGTTCTACCCCCACCAACTGTCTGGCTCGTCTTAGACACTCATCTATCAATGATGAACTCGTTGCTATCATTGCTGCCATCGTCTCGCTCCCTCAGAGATAATGTCGCGCTCTCGTTAATAGCCAAAGCACAACTCTACCCCTCGTCTTCAACAAATCCCGCTGTTTTCTGAAAGCGAGAATCACGCTCTTCCAGAGCCGTCTTCAAACCTCTTTCCCTCACCTGAGCCAGAAAACCCTGCTCTTCTAAACCTTCTAAGATCTTTCGGGTCTCTTCGTCGGGACGAAAGAACTCGCGCAGTCGGCCTATCTGCTCCCAAGCCTTGTTAACGTTTCGCTTATTGGCGGTCACGGCCGCAGGGGGTACGTTGCTTATGTCTTGAGCTAATCTGTTTACTTCTTCTTCCAGCTTCTCAAGGGGGACTACTTTATTCACCAAGCCCCATCGGAAGGCCTCCTCCGCGTCTATCATGTTACCCGTAAAGAGCAATTCCTTTGCTTTCTTCGGGCCCATTAGCCAAGGCCACGCCGACGGGGGTGTATGACCCTGCCGAACTTGTGGGCGCCCGAAGAGAGTACCCTCAGCAGCTATGGTTATGTCACAGGAGTCTGCTAAGGATACACCCCCTGCCAATACATATCCATGTACCTGAGCGATTACTGGCTTCTTGTTGTTCCAAACCCACTGATCCCACCCCTTCCACTGTTCGCGCCATTCCGATGGATCATTTTCCAACGACCACTGAGCTCTGAAATCCAAGTCAAGTCCAGTAGAAAAAGCACGACCCGCTCCCTTGATAATCACTACTCGCACGTCCTCGTCGGTTTTTGCTCTCTCGAGTGCATCTTCCATTTCCCGCTTCATGGGCAAGTGAATAGCGTTGAGTTTCTCGGGTCTATTCATTGTAATTCGGCAAATATGGTCCTTAACCTCATAAATGATATACTGGTAGCTCATTATCTTGACCTCTATTTCTTGCTTGTTTTGAACTATCATGACGATCAGGTATTATTGGTTATTATTTCTCAATAATCCTAGACACGCGCACAATCTACTCTCAAATGGCTATTATCTATAGTTTAGTCTCGATGCAAAACTAAAAGAGTATCTACCACCTTGACACCTCGTCCTTCCTCTAAAACTATCAAAGGATTAATATCAAGCTCAGAAACGTATCCGCTTAAATCAACTGCTAATTGAGACACCTTTAACAATGCATCTATCAAGGCAGATATATCTGCCTTCGGTTTCTCGCGAAACCCGGTCAAAAGCTTATATCCTCGTAATTCCATGATCATGTCTTCAGCATCAACCTTCGTAATAGGCGCGATTCTTGCAGAGATATCATCCATAAGTTCTACCAGGACTCCACCAAGACCGATGAAGATTATAACCCCTAATTCACTATCAAAGACAACTCCTATATATATTTCAGTGACACCTGATACCATCTCTTGTACCAACATCCCGTCAATTTCAACCTCTGAATGCATCGTGAGAGCATGGGACCAGATCTCATTATAAGCTCGCTTTAATTCAATGTTATCCCTGATGTTCAACCGAATCGCATTTATCTCAGTTTTGTGTATAATGTTTCGAGATAAGAGCTTTAGTGCTATCGGATAGCCAATTTCATCTGCAGTCCTTATTGCCTCTTCTACCGATCTCACAACATGCTCAAGTGCAATACTAATGCCATAGGAAGACAAGAGCTTTTTGGTCTTATATTCATCCACGATTTGGACGCCCGTTGCCCAGTCCTTTATCATTGCTAATGCTGTCAGGTTAGCTGTGTGATACCGCGTGCTCGCGATATCTCCTACGCGTCTTGTCCTAAACTGATTGTAATCAATAACTGTCTTCAAAGCCTTCAAACACGGCTCGATACCGAAAACCATGGGCAGGTGATAAATGCTCGAAAGTTGTCTGGCTTCTTCTGATAGTGCTCGCGCTGCTACTGAAGAGAGGATAACAGGCGTGTCCACGGTACTGGCAACAGAAGCCAGGCTTAGTAGTGCAGACTCGTGCCGCTCAGAGAGACCTAAGATTGCGACAAGTGCATCTAGATTGGGCTGGGCTACGAATTGCTTCGCGCACGTAGCCCATAGGTTGCGATCATTACGGCTTACCCTACCAGGCAGCTCCAAGGGATTCTGCACAGTTATCTCGGGCGGTAACACCTCCCTCAGATTATTTACGACTTGTAAGGGTAGGTCTGGGAGTTTCAGCTTGTGGCTCTCTGAGAGGTCTCCGATTAAGCAGGCACTGCCCCCCGATACAGAGATGATCCCCAACCCTTCATGCTTAGGCCACTTGGATTTCGGCAATTGTGCAAATAGTGAACACTTATCCAAGAGATCGTCGATACTGTATGCTCGAATCACACCTGTTTGTCTGAATACGGCATCATAGTTCCGGTCATGACCGGTCAGAGCGCCGGTATGAGCTAGTGCCAATCTCCTGCCTTTTTCGGATCGTCCTATCTTTACGATGATGAGTGGCTTTCCTTTTGCAAGAGCGCGCTCAGCTACCTGCACAAAACGCCTTGGTTCTTTGAAACTTTCTATGAAGCCACAGATGACCTCAGTTCGATCATCATCCACCATAAAATCTATATACTCAGAGGCTTCTAGACAGGCTTCGTTGCCACTCGAGATCAAATAGCTGAAACCCAAATTTCGGTCGTAGGCCGCCTCGCTAATATAGTGCAAAGTGGCACCACTTTGAGACACCACTCCAATATTACCCGGAATTATCGGAACACCTTGATGGCCACCGAAGCTGGCGAAGTTGTCATGCGCATTAATTACGCCAAGGCAATTCGGCCCGCACATGGCTAGACCGCTCTTCTCCCCAAAACTTCGGAGCTGCTGTTGCAAGCTCGTACTCCGCGCATCTCTCCTTTCAGCGTACCCACTTGCCAGAACAACTGCGGCTTGAGTCCCAAGGGGGAGGCAGTCGGCAAGGACACCCATCACCCGCTCTCGCCCCACGGCAACGAGGGCATGATCCACCCGGTCCGGGATTTCGGAGACACTGCGGAAACACCGCTCTCCAAAAACCGAGCTTCGATTCGGATTAACTAAATAGACTCTGCCGGAATAGCCACCTTCCAGCAAGCGACGAATAGCATTACCCGAGTAAAAATTACGTTCTGATGCGCCAATCACCACAATAGATCGCGGGTTAAGAAGGTATCTCAGATTACCCCTATTCATGTGATGATCCCTTTGTCTAGCATGTCTTGCTAGCTTGATATCACAGCCATTACCCGTCGAATATCTTCCACTTCTTCGAGATTCTGGATCAATTCCAGGCCCACTTCAGCCTGCTCAGCACTCAACACTCGCTTCGCACAATCATGATACTTAGCGATCTGTTCCTGTTTTGTAGACGGCGCCCAAGGCTGGCCTTCAGGCATATCAATGCGCCGGGAATACTCTCGGCCATCCCGCAGTCGCACCGTCACCGTTGGACCCTTGCCACCACTATGAGGCACCGTTGGATCTGGCCACTTGCGGATCTTCTTGATCATTTCTCGAACGAGAGGATCGTTGACGCGGTCATCTGTGAATTGGTCAAGACCTACTTTTCGATCTAAGAGTGCCACCGCCAGACAAAATTCGAGGGAAAATTTCCCTTCAAGACCCGTGGTAGGATTCGAGTGGATGAGAATATTCATAACACTGGGGTTAACACCACACTCAACATGCTCCACTTCTTGGGCTTGGATATCATTCTCGTGAATCAACGAGAGCAGTGCGTCAACAGGACGCGTATTTTGGCCACAGCATGGATACCTCTTGATACGAATTGCCGATATATACTCGAAAGGATGGGAGAGACTTTCGGCGATCTTGGTCGGTTGGAAGTTGCCATCTCCATAGAAGACATTGCAAAAGCCAAGTTTCGCCTCTAAGATGTTGAGGTCTGCGGTAAGGCCGCGCTGTGCGAGCATAGCAGCCGTCACTCCATTTCTGGCCGCCATACCGCTGTGGAAGGGTTTGGTCATAGTACCGAAATTTTGGCGAATACCTGAGGACTGCGAAGCCGCGATACCCAAGGCGTTTCTCGTTTGGTAGAGGTCGAGACCCAACACCTTGGCACCGGCCGCGGCAGAGGCCAGCGTTCCGATTGTCGCGGTACGATGCCAGCCGATGTCGTAGTCGTGCCTGTTTGCGGCTCTGAACAAGGCTGCCGCTACCTCAAGGCCAAACGCGAAGGCGGTAATTGCCCCCTTACCCGAGAGACCCCGCACTTCTCCCAACGCGAGAACAGTAGGAAGCAAAACCGAGGTGCAGTGAAAGGAAAAGATTTGGAGTCCGTCATCGTAGTCGAGGGCATGTATCATCGCGCCATTCGCCAAAGCTGCGTGAGGGGCCGCAGTCCGAAACCTGGCTCCGATCACACTTGATTGAGGCGTACCACCCAGGTCTTGGATAAAAGAGGTAATGATCTTCCCGACGGTCTCCACCGAGCCTGCAAGGCCCACAGCCAGGCCGTCGAGCATAGACGCTTTGACCGCGGTCACTACCTCTGACGGTAAATCTTGGAAATCACTCTCCACCGTATAGGTGGCTAGCGCCTCCGTCGCATGCAAGTCATTCGATACCAACTCACCACCTCTCAACCTTTTGGCATTCCCTACCTCGTTAGAGGCGATTTCTGGCTTACAGTGCAACGCGCATTCGCGCGTCACACCGTAAGCCTACAGCGAACCTTCTCCTAACTAGACTTTTGCAAAGTTGCGGAAGAGGTAGAATAGGTTTACGATAACGGCAGGCGGCGAAGGGAGACAGGAACAAGGCAGGAAGAGGATGCCGGCGATCATGGCGTTTCCGAGCGTGGTGGAAGAAGTGCTGGGCCAGTACCGAGAAGTGTTTGCGACGGAACCGGCCCGGCGGCACTTTGGCGAGTACCTGACGGGCTTGATCATTGCTGAGCACCAGACGGTGAGTGGGATCAACCGCGAGTTTGCGGTGACAACGGACCAGTCGTGTCTGAACCGCTGGTTGATGCAGGTCGAGTGGGATGTGACCGAGCTCAATCGCCAGCGGTTGGCACTGCTGCAGGGAGACGCGAGCACCCGCTATAGTCAGCATGGGGTGATCGCCGTGGAGAACACGCTGATTGACCATGAGGGCCAACTGATTGCCGACGTGGAGTGGTTCTGGGATCATGCCGACAAGCGCCACCTGATCGCCCACGATTACCTGATTGCCAATTATGTCTGTGCCTCGGGCAAACACGATCCGCTGGACTTCCGGCGGTTCCGCAAACGCGAGCAGTGTGAGGCCGACGATACGCCCTTCAAGAATCATACGGTCCTGTGCAAGGAGTTGATCGACTGGGTAGTGGCGGAAGAGATTCCGGGTGATTTCACCTTTGACAGCGACTTTACCAATGTTGAAACGCTCAATCACATTCACAGCCACAAGCGCGGTTAGGTGGGGGATCTCAAGTTCAACCGCAAGCTGATTGTTGACGGCCAAGAGGTCAAAGGCTCGGAGTGGGTCAAGACCATTCGCTCGTGCGAACGCACCAAGACCATGAGCGGTGGGGCGCCCCAGTGGTTCTTTTCCAAGGCGATCCGCCGGCCAGGGGTTGACCATAAGGTGCGGATCGTCGGGCTTTGGAAGGTGCACGACGACGCCACCCCGGTCAAGCTCTTCGTGACCACCCGCACCTCCTGGGAGACGCAGCGCGTACTCCGCACCTACCGCCATCGCTGGCGCGGCACCGAACCCTTTCATCGCGACGGCAAGCAGCTCTTGGGCATGGGTGATTGTCAGCTCCGAAGTGCGACTGACCAGACCCAGCACATGTCCCTCGTCTTCGTAGCGTACTCCACCCTCCTGCCTCATCTGCGTGCTGCCCGTGCCGAGGACTGGGCTCTTTCTCGCCTGATGACCATCGGCGAGGTCTGCCGTGCTGTCTTGCGCCAAGCCTTCGGTTCTCCTATCGCTTGGGTTGTTCATCAAACGCTTGCCGGTCGCTCGCTTCTTGAGATCAAATCTCAATTAGCTCTGCTCTGATTTTTGCAAAAGTCCAGTCCTAATCTACCAGCCCACTAGCTGTTCCAACAACCACCTTCTCACCCCCTGCCTTCTCAACCCAAACCTCACAGACGACCCTGACTCGAGAATTCTCGAGCTTCTTCTCCGTGACAACCGCCCTAGCTGTTATGAAGTCTGTCGGAAAGACCGGCCTGACAAACCTTACTGACAATTTTCCTCCCTTTACCCATCCTTCTCCAAAGGCTGACAGCATCATCCGAGAGATATGTGACGCCAGGAACGGCCCACCAGCCACCGGTGCCTCTAATCCCTCCTTCTTTGCTGCCTCAACATCCGTATGGATGTTTTTCGAGGGGTGGAAACCGGGATTCGCTTCCTGTTGGAGTTCTTCTCGTCGGATCCACTTTTCCAGGCTCATCTGATTGGAAACGGGAGGAAGTTGAAATCCTAGGGGGGTATCCCTGTTCACCAGCGCCATTTAGTACCTCCTCAGGTATTTCTTGCGAGCTCTTGATTTTAAGGACCTTCCGTTCATGACGTCGTTGTCGATTCCCGATCCAGGAGGTGTACGCGCTTGGTTCGAAAGATCTCTAGGCCATCTTCATCCACGCACGTGACCTCGTACTCCACAAACGCCTTATCGCGCTTCATCCATTTACCTGTTATTTTACCGGCAACTACCATTTTCTTGTTGGGTTTAACAGGATTGATATAGTCAGATTCGTACTCGGCAAGTAGACCTCGGACAGTATATCGTGCAGAGAATAAATCGCGCGCCGGTCGATAATTGATAAGCGGAGGTGCAATTCGCCCACCAAACGGGGAATCGAGCGAATACCATTCGTGGTAATCCTCGTTCCCCTCACAGAAATAGTCGACCTGTTCAGGTGTAATAACCCACTCTTTAGAGGTGAACTCAGTTCCCACCTCTATCTCATCGTAACTCGTCCTTTTTTTTGTCTCATCGGAAGCTGAACTATCTTTGTTTGTGCGCATACATACACTCCTTCTGTTGAGAGAATTAGCCTTAACGGGTCTCAGCAGATGATCTTCTAAGTCAATCGTAACCCGGGCTGACTATATCCCAAGGTTCTTTGCCCTCTACAAGTCTCTTCATATTCTCAAACGCCCGTGTGTACCGCGCAATCTGCGATCCAGCGGCGCCTACATGGGGAGTCAATACTACGTTTTCCAGTTGCAATAGGGGACTACCCGACTGGAGCGGTTCAACACTGAACACGTCGAGTCCGGCGCCAGCGATTTGCCCTGCATGCAAAGCCCGGATTAGTGCCGCCTCGTCCACGACGTTCCCTCGCGAGGTATTGATCAGAAAGGCAGACGGCTTCATGAGGCGTAACTCCCGCTCGCTGATCAATTTCTCCGTTTCCGGCGTGTGTTGAACATGCAGACTTACGTAATCTGAGGCCTGTAGGAGGTCGTCGAGCGGTACAAAGGTAACGCCCAATTCCGTTTCTGTGGCAACCGGGAGCCGCTGGCGCTTGGTGTACAGAACACGCATTTCAAACGCCCGTGCCCGTCTAACCACCTCAGTGGCGATCTCACCAAGTCCCACAACCCCAAGTGTTTTTCCGAACAAGGTGGTAAACTTGTCTCCTGAGAAGCCCACCCAGTTGAAGTAGCGCTGCCACTGCGTTGTATAGATGGGTTTCAGATTCCTGGGATTCTCTGCCGCTATCGCTACTCGGTGCATTTCTATGAGTTGACGGCTCAAGGCCAACATCAACGCTAGTGTATGTTCGGCCACAGCGACCAGACCGTAATGGGGTGACACTGCTACGGGAATGCCTTTCTCAGCCGCGGCTTTCACGTCGACCACTTCGTAGCGGAGACCCAGCTTCTGAATCAGGCGTAAACGCTTAGCACGTTGAAGTAACTGCGCCGTGACCGACTCTCGCAGGGTCAGTAAGAAGTCCGCCTCTGGCACCATCGACCCTATTTCTTTTTCAAGGGCCATTACGTCCCCGCGCGACTGGGGCACTCGAAAAACAAAGCGGTCCTCATCTCCAATGCGAAAATCTGCGAGATAAGAGTGAATTGCCCTCAGGCGTTGCACGACAACCTCGTCGTCCAGCGGAGCCGGGTCCAACTGCACGATGGTGTAGGTGGCCATACGCTGCGATCTTACTCCTTGCTGGGTTCACCCCGCACCAGATCCAACAAGACACGAGCGGTTCGACCAAGATGCTCCCTCGTAAGCCGCTCGGCTTCGTCAGCGTCGTGGCGCTCGCAGGCCGCTAGAATCTGCTCGTGCTCTCGCAATGCCCGATTTGCTGCGCTCGGAAAAAGAAGATAGGTATTCATCGCTAACGCACTTTGAGCGCGGAGATCCCTGACGATCTGAAACAAGCGTTTGCGATTACAAGTTTCGTACAGCGCGAGATGAAAGGCGTTGTTGAGCTGATGGAAGCTAGCATAATCGCCTCTCTGTGCCGCCTCGGCCATTTCCTCCACGAAGCGCTTTAGACGAGCACAATGTTCCGGGGTGATAGCCGTAACCGCTAACTGGGCAGCTTGCCCCTCCAACGACACGCGCAAGTCATAAATGTCCTCAATATCCTCAGCCGTAAGCCGAACGACCACTGCGCCCTTGTAAGGTTGTGCCTCTACCAGACCTTCCGACGTCAATTGGCGTAGCGCGAGTCGTATCGGTTGGCGGCTGACGCCCAGCAAATTTGCCAACTCGTTCTCGTCCAGCTTTTCTCCAGGCTTGAAAGAACCGGTCAGGAGCAGTTTTCGTAACTCGTCAGTGACAAGCTGTCGAATAGTCTTGAAGTTCGTGCGGATTTCGGTTGACGTGGGGCGCTCTGCTGCTGTCATTGTGCCTCGTTATGGTCTGTCACTCTTGTAATCGACTATCGTCATCTGCTGGGCCGGAACCACGGACAAGCAAACACCGGACAACCTGTCGGTACAACTGAAAGAACGGTTGTGAATTCTCTGAGAACAAGGTTGAAAGCAACGAAAGTGGAGGTCGTATGATTGATGATCTTCCCTGCCCTCAAGCGATCAGTATTCGATGGTCCGCAGTATTCGATTCTCCAGTGCAACTATCTCGAAGGACCAGGTCAGATGTACACACTAGCAGAATTGGGATCTTAGCCAAGGCTTGGTCGCTATGGCGCGGAGACTAAGCGAGCGTGGTCGATTGAGACAAGATGGTTTATCGCAGTCTGGATTGTGGATCCACAATCCAGGATTTTTGCATTGTACAGTAGAAAACACTGCGTGTCAAGGGGAAAGTGCTGGGTGCTCGTGTGACTGTCCGATGGGTGGTGGAAGTTGAGGTAGAAAGCGAGTCGCGCGCGGAGGGGGCGTGCACCTACACTTGATCCTCCTGCGGGTTGAGCCCAAGGCGATTCGACCAGCGAGTGTCCCTATGGGAGGTGCGAGAGACTTCAGGTCCGGTTGCATCAGGCGGTGTGCAAGCCGGTTATGATGGGGTCTAAGCGGCGGAACGGGTGCCTGGCTCGAAGCGCGAAGCGGTCTTTCGGGGGGCGAAATGCCCGTCCTTCAGCACCTGTGATCAACGTGAAGGGCAGAGAGCGGTAGCTACCCCTGGGGCCGAGTGCTGTCACAGTCACAGTTCGCGCCGGGGTTGCAATCTGTGCTGTACCAGATGCGGTAGGTCTTGGTTCCGGCCGGCACATTCGATATGTTCTCGCCGAGGTAGCTGGGGTGACTGGCAGCGCTCGCCAGACCGACAGCAATGAAGGCCAGCAACGGAAAACCCCAACGCAACGTCCGCTTCGGTCGACGATGGATCATGGCAACCTCCCGATATGAGTGAGCAATGGTCTACGAGAACCGGCTGAAACGTGTTACAGGACCAGTAGAGACAACCCGCCGGGTCGTCTCTACCCGCCGGGCGGCGTGGTGAGTAGGACTGCACCGTGCCCGCCGGCGAGGGTCACGCTGGTCAGCGGGGTATAGTCTACGCGCCAGGCGGAGACATCACCGTTGGCGGGCACCCAGCCGCCGCCCACGGGGTTCGCCCGGTAGTAGGTACTCCCCAGGTTGAGGGTTCGGGTTGTGCCGGTGGGGTTGACGACTACTAGACCGTTGGTGTAGCTCCGGCGGTAGAGGCCGGAGCCCGCGTCGCGCCAGGCGTCCACGCCGACGGGCAACGTGTCGGTGGGCGCGCCGATGGGGATCTCGTACTCCGGAAACCACTCCGGCTCCGGGCCCAGGTCGATGTTGAGGTAGGTCCGGGCGCCTTTGACGAGCACGTAGTTGGCCAGGTAATACAGGCGGCTGTCGGTGTCGGCAGTGGCGTAGAGGTAATTCTGGGCGATGATGGCCTTGCTCTGCCGCTCCAGGTCCAGGATGCGGTTCATCTGCAGTTGCCAGTCGCCCAGGTCGAAGGGGTCGCCCGGACCCCACTCGCCGAAGCTCTCGATCATCACCCCGTCGGCCAGACTGTAATCGGTCGTCTCGCGGCTGGTCACCCAGCCGCCCACATTCGGGATGAGGTAGGCGCTCCCCATCTGCGACTGGAGCCAGCTCAACCAGTTTTCGATGCGCGTGGACCAGGTACTCTCGAAGGCGTTGTCGATGGCGGGCAGGCCGGGAGTGTAGCTACCGGCGCCAAGGTAGTTAGGGACACTCAGGCTGTCCATGAAGACGCCGTCGTCATCGTTGGCGGCCAACTGGCGCAGCACCTCGTCCCGCCAGTAGGTCCGCCAGCCGGTGTCGTCCAACTGCATGAGATACCAACCCCAGTCGCAATTGAGCACGCGCGGGTTGCCGGCCCAGGGGAAGAACCAGCCGGCGCTCACAGCGCCCTCCCCCGGCCATTCTTGCACCCAGGCATTACCCTCCACCACTGATATCCAATTCCCCGTGGGCTGGCAGCCGTTCTGGATCGCGCGGTAGCCGAGCCCGTGGCCTAGCCGGTAGTGCAGGATCAGGAAATTGGGGTTGTAGGCCCGCAGCCGGTCGGCGTGGGAACGGATGATTTTCTGAGAGCCGACGTAGTGGGTCGCGGCGAACTGGAATTGGGCCTCGCTCATGCTCCAGGTGGCGAGTTGGTCGTTCCAGACGTGAATGCCATCCGTCGTGTCGGGCAGCGGGCGAACAGCGCCGCCTGGCCTGGTGGGGGTGGCGGTGGGCGTCGCCCCCGGCCAGGGCTGGCGCCAGAGGTTGACCACTGTGGCCAGATAGACGCGACAGCCCGGGTTGCTGGCGACCGCCATGACGTCGAGGAGGTCGCCGCGCCCGTTGGCGTTGACGTCGAGCACGCACTGGCCGGCCGGTGGGGTGTTGGTCGGGGTAGGAGCCGCCGTGGGCGAACCGGCAGCCGGTCGAAGCATCAGCCGGTTGCCAGCGGGCGAGACGGCGAAAGCGGCGATGGTGACGAGGCCATCCCCGTCGGCCAGCACCGTTCCACTGGCGACCAGGCTGTGGTCGCTCACGCGGCGGTTTTCCCAGGTATAGCTCGCGCCGGGGGTCACGTGGAAGCTTTGTAGCCGGCGGGGTGTGACATCGACCGTCTGGCTCGAGCGGTCGGTCGGGCGCAGGCTGATATGCCACTCGCCGGCCGTATCCCCGGGTGGACCGTCCCAGGCGTTCCAACTGGCCGACCACTCCAGCGTCTGATTGTAGCCGCCGGTCGGGCCAGGCGGATTGGGTGGCGGGAGTGCCACGTCGCCGCTGGCGTTGCTCAGACCAGGCACACTCTCGTTTCGCACCAGGCGTAGACCGGAAAACGGCGTCAACGAGTTGTCGGGCTGCAGGCTGGGTGGCAGCCCGGTGTACCCCAGCCAGGAGTGCGCATCGTCGGTGGTGGCCCCACCCCAGGCTCGGCGGCCGGCATTGAAGGCGGCATAGGCCGGTTGCCCCTGGGTGGGCCACTCGATGACGTCGTCGGCGCGGCCGTGCGCCAGACCCAATGGCACCATCTCATCGCCCGGCCGGTTCTGGATGTTCGCCTGGTGGTCCTGCCAGTCCCACACGCCGGTGCCGTTATAGCGCTGGAGGTGGTCGGCCCAGTTGCCAGGCGCGTCGATCTGTACCGGCAGATTGAGGGCCGGGCTCCCCCATTTCAGTCCCACGTCCGGGCGCCAATCGATCCCGCCGCCGTCCCCCGAGGTACGGTAGTTCGTCATCGGTTCGCTGGCGTAGGCGGCCGCGAAGACGTTCGGGTAGCGGAGTGCCAGCGCCAGAGCGCCGCTGCCGCCCATCGAGTGGCCGGAGACGTAGACGCGGTTGGGATCGACGCGCGGGCCGAGGATCGGATCGTGGAGCAGGTCGTAGACCATCCGCAGCAGCCGCTGCTCGGTGTAGTTCACGATGGTGTCGCCAGCGGGCACGGGGCTGCCCTGGCGGTAGTCGTGGTTGCGGGCAAAGCCGAAGTACCAGGTCTCACTGACGTCGATGGGGCGAATCTCGAACGCGCAATAGTACTGGCTTGTGCCGGGATCCGGCCCGTAGCTGTTGCCGCCCCACCCGTGCAGGTTGAGAATCACCGGGGTGCGCGGTGGTACCGCGCCGCCACAGTTGGCCGGGTTGGGCTCGCCCACAGTGTAGGTGTAGGCGTACTGGATGGCATTCGCCACCGCCGGGTCGCTGGGGTCCAGGCCGTAGTAGCTGTTGGCGGCGTGGGGCGCATGGAAGGTGGGGTTCCAGGTGCGCAAATCCATGTACTGGATGTAGACGTGGCTCATCTCGCCCGCGCCGGTCAGGATCTCTATCGGGGCGGGTTCGCTGACTCGCTCCGTCACGGGGCCGATGCTGTTCGCGGCGCCGAAATCGCTTCGGTTTTCCGCTCCAGTGCTGTCCACGGTGGTAACGGCATAGTAGGTGTTGCCACTGGCGCCGCCACCAAAATCGGCGGCCGCCAGCGTCCAGGCCAGCAGCCCCGTGCCCGCCGGGAGCTGGCTCCCCTGATTTGCGATCACGAAACGGTCGACGTAGCGGGCGCGCCAGACGCCGCTGCTGTCCGCATTGTAGCGGTCGGCGAAGAAGCGGTCGGAGCCCTCGGCGACCTCATAGAGCTGTGTGGCCTGGGCCAGGGTCGCGGCCGTGATGGGCTGGTTGTGGCGGTAGAGGCGGTAGCGCTCGCCGGTCAGATCGGCGCGCTCGGTCCAGGTGATGAAGGTTTGACCACTGCGGTGAAGGGCGCTCAGACCGGTCGGCTGGGCCGGCGATGTGACCGGCCAGGCCGGCCGCATCGCGGCGCCTGGGTGGGTCGTAGTTTCACCGACGAGAGGGAATGCAGTTCTCGGCGTTACCTGCTCGATTTGGGGGCTAAAAAGAACGAACGCCACGAGGCAGATCAGGGCCAGGATGTGGCGCATAGAGCGAGCCTCCGCTCGTTGACAGCGCTGTGAACGAGAGACCAGCCCTCGAACCGTCTGGACCCGGCTCCCAGGGCTTCTACTGATCCTTGAGCAACTTGCTACACCTTAAGCCGTTATGGCGCCGTGTACCGGGCAACAAAGGGAACAGAGGGAGCAAGCTGGCAAGGAGCAGAAAGGGATTGCCAGGTTTCCCCACTAGAAAAGCACTGCCAGGGCATCTTGCCCCCTACTACGCTCTCGGCCAGACACAATCCAACGCATGGGTAGGAACCCATGCTCGGATCAGTAAAAAGTCAGGGGAAAGGGGGATTTGGCAAACAGTCCTCACTGGGAACAATCAGGGCGGGTACCCAACAAGCAGTGCGTCAGAAAGACTGTGACATCGAGTCTAGCATATTTCTGAGCGGTGTCAGGGTGCGAAACGTCCCAGTGGCATGTGCCCAAGGTCCCTGCCCACCTCCTGACCCGCTGTTGATGGTTGCTCGCGTGGGGGAGGGGCTACCCACTTGTGCTGGGCTGGATCAGGATGAGAAGCTCGGGAGAAATCAAGCAAGGAGCGACATCGGGCGGGGGCCATGCTAGCGCGCCGGTCAAGGCGTCAGACTTCCGAAGTCTGGTAGGGACCGTGCTGGCCCAAAGCGCGTCCGACGAGGTGATAGAGGCGGGCACCTGCCGCGAACCAGACTTCGGAAGTCTGTTCCCTCCCCCCGCGGGATGACGTGACCGGGGCGCTAGGGACCGTCAACCCATGAAGGCCACAGCCTTCTCTCATGACGCCTATGCGGTGCTGGGACGAGGAGCCTCGCGCTGCAATTGTAGACGGGGTGTGCCGGCGTCCCCGGCCCGGCCGGGCGAGGAACCCGCGCGCTTCGGGTGGAGGTCCTCAGGCCGGGGCCGAAGGGCCGCCCCGCGACCATCAGGGGCGGCGATGGCTTCGTAGTCAAAGGTCATCCGGCCGGTAGAGCCGCCGCAATTCGTCGGCGTCGTTGACCACCTTAATCGCCTCGTGGATTGTCCGGAGCAGGTCCAGATCTGTGATTTTGCGGATTTCTGGCAGTAAGCGCAGGCCATCCGCGCCGAACTTCAGCTCCAATCCCAGTTCAATTCCATCGAGCAGTCCTTGCTGGAGTCCTTGCTGGAGTCCTTGCTGGAGTCCTTGCTGGAGTCCTTGCTGGAGCCCCTGTTGGAGCCCTTGTTCGAGCCATTTCTCGGCGAGTGTCGGCATGAGCCTGCTCCCTTCTTCGGCAAACACAGCTTCCACGGCTTGCCTCAAGCCCTCTTCACTCAGGTTGTCGGTGCTCGACGACAGATAGCGCAGCAGTGTCTCCAGGTATTCTAACCCCGTTCCCCGCTCGGGTAGGTCGCGAAGCAACGCGAGAATGCTGGGGAGACGCCCCTCCAGCTCGCCCCTGAAGATGTACTTGAGGACGAGCAGGGTGACCCGCAATACTACAGTACCCTTGATCTCCTCGTCGCTGAAACGGGAGAGATCGCAGAGCCAGTAACGATAATTGGGCAGGTACGAGGCCAACGCGGCGGGCAGATCGAAAAGGCTGTGGAACTCCCGGTCGGTCCGCCACTCCGCACGCCCGTGGTAGACCACATTTGGAAATATCGGTACCAACGTGGTTCTCTGGCGGAGGGCGTACTCCCAGATACGGACCATATAGCGCAGGAGTTGGAACGCCACCAGGGGATCGGGAAAGCTCTTGTGCTCAAACAGCACGTAGATGTAGGCCGCCCGTCTGTCTTGTAACGCCACCTTGTAGAGCAGATCCGAGAAATGCTCCTGGAGTTCTGGATCTACAAAGCTATCCTTGACCATCTCTAACGCTGAGAGGTCCAGCAGGGTTACCACCTCGGCCGGCAGATAATATCGCACGAAGTCTTGCGCCGCCTCCTGGCGCGAAAGAACCTCCTTGAAGAACCGGTCGTGAGGGTTGATTAGCTCAGCCATGTCGCAGCCACCGTGTACTGACCGGATGTGTTCTGTGAGAAAGAGTGCGCGCTGAACCGATGGACTGCATTGGTAATCGTCAGGCCGTTTCCGGCGTTCGGGTGGAGCGCCATGTGGGTTCTCCTGGGTGAGCCGGTTCTGATGTGCTCGCCACTCTCCGGGCAAGAATGGATCGTTCCTGGAGAAGACACGGTTATTCGCGCCCGTCGAGGGCCAGGGTCAGCTCGCGGAGGAAGAGTTCGGCGTCCGTCACGAGGCCGATGGCCTGCCACGAGCCCCGATCGGCCAGCTTGGTCACGACCGCCGGGTTGATATCCACCGCAACCGTTTTCACCGAGGCCGGTAGGAGATTACCGGTGGCAATGCTGTGGAGCATGGTGGAGATCATGAGCGCCATCTCCACCCCCCGGACGGCCTCGCGCATCTTGTCCTGCGCCACCATGACGTCGGTGATGACATCGGGGATGGGGCCATCGTCACGGATCGAGCCGGCCAGGACCATCGTGACGTTGTTGACGATGGCCTGATACATGATGCCGCGCGTCAGGATGCCCTGCTCCACCGCTGCACGGAGCGATCCTACCGTGCGGATCGTGTTGAGGGCCCGCATATGATGGCGGTGACCCCCTTCGACCGGCGTGCCACTCTCCAGGTTCACCCCCAGGCTGGTGCCAAAGAGGGCGGCCTCGACATCGTGGGCAGCAATGGCGTTGCCGCCGAAGAGCACGTCCACGTAACCATCGCGGATGAGCTGGCTCAGGTATGGACCGGCGCCGCTATGCACGATGGCTGGGCCAGCGACGACCAGAATCTTCCCGCCGCGCGCCTTGATCTCGCGCATCTGCCGGGCCACCTCGTGGATGGCGAGTTTCTTGGGTTTCTCTGAGCTGACCGCGCTGTTCATGAAGCTAAAGATCTCGCTCTCGCGCGGCCGCTCCAGCGGGATCACTCGGATGCCCTCGTGGCCGATGACGACCGGATCGCCCTTGCGAATGTGGACCATCGGCCGGGTGAAGGCGCGCTGCCGCTCGCGGTCCACGATGATGGCAAGGTCCATCTCGGTCCCCTCGACCGGGAGCCAGCGGCCGTTGAGGCGCACCTGCGTCGGGAGATTGGTGGTGCTGTAGAAGTCGGCCGGGAGGGCGCCATCGCGCGGCGCGGGCCGAGTCTCGACGTCTTGGTGGCTCACCAACTCGGCGCCCAACTTCTGAAGCTGGGTGACGATCGCGTTGAGCGTCTCGAGCGATGGGGCGCCGACGCGCATATGGGCGTAGCTATGTTGGTCCTTGCGTTTGCCAACCTGAATCGCCAACACCTCGAAATCGCCACCCAGGTCCATAATGGTATCGAAGACGCGCGGCAAGACCCAGGAGTCGATGATGTGTCCGCGCAGTTCGATCTCCTCTGTCACGGTGAAGTCGTTACTCATTCTTGGCTGTATCCTCGGAGTTCGAAGTTGTGATGGCTGTATGCTATCTCAGGCGAGGACGACTGGCAAACGGTGGACTGGAAGCGGAGACGATGTGTCCCGGGTGGACCGGGAAACGATGACCAGGGCAAGACAACAGGCGACCGTAGTCGTGATCTGAACCGGAGGCGAGCGCAGGCAGACAAAAACACGGGCGGCTCGTGACTCGCACGAGCCGCCCATCAAGAGGGACGTGCACCCGAAGGGGCCTGCTGAGGGCAAGAGAGTCCCTCGCCCGGGCGATCTCCGGTGCACTCGCACCAGGGCCAACCTGGCAGGGATCACGTTTCGCCAGATTGACACGCCCGCGGTTCCACCCAAACCGCGGGCGTGTCGGCTGGTTGGCCGGCAGGACGCCGCTGCACGTCGCTGTCGCGCCATCCAGTTGCCAATAGGGACGAAGTCAAAGCGGCCTGGCAGACTGTGTGCACCCTGATGATCTCGATTGGAAATGTTCGCTTGCTCGTCTGGTCCTGGTTGGGTCAGCTTGTCTGGTCTAAAGCCAGTTCATCGTGCTCTCCTTGATTCTTGGCTTCTCTCCCAGATTGGCCCGTAGGCTCACTCACGGCTTTTTGCCCTTACCCTTCTCGTCTGGGGGGCGCCCGTCCTGCTTCGTCTGATACCCCTGCTGTCCGGGTGAGGGATGGCGGGGCCCGCCCCGATTGGGTGGTCTGGCAGCGGGTTGATCCGGATGCCCTGGGGGACTATCAGGGGGCCCCGATTTCTCTTTCGCCTGCCCCGGGGGGGTTCCGGGCGATTGGCCCTGGCCGGGAGGAGCCGTAGCAGGCCCGTCCATTCGCCCTGGAGTGGGATCGGCAGGCTCTGGTTTCTGTTTCTCCTGGCCAGGAGGCATGTTGGGTTGCCCCGACTGGCCGGGTGGCATGGGGCGAGACGGCCCGCGGTCCTGTTGAGGGTTCTCAGGATGAGCGTCCTCCTTGTGGTCCCCAGCCTGCGGGGTGCCAGTCGGTTTTCCCTGACCGTGCGCTCGTGCGGTCGGCTCCTGCTCTGGTGGCGAGCCCTGGGGTTGCTCCTCAGCTCGTGCGGTCGCCGCCGGCGTCGGCGTCGCGCTCGGTGATGGGGTTGGTGTCGCCTGTGGCGGCCCGGCCCCCTGGGACCCTCCATGCGCTCGCTCCTCGACGCGCTCGATGGTCTGCTCGGCGCGCTCGATAGTCGCGCTGTCGCCTGCGCCCTGTGTTGCGAACTGCTCGAGTGTCACGAGCGCGCGTTCGGCCAGCCCTTCGAGTTCGTGCCAGCTTTCGACTCGTTGCTCGTGGCGCTGCTCGAGGAGGAACTGGGCCTCCTCGATCTCTTTTGAGAGATCTTGGACCAGCGTTGGCGGGACGATGTTGCCGTGCTGGAGGAGCACCTCGATCTCGGTCCGCCGTCGTTCGGCGTACTGTATCAGCAAGTCGGGGGAGTCTGTCGGGCTGGTGAAGGCGAGCTGGATGCGCTCGTTGGCCCGTTTCACCGCGTAGAGCGGGGCGCCTGGAAGCGCCCCGGCGGAAGCGGTGATCGTGCCGGTTCCGAGGACCAGGAAGAGCAGCAGAAGAACGAGCGTGGCGGCCAAGGGTCTGCTGAAGAGGGCCGCGAGGTGAGCGGCCAGGCTTTCCTGCGCGTGGCGTGGCCGAGCAGCGCGGCGGGTCTGCGCCATCTGAAGGAAGTGGGTCTCAGCCGCTTGCCAGCGGGCTGGCATCGGCGGCGCGGGTATCGCCCGAAGCTGGTGAGCCAACTCGAGCAGCGGAGCAAACTCGTCGGCATCGTACAGGGAATGCTCGCGGACGCCGTCGAGTGAGTCGCGCTGCCCCGGTGCTTCGAGTGCCTTAGCGAGAATATCGTAATTCATTCTCAAACCACCTCTCCTGGGCTCAGAATCCGCAGGAGCGATCGGAGTCCACGGTACTGAAGCGCTTTGATGGCACCCTCCGTGCGCCTCGTAATCTGAGCGACCTCGCGCACGCTGAGATCCTCCACAAAGCGCAGCAGAATCACCTGTTGCTGCTCCTCTGTGAGCTGCTGGAGGGCCTCGCGCAGCTCTTCGTGGGCCAGCGTTGAGAGTAGCGTCTCGCCAGGGTCTGGAGCTGAGTCAACCAGGCTCTCCTCGAGCGGCATCATCTGGTGACGTTCCTGCCCACGGAAATGGTCGATGACACGGTCATGGGCGATCCGGTAGAGCCAGGCGGAGATGCTCCAGCCGCGATAATCAAAGCGGTCCAGGCCGTCGAGCATGCGGAGAAAGACCTCGGCCCGCAAGTCCTCTGCCAGCTCGCGGTCGTTGGTCCGGAAGTAGATATAGCGGTAAATGCCGGGCGAAAACCGCTCGTAGATCTCGCGCAGTACCTCTGGTTCGTAGCGCTTGGCGCGCTCGATCAGCTCGCGCTCGCCGTGCGGACCTCCGCCGCTCGCAGACGTGGCTTTCATCACTTACATAAACCGTTTTGGCGCTTCAAACGATACGGGCTCGTTCCAGATTGGTGGCCCGATTGCCTCGCTTCTACCGTGAAGGCCCGTTGACCGAACATCTGCCATTTCGCCTCCTTCGGCCCCGTAACCTTCTGGGATCCTCGACGGTATAAGGGGTGTGAGTGCCAGGCTCACTGTCGCACAATCTCACTCACAGAAACGAAAGGAGCCAGCGTTATGCGACGTTTCATTCCTCTTGCCGGCTGCTTCTCAGTGCTTTTTCTGGGACTTCTCGTCGCCGGCGTGGCCTCAGCCGCCCCCGCGACGCAGGCGCCAACCTCGACCCCGACACTCTCTCCGACGGTGACTGCCACTCCGACAGGATCAGACGAATCGACGCCGACGCCGGTGGTGACTGCTACAGTCGTACCGACCTCGACCCCGGTGGTCACGGTCACGGTCGTCCCGACGTCCACGAAGTTCCTCACTCACACGCACCCGGTGGCACTCGCGATTGCAGCCTTCTTTCACGTTCCGGTGAGCGAGACCCTCGCCCTCCGGTCCGTGCCGGGGATGGGTTTTGGCAACATAGCGCGGGTCTACTTCCTGGCCGAGGCAACCGGCCAGAGTGTCTCCGATATCGTCGCCCTGCGCCAATCCGGTCTGGGTTGGGGACAGGTCGCGGCCGAACTGAGTCTGTCGCCAGCCTCGCGGGGACGCAATCTCGGCTTGATTATGCGTTCCCGAGGCGAACAGCCGCCGGCGGACGACTCGACTGAGACCGTCCAGGAGTCTGAGACGCTCGCACAGTCGAGCAAGAGGTCTGAGACGCCCGGTCAGCCGAAGCACGGGCTGGAGATACCGCCGGGCCGTACCACGGACGGATCCGCGGGGTCGCGCCCTGAGATGCCCAAAGCACCTCAGACGCCGCCCAGCCCGGCGAAGCAACCGACCTGGACGCCGCCTGGGCGAGCGAAGCAGGGGAGTGGGACGGTGCCCAGTCACGCGAACCAACGGAACGATCACGGCGCGAAGAACAACGGCGATGCCAAAGGGAGCAGGGGGAAACCATAATGGCAGACCAGCTTTGGAGGGCGGAGCCGAACGATCGTGGATTCCACACGGTTGGGTACGCGAAGGAGGATCCGATGATACCGACGATTGTGGTCGTCAGCCCCCACTCTGAAGCCTGCGCGGTCCTGGTAAACGCATTGAAGGATCGGGGCTGCCAGTGCCAGGGCGTCGGTCTGACACCGGTCGATGTGGCCAGGGTGGGGTACTATCATCCGGTCGCAGTCGTGATGGATTCGCTGATCACGCCGCATGCGATGGGAGCCCTGGAGGCCTCGCTGGTGGCTCTCTCGCCACGGCCGCCGGTCATCACCCTCGGTCAGGCCAACTGGGTGCCAGGTGAGTTCGATCCAGCCGTCGAGGAGCAACTTGTCGAGCAACTGGCCGACGTCGTGCCGGCGCTGCGTCGATTTCGTCGAGTGTTGCACGCGGCGGCTGACATCATTGAAGCCGAAACCCGCGAGGTTGTCGCCCGCTGGATCCAGCGCCTGTCGCTGATTCCTGCCTTTGCAGCCCAACCTGAGATGTCGTTGGAGGCGCTGTGTGGCGAGGTGGCAGCGTTCATCAAGGCGGTGGTGGATGTCCTGCGCTATGGGAGAGAGTCGCCGGTGTGGTCTCGGGACGGCATTGCGTATGCTGGCGCGGTGGCCCACGCCCGCCTGCGGATTGGACAAGGGATCCCTATGCTTGCAGTTGTTCAGGAGTGTGAAGCCCTCCAACTCGAGCTCGGGATGACGTTTTGGCGGTCCCTCGTCCTGCAACCGTTCACCGCGGCTGAGGTTTGTGCCATTCGAGAGTGCTTTCAGTCTGCAATCGATGGTATCTTGCTTGCGACGGTTGAGGAGTATCGGCGATTGAAGAGTTAGATTGCAAAAAGCGGATCATCTCGCGTGAACCCGTCTCGCGCTGAGGAGAGACCGCACCCCTGCCGGTCTCCACGACGATCTGCCCGGCCCTGACCGAATGTAGCCCGCCGCAAGCCCCTGGGCTTCGAGCCCACGGGGAGCCCCTGCCCTGAGGGGTACCCCCTACCCCGCGGGGTACGCCCAGGCGAGACGATCAGGCCGGGGACCGCCCCGCAGGGCGAGGCGAGATGATCCTGCTTGGGCTCCCCCCACAGGGGGTGAGGGGGCTGCCCAAGCGTCCACCTCGCCGCTACGGGATGCCCCTCAGGGCACCCCAAGCGAGAACGCCCAGTAGGGGGAGCCCCTGAGGGGGCTGCCCACGCGTCCACGGTGACCCTACGGGATGCCCCTCAGGGCACCCCGGTGGGGGAGCCCCACAGGGCAAAGGCGGGCTTCTCGACAGGCTTCAGCCCTGGCCTGCCGCGAAGACGGTGTTGAAACGTTGTTTCTGTCGCGCCCATGCACTATTCTTTCGTTACGGGTTGAGCCCGTCTTCTGCACCTTTCCGCCCTGCGGGGCGCCCGCAAGCGTCCACCTCGCGGTCAGGGCATCCCCCGTCGGGGACAACGTATAGGTTGCCGGTTGCGGCAGCGAGACTCCCGCCGCGTACGCCCTGCCCTGAGGGGTACCCCCTGGCGTCGAGGGGGACGCTTCGCCCTGAGGGGCGGTCCCCGGTGAGACCTTCTCGCTTGGGCGTACCCCGCGGGGTAGGGCTCCCCCCGCAGGGGGTGAGGGGCGTCCCCTACCCCGCGGGGTACGCCCCAAAGCGAGGTACTCGCCGGGGACCGCCCCTCAGGGCGAGGCGAGTGCCAGACGCTTGGGCGCCCCCCGTAGGGGGAAACCTGTAGAGCTTTCACGGTGCACCTCTTGGGCTCGGACGGAGCCTTCAGGCGCCAACGTAGAGCGATGGCTCATGCGTTGCCTGAGAAGCCGCCGGGCTTGTAGCCCGTGCGGAGTGTCACAGAGGCTTCCCTTCTTCCTTGCCGGGACGGGTCGCCAGACAGTACCTCCGGCCGCCAGGCCGGGGGTACTGTTGCGACCTTTCGGCCCGCGAGCCGCCGTTTTGCTGCCACCTCGCGCCTGTGCCGGCCGACTTCTCCCTTTGACGGCCCCCAGTTGCCGTACTACAATATAGCTTGCATTGGTTCCCAAATGTGCCGGTCATCCCTCGGGTTCTCCCCTCTTTTCTTCCGTTGTGTGCGCCCTTTGGGCTTGCAAGCGTGTGCTTGCCAAGCAGGTTCTGGTGGGAGAGGCGTGTGGGCAGCCGGTTGGGTTACACTGCGGTGCAGGCCAGGCAGAAAGGGACTTCATGTTTGAGGATTTGAGCACAAAACTGCAGGCGACATTTGAGCGTCTGAGTGGGAAGGGAAAACTGACCGAACAGGATGTTGACGTCGCAATGCGCGAGGTGAAACTGGCGCTCCTGGAGGCAGACGTCAACTTCAAGGTGGTCAAAGAATTCGTTAAGGTTGTGAAAGAGCGGGCGATCGGTGCCGAGATTCTGAAGAGTCTCAGCCCGGCGCAGATGGTTGTGAAGATCGTCCACGAGGAGCTGATCCACTTGCTGGGCGAGGCCGGGCGATTGGACCTCTCCGGCCCGACCCCGAACGTGATCATGCTGGTGGGGCTGCAGGGTTCGGGCAAGACGACCACCGCCGGCAAGCTGGCCAACTGGCTGCGCAAGCAAGGGCATCGCCCGGTGATGGTGGCGGCCGACACGTACCGGCCGGCGGCGGTCACGCAGCTGGAGGTGTTGGGGAAGCAGCTCAACATCCCGGTGCACAGCGAAGGGGTTCAGCCACCACCGCCCGCGATCGCGGAGCGCGGCGTCCAAAAGGCGAAATTCGGCGCCAACAATGTGGTGATTGTGGACACCGCCGGCCGGCTCAATATCGACGAGCCGATGATGCAGGAGCTGGAGGAGGTCAAGCGGCGCATCAACCCTAAGGAGATCCTGCTGGTGGCCGATGCCATGACCGGGCAGGAGGCGGTCAACGTCGCGAACGACTTCAACAAGCGGGTCGGCCTGACCGGTATCATCTTCACGAAGGTGGACGGCGATGCGCGCGGTGGCGCGGCGCTCTCGATCCGCGAGGTTACCAGCGTTCCAATCAAGTTCCTTGGTGTGGGCGAGAAGCTCGACGCCATCGAGATCTTCCACCCCGACCGGCTGGCCTCGCGCATCCTTGGGATGGGCGATGTCCTCTCGTTGATCGAGCGGGCCGAGCAGACCTTCGACAAAGAAGAAGCGCTCAAGATGGAGCAGAAGCTCCGCAAGGGCGATTTTACCCTTGAGGACTTCTTAAGCCAGATGCAGCAGATCAAGAAGATGGGGCCGATCGGCGACCTGTTGGGGATGATTCCCGGGCTGGGTCAGATCAAGCAGCAGATCTCGCCCGATGTGACCGAAAAGGAGATGCGCAAGATCGAGGCGATCATTTACTCGATGACGCGCGAGGAGCGCCGCGACCCCCGCATCATCAACGGAAGCCGCAAGCGGCGGATTGCAGTCGGGAGCGGGGCTCAAGTGCAGGACGTGAACGAGCTTCTCAAGCAATTCCGCCAGATGCAGCGCATGATGAAGGACATGGGGCGCTTCATGGGACCGGGGGGTGGCAAGGGCGGTCGCGGCTCCTTCCGGCTCCCGCCGGGATTTGGCCTCTAGCGCGCGGGTCAAGGCGTGCTTGTGTCGGCCGAGAGCCGGGCGACTGAAGTCGCGGCTGGAGGCGTGCCGCCGGGCGTCGGCCTTCGCCGACGCGGATCGGCGCGATCGCGCGCCGGTCAAGGCGTCAGACTTCGGAAGTCTCGGGATCACGCGACCCCGGCGAGGCCTTGATGATGTTCTAGCGGCGCTCACACAGACAGTTGTAGCTCCCGCGTCGGGTTTCGAGGCGGGAGCTTCTCATTTTGGTTGCAAGTGGGAAGGTTGCAGGTTGAAGGTGATTCCACTCACGGTAAACCTGCTACTCTTCAATCTGCAATCTGAGCAGGTCTTGCCTTTTCGCACAATGGGAACCACCCTGCTGGTGCTGCTTTTGCACACGAGCGGCCACCCGCCAGGCCACGTCCCGGGAGGCCAGAAATTGCGAAACTCGCGGACACTTCCCAACTTTCAACGTTCCAACCTTCAACCGCCGGCAAGTCCCCGCGCAGCAAGCAACTCTATCACCCTTTCGTAGACCTGCTCGGGAGTCAGGTCACTCGTGTCGAGCGCGAGATCGGCGTGCCGGCGCGCGTGGGCCAGGCGCTCGCGCTCGGTGGCGAGGTACTTGCTATCAAGATCAACGTCGGAGCGCCGGGCTTGCAGAACCTCATCGCGGGCTTCGAGGGCAATGACGACGTCAGGGGCGAGGAGTTTGCGCCACATGTCAGGGACGCCGGAGTGCTCCTGGGCGGGCATGCGCGCATCCCAGCCCTCGGCGCGGAGACGGCGCACCAGCGTGCTCTTGCCACTGGCGCACGGGCCCACGACAGCGATTTGTCCCGGCCTATGGCCGAGTGGCTGGTCAGTCATTGCCGGTCCCCAGAGCGGCCAGGGCGCTCCTGAGATCGGTCGCGCGAGTAGCGACGAGGACGGTGGTACGATTATCGGCCTGTTGCAGGGCTGCCCCGCGGCCGTCTGCCTGCCAGTGACCATCGGGCTGTTCCTGGTACCCAGCCCGCTTCAGCCACTCAGCGAAGGAGCGAGCAAACTCGATGGCGTCATCGGGGCGGTCCCAGACGATGTCCAAGACGAAGAGGCCGTTGCCGGCATCGTCGTGCAGGAGGAGGTATTGGTCGCCGCCCCAGCCCTCGGCGCCGCGGAGTGCCTCGGCTTCGGGGAGGTGTTCGGCCAGCAGGAGCCGCAAGTCAAACTCGCCCCAGGTCTCGCGTGACTGCTCCTGCCAGTGGCCGCCGAGCGCCACCGGTAGGTCCGGAAGCGTGACAGCTTGAGGCGCATCGTCGGGGTAGCGTTCGGGGTGCAGGATCTGCTCGGTGGATTGGGGCGGTGTGGTGTAGAGCGCGTCCACTGCGGCCCAGCCCCCTATAGCCAGGCGGGCCTGGACGAAGGCCTGGCCCAGGGTGTAGGGGAAGACCAGGCTCTCGCGCAGGAACCGCGGCGTCTTCTCGAGCGTTTCTTGATCGAGCTCGCTCACACTGGTGAGTAACTCGCTAAGATCGGCGTGGCTCAGGCGGTGCACCATATAGAGCCCCGTCACGGTCTCTGCGTCACCCTCGACGACGGCCTGAATCGCGCGTTCCTGATCGGCGTTCAGCTTCTTTTCATCCGCCGTGAGCGCTTCGAGGTCGTAGTGCTGGTCTTGGAGAGCGTGCACGTACTCGTGGGCGAAGGTGACCCGGTCCGCTGCGCTCAGGAGTTCACCGTTTGGCTCGGAGATCAGGTAGAAACGATCTTCCTTGGGGTCGTAGAAGCCAGCAATCTGCGAGCTGTAGAGATCGAGCATCAGATCCGTCAGGTCGGTGTGCGCCGGGATGAGGTCCAGCAGCTTGTAGATTTGGTCGGACGCGGCCAATTCAGCCTGGTCGGTCTCCTCAGCCAGATCCTTTTTGAGTTTGGTGCGCAATGCGTCCCGATCCATAAACTCGAAGGGAACCGGGGTGAGGGACTTCAACTCACGCAACTGCTCGACGGCAGAAATAATCTGTGTGCGTTGTTCCTCCAGCGACGCTGGCGGCGATTCAGGTGTGGGGGAAGCCATCTGCCTCAGCGGTGTGAAGGTCAGTGTCGCGATCCCGGTCTCCACAATCGCCGCGTCCAGGTCACCCCGCGCCTGCGCGATGAGGTAGAAGGCGCCATTCGGGCGAAGGATCAGGTGCACCCGTTGGGTGATGGCACCCTGGTGTAGTGTCATGCGCAACGCGGGGGAGCCGGCCACCTCGATCTGCTCGGCGGTTTCGGCGGCTTCCGCGGGCAACCCTTTTTTGGTTTGTTCGAAGAAGGCATCAGGATTCGCACTGATGGCGGCTCCCAACTCGTCCAGGCCCTGCGTCTTGAAGCTCAGAAAGGCTAACGAGAAGCTTGTCTGGCCGTCAGGCGCCATCAGGGTCACCAGGCTCTCCATATCCGAGCGGCCGAAGGTGCCGGCCGGCAGTTCTACGAACTGCCAGTCGTCAGCGGGCGCTTCCCAGCGGACGCCGGCGCTCCGGTTCGCGTAGAGATGATCGGTCAGGATGGTGTCTGTCGCGGGTGAGGTCGCCACGATCTCGCCGGTTGGTGTGGCGCTCGGCACCGTGATGACGGTGGCCGTTGGCTTCTCCGTGGGGGTGGCGGTCGGTGCGGGAGTGGTGGTCGGCTCTTCGGTCGGCGTGGCAGTCGGCAGGGGCCTGCTCGTGGGCGGTGGAGTCACCGTAGGGGGTGGCAGTGTGGGGGCCAGGTTGGTGCAGGCGGCCAGCAGGAACACGAGCAACCCGGCGAGCAACCAACGAGGGCTCACGGAGGATCGGTCGGACACGAAGGACATCCTTTCACGGCGAGAGATTGGAGATGAGAGACTGCGGTGCTCTGGCGTTGCATACGGCAGGGGAAGTAGTCGTTCATCTCCAATCTTCCTCATTACGGGAGCGGAAAGACGACGTTCAAGCGCCGGACCTGGTCGGCGAGTGGCTCCGGGCTGACGAGCAGCGCGACGACACTGATATCGTCCTGCGGGAAGCCGCCATCGGCCTTCACGGCGGTGGCGAGCAAGTGATCGGCCAGTCGTTGGGCCGTCGGCGGGGTGCCGGCAGGTGCGTGTAACACGGCCTCAACCACCGCCGCGACATCGAAGGTGGCGGCGGTGCGCTGGCCGGCGGTACGTACTCCGTCGGAGAAGATCGTGACGCCTAATCCGGGGCTGAGCGGCAATTCGTCGATGGCCGGGCGCGTGTTGCGGTAGATGCCGATCGGTTTGCTCTCGCGGTCGAGCCAGCGGGTGACGCCCCCCTCGATCACGAGCGCCCCGCAGTCCGTGTTTCGACTGATGACGATGGTGCGCGACTCCAGGTCGAGCGAGAGGATTTGCAGGTCGGCCCGGACCTGTCCGCCGCGGGCCGCGAAGAGGTAGTCATGGGCGGCGCGAGCGGCAACGCCGTCGCGGGTCCCCTCGGCCAACAGGCTGACGGTCTTGCGCGCCACGAGGTTGCTGATCACCTTGGCGCCCCGCCCGGACCGTTGACCATCCGCGAGCACCAGGGAGAGCCCGCCGTGAGGTCTCTCGACCATCTCGAAGGTATCGCCACTCTCGCGGGTGGCATATTTGCCGACTTTGGCGACGGCTACTTGAACATGCATAGGTTCCTTCAATGCAAGTTACTCGTGAGAGCGCCGCACCCTCCCGCTGACCTCCGGTCCGCCGATATGAACCCGCCAAATGGCGGAGCGCCATCCGCGCTGGTGCGCTTGACAGCATCGGTGCGACGGCCCACACTGAACACTTGTTGTGAGTGCCGAGTGACGAATAATGATGACCAATGCAGAATGGTCAGTAAGGTTTATCAATTCATATAGTCTTGTTCATCATTTCACGCCCATGATTTCAATCGTGAGGTATTATGGCTATCGATATTCTGAATGATCGCTACCGCCTGGATGATGTCATTGGTGAGGGTGGGATGGCGACGGTCTACAGAGCCTGGGATTTACGCCTGGATCGACCCGTGGCCATCAAAGTGATGCGGCCGCAAACAATGCTCTCGGAAGCTGGGCGCGAGGCCTTCTTGCGCGAGGCCCGGACCGTGGCGCGCCTCAACCATCCCAACGTGGTTGCCGTGTACGACGCGGGTGTCGCCGATGGGCGTCCCTACCTGGTGATGGAGTTGCTGAGCGGGCTGACGCTGCGGCAGCGGCTGGCGCGCGGCCCGCTCCCGACGGGTGAGGCCCTCCGCATCGCTCGTGGCCTTGCCGGCGCGCTGGAAGCTGCCCATGCTCAGCGCATTCTCCACCTGGATGTCAAGCCTGAGAATATTATCTTCGGCGAGGGCGATGAGCCCAAACTGGCAGATTTTGGTATCAGCCGATCGTTGGTCGAGCAGACGGGCGGGGCAACCGAGACAAGCTCCTTGAAGGCAGGCGCAACCGTTGCAGCGGATTCCTCGCCCCGGCAAACCAATCGTACGATCGTGGGCACGGCGGCCTACCTGGCACCAGAATCCGTCACCGGGGAGCCGCTAGACGCCCGCACCGATGTCTACGCCCTCGGCGTGGTCCTCTACGAGATGCTGACCGGCCAGCGCCCTTTCAGCGGTGAGACGCCAACCGAGCAGGCCACTCAGCGGTTGGTGTCCGAGCCAACCCCGCCGCGGGCGCTCAATCCGGGGGTGCCCGAGCGCCTGGCCCACATTGTTCTGCGCGCGCTGGCGCGCGATCCTGCGGCGCGTTTCGCCTCGCCCGGGGCCCTGGTCACCGCGCTGCGCGACTACGAAGAGCACGCCGCGCAGCGCACGATGGCGATCCCATCTGCCAGCATCTCAGCCCCTGCGACACCGGCGCGTGTGCCACAGACGCAACCAGTGCGGCGTTCCCCGTCGCCGGCCCGTGCCGCCAGGACATCAACCGTACCACCCGCAGTTCCGCCGGCGCCCCCACCGGCGCAGCGCCGTCAGGGCGGGCACGGTTGCCTGTGGGCGCTGGTCTGGCTGTTCGTCCTCTTGCTCTTGAGTGGGGGGATCGCCGCGGTACTGGCCGTGAGCGTCTTGCCCGACATCGCGTCGCGGGTCGCCCTGCCCGCGTTGCCGCCCTTGAACCTGCCGGTGCTGCAGCCCACCGAGGCGCCGGTGGTTGTGCCTCCAACCGCGACGGAAGTGCCTGAGCCCACGGCGACGGAAGCCCCCACGGAGACACCGGGGCCGACGCCGACCGCCACGCCTGAGCCGACGGCCACAATCGTGCCCGGGGTGGCGTTCGAGGGGCAACTGCAATCCGTGGCGGGCCATGTGTGGGTGGTTGATGGTCAAAGCGTTGTCATTCTAGACACGACGGCGGTCGAGCAGAATGGCCCGCTCATTCCAGGCGTCCGGATCGCCGTCGAGGGCGTGCGCCAGCCTGATGGGACCATTCACGCGCGCCAGGTCATCGTGCGCCGCCCCGATCCCCGTGTTGGGCAGCCCTTCCAGATCGAAGGGACGCTCCAGTCGCGCCAGGACGATCGCTGGGTTGTAGACGGATTCGCGATGCTCGTTGGTGAGTGGACCGACATCAGGAATGTCGGCGAGCTCAAGCCGGACCGGCCCCTCCGCGTCAAGGCGAGCGGTGTGATCGTTGGCGAGACGCCGGTGGGCTTGGACGTCGAACTCAAGAAGGGTAAACCCGACTGAACGACGACGCTAGAACATCGGTCAAGTCGTCGTTGCGCGGGTGAGAACGTGGTTCGTAGTCGGGGCGCACGGCCGTGCGCCCCTCCTGTCGCGGTCTTGGGCGCGCTGTCGGGGCGCACGGCCGTGCGCCCCTCCGAACCTGAAAGCACCTTCACAAGGCGCTTTGCAATCGTCTCGGTGACTCCTTGACCGGCGCTCTAGCCCTTGTAGGTCAGAACACGGCCCCAGAGGCTCTTCGTTCCCCAGATGCCAGCCCGCAGGCATTCGAGTTGCACGATCTGGCTATGGTCCACGAAGAGATTCACCTCGGGGCCGTAGTTCTTGATGTACCAGGCAAAGACTTCCGGCTCAGCTGCCTCGAACATCACCTGCTCTAGCCCCAAAGCATCGACAATCCTGGCCGGTACATCGGTGCGCCAGATCGGCACGTTCTCGGTGATTCCTTCCGACTCGATCATGACCATGGAGGCGCCGGCATCGAGGAAGCGCCTGGCCTGGGCGATAGCCCACTCGGGGTCGCGCGTGCCCTCAGCCTCGAGTTCGGCAGCGGATGTGGCGCCGCCGGCGCCAAACTGGATCCCCACTTCCGGTTTGGCTTTCAACCCAGCCTTTTGCACCGCCTCGACCAGCCGCAGCCAATCGTCGGTCGGAATGGTGATGAAGCCGCTCGAAATCTCGATAATGTCGAACCCAAACTCTCGGCACTCCTGGATGTAGCGGTGGACGGCTGCCGAACCCTGGGTCAGGACATACTCGATAAAGCCACCGGTGGAGACCAGCACGTCGTGCTCGTGGCAGAGGTCGATAAGGGCCTGGACCGCGATTCTGGGCATCAGGCTGAACGAACCACCCGCGAACTTGAGCGAGTCTACATAGGCGCCCATCGTCTCCAGGATGTCCTGCAGATAACGTGTCCCCATCGGCGTGTAGTACGGTCCGCGGATCTCGGTGATCCCCCGCGTGCGCGGCTTCGGCGGGCGCTCGTTCATCTTGAGGAAAGCAAACGCGCGCTCCTCGGGAGAAGGTGGGGATGGTGGCATGACGACAACCTCCTTGCTTGCATGAAGCCGGTCATGGAGCCCAACATCATGGCACGACTTTCACGAATTGAGGTAGGCCGAAAGTGTTCTTATTCGTGCTCATGCGTGGAATTCGCGGGCGGACTGTTTTGGCCGGTGATCGGCGTACTATCTGAAGACCAACGCTCGCGTGAGGGTACCGATCACAGCTGCCCACGATCGCCCCATGTTTCCAACGATTCTTGATACGCGGCATCCGAGTAGCGCTCAAAGCTGAAGGCAGGCGCGTAGATGGGCAGCCCATGGCCCGTGATGTGCGCCGCGAGCAGTTCCCCGGCCGCCGGCGCCGCCATTAACCCAAAGCCTGAGAAGGCTCCCATCGCGTACGCGCCGCGGACCGGTAGCGGCCCGATGAGTGGGCGGTTCTCTTGTGTCTTCGTGTAATAGCCGCCGTCCACCACCGGCCTGGGTGCCCGTCCGGTGTAGGCCTCCAGGCCTGGGAGCATCGTGGTCAGGCCACGCAACACCAGTTCGGGGAAATACGGATCGAGCGGCAGTGGGAAGATCGGCTCGACAGGGTGGCGGTGGTAATCCCACAGCATGAGCAAGATCGAGCTGCCGGGCGGCCCTTCCGGGCGCGTGTGCACCCCCGCCGGAAACGGCTCGAGCAGCCAGCGCAATTCGCAGTCTTCGCTGAACGCGGCGCGCTCCTCGTCGTCCCACACCAACTCCTGCGGATCGTCCCAGATCAGCATCGGTGCGTGGCGGGGCACAACCCCCAGGCGATCGGGAAACGCCAATTTCAAGTGCAGTTCCGAGAAAACGGGAAGGTCCACACCGAGCAGGTGGCCCACCGCGCCCACAAACGGCCCGGCTGCGTTGACAAAGTGGCGCGTGACGATTGTCTCTCCGCCGCTCAAACAGACCCCTTCCACCTGACCCTGAACGGTCTTCACGGCCTCGACACGGGCTGAGACCAGCCTCACCCCCTGCGCTCTCGCCCGCTCCAAGAGGTACATCCCCAGTTGTTGCCCACTGAACCAACCGCACCGCCGGGCGTGCAATACGGCGACAGTTGTCTCGGCAAGATACGGAAAGTGCTCGCGGATGAGCCGCTGATCCAGAATCAAATCAGCACCATCGGGTTGGTCTGCAAAGCCCTCCGCCGGAGCGGGTTGGTAGGCCTCACCGCGCGTAGGTCCACCGTCGTGCACACGCAGCGGCCCCGCGCCGAGCGCCGCGACGGCTTCGGCTTCGCGCTGGATTGCGGGGATACGCGTTGCGTTCGCCGTGGCGTACCCATAGCCACGGCGGTTTAGGTGAAAGACATTGCCGCTCTCCCGCGCCCACTCCTCGAGCAGATCGATGCTTCGGTTCATCAGATGAACCATCGCATCATCGGGGCCCGGCCACCAATTGCGGTAGCACTCGGTGGATTTGTCACTCGTGAGGGAGAGCGGCGGACGCTCATCCACGAGCACCACCCTCAGCCCCTGTTTGACAAGCCAGTAGGCTGCGGAGATACCAGCAATTCCCGCACCGCAGATAACCACGTCAACGGGGACGTGAGGGTGCGGCTTCCTGGATGCGAAAGTTCCCACTGTCTTGCTCCTCCTCGCTCAATTCTGCGACTCTTTCAACGATCTTCCCGCGGCGAACACCAAAGCCTTCAGACCGATCATACTCGTTCCGACAATTTAGGGAAGCACACAGGCCTCTGTCACTTTCTCGCCTCGATACCCGACCACGCTGCGCGACCCCGGCAAGACCATCCTTAATTGTTCCTTTTCGAGGGCAATGCCCGCCGGACCACTGAACAAGTGTGCCAGGCGCTCGCGGCCGGCTGCGACCCGGCCGCGATTCTCGACGAGGCGTTGATCGCCGCGATGGAGGAGGTCGGTCGCTGCTTTGAGAAGCAGGAGTGCTTCGTGCCTGAAATGCTCGCCGCGGCGCGTGCGATGAAAGCGGCGCTGGGGATTCTCAAGCCCTACCTCCTCACGGCCGATGTCGAGCCTGTGGGCAAGGTGGTGCTCGGGACCGTCAAGGGTGACGTCCACGATATCGGCAAGAACCTCGTGGCGATGATGTTCGAAGGGGCCGGGTTCGCCGTGATAGACCTGGGTGTGGACGTGTCCCCGGAGCAATTTGTCGACGCAGTGCAGGAACACCAACCGACCTTCGTCGGTCTGAGCGCGCTGTTGACGACCACCGTGAGAAACATGCGGCTGGTCGTTAAGGCACTGAAGGAAGCCGGCGTCCGGGACCAGGTGACACTTATGGTGGGCGGCGCCCCTGTTACCCAGCAGTTCGCCGACGAGATTGGCGCCGATATTTTCGCGGCTGACGCGCCCGCTGCCGCAGCCTGGGCCAAGGCGGCGCTGGCGGTGGTGTGAGAGCCTCATTCGGTGACACAGCGACTGGGCGTTCGCGGTGCACAAGAGGAGGAATTTATGGTAATGTGAAACGTGAGGCGTGAGGATTCTTGCAAGGACGCTTATCACGTTTCACGCTTGAGGTCATTCCCGGCATAGCCGGATGCATCCGGCCATGAGGGAAAGCTGGGAGGAAAGCTCATGCCTCTGTTCCACCTGCCGACGCGCGTTGTGACGGGGGTGGGCTGTATCGCCCACCTGGGCGACGAGGCGGCCATCCTGGGGAGCCACGCGCTGCTCGTCTGTGGGGCTGGTGCGGCCCGGCGGGTTGGTTTCCTCGACCGCCTGCTGGGGAGCCTGGCCGCCGCCGGGGTGGCTGCCAGCCTGTTTGCCGAAGTGCGCGGCGAGCCGACCATCGAACTGGTGGAAGCGGGCATCGCCCAACTCCGGAAAGATGGCTGCGAGATCGTTGTCGGAGTGGGTGGTGGCAGCGCGATGGATACGGCCAAGGCTATCGCCGGCCTGGCCTGCCTACCTGGTTCGGTGGCCGAGTATTTCCAGGGGCGGCCGCTGGAGGGGGCGGGGCTCCCACTGATCACCGCGCCGACCACGGCGGGGAGTGGGGCTGAGGTCACCCAGAATGCCGTTCTCAGCGACCCGATGCGACAGTGCAAAGAGAGCATCCGCTCCGACGACTGGTTTGCCCGCGTCGCGCTGGTCGATCCGGAGCTGACGAGCAGTCTCCCGCGGTCCGTCATGGCCGCCACGGGCAGTGACGCCTTGTGTCAGGCGGTGGAGGCCTTCGTGTCCACCGGCGCCTCGCCCACGACCGATGCGCTGGCGAGCGAGGCAATCCGTCTCATCGGGCGCTCGCTGGTCTGGGCCTATCAGGACGGCACCGACCTTGAAGCGCGCTCGGATATGCTCTACGGCAGCTTACTGGCTGGAATAGCCCTCGCCAATGCGCGCTTGGGCGGGGTTCATGGCCTGGTCCACCCTCTGGGTATTCGCTATGGGATCCCGCACGGTACTGTGTGCGGGATGCTGCTCCCGCACGTCATGGCCTACAATCTGCCCTGGGCCGAGCAGAAGTACGCCCAGGTCGGCTACGCTTTGGGAGCGGCGCCGGGCGGCCTCCCGGTGGCACAAGCCGCCCGGCTCGGCGTCCTGAAGGTGCGGCAGTTGATCCGCCGGATCGAGCTCCCGACCCGGTTGCGGGAGTTCGGGGTGACTGAGGCGGATTTTCCTCTCATCATCCAGGAAGCGCTGCCGTCTGCGTCGCTCAAGCACAACCCTCGGCCGCTCGCCGAGGCTGACCTCACCGCGATTCTTGCGGCGGCGTTGTAAGATTATCGTCCTCCGGGAAGAGGAGCGAAACTCATGTGGGCGGTTCGAGCACACACATTCGGCAGTCCTGAGGTTCTGTGCTACGAGGACACAGGACGTCCTGAGCCCGGTAGGGGTGAAGCGCGGGTGAGGATCGAGGCGGCGGGCGTCAACTTCATTGATATCAACCAGCGGAGGGGAAGTACGGGGAATCTCGCGAGCCGGTTGCCGTTCACCCTGGGTATGGAAGGCGCCGGGGTGGTAGATGCTGTCGGTCTTGGAGTCTCTGGGGTTCGGCCAGGGGACCGTGTTGCTTACTGCATGCAACTGGGCTCCTACGCGGAGTATGCCGTCGTGCCGGCCTGGACCCTCGCGCCCGTTCCCGAAGGGGTGGACAGCCGGTTGGCAGCGGCGGTCATGCTTCAGGGGTTGACGGCCCATTATCTTACCGAGAGCACCTGCCCGCTCCACGCCGGCGCGACCGCACTCGTTCACGCGGCGGCCGGTGGGACGGGCCTCCTCCTCGTCCAGATGCTCAAACGATGGGGCACGCGGGTGATCGGCACGGTCTCGACCGAGGAAAAGGCGCGTCTGGCTCGCGAAGCCGGTGCCGATGAGGTCATCCTCTACACCAAGGCCGACTTCGAGTGGGAGACGAAGCGCCTGACCGGTGGCAAGGGTGTGGACGTGGTATACGATTCGGTGGGCAAGACGACCTTCGACAAGGGGCTGAACTGCCTGAAACCGCGAGGCGGGATGGTTCTGTACGGCCGCTCCAGCGGGGTGGTACCACCATTCGATCTGTCCGCACTCTCAAGCAAGGGGTCGCTGGTTGTGACCCGCCCCTACCTGTCCCACTTTATTGCCGACCGGAGCGAGCTGCTGCAGCGGGCCGAGGACCTGTTCGAGTGGATCGGCGCAGGCGAGCTCGACGTTCGAATCGACAAGATTCTGCCGCTGGCCGAAGCCGCTGAGGCTCATGCTTCCATGGAAGGCCGCAAGACGAAGGGGAAGGTCTTGTTGATCCCGCCGTCTCACGGTTAGCCACGTAGGGTAAGCCTCTGCTAATGGGGTATGCCTGGCAAGCCGGATCGGAGAATGGACCGCAGCGACCGCAAGAAGTTCTTTGCGCTCTTTGTGGGTGCATCGAGGTAGCCTTCTATCGATCTCTGTGCGGGGCGCTGTTTCCGGTGATGAGCCAGGAGGTGCGCTCGGGAATGGGCCGGTGCATGCGCGTACCCATACCCATTCCCGAGCGTGATCTGTGGGACGGCCCGTGATAGCCTCCGATTGCGCTATGTGGGGAGACTGGCGTAGATCTGCCGGTAGCTGTGATACCGGCTGGTTAGAATCTCACCCTGGCTCACCCCGGCGCGCACGGCGCACTCTGGCTCATCGCTGTGAGCGCAGTCCTTGAAGCGGCAGTGAGGCGCCAGTGCGGCAATCTCCGGGAAGAATTGGGCCAGTTCGTGCCGGTGCAGGTCGCTGAGCCCAAACTCTCGGATGCCGGGCGTGTCCACCACGAAGCCGCCGGCCGCCAGGCGGAGCAGCGTCGTCTGCACAGTCGTATGCCGGCCCTCGCCGCGCGCGCTCACCGCGCCGGTGCGCAGCGCCAATCCCGGCTGAACCGCAGCGAGCAGCGACGATTTCCCCACGCCGGAGAGACCCGCCAGCACAGTTGTGCGGGCGTGAAGCACGCTCCGCAACTGCTTGACGCCCGCGCCGGTGCGAGCGCTGGTCAGGATCAGCCGGTAGCCTAATGCCCGGTAGGGTTGGACGGTGGCCTGGAAGACGGCCTCGTCATCGACCAGGTCGATCTTGTTGACGCAGATGATCGGCCGCAGGTTGCTACGCTCGGCGGCGATGAGGTGGCGGTCGATCAACTCGAGCCAGATGACCGGCTCCCGCCAGGAGGCGACGATCAGCACCTGGTCGGCGTTGGCGACGATGACCTGCTGCAGGTGGCCGTAGAAGACATCAGGCCGGACGAGCGCGCTGCGGCGCGGCAGGACAGCCTCGACGATCCCGCCGCCGGCGCCATCCTCGCGCACCAGGACCTGATCCCCCACCGCCACGACGTTGGTGAATCCCAGTTCCTCCGCTTTCAGCACGCCGCGCGGGCGGCAGAGCAGCGTGCGGTCGCCCAGGTCCACCCGATAGAGGCCGGCACTGGCCTCGACGACCAGGCCGCGCCAGTCGGCGGTGGCCAATGTCTCCACCGCCCGCTCATCTTCCTCTGCCTCAGCGGGGCGAAAGGCCAGGCGCTCGACGCGGCGGCGGCGCTCTCGTTCGCCGGCCGGCATGATCCGCTCGTGGTAGGTATACTCAGCGTCATCCCAGCCGTCCAGGTCGTCGGGCATCCAGTCCTTGCGGCGCGGCCGTTTAGACTTCCCGGTGCGCTGTAATTTTTTCTTGGTGGACTGAAGCTTGCGGCGCCGCTCGCCTTTGGCGGCTTGCCGCTCGTGCTGCTCAACGTGCAGTGACCGCTCATTGAGAGGGTCTCGGTGTTTCGGCATTGTAGAGGTGCCTCCATACGCTGCCAGGGGGCGGTGCTTCGGAGCCCCTGCTCACGGCTCGAAGTCCCGCCACTCCCCGGACCTGTCGGAAAAAGTGGGAGAGAAAACAAGAACGGCCATGAGTTTCTGTTCACTCATGGCCGTTTCAATCGGGATGACCGGCGGCGCCAGGGCGACCGCCAGGCACAAAAAAGCCATGAGTGCAGCAATCTTGTCGCCACTCACGGCCTCGCGATGGTAGTATGGAGGTGACGTGCTGAGGGTCAGCGACTCCACCCACCGCGAGAGTGGCGAGCAAGGACGATCCGGCGAACTCGCGCTGTACGTTCTTTCTGGATCATACTGCTCCCTCCTCGCGCCGTGGACGACGCCGTGACGCACTGAACTGTGGATGGTCGTGATTATAGAGGAGAACCCGGATATTCTCAAGAGGGGATACGCCAGAATCATACGCCTTTCGGTGTAAATTTCTTCCCATTCCCCAGGGCAGAATCAGGGAGATACTTTTGGGAGTGGCGAGATGCATCTCACGGGTGCGGGCCTGGTCAGCGATGCGCGCGACGAAGCCGGATCATCCCGGCGAAAAAAGTCGGAGATGTCACATCTCTTCGCCCCGAACGTTCAGTCCCGCCCAGGCCTCTTCCCCCTCATTCTGTTCGCCGCTAATTTGCTCATTCTGCGCTTTTTCGTTTACTATGGTCAAACTCAGCATGATGTGATAGACTCTGAACAACCGATTCGCAGTCTCCGGTTGACGCCGGGCGAGTTCGCGCCTGGGTGGGCTGTTGTTGCGTGGCGGCTCGGTTCCTTTCCCACAGACGGTTCTCTGGCCGCTCGCTGCCCGGCCGCTCGTTAAGTGCGTGGCTCATCGCTGCGCCGCTTGCGCTGCTGGCGCGGGCTTTCTTTCTGCGCCGCGCCGTCATCCTTGTTGTCTTCAGTGGGATTCCTCTCGGCCTGGGCGGGCCTGCTTGCGTCGCTGGCGATTGGTCCTGGCGCTCGTCTCGCCGTGGCTGGGTCGGAGGCGGGGGGTGTAGCTTCCAGAAACGAGCATCCTCCGCCGGAGCTGAAAACGTTCGAGAGTCGCGCACCAGACCTCATCTGTCGTCCCTGGGCATCGCCGACGATGCGGTCGCAGGAGTACCATGACGATTCGACGTTTCCGGCTGGCTGCTTTTCTCGCTTTTCTCCTCTTGATGGCTGCCTCGGCGGTAATCACCTTCAAGAGTCTCCAGGCGCAGCAGACGGACGCGCTGCTCATCAGCCTGGCCGGCCGAGAGCGCGTGCTCGTGCAGGAAATGGCCCTCGAGGTGCTGGGTGTGCAGACTGGCGCCGGATCGGTCTATTCCCGGTCGCTGCGCAAGACTGCGTACGACTTGTTCGAGCCCACGCTGGAAACGCTGATCGCCGGTGGTCAGGTCCCCTTCACCGACGGGACGGCGGTCACCCTGCCCCCGACTGGCGACCCCGAAATTCTCGCCCGGCTCGATGCCGTCCGTGCCACCTGGGCCCAGATGGACGCAGCCATCCGCGTCGTCCTGGAGACGGATCGCCAGAGCAGGGCCTTCGGCGAGGCGGTGACCAGGCTGAATCGCCTTGTGCCTGCGCTGGTGGTACAACTGGATGAGACCGTGCGATTGTACGAGGCCCAGGCAGTGCGGCGAATCGCCCGGCTCAAGGCTGTTCAGGTTGGCTCGGTGGCCATGGACGGCTTGCTGCTGATCTTCGTGCTCCTCATGACCCGGCGCTGGATCCTGGAACCGTTCGCCGGGCTCGAGGCAAGGGCGCGGCGCATCGGCGCGGGAGACCTGGCTACGCCGATCCCGATCGTGGGGCTGGGAGAAATCAGCCGGCTGGCGCGGAGCTTTGACGAGATGCGCCGCCTGAGGGACTCCGCCGATGTGGAGGCTGCGCTCCTCGAACTCTCCCGCAAGCTGCTTGCGGCGAAGGACGAGCGTGCCATCGCCGTCTGCGCGGTCGAGTTGGCTGTGGGCGCTCTGCGGATCGACCTGAGTGCGCTGGTTCTGCCGGATGCTCAGGGGCAACTGTTCGTCCGGGCCGCCCACGGCTGGCCTCCGGATTTTACCGGGCTCGCCCTGGGTCAAGGCGAGGGGACTCAAACCGGTTACACGATTCGAAACCGGCACCCCGTTATCGTCGCGAACTACTCCGAAGAGACGGCGTTTCGCGTTCCGCCGCTGGTGTTGGAGTTGGGACTCGTCTCCGGCCTGAGTGTACCGATGATCCACGAAGGACAGGTGGTCGGGGCGATGCTGGTCCACTCGCGGACGCCGCGCCAATTCGGCGAGGACGAGATTCAGTTGCTGTCGCTGATCGCCAACCAGACGGCAATGGCCCTCGAGAAGATCGGGCTACTCTCCGCCGAGCGTCGCCGGGCCGACGAGTTGGAGGTCTTGCGCGCCACCGTGGCCGATATCTTGGCCGAACACGACCTCTCCCGGCTACTCCAGGCGACGCTGCAGCGTGCTGTGACGTTGTTGGGTGCCGGCGGCGGTGAGCTAGGCATCTACGATGAGGCCCGGGCGGAACTGCTGATCGTCGGCAGCCACGGGATGGGCACAGACTACACGGGCACGCGGATGGCGCTGGGCGAGGGCGTGATGGGGCGGGTCGCCGAGTCGTGTGAATCCTTGTTCATCGCGGACTACGCGACATGGCCGGGACGCTCGCCCCAATACGAGTCGAGTCGCTGGCACGCGGTCGTGGCCGTGCCGCTCACGGTCGGCTCGCGGCTGGTGGGTGTCATCGCCGTGCTGGATACCGACCCGGTGCGGCAGTTTAGCGCCTCCGACCTGCGACTGCTTACCCTGTTCGCCCAACAAGCCGCGCCGACGATCGAGCAGACCCGCCTCTATGAGGCGGCCCAACGCCGCGCGGAGGAGGCCGAGACATTGCGCCAGGCCGCGTCGGTGGTGGTTGCCACCCTCCAGCAGGACGAAGCCATTGAGCGCATCTTGGAGCAGTTGGCGCGGGTCGTACCCTACGACAGCGCCTCGGTACAGCTGCTGGGCGAGGGTTACCTGGAAATCGTCGGCGGGCGCGGCTGGCCCGAAATGGCGGCAGTCGTGGGTTTGCGCTTCCCGGTCCCGGGCGACAACCCCAACACGGTGGTCATTCAGCAGCGCCGACCTCACATTCTGGCGAACGCGCCTGCGGTGTACACCTCCTTTCGGAGCGACCCCCACAACCACATCCGGTCGTGGCTCGGCGTGCCGCTGATCGTTCGTGATCGGGTGATCGGCATGCTGGCGGTGGACAGCCGGGAGCCAGACTATTTCACCGCCGATCATGTTCGCCTGGTCGCCGCCTTTGCCGACCAGGTGACCAGCGCGATCGAAAATGCGCGCCTGTTTCAGAGTGAGCAGCGCGGACGCGAAGAGGTGGCGGCGCTGCTGGAGATCATGCAGGTCGCCAGCTCATCGTTGGAGTCTAAACAGGTGCTCAAACATATTGCCCAGCAGACGGCCCGAGTGTGTCGGGTCAACCGGTGCTCGATTTTTCTGCTGGACGATGCCGGCGAATACCTCCGGCCGGTCATGTCGCAGTTCGCCGACGGCCGCACCGACCTCGAGCAGTGGCGGACCTTCAGAGCCGTGGCGGTAGAGCGGGTGGACGCCGTGCCGCTGTTCCGCGACGCGATCCGTAAACAGCGAGCCGCGCTGCTCGATGATGCGAGCCGCACCGATCTGGTGCCGCTCGGGTGGACCCAGCCTTTTGGCATCCAGAAGATGCTGGCGATTCCACTCGTCGGCCACGACCGGGCCATCGGTCTGCTGGCCCTCGACCACACCGATGCCAGCCGCGAGTTCTCGCCGGAGCAGGTTGAGTTGGCGCTGGCCATCGGCGGGCAGGTCACGAGCGCGATCACCAACGCGCGCTTGTACGCCGAGGCGGAGAGGCGTGCGGAAGAATTGGCCGTGCTCGCCCGCGTCGGCGAGGCACTCAACCGGGCGCAGTCGGCCGACGAGACCCTGCGGCTGGTATTGGCCGAAGCGGTGCGGCTGGCCAGCCGCGAGCAGGGTAGCATCATCCTGGTCGATCCGGCGACCAACACGTTGCGTCTGTTTGCCCACATTGGTCTGCCACTCGAGGAAGTCCAGGCCTTCAATGCCCGCCACCTGCGTCCCGACGAGGGGACGTTTGCCCACTCTATCGGCCGCGGCGAGATGGTGGAGGTGGCCGACACCGCCAGCGACCCGCGCGTGGTGCGCGACTACACCGCCAGCTTTGCCAGTCAGTTGACCAATGTACCATTGAAGACTGGGCGGGGCGTGATCGGCGTCATCGCGCTCGACGGGCTGCCGCGCGACGACCGGGCGCGCCGTTTGCTTCGTGCGTTGGCCGACCTCGCCGCGGCCGCCATTGAGAAGGCGGAGTTGCTGGAGGAGACCTATCGCCGGGCCGAGCAGTTGGATGCCGTGCACCAGGCCAGCCGGGCCTTGATCGCCGACCTGCGCCTGGAGGTCGTGCTGCAGACGCTGGCTGAAACCGCGCAGCGCCTTGCCAGTGCGCGCGTCACGGTGCTGGTCGTCCTCGATGCCAACGGGAACGTGGTCCAATTCTACACGGCCGGATTTACGGAGGCCGAGCGGCATTGGCTCGGGGACGCACCCAGCCGGTGGGGCCTGGTGGAGACCTTGCTGCGCGGCGGGGAGCCTATCCGGATCGCCGATCTGAAGCGTGACTCGCGTTCGGCCGGCATGCCGCCCAACCATCCATCGTTGCGGGCCTTCCTGGGCGTCCCGATTGTGGCGCATGGGGAGTTGGTAGGGGCGCTCTACCTCGGGGATAAAACGGGCGGCCCCTCGTTCAGCCGGGAAGATGAGAACCTGGTGGTGGGGCTGGCCGCCGACGCTGCCATCGCCATCGAGAACGCCCGGCTGTTCGGAGAGGTGCAGCGGCTGGCCGTCACAGACGGGCTCACAGGTCTGGCCAACCGCCGCCAATTCTTCGAGTTGGCCGAGCGCGAATTCGAGCGCACGCGGCGCTATGAGCGGCCATTGTCTGCAATCATGCTGGACATTGACCGCTTCAAGCACGTGAACGATAGCTACGGCCATGCTGTCGGAGACCAGGTCTTGCGGGCCGTGGCCCGGCGATGCCGCGATAATCTGCGCGACGTCGATCTGCTTGCCCGCTACGGGGGCGAAGAATTCGCTGCGCTCCTGCCGGAGAGTGATTTGGACGGGGCGTGCGAGGTTGCCCACCGCCTGTGCCGCTGCGTCGCCGAGGCGCCGTTTGAGAGTGATTGGGGTCCACTGGCCGTCACGATCAGTGTGGGCGTGGCCAGTGTGACGGACGACTGCCCCGACGTGGCGACACTCCTCAACCGGGCCGATGTGGCGTTGTACGAGGCGAAGAACACGGGGCGGAATCGGGTCGGGGTTTGGAGAGCGGAGTAATTCGGGAGGCGCAACGTCACCCATCGACGTTTCCAGCTGGTCATGTTCCTTGCGTGCCTCCTCCTCATCACAGTCGAGGCGGCTGTCACGTTCGCAGACGGGCAGGCGCAGCGAAAGGACGCCCTGGTTCTCAACCTGGCTGAACGCCAATCCGACTATTGCAAGGGCAGCCGGGCGGTTGCCTGTCCTGACCGGCCAGGCCAGGGCCTGTCCCAGCCGAGCCGGGGAAACCGCGGCTGGGGGCCGGCGCCGACGCGGGGGAGCCCAGCGGAGGAGCCCAGCGGTTGAAACCGCGGCCAGGGGCCTGCGGCCGGGCGTCGGCCGACCCCGCGGGGTCCACCCAGCGAGACGGTCGCGCCGGGGTTCGCCCCTCAGGGTGTCCGCCGACGCGGAGGAGAAAACGAGCCGGGCAGTTGAAACCGTGGCTGGGGGTCGCTGGTCGGGCGTGCCCGAGGGGCACGCTGTTGGTCGGATTCATTTGGAACGGTGCAAAAGTCGGCGACGGATCATCGCTCAAGTGCTATCCTTCGGCATGAACTCGAGGACGTGTTTTTGGGCGGGACGAATAAGACGCGCGAGTGGACATAAGCGAAAGCGGTGCGAGCGTCAAGTGGCCTTTGCCGATCATCGATCTTGCTGGCTATAACGGGGTTGGTGATAGATGGTGGCCTGCCCGACCGAGACCCTGATGATGGTGGGCGGCGGTGATCGTCGCGCCCCGAGGCCGGTGGGGACACCGGTCACTGCGAGCGCACTTGCCGTGTGCAGGCCATCACTCGCTCCTTCGAGATCGCGCCCAACTCACTAACAGGACTTACGCAGTAGGTTGAATTGCGGACGGAGTATCGGCTTGGAGGGCGCGCTTCAGCGCGCTGAAGCGCGCCCTCCAAGCCAAATGCCGCTTCTTTGAGCCGTTCTGCCTCGCACCGCGTACGTCCTGTCACTAAGGAGAGTGGAGATGACTCAAATTCTGTACCCCGACTGGAGGGAGAAAGTTGCCTTCTCATCCGAGGGTCCCAATCCGCAAGCCTTGATGGAGACCGACAAGCTTAAAGTCGTGCTGGTCGGGATGGAGGCTGGTCAGAAGATTCCGGTGCACCCGATGCCGCCCGCAGTGTATCACTTCCTCGATGGATCGGGGTGGATGACTGTGAACGAAGAGCGCTTTGCCGTCGGGCCAGGGGCAACCGTCGTCACGCCGGCGGGGGCGACCCGCGGTATCGAAGCCGAGACGCGGCTAGCCTTCCTGGGCGCGACCTTCTTGGAAGGACACCTGGAATAAGCGCGGTGTTCGTTTCCGTCCACTCTCGAGAGTACGCGGCTTACCGGCGTGCGGTCATAATTGACGACCCTTGGGAAGGGAGAGTGGGATACAAGTTGTCAAATTCATGACGAGTGGGGTGGGGCGAGGAGCCCGTATCGTCAACGTCTGGATCCTGGCGCCGGTCCTCGTCGCGCCGCTGATCATACAGTGATAGATGTCAGTAGAGAGCGTAAGGCCTTGAAGACATTACCGTTTGCACTGTTATGGTTCTCCCCCGTGACCACAGGGGTGCGCAGTACTCGCCAATTGAATGCTCACACCACGTCGCTCGCCAGTTCTCCCAGTGATCGCGCCCTCGTGGGGAACGACTTAGTAGAGGATGGTCTTGGGGCTGGTCCACTGGGGAATGATTCTAGAGCGGCACCTCATCGCGATGGCCGAAGCCAAGCGAATTATCGATGAGGTAAAGGCGGCTCGGTATCACTTTGTACCAGGCGATCCGGTTCATTGCTGTCACGATCTCTTTTGGGGCCTGGGGGAGATTCCCGACGACGGGGAATTTGGCCCCATATCGCAGCACCACGGTGGCCCGCTCCACACCCTCGACACGATGGGCCTCGCCCTCGAGCTGGATACCCTTGATCTCAGGCCAGTCTCTGTAGTCTTCTTGAATCGTCGCGGCTATTCCAGGGTGCGCTTCGACATTCATAGCGTGGCGGCTGGTGGGGGCTGAGAGGAAGTAGAGTGTAAACCCCTCGTTGACGTAGAACACGGCAGCGGCCCATAGCCCTCGCGGACCCGTGGTGGCCAGGGTCATCACATTGTGGGCCCGCAGGTAGGCCAGGGCTTTGTCGCGCAACGAACGACTCATCTGATCTCCAAGATCTCGGGTAGATGGGCAAGGGAGTGGATGATTCGGTCCGGGCCTTCCGCGGAGAGCCCCCCCGAGTCGCCCGCGCCGGAAAGCACCCCCACCGCGGCCATGCCTGCGGCCCGGCTGGCCTGGATATCCGCCGGCGTGTCACCAACGTAGACAGCCTCAGAGGGTTCGACGCCCAAGGCCTGCGTACATTTGAGCAAGCCCTCCGGGTCGGGCTTGCGCCGCGCGACATCCCTGCCGGTGACCACCACGCTGAAGAAATCCATCAATCCGTCCGCTCGCAGCGGTGCGAACGTGCCCTCGCGCGAACCGGTCACGATCCCGAGGCGCGCCCCCCGAGCGCGTAAGATCTCAAGTGCGGTGCGCACATCAAGGCAGAGCCGGCCGTGACGGTCCAGCACCTCCGGCCACAGGCGCACGGCTGTCTCCCTCAAGCGCGCGATCATGCCGGCTCGATCTGACTGATCCGGCGGTAGAATGATCTCCCAAAAGAGTTGGTTGGTGTTGAGGGCCTGCCGCACCGCCTCACGCGGCACCGCGATACCGTATGGCGCTGCCGCCAGTTCCGCCACTACCCGGTAGGCCTCCAGTGAATCCACCAGGGTGCCATCTACGTCAAAGATCGCAGCGCGAACGGGGAGAGGCTGGCTGATCTCTACGCGGAGGCTATCGCCATCTGCAAGCGAAAGCGTCTCGCGGATGGGCAGCGCAGCGATAATCTCGACCTGTGCTGGCGGGTATCCCGCCACTTCCGGGAAGACGATTGCCCCCGGCAGCCAGCCTCGAATGCGGATGGGATAGCAGCGGGCGTTGCACCCGCCACCTGCCGGTGGGATCACCAGGTCGCCCCGGGTTGCTTTCAGACTGGCCCACGTCTCGAACTCGGAGGCGCCATCCACAATCAGGTTGAGCGTGCCAGGGTAGGGATCGATCCCAAGCCGAGTGACGAACTGCTCCCGCGCCCAGTCCAGTTGAGTGAAGAAGGCACCCTGCCCAAGGCCGCTGGTCACGCGCCCTAAGAGTGTCAGTCGTTCCATAGATGATCTGTCATCCCCGGTCGAGACTGGCAAGTAGAAATCGGAGATTGACGGTCGATTCCTCGATCGAAGGCTGTGTCCAAGAACTCCAATCTCTGCTTTCCGATCTCCCATCTGGCGTAAGCGCCGAGCATTCGTGGCGCTATCCGATGGAGAGAGAGGCCGCCTGCCCTCGATACGAGAGTGTGACACGTCCGGCCTGCGCTGCCGGCCGGAGAATGACGGTCTCGCAAAAATCGGGCTCACCTGGATCGGTCCCCAGGGCCTCACACAGTACGGTGCGCATCGTGCCCGAGTGGGTGATCATGAGCCAGTGGGTCTGAGTGGGGTGGCTCCCGTCGAGGGCGGAAATCTCCCCAAGCCGGGCCCGCACGCGAGCCAACACGGTGGTGGGGGTTTCGGCACCACCGCCGCTGTCGTGGCTCAGCCAGTAGCCTATATGATCGGCGCTGGCCCAAAACCCGCGGTAGAAGTCGGCCTGCGCTGGGGGGCGGGTTTGGAGGTACGCCGGGTCGTTGCTCTGGGTGTAGAGCAACGAGGGCTCCTCCGGCTGCTGACCGGGCTCGAGAATGAAACGGACGTTGTGCAGCGCCGGGTCCGGCTGGGGCGGATGGAGCACGACGCGCGAGAAGTTGCCTGCTCTGAGCGCGGCAGCCAGGCTGGCATACAGAATGTCGGCCGTCTCCCGGACCCGCGTGACTGGAGAGTAGTGCACGCAAACGGTGTCGCCGTCGGCCATCTGGCGCGCCAACGCCGACCCGGCGAGCCGGGCCTGCTCTTGCCCTCGGGCTGTGAGACTGATATCTGTTCGATGGTGTGCGACCTCGCCATGGCGAACCAGATAGACGGTAGCACTCACTCGTTACCCTCCCATTCCCGTAGTTCGGCGTACACGGCCTGTTCCATGGCGCGCATCGCATCGCGCTGGTCCTCCGGCCACTCGTAGGCCAGCGGCGCGACGGTCACGCCGGGCCATGCCTGGTCTCTCACTTCGCTCACAGTCATCTCCACGAGGGCGATGGGAAAGGGCGCGGCCACAATCCGTTCGCGAACGATCTGCACGCTTCCCTTGACGAGGAACAGCACATCGGCCGGGCCGACGATTTGTAGTGCTGCTCGGCCGTCACGTTGCAGATTGGCGATGGTCACACTCCCGCGGTCGGCACCAAAGCGGATCCGCTGGGCGTCGGGGGCGGCGGCCCAGGTGTAAGCCGCGTGGGCGAAGCCATCGGCCCCTACGGTCAGCAAAAGTGCCGGCATGCCGGTATAGAGCCGGGCCAGGAGCCGGGCGGAGAGTTGTGGTGGTGTTGCTCTGCTCATCCTTCGTGTGGCGGGCTTTTGGTTTGCTGGGGTGGCCGGGCGAGCATTCCGCTCAGGGCCACGGCGGGCGATGTTGAGCAGGGTCGACCGACGCTGCCCGGTTGCCTTCACACGCGGTCGCCCAGCGTGTCGAGCCATCCGCGGCGCGTGCTTACCTTGCAAGCGCCTCCTATTCTACCAGCAACTCTTGAATACGGTAAGAGGCCAGGAGGTCGCACGCCGGGCTGCCGAATTCTCAAAGTGCGTCGCACCTTGGTCATGGTCTTCGAGCTTGTGGAAGCGCGCTTGACACCGGGCGTGTGTCTTCCCGACAGGGACAGATGCGTTGCGCCTGGACAATTGAGCGGCCTTCGGCCCGGGCATAGAGGCGCTCAATCGTCCCGGCTCGGCCGGAATGGGATCTTTGAGAACAAAGAACGGGAGTCTCGGGAGGCGGCCTCGACCCCCGGCACCGGCGAACGACTTTTGAGCGGCCACCCCAAGAAGGGGCTTGACAACCGGGCTCAAATCATGTATAAGGAACACCTCATCAGAGGTCTGACCTCTGATGATTGTGGCGACGTAGAACCCCAGCAGGTTGCGGCCTTTCCTGCCCGTACAACCCCATATCAACTGGCTCTGTCACGCCGGGCTAAATCGATTGACTTGCCTGATGCCGCTGCTGTCGCGGCCGGTCTATAGATGTATACCAAACGGATGGATGGAAAAGCCCCCATGAACTCCACCACAGCCGAGCCTGAACGGGCCGCGAAGATGGCCCGTTGACGAAGCGGTACGGTGCCGCGGCGATTGGCCTGACCCACGGCACGGAGGGCAATCCCGAATACCCCCGATGAGCACTTTGGCGATCTGCCGGCCGAGGTGGCCCCTGATTGGCCTGGATTTGACAATCCAGGCCGAGCGGTGGAGGAGTTATCCTGACGGAAGATATTCTCATCGATCCTCTGACCCGCACAGTTGGCGCCGAGATCGCGCTGCGCTGGGCTGTATCGAGACAACCCGCCGGGAGACTGCCGAATTGGGTTTGAACACGACGACCGGCGCCAGCCACGTTGCGTTCGGTCGGCCAGATCGGAAGAGGATCAACATAACCTGTTTGCCTATGTTGGTTGCTGTTGGACTGGTCAGCGCGATTAGAAACCCGCATACAGAAGAATTTGTCGCGGCGCCCAAGGCAGCCAATATGTTGATCGGCCGCGATCCCTCATGCTTGAACCGGATCAGATATAACCGAAGGAAAGCCTGAATGGTGAGTGCGAGTACATTGAGCCGACCATTGAAACTTGATCCCCGGCCGCTCTATAATCGAGCCATCGAGGCTCTAAATGAATTCATTGAGCAGGGTCAGTATAAACCCGGTGACAGACTGCCCGCGGAGGGAGATCTGGCGAAACAGCTGGGCATTTCGCGGCCGACGCTGCGTGAAGCCTTGGGGAACCTGGAGACTGGCGGTGTGATCGTCCGCCGACACGGAGTGGGCACCTTTGTTGCAGCGCCGGCGAGGGGACATCTTCAAAGTGGCCTGGAGCAATTGGAAAGTCTGCGCTCGCTGGCCGCGAGAACCGGTGTGAATGAGGAGCGGGCAGACTGGATCGTCGATATGGTTGTTGCCACGGGCGAGATGGCCGGCGTGCTTGACCTTGAGCCAGGTGCCGCGTTAGTCCGTGTTCAAATGACGGCGAAAGAAGAAGGTTACTTATTTGCGTACCTCGACAGTTATATCCCCGCTCACTTCGTCGATGGGGATGATTTAAGCGGATACGAGGAAGGGTCGCTGCTCGATTATCTCATCGAACGTGATGAACTGAAGATCTCATACACGCACACCGATCTTCATGCCGTTGCCGTCGATCGTGAACTGGCCGACCGGTTGGGCGTTCTCGAAGGGAAGCCCTTGCTCCATCTAGCAGAAACGTATTACAGCGAGACCGGCCAGCCGATCGCCTTGACCCTGAACTATTTCGTGACGGGTCTCTTGAATTTCCACATTGTCCGCCGGGTCGTGCGACGGTCGTAGCCGTCGCAACTGTGGAGCGAGGCGCGCGTGGATAGCGGACCCCGGGCACCAAGTCCACTTCATGGAGCAGGCGGTCCAGCAGATGGTCGCTGCCGAGCCGGGCGTGTCCATCTGGACGAAGCCGAATGCGGGAATGCCCCTTGCCCGGTCGTGGCCGCGCGAGTACGATGTCGGGCCGGAAGAGATGGGCGAGTCCACGGTGTGCTTCATCCTCCCGGGCACGCAACTCGTTGGCGGCTGCTGCGGCAGCACGCCGGCCCACGGCCACGCGATTGCCGAAACGATGCGCCAGGATCAGCAGGAGGCTATCTGGCCGTCCAGCGATCACTGAAGCCCGGGCATGATCCGTGATGGAATCCACACGGATCACGGGTCACTGTTTAGGAGATCTCTGTGCGGACCAGATATTCCACCCAGTCGTCCGGTAGGAGCTGGAGAAATGATCGATCAGACCGGTTCGAATTCGCGCGAGGACGTTCTGGCGCTGTTGGCGGGGCGCCGCAGCCAGCGCATCCCCTGCTTCAGCGGGCTCATCCATGTGACCGTACCGGGCCTGGAAAGCATCGGTTTGGGCTTGAGCGCGGTACATCACGACCCGGCGAAGATGGCCGCCGCGGCGGCAACGACGCACCGCCTGTTTGGCTTCGAGTCGGCAGTGGTGCCGTTGGACATGTACGTTGAGGCGGGGGTGTTGGGCGCGCGGGTGGACTTCGGTGAGGAAGCCATGCTGCCGGTGCTCCCGAGGCTCGTCGAGTTTTTGGCTGGCTCGAGCGAGGAGCTGACCCCGACGCTTGCATCCAGCCTGAGAGACCAGGGGCGCGTGCCCGTCGTCACGGAAGCGATACGAATCCTCAGGTCGGATGTTGGGCAGCAGATTGTCATCGGCGCGTGGGTACCGGGACCGTTCACACTGGCGACGCTCCTTGTTGAGATCACCAATCTGCTCCTGGAGCTTGTGACTGCGCCCGAAAGCGTCGGCCGCTTGCTCGATGGGCTCACGGATGTGCTCGTGGAGGTGGCCTCGGTCTACCGCGCTGCGGGCGCCGATTTCATCACGGTGCACGAGATGGGCGGCTCGCCGGGCTTCATCGGCCCGCCGGCGTTTACACGGCTCGTTCTACCGCGATTGCAGCGCTTGCTCGCGGCCTTGCCCCCGCCACGAGTGCTGAGCGTGTGCGGCAACACAAATCGCAGCATGCCACTGCTAGCTGAGGCCGGTGCCGACGCTCTGAGCGTCGACCAGACCAACGACCTGGCGCATTCCCGTGAGGTGTTGGGGCGTGAGGTGCTCTTGTTTGGCAATATCGATCCCGTCGGAACGCTGACCTATGACGACGAGACCGGCGTCCGGCACGCGGTGACGAGCGCCGTCGAGGCTGGGGTGGATGCCATCTGGCCGGGCTGTGATCTCTGGCCGCGGGCTCCGGCGGCCAATCTCCGGGCGCTCGTGGACGAGGCCCTGCAGCATCGACGGGCATGAGGTGTAGCTGGCGAGCCGAGATGACCTGGTATGGATCAACGAGGTCAGGGGTGTATCCCAGAAGATGCCTGTGGGGTGGATAGAGTGCTAGAGCACCGGTCAAGTCGTCCTGCGGGGGGTGAGAGCAAAGACTTCCGAAGTCTTGTTCGCCGCAGGTACCCGCCTCTCTCGCTGTCGTCGGAGCGTGCTTTGAGCAAGCACAGTCCCTACCAGACTTCGGAAGTCTGAGGACTTGACCGGCGCGCTAGACCGGTCGCGACTCGAGGGCGTCCGGTGCGTAGGACATTTTACCGTGACGGCCGTGATCGCGCCATCCCTGAATCGGCTATGAGGGCGGCCGAGAGGTCGAAACGGTCACGGTGGGTGCGAAAACGTTGCAGGGAGAAAGGTGGGGTGTGATGGCTCTGTGGGAAAAGTATCACCTTCCAGAGAGCGTCGAGGCTGCCCTGATCGATTTGTCGCGCTATGAAGGGAACGCGCGGGTGATCGCCGGCGGGACAGATCTGTTGCTCGAGCTCCAGCAGGGTCGCAAGCCGCCGGGGGCGGCCCTGGTGGACATCACCCGCATTCCGGAACTGCGCGAGATCCGCCAGCACGGCGATCTCATCACGGTTGGCGCGGCGGTCACCCACACCGAAATTGTCGCGAGCACCTTGCTGGCGCAGCGGGCCACCTGCCTGGTTGAAAGCTGTGGGGTGATCGGCGGGCCTCAGGTACGCAACGTTGCGACACTGGGTGGAAACGTCGCGCACGCGCTGCCGGCCGGCGATGGTCCCATCTCGCTGGTGGCGCTGGCGGCGGAAGTGGAGGTCGCGACGGCTGCAGGGCGGAAATGGCATCCGATTCGGAGCCTCTTTCAGGGACCCGGCCGGAGCGCGGTCGATCAGGGCCGTGAGTTGATTACACGCTTCCGCTTTCGCGCGACCGGCTCGCACGCAGGCACAGCCTTCAAACGCATCATGCGCCCCCAAGGAGTGGCCTTGCCCATCATGGGGATGGCCGTTTGGGTGGAGTTTGACAACGATTATGAAACGGTCGCCGACGTGCGGATTGGGTTAGGACCGGCCGGGCCGACCCCGATGCGGGCGACCGAGGCCGAAGCGTACTTGCGCGGAAAAAGGGTCCACGACGAGGTTCTGCAAGAAGTATCGCGGCACACGCTCGCCCAGGCCCGATTGCGCACCAGCAAACATCGTGCGACCAGGAGCTACCGGGTCGAGCTGATTGACGTCTTGGTTCGGCGGAACTTCGAGGCGATTTGCAGACGCATCGGTCAGACGGAAGTCGTGCCCGAAGGGGTTGGATGGGCGTGAGGGACAGTCTCGAGGCCCTGTAGCTCGAATAAGTGAGGGAAATCATGGCGCTGCTCGAATTTGTCGTGAATGGCCAGCCCGTGAAGGTGGAAGTGCGCGACAACGAATACCTGGCGGAAGTACTGCGTTACCGTCTTAGGCTGACCGGCACTAAGATTGGCTGTAATGAGGCCGAGTGCGGCACCTGTACCGTGCGGGTGAACGGCCTGACGGTCGATTCCTGTGTCTACCCGGCGTTGAAAGCTCAGGGAACACGAGTCGAGACGATCGAGGGCCTGGCCCAGGGAGGCAGATTGCATCCGTTGCAGCAAGCCTTCCTGGAAGGTGGAGCGGTCCAATGCGGCTTCTGCATCCCCGGCCTCATCATGACCTCCAAGGCTCTGCTAGAGAACAACCCGGATCCCACTGAGCATGACATCAAAGTCGCGCTCAAGGATACCTATTGCCGCTGCGCGGGCTATTCATTCATCAGCACAGCGATCCAGAAGGCGGGAGCAGCACTACGTGGCGAAGCGGTCGATTTCGCGCCGGACCTCCCTCAGGTCAAGGACGGGCATCGCCTGGTAGGCAAGCCGTTGGTGCGACCCGATGGCCTGGGCAAAGTGACCGGCGAGGCCAAATACACCGACGATTACAGTTTCCCCGGGATGCTTCATGCCCGGACGCTGCGTGCGGCCTCCCCGCACGCGTTGATCAAATCGATTGACACCTCGGCCGCCAAAACCTTGCCTGGGGTGCACGCCGTGCTGACAGTCGAGGACATCCCGGGCAAGAAGAACCACGGGCTGGTGATACCGGATTGGCCGGTGCTGGCCGATGGAAAAGTGCGGTACATCGGCGATCCGGTTGCAATCGTCGCTGCCGACACGCGCGAGATTGCGACTGAGGCTTTGAAGCGTATCGCGGTCGAGTACGAGCCGCTGCCGGTCGTCGGCGATCCGGTGTCCGCCCGGCAGCCAGAGGCGCCGGCCGTCCAGGAATCGGGCAATCTGCTGAAACACATCAAAGTGCGCAAGGGTGATGTGGAAGCGGGATTTGCCGAGGCCGATGTGATCGTCGAGCAAACCTATCACACGGCCACTGTCGAGCATGCCTTTCTCGAGCCGGAGTGCGCCATCGGGCGGGTGTTGGAAAACGGGCGGATCGAGGTGTATGTCGGCTCCCAGATTCCGTATCAAGATCGGGCGCAAGTCGCCGCGTGTCTGGGGATGCCACAGGAGCAGGTGCGGATCCGAGGGATGATGACTGGGGGCGGCTTTGGCGGCAAGGAAGATATCGCTGCCCAGGTGCACGTGGCACTGCTGGCACAGGTGACCGGCCGGCCCGTGAAGATGCTCTACGACCGCCACGAGAGTCTGCTCTTCCATCCCAAGCGGCATGCGACGGTCATCCGCGTGAAAATGGGAGCGAAACAGGACGGGACGCTGGTTGCCGTGGACACCGAGCTCTACGGTGACACCGGTGCGTACGCGTCGCTGGGTGAGAAGGTGATGACCCGCGCCACCACCCACTCGGCCGGTCCGTACGAAGTGGGGCACATGAAAGCCGATTGCTACGCGATGTACACTAACAACCCTCCCGCGGGCGCCTTCCGGGGTTTTGGGGTCACCCAATCGGCGTTTGCCGTGGAAAGCACGATGGATCAACTCGCCGAGGCGCTCGGCATGGACCCACTAGCCCTGCGCCAGAAGAACGCACTGCGCGTGGGCAGCGTGACCAACACCGGTCAGGAATTGCGCGAGAGTGTCGGACTGCTCGAATGCCTCGCGAAGGTTGAGGCCGAGATACGGAATGTGGCGAACGGCCGCAATCCATACGAGCCGGATCGCATTCCAGAAACGAACAAGGTTCGTGCCTGGGGAGTGGCAGCCGCATACAAGAATACCGGCCTGGGGGGCGGCGCCCCCGACAAATCAGCCGCCGAAGTCGAGGTGTTTCCGGACGGGACCGCGGAGGTGCGAACGAGCGCGGCTGAGATCGGCCAGGGTCTCGTGGGGGTTCTGGCCATCGTCGTGGCGGAAGAATTGGGCCTCCCGTACGAGCATGTCAGGGTGCTCCTGATGGACACGGACCTGACGCCGGACGGCGGCCCGACGACCGCCTCGCGCCAGACCTACGTGACCGGCAATGCGGCTCGCCTCGCCGCCAGGGCGATGCGGGAGGCGATGGCCGCGACACTCGCGGAGGCCTATGATGTGCCGCCGCAGGACATCCGATTTGTCGAGGGGCTGGCGCAGGTGAACGGCCACCGGGTGCCGGTCGGCACCGTTGTGGAACTCATGAAGAACGAAGGCCGCGAGCCGAGAGGGCTCTGCGAGTATTGGGCACCACAGACGCAGCCGCTCGGCACCGGAGGCGACATGCATTTTGCCTTCTCGTTTGGTGTGCAGGCTGCGGAAGTAGAAGTAGACCTGGATACCGGCGAGGTACACGTTGTGCAGGTGATCAGCGCGCAAGACATCGGTCGGGCCATTCATCTCGTCGGGCTGCAGGGGCAAATCGAGGGCGGCATCATGATGGGGCTTGGCAACGCCCTCACCGAGGAGTTTATTGTCGAGGAAGGAGTTCCCTTCACAGACTCTCTGGCGCGTTATAAGATCCCGAGCATCAAGTATATGCCAAGGTTGACCTCGTTTATCGTTGAACATGAGTCGGCGGATGGACCCTACGGCGCGAAGGGGGTCGGGGAACTGGCCAGTATTCCAACGACACCGGCTGTCACCAATGCGATCTACAATGCCTGCGGTGTGCGGGTCTACTCGCTTCCGGTTGATCAAGACAAGATATTGCTGGCGCTCAAACGAGGTGAGAAGGAGGTCCACACGTAGGCGCTCCTATCGCCGCGGCCTCGAGAAGGCTGAGATCGGCGCCAGGCGTTGCGAGGAGGTAGCACAACTGAGCGGAGCGTGCGCGGGTCAGGGAGGGAACAAACAGCGGTGCCGGCGCAAGCCAGCCAATGCTGGCCATGGGCTGAAGAGCCGTCTGACCGCAATGAGCCCCGCCGGCCCCCGGACTTCCAGTCTGCGGGGAGCGCCCCACCGGGCAAAGGCGGGCTGCCCGTTAGGATCCATCGGACGCATCCGGAAACGGGCGATGGCGAGTGACTTCCTGTAAGTCGGGTTCCCACAGAAGGGAAGTGAGATCACCGGCGCGACCTTAGCTGTCTCTCGATATATTGAGTCATTATCGGACGAGGAGTGGCAGATAGACTTGTTGGTCGTTTAAGTCTAAAACAGTCTCAATAAAGTTGACGATCAATGCGGTGGGCGCTGTGGAAATATCAGCGATGGCTTCCATTTCCGTCGAGTGGTCATACCCAGCAAGATAATCATACTCAACCGCGAGGCCGCGAGATTCCAGCGTGTTCCGAAAAGCGAGCGCCTGTTCGTAGAGCGACGGAAGTTCTCGCTGGGCGTGCAGAACATAAAATGGGGGGAGGGGCATCCCTGCGATGACGTAGGTGCTCGGAGAGGCCTCGTCAAGTTCCGCATCATTGTCGATGTGTCCTCCCTGGAACGTCTGGTCGATATCGCTGGCGAAGGTAACCATACTCAATTCTTTCAGTAAGTAGGCCCCGCTCATGCTGATCAAGCCTTTCATCGCCGGTCTCAGCGCCGAGTAGTTTGGATGGGTGGCAAGAAGCGATACCAGGTGCCCACCGGCAGAGTGGCCGAACGCGACGATTTGATCCGCGTTTCCGCCATTGCCGGCGATGTTATCGACAACCCACTGAAATGCAGATGCAACGTCCTCGATGTTATCGCGGTACCAGGCTGCCTTTGTCCGAAGCGGCACATTCTCGGGCGAATTACAGGTATCGCGGTCAGGGCAATGCTCATCCGCGATGAAGACCTGGTCAGATGTCAACCGGTAGTCAATGACCACCGTCACCCAGCCCTTTTCGCCTGTGAATGATTGGGCGACAAAGTCGTACCAGTTCTCATATCCGTCCGTCCAGGCGCCACCGTGGACGAAGAAAATCACGGGCTGATTGTCGAGCAGGTGGCTATCATCGTGCGCTCGGTAGACCGTCAGAGATCTCATTTCGTAGCTGTGCTTGTCCGAATACTTAGTTTCAGTCCGAATATCGGTGATCAAAAAGGGAACCGATCCGTACACGAAATTTTGCTTGTAGACGGCGTAGGTCGTCGTCACGCCATCCCACGTGACCAACTGTCCCCAGGTCTGTGGCGATTCCTGAGACGTCGATGGTGGCTGTAGACCCGCCGGCCCGAACGTAGCGCCCGGTTGCTCTGGTTGAGCGAGAAGCAATTGATACGATAGGATGCCTGCAAGAACACAGGCGATCAAAGTGGTGAGCTGCTTCGGTCGCATTGAAGATGTTCCTTTTGAAGCGCATGATCTTATCCAACTTGCCAGGCACGCTAAGCCGATCGATCCTTCCTGGTTCACCCTCGGGCAGCCACGGATCTTGTGAGAGTTCTTCATACGGCAGAGCGAAGGCGTGTTCGGCGCCAGCCGGCCGATTCAAGCTCGGGTTCTTCAGGTTGGCCGCGGTCCCAGAATTGATCGAAGGCTGCAGATTCGTCCTGCGGCGTTCCCGTTGGGATCAGCGCCGTACTCAGCACCCCTAACTCACGCGCCGCTGGGGTGTTCAGAAACTTTAGCGGACCGACTCTGTTCTCCAGCGAGCCTTTGACGGAGGCCAGACGCCTGGGGTCTTTGGAGGGCTTTCTGTGGGCCTGGCTAGCCTCTGAGAAGCGCCGCCGTGAGCCCATCAACTCTGCGGGGGCAGACTTCGGACGTCTGGTAGACCGGCATCTCGTTGGAGGATTAGATGCCCGGATCGTATGCGACGATGAGAGCCCGGCCGCGCTCGAGGACTTCCGGAGGAAACGGGCAAGACTTGCGGAACTGGGTATCGATGTGAACGCTGGTCAGGACAGTGATCGCCGCGATCTCGCCGGTCTCCTCATTGTGCATCTCGTGATAGAAGCGGATGACTTTGTCTTTTATTTCCAGAACGCCGGATCGGATCGTGACAATGTCCCCCGCGTGCAACTCGTGCTTATAGGCGATGTTCTGTTGCACTGCCGCCATGCCCCGGTCGCGCTTACGGAGGAAGGATGGTGTCAAGCCCAGCAACGCAAACAGGTGCCAGGTCGCCTCGTCGAATTTTCCGCTGTACCACATGACATTCATGTGGCCCATATGGTCGCAGTGCCACGGATACACGGTCCCGCGATACGTGATCGTTAAGTCAGACATTGTCCTTGCCCAGGCAACCTGTCCATCCCGCCCTCATCATGGGGCCGGCCCAGCGGCGGAATCGGGATGCGCCGCGTGGAGGCTGGTCACGGTGGAATGAGTTGCTGACGGTCGGCCAACCGCACCAGGAGCCATGTGCGTGCGCACCGGTGCCGGCGACGCGTTGCGCCGCACGATCAGGGTGCCGGAAGAGTGTCGCGCGTCAACCGTTCCAATAACCGTCGCCCTCGACTTTTCATGGCCGGACTGCCGCTCCGGGTGAGCTCGACCAACTCTGCAATGATCTGCGGGCGAAGATCCTCGTCTCGTTCGGCTATATCCGCCAATGCTTGCATCGAAAAGGTTTTGACGATCTTGCTCTGGTCGCCCAGATACTCCAAAAGGATCGCGACCACAGCGTTCCGTTCATCGGCGCTCAACTCGAGGCGAGGAAGCAGTTGTGCCACGTGCCAACGGATTTCTTGCTGGTCGATCCTGGCCACCTCCTGGAGCAGCGTCTGTTTGTACGGCCGGAGGTATTCAGGATGTTCGGAGGTGAGCTTTTCCACCGCATCCGCACATCGCATGCGGAGCACTGGATTATCGCTGAGCATGCCCTCGAACACAACTTGAAAGAGCGAGGGGTCGGCAAGCACCTCCGCGACGACCTCACCGACCCGTCCGATGGACCGGCGGTCGCCGCCCGTCAGCTTGATGAGAAGAGAGTGCATTGTTCGTGCCTCTCCGGTCGCCGGGCTGGCCCGCGAGTCTGGGAGCGCGCGGCGACCGCGGCTGGCCGGATCACAGAAAATCGCTCTAAGGATGCTCCCGCTTGCAAGCGGGAGCGGAATTGGAGCGCGACGCGAAAACAATGGCCGTAGGCTACAAGGCCAAAGCGTTGTCTCTGTCGCAGCCCCGTGCTATACTCTTTGGTAAGACACTCCGCTTGCGGAGCAACGGTTATTAACAACCGGATAGGTTCGCCGGTTGCGGTGGCGAGGCTCCCAGCGTGGAAAACCTGTAGAGCCAGCGCTGGACTGCAACCAGCTTCGCGCCTGGGACGGGCGCACGGCCGTGCGCCCCTCCTGGGCAGGGCCCTTGTCAGGGTGCCGATGGTCTCGGACGCGGCGTCACGTCGCGGCGCCAGGGACAAGCCCCCGGGCTTCCCCCCTATGGGGGGCGCCCCTCAGGGCGAGCCGGGGGGAACTGACACTGCCTCTGATGAGCACTGATGACCGGCGGCCATGGCCTCTGCCCGCCGCTTGATCCCGAGCATGCACTTCCGCATCATCACGATGTCTCCGACGTCCAACACCAGACTAAAGATGATCGACGGCGACAGCCACCTGTAACGCATCCGTACCCGTGTGATCAGGCGGGTTCGTTTTTCGTCGAGCGGGTAGAGGCCCCAAGCCCAGGTGACCCACCCTTTGTTATCCCACCACAGGATCCACTGGTTGGCCTGAAAATCTTTCACCCAAAATCCCTGCTTGCCGTTTGGGCTCAGAGGTATGAGATCTCCGACTTTGAGGTGCTGGAACTCGGGGATGATGCGCTCCGCGCTTGGGATGCCAAGGTTATCGACCCAATCGTAACTGTACCACCCAGCCCGCTTGATTCCGATCTGCACCAGCCAGGGCCAGATCACCTCCGGTCGCGCTTCAATGGTCACGGCGCGAGTTGCGTTCAAGGTTGGGCGCTCCACGATATCATCACCCGGCATGGAGCGGGCGACCTCTTCATCGGTTGCCCCCCAGCGTAAGTGCCAGGGACGGATCGCGAGGAGATACGCAGTGATCGCCGCTGTTCCGGCCATGCCTGCCATGAGGAGTTTCGACTTGAGATGCTCATCCGCCATTTGATGCTCTCCTTGCACGTGGGATGGCCTTCATGGTACGCAGATGTGACCTTCTGGGCATCCGGCGAAGCATTTATTTCTTCCCCCTCATTGGCCGTAGTGGGCAGACCATCCTTTTGGTGAGGGACGGTCACCACCTCGCTCGTCGCAAGAAAGAATCTTTTGGGAGCATCCCGGCAGCCGGCGAGTAGATGGACGGGGAGGTCTGGGCGAGAGATTTCGTGCCAGACGGTGTTGTGAGCAGGCCCGTGCAGTAGTGATGGGCACGAACAGCCGGGATTATTCCTGACCGGATCGAAGGTGATAGAGCCCCTGCATTGGCGCGCGGACTTTGCGCGAGTTTCCCAATCTCTGCACTCAGATCATTGCGTGCATGCTGATGTGGGCGTAGAGCTCAACTGCCACAACCAGCAGGGTCGTGGCGGACAACGCCGCCACCAGGACAATGCGGCGAAGTTCCAATGGCGTCAAGGCACCAAGACCCCCCACTCGCTTGAGCCTGGTGGTGCAGCGTGTGGGTAGAGGTTGGCCGGGCTCGCAAGGGTTGCCAGGATGAGGAGGGGGGATGAAGAGGGCTTGCCCTACGGCTCAAGTTCCTCGCGGCGCCGGCTTGTGGAATGGCTCGGACCCTGCCAGCGCTCGAACAGATCCTGCTCCAACTCGATACCCAACAGATCGAGGACGCGGTTGACGGTCTGGTTGATCACGTCGTCGAGTGTCTGCGGGCGGTGGTAGAAGGCCGGCATGGGCGGGAGCAGGACCGCTCCCATCTCGACGGCCTGGGTCATCAGCCGCAGGTGCCCGAGGTGCAGCGGTGTCTCGCGGGGCACCAGCACCAGCCGGCGACCTTCCTTGAGCGTCACGTCGGCGGCGCGGACGAGCAGGGTGTCGTTGAAGGAGATCGCAATCGCGGAGAGGGTTTTCATCGAGCAGGGGATGACGACCATCCCCAGGGTCTTGAAGGAACCGGAGGAGATGGCGGCGGCGATGTCGTTGACGCGATAGGTTGTATCGGCCAGGGCCTCGACGGCCGCCACGCGATAGTCGGTTTCGAGCAGGATAGTCTGTTTGGCGGCGGTGCTCATGACCAGGTGCGTCTCGACGGTGGGGACCTGGCGCAGGACTTCGAGCAGGCGGATCCCGTAGATGACGCCGCTGGCGCCGCTCATTCCGACGACGACTCTCATAGGGGGCGGACCTCTTTCCAGGGGGCGGTGACCGCATCGATGACACCGTAGAACCAGTGATCCAGCGCCGACCCGGGCCGTGGGGACGGGTGCCCGGGCAGGGCTCCCGGCGCAAAGAAGGCCACCTCGGCTGCGTCCTCCCCGGCTCGGGCTTCGCCCCCGATCACCCGGCCCCGGTAGGCGATGATCAGGACCCCGACGTCGGCCTGTGAGTAAACACCCACCAGGCCATCGAGGGCAACTTCCACGCCCGCCTCTTCATGGGTCTCGCGGATCGTCGCGGCCTCGACCGATTCGTCGATCTCGACATGCCCTGCAGGTGGGGCCCAGTAGCCCTGGAGCGGCGGGTTGGCGCGACGGATCAACAGTAACTGGCCATCACGCTCAACAACCGCCAGCCCGACTGGGACCGGGTTGCGAAAGACGATGAAACCGCAGGCCGGGCAGTGTGGCCGCTCACGGCCGGCGACCGGGCCAACCGTCAGGCGGGTGCCACATCGGGCACAGAATCGGGCGCTCACATTCTAGTCCTTGCGGGGCGCTTGCGGAAGAGACTTTTCCTCACACCTGAAGGATCCTGTTGGCGAATTGGTACACATCGCGAGCGCCGTGTTTGGAGTGCGAGCTTCAGCGCGCTAAAGCGCGCACTACGAGCCCTTCGTCCGCCCGGGAAGCGATTTCGCCAACAGGATCCTGAAGGACTGAGGGGAAGTCAGGAGATCTCAAGCAACAGATTCCTATCAAGTGCGTTTCCTGTCGATTCCTCTGAGTTCGGCAAGTTCCTGTTGAGTGTCTCAACCCCTCTGCTCTGCAGACCCTGACCGACCACACCTCCACGGTGCGTTCGCAGCTTAATCCTTCCTCGTCCGCACGCCGGTCAGAAGGTTGGCGAGCACGTAGTCCAATGGCCCAGCATTTGGCCTGGCCAGCGTCGGGCGTGGCCGACGGCTCCAGACCGTCTCGGGGCGGCTTTGCAGGGTCATCACGTTGTCTGGGAATGGGATGTCGGCGTCAATCGCCCACTCGATATCCTGCGGTGCCCCGTAGTAGCTCTCGATGCGCTTTGCCAGCCTGGCCAGGGCGATGATTTCTTCGTCGCTCAGGCAGAGGCGGGTCTGTCGCTCGGGCGGGACGTCGCGAAATTGCACGCCACGGGCCGTCGGGTCCGGCAGGCACTCGACCAACTTGGGCGAGGCTGTGCGCCGCACGATGTCGAAGGTGACTTTGTCGACCAGGAAGTTGTCGGGCGTGACCATGCCGGCGACGACGGCTTCGCCGAGGCCCCAGCTCGCATCGATGGCAATCTTGGAGCGGTCGCCATTGGCCGGATTGAGGGTGAACATGACCCCGGCCGCTCGGGCGTTGACCATCTTCTGCACTCCGACGCTGATGAGCACCTTCTCGTGGGGGAAGCCCATCTTGTTGCGATAGCCGATAGCTCGGGGAGTGAAGAGGCTTGACCAGCAGATCGCGGTGCGGATCAGGACCGATCCGGCCGAGCAGACCCACAGGGTGGTGTCTTGCTGGCCGGCGAATGAGGCGTCGGGCAGGTCTTCGGCTGTGGCGCTCGAGCGCACCGCGACCGGCAGGTTGGGGACCCCCGATTCCGTCGCGAGCCGCTCGTAGGCGCCGCAGATGGCATCTTCGATCCAGGCCGGGATCGTGGCCGAGCCCATCAATTGCCGGATGGTCTGGCTGGCCTCGCCGGCCGCCTCGAGATCCTCCCCATCCACGCCGGCCACGATCCGCAGGATCTCCCGGTCGATGCCAGCTCGCGCCAGGAAGTCACGGTAGGCGGCCGTCGTCACGGCGAAGCCGGGTGGGACGCCGATGCCAGCGCGGGTCATCTCGCCCAGGCTGGCATTCTTGCCGCCGACGTGTGCCAGACAGCTCTTGTCGCAATCCTGAAACCAGAGAACGTACGGTGTCTCGTTCATGGCGTAGTCCCCACCCACTGAGGTAGCAGGGAGCACAGGTCGCACGAGCGTCTCTGTGGTGCTTGCCCATCGTGACGAGCGTTGCCGGACATTTTGCTCCCTGCTACCTTATGAGAGCGCCCCGAAGTCTCAGCCGGCGCCCATTCGTAGCTCGTACTGTCAGTTCAGGACGGTGACGACGCCGGAGGTGCCGTCCACGCGCAGCATCTGGCCGGTCTTGACCGTCTTGGTGCCGAACCCGGTGCCGACGACCGCGGGCACGCCGTACTCGCGGCAGACGATGGCGGCGTGTGACATCATGCCGCCAATGTCGGTGACGGCGGCTTTGATGCGAGTGAACGCTGGAGCCCAACTCGGGGTGGTGATGGGGCAGACCAGTATCTCGCCGGGCTGGACATCCTTGAGTTGCTCGACGCTTGTGATCACGCGGGCTGGACCTTCCACGAGACCGGGCGAACCGGCGAAGCCATTCAGTTGTTGCGCCCCCTCCCCATCCCCCTGCGCCTGCGGTCGCAGCCAGTTCTGGATACTCTCGGTCGTGATGCCCCACAGCATGATGGTGAAGGGCTCGGTGACCACCTCGGGGGGCTTACCTAAGCCAGGTGGCGGCGACCACTCGCTCAACTTCTTGAACAGTTCCTTGCGCTTCTCGACCTTCGCCGGCCAGTACTTTGGCCCTCGCGCGGGCGTGCCGACACCCCAGGAAGCGATCAGGTCGTAGAGGGCCTCGTTAATCTCGAAGCGGTGCAGGTAGAAGATGTCGTCGGTTTCTTCGAAGAAGCCGTGCTTGACGAAGAGCCGCCCGAACTCCCGCATCTTGTTCCAGAAGATCGTGTGGTGCCAGTGTTCCACGTAGAAGTTGTGGTTCTCGACGTAGGGGAAGACAGTACGAGCCAGCGCAAGCTGTTCCTGGAAGGCCTTGCGATCTTCGTCCGCCGGGAGCAGTGCCGTGTACTCGGCGGCGAGCCGCTCGCGCTCCTCCTGGATCGCATTCAAGGGTCGGGAGATCTCCTCGCCGGCTTCAATCTTTTCGATGTAGCCGCGGATGGAAACGCACGGCACCGTCAGGTCGTCGATCCAGCTACGATGCAGGTGGTAGAAGCCCGTTCCGGTGGAGAAGTAGAACCAGGGATCTTTGGACTTCTCCAACTCGTCGAGCCACGTCTGCCCGGCCTCCGACTGCTGCATCTCGGCGACGACCTCGTCGGGCCGGACGGTTCGCTTGAAGACATCGGCCACACCCAGCTCGACCGCAGCGCGGGACAACCGCTTCAATTCCTCATCCGGCCGGAAGAGGATCACGTCGATGCCCGAGACCATCTTGGCGACGGTTTGATCGGAAATATCGGGGAAGGCCTGCTTGCAGAAGCCGTAGTAGGTCAGGTACGCGGCGTAGCCCAGGTTGAGGAACTCGAAGTGGAGGTGCCACATCTTGTGCATGTTCTCGATGGCCCGGTTGTAGGCTTCGAGGAGATCGTAGGCACTGGTAATGCCCCGACCTTCGTGCACTGATGAGATTGGCTCCATCTCGGGCAAGTCCGGGACGCGAACGGATTGCAGTTCGCGGATAGTCGCCTCGGCCTTCGTTTTCCACTGCTCGTACAGCTCGTCCCAGTGCTGGTAGTAGTAGCCGGCGCGCTCGAGGAAGTGGGGCACGCGCTCGCCGATGACCTGTGGGTCGGTCAGGGCGTTGGCGCTGATGTAGAGGTAGCCGTTCAGGACGCGCTGATCGATTCCCAAGGCCGGGGGTACGATGAAGACGCGCGTGTTGTACTCGCCAAGGGCCACCCACCAGCTCTCGCACGTGATCGTGTCGAATGGGTAGAGCGGCTCGGGGTGGTGCATGCCGTCCTGGAACCAGAACTTGCCTTCTTCGAACTCGCGCCGTTCCGGGCTGAACAAATAGTAGTAGGGGTATAGCTCCTCCCAGCCCTCGCAGCCGGGCGGTGTCGGAACTTCAAACGGGCTCGGGAAGCGTCCATTGCTGCTGGTCATATCCTTGTTCCTCCTTCTTGGGAGCCGAAGGCCCGGAATCGTTTGGCCTCTGCCTGTTCGGGCGTGACAGCACGGAGGCACATGGGCGACGGGTGAATTCGAGTCTCGTGAAGACCCTCCCTCCTTCCGGCGCAGCGCCGGGCAAATTGCCACTTTGTCCGACAAGCTTACGAGCCACTGGGCCAGGCTCTTGACGTCAGATGCAAGACAAACTGATAACTTGTCCGGTGGGCTGTCGAGCCACTCCGGCAGGCTGTTGACGTCTGACGTGGGGCAAATTGCGAATTTGCCCTACAGGCTGTCGAGCCACTCCGGCAGGCTGTTGACGTCGGGTACGATGAGGTCTGGTTGCAGCGCTTCGGGCGCGGCGGCGGCGGCGGCGGCCGTTGAGGCGCCAGTCAGGACCAGGATAGTGAAGAGACCGGCCTCTTTACCCATCCGGATGTCTTGTTCCAACTGATCGCCGACCACAGCCCCCTGCTCGGGCGCGATGCCCAGCGCCTTCATCGCCATCGCGCCGGCCCACCGCGACGGTTTGCCGGTGATGAGCGGCTCCTTGCCGGTAGCATAGGCGACCGCCTTGATCATCGGCCCCGTCGCAGGTACGAAGCCGTTGGCCGACGGTACCTTCGCGTCGTAGTTGGTGGCGATGAACTCGGCCCCGTTCCAGATCGCCTGGCACACCAACTCCAGGGTCTTCTGGTTGAACTCCGGGTCTTTGCCCATCACCACTACCTCGGCCTGGGCCGCGTGCTTGCGGTCGAGCAGCGTCATGCCCACTGTCTGGAGGGCCTCGACCAGGCCCGCTGCGCCGATGGCCAGCACGGGGCGACCGGGGTACAACTCACGCGTGACCTCGGCGGCGATGATGGCTGAGGTGAGCACATCGTCGCTGCAAGCCGGGATGCCCATGCCGTTGAGCTTCGCAACCACCTGGGCGCGCGTGCGCTGATTCTCGTTGGTCAGAAACGCGCAGCGGATGCCGCGCGCCCGCAGGGTTGCCAATGTTTCCGGCACGCCGGGCAGGGCGTGGTTGCCGCGCGCCACGCACCCGTCAACATCGAAAATGAATCCGGCAATGTGATTTGGCGCTCTCATCCTTGCCTGCCGTGCTGCTCAGGAGGGTGATCTCGACGTGGAGCATGAGGCGTGATGCACCAGGACGACGTTTGATCCATCAGGCCTCACGTTCCTTTGTCACTGTCACCAGCCCGATCCGTTCGGAAAGTACTCGTTCCAGTTGTCTCGAATCTGTTTCTCCATCGCCGGGTCGAGCTCGATGGGAATCGGCTTCTCTTTCCACTCCCAGGGGATGGTGGCATCAATGACGACGCGCGAGGTCACATCGCGGTTGGCGATTTCCAGTGACGGGTCGAGCGGTGTGGAACGGCCGCGGCTGATGATCTGCGTGCCGCGGGCCGGCTGGTAGCGGAAACTCAGCGCGTACATCACCTGGTCCATGTTCTCGGGGTCAATGTCGTGGTCCACGACGATGACGGTCTTGAGCCCGTAGTTGCCGGTGACCGAGGCAAATGCGGCCAATCCTACCTGCATCGCGTGGGCCGGGTACATCTGCTCGACGGAGATGATCACCAGGAAGCGACCGGCCGACGCGGGCGGGCTAAAGACCGCTTTGATACCAGGGATCTTCATCCGTTTCAGGTCGTTCCAGAGCGAGGCGGTCCGGTTAATACCCATGACCATGTGCGTATCGGTGACCGGTTTGCCGACGGTTGTTCCCCAGTGAATGGGGTTGTTGCGGTAGGTGATTGCTTTGACCTTGATGAATTCGCGCTGCACGACGCCCTTGCCGGAGTAGTAGCCAGTGTACTCACCAAATGGGCCTTCGGGAAGGGTCTCGCCCGGGGTGATCTCGCCCTCGATGATGACTTCGGCGGTCGCCGGGATGGGCAGGTCCACCGTCGTGGCACCCACAACCTCGATTGGCTCGCCGCGCAGCGCGCCGGCCACATCGTATTCGCCATCAGTGAGCGGAAAGAGCGTGCTGCTGACCAGGAAGAGCACGGGGTCGGCACCAATGACCAGGGCCACGGGCATGGACTTCCCCGCCGCTGCATAGCCGCGCAAGTCGATCTCGGCGTCCTTGGCTTTGATGATCTGGATACCAGCCGTCTTCTCGTCAATAATCATCACCCGGTAGGTACCGAGATTGATCCGTCCCGTCTCCAGGTTGCGCGAGAGGAGGAAGCTGGCGGTACCAATGTAGCGACCGCCATCCTTGGGGTAATACCATGGAGCCGCCATATCGTAGAGGTTGACTGCGTCGCCGGTGACCACGTTTTCCTGGCAAGGGGCAGTCTCCAGCAGTTTGGGCGGAATGCGGACACCCTGAATGCGCTCGACCCAAGCCCGCGAGATGTCCAGGAGGCTGGCCTCAGGTGGAATGTCCAATGCCAGCGCCACGCGCTCTTTCGTCGTCAACAGGCTCGTCAACACTGACTGTCCGGGGTAGTCTTTGACGTTCTCAAATAGCAAAGCCGGGCCACTCTTCTGCTCGTTGAGTTTGGCCACGTGGCCGATTTCCTGGTTCCAGTCCACCTGTTTGCAGATTCGCGCCAGTTGGCCTTCGGTCTCGAGGCGGGCGAGAAAATGGCGCAGGTCTTGGTAGGGCATGACAGGCCTCCTTCTACTCGGCTATTGGAATTTCGGATGCCAGAGGCAGGTGCCTCAGTCGTTGTGGACTTGAGCAGTCAACGATCAACTCTCTTCTCGGTCGTGCGCCCCCAGGAGCTGCGAGATGTGCCGGGCAGACCGCACCGCGGCATGGACGGTGGCTTTCTTCTCGGCAGGGGCCATCCGGCTGGTGAAGCCTACGACGGTGAGCGCGGCGACGAGGCCGTCGGCATCCCGGATCGGGGCGGAGACGGCCCAGACGCCCTCCAGATACTCCTCAGTCTCGTCTACGTCGTACCCGCGCTGCCGGACCAGGGCCAATCTCGCCTTGAAGGCGGCTGGATCGGTGATCGAAGTGTTGGTAAACCGCCGCAGGCCGGGCGAGACCAGGATGCGATCGGTCGCTGCCTCGTCCAACCAGGCCAGAAAGGCCCGGCCCAGGCAGCCCGCGCATACCGGCACGCGCTGGCCGATCGACGCCGTGATCTTCATCTCGCCGAGCGGCTCGGCTTTGTCGATGATGGTGATCCCACCGCTCTCGAAGACGCTCAGAAAAGCCGTCTCACCCGTGGTGTGCATCAGTTCCGTCAGGAACGGGCGGGCTGTCTCACGCAAATCCAGACCCTGACGGGCCAGGTACCCCAACTGGACCAACCGGGGCCCGAGGCGGTACTTAAGCGTGGTTCGGTTCTGCTGGAGGAGGTTGTGGTGGCAGAGTGTGTTGAGAATATTGTGGACGGTGCTTTTATTGAGGCCAAGCGTGCGGCTGAGTTCCGACACACCGTACTCCGCCTGACCGTTCTCGAAAGCACTCAGGATGCGAAGCGCGCGGTCAACTGCGGGAACCAGATCGACCATAGCGTGGCAGGACGTCCTTTGCACAGAACGGCGTTCTCGATATTCAGCAGAGTACGATAGTTGGACGGACGTGTCTATCCGCCACGCGCCTCCCAAGGAGTGAAAAAAGAGGGATCTGCGAGGTCGCTATCACGTCGGGAGAACTAATTCTTCCGCGGGTGGCTGGTGTCTACTGTCCCTCGCCGCTCACCCACCCGGCCCGCACCGCCAACCGCGCCACCTGCCGCCGGTTAGCAGCCTGCAGTTTGCTCAGGATGCTGCGGACGTGACACTTCACGGTATGCAGGCTGAGGGAGAGTTGGGCCGCAATTTCTTTATTGGTCGCGCCGGTGGCGATGAGAGCGAGTACTTCGCGCTCGCGGGGCGTCAGGTCGGGAGGATCGGGAGGAGTCAGGCTGGGGGCGGGCCGACTGGCCAGGCGGGCAAACTCATCGATCAGACGGGCAGCCAGCTTCGGTGGCAGGGCCGCCTCACCTGCCAGCGCGCGGCGCACGCCCTGCAGGAAGTCGGCCGACTTGGTGTTCTTGAGCAAATAGCCGGTGGCGCCGGCTTTGATGGCTTCAAACAGTTTCTCGTCCTCGTCGTGCACGGTGAGAATCACAATGCGCGCCTCGGGCCACTCGGCCCGGATCAGGCGCGTGGCCTCCAGTCCATCACAGACCGGCATCTGGATATCCATCACGATCAGGTCGGGACGCAACTCGTGAGCGAGGCTGAGAGCGGCCAGGCCGTCCTCAGCCTGGCCGACTACGCTCAGTTCCGGTTGGGCATTGATCAGGCTGGTCAATCCCTCACGGAAGAGATCGTGGTCATCGGCGAGCAAGATACGAGCACAGGTCATAGAGCAATCTCCTCACGAACGAGGGAATTCCGGGCCTCAACCGCGAGGGTTGGAGGGCTCGAGTCGGAGAGCGGAAAACGAACGATGACTCTGGTTCCCTTGCCAGGTGCGGAGTCGATGGTCAAATGCCCTCCACTCCGCTCGGCGCGCGCCCGCATGATCGCCAGACCGAGGTGGTTGTCTCCCCTGATCGCCCGTGGGTCGAACCCGGATCCGTCATCTTCCACCATGAAGCGGGCCTGGTCATTCGTGCGTTCGACACGTACGGACACCCGCCGGGCTTGCGCGTGCCGCCGGGCATTGGTGAGGGCCTCGCGGACAATGTGCCAGGCTTGCATTTGGACAACGTGTGGCAGTGCGAGCGCCGACGGGTCGGCGATGGTTAGCTCCGCGGAGTGACCGGAGGCCTCGCGGAACTCGTTAACGCAGGTCGAAAGCCTTAGGGCCAGATCATCGCAGTTGGCCGGCGGCTGCCGGAGGCCGAGGAGCGCTGCGCGCACCTGCTCGTAGGCCGTCTCAACGGCCGATCGCATCCATTTGAGTTCGACCGTCACGTCGGCCGCCTGATCGGTGGCGAGCAGTTCTTCCACCCGGTCGATTTTGAGTGTCAGGAAGCTCAAGGTCTGCGCCAGGTGGTCGTGCAATTCGGCCGCCAGCCGCTCGCGCTCACCGAGGGCGGCGGTTTCTTCGGCCTGACGACGTCCCGACTCAGCCAGGCGCGCGTTGGCGATGGCAATGGCGGCCGAGTTGGCGAGCAGGGTGAGGGCGCGTGTTTCGTCCGGGTCGAAGGCCCTGCCCTTGCAGCGAACTGCGCACAGCGCGCCGAGGGTCCGGTTGCCGACCTGGAGTGGTGCGACGGCGCGTTGGCCGGAGGCGTCCGCGTGGCGGGCCGCACAGCGGGCGCAGGCACCGTCGGTGACGACCGTCTGCCCGGCGACCCCCACCCGCGTCACGGGTCCTCGTCGGACGGGCTGCCGCCGGCCTGGGCGGTCGGTGTTCGGCCCACTGTTGGCGCTCAGCTCCAGATAGTCTCCGGCGGGCGTCAGGAGACATAGCGAGGCGGTCCGCGCCTGCATCAAGGTGCGGGCGCGGTCAGTGACGGACTCCAGGAGGTGGTCCAGATCGAGCTGGGCGACAATCTCCTGGCTGAACTCAAAGGCCGCCGCCAGTTCACGCGTGCGCTGGTCTACACGGGCCTCCAGCAGATCGCGGCCGGCAGCAATTTCGGCTCGCATCGTCCTGAGGGCCTGGCTCAACTCACCCACTTCATCATCAGGTAGCGCCGGGATCGGTCCGGCCAGGTCACCCTCACCGATTCGCCGGGCAGCGGCACCGAGACTCACGATCGGGCGGACGATCCGCCGCCGCCCGACGAAGTAGCCCCAGACGAGCAGCAGCAACGCCACGGCGAAGAAGGCGCTCTGAATGGCTTGCAGAAGGTGAATCTTGGCTTCAGCGCGTGCCTCGAAGGCGTTCACAACCGAGTCGAGTTGGGTGAGGATAAGGATCGACTCGGCCTCGAGCGCCTGGGCGGCGCCGGCGCGGGCTGGGCTGGCTGGAGGCCGGGCTCCGAGGTCTTCGAGCCGCGAGCGGAAGGACGTCCAGGTGCGAGCCACATCATCAAGTTGGGCCCGGAGGGTGGGGTCGGGCGCTGGCGGCAGCATCATGGGCTGGCCGGTGATGTCGATGGTCGAGCCACCGGCTCGCAGGGTGTGAAGCGTGGTATCGAAGAGTTGAATCGAAGCGGCCAGGTCGGGGCTGTCGGGCTGGGAGAGGGCCAGCCAGGTCATCTTCTGCGTAAGCATCCGTTGGCGACCGGCAAGGTTGATCACTGCGGCATCGTGGGACTGGGTGCGGGTTGTGAGGAAGGTTGCGGTGACCGAGCCGCCGACGAGCAGCAGGAAGCCGAGGAAGATGGTGTTGAGTTGCGCGCGCAGGGAGCGGATCATACGCATCTCGCCACAAGCGGGTCGGGATCACAGGCTCTCGCGAGTGCTACCCTGGCCGGTGAGTTAGCCTTATATCTGTAGAGACTTTGTCCCGCTCTGACAAGTGTAGTTCGTCCCTCGTTTCTATGACAATGTTCACAAGTTTCTCCTTTAGGCGCGGAAGCCCACCCGCTTCCACCCTGTGGGTCCCCCTGAGGGGCTCTCGCTTGGGGGTACCCTGCGGGGTAGGGGAACCCCGTAGGGCTTGCGCCCAAGTGGGAGCGTCTTGCCTGGGTGCGCCCCGCAGGGCGAGCCGTGGGTAACTGACTCATTCTGTCGGGAACCGCGCACCCCCGATCTCCGATTGCTCATTCCACCACCAGGAGGGTGAACCAGAACTGACTCCCTCGACCCACCTCGCTCTGGACACCGATCTGCCCGCCTTGCGCTTCCACCAACTGTTTCGCAATGGCCAATCCCAACCCCGCTCCGCCGTTCTCCCGAACGCGCGCCTGGTCGGCGCGCCAGAAACGGTCGAAGACGTGCGGCAGGTCCTGGGCCGGAATGCCAGGGCCCGTATCGATGACCGAAACCCGGAGAGCCGCGGGGCGCTGACGCATCGCAGGTGGGTGAGAAGAGGAGGCTTCATCCAATGGGCGGGGCCATTCGACCTGGATGGCAACCTGGCTTCCTGCCGGGGTGTGGCGCAATGCGTTCGCCAGCAAGTTGTAGATCACCTGCCGGGTGCGGTCCGGATCTGCCCGGACGGGGGGCAGATCAGACGGTAGCGCGAGGGTGAGAGCCGTTCCTTTCTCCGCGGCCGGTTCCTCGAAGAGTGCCACGACCCTCTCGACAACCGGCCCGATCTCGACGGGGCGAATGTTCAGGCTCAACTGGCCGGCCTCTGCCTGAGCCAACTCGTGCAGGTCGCTGACCAGCCGGCTTAAAATCAGTGTCTCATCATAGATCGTGGCGACCTCGGATTTCTCAAGGGGGTAGACGTCGTCCAGGATGGCCTGGAGGTTCCCCTGAAGCACGCTCAGTGGTGTGCGGAGCTCGTGGGCAATGTCGGCTACCAGGTTGCGGCGGAGCCGCGCAGCCTGCTGGAGGCTCCCGGCCATCTCGTTGAAGGCCTGGGCGAGATCAACGATCTCCTCGGTCCCTCCCACCGGCACACGCTGATCGAGTTCGCCTTTCGAGATGCGCCGGGCGGCGATGGCCAGCCGGCGCAGCGGGGCCGAGACCCCCCGGGCGATGGCGAGCCCCAGCAGCACCCCCAGACCCCCGAGATCAGGCCGGCCTGCAGTAAGGTCTGGTTGATCTGGGCCAAGAAGAGTTGGGCGTCAGGCGCCAGGTCGGCTCGCCCCGGCAGGCTGACCAGCAGGTAGCCGACCGTCCGGTTTTCCCACTGGACGGGGATGGACACCGCCAACTCCTGGCGGCTCAGCCGGATCCCCAACTGCCCCCCCGATTCGTCGTACACCACGCGCCCGCCGGCATCGGCCAGGAGGACCGCCGGCGCCCCACGCCGCATCCCTCGCCCGGTGCCTATGATTCCCGGACCGCGACCGGTGCGGAACATGATCTCCACGCCGGTCCAACCACCATTTTGAGCATAGAACTCAGCCAGGTTAGTCACGAGATTTGAGTTGATGATCTGGTTCTGGGCCACGAAGCGACGAAACTGGGTGCTGACCTGCCGGTTCGCGAGCAAAGCGACAACAAGGACCCCGGCAATGGTCACTACTCCAAAGGCCAGCGCCAGCCGCACCCACAGCTTGTTCATAGTCTACCCTCGGTAGAAATATCCCCTGCTTGTTCACGCGTCAGCCTGCAGGCGGTAGCCGACGCCGTACACCGTCTGAATTGTGGTTGGATTGCTCGGGTCGGACTCGACCTTCTTGCGCAGGTTTTTGATGTGGCTGTCAACGGTGCGCTCCAGCCCCGCGTAGGCGTAGCCTAACCCCTTTTCGATGAGCTCCAGCCGGGTGAAGGCATGGCCGGGGTTCTCCATCAGCACTTTCAGCAAGTCGAATTCAGTCGGGGTGAGGTCGAGGGGGCGACCGTTCAGCATGACCTCGTGGCGGTCCAGATCCATGAGCAGGCTGCCAACCTGGAGCACGTAGGACTGGGTGGGGCCGCCGGCCGTCCGCCGCAGGAGAGCCCGAACTCGGGCAACGACCTCGCGCGGGTTGAACGGCTTGGTGACGTAGTCGTCCGCGCCCAGCTCCAGCCCGATAATCTTGTCTGTGTCTTCGATGCGAGCGGTAAGCATGATGATGGGGAGGCTGGCAAAGTGTTCGTCGCCGCGCACGATGCGGGTGATCTCCCAGCCATCGCGGTTGGGAAGCATCAGGTCGAGGACCACCAGGTCCGGCCGCTCACGCCGGATGGCGTGCAGAGCTGCGTCGCCGTCGTGGGCGGTCAACACCTGGTAGCCGGCCTGCTCCAGGTAGGAGCGGACCAACCTGACAATCTGCTTGTCGTCATCGACGACAAGGATTCGCTGCGTCATGGCGCTCTCCAGTCAACACCGCACATCTCAGTCCACCTGTGGATCAATAGTACCACAGAAGCGTACTGAACTCAGCGTAACAGCCGATGCCGGCTCAGACGAGCCGGCATCGGGGTGAGAGTTTGGTGCGTTTGCTTGGGGGCTTACCGGCTCTGGTGTTACCGGCCCCAGCGTCCCTGGTGCCCGACTGGGCCACCGCTGCTCGCGTCATCGCAGACGCCGTCGCCGTTGCCATCGACGAAACCGGTGCCTGGGCCAATGCCCTTGGGCGACCAGGGCTGGCTCAGCCGCGCAGTCACGTTGGCTTTCATCGTCGCCAGCACGCTGTCGGCCTGCTCCTGGGTGATCTGCCCGTTGGCAACCAGGTCGGCCAGTCGCTCCTCGCGGGGTGCCACGAAGGCGTCCACGATCGTTTCGACGGATACATTGTGCTCGGCGGCGACCTGGGCGATGGTCTTGTCGCTCTGCAACTCGGCGACCAGTTCGGTTCGGTCCATTCCCAGCGTGTCAGCCGCTACGGCGATCAATGAGTTGGCGTAGCCGCCCAGGCGACCGCCCCTGCCGCCATTGATCGGGCCAGTTCCATTTCCGGGCCCCATGCCGGAGCCTGGGCCGAAGCCGCCACCAACGACCGGGCCGGCGCCATCACCGGGGCCATTCCCCGTGCCCGGGCCCTGCGCCAGCGCCGCCGGCACCAGGATCAGGAGCGCCACGATGGCCACTGCGACACTTGCCACGAGCATCCATTTCCGAGTGTTCATACTGCCTCTCCTTTTTCTCGGTCCTGTCCGATCACTGTGATCAGACTGTATGTTTCGTACCGTCACTTTAAATATAGCGGCTGACTATGGAGAACTGATGGAAAGGGAGCGGAGATGGCATGCAGATTGAAGCGGGGCAAGCCAGGCAGGCGAATGGAGCTGCTCCATTCGCCTGCCTGGCAATCTGGGAGGTCGCTCGCTGTTGATGGCCAGCAATCGAGCCTTCGTTCTTCGTTGTTGCGGGCTCGTACCTTGCTATGGGCGCCTGGGGCGAGTCACCTCATGTGCCGCCGGCGGGCCGTCCAGACAGTGCCGCTCGATCAGCGCGCGGGTGGCCCGGACGCCGACCTCGGGGTCGCCGTCCCCTTCGAATTCGACGACCAACCAGCCGCGGTAGCCGGCCGCCGCCAGGGTCCGCAGGATGGGACCGTAGGGCAGGCGCTGCTCCTCGCCGTCGGGACCGAAGCTGTAGCTCTTGGCGTGAACGTGGATCGCCAGGGGGGCCAGAAGCTGGATACCCGCCAGTTGGGTGCCCGCAGGAAAGTTACCGAAGTCCAGGCAGACGCCGAGGCGCTCGCGGGGGGCTTCCACGCGCTGGATCAGCTCGGCTAACCGTGCCGGATCGGCACTGAGGCCCCAGTGGTTCTCGACGGCGACGATCAGGCCGGCACGCTCGGCGAGGTTGGTGAGCTCCGTGAGGGCGTTGGCGCTCTGCGCCAGGGCCGCATCGATGTGGGCCGCGCGGCCCGCCATTGGTCCGCCTGTGGTGATGCGCATGACCTCCGCCCCGAGCGCGCCGGCCGTCTCCAGGCCACGTTGCCAGTAGCGGCGCTGTGCCGACAATCCCTGGCCGGTTGCAGTCAGGTTGGAGTCGAGCGTCCAGCTGGCGAAGCGGACTCCAGCCTGCTCGGCGGCGCGGGTGATCTGCTCGACCAGGGCGGGCTGATAGTGGCGGGGACGCTGCACGACGCCTGGGGCAGGCAGGCGCCGGGGCAGATGGCGCTCGACGAAGCGGTGGACCCGGCGCGCCGCCCGCAACCAGAGCGGTGGCCGGGGCGCGGTGGCGAAGAGATCGTTGAACTCGACCGAGGTGAAGCCCATGCCGGCGGCCAGCGTCAGGGCGTCGACCGCGGTGAGGCGCCCGGCAAAGATAGAATCGTGGAAGCTCCAGATCGAAACGGCGAGCGGTTTCGTTAGCATGGCTGGCTACGGGTAGGGTGTTGATGTGGGTGGTTCCGGATAGCCTCCCGTCGTGGCGGTCGGGCTGACACCGGGATAGGCGCCCGCGACAGTCGGGGTCGGCGACGGCGGGACGCCAGCGGCCGACGTGGCCGTGGGCGAGTGGGTGGGGATTGGCTGCGGGACAGTCGAGGTCAGGGCCGGGACAGTGCTGGTCGGCGACGCCTCCGGGATGGTCGGCGGAAAAGTAGGCGGTGGTTGAGTCGCGGTTGCCTGGGGGAATCCGGTTGGGAAGGTCTCGGCCGGTCCCTCGAATTCCACTGAGGGTGCGGTGGTCGTGGGAACCGGCGTGCGCGTCACCGGAGGCGGCCCCACCGGGGTCAGGTCGCGCTGCGCTTCGGGTGGGCGGGTGGGTGCAGGGGTGCCTTCGAGCGCACGGACCGTCGGCGGAACGAAGGCACGCGCGCTGCGGTCCAAACTGAGTGAAACTACCAGGCCGATGCTTAACGTGCAGAGGGCCATCGCCAGTGTGATGATGCCCAGCCCTAAGATGATAAGGGATTCACGGCTTCGAGGCGGCACGATCGCTAGTCCATAGCCTATGGTGGGTCAGTGGAAGGCGAGCGCGGTTCTCGCGCCCGCGATCAGAGTGAGATCGAGGAGGATTATACTCCAACGGGCATATGGCGCCAGCTCGCCTGCCGCCGGCCACCGGGGCTGCTCAATTATCCAGGTGCGACGCACCAGAGCCCTTCGGAGGGCGCATGCCGGGGTGTCAAGCGGCCTTCCGCCGGCGCCGAGACCACGACAAAGGTGCGTCGCACCTGGCCGGCCACAAGGTGGGTCCGAGGCGCTGTCGCGTCCCAACAACTGACCGCCGACCACGCACCGCGGTCCGCGGCGCATCGACCTCGTAGTCAGCCGCCGGCAGTCATCGGCTGGGGCCTGGATGGCGGTTGTAGCACAGCTGCGGTACGGGATTGTGTATACAAAGAGGCGGGCAACGATCTGTTGCAAGTTTCCACTTTACCCTGACCATCGCTGTCCGGAGCCGGGCGGTTGAAACCGCGGCTGGGGGCCTGCGGCCGGGCGTCGGCCGGCGCCGACGCTGCGAAGAACACGAGCCGGGCGGTTGAAACCGCGGCTGGGGGCCGCTGGCCGGGCGTCGGCCGACCCCGCGGGGTCCACCCAGCGAGACGGTCGCGCCGGGGTTCGCCCCTCAGGGTGTCCGCCGACGCGGAGCCCAGCGGTTAAAACCGCGGCTGGGGGCCGGCGGCCGGGCGTCGGCCGACCCCGCGGGGTCCACCCAGCGAGACGGTCGCGCCGGGGTTCGCCCCTCAGGGTGTCCGCCGACGCGGAGCCCAGCGGTTAAAACCGCGGCTGGGGGCCTGCGGCCGGGCGTCGGCCTTCGCCGACGCGGAGCCCAGCGGTTAAAACCGCGGCTGGGGGCCTGCGGCCGGGCGTCGGCCGACCCCGCGGGGTCCACCCAGCGAGACGGTCGCGCCGGGGTTCGCCCCTCAGGGTGTCCGCCGACGCGGGGGGTCGGATTTATTTGGAACAGTGCAATAGATCGATAGGTAGCAACAGCTGCAAGTCATTCTGTCGCAACGCCTGGTGGCGCGCCTCGGTGGATCGTCTCAGGTTTGAGAGGAGCGGCACCCGACGGTACTGTCTTTGGCGGGAGACGGCCCGCCTGGCCGTCTCTACAGGGTCAGCGCGACGTGTCTGCGGGGCCATCGCGTTTCACAGCCGGCTGAGGATCAGATCAATCGAAGGGCTGAGAGTAGCGCTCTCACGCTATCGGCGTTGAGTTGACCGCCCGTGTGGCGAAGTGTAGACTTCACACGAACCTACCTGACTATGACGGGGGAGTGAGCTATGCGGCCGATTCGCCTGGCCTTGGGACAGATCAATTGTACTGTCGGTAATGTGGCCGGTAACACGCGGAAGATTCTGGATGCAATTGAGCGGGCACGAGCTCGTGGGGCCGATATCGTGATCTTGCCGGAGTTGGCGCTCTCGGGGTACCCACCCGAGGACCTTCTGCTGAAGCCCGACTTCATCGAGGCGAACCGGCACGCGTTGGAAGACGTTGCGCGCGCCGCGCGTGGCCTGGTCGTGATCGTGGGCTATCCGGCTGCGGATGACTACGATCTCTACAACGCCGCCGCGGTGCTTCAGGACGGCGCGGTGCTGGGCGTCTACCGCAAGCACTTTCTGCCAAACTACGGCGTTTTCGACGAGAACCGGTACTTCGCGGCCGGCCAGAGTAGCCCCCTCTTCGATTTCGCGGGTGACATTGTCGGGGTGAACATCTGCGAGGATATCTGGTACCCGGCCGGCCCCGCGCAATCACAGGCCCTCTCAGGGGCTGAACTGCTGCTCAATGTCTCGGCCTCACCCTACCACCGCGGGAAAGGACAGGCGCGGGAGCGGATGCTGGCGACCCGCGCCGCCGACAACGTGGCGATAGTGGCGTACTGTAACCTGGTAGGTGGCCAGGATGAGCTGGTCTTCGACGGCTGGAGCCTGGTCTTCGGGCCGGATGGGAGCCTGTTGGCCCGGGGGCCGGCGTTCGAGGAGGCGCTCCTGCTGGTGGATCTCAACCTCGACGATGTCTTTCGCGAGCGATTGCACGATCCACGCTCCCGTAAAGAGCGAGCCGCGATGGCGGCGTTAACCGGCATCGGCGAGAGTGTGCCCCGCATCGCGGGGGCGACTCTGCACCAGCGGCACGACAGCGAGCGGGCAGCGGTGGAGCCCACCATCGCGCCGGTGCCGGGCCCAGTCGAGGAGGTCTACCAGGCACTGGTGCTGGGCACCCGCGACTACGTGCGAAAGAATAGCTTCAAAAAGGCCGTCCTCGGCCTGAGCGGTGGCATCGACAGCGCGCTGACCGCGACGATCGCCACTGACGCGCTTGGGTCTGAGAACGTGATCGGCGTCAGTATGCTGTCGCGTTTCTCCTCGGAGGGCTCCAAGAGCGACGCCGAGAAACTTGCTGAGAACCTGGGAATCGCGCTCATCACCATCCCCATCGAGCGACCTTTCCAGGCTTTTCTGGACGCGTTGAACGGGCCGCCCGATGCGCCTTTCGCCGATACCCCGTTTGGTGTTGCTGAGGAGAATCTCCAGGCGCGTGTCCGCGGCATGTACCTGATGTCGCTCTCCAACAAATTCGGTTGGTTGGTGTTGACGACCGGCAACAAGAGCGAGAATGCCGTGGGCTACGCGACCCTTTACGGCGACATGGCCGGCGGCTTCGCCGTCATCAAGGATGTTTTCAAGACGCTCGTCTATGAACTGGCACGCTGGCGGAATCGCGATGGGGAGGTGATCCCCGAGTCCAGCATCACCAAGGCGCCCTCGGCCGAACTGCGCCCCGGCCAGAAAGATGTCGACACTCTGCCACCGTACCCGGTTCTCGATCCGGTCCTCCAGATGTACGTCGAGGAGGATTTTAGCGGCGAGCAGATCGTCGCGGCGGGTTTCGACCCGGAGACAGTCGAGCGCGTGATTCGGATGGTGGACACCAACGAGTTCAAGCGCCGCCAGGCCCCGCCCGGTATCAAAATCACCACCCGCGCCTTTGGCAAGGACCGGCGCCTCCCGATCACCAACCGCTATCGCACGACCGTGCGTTTCCCCGAGACGGCGATAGCGCCACCGCCGGCCGAGGTCAGCCCACTGGCCCGGCCCGAGAACGCGGCGCCCGGCCGCTCGTGAACGGTGGCGAGCGAAGTAATGAAACGTCAGTTATCCACGGCTCGCCCTGAGGGATGCACCCAGGCAAGACGCTCCCACTTGGGCGCACCCCCCACAGAGTGGAAGCGGGTGGGCTTCCGCGCCTAAAGGAGGAACGTGTGAACGCTCCTATTGGAATACGGTGCGCGGCCCGGGCCGGAGGTTCGATGCACTTTCCGAAGAGCGTCGCGCCTGACCGCAAGGCGAACTTCACTTGGAGCGTTCCGTTTTCCGTTTGGCGTTCGGCAGGTAGACATCTGCGTAGTAATCACAGACTTCGGCCAGCGGGCAGATCCAACATTTGGGGGTGCGGTAGACACAGATGAAGCGGCCGTGGTTGAGCATGTTGAGATGGACGTTGTAGAGGACGTGGCGGTCGTGTGGCAGGATCGCCAGGAGGAGATCGTGGGTCGCATCGGCGTTGGCGGTGGCGGGGACCAGGCCGGTGCGCCGCGAGACCCGGTGGATGTGGCTGTCTACCGGGAGGAGCGGCCGGCCGAGTGAGAAGAGGAGCACCAGCGAGGCAGTCTTCGGCCCGACCCCCCGAAGTGAGGTGAGCCAGGCCAGCGCCTCCTCGGTGCTCATCGTTTCCAGGAAGTCGAGGGTATAGGCGCCGGCGCGCTGGTGGACGGCGCGCAGGATGCCCAGCATCGTGTGGGCTTTAGACTCGGGCCATTGGACCATCGGGATGAGGCGAGCGACCTCCTCGGGCGTGGCCGCGGCCATATCAGCCCAGGTTGGGTAGGTCTCAATGAGCTTCAGGTAGCCGGTGCCCGATTGGACGTCGGTGGTTCGGTGGGAGAGGATTGTCTGGAGGAGCTCGTCGAGCGGCGGCAGGCGCGGGTGCCACGCCCGCTCACGGAAGGCGGCGTTGAGGGTCTCGTAGATCCAGCTGGCTTTGGCGCGCAGTTGCTCGGGGTCGTCGACGACGTGGCGCAGATCATCGGGCATGGGGCCTCCGGGATGTTGAAGATTGACAGGTGGCAGGTTCCCCCGTCGGGGGCACCCTCATCGGTACGTAGACGGAAGGGGGCAAGCCCTGAGGGGTTCCCCCGCGGGGGGACCCGCAGGGTGGAAGGGTATAAGTGCCGGGCTCACCTCTTTCTCTGGCTCCGGTGCCGGTGGCGCAGCTCATCGTAGGATGAGCATGCTCCTGTCTCATCCATGGAGCGACGGTTGCCGAAGTCAGAGCTCCTTTTGCACCTCGTGTGTACCGCACACGATCGGAGGAATCATGTTTGACGACTCTGACGACGTTGGCGAGTTCGATATTTTTGAGGATACCGAGCGGGTCGAGCTGTACGTTCACCTGATCTGGAGCACGGCCGGCCAGCAGCCCTGGCTTGATGAGGAGTGGGATTTCGAGCTCGGCATCTTCATGAACGATGTGATGGTCAACAATGATGGCGCCCTGCTCTGCAGCGCCGGCGGGAATGACCATCTCCATCTTCTCGTGGCGCTGCCGCCTACCCTCTCACTCGACGAAGCGGTGAAAGTGCTCAAAATGAGCTCGGCGCGGTGGGTTGGTAAGCATATTCCGGGCCGCGAGACGTTTGCCTGGCAAGAGGAATACTTTGCCGAGAGCATCAGCCCCTGGTCTGTGGAGGAGGTGCGCGCCTTCATTCACAACCAGCGGGAGTACCATCAAGAACATACCTTCCAGGAGGAGATTCGAGCGTTTCTGGAAGAGAACGCTCTTCACTCCGATGACGAAGATGATTTGTGGGCGTGATGCAAAGTGACCGTGGTATCGTTCGGCCGTCAGGTGGCTCCTCTGCAGAAGCTCGGTTTGAGGGGCGAGGGAGCGGGCAATGTTCTCTATCCGCGCCTGGTCCCTCACGAAGAAGATGGCTACGCTGGGCTGCTGACAGCCTGTTACTCCCTCTTGCAGATGGCGTCAAAGTACAGTTCGTGCAGGCGAATTGTACTTTGACGCTCTCAGATGTCATTCTATTCTCGCCAGCCATCCTCTCCAATGATTTCCAGGATCTCCGGTGCAGAAACATTTGATACTGTTGACGAAGTCGCTTCCAGGGCGGACGAAGGGCTCGTAGTGCGCGCTTCAGCGCGCTGAAGCGCGCACTACCAACCGGCGCCTACGACTTGTACCAATTCGCCAACAGTGTCACGTTTTCCCGTAAAAGCATCTCCAAGCCGGGATGGAATGCCTGCTTCTCGATGTGCCGACACACCCTCAGTTGCGGGCCTCGCGCTCGTAGACATGCGCGGTCGTGAGGAGGCGGAAGCCGAGCCCGCGCGCGACGCGCTGCGAGGCTTCGTTATCGGCGGTCGTCACGTAGAGCGGGATCCGACCCCATGTACGGATGTCGGCAGCGAGAGCCGCCGCGATGGCCTTGCCGAGGCCCTGGCCTCGTAAGGCCGGGGCCGTGTAAACGGACGTAATCTCTTCGGTCTGAGCGGTGGGGAGGCCGGTCACGGCGCGGGCGACCAACTGGCCGTCGCGCTCAATGGCGACGGCCCGGCGCCCCTCGCGCAAGTAGGTCCGGAGCGTTGAGGGCGCCCAGCCGAGCGGGTGGGTTCCCAGAGCGCCAACGTGCTGGTTGGTGAGTCGCACCAGGCCGGGATCGGGGGAGGGTAAGGGTACAGAGGGATGGAGTCCAAAGGTGTAGAGGCTGACGCCGGTTGAACGCCAGCCCGTCGCGCGAAAAAAGTACTCTCGTGCCCACGGACGATGAGCCTCAAGGCGAACCTGTTTCTCCTGATCAAGCCGGGCGAGCAGGGCCGGCAACACGGCGACATCAATCGCATCCAGACGGACGAGGTGATTGCTGCCGGCGCTCTCGAGGAGCGGCTCGATCAGGAGAACGCCGGTGATGGCGCCATCCGGCCCGTGTGTGACCGCCAGGTCTAGCGGGCGAGTGTGCAAGAGGTGGGCGATGAGGGCTGCATTGCCGAAAGGATCGCGTCTCAGGAAGGCGAGCGCGGCCTGGCGATCAGCGCTGGAAGTTGGCCGGGGATCAGGCATGGAACATCGACCGTGAAATCTGGCGCGGATGGGGTCTTGATCGTATCACATGAGGTACCGGTTCCACCAGGTTGCAGCCGGGGGCGCAGACCTCGTGAGGGGGGGAATTCAAGGAACTGAGGGAACTCCGCAGACGCGTGGGAGAGGCTTCCATATTATCCGCCAGGTCACCGCTGCCGCCAATCGCCATTCGGGATGACGGGGTACTGTTCCGCGATGGCCTCACTGCCGACGTAGACCCAGGCTTCAAGGAGCGGGCCGCAGCCGGTAAGCAGAACGGGACGTCGCTCGCGGTGATAGAGGGCGCGGCGCACACCCTCAATCGTATCGAGCTCGGCCAGGGCCATCTCATCCACTTCAGAATGAAGCCACACCAACTCGCCCACCACCCGGCCGGTCCCGGGACGTAACATGGGGAATGGGCCGAGATTGTGAAGCACAGCCCCGGGCATCACAGCGTCCTGAATCTCGGCGGCAACCGCGGCGAGGCGATCATGATACGGCTCGCCGCGGAGCAGCGTGCCGTAGATGAAGACGGGCAACTGATCGGCCATCGCTTGTATTGTAGCAAGGATGGGGGCGGGCGCCCAGTCTCGCGATGTGAATAGGGAGCAAGCAGCAGGTGGCAGGGAGTCGGGCGGAGACTTGAAAATTGACCTGCTCTTTGCGCCCCCGCTAGAGCGCTGGTCAAGGCGCCAGACTTCCGACGTCTGGTGGGGATCGGGCTGGCCCAACGCGCGCTCCGACGGGAGTGATCGAGGCGGGGACCGGCTGTGAACAAGACTTCGGAAGTCTTCTCTCCCACCCCCTGTGAGATGGCTTGGCCGGTGCGCTAGCGCCTGCGGTGGGGCCAGGAGAAGATCACGCTCAGAATGACGATGGCGGTGCCGAGAGCGATCGCGCTGTAGGCGAACGCGGCGAACAAGCCCCAGTTGGTGCCTTCCCAGGGGGTGTGGCCCATTTTGCCGGTTGGCTCGCCCTGTTGGGCCGGGACGGCGATGTTGTGGGTGATGGCCGGTCGCGCGGCCGCGGCCTGGACAGATGCTGGCATCGGGTGGAAAGTGGCCAGCATGGTGAGGAGCAGGAGGATGTAAAGGCGAATCATGAAGCGCTCTCTTGCCAGGACCAGGGTCCGGGGCAGTTGCTGAATCGAGCAGCCAACCTCTGAAACCTGTCGCCCGAGGCCCGTGTCGGATGATACCATAATACTCTGAGTCGCCGGTACGGCAACTATCGGCGACCGGCACACACAGCCGCCGCTCTTGACCTTCAACCTGATGATGTATTCATATGATCCTCTCCTGAAAATGGCGGAGGTCAGGTGGCGAGCTGGGTGTCGGGCGCAAGGGGCTGAAGGGTGACGCTGTAGCCCAAGCCTTCGAAGCAAACGTTTCTCGAGACGCTGGCGCTCACGCTGGTCGAAAGAGTCACCGCCGAGTTCTTGGTAGGGTTGACGACGCTTGAGGATATAGTAGAGGATCACGAGGATCGTGTGTGCGAGCGCGACGAGGGCGCGCTTCTTCCCGCGTCGAGCGGCGATGCGACGGTACTGGGCGGCGAGATAGGTGTCTTTGGTCTTGGAAGCGACAGGCGCGATTTCAATCAAGACCTGTCGCAAGTGAACATTGCCCGTGCGAGTCTTGCCACTCAGCCGGCGCCCACCGCGCTCTTTGTTGCCGGGACAGATGCCGACCCAGGAGGCCAGGTGTTTGGCACTCGGGAAGACCGATCTATCGGTCCCGATCTCGGCAATGAGCTCTTCAGCCGCTCGCTGACTGATGCCGGGGACCGTATCAAGCAGCTCGATCGCCTCCTGATCCTCTTGACAACGCTGCTGGATTTCGGCGCCGATGCGCTCGACGCTCTCATCGAGATAGTCAAGATGACTGAGGTGCTCACCGATAAGGAAGGCGTGATGCGCGCTGAAGCGGCCAACCACCGCCTGGGCCAACAGCTCACGCTTGGTGCGCAGCCGACCGCGTGCCAACTCTGCCAAGACAGTTGGGTCAGCTTCGCCACCGATGAGGGCTTCCAGAATCGCACGAGCCGAAACACCGCGGATGTCGGTGACGACCGCGGCCAGCTTGATGGTGGCCTCCTCCAAGACCGCCTGCATGCGGTTGATGACCCGCGCGCGTTCCTCGACGAGGTGGCGCCGCGTGCGCGTGAGGTCGCGCAGGTGGCGCTGGGAGGCCGAGGGAATGTAACTGGCCCGCAACAAGCCATGCCGCAACAAGTCGGCGATCCACTCCGCATCCTTGACATCAGTCTTGCGCCCAGGCACGGCCTTGATGTGGTAGGCGTTGACCACCAGCAATTCAAACTGCCCCTCCAACAGATTGTACACCGGGCGCCAATAGAAACTGGTGCTTTCCATGGCCACCTGCGTACAGCCTGCCGCTGCCAGCCAATCGCTCATCGCCAGCAACTCCTCGGTCATCGTCCCGAACGTCCGCACCTCCTTCTGGACGACACCTTGGTTGCGGGTAATCAGCAGACAGGCCACAACGAACTTCTTATGGATGTCCAGCCCCCAGCAGCACCGACAGATCACTTGCATGGTTGCACCTCCGCTCACCCTCCAATCACCGCGGTCGCCAACGGGGGTGTCTGCTTGTTTCAGATACTCTCCTGCGTGCTGCCCACGATGGGGCGCAACAAGTGGGCGTGCCTCCCGACACCCGGGTCACACTGTTGTCCGGCTCTCGGCACGATCATCAACCGACCTCGACTGTTGGCGGCCTCGTGCCAGCAACGTAGCCATTTTCATTCCTCGGCGCCGGCCACAGGCAGTGGGGTCACTGGTGGCGAATTGGTACACGTCGCGGGCGCCGGTTTGGAGTGCGCGCTGTTGCCCTTTTCCAAATGAATCTGACACACCGTGCGTATGCCCGGAGCAACCGCCCGGGCGCCCAGGAATGAATTCCAGGGCTGATAGCCAAAGTCGGCTGAAGCCGACTGGATGAGAGACGTTCGGGCACAAGTGCAATCGTTCTTAAGTCGCTCTTGCGCTGTTCCAATCTACGCTGATACACCGCGTGCCCGGAGGGGCCCGCCCGGCCGGAGGCCCCAGCCGCGATTTCAATCGCCCGGCTCCTCGCCCGGCTCCGGACAGCGATGGTCAGGTTCAATTGGAAACGTGCAACAGCGCGCTGAAGCGCGCACTACAAACAGGCACCCGCCACTTGCACCAATTCGCCAACAGTGTCCCCTGTGCCTGCGGCCCGCGCCGGGAAATAAAAATTGGCGCCGCGCCACGGCGAACAGCGCTGCGGGCTATTTTCAGGAGAGAATCTTCATGTTTCTGTAAACGTGGCGCGTACGTGCCACTTTTACAGAAAGTGAGATACGCCATCTTCAACCTCCGGTCATCGGCTTCGCTTCTCGCGGCGGGACTTGTCTTTCGATTTGCCGGGTCGGGCCGGTTTGCCTCGCTCGCCTTGCCGGGCTGGCCGACGTTTGGAACCGGCGGCGCCCTCCCCGCGTTTGTTGCGAGGGCGCCCTTCGCGGCGCTCGCCTCGCTCGCGGCTGGCCTCCGGGCGGCGGCGTGCTTCGCGCTCGATGACCGTCACCGGCGCTTCCAGGGTGGGCACGGTGCCGGTGCGGCGGTCGCCCGGCCGGGGTCGCGCTCGGCGGGGGCGGGGGTGCGCAGGCGTCCGCTCCACAAGAGGTGCAATTCCTCGTCTCCGTACGCTTCGAAACCCAGAGCTTCGTACAGCCGGCGGCTCTCCAGATCGTTCTTCTCGACCCAGGCGAGGGCTTTTCGAGCCCCGGTCTCGCGCCCCCAGTGGAGCGCGGTCAGCAGCAGCGAGCGCCCAACGTCGCTGTCGCGGGCCCGCTCGGTCACCGCGAGGGCGGCGATGAATTGGTGATCGCGGACGTCGCGCGGGTAGCACCAGGTGACGACGAAACCGGTCAAGCCCTCGTCGTCCTCGGTGACGAAGACCTGGTCCTCAGCCAACCAGGTGCTGACCTCGTCTGAAGTGGGCAGCGTGCGGAACTCGCCCGCGCGAGTGGCCGTGTCGAGGGCAATGAGCGACTCGGCCTCTTCCGAGGTGGCTGGCCGGACGACGGGGCGTGGCGTGGGAAGCCGCGTGAGCTCCGAGCGGAGGAGCGCCACGTAGTGCTGGGCCGCCTCCCAGCCAAGCGGTTCGGCCAGGCGCCGGATCGCTCGGATATCGGGCTGGCCGATTCGCAGGTCCCAGGGCGGGGGGAAGGGGGGCTCCCGCATGGCCGCCTCGAGCAGATCGGCCAGAGCGCCCACGTTGCGGGCGGCAATGCTGACCGTGGTGATGCGCGGTTTGCGCTGGAAGGCCAGGAGTGCCGACCCATCCTCCCAGGCGAGCACGCCATCGGGCGAGCCATCGAGGAGGAAGAGGGTGTTGATGGGTGCGCTTTTCCACTGTTCGAAGCTCATGCGTGCGCTCCTTCCGAATGGGCCTTCGGCGACAGGGGCAGAGATCTTCCTGGCGCCACGATGGCCCTCCCGCCGGAGGATGGCGCCATTCTCCGGCTATTGTACCGCAGGGTGGGCTGCGTGACGAACAGCAATCAGCATGCCGGGCTCACGCGATCGTCGGCGATGGTGCCAGCGGCGAATCACCCACGGTCATGAGTGTGCGGTTCCACAGGATCATCACCAGGCACCAGGCAGCCATCATGCTCCCCAGTACCACGAGCACAGCGCCCACATCGAAGAGCCCGCCGAGGATGCCCGCCATGGCCGAGCTGAGCGGCCAGGTGAATTGAGCGATCAGCCGCCGCACCGAGAAGACCCGGCCCTGCATCTCGCGCGGTGTCTGCGACTGCCAGATGGTCTGGGAATGCGAGTTCATCACCGGAACCATCGCGTTCCACAGCAAGACCATCGCCGCGGTGAGATAGACCAGGGGAGAGAGGCCGAACACGATCTCGGCAAGGCCACTCACCAGCATCGCCCAGATCACCCCTCGCGCCCTGCGATTCTTGAGACCGCCCCACGCCGTCACCAGTACACCGCCGACGATGCCGCCGATGCTCCCGGCGGTGGCAATGAGCGCCAGGGTTGCTTCGAGCGTCAGCCCCAACGAAGCCCAGTTATCCGCGAGGGTGAACTTGACGATCAGCGGCTCGAGGACCCCGAGCATCCCGCCGGTGAAATTGGCAATCGTGAATGAGAATAACAACCACAGCAGCGGCCGGCGAGCCCAGATGAAGCTGGCTCCAAACTTCACATCGGCCCAGAGCGAGCCTTTCGCCTTCGATGTCTCGCGGGGTGGCGGCTGCGGCGAGGGGATGAAGAGGAACGCGAGGACCGTGGCGCTGAGCAGGAAGGTCAATGCGTCGAGGCTGAGGGAGAGCGCCATTCCATTGCTCAGGTGCCCGACGCTTGCGACTACCCCGGTCACGCCGCTGTCACGGACCAACTGCGGGAAAGCCAGAATCGTCGCGGCCAGTCCGGGCGCCAGGACACTCGAGAGGGAGTAGATGGTCTGCATCATGCCGTTCGCACGCGGCAGTTGCTCCTCGGGAACGAGCATCGCGTACGAAGTGTCAAACCCGGCGCTATGGAATGTCGCCACGATCGCCAGTCCGGTCACACAGGCGACCAGGACCGGCACGCCGAGTTGCCCCCGCAGGATCAGGGTGAGCATCAGGCCGGTGATCCCGCCGCTGAGCAGGTCGGCAATCATCATGGTGCGCTTGCGATCGTGCCGGTCCACCCACGAGCCGGCGATGGGTGCGGCAAAGACGGTCGGAATCGCAAAAGCCAGGGCCATCGCCGAGAGGGCGCGAGCCAGCTCGGGCTTTTGCGATTCCAGGGGATAGACCGAGGTCGTGAGCCAAATCGTGACGGAGAAGAATGTGATCGCGCTGCCCATGTACGAGAGCGACTGGGTCAGCCAGACGATCACAAAGGTCCGAAAGCCGTTCGCCGGTGGGGTGTAGGACTGTTGGATCATTCAGGTGGCCTCCAGTTGGCGCTCGGCGGGTGATACTCGCGAATCAGATGATGTGTTCGCCTTTCTGTAAAAGTGGAGCATACGCGCCACTTTTACAGAAAGTGAGAGATCCTGTTGGCGAAATCGTCTCCAGGGAGGGCGAGCAGTTCGTCGTGCGCGCTGTAGGGGCGCACGGCCGTGCGCCCCTACAGCGCGCACTACAAACAGGCACCCGCCACTTGCACCAATTCGCCAACAGTGTCCCCTGTGCCTGCGGCCCGCGCCGGGAAATGAAAATTGGCGCCGCGCCACGGCGAACAGCGCAGCGGGCTATTTTCAGGAGAGTGTCAGTGAGATACGCTTCCGCGAATCAGCTCAACGGGCGGACCCACGACGGCTGGGGTGGAAAGAGGGCTTCCACCAGCGGTTTGGCCTCGTCCTCCGCCCAGACATCCGGAAAGGCGCGGCGCAACTCGCTGAGGCTGTGATGGCCGAACAGGAGTTGTAGGAAGACCAGCGGCGGGAAGCCGGCCGCGCCCTGGTTGCCCCAGACCTGCGCGTGCCACTGCTCGGCCACAACAAAGCGGCCATGCTCGAAGCGCAGGCGCAGGCCGCCGCGGTAGAAGTCCAGCGTAAGGTCGCCAGTATAGCCAGCCAGTACCGAATCGGACAGACGGCGCTCGAGCACGGGCGCAATGTGGCCGATGAAAGCAGGGAGGTTCGCCACCCGCACGTACCAGGCGTAGGGGGCATGGTGCCGGCAGGCGAGCGCCTCACCCAGGGCGTCATAGAGGCGGTGTGAGCGCCCGAGGGCAAACAGGATGCGTTGAACCGCGGGCATATCCGGCCTGGGGGCGAGCAGACTATCCACCTGGCTCTGCAACGCCCGCAGCACTGACGGCAGCACGGCAATCAGGGAAATACCCGGCTCGACGGCGAAACCGACCACGCCCAGGTCGGTGCCCCAGCGCACTCGAGAGGTCGCCACATAGCCGACCGGGCGGTTCGCAGCGTTCAGGATGAGTTGCAGGCGGGAATACTCGCCCGAGTCGCGGCGGACGCCGTCGAGGAGGAAGCGCCAGTACCGCTCGTCAATGCGGGTTGAGATCAGAGCCCCCGCCCGCTCCCGGTCGTAGAGCGAGCGCACGAGGGGAAGGTCCTGGAGAGTGGCGTCGCGCAGACGGTACGGCTCTGGGGCGTCCCTCGCGAGTGCCGGAATCGTGGCAAGGTGGAGCGCGCGGCCCCCGCCCAGATCGAGGGCGTACTCGTAGCCGAACTGACGGTAGTAGTAGGGGATGCCGGTGATCCCCTGCACCAGGTGGCCGCGCGCCGCACTGCGGGCATGGATCAACTCGAAAACCGCGCGCACCAATCCGCGGTTGCGGTAATCCGGGTGGCTGGCGACCATCTCGGGGCGGCCCACCGGGAACGGGATACCGGCGTACTCCCACGTCTGCGAGAGCAGGCAGGTGCCCGCGACGATGCCACGGCGCCGGGTGTCCTCGACCAAGGCGAAGTCGCCGGATGTGATCAGGGGGTGCTCCCCACTCATCATCTCGCGCGTCCACGCGGCGAGGGGATGGTTGAGGGGGTGCTCGGGGCCGTCGCGGAAGACGTAGCTGTAGAGCTGGACCAGGCCCTCGATGTCGGCGGCCGTGGACCAGCGCAAGAGCAGCCCGTTGCCAAGATCGCGACGGTAATCAGCGTCACTCAGTGAGAGTGTGGACACTGGGTTTGTTATCGGAAGCACAGACACGGCGGAGATCTCCTCGTGATACGTGATAACTCGAGCCGCAAAACGGCATGAGTCCCAGAAGGTGACGATTTCATTTGGGGTTGATAGTTCTTGCGAGGCTCGGGTTTCACGCATCACGTCTGGTAGGCTTTTTGTTTCGCTCATATGGAATAAGGTATACCGCCAGGCCACCTTCGGACAGGAGGCGCGTGAGGCGTGAGGAAACGCCTCACGCCTCACGCCTCACGGATCACGTTGGCGTGCTGGCAGAGAGATGGAGGTCGCGCACGCTCCTCCACTATGAGCGTTTTGTTCATTGTACAAGGATCATGTGCCTCACGGCTCGACGGCCCTGGCACAGGCGACATAGGTGTGAATCTTGCGGAAGCCGACGGATTCATAGAGCCGTGTGGCGCCGGTCGGGCTGGCCGCGTCAACGCTGAGGATGGCCGTGTCAACGCCATCGGCCTTGAGCCGGTGTAATCCCGCCAGGAGGAGCGCGCGACCCAGCCCAATCTTGCGGAAGCCGCGGCGCGTGCCGAGGGCGTGGACCCAGCCCTCGTTGCGCCCGCTGCGCGCGTTTTCTTCGGGGTGGACGCGGCAGTAGCAGAAGGCCGCGAAGGTACCGTCGGGAGCCAGGGCGATCAAGTCCTGCTCGGCTCGGTAGCCGTCGTCGGCGCGAATATGCTTGAATATCTCGACGGTCTTGGGATGGTGATTCCAGTGGTCGATGAAGGACTCGTTAAACATCGCCACCCAGGCGTCCGCGTCACGCTCACCGGCGACATGGCGCAGGGTGAAGCCTTCTGGGAACCGGGGCTCCGGGATCGGCTTGCTGAGCGGACGGGCCATACGCAGGAAGTAGCGTGCGGTGGCGAAGCCGAGACGGTCGAGAAGCGCCAGCCGGCCGGTGTCGTCGCTGCGGGCACCGGAGCGCAGCTTGGCCCGCCCGGCACGCGTGCGGGCGACCTCGCGCATCCGCTCTTCCCCCCAGGTAACGATCTGGGCCTCGAGGCCGAGGCCGCGCGCCTCGGGATGGACTTTGAACCAGAGAAAGCCGTCGGCTGCTTCTCCCGGCTGAGGCTCAGGTGCCCATACCTCGGCGTAGCCAATCAGCGTGCCGCCGGCATCCTCCCACAGGTGCACGTCGCGCCCAGGATCGAGCCGCGGGTCGGCCAGGTCCTCGCGAAGCTCCTCGACCGAGATACCTTCATCCAGGTGATCAACCGCTTCGCAGGTGTTCAATAGATCGGCGATAGGGTGCAGGTCCGCTTCGCCGGCGTAGGGTCGTAGTGTCAAAATCATCATAAGGCCTCCACAGGCGTCTTCTGTTTCATGATCGGTTCAGCTTCTTTCAACCGGGGTACGGCCGGGCGGTCGCCGTGGTTCCTGGCCGGCTCCTCGGCGTGATGAGGAACATGCGAGCAAACCCGGTGCTCGCATATTCCTCATCGAGAATCGGTCTGCGGGTCTCCTGGGCCAGCGGATCGAGCCATTGGGCCAGAAACAGCGCATACGCCGCGTGAACCAGGAAGGTCTCGAACATGCCGGCCGCGAACGGCCGCTCGATCAGGTGGAACCAGACATTGCGGTTGATGTTCTGCAGCATCGTACCCTCTCGTTCGGTGCGAGCTTTAGCGTGTGCGGCCTGCACACTCGCTGCTAGAGCGACGGTCAAGTCATCCCACGGGGGTGAGAGCGAAACGTTTCGGAGTCTGGTACGCAGCCGATCCTGGCCTCGATCACTCCCATCGGAGCGCGTGTTGGGCCAGCCCGATCCCCGCCAGACTTCGGAAGTCCAATGCCTTGAGGCGTCTTCTAGGCGGCCACAACCTCCCGCAGGACGGGGTGCGCGCGGCGAGCCGGGTCGAGCCACTCACCGTGGTAGGCCAACACGCGACGCTCGCCCAACGCCTGTAGTGCGGCCACGCGATGATGACCGACCAGCAACTGCTTCTCGGGGCCGAGGACCAGGACGGGCTCGATGGGGTGCTCGGTTTGCAGGGCGGCCGCCAGACGTTGGACCGCGGCTTCATCGAGCGCGTAAGGCTCATCACCTATCCGTAGTTCGTCCAACGCGATCCAGCAGACATGCCAGGTGGTCCGGCGCAGGGCAGGCAGCGGCAGCGCCACCGAAGAGTGGGCTAGCAAGGACTTGAGAATATATCCGTCACGTTCGTAACCGGTCTGATGGACGATGTAGCGTGGGGCGGGCATCGTCGGTCCTTTCTAGCCAGCCACGCGCGCGGCCGCGCGGGCGGCGGGACACGTGAGCTAGCCGCTGCGTTTCAGTTTCCCGGTGCGTTTTGCGTAGTGCTCGGCCTGACTGAAGATCCAGACGCCGATGGGGATCATGATGAATCCCATGAGCGTCAGAGTCAGAACCGTTGGTGCGACGGCGCCGGTGGTGGTGCCCTGGATCAGGGCACCTCGAATGCCTTCGAGCACGTAGGTGGCCGGCGAGATCCGGCTCAGAACCTGCATCCATCCGGGCAGAACAGTGATTGGGTAGTAGACACCGCTGATGAGGAGCAGCAGGGCCTGGAGGACGTGGACCATCTGAGCGCCGCGCTCCGGGAAGAGCAGCGGCAACACGGAGCCCACGATGCCCAGGCCGATGAAGCTGAGGCTCCCGGCGACGAGAATTAAGACGCCCCCGGCGAAGTTAGCGCCGGAGAGGTCGAGCCGGAAGAAGAGCGCCACGATCCCCAGGATCAGAGCGGTGTGGAGCAGGCCGTAGATCAGTGAGAAGAGGCAGGTGCCGACCATGTGGGTGAAGCGGGTCACCGGTGCCATGAAGGTATACTCGATCGTACCCTCCCAACGCTCCCAGGCGATCATCTCACTGACATTGTCAAAGACCACACTCAGATAGTGCCAGACCAGGGTGCCGATCAAGAGGTACAGGATTGCCGTTTGGGTCTGAGCGGCCGTGATCTCGGTGCCGGTGAGGGTGCTACTGGCTTTGCCGATAAACGTGATCGAAAGGGCGTTCGCGATGCTGTAGCAGAGCCAGACGACTTCCCACCCCCAATAGCGTTTGACCAGGTTGAAATTACGTTCAACGAAGGCATAACTGGCGCGTATTTCGGCGTTCAATGTACCCAGCATAGGGTTGCCTCCAGTTTGTAGAGTACCATATTCGTGCGACGTGGACCGTGATGAGCTCGATTGACTCTGCGTCTCTGCCTTGTCTTCTGCCTTTACCAGGAAGACACAAAGAAAGGGTCGTGGGCGACAGGATGTCCCCACGACCCTTCTATGGCGGGTCTACCGGTTCTCCGTCGGACGCGGCTCAACAGATCCGACGCGCGACCAAAGAAAAGGCCGTGGGGCTTGGCGGGGCGCCCACGGCCTGTCTGTTACTTTACGTAATCACAGGAGAATAGGCGCACACCGGCCATCCTGGCGGACAGTACCGCCAACGCTGCTCATGAGACCGAAGGCAGGGATATTGATCATGTTGGCCATGTGGCGCTCTTCTCCTTTCTATCAGGATTTGCGCGTGCAGTATACACAGATGGGCACGGTGTTGTCAACCCCCGCAATCTTAAAAGATCGGCATCGAGACGGAGTTCTGTTGATTTAGTGACACTTGGGCGACAAGGAAACCTTCGCAAGGCTGAACCGCCCGGCATCCTCGCCGGCCAACGCGCCTCGCGCGGGAACTCGATCGTAGTCCTGGAATGAATTCCAGGGCTGATAGGCCAAGTCGGCTGAAGCCGACTGACGTCTCGCCCTTGGCGCCCAATTAGGATCGTGCTTCACCCGCTATTGCCCTGTTCCAATCGCCGCTGCCCCCCGGGGTGTCCGCAGGGGCCCGCCCGGCCGGAGGCCCTGGTCGCGCTCTCAAGCGCCCGGCGGCCCGCCCGGCTCCGGACAGCGATGGTCAGGTTCAAGTGGAAACGTGCAACCGCGCGCACTACGAGCCGCTTGCCCTCCTGGAAGGCGATTTCGCCACCAGTGTCTTGATATTTCTGTAAAAGTGGCGCGTACGCGCCACTTTTACAGGAAGTGAGAGACACCATCCCGAGGAAGACTTCAACAAGCGGCAGGCGCCAGAGGGCCACCAGTCCGAGCTCACTGCGGTTGCCTTTGTGGCGAACGCTACGGAGTGGATCAATCGTCTTCGTCACCGGGCCAGGGATTGGCGGTCAAGGGTCCCTCGGCGGCGAGCCGGCTCCAATGACTCTGATAGTAGAGCAGAGGATCGGCACGGTTGGGGATGGCGCCATCCACGACCTCCCCGACGAAGAGGGTGTGGTCGCCGCCGTTGTAGGTTGCCCATAGGCGACAGTCCACCCAGGCGATGGCGCCGGAGAGCACAGGGCTCCCGGTGATGGCATCGGTGTAGGGGAGGCCCGCGAAGCGATCTTCGACATCAGGGATGCGGCCGGCAAACCGTTCGGCCCAGCCCATTTGCTCCATGGCGAGAATATTGACGGCGAACGAGCCTGAGGCCTCGATCAGGAAATGCGAGCGGAGCGTTTTGGCGACCGAAACCAGGACGAGCATCGGATCGAGCGAGACGCTGCAGAAGGCGTTGACAGTCATCCCGTGAACGATACTCCCTTGCCGGGTCGTGACAATCGTGACCCCGGTCGCGAAGTGGCTCATGACGTCTTTGAAGGTCTGAACGGAGATGGGCATGAGTGAGATCTCCCTGCCGCAATGTGGTAGAGGCTCAATCAGAAGTGGCGTACCGTGGTTCATTTCGTCTGCAGCGGGGTGCATGATACGTGAAACGCGAAATGTGACATTAACCAGCATGAATCACGTTTCACGTCAGTCCCAACCATAGTGGTCACAGAGCACACAAGATCCCAACAGGCGCGTTGGTGAAAACGCGCCAAAATTATACGGCACAGGTTCCAGACGGACAACCTGTGCCGTAGGTCAGTTTCGGGCTGGTCAAAGGACCAGGGATACGCCAGCCGGCTCAGCCAAAAAGCGTAGCCGGATCGTGGCCCGCCATCAGGGCCCGCACGAATGGATTCTGGCGACGCTCTTGCCCCATGGTCGTCGCCGGACCGTGGCCAGGGTAGACCGGTGTTTCATCGGGCAGGCCGAGGTAGACGCGCTGGATGCTGCTCATCAGCGTCTCGAAATCAGCGTCTGGCAGATCCCAACGCCCCACGCTGCCGGCGAAGAGAACATCCCCGCTCACGCAGATTCCTTCTCCCAGGAAGGTGCAGCCATCAGGGCTGTGCCCGGGGGTATGGAAGGCTATCAACTCGATGGCTCCTACGGCCACATTCTCACCGGCTTCAAAGAGGTAGTCGGCCTGCGGCGAGCGTTCGAGAGAGCGGCCGATAAACTGGGCGGCCTGGGCGGCGCTGGTCTCGAGCAATGGGGGTGCGGCCCGGTGAACCCAGAACGGAATGCCGAATTCGGCCTTGAGCGCGTTCACTGCGAGGACGTGGTCGAAGTGGCAGTGCGTGTTCACTATGCGCTCGGGTATGACGTCCAGCGCTCGAATCCGGGCAATGATGCGGGCAGCGTCGCCACCGGGATCGACCACAATGGCGCGACGGCTGCCCTCGTCTGCGATGATGTAGCAATTGACCTGCAGCGGGCCGACAGTCAGGCTCTCGAGCAGCACAGGTGGTCCTCCCCCTGGTGGCCGGCACGATAAGATAACCTGGAGAACGGGCGTTGTTCGCGACAGGGTCAGGCGGCTCGCGCCAACTGGCGGCGCAGGGTGCCGTCGTCAACCACGCCGGTATTCCGCGCAACGACTCGGCCGCTCGGGCTGATGATCACGGTCGTCGGGACGCTGAGGACCCCGTAGCGGGCAGCGAGTTCCGCGTTGTCAACGGCGTCAACCGCGCGGATCACCACATGGTCGGTCATCTCGGCTCTGAGCCGCTCGATGATCGGCGCTTGTTGGTAGCGGCATGGAGCGCACCACTCGCCTGAAAAGTAGAGCAGGGTTGGGCGGTCGCGGGCCGCCTCGTCGCCGGCAATCACCTGAGCGACCTGGTGCCGGCGGAGCCAATCCCAGGCCAGAATGGCCAGAATCATCAATGTTGTCAGCGCCAGGAGTACAACCAGCCGTTCGACCATCTCAAGTAGACCTCTGCCCGTCGTTGAGGTGCCGCAGCCGCGCGATCTGGTAATACAGGAAGCAACCGGCACAGAAGCCGAAGAGGAGGTTGATAGCGGCCAGCACGGCGACGAGCGCCGCCAATGCCCAACCAATCAGGCTGGCCTTCATCACCAGGAGCACCAGCGCGCTGAAGGTCAGGAACGTCGCGCCGAGCGCCTGCGCGAAGCGATGTGGTGCGGGATTGTCCCGCACGACATGAGGCTTCACCAACCTGGCCGGTTTCAGTACGTGGCGGTAGAGCTGGCCGAAGAACGCCAGAGCGGGCGACACCGTGCCGAGCGCCAGGATGATTGCGGTGAGCGCCACGAGGGCCGGGAGATTCAGGAGGTATGCCAGGATGATTAGAGCAATGAGGCCGGCCTGATTTACCTTGATGGCACTATGGTCAACATACATCTTGATCCATCCTCTCACAGTAAAGATCTATTTGGTGAAACGGAGACAGTCTGCATCAGGGACAGGGCATCGCCGGCTTGTGCCGGCGACCCACAGCCTGGGGAAATCCCCGTAACGGCCTGCTTTGCTGCCCGGTTCAGAGGCCAAAGATGGGTTCGAGATTTCGACCTCTCAAACAAAACCGCTCAGGGCCGTGCCTGAGCGGGTCTTCACTGGGGCTCTGGCGACGGGGGATTCTCTCGCGGACCCCGTGCCTCTCGCCGGTGCGTGTCGGGCTCGTTACTCCCAAGCGCCACCAAGCGGACGGCCCTCCCGGGTCCGCCGTTGACAGGTGCAGGGACACATCAATCGCGCAAGGTGATTCATGGGGCAAAGGATACGCCGACTGATGGTATCTGTCAAGAACCGGGTATGGAAGACCAGGGCTGCTCGAAGGTGGGCGGGCGAGGGGCGACGCACCTTTGGTCTTGGGGCTTCCGAAAGGTTCTTTGACACCCCGGCGTGCGGGCGAAGGGCACAGGCGCCGTTCTGGACGATCGAGCAACCCTGATGGAAGGCGAAGGCAGCCGGGCGGTTGCCTGGCCTGGCCGTCCAGGTCAGGGAAACCGCGGCCGGGGGCCGGCCCCCCGACAGGGTGCCCCTCATGCAGGGTCGGCGTCAGGGGCACCCCGCAGGGCGGGCCGGGCGGGCCCCCGCCGGGCACGCGGGGGCGGATTCCGGTGGCACGGGGCAACAGGTGCCGGGCCGCCGACGGGCGGCCGATCGAGGTCGTGTCCAGCTTTCCCCGCTCACTGCGGAAGTCCGGTGGGAAGAGGAAGTCGTCGTGGCAACAGGCGAGGCGGGCAAACGCCATGGCCACCCGCCTCGCACCAGGTTGGGGAACGACCTATTCCATAGCTTTTTTGTCGATTCGGAAGCGGCACGCCGCGTCGCCGATGTTCAGGCAAGCGATTTCCTGGACGCGGTAATGCTTACCACCTGAGACCCAACGGAGCGCCTCCTGGATTGTCCCGACTGTGGTGAAGCAGCACGGGTTGTGCTCATGGCGCTGGCGGAACTGGCACGGGCAGACGGAGTAGGTCAAGTAGAAGGCGTCGACGTCCTCCTCGAGTTGGATCTCCAGATTGAGGCGTTTGGTCCCGGCGTCTGCGAGCCGAGAGAGCATCCACTTGATCCTGGCCCCTTCAGGCAACATGCGGAGGGCCAGCCCTGCCAGTCCCAAGATCGCTGGTTGCTCTTCCAGACCATAGCGGAAGGTGGCCCGGCCGATTTGGGTCAGCATGGCCCGCGCGCCCGCGCCGCCGTAGAAGTTCTCAACCGCTTGTTGGGCCGCGCCGTAGTCGGCGAAGGCGACGTCCAGCTCTAGATTGTTGGGTGGGTACTGGCCGATGTAGCGCTGCAAGCCACCAAGATTCAACACTGCTTTGGCGCCGTTCACTCCCATGACTTCTTCGATCGCCAGGAATAGGGTGCGCAGCGCCGCGTTCGGCATCGGACGGTTTTCGCGCGGATGAATACTCTCGGTCATGAGGCGCCAACTCCAGAGTGAAGCGTCGCTTCCACACAACGAGCGCGATCTATGGGCGCTTCAGCTTCAATCGTACGTCTCCAAAACGGAGTAGAGGAGTTCAAGTAGGACGCGCTTGACGCTCTCTCTGTCGCGAGCGATACAGGGGAGTACTTTCGTGTCAGGTTCGAGGCCCAGGACGATCTTCAAATCCTCGGCTGACCAGGCATCAGGGAGGTCCTGCTTGTTGGCTGCGATGACGAACGGGGTGTCGGCGTAGCTCTTGAAAATCCGGATGATCTGCTGGGCCTCGCGAAAGGTCTCGCTCCGGCAACTATCCACGATCACGACGAAACCGAGCATCCCTTCCGACAGGATCTCCCACATAAAATCGAAGCGCTTTTGGCCGGGTGTGCCAAAGAGGTAGAGCACGAGGTCATCATCCACCCGAATACGGCCAAAGTCCATGGCTACCGTGGTGGCCTCTTTGATCACACCGGTGAAATCACTAATGCGACGCTCGGTCGCGACAACGTCAATTTCGCTGATGGTCTGGATGAACTGGGTTTTGCCTGCCGCGAAGGGGCCAGTAACGACCATCTTGACGGTCTGCATATCAGCTCCGCACGCAAGTATAACAACGACCGATCAACCAGCCAGAGCGTGTGGCCTCTAACAATGGATCACAGGCCCCGGATTCGTGCGATGAGGCGGTGGATAATGCTTTTTCCAACCTTCGCCGGCTGAATCTTCGGAGCGGCTTCGGGCAGCGGAGTGGGGGAATGCGAACGCCCGAGGAGATCCGGGTGGCTCTTCGCGGGGGCCGCGGTCCCGACGATTTCGACCAGGCCCTCGCGCAGCAGGTTGGAGACGATCTTCCGGACCTGGAACTCACTCATACTATTGTACTGCGCAATTTGGGTCACAGTGTTGCGCGGGTTGATAAACGAAATCACCCGCCACTCATCGACGCTCAGGTTGATATTGCGCAGGTTGGCCCCGCGCCCGTCGGCGAATCGCAGAGTGACATCCAGGCTCGGCAACTCGGTTTGAAGCTCCGCCAATTCCTCGCGGCGGCGACGCCCCTCGAGGATGATGTTTTCCAGACTGATCGGCACCGCGATACAGCCGGCCGGTGGATCAAGGTGCTGTTCGAACTCAAAGGTGCCGTCGTCCCAGGTGAAGATCGTGTAGACGATTTCGAGCAGATGGGTGCGCAGACTATGGAGGATCTCGGCTTGCCCCATGAATCCTGCGTTGATGAGCAACAGGCCGAGTTCCTTGTCGCTTCGCGCTCGTCCCTGGGCTTGCAGTGCGCGAATTTGGTCTGTGGTCACTTTGCCGGCGCGCGTCAGGAGCTGAGCCAGGTCGCTGCCCGCCTCGCTGCCGTTGAGCGACGCGTGGATCAGTTTCCCCTCGCGGAAGTACAGCCTGGCGTGCCCTTGGGGCGCGTCAATTGTCAGCGAGCCGCTTTTACGAGCGAGGTTGACCAGGTTGAGGAGCTGCGCAAGGCTAAAATCACGCAGTCTTCCCTTAAGCGCCATAAACCCCTACCAAAAGACGGGCCAGTAGCCTGTTCGGGAACACGAGAGCCTCCTCAGTGCCTGACATGAGCATGGATCGGATGTTCCCCGCACTTGCCGCCGCGCCATATCGAGAGATGAGGGTCGCCTGGGAGCGGAGATCTTCTCTTGAAGGGCCCGCGGGTATGTTGAACGGGGTGATGGGGCTGTTATTGGTCGGCCCGAGGCGTTCTTACGATAACACGGCCGTCCTGGCAGACAATAGGAACAAGGTCCAGACGAAGAATGAACGGCTTGAAAAAGACACTTTCCCGGTTGTCAACGGCCTCTTTCACCCGAGCAAAGATTCGTACTCCTCCGCCGCGCGCTTCGGAACCTCGCGCTCTGCGGAGCACTTCAACTGTCCAGGAGCGATGCCCCTCTCTCCTTCGGGCGGGCACACGCGGCGGTATCAAAGGGCCTTCCGCAGGCCCACAGGCCACGATGAAGGTGCGTTGCCCCTCGCCCGCCCGACTGCGACCCCGGGAGTTCTCGAGGGTGTACGCAGGAGTTGTGGGGGCGGGACCCCTCCCCAGCCCCTCCCCGAAGCGGGGAGTCAGACGCGTGCCCGCCAGCCGCGCGGCACTCCGTCTCCCCCTTCCCTGCGAGGGAAGGGGGCTGGGGGGTTAGGTTCTGCCGGCGACGCCAGCTGCCTGACAACTCGTGCGTACACCCGTTCTCGATCTGATATTGACTCACCCATTTCCACTATGCTAAGATTGGAGCTACGCGTTTCAACGAGGGATGATGTGTTCATGTGATCCTGTTGGTGAATTGGTACAAGTCGCCGGCGCTGGTTTGTAGTGCGCGCTTCAGCGCGCTGAAGCGCGCACTACAAGCCCTTCGTCCTCCTTGGAAGCGACTTCGCCAACAGGATCTTCATGTTTCTGTAAAAGTGGCGCGTACGCGCCACTTTTACAGAAAGTGAGACACGCCATCTCAACGAGGGATATGATGATTGGGCATTGGGTCGTTCTCATGATGAGGATGCCGAGCGCCCCCATTATGATGATGGTGAGGGGCAGTGCTCGCGTGGGAGCGCAGCGATGGAGCATGCCTGGCCCGGGGTAACCGGGCTACGTACAGATCAGCGGCCTCCCACTTGGGAGGCTTTTTTGTGGCTGTTCGTCGCCGGCTCTTCGCGGTGCGCTTCCGGCTTCTCGTTTCGTCCGCGATCAAATAGCCGATGGCGGGCGACTGACGGCTGAGTGCTTCCATGTTAGAATGGCCCGACTGTTGAAAAGGAGTGTAGCATCATGAGCCAGCAATACATTGGCGTCTTCGTCGCGTGGCCCTACGCCAACGGCGATTTGCACCTCGGTCACCTCGCCGGGGCCTATCTCCCGGCTGATATTTTTACACGCTACCATCGCTTGCGGGGGAACCAGGTACTCATGGTCAGCGGGAGTGATACGCACGGCACCCCGATCACCATCCGAGCCCAGGAGGAGGGGATCTCCCCGCGCGAGCTCTATGAAACCTACCACCACCACTTTCTCGAGTCGTGGCAGACGCTTGGGATCAGTTTCGATCTTTTTACTCACACAGATACCGAGAACCATGCCGCTGTCGCGCAGGATATCTTCCGGACGGCCTACGAGAAAGAAGACATCTCCCTGGATACGATGCTGCAACTCTATGATGAGGAGGCCGGCATCTTCCTGCCGGATCGCTACGTTGAGGGCGAATGCCCGCACTGTCACTTTCCGCGGGCGCGGGGCGACCAGTGTGACAACTGCGGGCGAACGCTCGATGCGATCGAGTTGGTCAATCCCCGCTCCAAGGTGAGCGGCTCAACCCCCGTGATCCGGGAGACGGAGCACTTCTTTTTCGACCTGCCGGCCTACACCGACGAGTTGCTTCGCTACGTCAGCTCGCAGACGCACTGGCGGCCCAACGTCCAAAACTTCGTGCAGAACTATCTCAAAGAGGGCCTCAAGCCACGGCCGGTCTCGAGGGATATTGACTGGGGCATCCCCGTGCCGGTTGCGGGGTACGAGAACAAGGTGATGTACGTCTGGTTCGAGGCAGTGATTGGCTACCTCTCAGCGAGCATCGAGTGGGCCAAGAATCAGGGGGAGCCGACTGCGTGGGAGTCGTGGTGGAAGAAGGCCGATGGGAGCGCACGCGGCTTCTACTTCATCGGCAAGGACAATATCCCCTTCCACGCCATCATCTGGCCGGCTGAGCTCCTGAGCTACGGGAAGGGGCTGCTCCTGCCCTACGACATCCCGGCGAACGAGTTCCTCAACCTGGAGGGCGAGAAGTTCAGTACGAGCCGCAACTGGGCAGTCTGGCTGCCGGACTACGTCCAGCGCTACGACCCCGACCCGCTGCGGTACTACCTGACGGCAATTGCCCCCGAGACGCGCGACGCAGACTTCACGTGGGAAGGCTTCGTCACGCGCAACAACAGTGAGCTGATCGCCGCCTGGGGCAACCTGGTCAATCGCATTTTCAACCTGGCCCACAAGCACTGGCGCGGGATGGTGCCCGAGCCAGGTGCGTTGGGTGCCCGCGACCGCGAGATCATCGCGCAGGTTGAGGCCGGATTTGAGCGTGTTGCCGAGCTGTACGAGACTGTCCAGTTGCGGGCGGCGTTGAGTGAGGCGATGGAGCTGACGCGGGCAGTGAACAAATATCTTGACGACAAGCAGCCCTGGCGCGAGGTCAAGGCCGACAAGGCAGTCGCCGCCAAGACGATTTATACCGCACTCCGGGTCATTGATTCCCTCAAACTACTCTTCGCCCCGATATTGCCGCATAGCAGCAGCCGCCTGCACCATGGGCTGGGCTACGATGAGCCGCTCTTCGGGGCGATCGACATCGAGCACTACGTGGAGGAGGTGCGGGAGCACGACGCGCTGACCTATCATCGCCTCGTGGACGAGGTGGAAGGGGTGGACCGTTGGCGGCCGAGCCAGATCGAGCCGGGGCAGCAGCTCCGCCCGCTCAAGCCGCTCTTCAAGAAGCTCGACGAGGCTGTGATCGAGGACGAGCGGGCCCGGTTGGGGTAAACGTGATGCGTGATGGAATCGCTCACGCATCACACGTCACACGAGACGAGGCAGTAGCCTTTTCAGTTTGAGAGCAGGGAATGCGAGTACGACTCGGCCTGGTCCTCGGCCTCTACCTCATCGCCGCAACACTCTTCGCGCTCCGCACGCCCCGCTGGCAGGCACCGGATGAGCCGGCCCACTTCAACTACGTCCGGAGCCTGGCCCAGCGCGGCCAGTTGCCGCTCCTGATCCCCGGTTGCTACCCGGCCGACTACCTGGCCGAGCTGACCAGCCGCCACTTCCCGCCCACTCTGACCATCGACACGCTCTGCTACGAGGCGTACCAGCCCCCGCTCTACTACCTCCTGGCGGCGCCAGTCGCGCGGGCGGCCACCGCCCTCGGTCGGGATCCACTCGTTTTCCTGCGTCTCTTCTCGGTCCTGATCGGAGCCGGTGTCGTACTGGCAAGCGCCGGCCTCGTTCGCGAGCTCTTCCCCGGGCGACCTTTCCTGGCCGTCGGAGTGGCCGGGCTGGTGGCAACCGTCCCGATGCACCTGACCTTCCTCAGCGCTGTCAACAACGATGGGTTGGCCGAACTCTTGCTAATCCTGAGTGTCTGGCAGATGCTGCGCCTGTTGCGACTGCCAGAGGACCGGAGCGGGTGGCTGCAACTGGGCGTTCTGCTCGGACTCGGTCTGATCACCAAGCCCACTACCTCTATCGCGCTGCCGCTGGCCGGACTCGCGGTGGTGCTGGCGGGCACCAGCGTGCGCCGTTCACTGGTTTCGGTGGTGCGCCCGGCCGCATTGGCCTTCGGTGTGGCGCTGCTTTTCATCTTGCCCTGGTTCGTGCGTAACAGCCTGGCCTACGGCGGGCTCGATGTCCTCGGCCTCAAACGCCACGATGCGGTTGTCGTCGGGCAACTTCGCACCCAACAGCGGCTGGCCGAGCGAGGCGTGCCGGGCTATCTCAAGGATTTCGCCCTGACGACCTTCCACAGCTTTTGGGGCCAATTTGGCTGGATGGCGGCGCCGCTGCCTGGATGGAGCTACACCCTGCTGGCAGGGTTCACGGGGGTCTGCGTTGTGGGGTTGGTGTTGTTCTTCCGGCGGGTGTCAACGGATGGGGCAACGGATGAGACGCATGAGCGGATTGAGGATGAGGTGAAGCCGCTGCTTTCGGCGCGACAGCGGCAAGGGCTGGCGATGCTGGGGGCCTGGATCGTTCTGAATCTGGCGCTGTACCTCTTTTACAATCTGAGCTTCGTCCAGTTTCAAGGGCGCTATCTCTTTCCCAGCCTGACGGCGATTGTCACGTTTCTGCTCCTCGGCTGGAGCGAGTGGATCGCGCGGCGCTACCGGGCCCTTGCCCTGGGGCTGCTACTGGTCGCCTTTTGGGTGCTTGACCTCTGGAGCCTGTTTACCATCATCATTCCCCTGTTGACCCCAGGCACCTGAGAGTTCCTGATAGCCAGGCGCGTGACGAGCTGGCACGTTCGAGGATGAACGTCCGACTACTCCAACGGAGGAGGCTTGCGATGTCGTTTCTGAAGAAGCTGTTTGGCGGGGGGAAGTCGGGGGAGCCTGAGGATCAGGGTCTCTACCTCTACGTGCGTTGCGACAACTGCGGCGCCGTGCTACACACGCGTGCCGATCCGGAGCGCGATGCGGAGCGAACGCCATCTGGCTGGCACCTGCGCAAAGAGATGATGGACGATCGCTGCTTTCGCCTGATTTATGCGGACGTTGACTTTGACCGCGAGCGGAACGTGGTGGGGGGCGAGGTCCAGGGCGGCACGATCATCACGCGTGAGGAGTGGCTGGCCGAGAAGGACCGCCTGCGGTAGATGCCGGTCGATTCCATTCTCGGCTCTTCAGGCTCTTCGCTTCCTACTTCTGGCGCAGCGGGGCGAGCAGGAGGGCCAGTTTGAGGGTGAACGCGTCCTCAGGATCAGTCGGGTTGAGACCGGTGATTTGCTGGATGCGATCGAGGCGGTAGATAAGGGAGTTGCGGTGGAGGTGAAGCGCCTGGGCCGTGCGGCTCACGTTGCCGCCCGTAGCCAGGAGGGCCTCCAGGGTTGTCACCAGCTCGCCCCCGTGCTCCTCGTCGTAGGCAACGAGGGGGGCCAGCGTCTGCTGGTAGAAGGATTCAAGGTCGGGCTGCCCCTGGAGATGGCGGAGAAGGCGGTAGAAGCCCAGGTCGGCGTGACGGTGGATGCCCCCCGGGCCAAAGAGACGCAAGCCGAGAGCCAGCGCATCTTGGGCCTGGCCCAGCGCGGCCTTCAGCCCGGAGAGCCCTGACATGGGTTCGCCAGCCCCAAGGGTCAGCGGAGAGTGGCTGTGCGTCCAGATGCCGCGGAGCTCAGTCAGCCAACTCGCAGTGTTGACGATGGTGCTGGCGGCGATCAGGATCGTCGCATGCTGCTCACGAACGGTCACCAGGGCGCGCCAGCCGCGCGCTTCCGCCAGTCCCTGAGCTCTCCGCGCCCAGTTTGCCACATCGGCCGCTTCGGCCTCGCCGAGCGTGGCCGCGACGATCGCCCATTGGAGACCATCTAGTGGGTAGCCGAGGCCACGGGCGCGCGCGCGAATCGCCTCTTCACTCTCTCCGGCCAGCACCGCATCGAGCAGGTCGCCTTGCAGGGCCTGCTGGGCTTGAGTGACCGCCTCTTGTTTGGCCAACTCAAGAGCCAGAGCAGCGGCGCCTTGCTCCACGGCCAGTTCGCTCAGCCGATCGAGACTTGAAAGCCGGTCGATCAAGCGGAGCCGAGCCACGAGCCGGCCATTGACCAGGACGGGCGCCTCGTGGGCGGCCCAGCCCGCCGCCAGCCCGGTCAGAGCCTCGGTCGGCGGGAAGGGTGCAAGCACCTGGCTCAGGCGAATCTCCCCTCCTGGTTCGAGCAGGACAGCGCTGTGGCCGCTTACCCGGGCGAGGAGCCCCAACACTCCTTCCAAACCAGTACCTGCCGCAACGCGCTGGGTGAGCTGGTGGTAGAGCTCGGCCGCGCGGGCCTCCTCCTGGGCTTCGCGGTCGGTGATCAGCCGGATGACCGACCGCGCCACCCGTGCCAGATCGGTTCCGGGCGGGAGTTGGAAGAGCGGGAGCGCGAATTCCTCAGCGGTGGCAATGCTGGGTTCGTCAGGGATAGTCGCCACCGCCAGCGCCGCGATCCCGACCCGTGCCAGCGCGCGGATGATTCGCGGGAGGGTCAGGGTGGGATTCAAGTCGCGGGCCAACTGGAGATCGAGCAGGGCGAGTTCACCGGCCTCCAGACCCGGGAAGAGCGTCGAGAGGTGGCTGGAGGTGCGCGCCCAGAAGACATCGCGCGCCAACCCGGATGTGCCGCCCGCGACGCTCGTCCCAAGCGGCAGGGCAAGCCGCCAAACCTCGCGGGCAGTTGGGTGATCGAGCTTGACCATCATCAGTGGACTCTCAGGGCCGTTGTGTGGCAGGCCATTGGGGCGACTCAGAGGTCGTGAGAATTCCTGCATGGGGCGATTGTAGCGGCTGCGGGTTCTCGTCGCAAGCGCTGAGGAGGGGACTCGACGTCCAAACCGAACAACCGTCGTATTTGTGTATTGAGCTTATGATAACGGAAGCGATTCCGAAAGTGCCGAGATTCAACCAAAGATCGCACGCCGCAGAAAAGGCCCTTGCGCCGCCTACGCTTGGTGGTACAATTCTAGCTGTGATGTATTTGAAGATGTATCAGGGGTAAAATCAGTTATGGCGAAAAAGCGGAAAAAGCGCCAGCACCAGTCGGGAGGCGCGCCGAAAGTGAGCCGCGCTTCTGCGCCGCGAGAGGTAGTCTTATTGCAGGAGGCCCTCCTCGTGTTGCGCCACGGCAATACTGCGCCCGCAATTCGCCTGGCCTCGCAGGTTCTTCGAGCGGGTGGTAGCCCACGCGTCGCCGAGGCCGCGCGGGAGGTGCTGGCCGAGGCTCATTTTCGTGCCGCCATCAACAGCCCTGAGCCGGATGAGCGCCTGAAGCAGTTGGATGAGGCACTCCAGCACACCCCCGAGGCGCCCCGGTTGCACTTCCACCGTGGCGTAACCCTCTGGCGCCTGGGGTGCCTGTCCCAAGCTGTGAAGGAATTCGACGTTACCGCGAAGCGCGAGCCGGAACGACCGGGCCTGGCCTACCTGCGCCAACTGGCTCGCCTGGCTACCGGCCAATCGTGGCAGCGCGATGGGATGTCGCCCGCAGAAGCCAATACCTTGCGCCTGGTGCAAGGCCTGCTGAACGGCGAACCGCTATCGGGGCTCTCGAGCGCACTCAGAGGGCCGCTGTTGGGCAAAGGCCCGGAAATGTGGCAGGCGCTGATCGAGATGCGCACCGAACCAACGGCAGCGCCGCTGGACTTGTTACAAACGGCGGCTGAAAAGGCAGGCGGCGACCTGGTCAAACGCGTTATACGCTACTACTGGGGCGTGGCGGCCATGCGCCAGGGGGATAACCCCGACCTGGCCCGCGCGACCTGGGTCGGGGCGCAAAGTGCCGGGCTGGCAACCCCCTGGTTGGACCAGAATCTCTCCAGGCTGCTGCGTGGACAGGTGGTTGAACTGGCCCAGGAAGGTCGCTGGGATGATGTCGTGAACCGTGCCAGCCGCGTTCCGGACGTGATCGAGGACCGAGTTTTGGCGGAGACGGTCGGCCTTGCCTACTATCGCCTGGGGTATGACGCCGCGCAGGCAGGCCACTGGCCCACAGCCGTGGAACACTGGCGTAAGGCGGAAGAGTACATCAGCAGCCGTCAGCTCGCCCAGAACCTGGCCCTGGCCGAAGAGGCGCTGGAAAACTGGGTTCGAGCAGCAGAGGCGTGGCGCGATATGGTGCGCCGCCGGCCGCGCAAAGAGAATCATCCTGAGTATCTCACCGATTCGCAGGTGGCTGCGCTCTGGGGCCACGCGGCCGACTGTTACGAGCGTGCCAACCAGCCGGACGAGGCCGTCACCTGCCTGAAGAATGCAATCAAGTATGCGCCCGACGATGCCGAACTGCGTGTAAAGCTGGTTGATGCCCTGCTGGCCGGCGAGCGCGTGGAAGCAGCCGAGAATGAGTTGGACCGGATTCTCGAGTTCGACCCCCAGAACGTCGAGGCGCTGCTTCGGCTGGGAACGCTGTACGAAGGCTCGTGGAACCGCGATGCCATGCCCATCTGGCGGCGCGTGCTGGCGGTAGACCCGCAGAACAGAGAGGCTCGCGAGGCGCTGGCCCAGGGGTACGTTGAGCTCGTCCGTCCCGACACGGATCGCGGCTGGTTTGCGTTCCTCCGCTACCCTTCCGAAAAAGAGAAGATCAAATTGATCGAGGAAGGGTTGCAGGAGCTCCCCGAGCATCCGAAGTTGCTGCTCGAACTTGGAGTTCTGTACCGCCAGGCGAAGAAGAACAGACAGGCGCGCGACGCCCTCCTGCGGGCCTATCAGGCCACCCCGACGGACGTGAAGATCGCCGGGATGGTCCTGCACGAGCTGCTCCATGTGGACGCGGAAGAGGAGGCCGAGCGACTGCTGCCCGAAGTTCGCCAGATCCAGGGCCTGCTGCCGGGCTTCTGGCTCGATCAGGGCCGCATGGTTCTGGACTGCGAGTTGGACGAGGCCTGGGCGGTGCGCTTCTTCGACGAGGCCATCGCGCTCGTCGAACAGCCCTATGTGGAGGAGACGAAGGCGAGTCTCCTGGCCAGTATTTACGAGACCGCGTACGGTGAGGGGGCCGTGAAACTGGCCGAACTGTATGAACGCCGCATCCGTGACGAAGTCCCCAAGAGCGGCGCAGTGGAGTATGTCGAGGCCTTTCGCCTCTATCACGAAAAGCACGACCAGCAAAAGGTGCAGCGCCTGCTTCGCAAGGCGGGGCAGGCGGCTCGCCGGGCGAATGACGCCGGCATGGTGGAGTTGGTTGAATCGGCTGAAGTGTTGCTCAGCGGTCCTGGGCTGGACCTGCTGAAGATGCTCGGGACCCCAGGCATGGAGGGTCTCCTTGAAAATCTGTTGGCGGGTTTAGATTTGGATGACGAGGATGAATTTGATGAGTACTTCTAGGTCGTTACAGGACCCATACGCCACTCTGGGCCTCAGCCGGCGGGCCGCCGATGCCGAGATCAAACGGGCCTACTTTCGGCTCGTGCGTGAGTACTCGCCGGAACGCGAGCCGGAAAAATTCCAGGAGATTCGGGCGGCCTACGAGCAGTTGAAAACACCGGAGCGCCGGGCACAGACGGACCTCTTCTTGTTGCAACCGCCGCCCGAGATGCCCAATCGACGCCGGTCTGGCTATGACCTGGCGGTGCATCCCGAGGATATCATCGCACTCGCCCTGGAACTGGGCCTGGCTGAACTTTCGGTACGCAAGGATTTCTATGAACCCAAACTTCCCGAGTAACGATCTTGAGATGACAGACTTTGAGAGGTCGAAAAGGGCTGACAACGAAGGCGAAGGTGCGGTTGAAGGGTACGATCCTCCTCAAGAGGATTCCCATCAGAGGGGTTCTCAGCCGGGGGAAGGCACCTCCTCTCCTCGCGGCGGGGCGGATCAGGCCCACGTCGCGGAACAGCCCCAGATACATGCCTATCTCCTCCGGCTGGCTGCGCAGAGTGATCGCATGCAGGCTCAGCTCGACCGGCTGCTGGCGGAAACCGAGCTCCGCGGTGATCAAGTCGCCACGATTGCCCGCCACCTGACGGATCCGGCGGCGGCCCAACCGGTTCACGAACGGCTCGCCGACCTGCTGGCCCGGCTGGAAGCCAGCCAGGCTCAGTTAGAGGAGCTGGCGACGACTGTGACCAGGCTGAGTCGCACGCAGTTCCGATCCAATGCGCTGGCCGAGACCAAAGAGCAGCAGATTGCCACAGCGCTGGCGACGCTCCAGGAAATCGCCACCCGGCGGGAGCAGGCGCAGGAGGCTCGGATATCGCATGAGCAACAACGCCTGGCCGACCTGCGGGCTGAGGCGCGAGGCGAATTGGCGGTCGAGCTGCTTCCGGTGCTGGACGGTCTGGAACTGGCGTTGGAGAACGGGCAAGCGCTCCTCGAACAGCGTCGTGAGCGGGCGGCCCCGGCGGCATCTGCACAGGCACCCGAGCGTGCCGAGCCCCACGGTCTGTGGCGAAAATTACGCTCCGCGTTCGTCGGTGAACCGGCGCCCGCGGCGCCGCCCGCCGTCTCTGAACCGGGCACCGACGAGATGGACGACGCCCTGGCGGCCTGGTTGCGGGGCCTCGAGCTCGTGCGCGAGCGTTTCTTGAGCCGGCTCGCCGCGGAGGGCATCCAGCTGATTCCTGCCCTGGGGCAGCCGTTTGACCCTCGCCAGCATCTGGCTGTGGAAACGGCGCTCCGCGACGACGTGCGACCGGGGACCATCGTCGCCGTATTGCGCAAGGGGTACCGACAGCAAGATCGCGTGCTGCGCTATGCCGAAGTCGTGGTCTCCCGCGCTCCTGGCGAGGGGACCGAAGGGACCTCGGCCATCAGAGGAAGCGCGAACGGGGAAGGAGTGGACCGTGAACACGACTGCTAAAATCCTGGGCATCGACCTGGGAACCACCAACTCCGTGCTGGGTGTCATCCAGGACGGAGTTCCCACGTTACTGCCCATCAAAGGGCAGCGCCTCCTACCCTCCGTGGTCGGCATCTCTCCCAGCGGTGAGGTGCTGGTCGGGACGCCAGCGCGCAATCAGTGGGTGGTCGCGCCGGAGCGGACGGTACGTTCCATCAAGCGCAAGATGGGGCGCAATGAGACCGTGACGATGGCGGGGAAGAGCTACACGCCGCAGGAAATCTCGGCCTTCATCTTGCGAGAGATCAAACAGGCGGCTGAGGCAGACCTGGGCGAACCGGTGGAGCGGGCGGTGATCACCGTCCCGGCGTACTTCAATGAAGTGCAGCGCCAGGCAACGCTCGAAGCTGGGGAGATCGCCGGTTTCGTCGTCGAGCGGATCATCAACGAGCCCACGGCAGCGGCGCTGGCCTACGGCTACGGCCTCAACGGCGACCAGCACCTGCACGTGCTCGTCTACGACCTGGGTGGCGGCACCTTCGACGTTTCGGTCATCGAGTTGAACTATGGCGTCGTGGACGTGTTGGCGACGGCCGGTGACAACCACCTGGGCGGTGATGATTTCGACGAGCGGCTCGCCGAGATGCTGGCGGACGAATTTGCCGGCGAGCACGGCATCGATTTGCGCCAGAGCCACCAGGCCTGGGCTCGCCTGTTACGGGCGGCCGAAGAGGCGAAAATCGAGCTCTCGTCGGCTCCATACGCCACGGTCAGCCTGGAGTACATTGCCAGGGATGAGAACGGCACACCGCTGCACATCGAGCGGGAGGTCACGCAGGACGAGTTTGTCGCGTTGATTGCCGACCTGCTCGAGCGAACCCTGACCTGCATCGATCAGGCCCTGGCCGACGCCAGCCTGGAGGCAGGTGAGATCGACCGCGTGTTACTCGTCGGTGGTTCGACTCGCATCCCCGCCGTCTGGGAGCTGGTTGCCGGCCGTCTTGGCCAGGACCCGCACATCGAGATCGACCCCGACGCGGCCGTGGCCCTCGGCGCGGCGGTGCAAGCCGGGATCATCGTGGGCGAAGAGATTGACGCGATTCTGGTGGATGTCACGCCACTCTCCCTGGGTATCGAGACGGCTCAGATCGGCATCACCGGTCAGATACGGACCGACCACTTTGCTCCTCTCATCCGGCGTAACACGACGATCCCGGTTCAAAAGAGCGAGGTGTTCTCGACCCTGCATCCCGGCCAGAAGGCGATTCACGTCAAAGTCTACCAGGGCGAACATCCGGTGGCGTCTCAAAACGTGCTCCTGGGCGACTTCATGGTCGAGGATCTCAAGCCCAACCGGCGGGACGGCCTGACCGATGTGACGATCAACTTCCAGCTCGACGTCAATGGCATTCTGGACGTGACCGTCATCGAGCGCAAGACCGGCAAACAGGTCAGAGAACGGCTCAAGGCCAGTCGCAAGCGGCTCAGCCCGGAGCAAATCGCGGAGAGCCAGGCTAAACTGGAGGCGCTCTACGGGAATGGGCATGTGGAGGAGGCCGAGGAGGCATGGTTCGCCCCCGATCTGCCGGAGGTGGATCCCGGTGTGGCGGTCCTGCTGGAACGCGCCCGGAAGGTGCTCAACCGGCCGGACCTCGACCCCGACGTGGCGGCCGAAATCGCCGGCGTCGTCGCCGACATCCGCCGGGCCTCCGCCGACGGGGACGACAAGCGGGCCGAGGAATACTGTGACCAGTTGATCGATTTGCTTCTCGAGGCCGAGGAGTAGACCCGGCGCGACCTTTGGGGTTCCACCCGGTGCATCCTCGCCTGGCTCAACACGACGGAGTCCCAACGCGCAGAGGTGAGAACGCCCGGAGGGAGCGATGAAACCAGTATCCGAGAGTAGGGTGTAGCGGAATCATCGACCGACAGGCCGCAGCCTTTCATTGCCGGGCCGCGTGGTGGGTGACGCGAGCGGCGAAGGATCCGAGCCGTTCGGCCAGCGATGGGGCTGGGCCCAGGAGAGGAAGTCGAATGGTCGCGACTGTGCCGCTCCCGAAGACGCTGCTCAAGGTGAGGGTGCCGTGATGCGCATCCACCAGTGATTTGGCGATTGCTAATCCCAGGCCCGTACTCCCTTTGGTGCGCGATCGCGAGCGGTCGCCACGGTAGAAGCGATCGAACACGTGCGGGAGGTCTTCCGCCGCGATCCCCTCACCAGTATCAGAGACTTCTACGACGGCCTCGGATCCTTGTCGCCTTGCCGCAACACGAATACTCCCCCCCGGAGGCGTATGCTTCACCGCGTTGTCGAGCATGATCAGGAGCACCTGGTGGAGACGGTCGGGATCGCCTTCAACCCAGAGAGACTCTCCGCCTCCGTGGTCGGTCAGGCGGATCCCTGCTTCTTGGGCCAGGGGCACCATGCGCCGCGCCACATCTGTCGTGAGAGGGCCCAAATCGAGCTGTCCGATGGCCAGATCAATCTCCTGCAGGTCAGATCGAGCCAGAGTGAGCAGATCGCCAGCCAGCCGCTCGAGCCTGACGATTTCCTGGCGCACGTCGTCAAACAGTTCGCCGTTCGTCTCTAATGGCTCAGCTCGGTGCTGATGGAGCAGGTCCGTGGCGGCGTGCAGGACCGTAAGCGGGGTCCGGAGTTCATGAGCCGCTGCCGCGACAAATTCCTGCTGGTGCTGGAAAGCCAGCCGGATGGGAACCAGGGCGCGCCCGGCCAGGAACCAGGCACCAAGGATTGAGACCAGGAGGCCCGTTCCGCTGACTGTCGCGAGAATGAGCACCAGTTGGTGCAGCGCTGACTCCTCCGCAGCAATACTTTGCCCGATGACAAAGAGAGCCGGGCCGAACTGGGGCCCTGGGAGGGGCTGGATATAGAGCCGCGCCGGTTCTCCATCGACGACGATGGTCGCATAGCGCGGCAACTTGTTGCCGGAGAGGCCTACGATTTCGGGCGGGAAGGTGAGATTTTCCGGATTCTCGAGGACACGGCCATCCGGCCCGAGAAGAAGCGAGAATACAGCTCCGCGCATGATCTCTGGTCGAGGGCGAATCCGGCCTTCCGATCGCTCGTGGGTGATCGCCATGACAATCGCGTTGCTTCGCCGGAGCAGGTCGCGATCAACCTCGCCAATGAGGCTTCGGGCGAGACTCACATAGACCAGAGCGCCGGCAAGCGTCAAGATCAGCCAGAGAACCAGAACGTTCCACCCGACCAGCCCCCAGCGGACGCGATTGAACATAGTCGCTAGGCCTTCATCGTGTAGCCAACACCGCGGAACGTGCGGATGAGTGGCCGCGCGAATCCCCGGTCAATTTTATCACGCAGGTAATGGATGTAGATTTCGACGACGTTTGAGGTTGGCTCGGCATCATAGCCCCAGACGTGATCGGTGATCTGGGCCTTGGTGAGGACCTGGCCTGGGTGGCGCATCAGGTACTCAAGCAGCGCAAACTCCCTGGCTGTCAGTTCAATCGTGCGCTCGCCGCGCTGCGCTTCGCGCCGTGCCAGGTCAAGCGTCAGGTCGCCGACCACGAGCGTGTTGGTCTCAGCCTCATCTCCTCCACGCCGCCCGAGCGCCCGCACGCGTGCCAAAAACTCCTCGAGGGCGAAGGGTTTGACGAGGTAGTCATCGGCACCCGCGTCCAGCCCCCGCACCCGGTCTGGAACCGCGTCTAAGGCGGTAAGCATCAGGACGGGTGTGCGTACACGCTGCTGGCGCAGGCTTCGACAGACCTCGAGCCCGTCCATTTCCGGCAGCATGACGTCCAGCACGATCAGGTCGTACACTCCGGTTATCCCACACATCAGCCCCGCGGCGCCGTTATAGACGACTTCGGTCCGGTGTCCAGCCTCCATGAGGGCTCTCTCGACCAGGTGAGCAATCCGAGAATCATCCTCCACGAGGAGAATGTACATTCCAAACAATCCCTCTCGTTGGTGTCGAGCCACCCGCCTGGCGCGCCACTCGAAACAGGCCAAACCACGTGGCGTTGGCGATACGAATACAACAGCAAGATTTCTTCATAGCGTGCGCCACGACGTGGTGGTGGACGATGTCAGCCTGGGCCAGGCGAAAGGTCTCGCGCTGGCGGGACCGAGATGCCTCCCCACGCGCTTCGCTCGGGAGCTGCGCACTTCGCTCAGGCTCCACCGCAAGGAAACCTCGTCGTAGGACGAACGCCAACCGAGCACAGTCGCTCTTCTCATAGAACTCTAAGGAAGTGTAGCCCTTTTCCAAGGTCATTCCAAGGTTCGAAGACTATGATATCGGGCATACGATAGCGGTTGGCGAGGGCGTCTTTGAGAGAGTGACGTCCGCCGCCCCAGGAGATTGGCTATCTGGTAGCATACCTCAATAGCTGCGATGACCGCTAATTAGGATGGTTTCGCCATGGTAACGAGAGCAAGAAAGCGCAGAAAAGGTCCGGGGCGCCTGGCAATTCTGCTGGGAAGCGGGATGGTCATGAGCGTCTTTCTGGGTGCGATCATCAGTGGGCCGCAGCCGACAGATGCGAGCCCGGTCCCGTCGCCAACCGCGGGGCCGGTGCCGGCGATCTCACGTCCAGCCCCAAGCCGCACGACGCAACGGCTCAGGCCCCAGTCGGGCTTCTCACAGGGTTCGAGGCCGGGCTTTTCCCAGGCACCCGCTCAGGTGATGCGCCCCCGCTTGCGCAGCCGGGGTCGTGAGTCGGGAGGCGCTACAATGCGGGAGATGAGCCGGGGCTTTCGGGCGATGAATACCGATGTGCTCGTGGCAATCGTCGTGAATGGAGGACAGCAGGCGACCGAGGAGGCCGTGAACGCTGTGAACGAGGTCGAGACGTTGTTTGATACGATCGAGGCCACGTTGAGCCGCTTTCGGCCGGAGAGTGAGCTGTCGAGGTTGAATCATTCGGCCGGCGCGCCGTTCCGGGGCTCGCCGCTGCTGCTCGCCGCGGTGGAGGAGGCGCTGGAGGCGGCACGAATGACAGACGGGCTGTTCGACCCGACCATCCTCGCGGCGCTCGTGGCCGCCGGCTACGACCGGAGTTTCGAGCGGCTGGCGGAAGCGCCGGAGCGCCCGTCAAATCTAACCGGAGAGGCGTGCGCCTACTGTTGGCGCGATGTCCGGCTCGACCGACAGGCTGGCACCATCACTATGCCAGTTCCGTGCGGGTTGGACCTGGGGGGCATCGGCAAGGGCTGGGCGGTGGACCGGGCGCGGGAGCGCATCCGTGCGTTCAGAAACTTCGCGGTGGACGCCGGTGGCGATATCTACGCCAGCGGGACGCAGGCGGACGGCCGTCCCTGGACGGTTGGGATCGAGGACCCGGCGGAGCCCAATCAGGATCTGCTCATTCTGGAGGTGCAAGATCGAGCGGTGGCTACCTCGACGGTCGCACGCCGCCGTTGGCGCCAGGGCGGGCACGAGCAGCACCACTTGATCGATCCACGCACGGGACGGCCGGCGGAAAGCGGGGTCATGCAGGCCACGGTTGTGGCCGACACGGTAGTGCGCGCCGAGATTCTGGCGAAGGTGGCGCTTTTGTTTGGTCCCGAGGAGGGGGTGCGATTCCTGGATCAGCAGGTGGAGGCAGAGGGTATTCTGGTGCTCGCCGATGGCCGGCTCGCGCCATCGGCAGGTTTTCCCGCGGGGTGAGCTATGGTACGGAAACTGGTCATTGGAACGCTGATTGGACTGCTTCTCCTGCCCGGCGCAACGACTGCCCTGGCTCAAGGAGCCGGGATGAACGGCTCGGCCGAGATGAGCGGCCAGGCCTGGGTCGATCGGAGCGGCGAGCAGCCGCGGCTCATGGTGACGGCCGATGCCGCAGACGGCCAGGGTTGGCACCTGGAGGCGATCCTGACCCCAGTGGGGCTCCAGCGCGGTGCTGGCGGAGTGGGGTTGGTCTATGTCCTGGAAGGGCAATTTACGCTGAGTGGCCCCGGAGGTGCGGTGGCGACCGGGGAGGCGACGGGCCTGATGGATCGGGGGGGCGTGGGCCAGGTCCGGCTTGCCGACGGCGGGGGCACGGTGCGCCTGGACGGGAACTTCTCGATTGGCGATGATGGCGCGCTGCAACTCGATCTGGCGGGCGCGTTTCCCGCTGGAGCGGCCGAGCAGAGCCCGCTCGAGGCGGAGAGCGCACCAGCAGGAACCAATCACACGTTCTGGTTTCTGTCACGAGCAGCGGGGTTGAGCGCCTTCGCGCTGCTCACAATTAACGTGTGTCTGGGCCTCATGGTCAGCAGCCGCTCCCTTGATGCGTTCCTGGCCCGCTGGCGCGCGTATGATCTGCACCAGTTCAGTGCACTCCTCGCACTCGGTTTTCTAGGCTTGCACATCTTCGCGCTCCTGGGCGATCACTATTTCAACTTTCGCCTGAGTGAGTTGCTCGTGCCGCTGGCATTGCCCTACCGCCCGGCCTGGACAGCGCTCGGCGTCGTGGCGTTCTACCTCATGATCGGCATCGTCGCCAGCTTCTACGTGCGCCGTCTCATCGGATACCGGACCTGGCGGCTGATTCATTACTTGACCTTCGGCGTCTACCTGCTGGCATTGGCTCATGGTCTCTTCTCGGGTACCGACAGCGGTAGACTTTGGGCGGCGATGCTGTACGTAGGCAGCGCCACTGCGGTCGCGACGCTGACGACCTGGCGCATCCTGAGCCGCTCCGCTCGCAGGCGACCCGCCCGAGCCCGCGCGGCCGATCTATGAGCAGGGGCGATGCATTGAAATTGTGAGGATTGGAACGTTGAAGTGCCTCATATTCGGACACAGTGCACGGTGTGCCACGCACCCCACTCTGGGACCGCTCAAATTACAGGAGTTACGCGGTGCGAGGTGGTGATTCAAGGTTGATGGCTCAAAGAAGTAGCATTTGGCTTGGAGTGCGTGCTTTCGCGCGCTGAAGCGCGCACTCCAAGCCGATACTCCGCTCACAATTCAACCTACTGCGTCACTCCTGTCAAATTAGAATCGGGTGGCCGATGGCACGGCCATCGCCCACCGTGCACACCGTATTCCAATAAGAGCGAATCGGATGAGGAGAACAACAGGTATGAGTGTTCAGACACAATCAAGTCTGGAAAAAACGTCCCCCTCGACAGCGGGCCGCCTGCGGCCGGCGGGGGGTGCACGCGGCGGGGGAATGCGATGGAGTCTCATCCTCCTCGTCGCGCTGCTCGTAGTCGCCGCTGCAGTTGTGGTCTATCGCCGGAGCGTGGCACGGCAGGCGGCGGCCACGGCGAACCTCGTCACGGCGCCGGTGCAGCGCGGCACCCTGGTTGCCACGGTCAACTCGGCCGGCAATATCGCTACCCACCGAGAATTGAACTTGAACTTCCCCCAGGCCGGCACCGTGGCGCAGGTCAACGTTAAGGTCGGGGACCGGGTGACGGCCGGGCAGGTGCTGGCGGAACTCGACCAGAGCGACCTGCAGTTGCAGTTGCAGAACGCGCAGGTGAACCTCAAGATCGCTCAGGCCAAGCTGGCGCAGACCAGGACGCCGACGACGAATGAGGATATTGCCACGGCGCGAGCCCAACTCGCGGCGGCGCAGGCCAGTTACGATAAACTCGCGGCCGGCCCGACAGCCGCCGACTACGCGGCGGCCCGCGCGGCGGTGAGCAGTGCTCAGGCGGCCTACGATGCGGCGGTGGCGGCCGCCGGGACCACCAACAGCCAGATCGAGGCGGCCCAGGCAGCCGTCGCCAAGGCCGAGGCCAACCTCCAGTCGGCTCAGGCGGCCTACGACAGGGTTGCCTGGCATTCAGATATTGCGTCCCGCCCGGAGGCGGTCACCCTCCAGTCGGCGACGATTGATTATCAGCAGGCCAAGGCCAATCTGAGCTCATTGATGGCGACGGCGGGCACCGATGCTGACTCGAAGGTCAAGCAGGCGAAGAGCCAGCTTGATCAGGCCCAGGCCAACCTGGTCAAACTCCAGAATCAGGTGACCCAGGATGATCTGACGTCGGCCCAGGCGCAGGTGATTCAGGCCAGCAACAACCTGGAGAAGCTGTTGGCCGGTCCGGATGCCAACGCGCTCGACATCGCGCAGAGCGGGGTGGACCAGGCTGAAATCGCCGTCAAGCAGGCCGATCTGAAGCTGCGCCAGAGCCAGATCGTGGCGCCCTTCGACGGGACCGTCACGGCGGTGAACGTCACGGAAGGCCAGACCGCGGGTGGCAGTGGCGGTGCGGCCGCGATTCAGCTTGACGATCTCGACCATCTCGAGATCGTGGTCGACATGGCCGAGGTGGATCTGAGCCAGATCAAGGTGGGCCAGGATGCGGAGATCACACTCGACGCTCTGCCCGACACAACGCTGCAAGGCAAGGTGACGGATATCGCACCGGCCGGCGTGCAGAACCAGGGGGTCGTCAACTACCCGGTTACGATCTCGCTGACCAACCCGCCGGCAGCGGTCAAGACCGGTATGACGGCCAACGTGAACATCGTCGTCCAGCAGCGCGACAACATCTTGATGGTTCCCAACCGCGCCATCCACACCCAGGGGCGCCAGCGGTTCGTCACCGTCCTGTTCGAGGGGCGGCAGATTCAGGTGCCGGTGCAAACCGGGTTGAGCAACGACACCAACACCGAAATCGTGAGCGGTTTGAAGGAAGGCGACGAAGTCATCATCTCCGGCACGAGCACGACCCAGCCCAACGTGCGCTTCGGGGTGGGCCAGGCTTGGGGGTGGGCCAGGCTTCGGCGGTCCACGCTGATCGCAGGAGGTGGGTACGATGATCGAGATTCAGAGCATTACGAAGAGCTACTGGATGGGCACGGTGGAAGTCTGCGCGCTGAACGGCGTCAGCCTGCAGATTGACGATGGGGAATGGGTCGCCATCATGGGGCCGTCGGGCTCAGGCAAGTCCACCCTGATGAACATTATCGGGTGTCTGGACCAGCCGACCTCCGGCTCATACCGGCTCGATGGGGTCGAGGTGGCTCACCTGAGTGACGACGAGCTGGCCGAGATCCGCAATCGCAAGATCGGTTTCGTGTTTCAGTCGTTCAACCTCCTGCCGCGCACCTCGGCGCTCGCCCAGGTCGAGCTCCCGCTGCTGTACGCCAATGCCACGGACCGGCGCCATCGGGCGATGACCGCCCTCGAGCGTGTCGGCCTCGCCGATCGCATGGACCACCGGCCCAATGAGCTGTCCGGGGGCCAGCAGCAGCGCGTCGCGATTGCCCGCGCCCTGGTCACTACCCCGTCCATCATCCTGGCCGACGAACCGACCGGCAACCTGGACAGTAAGAGCGGGGAGGAGTTGATGGACCTCTTCCGGGAGTTACACGAAGAGCACGGGCTGACGATTGTGATGGTGACGCACGATCCCGAGATCGGCGCACAATGCGAGCGCATCGTGCACATCCGCGATGGCCAGATCGTGGTCGATGAGCCGGCGCTGCACGGAGGGATGGCAGCATGAAACTCATCGAGAGTATCCACGTGGCGCTCCGCAGCCTCGCTGCCAACAAGCTACGGGCCCTCCTGACGATGCTGGGCATCATCATCGGGGTGGCGGCGGTCATCGCTCTGATGGGAATCGGCCGGGGTGCGCAGCAGGCCATCACGAACCAGATCCAGAGTATGGGGACCAATCTGCTCTTCGTCCAGCCCGGAAGTATCAACGAGAATGGTGTGCGCCAGGCCGCCGGCTCGGCCCAGACCCTGACCTACGAGGATGCCCTGGCCCTGGCCAACCCGCAGGCCGCGCCGGCCGTGACGGCTGTGGCGCCCGAGGTGCGCACCTTCGGCCAGGTTGTCTACCTGGGAAATAATGCCAACACCCAGATCATCGGCGTCACGCCGGATGAGCTTTCGGTCCGTAACCTCGAGCTGGCGGACGGCGACTACATCGCGGCGGCGAACGTCACGGGCCGCTCGACGGTCGCGGTACTCGGCGCGAACGTCGCCGAAGACCTGTTCCCGGGCGAGAGCCCGGTTGGCCAGTCTGTCCGGATCAACAACATTTCGTTCCGCGTCATCGGGGTCCTGGCGCCCAAGGGTGGCACCGGCTTCGGCAACCAGGATGACGTGGTCCAGGTCCCGCTTACCACGGTGCTGTCACGCCTGCAGCGCGGGCGGTTCCGAGGCGGTAACGTCGTTTCGTCGATCAACGTCCAGGTGGCGAGCGGCGGCCAGATTGACGAGGCCATCCAGGAAATTGGTGACATTCTGCGCGAGCGCCACCATCTGCGGAACGAGCCTGACGACTTTAGCATTCTCAATCAGCAGGACCTGTTGGCGACTGCCACCCAGATTACCGGAGTCCTGACCGCCTTTCTTGGGGGTATCGCCGCGATCTCGTTGATCGTGGGCGGGATCGGCATCATGAACATCATGCTGGTCTCGGTCACTGAGCGCACCCGCGAGATCGGAATTCGCAAAGCGGTGGGGGCCAAGCGGCGCGACATCTTGCTCCAGTTCCTGACGGAGGCGACGATCTTGAGCATAGCGGGCGGCCTGATCGGCATCCTGTTGGGCACGGGAGTGGCGAAGCTGATCTCGGGCATTCCCTTTGGTGGGTCGACGGTGAACGCGGTCGTCGCACCCGATTCGGTGCTGCTGGCGACGATCTTCTCGATTGCGGTTGGCCTGTTCTTCGGCATCTACCCGGCCACCCGCGCTGCCGCGCTCAATCCTATCGACGCTCTGCGGTATGAATGAGGGTGCCGGGCGAGCCGTCACACGGAACAGAGACGAGCTCAGCGGCGACGGTGGCGTTCATACGGTGGTAGGTACAGCCATATCCAACATGCAGACGCAGGAGGATTCATTTTATGAAAAGGTCACGAATCGCGACGGTGATAGTGGTGCTGGTGGCCCTCGTCGCAGTGGGCATCGGCGGTTTCTACTATGGGACGACGGTCGGCGAGGCGCGAGCGGCTTCGGCCCGCGCCCGCTTCTTCCAGGAACGCGGCGCGGGGGCGGGAGCCCCCAACGGGCAGGGTGGCCCGGGAGGGCGCGGGCTGGCAGGCAATGGAGTGGTCGGGCAGGTGAAGAGTATCCAGGGCAACACGATCGAGTTGAGCACTGCGACTGAGGTTGTGAAAGTCCAGGTTGCCGATCAGGCCCAGATTCAGAAGATGGTGCCAGGCGCTTTGGCCGATATTCAGATCGGCGAGCGCGTCATTGTCCAGGGTGAGCGCGGGGCTGATGGCGCCTTCATCGCGCGCCTGATCGAGATCGGGCAGGATCTTTTCCGCGGTGGGCCCAATGCCCCGGCGTCGGGCAACCAGTAGTTTCCCGGGCCAACCGCCGGCGTGATCGGGCTGACAGTTCAGGAGGTGGCGACGGAGCTGCGCACTACCCTTGGGATTTCGCCTCTGGGCGTGAAAGCGGACTATGCCGGAGAAATCGACATGAAGCAGATTTTGACAAGATTCACGTCACTCATGATACTTCTGGCCCTGGTCACCCCGGCGGTGGTGAACGCTGCGGCGCCGGCGCCCCGCGGGAAGATCGTGTTCCAGCAGGCCAGCGGCGGGCCGATCTACACTGTGAACCTGGATGGCACCGGGCTGCGCCAGGTCGGCGCGGGGATAGATCCGAGCTGGTCGCCCGATGGCACCCAGATCACCTACGCCGATTGGAGCCAGCAACCCCGGGCCATCTGGATGGTGGCTGCCGACGGGAGCAACAAGCGCAAGCTCTTCGACGCCCCCGAGCCGCGCTCACCTCGCTGGAGCCCCGATGGGCAGGCGATCGTGTTCACCAACCGGCGCTGGTCGGCCGGCCAACACGAGGTGTGCGTCACCGTGAAGCGCCCCGGTCACGGCTCGCAGCCGGTCTGCCGCGAGATGCCGCCCGACGAGGTCTCGTTCCTGGGGCTGATCGATCTCGCCACGGGCGCCTTCCGCGACTTGCCGACCTGGCCGCATGCGAAGACGCCGGCCTGGGCCCCCGACAGCACGCACATTGTCTATGCCAGTGAGAAGGGGGTGCACCAAACCGACCGTGCCGGCACCCTGGGCTTCGATCCGCATCTGCCGGCCATCAACGCCGTCAGCCTGGATCCTGCCGATACCGACCCCGAGCTGTCGCCCGACGGTCGCTTCCTGGTGACGATGTACCACCAGCACGATCATTGGGAGATCCATCGCCTCGATCTGCAGACCGGCGCGCGGCGCCGTCTGACCCAGTCCGGGTTGCTGGGCAGGCCGGCCAACAACGTCGCGCCGACCTGGAGTCCGGATGGGAGCGCCATCCTGTTCCTCTCCGACCGAGGCGGCTCGTGGGAGTTCTATCTCATGAACGCGGATGGCTCGAACCAGCACCCGATTCTCCAGACCATCACTGCCCAGGTCCCCATCACCTACGACTTCGCCAGCGAGCAAGTCGCTGATTGGACCAACGAACCGTGATTGACAGGACGTGGGCGCCGGGTGGGGGACAGATCTCAGCGCTGCGGCAGATCCCGACCGCGGAATTCCTGCGATTGAATGGACGGCAAAAGGAGCACGTTCGTGGAACGGAGAACTCAGAAGTGGCCGCATGCAGCCGCGATCGCGGTCGTTTTGCTCTCGACGAGCCTTCTCGCCGGCCGCGTGCCCGTGATGGCCCAGGGGCTCAGGCCCTTCATCCTTCCCTTTAAAGAGCCACCCGGTCCCGATACCTGGCTGTTCGGCCAGCCCTACGGCAATACCACCGGTGCCTACCGCCAGCGGTACCGTACCTACAGTGCCGGGCAGGGCGTCCACTTCGGGGTGGACTTCACAGCCCCGTGCGGAACCGAGGTCGTCGCCATCGGCGACGGGGTTGTCTTCGCGGTGGATAACCTCAACTTCGGTGCTGCCCCCCACAACTTGATGATTGACCACCCCGACCGTGGCTATGCTTCGTTCTACGGCCACCTGCTGGCGCGCCCGCACCTGCAGCCCGGTCAACGCGTCACCGCGGGGCAGGTTGTCGCCCTCAGCGGCGATCCTGACGAGACCTGCAACACCCGCGCTCACCTGCACCTGGAGATTCGCGACCTCCGGCACGTGCGGAAGTACAACCCGGTGACCCTGATCGAGGCCGATTGGAATACCCTCGCGCTGGGGGGCGGCTTCACGCGCACCTTCCAGCGCGACCTGGACAATCCGCGCAAGTGGCAGCACCTCGACGACCAACCCGAGGTCATCATCGGCGGCCCGCTTCTGAACAACTATGCCAGCACGTGGCCGCCCGATCCCAGGAGGCGCTGAAATGAGGACGATCCGCCTGCCACTACTTGCCTGGCTCCTCGCCGGGCTTGCGCTCGTTGGTTGCCAGACGAGGCAAGCACGGGTGATGCCGGGTGGCGCCGTGGCGCAGTCAGCCCAGCCGGTTACCACACCCCCGGCGGCGGGCGCTGCGCCGCCGGTCTCTGTCCCATCGTCGACGACCCGGCCGACCGAGGCAGTTACGTCGCGCCACTCAGCGCCAGAAGCCCTGCTCCCGGCGCGCACCGCCCGGCCGACGGGTGAGAGCGACCAGCCGGCCGAAGACCTGCGCCCGCTGCGCTCGTTACCTGCGGCAACAATGCCGGCCCGCGCGAGTCCGGAACCGGATCCAGCCCTGCGGCAGTTGACCGAAGGTGGCTGTTGCGTCCAGCCCTTCTGGGCCCCGGATGGTCGCCGCGTCCTCTTCATTGACAAGCCAGGTCCGAGCAGCCAGGTTGGTTTGTGGGGCGTGGACACCAGCCATCCGGGGGCCGCGCCAGAACTGTACACCGCCCGGCTCGGCTCCTACGCCGGCAACATGGCCTTCCTGGTCGAGTTAACCCGCGACACCACGACCATCGAGCGCGTCGCGGACGGCCTGCGCTGGACCGTTCCGGCCAACGGCCGCTCGATCGCCATCTCGCCCGGCCAACAGCTCATCGCCTGGCAGGTGACCGATTCAAACGTCTCTTTCGAGCGGCGCGTCGCTCAGATCTGGGTGGCCAACCTCGACGGCAGCAATGCTCACGCGGTCGCTACCGTTCTGGGCGGTGGCCTGAGTGGCTGGATCACCGACGACCTTCTGCTTCTCAGCCGCCGAGAGACGACTGGTGCCAGCACGCGGATTCTGTACACCCATTCTCTGTCCGGTGCCCCTTCGGCCGTCCTGGCCCGCTCCGATCGCCTGAGCGGCGGGCTCCTCTCGCCCGACGGCCGCTGGCTGATCTATGCCATCGCCTTGAGCAAGGATACAACCCAGAATGGCCTGTGGGTAGTCCGTACGGACGGCGGCGCCCGGCAGAAGCTCGGTCGATCCCTGTATGGGAGCTACCAGTGGCGTGACCGCCACCGCCTGCTGATCGTCCCGTTCAAACTCGGTGCCACCAGCCACGAACTCTGGCAGTTCGACGTCGAGAGCGGCGAGACGCGCCGCCTGACCGATCCGGCGGTGACTCTCTTCAGGATCGCCAACGCCGACTGGAGTGCTTCGCCTGACGGCCGCGCCGTCGTTTTCGTCTCGAGTCCCGACGACAACCTCTGGCTGCTAGAACTGGGTGACGAGTAAAGCGACAGTTACGGCAGAATCGCCGCGCCTCCACCTCACTTCACGAGCCGAAGACACAGAAAAAGCGCTTCGAGCGCGGCAGGAGAAACCGGTTGAATTCCTGACCGGCCTCCTGGCGGGGATCGGGGCAATGCGGTATGAATGAGGAGGAAGACGCCAGAGCAGAGCGGACGCGACGCTGCATTGCTAACACTTCGTGCTTCACGTTGTCCGTGGTATGATCTCTGAAGAGGGCGGAGAACTGACATGACGGGAATACGAATCGGGACGGTGATCGTTGTGCTGGTCGCTCTCATCGGCGTGGGGATCGGTGGTTTCTCCTATGGAACGACGGTCGGCCAGGCACGCGCGGCCTCGGTCCGAGCACGCTTCTTCCAGGAACGCGGCGGCGGTGGCCAGGCATCACGTTCGCCGGGTCGGGAGGGCAGAGCGGCCGCTTCAAGCCCGATAACTTCGCGGGCGGGCAGGTGAAGAGCGTCCAGGGCAATACGATCGAGCTGAGCACGGCGAGTGAGGTGCTCAAAGTCCAGGTCAACGACCAAACCCGGATTCAGAAGATGGCCCGGCGGCTTTGGGCGACATCAAGCCGGATGAGCGGATCGTCATGCAGGGCCAGCGGCAGTCGGACGGTACGTTCATGGCGACGGCGATTCAGATCGGACGGGGTGAGTTCGGCCCGGGCACAAACGGGCCGGTCCAGGGAGGACCGTGAGGAGTCACACGTGTAGTGGGTAAGAGAACATCGGTCGATTATTTTGGCCCTTCCGTGGTCTTGACTTTCGAGCCAACCTTATAGATTCCCGACACCTCGTGAGGGCGTCGGGATTTTTTGTGGGGCCAATCGGTGTTCTGTCCCACGTTGTGCCTGATGTCATGAGTCACAGGCAACATCTGTCGCTTCCCTGCTCCGTCCCCGTCCACTATGCTTTCAACGATATCGTCCTAATTTGCGCGTGTCGGGGGCCGGCACGCGGTGTGTGAAGGAGTTGGCGCTATGGGAACTGTCCGATTGGATGCTGTACACGGCGCTGGAGGTAAGAGAATTCTTGAGATGGAGCCCCCGAAATGGGTGTATCTCTTTCATGAGGTTGATGAGGCTGAGGAATATGCCGGTGATTGGGATGGCGTGCGTGCGCTGCTGGGTGGCAAGGGCGCCAACCTGGCGGAGATGACCCGCCTTGGCCTGCCGGTGCCACCGGGCTTCACCGTCACGACCGAGGCCTGTATCGTCTTTTTGAAAGCCGGCGAACAATTCCCTCCGGATCTGTGGGAGCAGGTGCTCGTCGCGCTGAAGGAGATCGAGCGCAAGGCCGGCAAGGGCTTTGGCGATTCGCACAATCCCCTGCTGGTCTCCTGCCGCTCAGGGGCCAAGTTCTCGATGCCTGGCATGATGGATACGGTGCTCAACATTGGCCTCACCGAAGAGACTGCCAGGGGCATGATCGAGCTCACCGGCGACTCGCGCTTTGTCTACGACGCCTACCGCCGGTTGGTCCAGATGTTTGGGTCGGTGGTGATGGGGATCCCGGATGAGCCGCTTGAAGAGATTCTCACCGGGTATCGTCGCCGCCGAGGCGTCGAGACCGATGCAGAGTTGGCGGCTGAGGACTGGATCGCGGTTACCGCCGAATTCAAAGCCCTGTTCCAGGCGCACACGGGCCGGCCCTTCCCCGACGATCCCTACGAGCAGCTGCGACTGGCCATCGAGGCGGTCTTCAAGTCCTGGAACGGCAAGCGGGCGGTGGACTACCGCAATGCCGCCGGTATTTCCCACGACCTGGGGACCGCCGTCAACATCCAGACGATGGTCTTCGGCAACATGGGCTGGAACTCCGCGACGGGCGTTGCCACGACGCGCAATATCTCGACGGGTGAGAACGAGATCGAGGGCGACTATCTGCTGAACGCGCAGGGTGAGGACGTGGTGGCCGGCATCCGCCTCACGAAGGACATCTCGGAACTCAAGAATGATCTGCCCCGGGCCTGGGATGAGTTCGCGACGATCTGCCGCACGCTGGAGAAGCACTACCGCGAGGTCCAAGACGTCGAGTTCACCGTCGAGCGCGGGAAGCTCTGGATGCTGCAGACGCGCGACAGCAAGCGCACGGCACAGGCCGCGGTGAGGATCGCCGCCGACCTGGCCGAGGAGGGCTTGATCACCCGTGAGGAAGCCGTCTGGCGCATCACGCCGGCCCAGATCGATTTCTTCTTGCACCCGCAGTTTGATTCCAAGGCCAAGAAGGCGGCCGCCGAGGCCGGCGATCTTCTGGCGACCGGCCTCAACGTGTCGCCCGGCGCGGCCGTGGGTATGATCGCCTTCGACGCCGATACGGCTGAGGCGTGGGCGCGCAAGGAGGGCCGGGATGTGATCATGGTTCGGCCGGAGACGAAGCCGGACGATGTCCACGGGATGCTCGCGGCCAGGGGCATCCTGACAAGCCGCGGCGGGCGCACCAGCCATGCGGCCCTGGTCGCGCGCCAGTTCGGCAAGCCGGCCGTCGTCGGCGTCGCCGAGCTGGAGATTGATCTGACCAGGCGTGAGATGGCGGTGAATGGCCGTGTTTTCAAAGAGGGCGGCTGGATTTCCATCGAGGGCACGAGCGGCGAGGTCTATGCCGGCAAGCTCGAGACCACCATACCTGATATCAACGATCCGCACCTCCTGAAGATGCTCTCCTGGGCTGATGAGATCCGCACGCTGCAGGTCTGGGCCAACGCCGACTACCCGCGGGATGCCCAGCGCGCGCGGGACTACGGGGCGCAGGGTATCGGTCTCACCCGGACCGAGCACATGTTCTTCGAGACTGAGCGGTTGCCCTTCGTCCAGCAGATGATCCTGGCCGACAACTCGGACGAGCGCAACGCGGCTCTGGAGGCGCTGCTGCCCTTCCAGCGCAGCGACTTCGAGGGGCTGTTCCGGGTCATGGACGGCCTGCCCGTGATCATCCGGCTGATTGACCCACCGCTGCACGAGTTCCTGCCCAGTCACGACGAACTCCTACGTATTGTCACCGAACTCCAAACGCGCAAGCAATTGGGCGCGCTCACTTCTGCGGAGGAGCAGACACTGGCCGAGAAAGAGGACATGCTGGCGGCCGTCAACCGGCTGCGCGAGGCCAATCCGATGCTCGGTCTGCGGGGCGTGCGTCTGGGCATTCACATCCCCGAGCTGACGGCGATGCAGGTTCGGGCCATCTTCGAGGCGGCCTGCACGGTGGCGAAGGAGGGGGTGGAGGTTCATCCGGAGGTGATGATCCCGCTGACCGCCCACGTGAACGAGCTGAAGGTCGAACGCGCCGATCTGGAGCGGGTGGCCCGGCAGGTGGTGGAGGAGCAAGGGATCGAGATTCCCTACAAGTTTGGGACCATGATCGAGATTCCGCGCGCGGCCCTGACGGCCGACGAGATTGCCGGGTATGCCGAGTTTTTCTCCTTCGGCACCAACGACCTGACCCAGACGACGTTCGGCATCTCGCGGGACGACGCCGAGGCCGGGTTCCTGGTGGAGTATCAGGAGAAGCACATCCTGCCGGAGAACCCCTTCGCCACCATCGACGAGCGCGGCGTCGGCAAGTTGATGGAAATGGCCGTGAAGCTCGGCCGGCAGACGCGGCCCGACCTGGAGGTGGGCATCTGTGGGGAGCACGGCGGCGATCCCAATTCGGTGCACTTCTGCCACCGAATTGGCCTGAACTACGTGAGTTGCTCGCCCTTCCGGATCCCCATCGCCCGGCTGGCCGCGGCCCATGCAGCCCTCGGGCGGTCCGGTCGCGATTTGTAGGCGAGGGTGGCGACCGTTGCGATTGGTCGGTATCTCGTGGCGTTCGCCCCTCGTCCCCGACGAACGACGAAGGACCGGATTCGGTCCTTCGTCGTTCGTTGTGGCGGGTGCTGGTGACTGCTGGGAACAATTACACCCCACCTCAATGACGATTGACCCAAGGCGAGCGGGGGCAGTCGATGTAACATAGGGACAATGGTGTCCCGGTCGAGCGGCCGATCGTCGTGAGCGCGATCGACGCCGGGAACGGCTCGCCAGATTGGTTGGACCCTCCCCAAGACGGGAGGGGTCTGCAGGCCGCCCGTCACGGCCTGGCTCGATTGTTCGTAAGTTATGAGGAGACGATGTCATGGAACGACCGTACGTAACTATTGATGGCAACGACGCCGCTGCATATGTTGCGCACAAGACCAACGAAGTGATCGCCATTTTCCCGATCACACCTTCTTCGCCTATGGGTGAACTGGCCGATCAGTGGAGTGCTCTCGGCGAGAAGAACATCTGGGGGACCGTGCCACTGGTGCAGGAGATGCAGGCGGAGGGCGGCGCTGCGGGCGCCATCCACGGAGCGTTGCAGGCCGGTTCGCTGGCCACGACCTTCACCGCCAGCCAGGGTCTCCTGCTGATGATCCCCAACATGTATAAGATTGCGGGCGAGCTGACCAGCACGGTCTTCCACATCGCCGCGCGCTCGCTGGCGGCCCAAGGGCTCTCGATTTTTGGCGATCACAGCGACGTGATGGCAGCCAGGGCCGCCGGTTGGGCCATGCTCTTCTCCAATTCCGTCCAGGAGGTGATGGACTTTGCCCTGATCGCTCAGGGGAGTACCCTGGAGGCCCGCGTGCCCTTCTTGCACGTGTTTGACGGCTTCCGCACCTCCCACGAGATCATGAAGATCGAGAAGCTGACGGAAGACGACATCCGCGCCCTGATCGACGACGACCTGGTGCGAGCGCACCGGTTGCGCGGCCTCTCGCCCGATCGGCCCTTCATTCGCGGCACCGCCCAGAATCCCGACGTCTACTTCCAGGCCCGCGAGACGGTAAACCCGTACTACCTGGCCACGCCTACGATCGTGCAGAATGCGATGGATAAGTTCGCCGCGTTGGTCGGCCGCCAATACCATCTCTTTGACTACGTGGGTGCTCCCGACGCGGAACGGGTCCTCGTCGCGATGGGCTCGGGCTGCGAGGCGGCTGAGGAGACGGTCAATGCCCTGGTGGCCCGAGGCGAGAAGGTGGGCCTGGTGAAGGTGCGGCTCTACCGCCCCTTCTCCGCCGAGCATTTCCTGGCCGCTCTGCCGGCGACGACCAGGGTGATTGCCGCCCTGGACCGCACCAAGGAACCCGGCGCAGCCGGCGAACCGCTCTATCAGGATGTGGTCACGGCGGTCAGCGAGGGCTTCGCCAACGGCCAAATGCGACGCACGCCGGAAGGGCGCCGCAGTTCCGACGACTTTCCCCGCACCATCGGTGGCCGGTACGGCCTCTCATCCAAAGAATTCACCCCCGCCATGATCAAGGGGGTCTTCGACGAGATGGCCAGGCCCCAACCCAAAAACCATTTTACCGTCGGCATCGCCGACGACGTGACCCACACCAGCCTCGACTACGATCCCAGTTTCACCATCGAGCCGCCCGATGGAGTGCGGGCACTCTTCTGGGGGTTGGGGTCGGATGGCACGGTCGGGGCCAACAAGAACTCGATCAAGATCATCGGCGAGGAGACCGACCACTACGCCCAGGGCTACTTCGTCTACGATTCGAAAAAGTCCGGCGCGCGTACTGTCTCTCACCTGCGCTTCGGCCCCCGGCCGATCCACAGCACCTACCTGATCCAGAGCGCCAGCTTCGTGGCTGTGCACCAGTTCAACTTCTTGGAGCGCTACAATGTACTCCAGGTGGCCGAGGAGGGCGCGGCCTTCCTGCTGAACAGCCCCTACGGCCCGGACGAGGTCTGGGATCGGCTGCCACGGATGGTGCAGGAGCAGATTGTCGCCAAAAAGCTGAAGTTCTACGTGATCGACGGTTACGGAGTGGCGAAGGCCGCCGGCATGGGCAACCGCATCAACACCGTCATGCAAACCTGCTTCTTCGCCATCAGTGGAGTGTTGCCTCGCGGCGAGGCGATCGCCAAGATCAAGGAGGCCATCGAGAAGACCTACGGCAAGCGCGGCGAGGCAGTTGTGAGGAAGAACTTTGAGGCGGTGGATTCCACCCTGGATCAGCTCTACGAGGTTCGCGTCCCCGACCGCGTGACCAGCACAATCGAGATGCCGCCCGTGGTCCCGCCCCAGGCGCCGGAGTTTGTGCGCAGGGTGACGGCCCGAATGATGGCCGCCGAGGGTGACCTCCTGCCAGTGAGCGCCCTGCCGGTCGATGGAACTTATCCGAGTGGTACGTCGCAGTGGGAGAAGCGCAACATTACCCTGGAGGTGCCGGTCTGGGACTCGGACCTCTGTATCCAGTGCGGCAAGTGCGTGCTCGTGTGCCCCCACGCGGCAATCCGGGCTAAGACGTTCGACGAGAGCGCGCTGGTGGGCGCGCCCGAAACCTTCATGAGCGCCGACGCCCGTTGGAAGGAACTGCCGGGCAAGAAGTACGCCCTGCAAGTCGCCGTCGAGGATTGCACGGGGTGCAGCCTCTGCGTCGAGGTGTGCCCGGTCAAGGATAAGCGGCAGGCGGAGCGCAAGGCCCTCAATATGGAGCCGCAACTACCCCTGCGCGAGGAAGGGCGTAAAGGGTGGGATTTCTTCCTCAGCCTGCCGGAGGTTCCACGCCACGACGGGCTGAAGTTCAACAACGTCAAGAACGTCCAGCTCCTGCAGCCACTGTTCGAGTTCTCCGGCGCCTGCGCCGGCTGCGGCGAGACCCCCTACCTCAAGCTCCTGAGCCAGCTCTTCGGCGACCGGGCGATTGTTGCCAATGCCACCGGTTGCTCCAGCATCTACGGCGGCAACCTGCCCACCACACCCTGGTCCTTCAATAAGCAGGGGCGTGGTCCCGCCTGGAGCAACTCGCTCTTCGAGGACAACGCCGAGTTCGGGCTGGGTATGCGCCTGACGCTGGACAAGCAGACCGAGTATGCCCGTGAGCTCGTCGCTCGGCTTCGAGATGCCATCGGCCCCGAACTCGTTGAGGGGCTGCTCTACGCCGACCAATCGGATGAAGCGGGCATCGAGGCCCAGCGGCAGCGCGTGGTGGCGCTGAAAGCCCTGCTGGCGGGCCGGGAGGAGCCGGGCGCGCGCGACCTGCTGAGCCTGGCGGACGTCCTTGTCAAGAAGAGCGTCTGGATCGTCGGCGGCGATGGCTGGGCCTACGACATCGGCTACGGCGGCCTGGACCACGTGCTGGCCAGCGGTCGCAACGTCAACGTGCTGGTGTTGGACACAGAGGTCTACTCGAACACGGGCGGCCAGGCCTCCAAGGCCACGCCACTAGGCGCCGTGGCCAAGTTCGCGGCCGGGGGCAAGGCCACCCCCAAGAAAGACCTGGGCATGATCGCGATGAGCTACGGCACCATCTATGTCGCTCGCGTCGCGATGGGAGCGAACGATGTCCATACAGTCCGGGCCTTCGTGGAGGCCGAGGTCTACAATGGGCCATCGCTGATCATCGCGTACAGCCAGTGCATTGAGCACGGGATCGATATGGCCAAGGGCATGAACCAGCAGAAACTGGCGGTCGAATCCGGTTACTGGCCGCTCTACCGCTACAACCCGGCGTTGAAAGTTGCAGGCCAGAATCCGTTCCAGTTGGATTCCAAAGCGCCGAAGATTCGACTCGAGCAGTACGCCTACAACGAGACCCGCTATCGCATCCTGACCCAGACCGATCCGGAGACAGCGGCTCATCTCATGGCTGAGGCTCAAAAAGAGGTGGATGAGCGCTGGCACAAATACGAGCAGATGGCAAAAGCCGGGGAACTCCTCCCGGCGTAAAACGACCGCGGCGTGAGGTGTGAACTGGCTGTTCACACCTCACGCTGGCTCTGGCGACGCCGCCAGAAGGACGAGGGAGATCCAATGAACTTCACCACCAGCTACATGGGAATGGTACTGTCGCATCCGATTGTGCCATCGGCCTCGCCGCTGTCCAGGGACCTCAGTCGCATCCGCCAGTTGGAGGATGCGGGTGCCGCGGCGGTGGTCATGTACTCCCTCTTCGAGGATCAGATCACCCTGAAAAGCCACCGTCTGGACCACTACCTGAGCTACGGCATCGAGAGTTTCGGTGAGGCCCTGAGCTACTTCCCAGACATCCCCACCTACAACGTCGACCCAGACGAATACCTGAACTTGATCAGGGCGGCCAAGGTGGCCGTCGATATCCCTGTCATTGGGAGTCTCAACGGGGTCTCGACGGGTGGCTGGATCGAGTACGCCCGCGAGATCGAGCAGGCGGGGGCCGATGGGGTGGAACTCAACGTCTATTTCATCCCCACTGATCCCCGGCTAACGAGCATCGAGGTCGAGCAGATGTACCTCGACATTCTCCGGGACGTGCGCCACAGCGTCTCCATCCCGATCGCCATGAAACTAAGCCCCTACTTCAGCGCCACCGCCAACATGGCCCATCGCCTGGCAGAAGCGGGTGCGGATGCATTGGTGCTCTTCAATCGCTTCTACCAACCCGACTTTGATCTGGACGAACTGGAGGTGGTTCCCCACCTGGTGCTGAGCGACTCCGACGATCTGCGGCTGCCCCTCCACTGGGTCGCGATCCTCTACGATCGGGTCCCGGTGGACTTCGGTATCACAGGTGGGGTGCACACGCACGAGGACGTACTGAAAGGCCTGATGGCCGGTGCCAGCGTGACCATGATGGCATCGGAACTCTTGCAGAAGGGTGCGGACCGGATCGGCGAGATCCTGGAAGATATGGCTCGGTGGATGGAGGAGCATGAGTATGAGTCGGTCGCCCAGATGCGCGGCAGCATGAGCCAGATGACCGTGGCAGAGCCGGCAGCCTTCGAGCGTGCCAGCTACATGAAAGTCCTGGGCTCCTGGCGAGCCGATTGGCCGCTTTCCAGTCTCTTTTCTTCAACCCTACAGCCGTGAAACGTACTGATCCGGGTGCCAGCCCGGCCCTTGACGCCGTCCGCGTTCCGTTTCACGGAGAGGATTGACTATGGCGCTCAACAGCGAGATTCAACTAGACGCCCTGCTGCCGCCTGAGATGGCCGCGAAGGCCGAACAGGTCGGCGTGAAGAAGGCCCACATGGACCTGGTCAGTATGTTTGTGTTGGCCGTGCTGGCCGGGGCCTTTATCGCCCTCGGCGCGATTTTCGCCACGACGGTCGTCGCCGGGGCCGGCGATGGGCTGCCGTATGGGGTGACCCGGCTGCTGGCGGGCTCGGTCTTCACCCTCGGTCTCATCCTCGTGATCGTTGGTGGGGCCGAGCTGTTCACCGGCAATAACCTGATCGTGATGGCCTGGGCCAATCATAAGGTCAGCACGGACTTACTCCTCCGGAACTGGACCATCGTCTACCTGGGCAACTTTGTCGGCTCGGTTGGTACCGCCCTGCTCGTGTTTGTTAGCGGCCAGTTCACCTTTGGCCAGGGCGCGATCGGCGTCGCCGCCCTGGCGACGGCCAGCGGGAAAGTCGGGCTCAGCTTCGTGCAGGCAATCGCACTGGGCATCCTATGCAACGCCCTGGTGTGCCTGGCGGTGTGGCTGACCTTTAGCGCCCGGACGACCACCGACCGGATTCTGGCAATCATCCCGCCGATCGCGGCTTTTGTGGCGGCCGGCTTCGAGCACAGCGTTGCCAATATGTACTTTGTTCCCATCGGCCTGTTCATCAAGGCTGGAGCGCCCGCATCGTTCTGGGCGACCATCGGCAAGAGCCCGGCCGACTATCCGGGCCTCACCTGGGGCCGCTTTCTACTCAACAACCTTCTGCCCGTGACCATGGGCAACATCATCGGTGGCGCAATTCTGGTTGGCGCAGTATACTGGTTTGTCTACCTGCGCCCGCAGCGAATGGCAGTGCAGCCCACTGCTTCCGCCTCGCCCGATACAGCGCCTATGCCGGTTGGCGTGGTGGGAAAAGGTCAAGTCTCATGACGATTGCCCGCGACGGCCGGGGCTGTGATGCCCACTTGAGTCGTCCGCCGTCGCCGGCAGCGATGCCTGGAGAGGATTGCCATGCTCAGTGAAGGAGCACTCGCCCCGAAAGCCGTCGATCCAGAGATTGCCGCGCTGGTGGCCGAGCACGGCAATAACCCCGAAGCGATCCTTGCCATCTTCGAGACGCTCCAGTCCCAACGCGGCGGCCTGGCCCAGGCCGACATTTGTGGAATCGCGCGCGCGCTTCGCATCCCTACCGCGCAGGCGTACGGCGTGGCGACGTTCTACTCCATGCTCGCGATGTTGCCGCGCCCTGGCCAAACGCTTCGCGTCTGCGACGGTCCGGCCTGCTGGTTGGATGGCGCCATCCAGGTCCAGATGGCGCTTGAAGCGAACCTGGGAGAGGGATGGAATATCGAGCGGACGAGCTGTCTCGGGCTCTGCGACCGCGCCCCGGCCGCTCTCGTTGACGGCCACCAATGCGGGCCGCTCACACCCGAGCGGGTGCCGGCTCTACAGAACGGCTGGCGGGGCGAAGCGAGGGTGTATGCGGAGCCGCGCCAGGGCGAAACGCGAGTTCTCCTTGCCCACGCCGGCGCGATCGACCCGGACTCGATTGATTCCGCACTGGCTCACGGCGCCTACCGCGCCTTTCAGAGAATGCTCGCTCAATCGCCTGAAACCGTCCTCACAGAGATCGAGTCGGCGGGGCTACGCGGGCGAGGGGGTGCAGGCTTCCCGACCGGCCGTAAATGGCGGACGGTGGCCCAGGATGATCGGTCACTCAAGTACGTCGTGTGCAACGCCGACGAATCCGAGCCGCTGGTTTTCAAAGACCGGGTGTTGATCGACACCAACCCGCACCAGCTCCTTGAAGGTATGATGCTGGCCGCGTATGCCGTCGGTGCGTGCGAAGGCTTCATCTACATTCGCGGCGAGTACAAGGCGCAGGCGGCCCGGCTCGAGCGGGCTGTCCAGCAGGCGAAGGCTCACGGCTGGCTTGGCGAGCGCATCCACGGTACCGACTTCTCATTTCACGTTCACCTCCATCGGGGGGCTGGCGCGTACATCTGCGGGGAGGAAACAGCGCTGCTCGAGTCGTTGGAGGGCCGGCGCGGCGAGCCGCGCACCCGCCCGCCGTTCCCCGCCACGCACGGCTATCACGGCCAGCCCACCGTGGTGAATAACGTTGAGACCTTTGCGGCAATTCCCTCGATCGTTGCCAGCGGCGCGGCGAGGTATCGCGCCACCGGCAATCCATCGATGCCTGGCACCAAGCTCTACACGTTGCTCGGCCACGTCAATCGTCCCGGCCTGTTCGAGGCGCCGTTCGGCCTGACGCTCCGGCAGGTTATCGAAGAGTTCGGCGGCGGCATGCGACCCGGCTCGACCTTCCACTTCGCTCTGACCGGCGGTGCCGCCGGCACCATCGTTCCGCCCACCCTGCTGGATCTGCCGATCGACTACACCTCGGCCGCGAAGGGCGTGGCGCTCGGGGCGGGGGCCTTCCTGGTCTGCGACCAATCGGTCTCGCCGGTAGCCCTGCTGCGCGAGTTGCTGCATTTCTTTGCATCTGAGTCGTGCGGCAAATGTACACCCTGCCGCGTCGGCACGCGCCGGGCACGGGAGGTTCTGGACGGGCTGGTTGCCAGGCAGGGTCGCACGGGCGATATCGACGAACTCAGGCGGCTGGCCGATCTGCTGCAGGCTGCCTCATTCTGCGGCCTGGGCCAGTCGGTGGCGATCCCAATGAGATCGGCGCTGGCCCACTTCGGAAGCGCGTTTGAGGTGCCATCGAGCGCCGTAGTCGTGAACCGAGAGGAGGAATAGCGTGAACAGCCGGTTGTTGCCGGACTAAGGAGCGATGGGGTTTGATGTGGAAGAGGTAGATCTTACGCTCAAGCCAGATCTGTTGGTGGCCAAAGGCATTCGAGCCGTGCCCGTGGTTGCGGCGGGAGAACAACGGCTCGTAGGCCACGCGACGAGCGAGCAACGAGCCGCCTTGATCCGAGATGTGCTGGTTCCCACTCGGTTGACAGCACTCGCAGGAAGCCGCTCGGTCTACCCTCGCTGACGCGCGACATCACCGTTCTGAGCCGGTTCGGGAGTGCCCCAGCAGAGGGAGACACCATGACTGTGAACTTGACCATCAATGATCGACCGATCGAGGCGGATGAAGGCCAGACCGTTCTCGAAGCGGCCCGCGCCCATGGAATCGAGATCCCGACACTGTGCTACCACAAGGAGCTGTCGGCGGTCGGTTCGTGCCGGCTGTGCATTGTCGAGGCGAACGGCATCCGCGGCCAGGTGGCGTCGTGCACGCTGCCTGTGAGCGATGGGATGGTCGTCCGCACCGAGACTCCGGCCCTGGCTGAGTCTCGCAGGATGGCCTTAGAGTTGCTGCTATACGACTATGTCGATGCTGGCTACGCCGCCGGCGACCGCGCCGACACGGAGTTCATGCGTTGGGTCAGGCACTACGATGCCGGGCTCCCCGACGGCGTAACGCCAACGCCGCGTTACGCCGTCAACAGCGACCCGAACCCGTTCGTGTGGGTCGACCTCAACAAGTGCATTCTCTGCACCCGCTGTGTGCGGGCCTGTGCGGAAGTGCAGGGACGCTTTGTATGGGGGTTGGCCGAGCGTGGCTTCGACGCCCGGATCGTCGCGGGCGCGGACACAACGATGCTCAGGGCCCGTTGCGAATCGTGCGGTGCGTGTGTGGCCTACTGCCCGACCGGCGCCCTGGACAACAAGATGTCGATCGGGCTGGGCAAACCCGACAAGGTAGTCACCACCACCTGCACCTACTGCGGCGTCGGTTGCCAACTCGATCTCAATGTGAAGGACGGCAAGATCATTCGGGTCACCTCCAACCCCAGGGCCCCGGTCAACGGCATGGCGCTCTGTGTGAAGGGGCGCTACGGCTATGATTTCGTGCACCATCCGGACCGTCTGACCAGGCCGAAAGTGCGCCAGTATTTGCTAGATGGCTCGGGAACCCGGCTGCGGCCGGGCCATCGGGGTGAGTGGGTCGAGGTGGACTGGGAGACGGCGCTCGACATCACGGCCCGGAAACTGGTGGCGGTCAAGCGTGAGTCGGGGCCGGAGGCTATCGGCGTGTTGGGCTCGGCCAAGTGTACCAATGAAGAGAACTACCTGATGCAGAAGTTCGCGCGCCAGGTGATCGGTACTCACAACGTCGATCACTGCGCGCGGCTGTGCCACGCCTCGACCGTGGCCGGGCTGGCGATGTGCTTCGGCTCCGGAGCCATGAGCAACACGATGGATGACATTGCCAGGCACGCTGAGGCGATCCTGATCATCGGCTCAAACACGACCGAGCAGCATCCGGTCTTCGGTACGAAGATCCGCCAGGCCGTGCTGCGGCACGGGGTCAAGCTGGTCGTCGCCGATCCGCGGAAGATCGACATCACCGACTTCGCCCTGCTCCACATCCGGCAGAAGCCGGGCACCGACGTGGCGCTGATCAACGGCATCATGCACATCGTGCTGAAGAGGGACTGGCAGGATCAGGCCTTCATCGACGAGCGCTGCGAGGGCTTCGAGGAGTTCAAAGCGACGGTCGAGCAGTACACGCCGGAGCTTGTCTCCGAGATCACGGGCGTGCCGGTTGAGGACCTGTACCAGGCGGCCGAGATCCTGGCCCTCAACCGGCCGATGGCGGTCATCTGGTCGATGGGCATCACGCAACACACCACCGGTGTGATGAACGTGCTCAGCCTGGGTAACCTGCAGATGCTGCTGGGGAACATGGGTGTGCCGGGTGGCGGCGTCAACCCACTGCGCGGCCAGAACAATGTCCAGGGCGCCTGCGACGTGGCCGCGCTGCCGAACGTCTTCCCGGGGTATCAGCCGGTGACGAGCGAGGCCGTGCGTGAGAAGTTTGCGGCAGCCTGGGAGCTGTCACAGATTGACAGGTTGCAGGTCGAAGGTTCCGTCTCCAGCCGGCAACCCTCCAACCTTCCACCCCCCAACTTTTCCGCCAGGCCCGGTCTGACGGTGACGGAGATGATCCCACTGGCGGGCGAGGAGACGATTCGGGCGCTGTACATCCTGGGCGAAGACCCGGTGCTGACCGACGCGGACATCAACCACGTGCGCGCGGCCCTGGACAACTGCGAGTTCATCGTTTTGCAGGAGATCTTCCCCTCGGAGACGTCGGCATTCGCGGATGTGCTCCTACCAGGAGTGGCTTGGGCCGAGAAGGACGGGACGTTCACCAACACCGAACGGCGTATCCAACTGGTGCACAAGGCGCTCGGTTCGCCCGGTGCGGCCCGGTCGGACTGGGCGATCACCTCCGAATTGGCGAAGCGGGTGTTGCAACTCGAAGGCCTTACGCCGGTTGGCGCCCAGGCGGGTTGGGACTACGCCTCCCCGGCGCACATCATGGACGAGATCGCCGCCGTCACGCCGTCGTACGCCGGGGTGAATCACGCCCGGCTGGAGCACGGCGACCAGCTTCATTGGCCGGTCAAGAGCGCCGATCATGCCGGCACGCCGATCTTGCATGTGGGCCAGTTCACGCGCGGCAAGGGCAAGTTCCACGCTATCGATCACTTGCCGCCGAAGGAACTGCCCGACGCAGAGTATCCGATGGTGCTTACCACCGGCCGGGTGATCTACCACTGGCACGGGGGCGAGATCACCCGGCGGGCGAAAGGTCTGCTGGAGGTGTACCCTGAGTCGCTGGTCGAAATCAGCCCGGAGGATGCCATCAGAATCGGACTGGACGGCCACACGATGGTTCGGGTCTCGTCACGGCGCGGTGAGATGATTGCCAGAGCCGTTGTCACCGATCGCGTTTCACCGGGTTTGATCTTTGGCAACTTCCACTTTCCCGGTATCCAGAATATCAACAACGTAACGATTGCCGCGCTCGACCCCATCGCCAAGATTCCCGAGTTCAAGGTGTGCGCGGTGCAGGTCGAGGTCGTTGACTGATGAGGGCCTGAAAGCGGGCGTAACGAAAGGAGGAGATAGACTGACGGTATTGACTCTGTGACAACGAATAACGGGCGACGGATGAGCAAAGGTGCTATCTTGGCAGCAACACGTTTCAGAGGAGGGCAGTGGTTTGCCAAGAACCGGAGCAGGAGGTGAAACGCAAGGCGCGGGAAGAATGTGGGAGCCAAACCAAAGGCCTTCATTGCGCGCCTTGCGTTTCGTGTTGTTTGGTTCAGTCAGTTGACGAAAAGTCGTGCGACTCTGAGAAGATGCCATCTTCGGATCGCGGTCAGATTCCGCCGGATGTGCAAATTCTGTTGGAGGTACAAACTATGTCAGGAGGAACGACAATGGCGAGTGATACTCTCACCATCACCGATAACCGTACCGGAAAATCATACGAGCTGCCGATCACCAACGGGACCATTAAGGCTATCGATTTGCGCCAGATCAAGACCAGACCCGACGACTTTGGACTGATGAGCTATGATCCGGCCTTCACCAACACAGCCTCCACCAAGAGCACGATTACATTCATCGATGGCGACAAGGGCATCCTGCGCTATCGAGGCTATCCCATCGAGCAACTGGCTGAAAAGAGTACCTATCTCGAAACAGCCTACCTGATCCTCTTCGGCGAGCTCCCTACGGCGTCGCAGCTCGAGGAGTGGAAGTTCGAGATCACCCACCATACCATCCTGCACGAGAACATCAAGCAGTTGATCGATGCCTTCCGCTACGATGCCCACCCGATGGGGATGTTGATCAGCACAGTGGCGGGCCTCTCGACCTTCTACCCGGAGGCAAACCAGATCGCCGATCCCGACACCCGGCTGCTTCAGATCAAACGCCTGATCGCGAAAGTGCCGACCATCGCCGCCTTTACCTACCGGCACAGCATGGGGTTCCCGTACGTCTACCCGGATAATGAGCTCAGCTACCCCGGTAACTTTTTGAGTATGATGTTCAAGATGACTGAGCCGAAATACAGGGTGAATCCGATTCTGGAGCGAGCGCTGGATGTGCTATTCATCCTCCACGCCGACCACGAGCAAAACTGCAGCACCAACGCCATGCGCTCGATCGGCTCGTCGCGGGTAGATCCCTATTCCGCCCTGGCCGGGGCCGCCGCGGCGCTCTACGGGCCACTCCACGGCGGCGCGAATGAGGCGGTGCTGCGTATGCTGGGCGAAATCGGCACCAAGGTCAACGTCCCGGCCTTCATCGAGAAGGTGAAGAGGGGTGAGGGCCGGCTGATGGGCTTCGGCCACCGGGTCTACAAGAACTACGACCCCCGGGCCAGCATCATCAAGCAGGTCGCCGACCAGGTCTTCGAAGTGACCGGCCGGAACCCACTGATCGATATTGCGCTGGAGTTGGAGCGAATTGCGCTCGAGGACGATTACTTCGTCTCGCGCAAGTTGTATCCCAACGTGGACTTCTACTCGGGGATCATCTATCAGGCGATGAAGCTGCCGGTGACCATGTTCCCGGTCATGTTTGCGATCCCGCGCACGGTCGGATGGTTGGCCCAGTGGGTCGAGATGCTCACCGACCCGGAGCAGAAGATTGCTCGCCCGCGCCAGGTCTACCTCGGATACGGTGCCCGCGACTACGTCCCACTGGAGCAGCGCGAGTACGCATTTGCCTAGAGCGCCGGTCAAGGAGTCAGACTTCCGAAGTCTGGTGGGGATTGTGCTTGCCCAAAACGCGCTCCGACGAGGGTGATAGAGGCGCGCACCTGTCGCAAACAAGACTTCGGAAGTCTTTTCTCTCCCCCGCGGGATGAGTTGACCGACGCTTTAGGCCGGCCGCGAGGGTGGAACTGAGGAACGGCCCTGCCTTCTGGGAACTGGGGGGTCGCACAAAATGAGGGCGCAATGCAATCGCGGCCCGGTGGGAACTCGGGGCTGAAGATCGCTACAGAGGGGAACTGCGACGGCCAGGATGCCGCGGCAAGTTCCCCCGAGTTCCCCTGAATTTCCGCTTTCGAGCGCTGTGAGGCTTTTGTCCGGCCGCGAATCAACTACCTCATGGGCCCTTCGACGAGTGCCGGCTCGACTTCCCTCTCCCACTCCTGGACGACCAGACGGAAGATATCCGACTCGGTGATGATGCCCACGACCTGCCCATCCTCGACCACCGGCAGGCCGCTGATCTTGTGCTGCAGCATCACCCTGGCTGCCTCCTGGATCGTCTGCTCCGGCCGGACCGTGAGGACCTCTTTGCTCATGATGTCATCGATCCTGAGTTTGACCAGCAGGTAGTGCAACTCCCAGATACTTAGCGACGTCGCGTCGGAGGGAGAGGCCTCGCGCACGTCGCCCCAGGTGACGATGCCCACGAGCCTGCCCTTCGCTACAACCGGCAGGCGCCGGATGTTGTGCTGCTTCATCAAGTTGCTCGCCTCGTGCAAGCTCGTCTCCGGCGACATTGTGATCGGATTGGGCGTCATCCAATCCTGTACGAGAGAATGGTGCATGGTGAATCTCCTTAGAAAACCAGCCCGTAAACCCCAGGGGCTTCCACCCTGCGGGGTGCGCCCCTCAGGGCGAGCCGTGGGAGTGTCAATAGATGAACTCACGAATGTCGTAAACTGAGATTCGGGGCGCCTGGGCGAACCGGAGCCCCGCTCGAATCGCATTGGCCTGGGCCTGCATCTCCTCGCCCGTGAGCGGGCGGAGCCCGCTGGCGCGGGCCGCCGTGTCATATTCAGACTCTGGCTCATCCACGAACTCTGACAGGTAGAGGATGTCGTCGGCGCCGAGGTCGAAGGCATTGACGGCGGCCACGGTGTCGGCCACGTGGCTCGTAGCGTAGCGGTCACCGCCGATACCGAGCATCACGATGACACCGACGCGGACACCGGCCGCTTTGGCGGCGCGGACCACCGTGCGCACATCATCGGGCAGGCTGGGCTTGCGGAGAAACCGGAGCAGCGGCACGTGGCCCGACTCGAGGCCGATATAGACGCGCCGCAGGCCGAGAGCGGCGAGCTCGGCGAAGTCATCGCGCGTTTTCTTTTTGCTCGTGAAGGCATCCAGGAACGAGTAGACACCGGTCACGCCCTCAGGATGGCCGGCCTTCCATCGTGAGAGGGCCGCCCCACTGAGAGGCGCCGGGGCAATCTCGAAGGCCTCGTGCATGAGCTCGAAGAAACGGACCAGGCGCGGCTGCGGAACGACCAGGGCGTTTGCATCGGCCAGAAAGATGGTGCGCCGCAGCCGCCGGCCGGCACCCAGGAATTCCTGGACCACCTCGATGTGCGCTCGGAACTCCGTTTCATCCTTGATGCGGAACCGCCGGCCGCGGTAGAAATCGCAGAAGAGGCAGCGATTGTAGTGACAGCCCTCGGTGGCTTGCAGCACCAGGGCCAGGTATTGGTCCGGCGGGAGGATACCCACCGGTGTGTAGACCGCCAGAAAGCGCTGGCGGTCTCTTTCATAGGCCGGCCCGTCCCACTGGGCGATTTGCTCGAGGCGCCGCTGGGCCTCAGGCGGTGTCCCGGCCGGCAAGGCCGACAGCACCCCGCGGATTGCGCCCCACACGTCTGCCACCAGACGCTGCTTTTCATCGTCAGTCAGATCCCGGCGGATAGAGTCCGGCCGACCCAGGCTCCAGTCGCGCTGCTTCTCCAGCATACGATTGGCAAAGCCACGCTTGACAAGGCCGCCGTCGCGGTAGGCGGTGAGCAGGCGACCCTCGCCGTCAAACGAGAAGACCCGGTCGCTGCCAAGCGCCACCGCAGTGGATTCGGGGCGCAGGCTCAGCCGAATGGGGTCTGGGAACTGGTGAGTAGAGAATTCAAAGACCATATTGGTGTTGCTCTCGTAGTGAGTGGCAGGAAGCCAAGGGTCCGGAACCATGTTTCTCGGTCATGACGAGGGCCTGACTCTGTGCGACCAACCACGTGCTCCCTGCCCCCCTTGACCGCCGGACCCGCCGCAACCGCGCTCCGTGATTGCGAATGTGCGATTCGATGGCCGGCACCCGAGCGGCGGCACTCCAAAAGCATCCCCCCGGTTTCGGCGGAAACTCCACGGCCCAGTCGGGCGGGCGGCCTCTCGTCCGGCTCTGCCTGCAAGCCGGCCGGACGCATCGGATGACCATCCTAATTATGAGCCAACTCGTGACTTAGATCATGTGAAGTTTGTCAGAAAGTCGAGCGCAGGCTGACTAAAGATTCGGTACAATGCAGTCATAAGAGTCACAAGAAGAATCAGGCGGGGTGGAGGCGTAGGTCTATGGGAGCGCACTCGCAGCTCCGTGGAGGGGTGCGAGTGCGCTCCCATCGGAGGAGAAGGTGAAGGTTCGATTCTACGCGACACTGCGCCGGATTGTGGGCGCCAAAACGGTTACGTTCTCTATCCCTGAGGACGTGACGGTTCGGCAACTGGTTGCGGAGATCGTTCGCCAGTACCCGGGGTTGCGCGCAGCCTTGTTGGACGAGTCAGGTGAACTCCACAGCTATGTCCATGTTTTTGTGAACGGGCGTGACGCTCCCTACTGCGAGGATGGTCTCGAGACCGTGCTGACCGCGAACGACACCATCGACATCTTTCCCCCTGTCGCGGGAGGCTGAGCGCGCGGCCATGGCTGAAGTCAAAAGAGAGGTCCGCGGGGTCCCGCGGTGGCTTATTGGGGAGTACCTGGAAGAACTGGGGGCACGGGCCCAGGACGATGGTTGGCTCCACGGCGCGGGGTGGGCCGCCCGTCTGGCTCTGATGGACGATTACCGGATCGGATCGCTGCGGGTGGGGCGGGTGCAACTGGAGCTGGCCGGGGACGACGATGCGGTCGCCGGCGTGTGGGCAGTGCTGGAGAAGAAGCTCCTACGGGCCGGCGGTTGAGTACGTCAATGCCAGGCCTCGCGCGGCGGGTGGAGGGATAGCACCGGGATGCATCCCGACCGCGCTCCCGGTGGCGCGCTGGCGGGCGGGACGCCCGCGCTCCCAGAGCAGCCGGCCCCACTCCAGGCAGTACACCGCTGTTCCACTACGTATGTCCTGTCGATGATAGAAGTTAGGCAGTCGGTTGAATTGCGAACGGAGTATCGGCTTGGAGTGCGCACTCCAGGCCAAATGCCGCTTCTTTGAGCCGTTCTGCCTCGCACCGCGTAACTCCTGTGAATGAAAGGTGCCACGCACTTTGGAAGTGCGTGGCACCGGAAAGCTTGATTTTTAGAGGACGTCCAATTCCTTCAGTTTCTCTTCCGGAACCACGCCATTGACCCAGCCGCGTGCTGCGTAGTATTCCTCCAGCATCTCGGGCAGCTCACACACCTGACCTTCCGACCCGGGCATGGTCGAGGGCTCTTTCAGGAAGCGCTCCGGCAAGTTGTCGCTGCCCTCACGGAAGCCGGCGAGGTTGTTATAGTAGCGCTCCAGGTTGTAGATGCGCTCACCGATCTTCATCACGTCGTCGGCGGTCAAGGGCAGACCGGTCATCGCGGCGTACTGGGCGGCGTACTCGTCGGCGCCCTCGGCAAACGAGCTGAACTTGCAGAGGTCCAGGCTGTCGGAGAAGGCGAACAGGTCCTGGAAGACCTTGGTGAGCTCGCCCTTGCCTTTCCAGGCGAGCGGGTCGGTCTTGAGCGAGATCAGGCCGAGTTCGCTGGCGGGGGTATGGGCGCGCAGGTGGCAGGCGCCGCGGTTACTGGTAGCGTAGGCGATACCCATCCCCTTCAGGCCGCGTGGATCGTAGGCCGGAATAGCCATCCCCTTGACCGACATGGCCAATTCCGGGTGGCCGAAGGCCTTCGCGGCGCCAGAGGCGCCCTCGGCCAGGGTGTCGCCGATGCCTTCGCGGAAGGCAATCTTGGTGATGGTCGAGGCCATCCCCGCGACGTCGCCCCAGGGCAGCCCGCCCGCGTCGTTCGTATATCCCTTCTCGCTGGCTTCCATGTACATCGAGAGAACGTTACCCATCTCGATGGTGTCGAGCCCGAAGTCGTTGCACAGCTGGATCAGCCCGGCAACGCTGGCGACGTCAGGATTATCGCAGTTCGCGCCCAAGGCCCAGGCGGATTCGTACTCCACGCTCTCCATGCGCAGCCCGGCGTAAGGCCCCTCCTTAATCTCGACTTCCTTCTTACAGGCGACCGGGCAGGCGTGGCAGATGGGATCGTCCACCAGGATGTGCTCTTTGACGTACTCCCCACTGATAAGCTCAGCCCGCTCGCCAAAGGATGTGAGCTGGCTGTTGCGAGCCGGCAGCGCCCCTATGGTGCTTGTGATATTCATCAGCACGTTGGTGCCGTAGACGGAGAGGCCACCCTTGCGCGGGCTGGTGACATTCTTCTCGTCCATGATCGTCGCCAGGGCGCGTTTGTGGGCAGCCTTCCAGGCCTTGCGATCCTCGGCTCGCGGGATCTGCTTCTTGGCCTTGATGACGATGGCCTTCAGCTGCTTGCTGCCGCCGACGCAGCCGGTGCCGCCCCGCCCGCTGGCGCGATCGTCCTCATTGATCCAGCAGGCAAATCGCGCGAGCTTCTCGCCGGCCTGCCCAATGGCGATAACGCTGAGATCCTCGGCGCCGTAGCGCTCCGTGAAGAAACTCACCGTCTCGTGCACCCCTTTGCCCCACGTGTCTGAGGCGTCCAACAGTTCGAGTTGGCCGTCATGCACGTACGCCTAGAGCGCCGGTCAAGTCGTCACCGAGACGATTGCAAAGCGCCTTGTGAAGGTGCTTTCAGGTTCGTCGGGGCGCACGGCCGTGCGCCCCGACAGCGCGCCCAAGACCGCTACAGGAGGGGCGCACGGCCGTGCGCCCCTACTACGAACCACGTTCTCGCCCGCGCAACGACTACTTGACCGATGTTCTAGACGGGCTTCTCCGCCTTGCCTTTGAAGAGCAGACCATCGAAGCCGGCCCAGCGGAGCCGGGCGGCAGACCAGCCGCCATGATAGCTATCGGTGGCGGTTCCCGTGAGCGGAGACCTGGTCACCACGGCCAGACGACCGCTCATGTTCGCTTCGGACCCTGTGAGCGGCCCGTTCAGGAAGCACAAAAGATTGTCGGGTGCGAGCGGCTCAACTTCCGGGCCGTTCTCGAACACATAGCGTACACCCAGGGCCCGGCCGCCGATGTACTTGCGGGCCCACTCCTCTGGGATTGGTTCGTAGTTGACCGTTCCTGCGGTCAGGTCCACGTGGGCGACGCGACCGGCATATCCTCCGAGTGGCATGATGGTAATCCTCCTCATTGAGAAAAAGGGTTGCTGAGGTTGTGGGGTATGGCTGCCCGTGCGTGGGAGACACCATCCCCTTCTTGCGCCAGAATCGAGATGGATCTCCGATGCGAAAAGGATTCTTCCTGAACGGGCTCTCCCGCGGGTTGGTTGAGGCCACGTTAGCGGCAGATCAAGGATGACAACGGTGCACAATGTCATCAGTTTGGCGCAATTTGCGCAGTCGTTATGGCTGTTATGCAGAACGGAAGAAAGCAGCCGGGCGGTTGAAACCGCGGCTGGGGGCCGGCGGCCGGGCATCGGCCTTCGCCGATGTGGAGGAGCCGGGCGGTTGAAACCGCGGCTGGGGGCCGGCGGCCGGGCATCGGCCGACCCCGCGGGGTCCACCCAGCGAGACGGTCGCGCCGGGGTTCGCCCCTCAGGGTGTCCGCCGATGCGGAGGAGCCGGGCGGTTGAAACCGCGGCTGGGGGCCGGCGGCCGGGCATCGGCCTTCGCCGATGCGGAGGAGCCCGGCGGTTGAAACCGCGGCTGGGGGCCGGCGGCCGGGCATCGGCCGACCCCGCGGGGTCCACCCAGCGAGACGGTCGCGCCGGGGTTCGCCCCTCAGGGTGTCCGCCGATGCGGAGGAGCCGGGCGGTTGAAACCGCGGCTGGGGGCCGGCGGCCGGGCGTGCCCCTCCGGGCACGCTGGGGGTCGGATGAATTTGGAAAGGGGCAACAGTGGGTGAGAAATGCTAGCCCTATCGGCCTTGGCCTCAGCTTTTCCCGGTGCTTTTGTGGCTCGTGCTTGCCCACGGGCTTCGGTGTTGGTGGGTGTGGCCTGGGCATTGCGCGGGCAGAGCCGGCACCTGTATCCCCGGTCTCGTACGCCGGGATCGAGTATGGAAAAATGAGCATGAAATGAACAGTTTTTGATCTGGAAGTGTCCTTCGGGAAGCCGTAGGATGTGAGCGTCGCTCTGAATCAAGGAGGTGTCTTATGCGCAAGGTAGGTCTGGTTGCCATTCTCCTCATACTGCTCGCAAGCAGCATCCCTCAAGTTGTGCTGGCCGATAAGCCCGCCAACCCCAATTGCTGGGGTGTTGTCACAGCGCAGAGGGCGCTTGCCGAGCAGGGCATTGGCCGGCACGCGTCCAGTCAGTCCACGCCCCGACTCGGGCTTGGCAACGTGGCGCGTCTCTTCTACGAACTTGGGATCATCTCCAGCCCGCACGTCAGCGATCTGGGGACTTTGCTCGCCGCACTTGACGAGTTCGAGGCGACGCATTGTCCTTGACGGTCCTGCGACACCCAAGCCGTGAACAAAGGGCGCCGACTTCAAATCGGCGCCCTGCTCATGTAGCCTTCGCAGTTCGAGAGAACGGCGGTCGGAGAGAAGCGGCGCCAAACTTCGATGCAGTTTGTAATAAGCCTGACAGATCGACAACGGATACGGGGGCTACTGTGTAGGGAGAGCGATGGGCCGAAACCCGAGAGGAGCACCCTGTGAACGAAGATGAGTTATGCACCCGGCCGGCTCCGGGCGGACCTGGCAGTGCGCCTCGCTGGACACGCGGGGACAAGGATGCTGTCGGCACCGCTTACTCCACCTCGAGTCGAGTCTGGTACACCCTCTCCCGAGGCATCTTGAACGAGGTCTACTATCCGACGATCGATCGCCCGCAGATCCGTGACCTGCAGTACCTCATCACCGACGGCAAGACCTTCTTTCATGACGAGCAGCGCCACCTGGAATCGTGGGTCGAGGCGCTCTCGCCGCATGGGCTGGGAGTTCGTGTCACCAGCACGTCCCCGGCGTATGGCTACCGCATCGTCAAGGAAATCATCGCCGATCCGCACGAGTCCTGCGTCCTGATCCATACGCGGGTGGAAGCCGAGCCTGATACGCGGCGGCAACTCAGGCTCTTCGTCCTCTGTGCGCCCCACCTCGAAGTCGGCGGCTGGGACAACAGCGGGCGTCTCGTCACGATTGCCGAGCGGAAGGTCCTCTGCGCTCACAAGGGCAATGTGTGGCTGGCGCTCGGCGCTTCGGTTCCCTTTCTGCGCTGCTCCTACGGGTATGCCGGTATCAACGATGGCTGGCAAGACCTGGCCGCGGACTACGAGATGGATTGGGAGTTCGACTGCGCCTTCGATGGCAACATCGCGCTCCTCGGGGAACTCGACCTCGGCCAGGGAACGGAGTTCACGCTCGGTCTGGCCTTTGGCAACACCTTCCATAACGCGGCGACCTGCCTTTTTCAATCGCTCGGGATTCCGTTTGCAGCGCACCGGCGGCGCTTCGCCGAGCAGTGGCGACGGGCGTGCAAGCATCTCAGGGCCCTGGAGCAGGCGGCCTGCGACGGCGGCGCCCTCTACCACCGGAGCGAGAGCCTGCTCCTGGCGCATGAGGACAAACTCTACCCGGGCGCGATGATTGCCTCGCTCAGCATCCCCTGGGGTGAGGCGAAGGGAGATGAAGACGGCCTGGGCGGCTATCACCTGGTCTGGACTCGGGATATGGTGAACAGCGCGATGGGGCTACTCGCTACGAACAACACCGCCACGCCCTTGCGGGCGCTCATCTACCTGGCGATCTCGCAGCGGCCGGACGGCGGCTTCTACCAAAACTTCTGGGTCAACGGTGAGCCGTACTGGCGCGGGATTCAGCTCGACGAAGTCGCCTTTCCGATCCTGCTGGCCTGGCGGCTGCACACGATGCAGGCTCTCCAAGACTTCGATCCCTATCCGATGGTGCGGCGGGCAGCATCCTACCTGATTCGCCAGGGCCCCGCCACGCCCCAGGAGCGCTGGGAAGAGAACAGCGGGTATTCACCGGCGACTCTGGCTTCCAATATCGCCGCGCTTACCTCAGCTGCCGAGTGGATGCGCCAGCGCGGTGAGGACCACATGGCGGCCTTCGTCCAGGAGTACGCCGACTTTCTCGAATGTCATGTCGAGGCCTGGACGGTCACGACGCAAGGGGCGCTTGTTCCCGGCATCCCCCGGCACTACATCCGGATCACACCGACCGACGTCAACGATCCGCGACCACAGGAAGATCCCAACCGCGGCCTCCTGCAGATCGCTAACCGTCGCCCCGGCGAGCGAGCCGAGGTCCCGGCCAAGGACGTCATAGACGCCGGGTTTCTCGAATTAGTCCGGTATGGCATCCGCCCGCCAGGCGACCGGCTGGTCGAGGACTCCCTCCGGGTGGTGGACACTGTTCTTAAGGTCGAGACGCCTTTCGGCCCGTGCTGGCGCCGCTACAACCACGATGGCTACGGCCAGCGGCCGGATGGTGGCCCGTTCGAAGGCTGGGGCAAGGGCCGGGCCTGGCCCCTGCTCACCGGCGAGCGAGGCCACTACGAGTTGGCCGCGGGTCGCCCGAGTGACCCGTTCATTCGGGCGATGGAGGGCTTCGCGCACGCCGTCGGCCTGTTCCCGGAACAAGTGTGGGACGAGGCGGACCAGCCCGAGTGGGGGCTCTTCTGCGGCCGGCCGACTGGCTCCGCGATGCCGCTCATGTGGGCGCATGCCGAGTACATCAAGTTGCTCCGCTCGACGGTCGACGGGCAGGTTGTCGATTTCCTCCCCGCGGTCGCCGAGCGCTATCGCAACCGTACAGCGCCTAGCTCCCTCGAGATCTGGAAGCCGAACCGCCAGGCGCGCTTCGTCCAAGCCGGATCCGTGCTCCGCATCCAGGCCCCGGCATCCTTCCACCTGATCTGGACCAAGAATGAGTGGCAAGACGTCCAGGAGACACGCTCCAGCGCAACCGGCCTGGGTATCGAGTTCGTGGACATCCCGGTGGCGCCCGAGCAGCGCGCCCCGATCCGCTTCACCTTCCGCTGGACCCCTGGCGATCGGTGGGAAGGCCAGGACTACGCGGTAGGGGTCGATGCCAGGGAAGATGCGGGCTGATGTGCGCGCCGGAGTGATTCCTCACCGGTCCATGACTGGTTGCTGCGTGAAACGTGATGACGCGGCGAGCAGGCTGATTTCGCGTCTCAGAGTGTGGATCGAGGCTGTGTGGAGTCACCTTGGTTGGGTACCGATGGTTGCACTGTGCCATCCGTCCCCCAACAAGTTCTCGAACGTCGTAAAGCAACCTGCTCGGTGAGTGCCGGGTATGTTGTTACCTTGATAGAAGGGGAGGAACGAAAGGGGCTCAGGCTCGGCCGGCCACGACGCCGGTCGATTCCTGGGCTCCTTTCGTTCCATGGAGGTACCTCTTCCGCCGCTCCCGGCGGATCTGACGATCAGCTCGTTGAGGTGGCCCCGCATTGGCCTGGATGTGGCCATCCGCGCCGAGCGGCGGAGGGCTCTGGTACCTCTTCCGCCGCTCCCGGCGGAGGTGGCCCCTGATAGGCCTGGATGTGGCCATCCAGGCCGAGCGGCGGAGGGCTCTGGTAATTATTCCGCCGCTCCCGGCTAAGGTGGCCCCTGATAGGCCTGGATTTGACAATCCAGGCCGAGCGGCGGAGGAGTTACCCATGGAGTAGCTATCGGTCGCAACGGCGTTCTGGCGAATGGCGGGGCAACCAAAGTGACCTGGCAAAAGCAATCCAAGACTGCTGCCAGAGGCGTAAGTAGAAATAGGAGGGAGAAGGCTGATGCCAGTCCGTATGCTTCCGCTGCGGTGGGGCAGAACTGCAACGGCCGGCATGCTGCTTCTTCTCGGTTGGACCGAACTCGGATTCTTGCTGACTCCTTCCAACACTGCTGTCACCCGCGCACAAGGGTGGGATCTGCCGCCGATACCCAATCCGGCAAACCGGTGACGTGGCGTGGCAAACGGCCCATTGGCGACGCTGATGGTCTACGTGACGGCGACGGGTGGGGCCATCGGCACGTTCAACAATGCCGGGGGTGGGACGTACAAAGGCCAGTACAGCTGGCCGGTGAACCCACAGAACATCACGGTTCGCAGTAGTCTGGGCGGGTCTGCCTCGGCGACTGTGTCACTGAAGTGAGAGGCACCCTGCCCGCATCTGTGGGGGAAGCCAAGGCGAGATCGTCGCGCCTGGGGTTGCTCCTCCAGCGTCGGCACCTGCCACGCTTTGCTATCCGGTCGGAAGCCAAGGCGAGATCGTCGCGCCTGGGGTTGCTCCTCCAGGTCCCAGCCATGACGTCCAGCCGTTCGGTGGTCTTCCCGGGATGCTCGTTGCGCGAATGTATTCGGGCTTACAGAAAGGACCGGCCCTCGCGTGGTAATAGTATGAATTTGAGGCTCTCGTGACTTTCAACTACAATACGGCGTAGTGTGACGACATGATATCCCAAACCGGTGTAGTTCCCTTCAAGTGTTGTCCTTGCTCCTGTCAACTGCGGAGGCAGTGGCGTTCGTCTCCGGCACGGGAGCCTACTCGCGACCGTTAGCTGGATCACCAAGCACCCACCGACCTCCGCGTTCGCAGCAGATGGGGAGGTGGGACCGGATTCAACGGGCGCTCAGTTTCCCCTGGGCGCCTTTTTTGCAGCGCCACAGACCCATCCCTGGTGGCGCTGCTTGCGTTATGATAGCTGTTCTGGAGGAGATTGTGATGAGCACCGCGACCGTTGCTGAAGTCCAGACATCGGGAGTTCGCCTCCATGTGCCTGGTCCGATCGTGTCCCCTGACTGGGTCGCCCACCATCTGAACCACCCCACGCTGTGCCTGCTCGACGTTCGCGCGCAGGAGAGCTACGACGAAGGCCACATCCCGGGCGCCGTCTGGGTTGACCTGGCTGCTTTCGACGAGGTCCAGAATGGCGTGCCTGGCATGCTGGTCCCGCCTGAGCCCTTCGCGCACGCGATGGGCCGGCTGGGCGTGGACCAGGGGCAGGCCGTTGTGATCTACGACGACAACTGGGGGCTGCCGGCGGCACGACTTCTGTGGGCGCTGGCGCGCTACGGTCATGCCAACGCCGCCGTCCTCACTGGCGGGTCCGATCGCTGGGTCGAGGAGGGAGGCCCCTGGACGCCGGATCGGTTCGTGGCGTCGCCGGCCGACTTCGTCGTCCAACCCGAAGATGGTCACCTCGCCGAACGGGACTGGCTTCGAGGGTGGATCGGCCACCCGGCGCTCGTCCTGCTGGATACGCGCGCGCCGGGCGAGTACGCCCAGGGCCACATCCCGGGGGCGATCTGCTGGGATTGGATCAACGGTGTCCCGGCGGGGAGTTGGGACACTTGCCGTCCGGCGGGCGAGCTGCTTGCCGAGCTGACGCAGCTGGGCGTCACAGCGGACAAGGAGATCGTCACCTACTGCCGCTCCGGGGTGCGTGCGGCCCACACCTACCTGCTCCTGCGCAGCCTGGGCTATCCCCATGTGCGGCTGTACGACGGCTCCTGGTTGGAATGGTCACGATATCAGGGTGGTGAGAATGGAGGGGGACCCGTTGACGACACATATTGACCCGCGAGACGTACAGTCGCCACTGCGCGCCGTTGCCTGCTCGCTCGGCTACACCGAAAAGGTGAAGGTGCGCCAGCAGGTCTGGGTGGGACTGCTTGCGACGGCCGTGGCAGCCGCGATTCTCTGGCTGGCCAACCGGCTCGATGGCCAGACGGCGCTCTTTTGGGTGGCCGGCCTGGCGTTTGGCTTCGTTCTCCAACGCAGCCGCTTCTGCTTCGCCAGCGCCTTCCGGGACATCTTCCTCTTGCGCCATGGTCGCAACATGAAAGGGGTCCTGGTCGGGCTGGCGGTGGCGACCTTCGGCTTCGCGGTGGTGATGAATCAGCAAGTCCCCAACGCCTCTCTGGGTGTTCTCCCGTTGGAGGCCAACGTGCTGCCGCTCGGCTGGCACGTTGTTTTGGGTGGGCTACTCTTCGGCGCCGGGATGGTCGTGGCCGGCGGCTGCGTCTCCGGCAGCATCTACCGGATGGGCGAGGGCTACATCGCGTCGTGGGTCAGCTTTGCTGGTATCCTGGGTGGCCTGCTCGTAGCGGGCTACACCTGGAACTGGTGGTGGCAGGTGCAGATCGGCCACGGCCCGCGACTCTGGCTCCCGTCGGCGCTAGGCTACGGCGGGGCCGTCATTGCCACCGTGCTCGGACTGGTGGCCGTCTACGTGCTAGTGCTTTGGTGGGAGAGCCGGGGTGGGCTGGTGATGCCCGACCTGCCCTTCCAGGCCGGTGATGAGGAGACCTTCGCCTCCAAGTTGGACAACACGCTGCGCCGGGTCTTCGTCCACGGTTGGAGCGCGACAGTCGGCGGCGCGGTCCTGGGCGGGCTCAACGTGCTCCTCTTTACGGCTGCGCATCCCTGGGGCTTCACCGGCGAACTCTCCCGGTGGGCCATCGGTTTCTCCAATTGGTTGGGCGTCGGCCCGGGCCAACTGCTGGGTGCCGACAAACTGCCCGGCTGCGCCCTTGAGGTGGGCGGTGGCGGCATTCTCAATCACATGTTCTTCCTGGTGTGGGGCATGGTCTTCGGTGCATTCATCGGCGCCCTCTTTGCCGGCGAGTTCAAGATTCGCCTGCCTCGCCAGAAGACCCGCTACGTCCAGTCGCTGGGCGGCGGCCTGGCGATGGGCTACGGTGCGGGCATCGCCATGGGGTGCACCATCGGCGCCTTCTTCTCGGCGATTCCGTCGCTGGCGCTCAACGGCTGGGTCTTCGCCCTCTTCCTGGCCGTCGGCGCCTGGATCGGGACGCACATCATCCAGCGGATCGCGTAACGGGGTGACTCTCAGACAAGACAGTGAAAGGAAGGCCTTCAATGGCCCACAAACAGCTCGACGTCCGGGGCGAGATTTGCCCCTATCCCATGATGAAGACGGTGCAAGCCTTGAAAAGGTTGAAGGCTGACGACGATGGGTTGGAGGTCATCACGGACCACGCACCCGCGTTGGAGACGATCCCGACCCAGGCGGCGCGGCTCGGCTTCGCGGCCCAAATCGAGGAAATCGGATCGCCGGAGTGGCGAATCACTCTGACCCGCTCCCGTTAACGAAAGGATTGCCCATAGAACTCTCCCGCCGCATTGATCTGCTGATGCGGGGGGAACTCAGGGGAACGTAGAGGAACTTGGGAGAACTGAAGGACGATCAATAGGAGGTGAGGGGATGAAAACGCGCCTGGTGCTTCTCGCAGCGCTCCTGGCCGCAGTCGTGTTGAGTGCCTGCGCGCAGGCCCAACCATCCGCGACGGCGCCCACCCAACCACCGGCCGCAGCCACTCCGGCGCCGGCCGCGACGACCGCACCGGCGACGGCCGGGAAAAGCCAACTCTTTGTCTTCAGCAACAGTTCGCCCCATGTGAGCGTCATCGATACGGAGACGAACGAGGTTGTCAAGACGGGCGATCTCCCTGACTTCACGGGCTGGGCCTGGAACGACGACAACAACTACTTCGATGGCCAGAACCTCTGGCTCGGGCTGCGCGACCCCGACACCGACGACGTGGAGGTGATCGCGCTCAATCTGGATACCTTGAAGATCACCAGCCGCCTGCCCATCGGCAAAGACAGCCTCACCCTCTACATCGGGAAGGCGACTCGAAACGGGATTCTGGACGTGGGCAAGATGGGCTCGGGCCAGGTGGTGGCGATCGACACCAAGGCCTTCAAGGTTCTGAACACCTGGGATGTTCCGGTGAACGGCGACGTCGTCTGCGATGCCGATGTTGCCGTTGGCGCCGACGGGGTGGAACGCTTCTACTACCCCACCCGCAAGGGAGATACCCTGGTCAGCCTCAACCCCACGACGGGTGAGATGATCAAGGTTGTCGATACCCCGAAAGGCTCGGTCCCGCTGATGTTAACGACCGCTCCCGACCAGACGGTTTGGGTCCAGGAGACCGGCAGCAACACCAACGCCGTCTTCGACCCGGTGACGCTGGAGTTGAAGAAGCGCTTCCTCACCGGGAAGGGGCCCATCGTGGCCTCTTTCAGTGCGGACGGCAAGTACGGCTATATCGGCCACGGCAGCGATACCATCGTCGCCGTCGTCGATACCAAAACCCTGGAGGAAGTGCACCGGATTCAGGTCGGCACCAACCCCCAAAAGCTGGCGGTTCATCCCAATGGCAACGCTGTCTATGCGATCCTGACGAAGGAAGCCTCTGTGGCGGTGATTGATACAGCTTCCTGGGAGGTGACGAAACGCATTCCACTGGGCACCAATCCCTCCGGTATCTACCTGCGGGCAGCCCAGCAGGGGTAAGCGTGGGATCTGATGAGGTAAGGCTGAGACCAGGAGAGAGGAGTCGCCCATGAGGGTGCCACCCACCGTAGTCGGTGTGGTCGTGATGATTCTGGTGAGTGTCGCGCCGGGATGCACGTATCCGGCGGCGCAAAACAACGAAGTGAGCACTCTTCGCCAGCAGGTTGAATCGTTGCAACAAGAGGCCGGCGAGTTACGTGAGACCGTCACCCGGCTGTCATACAACACGGCCTCCGGCGGTGGTGTCAACCTCAAGATGATGCCTGATCCAAAGAGCGGCGAGCCGACGGTTCCCCTCGCTGAGCTCTTCAGCTTCGACCGTAACCACGCGATCTGCCGGGTCGAGACCAACCCGCAAGCCTTCAAGATGCCGACCTACAAGATGGGCGAGGTTGTGGTCGGGCCACACCAGTTCTTCATGTCGATGGTCGCCACCTCCATCGAACAGTACAAGGTGACGACTGACCCGAATGGGAGCCGGCGGGTGATGATGCGCGGCGGCCTCGACTGCGCCACGGAGGTTGGCCAGGCCGAGGTTACCATTGGCTCACGCACTGCCGCCGAGCACGCCACATATAAAATCGAGGCTGTGGACGGCGGGGCGGGCGGCGGTGCGGCAGGGGACTCGTTCGCCTTTACGGTCTTCTTCGATCCGAAGGAGGCGCCGGTCAACTACGCCATCTTCGGACCGGAGTTTACCTTCACGGGAGAACTTGTGGAGGGGGAGGTGACGATCGTCGATCCTCATCAGTAGCGCCGGACCGGTACCAATCAAAAAATATGAACGCAAGATTCAGTGAAGGAACGGGGATAGGAAGATCATGCCACTCGATGTTGCCGGTCCGAATGTCGGTGACGAAGCACCAGATTTTACCCTCGCGGCGGTGGAAGGGGGCCAGGTGCACCTGGCCGATCTCCGCGGCCAGCCGGTCGTGCTCGTTTTCTACCGGGGCGGTTGGTGAGAGCACTGCCGCGAGCAACTGGCGCAGTTGCGCCAGCACTACGAAGCATTCCAACAGGCCGGGGCCGAGATCCTCGGGATTAGCAGTGAGGACCAGAAGCGTGGGGCCAGGTTCAAGACGGAGTTCGATCTGCCGTTCCGACTCCTGGCGGATCCCGAGCGCCGCGTGATTCAAGCGTACGGTGTCTTTCACCAGAACGAGCCGAAGGGGCGACCGATCTCGCGTCCGGCCGTCTTCGTGCTCGACCCGGCCGGCATTCTCCGCTACCGCTACGTTGGTGCGCAGGCCAGGGACCGGCCGTCGACCGAGACGATCCTGGCGGCGGTTCGCGATGCTCGCAACACGGGGCAGGGCAGCGACCGCTCGATCCCGGCCAACCGCTAAACCGGCGGCTCAGGCCGCCAACGAAGCGATCTCCGACCCAGATTGTCATCGAACAGAAGGTCCGATCCTCCTGCGGATGCGACTCTCGACCATCCGTGTACTACGGAAGGGCCGCGCAGCGGTATCACTGACGCCAGAGATCAGGAGACAGCGACTCATGACTGACTACATCGCGTTGCTCGACTGGCGACGATCTGTCGCCAAACTCTACGCTCGGGTTCGCGAGTCCGGTCTGGACGCTGCCGATACCTGTCACCGCTTTCGCGTGGAGCGGGACGACCTCTTTCGCTCGCACCCCCAATCGCCGCTCTCCGACGAGCAGAAGGTGCGCTTCTCAGGTCTGTCCTACTACCCGTACGATCCTGCGTTCCGGTTTGTGCTGCCTGTAGACGGGGCGGTGAAGCAGGAGGTGTTTGAGATCGAGCTCCAGGCTGATGGGCGGCTGCGAAGCCAGCGCTTCGGCACGATTCACTTCATGATTGCAGGGCAGGAGGTTTCGCTCTCGCTCTTTTGGATCCTGGGGTATGGCGGCGGGGTTTTCCTCCCTTTTCGAGATGCTACCAGCGGCTGCGAAACCTACGGCGGGGGCCGCTATCTGCTGGATACCATCAAACATGCTGATCTGGGACAGGCGGGATCCCGGTTGGTGATTGATTTTAACTATGCCTACAATCCCTCGTGTGCCTACAACGAGCCGCCGTCACTTGCGGCCCGTGCTGGACGCGAGCCGATGGTGTGGACTTGTCCGCTCCCTCCGATGGAGAACTGGTTGCAAGTGCCGATTCGGGCGGGGGAGAAGCGACCGATCGGGGAGTGGGTAGCGCACGAAGAACCGCCGGATCAAGCCGCAGAGTGACGGCCACCTGATTATCACCATCCACGTCGACGCGGGCAATGAGGGCCACAATCAAGCGCTCTTGCTCTTCGCCCGTGAGGTCAGGCAGTACCTCTGGTAGCTCCGCCACCAGGGTGTTGGCGGTATCCAGTTGCTGCCGTGTCTCCTCGATCATCTTGGCTTGCTGTTGTAGTTGCGCTTGCGTCTGCATGATCTCTTTGCGTTCCTCGCAGAGGCGGAGCATCAATTCGTGGTGCAGCGCTTTGGTGTGATAGAATCGACTGTGAGACTCGGACAGAGTTAGTCTTATAGAGAACAAAGATGTCGCGCTAGCTCTGGAATCTCGTCACACTTGATAATGCAAATCTGTTTCTGTAAAAGCGGGAAGGTACCCTGAGTAGCCAGGGTCAGTGTTCGGTTGGCGAAAAGGTTAGGTAGGCTCTGCCAGTGAACCACTCCTCGCTGATTTCGACAAGGATGGCGGTGATCAGCCGCAGGCAGGCACTTTGGTTGGGAAAGATGCCGACGACGCGCGACCGACGACGAATCTCGCGATTGAGGCGCTCGACACCATTGGTGGTCCGCCGGAGCCGACGATGGGCCTCCGGAAAGGCCAAGACGGTCAAGCCCTCTGGGATGTTGGTTTCCAGCCAGGTGGCCAGCTTGGGCGCGCTCTTGGCGTACTTCTGGACGGGAGTAGCCAGAAGCCGATCCGCCTCGGCGCGGTCACGAGCATTGAAGATGGCCCGAATATCGGCGGCCACCTCAGTCTTGAGCTCCTGGCGTGGCACATCCGCCTGGGCGTTCTGCTGCCGATGGAATTGGCAGCGCTGCCACGGGACCCCCGCCGAAGACCGCCCGCCGGGCGACTTTGAGCCCCTCGTGGGCATCGCTGATGATCAATTCGACACCGCCCAGGCCGCAATCCACCAGGCGCTGCAGGTGCGCCAATGCACTTCGGCTTCACTCAAGCCCACCGAGACGCCCAGCACCTGCCGTTTGCCTTGCCGATCCACGCCAGTGGCCATCAGCACGGCCTCGTCACGGACCTGTCCGTCCACCCGCACCTGCTCATAGCGCGCATCCAGGTACAGAGAGACGATCGCTCCCAAGGGGCGTGTCCGCCACGCCTCCAAGGCTGCGTCCAACTGCTGCGCCGCGCGACTCACTTGCATCGAACTGGGCGCCACGCCGCACAGCTTTTCCGTGATCGCCGCCACTTTGCGCGTCGAGACCCCCTGCACCTACATCTCCGCCAAGGCCAGGGTCAACGCCCGCTCGCTCCGCAGCCCTTGCTCCAACGCGCTCGGATCGAAGCCGCCTTCACGCACCTGCGGCACGTCGAAGGTGATCGCTCCCACTCGCGTCTGCACCGTCTTCGGCTTGTCGCCGTTGGCATGCCCCTGGCGCTCCGCCGACCGCTCGTACGGTCCCACCCCAAGGGACTTCTGTCGTTCCGCCTGCATCGCAGCGTAGAATTATGTTCGTGGCGAGCGGCCCAACGCTCGCCGTCGTTGGCGGCCGAAGGCCGTCCGATGAATGCCGTTGTTATGCGAGTTATCACGGTCGCTAGTACGTCCAGTCCTCATGAGCCAGCGGCGACCGATTCAGTTGCTCGCGGTGCAGCCGCCACTGAGGCATCAGCTCGTCCATCAATTCCCTGAATCGCTCGTTGTGATGGCGTTCGAGAAGGTGCACCATCTCATGCACCAGGATGTACTCAAGGCACGACGCCGGTTTCTTGGCGAGTTCCAGGTTCAGCCAGATTCGCCGGGCTTCAATGTTGCACGTACCCCAGCGAGTCTTCATCTTCTTGATGCCCCATTCGGCCACCGTTACATCGACTTCCGGCTCCCACCTGGCGATGAGCGCCGGAATCTGCTCGCGTAGCCGCTCGCGGTACCACTGGTGAAGCACGGCCTCCCGCTTGTCTCTGTCAGCCCCGGGGCGCACCCGCAATTCCATCGTCGTGTTGTTCGGCAGGCGGACGGATGGCGGGCCATCGTGCTCGATGACATTGAGCCGGTAGCGTCTTCCTTGAAAGTAATGGCTTTCGCCTGTGATCATCTCGCGCTGCGACTGCCGCTCTTGCTGTTCAAATCGTTGCTGCTGTCGACGAATCCATCCCAGCCGTGAGATGATCGCCAGTCGAACGGCTTCGTCGTCAAGGCGCAGCGGAACGGCCACCCGCACCCGGCCGTTGGGCGGGTAGACGCCCAGGTGGAGGTTCTTGATGTCCTTCCGGACAACTTCCACCGGTATGCCCTGGACTTCGATCTGGTGTCCTTTAGTAGTCACGCTGGTTCTTCACAATCTCGAAGATCGTGTCCACAAGGCCGTCGTTGCCAAGCACCGATTTTATGGCGATGCGCACCTCTCGCTCCTTGAACCGATTCCCGCGCCAGCCTGCTTTTTTCACGTTACGGATGGCACTATCCACGTCAACCGCCAACCGTGCCGTTGCATCCTCACGATTGAAGCTCCCGTACGCCTCCGGGCTCTCATGTGTCGTCCGGACCCCCTCGTCCTTAAGATTGTCATACAGCGCCCGCAGCGGCGCGCTGGTGATGCTGGCGGGATACGACGACTCGGTCTCAGGCTTGCTCACCTTCTTCGTCAGCTCGACGATCTTGGCAAGGTACGCCTTGTAGTCCATCGCCTGCTCCCTGCGCGCCTGGATCAGGGCGTCGAGGAGCTTTGACATCTGCTCGTAGTACTTCGGGTTGACGGCCATCTCGTCGATGATGAGCTTGCGGACGTTGTTCTCGATCGTCTCGGCCATCGCCTCGGGATTCTCGCGGATGCCCTTGGGCAGTGCCTCCACCGCCCCCTCGCCGCGTTCCACGATTAACTCAACCAGCGTCATGTCGTCGAAGGCTGAGACCTTCTCGCTCTCCTCGGCCCTGATGTACGTGTCCAGCAGGTGCCGCATGGCCGGCTCGTACATCTTCATGTCGATGTAGTCGCCGCTGGCCAGCTTGACCTCTTCACGTACCTTCTCGTAGTGCTCCACCTCGGTCCTGATCTCCTGAGCCTCGGTGTGGGAGTAACCGGCCTCGGTCATCTCGTTGGCCAGGTTGGCGTAGGCCCGCAGGAACGCGCCGGCCAGCTTGTACAGCGCCACGCGCTTGGGCTCGTTGTCCTTCAGCGCTTCGGCGTCGCCGCCCTCGGCCGCGCAGAAGAACCGGAGGTAGGCGGCCGTATCGCGCGGCGGCTCGACCGGCTCGCACAGCGTCTTGATCGACTCGCGGACCTCCTCCAGCCGCTCCCGGCCCTTCTGCAAGCGATCCTTCAGCAGGCCGTCCACGTCCTCGTGGTCATAGCCGTCGAAGGCCTCGCCGGTGTAGTCCTTGATCGACTTCTCGAGAGACTTGAACAGGTCCTTGTAGTCGATGACGTAGCCGTATTCCTTGTCCTCGCCGTCGAGCCGGTTGACGCGGCAGATCGCCTGGAAGAGGCCGTGGTCGCGCATCTGCTTGTCGATGTAGAGGTAGGTCGCCGGCGGCGCATCGAAGCCGGTCAAGAGCTTGTCCACCACGATCAGGAGCTTCATCTGCCCCGGCTCTTCGATGAACCGCTTCTTCACCTCCTGCTCGAACTGCTCGACCTTGTACATGGCCGTCGCTTCCGGCTCGTTGAAGTGCACCGCCAGCATCTTCCGGTAGATGTCGTACTGCCGCAGCCTCTCGGTCAGCCCCTCGCCGGTCTCCTCGCCCTTGATGTCCGCTGGCGAGGGCTTGTAGGAGGTGATGATCGCGCATTTGCCCGCCAGGTCCGTCTTCTGAAACATCTCGAAGAACCGGCACGCCGAGTAGATGCTCGCGGTGACGAGCATCGCGTTGCCGTGGCCGCTCTTGAGCCGGTCGCGCGTCTCCATGTCCAGCAGGATGTCCGCGACGATCTTCTCCAGCCGGTCCTGGGCGCTGAGCACCTTCTGCATCGTGCCCCAGCGCTGCTTGAGCTGTGCCCTGGCCAGGTCGGTCAGCCCCCTGGTCTTGATCTCGAACCACTGGTCGATCTTGGCCTGCGAGGTGATGTTCTGGTCGATGTCACGCGCCTCGTAACGCAGGTCCAGCACCACGCGGTCGCGCACGGCCTCGTCGTACTTGTAGGTGTGGATGTACGGCCCGAAGACCTCGAGGCTCGTCTGCTTGTCCTGCTTGAGCAGCGGGGTGCCGGTGAAGCCGATGAACATCGCGCCCGGCAGCAGCGCCTTCATCGCCTGGTGCAGCTTGCCGGAGTGGGTCCGGTGGCACTCATCGACGAAGACGAAGATCGCGCCCCTGGTGTGGAAGCCTTTCGGCAGGTTGCGCCTGATCTCTTCAATGTAGGCATCGACATCCTTGTCGCTGAGGTCTTCACCGCCGCCGAACTTGTGGATCAGCGAGCAGATCAGCCACTCGTCGCCGGCATTGAGCACCTGAACCAGGTCGGCTCCGCTCCGGGTGCGGTAGATGCCCTCGCTGACGCCCTTGAAGACCTTTTCGATCTGCTCGTCCAGTTCGGTGCGGTCGGTGATGAGCAGGATGCGGGCGCCGGTCACGTGCTCGCGAATCCACTTGGCCAGCCAGACCATCGTCAGGCTCTTGCCGCTGCCCTGGGTGTGCCAGATGATCCCGCCCTCGCGGCGCTTGACGTGCGCCTGGGCGGCCCGGACGCCGAAGTATTGGTTGTGGCGGCAGGTCTTCTTGGTCCCCGCGTCGAAGACGATGAAATCGTGGACGATCTCCAGCAGCCGATCCTGGCGGCACAGCTGGCCCAACTCGCGCAGCACCGGGTTGTCCCCCGCAGCCGGTACCGCCGCCGCTTCTTTCCAGCGCAAATAGTACTTTTCCGGCGTCTCGATCACGCCGTAGCGCAGTCCCTCGGTGTCGTTGCCCGCCATCAGGAGCTGCACCGTGGCGAAGAAGGGCCGAATGAACTCCTTCTTTTGGCTGTCGAGGTTCTGGCGGATGCCTTCAGTGACCGAGACGGTGGAGCGTTTCAGTTCCAGCACGCCCAAGGCGATGCCGTTGACGTACAGCACGACGTCCGGCCGCCTGGTGTTCTCCCCGGTGACGGTGACCTCCTCGGCGATCGCGAAGTCGTTGTTGGCGACGTTCTCCCAGTCGATCAGCCAGACGGTGATGTGCTGCTCGCCCACGTGGGGCCTGACCTTCACTCCGTAGCGTAGCAGGCCGTAGACCGCCCGGTTGCCGTCGTAGAGTGTCTTGCTGCCGCTGAGCGCCTTCGCTTTGTCCACCTCGCGGAGCACCTTCGTGATGATCTTCTCGCTGTGGCCCTGGCGCCTGAGCCAGTCGGTAAGCAGCGCCTCCTCGACGTTGCTGTTGCCTGCGCGATCCTTCCAGTGGCCGAGGTAGCGGTAGCCGAGCGCCTTCGTGAAGAACTGGACGACGCGCTTCTGGGTCAAGATTTCCTTCTGGCCGACGTTGCTCATGCCGCCTCCTCCGCTTCCGAGGGGTTGACTAGCCGGATTCTACCAGTGAGGAGCTGCGGCATCATGCCCTGCTTGATCTGCTTCGTCTTGTCGCGTCGACGCTCCAGCGCAGCGATCTCCGCGTCCATGTCGGAGAGGACGGTGGCGATGGCGGTTTGTTCCTCAAAGCATGGCATCTCGATTTCGAATGCCCGGAACCAAGTGGAATCGATGCTCTCGACGGTTGTGCCAGCCTTTAGACACTCAAGCAACAGACGACGTTCGAAACCAATAAGGGCGTGTTGGAGGAACTTCGGATCGTGCTGCGTTCCAGGTTCTAAAGCCTTCAGGTCTTGATTGATAGCTACTTGGTGCGATGTGTAGGCCACTGGAAAAAAGCGACGAAGGATGCCGCTTCGAATGACAACAATTACAGAGCCGGGCGGAATCAGGGGTACTGAAGTCTCTGTGACGGCAGCTGGAGTGATCTTAGCACTCACGTCATTGATCCAGCCCTGGCGAACGTCGCTTGAGGAAAGCCACGGAATCGTCCCTCCAATCCAGTATCTCGGATTCGACATTGATGGCGTAGACCCACCGCGCCAAGTTCCCAAATCGCCTAATCGCTTCTTCTCCCACTTCCCACTAAACCCCGGTAGTCTAGTCTGTCCCGTGAGGAGTTGCTGCATGGCGGCCTGCTTGATGGCCCGCTTCTTGGCGATCAGCTTGTCCAGCGCCCCGATCAACGCATCGATATCAGACAACGCCTCGGTGATGGCGCGTTGTTCGAACGGTGGGGGAACTGGCAAGGGCACCAACTCAAACTTGTCTTTCGGAAGATGCGCGATACTCGTTTGAGTAACGTAGTTCGCCAGATAGCCGCTTGATGTCCACAATTGCAGCAGGGACATCATCAGGAATACGTCGTAACCTCGAGTTGGTCGAAGTCGATGCAGTGCCTTCTGGTAGTAGCACTCCGGGATGGGGTCATTCCAGATAGCGGCGCGCCCGATCTCACCACCTTCGCACACCAGCAGATCACCCCGCTGCAACCGAAAGCGCTTCAAGTCTGACGGAGTCATTGCAACAGTGGCGAGGTCGGCAAGATCAATCTGCCCCCACTGGACCGCGCGGTTCCCGATGTACGGCTTCGGCACGCCAATGTTCTTGGCAGCGTCGAGCATCTTCCCAAGTTGGATCGTGAACTCACTACCGACAGATGACACGCCCCAATCTTCCGGAATGACACCCACCTCCGTCCGCTTGTATCCGGGCGGTACAGAGGACGCGCCAACGGCGTGGGGCTTCGATTGCGCTTGCGTCGTAGTTGTGCTCATCCCCACACCAGTGCCATCCTCTTCAGGTGTACCTCCACCTTCTTACTCAACACTTCCACCTCCCGCTCCAACTCCGGCAGTGGCTGGGCGTAGCGCTCTTCCAGCTCCTTGACGCGAGCGGCGAGTCGCTGCGTCAGCCGCTGCACCTCACCCTCAATGGCGGCCTGGATGGCGGCGAACCACTTGTCCGTGGTCATTACCCTATCATCCATTTTCATTGCGTGCTTCCTGCGGCTCATCGTGGAAGAGGTTGGTGTAATCGCGGTAAATGAAGCGCCGGTTGCGCTTCTGGCCGGTGAACTCATGGAGGATACCCTGTTCGACCAGGCGCATCACGAGGTGATTGGCTGCGGGGTACGTCGTGCCAATCAGCTCCTGCACTTCGGTGACCGAAACAATGGGATGCTGATAGAGATATTCGAGGACGCGATGTCCATTGCCGGCGGCACGGCCAAGCTGGGCGGTGATGATCTGGCGGTGTTGCTCGCGCAGCATGAGAATCCGTCGGGCGGTATAAGTAGCCTGCTGACTGACCTCGAAAACACCGCGGAGAAAGAAGGCAAGCCATTGTTCCCAGGCACCGTGGTCGCGCACGGCTTGAAGGTGATCGTAGTACTGCGACCGATAACGCTTAAAGTAGTAGGAAAGGTAGAGCACGGGCTTGAGCAGCACTTCTTTTTCGCAGAGCAGAAAGGTGATGAGCAGGCGCCCGATGCGGCCATTGCCGTCCAGAAAGGGGTGGATGGTTTCAAACTGTGCGTGGGCGAGACCGATCTTGACGAGTAGAGGCAGCGGCGTGTCGGCGTGCAGGAAAGCTTCCAGATCGCTCAGCGCCTGAGGCACTTCATGGGGCGGCGGTGGCACGAAGGTCGCCTCGGCGAGGGTGCAGCCAGCCGGACCTATCCAGTTCTGGCTGGTTCGCAGCTCGCCGGGAGTCAGATGTTGTCCTCGAACACCGGCAAGAAGCTCGGTATGGATTTCACGGATGAGACGAACAGAGACCGGCAGATCCCGCAGGCGTTCCAGGCCGTAGTTCATGGCACGAACGTAGTTGAAGACCTCATTGACGTCGCCTGGTTGGTCGGGGGAGAAAACCCGCGCTTCAGCAGCAAGGACATCCTGCAAGGAACTTTGGGTACCCTCAATCTGGCTGGAAAGCACGGCCTCCTTGCGGACGTACATGGCAACAAAGAGATCGGGATGCGGCAGCGTTTGAATCGAGCCATCCAGCCGGCCAAGCGCGCGATCAGCTGGCGACAGGAGCGCTTGCAGTTCGCCTTGCAACTTGATTGGCGGATCCGGTGGCAGCGGGGCGGGAACGAACGCCGGTAGCCAGCAGGCTGCCTTATGTATTGGCCGGCTCTCAATGGGTGGTTCGGCTCCGTCATGGACGTTCGTACCTTTAACAAGATTGGTTTTGACGACTCATATTAAAGGTAGGGTTTAGTATGGTTGAAGCGGCGCTGTCATGTTAAACGCAGACTTTACTTGCATATGAAGAGGGCCTCTTCGCTATCCGTTCGAACCGAGACCTGCCTTCACCACACCAGCCCCATCCTCTTCAAGTGGCCCTCCACCTTCTTCCTCAACACTTCCACCTCCCGCTCCAACTCCGGCAGCGGGTGGGCGTAGCGCTCCTCCAGTTCCCTGGCGCGGCCGGCGAGGCGCTGCGTCAGCCGCTGCCCCTCGCCCTCGATGGCGGCCTGGATGGCGGCGAACCACTTGTCGTCAGCGACCAGCGTCTTGATCTCGGCCTCGGTGAGTTTGGAGTATTTCGCCAGCACCCTGGCGTCGAGTTCGGCCTGGGCCTCCTTGACGGCTCTGGCGGCTTCGGACTCGGCGTCGATCAGTGCCAGGCACGTCTCCAACGCTTCGATTTCGTCCGCGTTTTCCGCCTCCAACGTCAATTGTCCATTCTCCGTTCTCAACTGCTTGAGCCGCTCCTTCACCCCGCCCCTGGTGACCTTGCCCTTGTCGTTGGTAGCTTCCTCCAGCAGGCCCTCCTCGCCGGTGTGCTCCTCGACGAACTCCTCCAGTTCCCGGGCGGCGGCTTCCTGCTTGGCCTGCAGCTCGTCGATGGCGGCCTGCTCGGCGGCGAAGGAGCGGACGACGATCAGGGGCGGGGGGATCAGGTCCAGCTTGTACTTCTGGCGGCCGATGGTCAGGTCCGGCGTCTCCTTGATCTTCTTCTCCTTGTCGTCGATGACCGCGCGCGGTTTGGCGGCTTCGACCCAGCCGTCGGCGGCGACGAGGTAGACGTCGTCCTGCATCACCTCGGCCCAGTAGTCCATCAGCCGCTGGTAGACGTCGTAGCGGTCGAGCAGGGGCAGGCCGGCGAAACGCTCCAGCAGCTCTTCGGACAGCGTGTGGATGACCGCCTTGGGCTTGGCACCGACCTTGAGGCCCTTGAGCAAAGGCTCGTGGGCCTTCCGCCACCCCCGGAAGATGGCTGCCACCTGATCGGCATATGCGGCGAACTCCGGGTGGGCCAGGATGGTTGCCTTGACCTGCCGGGTTTCGACTTTCGGTTCCGAGTAGCCGGGCCGGCCGTTCGACCGGAACAGGTCGTCACGCAGTGAGGGGAAGACGGCCCAGTAGGGTTGGAGGGCGTCGATGTCGCGGATGGGGATGCCGCCGTTCAGGTGCGCGTCGAGGTCGTGCAGGTCTTCCGGTTCACTGGAGTCGATGTAGCGCGGGATGTTGAGGTTGTAGTCGTTGGCGGGGCTGGCGATCTCAGCCACGGGCACCATACGGGAGTAGCCCGGCAGCTCGATCTGCCGGTTGAAGACGTCCACGATCTTGTGGATGTCCTGCGCGCGGAGGCGGTTCTTGTTGCCGTCTTTCATGAAGCCCCTGGAGGCCTCGATCATAAAGATACCGGTGCGGGCGTGGGCGTTCTCCTTGTCGATGACCAGGATGCAGGCGGGGATGCCGGTACCGTAGAAGAGGTTGGCGGGCAAGCCGATGATGCCCTTGATCAGGCCGCGCTGGATGAGGGTGCGCCGAATATCGGCCTCCTTGTTGCCCCGGAACAGGACACCGTGGGGCAGAATAATCGCGCCCTTGCCTTTGCTCTTGAGCGACTTGATCAGATGGAGCAGGAAGGCGTAGTCGCCGTTCTTGGCCGGTGGGATGCCGTACGCGAAGCGGCCAAACTCGTCGTTGGCGGGGTTGAGCCCGTTGGACCAGGCCTTGGCGGAGAAGGGCGGGTTGGCGACGGCGAAGTCGAAGGTCTTGAGGCTGCCGTCGGGGTTCTTGAAATACGGGGCGGCCAGCGTGTTGCCGCGCCACAGCTCGGCCGTTGGGTGGCCGTGGAGGATCATGTTCATCCGGGCCAGGGCCCAGGTCGCGTTGTCCATCTCCTGGCCGTAGATGCTGATGCCGCGCGGCGCTTCGTCAGCGGCCTTGATGAGCAGCGATCCCGATCGTGGAGTAGGGGCAGGGCGCACCTTCCATCCTTGCAGATGGCGTGTTTCCCCACCCCTCTCTCCGAACCGGACGTGATAGTTTCCCATCATCCGGCTCTCCCGGATTGGGTGCTACCCGTACCGCGCGGTCGTCCCCAGGAGGGCGTCTTGGCGTGACACTCATCACAGAGTGTGATGAGGTTGAACAAGTGGTCAGTGCCCCCGTTTCGGCGTGGCCGGATATGGTGAACGTGGAGTTGGTCTGTTCGTCCACACTGGCGACAACAGTAGCTATCTCGGTCGAGTGCCTCAAGCCGTCGCTCGGCCCAGTCAGCTTTGGCGGGGGTTGTCTCCCCATCCCAGACGGACGGGAAGGCGATATCGGGCGGGAGTGAGGGTGCGATGGCATCCGCAAGGTACGGATGGGGGTAGGCATGCGCATAGTACCGGCGACGGGGGAGGTCGGTTAATTGATAGAGAAAGACCACCTGTCCCGTTTCATCGGTCACGCCCAAGTTCCACCGGTCATAGGGGCCGCGGCGTTCGCGGTGGCGGTAGGTTCGACTGACCCATCGTGCCCCGCGTTTGTGTCGTTTGACTAACCAGCAGAACAGCCGTCGGTTGGCCCAGAAGGTCAGCTTGGTGGCGGTGGCAGTGGCATTGGCGTATTGATAGTATTGATTCCAGCCCCGCAGGATTTGATTCATCCGTCTGACTTTTTCGAGGGGTGGTTGGTAGAACGTCCGTCGAGCCGTAAGCGTCTTAATGGTATGTTTCAAGCGTTGGATGCTTTTATCGCTGGGCGTGTCCCGCAGCCACGGTTTGGAGTGGGCGGATAGCTTCCATTGGAGGTGAAACCCCAGGAAGTCAAACCCGTCTGTGGCGTGGGTGAGGTGGGTTTTCTCCTGCGAGTTCTAGCCGCAGCTTGTCCCATAGCACGTCACGCGCTTCGTCTCGCAAGCGTTCGGCTTCCGCTCGTGGGCCATTACATAGGATGAGGAAGTCATCGGCATAGCGCGTCAGGATCCAGTTGCCTATTCCCATACGGCGTCGTCTGGCTTTTTCGGCAGGCGTCAGGCTCCCGTAGCGTTCCCACCACCAACGGTCAAACTCATGCAGGTAGATGTTGGCCAGGAGCGGCGAGAGAATGCCGCCCTGTGGGGTGCCTTCCGGCGTGTGGCGGAAGAGTCCGCCTTCCATCAGGCCCGCCGTCACCTGCGCTTCCACGAGGCCGAGAATGCGCGCATCGCGTATCCGCTGCCTGATGAGCTTGAGCAAGATTGCGTGTTGCACGTGATCGAAGCAGCCCGTGATGTCACCTTCGATAATCCAGAAGTACTTGTTCTGCGTGGTGATGCGACTTCGGCAGGTGCCGATGCAATCCATCGTCCGATGCCCTGGCCGAAAGCCGTGCGAGCAGTCCAAGAAGTCACTTTCCCAGATCGGTTCCAGCACCATCTTCATGGTCATCTGAACAACCCGGTCTTTGAGGGTTGGAATGCCGAGGGGCCGTTGTTTTCCGTTGGCTTTTGGGATCCATTGTCGGCGCACCGGGGCAGGGTGGTAGTGTCCCGTTTTCAGTTCCTCCCGAAGGTCGGCGACGAACCGTGTCTGTGCGCTCTCATCGGCGAGGTCTTTTCGGCTCATACCGTCTATCCCCGCGCTGCGGCTGCCTGTGTTCCGCAGGACGGCCTGGAGGGCCGTTGTCAGCCATTCTTCCCGACAGACCAAATGATACAGGTCGCCAAACCGGTGCTCCGGGTGCGCCTGCGCTTTGCGGGCGAAACTTTGTTGCGTCTTGCGGAGATCATTCATACGTATCCAGAATGCTCCCGGTTGGGGGTCCGCACGCTCAAGCTTCTCTCAATCCCTGCGGCCCTTCGTCGCCTGACGGGCTTTGGTCAGGTGACTACTATGGCCGCTCCGACGCCCTTCCGACTCATCACTCGCAGCTGAGCTAGCCCTAGCTGGGCGAGCGGTCGGGCCTCCCACGTTCACTGGTTGACACTCTGCGCCGGTCGGTAGGTTCCACCTGTACGCCCGTCCGATGCCGCCTGGCATCGTCGTCACTGGCCGCTGGCTTGTTCCTCTGAAGCCATTGTCGGTTCACCTCGTGGTCTGAGGTTTTTCAGCGCCCCCATGCGAAAGGCACTTTATCCGGTGACTTCCATCCCATCTCCATCGGTTAGCAGGATGTTGACCCTCTGGGCGCGTCTGACGGTGGTTTCTTGCGTAACCATGGACCGGCTTAGGCTTGCGGTCCTGGGGTCGTAATGGAGTGCCGCCCCGTCCCGCGTGTTCTCCGGGCTTCAGACGAGTTCGTGCTCCTTGTCCCTCGCCTGCCGGATCAGCCTCGGCAGCGCTGAGGCGCGCGGCCGTCCCTACTGGTTGTGTTCTGCCTCCTTTCTCTTGACCGTTCGGGTATTGTCAAACAGTGCTTCGTGGCGCACCGCAGGTGGGATCGTAGATGGTCTGATCCTGGCGGGTGTCGGGCCCGATGCCGACGACTTTGGCCATGATGCGGGAGACCTCGGCGGGGGTGTAGAACTGGCCCTTGCTCTTGCCCGACTCGGTGGCGAAGTGCCGCATCAGGTATTCGTACGCGTCGCCGAGCAGATCGTCGCCCTCGGCGCGATTTGCGCGGAAGTCCAGCGCGTCGAAGATTGCCACGAGCTTCGAGAGGCGGTCCTGCATCTCCTTGCCGCGCCCGAGCCTGGTCTCGTCGTTGAAGTCGGCCGATTGTCCAGGCAGCAGAAAATCGAGACCATTCTCCTTGGCCAGCTTGCCGATAATCTTGTTGATCTTATCCCCGATCTCCTTGTCGCCCTTGAGCCTGACCATGTCCGCGAAGCTGCCGCCTTCCGGCACCTCGATGATCGCGTCGGGCTTGCCGGCGTACTTGTCCGAGACATACTTCATGAACAGCAGCGTGAGGACGTAGTCCTTGTACTGCGCGGCGTCCATGCCGCCGCGCAGTTCATCGCAGCTACTCCAAAGCGAGCTATAGAGGTGGGATTTCTTCAAGGCCACGGTTTACTCTTCCTGTTGATGCTTGCCGCCGGCTTATCCCTCTGTGTAACGCCCCAAGCGGAGTGGCTAGGGTTCGCGGGATTGGTTAGGATCTCCCTCGAAAGCATCTTCAAGGAACCACGCGAGAGTCTCGATGGCGGTTCGACTCATGGACAGAGCCTCCAAGCTCCTTACCGTAGCAACTATCGTCTAGAACATCGGTCAAGTCGTCGTTGCGCGGGTGAGAACGTGGTTCGGAGGAGGGGCGCACGGCCGTGCGCCCCTACAGCGCGCCCAAGACCGCGACAGGAGGGGCGCACGGCCGTGCGCCCCTACGAACCTGAAAGTACCTTCACAAGGTGCTTTGCAATCGTCTCGGTGACTCCTTGACCGGCGCTCTAGCGGCCTGCGCCTCACCTGTATGGCGAAGCGCAGCGGAGCGGTGTCAGGTGCAAGCGCGGGTTGGGCTGCGATGAATACAACCAACTATTTCAGTTGCACATGCTCTTTCAGGTTATGCACACGCTCAATAAGCTGTTCGCTCGTGAGATTGTTTAGAGAGGTATCGCCGCCTTGCATGAAATTACCTTTTTCTAGAGTCGCGAAGAGTCTTGCTTTTGTTAAGAGCAATGTACAGTGCAGGCGCGACAGTTGCGGCGATTGTAAGGTGAAGAACAGTATAAGGCAAACGCTCCTTGGAGAGCATTGACAATCAGATTAAGCAGTGCTCTCTCGACCGCTACTGTCCAACCATACGTGTGATGACCACCTTCCCTGACCTGGCTGATCGCTTTGACGTTCTCCTTGCCCGCATTGACCACGAACTGGCTCCACTGCCCACCCGAGAGGACATGAGCGCCTATCAAGACCTCGTGCGGCAGGCCAAAGATATCCGCGTAGCCCTATCAGTCATGGCCGCCTTCGATTCAAGACCTGCTTTACACTCGCATGGACTTTCAAGAAAGCGTGAAGGGCAGGGGAGAGCCTGCCCTTCATGAGGGTTTCACCGGTTGGTGTTCGCCCGGTCTGCTATAAGGCTGGTATGTTCAGATTGACCCCCGCCACCTCCGTCGGCACGGACAGAAAGTGAAAGTGCCTACAACCCTCGCTGGGACTGTCCCCTCCCAGCGAAGGAGAATTGGCTCCAGGTATCCATTCCTGTCGGGGAACGGAAGTACGCCGGTTGATCGTCGTGCTAAGCGGTTCTTCTCGGTCTGAAGGGGCCGTGTGATCTCGAGGAGGAGGACCGGCGGCGGTGGCCGGCTGCCACCCCGTTGTCGGGGGGGATGCGTGAATGCGACAAAAGTCGCAGCAACGGGGCGGGTTACTTGCTATACTGCGCACAACCCGTATATGATTTGGAGGCTTTCACTCCCATGTCAGGAACGAGCATGAACACGACCCCACTCACCATCACGACGACCGAGACGCTCAACGAGATTGTTGCCCGCCACCCCCAGGCGCTGCCGGTGTTACGTCGCTTCGGCCTCGATACGTGTTGCGGTGGCTCGCTGCCGTTGCAGACGGCGGTGCAACACCACGGCCTCGCTCTCGACGAGGTTGTGACCGCTTTGGGGGCTGTGCTCGTAGAGGAGAGTTGATGGCCAGTGGCAGCCGCGCCTTCTTGATGGCCAGCCTCCTGGCGCTGGCGGGGGCAGCAACACTCCATTTGTTGGTGCTCCTGGGCATTCGCGGTCTCTGGCCCGCGATGATCCATCTCACGCTGTTCGGCTGGATCACCGCGATGATCCTCACGGTGAACTACCACATGATGCCGGTCTTCGCGGCTCGTGATTTTCCCTATCCGCGGCTCATCCAACTCCACTGGCTGGTCTTTACGGGCGGTGTGGCGCTGGCAGTCGCGGGGCTGCTTCTGGGTTGGCCAGCAACGGTGGCGGCCGGATTGCTCCTGCAGAGCGTCGGTGCCGTGATTTTCGTGGCCAACACGATGCTGCTGTTCGTGCGTGGGCGCCGGCGGGCACACCCTGCCCTGCCGCCGCCGATCCCGGACCAGCCCCGCGTCGACCGCATCGGCACGCAGGCGACCAAGGGGGCCGGGCTCTCCCTGCCGTTCGCCCTGCTCCTGCTGCTCGCCGTCCAATTGGGCTGGATCCGCGGGGCCTGGGTGCTGGCTGCGGAGCACCTGGCGACGCTGGGTTGGGTCATGTTGATGATCGTCGGCGTCGCCTATCATGTACTGCCCCGCTTCAGTGGCCGGGGCGTGCGCGGGCCAGCCTGGGCTCGCCTGCAACTGCTTTTCCACAGTGCCGCCCTGCTTTTGATGGTCCCGGGGCTAGGCCTGGGCTGGGCCTGGCTCTTCGCGCCTGGTGGGCTGCTCATGACGGTTGCCGTCGGGTTGTTCGCCTGGACCGTCTGGCCAACGCTGCACGTCCTGCGCCCCCGGCCGGTGGTGCTGCCGATCAGCTTGAAGGAGCAGCCCCGCTGAACGCATTGAGTATTCGCTGCATCAAGGCGGCTTTCGCCTACCTGGCAATCGGCATCGGTCTGGGGGTCCTGTTTGCCTTTAACCGGTCGCTCGGTCCGGTCTGGCGCCCGCTCCACGCCGAGCTCAACTTGTGGGGCTGGGTCACACTGCTGATCTACGGCGTCGCGTATCACATCCTGCCACGGATCAGCGGCCGCCTGCTCCGCTGGCCGCGAGTCGCCGAGGTGCAGTCATGGCTGGCCATCGGGGGTATCGCTGGCGGGGGCGGGGTGGCTCGGCGACCTGGGTGATCTGCCCGTGGCGTCGGCGCTGTCGGCGGGTGGGGGAACCCTCCAGAGCCTGGCGGCGCTGCTCTTCGTTCTACTCATCGGCGATCTGCTGCACGAGGCAGGTTGAAGGCTAGCGTCAGCTTGGGGGTAACGCAACGCCCTGCCCGCTCCAGGGCCTCAATCCGTTGAGGTCGCGTGGCTTCCCGCAGGGCGCAGGCGTGGCAGGGACCGCGCGATCGGGAGAGTCAGGGTGGCGAGCAACACACTAAGCGCCAGCGCCGCCAGGACGCCTCTGAGCAGGGCCGCCAGTGCGAGGCCCTCCACCACCAGCCCCGGCTGTAGTCGCTGAGGGTCGAATTGGCCCGCAAAGCCGATCCGGGCGACGGCGCCGGCGAGTGCGGCCCCGGACGCATTCCCGAGCGTTTGCACTAACTGGAGTGCGGCCGTTGCGCTGCCCGTTGGGTAGCGATCGGCGACATCCAGGGCGGCGGTATTGTAGCTCGTGATGGCGATGCCCATGCCGGCGCCGGCCAGTGCGAATCCAACGTAGAGGACTGGTGCCGGTAGGGTGAGCGCGACCGCGGCGAAGAGGGTTCCCAGGCCAGTGAGGAGCGTTCGGGCACCCAGCCCGGAGAGCCGCCGCGGCCCCCACTCAGCGTGGCGCGCCGAGACAATGGACGCGGCCGTCCAGGAGAGTGACCCCACGGTCAGTACCAGGCCGGCGCCCAGCGGGCTGATTCCCCAGACCCCCTGCAGGAACAGGGGGAGGAAGGTCTCACTCGCGAGGAACGCCGCACCTGCCAGCCCCGCACTCATGACCGCGGCCCCCAGCGGATTCCCGATCCCCCAGGCCGGGGAGGGGATGACGGGGACCGGATGCGTGTGTTCGTGGCACGCGAAGAGCACCAGCACCACCAGGCTGGCAGCGGCGGTCAGTGCCGAGTTTGGCCAGGGGATCGTCGTGGCGCTGAGGAGTAGCCCGGCGCCTATCGCCAGCAGGACCGGCCCGGCCAGGTTCACCGGGCGGCTCTGGCCCTCAGGCTCACGCTGCCGGCCGGCCAGGGCTATCCAGGCAAGCAACAGGACGATGGCACTGAGTGGGAGATTGATCAGGAAAACCCAGTGCCACGAGGCGACCCGCAGGATCGTTCCACCCAACAATGGACCGGAGACCGCCGCCGCGCCCCAGGTCGCCGAGAGCAGGGCGAGTGCTCGTGGCTGGAGGCCGGGCGGGGTGTGTTGCGCAATCAGAACGAACGGGAGTCCTAAGAGCCCGCCCGCGCCGACGCCTTGCACACCGCGCCCGATCACCAGCACCAGCATCGAGGGCGCTGCTGCCGCGAGGAGCGAGCCGGCGACAAAAGCAGCCACGGCCAGTGTCATCGTCCGCAACGCACCCCAGCGGGCCACCAGCGTGCTAAAGATCGGCAGGGCCGCGAGGGTACTCAACCCGTAGGCCGAGATGGCCCAGGCGTAGAGCTCGACGCCGCCCAAGTCGTGGACGATCGTAGGCAGCGCGGTGCCAACGACCAGCACGTCGAGCGCAGCCAGCAAGATGGCCAGCACCATCGCCGCCGACAGCGCACGTCGTCCGGGGGCGATCAGTTCACGATAGGTTGCAGAGGGGGGCGGGGTGGACATCCCGGCTGATCCTCAGAGAGAAATTCGACCCGCTATACTACCACCAGACTGCCAGAATCGCCCCTCGTTACGTCCCGGTCGCGACCCAGGTGCGTCGTCCCTGGCAATCTGAGTCGTTGGGCCGTCGTAAGCCATTCGGACCCCCGATCAGGCGCTCCCGCGAGAGCCAGGGGCGTCGCACCTCTTCCGCGTGACTTATGAGCGACCATGACCCCGAGGCGAAGGCCATTTGAATCCTCCTGGTGATGGTGCTAGAATCGGCGGGATGCCCCTGAAGGAGCGGTGATGCAACTGCGCGTTCTCTCTGCCGATCATGTTCGTGCGGCCTTGCCGATGCCCGCCGCGATCGAAGCCATGCGGGAGGCCTTTGCCCAACTCGCGCAGGGGCAGGTCGAAGTCCCCCTGCGCACGCCGGTGCGGACGCCTGCCGGTGTGACCCTCTTCATGCCCGGCTACCTGGCCGGCAGTAGCGCCCTCGCCCAAAAGATCGTCTCCATCTACCCCGGCAACCAGTCACTCGGGCTCCCCTCCCTCAACGGGCTCGTCATCGTGCTCGATCCGGCCACCGGCTTCCCGCGGGCGATCCTCGACGGCGGCACGCTCACTGCTATACGCACCGGGGCCGCCTCCGGTTTGGCCACGGACCTGCTGGCGCGCCCCGAGAGCAGCGTGCTGGCCCTTTTCGGGGCCGGTGGCCAGGCCTACGATCAGGTGACCGGGGTCCGGGCGGTGCGCCCCCTTCAAGAGGTCCGCATCGTGTCGGCCCACGGGGAGCGGTGTGTCGTCCTCGCCGAGCGGCTCCAACGGGAGGGATTGGCGGCCCGCAGCGTGCGCGACCCTGGCGAGGCCGTCCGCGGTGCCGCCATCATCGCCTGTGCCACGACCAGCCACAGACCCCTCTTCCGAGACGAGGATGTTGCGCCCGGAACGCATATCAACGCCGTGGGGGCCTTCACGCCCGAGATGCAAGAGGTGCCGCCGAGCACCGTCGGGCGCGCCTCTGTGGTGATCGACCAGCTCGAGGCGGCGCTGGCCGAAGCGGGCGACCTGCTCAAGCCCCTGGCGGCCGGGCTGATTGAGCAGGGCCACTTCGAGACGACGTTGGGAGAGGTGGTGCTGGGGCAGGCGCCCGGCCGTCGCTCGCCCGAGGAGATCACGCTCTTCAAGAGCGTGGGTCTGGCAGCGCAAGATGTCGCCGCGGCCAGCCGGGCGCTCGCCCGGGCCGAGGCCGAGGATCTTGGGGTGGTAGTGACGGTGTGAGATCAACCTCAACACCAGCCCGCCGGTGGATATTCGCCTGAACAGAGCGCGCCGCGGGAAGAATTGCTGGCTGCCGGATCGAGCGCGTAGCAGCGGGTCTTGTTGCGCGGTGAGGCGAGCTTTGACGCCCAGAGAGCCTTGGATTACATTGCAGCGCCCGGGAAACCGCCCCACATCGCAGGCCGAGCAGCCAGTAGCAGGTGTGCAGACCTTGAAATGATACTTCCTCGAACAGCCGACGTCATCGTGATCGGCGGTGGCATCATGGGTGCCAGCACCGCCTATCACCTGGCCCGCCGGGGCGCGGGTCGCGTGCTCCTGCTTGAGAGAGAGCCCTTCTTCGGGCAGGGGGCCACCGGGCAGTGCGCCGGTGGCATCCGCCACCAGTTTTCCACCGAAATCAACATTCACCTCTCGATCCTCAGCATTCAGATGCTGGAGCGCTTCGCGGAGGAGATGGAGCAGGCGATCGGGCTCAACCAGTGCGGCTATCTGTTCCTGCTCAGTTCGCCGGAGGAACTCGGTACCTTCGAGCGTCACGTCGCGTTGCAACGTTCCCTCGGCGTTGAGACCGAGATCCTCGACGCGGATGAGGTCGCCCGGCTTGTGCCGCAGGTGGACCTGGCCTCGGCGCCCACGATTATCGCCGGGACGTTCTGCCAGCGCGATGGCCTCTGCGATCCCAACTCGGTTGTGCAGGGCTACGTTCGCCAGGCCCGGCGGCTCGGGGCGCAACTTCTCACCGACCTTACCGTGACGCGCGTCCTGGGCGACGGGACGCGCGTCACCGGCGTTGAGACGACAGAGGGGCGTGTGTCGGCCCCGTCAGTCATCCTCGCGGCCGGACCGTGGTCGTCCCCCCTCGCCGCGACGGTGGGCATCGATCTCCCCGTGCGGCCCCTCCGCCGCCAGATCGCCGTGACGCGACCGATCGGCATCCCGCGCGATTTCCCCTTCGTGATTGACTTCGCGCAGAGCCTCTACTTCCACTACGAGACCGGCGGTATCCTCACCGGCATGTCGAACCACGATGAGACCCCCGGCGAGAAGACGGAGGTGGATCCGGCCTGGACGCTCGTGCACCTGGAGTATGCCGTTGCGCGCCTGCCGCTTCTGGCCGAGGCCGAACTGCTCACCCAGTGGGCCGGCCTCTACGAGGTTACCCCCGACAACCAACCGATCCTCGGCCGGCTGCCACTGGAAGGGTTGATTGTGTGCAGCGGCTTCAGCGGCCACGGATTCATGCATGGTCCCGTCTGTGGGCAACTCATGGCCCAGGAATTGCTAGAGATAAACGATTGCGGTATCGATATTACCCCCCTGCGATATGAGCGCTTTGGAGCCGGGATTGCCTGGCCCGAGCATCACGTTGTGTAACGCTCAGGATACGGTTTGACCGGTGCTCATGGATCGGGTAATCTAGAGTACCGTTCAGGTAGCAGCCGACTCTCGTACGATCACACTCATGCCGAAGGGTCAGCCGCCTCATGGCATCCTCAAACCGAGTTCTTATCATCGATGATCAGACGGCCATCGTTCAACTGCTCGAGGAATTCTTGAGCGACGAGGGGTACGACGTTGAGGGTATCACCGACGCGGTTGAAGCTCTTGACCGGCTGCATCGTCCACCGCGGCCCGATCTGTTGGTCCTCGACTTGATGATGCCCCAGGTCACGGGGTGGGAAGTTTTGGACGCGCTGCGCTCCGATCCCGCGACGGCTGACGTTCCTGTTATTCTGCTTACAGCCGCTCCTCGCCAGGGCCAGGTCGAGTTCACCCGCCGCAGGCCAGATCACACCATCTTGCTTGCCAAACCGATCGGGCTAGACGAGTTGTTGATACAGGTCGCGGCGATGTTGAATGACCGCGAGCCGCCCGGACACGCAACTGGCGGTGATCATCCGAAATCATCCTCTACCGGTCGCGCTGCTGAGTCCCCCGACAGTCAATCCGCCCGCCGCTCGTTCACGCGGCCGGGCTTCGCCAGCTAGCAGTCGTCCGAAGCGTCTCGCTCGACCTTGAGATCTGGGACCCAGGCCCGGCTGGTGGTCAGAGAATCGCCGCGACAAGGCGCGGCGCGAAAGCGTTTGCGGCATGAATACCCGGCATTCGCAAGAACTTTTCGACGCGGCCCAACAGCTCATGCCGGGGGGAGTGAATTCCCCGGTGCGGGCCTTCCGTGGAGTCGGCGGCACCCCCCGCTTTATCGAGCGGGCCACCGGCCCCTACGTCTGGGATGCGGACGGGAACCGCTATATCGACTACGTCCTTTCATGGGGGCCGCTGATTGCCGGCCACGCCCATCCCGCCGTGGTTGAGGCCATCTGTGCCCAGGCGGGCCGCGGCACCAGCTACGGCGCGCCCACCGTGCTGGAGAGCGAACTGGCTCGGGTCGTCGTCGAGATGGTGCCCAGTGTTGAGATGATCCGTTTCGTCAACTCGGGCACCGAGGCGACGATGAGTGCCCTCCGCCTGGCGCGGGCCTACACTGGGCGCCCCAAGATTGTCAAGCTCCACGGTAACTACCACGGCCACGCGGACTTTCTGTTGGTCAGTGCTGGGAGCGGTGTTGCGACGCTCGGGCTGCCGGATAGTCCGGGCGTGCCGCCGGGAGCCGCTCAAGACACACTCGTGATCCCGTTCAACGACCTTGATGCGGCCCGCGAGGTCTTCGAGCGAGTCGGCGAGCAGATCGCCGCGCTGATCGTGGAACCGGTGGCCGGCAATATGGGGGTCATCCCGCCGGAGGCGGGCTATCTCGAGGGGCTCCGGGTCCTGACTCGCGAATACGGCGCCGTGCTCATCTTCGACGAGGTGATGACCGGCTTCCGCGTGGCACCCGGTGGAGCGCAGGCTCTCTACAACGTCACGCCCGATCTGACGACCCTCGGCAAGGTCATCGGTGGTGGTCTCCCCGTCGGGGCCTACGGTGGGCGGGCCGAGATCATGCAGCTGGTGGCGCCCGCCGGACCGATGTACCAGGCGGGGACCCTCTCGGGCAATCCGCTGGCGATGGCCGCCGGCAAGGCGACCCTCGAGTTGATCCGCGCGCCCGGCGCCTGGGCCCAACTGGAGCGGGCGACCACGCGGCTGACCGACGGCCTCGCAGCGGCGGCCGAGACGGCGGGTGTGCCGGCGGTCCACACCCGGGTGGGCACCATGTTCTGCACCTTCTTTACCGAGCACCCGGTTCGCGACTACGCCAGCGCCAAACGCTCCGACCCGGCCCGTTACGCCCGCTTCTTCCACGCCCTTCTCGAGCGGGGCGTCTACCTGGCCCCCTCCCAGTTCGAGGCCGGCTTCACCTCGCTGGCCCACGACGGCGAAGCCATCGACGCCACCCTCGCCGCGGCTGAGATCGCCTTCCGCGCAGCGTGAGAGGGAACGCTCATTCTCCTTGCACGCCTGACGCACCAACCGTTGAGCAAATGCCCAGTGACAAGACGTTTCACGGCTGCAGTTGCCAGTAGCCGTCGCTGTGGGGCGGGATCTCGACCGGAGCCTGGCCGATGTGCGCAGCCCTCAGCATCGCCTCGTCGCCCATCTCGGCTTCACCCTGCCAGGTGATCGTCCTGGCTGCCTCTAACTCGTCGATCCAGGCCCGAGCCTGCCTGGTTGCCACGCGAAAGCGATCGGCCAAGACCTCGGCCATGGCGAGCTTCCCGCCTTCGTAGGTGGTGTGGAACTCCGGGCCAAAGGCTTTGGCCAGGGCCTGCACGAGCCGCTGCATCTCCATCTGCTGCTCCTTGACGGTGACCGGGTGAAGTCGCCTCTACTTATTATTCGCGCGAGCCCCCTGAGCCACGATCTGATGGCGGGCCACATCGCCCTCGGCCTTCCCAAAGAAGACCAACTCGAAGGGGGCCGACTGACCCGGCTCGAGCACCTCCTGCTGCAAGAACATGCTCTCGACCGCCAGGACCTTGCCCGCTTTGTCGTAGAGCGTGCCGATAATCTCCATGAAGTGTGCGGTTTCCGCGCCACTGTTGGTAACCGTACCTGTAATCCGATAGTCGCCGAACGTTGGGACGCCACCGGTGTCCTGGCTGATCGTCAGGTCAGGGTAGACGTACTTCAGGTAGAAATCGGCGGGGGTGGCCGTGACCTCAGTGCGCATCTCGGTCCAGCCGGCCGGCGGCTTCTCGAAGATGACCACCACCGGGCTGGTCTCACCCGGGCGGAGCAGGCTGGTTTTCGTTCCCCAGGTCTTCGTGGACAAGTCGGTGCCACTGCTGTCGAGCAGGTGCACGGTCACCTCCACCTCCTGGTAGGTCTGCTCACCGGTGTTCTGAACCTCGCCGACGAGGTAGAGGCTGCCCGTGCTGGCGGTAAAATGGCTGCTATTGATCAGCATTAACCCCTCGGCGACCGCTTTGTCGCTCGCGGCACTGGCGGCCGGCACGATACTCGCCTTCGGCAGATCGAGTTGGAGACTATCGGCCATACTGGAGAGCAGCGGCTGCGTCTCAGCCCAACCAGCCTCCGAAGAAATCAGGATCAGCGTTTGGAAGAGCGGGGCGCGCGAGGCGAAGCGAAACTCCAGGTGAAGTTGTTCCCCGGACGATTCGCCCTGCCCGCGCGCGACCACTCGGATAGTGCCATCGGGCAGCGTGTCGTGCTCGAGCGTCACCGCGTTGGCCTGGCTTTGGAAAAAGTTGTCCAGGTAGCTTTCCACCAGGGTGGGCATCTGGGTGTCGGTGAGTTGGCCGCCCGGATTGACGAGGTCGACCACGAAGATCGCTGGGTCCGCCTCGCCGGGGGCCTTGAAACTCACCAGCACCTCGTTGTCACTGGAGAGGTCCTCGACGGTCCATCCCGCCGGGTAGTGCAGCCGGAAGAGACTCTGGGGATGCTCGTACTGCTCCGGGAGGCGGGTCAAGTCGGGCGTGCTGGTCGGTGGGATCGGCGTTAGCGTTGGCGGCGCCGATGTTGCGGTGGGTGGCATGGTCGCCTGGGCGGTTGCAGTCGCCATGACGACCGGCTTCACGATCGTCGCGGCAGGTGGGGTGGTTGGGTTCGTCCGGCAGCCGGCGAGCAGCGCCAGCGCCATCACCGCCCCGAACAGTCCCCAGGTCGCCAGCCCGTGCCCTTGGGCATGAGCGCGCCAGCGTAGCTTCATTCGAATGCGATGCTCCTTTCCCCTCAGGGGTGGAGGGATTATATCGGGCCGTGGCGGGGCGGCAAACCAATCGCGGGCCGGCCTGGCCACACGCGGCGACCGTGGCTCCTTTCTCTAACGCCAGGTTGACGCTGCCCCCCATGCCGCTACACTACCGCCACCGGCCCGCGCGCTCGTCAATGGGCCGGCCGGGCTCGGACTGGCATCAATTCCATCCCTACGGAACAACGCTTGAGGGTCGCGGGGGCACCGGCGCCTGGCCTTGAAGCTCTCTTTTTGGTGGAGGTCTCACTCGATGCTGTTTCCATCCAGGGTAGAGCGCCTGTTCGCTCCTGACTCGATTGATCACCTCTTCGGCAAGTTGCTCCTCGTCTTCGTCGTCAGTCTGATTGCCTTGATCCTCGCCTGGCAGGGAAAGCGGATGGCCTGGCATCTCTTCAGCGGCACGCTCCAAGAGCGCCGTCTCATGAGCCCGGCACGCGCCCGCACGATGCAGGCGCTGCTGGCGAGCCTGTGGGCCTTTATCGTTTACACCATGGCTGTGGTGATCATCCTCGGGCTGTTCATCCCGGCCACGGCCCTCTTCCCGACGCTCGGACTGTTCAGTGCCGCCTTCGGTTTGGGGGCCCGGCCGCTGGTTAGCGACTACTTGACCGGGATTACTCTGATCTTCGAGTATCCCTTCGCTGTCGGGGACAAGGTGGAATTGAACGGCATCCAGGGCACGGTAGAAGCGGTCAACCTGCGCACCACCAGTCTCCGCTCGACGACCGGCGAACTCTACATCGTCCCCTACGGCGACATCCGCGTGATCCGCAACTTTAGCCGGGGCGCGTTCTCGATCGCGAGCATCCATGTCACGATTCCTACCCGCGACCTTGATCGGGCGTTGCCGATCGTGGAGGCGTTGGCCGAGCACGTCCATCAGCATCTGGATGGTCAGCTCGTCGAGATCCCTCAACTCGTGAGCGAGTCCGGTGAACTGGGCGGGACCACGACCCTCACGCTCGTGGCGAAGGCGCGCTTCAACCAGGGCGTGAAGGTGCGCCGGCGCCTGCTGGAACTGGTCAGCGAGCGGTTGGAGGGGGCGGGCATTGCCGAGTTGGCATAGGCCGCCCCCAGAACAAGCGCCCGGCTCTCTACGGCCGGGCAGTGTTCCTGGTGCCGCCGGTCAAAGTGGGCGGCCGCCGCGCCGGAGCGGCCGCCGGCGCGCGGTGGCTGTGCTCAGGCCGTCGTGGGACCGGGCGCCGGTGAGGGCTGTCCGGCGCCTCTCGGACAGTGTCCGGGCGAGTCGCTACCTGGCGGGGTGTTGCGCGGGAACGCCCGGGGCACCGGGTTTCCGCATCTGGGGATCCCAGGTATCGTACTTTCTAATCTCGTAGGCGCCGTGACGCCGTAGGACCGGCTCCGCCAAGCTGGCCAACCGGTCCGGCGCGCCACGAACCAGCACGACGGCATCATCGCGGATGTGCCGGTGCTCGTCACTGCGACTCCCGAAGAGACGGGAGAGCCAGCCGGAGGTGCTCGCTTCCGGCGTGACATCCACGTGGCGCTGGAAGATGTTGACCCGGTCGAAATGCGGATCAAGCGGGCCAAGGTCGAGCTGCTCCAGTTCGGCGGCGGCTGACTCGGCCACAGCAGGCTCCTCAAAGTAACCAGCGATGGTAGCAGGGTAGATTACACGTGATTCAGGCATGGTTGTCCTCTCCGGCTCAAGATATCGGGGGCGAGCTCCACGACGATTGGTGCGAGCACCTCGCGGTGAGACGTTTCTACTGAGTATAGAACCCCTCGACGCTGACTACAAGTTCCAAAATCGGCCAGGACAGATGTTTGCCCAAATTGGGGTTGTATTTGACCAGAGGTCGCCATTGTGTTATACTTGCGTCGTTAGTCGCGGGCGTAGTTCAGTGGTAGAACGTCTCCTTGCCAAGGAGAAGGTCGTCGGTTCGAATCCGATCGCCCGCTCTTCCGCACCCTTACGATGGCGACGTAGCCAAGTGGCAAGGCAGGGGTCTGCAAAACCCCGATCGCCGGTTCGAATCCGGCCGTCGCCTCTCAAGAGCCGCCGCCCGGCGGCTCTTTCTCGTAGATCTCTTGACAGCTCCTCGTGCCGTGTGTATGATGCGGCAGAGCGCGTATCCTCTGGGCCGGTGGTGGAACGGCAGACACGTCGGACTTAAAATCCGATGCCGAAAGGCATGTGGGTTCGAATCCCACCCGGCCCACCTTTGGATGCCCTCGCCGGGCCACACACTGAGTACCTCCGCCGCCTGGCCCAGGCTCTTTGCGAGACTGACATAGAACAGCGCCGGGGACGTCCCCGGTGCTGTTGTTTGCCTCGAATCTCAGTATAACACACTTGTGGTCGGATCATACCAGTCGTGCCAGGATCTCGCTCAACTCTTGAGCAGCTGTGACGTAGCGTCGGCCACCCTCCACATTCCAGATCTCTCTGATGATCTCGCGCTGGCTGCGCTTTTGACGGATCATCTCGCGAATGCGCGCTGCCCGCCCGTTGAGCGCTTCCAGTGCCACTTCCGGTGCCGCTTCCACGACTCGAGCCTTACCGCTTCCATAGTGACCACACCAGCCGTTTGCCCCCTCGCCCCTTTCTCCCTCCGCCGACGGCCCTTCCGTCCAGCACACCCGCGCCTCGATGCGGCCAAATCTTGGCCTCTGCCGGCGCAACAGTGGTAGGTGAAGGGGTGGAGAAAGCGAGTATAGAGGGGTGGCAGGCGAATTGCTGGAGTCAATATGGGATATCGATGCCATGGAGTCAAGTGGCAATTGGCGCTATATAAGATATGGGGTAGAATGCGATCGTCTGGCCGAGTCGCCAGGCTTCATCCTCTCTTCGTTTATACTACACTTCATGCTTTTCACGTCGCCACGGCGAAACCAACACTCTGCCTCCCTTCTTGATGACAGTTGGCAAGGGAATGTTCATGGATGAACCGACCAAAGGGGTAATCTCCATCAAGTGGCCCGAGAATGCCGGCGATGTACCTACTCACTATGCCAATATGTTGTGGATTACTCATGGTGGTCCAGAATTTTTCTTGGTTTTTGGAGAAATTGTTCCCCCGCCTCCAGGGAGTTCCGTACCAGAGCAGTTGACTGTCCGCCCTATTGCAAAAATAGCTATATCTCCTCTGATTATGCCCGAGATTGCCAGAATTATTCACGACAATGTCGAGAAGTTCCTTAGACAGGCCAAAGTTGACGTAGAGGAGGGATAGATCGTGGCACTACAGCTATCACCTTGCAAATCGGATTGGTCATCTCGATCTGTTCCCAAAACCGATGTTGTTCGGACGCTCGTAAGGCGCTTCGTAAGTCGAGACTTTTTTGAATATGGTAGTCCAGAAGCGGCAGATGTATCACAGTTCAACCTGGATGTTGAGATATTTGTTGGCACAGGCTATACCCACGGCCCTGATTTGCAGATCGGTTTGTGGGAGCAGCTTTACACGCTTAGAAATCCTGACCGCGTGCGCGCGCTTGTACGTGACCATCCAGCTGTGGAAGCATTGTTGCTTGAAGCCCGCAGCCATATCGAAAGGTGCTTCGGGGAGGATGTGGAGATCGCACTTGAGGTGGTGGTAGATCCTGAAGACCGAAGAGAGCGACAGTTAGTCGCCTTTATCCAGACCGATCTCGACCCAGTGCAGGCCCTTGATCGCCTGGATCAACTCGATGATGAGTGGGCGGTGAGTGCATCGCGCGCCAGCGGGGGAGCCTTCCTGATCCACCTGGAATAACAATGGCTTTCGACTGGTCAGAATACGCCCGTCTCGCCCAAGAGCTTGCGGGAGACCCCCCGGAGCCAGCAGCAGGACAAGAGGCACGGGCGCGATCGGCGTTGAGTCGGGCTTACTATGCTGCTTTTTGCGAGGCGCGCAACCTCCTCAAAAAGCGGAAACTTTATACTGATCCCGGTCGTGACGATGAAGAACACAGGAACGAACACAGATACGTTCACAGGAAGTTTGAGCAACACCAAAACTTCAATTATCAGAAAGTCGCCGACAATTTGAAGCGCTTGCGAATTGATCGGAATATCGCCGATTACGACGATCGACCGATAAGACAATTGGAGAGAACCGTTGCACGCAATATCGAGTTGGCGTGGCGAACTCTGCAGCTTCTTTCCCGGTTGTAAGTACTCGGTCAGCGTAGAGCCCTGGCCCCCCGCCGGGGGCTTTTCGTCTTCCTCAAAAACGACGTCTGTTCTTCGCCCCCCTCCCCTATCCTTTTCAAGGGTCGGTTGCTCATCCATGGTGGCTGGCTTTGGCGGCGCCCCACCCTCTCCCCAGCCCTCTCCCTCCAAGGGAGAGGGAGCCAGAAGGCTCAAGGGCGACGCACCAGGACCCAGCGAGGATGGAGGCACTGTCAACCTACCCTTGAGAGTCCCCTATCCCCCCGTCGGCACCAGCACGGCTGCCCGGCCAGCGCATGGGGGCGCCCGTGCCACTCCTTCTGCACATTGAAATCGCCCCCTCGCTCGACGACAATCTACCGTTCTGACAATCCCCCGCGGTACACTCACTGTGGAAATTCCACAGTGGACCCCACCCAGTCTCCCGTGAGCCGCGGTCACCAGCCCCATTGCCTTTCTGCCCCCTCTGGCGTACCATAGCCTCCACAACGAAGAACGCCGCTCGTGCCTGCGAAGCTCGTGAGCGGCGTCCATCCCTGCTATTGCGGCGCCGTGCGCCTTTGCCTTGCATTGTACGAGGGTGCCGCGGGGAGGTCAACCCTTGGCCCAGCGAAAGCCCATCGCCCTTGGATACGCGCGCAAGAGCCTGACGCGCGACGAGGTCGAGAGCGACCGCTACTCGGCCGAGCGCCAGACCAATTCGGTTCAAGGCTGGTGTGCCGCCAATGGCTACGAGCTCGTCGAGATCTTCGTAGACTCAGAGGGCCGCCGCTCGGGCCGCACCGCCAAGCGGCCTGGATGGCAGGCCCTCCAGACCGGCCCCTGGGCACTCCAGTTGCCGCTCCCTTTGTTTGAAAGTGGCCTTTTGGAGGCCGCTTGAACGATTTGGCCTCCAGTTGCACAAAACCTACGCTACGAGCCTTTATCTTGAGGTAGATGAGCGGGGCAAGGTGCTTCGAACACAGCGGGAATAAAGGACGGGATGACGGGAAGGCTCTTGAAACTATCGCAGCTCTCGTATAGACTGGCGCGGCAACGTGGCAGTCGTAACCGCGCGCCGAGCTTGAGGGTAGCCCGGCGCATGGTGTGTCTGGGACGATCATGCCCGGTGCATTCCCCTTGAAGGACCACGGCTCGGGACTTTCGGCCCGACCTCCAATACCCGAGGGGGCGGTTGATCGCCCCGCCGCGCCAGGGTAGGATACCGCTAAACGCGAAGGTGCCAGGTCGCACACGCCAGGACGCCGGGCCAGGTCAGCCCGGCGTTTGCTTTTCGGAGAAGCAAGGCGTCAGGTTGATGGGCGCGGCGCTTGCAGCCATCATGGCGGGGTTGCATACTGGTTGACGTGCCCCTGAGGAATGACCACCGACAGACGCAGTCAGGCTCTGCTCGCGGCTGGCACAGCAGCCGTGGGCGGGGGAGGTAGGGAGAAGGTGTAGAGAGTCGAAAATGGCGAGATAGTACAAATGTTTCTTGACCTTTCGTGAACACAAGGATATTATTGTGTTATGCTGCCTTCATTTGCCCCCGACGGCAATTTGCCCCCGGGGATTCATTCCATCAGTTGGGCCGCGTTCGCTCAACACTTTGGCTCAAACCTCCACCGGCAGAAACTCTTGAAAGGTCTTCTCGCCGCCGCGAGAGCGCTAAGGGCAGCAGGATGCCAGACACTTTACGTTGATGGAAGTTTTGTGACAACGAAGAGCTTCCCTAATGATTTTGACGCCTGTTGGGACATTGTGGGAGTGGATCCAACGTTGTTAGACCCTGTGTTCCTCGATTTTAAGCACGGCCGTCGTGCGCAAAAGGCGAAGTTCTACGGTGAGTTGTTCGTGGCCCAGGGGCTAGAAGGCAAAAGCGGTCTGATTTTTCTTGATTTCTTCCAGATAGATAAGTCCACGGGTGCACGTAAGGGCATTGTCGCCTTAGAGCTAAGGAGTTTGCCATGATCAGAAACGAACGGCAGTACCGAATCACACGCGCGCAAGCCGAGAGGTTCGAGCAAGCGCTACAATCACTGCCCGAGGAGCAGGACGAGAATATCCATCCACTTCTTCGACAAGCCGAGGAGGCTGGCTTGCGCAGCCAATTAGAGGATCTCCGTCACGAGCTTGAGGAGTATGAGCGGTTGCGTTCTGGGGAGGTCGGTGTCCTGACCGTCGAGGGTTGGGGAGATATACCAAAAATCCTCATTCAGGCACGCATCGCATCGGGGCTAACGCAGCGTGAATTGGCTGATCGTGTCGGATTGCACGCACAACAGATTCAGCGATACGAGGCGATCGATTACCTCGAGGCAAGTTTTGAGCGTATTCGCGAGGTGGCGGACGCGCTTGATCTGGAGCTGTACGGACTAGCGGCCGGTTCGCCCGATATGAAACAGGTGGTTGCTATAACCGTACGGAAGTTGGCCCAGCGGTTGGGTATGGCCGCCGCCCGGACCGGAATGAGCGCAGAAAACATAACCGAGGTCCTGTTAGACGTACACGACGCATCAGCTCGAACCATGCGCCTTAAGGCCTGGGAAGATACTCCATTTGTGGAACCAGAAGCTGACAACACCGTGTTCCTACATACGGGAGAGAGGGCGTACGCGTAAGCGGATCTTATGCCTACATTGCTTATGTTCACTGTTTGCGACACTGTGGTTACGGATCGAGAAGACAATGTGGTATCGCTCCATTCGATCATCGAGAACGTGACCGCCCCGGCGCCGTCCGGCTCGAGTGTACCGGACAAAGCTCGCGCCCCCCTTCGCTGGTCTACGTTTTCTTTGTGGCTGAAAGCCCCTGAGGACGACGGTCGCCGCTTCGAGCAGCGAGTTGAGCTGTTCACGCCGGATGGGCAACGGGTAGTCCAGGCCGACGTGCCGTTTCAGGCTGGGACGCGCACAAATCGGGTTACCGTTAGAGGCTTCGGTTTTCCGATATCGCAAGCAGGCGAACACATCTTTCGTCTCTCGCTGCGTGAGGTTAACGACGACTCGAACTGGCACCAGGTTGCAGAGTATCCAGTGCGAGTCTCTCACCAAACGGACAGACAGCAGAAGGATGATGGGCCGGAACCGGCAGCTCCGCCAGAGGAATGATATGTGAGCTGTTACGCATGCCCCTGGCAAAGTGGCCAGGGCTTGTCGTTTTCAGTTGTTAGCGGTCGCGGCCCATTCGGGCTGGTACCACGCATCAATCATCGCGGCGTAATGCTCGCGGCCCTTCGAGAGTTGCCTTGCAGCGTCGAATTCGCGCGGATCGTAGGAAAGCAGTTGATGGCAGATCCGGCCATTCCACTCGATCGCCTCAAACTCGACACCTCAGGAGCGGTACTCGCCACGGGGCATCTGAACAGCCTTGCATTCGCCCCCCTCCCCTACCCCGGCCGGCCTCGGCGGCAGTAGCACGGCTGCCCGGCCAGGACGTGGCGGCGGCGATACCACTCGCTCCTGCACGTCGAAATCGCCTCCTCGCTCGGCGGTGGTCTCCCCGTTCTGATAATCCGTCCCGATACACTGGCTATGGAAATTCCACAGTGGGCCCCGCCCAGTCTCCCGCGAGCCGCGGTTACCAGCCCCATTGCCTTTCTGCCCCCTCTGGCCTACCATAGTCCCCACAACGAAGAACGCCGCTCGTGCCTGCGAAGCTCGTGAGCGGCGTCCATCCCTGCTATTGCGGCGCCGTGCGCCTTTGCCTTGCATTGTACGAGGGTGCCGCGGGGAGGTCAACCCTTGGCCCAGCGAAAGCCCATCGCCCTTGGTCGCCCCCCACCTCCACGGCGGCCGCGCCATCCGCTCGGCGGTGCGTCAGCACGCCGCGCATCCGGGACGCCGGCCTTCTGGATGGCCACCTCAACCCCGCCAGCGACCTGGCCCTGATCGCTGATGGGGGCAACGCCGGCTCCGGCGGCCTCACCATGTTCTGGCCATGGCTGGCTCACCGCGCGCCTACACCACGGCAGAGCGCAACGCGGTCGCGGCAGGGAGGACGGAGGTGGATCTCTCACCGGACCAAAGAATGGGGATTTTGCTGAGAATTCTCGGGATAAGGACGAATTAGGCAAGAGTTATCTCTATTCCTAACTCAGGTTCTGAAAATAGGGCAAATTGAAATGGTTCAGCAGTCAGATAGGAGCACAAGGGCATTCGATCTCAACCACGGTGCTCCCCAGTCCATCGACGGTCCCCAGCCGCTGGTCCTGCCGCTCCATGAGCTTGGGCGCGGCGATCTCGCAGTGGCGGGCGGCAAGGGCGCTCACCTCGGTGAATTGATCCGAGCCGGCTTTCCGGTCCCGGCCGGCTTCGTCGTGACCACAGCCGCCTACGATCGATTCGTGACGCGTAACGGTTTGGGCGCGACGATCACCCGGGTGCTCCGTGAGGAGCCAGGCAGCGGTGCCGCGATCCGAGGTGGCTTCGAGGGTGCTCCGATCCCGGAGGAGGTCGAGCGGAAGATTCTGGCAGCTTACCTCCAGCTCGGACAAGGCGCGGTCGCGGTGCGCTCGAGCGCAACAGCTGAGGACCTGCCAGAGGCAGCGTTCGCCGGCCAGCAGGACACCTTCCTCAACGTTATCGGCGAGGAGGCGCTGCTGGACGCCGTACGGGGCTGTTGGGCTTCGCTCTGGACGGACCGCGCCATTGCTTACCGCCAGCGCCAAGGGCTCAACCGTCAGACGGTGAAGCTCGCCGTTGTGGTCCAGTGCATGGTGGTGGCAGAGGCGGCGGGCGTGATGTTCACTGCTAACCCGGTCACGGGCGCTCGGGATGAGGTCGGCATCGACGCGTGCCCCGGGCTCGGCGAGGCAATTGTTGCTGGCCTGGTTACCCCCGACCACTTCGTTTTGCGGAAGCGCCGGTGGGGTTGGAGCATCGCCGAACGACACCTGGGGCGGCACGAGGTGATCATCAGGGCGCGGTCGGGCGGCGGCACGACGCGAGTCGGAAGATCGACCACTGCCGGCGTACCAGTGCTGTCGGATCGCTCACTGCGAGAGCTCGCGGGCCAAGGCGCGGCCATCGAGCGGCACTTCGGCTGCCCTCAGGACGTGGAGTGGGCCTGGGCCGGCAGAAAACTTTTCATCGTTCAGGCCCGCCCGATCACCGCCCTGCCGGAGGCTCCACCTCACCCGAGCAGACCGGTCAAGATGCTTGCGGCTATGTTCGCAGAAATGTTCCCCGTTCGGCCCTACCCGCTCGACCAGACGACCTGGGTGCATGCGATATCTGACGCGGCTGTCGTGCCGATCTTTTCGCTGATTGGGCTCGCGGCTCCATCCATCGAGCAGATGTTCGTCGAACAGGACGGCGTCGTCGTCCGGTTCAGCGGGAGGGTCGCATTCCGTCCGACCCCGGCGATCCTGCTAGCGCCCGCCCGCCTGTTGTGGCTTGCCCGCCGCTACGACCCCGTTCACTGGCGTGCCGACCCGCTCCTGACCGAGGCCCGGGCGCGCGCCCGGGCTCTGGAGGCGCGTGACCTCCAGGAACTCTCGTGTGAGGGTCTGCTTGCTACCGTCCGAGAGGCATTGGCGCTCACGTTGCCCCTGGCCGGAGAGCCCCGACGCCGCTATTACCCGCGCGCTCTCCTGGCTGCCGGGCTCCTCCGAGTCGTACTTGCGCTGCCAGGGCGCGGGGATCGTTTCGGCACATTCCTCTCCGGTGTCGAGAGCACGACGTTGGAGGCGAACCGCGCGCTCGAGGCGTTGGCAACACGGATCCGCTCTGACCCGACCTTAGCCGATGCCGTCGCGCGCCACGAGGCCGCTGATCTGCGGGGGGCGCTGGAGGCGCAGCCGTCGGGCCGTGCCTTCCTTGCCGAACTGCAAGCGTTCCTGGACCGCTACGGCCACCGCGAGATAGTGCTCAGCACTGTGTTGCGGCCGACGTGGAAAGACGCGCCGGAAGTGGTGCTCGGCATCGTCAAGGGGCTCGCCACAACGCAGCCACCACCGGCGGCTGGGAGGCCGGCATGGGAGGTGGCGAGGGACGAGATTCTGGCGCACCCCGTTCTGCGGCTCCGCCCCCTGCGGGCCGCGTTCCTCGGCCTTCTCACGGCGGCACGCTGCCTGGGGCAGATCCGAGAAGACACCCATTTCTACGCAACCTTAATCCTGCCGATCCTTCGGCGAGCACTGCTCGAGCTCGGCCAACGCCTCGTGACAGTTGGCGTGCTCGACGCCCCTGAGGACGTATTTCACCTCAAGAGAGACGAGCTCGAACGGGTCGTCGGGACGTGGCCGCCGCCACCACAACTCGCTGCTGAGATGCGCTCGCTACTCCAGCGGCGCAAAGAAGGCCGTGCCGCGCTCGAGGCTACGCCGCTGGTGGACCCGCAGCTCTACCGTCAGCTTGAACCCGTCGGCGACGCACTGCTGCGCGGAACGGCGGGTAGCCCCGGCGTGGCGGTGGGGCCGGTGCGCGTCATCCGTGACGTCTCGGAGTTCAGCCGCCTCCGCTCGGGTGAGGTGCTGGTGGCCCCTTATACAAACCCGGCCTGGACGCCGCTTTTCCAGCGAGCCGTCGCGGTCGTTGTGGACAGTGGCGCCGCGGGATCGCACGCCGCCATCGTGGCGCGCGAGTACGGTATTCCAGCCGTGATGGGGACCATCGACGGCACCCGTCGGCTGCTGGACGGCCAGCAGGTGCGCGTTGATGGGGACCGTGGCTTGGTATTCAGCACGACTTCGCCGTCGACGGGTCCTGATGTGCAGGAACAGCCGGGTTGAGTGACACGACTACGGCCCGATTATGGGGGCCTGCCGACCCCGGCCCGCCTAACCGGCCGGCGATCTTCAGCGCACATGGCACCCAGGTGCCCCGGCTATTCTCTATTCGAGAACCTCACGCTTGCAGCCCGTTGGGTTGCGTGCACCTGTGGCCTCGCGCTAGACCGAGACCACAGCGCCGCCATCAGCGGCGGTGCGCTCGTGGGCCTCGCGCTCTCCTCTCAGGCATGCTCCACCGCGACGCGCGTCCCACCGGCCAGAGGCACGCCGGCCGGCGTGCCTCTGGCGCCCTCCTGATGGCGCCCGGCGGTTGCGGTCTATGTCACAGCGCGCGCCGCTGGATAGTGGTGTTGTCCATGGTTCCTTCCCGGCGTCACCCCGCGCGGTAGCCGCGCATCTTGGGATCGAGTGCATCGCGGAAGGCGTCACCGATCAGGTTCCAGCCCAGCACGAAGAGCAGCAAGACACTCCCCGGATAGACGACGATATACCAGAACCTGGCGAGATTGGGGATCCAGTTGCGGGCGAAGCTCAGCAACTGGCCCCAATCGGCGTAGCCCTGCTCGGCGCCTAAGCCAAGGAAGCTCAGTGCAGCAAACGTGAGCACGTAGGTTCCGATGTCTAGTGACGCAACCACCAGGAGGGAGTACATCGAGTTCGGTAGGATGTGGCGAATGAGCAGCCGCGGGCCCGGTACGCCGACTGCGCGGGCCGCGAGCACGTAATCTCGCTCCTTCACCGAAAGCACGTCGCCCCGGATCAAGCGCGCATAGGGCGGCCAGCCGAAGGCGATGAGAGCAACCATGCCGGAAAGGAGCCCATTGTGGAGCTTGGGCGCCAGGACAACCGCCATGGTCAACGCAGCCAGCAGAAACGGAAACGCCAAAAAGATCTCGACGACCCGTTGGATGAGTTCGTCCACCCAGCCGCCCGCATAGGCGGACATCGCCCCCAGACTTCCCCCGATAAGGACTGTCAACCCCGTGACGACGATGCCGATTTTGAAAGCGGTGCGCGTCCCCCAGACAACACCATAGTAAAGATCGTACTGTCCCTGGGTTGTCCCAAACGGATGATCAGAGCTGGGCGGCCGGGGCTCTGCCTGGAAACCGTCGCGGGGAATCTGGTAGGGCTGCGAGGGCATCGGCGGAGGCGCCAGAACTGGTGCCAGAGCCGCTATGGCGAAAAAACAGAGCACGATGAGAACGCCGGCCACCGACACCGGATTGTGCAGCAGCAGGATGACCCAACGTGGGATACGGGGCTGCGTCCGAAGCGCTGCCTGGGCGCTGAGCGGCTGGATCGACTCGTTCGTGATTGCCACGTTCTTCTCCTACTCCAGGCGGATCCGCGGGTCGAGATAGGCGTACATGACGTCCACGAAAAGGTTCGCGAGAACCAGCAGGCCGCCATCGAACAGGGTGATGCCCAGGACCGAGACCGCATCGAAGTTGAGTGCTGCGTTGGCGGCCCACCAGCCCATACCATGGTAATCGAATACAGTCTCGGTAATCACGACACCGTTGAGCAAGCCTACGAGGAGCAGGCCACCGATGGTGGCCACCGGGATCATGGCGTTCGGCCGCGCGTGGCGATTGATGACCTGGCGCTCGGACAAGCCTTTCGCCCGGGCGACGGTGACATAATCCTGACGAATGACGTCGAGCATCGAGGAGCGCGTCACGCGCAGGATCAACGCCCAGTTGACGTAGGCAAGAGTGAGCGCCGGCAGCAGGAGGTGGCTCAGCGCGTTCGCGAAAATATCGAACCGCAGGTTAAGCAGGGCATCGACAGTGTTCATGCCGGTGTAGCGGTGGAACTCGGGCGAATAGACGATGGTAGTCGCCCAATCCGACAGCCGACCGGGTGGGAACCAGTGCAACGCGGCGTAAAAGATCATCAACACCAGGAGCCCGAACACGAAGGTCGGGAAGGAATAGCCGACGATGCTGAACACTCGGGCGGCCTGGTCGATGAAGCTATCGTGGTGGAGCGCCGCCTGTATCCCGAGCCATACCCCACCCACGAGGATGGGGATAAAACTCCACAGGGCGAGCTCAAACGTCGCCGGGAAGTAGGTCTTCAAGGCACTCAACACGGGCATCTGCGCCGTTTTCGACCAGCCCAGGTCGCCGTGGATGACACGATTCAGCCAGTGAATGTACTGAAGATAGACCGGTTGATCAAGCCCGTACTTTTGAACGATGTCTTGGAGGGCTCGCGGGTTTTTGGGCGGGCTGCTCACGTACAGCGCGGCTCGCTCGGCCGGATCGAGGGCCTGCAGCATGATGAAGATCAACAGGCTGAGGCCGATCAAGACGACGGGTAGGATCAAGAGCCGCCGGATAACGTAGCGAGTCATTTGGAACTCCATACGCGCCATCGGGCAGGCCCAACGTGGCCTGCCCGATGGCGCGCGACGGGGAGGTCACGAGCCCTTCGAGAGCGCGTAGAAGTAGATACCAGGATAGGTCGGGTTATAGTACCAGCCCTTGACCCAGGTCTGCTCGTAGTGGCGGCCCTGCGGCTGCACGACGAAGATGTCCAGCGCATTTTCGTAGGCCAGGTTCTGTAACTGCTCGTAGATCTTGGTGCGGGCCTGCGAGTCGCTGGTCTGGACGCCCTGCTTGATCAAGGTATCCATCTGGGTCTGCAGGTCCTGGGGGAAGTGCTGGGTTCCACCATAGGTTCCACCGCTCACCAGGTATGGGGTCACCCAGTCCTGCGGGTCGTGGAAGTCTTCCAACCAGCCGAGCATGAAAAGTGGCAGCCGGCTATCGGTCTGGTCCTTCAGGAACACCGGCCAGGGCTCATCCACGACCGACAGGTGGAACTTCGGGTTGACTTTGGCCAGGCTATCCTTCAAGATCTCGCCAGCGGTGCGGCGCTGGTCGTTGCCGGTATTGTAGACATACTGCAGGTAGAAGCCGGCATCCCAGAGCGACTTGCCATCCGGGGACTTGAGGGTTGACGCCTTGAACTCGTCGGCGCACCTGGTGAGATCGAACGAGTAGTGAGCCTGATTGGGGTCGTAGCCCAACTCACCATCGATGATCGGGCCGAGGGCCTGCTCGGCCTCACCATTCCAGACCTGCTTGATGTAGGTGTCCCAGTCGAAGCAGGCGTTGAAGGCCTTGCGAATGTGGATATCGTTGAAGAAATCGGCCGGGATGCCGTTGCCATCGAGCTTGCCCGACCCCAGCGCGTTGTTGCCGCCGGTCGTGTTGACGTTCTGGTTGAAGAACGCCGTGACAGCTTCGACCGTCGGCAGACCCTTGTAGAGCCGCAGAGAGCCGTTGGGGTGAGTCGTAGTGCACTTGCCGGTCTGGTAGTCGCAAGTCTCCTTTACGAGTGGGTCCACCTGGGAGATGTACTGGCGGTCAACGTAGGCAATGTCGGCGTCGCCGGCTTTGAAGGTGGCGAAGCGGGTGCCCCACTCGGAGATGATCTTGATCACGGCTCGCTCGGCGCTGGCCGGCCCGGACGGACCTCCATCCCAGAGTGGCTCCTTCAGCCAGTAGGTATCGTTTCGCACCAGGTCGATCTCCTCGCCCGGCGCCCAGCGGTCGAGTTTATAGGGTCCCGTGCCGTTCATTACTTTAAACAGCGCGTCCTTCTCGGCGGTCGGGTCGTGATGCTTCTCGGCCGTGGCGCAGTCGCCATTCCAACCGCCTTGCTGGACCACCCAGGGCTTGCTGACGATTGAGGCCCACGAGCCGGTGAGGATCTGCAGCATCGGCCCGTAGGGCTGCTTCAGGTGCATTGTCACGGTGCCGGCGTCATTGTCATATGTCACCGCCTGCTTGACGGCTTCGCACGCCTTTGTCCAGTCATTGTTATATTGCTTGCCAACGACATCGTCCTTGAAGCTCTGGACGTCCAGCCCGAAGAACGGCTGGAGCATGATCCACTGCGGCCCACCGGCGCGGTCCTGGATCATGCCGCGCCACAAACTGTACGCGACATCCTCAGGAGTCAGATCTTGACCCTCTTGGAACTTGACCCCCTTGCGGATGGTAAAGGTATACGTTTTGCCGTCCTGAGAGATATCCCACCTGGTTGCGAGCATGGGAACAAACTGATCGACCTTATCCCTCTTCAGAAAGACCAGAGTCTCGTAGACGTTGAAGATAACCTCCCCGCTGGCGGTATCGTAGGCCCAAGCGGGATCGAGGGACTCGGCATCCCCAATCGTGGCTTCGATGAGGGTGTTGGGGTTCTTGGCCGTGACAGCGGGCGGTATGGCTGCTTCCGTCGCCTGAGGCGGAGTGGCGGTCGCTTGCCCTGTGGTCGCCGCCGGTGCTGTCGTTGTGGGAGCGACGGTCGCGGGTGGCTGGGTTGCAGGCGCTGATGTCGGCGCGGCGGTGCCACAGCCGCTGAGCAGTAATAGCGCGATAAGCATCAACGAGATGGTCATCGCGGACGGTCGATGCAATTGCGACATTTGTGTGTCCTCCTGTCATTGTCCAAATATACGCGCGCGTCTCAATGGGGCCTCTCGACGCGTCAATTGACCCTTCAGATCGCGGCTCGATCTCTCAGACTCACCTCGGCGAATCCGTCTTGATACTCATCATCATCTGCCCCGGCTTCACGGCTGGTGCCCTCACGGATTCATGATCGATGTGGCCCCTTTTGGTCACGATGAGCGGGTGCTGCCGGAGTGGCCCGGCCGGCGAGCACAAACAACGTGACAACCATCAGTGCATGATCGATGCGAACAGCCGGCGTGATCGAGGCATTTCCACCTCCTTCTTGTCCCAGAACCTGGTCCTCCAAATCCTCGATCGTCGGTCGCCCGGCAACTCTCAACACGACCGGCGCAAGCCAGTGGCGCATGGACTTACCCCATACGGTAAATCCAATCTGGCCCTCTTGTCTTTATGATCAGCTGAGGCCCGGCTAAAGATAACCTTAAGGTGACCGTTTTCGGCGCAGCGGCCATAGAGAGAGGATCGGCCGGGGTTGGACCTGGCCCATCCTGTCTGATCCCACTTGCTGCTTCTGGCCGTTTCCTGGCTGTTTTGGTTTGCCGTACAGCACGTATCGGATCCGTGTGGCGCCGGGCCGCGTTGATACGGAGGAGCGAAAGACGGCTGCCTGGCGCTGGATGCTGTTCTAGTCTCAGAACGGGGGGCGCAAGAGGACGTAACTGATAAACACGCCGAGGGCGAAGGCGGCGAATACCAGGAACCCAAGGATCATCACGCTGGGTGTCTCTGTTGGGGGATCGCCAGGCGCCGGCTTCCGGGCGCGGAGGGCGCCCCAGGTAACCAGGCTGAGCAGAAGTCCCACCAGGAGGCTCAACAATAGTGGCATGTTCTCGATGCCTGACGTGGGTGCCCCGCCGATAACGGCGCGAGGCTCTTGAGGTCATCTCCAGGATAAACAGAAGGTGTGGACTTGTCTCTAAGAAAAGTGGAAGGGAACCCTAAGATATCCTTAAGGCTGCTCTCTGGGTCCAGCACCGGCTGCCGCAGGAGGCAACAGGCCCCGAGGCAAGGAGGGACGAGAGACGCTTTAACGGAGGCATGGACGCGCGGAAGGTGCCTCACTCTCTTTGCACGTTTCCACGGCGTTGGTTTCCGGGTGATCCGGGCAACTCGAAGAGCGACGAGAGGCGAGCCCGGTGTGGAGAGGCGAGCGGCGCGAGCCTCGGAACCCCGGCCGACACCGCGCTGTCGAGGTTGCGCTCGCGCCTTCTCCGCGGCTACCGGTTTCGGCACTCCCTTCGGGAGGTCGCTCACCCAACGCGCAAAGAGAGTGGTATTTGTTGGACGCTCTGATTGATTGGGATGAAACAGCTGAAGGAGGCGCGGGCCGGCCTGGCCCGCATCGGGCTGCGGGCGCAGCGGCGGGGCTGGGGCCGGACCGTGAGGGAGCTCCGATCTGATTGGGTGGGCCGGAAGTGAGCCCTCGTGGGTGTGGGGCGCCGGGTCGGCGCACTTCGCCCGGCGGAGGGGGCGATGGCAGTGTGTATGGCCCTGCCATCGCCGGGAGACCAGCGTTCCACCACATTCGGGCCAGGCCGGTCAGTGCGGCAGCTGCGCTGTTAAGCCGCGGCGCGCGGCGCCTCCGCCCCGAATTCCGTCAGTACGACAAAGCTGCTGCGCCCGTAAGAGTCGCGCACGAAGGCGTCAGCCTGTTGTTCGCTCGTCCACTCTTTACCGTCTAACAGGTAGCAGAACTGATAGGCCGGTCCGGCCTCCAGATCGATGGTGAGGCTCCATTGACCATCGCGCTCGCGCCGGAAAGGATGTGAGCTGTGGTGCCAGTTGTTGAAGTCTCCTACCAGGTTGACGGTATCGGTCCAGACGCAAGCGGGTAACGTAAACGTAATCCGGGCAACGTGGCGAGAGCCGCTCTGCACGAGGTCCTTGTGGATCATTGCTGCCTCCGAGCACTTGGGCCCATGGCTGAAGTTATATAGAAACCGCGCGAGAGGCCACCGGGCTTGCAACCCGGGGGTGAATCGCGCGCCATGCGAATTACCAGGCCAATCCACGGTTGCCGTTTGTCGTGCCCTTGCTTTGTCATTCTTCTGCGAGTACCTTTCCGCCCAACCTGTAGAGACGCCCCACCGGGGCGTCTCTCAAGGCGTAGCGAGGAGTAGGTCACTCTTATCATATAGCCTGCGTCTAAATGTCGGATGAAGCCGCCCTAAGCAGGGACAAAGCGCCCCGGCTGGTGCCGCTCCGCCCGCTCGAAGGGGCCGCAGCGCTCGTTTGCAGTGGGAAGCTCCTTCGCCAGCGTTTAGCTTTGCTTCACGTCGACTTCATCTTATTGCACGATAATAGAAACCGACAAAACCATACGATCGCCTTGAGCATCACTCTCCTCCTAATAGAAATGCCGGTCGTCTCGCCAGAGGCCGGCATTTCGCTCGAAGGGCGGAGGTGAACAACAGCAACCACATGGCAGAAGCCGGTCACAGTTCGGGCTCACGCAAGACATAGCCCACGCCGCGGATCGTGTGAATCAGGCGTGGCTCGCCTTCAGCTTCCAATTTGGTGCGGATATTGCGCACGAATACTTCGATCACATTCGAGTCGGCACCAAAGTCGTAGCCCCAGATAGACTCGTAGAGTTGATCACGGGTGAGTACCTGCCGCGCGTGACGCAGGAAAAACTCCAGGATCTCAAACTCTTTGGCCGTGAGCAGGATGACCCGCTGATGCCGGCGCACGGTGTGGGCCACCGGATCAAGCACCAGGTCCACGAAGTGCAGGGGCGCGGCGACAGGGGCGGTGGCGCGGCGGAGCAGCGCCTCGACTCGTGCCAGCAACTCTTCAAGAGCGAAAGGCTTGACGAGATAATCGTCAGCACCAGCTTTCAAGCCGGCCACCCTGTCGGGCACACTCTCCTTGGCCGTGAGTATCAGGATCGGGATCTTCTCACCGGCCGAGCGCAGCCGCCCGCAGACCTCCAGGCCGTCGATGCCCGGGAGCATCAGGTCGAGTATGATCAGATCGACCGGCGATCGCAGGGCTGCGTGCAGTCCAGTCTCCCCACTGTCCGTAGCGGCGACGGTGTAACCCTCAAATGCCAGGGCGCGTTTCAAAAAGCTGGCAATGGAGAGATCGTCCTCGACAATCAGAATATGATGACCCATGATATCCCTCGCCAGCGCGGCGCTTGCTGGGCCGCGCTCTCATTCTGATCCATGCGCCGGCTGCTCGCTATCGCTCGTCCTGGCCCCTGCTTCGTCAGGAGCAAGAGGACTACGGATCCTTTTATCGCTATTCATCTGAGTCCAGGGTGGTGAGCGGCAGGCAGATCTTGAAGGAGGCTCCGCCGCTCGGGTTGTTGGCGGCCTCGAGCGTGCCATCGTGAGCGGCGGCGATTCGCGCCGCAATCGCGAGGCCGAGCCCGGCTCCCTCGCCGTGGCGAGCGTGGTCAGGGCGGAAGAAGGGCTCAAAGAGATGGGGGCGGGCCTCGTCGGGAATGCCCGGACCGTCGTCGGAAATCGTGAGGACGGCGAAAGCACCGCTCACATCCAGGGTCACATCGACATGAGTACCGGGAGGGGTATGGCGCCGGGCATTATCGAGTAGGTTGAGACAGAGTTGGTGCAGCCGGTCCGGGTCGCCGCGGACGATAGGCCCCGCCCGCCGGTCCAGCCGCCAGACGTGTGTGGGGGCCAACAGCCGCTCCTGGCGCAGCACATCCGTCACGACCGCTATCAGGGCGACCGGCTCACAGACCACCTCGAGTGGGACCGCCTCGCTTTGGGCCAGCATCAGCAGGTCGTTGACGAGGCGAGTGAGCCTCGTCGCCTCGGTGTCGATGATGGCCAGGGCTTCGTTCTGGACGTCGGGCTCATTCGCCGCGCCGCGCTTCAGCAGCCCGGTATACCCTCGGATACTCGTCAGCGGCGTGCGCAACTCGTGAGCGGCGTCGGCGACGAATCGCCGTTGGGTCTCGAAGAGCAGCGCGATCCGATCGAGTGCATCGTTGAAAGTCGTGGCGAGGTGGCCCAACTCGTCAGCCGGATTGACGACCGGAAGACGGGTTTGCAGATCACCATGATCTACAATCCGGCGAGCCGTCTCGCTCATCCAGGCGACCGGCGCTAACGCCCGTCCCGCCATCTTGAGACCCAGGCCACCGACCACCCCAACCGCCGTGAGGGTTCCCACGACGAGCAACAGAGCCAGTTGTTCCAGCGTGCGGTCGATTGGCGCCAGAGATTCTCCTACACGGATGGTACCGACCGTCTTGTGCCCTACCACCAGAGGAGAGGTGAGGAGACGCACCCGTTGACCGCGCAGCCGGACGGTCTGCCACACCACTTCGTTCAGAGATCCTTCCCGACCGGGATCTGCCACGAGCGCGTCCGAGATGAGATTGGGCGAGCGCAGGACAACCTTCCCAGTTGGGTCGAGCAACTGGACGAAGATACCCGGCGTTGTGAAGAGGCCCTCCTCATCGTGCAGGAGCCGGCTCTCGATCTCTGAGAGGGGTGTCAGACTCTGACTGTCAATGGCAGCGAGGAGCGTCGCCCGTACCTCGCTGGTGCGCTCGAGCAAATCCCGGTCTACCTGCCGCTCGAGATTGTAGGTGAGCAGCGTGAAGAGCGCAGCGCTGAAGAGCGCGAGCACGATGCCCAGAAGTGCGGTGTAGAAAAGGGTGAGTCGGAGCCGGATCGTCATCGGTGTAGACTGTCGCGTGAGGAAGCCATTTCGGGCTTGCTCGCCCACCACGTCACAGCCTGTCGCGGGGTGGAATGACCTCGATAGCTTCTTTTTCGCCTTGATCTCACTCTGAACCGCCTGGCCCTCGATCCGTCCAGGCCTTGCCCCTTCAGAGTCTGGTGTTCACGGGGTGAGGCGGTGAGAGAGTCGCATCGATATTCTGGCATTCTGTTGTGAAAACTTCCTGAACGTACGGTGAATGTTCACTAAAGTAAAGTGCCGCGGAGTGGGCCAGCCTTCGCACTGTACTTCAACCTACTCTCCAGGCGATTCCTTTCCAGAATCCGTCGTCCGATGCCGCCAATGCCTCGATCTTGACTTGAAGGACCGTCTCGCCCCCCAGTCGCTCCTCAACCTGGCTTTATGTATCAGTCGGTTGAGCGATCAATCCAGCCCGGATGGGAAGCCAGAGCGTGAAGCGACTTCCCACTCCAGATGTACTCTGCACTTCCAGCCGGCCGCCGTGCGCGATGGCCAGGTTGCGCGCGATGCTTAAACCCAGACCCATGCCGTGTGCAAAGCGGCGGTTGGCGCCGCCACGGTAGAAGGGTGTAAAGATGCGGGCCTGCTCCTCCGGTGCAATCCCCGGTCCGGTGTCACTCACGGCGATCCAAATCTGGCCGTTTTCCTGGCCAGCATCCACGGACACGGTGCCTCCCGGCGGGGTGTACTTGATGGCATTACTGAGCAGATTGCCCATAACCTGGGCCAGCCGGTCGGGATCACCCTCAATGGTGGGCAAGGCCGGGGGGATAGTCGCCTGCCAGTGGAGCCCCTTCTCCTGGGCCGCTTTCTCCCAGGGAACCTGTACGTCAGTAAGCCAATCCTGTAGGGTGATGGGCTGACACTGCACCTCCACGGTGCGCACGAGTTGGTCGTGGAGGTGTGCGAGGTCGTCCAACAGGCGCTGCAGGCCGGTCAGTGCCTCATCCATTCCGTGCAGCAGCTCCTGACGCACAGCCGGATCTTCACCGGCCCGTCCTCCGAGCGCGTGGACGGCCGAGCGCAGCGCGCCCAACGGGCGACCGAGTTCGTGCACGAGATTGGCCAGCAACTGGTGCCGAGTCTGCTCGAGGGTGCGCAGGCGTTCCACCAGGGTGTTGACGCCGTGCGCCAACATCCGGATTTCGTCCGGCCCGTGTTCTGGGAGGACGATCAACCGCTCGCCGCTCGACAGGCCGTAGATCGCCCTGGTCACCTCCCGAATGGGACGCTCCAGATCCAGGGCCAACACCCAGCCCACAGCAGCCCCCAAGAGCAGCCCAGCCACCAGCACGCCGGCGATGAGGTGGCGCAGGCGCAGAAAGCGCTCAAGGACCGTCTCCAGCCGATGGGTCAGACGAACAATACCGACAATCTGCTGATCGGATCCTCTCACGGCGACCAGGACGTCGGCCACCTCTGCTTGCCGTTGTTGGCTGTACTCCTGGTGGATACTCATCTGCCCGGCCTGCACGGTTGCCACTCCGGGGTGAGTGAGCAACTGGCCCGCCTGCCCGGCATCGCTCGCCTCACTAGCAGCGAGGATACGCCCGTTGGGGTCCAATAGCATCACCCGCGCGGTCAGGTCGGAGCTCACCCGGGCGACAAACGCCTGGGCCTGCGCGGGATCGGACCAGATATCAGGGTGGTCACGGGCGAGGTCGGCAATCAGATGCGCTTGTTCCGTCAGCTCATTGGAGAGGCTGGGCAGTAGGACCTGGGTCTCCAGGACGTACACGAGTGCGATTCCCATGAGAGGGATGATGACCGAGAGCGGCAGGATGTGGCTGAGGATCAGGCGGTTACGCAGGCTGCGCATCCTCACGCCTCCTGCGGCACAAGTTTGTACCCTACACCCCGGACCGTCACGATCCGCTCCGGGCGGTGAGCGTCCGCTTCCAGACTCTCCCGGAGCCAGCGGATATGGACATACACGACCTCGGGTTCGCCTGTGAACTCAGCGCCCCAGACCTGGGCCAGGAGATCATCCACGGAGATTACATATCCGGCGTTCAAGGCCAGGGCATGCAGGAGGTCGAATTCGCGCGGCGGCAAGGGCACGGGCTGCCCGCCGAGGGTCACGGTGTGGGCCGCCGGGTCGATCACCAGGTCGCCGACGACCAGCGGCGCGCGTTCCGGCGCTGGGGTCGTCGCGCGTTCGAAGCGCCGCAGGACGGCCTTGATGCGCGCGAGCAGCACGTCGGGGTCGAAAGGCTTTGTCACGTAGTCATCGGCGCCCAGTTCCAGGCCGAGTGCCTCGTCCAGTTCGCGCCGGCGGGCGGTAAGAAAGATCACCGGCACGTCCAGCTCTTCTTGAAAGTGGCGCAGGGCCTCCAGTCCGTCCATGCCGGGCAAGCTGATGTCCAACAAGGCGAGATCGGGCGGATCACGACGCGCGAGGGCCAGGGCATCCTCGGCGTTGGCTGCCGTGCTCGCCCGGTAGCCGGCCTCCTCGAGGTTGAGCGCCAGGCTGCGGCGCAGAAGGGAGTCGTCATCGACGACGAGGATATGCTTGTTCATCGATCATACCCGCTGTGATAGATTGCCGAGATCAATCTTACTTCCGGAGTGAATATTATCTGAAATCCGCGCGAGCGCCGGGATGTCTGAGGTGAGGCGTAGTTTGGGGAGCTGGCGCAAACGAACGCCGCTCCTGCCGGCTCCGTCTGCGCGCGGTGTCAAGTTGTGTGCGGTGCGCAACGCTGGGCTGATCGCATCAGCGCGTGAGAACGCTCGGACGGTAGGGCCGCGCCGTTCGTGGACTGGGTCGATTCCGGCCCCAGAGCACCGCTTGCGGCCGGAAGAAAACTCAGCCTGCCTTCCGCTTCCCGTTCGAGCTCTCTGCGGCTGGGGTGACATACGACCGTGAACGTACGCTCCTCGAGCGCGCTCTGGTCGAGTCCGCATGATCGCGGCTACTGATCCGCTCGTACGTCACCAGAGCCTGAGCGGTGACTTGATCCATGTTGTAGTACTTGTAGGTTGCCAGCCGCCCGACGAAGTGGACGGTGGCTGTCGCTTCGGCCAGAGCCTGGTACTTCCTGTAAATCTCAGCATTCTCGGCGCGGGGGACCGGGTAGTACGGATCGCCGTCAGCCACGGGGTACTCATAGACGATACTCGTTTTGGGGTGTTCCTGGCCCGTCAGATATTTGAACTCTGTGATCCGTGTATACGGGTGCTCGTTCGGGTAGTTGACCACCGCCACCGGCTGAAAGGTTGGGATGTTGAGGGTTTCGTGCCTGAACACCAGCGAGCGATAGGGCAACTTGCCGTGGCGAAGGTCGAAGAACTCGTCGATCGGGCCGGTGTAGATCAGTTCGCGGTACGGGATGACGTCTTTGATCTCACGGTAGTCGGTGTTGAGCATGATCTTGATGTTGGGATGGTCGAGCATCCGCTCAAACATCTGTGTGTAGCCGTGCAGCGGCATCGCCTGGTATGTATCCGTGAAGTAGCGGTCGTCACGGTTCGTGCGGATTGGAACACGGGCGATGACCGAGGCATCGAGTTCAGACGGGTCGAGATCCCACTGTTTATGGGTGTAATTGCGGAAGAATTTCTCGTAGAGCTCGCGTCCGACTTTGCTCACCACCACATCTTCAGAAGTGCGGATCTGCTCTCGCGGCTCGGCGACCGATGCAAAAAACTTCTCGAGCTCGAACGAGGTGAGATTGAGCCCGTAGAGCGAATTGATGGTATCGAGGTTGATCGGGATTGGAACGAGCTGGCCGTCCACGCTGGCACGCACTCGGTGTTCGTAAGGCCGCCATTCGGTGAAGTTCGAAAGATAATCGAAAACTTTGCGCGAGTTGGTGTGAAAGATGTGCGGTCCGTACTTGTGGACGAGGATGCCGTCGTTGTTGTAGTGATCGTGGGCGTTCCCGGCGATATGGTTTCGTCTGTCAATGATCAGGACCATCTTCCCGGACCCACGCGCCAGGCGCTCAGCAAGCACGCTCCCGGCAAATCCGGCTCCGACGATCAGGTAGTCGAACATATACGGATGCCTTTCGTTTCGGGAGTCACCAGGGCCAGCTGAGGGGTGCTGGCTGCCGTCGCTGGCTCGAATCCGCCCACGAGGGTGTGTTTCCAGGGGTGTTGACACCTGCAGCATCTAGCGGGCGGCCTGTATTCTCCCTGACGGTACGTCCATCCGCTCCAGCCGCTGATGGCTGAGCGAGGCCAGATCTTCGAGCGAACCGATCTTCCACAGCCCCGGCTGAGGGCTCTGTTCGAGTTCGAACGAGGGCTGGAGGCGCTCGCCGCGCCGGGTTGTGATCCCTGCCTGGGAGGTCGCCCGATTACCCAGGCGCTGGGCCTGCCGGCCGGGCTCGAGCTGGTAACTGGCGCGCAGGGCGGTCGTGGTCAGTTGTTGATCCACGAAGGCCCTCCTCCCGGAAGCCGCGTGCGCGCAGGGAATAGACCCATGCTGGAGAAGGGGCTTCCGCGCATTCCTGACGTAAGACCGCCGGCCGGATTCTGGTAGACCGTGAAATCGGTCTCACCGGTCAACACCCAAAAGCAACATCTGTGCCAGTACAAAGCTTGAACGTTTGGTGGGCGGAGCTTGCGTAGGCGTCAGATCTTTCCCGAAAAGGTGACCGGCACTTTTCAGGCCAGTCGGGCACGAGCGCGGGCGGTCGGAATCGTCCGGGTCGCTCAGGAGGAGTGCTCCCAACAATTCGGGCGCGAAGAGGTCTTCTTGCCCTTCGCGGAAGCATTGGTCGATCTGATGCAGGCCGAGGCCAGCGATCAGAGCACCGCGCGTAGAGTTTGCAACGTCATCCACGTCGGTGACCCCTACACCGGCTACCGTGTCGCCCAGCGCCCGCCGGAGGAGACGCAGATGTGTATCCTCGTCGCCAATCCCGACCATTCCGTCCGGCTCGGGATGGGAAATTGCTTCGACCTGCCGTGAGTGAAAGGTGCAACGCGCGTGGAGGTGCGTGCCATGTTCACGTTTCACGTGCGCCGCGCTGGGTGAGCTATCCCGCCGGCCCGGCAGATTGGTTTCGAGGGCGAGTTGCTGCTATCCTTACGCCTCGTGCTGCCTGGGCGGCCACCGTTTCGCCGGCTTGCGGGCGTTGTCCTTCCTCCGAAGGCGGCACGAGGCGCGAGACCTCTCCAGACGCCGCGAACGACGAAGAGGACAAGAGGTGAGAGGATGGGCTGGCGACTCCTCATACTGACGTTTCTGCTGCTCGGAGCCTCCCCCGCTCCTGCGCGACTCCAGGTACCGGTTGCGGATGACATCGGTGTGTACTTCCGCCAGGATTTCACTCAGTGCGACAACGGCCCGACGCTGCCCTATCAGCGCGCGGCCGGGTGCGAAAACAAGCACATTGCCTGGGAGAACTGGCGCCCGGTGCTGGAAAACTTCAACGCCAAGTGCAAGGATGTCTTGATCGACCGTGAGGGGCTGCCGCCGGTGAGGCAACCGTGCTTCGTCGGGTTAGGCTTTCAGGGCTGGGAAGACCTGACACCGCAAGCGGTCTATGACAGCCTCGGACTCCCTGGTCCTCACGTGATTCAGTGCAAGGACAAGACGTTCGAGCTTCCTCACTATGAGGACGACCGCTGGTGGGCGGAGCTGAACAAGGCCCGGCGCGAGTTTGCGCTGGCTGCCGATAGCCTGCCAAACATCGACGGTGTGATTGTGCCGACCGGGATGGATGGTGAGTTTACGCCGGTGAAGTTCGGCTACGAGGAGTGTGTTCCGGCTGAAGTTATGGACGGGTGGTACCGGCACATGAATCCAACTACCCTGGTTGGACCGGAGGGCGAGCTCACTCAGGTCTATCGAGGCGTCAGAAAGCCGGTGTACCTCTCGCTGCGCTGGAATCGCAACCGCTTCGCCGATGCGATTGCGACCAATCCCGAGATTGATGGTGTGTTCACGGCGGGGATGGCGGGCAATGAACCGACTCGCTGCCTGTACGGCGACGCCGCGAAGCTGAAACCCGATGACCAGCAGAACGGTTTGCCGGTCGCGGAGGCGCCCGGCACAGTGCTCTACGGCGGCACGCAGTACATCGCGTTGCGGCTGCGCGAAGCGGGGAAGGCCCTCGTCGATGAGTACGGAAACTCGGAGAATGGGTCGGTACAGGTGAATTTGGATGGTTGGCTCTGGGGTGCGACGGTCTTGCGGTGGGGCGCCCAGGGCAACGTCCGGGGCAACTATGTCATGGCCGACCCCTACTGGGGATCCTTCGTCCGAATGCACATCGGGCGGGATGCCACCAATGCGCCGAGCGTGTGGACGCGGATCCGGCAGGTGGAGAAGCCGGACGAGCCGGCCTGGAGCGACGCCTGCCGGTACCAGAACGACGACTACTACCTGGTCCAAACCAACCGCCCGACGAATCGCTGGCATTTCTTCGACCGCTCTCAGCAAGATATTGCGGTCAAGCCGGCCGACCTGGCGAGTGTGAGCCACGATCTGCGGAATAGTGTCAGCGGGGTCAACACGACGTTTACTTTCGAGGTAGACGAGGCATTCGCCCGCGCCCACCCGGGCGGTGCCGGGTGGAAAGTGGTCCTGCATGCTCTCGGGACCGGTGCGTCAATCGAGTTGACCTGGGCCGGCGGTTCGACGACGGCCAGCGTCCCAGCCGACAGCCGGTGGCACATGATCGAGGTTTCGCTGCCGGGCGCGTTTGCGTATAACCCGAGCGGGCCAGATCTGACGGTTGCCAGTGGCGCCGCGGATGCGCCATTGACACTCTACCTCGTCCAACTGGCCCCCCCGACCTTCGCCGCCGCAGCGGTCGTTCCGGCGACTCCGGAGCCAACACCGCGGGCCAACGTCGGCGGGCCAGCGATGCCCGGTCCGGCCGGCGATCTGGCCACACGCGCCTCGGAAGTGCAGACGTTCCTCTCGATGGCCGGGCGGCTGCTGGACTGGCTGGCGCAGATTCTGGCCGGCGGGTAACCCGCCAGTTATCCTTCGACATCGCCTGGCAACTGCCGGGGACCGGTCTGCTCTCGAGGCACGCTCATTGCTCACGCAACGAAAAGGCTTCGACCACATTGAGGACAGGCCGCTGAATGAGGATTCCCCCACGCATCTTGATTGTTGACGACCAGCCCGAGCTCGCCGAAGCCATCGCCGAGTTTTTGCGCGATGAAGGTTACGATGCTCACATCTGCACCGTCGGCGCTCTGGCGCTGGCGGCGGTCGCCCGCCACCAGCCGGACCTCCTGATTCTGGATTTGCTGATGCCCGCCGTCGGTGGTTGGGAGATCCTGACCGCCCTTCGATTGCAGCCTGCATTCGCGGGGTTGCCTGTCCTGCTGATGAGCTCGGGCATCAAGCGGGAGCGCCGCGAGTTCTACCGACGGCTGCCCAACCACACGCGGCTGATTGCGAAGCCATTGGAATACCCGCAACTGCTGTTCGCGGTCGAGATGCTGCTGCATCCAGGGTTGCCACCACCACGCGATGCGCGGTGCGTTTGGTCCCATGGGCCACGTTGACGTCTGATCGCACCTTTGGTACACTCGGACTCTAGCGAACCCATGTTCTACCGTCTTATTCCAACCTCGCACGACGGGCGCTGCGAGGTGGGACCTACGAGGAGGACGCTTGTGAGTCGGCTGGTGTCGGTTGATGGCACACCAGGGACGCAGCGCAATCGGTTGCGCCGCACGATTGCGGAGGCGTTGCGCCTCTTGGTGATGAAAAAGACCCTGGACGATGAGGCCAAGGATCTGGCGGCAACCATTGTCTTCTCCCTCCGAGCCATTCAGGAAGGGGTCGAACAGACGGCCACAGCCTGGGAGAAGCGCAACTATTTCGTGAAAGCTGACCGCTTTCGGATGGAATGGGATTGGGTCCCACGCGTCGAGCGGGAGATGACCGAGATGATCCTGCTTGGAGAGTGGCACAAGCTCTTGCCGGTGCTTGGAGAGCTCACCGGCCGGTTTCACGATGTCACCGTCAACAAACTGACGCGCTCGTCCAGGATCTGGCAGGGTGCCTACGAGCGCCTGCTGGAAGAGAAGAGTACGCCCGCCTGGCGGGGCAAAGTGTAGCTTATTATTGAAGCCGGCGGGCGCACTGGCGGTGGGCCCGCCTGGTGTCGGGCGGGTCAACTGTTTCCATTTGCAGGAGTCACGATTGCGGTCTCCTCCGGCTCCTCGTCATCAAAGAGGACAATACCGAGCTCGGTCCGTGGGGCATTGTTCTGAATCGCGGGCTCGATCAGCAGATGCCGGGCGACGACCTGGAGTGCCCCGGCCACAGGGATCGCGAGCAGGGCGCCGACGATGCCGTTGAGCGTGCCGCCGGCGATCAGCGCGATAATCACCACCAGCGGATTGAGCCCGACGCTCTTTTCCATCACTTTCGGCACCAGCACATGGCCCTCGAGTTCCTGGATCAGGAGGTACCATCCAGCGACCAGGAGACCGGTCGTCGGCGAAACCATAAAGCCCACCAGGACGGCCGGTATCGCGCCCAAGAACGGTCCAATCATGGGAATCGCTTCGGTTAAGCCGGCCACAACTGCCAGTGCCAGTGGATAGGGGACGCGGAGGATCAACAGACCGGCGAAGGCCGCCGCGCCGATGGCAAGAACCAGAATGACCTGACCGCGCACAAAGGCGCCCAACGTCTCTTCAATGTCGGTCCAGATGAGTTCTAACCGCTCGCGATGGCGCACCGGGCTCATTCTGAGGAGCAGATCGAGGATGAGGGGACGGGCCGTCAGCCAGTAGAAGGCCATCACCAGGGCAAGAAAAATCTGAGTCACCGCAACACCGGTGCCCAGCGCCAGGGGCCAGGCTTGCCGGCTCGCTGTGTCGCCGGCCTCACCGATGAGCGCCTGGAACTTCGCGGGCAGAGTGAAGGCGATGGGGAGATGGAATCGGTCCCATCCGAAGGAGGCCAGTTGCAGGGCAAACCGGCGCCCCATCTCCAGGAACTTGCCGTTTGAGAACAACTCCATGCCGAGCCCGATCAACGGTGGCACGGCCACGACCAGCAGGCCGGCGACAGCTCCAATAATGAAGATGTAGATCGTCAGGATCGCCAATCCGCGGTTCAGCCCACGCCGCTCCAGCACGTCGACGAAGGGCCGAATCGCAGAGGCAAAGATGATGGCGGCGAATAGAACGATGATTGTCTCGCTCAGGCGATAGAGCAGGTAGACAGCGACCAGCGTTGCCAGGATGATTATAGTTTTGTAAAACGTATGGCGGCCGTTCATAAGCTGGGCAGAGCCTCGAGATGATCCTGATCAAGGGAACGCATCACTCTTAAAAAAGCACCTCTCGTGCCACGGGTCTGGCAGAGACAGCAACGGCGCCACCCTCAGGGTGGCGCCGTTCAGCCGCCAGGCAAGTTGGTACCCAAATCAGTCCGGGGATTCGCGCCTCCGCCACGTCACGGCGTCGAAGATGGTGTTGCAGCCGTGGCAGTAATACTGCGAGGCAAGCTGCATGTTGCCAAAGAGTGAGTGGAGTTCAGTCTTGTCGGAGCCGCAGAAGGGGCAGGGAACCCTTTTGTCGGCTTCGTCATGACCGATGGCCGGGTCGTGACCGGTGTTCGGTTCTCGTGTCACGGCGCCACCTCGACCTCAGGGCGAACGAGGCGTCGAGCGATACTATTCCACTGATCCCACGGAAGCTCACTCTCGGTCGCGACGGCGACTCCCCCCTGGTTGAGCAATGGGACGACGCGCTGCATGAAGCGCAGACGGAGCGCTGCCGAGCCGATATCAAGCACGCCAATCTCAGCCAGCGCGTCCAGGTCACCGTCCGGGCCGAACCAGCAAAGCACCTCGGGCCAGATCTGGTCGACCGCTGTCTGCAACGCCTCGCGCGCAGCATCACTCTGCCGGCCGAGGCGCCGGAACCAGTCGCGCGCGTGCATGGCATGGAAGCGCTCCTCGTCCAACATTTTCTCCATCCGCCCTGCCAGCGGCGCGAAGGACGAGCCCCGCATCGCCTGCAACACCTCACTCAGCGCGCCGTCGAAGAGCAGGTTGACGGTCACAAACTCCGGCCAGGTCGCGAGCGAGCGCTCGAGAAAGCTGGGGGCGTGCAAGTCGGTGCGGCGCCCCTCGTCGTCGTTGGTAACCTCAAGCGGTACCGCCGGAAAAGAGCGCAGCAGCATCAGCAGCACGCGGGTATGCCCCAACTCAGCCTGGGCCATCGCCGAGGCGGCGACGCCTGCTTCCAACACGGGGGCTTTTGAGGCCCACTCGGCGTAGCGGAAGCCCAAGGCCTGCTTGCTATCCGCGATCGCCCACAGCAGGTGTGCCAGGCTAGTCTGCGCGGCGCCAGGCAACTGATCGGGCGTTTGGTAAACCGTCGTTTCGCTCATAAGCGCTATCCAGAATGAACGGGTTACAGGTTAGAGGTTGCACGACGGGAACGCAGTGTAACCCGGCGCCTTCTCTCGGAGACTTCCGAAGTCTTCCGAGATTTCGGGAGTCTGACGCCTTGACCGGCGCTCTAGGCCGGTTCAATCACCGGAATCAGCGATTGCCGCGGGACAACCACCATTTCCAGCCAGGTCCACTCATCATAGATACTGCGGGCGTAGACGGCCGCCAACTCGTCGTCGGGTGCTGTGACGTTTCCGATGTGAGTCAACGAGTCTTCGTATTTGCGGCGCGCGAAAACCTCGTAGATCTTGTTTTCGGCGTTGCCGCCGGCCATGCTCATACCGCGACCCCCAGGAGCATCATCTCGGCGCACCCTTCCTCGCTCAGCCGGTCGGCTGTCCAGGGTGGGCTCCAAACGATATTGATCTCCACGTGTTCAACCCCAGGTTGTTCGAGCAGTTTGGCACGCACATCGTCGAGGATGTAGGGCATGGCCGGACAGCCCATCGCCGTAAACGTGAGATCGACCGTGACGCGCCCACCGTGCCGTGTGATCCCGTAGATCAGCCCCATATCCACGAGACTGATCGGCCACTCCGGGTCGTTCACCTCGCGCAACGCATTCCAGAGCGGATCGTATGGATAATTCATGATCCCCCTGTCACGCCGCCCGTGCCAGCAGCCGCTCAAGCTCCTTGTGGCCCTCCTGGAGCAGGTTGACGAAGGTTTCGTTCATCGGGCCGCGCGCCTTCCAGCGGATCAAGACCTCGTCCCAACTGATTTGCTTGTCGCTCCAGCACTTCTCGACAGGATCGAAGGCAGATGGGAAGGCCCGATCGACGATCCACTTCTTCTGCTGCTCGTCGTAGTGCGACGGAACCTTGATCCCGATCTCGGTGCAGAAAGGAACCGCCTGACTGAGCCACTGCTGACGGAGCTGGTCGTTCGTGTAGCCCTTTAGGCCGTAGCTGAGCTGCCCGGTATGGAGCTTGAGATCATCCGGGAGCCCAAACCACTCGACCGTCAGCAAAAACATCCAGTCTACGGCCCGCTGGACCTGCTCGCGCCCTTCGGCACTCTGCACCAACCGGCGCATCCAGCTTTCGCCGTGGCGCAGGTGGAAGTTCTCTTCACGGTCCACCTTGACGAGCGCTCGTTTCCACGGGCCGTAGGAGGTGTGGCGGTAGATGTCGCCGAGCAGGATGAAGCCGGCGCGGTCGTAGAAGGCATTCGCCACGACCAGCTCCGCCCAACTCTCAAGCGCAACGTCAAAGGCGTAAGGGTACTTGAACTTGCGCGGCTCGCGCCGGTACATGAGCTCCTCACGCGAGACACCCAGGTCTTCGAGAAGGCGGTAGGCGATGTGAGCGTGGCCCAACTCATCCTGAATGATCGCCATCGCTGAGATGAAACTGTTGATTGAGGGCGCCTTCTGGGCGGCCAGGTAGTAGGATGGGGCGCTCACCAGTTCGGTGTCGGCTGAGACGATGAGGGTGCGCTTCAGATTCTCTTTGTAATCCTCGGTCATATGATCGGGCAGTTCGACGAGCTGTTTGTTGTCGAGCCGCTGCTGCAAACCTTCCGTGGTCGCGGCCATCGTCCCCTCCCCCTCAAATGTATGTCTCTTTCTGTCTCACCGGAAGAAAATCGCGATATATCTATCAATTTACTGGTGAACCTGGGCGCTGTCAAACACCACGACAGTGGGTCGCGCTGTTTTACGCCTCGGCTGCCGCCCGCAAGTCGCGTACCCGCCGCGCTTTGAGTTCCCAGCGGGGCAGTATGCCTGGAGCGACCGCTACCACGGTGGTCCGCAACGCAAGACGGTTCTCAAACAAGCGCGCCAACTGGGCCGCGAGACGCTGGCCGTCGGGGGCGGCACTGGCCATTGGCTCGACCAGGATTGTGAGTTCGTCCATCGCCCCGTCACGTCGGACCTCGATGCAGTACTCGTCGATCTCCTGGGCTGTGCGGATGATATTCTCGATCGCCGAGGGGTAGACATTGACTCCGCGGACAACCAACATGTCGTCGATACGGCCGATCACGCCACCGTCCATCCGGACGAAGGTCCGCCCGCAGGCGCAGGGCTCCCGCACGAGCCGGACGTGGTCGCCCGTGCGGTAGCGAATGATCGGGCTGCCCCAGCGCCCGAGGTTGGTGATGACCAACTCGCCGTCGTCGTTCTCCGCCGGCTCATCGCCGCGCGGCACGAGAACTTCGGCGATGAATTCGTTCTCATTCACGTGGACTCCGCACTGATGGACGCAGGTGAAGCCATAGGCGCCGATCTCTGTCGCCCCGGGATGATCGTAGAGCCTGGCGCCCCAGGTCGACTCAATTCGCCGGCGAGTCGCCGGGATCGAGCCGCCTGGCTCGCCGGCGACGATGACCGCTTTGACGGTCGAATCGCGCAGCCGTTCGGCCTGGCCGGTGGCGCGGGCTACTTCCGCCAAATGCAGTGCGTAACTGGGCGTACAACAGACAACTGTCGCGCCCAACTCGAGCAGATTCGTCAGGCGTTGCTCGGAGTTCTGGGCGCCGCCCGAGATGGTCAGAGCGCCGACCTGGCGCGCCCCCTCCCAGGCTGCCCAAAACCCGATGAACGGCCCGAACGAGAAGGCGAAAAAGACGCGGTCGCTCGAGTCGACGCCGGCCGCGCGGTAGATCGTCGCCCAGCAGCGGCCCCACCACTGCCAGCTCTCCTCGGTGTCGAGCCAGCGCAGCGGCTTGCCCGTTGTGCCGGAAGTCTGGTGCAGCCGCGCGTAGCGCTCGACGGGGTAGGTCAAGAACGTGCCGAAGGGCGGATTCGTCTCCTGGTCGGCCACCAGCTCGCCCTTGTACGTAAACGGCAGGTCGGCGAACTCCTCCCACATGTGCACATCCTCGGCGCCGGTGATGCCGGCCTCGGCGAACTTGCGACGGTAGAAGGCGTTGCCGGCCAGCACCTCAGCCAACATTCGGCGGAAGGTCTCAAGCTGATGCTCGCGACAAACGGTGGGTTTGAGGGTTTCAGAGGAGGGGAGAGGACTCATTGGCGACTCCTAGCAAACGTGGCGGTTACTCACGACCCAGGCCCAGTTGCTCGTACAATTCTGGGGGTTTCGGGTCGATCGAACACAAGTTCATGACTCGCTCATCCTCGGCGGCTTCATCGACCAAACGATGCCTGCGCGGCCGCTACACACGATAGAAACCAGTGAGTCGATTTCTCTCAAGATCATCGCGCGTGTGTTGCCGTGTTTATCTGAAACCCGCTTCAGCACGGGTGGGCCGGATTTCCCCAGCGTGTGGGCGAACAAGGGGGAATCCAAATTCGGCTACGCCGCGACCTCGTCCGTCCCTGCCGTCTCCAACCGTGCCAGCCGACGCAGCGCGCGGGCGACGAAGACGGGGACCATCTTGCTGCGGTAGTAGAGGGTCAGGTCGGTGTTGTCGAGCGGACGAGCGGGCTTGCGGCAGACGGCGGCGGCGGCCTCGATCACCGCGGGTGTCAGCCGCTGGCCGTTGAGCAGCACCTCGGCAGCGGGAACACGCAGCGGGAAACTCTCGACTGCGCCGAGCACCACGCGCGCATCACGGACGGTGCCGTCGGGCTCGCGCCGCAGGGCAACCGCGACGCCGAGGATCGGGAAGTCGAAGCTGCCTCGGCGACGCAGCTTGAGGTAGATATTCTCGGTGCCCTCCACCACCGGCAGGGTGATGGAGGTGATGATCTCGTTGGCCTGCTTACCGGCCAGGTAGTCGATGCCGTCGGTCCCGTAGATGGCGGCCACCGGCTCGGTGCGCTCACCCGACGGCCCGACGAGGTGTACCTGCGCCCCGAGCGCGACCATCACCGGCGCCGTGTCGCTCGAGGAGACCGCCCAACAGCGCGGACTGCCAGGTGCGACCCAGCAGACCTCGCCATCCTTCTTCAAGCAGTAGTTGATCGACCGGCGCCAATGCTCCGTCTGATCGTAGTATGTACAGCGCGTATCCACACAGAGATTACCGCCGATGGTACCGGCGTTGCGGAGTTGCGGCGTGGAGACCTGGCCGGCCGCGTGGGTCAGCGCCGGGAAGACGTTGCTCACCTCGGTGTGCTCGCCGACCTGTGTCAGGGTTGCCAGCGCACCGAATTGCCAGGCCCCATCGCCGGTCTGCCGAACACCGTACAAATCGCGGAGACCGCGCAGTGCCACCAGGTGCGAGGGCGTCATCTGGCGACGCTTCATCTTCGGGTAGAGATCGGTTCCCCCGGCGACGACCATCGCCTCGGAGCCATAGTCGGTCAGGAGTTGGACCGCCTCGTCGAGCGAGCGCGGCGCGTGATAGGTGAAGGGTGGGAGTCGTAGCATGATGGCTCCTCAATCTGCTTTCAGGTTGAAGGTTGAAAGTTGACGGTTGGGCATGGCATCGACGTGGGTGCCACGATGCCTGGTTCGTAACCGGCAGGCTTCAACTTGCAACGGCCTGCAACTCCGGCCGGCGCTCCAACGTCGGCGGCTCCACAAAGATCGGCTCGCCGTAGTCGAAGTCGAGCGGGAAGGTGGGGCCGACGCGCGGCTCCTTGCCCTTGGCCTTGAGTTCCAGTCCCTTCAGAATCTTGTCGGGCGTGATCGGCGTCTCATCCACCCGCACACCGACCGCGTCATAGATCGCGTTGGCCAGCGCCGGAAGGATCGGGAGGAGCGGGCCCTGCCCGGCTTCTTTGGCGCCGTATGGCCCATTCGGGTCGTCGGTCTCAACGATGAAGCTCTCGATCTCGGGCGTCTCCAGGAAGGTCAGGCTCTTGTAGTCGAGCATTGAGGGGATCTTGTGGAGGCCGCGCCGAAAAGTCTGCTCCTCCATCAGTGCCTCGCTCAGGCCCATATAGATCGATCCCTCGATCTGGCCCTCGACCAGGAGTGGGTTGAGCGGGCGGCCGACATCGTGGGCGATCCAGATGCGGGGGATGGTGATCCAGCCCGTCTCTGGATCCACCTCGACCTCGCAGACGCAGGCAGAGTAGGAATAGCTCGGGCTCGGGCCGACGCCGCTGCCCTTGTAGCGGCCGGGCGTTTTGGGGGGCGTATAACTTCCCACCGTGGCCAGGGTCCCAAACCTGGACTCGGCCAGCTGGGTCACCTTGGCAAAGGGCAGGCCGACATCAGGATCCTCGGCGAGGAAGACACGGCCACTGGCGGCCGCCAACGCCTCGGGGCTTGTGCCCAACTCTTCGGCGGCAACTTCAAAGAGCTGCTCGCGCAATTGGCGCGCCGCCTCGATGGCGGCATTCCCCGACATGACAGTGACGCGGCTAGAGTAGCTCCCCAGATCGACCGGCGTCAGGTCGGTGTCGGCGGTGACGGTGGCGACCTCCCTCGGGCTGAGGCCCAATTCCTCGGCGACGATGTAGGCCAGCACCGAAGTGCTGCCCTGGCCGATGTCGGTCGAGCCGCAGAAGACAGTCACACCCCCGCCGCGGTCGATCTTGACCATCACACCGCTGTGGGGCATGTCGTTCCAGTAGATTGGGAGATTGGCCCCGGAGATGTAGCTGGAGCAGGCCAGGCCCACGCCTTTGCCGTAGGGCAGCTTGCGGAACTTCTCGCTCCAACCCGCGGCGGCCGTGACCTTGTCGATGCACTCGTCGAGGCCGATGGTCGTGATGCGGAGCTGGTTGGCCGTCAGGCTGAAGGGCTCGCACATCTGCCGCTTGCGCCACGCAACCGGGTTCCAGCCCATGTCTTCGCATATCTTGTCGAGGTGGATTTCCAGGCCGAAGCGAGGCTGGGGTGTGCCATGGCCGCGCTTGGGCCCACAGGGAGGCTTGTTGGTGAAGGTGCGTAGCCCCTCAAACTTGTACCGCGGGATTTTGTAGGTCACGGTCTGGAGGGCGCCGGTGTAGTACGTGCTGGCCACCCCGTAGGAGCCGTAGGCACCGCCGTCGAGCATCGTCTTGAAGTGCATCGCGGTAATCTCGCCGCTCTTCTTGACGCCGGTTTTGACCCACATCAGCACAGGGTGGCGGCCCCGGTGAGTGTAGAAGACCTCCTCGCGGGTCAGCGTGATTTTGACGGGGCGACCGGTGATCAGGGCGAGCCTGGCCGCACAGATCTCGTGCGAGAATGGGTCGGTCTTGCCGCCGAAGCCGCCGCCCGGCGCCAGCGCGACCACACGAATCTGGCTGGGCGGCAACTCCAGCACTTTGGCGAGGGCACGGTGAACGTAGTGGGGGGTTTGGGTGGAGCTGTAGAGCGTAACTTTGCCGTCGGGCGAGGGGACGCCGACAGCACTGTGCTGCTCCAGTGCCAGGTGATTGTTGCCCTGGTAGAAGAAGACATCCTCGCGGACATAATCAGCCTCGGCAAAGCCCTCATCCACATCGCCGAACTGCAACGAAATCAGCTTGTGGATATTGGGGCCATCACCGTAGTCCTGGATCCGTACCTCGGTCTCGCCCAGCGCCTCCTCAATCGACATAACCGGCGTGAGGGGCTCGTATTCAACCCGGATCAGGTCGAGCGCGCGCTCGGCCGTCTCCTCGTCGACCGCTGCCACTGCGGCCACCGGCTCACCCACGTAGCGTACCCTGTCCTGTGCCAGCGGAGTCTCATCCTGGCTAACCGGTAGGATCCCGAATTTGACCGGGAGATCCTTCCCGGTCAGCACCGCGCGGACCCCAGGCAGTGCCTCGGCAGCGCTCGTGTCAACGTGCACGATCCGGGCGTGGGGCTGGGTGCTACCCAGTAATCTCCCGTGGAGCATGCGCGGGAGATTGAGGTCATCGGTGTAGGACCTCCGGCCGATCACCTTCTCCATCGCGTCCACCTTCATCAGCGGGCGGCCGATGACACTCGTGTTGCGAATCGCGTGCGTGCCGAGGTTCGTGCGGTTTTTGGTCTCATTTTGGGCCATTGGGTTGCTCCGCCTCAAAGGTCTGTGGGTTCTCGTCTGTTGCCCGTCGCAGCCGAATTTCGGCGGCATGCGTTCGAGCGTCCAACGGACCGAACCACTCGTGTCGTTCTGGCAGTAATCGCCCTGGCCAGTCTCACCTTGCTCGCAGAAGCGTCCGTTTCAGCGGATCTGTGACCGGCACACGAAGCTGCTGTCCATGACATGAAGCACGAGGGAAAAGCTGGTCATCGGTGGTCAAGGGAGACCGGCAGTGTCCTGCTCGTTGTTTCGCCCTCCGCTTACCGTTGGATCACCGGGATCGAGTCAGCCGCCAGCACGGTACCATCCCGCTCGTCGCTGTCCAGATAGCGGCCGATGTCTTCCACCAGGGCATTGAGGTCGCCGCTACGCCGGGCGCCGGCCAATTGGACAGCATCTACGATTTTGCTGTAACCGGTGCAGCGGCAGAGATTGCCGGACAGGGCTTCTCGTACTTCCTCGCGGCTGGGAAGCGGGGTAATGGCTAGCAAGGCCGTTGCGCTCAACAGCATCGCCGGTGTGCAGTAGCCGCACTGGGCTGCGCCCAACTCGGCGAAGGCCATCTGCAACTCGCTGAGTTCATTCCCAACGGCGAGCCCTTCAACTGTGGTGATGTCGCGTCCCTGGACCTCCACCGGGAGCGTCAGACAGGACAGGATCGGCTCACCATCCACCAGAACCGTGCAGGTACCGCACTCGCCCAGTTCACAGCCGTGCTTAGTGCCGGTCAGGTTCAGCTCCTCGCGCAGCAGTTCCAGCAGCGTCTTGTGAACCGGAACGTACAGGTCGAAGTTTTCGCCATTGACGCGGAGATGAACGAGTTCTTTCATCCAAGACCTCCGGAAGAGTCCCTTTCAGGTATCCAACGATGAATGACCACCGCTGGTGCTTCTCCTCCCGCCCGCCTCGGGATCAAGCTGTCGCGCCCGCGGGTTCAGGCGCTGTTCTGCCCGTTCCAGGCAGGATACGCCCGCGCGCCCAACTGCTCCGAGATACGCCGGGCAGTCGCCGGCACCAGGCGCGTCAACATGCGCATGCGCTCGGGTGTGAGACGCGAACTGAAGCCGACGGCGTAGAGCACGGCTACAACCAGGCCACCGCGACCCACCACCGGCGCCGCAACCGCACGGACACCTTCGAGATACTCCTCGTCGTCCACGGCGTAGCCGGCTCGCCGGACCTCTTCCAGACTCTCTATATAAGCTTCTGGATCCGTGAGCGTCCGGGAGGTAAAGGCTCGCAACGGTTTGCGCTCCAGCAGCCCCGCCAACTCGGTCCGTGGCATCGCCGCGTGGAAAATCTTGCCGGGCGCGCCCGCGCTGTGGTGCAGCCGCCGCCCGACGGAGGCGGTGATCTTCATGTCTAGCTCTGGTTCCGCGACGTCTACAATGAGAATATGATCGTCGAGTGTCGGTGTGCCGAGGATGACTGTCTCCTCAACCTGCGCGCAAAGGTCGCGCACGTGTGGGCGAGCCACGTCACTGAGGTTGAGTCGGGCGCCGACCATGTTCCCGAGGTGAAAGAGGGAGGAACCGAGACGATACTTCTTGGTGGTATCGTCACGCTCGAGGAACCCGTAATGGGCCAGGGTGTTGAGGATATCGTAGACGGTACTCTTGTTGAGGTCGAGTCGCCGGCTGACGTCAGAGACCCCAAGCATCTCCTCACCACTCTCAAAGATGTTGAGGATTTGAATCGCACGGTCTACCGCCGGGACCAAAGTGGGGGCGCGCTCTGCATCCACGGGTACTCCCGCCTCGTCTCGTGTCGCTCGTGTTCGCAGATTCGAACGGCGTTCGTTATATCTATTGTAGCGGAGGCTGTTCGTGCTGTCAATCTTTTCGCCATAGAAAACATAGTGTTGACACCCGAACGGACCGCGTGGTATAGTGGCGACCAGCCGATGAGAAACAATCGCCCCAGCGCTTTATGCCGATGAAGGTCACCCGGTGGACAGTCGACTGCGTTTGATCCTGCGACCACTTGCTCGCCGGGGGTCAGGTGTTCACTGGCTCCCTCTGCTCGCGGGTACTCTGTGGGGATCCGTCTTTCCGGCGCTGCAATTCGCCCTGCGGGAGCTATCCCCCTACCAGATCGCGTTGCTGCGTCCGCTCCTGGGGACGATCTCGCTGGGCGTCGTGCTCTGGTTCCAGGGAGGCATCCCCCTGCCGTCATCGCGCGGCGTCTGGCTGCGACTGGCTGTGCTGGCTACCACGGGCGGCGCCCTCTTCTGGCTGCTGCAAACCGTGGCCGTCAGCGCCTCGACACCGGTGAACGTCGCGTTTTTGGTTTCGACGTACCCGGCCCTGCTCGCGGCCGCTGCCCCAATCGTCCTCAAGGAGCGGCGGCACTGGGGTGCCATTGTGGGGAGTGGCGTCGCCCTGCTCGGTGCCTACCTGATTATCAGCAAAGGCCACCTGCTCGATCTCTTCGCCAGCCAGACCCTGAGGGGCGACCTCCTGGCGCTGACGGCGTCGCTGCTCTTCGGTGCCTACCTACTTCTGAGCCGGGTATGGGCCACAAAACTCAGGATGACGACTCACGGCCTGAGTCTCTCCGTTTTCGCGCTCTCCGTGCCGCCGTTGGCGCTCATCGCAGCGCGCGAGCCCTTCCCGGCCAACTTGAGTCCGGTCACCATCGCTGCGCTCCTGTGGCTAGGCATCATGACGACCACCGTTGCCTACCTGGCTGTGAACGCCGGCATGGCGGCGGGGAACGCCGCGCGCTCGGCCGTCCATCTGCTGATCATCCCGTTGGTGGCCGCGGTTTTGAGCTGGCTGATCTTCGGTACTACGCTCACGCCGGTTCAGTGGATCGGTGGCGGGCTCATCCTGTCTGGTATTCTGTGGTCAAACCGAGGCGAGGCGCCGGCAGATCGCCGTCCTACCCGTCTTCGTCCTCGTCCTCGGGCGGAGCGGCCGTAAACACCGCGTCGAAGAAGGCCAGTGCCGGCTCGGTCAGCAGATCGTAGTAAGCCTGGAAGAACACCCGGGCTTCGGTGCCGAGCCAGTCGGCCGGCAGGAGTGCCACCGGGAGATCGGGGTCGATGAAGGGAAAGACCCGGTATTCGTGCACCAGCATGAAGCGCCGCACGAAGCACTCTTCCAGCGTTGGACCGGGGTGGCTCGGATCGGCGAACGCGGCCTGATCGGCTTCGAAGCGTGGGCGCCAGGCGGCGAGGAAATCGGCGTAGGCAGCGTTGAGGCTCTCCAGGTCCCAGACGCGGCGTACGATATCCTGGTCGGTGCCGGGGCCGCGGTACTCGGCCGTGAAGAGGTCTATGTGGTCGCGCACGTCCAGTGTCCCGAAGAGATCGTTTAATTCGTGGGTATAGTCGTATGGTGCGACGTAGAGAGAGGAATCGAGGCGGCCAAAGCCGATCCAGCCGAGTTCCTGGCGCAGGCGTGCCCGGAGGGGCGACAGTTCGTCGGGGATGTGGTACGAGAGGAGTCGCCAGCGTCCATCCCAGGTGTGCGCCTCGGGCCGCCCGAGGAAGATACGCTGTGCACCCTCATCGAGCAGATGTTGACCTCGCGGGGTCAGGGAGTAGAAGCTGCGGCGTCCGACCTTCCGGCTTTGCAACCAGCCACGTTGGCTGGTTCGCGAGAGCGTCGAACGCACGGCCTGTCCCGATGGGACTCCCAACAGTTTCATCAAGCGAATGAGGCTGCCAGTCCAAATCTCACCGCCACGGGGGCGAATGTAATCGCCGAATAGGGTCAAAATGAGATTTTTGGGCCGGATCGAAGGTGACAGGCTTGATGGCTGCTCGCCATCAGTGGAAGGGTTGGAGAACATCAATTTCCCATTTTGAGTGGCCATGCTATTCTGGTAGATGTGTAGCAGTTCGAGTACGTTCGTTCAGTTCTTGACATACATTGTACCACAGACAGTGCTCGATTGTCAGTCGGTAAGGACGTTCCCCGGGAGCAGGGAGTCTCCGGGGAGGAAAAGGAGGCTCAGGCAATGGCGCAAGAGTTTCAGAATTACATTGGCGGTCAATGGCTCGATGCCCAGAGCGGTGAGCGTTTGGAGTGGCACGACCCCGCCACCGGCGAGTTGCTCCACACGTTCCCGCGCAGCGGCAAAGCCGACGTAGACGCAGCGGTCGCGGCAGCGCGCGAGGCCTTCGAGACGAGCGATTGGCGCCTCAGCCCCGAGAAGCGCATCACAGCGCTCAAGAAGTTTGCGGCCAGGCTGCGCGAGCGCGAGGGTGAGCTGCGCACAATGCTGATCCGCGAGAGTGGCAAGCTCTTTCCTGTCGCTCGCAGTGAGGTGACGACCTCGGTCGAGTCAGCGGAGCACTACGCCGGGCTCATCAACTGGGTCTATGGCCGGGCCAACGAGCCCTCGCCCGAGTCGATCTCGATCCTGCTGCGCGAGCCGCTGGGGGTGGTGGGTCAGATCACGCCCTGGAATCTGCCGCTGGCGCTCTTCACGCGGCCGCTGGCCCCGGGCCTGGCGGCCGGCTGTGCCGTGGTCGCCAAGCCGGCCGAGCAGGGGTCGGGCGTGGCGGCACTGGTTGCGCAGATCATCAGCGAGATCGAGGAGATTCCGGCCGGCATCTTCAACCTTGTGACCGGTTTGGGAGAGGAGGCCGGTGACGCGCTGGCGCGGCACGAAGACGTCGACATGATCAACTTCACGGGCGGGACTGACACCGGCCGCCTGATCATGCAGGCGGCGGCCACCAACCTCAAGAAGGTGGCCCTGGAGTTGGGCGGGAAGAGTCCCAACATCATCTTCGCCGATGCCGACTTCGAGCGGGCGGTGAAAAACGCTCTCAATGCCGCCGCCTTCTGGAACGCCGGACAGGTCTGCACGGCGGGCTCGCGGCTCTTGGTGGAGGCCTCGGCCCACGACCAACTGGTAGACCGGCTCCGAACGATGGTTCCAGCCCTGAAGATCGGTCCAACGACGGAGCGGGTCGCAGTCGGCCCGGTCATCTCGCAGGAGCAACTCGACCGGGTCCTGAGTTACGTTGAGCTCGGGAAGCAGGAGGCCCAGTTGGTGGCCGGCGGTGGTGGGCGACTGACGGAGGGGCCGCTCGGGAAAGGCTTCTTCGTCGAGCCGACGGTGTTCGATCGCGTGAACCCCAACTCGCGCCTGGCGCAGGAAGAGATTTTCGGCCCGGTTCTCTCGGTCATCCCTTTCGCCGACATAGAGGAGGCCGTCAAGATCGCCAATAACACGAGGTACGGGTTGGTCGCAGCGGTCTGGACCAACGACATCAACAAGGCCCTGATGGTGGCCAAGAAGGTGCGCGCCGGGACGGTGTGGATCAACACCTTCGGCAAGCTCTTCCACTCAATGGAGTTCGGCGGCATGAAGCAGTCCGGTCTCGGACGCCACTACGGGTTGGAGGGATTGCTGGAGTTTACCGAGCTGAAGCACATCCACATCCAACTCAGCGGGGAGTGAGTGAGAGTGTAGAGATTGGAGGCTGGAGATTCTTTTGCCAGGCCGGCTGGTGATCGGCAATGGTACTCCCGTCTCCCATCTCTTCACGGCTTCCTTCTGCCCAGCAAGAACCAGTCTCCAATCTCGAATTCCTAGTCCCCGGAGGAGATCATGGCAGACCGCGTCGTGACTGTCGAAAAGGATGGAGCCGTTGGCTTCCTGGTTCTCAACCGGCCACCGGCGAATTCGTACAACAAAGGGTTCATGGAGGACCTGAACGAGGCCATCGAGCAGATCCGTAATGATGATGAGATCAAGGTCGTGGTGACCCGCAGCGCGCTCGATCGGTTCTTCAGTGCGGGCGCGGACATCAAGGCGTTCGAGGCGGGGCCCCCGGAGAAGAACGCGCGGTTGGTCGCCTACGCCCATGAAGTGCTCTTCAAGATCCAGCGTACGCCCAAGATTTTCATCGCCGCACTGAACGCTCATGCCCTGGGCGGGGGCCTGGAGATTGCCCTGGCCCACGATCTGCGCTTCGCCGCCGAGGGCAACTACCGCATCGGCCTCCCCGAAGTGACGCTGGGGCTGCTGCCGGGCAACGGCGGCACGCAGCGGCTGCCTCGGATCGTCGGCAAGGCCAGGGCCCTCGACATGATGATCACCGGCGACCCGGTCAGCCCGCAGGAGGCCTACGATCTGGGGATCGTGCAGCGCCTCTTCCCCGCCGACCAGTTGCTGGACAAGACGGTCGAGTACGCCCGCCGCATCGCCAGCGGCGCCACCTACGCCGTTGGCCTGATCAAGATGGCGGTGAACGAAGGGCTGGAGGTCAGTCTGGACAGCGGCATGGCCATTGAGCGCGAAGGGATCAACCAGCTTTTCCGCTCCGAGGATGCGCAGGAGGGCTTCCGCGCGTTCGTCGAGAAGCGGCCGGCGCAGTACAAGGGGCGCTAGAACATCGGTCAAGTCGTCGTTGCGCGGGTGAGAACGTGGTTCGTAGTCGGGGCGCACGGCCGTGCGCCCCTACGAACCTGAAAGCACCTTCACAAGGCGCTTTGCAATCGTCTCGGTGACTACTTGACCGGCGCTCTAGCACGCCGGTCAAGGCGTCCTTTTGCCGGCTGAGAGCCGGGCGACTGAAGTCGCGGCTGGGGGCCTGCGGCCGGGCGTCGGCCTTCGCCGACGCAGACCGGTGGGGGATCGGTGGGCAGTTGGCGTGGTCTTCGGGAGTGGCGCAGACTGCTGGCCGCGCTGGCGGGTGCCTGTCCAAAACAAGCAGGGGCGACGCCCCTGGGCAATTGAGCAGCCCTGGGCTGCGGGGCCGTTGCACTGCGACACGACTCTGTGTTATACTGCCGCCGCAAGAATTCCTACCCCCGGGTATGTTGCTCGCTCCGACGCTTCCTATTGTACTTTTTGTACTTTCGATTTGCGCACCAAGGGTGTTCCCGCGGCTGGCTGCACCACTCATGCCCTGCCGCATGAGAGAGTCTCATTCAGAGGCGTTGTCCGGATTTGTTTCCCCGGTGAGTTCTTGGGCGTCAGCCCATACACATCTAAGGAGGAGAGATCGAATGTCGGACCAAGGTACACGCCAAGGAGGGGGAGTGCGCGCCATTCTGACCCGCCGGAGCCTGCTGAAAGGCACGGCGATGGCCGCCGGGGCGCTGGCGGCCGGACCACTGCTGCAGGCCTGTGGCCCCGCGGCCGGACCGCAGGCAAGTTCCGGGCCGCTCAAGCTCGGCGTTCTCGTGCCGCTGTCGGGCGTCTACTCGGGCCTGGGGCAGGATATGGTCCAGGGGATGCAGCTTTACCTCGACTCGATCAACAATGAGATTGCGGGCCGCAAGGTTCAGATCATCCAGGAGGACAGCGAGGCCAAGACTGATGTGGCCCCGACCAAAGCGCGCAAGCTTCTCGATCAGGATAAGGTTGATCTGGTGACCGGGATCGTGCACAGTGGCGTCGCCCTCGCCCTGCGCGATCTTTTCGACTCGACCAAGAACATCCTGATCATTTCGAACGCGGGCGCCGACGATGTTACCGGTGCGAAGAAGAGCAAGTACATCTTCCGCACCTCCTTCTCGAACTCTCAGACGACGTACCCCGCCGGTCCTTGGGTTTTCAACAACATTGGCAAGAAAGCGGCGCTGTCGGCGCCCGATTACGCCGCTGGCAAGGAGATGATGAACGGCTTCAAACGGACCTTCACCGAGGCAGGTGGCGAGGTCGTTTTCGAGGTCTACCCACCTCTGGGGAACAATGACTATCAACCTTTCTTGACCCAGCTGCAACAGGCCAATCCCGAGGTGATCTTCAGCTTCTACAGTGGGTCGGACGCGGTGCGGTTCGTCCAGCAGTACGAGCAGTTCGGGCTCAAGGGCAAGATTCCGTTGGCAGGTGCCGGCTTCATGACTGAGAGCGACGTGCTGCCCCAGCAGGGGGCTGCGGCCGAGGGTATTCGCACCAGTCTGCATTACACCTACCTGCTGGACACACCCGAGAACAAGAAGTTCGTCGAGGCCTACCAGGCTAAGTTCAACGAGCTTCCCTCGGTCTTCGCCCTGCAGGCCTATGATGCTACCCAGTTGATCGACGCCGCGATCAAGACCACCCAGGGCAACACGAGCGATAAGGACAAACTGGTTGAGGCATTGGTCAATGCCTCGATCACCAGCCCGCGTGGGCCGTTCAAGATTGATCCGGATACTCACAATCCGATCATGCACATCTACATGCGCGAGGTGCAAAAGGTCGGGGATGACATGGGAAATGTGGTCATCGCCGATCTGGGTGAGGCCAAAGGCCCCAGTTAAGCGGTCGGGGGCAGGGGCCGAGGGTCGGGAGGATTCTCCCGACCCCCTGCCCGTGCCTCTGCGGAGAATCACAGTTCGATGGCCGATGCCCTGGCACCCTACGTCGTGTACGTCCTCAATGGCCTGGCTTACGGGATGTTGCTCTTCAGCCTCAGCGTCGGGCTCTCGTTAATCTTTGGGCTGATGGATGTGATGAACTTGGCCCACGGCTCGTTTTATATGCTCGGCGCCTATATCGCGCTCTCAATTGCCGCCCGTGCGGGTGGCTACTGGCTGGCCCTCCTGGTTGCGCCGCTGGTTCTTGGCCTCATCGGCTTGTTGATCGCCGGGGGCTTCCTGCGCCTGATCTCAGATCGAGGCCACCTCGACCAGGTTCTCCTGACCCTCGGGTTCGCCTACGTGTTCGCCGACATCTCGCGTTGGATCTGGGGAGGCGATATTTTTCTGGTCCCGGCGCCGCCGCAACTGCGGGCCTCGATCTCGATCCTGGGCAATGCTTTTCCCCTCTTCCGCCTCTTCGTCATCGGGATTGGCCTGATCCTCGCTTTAGTGACCTGGCTTGTCCTCGAACGGACGCGGTTGGGTGCTATCGTGCGGGCCGGGGTCTCGGACGCCGAGATGCTGAATGGTCTGGGCATCAACGTCACCCTGGTCTTCACGCTGGTCTTTGCGTTGGGGGCGCTGCTTGCAGGCTTCGGGGGTCATCGGCGGACCGATCCTGGGGTTTTTCCGGGGTAGATCTCGATATCTTGATCATCGCGCTGATCGTGGTGGTGGTCGGTGGATTAGGAACCTTTCGAGGCGCGTTTTGGGGGAGCATTCTGGTTGGTGAGGTCCAGACGCTTGGGGTTGCCTTTGCCCCCCAACTGGCGCTCTTTCTGCTATTTGGGCTGATGGCGCTGGTGCTGCTCGTGCGACCCAGCGGCCTGCTTGGGCAGGAAGTGGGGTGACGATGCTCGATGAGGCTCGCTCGACGAGTCCCGGCACGTCGGCAACCACACCGCTGCTGGCCCGCTGGCGGCGCTTCGCGGTGCCCCTGGCGTTGCTCGCAGCCGGTGTGCTCCTTCCCCCTTTCCTCTCGACCTACAATCTGACGATTCTGACCCAGGTATTGATCTTTGGTGTTTTTGCTATGAGTCTTGACCTGCTCGTGGGCTACACCGGCATGATCAGTCTGGGTCACGCAGCCTTCTTTGGCCTTGGAGCGTACGCTGCGGGCTACGTCGCTGTTCACTGGACCCCCAACGCACTGGCGACGATCCTGGCTGCCCTCGTTGCCGCGGGCCTCGGCGCCCTTGTGATCGGCTACCTCTCGATCCGGGCGCGCGGTGTCTACTTCTTGATGATTACGCTCGCCTTTGCGCAGATGATCTATTCTCTGGCTATCAAGCTCGAATCGATCACGGGCGGATCGGACGGACTCGCGGGTATCCCCCGCCCGACGCTCGGCTTCGACAGTGGCTTGCTCTGGCAGGGGCTGCCTTTCTACTATTACGTCCTGGCTGGCTTTGTGATCGTGAGCGTTTTGCTCACCCGCCTGGTCCACTCACCCTTTGGCCGTGTTCTCATCGGCATCCGCGAGAATGAGGCCCGGATGCGCGCGATCGGCTACGATACGCAGCGTCTCAAGCTCGTGGCCTTCGTGATTGCGGGTATCTTCGCCGGGTACGCTGGAGCGCTGTTCTCGGCCTATCAGGGCATTGCTGCGCCCGGCGATATCTACTGGGGCACGAGCGGGAACGTCCTGATCATGGTCATCATGGGTGGCGCGGGCACGCTGAGCGGCCCGGTGCTTGGGGCGGCGACCTTCCTACTCCTCCAGCATCTCGTCAGCTCGGCGACCGAGCGCTGGCAGTTAATCGCGGGTGCCGTCTTCATTTTTTTCGTGTTGGCGTTGCGGGGCGGACTGATTAGCCTCTTCCGATCCAAATCCGAGGGTGGTTGGCGACCGTGGGAGGCGATCGGTGCTCCGCTCAAGCAGTCACGCAGTCAAGACAACCCCTCGGCGCGGATCGGGGAGGGGCGGGAGTGAGCGCGCAGCGTGAACCGGTCTCCCCATCTCCCCTTCTGCCCGAGGGAAGGAGGCGTCGTTGGCGTGAAGGGCAGACAGCTTCGCTGCGGTGGCGGGGAGACTCTCTGGTTCGGGCTTCGTCGGGGCGTGCCTCAACCCGTGGCTGGGCGAGCCGATGGCTACCGGTCGCGGCGATTCGGCCGGCGACGATCAGGATCGAAAACCATCCCTTCCCTGGCGCCGAGAGCGGTTCTCCCTTGGCCGGCTCTCAACTGCCTTGGGGGCGGCCGAGGGAGGGGTTCCTGCCGTGAGTAGCCCATCACCGGCCCTTCAGGTTGAGGATCTGGTGCGCCAGTTTGGGGCCCTGCGCGCGCTTGACGGTGTCAGCTTCAGGATCCGCCCCGGTGAGCGGCATGCGATGATCGGCCCCAATGGCGCCGGCAAGACAACCCTCTTCAACTGTATTGGCGGCGAGATCGTGCCGACCAGTGGCCACGTGCTGCTACACGGACGCGACATCACCGGCCTCGGCCCGCACCTCATTGCCAGCGCCGGTCTGGCGCGGACCTTCCAGCGTAACAACCTCTTCCTGGGCCTGAGCGTCTTCGACAATGTCTGTCTGGCCACGCAGCGGCGCATGCAGATCACGCGCCATCTGTTCAGCTCGGTCGGCCGGTTCGATGCGGTCAACGTGGCGACTGACGGAGTCCTGGAACGAGTCGGCCTGGCGGAGCAGCGCAGTGTATTGGCGAAAAATCTCTCATATGGGGAGCAGCGCCAGCTCGAGATTGCCGTGGCGCTGGCGAGCGAGCCCTCGGTGTTGCTGCTCGATGAGCCCAGCGCCGGCATGAGCCAGGCCGAGACCAACCGGATGGTAGAGCTCATCGCCTGCCTGCCGCGCGATCTCACCATCGTGATTATCGAGCACGATATGGACGTTGTCTTCGCGCTGGCCGACCGCATCACGGTGTTGCATTACGGCAGCATCCTGGCCGAGGGCACGCCGGCAGAGGTCAAGGAGAACCCGGCCGTGCAGGATGTCTATCTGGGCGCGGGGGCCAACGTCATGGCCGGCCTCTCCGGGTTTGGGGTTCAGTGGCACCACGCGGTTGAGGGAGAGGTCGGCGATGGCTGAGCCAATCCTCCACCTGGACGATGTCCACACCTACTACGGCGAGAGTTACATTCTGCAGGGAGTCTCGCTTGAGATCATGCCGGGCGAGGTCGTCGCGCTCTTGGGTCGGAACGGTGTCGGGAAGACGACCACGATCCGCTCGATCATGGGCGCAACTCCCGCTCGCCGGGGCCGGATTCTCTTTGAGGGGAGGTCCATTCAGGGCGCGCCCTCCCATCGGATCGCTCGGCTGGGCATCGGGTGGGTGCCGCAGGGACGGCGCATCTTTTCCAACCTGGCGGTCGTCGAGAACCTGACGGTGGCGGCGAGGGTCGGACGAGCGAATGGCAATGGCTGGACCCTCGAGCGCATTTTCGAGCGGTTTCCTCGCCTCAAAGAACGCCAGTTCAACCGTGGGAACCAACTCTCCGGTGGCGAGCAGCAGATGCTCGCCATCGGCCGGGCGCTGATGACGAACCCGCGCCTCCTGCTGATGGATGAGCCCAGCGAAGGTCTGGCGCCGTTGCTCGTGCGCGAGATCGGCCGGATCATCGCGCAGTTGAAAGCGCACGGCCAATCTATGCTCCTGGTCGAGCAGAACTTGCTGCTGGCCCTCTCTGTCGCCGACCGTATCTACGTGATGTCGAAGGGGCGGCTCGTGTGGGAGGGGACGCCGCAGGCGCTGTGGGAAAACAAAGAGCTGCAACACAAGTACCTTGGGGTGTGAGTGCTGAACCACGACGTCAAAGTGAGGGGCGCCGGCTCGCGGCCGGCGCCCCTCTTTTGGGCTGATGACTCCTGGAATAGCGGGGACGTCTTGACACTCATTCTCGATTTTGCTAACATACCGGCCAGTCGGTATCTGAACACCCAGGCCATAGAACCAAGATTGCGGAGACGGCGCGTGACGACGTACGCCCGCTCAGAAGAAACCATCAACAACATCTTGGAGGCTGCCGAACGCCAGTTCGTGCGGCGGGCCTACGCCGATGTCACCATGCAGGATATCGCCGAAGCTGCAAAGGTGACCAAGGGCGCTCTCTATCACCACTTCGCGAGCAAAGAGGCGCTCTACCTCGCGATGTTGCGCGCCAATCTTACGGGGATTCGCGACGCGATGCTGGCCGCGGTGCCCGCCGAAGGCAGCAGCTACGAGAAGCTTCGGGCTCTGACGTGCGCCTATCTCCAGCGCCCGGGTCCGAAACGCGATGTGATCCACCTGGTGCGCCGCGACGTCAACGTCTTTCGGGAACCGCTTCGGACCACGATCGTCCGCGCCTACCAGGAAGCGGTGCCCATCATGGTCGAGGCGATCATGCGCGAGGGCGTCGCCCGAGGCGAGATCGAGCCCCACGATCCCCGTATCCTGAGTTGGAGTTACGTTGCACTGATCGAGATGCTGCTGGCGCCCTATGCTCAGGAGAAACTTGGCGGGAACGAAGGCGGACTCGACTATGCGCTGCACTTCTTTTTCAAGGGTGCCGGTACAGGCGCCGGCCGTGAACTGGTCGAAACCGAGCCTGCGACGGTGATCACGGAGTCGCCAGTGGCGTGAGGTCGCGGCTCATCGCTACGTCTGAAACAGATTCGCCGGGTCGTGACGATCACGTCTGGGGTTTCCCGGCCCCGCACTTGCCCCAGCCCCGCACCGCTTTTCCCTCTCCCCGACCGAGAGGATCAATCTCGACATGCGATTTACCGTACGGGCCTCCTCATCTTGGGTCGGAATGAATCCTCATGATCATCGAGTATCGTGGAAAACGTCCGCTCATTGCCGAGAGCGTCTTTATCGCCCCGACGGCTGTCGTCATCGGCGACGTCGAGATCGGTGAGGGCGCCAGCGTCTGGTTTGGTGCTGTCCTGCGGGGCGACCACGGAAAGATCGTCGTTGGTCCGGGCACCAGCATCCAGGAGAACGCCGTCATTCACGTGGAGGAGGACGGCCAGACCATCATCGGGCCGGAGGTGACCATTGGCCACTGTGCGGTGCTGGAGGCTGTGACTATCGGCCGGGGCGCGGTCATCGGCATGAATGCGACCCTGGTGCACGGTGCTGCTATCGGCGAGGAAGCCGTCGTCGCCGCCGGCAGCGTGGTCACCGGTGTGATTCCGCCGCGCACGATGGCGGCGGGCGTCCCCGCCCAGGTCAAGAAGACCCTGGACGGCGACGCGTTGAAGTGGGCCACCGTCTCCGCGCCGACCTACCGGCACCTGGCCCAAACGTTCATGTTTCTGAACGATCGCCGCCTCGTCGCCTATTCTTCAGAACAGGGCGTGCGAGCGGCAGACGGCTGAGCCATGCACCGCTGCTTGACCGTGGTATGCAGCGAGCCTTTGTTTTCGATTCGCTCAGATTGGCACGTGATGGGCGAGGGAGGCGAGGGCACTGCCCTCGTCTCTTCCATACACGGTTGATTGGAACGAGACAACCATCGGAAGGGAGGTGCCACATGAGGGTAGGAGTGGGGTTGCCGAGCACCGTGCCTGGTGCGGAGGGGCGGCTGATTGTCGAGTGGGGCCGCCGGGCCGACGAGGGAACGTTCTCGAGTCTGGCGGTGCTCGACCGGCTCCTCTATGATAGCTACGAGCCGATGACTTCGCTGGCGGCAGCCGCAGCCGTGACGCGGCGCGTGCGGCTGGCGACCAACATTATCATCGGCCCGCTTCGCAACACGGCCTTGCTGGCCAAACAAGCGGCTAGCGTCGACGCGCTGTCGGGCGGTCGCCTGGTTCTGGGCCTGGCCCTGGGTGCCCGCAAGGAAGACTACGAAGTCGCTGGGGTTGACTACCGTTCGCGGGGCAAACGCCTGGCCGAGCAGCTCGCCGATTTGCGTTCGTACTGGGAGGACGATGCCTTCGGACCCACACCGGTCCGGCCGCGGGGTCCGGAACTATTGGTGGGCGGCAGCAGCGATCAGGCGTTTGCTCGGGTGGCTCGCTACAGCGACGGCTACGTCCACGGAGGTGGCCCACCGCGCGCCTTCGCGCGCGCCGCCGAACGCGTCCGCGCCGCCTGGGCCGACGCTGGCCGCCCCGGGCAGCCACAGTTGTGGGGGCAGGGGTACTACGCGCTCGGCGGTGACGAGGTGACCGGCAATGGCACCCGCTACCTCAAGGACTACTATGCCTTCACCGGGCCGTTCGCCGAGAAGATTGCGGCCGGTTTACTGAGCACCCCGCAAGCCATCGTGCAGTTCATCCGGGGCTACGCCGAGGCCGGCTGCGACGAGTTGGTCCTCTTCCCCACTGTCCCCGACATTGCCCAGCTCGACCGGCTGGCTGAGGTTGTCGCGGGGCTCACCTACATCAAGGGACCATCGTGAGAATCGGAATTATCGGCGGCGGACCCGCCGGCCTCTACTGCGGCCTTCTGATGAAGAAGGCCAATCCCTCGTACGACATCACCATCGTCGAGCGCAATCCGCCCGGCGCGACCTACGGGTGGGGCGTCGTCTTCTCCGATCGCACCCTGGCGGAGTTCCGCGAGGCCGACATCAAGACCTATACCGAGATCACGGACCATTTCGTGATCTGGGACGCGATCGATGTGCGCTACCGCGGGGAGATCCTCCGCTGCGGCGGCCATGTTTTTGCAGGGATCGCGCGTAAGCGCCTGCTCAAGATCCTGCAGCGCCGATGCGATGAGTTAGGGGTCAGGTTGCGATTCGAGGTCGAGGTCAGCGACCTGGCGGACTTTGCCGATTGTGATCTGATTGTCGCAGCCGATGGGGTGAACAGCTTCATCCGCAGTACCTACGCGCACGCCTTCAAGCCGAGCATCAAGCTGGGCGAGGCGAAGTACATCTGGCTCGGTACCAACAAAGTACTCGACTCGTTCACCTTCGTTTTCCGGGAGAACGAGCACGGCCTGTTCCAGGTCCATTCGTACCCCTTCGACGGCCATACCAGCACGTTCATCGTCGAGTGTGACGAGGCGACCTGGAAGCGCGCCGGCCTGGACGAGGCCAATGAAGCCGAGAGCATCGCCTACTGCGAGGCACTGTTTACTGAAGAGCTCCTCGGCTGCCGGCTGATGTCCAACAATTCGAAGTGGATCAATTTTGTTCTGGTGAAGAACCGGTCCTGGCACCACGAGAACATTGTTCTGCTGGGTGACTCCGCCCACACGGCTCACTTCTCCATCGGCTCGGGAACCAAGCTGGCCATGGAGGATTCGATTGCCCTGGCGAGAGCCGTCGAACAGTACGGCGACGATGTCGAAGCCGCTCAGCACGAGTACGAGTTGGGTCGGAAGCCAGCGGTAGAGAACTTCCAGGCAGCAGCCGAAGAGAGCCAGACCTATTTCGAGACCATCCGGCATTACCTGCATCTCGAGCCCAAGCAGTTCACCTTCTACCTGCTCACCCGCAGCGGGCGGGTTGCCTACGACGATCTCCGGCTCCGCGATCCGCAGTTCGTCGCCGGGATCGACGCCTGGTTCGCGGCTAAAGCCACCGATTCCCGCGCCGACGATGCTTGTCTGGTCGTCGCGCCGCCACCACTCTTGACGCCGGTGGCGCTACGGGGCCTGTCGCTGCCCAACCGGGTCGTCCTATCCCCCCCGCCGACCTATTCGGCCACCGGCGGGATGCCGAATGACGTGCACGTCGCCCAACTTCAACGCCGGGCTGCGGCGGGCGCCGGGTTAGTTATCACAGAGACGGCGGCAGTCTCCTCTGAGGGTCGCATCACACCTGGGGACGTCGGGATGGATTGCCCCGAGCAGCAAGAGGCCTGGGCGCGGATCGTCGATTCCATCCACGCCAGCTTCTCGGCCAGAGTCGGCATCCAACTGGGGCATGCGGGCCGCCGGGGCTCGACCCGGCGCCGCCGGGAGGGGCTCGACCAGCCGCTGCGGGAGGGCAACTGGCCGTTGCTGTCCGCCTCACCGTTACCCTATACCCCGCACAGCCAGATTCCCAAAGAGATGGACCGGGCCGACATGGACAAGGTCCGCGATGAGTTCGTCCGCGCGGCCCGGATGGCCCAGGAAGCCGGCTTCGATCTACTCCAACTCCACTTCGCCCACGGCTACCTGCTGGCGAGCTTCATCTCGCCGCTGACCAACATGCGCAGCGACGACTACGGCGGATCGCGGGAGAAGCGCCTGCGCTTTCCCCTCGAGGTCTTCGACGCGGTGCGCGCCGTCTGGCCGGAGCATAAGCCGATCTCGGTCGCCATCTCAGCCGCCGACTGGGTCGAAGGGGGCTTCGATGTTGCAGACGCAGTTGTCCTCGCTAAGGTGTTGAAAGAGCACGGCTGCGATTTGATTATGCCGTTGGCCGGCCAGACGACCCCCGAATTTCAGCCGCTCTACGGCCCTGGCTTCCTGACTGGGCTGAGTGACCGGGTTCGCAACGAAGCCGCGATTGCGACGATGACCACTGGCCATATCACGACCGCCGGCCAGGTCAACACCATCCTGGCGGCCGGCCGGGCGGATCTCTGCATCCTGGATACACCGCATCTGGACGAGGGTGGTCAATCGTAGGGCTGGTCTGAGCTGGGCGCCATCTTGAGCGATCGACCCCGGTGGGCAGTTGCAACTCGGCGCGGTTTTGGGGTATCGTGTTAAGGTGTGAGGAGGACTCGGCGGCATCCCAGGAGGGAGGTGCCTCTCAGCTGCCTAAGTTCCTCCGAAGTTCTCCTGAATTCGTCTGGATTCCCTCGAGGAGGAAAATATTCCTTTGACCGATCCAATGCCTTCTATCGAGCTTCCTGCCCCTGCCGGTCGCATTGCCCTCGTGACCGGGGCCGGGCGCGGCATCGGCAAAGAGATCGCCCTGGCGCTGGCACGGGCCGGGGTCGATGTAGGGGTCACCGCCCGCAGCGTGGCTGAAATCGAGGTCGTAGCCGCCGAGATTCAGGCCCTGGGGCGCCAGGCCGTGGCCGTGCCGTGCGACGTGGCCGACGCGACGAAAGTGACGCGAATGGTTACCATCGTCGGGGAGCAGTTGGGGCCGGTCACCATTCTGGTCAACAACGCCGGCCAGGGACTCAGCCACAAATTTCTGGATCACCCCGATGCCCTCTGGCACCAGATGATTGCCGTTAACCTCCACTCAACCTACTACGTCAGCAAGGCTGTCGTGCCGATGATGGTCGAGGCCGGATGGGGGCGGATCATCAACATTGCCAGTGTCTCCTCCAAGGTCGGTGCGCGCTACCTCGCCGCCTACACGGCCGCCAAGCACGGTGTCCTCGGCCTGACGCGTGCGCTGGCGGCTGAATTCGTCAAGAACAATATCACCGTCAACGCCGTTTGCCCCGGCTACGTCGATACGCCGATGACCGATGCCAGCGTAGCCAACATCGTGGCTCGGACCGGCATGAGCGAAGCCGAGGCTCGCGCCACCCTGGCCAACATGAGTCCGCAGCAGCGCCTCATCCAACCCGAGGAGGTCGCCGCGGTCGTGATGCTCCTGGTCAGCGAGGTGGCCCGCGGCATCAACGGCCAGGCGATCAACGTGGATGGTGGCGCTGTGATGTTCTGATGATTGATCGTACGAGGACGGAAGCCGCATGACTCAGCTCAAGAGTGCCCCCCTCATGCTTCAAGAGATTCGAGAGCGCGTCAGTTCGATTTCCAGCGCCGTTTGTTGAGGGCGTTCCTGGTGCTGCCAGAGTATCGTTCCATGACCTATGAGGAGTTCCTCAACTTGGCTGACGAGGATCTTCCAGCCGAATGGGTCGACGGCGAGGTGATCGTGACAAGCCTGGCACGCGATAGGCACCAGGACATTGTTCGCTTCCTGACGGCGGTGCTGAGTGTGTTCGTTGAGACGCACGAACCAGGCGCCGTTCGCCCGGCACCTTTCCAGATGAAGCTCGCTCAGGAACATCTGGACCGCCTGAAGGCGACCTACCTGGATGGACCGGCAGACCTCGTAATCGAGATCACATCACCCGAGAGCGTTGGGCGGGACCGGGGCGAGAAGTTCTACGAGTACGAGCAGGCAAATATCCCGCAATACTGGCTGATCGACCCCGAGCGGAAACGGGCCGAATTTTATCGCCTGGACGAAAACGGACAGTATCAACTCGCGCCGCAGGAAGCAGGCGTTTCCCGGTCGCGAGTCCTGGAAGGATTCTGGCTGCGCGCGGACTGGCTCTGGCAGACACCGCCTGTTTTGGAAGCACTTCGAGCGCTTGAGTTGGTTTAACTGGGTGAAGGCGATAGAGAACTGCGCGAGCAAAACAAGGACGATCCACGAATGACCACGCAAACCTCCTTCGATTTCCGTTACGACGTCCACGAGGGTGTCGCCACCATTGTGTTCGACCGGCCGGAGGTGCTCAACGCCCTCACCTTTGAGGTGTACGCCCAATTCCGCGACCTGCTCGAGGCGCTGCGCTACGATGACGCCGTGAAGAGTGTCGTGCTGACCGGGAGCGGCAGCGCTTTCTGCTCGGGCGGCGACGTCTTCGAGATCATCGAGCCGCTCCTGGCGCGCGACGTGAAGGGGCACCTCGAGTTCACCCGCATGACGGGCCAGGTGGTCCTCAACATGCGCCAGTTGGAGAAGCCGATCATCGCCGCGCTCAACGGTACGACCGCCGGCGCGGGCGCCGTCATCGCCCTGGCGAGCGACCTCCGCTTGGCCGCCGAGGGCATCAAGATCCATTTCCTCTTCACCAAGGTCGGCCTCACCGGCGCCGACATGGGCGCGGCCTATCTCTTGCCGCGCATCGTCGGCACCGGCCGCGCGCTGGAAATCCTCCTCTTCGGCGACCCCGTCACGGCGGAGCGCGCCGAGCAGATCGGCCTGGTGAACCGAGTGGTGCCCGCGGCCGACCTGCTGCCGACGGCCCAAGCCTGGGCGGCCCGACTGGCCAGCGGCCCGTCGCTGGCGCTCGGCATGACCAAGCGCATGGTCAACAATGAGTGGAACATGGACCCCATCTCTGCTATCGAAGCGGAAGCTCAGGCCCAGGCACTGATGCTGATGAGCGCTGACCACCGTGAGTTCTACGAGTCGTACAGGGACAAACGCAAGCCCTCCTGGCAGGGGCGGTAGGGTTGAACTGGGAACGAAATGACCCATCGCATCATCAACCCGGATTTCCTTGCGCCGGCCGTCGGTTTTGCCTATGCTGTTGAGAGCCAGAGGGGGCGCGTGCTCTGGCTGGGTGGCCAGAATGGACACGATGCTGAGGGCGAGATCGTGGGCCGCGGTGACCTCGTGGCCCAGTTCGACAGGGCGCTCGAAAACATCGTTGCCGTCGTTCGCGCGGCGGGCGGCCAGCCCGAGCACGTCGTCAAGCTCACCCTCTACGTCTCCGACGTTCAGACCTACCGTGAGAACCGCAAGGCGCTGGGGCCTGTCTACCGCAAACACATGGGCCGGCACTACCCGGCGATGCTCTTGCTGGCTGTCGCCGGCTTCTTCGACGAGGAGGCCCTGATCGAGATCGAAGGGGTTGCGGTCATTCCGGATGAAGAAGTTGTGGGGGAGGCGGTGACTCCGCCGGCTTCTCTCACCTGATCGCGGTGCTATCGCTATCATGAACTTTGCGCTCACGCCCGAACAGCAGGCCGTGCAGGCCCGCGCCCGCGATTTTGCCCAGAACGAGGTGGCGCTGCTGGCGCGCGAGGCCGACGAGCGCGGCGAGTTCCCGCTACACCTGGTTCGCCGCCTGGCCGAGCTGGGTTTCCTCGCCGGGCCGGTGCCCCCGCAGTATGGTGGGGCAGGGCTGGACTATGTGAGCTTCGCCACGGTGTACGAGGAGTTGGGCCGCGCCGACTCATCGGTGCGCGGGTTTCTGGCGGTTCACGCCGGGCTGGTCTCGATGTGCATTAATGATTGGGGCACGCCCGAGCAGAAGGAGCGCTATCTCCCCTTGCTTGCCTCCGGTGACCGGATCGGCTGCTACTGCCTGACCGAGCCCAACGCCGGCTCAGATGCTGCCAGCATGGAGACCTCGGCCCGTCGCGAGGGGGATACCTGGCTCCTCAACGGCCAGAAGATCTGGATCACCAATGGAAACATTGCCGACCTGGCGATTATCTTCGCGCGAACAGCTCCTTCCAGGGGGCAGGGGGCGGGCCGGGACGGGCCGCGCCACCGCGAGATCTGTGCCTTCCTCATCGAGACCAGCACGCCAGGCCTGGAGCGGGAGAAAATGCCCGGCCAGGAGTTGGGCCACCGGGCCAGCGACCACGCCGTGATTACCCTGCGCGACTGCCGCGTGCCCGACAGCGCCCTGCTGGGCCCCCTTGGCACCGGCTTCAAGGTGGCGATGAGCGCTCTCGATCACGGGCGGCTCGGCGTCGCCGCCGGGGCCGTCGGAGTAGGCCAGGCCTGCCTGGACGCCTGCATCGAGTTTGCCCGCACTCGCCGCCAGTTCGGTCAGCGTATCGGCGATTTCGAGATGATCCAGCAGGTCATCGCCGACATGAGTGCCGATATCGAGGCCGCGCGTCTGCTGACCTACCGTGCCGCGTGGGTCAAGCAACAGGGTGGCCGTAGCACGCGCGAGACCTCCACTGCCAAGCTCTTCGCGACCGAGGCGGCCGTGCGTGCCGCCGACCAGGCCGTGCTGCTCCACGGCGGGCGCGGCTATTCGAACCTCTACCCCGTCGAGCGCTACTATCGCGATATCAAGGGGCTCCAAATCTACGAGGGCACCTCGCATATCCAACGAATCGTGATCGCGCGCGAACTGATTGGGAAGGACGTGCGTGATGCGTGATGTGTGAGAGAACGCATCGCGCATCACACAGGCGCATCCTCAAACAAGCATCCAAGCGAGGAGGCCAGAACCATGAGAGCATCGGATTTACCGCTCTACTACAATGCGGTCGACATTCTGGAGCGCAACCTGGCAGCGCGCGCCGACAAGGTCGCCCTCTACAGTCTGGAGCGGGAAATGACCTTCCGGCAGGTTTCGGAGGAGGCCAACCAGGTCGGCGGTGCATTGAGGGGCTTGGGCGTCCGCATCGGGGAGTATGTCGGCCTGCTCTCGCTCGATGGTCCCGAGTGGGTGACGTCATTCTTTGGCACCCTGAAAATCGGTGCGATTGCCGTCGGAATGAACACCCTCCTCACGCCGCGCGAGTATGCCTACATGCTGAACGACAGCCGGGCCCGCGTCCTCATCGTCCACGAGAGCCTGGTACCGGCGATCGAGGAGGTGCGGGACCAGTTGCCCTTCCTCGAACACATCATCGTGATCGGGCCGAACGGCCGGGAGGGCTACCGTTCCTACACGGACTGGATTCGCAGCCAGCCGACCGAACTGCAGACGGTCGGAACCCACCGCGATGATTTCTGCTCGCTGAACTACTCCAGCGGAACCACCGGCCAGCCGAAGGGCATCCTCCATGCTCACAAGGACTACCCGCTCACGGCGCAACTGTGGGGCGTGAACGTGTTGGGCCTGCGCGAGGATGACCGCACGTTTGCCGTCGCCAAGCTCTTCTTCACCTTCGGCCTGGGCGGCAACCTGATCTTCCCCTGGTACGCCGGCGCGAGCGTGGTTCTCTTCGCCGGGGCGCCCCGCATCGTGGAGAACGTGCTGAAGACCATCGATCGCTTCAAACCCACCATCCTCTACAACGCCCCGACCGGCTATGCCGCCGCGCTGGCGCAGGACGAGCTCACCGAGAAGTACGACCTCTCCTCGCTGCGGCTGTGCGCCTCGGCCGGCGAGGCGTTGCCGGCGCCCATCTGGCACGCCTGGAAGGAGCGCACCGGCGTCGACATCATCGACGGCATCGGCTCGACCGAGAACTTCCACATCTTCCTCTCGAACCGTCCCGGCGACATTCGCCCGGGGAGTAGTGGCAAGCCCTTCGACGGCTACGAACTCAGGATCGTCGACGAGCAGGGCTCGGAACTGCCGCGCGGCGAGGTGGGTAACCTGTGGGTGAAAGGGCAGACGGCAGCACTCTTCTACCTGCACGAGTACGAGAAGAGCCAGCAGACGTTCCGGGGCGAGTGGTTGGTCACGGGCGACAAGTATTACATTGACGAGGACGGCTACTACTGGCACGCGGGCCGCTCAGACGACATGCTGAAAGTGGGCGGGATCTGGGTGTCGCCGGTCGAGGTCGAGAGCACGCTGCTGAGCCACCCGGCGGTGTTGGAGTGCGCCGTCGTCGGGCAGGCCGATGATGCCAATCTGATCAAGCCCAAGGCCTTTGTGACCCTCAAATCGGGGTACTCACCCTCGGACGGCCTGGCACAGGAGATGATCGAATTTTGCCGGGAGCAGATGGCCGCCTACAAGCGCCCTCGCTGGATCGAGTTCGTGGCCGAACTGCCGAAGACCGCCACCGGGAAGATTCAGCGCTTCAGGCTGCGTGAGGAGAGCCGGCCTGGCGGGTCGGCTCTCGAGCCGTGAGAAGTGTCGCCAATTGCGTGGGACGTGAGCCAATGGACCGCGGATCATGCTTCACGCATCACATCGGTGCGCCTTCGAGTGAGGGCCTATGTTAAAGCGCCCGAGTTTGCGCAACACGTACCCTGAAAGGAGACCCCTATGGCCGACCAGTACAAGTACATGCTGACCGAAGAGGACATCCCCACGGCCTGGTACAACATCGCGCCCGACCTCCCGCGGCCGCTGCCGCCGGTGTTGCACCCAGGTACCGGGCAGCCTATCGGCCCAGATGACCTGGCGCCTCTCTTCCCGATGGCACTGATCCTGCAAGAGGTCAGCCAGGACCGCTGGATCGAGATTCCTGAACCGATTCGCGAGGTCTACAAGCTCTGGCGCCCGACGCCGCTCTACCGGGCCTGGCGGCTCGAGCGGATGCTCGACACCCCGGCCCACATCTACTACAAGTACGAGGGAGTCAGCCCCGTCGGCAGCCACAAGCCCAACACGGCTGTGGCCCAGGCCTACTACAACAAAGCAGAAGGCGTGCAGGGATTGACGACTGAGACCGGTGCCGGACAGTGGGGCAGTGCGCTCTCGTTCGCCTGCAGTCTTTTCGATCTGGAGTGTCACGTCTACATGGTCAAGGTCTCCTACCAGCAGAAGCCCTACCGGCGCATCATGATGGAGACCTACGGCGCCGACGTCACGCCCAGCCCGTCAGATAAGACTGAGTCGGGACGGAAGATCCTGGCGGAGAACGCGGACTCACCCGGTAGCCTCGGCATCGCCATCTCCGAGGCCGTGGAGGCGGCGGCCACCAGCGGGGGACGCTACAAGTACAGCCTCGGCTCGGTGTTGAACCACGTCCTCACCCACCAGTCGGTCATCGGGCAGGAGGCGCTCAAGCAGATGGAGATGGCAGGTGAATATCCTGACGTCGTCATCGGCTCAGTCGGGGGTGGAAGCAACTTTGCCGGCCTGGCGTACCCCTTCATCGGCGAGAAACTCAGGCATGGGCGGGACCTCCGCGTCCTGGCGGTCGAGCCGACCGCCTGCCCCACCCTGACGAAAGGCAAGTACGCCTACGACTTCGGGGATACGGTGGGGCTAACACCGCTGCTGAAGATGTACACGCTGGGCCACACGTTCGTGCCGCCCGGCATTCACGCCGGCGGTCTGCGCTACCATGGCGTGGCCGGTTCGGTCTCCGAGTTGGTCGATCAGGGCCTCATGGAGGCGGTCGCGGTCGGGCAGCGGGCGATCTTCGAGGCGGGGATCATGTTTGCGCGCGCCGAGGGTATCATTGCGGCTCCCGAGTCGGCGCACGCCGTGCGCAGCGCCATCGATGAGGCGCTCAAGGCCAGGCAGGAAGGCACGAGCAAGGTCATCCTCTTCAACCTCAGTGGCCACGGCCACTTCGACCTCGCCGCCTACGATCAGTACCTGCACGATCAACTCGAGCACTACGAGTACCCGGCCGAAAAGGTCGAGGAGGCGATGGCCCACCTGCCGCAGATTGCGGCCTGACACAAGTTGGGCCGCGCCCATCGTAAACTTGGTGATACGTGATCCGTATTCTCACGGATCACGCATCACCCTGGCGGTTGCTGGCGAGAGGAGCGCTGTATGCCGGTCAAACTTGCGTGCGGCCACGAGGTCGTGGACGAGCATCAAACCCACTACTGTCGTTACCTGCGACTGAAGGAGTTGTTGCAGCTCCAGCCGCGCACCGACGAACTGCGCCACCCCGACGAGCACCTCTTTGTCAGCACCCACCAGACTTTCGAGATCTGGTTCAAGCAGGTTCTCTTCGACCTGCCGCGGATCATTGCCGCCCTCGACGCCGACAACGTCGGCCTGGCGACCTGGCTCGCGAAGCGTATCACCCGCATCAGCGCGCTCTTCACGCCTATGATCCAGGTTTTGGAGAGCATGGCGCCGAGCGACTTTTTCGCCTTCCGGCCCTTCCTGGCTCCGGCCAGTGGCACCGAGAGCGAGCAATTCCGTGCTATCGAGATTCTCGCTGGCCTGCGCGACCCCGCCTACCTGCGCTATCTCCAGATGCCGCTCGATGAGAGTCCCGAGGGCAATCAGGTCTACCTGTGGACGGAGCGCCTGCACACGCTCTGGGAGAGCCGCTCCGTCAACGATGCCCTGATGGATCTGCTCGAACGGCGCGGTACGAGCCCGGCCGACATCTACACCGTCGCCCCCGCGCCGAACCCCAACTTCGATCTCTTCCTGCTGGCCGAGGCACTCCTCGACTTCGACGAAACCTTCACGCTCTGGCGAACCGCCCACGCCCGGATGGCTGAGCGCGCCCTCGGCGCGGACATCAAGGGCACCGGCCACACCTCCGGTGTGCGCTATCTCGACTACGCCGCCACCCGCCCGCACTTCTTTCCGGCGCTCTGGAAGGCGAGGACGGTGCTGTGGGAGCGGCGGGAAGGGTTGCAGGCTACGGGTTGAAGATTGCAGGTTGGAAGGTTGAATCAGTGCTCCAGCCCTGCAACATCATTGCAATGGCCCTGCCCCAACCTTCAACCTGCAATCTTCCAACCTACGACTCCTTTCGCAGACTCCGACCGCTACGAATGCTCCCTGCTCCCTGCGACTCCTGACAGGCGACGATCCATGACCGAAACCACCTTCCAAACCCTTCTCTACGATCTGACCACCGACGGTATCGCCACCATCACCCTCAACCGGCCGCAGGCGCTCAACGCCATCGACGAGGCCATGCGCCACGAGTTGGCCGCGCTGCCGCCGCTGCTGGAGGCGCCGGAGGTCCGCGTGGTGGTCTTCACCGGCGCGGGCCGGGCCTTCTCCGCCGGTGGCGACATCTCGCTCTTCGAGCAGGAGTGGCGCACGCCCGATTTCCGCGCCCACAGCCGCATCCTGACGGACTTCTTCGACCGGCTCGAATGGCTGGAGAAGCCGGTCATCGCGGCCATCAACGGCATCGCCACCGGCGCCGGCCTGCAGTTGGCGCTATCGTGCGACCTGCGCCTGGCGGCGGCGAGCGCGCGGTTGGGGTTCCGCGAGAACTTTATCGGCCTCCTTCCGGCAGTCGGCGGGGTCTCGCGCTTCGTCCGTCTCGTGGGGCCGGCCGTGGCCAAAGAGCTGATCTTCACCGGGGAGATGGTGGACGGTGCCACCGCCCGCGACCTGGGCCTGGTCAACCGGGTCTATCCCGACGAGAGCCTCCTGGACGAGACCCGCGCCCTGGCGCAGCAACTCACGCGGCGGGCGCCGCAGGCCCTCGGTCTGGTCAAGCTGCTGCTCAACGAGGCCCAAAACGTCGATACCCACACCGGCCGCCACCTGGAGGCCCTCGCCCAGAGCATCTTGCTCACAACCCGCGACCACCAGGAGGGCATCCGCGCCTTCCGCGAGAAGCGCCCGCCGCAGTTCATCGGAGAGTAAGATGTCCCCGGAAGGGCAGGACCAGGCGTTCCCCAACCAGAGGGCTCCGCACCGCCAGGCGCCAGGGGTGAGGGCGTGGGTGGAGATTACGGTTGTTTTCACCTCTTTGTGGCCCAAGAGCGCTTGCACGGTGCGGATGTCGTAGAAAGGAATCACGATGAAACCGCGTATCAAAGTCATCACACTGGGTGTTCGCGATTTGGAGAGGGCTCTCGCCTTTTACCGTGATGGTTTGGGTTTGCCGACGCAAGGGATCATCGGCACAGAGTTTGAGGACGGTGCTGTCGTCTTCTTCGATATGAATGACGATTTGATACTGGCTCTCTATCCAAGGATTGCGTTGGCCAAAGATGCGAAGGTTCCGGTCAGTCCGCCAAGCCCATCGGAGTTCTCGATCGGGCACACTGTCGGCTCCAAAGAGGAAGTCGACGCCATCATGCAGCAGGCGGAGAGAGCCGGAGCACATATCACCGACCCGGCGCACGACCGATTTTGGGGAGGGTACTCCGGGTACTTCCAGGATTTAGACGGCCACCTGTGGGAAATTGCCTGGAATCCCGCATGGGAAGTCAAGGAATAGCGATGTTCGCCCGCTGCGACCATCTCATACGGCCTGCAGTTGACCTCGCTGTGCTCGCCTTCGGCACGCTCGCGGGGCGGCTGATGCCCGCCATTCGATCGCTTTCGTAGCACAACACACCTATGAACTTCTGGCAAGGAACGAAGATAAGACTCAGAGGAATCGAACCGTCATACGCGGAGCAGTTCATCCGGTGGAATCTCAATAGCGAGCGTGCTCGTTATCTTGATTTTGTCTGGCCGCCCATGTCCGAGGCCTCCGTTCACGCCTGGGTGGAAGAGCAGTCCAGGCGGAAGCTTGAGCACGATTCGTTTCACTGAGTTATCGAGAATCATGAAGGCGAGCCAGTAGGCTCGATAAGCAATCAACATAAGAGGGTGATCGGAAATGTTTGGGTGCGAATCTACCAGGTTTGCCGAGGATATCGTGAGAAGCTTTGGTCGAAGGCCGAAGCCGACTGGATGGTGGGCGGTGGGGAAGCGGGGTGAGGGGGCAAAGCTTTGGTCGAAGGCGCAAGCGGGGTGGTGGAGATAGGCGTAGAGGTCGAGGGGTGATGGCACGCGGCGCCCAGGGCGGGGGTGGTGGCCGGTGGCGCCCAGGAATAAATTCCCGGGCTCACAGCGCAAGTCGGCTCAAGCCGACTGGATGGTGGGCGCTGGGGAAGAGGGATGAGGTGTTTTCAAGCGTGTGCAGCCTGTGTTGCTCCACAACGCGGCTGAGTCCGACCGTTCGGTGGCGCTATTTTCTGAGAGGGAGAGCAGATGAACGAAAACCCCAGTGTGATCCCGATGATTGCCTACGAGGATGGCTTCGCCGCACTGGAGTGGCTGTCAAAGGCGTTTGGGTTTCGCGAGCGGACCCGCATGATTGCTGGGGACGGCACTCTTGGGCATGGAGAGATGGAAGCGGGCGATGGGCTCATCATGCTCGCCACGCCTACTCGGGATTACGAAAGTCCGCGGCATCATCGTCAGGAATGTGAGGCAGCACGCAGATGGTCCTCCGTCCCATATGTTATCGACGGGGTCCTGGTCTACGTCGACGACGTCGATGCTCATTTTGAGCGGGCGAAAAGCGCCGGTGCCACGATCCTTTCTGAGCCCGAGGACACGGGCCCCGGCCGTCTCTATCGAGCGGAAGATCTCGAGGGACATCGCTGGATGTTTATCCGGCGGACCAGCGCTTGATCGAGGGGGTGTACGCAGGAGTTGTGGGGGCGGGACCCCGCCCCAGCCCCGCCCCGACGCGGGGAGGGGAGTCAGACGCGTGCCCGCCAGCCGCGCGGCACTCCGTCTCCCCCTTCCCTGCGAGGGAAGGGGGCTGGGGGGTTAGGTTCTGCCGGCGACGCCAGCTGCCTGACAACTCGTGCGTACACCCGATCGAGGGCCCTGCCCACGCACGCGATGTCGGTAGGCAGGCGAAATTGTTCAAGCCACGCTCCTGCAAATACAGGCCTCACGGGGGTGGCAGGGAGGGACGCGATCACGGAACCGCGTGGCCGGGCTGGCGCCTTTGGGCGTCCAGATAGGCCTTCCTTGCCAGCTGCATTCCCCTCTTATAAGGAGGCAGGACATGATCAGTCGACAACCGTTTGGCCGCACCGGCCACCTGAGTGCACGCGCCCTCTTGGGCGCCGCCGCTTTTGGGCGAGTCACCCAGAGCGAAGCTGATGCCGCACTCGAACGAGCGCTCGGCTACGGCGTCAACCATGTCGACACGGCTGCCAGTTACGGCGAGTCCGAACAGCGCCTGGGGTCCTGGATCCGCCGCCATGGCCGGCCTTTCTTTCTGGCAACGAAAACGGGGGAGCGCATCGCCCAACGGGCGCGCGAGGAGTTGCACCGCTCCCTGGAACGTCTCGGCGTCCACCAGGTGGATTTGTTGCAGCTCCATAACCTGGTTGACCCGCGGGAGTGGGAGACGGCCCTTGGCCCGGGGGGCGCCTTAGAAGCGGCGATCGCTGCCCGCGAAGAAGGTTTGGTGCGTTTCATCGGCGTGACCGGGCATGGCTGGACAGTGGCGCGGATGCACGCCCGGGCGCTGGAACGGTTTGACTTCGACTCCGTGCTGCTGCCATGGAGCTATGTGCTGGCGCAGAATGCTCAGTATCGGGCCGACTTTCAGGCCTTGGTGCAAGTCTGCCACGCTCGTCAAGTCGCGGTGCAGACCATCAAGGCCATCGTCCGGGCGCCGTGGGACGACCGGCCCCCGACGCGCGTGACCTGGTACGAGCCGCTCGAAGAGCAAGCGGACATCGATCTGGCGATCCACTGGGTGCTGGGCCACCCCGGGCTGTTCGTGAATACCGTCGGCGATATCCATGTCTTACCCAAGGTGTTGGAGGCGGCCAGCCGGTTCGAGGCCGCACCGGCCGACAGTGAGATGCAGGCGCAGGTGGCCCGGCTCGGGATGCGTGCGCTCTTTCCGTGAGACCGAAGCACAGTGCAATGACCTTCCACCGGCCACGCAGATGAACAATGGTATCGGGAGAGCCGCGGTTCTATCGAGCTCGGCCAATAACCCGGGCTTCAACTCGTATTCCGGTTGTTTGCACAGCACGATAAATCATATAAAATCGAGCGAATTTCGCACGAAATCAGGGCTGAGCCCCTGATCGATGAGGTTCCAGACTATCTGTGCGCCCTCGACCCAGCGTTCCCTCACGAAAGGAGGTAGCCTGGCGGTAGATTCATTTCTCTTCGGGAGTATACGGGCAACAGTGTCAAGTTCACCATCTAACCCATGAGGAGAGAACAGGATCAGATGAACACAAGAATGCGTTCGCTTTCGCTCGTCGTCATTCTTGTAGGGCTGCTTGCCCTCGCGGTTTTCCCGTCCGCTGCAGGCGCCAGCCATTCGTGGGGGAATTACCACTGGGCTCGCACCAGCAATCCCTTCACGCTCAAACTCGGTGATAATCTGTCCAGCGGCTGGGACTCGTATCTCGCCACCACTTCCAGTGACTGGAGCCAATCCAAGGTGCTCGATACGACTATTGTCGCCGGCGGCACCCGTGCCAAGAACTGCCGGCCGACGAAGGGGCACGTGGAGGTCTGCAACAGCACCTACGGCAACAATGGCTGGCTCGGCGTGGCGCAGATCTGGGCCAGCGGCAGCCACATTACGCAGGGTACCGTCAAGGTCAATGATACCTACTTCAAGACCCGAACGTACAACACCCCGGCGTGGAAGAACCTCGTGATGTGCCAGGAGGTCGGCCACACGTTCGGGCTCGCTCATCAGGACGAGAACTTCAATAACCCTCCCCTCGGGACGTGCATGGATTACTCGAGTGACCCGACCCTGAACCAGCATCCGAACGCGCATGACTACGAGGAGTTGGAGATAATCTACGCGCACCTCGACAGTACGACCACGGTCGGCAGCCTGCCAGCGGCGATGGCGAATGGTGACTTCAGCACTCCGGCCGAGTGGGGCAGGGCGATCAGAACCTCGCCCAAGGGGCGCGCGCTGGTTTACGAGCGCGACTTCGGCGGCGGGCATAAGCTGTTCACGTTTGTGTTCTGGGCGGAGTAGAGCGGCGGATGGCGGGTCGGCATCTGCTGTGAGCTTCACACGAGTATCAATGTGAGCCGATAATGAGCGCAGAGGTGAAGCAACCAAAGCGTTGCCCTTCATGCGTTGGCGGGTTGAGTACTCGGGGTGGACTACGGAACGAGACCTGACAGGTTCTCAGGATCTGTCGGGTCTCGTTCTTTCTATGACCGGCGGTACGCCCAAAGCGCGGCGGTCTTCGGGGGCGGCCAGCGCACGCCGATCGCAGTTTTGACACAACTGCGGGAGCAGCAGCCGCGGCGGATCGGTCACCGGGGTCGCAGTGAGGAAGGCCAGGACGGCCGGCTTCGCGGTCGCCGGTTGCGGTCAGTCGGCCGGCCCAGGCTGCGGAGCGGCAGTCCGCTCCGGCGCCTTCGGGATTTTGTCGTTGGGCACGTACTCCGTCGGTAGCGGCGCCACGGCCGGTGGCCGCTTCCGGCCAAGCAGGCCGAGGGCCTCCAGGCTGAGGGCGCGCTTCAAGAGTTGGATGGCCAGGGCGGGATCGACGCCTTTCGGACAGGCGTCCGTGCACGCTCCGGCGAGATGGCACTGAAACGGTCCGTGCAGGGCGTCGAGCGCCGCCAGCCGTGGGGCCAGCCCGGCGTCGCGGCAGTCGGTCGTATACCGGAAGGCTTGCGCCAACGGCTGCGGTCCCAGGAAGGCTGAGTCGGTGGCCAGCGTCGGGCAGGCTGCCATGCACAGGCCGCACTTGATGCAGATCGAGAATTGACCGTAGGCCTCGCGCTCCTCCGGCGTCTGCAAGTACTCGCTCCCAAATGGTGCGCCGCCGTTTGCAGGGATCAGATGCGGGTGAATGGAAGCGTGCTTCTCGAACAACGGCATCAGATCCGGCACGAGGTCTTTGACGGTGGGATAGTTGGGCAGCGGCGCGACCTCGACGATATCCGCCTCGAGGTGCAGCACCTGGGTCTGGCAGGCCAGTCTGGGCCGGCCGTTGATGTACATGCCGCAGGATCCGCAGATGCCCATCCGGCACGACGAACGCCAGGCGAGGGTGGGGTCCTGCTCGCTCTTGATGAGGTGCAGCGCCTCCAGCACCGTCATGCCTTCAAAGACAGCCACCTCGCGCGTTTCCCGGCGCGGCCCGGCGTCCTTCTCCGGATCGTAGCGATGCAGGCGGAACGTGATCTTGCGCGCGGGGGCGGAAGCATTCTTTTCCATATCAAACCTCATCCATTGACGAACGTCCACCACGTGACGTAGCTGCCGTACACGAAGAAGACGAAGCCGATCAGCAGGATTGCCACGCTCACGGCCCGGTCCCGCCCGCGCGTGATGGGCAACTCCAGCACGACGCCGCGCAGGCCGTACAGCCCGTGGTAGAGCGCGGCGGCCAGGAACAGGATGTAAACCGTGAACTGCCCGACGTCGCGCCCGCGGGCCAGCATCGCCTCGAAGCTGCGTGTGGCTTCAACGCTCTGCCCGGTGAACACCGGGCTGTAGTGCATAATCGCGAAGTGCGCTCCCAGCAACACCAGGATGAGCACGGTGGAGCCCAGGCTCAACAGCCACAAACGACTCTCGCGCATGGTGACCTCCATCTCACGAGAAGAAGAAACTGAACCCGCCGAACGCCAGCACCAGTGCGGCCAGGGCCATCAGTGCGAAGGTGAGCGGGCGGTGCCGTTTGACCGACGAGGCGTACGGGTAGACCGGCTGCGCCGGCCGGCCGAGGAAGAAGCCCAACTCGGTCAGCAGCAGCCGGATCCCGTTGAGGCCGTGGAACACAAATGCGGCGAACAGGAGGTACTCGAGCGCCTTGAAGACCGGTGTCTCGAAGAGTGCCATCAGCGCTCCCCAGGCGGGCGCGCCCGCCACACGCTGGCCAGTCTCAATGATGTGCAGCAGCAAGTAGACGATCAGCCCGATTCCCGTCAGCCGGTGCAATACGTAGAGATACCGCTCGATCGAATACCGGCCGGCGTACATCCATCCCTTGACTCCCAGTTGGTTCGGGCGCGGCGCGGGCCGCGCTTTCATCTCAGCGTTCATTCGCGCTCTCCTCAGTACTTCCGCTCGATGGGCTGCCACATCGTGATGGCGACCGGGATGTATTCCAGGCATGGGCCGTGCGGCGTGCTGTAGGCCAGGGTGTGTTTGAGCCACCGCTCATCGTCGCGGGTGGGAAAGTCCCGGCGGGCGTGACCGCCGCGCGACTCTTCACGGGCCAGCGCGCCGGCCGTGGCAACCTCGGCCACATCGAGCATGAAGCCGGTCTCCAGCGCGCGGATCAAGTCGGTGTTGTAGACCCAGCCCTTATCTGCGACGTGGATGCGCTGATAGCACTGCTTGAGCTCGCGGATCCGGTCCAGGCCCGCCCGCATCTCCTGCCCGGTGCGGTAGACACCCATGCGAGCGTCCATTGTCTGGCGCAACTCGGCGCGGATGTGGTAGTGGCTCTCCGTCCCCTGTTGCTTCGCCAGATCGTTGAGGCGTTCTTCCTCGTCCTGGGCCGCCGCCGTGGGAGCATCCGGCAGGGGGGAGCGCCCGGCGTAGCGCCCTGCGTCCTCGCCGGCGACCCGCCCCCAGAGCAGGCACTCCGCGGTGGAGTTAGTACCCAGGCGGTTCGCGCCGTGGAGCGACACGCAGGCCGCTTCGCCCGCCGCCCACACATTTTCGGCGATCGTGCGGCCACGCAGGTCGGTGTGGATGCCGCCCATCGAGTAGTGGGCCACCGGACGGATGGGAATCGGCTTCTCGATAGGGTCGAGCCCGATGTGCTTGATCGCCACCTCGCGGATGAGCGGCAGGCGCTCGTTGATCTTCGCTGCCCCCAGATGCCGCAAATCCAGGTGCACGTAGTCGAGCCCCTCGGGGCCGGGGAAGCCGCGGCCCTCGAGAATCTCAGTCGTCTCGGCGCGGGCGATGATGTCGCGCGGAGCGAGTTCCATGCCCTTGGGCGCGTACCTGTCCATGAAGCGCTCGCCCTGTTTGTTGACCAGGTAGCCGCCCTCGCCGCGACAGGCTTCCGTCATGAGGATGCCGCTCGGGACGAGGCCCGTCGGGTGGAACTGAACGAACTCCATGTCCTTGAGCGGCAAGCCGGCGCGGTAGGCCATTGCCAACCCGTCGCCGGTCACGGTCTCGGAGTAGGTGGTGAAGCCGAAGATCTGGCCGGCGCCGCCCGTGGCGACGATCAGCGCCTTGCCGCGGATGAGCAGCACGCGGCCGTGGACCATGTCCAGGACGGTCAACCCGGCAAACAGGCCGTTCTCGATCAAGATCGAAGTCGCGAAGACCTCGTCGTAGCGCTGCACCTGCTGCGTGTGCTTCAGCAAGGTGTCGTACAGGGTCTGCATCTCCTGGAAGCCAGTTTTGTCCGCGGCGAAGACGGCGCGGGGGTAGCTGTGCCCGCCGAACGGCCGCTGCGCGATCCTCCCGTCGGGCCGGCGCGACCACGGGAGGCCCCAGTGGTCGAGCTCGAGGATCTCCCTGGGCATCTCGTGGACGAAGAACTCGACCGCGTCCTGGTCGGCCAGAAAGTCGGAGCCCTTGACGGTGTCCCAGGCGTGCAACTCGACGCTGTCGCCCTCGTCCGGGCGCAGGACGGCCGCCGTGCCGCCCTCGGCTGCCACCGAGTGGGCGCGCATCAACTGTAGCTTGGAGACGAGAGCAATGTCCAGTTGGCCGCCGCTCACCCTGGTCGCCTCCAGGGCCGCCCGCAGACCCGCGAGTCCTGACCCCAAGATGACCAGGTCGTGTATGACAGTTTCCATACGAGTGTCCTTGCCGGGGCCCTAGGCCACCAACTCCGCGAGCTTGACCCTGGACGCCTGCTCGACGGCAGCGTGCAAGCTGTGGCCGTGGCTGTCCATGGTCACGACGGCGGGAAAGTCCTTGACGCGAATCTTCCAGAATGCCTCCGGCGCGCCGAACTCGTCCTTCTTGAAGACGTCAATCACTTCCTCGACCGAGGCAGCGATGAGCGAACCGGCGCCGCCGATGGCGTGCAGGTAGACGGCGGTGTGCTTCTGGCACGCCTCGAGCGTGCGCGTGCCCATGCCGCCCTTGCCGATGATGAGCTTGACGTTGAAGTGGCCGATGACCAGGTCCTCGTAGACCTCTTCGCGAGCGCTGGTTGTCGGCCCGGCGGAGACGAACTCGTAGCGACCGTCCACCTGCCGGACGACCGGCCCGCAGTGATAGATGGCACCGCCGTTCAGGTCCGCCTTGAGGATCTCGTACAACGCCAGCTCACCGGCGGGCGGCGCGGCCTTGACGAAGCGCTCGACCATGTACTTGTGGGCGGCGTCGCGCGCGGTGAGCATCACACCCGAGACAGAGACCGTGTCACCGACTCTAAGCTGGGCGATGACTTCGTCTGAGGCCGGGAGCGTAATCGGGACCATAGTTTCCACCTCCTGATCCGTGCGTTGGTTTGTGCCGATAGTGTCTGTTGAATCGAGACGAGCAGCTACCTGCTCTCTTCTCCACGTCGAGAACGCCAGGCGCGCACGGTACGGTCAAGTGACCTGATACTCACCATCACGCCACGTGAGTGAGCGCCGACGGTGAGCCCAGCACATGTAGGCCACAGTGACGAAGAAGCTGGCCGGGTGGCGGTGCGGTGTACCAATCTGCGTTGCGAGCAGGGTCGTCTGGCCGCCGAATCCCATCGGGCCGATGCCGAGTTGGTTGGCCTCGCCGGTCAGGCGCTGTTCCAGCGCGGCCACCTCCGGCTCGGGTGAGGCCTCATCCAGCGTGCGGAAGAGCTGTTCCTTGGCCGTGACGTAGGAGACGCCGCGGTCGCCGCCGACCGCGATCCCGAGGATGCCGGGGGCGCAGCCCTTGCCCTGCGCTTTGTAGACCGCGTCGAGCGCCACACGGCGTACGCCCTCCAGGTCGCGGCCCGCCTTGAGCTCGGCGTTGGGTAGCGAGTACTGCGCGCTAACATTCTCGCAGCCGCCCCCCTTGAGCATCAGATCGGCTTTGAGTTCGCGCTCCTCCCACTCCTCAAAGTGGATGGTGGGCACGCCCTCACCGAGGTTATTACCGGTGTTCTTGCCAGTGATGGGATTCACGGCGTTGGGGCGCAGGTACGCGCGGCGGGTGGCCTCCGTCAGGGCGGTCTCGATTTGGGCCCGGAGGGCGCGGGTGGACCAGCCCTCGGGGTAGTGGACGTAGAAGATCGTCGTGCCCGTGTCCTGGCAGATGGGCGTCGAGTTCTTCCGCGCCACAGCCACATTCTCGAGGATGGTGTCGAGCGCGCTGCGCGCGGGTGATCCCTCGGTCTCCTTCTCGCGCGCGACTTGCAGCGCCTGCTCTACATCGCCCGATAGATCGGTGGCAGTGCGACGGATCAGTTCCAGAAATGCTTCCGTGAGGTCCGGTGTGGTCATACCCGACTCCTTTCAGGGCAGTGTGGTACCGAACGGGCGTCCAGAAGAGTGGGGGTGGTCGCCGCGGCGGCTCGCCAAACTGGATCGCCCAGGCTATTCTCGTGAGGATAGGGGAAGGATGGACGAGAGACTAGTGCGAGAAATCATATGTCTTGGGTGACCCTAGGCCTCACTCAGCAGATAACTCATCACTCAGCACGGAGCACTTTGCTTCACCAGCGATTGAGGGCCGCACGATAACGATCACCTCAACAGCGCCCGGCCACGTTCAGCTCTCGCCCCGGATTGACGAAACACGGTGGCTGCTTAAGATGAAAGCGACGCGCTCAGTACCCGGCGGAGATATTTTGACGAAGGGGGAAAATCACGTGTCCCACCGCACTTTCCTCAAACGTATTCTCCAACTCGACCCGGTGCGCGACCACACAGAGATCGTTTACCTTGATGCCTTTCACGAATTTCCGTTCGACACGACCCGCTCGCTCGAGTTCGCCTTGTTCCGTACCTATGCGGTGCCCAGTATCGCCACCCTGCTTGATCAGACCGGCGAGTTTGCTCAGCGGGCCCGCAAGCGCTATGACGACACGGACCTCCTGCTGAGCGAGATCCTGGAGCATGGTTACGATAGCGAACGCGGTCGGGCTGCGCTCCGCCGCATGAACCGCCAGCATGGCCGCTTCCACATCTCGAACGAGGATTTTCTCTATGTCCTGTCCACGTTTGTTTTCGAACCAGTTCGCTGGATTGCACGTTTCGGCTACCGGCCGATGGTGGACCAGGAGCGGCTGGCCTGGTTCTACTTCTGGCGTCAAGTTGGGCGGCGTATGAACATCCACTCGATTCCAGAAGAGTACGCTGCGTTCGAGCGTTACAACGTTGACTACGAACGTGAGCATTTTCGGTACACCCCCGCCAACCGCCGCATCGCAGAAGCGACGCGCGATCTGTTCCTGGGATTCCTCCTGCCGAAACCGTTGTGGCGTCTGGGTGAGCCGGCGATCTATGCGATGCTAGACGAACCGTTGCTGGAAGCATTCCGCTTTCCCCGGCCCTCGACGCTCCTCCGGAGGAGTTGTCGAGGGGCGCTCACGTTACGTGGCCGCCTGATACGTCTGCTGCCCGAGAGGCAACGGCCGCATCTGCGGACGGTCATCAAGCGTCCGACATATCCCGATGGGTACCACATTGAAGAGCTTGGACCACCGATTGAGCGCGGGTCGAAGCAGGGGGACGCCCCAGCAAGGGAAGAGATGCCATAAGGCCGAACGAGGAGAAGCCGCTCTCAGGCTGCGACGTACCTGATCGTTCTGGGCCGCCGGCTCGTAGTGAGCCGCCTGGCCCGGATCGAGCGCTTCCTCGGAGCCAGCTGCGGCGCACCTCGACAGCCGAGCAGTGCTCGACCGGTCTGCTCCTTGATGATGATGCGCCAGCATGCTATACCAGGCGAGCAGATGGCTCTTCGCCCGCAGGTGGAGAGTCCAATCTTCCAAAGAATCTCCATCCGCAGCCAGCACCCCGGTGCTCGAGCCCTCTACCCATCTCTGATCGTTTGCGGCAGCGATGGCCTTTTCGTCGCGGTCGTCATCCCATGCTACATTCGAATTGCGAAATAACGAGAGGCCTTCGTACAAGGCGAAACCTCTGGTGCGGTGTTTCTCGCTGATCGACTCGCCGCACCATCCCTATCCGGTGCGCCCGGTCAGTTGACCGGGTGTGGTAAGAGGTGGCCGTTGTCCCCGGTCTGTGGCCTGTGTCAACGTGTGCTCTCACGACGGGCTGGATTGAGGAGTGGGGGATGTGGCAACAGACAACAGACCGTAACGCTGCCAGGAAAGCCCTTTTCGTCTCTGTGCCCTGGCGTCTTAACCTTAAGAATCGGGTCGATGGTTCTCCCGATGAGTGCTCCTCAGAGTCAACAGAGATGATCGGCCGGGAGGAACTTACTGTCATGAGAGTCACCGTCTGCCAACTGAGTGACGAGCGGGATGGATTTGCGTCCGACTGGGAGGGGCTCGTTGCGCACGTCAAGAGCGAATCCAGTGACCTGGTGCTGTTGCCTGAGATGCCCTTCTCCCGCTGGTTCGCGTTGGGCCGCGATTTTGATCCGGGCGTGTGGCAAGCGGCCGTCGCGGCCCACGATGCCTGGCTGGCGCGCTTGCACCCACTCGCACCAGCGGTCGTACTCGGCTCGCGGCCCGTGAACGCCGGCAGCTATCGACGAAACGAAGGGTTCATCTGGGATCAAGAGCTCGGATACCGCGCCGTCCATTCCAAGTATTACCTACCCAACGAAGAAGGCTATTGGGAGGCCTCCTGGTACGGCCGGGGTGAGGGCGATTTCACGCCGGTTCAGAGTGGCGTGGCGCGGATTGGGTTTGCGATTTGTACCGAACTCTGGTTTCTGGAGCGTGCCCGGGCCTACGGCCAGCAAGGGGTTCAGATCATCGTTACGCCCCGCGCCACGGGCAGCGTGACCGTCGACAAGTGGCTCGTTGGCGGGCGGGCCTGCGCGGTTGTCTCGGGCGCCTTCTCGCTCTCGTCCAACCGTGTCAGCGCTGCGGGTCAGGCGACGGATTTCGGTGGGCAGGGCTGGGTTGTCGATCCGGACGGGGCCGTGCTCGGGCTCACCTCGCGGGAACAGCCGTTCGTGACGGTCGAGATTGACCTCCACACAGCCGAGTTGGCCAGGCAGACATATCCGCGGTATGTCCGTGACTAGCGCGCCGGTCAAGGCGTCAGACTTCCGAAGTCTGGGAGGGACCGTGCTGGCGCAAAGCGCGCTCCGACGACGGGGATCGAGGCGGGCACCTGCCGCGAACAAGACTTCGGAAGTCTCGTCCCCCCCCGCGGGAATGACGTGACCGGGGCTCTAGCAACAGCCGGCCCCAATTCACAGTGAAGGCAATCGGCGCGTGGGGATCGCCGTGGGCCGGTGAGCCGACTGCTGATCGGACGACGCGCGCTGGGAAGCCGCGCGATTCTTCAAGCGATTCGAAATGCGAGAACCAAGATGAAACGCTGCGAATGGGCGACGACCGAACTTTCAACGACCTACCACGACCAGGAGTGGGGCGTACCGTTGCACGACGATCGCGCCTTGTTTGAGTTCCTTATCCTGGAAGGCGCCCAGGCCGGGCTCAGTTGGGAGACTGTTCTCAAGAAGCGCGCCAACTACCGGTTGGCTTTCGACAACTTTGACGCTCGCGCGATCGCAGTGTACGACCAGCGCAAAGTAGACCAATTACTCGCCAATCCGGGGATCATTCGCAATCGACTCAAGATCGCCGCCGCGATCCAGAACGCCAAAGCCTTTCTCGAGGTGCAAAAGGAGTTCGGCAGTTTCGATGCGTATCTGTGGCGGTACGTGGGTGGCCGGCCCAGGAAGAATGCCTGGCACTCGCTGGACGAGATCCCGGTCCGGACGCCGGAATCCGATGCCTTGAGCAAAGACCTGACGCGGCGCGGCTTCAAGTTCGTCGGCTCAACCATCTGCTATGCGTTCATGCAGGCCGTTGGGATGGTCAACGACCACACCGTCGATTGCTTCAGGTACGTGGAGATTGAATGAGCCCACCGGCGTGAAAATCAGCAGAGCTATCTTCTGGTGAGGCGGGCGTCCACCGACAATCCTCTAAAAGCCCAGTAGCGGCTCAAGGTTCACCGCGGGTTTCGACACCTGCAACGTTGTCTCTCGGCCGGCAAGCATTTCTTACCAACTCTTGGTCTACTCACAAGCGAAAGTCTGGCGGCGCGGGCGCCGGGCCGGGCACCTCCTCTTCACAAACGATTGTTGGCGTCCTTCGGTGGTTTCAAGTTAGAATAACAGACCGCGGGGTCGCCGGCTGACGCAGAGAGCCGACGCCTTCGTTCCGCAACCGGTGCTCTTTCGAGGTTGTCCGGGATGGGTGCCGCGCGACCGATCGCGGTGAGGGTTCTTCGGCTGCACGCGGCCACGACTCTCATTGCGAGGTCTGCGCTTCCGATGGGTCCACAAACGAACCGGCTGGTGACCACTTCGCCGGCGCTTCCCACTCGCAGGCCACCATCCATCTTCCAGCGAGCGGAGCAGGCCAGTATCCGATCACAGGCAAGGGAGAGCAAAGCAACGTGCCAGCCGACCAGGACAAGTACATCCTCGCCGTAGACCTCGGTACGTCCGGCCTCAAGGTCGCCTTGGTTTCCAGTCGCGGCGACGTTGTCGGCTGCGAGATTGAAGCCCTGCCGCTCTTCCTCCTTCCGGATGGCGGGGCCGAGCAACATCCGGACGATTGGTGGAATGGCATCAAAAATGCGACCAGGAGATTGGTGGGCAGCGGGCTCGTTCCGATCGACGAGATTGTCGCGGTCAGTTGCACGGCCCAATGGTCGGGTACAGTTGCGGTTGATCGCGGTGGATACCCGCTGATGAAGGCCATCATCTGGATGGACTCCCGCGGGGCCCGCTACGTGAAGCGCGTGACCGGCGGACCGATCACAGTTGAGGGCTACGGCATCGAAAAGCTGCTGATCTGGCTCCGCTTGACGGGCGGGATTCCGGCACACTCCGGGAAGGATTCGATTGCCCACATCCTCTATATCAGGAATGAGTTGCCTGAGATCTACAGGCAAACCTACAAATTCCTCGAGCCCAAAGACTACCTCAACCTGCGCCTGACCGGCAGGTATGCCGCTTCATACGACTCGATCGCCCTGCACTGGGTGACTGATAACCGAAACATCACGCAGATTGTCTACGACGAGCGGCTCCTCAAGATGGTAGCGCTCGAGCGGGAGAAGCTGCCCGACCTGCAGCGCGCCATCGACATCCTCGGCCCGATCAAGCCGGAGGTCGCCGCCGAGTTGGGGCTGAACGAGAAGGTGCAGGTCGTGGTGGGGACGCCCGATGTTCACTCGGCAGCCATCGGTGCGGGCGCCGTGCGGGATTACGAGGGTCATCTCTACATCGGGACCTCGTCCTGGCTGACCTGTCACGTTCCATTCAAGAAGACAGATATCCTTCACAACATGGCTTCGCTCCCCTCGCCGATTCCGGGAAGATACTTTATCGCCAACGAGCAGGAATGTGCGGGAGTCTGCCTGGACGTCTTGCGGGACAATATCCTGTATCACCGGGATGAGTTGGCGGCAGCACCGCCGCACGATGTCTACGACCACTTCAACGAGGTTGCCGCGCGGGTCCCTGCCGGGAGCGACAAGCTGATCTTCACGCCCTGGCTCTATGGAGAACGAACCCCGGTCGAGGATCGTTTTGTCCGGGGTGGATTCTTCAATCAATCTCTCAAAACCACGCGCGAGCATTTCATCAGGGCCGTGTTCGAGGGTGTGGCATACAACTCGAGGTGGCTCCTTGGTTCGGTGGAGAGGTTCGCCCGCCGGCGGTTGGACCCAATCAATATGATCGGCGGCGGAGCGAATTCGAATCTCTGGTGCCAGATTCATGCCGATGTTCTTGATCGAACCATCCGGCAGGTGAAGGCGCCGATCTGGGCCAATGCCCGCGGGGCGGCATTGCTGGCGTCCACGGCGCTGGGGTACATCACGCTCGATGAGATCCGCGAGCAGGTTCAAATCGCCAACACCTACGAACCCAATCCGGAGAACCGTGAGATCTACGATGAATTGTTCAAGGAATTCGTGAATCTCTACAAGAAGAACCGGGGGATCTACGCGCGACTGAACCGGGCGGTGTAGCCCTGCGGGATGCTCGGGCCAACTTTGGCAGACCGGTCGGGAGGAAGTGATGGATCTCGTGAAGATGATTCAGGCTCGACTTGGGCGGGTGGATCCACGCCTCATGGGGATGGTGGAGGCACGGGTCACATCCATCCCGTTCGTCAAGGCGCGGCTGCAAAAAGAATACGATGGGCTGATGCACGAGTTGGAGAGTTCCCTGAGGCCCTACAAGGATGGTTTTGTCAATGTCTCCCGTCTCCCGGAGGTCGGCCGCGACCGGGCAATGATTCTGCGGGAGATGGCGGCGTTCAAATCTCTTGAGGAGGCGCGCTGGAAAGAGGGCTTCGTGTCGGGTGCGGTGTACCACGGCGACGACGACCACATCGATTTCCTCAACCAGGTGTATGCCCTTCATTCACAAAGCAACCCGCTCCATTCCGACCTGTGGCCGAGTATCACGAAATTCGAGGCCGAAATCGTGGCAATGACGGCCAACATGCTCGGCGCCGGTGAGGCCGGTGGCGGCCCGGAGAATGAGATTTGCGGGGTCGTTTCGTCAGGTGGGACGGAAAGTATCCTCCTGGCGATGAAGGCCTATCGAGACTGGGCGAGGGAGAAGAAACAGATCACCAAACCCGAAATGATCGTTCCTTCCACGGCCCATGCCGCCTTTGACAAAGCGGCCCAGTATTTCAGCATCAAGCTGATCCGGGTCCCCGTCGGCGCCGATTATGCCGCCGATGTGGCAGCAACCAGGAGGGCAATCACGAGAAATACCATCGTCATCGTGGGATCGGCGCCGTCGTTTCCCCACGGCATCATTGATCCCATCGGGGCGCTGTCCGAACTGGCGCGGGAGCAGGGCATTGGGTTTCACACGGATGCCTGTCTGGGTGGCTTTGTACTCCCTTGGGCCAGAAAGCTGGGCTATCCGGTCTCAGCCTTCGATTTCAACCTGCCCGGTGTGACCTCCATCTCAGCCGATACGCACAAATTCGGGTATGCTGCCAAGGGCACCTCGGTCGTTCTGTATCGTGGGTTCGAACTGCGGCACTACCAGTACTACACGATCACTGATTGGCCCGGTGGTCTGTACTTCTCTCCAACCTTCGCCGGGAGCCGGCCCGGCGCGCTGAGCGCCACCGCCTGGGCAGCGATGGTGTCTCTGGGAGAGCAGGGGTATCTGGAGGCCACGAAGCGAATTCTGGAGACGGCTGCGTTCATTCGCCGGAAGATGGAGAAGATCCCCGACCTCCACGTGCTCGGGGATCCGCTCTGGGTGATCGCGTTCGCCTCCCAGGAACTGGACATCTATAAGATTATGGATGCCATGAGCACGAGACAGTGGAACTTGAACGGCCTGCACCGCCCGCCTGCTGTCCACCTCTGTGTGACCCTGCGGCATACGCGCCCGGGTGTTGCGGAGAGATTCATCGAGGATTTGAAAGCGGCTGTCGAGGATGTCAGGCTGAATCCCGACGAGAAGGGGAGGATGGCTCCTGTGTACGGGATGGCCGCGACGCTGCCGCTGCGCGGGGTCGTGGGTGACATGCTCAAACGGTACATGGATGTGTTGTACAAAGTGTAGGGTGCTTGCGCGGCGCACGGAGGAGCAAGAGTTTCCCTTTGGCGGGAGACGACTTGGGGGTACACTTTGGGGGTCGCCAGTGAGAGTTCTGTTGTGTCTCCTCGCTGTCCGAACGCCGGGCACCCCCGGCATGCTGCAATGCCCCCGGCAGGCGCGGCGGTTCAATCCCTGAATTTGTTCGTTATAACGAACACGAGCCCGCCAGGTCGAACTTGCCAAGCGTCGCGCAGTCGCGTATTATTGGCTCAAGCGAGACGAGAACATCGGTCACGGCGGCCTGGTGCCGGGCGAGAGCCGGGCGACTGAAGTCGCGGCTGGGGGCCTGCGGCCGGGCGTCGGCCGACCCCGCGGGGTCCACCCAAGCGAGACGATCACGCCGGGGATCACCCCGCAGGGTGTTCGCCGACGCCGACGGGTGGGATATCGGTGGGCAGCGACCACGCCGTGACTGAAGTCGCGGCTGGGGGCCTGCGGCCGGGCGTCGGCCGACCCCGCGGGGTCCACCCAAGCGAGACGTGCCCTGTGGGGCTCCCCTACCGGGGATCCCCCTACCGGGCGTTCTCGCTTGGGGATCCCCCGCGGGGGGCTCCCGTAGCGTCCACGTGGACGCTTGGGCAGCCCCCTCAGGGGCTCACGCCGGGGATCACCCCGCAGGGTGTTCGCCGACGCCGACGGGTGGGATATCGGTGGGCAGCGGACCACGCCGTGACCGGCGCGCTAGACCATCCGGAGACTTCCGAAAGCCTGCCCTGAGCCTGCCGAAGGGTCTTCCGAGACTTCAGGAGTCTGACGCCTTGACCGGGGCTCCAGGTGGACTTTGCGAGCGAACAAAGATGTGCAGGATGGTGCGATGGCAGCGAGCCAATCCAAGCTGATCACCATGACCGAGGCCGTCGAGCGCCTGGTTCCAAACGGCAGTTCCGTGGCGATAGGCCTGGCGCTGGAGGGCAACATTCCCTTCGCTGCCGGTCACGAGATCATCCGCCAACGCCGTCGCGACCTGACGCTGATTGGTCCGATCTCCGACATGCTCTTCGACCAACTCATCAGCGCCGGGTGCGTGGCTGAGGTGATTGCAGCCTGGGTTGGGAACGTCAGCGCCGGGTTAGCCCACGGCCTCCGTCGCGCAGTCGAGAAAGGCATTCCTCGCTCACTCAGCACCCGCGATCACTCGAATTTCAGTATGTCGTTGGCGTTGAAAGCGGCCGCCCTGGGCGCGCCTTTCATCCCCACGCGTTCCCTCTTGGGCAGCGACCTGCCTCACACGAACCCCGACCTGATCGAGATCACCAACCCGCTCAACGAGCACGGCGAGCCACTCCTGCTGGTCCGCGCGCTGCGGCCCGACGTCGCGGTCGTGCACGTGCAACGCGCCGACGAGACCGGCAACGCGCACCTCTGGGGGACTCTGGGGATCACCGAGGATGCCTCCCTGGCAGCGCGGCAGGTCATCCTGGTGGCTGAAGAGATTGTGCGCCGCGAGGTCATCCTGAGCGATCCCAACCGCATCTTCATTCCCGCCTTCAAGGTCAGCGCCGTGGTCCACGAGCCGGGCGGTGCCCATCCTTCGCCGGTGCAAGGCTATTACAACCGGCACCACGCCTTCTACCACGACTACCACGCCGCCACCCGCTCGCACGATGGTTTCGAGCAGTGGGCCCAGGAGTGGGTCTACAGCCTGCCGAACCGCACGGCCTATCTGGAACATCTTGCAGGAGACACCTGGCAGAGTCTTCAAAAGAAGCATCCGGCTCTGGCCGCGTCTATTGATTATGGGTATTAAGTGCAAGGTTGGAAGGTCGCAGGGTATCAAGTTGGAGCAGGGGCCTCAACGGACATATGAGGGACAGTGTGAAAAAGGTGGGGAAAGAGAAGGATGCGCTCCAGAGTCGGTTACCCACGGCTAAAGCGATCCTGTTGGCGAAAATCGCTTCCAGGGCGGACGAAGAGCTCGTAGTGCGCGCTTTAGCGCGCTAAAGCGCGCACTACAAACAGGACCTTGCCGCTCGCACCAATTCGCCAACAGTGTCCTGCAGCAGGTGGGCTTCCACGCCTACAGGTGATACCTATCACGCGCGAATGGGTGTCACCCTGTGAGGCACAAACCGCCCCAAGCAAACCCTGGCCGAACACAGAAGGCCAGGTTGTTGGGATCGAGATTCTGGCATGGAGTATGCCTGTGGTTGTGGAGCCGCTCTCTGGGCTCCAATTCGAGACGGCTCAGGAGTAGACGGAAACCATGGCCAAGATGTTCATCGGTGGGCGGTCTGTCGAAGCCCTCAGCGGGGAGCGTGACGCCGTTCTCAACCCGGCGACCGGCCAGGTGGTGGACATGGTGCCGCGGGGCAGTCGCGAGGATGTGAACCGTGCGGTGGAGGCCGCTCAGGCGGCCTTCGACCGATGGTGGGAGACCCCCGCCGCCACACGCGGTGCGCTTCTTTACAAGGCCATCGAGCACCTCAGCGATCACGAGGATGAGCTCGCGCGCCTGCTCACCAGGGAGCAGGGCAAGCCGCTGCGCGAGGCTCATCTCGAGATTCGCCGCTACCTGCACACCTTGGAGCACTACGCCGGCCTGGCCAAGAACCTGCGAGGCGGCTATGTTCCCAACCTCGACACAGGCGCCTTCGGCATCATCGTCAAGCGACCGCTTGGCGTGGTTGGCGCTATCGTGCCCTGGAATTTCCCCGTCTCGCTGATGGGAAACAAGATTGCGCCCGCCTTAGTGGCGGGTAACACCGTCATCGTCAAACCCGCCGGCACGACCCCCCTGACAGATATCCGGGTAATCGAGCTCATGTTTGAGGCCGGGCTGCCTGCGGGGGTCCTCAACGCGGTCACCGGGCCAGGCGGCGAGGTAGGCCAGGCAATCATCGAGCACCCGGTGATCCGCAAGGTCGGCTTCACCGGCTCGACCCCGACCGGCCGCCAGGTGATGGCCACTGCGGCGAAGACGATCAAGCATGTGACCCTCGAGCTCGGCGGCAGCGACCCGCTCATCATCTGTGACGACGCCGATCTCGATGCGGCCGTCAGCGCCACCAGCGTCGGCCGCTTCTTCAACTGCGGCCAGGCTTGCCTGGCGGTCAAGCGTGTCTACGTTTTCGAGCCGGTCTACGAGGAGGTCTTGGATAAGCTGCTGGCGAAGGTTCAGAAACTCCGCCTTGGGCCGGGCGACGTCAAAGGCACGATCATCGGCCCGATGCACTCCCAGGACCAGCGCGCCGAGATCGAGTCCCAGGTGGCCGATGCACTCGATCGGGGTGCCACCGTTCGCTTCGGGGGGCAGCGGCCGGCGGGGGAGCCGTTCACCGGCGGCAATTACTATCTGCCCACGATCCTGACCGACGCGCCTTTCGGGAGCCGGGTCCACACTGAGGAGACCTTCGGCCCGGTGCTGCCGGTCTGGCGGGTGCGCGATCTCGACGAGGCCATCCGCCTGGCCAACTCAAGCATCTACGGTCTCGGCTCCTCGATTTGGACGCGTGATCTCGATCGGGCGATGCGAGCCGCTGAGAAGCTCGAGGCCGGTTACACCTGGATCAACTCACCGCAGAAGATCTACGATGAGCTTCCCTTCGGGGGGGTCAAACAGAGTGGCCTGGGCAAAGAGCACGGGATCGAGGCCCTCGACTACTACATGGAGAGCAAGGCGGTGGTCGTCAAGACGGGTGATGGCGCGACCGAGGCGGCGGGCGAGTAGCGCTCCTGGCAGTCACAGCCAAGGAAGAGTTACGAGCCTATCAATCTCGAAAATCGCAACATCCGGTTAAAACCTTCCAGGTTTCCAGCTGTAAGGCTCATTGTCTTGCCGAGCGCCCTTGCCATATCATCAAGAAATTCTGCAGGAAACGCGCGAGAGGGCACCGGGCTGTTGCACCTTTCCAAATTAATTCGACAAACAGTGTGCCCGCAGGGGCATGCCCGGTCACTGGCCCTCAGCCGCGATTTCAATCGCCCGGCTCCCCTGGAATGAATTCCAGGGCTGAGAGCCAAAGTCGGCTGAAGCCGACTGGATTGTGGCCCTTCCGAGCACAGTTGCGATCGTTCTTAACCCGCTCTTGCCCTTTCCCAATCTTCTCTGACACACTGCGTGCCCGCAGGGGCACGCCCGGCCACCGGCCCCCAGCCGTGATTTCAATCGCCCGGCTCCGGACAGCGATTGTCAGGTTAAATCGGAAACTTGCAAAAGCCCGGTCGTGAATCGCGCGCAAGGCGAAATCAAGGCAGGAGCGATGTTGTCTCTGTCGCATGTATATGCGATACTCCTTGCCATGATCTATCGCACGATAAAAATTGACTGGCTTCCTCAATCGAATACTCAGTGGCAAACCTTCACGCAAGCCCGTAAGGAGGCCGCCCGACTATGGGCCGATCTAGTCGAACGCCATCACCGCATTCGACGGCTCAACTGGAAGTGGCCGTCCAAGGGGCGTTGGCAGAAGTGGGCCAGGCGCAAGTATCCGAATCTGAGCGCGCAGTCGGCGCAGCAAATTATCGTCGAGTTTTGCGAGGCCGTAAACGCCACCCGCCAGCTTCGCAAGAACGGTGACACTGAGGCGCGCTATCCCTGGCGCAAGCCATGCTACCGGGACGTGGTGTACACGAACCAGGATGCCCGGATTCGAGATGGCCGTTTGGTTCTTTCCAACGGTCAGAGCGGGACATTACGGATTCGGATTCCCGCTGCCATCAGGCTGCCCGGTCGGTTGATGGAAGTTCGGCTCTGCTATGGCAGGGTCTTGCTTGTGTGCGAGGTACCAGACGAGCCAAGGCCGCAACAGACGGTCATTGGCGTAGACCTCGGTGTCAATACTCTGATTACTGCCACCGATGGCAAGCGAGCCATCTTGATCAGCGGGCGTGAGGCCAAAGCGACGGTACAATGGCGCAACAAGCGGTTTGCCAGCATCCAGGCGAAGCAGAGCGGTCTGGTCGAGGGCTCGCGCCGCTGGAAGCGACTGCAACGACGCAAGCACAAGACGCTCGATAAGGCCAAGCGTCGCATGCGGGACATTTGCCACAAGGCGACGCGCAAGGTGGCCGAGGCCTTTTCGAACGCGACCTGCTATGTTGGCAAGCCGTTCAATGGTGCGGCCCAACGGATTGGGCGCAAGCAAGCGCAACAGGTGAGCCAAGCATGCAACGCGAAGCTCATTAACCAACTGGACTATAAGACGGTGGGGGCCATCGTCGTCTCGGAAGCCTATTCGTCGCAGACGTGTCCCGGCTGCGGCGAGCGGAGCAAGAGCGGTCGCGTGTTCAAGTGCAAGTGCAAGGCGGTCGCGCCACGTGATGCGATCGGCGCACCCAATATCCTTGCCCTGGGGCGCGACGGCGTGATGACTCCCGGTCGAAGCGTACCGAACGCTTGCCAATTTGTGTATCCTCTCAAGGTATCCCGGCAGGAGCCGGGTAGTTCGCCCGGACACGGCGCACGTAGCTTGTCCCCTACGGGGGAGCCCCCGGGAGGGCTGCCCGAGCGTCCACCTCGACGCTCGGGGGAACCCCTCAGGGCTTCCCCTACGAGACGGTCTCGCTTGTCCCCTACGGGGGAATCCCCTACGAGACGGTCTCGCTTGTCCCCTACGGGGGAATCCCCTACGAGACGGTCTCGCTTGGGGGTACCCCGCGGGGTAGGGGTACCCCGCGGGGTAGGGCAGTCGCCTCAAGAAGCCCCCGGTTTCTCCCCCGTGGGGGACGCCCAAGCGAGGCGATCTCGCCTGGGGACGCCCCGCAGGGCGTAACCGGGGGAGTGTCACAAGGGGCTCAAAATCTCTGATCTCTATTCGCCGATCGCCCATCCCGTTTCTCGACCAGAGATTCTCATGAACTATACGCAACAAGAACTGATGGTCGCCGCCGCCGCGCGCGAGATCAAAGATGGGGAGATCGTTTTCGTGGGGATGCGCCTCCCGCTGATCGCCTTCGCGGTCGCCAAATCGCTACACGCGCCCAACGCGGTTGGGCTGTTCGAGTGCGGTCTGGTGCGCGACACCCCATCGCGCGAGCTGCTCTACACGATGGCTGATCCGCCCAACGTCATTGGGGCAACCTGGGCAACCACGCTCAGCAATGTCATGGGACTGATGGCGACCGGCTGGATCGATCTCGGCTTCATTGGGGGCGCGCAGATTGACCGGTACGGCAATCTAAACACCACCGCCATCGGTCCCGACTCCCGCAAGCCGGCCACGCGTTTGCCGGGCAGTGGGGGTGGCGCCGATATCGCCTCGCTGGCGAAGCGACTGGCGATCATCATGGCCCACGAGAAGCGTCGCTTTGTCGAGCGCGTGGATTACATCACCTCTCCGGGCTACGGCACGGGCAAGGGCTGGCGCGCGACGGCAGGCCTCCCGCGGGGTGGACCCAGCGCTCTCATTACCACCCTGGCCATCCTGCGCTTCGACGAAACGGGTGAGGCCTACCTGGCCAGCTACCATCCCGGTTCGTCGGTCGAAGAGGTCAAGGCCAACACCGGCTGGGATCTCAAAGTTGCCGCAGATGTTCGCGAGACGGAAGCACCCACTGCCGATGAGTTGCGGTTCATCCGCGAGTACGATCCGGAAGGCTTTTGGACCCGCTAGCGCACCGGTCAAGGAATCCCGCGGAGGGAGGGAACAGACTTCCGACGTCTTGTTCGCGGCAGGGGCCCGCCTCTCTCACCGTCGTCGGAGCGCGCTGTGGGCCAGCACGGTCCCGACCAGACTTCGGAAGTCTGACTTCTTGGCCGGCGAGCTAGACCCTGAATGCGCACCTGACCTTCAAGTTCGTTGCTGCCGCTTGTGAGATGCCAGATGGGAGATTGAAGCGTTTGATTACGCTGGTCCGCCGGGCAACCAGCGGGTAATCTCTCATCTCCAATTTTTATCGTCGGAGATGCAGATGCTCCCCGACTACCCAATCATCGACGCTCACGTTCATATCCAGCCCTGGGAGATGGTGAAACCGGGGGCGCTGGCCGCTCTGCGCACGCGCCGCCAGAGCGGTATGGGCGATCCCCTGGCGTACATGGACCCAGAGCATGGCCCGGAGCGCCTGATCGCCTACATGGATGCCAACGGTATCGAGAAGGTCGGGATCGTCAACTATGTCGCGCCCGAGGTGATGGGGTTTCGAGAGAAGGGGGTCAATGAATTCTCGGCTGCCTACGCCGCCGCGGCGCCCGAGCGGATCATTCCCTTCGGAAGCATCGACCCACGCGATCCGGTTGATGCCGACCAGCGGATGGAGTACATCCTGGGCCAACTGGCCATCAAGGTGGTGAAGATTCATCCCCCGCATCAACTCGTCCACGCCAACGCCTACCGTGATCGCGGCGGCATCGAGACGCTGGCCACGATCTACGCCACAGCCCAGGCGTACCACGTCCCGGTTATGATCCATACTGGGACGAGTGTTTTCCCGGGCGCGCGCAACAAATATGCCGATCCGATGGCGCTCGATGATGTCGCGCTCGATTTCCCCGACCTTCAGATCATCCTGGCGCACGGCGGCCGGCCGATCTGGATGGAGACCGCCTACTTCTTGCTGCGCCGGCACAAGAATATGTGGCTCGATATCTCGAGCGTTCCACCCACGCGCCTGCTCGACTACTTCCCCTGGCTGCCACGCGTGGCCGAGAAGGCCATTTTTGGGTCCGATTGGCCGGGTCCCGGGGTGCCTGGGATTCGCGAGAACGTAGAAGCGTTCATGGATGTGCCCCTCGATGCTGAGATCAAACGCCTGATTCTGCGCGAGAATGCCTTGCGCTTGTTCGGAGAGCCGTAGTTCGACAGACCCTTTCAAATAAGCCTGAGCCTTGCCATGCGGAGCCAACGATGGGGCGCAGAGGCAGTCCAGGCGCAAAGGTTGAGCTTTTTTTCGCCGCCGATTTTCGACCTTTGCAGCCTGGGCGTCTTTCCGGTTTCATTCAAGCGCTTGTGCACAGGGCCGTCCTGGCTTACTCCATAGGAGGTTTGCTCCCATGTTGGAGATTCCCGAGCGTATGAACGCCGCCGGCATTTTTGTGGACCGCAACGTTCGCGAGGGGCGCGGTGACAAGGTCGCCGTGATTGACACGGCGGATGGCCGCGAGTACACCTACGCGCAGATCCAGGCGATGGTCAACCGCGTGGGCAACGCTCTCCGTGACACACTCGACACGCGTCCTGAGGAGCGTGTCCTCTGCCTCCTGCTCGACTCCCCAGCCTTCGTTGCCAGTTTCTTCGGCGCGATCAAGATCGGCGCTGTGCCGATCCCGACCAACACCCTGATGAAGCCCCCCGATTATGAATATTTCCTCAACGACAGTCGCGCCCGCGTCGCGATTGTCAGTGCCCCGCTCGTTCCGCTGGTGGCACCGGTTCTGAAGAACCTCCACTTCCTGCGCCACCTGGTCGTCGTCGGCGACGCTCAACTCGACGATGTCCCGTTGGACATCAGCGTCCACAACTTTGAGCTGCTGCTCACCCAGGCCTCCGACCGGCTCGAGCCACTCGAGCTGAGCAAAGATGATGCCTGCTTCTGGCTCTACTCGTCGGGCACCACCGGTTTCCCGAAAGGCGCCATCCACCTCCAGCATGATATGCTGATCTGCGCGGAGAACTATGCCCGAGGCGTGCTCGACATCAACGAGAACGACCGCACCTTCTCGATTGCCAAGCTCTTCTTCGCCTACGGGCTGGGCAATGCCCTCTACTTTCCCTTCTATGTGGGCGCCACCACGATCCTCTACCCGGGCAAGCCCGACCCGCACACCTTCTACAGGATCGCGACCGACTCCAAGGCCACGCTCTTCTTCGGCGTGCCGACCGCCTATGCGGCGTTGCTGGCGTTACCCGAAGAGGAGACGCGCGAGTACGACCTGAGCAGCGTACGCTACGGCGTCTCCGCAGGTGAGGCCCTCCCCCCGGCTCTGTTCGAGCGCTGGAAGGAGCGCTGGGGCAGCGAGATTCTGGATGGGATCGGCTCGACCGAGATCCTGCACATCTTCATCTCTAACCGAGGGGGTGTCGTCCGGCCCGGTGCCAGTGGAACGCTCGTGCCCGGCTACGAGGCACGTATCGTGGACGAAGCTGGCAACGATGTCCCGCGCGGCGAGGTGGGCGACCTGCTCATCTCCGGCGACTCGATTTGCGCCGCCTACTGGAACAAACACGAGAAAACGAAAGATACGATCATCGGGCGCTGGATTCGGACCGGCGACAAGTACCTCCAGGATGAGGACGGTTACTTTCACTACCAGGGCCGCTCGGACGATATGCTCAAGGCCGGCGGTATCTGGGTCAGTCCGGTAGAAGTGGAAAACACCTTGATGAGCCATCCGGCCGTGCTCGAATGCGGGGTGGTTGGCGCCGAAGACGACGAGGGCCTCATCAAGCCGAAGGCCTACGTCGTCCTGCGATCGGAGTATGAAGGGACGGATTCGCTGCGCCGGGAGTTGATCGGCTACGTCAAAGAGCGCATCGCAGTCTACAAGTATCCGCGCTGGATTGTCTTCGTCGAGCAGCTGCCAAAAACGGCGACCGGCAAGATTCAACGCTACAAGCTTCGCGATCTGGGTTGAGGAGGGCCGCGCCGCCGGCGGTTCTCACTCCAGAATCCGGTTCGACCCGTCAGGTAAGCCGTCCGCCCATGGTCCCGTGGAGGTATCTACCTCTATAACCCCACGAAGGAGGAGACAGATGAGACGACTGACCCTGCTACTGTTCCTGATGGTGATGCTGGCCGGTCTGCTGGTCGCCTGCGGCCAGACGGCAACGCCGGCCCCGGCCCCTACCCAGGCCCCGGCCGTCACCGCCGTGCCGGAGCCGACGAAGGCGCCCGAGCCAACGAAGGCGTCTGAGCCGACCAAGGCACCGGAAGCAACTCCCGTGCCGAGCAGTCCCGAAGCAGAGCCCTACAGGATCGGGGTGATCGTGGCGGAGACCGGGCCGGCCTCGAGTTTGGGGGTGCCAGAAGCCAACACGGTCAAGATGTTGGAGGAGCAGATCAACGCCAAGGGAGGCGTGACGGGGCCGGACGGCAAGCAGCACCCGCTGAAGGTAATCGTCTACGATACGGAGTCGGACGAGACCAAGACGGTGTTGGCGACCAAACGGCTGATCGAGGAGGACCAGGTGCCGGTGATCGTGGGGCCGACCCAGAGCGGGACGAGCATGGCGATCATCGACACGGTGCAGCAGGCGGAGGTACCGCTAATCAGCCTGGCGGCGAGCGTGCAGATCATCGAGCCGGTGGCGGAGCGGAAGTGGGTGTTCAAGACGCCGCAAACCGACCGGTTGGTAGTGGACCGGCTGGTGGAGTACATTCAGACGCAAGGTTGGGGCAAGATTGCCTTCATGAGCGTCTCGACCGGCTACGGCGACGGGGGCCGGGCGGAGTTCATGCAGGCGGCCAAGGCGGCCGGGCTGGCGGTGGTGGCCGACGAGCGCTTCGGGGCACAGGACACCGACATGAGCGCGCAGTTGACCAAGATCCAGGGCAGCGGGGCGGACGCGATTCTGGTCTGGAGCATTCCGCCCTCGGCGGCGCTGGTGAACAAGAACGCCTTCGAGTTGGGGATGGAGATCCCGATCCTGCAGAGCCACGGGATCGGCAACCAGGCCTTCATCGATATCGCCACGTCCGAGGCGGCCGAGGGGACCGTTTTCCCGGCTGGCAAGCTGTTGGTGGCCGAGCAGCTGCCCGACAGCGATCCGCAGAAGGCGGTCTTGCTGCAGTACAAGAGCGACTACGAGGGCCAATTCGGGCAGACGCCCAGCACCTTCGGCGGTCACGCCTGGGATGGCATCTGGATGGCGGTCAAGGCGATGGAGCAGGCCGGCCCCGACCGCGCCGGCATCCGCGATCAGCTCGAGCAGATCAAGGATTTCGTCGGCATTACTGGGGTCTTCAACCTCTCGCCCAGCGACCACATGGGCCTGACCAAAGATGCCCTGGCCCTGATCCGCATCGAGAACGGGGAGTGGGTTCCGGTGAAGTAGTACGCAATCCATGATGCGTGGTGCGTGACAATGGCGCTCCGCATGGGCGAGATGCCCGGCGGCTTCTCAGGCGACGCAGTCCCCAACGGGATCCGTTCGTGCCTGATGGGCCGGTCCGGCCGGATGTCGAATCCGCGCACCCAGGCGCGACGCTGCTCCTGGGGCGCTCTCGGCAGGGTGAACGCCTCACAGAAAGCCGCCTTATGCTCCTCAGTTGGAAACCCAGAAGCTGGCGGCGAACTCGAACTCGGCCACCACGTCACGCATCACGCATCGCACGGTTGGTTCCCACGGTCCAGCCCTGTTTCCAGAAATTTCTGGCGAAGGCTCTGAATTCATGAATTCTCAGCAGATCCTACAACTCGTCGTCTCGGGCATTGCAACGGGCTCGATCTATGCCCTGGTCGCGCTTGGGTTTGTCCTGATCTACAGTGTGACCGGGATCATCAACTTTGCCCAGGGCGAGTTCGTGATGGTCGGTGCGCTGACAATGGTGACGTTGACCGGTTGGGGCTGGCCGATGCCAGTGGGATTTGTCACCTCGGTTCTCGTGGTCGCCGGGCTGGGAGCGCTGCTTCATACCCTGGCCCTTCGCCCGGCGCGCCGCGCCAGCGTGGTCACGCTGATCATCATCACGGTCGGGGCCGCGATCACGCTCCGGGGCATCGGCCTGATCCTGTGGGGCACCAACCCCTACGCACTCTCTCTCTGGCGCGGCCGACCGTATAGGATCGCCGGGGCGATCATCCGCCGCCCGACTCCCTGGATCGTCGCCACCACCATCATCGTCGTCCTGCTGCTCTATCTCTTCTTCGAGCGGACGCTCTACGGCAAGGCGGTGCGCGCCTGTGCGTTGAACCCCATTGCGGCCCGCCTGATGGGCATCAAGGTCGAGCGTATTGCTATGCTTGCCTTCGCCGTTGCCGGCGCCCTGGGCGCGATTGCGGGCATCGTGATTACGCCGGTGGGCGCTGCCACCTACGATATGGGCCTGTTGGTAGGCCTCAAAGGCTTCGCGGCGGCGATTATGGGTGGGTTGGTGAGCGCGCCGGCGGCGGTGGCCGGTGGGCTGTTACTGGGTGTGCTCGAGGCGCTCGGGGCCGGCCTCATCTCATCCGGCTTCAAGGACGCCATCGCCTTCTTTGTGTTGCTTATCGTGCTGCTCGTGCGGCCCCTCGGCCTCCTGGGCCGAATCGAGCGAGGATTGCAGCGATGAGCCGACTATCACGCGAGACCCTGGGATTGCTGGCCTTCATTCTGGTCGTTGCGGCCCTGCCGCTCGCCGTTCGCAGCCCGTATTTGCTGAGCATTCTCATTTTCATCGGCCTGCACGCCATCCTGACCATCGGGCTGGCGCTCCTGATGGGCTACGCCGGGCAGATCTCGCTCGGCCATGCCGGCTTCTACGGTCTGGGCGCCTACATCAGCGCGATCCTGACCGCCACCTACGGGATCAATCCCTGGCTGGCACTGGTCGCGGCGGCGTTCTTGACGACGGCGTTTGCCTTCGTCGTCAGCGGACCGATTCTGCGGCTGAAAGGCCACTACCTGGCGATGGCCACGCTCGCCCTGGGGTTGATCCTCTACATCGCCTTTAACGAACTGATTCAGTTGACGGGCGGCCCCTCCGGCCTGAGCGGGATTCCCTATCTCAGTGTGGCCGGGTTCACCTTCAACCGCGACGTTGAGTATTACTACGTCGTCTGGACAGCCACCCTGGCGATCCTCGTTGTAAGCCTCAACATCGTCAACTCACGCCCCGGTCGCGCCTTGCGCGCCTTACATGCCAGCGAGGTCGCCGCGGAGACGCTGGGGGTGGACACAGCGCGCTCCAAGGTGTTGGTCTTCACCCTGAGTGCCCTTTACGCCTCCCTGGCCGGAAGCCTCTATGCGCACTACCTGACCTTCGTCAACCCGGCGCCCTTTGGCTTTCAGCTCTCCATCGAGCTCGTCGTGATGGCTGTCGTCGGCGGATTGGCCAGTGTGTGGGGCGCTGTCTTTGGGGCTGCGATTATCACCGCACTGGCGCAAGTCATTCAAGCCGTCTTGCCGCATCTGCTCGGGCGGAGCGGCGGTGAGATCGAAATCGTCGCCTTTGGTCTCATTCTGATGGTGGTGATGATCTTTATGCCCGAGGGTGTGGGCGTCACGGTGATGAGGGGCTTGCAGCGCTTCGCGCCTGCTAAAGAACGCTCAGAGACGGCGGTTGCCCAACGGACGGGAGAGAGCCTGTGAGTGTAGAGGTGCTGCTGGACGTGCGCAACCTGACGCGGCGGTTTGGCGGCCTGACCGCGGTCAACAAGGTCTCGTTCCAGGTGCAGCAGCAGCAGATCAAAGGCCTGATTGGCCCCAACGGCGCGGGCAAAACCACGCTCTTCAACCTGGTCAGCGGCGTCTTGCCCCCCACGTCGGGTGAGATTCTGCTCGCGGGCCGGCCGATTCAAGGCCGGCCACCTCACCAGGTTGCCTGGGCCGGTATCGCCCGCACCTTCCAGAATATCGAACTCTTTGCGAACATGACCGTGCTGGAGAACGTCATGGTCGGCCGGCATGTGCAGACGCGCCATGGCATGCTGGCAGCCGCCCTCCGCCTGCCGCCTGTCGCCCGCGAAGAGGCCGCCGTCCGCGTCCGGGCCCGCGCACTCCTCGAGATGGTGGGGTTGGCCGAGCGCGCCGCCGACGAAGCCACCAGCCTGCCCTTCGGCCAGCAGCGCACCCTCGAGATTGCGCGCGCCCTGGCCACCGAGCCGCGGCTGCTCCTGCTCGACGAGCCGGCTGCCGGCCTGAACGCGGCTGAGCGGATGGCGCTTGACGCGCTCCTACGCCGGATTCGGGACGAGATGGGAATCACGATCCTGCTGGTCGAGCACGACATCGCGCTGGTCATGGACCTGGTGGACGAGGTGATGGTGCTCGACTACGGTGAGAAGATCGCCGATGGCCCGCCGGCCGAGGTCCAGCAAGACCCGCACGTGATTGCCGCCTACCTTGGGGATGAAACGACGAGCTTCGCCTGAGAGCTGGTGAGTGAGTATGGCCCTCTTGGAAGTTGAAAAGATCGATGCCGGATACGGTCATATTGTGGCCCTGCACGGTATCTCGCTGCAGGTGGACGCCGGCGAGATCGTGACGCTCATCGGGCCGAACGGGGCCGGCAAGACGACGCTTCTGCGGGTGATCAGCGGGCTGCTTCCGGCTCGCTCTGGCCGGGTGTACTTTGATGGTCGTGACATCACCTCTCAGCCGGCCGAGGCGCTCGTCGGGATTGGACTCAGCCACGTTCCCGAACACCGCCAAATCTTTGGTGCCCTGAGTGTCTGGGACAATCTAATGCTTGGCGCCTTCACCCGGCGGCGCAGTGGCAAGCACGAACTCCAGCGCGACCTCGACTTCGTCTTCGATCTCTTCCCACGCCTGGCCGAGCGGCGGCCACAGTTGGCCGGGACACTCTCCGGCGGGGAACAACAGATGCTGGCTATCGGGCGGGCGCTGATGGCGCGCCCGCGCCTGCTGCTGCTCGACGAGCCCTCACTGGGCCTGGCGCCACTCTTGGTGCGCGAGCTCTTCCGTGTCATCGGTGAGCTCCGCGACCGCGGGGTGACGATCCTTCTGGTGGAGCAGAATGCTCGCGCTGCTCTGCGGGTCGCCGACCGGGGCTACGTGCTCGAGACCGGCATGATCGTTCTCAGCGGGGTGGCCAGGGCGCTCCACGCCAACCCGCAGGTGCAGCAGAGCTATCTGGGGCGGGTGAAACGGGAAGCGTGAGGCTATCGATAGGTGCGGAAGCTCCGCACCCTGGGACTGTGTTTTCTGTCAAGGTAGCAAAGGTGATAGGCCGGAAAGGTGGCACAAGTGCCTTTGCAATGCGCCAGCAGGGCATACACCCTGCCCTTGCTCCCCTTGCCATCTTTGCTATCCTTGCGACTTGCTATTTGCTAGAGGAGGATCCCCATGGCGAAACTCAGGCTTGAGCCCTACATCCGGGACCGCGAGCACGAGTCCATGCCGCGCGATCAGCTGCGCGCCCTGCAAAGCGAACGTCTGGTGGCTGGTGTTCGCCGCGCCTACGAACGCGTTCCGTTCTACCGCCGTAAGTTCGACGAGGCTGGCGTGCATCCCGACGATGTTCGCTCGATTGACGATCTCCCCAAACTTCCGTTCACGCTCAAGAGCGACCTGCGCGACAACTACCCCTTCGGCATGTTCGCAGTGCCGATGGACGAGGTGGTCCGCGTGCACGCCTCCTCGGGCACCACCGGCAAGCCCACCGTTGTGGGCTACACCCGGCGCGACATCGACTTGTGGGCTGAGATGATCGCCCGAGTGATGGCAGCGATCGGGATCCGGCCGGGGCACGTTGTCCAAAACGCGTACGGCTACGGCCTCTTTACCGGCGGGCTCGGCTTCCATTACGGCGCGGAACACCTGGGTGCCACCGTTGTCCCCGTTTCGGGCGGCAACACCAAGCGCCAGCTCATGCTGATGCAGGACTTCGGCAGTGCGGTGATCCTGTGCACCCCGAGCTACGCGCTGTTGATGAGTGAAATTGCCGCTGAAGAGGGGATTGACCTGCACGACCTGCCGGTGGCGGCCGGCGTTTTCGGTGCTGAGCCGTGGAGCCACCAGATGCGCGCCGACATCGAGGCGCGCTGGGGCATCCAGGCTTACGACACCTACGGCCTGAGCGAGATCATCGGCCCGGGCGTGGCCCATGAATGCCATCTAAAAACCGGCTTGCACATCTACGAGGACCACTTCATCGCCGAGGTCATCGACCCCGAAACCGGCGTGCCGTTGCCGGAGGACGAGCCGGGTGAACTTGTCTTCACGGCTATCACCAAAGAAGCGCTGCCGATGATCCGCTACCGCACCCGCGACCGCACGCGTCTCTTCCGGGAGCCGTGTGCCTGCGGTCGGACGCTGACGCGGATGGAGAAGGTCACTGGCCGCACCGACGACATGATCATCGTGCGGGGGGTCAACGTCTTCCCCAGTCAGATCGAGAGTGTTTTGCTCCAGTTCGACGGAGTGGAGCCACACTACCAGATCGTGGTCGATCGCGATGCCGATCAGGTTGATGACCTCGAAGTGTGGGTTGAGGTTCCGGAAGCGATGCAACACGATGAGGGCCACCTCATCCAACTCGAGAGCCGGCTGACCTACGAGATCACCAGCACACTTGGGATCCGCGTCCAGTTGAAGCTGGTCCCGACGAAGACGATCCCGCGGAGCGAGGGCAAAGCCCAACGGGTGGTTGACAGGCGCCAGTTGTAGAGCATCGATCAGTCCGATTGGCTCAAAATGGTTGGAGAGATTGGGGAGGAGAGATTGGAGATGGCTGGTCCATGCACGGCTTTCTCAACAGGAGTGCCTGATCCGTGACGGAATCGTAGATGCATCAGACAGCTTCTTTCACAACGCATGCCGGGATCAGGAAAGAGAGTCGCCGGGAATGGAAGGTCGATCTCGGCACATGGATCGCTCGTTAAGAATCTCTACTCTCCAGGAAGGATTCCCCAATGACCGATATGCTCGTCCGCACCACCCGCCACGCCGAGGTCGGCCTGACCGACGAGCAGGTGTGGCGGATGTACCGCTTCATGCGCCTGGCCCGGCTGCTCGACGATCGGATGTGGCTGCTCAATCGCCAGGGGGTCGGCCACTTCGCCGTGCCCGGCAACGGCCACGAAGCCGTCGCCGTCGGCTATGCGATGGCCCTGCGACCGGGCCACGACTGGCTGGCACCGCACTACCGCGACCTGGCGGGGCTGCTCCTCATCGGTATGACGCCCGAAGAGGTCATGCACAATTACTTCGCCACGGCCGCAGACGTGGCCGGCGCCGGCCGCCAAAACTATGCGCACTGGGGCCATCGCCCGTTGCGAATCAAAACCCTCTCGAGCCCGCAGGGTCCGCACGTTCCCCACGGTGTTGGTATTGCCCACGCCTGCAAGCTTCGCACGCTCGATGAGGTCGTGTGGATCGGCTACGGTGACGGGACCAGCTCCAAGGGCGACGTCCACGAGGCGCTGAACTTCGCGGCGATCCACAAGCTCCCCTGCGTTTTCTGCTGCGAGAACAACGGGTATGCAATCAGTGTCGATCAGAAGCATCAGATGGCCGTTGAGAATGTGGCCGACCGCGCGGTGGGCTACGGGATCCCCGGTGTCGTCGTGGATGGCACTGACCCGCTGGCCGTATTCGCCGTGGCGATCGAGGCCATCGCCCGTGCGCGCCGCGGGGAGGGGCCGAGCCTGATCGAGGCCAAGTGTATCCGCCTCCTACCACATACCTCCAACGACGACGACCGCCACTATCGCTCGAAGGAGGAGTTGGCCGCGGACCGCGCCCGGGATCCCATCGATCGCTTCCGTCAGTACCTCATCAGCGTGGGGCTCAACGACGAGGAGCGCGAGGCCGGGCTGCAGCACGAGCTCGACCGGCTGGTTGAGGCCGCCGCCGCGGTTGCGCGTCAGAGTCCCGCGGCCCCGGGCGCCGATGGGCGTTGCCACGTCTACGCCGACGACAGTCTGGTTGACGAGCAAGGCTTCTACCGCTAACGAGAGAGGCGACGCGTTCGGTGGATCGGAGCAGATGTTGGGTTGCATAGGGCGCGATGAAGGTGGAGAGCGAACCGGCGCACCTGAATGGCGCCCTCCTTTGCGCCCCGCGCGCCGTGATTTGTAGGGAGCGAAAAGGAGTTTGTCCCTGTGGAGCGTGTGGAACTGGAAACGATGCGCCTGGAGAAGGATGGCAAGCTGGCCTGGGTGACCTTCACCCGCATCCGCTATCTCAACGCGATGAACAATCAGGCGACCATCGACATCAATACAATCGCCGACGATCTCTACGCCGATCCCAACATTCGCATGGTGATTATCCGCGGTGAGGGCCGGGCCTTCTCCACCGGCATCGATCTCAAACAACTGGCGGCCGACGAGATCGGGATGATCTACCATCATCGCTGGGAGCGAGCCCTCCGCCGCTTCGAGACGATGGAGACGCTCGTCATCGTGGGGATGCACGGCTACTGCCTGGGCGGTGCGCTGCAACTGGCCCTGGCCTGCGATATCCGGGTTAGTACCCCCAACTGCCAGATCGGCCTGCCCGCGATCAAAGAGTCGCTCATCCCGGGGCTCAGCACGTGGCGGTTGCCAAAGTATGTGGGGTGGGGGCGCGCCAAAAAGCTGATCCTTGGCGGCGAGAATATCGGCGGCGAGGAGGCCCTGCGCATCGGTCTGGTGGACCACCTGGTGGATGGCGAGAACTTCTGGGACAACCTGGACGCCATCGCGCGTGAGTACATGCGGGCCAACTCCCTGGGGACCCGGATGAGCAAACTCCTGATCAATGAGGCCTTCGACCGCCCCTATGACTCCGTATTGCACTACTACTTCACCGTCCAGGAGCGGGCCCAGTTCTCGCCTGACGGCGAGGAAGGCAAGCGCGCCTATCGCGAGGGCCGCGACCCGGTGTGGGAGTAACGGCGTTCGTGGTCTCTTTGGGCGCGGCGGCCGGGCGGTAACATTTCAGTCGCGTAGCGAATGGACCGCCGATCACGCGAATACCTGCTGATGGCCGCGGACCAGGAGCGAATCCTGGCATCTCTCTGCGCCGGGCGACGTGTGCTTGCGGGGAAAGGCTGTTCAGCTTTCTCTGGATCCTGGGGACGTCCATCACTCGGAACTACAATGGCCCTGCTCTCTGGCAGGGCCATTGTTACCGTACGACTAGAGAACAACTCCCGTGCCATTTCTCACCCCGGTCCGTACTTTCGCATCACCTTTTCGCTGACGTCGCCAACGTCATAGCCAGTGGCGTAGAGCCAGTGCCTGGCGCCCTCGGGGCTGATATACTTGAACCGTTTGGCGAGCTCTTTGGTCGTCCCGCTCAAGCCTGCTTCCTGGAACGTCTCGTCCACCCACCGGCCGAAGGAACCATACTCGGCCGCGACCTGCTGCATGACCTGCGCGTTGTCCACCACAGCCTGGAGTTTGGCCTTGTAGCGGATCACGCTGTCGTCATGCGCCAGTCGCTCGACATCGGCCGGTGTCATCTCGGCCACCCGGTCCACGTCGAAGTTGTGGAAGGCGCGTTGGAAGCCCTTCCACTTGCTGTCCACTACTTGACGGTTGAGCCCACCCATGAAGATAATCTTAGTGGCAGTCGCCAGGTAACCGGCATCACTCTGAGGTTTCGTTGGATGCATCATGGTACTTCTCCCTCCCGTTGTTGACCGGGCAGACCGCGAGCGACGATAGCTGCCGCCGGCTACACCCGCAGGTGCGTTTCCGTTCCGTCTGGGTCGTCGGCTCCTATCCTACCATGTCACCGGCGCTGTGCCAACAGGCAAGCAGGCGCGAGCGCGGTGCTTGCTCCGCACCAGCTGGCATAACTCATTCCTATGAAACTCCGCCTGTCGTCTCCTTCATCCTGACAGCCAGTGCTCCCCCGCTGGCAAGCAAGAGGAGCGGGCGGAAGGTGAGGGCGAGGGGATGGCCGTACGGAGAGTTGACGCTCTTGACCGCATCTCTAAGCCCTGGTGTTGCTCAGTGAATTACGAGGCGAGATAAGCCACATGGATCAGTATCGGCGCGGGCACAATATTAAGATGCTATGGGCATCTGTTCTGCTCGGAATCGCTTATGCCAGTTTGCAGTACTCCCTTCACAGGCTAACCGGCAGCAAGTCATTGGATGGTATCATCGGTGTGCTGCTTGGTTTGTATATCTGCTCGCACCCGGCCGCCAATATGGTGGACTTGCTTTTCTTGGAGCGGGGCACTCGCCGTCGGGTTTCATCAACCCGATCTGTGATTGTGTGGCTGGCGCTGAATATTCTGGTCCTGCTGGTCGGGTGGATCATCATTACGATCGGGGCGACACGTTTTGCCGGTCGAGCTGGCTAGGGCGAACAGCGCGGACTATTGAAGTGCCTTCAGAACTCGTCTGTGACTGGACCGGCCGTATTCGGGAATCCTCAACACAGTATAGGACTGCTCGTCACAGAACCCCGCTGCCCGCGAACTCAGGCGCTTCCACCCTGCAGGGTGCACCCGAGTGGTGCAGGAACCCCGCGGTTTCGCCACGGCGAGGGACACCCAAGAGAATAGGGCAATGCATTCTGTGAATCCGGCTTTCCGTCAAAGGGGGCAACGTGGCACCGATCACTCTTCTCAGTGAAAATCAGGAGGTTCATACTTTTGCCAACGCTGAGGATGCGGTAGTATATATCGGACAACACCAAAACGAGACGTTTACTCTCTATGCTCCGGTCAAGGTGTATAACGAGGTTAAAGAACACACGGTTGAAAAGGACAATCTCGAAGATCACGCCGCAATTTGGCAGTATCGCGCCTGGAAGGGGGAAGCCACCGGTTGGAGCGATATTGATGATCTGAATGATATGATCGACACAGCCCGGGAGCGCATCTGGAAACGCGGGCAGCGGCTTCGCTATGGTGGCGAAACCTATGCGGCCGCGGAATAATTCCCGGAAACGTTGGAGTACATCAGCACTTGCACGCATTGCCGTCAACAGCGCCACCCAATAAGCGCTTGTAGCAGATGTGCCTGGCGCACTCACGCAGGATGTGTTGCCACTGTGTCGTTTCGGTTCATGGCATGCTGTGCCACGACGGTAGCTAAGCTCTCTGCCGTCGGGCCGCCCTTGGAGAGGACCAAATGCCGGATTGGGTTACGCTGCCTTAGCGGGGGCGAGGAGGAACCCATGCCGTACGATGAACATCTGGCGCGACGAGTGAGAGTGCAGTTGGAACAGCTTTCTGGCCTTGTTGAGAAGAAGATGTTTGGTGGCATTGCGTTCATGATCAATGGCAATATGGCCTGCGGTGTAAATGGAGAAGACTTAATCGTGCGTGTTGGTCCGGACCAGTATCAGGAAGCCATGACACAGCCCTTTGTACGAGTATTTGATATGACTGGAAGACCCATGAAGGGATGGATCGTGATTGGTCCCGAAGGGTATGAGTCCGAAGACAGGTTGAGGGGCTGGATTCAGCAAGGCGTGGCCTTTGCTCAGTCGTTGCCCGCAAAATAGCGGAATAACCGAAAGAGACTGAGTGGCTTCGCCAGTTGTGGGCGCGTCTGGAAAACTGTCTTCTGCTCTTGAGTGGAAATCCGACCCTGGTCGTTGCTCTGAGGCCATGAGGACTTCCCTGGTGCGTTTGGATCGACCAAGCACTCCACTACCGCTCCCGGGAGCGCACGGGTAACGGGGGGCAGCGGGTTGAGGAGGCAGGTGCGGTGCAGGGTGAACTGGCGTCGTAGGAATGCGTGTATACGAATTGGTACGCGTCTCGGCGCGGCAGGTGGGAGCCCACCCCGTTCAGGCTTGTAGGCTCCGTCCGAGCCCAAGACAATACCCCTGCGAGCGCGCCCCATTTTCCCCTTTGAGCGCCACTTGCTGCAAGACGTGATCGGGGCTATCCCCCACATCCTGAGGAGATTGACCGTGGTTCACGTCAGCCTCTGGGACGACGCCTGGAAGCAAGAGCCGCTCTCGAACGAGGACTGGCATAAGAAGGGCAAATCGAGGGAGCACGAATGGAGAAAGTGGTGCGCTCGCCTGGCTCTAGTGCCACACCAGAGCCCCAGGCACATCCGCGCCACCAACGACTGGAGTTCCGCCAGTCGTTGGTGGCGCGGATGGATGAGCTGTCCAGAAGAATCCGGCCAGACTCAGAGCCGTCTTTGCATCCTCGCGTGGATCGCGGTCAAGGATAGCGAAATTGAGGTCGTCGTCTAGAACCAATACCTTTCAAATAGCGCAGAGGCGACTTCTGTGGGATCCTGACCAGAGACTAATCCACCAGGAGCCACGGAGCCGCCTCATGGGATACAGACTACGCGAGATCGCAGCGGGACGCAAATTCAGCCAAGAACTGCGGTTGGAGGCCCTCAGCCAGGTGGTGCCGGCCGAGACGGTCGCGGCGGTGCTGGCGGCCCAGGGGTGACGACCGAACGGGAACGCAAGCTGAACATGGTGGTGACGGTCTTTCTGGTGATTGGCATGCATCTGTTTAGTCATCTGCGCCTGGGCGCGGTGCTGGCGAAACTGGCCAAAGGCTTACGCTACGTCTGGTGGGACCCGGACGATCAGGTGGCCGGCGAGAGTGCGATCAGCTCCCGGCGCGCGCAGGTGGGGGCGCGCCCGCTGGTGGCCCTGTTTCAGCAGGTCTGTCAGCCGCTGGCGACGGCCGAAACGCGGGGCGCGTTTCTGGGGGGACTGCGGCTGATGGCGCTTGACGGCACGGTGGAGCTGGCGCCCGACACGCCCGCGAATGCGGCGGTCTTTGGGCGCCAGGTCGGTCCCCGTGGCGCGAGCGCCTTGCCCCAGATTCAGGCGGTCTATCTGGCCGAGTGCGGGACGCATGCCATTGTTGATGCCGGGTTCTGGCCCTATCAGACCAGTGAGCGGGTGGGGGGCTTTCGGATGTTGCGCTCGGTCGGGCCAGGGATGCTGGTCATGTGGGATCGGGGCTTCCACGACTACGATATGTTCGCGCGGACGCGCCAGCGCGATGCGCAGGTCCTGGCCCGGCTGCCGGCCTCCGCCCGGCCCACGCACGTACGCCCCTTGCCGGACGGGTCGTCGCTGGCCTATATCTCCCCCTCCGACTATAAGCGCCGCCGGCGGGGCGAGCGCCTGCTGGTGCGTATCATCGCGTACACCATCACGGACCCGGCCCTGCCGGGCTCTGGCCAGACCCACCGCCTGATCACCACCCTCCTGGATCACCGCGCCTTCCCGGCGCTCGACTTGGCCTGTGCCTACCATGAACGCTGGGAACTCGAACTGGTCATTGATGAGACCGATACCCACCAACGCCTGGCCGGGCGCCCCCTGCGCAGCTTGACCCCCGTTGGGGTGATCCAAGAACTCTACGGCCTGCTGATCGCTCACGACGCCATCCGCGCGCTGATGCATCAGGCCGCGTTGCAGGCTGATCTCGATCCGGACCGCCTCAGTTTCGTCCACGCCCTCGAAGTCATTCGTGACGCCATCCCGGAGTTTCAAATGACCACCCCTGAGCAATTGCCGGCGCTCTTTGCGCGCCTCTTGCGCGACATCGCCGCTCGTCCCTTGCCCCCCAGACGCTTGCGCTCCAATCCGCGCGTCGTCAAACGCAAGATGTCCAACTTCAAGCTCAAGCGCCCGCACCATTATCACTGGCCGCAACCGGCGGCCCACTCCTTCCGCCAGGCGCTGGCGCTTATTTGAAAGGTATTGCGTCTAGAACATCGGTCAAGGAGTCGCCGTGGAGGCGTGGTCGGAGACTTCCGAAGTCTTCCGAGACTTCGGAAGTCTGACTCCTTGACGGCGCTCTAGATCTGTCTCGCCCCTCCGACCAGATTGATCAGGAACAGCAGGACGACAGCGCCGATGAAGGCCAGAATGATCTGGCCGATGATATTTTGGGCGCCGAGCCCGATGACACCCGCCAGGAGGCCACCGAGGAATGCACCGATGATCCCCACAATAATGTTACCGACTACACCGAAGCCGCGGCCGCGTGTGAATTCGCCAGCCAACCAGCCGGCAATGAGACCGACGATCAGCCAACCAATAAGGCCACCTACCGTCATTATACTGCCCTCCTTCTAAACCCGGTTCTGCTGGAACATGAGGCCCTGTGGCCTTACCTGAACGTCTCATCGTCTTAAAAAGCAAGAGGTATGCCAGCCTCAAGCGCCCGGAGTTGACGGCGGGACCGGCTCGTGCGACCCTATGGGAAGGGCCCGAGTGGGATGGCCCGTGACTGTGCACTCCTCGGCCCCTGGCTGTTGATCCTGTTTTGTAAACGCTCATATTGGTGTCGCGTGGGCGAGCGCGTCGCGCTCGCCCACGCGACACACCCTATTCTATATGAGCGTTTGTAAATGCTGCGCCAGGAGACCATCCGATGAACTTGAAGGAGATCGCCGGCCGTCGGTCTATCGATTGGGTTCACAGTGGCATGCGCCTCGGACTGGGTTCCGGCTCCACGGTGCGCTATGCCCTGACAGAACTCGGGGCGCGCCTGGCGGATGGCCGGTTGCACGACGTCGTGGGCGTGCCCACATCCAGGCGCACGGCCGAGCTGGCCCGCAGCCTCGGTATCCCCCTGGCTGATCTCAACGATCTCCGTCGGCTCGCTCTGACTATTGATGGGGCTGACGAGGTCGACCCGCGGCACGATCTGATCAAAGGGTTGGGTGGAGCGGCGCTGCGGGAGAAGATCGTGGCCTCGGTATCGGACCAGCTTGTGATTGTGGTGGACGCGAGCAAGCTCGTGCCCCGCCTGGGCACGCTGGCGCCGGTGCCGGTAGAGGTGGCCATCTTCGGTTGGCAGGTGACCGCCGATGCATTGCAGACTCTCGGGTGTGAGCCGGTTCTCCGCTGCGACGCCGGCGGGGCTGCCGTCCGCACCGACGGGGGTAATTACCTCCTGGATTGCCACTTTGCCGCCGGCATCGCGGACAGCGACGCCCTGGCGGGCGCCATCCAGGCGATTCCCGGGGCGCTCGGCCACGGTCTCTTCCTCGGCTTCGCGCCGCTCGTGATCGTCGGCCGGCCGGGAAACGCCGAAGTCCGCCTACCGCCACCGCCAGAGTGACATCCATCAGGTGACAGCGTCATGCCGGGAAGATGATAGACGCAGCCGGCATGGTTGACGTTTAACACTCACGCAAACTATCGGTGTCGCTATACTTCAAGGTAGGTTTGGTGATTAACCAACTGACAAATTCCTTGGAGGAGGACACCATGAAAGCATATCTGGCTCGCCCACATCGGGAGGTTCAAGATCCCCCGCTTGCCCGGTTCTTTTTCGCTGATACCCGCAGCGCCTGGCTCTGGCTGCTCGTCCGGCTCTACCTGGGCTGGCAGTGGGTCGAGGCCAGTTTGCACAAGATCGGCGACCCCGGTTGGGTGGCGGGCGGGGAGTCTCTCAAAGGCTTCTGGACGCGCGCGATCGCCATCCCCGAGCAGGGCAAGCCCGCGATCGCCTTCGACTGGTACCGCGATTTCATCGCCTGGCTGCTGCAGACCAACAGCTACACCTGGTTCGGCAAGGTCATCGCCTACGGTGAGTTCCTGATCGGGGTCAGCCTGATCGTGGGGGCCTTTGTCGGGATCGCGGCCTTCGGGGGCGCGCTGATGAACTGGAACTTCATCATGGCGGGGGCGGCCAGCACCAATGGGCTGCTCTTCACTCTGGCGATTCTGCTGATGCTGGCCTGGAAGGTCGCCGGCTACATCGGTCTGGACTACTACCTCCTGCCGCTGCTGGGCACCCCCTGGAAGGGCAGGAGCGTACCCCAACCGGCGGCGACGGCTGCACGACCCCAAGTCGGCCTGCGCGCCTGATCGATCCGCCCATATCAACAACAAGACCCCCGCAGTGGTGCGGGGGTCTTGGCTTTTGTCGAAACCGACTCAAGAGAAAAGCACGCTCGCCAACTTGTTGCGATACTCGCGGACCAGGGGCTGGTCGCCGAGCAGTTCGAAAACGTGAAGCATGGCCTGGCGGGCGCCATCGTCACGGAACGAGCGGTCGCGCCGCACGATCTCCAGGTAATGGTCGAGGGCCTCAGCGTAGCGCCCTTGAGTCGCAAGCAGGCTCGCCAGCTTGAAGCGTGCCTCGAGATCCTCGGGTGCTTTAGCCAGGTGGGTCGTGAGCGCGGCCTCGTCCACGCCGTCCACCTCCCGGCGCAAGCTGATCTCGGCCCGAAGACGGGCGGCCTCAGCCCCCTCAGGCGTGGCCGCCGGGACGCGCTCCAGCGTCTGCAACGCCCCGCGTTCTTGCCCCTGTTCCAGCAGCCCAAGCGCGAGCCCCAGCAACGCCGCCGGGTGATCCGGGTTCTCGGCGAGCACCGTACGAAACTTGCGCTCAGCCTCGGCGAACTTCTTCGCGGCCAGCAGCGCACGTCCCTCTGCAACCTTCAGGTCCAGTTCGTTGGGCAGCAGCTGCTCGATGAACTTGCGGACCGTTGGGCGCGGCTGGGCCCCGACAAACTCGGCGACCACCCGTCCGTCCCGGAAGGCTTTCACCGCCGGTATGCCCTGAATGCCAAACTGCGCCGCCAGTCGCTGATTCTCGTCGGTGTTGAGCCTGGCGAGGATGAAGGCTCCCCCGAACTCCTGGGCTAACCCTTCGAGAATTGGGCCAAGCATCCGGCAGGGGCCGCACCAGGGCGCCCAGAAATCAACCACCACCGGCACAGTCCGCGAACGGTCGATGACCTCGCGCTGGAACGTACGCTCATCGACATCTATCATTACGTGAGAAAGTGCTGTCGTTGTTGCCATCTCTACCTCCGCAACGTCTAACGTGAAACGTGAAAGCAGAACGCCGCCGATTTCTGCAGGGCTTGCATCACGTTTTCTGGCTCAGATCCAATGACTTCACCACCCTCGGCCGGCGGCTATTGTACTCATCTGAGCCGCTTGTGCCAAGCGCCGCAGCCGGCGCGGCGAATTGACGTCCGCGCCGTCTCTAGGGACAATCTCCCGACTTCTGGCAGGTCAGGTCGACCACAGCCCCGTAACCCGCTCCCACGAGGACCAAATCAGGATTCTGTCCGCCCGTGAATTCCCCTGGAGAGCAAGAGGTTGGGAGTGTCCACCGCCCGGACCTCCTACCGCAGATACTCTGCTGCGATGTCGGCCCTGATCGCGTTGGCGGTCGCGATGGCGCCGTAGAGCTCGAACGAGCGCCTGGGGCGTCGCGCCTGCGTGGCGGGGTTGAGTTCGATGAGGCCGAAGGGCGTCGTCCAGCCCTCAGCCCATTCAAAATTATCTACCAGTGTCCAGTGGTAGTAGCCGCGCAGGTCCGCTCCGGCGGCGATGGCCTCGTGGGCGGCTGCCAGGTTGTGGACGAGGTAGCGCTGGCGGCGCGCGTCGGTCGGATCGAAGATCCCATTCTCCGTCACATAGACAGGCTGGCCGAGCGCTGCGGCCCGCAGGATCGCCCGGCGGAGGCCCGCGGGATCGCAGGCCCCCCAGTTATCGGTTCCACTGCTGATGGTTCCTTCCTCCACCCAGCGACCCAGCAGTGGCATCGTCGGATCGAAGCGGACGCGGTAGGCGCCGTAGTAGTTGACGCCGTAGAAGTCGGCGGCGCCGGCCAACCCGGGCACCTCGCGGGTGAAGAGGCCCCACGGCAAGACCAGCCGTCCGGTTCGCATCGGCCGTAGCCAGCTCTCGATGCTCAGAAAATCCTGGAGCCAGGCTGCAAACCGATCCAGCGGTGATCGGGGTGAAGCGGGGTCAATCGCCTGCATGATATGCACGAGGCCGACTTCGGCCTCGGGTTGCACCGCGTGGATGGCCGCGTAGGCAGCGGCGTGGACGCGAAAGAGGTTGGCAGCAACTCGCGGCCATTGCAGCGGCTGACCGCCACCCGGCGGCCAGCGCTTTCCAAAGTAACCGAAGTAGAGCAGGTTCAGCGGCTCGTTAATTGTGCACCAGAGGGTCACCAGATCCCCGAGGCGGCGCGCGCACTCGGCGGCGTAGGCTCGGAAGCGAGCCGCGATTTCGTCATCGAGCCAGCCACCGCGCGTACTCTGCCACAGGGGCAGAGTGAAATGGTGCAGCGTCACCATCGGCGTCATCCCCAGCGCGCGCATATGTTGCAAGATTTGGCGGTAGCGCTCGAAGGCGGCATCGTCGTAACGGCCGGGGGTTGGCTCGAGCCGGCTCCACTCGACGCTGAGCCGGTGACTATTGTGGCCGCTGGCCGCCGCGAGGCTAAGGTCCTCCTCAGCCCGGCCTCGCCACCAGCTGCAAGCTGCGCCCGAGCGGCTGCCATCCACGATGTGGCCCGGTGTCTGCTCCCAGGCCCACCAGTCGTTGTTGATGTTGCCCCCCTCAACCTGGTGAGCGGCTGTGGCCGTCCCCCAGAGGAATCCGTCGGGGAAATGAAGTGTCTCGGTCATCGATTGCGCCTCCCATGCTCACGCCCGATTGTAAGCCATCACCGTTCTTTCACCAACAGCATGGGCTTCTCTCAGAGGCACAACACCGTGGGTTCTCGGTTCGGTCGTGGGTCCTCGTCGGGTTTTTGTCCGGCGCCTGTATGGCGCGCGACCATCTCCTCGCCTGCCTGGCACAGGGCGAAGCGAATGACGAGGCGAATCTGCACACCGGTCGTTCGCCTGAGACGCGCCTTCCGGGTATAATCGAGGCACACGGAGGGAGGCGACGATGTCGGCTTTTGGGCTCTATCTCAAACAACTCCGCGAGGCCGCCGGTCTCTCTCAGGAGGCTCTGGCCGATCTGGCCGAGATCTCCAGCGCTTACGTCTCGCAGATTGAAACGGGGCGCCGCAATCCGCCTACGCCCGATGTCTTGCGCCGCATGGCTGGTCCGCTCGGGGTCGAGTACACGATGCTGCTGGTGGCGGCCGATTATCTGGCGGAGAGCGACTTTATGACCCTGGTCGTGCGGGCGCTCGATGCCCTCTATCGCCAGGGGCAGGGCCGGGCCGCGCTCGAGCAGGCGGCGCGTGTGCCACTGCGGCGCTGGATGGCCATGAGCGACGCCGAGCGGAGCGAGGCCCTGGCACGGACCGATGCCGACGATTTCGCCGAGCTCCTGATCGAAGAGTTGCTGACCCTGCAGCAGCGTCTGGTACTGGCTGAACTTTTCCCCGATCCAGAAACCTGGGCTTTCAATGACTGAGCGTTCCGTCCTCCCCTCATCCACGGTCGTCTACTCAATGCTGCGAACCCTGGTACGGGGGATCCTCCGCCTGATCGTTCGCGTCCACGCCGAGGGGATGGAGAACATTCCGCGGGATGAGTCTTTGCTCCTCTGCATCAATCACTTGCACCTCTTTGACCCGCCGGTTGTCATGGCCTTCATGCCCCAAACCGTCAGTGTGATGGTCGCCAGCAAATACGCCCCGCTGCACAACCCGATCGGCTGGATCCTGCGCCTGGTCGATGTCGTGTTCGTCAATAGGGGTGAGGTGGATCGCCAGGCTCTCAAAGGTGTTTTGGAGCGACTGAAGGCCGGCCGCACCGTTGGGGTCGCGCCTGAAGGCACGCGCAGCCGGACGGGCATGCTCCAGCCGGGCAAGGAAGGCGCCGCCTACATCGCCCTCAAGAGTGGCGTCCGCGTCCTGCCGGTGGCGATCTGGGGCGTGGAGCAGATTCTGCCGGCCCTCACACGGTTGCGCCGCGCGGAGGTCAACATTCGCTTTGGCGAGCCCTTTGGCCTCGAGGTGGACCCGTCGCTGACGCGGGGCGCCCAACTTGAACAGGGGACCCGCCAGATCATGCTGGCTCTCGCCCGGATGTTGCCACCGGCGTATCGAGGGGTCTACGCGGCGGCCGTGGCGGGCGAGGAGCCGTCTGCCTCAGCCGCGGACCAGCCCACGCCGGCCTGAGTCCCGTCGCTGAGGAGAGCGCGATGTCACACCAGGGACAGATCGGTGTCTACTTCGACAGCGACGGCCACCGTTTGCTCGGCACGCTCTTTCTGGCTCGCGGTGATTCCCCCAAGCCGACGGCGGTGCTTCTGCACGGCCTTCCAGGCATCGAAAAGAACTACGACCTGGCCCACGCCTTGCGCGACCATGGCTGGAACGCTCTCATCTTCCACTACCGCGGTTGTTGGGGAAGTGCGGGGGACTATACCTTCAAGACGATTCCGGATGACGTCCGCGCGGCGCTGGACGCGTTGGGGAGCGGGCGCTACTCGCAGGTTGATCCGGTCCGCCTCGTGTTAGTCGGTCATAGCCTGGGGGGCTGGGCTGCGGTGTTGGCGGCTCTGACCGACCTGCGTGCCCGCGCGGTCGCTGTCTACGGTGCGGTCGCCGACCCGCGCGAACTCCACTTCACGACCGCCGACGCGGAGAACGAGTTTACCCCCTGGCTCCATGGGCAGGCGCCTGAGGGCTTTGTCGCCCAATGGCAGGCGCTCGATGCGACTTACGTCCCGGTTGAGCAGGTAGCGCGATTATCGCCGCGCCCGCTCCTTATTCTTCACGGTGCCGCCGATGAGGTGGTACCACTCGAGCAGGCGGAGAGCCTCTTCACGCAGGCGGTCGATCCGCGCGAGCTTGTCATCCACCCCGAGGCCAACCACGTTTTCGCCTGGCACCGTCCGTGGCTGCGCAGCCAAATCCTGGGGTGGTTGGATCGGCTCGCGTTGGCGTGAGCTGCGGAGAGTGTCTGCAGGAACGCTTATCACACCTCACGAGCGACCCGGCCGGTGAATTGAGCCAGGGTCCCTTCCTCCAAGAAGACCATGACATTTAGGTTACACAGTTCAGTTGGCCACCGGCCAGCCGGTGTCGAAGCGGCGCAGGTACGCCTCCCAGCCTGCTTCGAAATCGTCGCGGCTCACGCCGAGGGCGGCGGGCAGGACCTCGCTCCAGCTCCTGCCGGTGCGCCACGCTTGCAGAATCGGGGCAAAGGCCTGGCGCCCGTACCGGTCAGCGACGTAATCGGCCAGAAAGTAGCTGTGCGCGTGCCAGAGTTGGTTGTACGTGTCGCGCGTCCAGAAGCGTGAGGCCCCCACGCTCAGATCCTGGCCTCGCGCGCGGGCTTTGGCCAGCACAGTCGCCTGGGCGGCGACTGCCCAGGACGGCGCGCCGCTCCACGATTCGGCCTCCCAATCGCCGATCGCGTGCGCGAAATTGCGCCCGTCGGTCGGCAGATCGCGAACCCAGGGTTGCTCATCGACCAGAGAGCGCGTTAACGGCCGGGCGAGGGCGCGGCGTAGTTCCGCGTCGGGGGTTGAGTCCGCCGGCACCATTTGGAGCGCGGGTGAGACTAACGAGACCCGGTCGTTCATGAGTCGCCATGTGACGATATCGGTCCGCGGCTCGACCGTGACTGTGATCCGCCTGGTGCTCAGGGCGTCGCGTAAGGTATCGGCCACGCCATAGGATTCGAGCGCTCCAACATCGTGCTGAAGCCGCACGTAGAACCGTTCGACGTCGGGGATGAGGGTCTCGACGGCGGCTGCGTCGCGGGTGTGGTAGACGAAGTGGAAGTGACGCGTGCTCGCTTCACGCGCCGGTCCCCACTGATCGGTGTCGGGTGAGGTGCGTCGCCACCCCGCGTCGTTGGCGAGCCGGCGGTAGAAATTCGTCGTGAGAAAGCGCTGCTGACCGTCGTCTGACTCGTAGAGCACCTGCGCCTCGGCGCGATCGCCCAACAGCACCACCGACTCGACCGTCCCTTGCTCACCGAAGATCACATCCGGCCACCAGGCTTGAAGCCAGCGGAAGCGGCGGATCTCGCGACTCCGCCAGCTACGGTCGGCCTCGTCGTCGAGCAGCGCCTCGAACTGGTCTGGGTCGTGAGCCTGCCAGGCCAGGACTTCCTGCGAGACGACCTGCTGGACGTCCCGCCGGACGAGCTCGTTGACCTGTCGCGTCCGCCACCAGAGGAGCGCGGCAGCGCTCACCAGGACAAACACCACCAGTCGCGAAATCAGCCGCCACCCCCGGTAGTGCCGGTCTGTGGCCGGGCCGGCTGAGTTGGAGCGATCAGCCGGCTGCCAGTCCTCCTCCCACTCCAACGCTTCGAGCGCCGGTCCATCTTCCTCCCACACCTGCCACTCGAACAGATCGTGTTGATTCCGTGCCATAACCCAACATCCGTCCGTCTCACTCAGTCGGAACCCCAAAGTTTCTGACACTTTTGAGCGAGGAGCACCGTCGGCGGGCGGTGAATTGTGAGTGTTGAGTGCTCTGCCCCTCGGACAGTGATCGGCCGAGCCCATCAATTGAAAGGTTGCAGGTACCTTCTCAGCCGTTCCCGGCGGATGGCCAGATCCGCCGGCTGCGCTGGCCGGACCAGGCCCTTTGCGTCATCCATTGGCCTGGATGTGGCCATCCAGGCCGAGTGGCTGAGGAGGTACTGAAAGGTTGCAGAAACTCTCTGGCGCCGACTTAGCTGCCCACGCCCGCCAAAGCCACCTCAGCCTCCGGGAAGTGAGCCCGGAGCGCCAGAGCCTGACGGTACTCGGCGCGCGCCTCGTCCAGCCGGCCCAGGGCCGCCAGCGCCTGGCCGCGGTAAAAATGAATCTCCTCGATCCCCACGGTTGCCAGCGGCGCGCTCACCACCAGGGTTCGTTTGGGCTGGCCGGCCTCGGTGTAGGCCTCGAAGGGCTCGAACTGGTACCAGAGCATGCGCTCGCTCGGCAAGCCCAACGTCAGGGCTTCGTCGAACGCCGCGGCGGCCTCGGCGAAGCGCTGCTGGTGCGTCAGCGCTGTCCCTAAATTAAACCAGGCGTACACGTCGGGACTTGACGCTAACTCGGCGCGTGCTGTCCGCTCCGCGCCTTCCCAACCTGGCTCGTGTTCGGCCCTCTGCAAGATTACAGACACGACCGCGGCCTTCTCATCGGGATAGACCGGGATGAAGACGCGGTTGAACGCTCGCCACCAGCGCTCGAAGTCGGCTTCGGAAAGGGTCAGGCTCGGGCCAAGGTAGGAGTCGTTGACCAGGATCGTGCCGGCGGGCCGATCGTAGCCGATGACCAGACGGTAGTGGCCGGTGAGAGGATCGTCATGGCGTTCGAGCCATTGCTCGACGATCACCGGCACCCCATTCGCCACCAGTGATTGCACTGTTTCGAGGTCGCCGTTGACCAGGACCGGTGCGTTCAATCCCTGATCGGTCAAGAAATGCGCCAGTTCGGTCGGACTGACATTTTTGTCTTTCGGGCCACCCTTGAGAATGGGCGCTGCGTCGAACTGTGTCATGGTGCTCCCGTAGATGCTCAGCGCCATGGCAGCCGTCGTCGGACCGCAGTTGTTGAGCTTTTGCCACTCGTGACTGACTCCGCGGAACGCCGCTCGCTCCGCTGCCGGTGTCACGGCCATCGTAGGCGTCGGCGACGGCAGTGGCGAGGGTGTTGCCGTGGGCGTGGGCGTTGCGGTCCATGTGGCGGTCGGCGAGGGGCTCGGCAGCGGGGTGAACGTGGGCGCCAATGTCGCCGTCGCCGGGGGCAAGGTCGGCGTAGGACTCACAACCGCCAGGCGTGCCTCACGAGCACCGCAACCGGCGAGGAGCAGGTCCATCACCAGGAGCACAGCAAGCGTTCGGGGACGGACGCGGAGGACCAGATTGGATTTCATGACTGGAAATGCTAGCGATGACACGGCGGACGTCAAATAGTCACGGATTCGACGATGGGCTCTCTCCTCACATCGTGCGCCCGGTCTGGCCCGATCGAGTGCCACGTGAGCGATGATGCGTAGACATGCAGACCCTGGCAAGTACTTCGCGATTGGCCTCGCGATTGTCGGCAGCCAGGCCGTGGGGTATGATAGGCACCTTAGGATAAGCACTGGTGCGGACCGATGCGCCTAGAGAGCCGGTCAAGAAATCCCGGTGGGGGAGGGAAAAGACTTCCGAAGTCTTGTTTGCGGCAGGTGCGCGCCTCGATCACCCCCGTCGGAGCGCGTTGTGGGCCAGCACGGTCCCCACCAGACTTCGGAAGTCTGAGTACTTGACCGATGCGCCTAGGAGCGCGAGCGTTCCTCCTGCTGCGTGCCAGGGTCTTTGGCCTGCTCCCAGAAGTGCTGCCCGGATCAGACCTGTCACTCCTGTCAACCACGAAAGCTAACCGGATGATGCTGAATGCCATGATCCGCCGCCTGTTCTTCGAGTTGCGCTACCGCCTCGGTCGCGCTCCGTGGGATACGGGCATCTCCCCGCCTGAACTGAAGGCTGTGATCCAGGGGCCGGACGCGCGCTTGCCAGGCCGGGCGCTTGATCTGGGCTGCGGCACGGGTACCAATTCGATCTACATGGCTCGCCATGGGTGGGAGGCGACCGGAGTTGATTTCGCCGGCTCGCCAATCGCCGCAGCCCGCGCCAGGGCGCGTGAAGCAGGTGTCAGCCAGCGCACGCGCTTTCTGCAGGGCGATGTCACTCGCCTCGGCGAGCTCCCGCTGAGCGGACCCTTCGACCTGGTGCTCGATATCGGCTGTTTCCATGGCTTGAGCCCGGCCGGGCGTGCTGGCTACGCCGCCGGGCTGAAAAACCTTACCCAACCAGGCGCGATCTTGCTGCTCTATGCGTTCATGCCACGTGCATTTCTGGGCAGCACGCTCGGGCTGTCTCCCGACGATGTCCGCGCGACCTTCGAACCGGCCTTCGAGGTCGTCGAAATCGCTGCCGGTGCCGATCCTGGTGGCAGCGGCAGCGCCTGGTACCGGCTTCGGCGAAGATAGCGATCGGGGACCGGCGATCGGCGGTGAACGGCCACTTCCCAGGCCGAACACCAGGCCCAAGAACCTCAATCTCTGGTCTCCAGTCTCTCCTCCTCCATTGCCTGGCCTCCGACCGCGTGCTACAATCCTGCCATGATTCGACAAGACCTGTGGCGCCTATCGGCGCCAATGGTGGCAATGGTCTGGCGGCACCTCCCCCTCGGCGTGCGGCGCACGATCCTGTGGAGGGCAACGTCTAAATTCCTGGTGGGCGTTGCCGCTGTTTGCCTGAATAGTCAGGGCCAGGCGTTGCTCCTCAAGCACCGCTTTCATACCGCCGACCGCGCCTGGGGGCTTCCTGGGGGCTGGATGACGCGTGGCGAGGCCCCCGAGGAGGCCGTCCATCGCGAGCTTCGCGAGGAGACAGGCCTCCAGGCTGAGATTATCGCTCCGCTCCTCACCGATGGTGACGGCGAGTGGATCGAGTTGATCTACCTGTGCCGGATCAACAGCGACCAGCCGCACCTTCAAGCGGAAGAGTTGATCGACTGGCGCTGGTGTGATCCGGGAACAGTCGAAGTGCCGATGCTGGCCAGTCATCGGCATGCGCTCAGGCTGGCGGCCCAAAGGTGTGGCGCATGAGTCGTCGCAGGCTGGGGAGTCTGGGCGTGCTGCTCGTGGCTGGCCTGCTCGGCGTTGGCCTGCTCTGGACTCCCCTCACCCGTTTGACGGCTTCCCTGGCCGACGTTCGTGCCTGGGTGACCGGTCTGGGACCACTGGGCCCGTTGGGGTTGATCGTGCTCCAGATCGCCCAAATCCTGGTAGCGCCCATCCCAGGCTACCCTGTGGCCGTCGCGGCTGGGGTGCTCTTCGGCGGTTTCTGGGGCGGTCTCTACAGCACGCTTGGCATGCTCTTGGGCGCTGGCCTGGCCGCCGGCCTGTCGCGCCGTTTCGGCCGGCCACTCCTCGAACGAGTGGTGGCGCGGCCCGATCTCCGCCGATGGGAGCCTTTGGTGCTGAACGGTAGCCCCTGGTTCTGGTTCCTGGCCGTCTTCCTGCCGACCGGTGAGATTCCCTACTTCCTCGCCGGGCTAAGTCGAGTCCCGATAGCGGCACTGCTCCTGGCCATTCTGGCCGCGCGCGGCCCGACGATGTTTCTGATTGCCGCTTTCGCCGCACGGGCCTCCGAAGTGCCATTTATGACCGTCGTCATCGTCAGCCTGCCGCTGCTCACTGTAGCGGCGATCCTCTTTTGGCAGCGTGAGGCGCTGGCCGTCTGGGCGACGACTCGCCTCACCCGCGCCGCGGGCCCCGCGCTGCAGAAGATAGACTAGAAAGTTACGATGCTTCTCGTCGGCCTGACATCACTCAGCCTGCTGATCTACCTCCTGCTCTCGTTCCTGGTCAGTTTCACCCTCCATGAAACCGCCCACGCAGCTGTGGCCTACCTGCTGGGCGACTCGACTGCCAGGGAGCATGGGCGGCTGACTCTCAATCCCCTCGCGCACCTCGATCGCTTCGGCACGTTGTTGCTCCTGACCGTCGGCCTGGGCTGGGGCAAGCCGGTGCCGGTGAATCCCTTCCGCTTCCGCAACGTGCCACCGAAGGTCGGGATGGGGATTGTGGCGCTGGCGGGGCCGGTGACGAACTTTGTGCTGGCACTGGGCACCGCCGTGCTGCTGATGTTCAAGCTCTTCCCCTTCACTCCCAGACTCCTGATCCCCGTGGCCTGGGATATCGCCCGCCGCCAGGCGATGGGCTCGCTTCTGGGGGTTCCCTGGCAGGCCATCGAGCCGCTGCTTTTCTCCTGGGGCGACCTCGCCGCCTGGTTTTTCTGGCTTAACATTTCCCTGGCCGTCTTCAACCTGATCCCGTTCGGGCCGTTAGACGGCTCGCGCATCCTGGCGGCCTTCCTGCCGGATTGGTGGTTCTACGGGCTGGCGCGTATAGAGTTGCCACTGCTGGGCCTGTTCTTTGGGCTCATTCTGGCCGACCGCTTTTTCTTCCACGGCACGGTCCTGGGCAACCTCATCACGCCGGTCGGCTGCTTCTTCTGGCGGCTCTGGATCCCGTACAGCTCGCCCCTCCCAATTTGTACCCCGCTCTAAGCAGCAAGCGGCCCCACGAAGAAGAGCGCCCGGGTGGGGCGCTCTTCTGTCTCGCTTGATGTATCGGTAAAGGGGCTACTGCCAGAGTTGGCTGATGTCGCCGTCGAGGGCGTCGAGGGCGTGCCGCAGCGCACGGACATCCGTCAAGCTGATCGCCGGCTGCGTCGCGAAGTGTTCGGCCTCCTCCGGACTCAACTCGGTCAGGAGATCAGGGCGCGGACCGGGCTGGAGGCGTGCAAACACGAGACCCTGAAACCGGCAGACGGCGCAGATCACCGCGACCAGCCAGATGTGTTCGCGCTCGCCAAGCACGATGACATCCTCGCGGCCGAACGCCGTGTCACACCGGAGACAACGCACGTGCGTGCAAACCTGGCGTACTAACCGGCCCCGAAAATCGGTCTCAGGCTGGCGAGCGGAGTTGTCCATAAGCAGCGAGGACTACGCTTCCTCTTCCTCTTCCTCTTCCGCTTCTACGACTTCCTCGGCGGTCGGAGTGGGTGTTTCAGCGGGAGGCAGGAAATCGGCGGCCGTCTCACCGTGCTCGCCGACAACCTCAACCGGTACGAGTGGCACCACCTCGGCGGCGAGGCGCACCGGCACGCTGTAGGTCCCCAGGGTCTTGATTGGCTCGTGCAACTCGACCTTGCGTTTGTCGATCTCGAGGCCGAGCGTCTCGCTCAGCCGTTCGGCGATGTCGGCTGAAGTCACCGATCCGTAGAGACGGCCCGTCTCTCCCACCTTGACCTCGAACCGGAGCGGACTTCCTTCGATCCGTGCGGACAGCGCCTGAGCCGTGGCGACCTCCCTGGCGCGGCGCTTCTCGGCCTGGCGCTTGATCTGGTCAGTCTGCTTGCGGGCGCCTTTGGTTGCGGGCACTGCCAGACCGCGGGGAATCAGATAGTTGCGAGCATATCCTGGGGAAACCTTGTGGATCTCACCCGTCCGTCCAACATTTACCACATCTTCAATCAAGAGCACTTCCATTGGAATCCACGTTCTCCTTCCATTCGGCACAGATGGTGCGGAGTATATACGAGGAGGTCTAAAAAATCAAAGCCCTTCGAGGCGATTGCGGGGCTCAGGCTTGACAGCTCTCCTCCCGCGTCTATAATTACAGCCGAAGCTTTTCCAAAGCTGTGGATGCCAGGGCTTCTCAAAAGTCAGGCTCTCGCGTCCTTTGTCGGGCGCACGAAGCGCCTAGCAGGCCTTGAACGTGCCGAAAGTGGGCCATTCATCGATGTGTCGCGGGCAATGACCCGCGGCAATAGGGCTCAACAAGGCCCTCTGAGTGTTCAGTTTGTCGGGCTAACAGAACTTTTGAGAAGCCCTGGTGGATGCGGACCAAACTTGACAATCGCGTCAAGGTGAGTATACTCACTCGCGCTGTGGACCACGGGGCTGTAGCTCAGCTGGAAGAGCGCTACAATCGCACTGTAGAGGTCAGGGGTTCGAGTCCCCTCAGCTCCACCTCGTACCTCTCACAACCGGACATGGGGCTATAGCTCAGTTGGAAGAGCGCTTGCATGGCATGCAAGAGGTCAAGGGTTCGAGTCCCTTTAGCTCCACTCACAAGTAGCAACGGTGCCTGGCACCTCCTGAGAGGCCAGGCACCTGTTGTCTTACATGCCAGAGCGGCATCGAACAGGAGTAGTAGGTCATCCCGCAGCGAGCCGGGGAGGGTGAGAGCCCGGTACTGTGCCTCGGGAGCGCGTGAGACCGAACTCGCCTGTGAGCCGCGGCCGCCAACAGCGCGTCAGCGTTGAGTAGTTGCCGCCGGGGGCGCCCGTTAACGCGCACACGAGATGTCACGCCGGCCGACCGGGGCCAGGCGTGAAATCAGGGTGGTACCGCGAAGCCCCCTTCGTCCCTGAGTGGCGAAGGGGTTTTTGTTTGGTGGGCAGTGAATAGTGAGCAGTGAACAGTGAGGCAGTGAACAGTGAGCAGTGGTACGTTGCGGAGGCACTGATTACTGTTCACTGTTCACTAGCTACTCGTGGGGGCCGGCGAGCACATAGATCCGCTCTTCAAGAGGCACTGTTCACTGTTCACTGGCGCGGTCGCTTCACCCGTGAGGAGAAACAGCATGGCACGCGAAGACCGTTATAACCCAAGTGAGATCGAGCAGAAGTGGCAGCAGCGTTGGGCTGAGACTGAGCTGTATCGTATCAAGATGAACGATACGGCCAACAAGTACTACATGCTGACCATGTATCCCTATCCCAGCGGCAACCTGCACACCGGCCACTGGTATGCCATGGCGCCTAGCGACGCCATTGCCCGCTTCTACCGGATGCAGGGCAAGAATGTCTTCTTTCCAATGGGCTTCGACGCCTTCGGCCTGCCGGCCGAGAACGCTGCCATCAAGCACAACATTCACCCGGCGAAGTGGACCTATGAGAACGTCGCCCACATGACCGAGCAGTTGAAGCGCATGGGGGCCAGTTTCGACTGGAGCCACATGATCATCACCTGCAACCCCGACTACTACAAGTGGAACCAGTGGTTCTTCTTGAAATTCTACGAGATGGGGTTGGCCTACAAGCAGTTTGCGCCGGTGGATTGGTGCCCGAACTGTAACACGACGCTGGCGCGCGAGCAGGTCGTCGGCGAGGAGCGGGTCTGCGAGCGATGCGGAACGCCGGTCATCAGGAAAGAACTGGACCAGTGGTTCTTCCGCATCACCGATTACGCGGAGCGCCTGCTGGAAGGATTGAACCGGATCGATTGGCCGGAACGCATCAAGACGATGCAGACGAACTGGATCGGCCGCTCCACCGGCGCCAACATCCGCTTCCCCGTCGAAGGCACCGACGCGAGCCTGGAGGTCTTCACCACGCGACCTGATACGATCTACGGCGCGACCTTCATGGTCGTTGCGCCCGAGCATCCCATCGTGGAGCAGATTACCGCCCCGGAGCAGCGCGCGGCGGTCGAGGCGTACCGGTACCAGGCCAGCCGCCAGAGCGAGATCGATCGCCTGGCGATCGACAAAGAGAAGAGCGGTGTCTTCACCGGCGGCTACGCCGTTAACCCGATGACGGAGGAGCGCATCCCGATCTGGACCGCCGACTACGTCCTGATGACGTACGGCACCGGCGCGATCATGGGCGTGCCGGGTGGCGATCAACGCGACTGGGAATTCGCCGAGAAGTTCGGTTTGCCCATCGTCCCGGTCACCGAGCCGGCCGGCGGCTTCACCGGCGAGCAGGCCGAGGCCTACGCCGGGCCGGGCGTCATGATCAACAGCGGCCTGCTGAACGGGATGGTCACGCTGGCCAAGTACAGCCGCGAGGAGTGGACCGCGGGGCTGGCAGCGGAGTACGGGGTCGAGTTGAAGCCGGACCAGCCCGAGGCGCGTGAAGAGATCGTCAAGATGCTGGAGGCCCGCGGCGTGGGCGAGGCGGCCGTCAACTACCGCCTGCGCGACTGGCTGATCAGCCGCCAGCGATACTGGGGCGCGCCCATCCCGATCATCTACTGCGAGGCCTGTGGGACCCAGCCGGTGCCCTACGACCAGTTGCCGGTCCTGCTGCCGGAAGACGTGGACTTCCGGCCCACGGGGGAGTCGCCGCTGAAGTACCATGAGGGCTTCCTGCGAACCACCTGCCCCGAGTGTGACGGCCCGGCCACGCGCGAGACCGACACTATGGATACCTTCGTGGATTCGTCCTGGTACTGGTTCCGCTACCTGAGCCCGCACTACGAAGCGGGGCCGTTCGACCCGTCCTGCAAGCCATGGGTCCCAGTTGACCAATACACCGGCGGCGCCGAGCATGCCGTGATGCACCTGCTGTACGCCCGCTTCTGGACCAAGGTCATGCACGACATGGGGCTGATCGAGCACGATGAGCCCTTCAAGCGCCTGTTCAACCAGGGGGTGATCCTGGGGGCTGACCGGCAGAAGATGTCCAAGAGCCGCGGTAACGTGGCCGATCCGGACGCGTTGGTCGCCGAGTACGGCGCCGACGTGGTCCGCACCTACCTGATGTTCATCGGACCGTGGGATATGGGCGGACCGTGGAGCGACGAGGGGATCGAGGGTCTGTCGCGCTTCATGCAGCGCGTCTGGGACTTGGTGGTCCAGGATGCACCGGTGGACCCCGACGCCCGGCCGGCCGAGGCAGAGGTCGCGGCGCTGCGTCGCCGGACCTACCAGACGATCGCCAAGGCCACCGAGGATTACAGCACCTTCAACTTCAATACCATGCTGGCGGCGCTGATGAAGTATACCAACGATCTGCGCGAGTTCAAGCAGACCAGCGTCGTCAACTCGTGGGCCTGGGACGAGGCGCTGGAGAGCCTGATCCTGATGCTGGCCCCGGCCGCGCCCTACATCACAGAGGAGTTGTGGGCTCGCATGGGCAACGAGTACAGTGTCCACGAGCAGCCCTGGCCCACGTGGGATCCCGAGGTGGCCCGTGAGGAGACCTTCGAGTTGGTGTTGCAGGTCAACGGCAAGGTCCGCGACCGGGTCCAGGCACCGGTCGGCATCAGCGAGGACAAGGCCAGGGAGTTGGCGCTGGCCAACGAGACCGTCCGGCGCTTCATGGATGGCAAGGAGCCCCGCAAGGTCATCTACGTGCCGGGCCGTCTGGTCAACATCGTCATCTGAACCACGTACTACGTGATGCGTGATGCGTAGATCTTTGCCCGAGATCTCACGCGTTACGCATCACGTTTCATGCTCGTGAGCTTACCTGCACGCGTCCCGCAGCCTGCGCTGCGCCGTTCATTTCTCCCCCTGGCAACCGCCGTCGCCCTCTTCGCGGTCTACCTCCTGACCTACAGCGGCCAGTTCCACTCGATTGACGAGAACGCGGTCTTCGCAGTCAGTCGGAATCTGGTCGAGCACGGCCGGGTGGACATCGGTGCCCTGTTCTGGGGCGCACCGTACTTCGACCAGGGGAGGCTCGGTCCGGACGGCGAGCTCTACTCCAAGTATGGGCTGGGTCACTCGCTGTTGCTGGCCCCACTGGTCTGGCTCGGTCTCCACCTGCCCGGCGTGGGCGTGGTGCAAACGGCCGTCCTGCTCGACGGGCTTGCGACCGCTGCCACGGGCGCGCTGTTGGTGGTCCTCGCCGGACGACTGGGCTTCCCGCGCGCCGGGCCCTGGTTGGCCGCGCTCTATGGTCTGGGCACCTTCGCCTGGGTCTACGCCCGGACGCTGTTCGGCGAACCGCTCTCGGCGCTGCTCTTCACCGCAGCGCTGGCGCTGGCGCCCGGGCCAGAGGCTTGTGGGGGCGAGGACGGGCCCGGCGCGCGGCACGGCGTGCGTTTCGAGTGCGGGTGGTGGCTGGTGGGCACGTTGCTCGGGCTGAACATCCTCGTGCGGCCGGTGAATGTGCTCTTCGCTCCCCTGTTCGCGCTGCTCCTCCCCTGGCGGGGAACGCGAGGGTGGGGGGATGCCCCGCAGAGGCGGCTCTGCAGGGCGGCGTTGAGCCTTGGAACGCCCGGGATCCTCGGCGTGGTCGGAGCGCTGGGGTACAACTGGCTGCGCTTTGGAGACCCACTGATCTTCGGCTACGTCGAGGGATTCCACCAGCCACTGCTCGCCGGCCTGGTGGCCTTCCTGGCAAGCCTCGATCGCAGTATGTTTCTCTACGCCCCGCCACTGCTGGTGCTCCCAGCAACCGTTGGCGCGCTCTGGCGGCGAGCGCCGCGGGTGGCGCTGCTCACTCTTGGCCTGGGCGTGGCAACGCTGGTTGTCTACGCCAAGTGGGACGCATTTTGGGGTGGGCCGGTCTGGGGACCGCGCTATCTCCTGCCGGCTCTCCCGCTCCTGATCCTCCTGCTGGCTCCCGCGGCCGAGGCGGCGGCGCGGGGGGCCAGGCGCTGGCAGCTTGGGCTCGGTCTCGCCGGGCTGGCAGGCGCCGCGGTGAACGCAGGCGGAGTCTTCTTCGACCGCTATGCCTATCTCCAGCGGTTCGGCCAACGCTACCCACTGCTCGTGCGGCCGCCCCGGCTGGCCGAGTCGGACTGGGCGTGGGTTCAGCCCGGCCCCGATGGTCTCCGAGTGGCCTGGCTTCCACTGGCACTCGCCACTCTGCTCCTGGTTGCCGCCACCTGCAGCGCGCGAGCCCGGCGGTGGACTCGTGACGGCCACCACGGGTGGTCGGCGGTGGCGCTGGTGGGCCTGGTGGCGCTGGTTACGCTGCTCAGCCTCCGCGAGGCCGCGGCAATCGGCTTCGGTTTCGCGCCGCGGCCGGGCTACCCTGAGGTTGCGCGGACGGTTGCCGCGGAGGGCAACCCGGGCGATGTGCTGGTGCTCGACGTCGCGCCCTTCGAGGACTTCGGCCAGACCCTGAGCTGGTTTGCCAACAACGATCAGGCGCCGGTGCCGACAGCGGGCCTCTTTCGCGCCCCGCCGCCCGACGACGAGTCCGCTGCGCGCCTGATGGCTCTGGCCGCCCGCTACCATCGCATCTGGCTCATGACCGAGGGAGTCCCGCCCGGAGATCCGGCCAGCACGGCGGAGGTGTGGCTCAGCCGCCATACCTTCGCCCTGGATGATCGCTGGCTCGGCTCGGTTCGCCTGAGTCGCTTCGTGAGTGAACCCCCCGGCTCCACAACGGGGGGGCCCGCCGCGCTGGAAGGCGGCCTCACCCTGGCCCGCTGGGCCGTGCCTGAGCGTGTGGCGGCCGGTGCTTCGATCCCGGTTGAGCTCGAATGGCGAAGCAGGGAGTTCTTGCCCGTCTCCTTGCGCGTTTTCGTTCAGCTGCTCGATCCGACTGGAAGGCTGATCGTGGGACGTGACAGCGAGCCCCAGAATGGCTACGCCCCGACGGCCGGCTGGTCGCCCGGGGAACCGGTCCTGGACCGCCACGCGCTGCTGGCACCGTCTGTGCTGGGTGTCTACCGGGTGATTACCGGCCTCTATGATCCTTCCACCGGTCGTCGTCTGTCCGCCACCGGTACGGACTTTATCGAGCTTGGCAGGGTGAGGGTGGTGCCTCCCTGATGAGGCGACTCAGCTCGCAGGCACCAACCAGCGCCAGCATCTCGCTATGGCGCCCCGGCTGTTGAGGGCTAGCCCACCGGGTGGCGGGGCTGCTATTGGCGCTCGTTTGAAAAACAGGATAGCGACGGTGAGCCAGCGCGCCTCAGGGACAGCACGGTTTGACCGAGGCGATGCGGATGACTACCATAAGATGCACCTCAGTGGCCGTGCGCGAAGACGCCGTGGCAAAGCCGGCCTCCCGCCTCGCTCGCCTCCTGATGGTACATTCGGACGAAACTCAGCAAGATTTTTACTGGCAGAATCGCGCCGACAATACTTCTGAGAGGGTGACTAAGGCTCGAGTTCACGCGTTGGCGGCCTGCATCAGGAAGAGCAACACGGCGGTTCCTTCGTGGGCTACACGGGCCATGGTCATCGAACTACCCCCCGTTCCAAGGAGAGAAGCATCATGGTAACAGTTGGACGCGCGGAAAGCCTGGGCACGACTCCCTCCCGTGAGGTCATCCAGACCGAGAGTGCGCCGAAGGCGGTGGGACCATACTCCCAGGCCATCCGCGCCGGAGATTTTATCTTCACCGCCGGCCAGGTCGGGATCAACCCGGCAACCGGGACGCTCGAGGGGGATGTGACAGTCCAGACCCGCCAGGTCCTTGAGAACCTCAAGGCTATCCTGGAGGCCGCAGAGAGCGGCTTGGGCCTGGTGGTCAAGACCACCGTGTTTCTGGCGAACATGGATGACTTCGCGACAATGAATGGCGTCTACGCGGAGTACTTCGGCGAGGCGGGACCACCGGCGCGCTCGACCGTCCAGGTCGCCAAACTGCCACTGGGAGCGCTGGTCGAGATCGAAGCTGTTGCCCTGGTGCCCTAGAAACGTGGCCGGCAATTTACGCAGTCAATTGCTTTTCGACGGTGAGGCGGGTATAATATTTCCGGGAGCCCGGACATAGTGTCCGAACTCTACATTTTAGCCCCCGTCGAGGGTCAAAGAGGATGCCCGAGAATCACGTTAGAACGTCAAACATCAATTCCATGGAGGAGTGGCTGCGGGCCTACGATCAGATCGAGGATCTCTATCCGGGGAAGATCCTCGAGGGCACCGTCATGCAAGTAACGCCGAACGAGATCCTCATCGACGTCGGCGCCAAGTCAGAGGGCGTCGTCGCCGGCAAGGAACTCGAACGGCTGACACCGGAGGAACTGGCCAGCCTCCAGGAGGGAGATGGCGTCCGCGTCTATGTGCTGAAGCCAGAGGACGAGGACGGCCATCCGCAACTCTCCATCGCCCGAGCGCGTATGGAAGAGGATTGGATCAAGGCCGAGCAGTGGCAGAAGGAAGATGCCATCTTCGAGGCCAAGGTCACCGGCTACAATAAGGGGGGACTTATCGTCCATGTGGGACAGGTGCGCGGGTTTGTACCGACTTCACAGGTGGCGAGTCTGCGGCGGTTTAGCGGTGATAGCGATGACGAATATCAGCGGCGGATGTCGCAGCTCGTCGGCAGGACCTTGCGATTCAAGGTCTTGGAGATTGACCGTCGTCGCAACCGCCTGATCCTCTCCGAGCGTGCCGCTGAGCGCGAGTGGCGCAAAGAGCAGAAAGACAAGCTGCTCACGAACCTCGAGCCTGGGAACACTGTTCGCGGTGAGGTCAGTAGCCTGGCTGATTTTGGTGCCTTTGTGGACCTTGGCGGGGCTGATGGATTGATCCACCTGAGCGAGCTAAGCTGGGGCCGCATCTCGCATCCCAGCGAGGTGGTGCAGGTGGGCAGTGAGGTTGAGGTCTACGTCCTCAACGTTGACCGCGAGCGCAAGAGGATTGGGCTGAGCTTGAAGCGCCTCCAGCCGGAACCGTGGACGCAGGTCATCGAAAAATATCACGTTGGCGATGAAGTCGACGCTGTCGTCACCAAGCTTACCAGCTTCGGTGCCTTTGCGAAGCTTGTTGGCGAGGACGTCGAGGGTCTGATCCACATCTCCGAGCTCTCGGAGGGTCATGTGGAACGCCCCGGCGAGGTCGTCAAAGAGGGCGACCAGGTGCGAGCCAAGATCATTCGCATCGAGCCGGAGCGCAAGCGCCTGGGGTTGAGTCTCCGGCGCGCAGTAGACGAGATCCCGCCGGACGGTGATTACGAGTGGCCTGAAGAGGCGGACGAAGGCTGAGCCGCTCGGAGCAGCCCGCGCTGGGTTGCAGGGCGTTAGAGCGCCCACGCACAGTAGTTCCCTGTGACTCAGCGACGTCCGACGCCTCCCGTTCTCGCGGTTGACGTCGGACGTTACCTATCAGGGCCCGGTCACACGGCGCCGCGGGCCGGGCGTCAGATCTGGCTGATAGACACACTCGGTACGGCTGCAGAGATTAAGAAGGAAGACGCTAAATGGCCAACAAATTTGACCGGTTTACGAAGAAAGCACGGCGCGTGTTGTCGCTTGCGCAAGAAGAGGCGCAGGCGCTCAATCACGGTTACATTGGAACGGAGCACCTGCTGCTCGGCCTCGTGCGGGAGGGCGATGGGGTTGCCGCGCGCGTGCTTAAGGATCTGGGTGTTGACCTGCCCAAGGTCCGCAGTGCGGTCGAGGATATCGTGGGGCGGGGAAAGCGTGCTACGCTCGGTCGCATTGGGCTGACACCGCGCACTAAACGCGTCATTGAGTTGGCCGTTGAAGAAGCGCGGCGACTAGGCCATCACTACATTGGGACGGAGCACCTGTTACTGGGTCTCGCGAGAGAGGGGAACGGCATTGCAGCTGATGTCCTCGCGAGCCTGGGTGTCAGCCTTGAGAGCGTGCGGCGACGAACACAGGAAGTGATGAAACAGGAGCCGTCCCAGAGCACCCCGCCGCGGCAAAAGCAGGGGGGCGAGAAGGGGGCGAAAACACCGCTTATGGATCAGCTCGGTATCGATCTAACCGAAGAAGCCCGCCAGGGCAAGTTGGACCCCGTGATCGGCCGCAAGGACGAGATCGAGCGCGTGATTCAAATTCTCTCGCGCCGCACCAAGAATAATCCCGCCCTCATCGGGGAGCCGGGTGTTGGTAAGACTGCGATCGTGGAGGGGCTTGCCCAGCAAATTGTCAGCGGCGAGGCCCCGGAAAATCTGCTCAACAAACGTCTCTGGATGCTTGACGTGGGTTCCCTGGTCGCCGGTACGATCTACCGTGGCCAGTTTGAGGAGCGGCTCAAGCGGGTGATTGACGAACTCAAAGGCAGCGAGTCGATTCTGTTTATTGACGAAGTTCATATGCTGGTGGGCGCCGGGGCGGCTGGTTCGGCGGTGGATGCGGCGAACATTCTCAAGCCGAGCCTGGCGCGCGGAGAGCTCCAGGTGATCGGTGCCACCACCCTCGATGAGTACCGCAAGTACATCGAGAGTGATGCCGCGCTGGAACGCCGCTTCCAGCCTATCATGGTCGAGGAACCGACCATCGAAGAGACCGTCGACATTCTGCGGGGTATCAAGGATCGCTACGAGGCCCATCACAACCTCGTCATCAGCGACGACGCGATCAAGGCCGCGGCACACCTGAGTGCCCGCTATGTCCCCGACCGCTATTTGCCTGATAAGGCGATTGACTTGATTGATGAAGCAGCTAGCCGGGTCCGCATGTACAAGGTCCGCCCGAAGGCCCGGTTGCGCGACACGTTCCAGGAGCTCACCGGGGTGCAGCGCGAGAAGGAAGAGGCCTTCCAGGCGCGCCGTTTCCAGGAGGCCGCCGAGCTGCGCGAGCAGGAGCTCGAGCTGCAGGGTCGCATCGAGCAGATGCGCATGAGCGGTGGTGAGTGGGGTGAGGGCATGGATGCCCCTGTGGTTACGAAAGAGGATATCGTCGAGGTTGTGGCGATGTGGACCGGAATCCCGCTCAGCCACATGCGGGAAGAGGAGACGAAGCGGTTGCTGGATATGGAGAAGGAGCTGCACGCGCGGGTCATCGGTCAAGACGAGGCGATCAAGGCGCTCGCCAAGGCCGTGCGGCGTGCCCGGGCCGGCTTGAAAGATCCGCGCCGGCCGATCGGTTCCTTCATGTTCCTGGGACCCACCGGTGTCGGCAAGACCGAGTTGGCCAAGGCGTTGGCCGAATTCATGTTTGGTTCACAGGATGCGCTGCTCAAGCTCGATATGAGTGAGTTCATGGAGCGCCACAATGTGAGCCGCCTCGTGGGTTCGCCGCCGGGCTACGTTGGCTACGAGGAGGGCGGCCAACTCACCGAGGCGATCCGCCGCCGGCCCTATAGCGTCATCCTGCTCGACGAAATCGAGAAGGCTCACCCCGAGGCGTTCAACATGCTCCTTCAGATCCTGGAGGATGGCAATCTCAGTGACGCCAAGGGGCGGCGGGTTGATTTCCGCAACACCATCGTCTTGATGACGTCGAACGTGGGCGCCGATCTCCTGAACCGCCAGGCGTCGTTCGGTTTCCGCACGCGCCTGGACGAGAAGGCCGAGCAGAACGAGTACGAAGCGATGCGAGAGAAGGTCCTCGACGAGTTGAAGCGCCGCTTCCGCCCCGAGTTCCTAAATCGTCTCGACGGTATCATCGTCTTCCGAGCGCTGACGAAGGAAGAGATCACTCGCATCGTTGATATCATGCTCAAGGAGTTGCGCGGCCTGTTAGACGAGCAGGAGCTGGCCATCGAGGTGACCGAGGCGGCCAAGGGCATGCTGGCCGACAAGGGCTACGACCCGCAGTTCGGCGCGCGCCCGCTGCGCCGCCAGATCCAGCAACTCATCGCCGATCCGATCTCGGAAGGCTTGCTCGCTGAGACGTATCACGCCGGCGATCTTATCGTCGTGGATGTGAATGCGGAGGACCCGGAGAACATCGCCTTCCGGACCGAGGCCGGCCAGGCCTACCAGGTTCGCGCCGAGCAACAAATTGAAGAGGGCGCCGATAGCGACGACCTGGACGAGATCGAAGAACTGTTCGTGGGTAACAACGACAACTAGCCCCGACGGAGTGCACTCCATCGCCAGGCGGCACGGCTGCGGAGGGAACTCGGTGGCCGTGTTTGTTGTCTATGGCCATGAAGATGAGGCTGCCCGGTGGGCTGACTGCCATGGCCGGCTCGCCGTGCCGGCCGCGCAGGAAGACGGTTTCATACTTCGTCCCGCAGCACTCGTCGCTCCGCGATACCTGAGGCAGCCATCGGGACCGACGGCCAGCAGAGGTTGGACCGCACCCCCTGGCTTCCTTCCCTGGGAGAGAAGGGGAGTCGTTCGCGGTGTCGTGTGTCACTGCAATTCCGGGCGCGGCCAATTCGTGCGTGCTTCCTGTCCGGCGCTGAAAATTGACATTCCTGCTCGCCTGCGCTACCATACAGCGTCTCTGGAGGAGTGCCGGAGTGGCCAAACGGCGCCGACTTGAAATCGGATGGCCCGAGAGGGCACGGGGGTTCGAATCCCTCCTCCTCCGCTCACCGGCTTGTCGAGAGATGGCGCACCGCCCTTGATTCCACTCGCGTGTGCGCTGTTTTTGTGTTTGGTTGGGATGCTGAAGGTGTGATGGTTGCGGCGTTGCGATCCCCGGATCACAAGCCCGGCCGGGTCGCCGAATTCAGCTGCGTGTCGCGTCGAGTATGTCCCTGGCGGGCAGCGCGGGTCACGCAGGTGACAATTGGGCCGATTTTTGGTATTGTCTTGGAGGCTCGACCCTCTGTTCGGGTCGAGCCCATCTCGAATCGGACGGAGTTTTCACGATGATGTTTTTGATTTCCCTCGTCAGTATGTTCTTCTATGCGCTCAACCTGGCAATTGTTGGGCGCATCCTTCTCTCCTGGCTGCCAGTGGCCGGAATTCACATCGATCGGTACAACCCGATTGTCCGCCTGCTCTACGATGTCACCGATCCCATTCTGGAGCCGTTTCGTCGCATCATCCCGCCGATCGGTATGGTGGACATCAGCCCGGTCGTGGCGGTGCTGGTCTTGAACTATCTGATCGCGCCGCTGATCCTGGGCCTTCTTCGCGGCCTCGGCTAATGGCTCTCGATCTGCGGCAGGAAGACGACCGCTTCAGCTTCGAGGTGCGCGTGCAACCGCGGGCCAGCCGAAATGAGGTTGCCGGTGTCTACGGTGCGGCCGTCAAGGTCAGGCTCCAGGCACCCCCTGTGGACGGTCGCGCCAACGAGGCCCTGATTGCCTTCCTGGCCGAACTGTTGGGCATTCCGCGCGGTGATGTGGCGATTGTCGGCGGCTGGACCGCGCGGACCAAGCGTGTCACCGTCCGAGGTGTGAGCCCCGGCGAGTTGCGACGTGCGCTGGAAGTAGAATAACGAGGCGGGGCTGCGAGGCCCCGCCTTTTTTTCCTCGCGCGCCTGGCGCGATCCTTGCCGGGATGGAACAATCGCCGGCGGGGCATCGTTTTCTTCATGACGGGCCCGTGCACCCCGTGGCCGTCTGGAACCGATTCGCGCCTCTGGCTGGCCTGGCGTGGGCGCCCCGTCACACTCAGGGAGCGAAGCTGACCTGCCGGGCACGGATTGTGCCTGGCAAGCGAGGAGAGTATGACGATCCGTTTCGTTTCGGTCCGGACCTGGGCGATGTTCACCACCCTGGGGGCCCTGCTGGCGCTGCTGGTCGCGTGTGGTGCGGCTGTCACCCCGGTTCCGTCTCCCACGGCAACTTCAGAGCCGGCCAGGGGGACGCAATTGCCGACGCCTACGCTGGCGCCACCCGGTGGTACAGTTGAACTCCCTCCCGGCCGCGAATTGCCGACGCCCGGCGGGCCCGAGGTGCCAGCGCCGGTGTTGGACGCGGTCCGCGACGCGGCAGCAGCGGCAGCCGACGTTTCAAGCGACAAGGTGACCATCGTCCAGACGACCCAAACGGAGTTTCCGAGTACGGCCCTGGGCTGCCCGGAGCCGGGAAGGGCTTACGCGCAGGTCATCGTTCCGGGCTACGTCGTGATCGTAGAGGCTGGCGGCGACCGCTCTGAGTTTCACACTGATGCGGATGCCAGCCAGGTGATCCGCTGCGTTGGGCCTTCGCCGGCGACTTCTGAGGTGGAGAAGCCAACCATGCCTGCCGGTGAATCTCTCACTGAGGCCGCCACCAACCTTGTGAGTCGTGAGACCGGGTTGCGTGCCTCTGACCTCACGCTGCTGAGCGTCGACTCGGTCGAGTGGCCCGACGCCAGTTTGGGCTGCCCGCAGCCGGGAATGATGTACGCGCAAGTCATCACACCTGGATTCCGCCTGGTGTTTCAGGGTCCTACCGGTGAGCAGTTTGAGGTCCATACTGACGCCAGGGGTAGCAAGATGGTGCTGTGCTCTGGTTCCAGGGAGGGATCGCGTGAAATGACACCTGTCCCGTCAGCGTCCGGTCAGCAGGGGCCCTCACCGGCAACTCGCGACGCGGCTCTGGAAGCGGTCGTCCGGGCCAGTGGCCGTGCGGTGGACCAGCTCGAGGTCGTCAGTTGGGACCCCGTCCAATGGCGAGACTCGAGCCTGGGTTGCCCTCAACCGGGTGTCAACTATCTGATGGTCATCACGCCCGGTTACCGCTTCAAGGTGCGTGCGGGGACCACGGTCTATGAGGTCCACACCGACCAGCGCAACCACGCCGTGATTTGCGAGAACGCTCCCAACTCGCTGTAGACGCTGCGTCTCGACGATCTGCTCAGCACGACGCCGGGCCGAGGGGACATCCCTCCGCCCGGCGCTATGTATCCGTTCGCTTCGTCCGTGCGCTCTTGCCTGCTGTTTGGCGCGTCCCGAGCATCCCAGATGTTGGTGCTGAGTACCTCTTCCGCCGCTCCCGGCTGAGGTGGCCCCTCCTTGGCCTGGATGTGGCCATCCAGGCCGAGCGGTTGAGGCCTGGCCTGGATGTGGCCATCCAGGCCGAGCGGTTGAGGAGTTACGATGCGGATTAGATCGGCGAGGGCACACCCTCCGCCCACCCGGTACAGGGCACTCCACTTTGTGCGTCACGTTTTCCGGCTGTGTCAGCCGGCGCCCGAATTAGCGAGGCGCATCCTTTTTGAGAAGGGGGAGAAACAGCTCAAATCCGCCACCGCGAACGGTGATGATTTCCATCCGCTTCCCCGCTGTGTTCATATGATGCAGCAGCAAGACCCTGGCCGGGCGGTCGTGGGTGAACGTGCTGGCGAGCGCGGCCCGATTGACGTTGACCTGCACCGGCGCGCCGTCCATGTGCACCGGCAGGCCCGAGAGGCCGGTGGCCGCGGTGTCGATAAGAGGGTTGGCTGCGTCAAAGGTTGCCGTGGGGCTCTGATCGACGAGGCCACTGGCACCGAAGGAGGCCACTGTGTAGTCGAAGGTGGCCTCTCCCCTCTTCAGCCCGAGCGACTCGGCCGAGACCGGCAAGACCGCGACGCTGTTGTTGAAGGGCGCCGTATCGAGCACGTTGGCTGGCACAATGTTCAGGAACGAATCGACCACCGCCTGGCCAGTTGACAGGTTGAACAGAACCGTCACGAAGGTATCGGTGGCGTTGCGGGTGCCACTCTGCGCGGCCGCGCCACGGTTCCAGTTGAACAGAACGTAGTCGTCGGTGCCATCGCGGTTGGTGTCGATATGGATGTCGAACTCGGCCAGGTATGGTTGTGGGGTCGTCCACTGCCCGGCCGTTGCGATGCCAAAGTAGACCGTAGTCTCTGTGAAGAAGCCGGTCGTCGCGATGTCGCTGGCGGCGCCAACCGCTAACAGATCGGCGTTCGCCATGAGCGGGTCGCTCAGGTGAAGGTCCGGGCTCTCGGCACCGAGTTGGAAGGCGGTCACGAGCGGCAGGGGGTGGGCCGAGGTCCCGGTGATCGGGATCGTCACGGTCGCTGCGCTGGATCCGCCGGGGAGTGCGGCGACCTCCGTCGTCTCGGCGTGCATCTCGGCGGCGGCGTAGACGGTGGCGTAATACGGCAGGTGGATCGGCTGGCTCTCACCGTCGAAATGGATCTGGCCGCTGACCTCGTAGAGGCTGTGCCGTGCCTGGCCGAACTGGGTTGCCGGGGTCGTCGGGTCAGAGGTCATGTCGAACCGGCCTGGATCAGCCGTGAAGCGGAAAGGAATCGTGACCGAGCCATACGCCGGCACCGTGACGGCATGGAGCAGCGGCAGCAGTGCCACCCCAGTCTCGGTGACAGTCTCGCTGACGCTGATCGTGTAGCGTACCGGTGTCGAACCGTGGTTGGTCAGGCGAACCGACTGGGTCTCGGTGTAGCCACTTGCGAGGGTGAGGGCGCCGAAGGAGAGGGCGACAGCCCCGGCCACACGCTCGGCCGCCGCGGTAACCTGGGTGTGGCCCGCGATGTCCACCTGCACGCGCCCCGCGCCCGTGCGCGACTCCGGCTCGGGATTGCCGCGCGGGTCGTGCGTCTCTCTCGCCGTGTTCATCAAGTTGGCCTTGATCTCTTCAACCGTGAAAGCCGGGTGGACCTGTTTCATGAGCGCCGCCGCTCCGGCGATGTGCGGAGTCGCCATTGAGGTGCCGTTGAGGGCAAGCCCCTTGTTCCCAGTTCCAATCGCCGCCGAATAGATCGAGACGCCCGGGGCGGCAATCTCGGGCTTGAGGCGGCTATCGGGTGAGCCTGGACCGCGTGCGCTGAAATCGGCGATCTGGTCGATCGCCTGGGTCTTCATCGTCCCGGATGCGAGCCCACTCTCGATCGAGGCGGCCACGGCGAGGGCGCGGTCGGCGCTGGCGGGATCACCGCTGACGTAGAAGGTGTTGCCCGCGTTGCCGGCCGCCACTGCTATGAAGGTGCCGAGTTGAGCGAGCAGGTTGGTCATCGCGAGTTCAGTGGGGGAGCCACAGGAGAAGTCACAGCCCAAGGAGAGGTTGAGCACGTCGAGGTGGTCGCTGAAATCTCCGTCGCCGTTGGGGTCGGCGGCCCATTCATAGGCCGCCCCCAGGAGGTCGGTGCTGCCTCGGCACCCAAAGATCTTGAGAGCATACAGGTCAGCCTTGGGAGCGACACCGGGGGCAACGGCAAACTGGGTCAGGTCGATTCCGCTGTCGTACGTGCCGGTGTATGTTGTGCCGTTACTGAGGATCCCAATGCCGGCCGCCGTGCCGGCCACGTGAGTGCCGTGACCGTAGCAGTCCAGGGGATCGGGGTCGGGGGCTGGTGTGCTGAGGACCGGATCAGTTGAGCCGGCATCATAGTCATCGCCGACGAAGTCGTATCCCCCGACGATCTTGGCGGTGGGGAAGCTCCCTGGCTCGATGATGTCGGGGTCGTCGGCAGTGTAGTCGCCGGCGACGCCCGAGCCGCCGAAATCGGCGTGGGTATAGTCGATGCCCGTGTCGATGATACCGATGCTGATACCCTCGCCGGCCGCGCCGAGATCGGCAGGGTCCCACACCCCCGGCGCTCCGATGAGTGGCACGCTGGTTGCGTTCTGGACGCGATACCGGCCGACGAGATCGACCCGCGACACGCTGGGGAGCGCCGCGATGGCGGCGAGCTTACCCGCCGGGATGCGGACCTGAATCGCATTGGCCAGACGCTGGTAGCTGTACACCGTTCTGGCGCCCAAAGCGGTCAACCTGGGTGCGAGAGTGGTCTGCTGGGCTCGGATCTGGCTGAGGCGACCGGCGACGGATTGGGCCGCCGCGGGCCTGGCGCTCAGCGCGGCCTCGACCGCGGGGCTGCCTGCGAGAACGATGTAGGCTGACACAATGCGGTTGGGGTCTTCGTTGCGCGGGGCAGCCGGAAGGTCCTCGGCCGACGGCTCGATGGCCTGGCGGTGGAGTGTCGCCGTACGAATCGCCTGGCGCAGGTCGACCCTGCGGGGATCAGTTCGGTCGGGGCCTTGCGCCAGGGCAACTGGAGCGACGGCGAGTAGCAGGCTGAGGATGAGCAATGTCGCCAGGCGCCAGCGCGATTGTTGCATGGGGTCTCCTTCGTCTTGATGTGAGGGGCGTACCACACGATCAAGGGTGCAGTGTGCCGGGCAGGTTGGTTGAATTCAATTTCGTTCTCGCGTAGACCCGAGAAGTGACGTGGCTGTTTCCTGAATGATGCTCGATCCGGTCTCCTGTTTGGACACCCCCGCCAGTGGAGGCGCCAGGCGACCTGTGAACCTGGAAGATGACGTCTGGGGAGTGAGTGCGAAGAGTGCGTTGACGTGAACAGTGCTAAGGGAATTCAACGACCGCAGCCGCTCACCGCCGACCGTGGTTCCAGCGGCGATCGCGTTTTGGATGCAGCGCGATTATATCGTTCGGCCTCTGAGTGTCAAACGCCCAGTCCATCGGAGCCAGATGGAACCTTTCGCCTTGAGGGAACGTTGTTGATTCTGAGAGGGAATGTGCCGATGAAAAAACGCCCGAACCGGATCGTCCCACTTGTTGCCGTGATGGCGGTTTGCGTTGCTTGTCAGGCCGCGCCCACCGCTCCCGCGCTTTCGCCGGCGGTGCCGACGACGACGCCGGCCGTGGCGCCGACGTCGCTGCCAACCCAGACGGCGGTGCCGGCTCCCGCGACGGCGACCCCCTTTCCGACAGTTCCCCCGACTCTGCCGGTTGGGGCGACACCGCCCCTGGCAACGCAGCCGGCGTCACCGTCTCCCGCGACTCCCTTCCCGGCGCTCGAACGGCGAGAAGTCGTCGCCCAGGCAGTTGCCGACCTCTCCGGCAGACTGGGGGTGGAGCCGGCCGCCGTCGAGGTCGTTGACGTGACGACCGACGAGTTTCCAGTGCAAAACCTCGGTTGTCCGTCCGGTCCCTCGAAGGAGGAACCGGTTCGCCCGGCGTTCGTGCTCGGCGAGATCATTCACCTGCGTGTGGCGGGGGTCGTATACGAATATCGAGCCCATGGGAGGCAGGTTGTGTTTTGTGGGCAGCAGTAGCGCGCAACTGTTTGTCCAACTGCCCACGAGAGAAGCCCCCCGGGCCTCAACAATTCGTCGCGACGCCCGGGGGGCTTCATCCTCTCAAGCTGGCGGTTTTCCGTGATCGTGCTACTGCGAAGACGCGTTGACCTCCACGGGTACGATGATGACGCCCGGCGCCACTGTCGGACCAAGGAGGACCTCGCCCTTGAGCTTGTCGCCTTGGGAGAGCTGCTTCTTGTAGCACACCTGGAGAGTTACCGGCGTATTCGCCTCGATTGGCCCGCCCGGCGCGCCGCTCACGGTGATATCGTGGCCCTCGATGGCATCGATGACCAGGGTGAAGGTGTTGGGGCTGTCTGGGACGGCGTAGCCATGCACCCAGATCTGGTAGTCACCGTCGGCCGGGTTGCGAATCAAGACCGTCTCCTCGGCTTCCGGGGTGGTGCTCGAGGCAACAAGCTCGCCGGGGTAACTGAAGACGCCATCGCCGTTAGCATCATAGAGAAGGTAGAGGTCCAGATCCATTCCGGAGGTGCCGGGATTTTCCGTCCGAACCTCGAGGCGTGAGGCGTGCTCAATGGTCAGATCCCGCTTGTAACTGGCGCTGGTCGGATCGTCCGGGGTGTCCTGGCTGATAGCCTGGTCCGTGAGCGTCTCCGGTACGCTGAGACCGAAGCCTTCAGCCGTGAGGCCGGGCAGGTCCAGGCTGCTCTGGACGGCCAATTCCTGGCACTGGCTGACCGTCTTGGTGCCGGAGATCTTCGGCGTGAAACGAAGCGCCGGCGGCTGCACAGCCAGCGTGCCGAGGGTCGTTGAGAACGGCACCGCCATGTGCTGGCCGGAGAACAGCACGTTGTGCTGGACCAGCACGTGCAATCCTTCGTGAGCCGGGCCGACGACCCACTCCTCGGGCCCGCCAGTGGCAGTGTCGAAGCGCCACTTGCCGCTTCCCAGGTAGTGGTTCGGACTGGCACCGACGGTCGCCAGGGTGTAAGGGCCGTAATAGTCCGGTTCCGCCCAGTTGTTGGGCGAGTTGTCCGGGTGGTTCGGGTCGCTGAAGCGGTCGCTGGTCGGCCCGAGGATGAGCGTGTCGATGTCCGTTGGCGGGCTGACGCCATCCCAACGGTTGCGGATGATGAGCTTCGTGCTTTCAGCGGGCGCATGGAGCAGGTCCAGGAAGAAGAAGCGCCAATCGCCGGATTCGGCCCGCCAACTCCAATCAAAGTCGCCTCGGACCACACCGTTATTGTAGGTGGCGTCTGGATTGGTCGCCTCGGGGCCACCAAAGTGCAGGGCACCGGTGCCGTCGTAGGTCGCGGCGACGCTGGCGATCACCGGGATGGTAATGAAGCGCGGCGGCCACTGTTGCCCACCCCCTTGGGCCGGTTGTGCGGCAGCTGGGGCCGCAAGCGCCACTGGGGAACCAGCCCGGGCGACCATCGGCACGTAGACGGAGAACGGTGCCCGCCCGGGGTACTCGGCCATGATGATGCCCTGGTACTCGCCGTATGCCGTATCGGCAGGGATCGAGATAGTCGCGTCAACGCTGGCCTCAGCGTTTGCCGGCACCGTGACCGTGTTGTTGGGGAAGCTCACCCAGTCCCAATTCTCGTAGCTGTAGAAGTCAATTCGGAACTGGAAGTTGGTGGTGGGGATGGCCGGAGAGCGCTGAGTATGCTGCAGCCCGAGGAACAGGCCAGCGTGCATCCGTTGCGCCGGGTCGCCCATCAGGACCTTGAGGTCGTTGGCATATGCCCGGTGGTACATGACCCGCATATACTCGTAGCGGTCGATCTCGCTGCGGCTCCAGTCTAAGGCCGCCGTGAAATCGGCACCGTGCTCTTCGAAACCGCCCGTGTCGGCGTGATCGACGATGCCGTCGCCGTCCGCGTCGGTCCACAGATTCCCATCACCGTTGATATCCGTCCAGTCGTAGATCAAGAGCCGCCAGAGCTGGTTCTGGGCGTAATTCCCATCTGGATCGAACTGGTCGAAAGGGTAGGTCAGGGAGACGACCATGAGATCGGCGTTCTCGGGCACGTTCGCAATCGGGAACAGGTAGTCGGGTGCATTGAAGTTGTAGGAACTTTCCTGGTCCACAGGCTTGCTGGTGAAGCTCATCTCGCGACTGTCAATCCGCCGCAAGACCTTTGCCGTGAGGTTGACCTCCACGTCGTGGTCACTGTCGTTGTGGAGGGTGAAGATCTGGGTGTCGCTCTCGTTGGGGTGGATGATGTTGGCGAAGGCCGGATACTCCTCACCGTGGTAGTCACCCGGGCGCCACTCGTCGGGCATCGCCATCACGCCCTGGCGACCGGCGGCGATGTCGGTAGAGATGTCGGCGTTCACCCGGCCGGCGCCTTGTGTGAAGGCGTCAAAGCCGGTCTGCATCGCGCCGGATTTCAGCGCCGCGCGGGCCTCGGCGTACGTCGGCCAGCGCCCGTGATGGGCCTTGAAGGCCTGGTAGACCAGCGCCAGGTTGCCGGCCGTCACCGGGCTCGAGCGGCTCGTGCCACCCCAGGTTTCCCAGGCATTGTTGCCATCCAAGACCGCGTTGAGTGCAGCGTCGCCCGATGCGAAGGCGCCCGAGGCTACCACATCGACGCCGGCCGTACCGCGCGCCCCCGGGCCGCGGTTGGACCAGACCATCGTGTCTCCCCAGACGATCTGGTTCGTGTCGGTGATCGAGTCCCAACCGGTCGAGCCGAACTCGGTCGAGGCGCCGACGGCGGTGCCTACCGATGGGCTGGGTGGGGAGGTCGTGCCGTAGCCCGGTGCGCCGTTGCCGGTCGAGAAGAGGAAGGAGACTGTGTCGTTCAGGCGCCGCACGTAGCGGTCAACGTAGCGGCTCTTGTAATCCCAGCCATCGTTGTCGACATCGGAGTCGCCGTAGCTGTTGCTGGTGATTTGAATATCGTCGCCGGTGCCGGGCACGCCATCGTAGCTGAGGAGGGTCAGGATGTAGGCATCGGTGGTAGACGTGTCGAAGTTGAAGTAGATATCGCCCACCGGCACGAGATTGGCCTCCGGGGCTGCGCCGACGACCACGCCGTTTGGCGAGCCGTCGCCGGGCAAATCGCGGAACTTGGGCGGCGTGCCGTTGATACGACCCTGGGCGACGACGTTGGAGGATGTCAGGGTCCCGTGGTAGCCAATCTCGGGGTCGTAGTCGCCCATGAAGGCCACCCCCGAGCCGTTGGCCGGTGCGGGTGCGAAGGATCCCCAGAACCAGTCGGTGGCCGGAATCTGGGTCTCCCCGTCGGCGATGAAGTAGACGATACCGCCGGAGAGATCGGCGAACCCATCGCCATCCATGTCCCGGTAGACGGCTGGGGAGTCTCGCATCACCGGCTTCTCGTCGGTGAAGTCGTGGTCGTTGTCGAGATCCACGTACACCGTGTCGTAGACCCCGCTGTGCTGTTCATCAACGACCAACACCGCCACGTGCTCGCCGAAGAGCTCAGAGAGGTAACGATCTGGCAGGTTGCCGATGTGGTAGACCCCGCTGCGGCTGGTGTCTTTGAAAACGTACTCGTGCGTCGAGCCAGGCTGCTTCCCACCCCGGCCCTCGGAATGGGCGAAGGGAGCGAACTGCAGCCGGGCGGTTCCCCGTTGCCGGTCCTCGAACGTTCGGAAAATGGGCGGCGTCGCGCTGGTGTCGGCGTAAAAGGCGGCGCCCGTCGCCACGTAGTTGGTCCCGAAGACCTGGTCGAAGACGTAGAGCAGCATCGAGTACGGGTCGAACGCGATCGGCCACCCGTAGTATGGCGACTCGGTGTCCGTTGTCGTCGCCCATGTGCCCTGCAGGTCCGGGTGGGCCAGGTCCGGCCCGCTGTCGAGAACGGCCACTTTCACGCCCTGGCCCCGGAAGCCTTTGGCCCAGGCTCTGTCAGTCGCGTGCCCCTTCTGGACATCGTACCACGAGGTGGGTTCCAGAGCGCCGGTTGGGTGGAGCGCCTCGCTCCAGGGAACATCGATGGCGCGAAGTCGCTCGAGACGGGCGTGCCGTTCCTCGAGGGAGGGCTTAGGAAACTCCTCCCGCGGGGGAGGCGGGCGGTGGGTGATTTCGAGCCGCACGGGCTGCACCCGTACGATCGTAGGGAGGGCGGCGATCTTGGTCAGGTTGCCGGCCTTCACCTTCGCGAAGGTTGTGGCCTCACCCAGAGGGGCGAAGGGCCGGGTGATGGCCTGCTCCACGTAGGAGCCCAGGTTCGCACCTTTTTCGGCCTCGATTTGGACGAGAAGCACCTGGTCGCCGCCCTTTTGGGCGACCTCTCGCAGGTCAGGGTGGATCTTCTCCAGAGCCGAGTCAGTGCTGGTGGTCACCTTGGTCGGGGGTGCAGGGGTGGGGGGTTGCGCCCGTCCGACACCCGGGAGAGTGAGCGTCAAGACCGTGATGCCAATCACAGTGGCACTCAGGATCTTGGGGAGGATCCGTAGCTCTCGCATTGATTTTACTCCTCTGAATTGAGCGTCATTGCCTGAGACACCGTCAACAAGCCGAGCCGGTTTCGGGATTTCGATTACCTCCTTTCGAACAGAGACCCCGTCCTCACGCACCGCAAATCGACGAAGCCGATTCGATGAGCGTGGAGCGTGGTGCCGATTGATTCGTTGGAGGGACTCCGACGATGTGCTATGGGATGAGGGCGTGGCCAACAGGTTAAGGGGGAGGAACGAGCTGGCAACCTCCTTTCCGCCGAGAGCGCCAATAAAGTAGTCAGACTTCCAAAGTCTCGGAAGGCTTCGGAAGTCTCCGACCATGCGCCCACGCCGACTCCTTGACGAGGGTTCCAGGCACGCATGTCGGACTCAATCAAACGCCGTGTCGAGCTCTAGTGAGTGACTGCAGAAGTTGCTATAGAAAAAGAGTGAAACGTGTAAGCAGGAACAATGTGCAACAGTGATGCGAGCGATGAAGTCACGGTTTACCGTCGACCTGATCATCCTTCGTGGTGCCAGCGTGGGAAAGTGACGGACGAGGTGCGAGCGTGGCTGCAACAGGGGATCGTGGTTGCAACCTGCGGGTGGAGCGCTTCAAAGCCTGGCTATTATAAAGCCAGTGAGAAGCATGGTCAATCTGTTTCGGCTCAAAGGGTGTATGCAGGAGTTGTCAGGCAGGTGGCGGAGCCAGCAGAACCTAACCCCCCGGCCCCCTTCCCTACAAGGGAAGGGGGAGGCAGAGGGCCGCGCGGCCGCGTTCCAGCGGCCGGCGCCCCGCCCTGCGTCGGGGCGGGGCTGGGGGGCGCCCCCCGCCAACTCCTGCGTGCACCCCGGCTCAAAACAGGGCGGTGTCAAAGTCACAACCCTGTCACCCCTTCGTTCCACTGAGGGCAGGCTCTGAGCGGAACGAAGGGGAGCGAAGGGTCGCCGACGCCGCAGCAAGAGAGGCTTCGCTCCGCGAGCGCGTTGCTCAGCCTGACACTCTGGGGACTTTGACACCGCCCTGGGCTCAAAAGCCGGACGCGCGAGGTGGTGCATGCCTTCATAGAGGGGACAGGGGTGGTCGCGCTTTGACCGTTGAGCAACTCTGCGGTCGATCAGGCCTGCTCATCAATCTTGCTGGATCGACGAATGCGACCAGGGAAGGCTTCCCAAGGTCGAAACTGCTGATGGTATACCGGCCGGATCGGAAATTTCAACTAGATTCGGAACTCTATCGCCTTACAATGAGTATTGACCTTCCTGGAGGAGGGCAGTATAATCGTGGCGTCCTACATGCTGGATGGTCCGCCGGAACCACAATCAAGTACGGCTCTGGAGCAGCTTTCTGGCTGTTCGATTCACCGCGTACCGGGATTCCCAAATCTTCCTCTCATCTGATATCAGACGACTTCACTCGATGCCTGCGGTTCGGTAATATCCGTAGTTACCTCAGTTCTACATGACCGTGCTGCAGAAAGAATTGAGAACAGTTCCGATCGAGCCTACACCCTCAAATCATATCGCTCACAGTGGAGTCGCGTGCGCGACCTGCGTCTCTCTGACAGCAGGCCAACGTGATCCGTGATGCGTTTCCTCACGCATCACGCCTCACGCGACTCCTGTCCGAAGGTGGCCTGTCGGGACACCTTCGTCCATATGAGCGAATCATATAGACGAGCGGCGTGTCGTCCAGGAATATCGGTTGCAATCCTGGAAGAACAAATCCGGTGTGCTTCGTGATTGTGGCACCAATATCGCCTTTTGTGCGTAGAGACTCTCTGGCGATCGAGTCTCCTGTACTCTTTTCTCTCATCAGTCGCCGTATCCTCGGGCCTGGCCGGTTTCCTCGCCCGCCGCGACGGCGGATTGCGAGCACACGCGTGCCGGCAGGCTTCAAAGTCGGGCGTCCCTGTTGACTCTGGCACTCCATGTGGAGTACGCAATGATCGTAAAACTCCCCAGACATCAGTTTGCACTCTCTCGAGAGCGCCTTCATCAGCGCCGGGCCGTACGACCCACGTAGCAACCGCTACCGACGCGGCTATCGTGCTTCCACACCCTTCCTGGAAAGCGGCGAGGGAAAGCCAGCGCGAGGCCGCGCTGCCACGTCATCCCAATCCACCGCCGGCAGACGCGGACACAGCCTCGTTCGGGTCCATCCCCTGGTCCCAGCCCTCGGTCAATCCCTGTTTCCTCTCGCGGACGCAGGGCCACTCCTCTCCGCATATTCGCCACACATTCCAGCATATGCCAGAAAGGAGGCTTGCCCGGCTTACACAGTCGTCGATCGTTCAATGCTCTATCATCACTTACAACGAGGTGACCGACTATGCAACGACTCCGGCTGTTACTGATCCCAACCGTCAGTGCATTGGCACTCTTGGCGGTCATTGTGGTGGGGGTGCAGCTCAGCACCCCTGCGCGGGCCGGTGGTCCTGACCAGCCGACCACCATCAAGACCGCCTCGGATAGCGCGACCGCCAAGATTGACACTGACCTGATTCCTGCCGTCGAAGCTCAGGTCACGACCGATGAGGCTGTGGTGATTATCTCCCATCCGGGGACCTCCTTCGGCAACCTCCTTCCTCGGGCGGTGACTCGTCCGGACCAGGACGATGGCCAGCAGGTGACCCTGGCGATCGTCCCGGCGAACCAACTCGTCAAGGTTGCAACTCTTCCGGGCGTCATTCGGATCGAAAAGGCCGTGGGGGGCGGTTCGAGTTACGCCCCGCTGCCCTCCGACCCGGGCTACGATGTGAAGCGTGCGCCCACGCTCGAAGAGCGCAAGCAACAGATGGCGGCGCTGAAGGCGATGGATAAAGGTTGGTCTGAGGAGGTGAAGGCGCAGGGCCAGACCGGGAAGGGCGGCGCCCAGCCCACCGGCTGGTTCGACGTCCGCGACGGGCACGAATCGTCCGCTGCCTGGAAGAAAGGCTATACCGGTAAAGGTGTGCGCGTGGCCGTCATCGACGACGGGGTTGATTTCGCCCACCCCGACTTGATGGGGACGTGGGCGACCGTGCCGGAGACGACGTCCGCTGTCACGACACCGTCGCCCTACGCCGGGTGGGTGATGGCCTTCGACCCGTACTCGATGCTCCTCTACGCATTCGATGGCTACTTCGGCACGCACTTCGTCGCCGATGGCGCCTCGTGGTACATAAACACCAGTGAGACTCCGAGGGTGGTCCGCGACTTCGACGGCACCACGCGCCTGGCCTATACACCGTTGGCCGGCGAGGATGGGTCGCGCAGCTTCGAGCACGTGTACACCCTCAACGACACCAGCCGCAGTGGTGTCTACCACATCGGGAGTCACCCAGATGACAACTTGCTGGCTGTCTTTGGGGAGCGGGTTGCGGTCCTCCTCGTGGATGAGCACACTCGCGGTGTCTACGATACCGTCTACGTCGACCTCGACAATGACTACGACTTCCGCGATGAGAAACCGGTCACCCTCATGGATCCGGTTTCCTACCGCGACATGAACGGGGACGGCTACACCGACATCTCGGGCGGTGCGATCTACTACATCGCCGACGGAAATTTGCCCCTGCCGGTCTCTGACTGGCTCTATGGCTTCGGATACCCTGGGTATCCACCCGTGCCCGGGAACGGCGATATGGTCGCCTTCACGGGGGCTCTGGACGAGGGCTACACCCACGGCACCCAGTGCGCCTCCAACGTCGTCGGGCAGGGCATGATCAATGGCCTGGCACCGGCATTCCGTGACCTCCCCGGCGATGGCAAGCCGAATGGCGTCGTGCAGGGCGCGGCGCCGGACGCCGCGCTCGTCAACATCGGGAACATCTACACCGTTGACAGCGCTGCCACTGATGCCTGGCTCTTTAGCATCTACGGCTATGACGGCTACCGGCAGAGTGGCGACGAAGTCCACATCGGCAGTAACAGCTTCGGCTACTCGGCGACGGACAACGATGGCTGGGATTACTACTCTCGCTACGCCGAGCGCACGATCCGCCGCGGCCGCTACACGCAGTTGCTCTTTGCGACCGGCAACGGTGCACCTGGTTTCGGCACCGTCACCGCGCCGGCCCCGCCTTCTGGTTTGGGCATCGGCGCCTCCACCCAATTCGGTTCGACCGGGTGGGACTCGATCACCGACACGAATCAGATCCTTCACGGCGACATCATTCGCTGGTCCAACCGCGGGCCCGGCGCGCGTGGTGACCAGGGGGTGAGCGTCACCGCCGATGGTGCCTACGCCGCCGGTGATGAGGGGATCAACTACTTCGGCTTCGACGGCTGGTACTCGTGGGCCACGTGGGGTGGTACGAGTCGCTCCACACCGGCCGCCGCCGGCAACCTGGCGCTGGTCTACCAGGCCTTCTGGGACAGGCATCATCGCTGGCCGAATTGGGACGAGGCCAGAGCGATCTTCATGTCGGGAGCCACGGACCAGAACTATGACGTCTTCGTGCAGGGGGCCGGCACCGTCAACGCCGACCGTGCGACCGACGTCGCCGCCGGGCGGACGGGTGGTTACGTCACGCCTGATAGCTGGCAGGTTGGCGACTTCCGTGGGGAGGAACACCCGGCCTTCGCCAGGATCATCATGCCCAGCCAGACCGACGTTCAGAGCTTCACCATCGCAAACGACAGCGACTTCCCGATCTCGGCGACGCTGGCGGCGCGCACCTTCGAGCAGCTGCCGGAGGCGACTTATCGCTTCACCCGTACCTCGGCACCGGTCAGTCGCGAGAGCAGCTACAACTTCAACGCGCCGGACTATCTCTACAAGCTCGACACCAATCGCATCCCGGCCGATGCGGACCTGATGATCGTGCGTCTGGCCGTGCCCTTCTCGCAGTTTGACGGCAACGGCGACTACAACCCGGATCAACTCTGGCGTGCGTTGGTCTACAACTGGACAGACATCAACGGCGACGGCAACCTGTGGGAGGATGCGGATGGCAACGGGGTTGTCACCCACCCCAACAAAGTGCCATATGAGCCGCACAATATTGACGGTTCACCAGAATTGGACTGGGCCAGGACCGAGATCGACCAGTACGAGTACGTGCGCTTTAGCTACGGCCACGCCTACAACAACCTCCAGGAGGTCTGGGTCCAAGAGCCGCGCGCGAGAATGGCCGACGGCTTATTCATCGGCCTTCAACATAACTTTCGGACGGCCGCCATCCCGCAGACCGACCTGACCATTGAGGTGACCTTCTACAAGAAGGTTGACTGGAATCTCCTTCACCTCGCCAGCACCGAGATCACGGTCCCGGCCAACGACACGGCAAGTTTTCAGGCCACGGCCAGTGTGCCGCCCGACCACGCCTACGGCCTCTACGAGGGCGCCATCGAGGTGACCCAGACCAGTCTGCGTCGCCAGGACAACGTGGTCTACTTCCCACTGGTCATGCAGGCTGCTCGTAGAGCAGCGGCAAGCGGCGGTGGGACGCCAGCCGGGGTACCGGCCGGCTTCAGCCTGGTCACCGACCGCGCCATCGTCCCGGTTGTCGTCAACGTCGCCGCCGAGATGACCGGCACGATGGTCTTTGGGGGCAGCGAGGCCGGCCAGACCACCTCGCTCTACAACAACGGCGGAATTCGCGGCGGTTTTGACTGGAGTTGGCGGAACGAGTCCGGCGATTGGCGCTTCTTCTTCTTCGACGTTCCATCCGCGCCGGCAGAAGGCACCCAATTCATCGTCCGCAGCGAGTGGGCCGACAGCATGCCAACCGACCTCGATGCCTTGATCTTCGGGCCAACCAGCGACCGCTTCAGCGATCCGAACCATCCGGACAACAGCGGAAGCAACTGGGCTGACCCAGCCTGGTACGGTCCCTACACCCTGGAGACGGTCGCCGCGAGCGAGAACACCTACTTCGGCTCGGGCAAGTGGCGCTTCCGAACGGCGACGGGCGGCCCCGCAGAGTGGATCACCGGCCCGATCACGGAAGGGCTGCACGCGATGGTCAACCACAACGTGCTCTACAAAGGCGACCAGTTCAGTGTGCCATTTACCGATACCGTCAGCACCCTCTCGGTGGCGCCGTCCGAGATCAACATCACCGGTTCCAATCAGCCGAACACCTGTGTGGATGTGAGTTTCAGCGCGGGGCTCGATCTGAACGGATTCAGCGCAGAAGGCTTTGGCCTCAGCCGGCCGGTGATGGTTGAGGGCACCGCCCGTCAAGACGACCCGAATGATCCGGCCACGTCCAGTTACTATTACGAGTTCACCCTCGACCATGCATCGCGCGTGACGGTGAATACGGGCGGTGCGTCGGGGAATGATATCGACCTCTACCTGCTCTACGACGCCAACAAGGATGGCGAGTTCGACTTTGACACCGAGATCCTGGCGGCGTCCACCACCTCCACGGACGAGGAGACCGTCACGGTGATCGCTCCGGCGGACGGTACCTACCGCGCCTATGTCCACGGCTGGAACGTACCGACCGGCAGTGCGACGTTCGATCTGGTGGTCGATGCTATCCAGGGGAACGATGTCACGGTCACCGGCATGCCGGCGGGCGCTGTTCCGGCGGGGACCGAGGTCAACCTCAATGTCTGCTTCCCGATTCCGACCGGCGAAGGCGAGACGTTCAAGGGAGAGATCCTCCTCGGCCCGGATGTCGCGCCCAGCGCGGTCAGCATTCCGATCATGGTTGAGGGCCGCTAAGGCCGTTTCCCACCAACAAACCGGCCGGCGAGGAGCCCCCTCGCCGGCCGGTTTGTTGGTGCGGGGCGCTTTGCCTGCCCCAGCAAATGGACGATTGCACGCGACGGCCACCGTGAGTCGTGGACCGAGAGCAGGATGAAATTTCTGACGTCGCCCACCCTCGGAGTCAAAGGTTGGTGCGGTGTTATCCGGCCCGCCCCGCAGCGCCCGTGGTCACGCGCTGACGTGGCCGACTGAGAAGGGCGCTGATGATTCCCAGGCTGACCAGGATCACGCCAACGATGAGTGTTGCCGGTTCAGGGAGAGCGAGGTTCAGTGCCGCATCCAGGGAATACGCGCCCGGTCCGGCGAGCGCCAACGTGAGTGCTACCACAGCGTTGGTGAGCGGGAACTCGATCCCGGCCTGTGCGGCCCACACACCGTTGCGCCAGTGAACCATGCTGATTGCCATCAGCATGGCGGCCATCACGCCGAGGGAGCCGAGCGGGTTCAAGAGCCCGAGCGCCAACAGGACGCCGCCGCCAAACTCGCTGATCGCGGCCATGAAGGCCCACAACGCGGCGGGGCGTAGACCCATCGAGCCGAGCCAGCCCGCCGTCCCTGCCAGACCGTGGCCGCCAAACCAGCCAAAGAGCTTCTGCGCACCGTGGCCCGCGATCAGCAGGCCGACAGTAAGGCGCAAGAGTAACAATCCAAGATCAGCCGACATGGTGGACTCCATCCTTCCTCTTCCAGCATTGATATTCATCCCAGGATTGCACCCGAGCGGCGGCAGTATCACATAGAGGCATCCCGGAAAGTGTCCTTGAGAACGTCCTCATATGTGCGGCGCGTCCATAGGGATGACACAGTATAGCCGGAGGCACCTGGCGCAAGTCAAGCCCATTTGCCTGGCATCTGTTGCTTGATCGCTGTTGGCTGGTGCCATCAAGAGCGTGGAAGAGCCCGATTGCCGCCCCCATGTGTCCATTTTCAGGTGGCCGTGGCCGATACTTCAACGAGATTTCGGTCTGCCAGACGTCCGAAGTCTGCTGCCGCAGGGCTGATGGGCACCGTGCGGCTTGTATCAGAGGCCGGGGAGGCCCGCAGACAGCCGTCCAAAGACTTCGGACGTCTGGCCCGCTTCACAGTCTCGGTGGGGGACTAGACAGTGGAACCGAACACGGGGCGGCTCCCTGGAGCCGCCCCATGCATTGGTTGCGCGTTATGGAGGCCGGGCCGGGGGAAGGCCAACCGGAGCGTGCGCCCTGGTTGGCCTTCCTCGTTGGGTCAGGGCATGATTTGCCCGCGGATCGCACCCCCGGGGTGATCGGTGGTGTGGACGTTGACGTAGAGGCCCGCACTCGTCAGCCGCGCAGCATCCTCCTCACTCAGCGTCACCGACCCACTGATGGGATGGCCGGGAAACAAGCTGCCATCGCCCGTGTAGAGGGTATAGGCGACGCCCCCGTTGGAGCCCGCGGCGCCTCGATGGATGTGGGCCGCCGTGATACCGGCTTGCGAGATACCCCAAACCTCCAGCGTGTAGTCCAATTCGCGTGTGGTCGGGTCATACGCGAAGGTGGCCTGGCCGCTCGCCTCCGTGGTGACCGGGGGCACCTCGTTGGCACCACTCAGGGCCGCCTCGAACGCGGTCGGTGTGGCCGGCATCATCCCGTTCATCATCACGATCGGCACGTAGACCCCGTAGCCGACCATGACCTCGGTCTCGCCAATGACTCGCGTGCCCAGGCTGTCCGTCGCCTCGACCCGCACGGTGTAGATGCCGGCGGCGCTGTAGGTGTGGCCGGCAGTGGCGCTGCCGGTGGTAGGACTGTAGTGCGAGCCGTCGCCGAAGTCCCAGCGATACGTTGCGCCCTCCGCGCCGACACTGGATTCCAGCCCTGCCATGAAATAGCTTACCCGGCCGGCGGGATTGACCGTCGGCGTGATGGTGACGGTGGCCTGATCGAGCGCCCAATCGAGCGCCGTGCCGAGCAGATCCCCGCGGGTATTGTACCCGGTGTCGCTGTTGATGCCCTCCAGACCGAGGGTGAAGTAGAGAGCGCGTCCGGCAAGGGTCGTGCCAGGGCGTTCGAGCGTTGGCTGATCGCGGTGCCCAAGCGCGATGTAGCCGTCTTCTACATAATTGTCGCCGACGCTGTACTTCATCACAGGCTCGTAAGGATCACAGCCTGGCGCGGGGGCACCCGGGTCCACACAGGCGACGTTGACCTCGTCGATGTACGCCTGGTTGCCGGCGCCATCGCCTCTGGCGCTGATGTCGAGGCTCAAGCTGCTGAAGGCCGTTCCCGGCAGGCCGACCAACAGCTGGGCCGTGTCAGTGAAGACCTTCTCATCGTTCACACTGTCCTGCAGGTAGCCGGCGCCGAGAACAGCACCGTAGAAGAATGGCGGATTACTACTGCCACCAGTCGCCGAGGACAGATCCTGACCGAAGGCGATGAGGTGGCCGCCGTTGTTCACGTACTCCACCAGCCGGTCCATGTCAAACGTCGTTGGTGCCGTGGCAACGGTGAAGGACCCATTGGGATAGAAGTTGTCCCCCGTTTGGTAGATGATGGTCGGGTAACGGTCCAGGAACGTCGCATCTGGGATCGTCGCGGCATGACCGTAGTTAGCGTCGGCATCCCAGACCTCGTAGCTGTAGCCGAGTGTCTCCAGGGTGCTGGTGTAGTAGGGGGTATAGTCAGGCAGACCCACACTGCTGCTGGCATCGTTGTCGATGATCAGGACGTCGGCGCCCTGGCTCTCATACCCCACCCGTATCCAGGCCGGCATGTGGGCGTTGTGCTGCGAGCCGGTGAAGACAACGAAGCCCTGGTTGTCACCGTAGCCCATCGAGGCCGCTGTGTCCCACTCGACGCGGATGGTCGTGCTGTGGCCCGGTGCCAGGGTGACGCTGCTCGGCGTCACTGTCATGCCTGCAACGGCGGTGGTCGCATCGAAGCCGCTTCCGGTGTAGAGGGTGGTGACGTCATAAGTCTCAGAGGCCGCGGCGACGCTGGTGAGCCGAACGTTCAGGCTGGCGGTCGTGCCGCTCATCACCTGGCCGAAGCTGAGGCCGGGCGGGTCGAGGATGATGCCCGGGTCGGCGGCGTTGGTCAGGTCCAGGCGGCCGGCGCCCATGTCCAAGGGTTGCGCCGGAGACGCATCCTCGTTGTAGATCCCGATGTACTTGGAGCTGCTCATCAGCGCCGACTTGATCCAGGCGTTGCTCCAGGTCGGGTGGATCTGCTTGAGCAGCGCGGCAGCACCGGTCACGTGCGGCGCGGCCATACTGGTGCCCGAGGCCTGGCCGTAGCCCAGATGGCGGGCCTCACCCGTCGCTCCCGGCGTGAAGCCTTGCGCCAGGATGTTGACCCCTGGGGCAGCGATGTCGGGTTTCAACACATTGCCCACACCGGGGCCGCGGCTGCTGAAGTTGGCGATGAGGTCTGGCGTGTTACCGATCTGGAAGGCGATGGTATTCACCTGGAATTGGGAGTCATCGCCGTGAGCGTCGTACCAGGCGACGACCGCCTCGCCGTTCGACTGGCCGATAAAGATGGACGGGATGGTGACTTGTCCGCCCCACTCGCCCGGAGCCATCGAGATCAACCCGTCGCCGGCGTTATTGTAGACAACAGCGAAGATGGCGCCCGCGCGCTCGGCGTTGAGTACCTTTTGTCCGAATTCACAGCTCCCGCGACGAATGATAACAGCCTTGTCGGTGAGGCTCCCGGGCGGGAAGGGGTTGGCAGTGTTGGGGTCGCCACAGGCGGTCGCGCTGCCGAGCGAGGCGGCGGTCACGAAGGGGTAGGGACCGACAATTGTGGCGAGCGGCAACGGAGCGCCGAACGTGGATCCCGCGATCGGGATCGCCTGGAGCGTGTCCGAGACCGGCTCCGGCGCGGTAACCTCGAGGCGACCGGCGGCGAGGGTCCCCGTCGTGGTGCTGGCCGCGACGTTGATATAGTCCGAGGATGGGTGGTCGCTGGTGCCGCGGCCCGGCCCGGCATTGCCGTTGGACATACTGACGAAGACGCCAGCGTTCGCAGCGTTGATCAAGGCTCGATCGAGAGGATCGAACTCACCGCCGGTACTCCCTGGGCCACCTCCCCACGAGTTGTTTAGCACGTCGGCTCCGTCGGCCACGATATCTTCCAACGCCGCGATCCCTTCAACGTTGTAGAAGCTGCCGTCGTTGGTGATGCTGTTGTAGAAGACGCGGTAGCTCATGACGTAGGCGTGGGGCGCGACGCCACTGATGGTCTCGGTGATGCCCAGATAACTGGCGACCACCGGATCCCCCGCAGCGATGGAGGCCGTGTGGACGCCGTGGGAGGTTCCATTCGTTCCCGGCCAGGGATTTTCATCGCCGGCCGACGGCGGGTCCCACGTGCGGAAGTAGGCGCGGCTGGCAATGATCTTGCCGTTGTTGTTGCGCCCGTCCCCCAGCGGGTAGCCGGCCGGATAGCTGTAGCCGGTGCCGTCGAACATGGGGGCATCCTTGTGGATGCCACCGTCCATGGAAGCCACCTTGATGCCTGCGCCGGCGTTCTCCATACCGCCGATGGCGGCGTTGTTCCACGCGGCGGCGGCGTTGATCAGAGGCACGCTGGCGTACAGGTCAGGCTGGTGAGCGTAGTCGCGGTAGACGTGCTTGACGTCCTTGATCCGGCTCAACCGGCGCTCGAGCGCGCTTACATCCGCTGTGAGGCCAGCGTCGACGGCTACGGCATTCATCACAATCTGATAGGTGGCAGCATTGAGGCGACCGGTCTCATCCTTGAAGGTTGCGACCTGGGCGCTCGGCACGGCCCTGGTCATGGCCGTCACGAAAGCTTGTTGCTCCGCTTTGAGCTGCCGAATGTAGTTCTGGGCGGAGGGCGCGGCCACATTCAGCCGGCCATTGGCGAAGAGTGCCGGGTCGGCCGATTGGGCACTCATACTGCTGGCAGCCCATTCGACCAACGAGGGTGACTGCAACTCCACAATGAGGCGATGCGACATTCTGGGGGTGCTGGATTCATCACGATCGTCGACGATCGAGACCGGGCGTGGGAAGAGCGACGCCTGGCTCGATTGGGTCGGACTGGTGTGAGCGAGCGCGGCCGGAGCGAGGGCCAAGAGAAAGCCGAGCGTCAGCAGGGCGATCAGCTTCCAACGATGCTGTACCATAATCTCTCCTTGGTTCTGCAAACCGGTTTATGCCAGTGGATGTGTGAGGCGCTTGATTTGGCAATCGAATCGTTGGGTCCCTTTTCTCCTCCCTTTTCTGGCGGAACCTTGCTAGAATCGCGGCGTGGCGCTTGTGCCTGCAACTTCTCTGCCGGCGCCGCCGAGCCCATCAAAGCCTGATTGAAGCGTTGCTGTTCATGGGCAAGTACAGGAAGAGTCAATCGGGCAGAAATCCTTGCGCCCCGACCTTCTGTTGCATGAGCAAGGACCTGCCTGTGATCCGGGTAGGGAAGCGACCATCACCTCCTTTGGGATGGAAACGCGATCAGATCATCATGCGATAACACAGAGATACACATTGAAGCGGCGGTGGCTTTGGCGGGCCGCCGCCGCCGGACGAGGTATTGCAGTTCTCAGGTGAGAGGAAACCGTGCGAATCCCAAGAAGGACAAAGGCCGGGCAGTTCAGTATCAGCAACTCACGACGACTGCTGAACGAGTTCTATAACAGCGGCCGACGGTGCTATCGACTTCACCCCAGTCGATTGGAGCAACCAGGGGACGGAGAGTGGCTGCTGGGGGATAACAGGGTCGGGCGCCAGGTGCGTTGCGATTATACAGCCCGGCGTCAGGATAGTCAATGCCCCGAGAGGATGAACCGGGGCGTCTCAAAAGTCAGACCGAGGTGATCCATGCCGGTCAAGACGGCGTTTTTGAGGATCGCCAAGAGTTGGGGGACCTGACCACCGCGCAGGCGGCCTTGGGTCTGGGCGCCGGGTGCCCTTCCGGCGCCAGTGGAGACGGTTGTCGCGCGGCCTAATGGGCGCGCCCCCAGGCCCGCCGCGGCGCGGGGCCGGCCGCGCAGGCGGGTCGGCGGGGGAAGTCGGCGGTCACGGCGTGGGGGCGCTGGCCCGCGCGGCTGAGCTGGTGCGCCCTCTGGAAGAGCTGGGCCCGATCGTGCCAGTGCTCGGCCCGAGCCGCGGCCAGGGGCGCGCGCGGCGGTGGCGGACGGCGATGCGCCCATGGGCCTTGTCGGTGGTCGTCACGGTGGGGGGCTCACCCCACGGGAGCGGGGCGGCGTCGAAGCGGCAAGACGGGGGTGAGTTCCGCCCGTTCAAGCGTGGCCCTGATCAAGGGGGTGATGGCACCTGGCCCGCGCTTACGCCCCGACGGCCGGGGGAGGGCCAGGGGAGTGGCACTGGTCCCCATCGCCCCAGGAGGCGCGAGTTCAACGCCAACGCGGCCCTGGCTCTCGTTTTGCGCCTGGCGCCTCGCTGACTGTTGAGACGGCCTGAGGATTAACCGGGGCGTCTCAACAGTCGCGGGGGGCAGCAGTAGCAAAGCAGTCGGATCTGGCCACAGTGTGGGTGGCCACACCGCCACCAGGGAGCCAGACAGGCGTGGGTGATGGCGTCTGGCATCGTGCTGGGCCAGGCCTCGCTGCCAGCCACAATGCGCGCCCTTCATGGCCACCCCCACGCCTGCTGTGGCTCGCTTGCTCTCGAAACCTGACGGTTGAGACGCCCTGATTGCCAGGGCGGGTTTGGGAGGATCCAGGCTGGCGCCGCCCGCGCCCCGATCGGATTGCGCCTGCAGGACGCCGCAGGCAAAATCCGCCCCGACCTCACTCGCGCAGGATGTAGTAGCGCCCACGGCCGCTGCCCACGGGGATGAGCAGGCGCCGCTCGACCAGATCCTGCAGGTCGTAGAGGGCGGTGCGCTCGGCCACCTCGAAGAGGGTGACATATTCGCGGTTGGTAATGCGGCCGTGCTCGCGCAGGTGGGCCAGGGCACGTTCCTGGCGCTCATTGAGATCTTTGAGCCGCTCATCCACCGGCTCCGGCCCGGCCGTCGACTGCAAGGTGACCCAAAAGCTGGTCCCGTGATCGGCGAAGATGGGATCGGGTAGACCCGCCGCGCGCATCGCCTGAACCATCAGGTCCACCCCGACGCCCCGCCGCTCCACGTAGCCCAGGTCTTCCAACAGCCGGGTGAGGGTAGGGTTGCGAGTGTACTGCTCCCACAGAATGTTCTCGATGGTCAGGCCCCCGGCGAGTCCCCCGGGCGACTGGACCTCCAGCCGGTCGGCGAAGAGCCGCACCTGGATGAAACTCCCAACGCGGCTGTAATCGCGGTGGGCGATGGCGTTGAGCAGAGCCTCGCGGATGGCGATGTCGGGGTACTCGGGGCGCTCGAGGCGCCGAAAGCCCTCCACTATACCGATCTTGCTCATTGCACGGTGGAGCAGGCCGCGCGCAGCGTCGATCATCTCCGGGATCCGCCCGCTCACCTCCCGGTTGTCCAGGTAGAGCGGGGCGTCGGGGCGGGGCGGCTCGATGCTCGTGCCGGCGAAGTGGAGAAAAGTGATCGTGAACGCCGGGAAGAATTGCTGGGGCGCTCGCCCGAAGAAGAGCAGCCCGGCCAGGGTGGGCGTCGCCAGGCCCCGGCGCTCGACGGTGGCGCCGCTGCGGAGGAGCAGCATCTCGTCGCTGAGCCCCAGACGCTCGTCGCCGGGATGCAGGTGGCGCAACTCGTCACGAAAGCGGGCGATTGCCATGGGATCGAGGTTGTCGAGCGTCGCGTCGGGAACAGGGCCGGCATCAAGTGGTCGGGTCATAGAATTCAGGAATTGGAGAGTCCGGAAAGCGCCCGAGCCGCCACAGCACCTGGCTGCGGTCAAGCCCATTCACCGTGTCGTTCTCACTGCATGGCACAGTCGGCGCGGTTGGGTGGTTGGGTCAGCACGGTCACGTTGCGATAACCGGCGGCGTGCAGCAGAGAGCCCACGGCCAGTTCGGCTTTCTGGTTAGCGATTCCCAGGATGTCGTCCTCACAGGCCGCAGCCACGATCTGTCGCAGGGCATTTTGCTCCGCCCGGCTCTGGAGTTCGGGACTCGGGGGGGCAAAGAGGCTCTCCTGAAGGTCGTACACGTAGGATTTATCGACGTCCAACTTTTTGTCAATCAGCCTGGGCGGGGGCAGGGTGATGACGATGGTATCGGTGGCGACGGTCACATCTTCGGGTTTGATCTGGCTGAGGTCCACGCCGGCTCGCACCTCGCCGTAGGCGACGTAGAGCAGCCTGGTCTTGCCAACAGTGAAGGGGCCGAGGGTGCGATCTTTGGAGGCATCGGCCACAGCCTGCATCGCGAAGATGGCCGTCGTCAGCTCGCTCACTCCCCGGATTTGCTGGACGACCACCGACCGCGTGTCCACGACCGGCGTCGGTTGGGGTGCGCGAAATAGCTGCTCGACCCGCCCGAAGAAGCCCTCGCCGACCTGGTAGATCCCAAAGCCAACCAGCGCGATGAACAGGATCGCGCCGCCAAGAAGCAGAAGCAGGACGCTGGTGATCGCGCTCACGCAGCCCCGCCGCTCGGGCGGTGGGGCTGCGGGCGGCAGGAGGGGTTCGAGGTAGCTCATCGAGCAAGGCCTTCTCGGAAAGGAATGATTGGCGTTCAGAGATAGGGGTACGTATCCCTTGATCACTATCCCGGCACTGGCCGTTTATCTCCAATCTCTCATCTCTCGTGTTCCGTCACACCGGTTGGGATGGAGCGTGTGCGCGGCTCAGCCGCGCACACGCTCCATCAATGTACGCTTGACAGGGTACCGGCCCAGTCCGTGGCGAAAGGAGGGCAGGTACCGGCAATGCTTCCCGTTGAGGAACCTTACGCCGGCAGATCAGTACGCTCCCAGGTCAGGTAGGGTGCTTCCACCAATTCACCGTGGCTGGTGCCGACCTCCACGATCTGGCCCGGGAGAGCGGCCCTGGTGCGCACATAGGCCAGACCGAATGGCCCGTTCTCGGTCAGGCTGACGCTGGTCAAGGTCCCGACTTCCTCACCATCGGCTCGCACCGAGGCACCCGGCTCGACCAGGGCTTCCAGCCGCACACCCATCAACCGCTGCTTGATCTTTTGATAGGTGTCGAGACGCGCGATGACTTCCTGACCGATGTAGCAGCCCTTGTCGAAGCGAACCGCGTGCCAGAGACCCGCCTCGAGCGGGTTGTGCTGCTCGGTCAACTCGCGGTCGGCGCGGGGGCGCCCTTGACTGACCCGCAGTGGCTCCCAGGCCGTCTCGTCCATCACCTCGAGCCCTCGCGGCCGGCCCCGCTCGACCAGCGCCTGCTGGACCGCCAACGCCTGATCGGTGGCCATGACCAGGGTATAGCCCTCCAGCCCGAGGCCGGCACCCGCCGCCACCATCGTTTCAGCCCCCCCAATGGTCGCGGCCCTCGAGGCGTTGGGCGCCAGGTTGGCCACATCGACGCCGAGCGCCGACAGGAGCGCGGCACTCTGGGGTCCGTAGAGGCTGAGCATGGCCGACTGGTCGGTGACATCCTCCACCCGTACGTCGTCGTTGAAGAAGATGAAGCGCGGCAGCCAGTTGACAATCACCTCGCGGCGCTCGGGCGAGGTAACGAGCAGGATAGCGTCGGGCTGCGCGTAGGCTGTGACGTAGTCGATGATGCGGGCGGTCGAGGTGACGAGTACGGCATCCAGGCCGCCGCCCACCTCGAGCTTCTCGAAGTCCGCCGTGGTCATGTTGTGTAAAAACTTGCGCCGGTCGTTGCCGGTCACTCGGATGCGGCCCCAGTGACTGCGATCCATCAGCGCCACACCCTCGCGGGCCGCTCGGACCGGGGGCAGAGCTTGAGCAAGCATTGTATCTATCCTCATTTCACCACTTCCAATCTCAACGTCGGACGATCCCTCAGATTCTAGAACAAAGCTGGCAAAGAAGGCAAGCGGGGGTTCCAACCCGGCAATGGTCTCGCCGGCGCGAAGCAGCCTAGAGCGCCGGTCAAGTAGTCACCGAGACGATTGCAAAGCGCCTTGTGAAGGTGCTTTCAGGTTCGGAGGGGCGCACGGCCGTGCGCCCCGACAGCGCGCCCAAGACCGCTACAGGAGGGGCGCACGGCCGTGCGCCCCTACTACGAACCACGTTCTCACCCGCGCAACGACTACTTGACCGATGTTCTGGCGGCTCGGCTGTGGGCCGCCGGATCCTGACCACCTTTCAAAATAGGCACGAACGGCAGAGGTCCCGAGGTCAGGATAAATCCTCTCGCAGCTCGATCCATCCAAGATCCGCGAGCAGGGCACAATAGTCGCGGACAAAATCGGGCTCCCACCGCCCCGACTCGAGGGCGACCATCTCGGCGACCTCCGCCAGCGTACGGTGGTTGTCGCTCCAATATTGGACCAGCACGCCCAACAGATCGGCATCGGGCACACGCTCCCTCAGCGCCCGATAGCGCTCGTCTTGCGCCGCGCTCATCCCGGTGGCATCCATCCCCAATGCGATTGGTCCCGGTACCCGCCGCTGAGGGACCAGGCCGGCCGCTGCGCCCAACTCCTCCAGCGGCGGCCACTCGACTGCGCCGGCGGCGTCGTCCAGGCAGGACAGCTCCTCGAGGGCGAACTGCCCGGCCGAGAGTTGCCAGGGCACGGGGTCGAACTCGGGATCGAGCCGGCGCAGCCGCTCCACGGCCTCCTGCTGCCGGTCGGCCAGATAGCGCAGGCGCGCTGCGGCGGGCACGTGCCGTCCATTGTCCGCGGACGGCTCGAGGGCGGCGGTGCGGGCGGCCTGGGCCTCGGCGATCACGCGATGACGCCAGCGGCCGTGGAGCTCGTGCGCCAGCCAGTGCACGTCGTGCGAAGTAGCGGTCGCCACCCACCACCCGTAGGCCGCTGCCAGGGTCGCGGCACGCGCCAGGCTCTGTGGGTCAACCTTGTCGAGGGTATCGGCCGTAGTGTGGTAGAAGCGATCGGGCCACTGGATCACCATTGGGGTATCGCAGCCGACGGTTGGATCACTCAGGATGTAATGATCGCTGCCCCCGCTGAAGGGAGCCTCGGCGAGGCGTACGAGGGCGAAGCGGCCGCGGTGTCCGTGACTAACGCCCTCGGCGAACAGCGCCTCGCGCAGCGCCGCGACCAGGTCGGTGGCGAAGCCAGAGAGAGCCTCGCCCGGTCGTTCCAGCAGGAAAACGCTGCCTGTCACTTCTTGCTTCTCGCCCACCATATCGAGGTTGAGGCCGCAGAGCAGGCGGCGGAGGGTGCCCTCCTGCTGGCGGTGTTGGAGATAGGCGAAGGTGCCGGTCAATTCGGCGGGCCAGAGAAAGCGGAGCGTACGGAGCGGCTGGCCCCAGTGCTTCTCATGACGGAGCGTCGCGAGAACACGGGCCGCTTCCAGCGTGGCGGCTACACCACTGGCGTTATCGTTGGCGAAGGGTTGGGGGTGGCAGAGGTGACTGACGATCAGCACTTCATCGGGGAGTGTGCCCGGAATGGTGGCCGAGACGACCTCGAACTCGCCCGGGCTGAGCCGAGCCCGGACCCGCCCGCGAACCCGTGGCGGTGGCTCGCCCCGGCTCGCGGCCTGCTCGATCAACTGCACCAGGCGCTGGCCCTCGCGCGGCGAGACCGCAAACGCCGTCTGGCGAGGGGTCTGCGAGTCGAAATACCAGAATGAGACGTACTGAATCGCGTCAGGCAGGTCGCTGCCCTCCACGAGCGGCGGGATATCGCGCATGCCGTAGAAGATCAGCGCGACGGCGCCACGCTCGTGGGCCAGGCGCGCGGCGCGGCCAAAGCCTTTCGAACGCGTGAGGACAACCTTGCCGGTCAACTCAAGTCCCTCGTAGTGCGCAGTTTCGGTACCGTCCGGCACGTGGATGAGTGCGGCCTCACCCTCCCAACTCACGCTACGTGGGACGAGAGAGAGCCTGGCTGTCTCCCAGTCGGCCAGCCGGCGGGCCTCCTCCTCCGGCGCAACCAGGTCGAGCCAGCCTTCATCAGCCCACCACTCGTCGAAGCTTGGGGAGCCCCAGAAGCGCTCCCCGGTACAGGCCGGGAAGCGGTGCTGCTCAACTTCTAGCCCCCACTCGCTCACATGGTTGGCCACGTATTCCGCGGCGCGGCGAAAGTCGGGGCTGGCCTGGATCCGGTGCCAGCGACTGATGTCGGCCATGTAGCCCAGGGCGGCCAACCCGGAGATGCGGCGCTGCAAATCCGTCGTGACGGTCTTCTCCATAAATATTACCATCCTGCCCGGCAGCCAGTGGACACGCCGGGTCGGGCAGATCATGCAGGCGCAGATTATAACATGCTGCATGGGGGTCTGACAATGGTTTTTCGAGGCGTAGGGTTGCTCGACTTTTCGGGGGCGTCGCACCTGCTTCCTTTGCGAGCACCCGCGCGAGGGGACCAGCCGGCTCAGTGTGGTTTCATACGTGGCCACGGTCGACTATGGGGAGTCGAGGCGCGGCGGGAACCCGCAAAAAGCCGCAATCCCGCATTGCGGCTTTTTGCGGGTTTGCGTGATTACTGCGCCGGTTCGAGCGTCAGGACGCGTCCTTGGGAGGCCGCCTCGACTTGGGTTCGACTGAAGCGCATCGGCTGGGGGCGGACGGCGGCCCAGGGAGCGATCATGTCATCGTAATGTGGGTGGAAGGGTTGCCCGCTCTGGCCAGTCGTGTGTTGGAAGAGGCTGTTATCCCACTGGCCGACATCGATGATCTGGCGATAGCTCGGGAGCGAGGTCACCTCGAACGAATGCCCGTATCGGAAGGCAGTCTTGAGAGGTGTCTGGTCGCCGCCCGGGACACGGGCGAGCACGCGGTTGAAGATGCGGTCGAGCGGCTTGACGCTCCCGAGCGGATGATCGAAGGTAGCTGTGTGCAGGTAGCGCCACCGCCACTCATGGGGTACATCGCCGTAGCGGCGGCCGAGGTCGAGGGCCATATCGGCGAGGGCTGCCTTGAGGATGTCATCGCGCGACTCGCGGGCAGGGGTCGTCTTATCATCCCACCAGCTGTTTTCCGGCTCGGCCAGCAGGATGTTGACGGCCTCCTGATGGGCGTCGGACCACTTGAGATAGTCGTCGAGCAGCTCAGGGCCAAGCTCATCGCCGAAGAGATGCCGGATCAATGCCAGGTAGGTCGCGTTGTAGATTCCGGCGCCGGGGAGGTCCGGATCGAGGCGGTCGCCACCACGCTCGTGCCACTCGCGGAGTTGCTCCTGGGCTCGTTGAACGATGAGGTTGTCGCTGTGCACAGCCAGCAACAGCGGCACGAGGGTCCTGGCGGGCAATGGGACGACGTCGGCCTGAACCGCGCGCATGTCATCAAGCGAGAGCTTCTCTTTGGCCGCCAACAGGGTGATGATGCGCTGTTCACGGAAGGGGGCCGCCCAGGACGAGCCGAGGTGGAAGGGGTAGCTGTCGGGCACGGGTTTGTTGTTGGCGGTAGCAATGAAGCCGGCCGGTGGGTTCAACGCGTGTGGCAATTGCTCGAAGGGGACGAAGCCGACCCACTCGTGGCTGCTATCCCAGCCGGGGGAGGGGACATCGCCGGTCCCGGCGGCGCGAATCGGCATCCGGCCGGCGCCGTAGTACCCGATGTTGCCCTGGTCGTCGGCGTAGATGAAGTTTTGGGCTGGTGTATCCCAGAGTTTCAGCGCCTCAGTGAAGTCATGCCAATTCTGCGCCCGGTTGAGGAGCCGGACGGATGTGAGAATCGTGCTCGGGCGCGCGACTGTCAGCCAGAGCAACGCGGTTGGTTGCTTGAGGCCCCCGACCACATCGTTGATCAAGGGACCGTGACGGCCGACGCGGACGTCGAGTTGCACCAGTTCACTCTGCCCCTTGACGCGGATCTCTTCGCGTACGACCTGGAACGGCTCGAAACGTCCCTCCACCTCGTACTCGGCCGGGTTGGTAGGGTTGAGCTTCTCGAGGTAGAGATCCTCGACGTCGAATTCCAGGTTTGTCACACCCCAGGCGATGTGGTCATTGTGGCCGATGATCACCCCGGGGACACCAGGGAGTGAGGCTCCGATGACATTCAGATCGGGGGTGTGCAGGCCGACCTCGTACCAGAGGCCTGGCATCTGGATGCCAAGATGCGGGTCGTTGGCCAGCATTGGGCGGCCAGTCGTTGATTTTGCGCCGCTCACGACCCAGTTGTTGCTTCCCAGGCCATCGGCGGCCGGCCCAAGGCTTAACCTGGCGGGCGCGAGGGCGGCAGCGACAGCGGCGAGATTGGGTGTTCCAAGGCTGCGGTAGGCGTTGGTTCCTCCGGGGAGGATCAGGGGGCCGTTGGCCGGGTAGCCTGGCGCCAGATCGGCCAGCCGCGCTGCTCCCAGGGTGGCGATCACCCTGGCGCGGAAGAGTTCTGCCTCCCAGTTGCCGTTGAGGTTCCACGCCATCATCTTGCCCCAGACGAGCGTGTCGACTGGCTGCCAGCGGTCGGGCTTGTAGCCCAGAAGTGTGAATTCAAGTGGCAGGCGGTCCTGGCGGCTGTCAATGAAGGCGTTGACCCCTGCCGCGTAGGCCTCCAGCACCGCCCGGGTCTCAGCATCGGCATTGGCCAGGTCGGCAACCGCCGCCCGGTTGGTGCCGAGCGTGCGAAGGAACTTGTCGGTCTCCAGCGTCGTGGCGCCGAGCACCTCGCTCAGCCGGCCCTCGCCAACCCGCCGTTGGAAGTCCATCTGCCAGAGCCGGTCCTGGGCGTGGACGTAGCCCTGGGCAAAGTACAGATCGTGCTCGTTCTGCGCGTACACGTGGGGAATGCCCCACTCGTCTCGATGTATCTCGACCGCTGCCTCCAGGCCAGGGACCTTGACTGTCCCGTTGACCTGAGGCCAGGGCCGCCGAATCAGCCACCATCCTGCTATGCCACCGACCAGGAGAAGCACGACAAGCAGGGCCGTGACACCCACCAGCAGCCGCCGTACCCATAACCGGGTCCGGGCCATGACTCACCTCTTTCTCCGTGGAGCCACCGCGATTGTAACCGAGAGAGTGTCGAGCGACAAGAGCGTACATGGCGGGGGATCGCGCACAACTGGCGGACGCGGGGCAGAATACTATCTCGTCCTATCCCGAGCGGGTGGTCCGAAAGAGCGGCATTTGGCTCCGAGCCGATCTCTCCTGCGCGGCCAACCCACCGCGAAACTCCTGCAACAAACACAGCCGCGTCCTTCCTCAGGAAGACGCGGCTGTACTTTTCGTACCAGCAGATTACGCCGCCAGACTCGTATCGAAGTCCAGATATTTGCGCCAGACCTCGGGGGTCCCAGCCTCGGCGAAGGCCACGAGCGCGGCATAGCGCGGGCGGAACGGGCGGCGCAGGAGCGTCAGATTGGCCTCTTGCGGAGAGCGTCCACCCTTGCGGCTGTTGCAGCGGCGGCAGCAAGCGACCAGGTTTTCCCAGGTGTGCTGGCCCCCCTGCGAACGCGGCACAACGTGGTCGAGAGTCAGATCGTTGCGGGGCGGTACCATCCCACAGTACTGACACTGATAGTTATCCCGCGCCAGAATCCATCGCCGAGTCGGTCCTCGCGACAGACTGTGCGGCAGCGGAACGTACTTCAGCAGGCGAATCACCAGGGGAACCGGGAAGGAGACCTGCTCGGCCCGCAGGCGCGCCTCGGCCGCCTCCACCAATTCGGCCTTTTCTTTCAGGAGAAGGACCACGGCTCGCCGCAGCGAGGTGATGTGTAACGGTTCGTAACTCGCATTCAAAACAAGGACGCTAGACACCCTGTCCTCCCCTCACTGAGAGAGGAGTCATAGCGATCAGCGGGATTCGAACCCGCATGGCCAGACGATCAAAGCAGGGCCTGGCGCTTCCAGTTGCGCCGATGATCGCTCGACTCGACCCGCTGCTCATGCGAGCGGCAGGAACGCAAAAAGCCACCGGTCGGACTTGAACCGACAACCTGCTCTTTACGAAAGAGCTGCTCTGCCAATTGAGCTACGGTGGCATAACGCGCCGACGGCGCTATCCCCTATCGATGGGTAAACGCACCGCCAACTCCAGGCTTTTCAATTGGATCAAGCGGGCGATCGGATTCGAACCGACGACCTTCTCCTTGGCAAGGAGACGTTCTACCACTGAACTACGCCCGCGTACTCAGCCCTGAGGATTGAGACTTGAGGAAAGACATGCTACTCACGCCATTCCTCCTCAGCACGTGGCACTCAGGACCGGAAAAGTGCCGAGGCCCAGACTTGAACTGGGGACCCTCGCATTTTCAGTGCGATGCTCTACCAACTGAGCTACCTCGGCGGAGTCGGGGCGAGAGGATTTGAACCTCCGACCTCGTCGTCCCGAACGACGCGCGCTAACCGGGCTGCGCCACGCCCCGACAGTGCCGCACGGCCACCGATGTGGAAACACACCTCGGCGAGATGTGACCCGGTTCCAGCACCGGCTTCCAGGCCGACGGTCAGCTGCGGGACTAGGATTCGAACCTAGACTGGCTGATCCAGAGTCAGCTGTCCTGCCATTAGACGATCCCGCAGTGCGATGGGCGATACAGGACTCGAACCTGTGACCTCCACGATGTCAACGTGGCGCTCTAACCAACTGAGCTAACCGCCCGATTTCAGAAGCGCCCTGACGAAGGAGGCGCTCCTCAGGTGCCGATGGAGGGATTCGAACCCCCACGGGAATACTCCCACTACGCCCTGAACGTAGCGCGTCTACCGGTTCCGCCACATCGGCCTATCAAGGTGCCACGCACCTGGTGTTTGCAAGCCCACGACGAGACTTGAACTCGTGACCTCACCCTTACCAAGGGTGTGCTCTACCGACTGAGCTACGTGGGCAGGTCTTACGATCTCAAAGGTGCCCGGTAATGGACTCGAACCATTGGCCTCCGCCATGTGAGGGCGGCGCTCTACCGACTGAGCTAACCGGGCGTAGAATACCCACCTTTGTGGTGGGGTCGCCTGCCGTTGCCTCGATTCAAGCTACCATACGTTGGTGTGAGGCTATGGCAATTGGGACAGAGAAATCTCAGATTCGCAGGGCGGCAATTAGCGACATCTCCGTCAATATGATCTATTTGGAGCGGGATTCTGCCAGTTACCGGGTGTTGTTCAGCCCATCCGCACTGAGAACACTTTTCACCGTGCGTTTCGCGCAGCCACCGCCGGACATTGTCCGACAGGGCGAAGAACCGACCCTTCAATCCAGTCTCAAGACCCGCCAACCACCGCTCAATATAGACCTTGTACTGGTACTCCCCCTGACAACGATTATCGCAAAACTTATCTACTGCTCGCTGGACTTCTTTGCCACAAGCCAGGCAATGGGCGCGTGGCTTTTTCGGATTCGGCATCTTGTCTTCTGCGTTGATACCCTTTCGGGAGTGTGCAACAAATCAAGACCCGAGCGCTTTATGACCAAGGTGTTATCATGCCGAGGGTGGGACTCGAACCCACAAGGGTTGCCCCGCGCGATTTTGAGTCGCGTGCGTTTGCCAATTTCGCCACCTCGGCGGTGGAAATGTTCAAGGCGTCCACGGGAGGACTCGAACCTCCGGCCTCAGCCTCCGCAGGGCTGCGCTCTATCCACTGAGCTACGTGGACTCGACCACCCGCGAGTAATTACTCGCGACGCAGGTAGCCCCTAGGGGACTCGAACCCCTGTCTCCGCCTTGAGAGGGCGGTGTCCTGGGCCGCTAGACGAAGGGGCCACAATAGCTCTAGAGGGGAGATGGGGGGAGGTGAGCGTTCGCAGAAAGAGACTGCCTTGCAGTTTCTCTCTGTGTGCTCTCCTCCCCGCGTCTCCACACTCTATTGGTGACCGCGGTAGGACTCGAACCTACAACCCGCTGATTAAGAGTCAGCTGCTCTGCCAGTTGAGCTACGCGGCCACGAAACGACCTGGAATCGGCCGAGTGGAGGAGATAGGATTCGAACCTACTCAGTCAGAGACAACGGATTTACAGTCCGCCCCGGCTCTCCCACTCCGGCGCTCCTCCGAGACTGTTCGTTTGTTAAAGGCGGAGAGGGAGGGATTCGAACCCTCGAGGGCCCAAGGGACCCTACCGCCTTAGCAGGGCGGCCCATTCAACCGCTCTGGCACCTCCCCGAGATTGCCACGCGAGGCGAGAAAGAAACGAGCGTGGGGCTACGGACCACCACGCTCGCGTTGAGTGTGATGCCGAGCTAGCGGCCGGCCTCCCCGCGAGACGTGGGCACGACGGCCCGCACCTGCGGGTCCTGCGTTGGCTTCAAAAAGAAATCGATCTCCAATGTCATGCCAGTCGTGCCTCTCTGTCCAAGCGGGACAGAGTATACATCAGGGATACTGTGATGTCAAATGTGGGTTCGTTTGAATGAGCGGCATCCAGTGCGATCTGTACGTTCGCCCGCTTCTGAGAAAGCAAAATTATAGTGAATCCGCCCCATCTGTCAAACTGGCGGTGCGACGCATCGGTATCCTTCGGGTACCTCCTCAGCCGGCGGATCGCCAGATCCGCGGGCTGCGCTGGCCGGACCAGGCCCTTTTCGTCATCCCATTGGCCTGGATTTGACAATCCAGGCGGAGCGGCGGAGGTACTGCTTTTTGTTCGCGGCGGATCGTCAGATCTGGTGGTGCGCGCCTGGATCTGGCGATCCAGGCGGAGCGGCGGAGGTACTGCTTTTTGTTCGCGGCGGAGGTACTGCTTTTTGTTCGCGGCGGATCGTCAGATCTGGTGGTGCGCGCCTGGATCTGGCGATCCAGGCGGAGCGGCGGAGGTACTGCTTTTTGTTCGCGGTGGATGTACTGCTTTTTGTTCGCGGCGGATCGTCAGATCCGCCGGCTGAGGTGGCCCCTCATTGGCCTGGATGTGGTCATCCAGTCGAGCGGCTGGGTGGTCATCCGAGCCGAGCGGTTGAGGAGTGACTCCTTGCGGGCTCCCACGGCAGTGATCGAGGCGGGAACCGGTTGCCTCCAAGACTGTGGAAGTCTTACCTGCCGCCCCCGTGGGATGACTTGACGGGCGCGCTACAGTTCCGGCCGAGGCTATGGTACAATACGGGGCCGTGGCCCCAGCCAGGCGATGCCCCACTGTTGATGGAGCGACCGACGACCACGTATGAATCTCCTGCAAATCGTACCCGACGTTCTTGCCAATGCGCTCGCCGGGCCGTTGCCGGGTCTGAACGCGCAGCTCCGCATGGCCCCTTCATATCGCACCGACCCCTCGCAGGTTTCAGTGGTCGATAAAGACTGTCGCGTGGGGGGCGTTCTGGTACTGCTCTACCCCCGGGACGGCCTCCTGCATGTGCTGCTGACGGTGCGCACTCACGTGTTGCGCAATCATAGCGGCCAGGTCTCCTTTCCAGGGGGCGGCTGCGAGCCCGGCGAGTCGCCCCGCGAGGCGGCACTCCGCGAGGCACAGGAGGAGTGCGGCGTTGAGCCGGCCAGCATTCGGTTGCTTGGCGGGCTGACCCCCCTGTACATTCCGCCCAGTAATTTCTGCATCTACCCCCAAGTTGGGTTTTCGGCGACTCCGCCCGACCTGCGCCCGCACACGGATGAGGTTGCGGCGCTGTTGGAGGTGCCCCTGCCGTTTCTGGCGGCACCCGGCACGCGGCAGGCAGAGTTTTGGGAGCTGCGCGGACAGCAGGTCCGGGTTCCATTCTTTGCGATTGGGGCGCACAAGGTGTGGGGCGCCACAGCAATGGTCCTGAGCGAACTGCTGACGATTCTGGGTCGCCTCGGGCTGAGTCAGGAGCCTCAGCCCTCCTGATCCGAGTCACCCTCTCGACCAGCCCGGCATACGAGTCAGAATCGTGCCTCCTGCCGGCAGTTCTGCAGGCTGTGCCCCCGCCGTCCACCCGATCCCAACTCTCCCGCTCGCGCGGTCGCGACCATCGCTCACAAGGCCAATCTGCGCGAGCAGGTGGGTAGTTTGCCGCCCCAGGGTGAGTCCACCGCCTGAGGTGCCGCCTTGCCAGTACGTTGACCCCGCCCGTCTCCCCGGCGCGTTCCCATTCTCAACCTGGCCGCAAATCTCCTTCCCAAAGCCCTTGACAGTTTCCCAAATACATCATATAGTAGTTGCTGTAGCAACTACGAATTGAGGAGAAATGGTAGACGACGCAGCGACACTGCTTCAGCAGCTTGGGTTTGGGGACTACGAGGCACGGGCCTATGTCGCATTGCTCCAGCGCAGCCCAGTCAACGGCTACGAACTGGCGAAGTCTTCGGGGATTCCCCGGGCTAACATCTATGCGGTCCTCCAGAAGCTCGAGGAGCGGAACGCCGTAGTCCGCCTCGACACGCCAACTGGGAGCCGTTACGCTCCAGTGCCACCCGGTGAACTCACTCAACGGTTGGGCAGCCGCTTCCAGGAGGTTCTGGACGCTGCCCAGCGTGCGTTCGACGAGCTTGCCAGTCCAGCCGAGTACGAGGCCGTATGGAACGCGCGGGGGTACGACGTGTTGTTGGAGCACGCTCGAGCTCTCGTGGATGGGGCCCTGGAGCGGCTTTTGGTTGCGATCTGGCCTCAAGAAGCGGTCAAGCTGGCCGAGAACCTGGCTCAGGCCGAGGCACGCGGAGTTGGAATCACGACTCTCTGCCTCCAGGGCTGCCCGAACGAGTGTGGTGGCTGCCGGGGGCGCATCTATCGCTATCAAGTGGCTCCTGAGCAGCGGACCAGATGGTTGGTGCTCGTGCCAGATGGGGCTGAGGTGCTGGCCGGTGAGATCGGCCCCGATGATGAGGCGCTGGCCGTCCGCACCCGCCAGCGCCTGCTGGTAGAACTCTCGAGCTGGTACACTCGCCACAGCATCGCATTGGCCTCAGTCCTGAACGATCTGGGCGATCGCCTGGATCAATTGCTCGCCCCGGAGACGCGGGCGATTCTGGCCTCAATCGGCCCGGCTGAGCGGGACCGTGGCTGGCTGAAGCACATGCGCCGGCTCCTCAGTCGGCCGAGCAGTCAACCCCCGACTTGCGAAGAAGGTCAGGAGGAATGATGCGACGTTTGCCCGGCGACTTCACTGAATTGCCCCGCCTGATGCAGCCTGGGCTTCTCATCTTTGCGGTCGGCGGCGCACTGGACGTGGTCTACCACGCCGCTCCGCTTGCCTGGACCACAAGGGCACGGTCCTCGTCGTCGCGCCCTGAGGTCCTGCTCAGGAGCGAGCGGGCTCCTGCGATGAAGCGGGAGTCTGCTCGCCGTCAGGAGCGGACCCTCGGGCAGGGTATCATCCGCTCTCCCTCTAGACGTCTGGCAGGGTGTGGAGGGTCAGAATCAATAGCGTTTCCTGGTCTGAGGCGTGCCGGCAAGGAAAGGTGGGCCTCCTCGCCGGGAGCGAGACTGCAACGGGGAAGTAGGGGTTCAAGGTTAGGAGGAAGCTGTCATGAGAGAGGCGAGCGATTATGTGCTGATTGGTGGCGGCCTGGCATCGGCTGCGGCCGCGCAGGCGATCCGGACGCGCGATCCCGAGCGCTCGATCGTCATTGTTGGAGAGGAGATCCATCCACCGTACGAGCGACCCCCGCTGTCTTCAGATTACCTGCTGAGCGACGAGTGGACGTCCGAGAAAGCCTTTCTGAAGCCCGACGGCTTCTACGCTGACAAGCGCATCGAGCTTCGCACCGGGGTCAAGGCGACCGCCATTGACCGGGTCGCCCGAACAGTGATGTTGAATACCGGCGACCGCGTCCGCTACGAGAAGCTGCTCCTCGCTACGGGCGCTCGTGCGCGGCGGCTGAATGGGCAGGGACGTGACCTTGCCGGTGTCTTCGTCCTTCGGACGCTGAGCGATGCTGAGGCGCTCCGCAGGGCGATCCTGCAGAGCAAGCGCGCCGTGATGGTAGGGGCAGGCTACATTGGCATGGAGGTCGCGTCGGCCTGTGCACAGCGAGGCATCGAGACGACCGTCGTCGATCGGAACAACCGTCCCTGGTCAGGTTTCGCGAGTCCGGCACTGGGTGGTTTTCTCCGCGAATACTACGAGGCCCGGGGCGTTCGGTTCCTCCTCGGCGATGAGGTCGCAACGTTCGTGGGCGATGGGCAGCTCGCCGCGGTCACCACGAAGAGTGGCGAGAAGATCGAGGCCGACCTGGCCGTCGTGGGGATTGGCGCTATCCTGAACACCGAGTTGGCGCGCGAGGCAGGGCTCGAGGTGGACGAGCGGCACGGAGTGAAGGTGAATGCTTTTCTCCAGACCGCTGATCCTCACATCTGGGCGGCAGGCGACATCGCCTTTTTCGAAGACCTGGCGCTCGACAGACAGTGGCACGTCGAACATTTCATGAATGCGGAGTGGCAGGGAGACGCGGCCGGCGCGATTATGGCCGGCGAGCGAAAGCCGTACAATAAGGTCGCTTACTTCTTCTCGGATCTGTTTGATATCCACATGTGTCTGCGCGGTGCCCCTTCGGCGGGCACGCAGACGGTCGTCTTAGGCGACCTGCCGGGTGCCGAGTTTGTCGAACTCTCCCATGACCACGCGGGGCGCCTGCAAATGGGTGTCGCGATCACGCGCGATCCATCCAGGCTGGATCCGCTCGCGGACATCCTGGAGGGTCTCATTCGTGAGCGAGCCAATGTCCAGGCTCTCAGCGCCGCGGCGTTCGATCTGTAACACGTTGGCACGGTGGATCGAACCGGACAGATTGGCCGGTCAGGAGAGGTCCGCGGCTGGTTGAGCACGCTGAAGACGAGAGATGCTGCGATGTCTGTGAGAAGAACGATCGCGCCGGTTCATGCGTCCGTGTGACGGCCGGCCCGGAAGTATAGGCGTCGCCAACAAGCGATTCGAGGTTCAAGTGGCGTCAGATGGAAAGGAATTCATAGCCATGGATAGTTTCATCGATACTGGGAACGTCGCGGAGCCCATCCATCTGAACGGTGCGGTCCAGGAAGCTGTGCGCGAGTTACTTGCCAAACTGGGCGAAGATCCCACCCGCGAGGGCCTGCGGCGCACACCGGAGCGGGTCGCCCGGATGTACGAAGAGCTCACCGCCGGTTACCACATTGATCCTGGCGCGCTCATCAACGAGGCGATCTTCAACATTGAATACGATGAGATGGTAGTTGTGAAGGATATTGATTTTTATAGCCTCTGCGAGCACCACATGCTCCCCTTCTTCGGGCGGGTTCACGTGGCCTACATCCCGTGCGGCAAGGTCATCGGTCTCAGCAAGATTCCACGGATTGTCGAGATGTTCGCCCGCCGCTTTCAGGTTCAGGAGCGCATGACCGTTCAGATCGCCGATTTCATCAATGACACCCTCCAACCGCACGGCGTCGCGGTTGTCGTCGAGGGCAAGCACATGTGCGCGATGATGCGCGGCGTCAAAAAGGACAACGCCAAGATGGTGACCAGCGCCGTCCGAGGTATCTTCAAGAGCGATCATCGGAGCCGGGACGAGTTTATGGGCCTGCTCCAACATACCACTCTTGATCAATAGAAAGCGGGTGCGAGTTCCTGAGGCCCGCACCCGTCAGACTGGCCAGAGCGGTGGGCGCCGGTTGTTGCGAGCGGTCCGGCACGCTGTGCAGATCGGCCCCCGGCGAATCGCACTGCCGGGGGCCGAATCGCTTGTCACAAGGTCGCGCGAATCAGGCTTGGATCCTGATATTTCTCCCCTTCTTCGATCAACATGATGGGAATGCCCCCGCGGATCGGGTACCGGTAGCCGTTGCGGGGATTGAGGAGCCACTTGCCGCCATCGATCAGCTCCAACGGTCCCTTGTCCAGCGGGCAGACCAGGATGTCGAGCAACTCCTGGCTGATCTCGCCGCCCAGCTCCGACTCGTCGAGCGGCTTGACCTCCGGGGCATCTGTACCTGTGGGCGCTGAACCACCCTGGTACACTGGTTCACCCGCCAGTTTGTCCATCAACACTTTTCCGGCGACAGTCATGGCCGCCAATCCCAGGCCGGCAGCGGCCCATTTTTTGACACCGCTCATGGGTGCGTCCTCCTCATAGCACAGGTTTTGCGACTAGCGTACCCGCTTTCGCCTGGCACGTCAAACCTCCGGCGTGAGAGTGGGGGATGGTTGGAGCCACCATCGCCTGGCAGGCCACTCACAGCATCTGGCGGGGCGCCAACGGAGAGGCTCCAAGCAGGCCTCGGCCCAGGAGTGCGGTCGAATCTGATGCGATTGACAAAACCGGCCGGCCCCGCAACAATGAGTGCCCGACGCACAAGAAAGAAAGGCACCTATGGGCGACGTTCTGCTTGTCGAGGCCATTCCCGCGGCCGATGCCAGTTCGGCCCCGTCCGAGGCCGTCCGCAGCCACGAGCGCATGTTGACCAGTTTCAACCCTGCGACCGGGGAGCCGGTCGGCTACGTGCCGTTGGTCGGTCGTGAAGGGGTCGACGCGGCCGTGACCGCGGCGCGTGAGGCCCAGACCGACTGGGGTGCCCTGAGCGTGACCGAGCGCACCCGGTATCTCCACCGCCTCCGGCTGCAGATTGTCGAGGAGGCCGAGGAACTGGCGCGCCTCATCAGTACTGAGCAGGGCAAACCGCGCGCCGATGCCCTCTCCATCGAGGTCCTTCCGGCGGCCACCCTGCTCAAATACCTTGAGCGGGAGGCCCGCACGCTGCTCGCCCCGCGCCGGGTTGTGCCGCGCCAACCAATGTTTGCCAGCAAGCGCAACAACTACCGCTACGAGCCGCTCGGCGTGATCGCCGTGATCTCGCCCTGGAACTACCCGTTTGGGATTCCCTTCCAGCAGGTTGCGGCGGCTCTGGTGGCTGGCAACACCGTCGTGCTGAAGCCCTCGCCCTTTACGCCCCTCATCGGCCAGAAGATCGCCGAACTGGGGCGCCTGGCTGGGCTGCCGGCGGGCGTGCTCCAGGTGCTTCATCTCGATGATGCCGATGCGCCCGCGCTCGTCAGCCACCCCGCGGTTGATAAAATCATCTTCACCGGCAGCACCGCCACCGGGCGCAAGGTCATGGCGGCCGCGGCGGTTCATCCCACACCCGTGATCCTGGAGTTGGGCGGCAAGGACCCCGCCCTGGTGTGCGCCGACGCCGACCTCGACCGCGCCGTGCCCGGGATCGTCTGGTACGCCATGGCCAACAGTGGCCAGACCTGCGCCAGCATCGAGACCGTCTACCTCGAGCGCCCGATCGCCGAGGCCTTCATCCGTCGTGCGGTGGCAGAAGTCCAGCGCCTCCGTGTCGGGAATCCGCTCGATCCCGACGTCGAGATCGGGCCGCTGACCAACGAGCGCCAACTCCAGATCGTCGAGGAGCACGTCGCCGATGCCGTCGCGAAGGGTGCCGAGGTGCTGGTCGGCGGCCGGCGCCGGCCCGGCCCCGGCTACTTCTTTGAACCAACGGTGCTCACCAGGGTGGACCGCAGCATGCGGATCATGAACGAGGAAACCTTCGGGCCCGTGCTCCCGATCGTGGTCTGCGATTCGATGGAAGAGGCCGTGCAGTTGGCCAACGAGAGCCTCTACGGTCTGACGGCCAGCATTTGGACCAGCAATCTTGATCGGGCTCAGGCCCTCGCGCAGAGAATCCGGGCTGGTGCCGTCAACATCAATGATCATGCCTGCAACTGGGCGGAGCCAAGCGCGAGTTGGGGCGGCGTCGGCCATAGCGGCTTTGGCCGCACCCATGGTGAGTTTGGCCTGGTGGAGATGGTCAACATCAAGTGGATCAGCGCCGACATACGCCCCGGCGAGCTCGAAGCCTGGTGGTACCCCTACAACGAAGGCACGCTGCATCTCTTGCGCAACGCCGTTCGCTTCCTCTTCGGCGCCACGGAGCGACGTCCCTACGCCCTGGCCAGCCTCCTGCTAAACCCGCGGACCTACCAGCGTGTCAACCTGGTTCGCCTGGCGATGAATTTCCGCCAGTGGCTGTAGTACCACTATTGCGGTTGTCATCCTGAGCGAGGGGGCTCTCTTACCGCAGAATGGTATTCCGCGAATTGGGGCGCCTGGGTCGAGGCGTCCCCGGTTCGTTCCCGGTTCTCCGAATCCGGCCGAAAACCAGAGCATAGCAGCCATATGTCGGCAATATGACCCTCTTGCACACCGCCATACGCTTGCTGCTCAATCACCCGCCAGCCATTAATCACGTCATGCAGTCGCAGCCGATAGCGCAGGTACAGCCGGTCAAACACCTGATCGGCAGCCGATTCCAGAATCTGGAACTCATCGGCACCGCCAAACCAGCGCCGCAGCCAATCGGTGGCTTCTCCGGCCGTTTTTCCCTCGCATATCCTGGGAGGCACCAGGGCCCGAAAGCGAACTTGCGGCGCAAAGAGCGCCTCCAGGTGGTCAAAGTCCTGCGCCGCCAGTGCAGTGATAAAGCTCTGGCTCAGGGCTATTGTCTTTTCTTGAAAAGTAACTTCGCTCATCGTCTGCTCTCCTGTTTACGTTGGCTAAAATCTATGGTCTGATAACGGATGAGGGCATGATGGGTTTTTGAGGCCAGTCATGCCCGGATGATTCACCGGGGCCAGGTATACCCGGCGGGTCGGGGGCTGGCTATGCTTCTACTCGCCTTCTTTGACCTCAATAATCTCGTCTGCCACGAGGCCGTGGGCCTCACGGTGGACCGCTTCAGCCGCTTCTTTATTCGGGGCCTCGCATAGACAGAAGACGGTGCCATCCGCTTCGTTGAACCAGTATTGCAGATACTTCACCCCGTACCTCGCCTGAACCTCAAGGTCCTTCTGATGTGCCCCCGCGACCGCTTCGGCAGTCAACCCTTCCACATCTTTGTGAATATCCATATACTTTGGCATCGTTTGTCTCCTTTGGTATAATATGTTATTGAACAACCACGCTTGTTATTAAAGCAGAAATGTATTTTCAAGCGGTATCCTTTACAGATACACCGGGGGATACAGGATGAGAAACGGCGAGATGAATGATATTGTCTCCTTTGGTGAGTGGGTCCGGCAACGGCGCAAGGTAATGGATTTGACCCAGGCTGCGCTGGCCAAACAAGTTGGCTGTGCTGTGGTCACCATCAAGAAGATTGAGCGAGACGAAAGGCGGCCATCGCAACAGATGGCGCAACTGTTAGCCGATCAGCTGGTGATTCCTCAGGCAGATCGTGATGATTTTATTCGGATGGCCCGGGGCCAGTTTGCGCCTTCAATAAGCTCTCCAAAGAAGGCTATTCGCCCGCCGGCGTTTCTGCAGCATATTGCCCAACCTTCCAAACGTGACGACCCCCCTTTTGTAGCTCGCGAACGTGAGCTGGCCCAACTTAAGACCCATCTGGATCTGGCTTTAGCCAGAAACAGTCGCGTTGTGTTCATTATCGGTGAGGCGGGGAGCGGCAAAACGACCTTAATGGCTGAGTTCGCCCGGCGGGCGCAGGAGGCTCAACCTGAGCTGATTATTGCCAACGGCAACTGTAATGCCCAGGCAGGGGTGGGTGATCCCTATCTGCCTTTTCGTGATGTGATGGGCATGTTGACCGGCGATCTGGAAGCCAGATGGTGGGCAGGCAACATGTCGAAGGAACAGGTGCTGCGGCTGTGGGGGTTCCTTCCCTCAGCTATCCAGGCCATCACTGAGCAGGGCCCAAATCTGATCGACACCCTCGTCCCTGGAACAACACTGGTCCGCCGGATCGCGGCATACTTGCCCAACAGGGTAAGATGGCTGGACCGATTGCAAACTCTCACTGAACAACAAAAATCCCAACCGGCTCACCTGGAACAGAGCCAATTGCTGGAACAGGTAACCCAGGTGCTCCGGGTATTGGCGGCCCAGCAGCCGCTCCTGCTCCTGCTGGACGATTTGCAGTGGGTCGATGACGCCTCAAAAAATCTGCTTTTTCACTTGGGTCGACGCCTGGCCGGCAGCCGGATTTTGATTTTGGGGGCCTATCGGCCCAGCGAAATTGCCCTGGGGCGGCCCAGCGACAGCCCCGGACAGACAGAGCAGCATCCCCTGGAGCCAGTGATCAATGAGTTCAAGCGCTATTTTGGCGACATCCAGCTGAACCTGAGCCAATTTGTACCGTCAGAGGGGCGGATCTTTGTTGACGCTTTGTTGGACAGCGAGCCGAACCATCTGGGTGATGAGTTTCGAGAGAACTTGTTCAGGCATACCAAAGGACACCCGCTATTTACCGTGGAGTTGCTCCGAAATATGCAGGAAAGCGAGCATTTGTTCCGGGATGAAGCCGGGCATTGGATCGAAGGTACTGCCTCGGTCCGCTATTCGCTGCCGACGCGGGTTGAGGCGGTCATCGAGCAGCGGATAAGCCGGCTTGATGAAACGTTCCAAGACATTCTTACTGTCGCTAGCGTCGAGGGGGAGCTATTTACCGTTCAAGTTGTAGCCCGTATCTTGAAGATTGATGAACGGCTTGTTCTGCATCGGCTTGCCCGGGACCTGGAACAACGCCACCGGCTGGTGCGAGAGTACAGTGAGGAGAGGGTTGATCAACAACGCCTGAACCGCTACCAGTTCGGCCACGTGTTATTTCAGGAGTATCTTTATCAGCGGCTCGGCCCAGGGGAGCAACGGCTGTACCATCGTGAGGTAGCCGAAGCGTTGGAAGCCATCTTTGAAGTGTACACCCGTGAGATTATCACGACGCTCCTCCACGAGAGCGCCAGGGTTGGCGAGGTGCTGGAGCGCCCCTATCCTGACTGTTTGGCCGAGTTCGGGCCGTCGCTGGTGCACCATTTGTGGCGGGGCCAAGAATGGACCAAAGCCGCCGGCTACGCGATGTGCGTGGGGGCTGCGGCGATGAAGGCGTATGCCCTGCGTGAAGCGATTGAATATTTCGAGCGCGCTCTGGAAGCGTTGGACAAAGTTCCCCACCCACCCGTGGAATTAATCTATGAAGCAACCATACGATGGGTGGAAGCAGCCTTCAAATTCAGACCGTACCCGGAACAACTGCTCCGATTGGGCCGGGCTGAGGCGATTGCCCGCAACCTGAATGATAAGCCCCGTCTCATCAGGGCACTGCATTGGACCGCCAACGTGCATCTGGCCAGAGGTCTGTGGATGCGCGCGGGGCCATCCCTCATGGAATGTCTGGCTCTGGCCGAAGAATTGGGCAACGAAAGACTTGCGGTTCGCCCGACCTATTTCAAAGCCCTCATGACCACCCTCAGAAACCCGCGTGGCTCGTTGGCGCTCCTTGAGCAGGCACTCGACTTGACTCGGAAGTATGAGGACAGACACGTCGAAGCGCTCACGCTCGGCACGAAAGCCCAAACGCATGCCCAGCTTGGTGAATTCAGGCAAGCCCGTGAGACCATGCAGCAGACCTACGAGGCGTTGCGGCGTACCGATTCGCCTCTGACAGCGGCGGATGTAGACCTGATGGCAGGCTGGACATACCTGGCCATGGGTGATGCACAACATGGGCTGGAATATGGCCAACGCAGCGTGGAAAAAGCGATAGCAATAGACAATATGGACTGCATTTGCTACGGCTTTGATTGTGTCGGTTTTGGAAATTTAGAAATGCAACGAATACCCGAAGCAACCTCGGCCTTCGAAGAAGCCATCAAGCGGTCGGAAATAACAGGCGCGATTATTCCTAAGCTACTGGGGCAAGCTGGGCTCGCCATGTCGCAATTCTGCAGTGGGCGCGTTGCGGCCATCGAAGATCTGGAAAGTGCCCTGGCAGATATGAAAACGTATAACGATCACGTGGGGGCAGCCGACGTTGCGCGGATGCTTGGGACATGTTTGACCGAGTCAGGTGACCTGGAACGTGCGGAAAGGTATCTCAGCATGGCGCTCGATTTTTACCGCCGCATGGAGATGCGTCCGTACCTGGTCCGGGTCCTGTCATCACTGGCGCAGCTCTTTGAACAACAAGAGCGCTCTATCGAGGCGCAAAGTGTCCGGGCTGAGATGGATACGTTGATGAAAGCACTAGCCCTCGCCGGGGCGTAACCAGCTTCTTAGGCTTGAAGCCTACGACTCCATCAGAGGATGTTGGGAAATAATCGCGCAACTATGTGTGGTAGATCTGCCTCGGAATCAATTTCAGGACTAAAAGCCCAAGTGGGCCAAAGCGCACTCATTGACGGAAGTGTTTGGATCTGGAGTCGGCTTCAGCCGACGGTCTCCTCCGTCTGGGGATACCGCTGCGCTGCGTCGCTCCGAATCAACCGGTAGCGGTCATCGTCTTCCAGCAGCCAGGCGATCCGGGCCAATTCCGGTCCATGGAAATCGCGCCAAGGGGACTTCCAGGATGGGAATTGGGGCGCAATGCGACAGCAACGGCGCAAGCCGCAAAGCCAAAGCGCCAAAGCGGTGTGTCTGTCGCGCCGCGGACGTATCATACTTTCGATGGGAGGCTTCGAGTGGCGCCGTCGCCGCGGAAGCGGTTCGCTCTTTGACAAGAGAGTTGGTAGGCAGTTCCGGCAGGGGATCGCGGCCCGTCTCACGTGGGCGGTGCCCACGGCCTTCTGCCGGGTAAGCCCTGTGGCGCTCCCCCTCCCCCACGGGGTACGCCCTACCCCGCCGGGGACCGTCCCTTCGGGCGGGGCGAGGCGACCCAGCTTGGGCACTCCCTTCAGCCGGAAACCAACTGAGGCTGTCGTTCACGAACATTCATTCCAGGCATTGGGTCCAGGATCATAACCGGGCCCGGGGGCTGTTCCTGTCGGCGCTGTACCTCTGTCGTACCGAGGTGTGACAATCGACTCTGGCAGGCACCGGCACGGAACATTAGACTATCCCAGATATCGAGCGATTCGCACTCCCCGAACCTTCCAAGCGAAGGAGCAAGCCTGATGGAATTTGGTATTCCGCGTGAAGTTCGCGACCAGGAAGCCCGTGTGGGGTTGACCCCGGCCGGTGTCGGTGCGCTGGTTGCCGCCGGCCATACCATCTACGTCGAGCGCGACGCTGGCCTCGCCGCCGGCTTCAGCGATGAGGACTACCGCCGCCAGGGGGGCAAAATCGTCTACTCCCCAGATGAGGCCTACCGCCGGGCCGAGGTCGTTGTCAAAGTCGCGCGGCCCACCGTGGAGGAGTACCAGCGCTTCCGGCCGGGCCAGACCCTGCTGAGCTTTCTCCACCTCGCCGTCGCTTCGCCTGACCTGCTTGAGGCGCTGCAGAGGGTCAGCATCACCGCAATGGCCTGGGAGCTGGTGACCACGCCCGACGGGCGGCGACCGGCGCTCCAGGTGATGAGCGAGATCGCGGGCCGGCTCGCCCCGGTGTTGGCCGGGAGCTTCTTGCAGACCCACCACGGTGGGCGCGGCATCCTCCTGGGCGGGCTGCCCGGCGTCCCGCCGGCCACCGTCGTCATTCTTGGCGCGGGCGAGCTTGGCACGCAGGCTGCCCGGGCCTTCCGGGGGCTCTGCGCGCACGTGATTGTTCTGGACAGTCGTCTGGCGCAACTCCAAACCATTGACAGCCACCTGGGGGGTGGGATCATCACCATGCAGGCGACCCCGCACGCTCTGCGCCAGGCCGTCGCCTTTGCGGATGTGTTGGTCGGAGCGGTGTCCGTGCCAGGACAGCGAACGCCCCTCCTCGTCACCCGTGAGATGGTGCGTACGATGCGCAGCGGTTCGGTGATCCTGGACTTCGCCGTGGACGATGGCGGTTGCGTCGAAACGACCCGCCCCACCACGCATCGCGATCCCACCTACGCCGTGGAGGGGGTGATCCACTTCGCCGTCCCGAATGTGCCGGCCCGGGTGGCCCGCACCGCCAGCTACGCCTTGACGAATGCCACTCTGCCCTACTTGCTAGCGCTCGGCGCCCGCGGGTTATGGCCCGCGCTGCGCGAGATTCCCGACCTCAGCAATGGCCTGGTCGTGCGCGAGGGGCGCCTTGTTCACGCCGACGTCGCCCGCGGCCTTGACCGGGAGGTCGAACAATGAATTGGGAAGCCCTGTACCGGAACAAAGTATGCGCTCCGGCCGAAGCGGTGCAGAGCATCGAGTCCGGCCAGCGCGTCTTCGTCAGCGGCAACGCGGCCTATCCCCAGGCGTTGATCAACGCGCTGATGGAACGCGCCGGCGTTGTGACCAACGTCGAAATTCTTCACCTGCTCAGCTTTGGCGAGGCCCCTTACGCCGACCCGGCATTGGCGCGCCACTTCCGCCACAACGCGATGTTCATCGGCGCGAATGTCCGCACGGCGGTGCAACAGGGGCTGGCCGATTTTACGCCTATCTTTCTCTCGGAGGCCGCGCGCCTCTTCACCTCTGGCCAACTGACCCCCGATGTCGCTTTGATCCAGCTCTCGCCGCCCGATGAGCACGGCTTCTGCTCCTACGGCTGCGAGGTTGCCATCTCCAAAGCCGCGGCGGAGAGTGCGCGGGTGGTCATCGCTGAGGTCAACCGCCAGATGCCGCGCACGTTGGGCGACAGCTTCATCCATCTCTCGCGACTTCACCGGCTGGTCGAGGTGGACCGCCCGTTGCCCCAGGTCCGCCAGGGCAGCTTCGACGAGATTCAGGCGCGCATCGGGCAGAACGTGGCCGAGTTGGTGCCGCAGGGGGCGACCCTCCAGCTCGGTATCGGCGCCATCCCCGATGCGGTGCTGGCGGCGCTTGCCACCCATCGCGACCTCGGGGTCCACACTGAGATGTTCTCCGACGGTATCGTGGACCTGGTTGAGCAGGGCATCATAAGTGGTGCCACTAAGACGCTGCACCGGGGCAAGATTGTGGCCGGTTTTTGCTTCGGTACGCAGAAGCTCTATGACTTCATTGCCGATAATCCCATCATCGAGATGCACCCGACGGAGTACGTCAACGATCCCTTCGTGGTAGCCCAAAACGATGCAATGATCGCGATCAACTCCGCGCTCCAGGTGGATCTGACCGGGCAGGTGTGTGCCGATAGCCTGGGCACGCGCTTCTACAGCGGTGTGGGCGGGCAAGTCGACTTCATGCGCGGGGCGAGTCGCTCCAAGGGTGGCAAGCCGATTATCGCGCTGCCAGCCACCGCCAAGAGTGGCGCTATCAGCCGCATCGTGCCGACGCTCGAGCCGGGTGCGGGGGTGACCACCACGCGCAACGATATCCACTACGTCGTCACCGAATACGGCGTGGCCTACCTGCATGGCAAAACCATCCGCGAACGCGCCCTCGCATTGATGAAGATCGCCGCGCCGCGGTTCCGTGAGGAGTTGTTGCGCTTCGCCCGCGAGGAGCACTATGTTCTCTGACCCCCTTCTCTGCGTCTGGGGGCTGACGATATGCCGGCTCCAGGCGTGTTCGATCATCGACTTCCAATCGTGTATTGCAGCAGCGGAATGTGTCAAGCAGCTTGAGACCTATCTATTACCCATATCTCCACCTGGGGCGCAAGATGAGCTAAACTGGAAGCTCAGTCTATCGAACCGGGAGAAAAAAACTATGGCTACCAATCATCAAGACAGCTCCGAAAAGCAATGGGCTGCCGAAGAATTTGCCCAGGTTGAATTGAAAGATGCCCGCCTCAACTGGCGCTGTCAAGAGATCGCCATCGCGTTGAGCCAACAACCTGGGGCAGCGATTAACCAGGCATGCGAAGATTGGGCGGATACCAAGGCGGCATACCGCTTTTTTGACCATGATCAGGCGACAGCGGAACGCATCCAAGCGCCGCATCAGCAGCGGACGGTGGAGCGGATGGCCCAGCACGCGCGGGTGCTGGCGGTCCAAGACCCGACTTACCTGAATTATACCCCTCACCCCCAGACCGAAGGGCTGGGTCCGATTGGCAAGAAGAGCCAGAAACAGCGCGGGTTTGGGCTGCATTCCACGCTGGCCATCACGCCCGAAGGCCTGCCGCTGGGCGTGCTGACCCAAGCCGTCTTCATCCGGCCCGAGGACGAGCCCGCGCATCGACCGGAGGCCTGTCGCCTGCTGCCCATCGAGGAAAAGGAAAGCTATCGCTGGCTGCAAGCCTTCGAGCAGACCCTGGCGCTGGCACCCCCGGGCGTGGAAGTCATCACCGTCTGCGACCGGGAAGCCGACATCTACGAGCTGTTTGCCTTGGCTCAGCAACGGCCGGCGCCCTTGTTGGTGCGCGCCTCGTCGAACCGGGCCTTGTTGGATGAGCACGTGCGTAAGCTGTGGCCCAAAGTGGAAGGCCGCCCCATCCTGGTCACCTCAGCGTGCATATTCCTGGCAATGACAAGCGCCCGGCGCGTGAGGCCATGGTGTCGGTGCGCTCCGGCTCCGTCACCCTGAGACCGCCCTGGCGTCCCAACGGTCAGAAATTGCCAGCTGTCACCCTCAACGCCGTCCTGGTCCGCGAGGAAAATCCCCCCGCCGATGTCGATGAGCCGATCGAGTGGTTGCTGCTCACCAACACGCCCGTAACCTCCTTCGAGGAAGCCCAGCGCCTCATCGCTTGGTACTGCTGCCGCTGGCAAATCGAGGTCTTTCATACAGTCCTCAAGTCCGGCTGTCGAGTCGAGGATTGTCGCTTGCAGACGGCCGATCGTCTCTACCGCTTTGTCGCCTTAATGAGCGTCATCGCTTGGCGCTTGCACTGGATGACCTACATCAACCGCTGTCAGCCTGACCTGCCGTGCACTGTAGTCCTGACTACCAGCGAGTGGCAAGCGCTCTATATGCGTATTCACAAGTCAAGCCGCTTGCCAGACACACTGCCTACCGTCCACCAGACCGTCCGTTGGATCGCCCAACTCGGTGGCTTCCTCGGTCGCAAGTCTGATGGTGAACCTGGAGTGACTACCCTCTGGCGTGGTTGGCAACGTCTGCAAGATATGGCCGCTACTTGGCATCTTGGTAAGGAACAAACCCAACTTGTGGGTAATAGATAGAGCTTGAGACACCTCAGTAAGGAAATTAGGGAAGATCGGTTGTGCCAGCGCTGGCGCCAGAGGCACTAAGGACCCGTCAAAGAATAACCTCCGGAAGAGACAGAGGAATGGGACTGAGTGAGCAGGGTGTGGTAGACTAATCCCTCGAGCAGCGCGAAGCGCGGGGATGATGGGCGAGCAGGCAATTCACGACTGTCGGTGCGCGATCTGTCAAGGGCAGGAGGCACATCCTGACAAACAGGTGCATCATCAGATTAACCTCTTGATGAGCCGGCTGGATGAGCAGCAACGGCGCTGGTACGCGGCGATCGAAGCGACACGCCATGGGCGTGGGGGGATTGGCCTGCTGAGCCAGATCACGGGCTTGGATGAAAAGACGATTGCGCGCGGCCAGCGGGAAGTGGCTAGTGCTCCTTGGCATAAATGAATCTATATCTCATTGACAATGGTTGTGGAGTGGGGTAGGATCGGCATGCTGGCTGGTAGAGAAAAAAGGAAGGATCGCATGCATGGTCCTAAACCCACCCCCATTGAGTTGAGCGATGCCGAACGGCAAGGCCTGGAAAAGTTGGTGAAACGCCATCAAACCCCTCAACAGATTGCCCTGCGAGCTCGAATTATTCTAGCCATCGGGCAGGGGAAGAACAACAGTGAAATTGCTCGCGCGCTGCAGGTCACCGTGGATACGGTGCGATTGTGGCGGCGACGCTGGCTTGCTTTGCAGCCGATCTCGCTGGAAGACCTGAGTGGTGAAGACCGCCTCCAGGATTTACCTCGCCCCGGAGCACCAGCCCGTATCCAGCCCGAGCAGGTGGCGCAGATCATGGCTTTGGCCTGTGAAGCGCCAGCCGACGCTCAGCGACCCATGACGCATTGGACCGGGCGCGAAATAGCCGATGAAATCCAGCGCCGCGGCATTGTGGAGCAGATTTCGCCCCGGCATGCGGCGAGGCTTTTAAAAAGACGCCCATCTCAAGCCGCATCTGATCCGGAGTTGGCTGACGCCGGAAGAACCGGATGAACAGTTCGATGAGAAAGTGGCCGACATCAACCAGCTTTATCAGCAAGCACCTGAGTTGGTCGCACACGGAGACCAGGTGGTCAGCACCGATGAACTGACCGGCATCCAGGCACTGGAACGCAAGCACCCGAACTTGCCCATGCAACCAGGACGGGTGGAACGCCAGGAGTTCGAGTACATCCGCCACGGCACGCAATCGTTGATCGTGAATTTCCATGTGGCCACGGGTCGGATTGGGCGGGTCTCCTGTGGAGCAACCCGCAATGAAGCAGACTTCTTGGCTCACATCCAGGCCACAGTGGCGGCCGAACCCCAGGTACGCCAGTGGCATTTCGTGGTGGACGGCCTCAACATCCATCAGTCGGAAAGTCTGGTCCGGTACGTGGCCGAAGAGTCCGACCTGCAGATCGACCTGGGCGTCAAAGGCAAGTCTGGGATCTTGCAATCCATGGCCACCCGAGCCGCTTTTCTGAGCGACTCATCGCATCACATTGTCTTCCACTACACGCCCAAGCATGCTTCCTGGATGAACCAGGTGGAAATCTGGTTCAGTATCCTGGCTCGCAAGGTGCTCAAACGGGGTAGCTTTACTTCCGTCTCGGACTTGATTGTCAAAGTGCTAGCTTTCGTGGATTACTTCAACCGAACGATGGCAAAACCCTATCGCTGGACATACAAAGGCAGAATTCTGACTGCCTAAACCATTGAGCTATTTATGCCAAGGAGCACTAGTGAGTTGGTGGATCGGCCCGTTGATCGGGTGCGCCTGCCTGGGGGCGGACGCCCAGCAGTGGAAAAAAAAGTCCGACGGCGGAAAGCACCCTGATCGAGATGGTCAGTGGGGAGGTGGCCGGCGATCCGGTGGCAGGGCAGCGCTGGATTGTGCGTAGCTTGGCGAAGATTCAAGCGGCGTTGGAGCAAAAGGGCCATGCCCTGAGCCATGAAACGATTCGGCGCTTGCTGCACAAGCACAAGATCAGCCCCAAGGGCAACGTCAAGCGCTTGGGGCCGAAGCCGCCTCCTGACCGGGATCAGCAGTTCCAGTCTATCCAGAGCCAACGAGCCGCCTTTGAAAGGGCGGGCTGGCCGATGATCAGTGTGGATACCAAAAAGAAGGAGTTGATCGGCCTCTTCGCCCAGCCGGGAGCAACCTGGCGCCAGGAAGCCCAGGCCGTCTACTTGCACGACTTTCCCAGCGCAGCGCTGGGTCGGGCGGTCCCCTCTGGCATCTATGACCTGCGCCATCAGTGCGGCCATGTCTATGGGGGTCAGTCGGCCGATACCCCTGATTTTGCCGTGGAGGCGATTGCCCAGTGGTGGGGCGACGTCGGACAGGTCCGTTTTCCAGGGGCGCCCGAACTGTTGATCTTGGCCGATGGCGGTGGGAGCAACGGCTATCGCCCACGCCGCTGGAAGCTGCAACTCCAAGAATTGCTCGCTGATCCCTTTGATCTGGTCGTCACCGTGGCCCATTATCCGCCGGGTGCCTCCAAATGGAATCCCATTGAGCATCGCCTCTTCAGCCACATCAGCCACACCTTTGCAGGCCCGCCCCTGACTTCTTTTGACCTGCTGCTCGATGCCATCCGCTCCACCACCACGACCACCGGTCTCGCCGTCCAGGCCACGTTGGTGGAAAAGGACTATCCCAAGGCCCTCTCTGTCTCCGATGACGAGATGGCCGCCCTGCTCATTGAGAAACACGCCATCTGTCCCGCCTGGAACTATACCATTCGTCCCAGGGCAAATCGGGAAGTTATTTCTTGACGAGCCCTAAGGGGGGCGGGATTGGCGTCAGCGGCGGATTGATCCAGACGGCGGTTGGGAGCGCAGGCGGGGTCGGTTGCCCGCGCACAAAGCGCTCGGGATGGAGTTGGGAGGCGGCCAGCAGGACCTGGTGCCTGTCAGCATAGAGCTGGGCGGCCTGACCACGATGGACAGCGGCCGGGGTCATCAAGCCCAAGCCGGTATGGTGATGCTGGTGGTTGTACCAGTGGAAGAAGGGACGGGCCCTACCCCGCGGGGTACGCCCAGGCGAGACGGTCTCACCGGGGACCGCCCCGTAGGGCGAGGCGCGGGCATCTTCCAGGCGGCCAAAGCGGTCTGGGAAGGTCGGGCGATACGTGAGGGTCTTGAACTGCGCCTCCGAAAACGGGGTGTCGTTGGAGACCTAGGGACGGGAATGGCTCTTGGTGACGCCCAGGTCGGCCAGCAATTGAGCGACAGGCTTGGAGGTCATGGAGCTGCCGCGGTCGGCATGCACGGTCAGTTGGCCTGGCTCAATGCCTTCTGTGCGACAGGTGGCCGCACTCAACTCCACGGCCAGGGCCGCCGATTCGCCCTCGGCGATCAGCCAGCCAACGACAGAGCGGCTGAAGACGTCGAGAAGCACGTAGAGGGAGTAGGAGGTCCAGGTGGTCGGCCCTTTGAGCTTGGTAATGTCCCAACTCCACAGCTGTTTGGGTGCGGTGGCCAACAGTTCGGGCTTGGTGGAGTTGGGCCGGCGGAGCTGATCGCGACGCTCGCGCACTTCATCCTGCTCAGCGAGGATGCGATCCATGGTGCGCCAGGCGCAGAGATAGCGTCCTTCATCGAGAAGGGTCGCAGAGACCTCGCGCGGGGTGCTATCCTGGAAGCGCGGACGGTTCAGCAGGGTCCGCCCGGTCGCTTGCTCCTCCGCACTCAACACGCGGATTGAGGCCGGCCGCTCCACAGCGGCACGCTCAGGCGCTGGCTGCTGGCGGCGCCGATAGCGGGGGCTCCGTGGCACCCCACGCGCCTCACACGCGGCGACGATTCCCACCACCTGCCCGAGGTCTTCGGCGGCTGGGATCATGGCTGCTCGTCCAACTGACCCGATGCCAGTGGCAGACCCACCAGCTGCGAGAGGTTTGTTTGGACCTCAATGATGGTCTCGGCCGGCGCCAGCCGCGCCTGTACCTGCTCCTTCTCGCGCCGCAACTGCGCCAGTTCCGCGTCACGGGGATCCTGTTGTGGCTTGCGCCCTCGTTTCTGCGGTGTCAGGGCCTGCAAGTTCCCTTTGGCCCGCTGTTCACGCCACTTCGCCACCCGCGAGGAATAGATCCCTTCGCGCCGCAGCAGGGCTCCAATCTCGCCCGGCTCTCGACACGCGTCGGCGGCCTCCAAAATCCGAACCTTCTCAGCCGCACTGAAGCGGCGTCGCGTTGCCTTCGGGCGCACTTCTGGGTCGGGCGGCTCCGGAAACGGCTTCTCTTTCAGGATGGAACGGCGGCCATTCTGCTCACTCATCGTTGTTCTCCCGCTGCCCTCTCCACTAATTTTGGCGGCAGAGTTGTCTCATGCATTGTGACACAGAGGGCAGACGAGGATAGACCTGTTGGGGGAGGCGAACGCCATTTTCCCCAGGCGCGCTTCTCGGTTGACATTCGAGACGGCAACGGCATAGACTCTCTGAGATCGGATCGATTCCCTCGCCGGTAGTTGTATTTGGGTTGGTTGATGGAGGGCGACTATGAATGGGGCGGTGCAGGATCTTAAGGCTGCGTGGATACGTCTGGTTTCTACGAATAACGGGAGGAAGTGTGCTGTCGACTTGTGATGAGTCAAATCAAGAGCGTTCTACAACAGGCGACGCTCCCAGTGCAACCCTTTTCTTCGACCTGATCCCCTCACCGATCGGCGACCTCTTCGTGGCGGTCGGTCCGGCGGGTGTCGTCGCCCTCGAGTTTCACCCCGATGGCGGCGAGGCCGTCCGCCTGGCGGCGATCCGTGGTGCCCGCGTGATTCGGTCGTCCGAGGCCGTCGCCCCGGTTGCGGCTCAACTGGCCGAGTATTTTGCCGGTTGCCGCCGGCAGTTCGATCTCGCGATGGACCTCAGCGGCCTGAGTGCGTTTGAGCGCGACGTCCTGGCCGCGGTCGCGCAGATTCCACCCGGGCAGACGCTGACCTACGGGGAGGTGGCTCGGGCGGTGGGAAAACCCGCTGCCAGCCAGGCCGTCGGCCAGGCCTTGGGCCGCAACCCGGTCCCCATTGTGATTCCCTGCCACCGCGTCATCGCGGGCGGTGGCAGGATCGGCGGCTACTCCGGCCGGGGTGGCGTCGAGACCAAGCAGGCGCTGCTGCGACTCGAGGGAGGACTCCTTCTGTGATCCGAGGGACCAGGGATTGGAGAGTGGCAGACTGTGGTACCGCCGGCTGTGGCCCAGCGCTGGTGTTGGGATGAGCGACCAGGGTAGCCAGACGACCGGAGCGCCGCCGATTTGCTACACCGTGGTCTCGCTGCCGGTGCCCTTTGATGAGTTCATGGTGGCGGCCACGGCCGAGGGTCTCTGTTGGAGTGCCTTCGTCGACCAGGGCGGACTCCCCGCGCTCCGGGCCTGGGCTACCCGGCACTGTCGCGGTGTCGCGGTTCAGCGGGGCCTGACACCGCTGCTGGCCCGGGCTCGCGATGCGCTGCAGCGTTTTTTCTCTGGCCGGCCCGAACCCTTCACTGTTCCCCTCGACCTGCGTGGCACTGCGTTCCAACGGGCCGTCTGGTGGGCCGTCTTGGCCGTCCCCTTCGGGAGGACCGCGACCTATGCCCAGATTGCGGCCCAGATCGGGCGGCCGCGGGCGGTGCGCGCGGTCGGGGCGGCCAATGGGGCCAACCCGCTCACGATCTTCGTGCCCTGCCACCGACTGGTGGGGCGCAACGGTGATTTGTGCGGATACGGCGGCGGCCTGCCTCGCAAATCGGCGCTGCTGACGCTGGAGCGGCGCGTTGCCCGCCAGCTTTCCGAGCCATGAGTCGTAATTTGTGGCCGATGAGACGCAGAGAAGGTCATCAATCTCACAGTCCGAGCTGTTCGTACCCGGTATTGTAATGATCGCAGAGATGGTTCAGGCGTTGGGTTAAGCCGTCGAGTGTCGGGGCCACCGCTGCCCAGTCACCAAACTTGCCGACGATCTCGACGACCATCCGCGAGGAATCGGCCGGCATGACCACGGTGGGGTTGGCTGCCGGGTCGCGGGCTGTGAACTCGGCGTTCCACCCGCCTTCCAGCGTGACCGTCCGTGTGATCAGGATATTCTTGCTGTAGCTTCCCGCCGCAATGCGGATGGTGTCGCCTGTTTGCGCCGCGCCGATCGTGCTGAAACAGCTGCCACCCCCCTGGTTGCACGCAGAGTGTGCTCGCGCGGGGGCGCGAGGTGTCTGGTCCCGCACCTGCTTGCCCCAGCAGCCCGAGGGCTGCTCCTGTCAAAACGACCGCCAGGCAGACCGCAAAGATCGTGCGGGGCTTCATGTGGGAGGCTCGCTTCCACGAGGGGGCTGATCCTCAGAAGTGTGGAACGTTTCGATACGGTTCGACTTTCCATCATTCCCGCTGCTCCAGCCGGATTGCCAGATCCGGCGGTGCGGGCCTGGATCTGGCGATCCAGGCCGAGCGGGGTGGGGCGGGATCTGGGGAGCCGGGCCGAGCGTGTGGGGCGATTGTTTCCGCGGGCTCGTCGATCCGGCGGTGCGGGCCTGGATCTGGCGATCCAGGCCGAGCGTGTGGGGCGGGATCTGGGGAGCCGGGCCGAGCGTGTGGGGCGGGATCTGGGGAGCCGGGCCGAGCGGGGTGGGGCGATTGTTTCCGCGGGCTCGTCGATCCGGCGGTGCGGGCCTGGATCTGGCGATCCAGGCCGAGCGTGTGGGGCGGGATCTGGGGAGCCGGGCCGAGCGTGTGGGGCGGGATCTGGGGAGCCGGGCCGAGCGTGTGGGGCGGGATCTGGGGAGCCGGGCCGAGCGGGGTGGGGCGATTGTTTCCGCGGGCTCGTCGATCCGGCGGTGCGGGCCTGGATCTGGGGAGCCGGGCCGAGCGGGGTGGGGCGGGATCTGGGGAGCCGGGCCGAGCGGGGTGGGGCGATTGCTCCGGCCGGATCTGGCGAGTTGGCGGCCGGCCTGGGTCGGGTTGGAGACGGCGCCAACTTCTGCCCTGATCACGAGCGCCTCCGGTTGTCCGGGATCATCGGCGCTCATCAGGGGCGGCCGCGCACACCCGCGCTGGCCTCACCAACCACCGCTGGTCCCTCGCCGAACTGTTGGCTTCTCGTCTCCCGCCGCCCCGGTGGGCGCCTTCCAAGAAGCGCGGCCGGCGTTCCAAGGAGCTTCAGCGCCTCATTGACCGTTGGCCCTCACCTCCACCGTTTACCGTGGTGCTATCCAGGCATTGGAAGGGGAAGAATATGTCAGATATTGAGCTCACCTGGCTCCACAACCATCGCTACCTCGGTGTGGATAGCACCAGGCATAGTGTGGTGATCTCGCCACCGGGGGATGTCGGCGTCAAGCCGTCCGATCTGCTGTTGATCGGCCTCGCCGCGTGTACCGCTTACGATGTCGTTGAGATCATCCAGAAGCGCCGCGCCCGGCTCGATCGCCTCACGGTTCGAGTTGCCGGCGAGCAAGCCTCGGAGGCGCCCTGGGCGTACCGGGGCATCCACCTGCATTTTGAGGTGATCGCCGCCGACCTGTCCCGGGTTCAACTCGAGCGAGCCGTGGACCTCGCGCTCAACAAGTATTGTTCCGTGCGGGCGTCACTCTCGCCCGATATCGAGATCAGCTTCGAGGTTGAACTGCAGGTCCCCGAGTCCGGCGCTCTCTGAGGGCGAGTGCTCAGGACCGGCTCGGGTAGCGCGCTGCGCGGCGCCGTATCAAGGCGCGCGCGGGTAAGGCGGGAATGAGGATAAAAAAAGCGCTCCGCCGGGTGCTTTTTTCTGCAGGAAGCTGCGAGAGTGAGCCTATGTGAACGGTTTCGAAGTTGCTGTCCGCGACCTTGCGGCTGGCGTCCTGTAAAGCGTTCCACCATCGCGATCCGCTCGGCCAGCGGCGGGTGGCTCATGAAGAGCCAGACGTGCCAGCGCGGTGGCGCCGGGTCGCTGAGGTTCTGAGCAGCGATCGCCCGGAAGAACTCGGTCAGCGCCGCCGGGTCGCTCGTGACCTGGAGCGCGTAGCGATCGGCCGCGGCTTCACGCCAGCGGCTGCCGGCGTTGACCACCGGCATGCCGATCACGAGCAACACGCTGATCAGCAGCAGCGCCAGGGGCGCGCTGGCCGGCTCGCTCAGCCGGCTGATGCCCCAATGATGGCCAAAGCGGGCCAGGAGCCGGCCGGCGACGCGCGCGATGACGAAGAGCCCGGCCACCTGGGCCAACGCCACGGCCAGCGTTGACCACCAGACATCGTGGTGCACGATGTGGCCCAGTTCGTGGGCCAGGACGGCTTCCACCTCGTCGGGCGAGTAGCGGTCGAGGAGCGTATCGCCGATCACGATTCGTCGCGTGCCCCAGAGTCCTGTCACCCAGGCGTTGGCGGCGGTCGTCCGTCGCCCCATATCGACGCGTAGTACGGCTCCGATCGGGACGCCTGTCACCCGGCTGAGCCGCTCGACCCGGGCCAGAATCGCGGGGTCGGTGACCGGGGTGTACCGGTTGAAGAGCGGATCAATCACTACCGGCCAGAGGAGGGTGGTCAGAACGGCGGTGACCAGACCGAGGGCGCCGGCGGCCACCCACCAGCGTCGGGGCCAGCGGCGAATCAGCCAGTAGACCACGAGGAGTGTCGGCACGCCCAGGGCGATGTCAATCCCGGCGGCCAGCACCTGATCCTGGAGCCAGGCCGGCGGCGTCTGCACGTTGAGGCCGAAGCGGTGTGAGACCTGGTATCCGGCGACATACGCGAATGGCCAGCCGGCCAGGTCCACAATCAGAAGCAGCGCCGCGAAGAAGAGCGCGTCCGCGAGCCAGCGCGGTCCGATCCGTGCTGCAATCCGGCATTGGAAGCGGGCTGCGATCCGGCTGTTGAGCAACAGCAGCAGGAGACCCCAGTGCCAGGCCAGCCCCAGGAAGAAATTGCGGTCGTTGATCGCCAGGAGCGCGCGGGCTTGAGCCAGGCGCTCGCCCGAGGCGAGCGCCGGCTCCCCTCCGTGCCCGGCCACTCCTAAGATCAGCCCGGCAAGCACGCCGAGAGTTACTGTCCAGAGAGAGCCCCGGAGAGAAAGCCGGAAAGAATCATCCATCTTGCACTGTCCTGGAGGATTTGCGTTTCAGCGATCAGTTGCACCGTGCGAGCGGATTTCCCTCGCTGCAGGGGTTGCGACAGAGAAGAACCGGGTCAATTGCGCAGTCATGTGCGATTGCAAGTGTTATTGCAGTGGGCGCGCATCAGGTGCGACGCACTTTCCGACGTGCGTGGCACCTCCGCCCACAGGAGGTTTGTGATGGTCCGTATTGAGTTAACGCAGGACGAGGCCAGGATGTTACGGGAGATTCTCAGAAACGATCTCTCGGACCTTCGGATGGAGATCGCGGCTACGGAAAGAATGGAGTTTCGCCAAAGTCTCAAAGAGATCGAGGTGTTTTTGAAGGATCTCCTTCAGCGCCTGGAAGCCTAGAGCGCCGGTCGAGGCCTCAGACTTCCGAAGTCTGGGAGGGAGCGTGCTGGCCCACAGCGCGCTCCGACGGCGGTGATCGAGACGGGCACCGGCCGCGAACCAGACTTCGGAAGTCTTTTCCCTGCCCCCGTGGGATTCCTTGACCGGTGCTCTAGAGCGCCGGTCAAGTAGTCACCGAGACGATTGCAAAGCGCCTTGTGAAGGTGCTTTCAGGTTCGGAGGGCGCACGGCCGTGCGCCCCTACAGCGCGCCCAAGACCGCTACAGGAGGGGCACGGCCGTGCGCCCCTACTACGAACCACGTTCTCACCTGCGCAACGACTACTTGACCGATGTTCTAGGGGGACCCACTGCGCGCCACCCGTCCTGCAGTGACTTCTCACCGTCCAAAGCAAGCGACCGCGCTCGCAGGCACGGTCGTTGCCCAAGGGTTGCGTCCGACCCACCAGACAGAGCCGTCCTGATGCAAAGCGCTGACTCGCAGGCACGGTCGTTGCCCAAGGGTTGCGTCCGAAGATCACGCCAGGCCGGCAGCTTCGGCGCGGGTATGAATGATCGTGTAGATATACTCGAAATCCGGTCTGGTGATCTCGGTCACACCCTCGGGCAGGGCCGAAGCCGACTTCAGAGGCGGCCAGTCGGCGCGCAGGCCGGCGGCGTCTACCCAGTCCCAATCGAAGAGGACCAGAGGTTCCACCCGGAGGACCCCGGGCTGATCTGTCGGACCCAAGATCACGCCGACAGCCGGAAATTGGTTGCGGTCATGGAGGTAGACGAGAACTCGGTCGCCTTGGACGGGCTCGTCGCCGATCTCGAGGCGAGTCCAGCCATTCGCGTCCCACGTCTTCAGGGTACGATTGTCGGTGTTGATTAACCAGGACTTCATCTATGCTCCGGATGGTGAAGGTGAAAAAGGACGAGACCCTTTCGACCGGCGCTGGCCTTAGACCGAGACGTTCTGCGGTACCTCTTCTGAGTTGGCGGGAACCTCGAGCTTATAGAGTTTGTCCTCACTCTCCAGCCGATCTATATAGAGGATACCATCCAAATGGTCAATCTCGTGCTGGAGGACCCGCGCCAGGAAGTTGCGCGCCTTGATTTGCTTGGGCTTGCCCCACTCGTTCCGCCCCTGCACGGTAATCTCGGCGTGCCGCCAGACGTCTCCGACGTAGCCAGGAATGGAGAGGCAGGCCTCCTGGCCCTCGATGATCTCCTCACTCGCCTCGATGATTTCAGGATTGACCAGGGCAAAGGGCTTACCGGCCAGGGGGTCGTCCTCATCCTCAGGGAGCTCGATCACCAACACACGCAGGCCCTCAGCGACCTGTGGGCCTGCCAGGCCGACGCCGCGAGCCGCGCACATAGTTTCGATCATATCTTTCACCAGTGCGCGAATCTCAGGGCCGAAGTTCTCGACCGATTCTGCCTTCTCGCGCAGAGCCGGGTTTCCGATCTGAATAATTTCACGAACTGCCATTGTCTTCCGCCCTCGTTCTCCTCCAGCATTTCAGCGTTGATTATAGCACAAGGCCCGGCGATGACGAATGCACCCGGCCGGTAGACTGATTGGGCGCACGAGTTATCCGGCAGATGGCGTCGCGGGTAGGACCTAACCCCCCGGCCCCCTTCCCTGGGAGGGAAGGGGAGGCTGGCTCCCCCGACGCGGGGAGGGGAAGGGGGGAGGCTGGCTCCCCGACGCGGGGAGGGGGAAGGGGAGGGCCCCCCTCGACAACTCCTGCGTACACCCGGCCGGTAGCACGGGGATACAGAGGAGCCGGCAGACCTGCTGCCGGCTCCTCGGTATTGGTCATCCCAGAAGTTTCAGCGGGCGTACGACTCCAGATGGTCGATCACGTCAGCGACGAACGCATCAGCGCTGGCGCCGTCGAGGATACGGTGGTCGAAGGTAAAGCTCACATAGACCATCGGCCGGATGGCGATGGCATCGTCCTGAGTGACGACGACGCGCTTCTGGATCTTACCGATCCCAAGGATGCCGGCCTGGGGCTGATTGATGATCGGGGTGCCCCACAGGCTCCCGCTGACCCCGTGGTTGGTGATCGTGAAGGTGCCGCCCGAGACATCGTCCGGCGTGAGCGTGCCATTGCGTGCCCGCTCGGTCAGCTCACCGATGGCCCGCGCCAGGCCGCGGAGACTGAGTTGATCGGCGTTCTTGATGACGGGCACGATCAGTCCCTGCCCACCCTCGACGGCCGCGGCGATGCCGATGTTGATGGCTGGCCGGATCAGGATTCCATCCTCGACGAATGAAGAGTTCACCATCGGGTGTTTCTGGAGGGCGTGCGCGACCGCTTCGACGAAGTAAGGCATGTAGGTCAGGCGCAGGCCGTTGGCGGCGAAGCCATCTTTGTTGGCCTCGCGGTGAGCGACGATCGCCGAGAGGTCGGCCTCGAAGACCGAGGTGACGTGGGGCGAGGTGCGCTTGCTCTGTACCATGTGCTCGGCGATGGCCTTGCGCATCCGAGTGAGCGGGACGACCTGTCCGGGCTGGGCAACAGGCATCAGCGCGGGCTGAGGTGCCACCGGGGCCGCGGCTCGCTCCTCACGGGGCGTGGGCCGCGGCGTGGGGGCCTCGGCCGGCGCAGGGGGCCGGCTTGGGTGGTGCAACCGAGACCGGTGACGGCGCGGGTGCCTCCGCCTGCTCTCGACGGCGTTCCAGGTAGGCCTCGACGTCCTTCTTGGTCACACGCCCATCCCGGCCGGTGCCCTCGATTTGGTTGATGTCGAGCCCGTGTTCGGCCAGCATCCGCGCGACCACGGGCGTCACGCGTGCTGGCGCGGCGCTTTCCGGTGAGGCAACGGCTGCCGGGACCTCGGCCGGTGGACGGGCCGGCTCTTCGGCCGGTGTGGCACCGAGTTGTGGCGCCTTCTCGGCAGCCTCCTGAACTTTGGCTACGGCCTCTTCCGTGGCGGCCTCCTCGGCCGTTGGCGGTTGTTCGCCCGCCTCGCCAATGTACGCGAGCACCGTGCCGACGCCTACCGTCTCCCCCTCCGGCACCTCGACGGAGAGGAGCGTGCCGGAGTCGGTCGCCGTCACTTCGGTGTCAACTTTGTCGGAGACGACTTCCAGCAGCGGCTCGTACTTCTCGACCTGGTCGCCAGGTGCTTTAAGCCACTTCCCGACCGTGCCTTCAGTGACGCTCTCCCCGAGTTGGGGCATCTTGACAGGAATCGCCATGGTTCTCCTCGAAATATTGGGTTGAACTTGAAGATTCAGAGATGCGAGACGTTGAGACGAAATCAGAATCCTGGTCGCTCGTCTCCTCTCAGAATTCCGCCAGATCGCGGATGGCGGCTTCGATCTTGTCGGCGTTGGGCAGGAACCACTCCTCTTGCGTCGTGTTGTACGGCATAGCGGGTACGTCGGGTCCGGTGAGGCGCTTGACCGGGGCATCCAGCCACATGAAGGCTTCATCGGCGATGATGGCGGCGATCTCGGCGCCATAGCCCATGAAGCGATTGTCCTCGTGAACGATCAAGACTTTGCTGGTCTTCTTGACTGAATTCAGGATCGTCTCTCGATCGAGCGGCAACAACGTCCGCGGATCCACCACCTCGACCGAGATATCCTCTTTGGCCAGCCGCTGGGCGGCCTCGAGCACGTACTGCAGCATCATGCCGTAGGCGACGACCGTCAGGTCCTCGCCCTCACGCACCACCCTGGCTTGTCCGATCGGCACGGTGTAGAGCTCGTCGGGCAGCTCGCCCTTGACGAGGCGGTAGGTCCGTTTATGCTCCAGGAAAAGCACCGGGTCGGGATCAAGGATCGAGGCCCACAGCAGGCCGGCCGTATCGTAGGCCGTGCTGGGCGCGACGACCTTGAGTCCAGGAACATGGGAGAAAAAGGCCTCGATGGACTGCGAGTGGTAGAGGCCACCGTGGATCCCGCCGCCGTAAGGGGCCCGAATGACCATCGGGACCTCCCAGGCACCGTTGGAGCGGTAGCGAATTTTGGCGGCTTCGTTGACGATCTGATCGAAGGCGGGGTGGATGAAATCGGCGAACTGGATTTCAGCCACCGGCAGGAGCCCGTTCAGGGCCATGCCGATGGCGACGCCGACGATCGCGAGTTCCGCCAGGGGCGTATCAATCACGCGCTCCTCGCCAAACTGGTTGAGGAAACCGGCCGTGGCCCGGAACACGCCGCCTTTGGCCCCAACGTCCTCTCCCAAGACGACGACGCGCTCGTCCTGCTCCATTGCTTTCCACAGGGTATCGTGTACAGCGTCGAGTATCGATTTGACGGGCATGGATCTCTCCGAAAGATGAACGCCGAAGGATGAACGATAGGCGCCGAACGCGAGGACAGGCGTGCGCGTTCGTCAGTTACCGTTCGCCGTTCGATAGACGTGTTTGGTGGCGTTGGCTGCGCTGGGCTCCGGCTGCTTTTCGGCCCAGTCGGTCGCTTCATTGAGCGTTCGCATCACACGTCCTTCAATGGCCTGTAGCTCCTCCTCGCTGGCCAGATCACGTTCCAGAATGTAGCGATGCAACCGATTGATGGGGTCTTGTTCGGTTCGGTAGAGCTTGACCTCATCGCGGGAGCGGTAGAGCCGGTCGTCGTCATCGGAGGAATGCGGGACGATGCGGTAGGTCTTCGCCTCGATCAGCGTGGGACCGCCTCTGCTACGGGCGCGCTCAACGGCCTCTTTCATCACCTGGTAGACGGCCAGGACGTCCTGCCCGTCCACCACCACGCCGGGCATGCCATAGCCGGCGGCGCGGTCGGCCACATTCTCGATGGCCATCTGTTTTTCCTGGCGGACGGAGATCGCGTAGCGATTGTTCTCGCAGATAAAAATGACGGGGAGCTTCCAGATCGCAGCGAAATTCAAACCTTCGTGAAAGTCACCTTTACTGGAGCCCCCCTCTCCGAACGAAGTGTAGGTGACTGCATCGTCACCACGGAGCTTGCTGGCGTAGGCAATCCCGACCGCCTGGGGAATCTGGGTCGCCACGGGGCTGGAGCCGGTCACGATGTTAAGCGGGCGGTATGACCAGTGGCTGGGCATCTGGCGACCACCGGACGCAGGGTCGTTGGCCCGGGCAAAACTACCGAGGAGGATCTCGCGCGGCGTCACACCGACTGTGAGGAGCACACCCGTATCGCGATAGTACGGATGGAGAAAGTCCTTCCCGGGGACCAGGGCGTACGCGGTGCCGACCTGGGTGGCTTCCTGGCCACGGCAACTGATGTGGAAATGAGCCTTGCCCTGACGTTGCAGGGTTTCCTGCCGCTCATCCAGGCGACGAGCCGTGAGCATCAGCTCGTAGAGCTGGAGAACCTGTTCTTTCGACAGTCCCAGCTCCCGGTAGTCAACCGGCGAGCTGACGGCCGGCTCGGCGATTGTCGCGGTCGCTGTATCGGTCATCCAAACCTCCTCGTTGGGTAAGTGGCGACTCGCCATTGAGCCGCCCGGGTCGGTCTGGATGAAGACCGGCCCATTGCTTTGTATTGTACCGAATCGATATCGGGGCGGCAAGCGCTGCAGGTCATGTGACCGGCACCCGGCGAACCGGTTGGTCGCTGTCGAAGCACCTACAACGACAGGGCAGGCAAACTGCGTGCCACCAACGGCGACTTCTCTCTCCGGCGAGACCCGCCGGCCACGACCCAGACGCGGCCCGCCAGGCCATCGTGCCCTGTCGTCATCGCGCCTCACGTTTGGCGATACAATCCGGCCGGTGCCAGAGCAGGTGATCGAGGGCAAAGCCCACAGGAAACACGATGAGATGGGCGGTATCGGCGAAAGGCTCTGGGTTCAGGGCCAACTTGGCCGCCAGGTACGCGAGCAACCCAAAGAACGCCCACGGGCGATACCGCCGGGGCAGCTGATTCACCCACCCACCGACACAGCCCATCCCGCCGACCGACGGTCCCACGTCGGTCAGGAGCATCAGATTGTGACCCTGGGGCGTGGTGGTCGAGGAGAGCCACACGGCAATGAGCGCTGCTGCCAGTGTCCATACTCCAATGTTCGTGGACCAGTAGAGGAGCAGGGCCCGCCGGGTCCCCGCCACCCACTCGTAGATGCCAACGGAGTAGCCGACAAACAGGAGAATGCCGAGGAACATGCGCAGGTTGCGCACGAAGAAGGGGGCCGTGACGAGAGTGTACAGGCGGCCGTCCCGGAGGTTCTGCGGCCCAAATCCCCAACGCAACTCGACCGCCAGACGCAGATCGCCCAAAACCACGTTGTGCGTCAGGGCGACCACGATGATGGCGAGTTCCATGAAGAGGGTAAAGGGCAGCCGACGGACGAAAGCCATCAAGTTTGATTCAGGAGCAACGTGTTCAGGGATTGCCCGAGCACCGCCTTTTTGCTCCCTGCTCCCTGCTGGATGGCGTATCGCTCTTGCTGTAAAAGTGGCGCGTACGCGCCACTTTTACAGCAATATGAACACCTTATCCCCTGCTGAAAGTATTGCCCGGGAGAGAACATGCCTTAGAGTGTGAGGCGCAGCGGATTTTCGAGCAGGCTCTTGAGCTCGACCATGAACTCGGCCGCCTCTGCACCGTCGGTGACGCGATGATCGGCGGAGATCGTCGCGCGCATGACCTGGCCGATGACGATCTGCTCGTCGCGCACCACCGGCTGCTTCTGGGCTGCGCCCACTGCCAGGATCGCGGCCTCGGGCGGGGTGATGATGGCGATGAAATCCTCGACGCCGTACATGCCCAGGTTGCTGACGGTGAACGTGCTCCCGCCGATATCCTCGGGATGGAGCTTGCCCTCGCGTGCCCGGCCGGCCTTGGCCCGCGTCTCCTGGCTGATCTGGCTGAGGGTCTTCTGGTCGGCGTTGCGCACCACGACCGTGAGCAGCCCCGTCTCGAGCGCCACGGCCACACCGATGTTGATATCGCCGTGGCGAATGACCTTGTCGCCGGCGAAGCTGGCATTGAGGTTCGGGTACTTCCGGAGCGCCAGCGCGGCGGCCTTCACAATCAGATCGTTGACGCTGAGCTTGAGCCCCTCGTCGGCCAGCACGGCATTCATGCGCTCGCGCTCGGCCAGCGCCTGGTCCATATCAATCGCCATAGTGACGTAGAAGTGTGGGACTGAGGTTTTGCTGGCGGTCATCACCTCGGCGATCCGGCGGCGCATCCGGGTGAGTTCGACCTCCTCGGCCGCCCCGACTGGCTGGACCGCTCCTGTTGGGACAGGGCGCGGAGCTGGTGCCGCCGGAGCCGGCGCGGGCGCCGGTGCGGCCGCAGGCCGGAAGCGCTCGACATCGGCGGCGACGATGCGACCACCGGGACCCGTCCCCTTCACCTGCTGCAGGTCGATCCCGCGCTCCTCGGCGATGCGCCGTGCGGCCGGGCTGGCCTTGACACCGCCGGGCGGTTCGGGCGCGTGCGTCTCCGCTTCGGACAGGTGGGCCTCGACATCCTCGCGGGTGATCCGGCCACCGGGCCCGGTGCCTTTGAGCTGGCTCAGGTCCACGCCACGCTCCTCGGCCAGGCGCCGAGCGACCGGGCTGGCACGGAGGCCCCGTTCGGCCTCCTCGCTCGGCGCTTCGGCTTCGGGGGCTCGCTTCGCTTCGGCCGGCGTCATCTGAGCGGCGTCGGCCGGTGCCGGGGCGTCGGGAGGCGCCGTGGGGGAGACCGGCACCTCTTCAGGGCCGGCACCCTCCGCGGGTTCCTCGCCGGGCTCGCCGATGCGCCCAACTACGGTGCCCACCGGGACGCGCTCGCCCGGCGGGACGACGATCTCGATCAGCGCCCCATCGGCCGGCGACTCCATCTCGACGGTGGCCTTATCGGTCTCGACCTCTGCAATGGGGTCGCCCTTCTTGACCGTTTCACCGACCGACTTGAGCCAGTTCGAGATCGCGCCTTCCTCCATGTCGAAGCCCAGCTTGGGCATTGTGATATCGGTTGCCACTGGTTCACTCCTTTGGAAACAGTCCGCCGCCAGCCGTCGGGCGTGGTGCTTCACACGCGTTCGCCTGTCAGCCTGGAGGTGGGGGCTCGAGCGGCTGCGGCGAGTTGCGCGCCGGCAAGCGCTTCCGGGCCCCATTTTGCTTTCCTTCACCCAATTTCGGGCTGGCGGCAATGCTCGCCCTATCCGACCAGCTCGAGAATGCTTTGCTTGATGTCTTCCTTGGTTGGCATCGCCAACCGTTCGAGGTTCTTGGCGTAGGGGAGGGGAACCTCCAGGGCCGCGATCCGCTTGAGAGGCGCATCGAGATAGTCGAAGCCACGCTCGTAGATCTGAGCCGCAATCTCGGCGCTCATGCCGGCGGTTTTGAAATCTTCGGTCACGATTGCAGCGTGGTAGGTCTTCTTGAAGGAGGCGATGACCGGCTCCAGATCGAGCGGGCGGAGAGTGCGCAGGTCCACGACCTCGCACTCGATTCCTTCCTTGCTGAGATCGTCGGCCGCCTCCATCGTCAGGGGCAACATCCGGCCGTAGGTCACCACGGTGACGTCGTTGCCCTGGCGCTTGACGTCGCTCTTTCCAATCGGTATCGTGAAATTGTTGTCATCGGGCACCTCGCCGCGATAGCGGTAGAGGCCGGTATGCTCGATGAAGATCACCGGGTCGGGGTCGCGAATGGCCGTCTTAAGCAGGCCGTAGCAATCGGCCGCTGTGCCGGGGAACAGGACCTTGAGGCCGGGCATGTACGAGAACCAGGCCTCGAACGTCTGGGAGTGGGTCGCGGAGAGCTGGCCCCAACCAGCGGCCGTGCGAACCACCAGCGGAACGTTAAACTGCCCACCAAACATGTAGTGGACTTTGGCCGCGTGGTTGACGATCGCATCCAGACCCAGGACCGCGAAGTTGACCGTCATGTACTCGAGAATCGGCCGCAGCCCATTCATGGCGGCGCCCACCGCCGTTCCGCCCATCACCATCTCGCTAATGGGCGTGTCGCGCACGCGTTTCGCGCCGAACATGTTATACATGTCGCGCGAGACGCCGTAGGTTCCTCCCCAGACGCCGACCTCCTCACCCATCAGAAAGACGGTCTCGTCTCGCTCCATTTCTTCGATCATCGCGCGGCGGACCGCCTCGCGGATTGTCATCTGCGCCATCACTCACCCTCTCTTGTCGGGCAACGTACCGCTTTGCCCCCTCGTACGCAGGACAAATTGCCAATCTGTTGTACCACCGGCTACGTGCCACTGTTCTCGCCGACGGGGTTCGCAAAGATGTTCGCCCACAGAGCCTCGGGTTCGGGGGCCGGGCTCTCCTCGGCAAAACGCACCGCGGCCTGAACCTCGCGCTCGGCCTCGTCGACAATCTGGTCGAGTTGCTCAGCGGGAACGTTCCGCTCTTTTTGGAGGTACTCGCGGAAGCGGTTGATGGGGTCGTGACGCATCGCTTCCTCGACCTCCTCTTTGCTGCGGTACCGCTCGGCATCACCCATTGAGTGACCCCGGAAGCGATAGGTCACCGCCTCGATGAGGTACGGTCCCTCACCACCCCGGGTGTGCTCGACCGCGTTCTTGACCACCTCATAGACCGCGATCGGATCGGTTCCGTCGACGCGCTCGGAGGGGATGTCGTAAGCACAGGCCTTGCGGTATATCTCCTCGACCGCCGAGGCCCGCTCGACCGCCGTGCCCATCCCATAGAGGTTGTTCTCGACCATGTAGATGATCGGGAGGTCCCAGACCTTCCCCAGGTTCAGAGACTCGTGGAAGTATCCATTGTTGGTGGCGCCGTCGCCGAAGATACACAGTGTGACACGGTCGCGTCCCAAGTACTGGTCGGCCAGCGCGATCCCATCAGCCAGGGCAATATGGCCGGCCACAATCGCGTAGCCGCCCCAGAAGTGCTTGCCGGCATCGGCCAGGTGCATCGAGCCGCCTTTGCCCGTGCTGACGCCGGTAGACTTGCCGTATAGTTCGGCCATGACGGCTTTCGGCTCCATGCCACGTGCCAGCGCGTGGCCGTGGTCGCGGTAGTGAGTGATTACGTTGTCTTCCTCACGGAGAGCCGCCATAGCACCAACAGCGACCGGCTCCTGGCCGATGTAGAGGTGCAAGAAACCGCCAATGTGACCATGTTGATAGGCGTTGGCCGCCTCCTCTTCGATTCGGCGAATCAACACCATCTCGTGATACCAGTCAAGCAATTGCTCCGTGGTGAGGTCTGTCGTCATCGTTTTCGTTGCCATGATTTCTCCTTCTTCCCGGCGGGGGCGGGCCGATTCAACCTGGCCTTTCACCCCTCAACTCTCGCGCGAACACCCGTCTACCGATGGTCGCTGACGTGGGAAGCGGTTGTCAGGAAGGCCACCAGCAGATCAATCGTGGCCTGAATATCGGCGGTGTGGCAGGCTTCGACCACCGTATGGATATAGCGGGTGGGCACGGAGAGCGTGATCGCGGGCACGCCGGCCCGTGAGCGCTGGATCGCGCTGGCATCGGTGCCGCCCAATGGCAGCACTTCAAGCTGGTAAGGGATTGCACGGCGCTCCGCCAGCGCGATGAATTCGTCTACCAACCAACGGGTGGAAATGCTGGCCGAGTCCATCACCTTGATCCCGACACCCTCACCGAGGCGAGATACAGCCTCTTCGGCCGGTGTGCCCGGGATGTCCACTGCCAGAGTGGTATCCAACGCGACGCCGAGGGTCGGCTCGACGCCGAAGGCTGAGGTCTGAGCGCCGCGCAGACCGACCTCTTCCTGCGTCGTGAAGACAGCATAGAGATCGTGGGGTAGGGGCCTGTCACGGAGTGCCTTCAGCGTTTCGATCAGGACGAAGACGGCGACGCGGTCGTCCATGTCTTTGCCCGAGACCAGGTTTCCGACCGGGCGCAGCTCTTGGATCAGGGTCACCGGATCCCCAACGCGCACGCGAGCCTGGACCTCCCCGGCCGGGAGGCCCAGGTCCACGAAGAACTCCTTGATCTCAGGAATCTTTTTACGCTCTTCTTCGTTGGCAATGTGAACCGGCTTGGTCCCAGGGTAGAGGATGCCCGGGAGGTCGCCATCGCGCGTCCAGACCAGCACGTGTCGAGCGAAAAGATTGCGGGTGTCGAAGCCACCGGTGTTGTGGACACGCAGGAAGCCCTGCTCGTCGATGTGCCGGACGAGAAAGCCAATTTCATCCATATGGGCTGCGACCATGATGCGCTCGCGCGGCGCCGTTGCGGACGCAGCATGCTTGACGGCGATCAAGTTCCCGAGAGCGTCGATGCGCGTCTCGTCGACCACGCCAGAAATTGCCTCGTGAACGATCGCCCGCACGCGTTCCTCGCGACTGGGAATGCCGGCAGCCGCCGAGAGACGGCCAAGCAAAGTGAGATCCATATCATTGCTCCAGTAGCAGGCGCCGCCCCGTTTCGAAAGTGGGGGCCAGCGCCTGAGGGTAACGGCTCACGCCGCTGCTCGTCTCGCAGCGGCAGTCGTCTGTTCGTGGGCGTGGTAGCTTGAGCGAACGAGGGGGCCGCTCTCCACGTGCTTGAACCCGAGCTCGAGGCCGATGCGTTTCAGTTCGGCAAACTCTTCCGGCCGGACGTAGCGCTGGATGGGCAGGTGCCAGGGACTCGGCCGGAGGTACTGGCCGATCGTCACAATATCAACCTCGGCGGCGCGCAAATCACGCAGCACCTGAACGACTTCATCGACGGTCTCGCCCAGACCAACCATGAGGCCGCTCTTGGTCATCATGCCGGCCGGTCCCCACGCCTTCGCCCGGCGCAACAGTTCCAGGCTCTGGGCGTACTTTGCTTTCGGACGGACGCGCGGGTAGAGCCGCGGAACAGTCTCGATGTTGTGGTTGTGAATATCCGGCCCGGCCTCCACGATCGTGCGAACGGCGGCCGGGTTGCCTTCAAAGTCGGGCGTGAGCACCTCGATCCCGCAGTCCGGGCTGTACTCACGAATCCGGCGGATCAACAAGGCGAAGATCACGGCGCCCCCGTCGGGGAGGTCGTCGCGGTTGACGCTCGTAATGACAGCGTGGCGCAGGCCGAGGGCCTGAACGGCGCGAGCACAACGCTCGGGCTCATCCCAGTCGAGTCCCTGTGGGCGGCCCTTGGTCACAGCGCAGAAGCGACAGCCGCGCGTGCAAATCGCACCTAACAGCATGAAGGTGGCGGTGCGATGCTCCCAGCACTCCCCGATGTTGGGACAATGGGCTTCCTCACAGACCGTATTGAGACCACTGGTGCGCATGAGCTGCACCAGATCTCGGTAGTTGGAGCCGCCGGGTGCCTTAACTTTGAGCCAGGGTGGCTTGGGGGCCCGGCGATCGGGATCAGGCACGATCGGCGGAAGATCTACGAAGGTGACATTACTTTCCATACTTCTCTCCAGCCTCGCTCCTGGCGAGGTCACGATAGGCTGCCACAAGCCAACAAAAAAGGCGACGCCGGCTCATCCGAGGAGCTGCAGCCCGGTCGCCTCTGGAATCGTCGCGGCCCGCTTGCGGAAAGGTTCCTAGCGACTCCCCTCAGCCGGCCTGGTCCCGGACCTGCGAGCCAGAAAGCTCTTCACGGACGACGCCGCCTTCCCCAGAGTCGCGCTCCTCTTCGGAATGAGTCCCTGCCCGGATCACACCGATCACTCGACGGAGGTGGATCCGAATATCCGCGCTCGGAGCGCGCTCTTCGCCCGGCCGTTGATGAGAGGTGTCTCCTTGTTTGGGCCGGGTGATACGGCCCACCCGTACCCAGACAAATTCTCACACCTCATTAACGGCGGGGCGAGACGAGGAATTATAACAAGGCCGCCAAATCCTTGTCAACGCACTTTCCCAGGCTTACAATAGCACCAGGAGGATGCCATGCAACTTGAAGAACGACCAGTTTCCGAGGCCCTTAGAACTATTCTAGTCCGTAACGTCGCAGATACAAGTGGCAAGAAAGTGATAAAAAAGGGGACCCGTCTGGAGGAGCGCCACCTGGCCCTCCTGGCCGAACTGGGCCACGAGCGGGTTGAGGTCGCGGTGCTGGAAGTGGATGACGTTCACGAAGACGAGGCGGCGGCCCGCCTCGGCGAGGCGCTGAAGACGGACGCGCTACGCGTCACGCGAGCCGTCGGAGGGCGCGTCAATCTTCATAGCGAGGTGGATGGGCTGCTGCTGGTGGACCCCGAGCGCCTGCGAGCGCTCAATTCGTTGCCGGGGATCACTTTGGCCACCCGCTGGCCCTACACCGTCGTCGGACCATCTCAGGAGAGTGCTCAAGTCGCCACGCTCAAGATCATCCCCTACGCGGTGGCGCGGCACGACCTGGAGACTGCCCTTGACCTGGCCCAGCGCCGGCCCGGCATTCTCGAGGTGCGCCCGCTCCCCCGCGCGGCCCGGGCGGCCCTGCTAATCACGGCCGAACCGGCAGCTCAAGAGGAAACCCGCGTGGACTTCGAGACGCCTACCAGGGAACGGCTGAGCCGATTGGGGGTCGAGTTGGCGACTGTGGAGACAGTACCCCAGGAGATTGATGCCATTCGGGAGGCGGCCGCCCGCCTGGCGGAGCAGGTCGATCTCTTGATCGTCGCGGGGCAAACCTCGATCATGGACGAGGAGGACATCACTCCCCGGGCGCTGCGAGCCGCCGGGGCGACGCTCGAGCTGCACGGCGCGCCGGTGGAGCCGGGCAACCTCCTGGCGCTGGCCTACTTCCCTCACACGCCGGTGATGTGCGCGCCGGGCTGTGCTCGGAGCCCCAGCCACAACGTGGTGGACATGGTGCTGCCACGGCTGCTGACAGGTGAGCGATTGGGGCGTGCGGAGATCGCCGAGTTGGGGCTGGGCGGCTTGCTGTGAGGTGGGTGAAGGTTCGGCCTATTGTGAAGGCCCGGTAAACGACGGCGCCTGTCGGCAGCCACCCCGAGTCTCTTCCAGAGAACGAGGCTTGGAGTTTGTACGTGCGTATGCGCGTGGTCTCCAAGCCTCGCTGCTTGAGACAGTATGAGCGGCTGAGAGGAGGGACAGAAACCGGTGCAGCCGCCCCAATCGGCGGCCGGGAGAGGGGCAGGTGTTGCAACGAAGTCAGGGTATCCACCGGACCAATCTCCTCGCTCGTGATGCCCGCACCGGCCACCAACCAGAGAAAGCATAGTAATAAAGTAAGGTATATTCATCGATACATTATAAAAAGTACCAAAGTACAGGTATAATCCCTCCATTACATACTTGAACAACCTCGAGAACCGTGTTATATTACGTATCGTCACCGGCATGTAACTCGCCGAGTGCCTTGATACACTGCTCTACACCGTAAAAGACAGTATGGCTGCTGGGCGCTGTGCTCGTGATTTGTCCCATCCCGCCTAAAGTGCCCTTTGGGACTCGCCTGGCTGCGTCGTCGCGGCCACGGTCCACGAAGAAGTTCGCCCGGAGTATCTTTTACCTGCTCTTGTACGTAGTCGATGCCAGGTTCGCCAGCACCTTGTGGCGCAGGCCGTGATGTTCATAATGATTGAGATTGGTCAGTGTGACCGTGGTTTCCCTGATACAGATCATCCCTTGATCTGGAGTGGGAGAACTCTTTGCGGATTGTTTGCAAGCTCTCTCGGAATGCGAGGGTACAAGGTTTCCAGTAGAGACATTGAGGGGGCACTCTTGAGAGCTTTTTTTCTAACGGCTATCATAATACTCTTGGGCACAGGAGCCTGTTCCCGTGAGATCACCCCGACCGCTGTGCCGCCCACCGCTACTCCTACTTCTGTTGTCCCGGTTGGGACTGTCTTACCGTTTCAAACTGTTGAGCAAGGTATTTACGGGGATTATTCTGTCCGACAACCACGCGCGGTTCTGATAACGAGTCCCCAGGATATTCCCTCCTTGAATGGGACGGTCTCACCCGAATCGCGAGGGCTTGTCACCGCGCAACTTCAGCGAGTCGATTTCCAACGCTACGTCGCGATTGTGGTATTCCGCGGCCGTAAGGCGACACATGGTTTTGATGTGACCGTTGAGGCAGTCGCCAGGGAGGGAGACAAACTGGTTGTGTATGCCCAGTTTTGGGAACCGAGTCCCTCCTGGGCAGTTGCCAATGAGGCCACCTCACCGTTTCACATTATCACGGTGCCTCGAGATGCAGGTTTGCCGGAGGACGTTGAAATTGTTCTCCGCAGCCGGCCAGTTACGCCAACTCCACCACCAGCACAGCGCCCGTGACCCTTGCGTTGGAGAAAGCGACGCCGCGTCAAGACGCAGTCTCTCCTTGTCATCACCGTATTTCATTTCGCTGCAAAAGAGCAGAGTCTCGCTTGGCTGAAAGGTTACTGAGAAACGCTCAATGCTCGCTGCTTTGCTGCTGCCAGACCAGAACGTCCTCCAGCTTGATACAGCCACGGTGCGCCGGGGCCCCCACCGCACCGCCCCAGGGCGCCCGGGCCCGCCGCGCGCAGAGGCATCCGCGTGCCGGTGGTCGAGAGCCCGGGGATGGAGCTTGATCTGCACGGCCTGACGGTCGAGGAGATGCGGCCGCGCCTCGACAAGTACCTCGACGACGCCTACCTGGCCAGTCTGCCGCGCATGCGCATCATCCAAGGCAAGGAGACGAGACGGGCACGCTGCGCCGCATGGTCCGCGAGGAGCTGCAGCGCCACCCGCTGGTGAAGAGCTACCGCGGGGGTGAGTACAACGAGGGCGGCAGTGGTGTGACGACCGTCGAGCTGATGGGCGCCAATGAGTAGTTGCAGGTTTGGAAGGTTGAAGGTTACCGGCAGTCGCCTCGGAAATCCGGGGCGGCTTTTTTGTGGCCAGGCACGTTGTTCAATCGACGGTCCGGCTGACGCGCCCCAGGGCGGCAATCAGGTTCTCGATCACCTCTTCGTGCGGAATCTGTGCCTCCGGATCGTTGAGGCACTGGTTCGCGTACGAACGCACGAGCTCGACACTGGCATTGTACATCGCCGCTCGCACGGCGCTCACCTGCTGAAGAATCTCGTGGCAATCACGTTCCTCGTCAACCATGCGCTGGATGCCCCGTACTTGCCCTTCAATCCGGCGCAGGCGCACCAGGAGCGATTCCTTCACTTTCTCGTCTGTGACTCTCATGATTGGAAACACACCGTTTCTCGGTTCGCTTGAAGTAACTTTTCAGAAAGTGGGGCGGAGGGTGTGCGCGCGGCCGAGCCGCGCGCACACCCCCTTTACCCCCGGATTATTTGAACACTCTTGCTCAGTAGAAGTATACCACCGTGGTAACTTCCCAAAAAGTAGGGACAGAGGGGGATAGCTGCGCGACTCCTCCGCGCGCCCATCCCCCTTACCCCTGGATCGCACTGCCAAGCCCGGCGAGGCCCGCTCGCGTGGTGGCCAGCCGGCGCCGCCAGGCCTCGGCATAGACGGACCAGTGCGGGTACTCCTCGACCCAGGTGCAGTAGGTGGCATCCGCCTCCTCGAAGAGCCGGACCAACTGATCAGAGAGTATGGGAAGCAGGTCGTACTGGCCCGCGAGGCGGAAGAGCATTTCGAGCATTCGCGAGCGCTCGCCCATGACGCCGGCCAGGTGGAGGCCCCGGCTGAGCCGGGCGAGATCGGTGCGCGTCAAGAAGAGGCCGGCCTCACGGGGCGCCAGCAGCCGGCGCACGATCGTGCGGAGGTCTCGAACGTCGGTCAAGTCGTCGCCGGGCGCGCGTGATCGCGGACTTCCGAAGTCTTCTGAGACTTCGGAAGTCTGGCTCCTCGAGCCGTGGTCTAAGGCCGGCTCTGCTTCCGGCGGGGGCACCATCCCGTTTCCCTGGTACACGGGCGGCGGCGGAAGCGCTGGGAAGGGATCTCGAACTGCAGGCAGGGGTTCAGCCGGCAGCGTCTCCAGGAGCAGGGCCAGCGTCAGGTCGCCGAGGCGCGCGTAGAAGGGCTGGGGCGCCAGCCGCTGCAGCGCCTGGATGAGCGGCGGCACCCACAGCGCGAGGTGCTCCGCGTGCAAGCGCCGCGCGAATTCGTGTCGGCCGTCAGCCAGCCCATCGGCCAGCGCCAGCAATTCAAGGCCCAGGTGATCCGGCGCCCCAACGCGCACGTCAGCGGGTGGGCTCCAGCTTCCCCGGCGATAGAGTGCCTGCAGGTGTGCGGTGGCCGCAGCGAACAACATCGCGGAAGGGTCGATGAAGACGCTCTCGTAGGGCGGCAGGTTAAAGCCAAAGAGCCGCTGGTACTCCACCGCCAGCTCGTCGAGCGCAGCGGCACCGGTCCCCGGCAGTGCATCCCCGAGTTCCGGCAGCGCGGCGATCGTGGCGATGTCATCGGGCCGCACTTCTTCCAGCCAAAAGTGGCCCAGGATGCGAAAGGCGTCGGCGACGGGATCTACCATAGGATGCTTCCCTTTTGATCATCGACCTGGCCAAGAGCGTCGATCAAGTCGTCACCGTGACGAGTGCAAAGCAGCTTGTGCCGAGCGCACCCCCCTCTCCCCCCCAAGTTGGAGGGCAGGGGGGCGCAGTGAGCGCTTGGGCGCGCCTGGGACCGCTAAAGCGGTTACTACAAACCAGGGCTTCACCCTGACGAGCGACCAGCCGCGCCTGATCCTCTGCCGCAGACCGCTAAAGCGGTTACTACAAACCAGGGCTTCACCCCTCAGTTCCTCCGAGTTCCCCGGAGTTCCTTCCTAACGCGACGTCGGCTCCGCAACCAGCCCCTCCTCACCCTTCGGCAAGTCGTACGCCTCGCGCACCGGGCGGAAGGGGCGCAGGAGCCAGTACGGCCGGCGGGTGCCATCGGGCGAGACCTGACCGGCCGGCCGGGTCATGGCCAGCCATTCGCGGTACACGGCCTGGGCCTGAGCGGTGTCCACGAAGATATCGCCGTAGCGGTCCTTGGGATGCGCCTGCTCGACTCGGACTTTCTGGTGCCAGCAGTGCATGCCACTGATGGGGTCGGGGTGAACCGGGAAGGTCAGGTTCTGGTGCACGCCTGCGTCCGTCCACCAGATCCGTTTGGAATCCGGGTCGTTGCTCTCGAAAGGTCCGATGTCCTTCACCTGGCGCATCTGCCACCGGCCGTTGTCGTCAGGGGTGAGGTCCACCAGGGCGGACGACCAGCGTTCCATGCCGGTCTCTTGCAGCCGCCAGCGGCCCATGTGGTGCGAGCAGGCGACGATGCCCGGGCGGATGCCCTCCGTGACCCAACACTTGATGACGAAGTAGCCGATGTCGGTGGTGACGCGGACCAGGTCATTCGTGCTCACATCGAGCCCCTCCGCGTCGCTGGGGTGGATCCAGAGCGGGTTCTTGTGGCTGATCTCGTTGAGCCACTTGCTGTTGCCCGAGCGAGTGTGAATCAGCGTCGGCAAACGGAACGTCGGCAGGAGCACGAATTCGTTAGCCGCGCGGTTGATGTTTGCCGGGTGGACGTGGCTCTTGATATAAACCGGGATGGCGTACTCCGGCCAGCCCCAGTCGCGGAGCGTGGTCGAGTAGAACTCCAACCGGCGCGAGGGCGTGTCGAAACCCCGCACAGTCCTCGCTCCGATTTGGATGCCCACCGGCTGTCCCCGTTCGTCGCCGGGGAAGGCCGGGTGAGGCGTGATGTTGGGTGAGGGCTGCAATGTTGCCTTGCTGTAGACGATCCCCGTCTCCGGCGCCACGACTGCGGCCTGCAACAATTCTTCTCCGACCGGTTCGGCGTATGGCGCTTCTGGCCCCCGGCGAATTTCGAACGCGCCGTATTTGCGCATGTACTCGAACGGTGTCAGCCCCTCGCGGGCCGCCGCTTCGGGCAGGCCGGGCACGGTGTTCTCGAACATCCAGCGGTAATATTCCTCGACCGTGATCTTCTCACCCGGCCGGCAGGGCGATTCGAAGTACTGCCGGATGCCGAGGCTGCCGTCCGGGTCAATGCGCCAGGAGAGCTCGATCCAGAACTCGGTCTCCTCCCAGACCTCGCCGGGGTTGGCCTCGTAGGTGTAGCGAACGTTGTGGCCCATCTTCTCGAGCGCCACGCGCCGCACGGGCTGGCGGAAGGCGATCCAGCGGCCGGCGTGGGTCTCCTGGCTCATCAAGTCGTGGCGTTCGGGGCCGTGGCCCATCGGCAGGACGTAGTCGGCGAACCAGGCGGTTTCGCTCCAGGTCGGCGTCAGGCAGACGTGCAGGCCCACCTTCGACTCATCGGTCAGCACCTCGATCCACGACATCCCATCCGGATTCGTCCAGACCGGGTTATAGACCCGCGTGAAGTAGGTGTCGAGTTTCCCGCGCCCCTCTTTCAGGAAGTGCGGCAGCAGGATGCTCAGCTCGTAGAAGGTCAACGGGTACTCGCGGGGCCAGGTGAGCTCGTTCCAGCGCTTGGGGTGAGGGCCGAGTTTGTGCGGGCGCGGCACCCACTTGTCCCACGTGTTCGCCGACGTGCCGCCTGCCACCCCGACGGAGCCGGTCAGCACGTTGAGGAACCAGAGACAGCGCGCTACCTGCCAGCCACCCAGGTTCCCTGCCGCCGCGCTGCGCCAGGAGTGCGTGGCGAGCTTGCCCTCGCAGCGAGCCACTTCCTCGGCCACCTGCCGCAGGAGATCGGCCTCCACTCCGCTCTCAGCCGCGGCGAACTCGAAGGTGTAGTCCTTGTAGACCTCCTTCAGCTTCGCCTCGAAGGTCTCGAAGGTCCGAGGCTCATCCGGCCACTCGTGCTTCAGGTACTCTTCCCAGTTGACCCAGGTTTTGACGAACTCATGGTTGTAGCGGCCGGTTTGGATCAGGTGGTTGGCGATGGCCAGCAAGATCGCCGCCTCCGACCCCGGCCACGGCGAGAGCCAGTAGTCGGCCAGGCTGGCGGTGTTGGAGAGCCGCGTGTCGAGTACGATGAGCTTCGCGCCCGCCAGCTTGCCCTCCATAATGCGCTGGGCGTGGGGATTGAAGTAATGCCCGGTCTCCAGGTGGGAGCTGATGAGCAAGATGACGCGGGCGTTAGCATGGTCGGGCGACGGGCGATCGAGCCCCAACCAAAAGGCGAGGCCGGCGCGGGCCCCCGAGGAGCAGACGTTGGTGTGGCTGTTGTGGCTGTCGACGCCCCAGGCAAAGAGTACCCACTCCATCAGCCCATCGTGCCCGGGCCGCCCGACGTGGTACATCACCTCGTTGTGGCGCTCCTCCAGAAAGGCGGTGCGGATGCGGGTCGCCAGATCGTCGAGTACCTCATCCCACGTGACCCGTACCCATTTGCCCTCGCCTCGCTTCCCCATCCGTTTGAGGGGGTAGAGGACGCGCTCGGGGTCATAGATCTGATTGTGGGTCGCCGGACCTTTGGCGCAGTTACGGCCTCGACTGCCCGGATGGGCGGGATTGCCTTCGAACTTCTGGATTTCGAGCGTCTCTTTATCGACATACCCCAGTAGTCCACAGCCGCTCTCGCAGTTGAAACAGACGGTCGGCACCAGCATGTAACGCCGTGGCTTGCGCTCCGGCCACGCCTTGGGGTCGTACTCGGCCCAATCGTCCCACTTCTCCGGCGGAGGGTAGCTGGCCAGACCCGCGGGCGCAGCACGCTCCGGCTGCCTCACCGTGGGGGTCAGGGGCACCGCCGCCGGCCGGTCGGCGATCACGCCCACCACCGCGGGACGCCCGTTCGAAGCCGCAGGCGCACTCACGGCCGGGGCGGGCATGGGCTCCCGCTCGCGAGTCAAATCGGCAACCGCCTGGAGAAAGCGCGTCAGGTGTTCGTTCATACGGTATCCTCCGTCCTGAGATGACACCAATGCTTCGACGATCCTGGTGGCGAATTGGTACACGTCGCAGGCGCCGGTTGGTAGTGCGCGCTGTAGGGGCGCACGGCCGTGCGCCCCTACAGCGCGCACTACGAGCCCCTCGTCCTCCCTCGAAGCGATTTCGCCAACAGGAGCTTCTACGAGTTGGGTATCTCTTGCGGCGCCATGACAAACGCGAATTCGAACAAATAGAGACCGACGGCGGCGGCCAGAGCTGCGATGGCCAGGGCGACGGGCGCGGGCGACCCGCTCACCGTGGCGACGAGCAGGAGCACAAGTGGCAGGAGATGGCCGAGCGTGATAGACCCGCCCCAGAACTGGAGGCGGAACTTGCCCCGGTGGATCTCGTGCGCCGCGCGCGCCGCGGTCTCGGAGGTGTGGGGCATCCCAAACTCGCCGACGAGGGTCACAAATAGATCGATGATGAGCATCAAGCCAAACGTCCAGACCAGAACCGTCAGCCATGGTGACGGCATTGTGACGAATAGAGCCAACAGCAGCAGCGCTGACGCGCCGACCATCAGCGCCTGGACCACCAGGTGGACCGGCAACAGCGTGCTCTGCCAGAGGTCGCGCCCCTCCGCTTGCCCAAAGAGGAAGGCGGTGTAGATCGCGCTGGCGAGTGCCAACACGAAACCGGCCGCCAGAAAGAACGGGCGGACAGCGGCAGCAGTAGGGGAGAGGGCTCCGTTGAGGGCCGCGGCGCCCTCGACCAAAAACCAGAGGCCGGCTACAACGGCGAAACCGACCAGGAGAAACGCGCCGCGCGTCAGCCACGACTTCCACTGGGGGCGGGTCAGGATGGTGTGGAAGCGCTCGGGCCGCTCCAGATCGATGACGAGCAGCAGGGCCGTGAGGCCGATGAAGAGCAGCGAGGCGAAGGTGCTCAGAAGCGCCACCGGCCCGCTGAACGGTGCCACCCCAAGGCCAAAGAGGAGGGCGACCAGCATGAAGATGCCACTCCCAATGTTCTTGGTCACCAGGTAGGCAGGGACCGGCCAATGCCACGGGATCTTGTGCTGGGCGTTGTAGACCGTCTGGATCATATGCTCGGCCGCTTGCGTCCCGCCGATGGTGATGGGGCCAGCCCACCCGCCGAGGCTCTGTTCCCGGGCCTCACGGACCGCAAAGCCGGTCGTCGTGTGGTGGTGGATGGCCTGGTGGCCGTTCTGACGGAGGGTGCCAGCGGTATCGATCGCCTGCGCCTGGTCGCTGACCACATCGGCAAATGCGAACGAGCCGAGCGTGTGGGAGGCCGTCGGCGTGAGGGTGACTGCGTTGGCGTCAATGTAGAAGAGCTTCGGGGCAGTTCCTTGCTCCGGCTTGCGGACGCTGACGTGATGGCTGCCGATCAAGCGGTTGATCTCGCTGCGTGGGTCGTCGAGGTCGCCGGCGACGATGGCTTGCTCCGGACAGACGACGACGCAGGCCGGTTCCAGTCCAACTTCGACGCGATGGGCGCAAAAGTGGCACTTGGCCGCCGTCTTACTCTCGGGGTCGATGTAGATGGCATCGTACGGGCAGGCGTGCAGGCAGGCTTTACACCCAATGCAGATGCGGGGATCGAACTCAACGATACCATCATCGCGTTGGTACATGGCTTCGACGGGGCAGATGCGAACGCAGGGGGGATTCGCACAGTGGTTGCAACGAGTGACCTGGAAGAACCGGCGGGTGTTTGGAAACGTGCCCTTGTCGACGGACTTGACCCACGTGCGGTAGACGCCGAGGGGCACTTCGTTCTCAGACTTACACGCGGTGCTACAGGCGTGGCAGCCGATACACTTGCGCTGATCGATGAGAAAGCCGTAGTTCATGCTCTCCTCCGCAGGGCCGCCCGCTTCGGCCGAAGACGAAGATGGAACGGCGTCCCGCGTCTGTGCTCGGGAGTCGCTGCTCAACAAATCCTCGATTGAACTCGAGGGGCTCGCGCCGATTGTGGATCCAGAAAGCCGTGCGTCCTTCGTGGCCTCACGCGGTCTGTTGAAGGATCACCCCCGGTCCGGGCGCCGCCACAATCACGTCGAGCACCTCCGGCAGGGCGCGTAGCTCGCGCTCGACGGCGGGCGCGGCGGGCGCCTCACAGATGAGATGCACGTTGGGGCCCGCGTCGATGGTGAAGTAGACCGGCAGACCGGCGGTCCGCCAGTGTTGCGTCGCTTTGATGAGCGTGATCGTAGCGGGCGCCCAGTAGAAGAGCGGCGGCGTGCTACTCATCATCACGAAGTGCATCGCGAGTGCATCGGTCTCGATCACCGGGCCGAGCGCGGCGAGGTCGCGCTCCAGGATGGCGCGCCGGACGAACGGCAGCTGGCGCGCCACCTGAGCCAAACGCGTGCTCAGGAAGGGGCTCGTGCCGGCGAGGAGGTGCCCCTTCGCCGAGCCCACCGCTTTCTCCTCGGTGGCAACCACCGCGACCAGGTCGCGCAGCGCCCAGTGATCGGGCGGCGCGAGCTGCTCGGCGAAAGAGGCGGCGTGGTCTTCGCCCGCGTACCACCAGACGAAGCCACCCTCAATCGAGCGCGCCGCCGAGCCCGAGCCGAGGCGCGCAATCCGGCTCAGGTCGCGGCGGTCGAGCTCGAGGCGGAGGGCCGCCGCCGCGGCGGCGGTCAGGGCGGCGAAGGCCGAGGCACTGCTGGCGATCCCGGTGCCCATCGGGAAGGTGTTCTCCGAGACGACCCGGGCGCGCGTCTCCACTCCGGCCAGGCGCCGCAGGTGGTCGAGGTGACCGCTGGCCCGAGCGAGCGCCGCCGGCGGCGCCGGCGCCCCACCGATCTCCAGGGTATCGGCCGGCAGCTCGGGGTCGAAGGTGACGGTGGTGGTGGTACGCGCCGTGTCTAGCGTGAACGAGACACTGTCGTTCAGCGGCAGGTGCAGAGCGGCATCGCGCGCACCCCAATATTTGATCAGCGCGATATTCGCGCCGGCATCGGCGGTTGCTTTCATGAAGAGACCGGGACTCGTTCGGCGCGCTCTCCGTCAGAGCTGCCGGCCGGCCAATTGGCTGGCATGCTCCAGGAAATCTTCGAAGTCATCGACCGGACTTTTAAAAGCTCCCGAAGGCGCTGCCGGGTAGTTGCTTTTTCTGCCACCACACTCCCTTCTTGCCTGTTGTCCCCTGTTTCAAACCCGCGCTCGATTGATTGTGCAGCCGAATGGTGATGTTTCTGCGACCGGGGTCTCGTTGCCGAACAAGAGGGCATCAACCACCTCCTCGAGGTAGTTGATGGTCGGTTCTTTGCGTCGGAAGTTGGTGTCGTCAATGTGGCCGCGGTAGCGCAGGATACCCCCCGCGTCCGCGACGAAAATATGGGGCGTCGTGACCGCCTCGTAGAGGTCTGCGACGACGTTGCCCTCGTCGCGCAGGATCGGGAAGCGGATCTTGCGCTCCTCAATGGCGTGCTTGATCATCCGGGGTCGGTCGTAGACGTTGGAATCGACTGCCAGCAGTTTGACGCCCTTTGGACCGTACGCGTCGGCAAACCCCTGCAAGTAGGGATCGTAGCGCTCTGAGACCGGGCACTCGGCCGACCAGAAGTCAATGACCAGGATGTGACCGCGGTCGTCGGCGGTGTTGTAGATGTGCCCATCCACGCCAGGGAGGGAGAAATCGGGAATCGGTTGGCCAACTGCGGCCCGTCGCGGCGTCGTCATCAGGTAGCCCCCTTACGGCCGTGATGCGTGATTTGTGATGCGTGATCAGGCCGCCGATAGATCGGCATCAGGCCCAGATTGTAGCGACTTGCACGGCGTGAGGGCAAATCGCAGCGATTGCAGCTTGCGTTGGGTAAAGGAGGCTCTCAAAAGAGCCTTCAGGATCGGTGGCCGGTTGTTGAATTCGGCACCAATCTCTGGCAGCGAACCACCGGCCACTATCCACGCACTGTTCACCGACGACGGGCAGCGAAGCGTATGTGGAATCGCGGGACGCCCTACTCTGGCGAGGTCCGGGCGAGTGAGGAAGCGTTGAGCAAGTTGCCTGTCACTTGAAGTCCCACCTGGGCCAGGGTGGGCGGGTGAAGCAACATGTTGGCGTAGTTGGCGTTGGCCATCGGGCAGGCACATTCGCGGGCCTTGATCGAGCGGCGCATCTCGCGCAGTCCTCCGATGTGCTCGAACCAGATCGGGCGGATGTCGTAGTTGGTCTCGCGCAGGTTCGCGACGCTCTGGGCCCGGATGCAGCAACTCCAGATATCACCGTTGGGCGCGATGTGGGCGCTCGCCCAACCGGCATAGCAGGGAATCACCTGGTCGTGCTCGAAGAGGACCCGCCTGGCGAGTTGGTAGTACTGGGCGCGGAAGGCCTGTGTCACTCGCGCGAGCCCCGTCGCCGGGGCCTGGCGCGCCGCGGCACTCAGGAAGTCGGCGACGGGCGCATACTGTTCGGCGAGCGGCGTGATCTCCCACCCAATGGTCGAGAGCTCGTTGCGCTCCTCGGCGACCTCGGTGATGTAGCTGTCCGGTTCCAGCGGCTGGAGGCCGTGGTAGATGTCGTCGAAGCGCGCGATGTTAAACTGGCTGATGACCGTATGAACCGTGAGCACCAGGTTCTTGTGCTTCTGCTTGAGGGCTTTGAGCCCGTCCCACGTCGCCATCGCCTTTTTCCAATTGCCCGGAACCACGCGGATCTCATCGTGCCGCTCTCCAACCTCATCGAGGGACAGGTTGATACCGATGCTGGCGTCCTGGGCGACCGTGCACATCCGATCGACCTGTTCCAGGATACGCCGGGTCAGGATTCCGTTGGTGGGAATCGTAATAACCTCCGGCTGGCACTCCTCGTAGGCCGCGATGACCAGTTCGTCGAGGTCGGCCCGCAGAAAAGGCTCCCCACCGGTGAAGGTGATGTAGAACGGGGCGCGGCCCAGGTTGTGGAAGACCTGGCGCCACTCGTCCAGGTCCAGGTCGTCGTTGGGCCGGCGCCAGACATCGCAGGTCTTGCACCTGGAATTGCAGCGGAAGCTCACCGAGACGACCACGCTAAACGGCAGCATCCGCGGATAGCCAAAGTGATAGAAGCTCCAGTAGAGCGGAAGTTTTGCAGCGAGTCCGAGCATCTCACTTCCTCAGGATTACCCGCATTCGTGAAGTTTCTCGACATGCCAATGGGAGTAGGATGTTGGGGAACGCATGGTGAGACCTCCCGGCCCGGCGTCTTCGCCGGCCTGTCCTACCTCCCAAACAGACGCCCCAGCCATCTTTGTTTCTGCTTCTTGTCCATCAGCGCTGCGAGTTCGCGACGGGCGATGTGGCTGTTGTCGGGGTCGAGATCGAGAGCCTTCTGGAAGCAGCGGTGGGCCTCGGTCTCGTCGCCGAGCTGATTCTTGTAGATCACCCCCAGGTTCTGCCACTCCATCGCGTTGTCTGGCTCGATTGTGAGCAACTCGCGATAGACGCCGGCGGCGGCGTCGCCACGCTTTCGGCGTGCCAGCCAGCGGGCCAGTTGGCGCAGCCCCGCGATCTGGAGCGTGCGGTAGGCCGGGTCGTTTGTGGCGCGCCAGCGGCCGTACGCGTCTGCGATCCCGCGACGCAGGTTGGGCTCGATCTGGGCGTCATTGCGCGGGTTATGATAGATCGCGGCGACCGCCATGCTCATGGGTGCCGCCACTTCCAGGACCCGTGCCTGCCGGGCCGCGACCGCCGTGGCCCACTCGCGGCGGAGAGCCTCGCCGGCACTCTCCGCTCCCTCGGGCAGGGCAAGTTGGAAGAGCGCCGCGATCTGCACGCCAAGCAACCCATTCTCCGGGTCGAGCATGGGCTCGAAGCGGGGTCGCAGGTCGTCTGGGAGGGTCGCAATCCATTCGGCAAGTGTCATTGGTGGCTACTCTGGAAGCAGCGGAGGAAGCGCGTGACCTCCTCCGAGTCTCCAACTGGGCGTTGATGTCTCCGGCGCCGCCGGGCATGTACCAGCAGGACGCCATGCAGCACCAAGAGTGGCGTCGTTGGCGCAACCCTCTGCTCCGCTCCGTGTCTGACGAGGAACGGCAGTGATTCTTTGACGCCCCTGACTGCTATCCACCTTCCGGGACGTGCACAGCCGTCGTGACGGCGTCGCCCCGGCGGCCACCCATGAAGAAGCGGCGGGCATCCTTCAGGCGTGCCGGCGCGTTCACCCAGGTATCCTTGCTCGTCAGCCGGCGGTAGACCCGGTGCGGCCGGAGGTAGAAGCGGCGGTAGGCCTCGTGCCACTTGCGCTCGACCAGGTCAGCATCCAAATCGCCAATCGTGAAGCGCGCCTTCTGCTCGTGGATCGCGTAGTCGTGCCAGTCGTGGCTGAAGATGTTGCCGTACTTCTCCAGCAGATCGTAGAGCCGCGTTCCCGGGAAGGGCGCCGCGATCATGAAGTTTGCCAGGTCGGGGTCGAGTTCCAGCGCCAGTTGGATGGTGGCATCCATGGTCTCTTCGTTCTCCTCCGGCATACCGAAGATGAAGAAGCCCATCGTCTGGAGACCGGCGGCCTTAGCGTTCTTGAAGGCCTGGCGGACCATGTCCACCGTCTGCGACTTCTTGATCACCTTCTTGAGAATGTAGTCGTTGCCACTCTCCACCCCAAACCCAACGCGCTTGCAGCCGGCCGCCTTCATGAGTTGGAAGAGCTCGAGGTCGGTGTGGTTGACCTTCATGCCGTGGACGGTCACCCACGGCACGGTATTGAGGTCCTCCTCGATCAGCCGGCGGCATAGCTCTTTGGCACGATCGAGCTTCAGATTCCAGATATCATCCGTGACGCCGATCTCGGTGGCGCGGAGTCCCTTGACCACCCAGCGCCACTCCTCGATGACATTCTCGACCGAGCGGGCGAACCAGGTGTCACCTGTGACCGGCTTGGAGCAGAAATTGCACTTGTAGGGGCAGCCGCGGCTGGTGATGATCGTGAAACTCCGCGCGTGGGGATCGAGGCCATCGGTCAGCGGCTGCAGGTTGGTGTAGCGATCGATCTTGAACAGGTCGTGGGCAGGAAAGGGCAGCGTGTCCAGATTGGGGTTGAGTGGACGCGGCCGGTTGATCACGGTCTGGCCGTCGGCCCGCCGCCAGTAGAGTCCGGCGATATCGCCCAGATTCTTGCTGCCCTGCTCCAGGTCGGTGACGAGCTCGGGGAGGGTCGCCTCGGCCTCGCCCTGGGCCACAAAGTCCACTTCGGGATGCCCCGCCATGGTCTCCATCGGCATGATTGTGAGGTGCGGCCCGCCCATGATCGTGATTTTGCCTCGCTTCTTGGCTTCGGTCACCATCTCCCAGCCCTCGTGGATCAGCGGAGTCGCGGCGGTCACGCCGACCATATCGAAGTTGGTGCGGTCGAGGAAGGTCTCGAAGGGCTCATCTTCGACGGCGGAGTCGTAGATCGCCGTCTCGTGGCCGGCCTCGCGTAGCACGGCGGCCAGGTAGCCCAGGCCCAAGGGGATATGCTTGCGGGAGTTCCAGACTTTCGATTCAGGGCACGCAAGGAGTACTCGCATTTCCGCAGACGCTCCTGTATGGTGAGGGGGCTTGCGCGGTTGGTTGGAGGGGCAGGCATGCCGGGCCATCTCGACCGGATGGGGTGCCCCACTGGAAAACGCCTTCTGCCTCTCCAGTTTTCACCTCGCCGCGTCACTCCTGTTCGATCAGGGCCGGAACGTGTCAAGGTGTGCACACCTCCGAAGGGCGGCGCACCTGACGCCAATCCGGGCCCCAGGAAAACGGGCGGATCCACTGTCCGCCCGTCGGTGCTTTCTGGCCAGGTACGGACGTCAATCGCCGGTACTCATCTGTTTGAGCTCGCGCCGGTCGCTCTTGCCGGTCGAACCGGGGCCGCCGGTCGAGATGCCACCGCCGCCGCCGTCCAGCCCGGCCAGCTTTTTGAACTTGCGGAGATACTTGTGCGGGTCGCCATACTTCTCCCAGACGCTCCGCACCGAGCGGCGGGCCGCGTTCTTGAAGGTACGCTTCTGCGACTCATCCCGCGCCCACATCAGAAACTCCAGGGGCAAGCCCTTGATCTTGGCTTCGGTCGGGTTGCGACGGTAGGAGTCGTGATCCATGACCAGGTTGAGGTCGTGCTCGATGCCATACACGTACAGGTCGGAGCCTGGATGTGGGGTGTAGAAACTCGGGCTGTAGTAATCCGGGTCGATGATCTTGAGCATGCTGACAGTGTCCATGACCTCTTCTTTGGTCTCGGTTGGCAGCCCCAGCATGTAGTTGGCCCAGATGGTCAGCCCGTACTTGCGGCAGATCTCGGCGGCGGCGATGTTCTTCTCGCGCGTCGTACCCTTGCGGATGAAGTTCAGCACCCGGTTGTTGCCACTCTCGAAGCCGATAAAGTAGCCTTTGAGGCCGACGCTGGCCATTAACGCCACCATGTCCTCGTGGTGATAAAGAATGTCGGCGCGCGACTGGCAGAAGAACGGCTGGGTGAAACCAGCAGCCGCATACTTCTCACAGAACTCGATGACCCAGTCGCGGTCCTCGGTGAGGCAGTCATCGTGGAACATGAAGCTGGCAAAGCCGTACCTGTCGCGCAACAGTACCAACTCCGCCATGACGTTGTCCACCGAGCGGCGGCGCGTGCCCTTCCCGAAGAGGAAATCCTCCATCGGCTTGCAGAAGTTGCACTTGTAGCGGCAGCCCCGCCCGGCGATGATGGTCACGAAGGGCGCGGGCAGTTCCTTGACAAAGGGCACCTCGGGCGAGACGAGGTCATAGCCCCACTTGCGCCACTCGTTGAGAAAGAGATCCCGGTCGGCGTAGGGGATCGTATTGAGATTCGGATGAATCCCGAGGAGCTTGCGGTTCTGGGGCAACGATCCGCCTTCGATGCTCTTGAGCAGGTTCGCGAACGTGATCTCTCCCTCGGCCTGCACGATGTAGTCGACCAGCGGGTTCTCGAGCACCTCATCTGGCTCGGCGGTCGGGTGCGGACCGCCGACCACCGTGACGATGTTCGGATTGACTTCCTTGGCGATGGAGACGGCCTCCATGACCGGGTTGAAGTCGACGCTCATCATGCTGAGGCCCACCACATCCGGGTTGCGCTGCTCGAGGACCTCGCGGAAATGCTCCCAGCCGCGGAGCGCCCGAAGGTCGATCAGATCAGCCTCGAACCCCTCGTTCTTGATGTAGGCTGAGAGACTGGCGAGACCATGGCTAATCCAGCCGGAATCCATGCCCTGCTTGAGGCTATTGAAGCCTTTGCCGGCGATTCCGGCATAGATGAAGGTGGTCTTCGGTTTCCCTGCAGTCATCCGAAAAGCTCCTGCTGAACGGGATGAACAGGCACCGCGGCGCCAGCATCCCGGATCCGGATTGTCCATCAGCGCCAGGGTACGGCGGTGATTCAGTGTAACGTCCTGGCGGTGCAGCGTCATCCGCCAATTCACGCAAGAACGGCCGGAAGGGGCAGGCTGCTGCCCCTTCCGGCCGTTGGTTCCTCAGGCGGTGGCCTGGCTCAGTTCCCCGGTGAGCTCGCTCTTCACCTTCCGTGGGAAGATCGTCCGGAAGGCGACGCGGCTGGTGCGTGGGAAGTTGAGCCAGAAATCCTTGCGCGTCAGCGTCCTGGCGATGCGACTGGGGCGCAGGTAGAAGCGGCGGTAGGCCTCTTTCCACTTGCGCTCGATCAGCTCGGCCGTCAGGTCGCCCATCTCGTAGCGGGCTTTGCCGTCGAAGAAGACGTAGTCTTCCCAATCCTTGACGAGCATCCGGCCCTTACGCTTGACGATCTCGTAGACCTTCGTGCCGGGGTAAGGCGTCATCATCGAGAAGTTGGCGATCATCGGGTCCACTTCGATCGCGAATTGGATCGTTCGATCCATGCTCTCCTCGGTGTCACCCGGCAGCCCGATGATGAAGAAGCCGATGGTTTCCAGGCCCACCGCCCTGGCATTCTTGAAGGCCTCGCGAATCGTGTCGTGGTCGATGCGCTTGTCGATGGAGAGCAGGATATCGGGATCGCCGGTCTCGACTCCAAACGCCGTGCGTTTGAGGCCGGCCGCTTTGAGGTGGCCCAGCAACTCCCTGGTGGCCAGATTCGCGCGGATGCCGTTGACGAAGATCCAGGGCACGTGGTTGAGTTTGCGTTGGATCAGGCCATCGGCCAACTCGTGGAGGCGATCCATGCGGATGTTCGCCGAGTCGTCGAGGATGCCGATCTCCATGGCGCCGTAATCGCGCACCAGGTGCTCCCACTCATCCAGGACACTGGCGGCGGAGCGGCAGCGCCACTTCTGAGGCATGATCGATTGCGAGCAGAAGGTGCAGCGGTAGGGGCAGCCGCGGCTGGTCATCATTGAGAAGGATCGCGAGCCGGGGACGTGATCGGTGGCCGGCTGAAGGTTGGTGTAGCGCTCCATCTTGAAGAGATGGTAGGCGGGCCAGGGGAGGACGTCGAGATCCATGATCGCCGGGTGGTCCGGGTGGAGGTGCATTTTGCCGTCATGGGTGCGGTAGGTGAGGCCCAAAATTGGATCCAGCAACTTCGCCTCGGGGTCCAGCAGATCGGCGGCTATAAAATCAGGGTCGGTGCTCTTCGACTTCTCGACGAGGTCCAGGAGTTTCACCCAGGGCATCTCACCCTCGCCGCGGACGACGACATCAACTTCGGGGCGCGCCGCCGATTCCTCGCTCAGCACGCTCGGGTGCGGCCCACCGAGGACCGTGACAATATCGGTGTTGAGGGCCTTGATCTGGCCTGCGGTGCGCCAGGCCTGCTTCACCTGGGGCGTATTCGCGGTGATCCCGACGACGCTCGGTTGCCAGCGCCGGATGATCTCGTCGAGTGAGCCCGGCTCCTCAACGTCGGCATCCCAGATGCGGGTTTCATCTCCCCGCTGCTCGGCCATTGCGGCGAGATAGGCTACTCCGAGATGCGGCGTCGTCCGGGTGTCGATTGGCAAGTGAAACTTGGGGTTGATGACGAGAACTCGCAAGGCTTGCCTCCAGAGTAACCACGAGGACGCGCGATCGGATTCCCGGCCTGACGTGGATCAGGCCACGCCCTGCTCAAGTGGTCGTAGGTTGGTTCGAAGCGCTCACAATACGCCGCCGTGCGCGGCTGGGTAATCAGAGCCGTGAGCGATGAGGCTGCCCGAATCGGGCCAAACAAAATGGGTAGTCACAGGCGTCGAGTGCGTATCACGCTCGATTGTGCTACCCATCAGCCATGATGGCCTGGCCCGTCACGGCCGGAGCCGTGACGGGGATTTGAGGATCGACGAGTTATGAGCCTACATATGAGCGGCATCAAGGCCAGGGACAAATCGAACCTTGATGCCGCTCAGGTCACGCCGGGTTAATCGCCACAGCCGCAGCCACCGGCGCTACTCTGTGCGCTGTTGCTGGCAGCGGTTCGGAAGGAATGACCGCAGCCACAGCTGGAGACGGCCTGGGGGTTCTCAATCCGGAACCCGCCACCCATAATGCTATCAACGTAGTCCACCTGCGCGCCCATGAGGTACATGGTGCTCTGGGGATCGATCAGCAACTTGACGCCGTGACGCGCCTCAACGACGGTGTCGCCCTGGCGTGGCGCCGCCTCGAAGGCCATACCGTACTGCATTCCCGAGCAGCCACCCCCGGCCACGAACACGCGCAGATGATGGTTCGGAATATTCTTGTCGTCGAGCAATTTCCGTACCACCTGGCTCGCGGCTTCGGTCATCGTGACCAACTGATCCGTGTCCTGAATCTCGATCAAGCTATCCATCGTTCTTACAATCCTCCCCGTGGTGTGATGTCCGCTGCTATATTGTTACTTCACCGCCGCTGGCCAGACGAGCGGAGCGTCCAAGCCACGCCGGTAAATCCTACCAGAATTTGCCGGTAGGACAAAATGTCATTGTGGCCTACCCGCCGATCTGACTCATGCCCCGCGCGGCGGGGGAGATCCCCCGCCGCAGCTCGTGACCCACTGGCTTAGCCGTCACCGCGCGGATGAAGAGCTGCCGGAGCGTCTGAGGACCACCATTGTGGAGCGCCTCCCGGAAATCGAGCTCGTGATCCGTCAGCAGACAGAGCCGGATTTTGCCGTCGGCAGTGAGGCGCAAACGGTTGCAGTCGTCACAGTAGGGCTCGCTGACCGGGCTGATAAAGCCAATCTCGCCTCGGGCTCCCCGGATTCGGAACATCCGGGCTTCACCCCGCAACTCGCCTTCGTAGAGTGGTTCCAACGGGCTGTGAACCGCTTCAATGCGCTGCCGAACTTCGGCGCTGGAGACGTAGCCGCGAATGGCCTCGTTGGCCTGAGTCCCCAGCGGCATCGTCTCGATGAAACGGACGTGCCAGGGATGCTCGAGCGTCAAGGCTGCCAACTCGGCGACGTCGTCGTCGTTGTAGCCGCGCATCACGACGCTGTTGAGCTTGATGGGCGTCAGTCCAGCTTCCTCGGCCGCGTAGATGCCGGCCATGATCTGCTCCAACTCGCCCCACCGCATCAACCGGCGGAGGCTGCCGGGATTGACGGTGTCTACATGGATGTTGACCCGCGTCAGGCCGGCGGCTTTGAGCGGCTTGGCCAGCTCAGGGAGCTTGATCCCGTTCGTCGTCAGGGCGAGTGTCTGCAGCCCGCTGGATTGCAGATCGGCCAGGCGCTCCACGATCTCCACGAGGTCTGGCCGGAGCGTTGGCTCACCCCCCGTCAGACGAATCTTGCGAAAGCCCACCTGGACGCCCGCCTGGGCAATGGTTGCAATCTCCCCGGGCGTGAGCAAGTTCTGTCTGCGGAGGAATTTGAGGCCGTGGAGCGGCATACAGTAGACACAGCGCAGGTTGCAATGGTCTATCAGCGAGATGCGAAGGTAATCGATGCGGCGACCGTAACGATCGCGCAGCGCCTCCGGCGTGAGAGTTTCATCTCGCTTTTCTAAGGTGCGGGTCGACACTGGCCATTCTATCATTGTCGTCTCCCCATGTCAATTTCCGAAGTCTTTTACATCAAAATCCGCTGGGTGATCGACTTTGAGTGAGGTCGAGTTTCAGATTGAGGTGTTGCCACCAGCCTTGATTTCGACCTCCACTTCGTTTCCACCAGATGACCACTATTCCTGTGTGGTGGCACAGGCACCATCACACTTGCTGCCGGGGCCACCGGCGCAGCCGCTGGCCGACGGCGGCTGGCCACTCTCGCCCACCCAAATCTCTTTGACCGGAAGCTCAATCCGGCCTCGCTCGGTCGCCACAGTCACCGTTTGCTTCAAGATATTGCGGTCCACAACTTTCCCGGAAACCTCGTGGCTGACCACCCATTTGCCAACCTTGGGCATGCCCTTGCGTGCGTCCTTGTAAAACTCGTACTCGTAGGCCAGGCAGCAGCGCAGCCGCCCGCACATGCCGGCAATCTCAGCCGGGACGAGCGGCAGGTCCTGGGCTTTAGCCATGCGAATTGAGATCGGCTGAAAGTCGGTTAAAAAGGCACTGCAGCAGCGCTTCTCCAGCCCGCACGCGCCACTTCCACTCATGAGCTTGGCGACGTCGCGCGGCCCCACCTGGCGGAACTCAACCCGGGCATTCGGGCCACCGTTCCCATTCGAAGCCTTGCTGAGATCCCGCTTGAGCCGGTTCAGATCTACCTCCCGCTCCGACCCATAGTAGAACGTCAGGCGGCTGCCGTCGAAGCTGTACTCAGCTTTGGCGAGTTTGATGCGGAGGCCCAACTCGGTGGTGCGCATGCGCGCCTGCTTCAGGACCTCTTTCTCGAGGTGCCGGTATCGCTCCCGTTGGACCAAATCCAGCGTGGTTGCCCTGCGGGTGATCGGTTTGCGCTCCCCAACGACCAGATTCGGATCGTCCTGAACGCTGCTATCCTCGCCCGTGTCCTCGCCGTGGCCGGGCTCATCGCCCTGCGGGTCGCGTTGGCGAGCGGCAGGCTCGTGATCGGAGAGTGTTACGACGCGTCCCAGCTCACGCCCACGGCTCGTGTCAACGACGACGTGGTCGCCGATCGTTAGCCGGGCAACCCCCGTGCCGTCAAAGTGATAAATCTTGCCCGCTTCCTGGAAGCGGATACCCACGATCTTCGCCATCAAGTTCGCTCGTCTTCGTGTCGATCGAGTTCAATCTTGCATCGTTCTATAATCTTACAACATGAGCATCGGTTCCCGCAAATTCTCGTTGTGAAATCTCGGAAGAACGCCCAGGCTGCGTGCCGCCGGCTCGCCACCGCCCTGGTCGCCTGTTGTGGCACAAATCCTGCAAGAGGCCCGGAACGAAGGAGGCCGGCTACACCATGCCCGTATCATCCAGCAACCCAGATCCCACGCAGCGCCCTCGTTTCAAAAGCTTCCCCGTGCGTGGCCATCCGCCAGTGCTCTTGATCCCCGGCCTCTGTGGCTCGCGTCTCATCCACAACCAGTTGATAGCCTGGCCCTGCACCGCGGCTCCCTTGACCAGTCTCAACGTTTTACGCTGGCCCAACAAACAGGTGATCGCCGATGAGGTTGTCACTGAGTGGGACATTGCCGGTCTGCTCCGATTTAACACCGGCTACGGCCAACTGCGTTCGGCGCTGACGCGCCGGTTCGGCTACCGGCGCGGCGAGAATCTGGTCGAGTTCGCGTACGACTGGCGCCAGGACTGCCGGCGCTCGGCTGTGCAGTTACGCGCTCACGTTCAAACGTGGAAGCGCGAGTACTTAGGCGCCAATCCGCAGATCGTGATCCTGGCGCACAGTATGGGTGGGCTTGTGGCTCGTTATTGGATCGAGCGGCTCGGCGGCGCGGCCGATGTATCCGCTCTTATCCTCATCGGCTCGCCGCTCGACGGAACGCCGTTAGCCTTCGAATACCTGGTGCGAGGCGCCCCCTTCATTCCGTTCCACAGCATTCAGCAGAAGCTGGCCGCTGTGGTACAAACCATGCCAGCGATCTATCAACTCTTGCCGTCGAGACCCTTTGTCTTCACGCCCACCGGCGAGCCGGTTGACATCTACACGGAGCGCGAGTGGCTCCCCTCGCGGTACCACGCCTTGCTCGACGATAGCCGGGCCTTTTACGCCGAGTTGGGCCGGACGTCAAGCGTGCCGACCGTTACGATCATTGGACGGGGGGTACCGACTGCGGCCCGGATCATCGTTGATACCCAACAGCCCGACGCCTGGTGCGACGCGCGGATCGAGCGCGATGGCCACGGTGACGGCCTGGTGCCTGTCGCCTCGGCGCGACTCGCCGGGGGCCGGGAACACGTGGTGGCCTGCGATCACGAGGCGCTCCTTACCCACGAGTGCGTTTTCCGGTTCTTTGATCCCAAGATGATGCGCCCCGCCGAGCAGAATCGATCGGTTACACGCCGCGAGGGAGCGCTCAGTGTGGCGGCCTGATGGCAGCGGTGGCGAATGACAACCGGAGAACGAGCGGCCGTCCGGAGCCGGGCGGTTACAGCCTGGCCTGACTGGCCAGGGAGCCCAGCGGTTGCCTGTCCCGGCCGAGCCGGGGAAACCGCGGCTGGCGGCCTGCGGCCGGGCGTCGGCCGACCCCGCGGGGTCCACCCAGCGAGACGGTCGCGCCGGGGTTCGCCCCTCAGGGTGTCCGCCGACGCGGAGGAGCCCGGCGGCCGGCGCTGGCGCGGGGGAGCCCAGCGGTTGAAACCGCGGCTGGGGGCCTGCGGCCGGGCGTCGGCCTTGGCCGACGCGGAGGCGAACACCAGCGGAGCGGTTGCCTGTCCTGAGCGGCCAGGGAAACCGGAGCTGGGGCCGCTCGCCAGGCATGCCCGGAGGGGCCTGCTGTGGGTCGGATTCAGGTGGAACGGGGCAACAAGCACGGGTTGGACATGCGGATGCGGTTCGTGTTTGGGCTCGCGGTCCAACCGGTGCTGGCCACGCGCCACGATCAATCACTCACCCAGGACCTCTCTGACTACCAGTTGAAAAATCGGGTTTCCGTGTCTCCTGACGGGGAGGGGTTTTGTTGACGCGCGATCTCGTTTCGGACCGTTGCTAATTCCCGTACCTGGCGATCGAGCTCTCGGCGGATGTCGGCGAGGTGCCGCTGGAGCTTGTCAGGTGCGTCGTTTTGAATCTCAAGGTAGAACGGATCGGTAGGGCGAGGGTAGAGGTCGCCAACGTTGACCAGTTTGAGGGCCGGCGCGAAGGGGTAGCCGCGCCGCTCCAGACCGCGCACTGTGACTTCGTTGAAGGATGGCTGGGAACGGTCCTGGGTGAAGAGGTCCGGTTGCTGCTCCAAGGCAATCTCCACCAGGGCCGCCTGGAGGAGCAGTTCCTGTACGCTCGCCTCCAGCGAACTCTGTCCCGCTGCCCGTGACGCGGCCTGTGTACGCTCGAACGCCTCCCATTCCGCTTCGACGGCGCCGAGAAAGTCAGCGCGCGCGACCTCAATTGCGGCATTCGTCCAAACCCGCGTGGACGCGGAGTGGTCGAGTAGCTTTTTGAGATCGGTGAGCCGCGTGAGCCGGCTCGGTGACAGGGTTTCCTCTGTGAGCGCATAGTAGGCGATGCGTGCCAGCGGGGCACCAATGCTGAGACGGAGCAGACGTCCTTGAGCACCATCGGCAGGCGGCGGCACCGACGCCAGCAGGGTCTCGAGCAAGGGATTTCCGTAGGTGAGGAAACGCAGTGTGTTGGGGTAGGCGTCGTATCGCTCCGGGTGAAACGTCACTGCCAGAGTCTGCGCGCCAGTCTTCAACCAGAAGGCGTCGTCGATGCTCTCGTGGGGCCGGAAGTGTGGTTTGAGCGCAGGGAGGGTTGTCAACTCGTGCGCCAGTTCCGCCAGGGAGACGGGGCTCTCGGCCGGTCGCGCGCGCTCGCCGGTGGCGGCCCACTCGTCCAGATCGAGCCCGGCCTGGGCCTCGTCGAGGGCCCGCTCGATTCGCTCGAGCTCTTGCTTCAAAGCCTGCTGGCGAACCGCCTCGGGCACCATTGCCAGGGTTTGGATCACCTGCCCCACCTGGGCGAGGATGGGCTGGAGCTGGCCGACGACGGCCTGAAACCAGTCGATGCGGTTTGAGAGGGCCTGGTAGACCCTGGCCTCCACCGTCCCTTCGTAGAAGTAGTTGCGAATCTGCACTTCCCGGTAGCGCTGGCCGATGCGGTCGATGCGCCCGATACGCTGCTCGACCCGCATCGGGTTCCAGGGCATGTCGTAGTTGATCAGAACCCCGCAGGTCTGTAGGTTGAGCCCCTCGCTGGCGGCTTCCGTGCAGAGGAGAATCTTCAGCTCTTCCCCTGTGCGGAAATCGTTTTTGATCTCTTCTTTGGTCGTCTCCACCCAGGCCACCCCGTCCCACCGCTCGCCACCCCGCCCGCTGTAGCAGGCAACCTGGCGGCCGTAGACCTCTTTCAACTGATCGCGCAGAAAGTCCATCGTGTCGGTATACTGGGTGAAGACCAGGACCTTGTCGCGCGTCCGAAAGATCTGCTGCAGATCGGCCAGCAGTTGCTCGACTTTCGAATCGCGCCCTTGCAGCAGGGTGAGCCGGTGAAGGAAATCCTCGACGTACTCGATCTCCTCGCGGTTCAGGTGTTGGGGGCCTTCCTCCGCCAGCTCCTCTTCCAGGTCCAGGCTGAGATCCTCCTGTTCCGAATCATCCTCGTCGAGTCCGGCCGAGGCGCCCTCACCGGGTCGCTTCCCGAGGAGGAAGTCGAGCCGCCGCTCCAGGCTGCGGCGGACGGCGTAGAAGCTGCTGGTCAGGCGCCGCCGGTAGACGGTCATGATGAAGCCGAGCCCTTTGCGCTCCTGCTCGTACTTCTGATAGAACTCGGTGATGTACTCCTCGATCCGGTCGTAGAGCGCGCGCTCTGCGGGCCGCATCGGAATCCAAACCGGGACGGGGGCGCGGGTGGGGACGTTGGCCTGGAGAATCCCCTGCCTCACGTACTGCCGCAGCAGCGCGCGGGTGTTGCGGAAGACCAGGCGGCGCAGGGGCGTGTGGTGGCGCACCATCTTGATGGCGACGGCCCGAGGCGGCGGGGCAAGTTGGGCGAGGCTGCGACCGGGGTTGTGATCGTGCAGCAGCGCCTCCACCTGGCGCCAGGCGACGGGGCCGATCTCCTGCTGCGCGGTCGCCACGAAACGCGGGTCGAGGCCGGCCAGAGCCACCTCGTCGCGGACCAGCCGGAAGACGAAGCTCCAGTCGGCCTGGTCGAGGGGGCGGCGTAGCTCCTGGAAGAAGCGGAGGAATTTTTGCGCGTTGGCGCCCCACTCCCCGCTGAGGCCCAGAAGCCTGACGAGGTCCCACACTTCGATGGGGTGGACCTGCATGGGCGTGGCGGTCATCAGGAGCAGGCCGTCGGTGCGGGCCTCCAGCGCGTTGAGCAGCTCCAGCAGGCGATTCGGGCGGTAGCGGGTCGGATTCTGGAACTCTTTGCGGCGCGCGTGGTGGGCCTCGTCCACCAGCACCAGGTTCCAGCGCCGCGCGGCGAGGAGGGTTGCCTGCCGGTCGCGGCGCTTGACCAACTGGCTGGAGGCCAGTGCCAGCGAGACATCGTCCCACGGATTGTCGCCCGGCGGGACGATCTCGCGGCCGAAGGCGTCGATGAAGACTGCCCCGTCGTAGCGCGGCACGTTCAGGGCGAACTTCTCGTACAGCTCCTCCTGCCACTGGCGCAGGACCGATTTGGGCGCGAGGATCAGCGCGCGCCTGACCAATCCCGAGAGGAAGAGCTGGCGAAGGATCAGGCCGGCCTCGATGGTCTTGCCCAGGCCAACCTCGTCGGCGAGCATGTAGCGCCGGGCGAAGTGGGTGATGGCCTGGTTGGAGACGGAGAACTGGTGGGGCCAAGGCTGGATGGCGGCCGTGCTGGCTCCGAGAGACGAGGCGCCGGGGAAGAAGGGGACGTCGCGCAGGAACTGGACGATGACCTGCTCGCGCTGCTGCCCGGTCGAGAGCAGCAGCTTCTGGGCCGGGCGCTCGTCAATCTCGTGGCCCCCGGGTTCGAGCGGATCGTGCGTGGGCGCACGCGGGGGTCGATACTTGAGGAGGCGCTGCCGGGCCGCCTCGGGGATCGGCAGCGCGATCCAGCCAATCTCGCGGCCCTCCCAGAGCCGCTCGAACCGGCCGATGGCCTCCGCCAGGTAGGCGTGCGGCCCCTCCCAGGAGCGGAAGACCCAAAACTCTTCGTAGTTTTGAACCCACCCCGAGAACGACTCGTTGCTACTGCCGGTGAAGGCCAGCCGGTCGCCGGTTTCGTCGGTGAAGATGCCGGTCTTGGGATGGTAGTAGCCCAGCGCCTCCATGGCGGGGCGCGGAATCCCGTGGCCATCGACCGGCAGGACAACCTGGATGTCGAGGTGCCCCTCGGCGATCATCCAGGCCAGGGCCGCCAGCCGGTCGGCGACGAACTGGCTCTCCGGCTCGGCGAAGCCGCGCATCGTGGCCGCTTCGACGCGGGCGCGAAGATCGTAGCCCCGCCGGATGGCCTCGACGTCATCCTCGGCGAGCTGCGCGCCGACCAGCAGGCGCATCCGCCCGCCGTTGGCGATCAGGCGGGCCACCCCGGTCGCGGCAACGGCGAGGGCCGTGCTGCTGAAGAAGCCGGTGCTGCGGTCGTACTGCACGCTGGCGCTGAGCGCCGGGATGTAGAACTCATTCACCCGATCGTCGCCGGGGCCGTAGGTGTATTTGAAGGGGTAGTCGCGGAGGCGGCTGGGCAAGGGACCTTTCTCCTCTTGCTATAGCAGCTTCAACTGCTCGACCTGCTCGGGTAATTCCTCCTCGGGCGGCACCTGCAGCTCCTCGAAGAAGGCGTCGCGCAGCTTGTCGAGCACCTCGGCCTCGGGGCGGACGAACGTTCCCTTGAGGCGCGTCCGCGGGATGGCGTTGATCGTCGCCTGGAGCGCGGCTTTGAAGGGGGCGTCGTTGCGCAGGCCGGTGCGCTTGAGGAAGTTCCCGGCCGCGGCGCTGCCATCCTCGGTGTAGACCAGCATCGCGGTGTGGACGGCGTCGAGCATCGTGGCGAAGGTCGTGGCGTCGGGGTCGGCCTTACCGCGCCCGCGCCGCTGCTTCGGCTGCTGCAGGACCACGTCGCTGCCCTTCTTGGCGATCACTCGCCGCGCCACCAGGTGCTCTTCGATATTCAGGCCCAGGGCAATTGCCAGCTTGCGCGCCTCGTCGGCGGGAAATTGCTCGGCCTGGAAGGCGTCCCAGGCCATCAGGTACCAGTCGGTGAGCGGGTCGAACTGCACCTCGCGCCCCAGCAGGAGCCCGCGCTTGCGCAGCCGCACGACCTCCTCGCGCGCCAGGTCGAGGGCCGTCTCGGGGCGCAGCGCCTTGGGCCGGCCGGTGCGCTCGTCCACCTCGCTCGTCAGGACCGGCCAGTGCTGCGAGATGACCGAGAGCACCGGGCCAAAGGTGCTGATGTAGAGGTCGACGCCCGTGATGCCCTGGCGGGCGAAGGCCTCGGCCGTCTCGCGCGCCGTCCGCCGGACCAGGCCCTCGATGTCGTCCCACCAGACCGACCCCCAGCCCCCAAGTTGGGGGAGAGGGGGGGCGGGCGCTTCCGGCAGGTGAGCAGGATCGTGCTCGCGGCGGAATTCTTCCTGGCCTGGTGCAGCGAGTGCTCGCTCTCGGTGTGCACCGGCCAGGAGGTTTCGACGCTGAAGCCGGCCCCGATCAGCGCCGTCGCCAGCGTGTCCCAGGCGTCGACCTGCTTGTGGGTGAACATCACCGTCAGCACGCCATCGTCGCGCAGGACGCGCTTCATCTCGCGGAAGGCGGCGGCCATCTTGCGCTCGTAGTCGCGGGCCGCCAGTTCCTGCTTCTTGCGACCGAGATTGGCGAACCGCGCCGGGTTGGCGACGGCCTCGTCGTCCTTGTTCGTGAGGGGTGCGGCGAACCAATCGGGGTAGAGGTGGCCGGCGGTGCGTTTAAGCCAGACGTAGAAGAAGTCGGCCAACTCGGCGTACATCACGTTGTCGTAGTAGGGTGGGTCGGTGACGATGGCGTGGATGCTGCCGTCGGGGATGGTCGAAAGATCGGTGGCCGAGCCCTGCAGGATGGTGAGATCGCCACTAGTGAGCGTCTTGCCATCTAATGTGGGGGCTTCGGATTTGAGGAGTTCTACCAAGTCGCGATAAGCATCCGCGACCTGGCTCACCATCCACGACATCAAATTTGCGGAGGCATCGAACTCGGCATAGCTCCAGACAAAGGCGAAGTTGTGTTTGTCGAAAATGCTGCGAATGCCACGGCTCGGATCGAAGCGACAGGCACGGTTATTATAGATAACCGCTTTACTCATCATCGTACCCAGATACACTTCAATCGCATCCGCACGGACAGGATTGGTGGAAGAGCGCAATTCGGCCCGCAGCTCCTTGAGGGTATCTGAGAAGACAGCCATCGATAGAAGCTGTCTCGGGGCGAAGAAATCAACCCAGTTATGGATACCGTACAAACGATGCCCACGATTGTAGTTTGAGATCCCAATCGGCTCATCTGGAATAAGATCGCTGGCCTCCCATTGAGACCGCTTGCGCGCAACCTCGTCCTCTGCCCGCCGCACCGCCTCAAGGTCCTCTTCCGTCGGTACGCGGAAATCGAACCCGCCGCGGCGCTTGATGGCAACCGCGTAGAGCATCTGCCCCATTCGTCCGGCCTGGGCCTCGCGCTTGATGAAGTGGCCGTCAATCGTCTCGCCCGTCCACGGCGAGCGGCCCACGCCGCGACTGACGGTGCCCTGGTCGGGGTCGAAGTCGATGGCGTCGCCCCGGACAATCTCGAAACGGGGCACATCCCAGGAGGGATCAACCAGGAGGCGGACGGCGACGGCGTCCTTGTCTTTGCTGAGCCACCAGTTGGGGCTGAGGGGCACCGGCTTGCCCGTCGTCGGGCAGGCGACGGTCCGCGCCCAGAGGTAGGCGAAGATGTTCTCGTTGTCCTTCCCCGGGAAATACGGAGCCAGCTTCTCGTTGACCCGCTTCGCCCAGCGCCGGCCCCACTTCTTGACGTCGGCCGCCAGGGACGGCCCGAACCTCGCGGGGTAGTCGAGCGTCGCCTTGAGGATCACTGCGGCGACCGGGTTGAGCTCGTTGGCGATGGTGTCGAAGCCGTAGCGCCGCGCCTCGAAGGGAATCGAGCCGCCGCCGGCGAAGGGGTCGAGGACCGTGAGCTCATCCGTGCCCCAGGTCGCCTTCAGCAGCTCGCGCATCAGTTCCAGGTCTTCGGCCGTGGGGTTGACGGTGAAGGCGCGATCGTGGGTGTAGGGGTTGCTCTTGAGCTCGATCCGACCATCTTTCGCCAACTGGATGAGTTTCCGGCCTTCCACTGGATCGCCGAGTATGCCTAACAAGCGCACGAACCAGGCGTGGTAGCGCTCCACGGTCGGAAATTGGCGGCGCAGGGACGGGTCCGCGGCGACCGCCTCGTAGGCGGGGAGCACGCTGGCGACGACGGCCGCGCGCGAGACGGTCAGGGGACGGCGCGCCCACCAGACGTGGAGGCGGTTGAGCGGGGGCTTGCGCGCTGCGCTCGCGTCGCGCAGACTCTCGGCGCCGACGGTCTCAAAGGGCAGCCACTCTTCGAGGAGGAGGGCGGGACGGGGGCATGGATCGGCTCCTGGTTCACGGCCCGCGGTTTCAACCGCGGGCTGATAATCAGAGCCCGCGGTTGAAACCGCAGGCTGATAAGCGAAACCCGCTGAAGCGGGTTAAAGACGATTGTCAGTGACCGCTATCGGCTATAATCCGGTCGGCTTCAGAGCCCGCGGTTGAAACCGCAGGCTGATAAGCGAAACCCGCTGAAGCGGGTTAGAAACGCTTGTAAATGTCCGCCAGCGGTTACAATCCAGTCGGCTTCAGCCGACTTTGGCTATCAGCCCTGGAATTCATTCCAGGGCTGTTCGCCCGGCTTCGACGGCTGCGACTAACTGATCAACCGCCCGGCACAATCGCCGAAACGAGCGCGAAGCCTGTGAGGCAAGATCCAGGTCGATGAGCCGGGTCAATCTGGCCTGGTGAAAAGTCTCCCGGTACGCCTTCCCCGGCGGCATCTGTTGCGTGAGCCGTTCTTTGGCACCGCGCCGGGCTTCCACGTCACCGGCGTAGTCAAGCTCGGCCGGCAAGCCGTGATGGCCGGCGAGGGTGGAAATACTTGCCAGAAATCAGCTCTCGTACTCGCGATGGGCCAGCACAATGGCGACAGGCACATCGGTATGGAGGCCGCGCACCTGGTCGGCGAGTTGGCGTGCCACGTGAGCGGGGCAACCATCGTCGAGATCCAACACGACGAGAATCGCGGCGCAGTCTTTTTCGCGGCGCGCGTACCGCAGGAAATCGGCCGCTCGCTGTCCGAACACAGCCATGTTGCGCGCTTTTTTCGGTGTTCCCACCTCCCGATGCCATAGCTCGTTTTGGTGCAAGGTCCGGCGGATCAGGAGCGGGACAGCTTCCATGTCGCCGTCGCTCTCGACGATAGGAATGATGCGGGGCATGGAAATCACTTCTCATTGGCAGACGTCTGCTGGCGGTGCAAGCCTTCGATACGCAGAAGTTCTCCAGGGAGGAAGAGCTTGTCGACGACCGCCCGGTACTGGCTCTCTTCAACGGGGCCGACCCTGGTCGCTTCTCCTTCTTTCTCCACCACGCGGATCGCCTCAATCGGGAAGCAACTGATGAGATCGGGGCTGTGAGTCGTGATGATCACCTGGCTGCGGAGGCTCGCCTCCTGCAACGCGTCGCAGAGCACACTGAGGGCGCCGGGGTGAACCGTTAGCTCCGGTTCCTCGATCGCCACCAGCGAACGTGCCGGCTCCTGGTACAGAGCCGTCAGAATCCCAAGCACGCGCAGCGTACCATCGGATTCCAGAGCCAGTTCGAAGGCCGGGCCTCCCTTTCCGTTTTCCTCGCTGCGATGATGCAACCTGGTAACGAGATAGCCGCCCACCTGCTGTACGGAGAGATCGTCGATTCCCACGACGACCTGGGAAAGAGCCTGCTTGATGGCATCAAAGGCGCCAGGAGTCTCTCGTCTCAGCTCGCGCAGCACCGTCGCGAGATTGTCGCCGCGCTCGTCCAGGGGATAGGCGCTTCCCGGTTTCTGCGGCTTACGGAGGGTATCCGGATAGATCGTGTAAAACCCCATGTTCTTGAGGAAAGTTACCAGACCCGGTGTGATCCGCAGCAGCGGGAAGACGTCCGGGAGGCTCAAGCGATCGGTGAAGTCGGTCTGTGGCGCGGATACGGCAAGTGAGAGCCACTGCTCTACCTGTCGATCAACGTCGCTCGCCTGGACCAGTTTCCCTTCCTTGAGTTCGATCTCAACCGGCCTGGTATGCGACCCGGGCTGCATCTCATCATACTTGAGTCGCTCTCGCTTCACCCGGTACTTCCCCTTGGGTGCGGTCCCCAGGGTAAAACCGTACTCGGCCGTCCAGGCGGGGTCGCGCAACGAGAGTTGGATATGGATATCGTGAGGCGGACCTTTGTGCGTCCAGCGGTGGAGCGAGGAAAAGCCACCCCGGTCTGCGAGAGCGGTATCGAGACCGCGGGTGACGGCGTCGCGCACGAAGCGCAGTGCGTCGACCAGCGTGCTCTTACCGGCGCTATTGGGTCCCACCAATACCGTCAACGGACCGAGAGCCACGTCGACGTCGTGAAGACTGCGAAAGTTTCGAACCTGGAGGCGTTCGATTGTTGTGTGCGGGAGGATGCTCACACGCACGACTCCCTTCATGCCGCGAAGCCTGTTCTGCTCAAATGTGGAACGGACTGTCAGAAAACCCTGGTTACCATCACGCCGTTTCTACTGCCCAGATGTGCCCGAATCTCTGCCGCGGTCATACCGGAGGCCACGAGCTTGCCTTCGCGCACGGCGACCCAGCGCTCTCGATATTCGTCGGCGTGCTCCCGCAGCCAGCGCTGGTTCTCGCAGAGCGATTGTGACGGACCGCTCGTCCCCACAATGCGGGGAGGCGCGAGGATCCTGGCCATCTTGTGCAACTCGACGTGCTCAGGATAGGCGCGGACGCCTGCATCCGCAAGACTGCGGGCAGTAAGGGGGGCGCCACCAGCGAGAGCAAGCCGCACGGCTTCGACGAAGTCACACGCTTCCGCCCTCGACCAATCGGTCTCCGCCACCACGCGGGCGAAAGCGGCCTCATCGCCCGCCCGCGCCGCCGCTTCCAGACGGGCACGATCCTCTCGGAAGTCTGGCATGGTCAAAACCCCCACGTGTCACACCACAGCCCTTCTCATCGTGAGGACTTGCGCGGCGACTCTATTGCGTCGCTGGGGGCGCCGGCGTCTCGCCGGCGCCGGGCCGGCAGGATGCCGGTGCTCCCAGGGATGCCGCACTACGAACGGGCGCCGTTCACGCACCACGCATCACGTCCGGCGCTGCGGGCGGCACTCCGCTGCGCTGCGTGCCGCACTACGAACGGGCGCCGTTCACGTATTATCATTCATCACTCAACAGCACCCGGAGCGCTTTCTGGGCTCGCGTGGCATTCGGCCCGACGCTGCACTTGCTGAACCAGTAGTAGGCCTCTTCGTCGCTCATGTCCTGAATCCCGCTGTTGATCGCCTCGATGCGGTCGTGTCTGGCGAGCGGCTTGACGGCCATGAAGGTCAACGCCAGGCGCACGCCGCTGGTTTCGTCCAGGTAGAAGGGCGACGGGGCGCTGTTGGCGGTGCGCGCCGTTCGGGCCAGCTCGGTCGGCTTGTAGCCATTGGCCCGGATCGCCGCCAGGAGGTGCTCGGCCACGGCGCGGAGCGGGTCGCCGCCGAGCTCGATGCCCCACAGGGCGCCCGGGGCCAGGGGGCTCCCGTTAGTGTTGCCCTCGTCTCGCTGCAGCCACTGGTACAGGGCAACCCGGTAGCCGCCGGTATCCTCCGGAAGCGTGTAGAGCACAAAAGGCCGCACCGGGTCCGGCGCGGGCTGCTCGTCAACCAGATAGGGCAGGTGTTGCTGCTTGCTTCCCGCGCCTTCCCCACCCCCTTCTCCCCCGCGTGCGGGGGTCGGGGGTGGCGGCCCGGCTCTGATCGCAGGACCTCGCCGACAACCTCGTCCGGGACGTTGAACAGGTTCATCGTCCCGCGTACCGGCGCAGGTCGAGGCAACGGGCGAGGATCGGCGAAGCGCCAGCCAAAGCAGGGGACGCCCGGAAAGGGCGCCTCGCTGAGGTGCTCGGCGCGGGCCGCCTCGTACGTCTCTTCATCCAAGGGCACAATCTCGGTCAACTCGACGACACCCAGGATCGCGCCGTAGGCGAGCCGGTCCGGGTCAAACCCCAGCGCCTGGATGCGCTCGGCGCGCCGGACGCCGCCGGCGTGAATGGCGAGCGGGCCGCGGTAGTTGACCCGCCAGGAGCGAACGTCCATCGTCTTGAGGCCGCGCACAATCTGCTCGGCCCGCGGCTGCCGCACGCTGAGCGCTTTCATGGTGCGGCCCTCTCGGTTGGCGTGGCCTCGCCGGCCACCTCGATGCGTCCGAGCCCCACCGTGGTAAAGACCTCGTGGATGGTGCGGAATTGATCGCTCTCCAGATCCAGCCCCTCATCAAAGCCGGCGTGGAGGGTAAAGTGCGCATAGAACTCGGAGGCCTCCTGGGCCAGGGCATCGGTCACCTGCTTGAGGCGTTTGTAGAGCGCATCGTCCAACTGCAGGTTCAGATCAACGTAGTTGCCGGGTCCAAACGCCGCGCCGTATTTCAGCTCGATCCGGTAGTTGCCCCGTCCAAGCTGGGGAAGCACCAGGCCGAGCGTGCGCAGGTTTTGGGCGCCTTCGCGCTGATTCCCCTCCATGCCGATTCGCAACGTCGCCAGCGCTGAGACGCCCTGGTCATGGCAGGCATCGAGCAGGCGCTGGAAGGCCTGCTGCGGGGGGCCTTCGCCCCGCAGCGGCACCTGCGGCCGGGGGCTGCTGCAGGTGCACTGGCTCACGGGGTTGAGACAGACCGGACAACGCTGTTCCGGTTCTCCATCAACACGTTTGAGGCCGTCACCACCGCCGGGGGGCGGTTGGAGCCTGCCCTTGATCGGCAACTGGCGGCGCGCAGCCTCCTCAGGTGTGTAGAGAATGGCCTCATCCGTGATCTGGATCGCCGGGGGCGGCGATGCGTGATCGTAGCCGACCTCCGCCTGCGCATCATAGTATACCCAGGTCTCGGTGTCGACGCCGTTCTTGACTGTTTTCTTCAACTGGTTGAGATCCAGCAGGATCGGCAGGCTCATGCGACGGGCGAAGGCCTTGCGCAGCTCTTCGGCCGTCATGCTCTCCTGGTTGCGATCCCAGGCGCGCGACCGGACGTAGGCCGCCGAGAGCATCTTCTCATCGCTCGTCAGGAGCTTGTTCTGAAGCTTGAGCGCTCGCAGGACGACCTCCGACTGATCTTTGCTCGCCTGTCCCTGATCTTGGGACGGGAGTAGATCGTGTGCCAGGTTGCTGTAGGCCTGGGGCGCGTCGGAGCGCGGGAAGAAGAGATGGCGGTAGGCGCGTGTGATGGCGACGCGCACATCCAGTTCGGCCGCCTCGCCCATCTTCTTGAGCTTCTTGCGCTGTTCCTCCGGGAACTCGCGCATGCGCTCGACGTCGCCCACGATGCGGCTAATGGCGAGGTACCGCTGGGCCACTTCGACCATGTTGTCGACGAGATCACCGTCTGCAACCAGGAAGATGACGTTATTTTTGTAGGTGCGAAACGCCCCCTGCACGCCCGAATAGTCGAAGATCTTGCGGACCAGCTCGGGGGGCTCGTCCCTGCCGGTTGCCATTGTCGCGGCGTCATAGTGGATGATGGCGAGTTTGGGCGCCCTGGCGTCGTCGTCGACGTCCGCGGCCTCCTGGGGGAAGGGCACCACCCTGAAGGTGCCTGACTTCCAGACCTGCTGGTTCTGAATCCGGCTATCCAATTCCTGTTTGGCCTTCGTGTGGCCGATCATTCCCATCTCGTCGAGGATGATTTTGTTCAGGGAGGGCTCGGTCTTGAACCGAAAGCGCCGTCCGTCCCACTCGAAGAACCAGGCCACTGCTTCGAGCCGCTCGACGGCGCGCTCGATCAGCAGCGGATCGTCCCCAGGCTGCAGCACCGCCAGGCGCAGGTCGGCCGGGTCCACCCCGGTGGCGATGCCCTGGGAGAGGCTGTGCAGGAAAACCGTCGTGGCGACCCGCCGGGCGTAGGGTGGCTTGCCGGCGGCGATCCACGCCTCGTCGATCTCCTGGCCATGAGCCTGCGACCCTTTCTTCGCGCTGACGATGTCAGCCTCGATCACTTGTTGGAATGCGGGGCGCTGAAGACGGCTGGTCAGATCGTTGGCAATCTCCCGGTGGGCGAGGTCGACATGATGAGGATGGATCAGCCAGGTATTGGCCGATTTCTGCTGCCAAAGCTGCCGAACAACGAGGGCCAGGAGTCGCAGCGCGCCTCGTGTTTTCTGGAAGTTCGGGATTGTGGACGTCTTGCGATTGAGCGTGTTGAGCAGTTCGGGGTGGAAGGGGTAATCCTGGGCGATATCGGCCGCGTACTCGGCCCGGACGGCGCGTTGCGGCAGCTCGACGTTCTGCTCGTACCACCGTTTGTACGCTTCGGAGTACGTGTGAGCAACCTCTTCTGCTACCGTGCGATCGAGGGAGGCAAACAAGCGGTGGGTGACGATGGCCGAGACTTCCGTCTCACCCGTCGGCGTAATCACCATCTCCTGGCGAGCCGTCACGCGGCGGGCCTCGGTGAGCTGCTGGCGCAGGTTCGCCGTCTCAGCTCGAAAAGCGTCGTCGTCGCCGGCAAGGGTGAAGACCAGCACGACATTCGACCGGCTGGCCACAAATTCCAGCAGCGCCATCAGAAAGGCCACGGTCTGCTCGGCGAGGTCCGACTTCCCGGTCGCCGCGGGAACACTCTGCGCCACCCGCATATGCTCGGCGATCTCGTCGATCATGATGAGGGTGGGCCTGATACCAATCAGTTCGTTGAAAAGAGCCGTGCCTGGGGCCGTACGGTTCTTGTCGCTCTCACGAGCGAGCGCATAGCCGGCCCGGCGGCCAAGCTGGTACGCCAACTCGCCCCAGAGGGTGTAGGTGCGGAGGCCATCCTCATGCTGGAGGCCATTGCTCGGATCGAGATCGGTGCCGACGACCGCCGCGACGTCGATCGCGCCGGGCGAGGGGACGAATTCCGGGGGCACGATGCCTTTCAGCGTCTCCGCCGAGAGATGGCCGTTGGCGGCATGGTAGAGTGCGATGAGATTGTGCGTCTTCCCACCGCCGAAGGAGGTCTCGAGACGCAGGATTCGCTTGTTCGAGGGGTGGACACCGGTCAGGCGACCGAGGGCTTCATACAGGAGGATCTTGAGGCCCTCGGTGGGGAAGGTGTTCTCGAAAAAGGTCGCGGGGTCCCGGTAGACATCCTCCGCTTTGCCCTCTACGACATCCTTGAGGCGGGCAGCAAAGATGTCCTCCTTCAACTCGCCCTTCAGGATTTCATCACGCGGAACACAGGCGTCAAAAATCGGCTTCATCGTCATCTCGCCTCTCGCTTCATGGCTGACGGGGCACCACGCCAGGGTGCAGACGACGGCGCGGAGTTGAATGACCCAGGGTGGAGCGAGGCACTTGGACGAACGTGCCAGTCAAGCGGGTACGACCAACCAGGTTCTCAACTGCGCATCGACTCTCTGGCTCGTGTTCCAGGCTCGATTTTGGGTTTGGGGCGGCCGGACTTTGAGAAAAAGAAAACGTTCGGGCACTGGCTGGCATCTATCATAGAGGTCGATACGGATATACGCAAGTTGCCTTCTCTCGTAACGCCTGGGGGTTCGAACCGCGTTGAGGCCTGTCTCTCTCACGGGACTGGAGAGCCACTCAAGGCGCCAGACTTCCGAAGTCTTCCGAGACTTCGGAAGTCTCTGATCGTCGCGGCCTGTTTCAACGGGTACAGCTCTTGCTTGTTGAGCGTGCTCGAATAGGTTTGACGCGCCATCAAGAACAGTTATGCTGGGAGCGCGGGCGCAACCGCCCGGAGCTGCTACGGCGGAACGTCTGAGGACCAATCTTAAGGCGGGGGAAGATGTTCAGGGTGCCGGTGATAGCGATCTTCCGGGCCGGGTCGCTGGAACTGGTCGCCCAATTTGAAGGGGGTCTGCGCGTGGTTCGACTATACGACGAGGCAACCGGTGTCGAGCTCGGCACCATTCGAGAGGAGGACCTGGCCTTTCTGCAGGCCAACCTCGAGGAAGAGGGCCTCGACGATCATGATTACTGGATCAACCCAACCACCATCGAGATGCTGGAAACGCGCGGTGCCAGTCCGCAGCTCATCGCGCTTCTCCGGGCGGCTGTCGGCACTAACGAGGCGGGCGTGGACGTCGAGTTCGAGCGTGAGGGCGAAACCCGCCAGCGCCTGCGCAGGCGCTAGGCGAATGCAGGTCACAGAGCACCGCCCGCCGGCGCAGCGAGAAATCGCCGCTGGCGGGCGGTGCTGTGTTCATATTTCTGCAAAAGCCGCCCGGCGGTTGAAACCGCGGCTGGAGGCCTGCGGCCGGGCGTGCCCCTCCGGGCACGCTGGGGGGCGGATGAATTTTGAAAGGGGCAACCGCGCGCACTCCAAACAGGCACCCCGCTACTCGCACCAGTTCGCCACCAGGATCAGAGAGATACGCTATCCCGGCGGGCGGTGGGCTGGTGCGGTTGGTTGGTTCGGTCCTGCCGGCGCCGGTTGGCGGCGGATAGCTGACGCGCCTCGCTTATCTCCCCGCGCCGTCCGGGCCCAGGGCCGACTCGGCCAGCACCTCGGCCACGTCCTTGAGCTCGACGTCCTCATCTATCCCGATCACCTTCACCCCGAGATCAAACATGAACATGCAGAAGGGGCAGGCTGAGGCGACGGTGTTCGGGTTGACGCTCTGAGCCTCGCGCAGGCGGATCTCGTTGATCCGCCGCTCGCCGTGGATTTCCACCCACATCCCGCCGCCACCCCCGCCGCAACAGAGGCCGCGCTCGCGGCTACGCGGCATCTCCCGCAGCTCCACGCCCGGAACGCTCGCCAGAATCTCGCGCGGCGCGTCGAAGACCCCGTTGTAGCGCCCGAGATAGCAGGAATCGTGGAAGGTGATGATCTCGTCCACATGCCGGCTAGCCGTGATCCGGCCGCTCGCCACCAGCTCGGCCAGCAGTTGGCTGTGGTGGATCACCTCGTACCGGCCGCCGAAGGGCTCGTACTCGTTGCCCAGGATGTTGAAGCAGTGCGGGCAGGCCGTCACGATCTTCTTGAACTTCTTGCTGTTGAGGATCTCGATGTTATTCTCGGCGATGACCTTGAAGAGATACTCGTTGCCGAGCCGGCGGGCGGGGTCGCCGTTGCAACTCTCCTCACTCCCCAGGACGGCGTAGTCCACCCCGGCGGCCTCCATCAGCCTGACGAAGGCGCGCGCGATCCGCTGGTTGCGCTGGTCGTAGCTGGCGGCGCAGCCCACCCAGTAGAGGTATTCGACCTCCTGGTCCTCCAGGACCGGCACGTTGAGGCCGTCGGCCCACCTGGCGCGGTCCTCGGGCGCGTAGCCCCAGGGGTTGCCGGCGCGTTCCAGGTTGCGCAGACCCTGGCTGACCGTATCGGGCATGCGCCCTTCGGTCATCACCAGGTGGCGGCGCATGTCCACGATCGAGTCCACGTGTTCGATGAAGACCGGGCACTCGTAGACGCAGGCCCGGCAGGTGGTACAGGCCCACAGCGTCTCGTCCTTGATGACGCACCCGACCAACTCCTGGCCGAGCCGGGCCTGCTCATTGAAGTCGCCGTCGCTGAAGCCGCCGATCTGGCTGGAAGGGAGGCCTCCCGTCGCCAACATGTGGTTGCGCAGGTCGAGGACGACCCGTTTGGGGTTGAGGGGTGTCCCGGCGTTCCAGGCCGGGCAGGCTATCTGGCAGCGTCCACACTCGGTGCAGGCGTCGAAGTCGAGAAGCTGCTTCCAGGAGAAATCGCTGAGCCGGCCCACCCCCCAGCTTTCGCGTTGCTCCAGGTCGGGGATCGGCTTGAGGGCCTGGGGGTGGCCGCCCAGGCGGCTGAAAAAGATGTTGAGAGGGCTGGTCAGGATGTGCATCAGCGGCGTGTAGGGGATCGCCGCCAGAAAGAGACCGACCAGTGCGAAGTGAGCGAGCCAGAAGAAGAGGTGGGTCGCGCGCATGGCGGCCTCGCTCATGCCCGCGCCGGTAAACAGCAGGCTGAAGACGTAGCCCACGGGCGAGTAGAGCTGCCACCACGGCCGAACCACGGCAATGCGGAAGGCCTCGACCACAAAGCCGGTCAGGTTGATCAGGAAGAGCGAGCCGAGCGTGAACGACCAGCCCCAGTCGTAACCCAGGCGCACGCTGCCCTTCACGTAGCGGCGGTACCACCCCATTCCTAACCCGACAAGGAAGAGCAGGCCGAAGATATCCAGAACGGTCTCATAGGTCAGGTAAAAGGTGCCCTTGAGGAGCTTGAAGTGCAGGAAGGGCAGGGTGATGTCGTTGTCAACGGTGGCAAGTGTAGTCCCCAGCAGGAGCACCAGGAACGACCAGAACATGAAGAGGTGCATGAAGCCGGGGTAGCTCTGCCGCGCCAGGCGGAGCTGGCCAAGCGCATAGACCAGCACCCGGCCAACGCGCTCGGGCAGGTGATCGAAGCGCCACTCCGGCTGGCCCTGGCGGTAGAGGCTGAGGCGACGGTAGAGGCCGTAGAGCATCGCCAACGTGGCGACCGCCATTGTGGTATAGAGAGCGATCTCGGCCCAGTGGGGCACGTTCCAGAACGTGTCGCGGATTGGTTCAACGGTTATGGGCACCGTCCGTTCCTTTCCAGGTGAGCGTATCGGCGTGTGCCTCGAGACGGGAACGGGCACACGTGTGAGGATGAAACGTTAGCCAACATCGGCGTCGTCCCGGTCAAATCCTGTTCGACTCGCAACTCGGCCAGTGATTCGGATGGCATCTCAGGCGAGGCGTCTGGAAGGCATCGCGGTGCCCGTTCGTGGCCGAGCTGGCGTTGGGGCGGTCGTTTGACGCGAAGAACACCGGCGGCAAATGGAGCGCTGCGCTCCGGAAACCAGCCCCACGGCGATCCACTCGCCTGATCACCCGCCCAGGACATCTTCCCTGGCGATCCGCATCAGGGACTCCGGCTCCGCTTTATCCGGGAGTTGAATCGTCTTCAGATACCGGAAGCCGACCTTCTCGTAAGCTTTGATGGCGACCGTGTTCTGCGGTTCGGGACCCACCAGGCAACTGACGGTGTCGCTGCCCTGGAAGACGATCTCACGCAAGAACCTGGTCAAAACCAGGCTGCCGAGGCCTCTGTGGATGTACTGCGCCTCGCCGATGAACAGATCCAGGCCGGCGGCGTCTTCGTCCACCTGGACGTATCGGCTGTAGTCCGGATAATCCGCGATCTTGTAGGTTTGAATATAGCCGATCGGGATCTCTTCATACAGGATGAGGAACGGGTCCGTGGGCTGTTGTCCGTTGATGGAGGGGACGTACTCCTGGACCACTTCATCATAGGAGCACGGCTTGTTGCCGTACCACCGCATCACGGGGTCCGTGTTGAGCCATGTGTGCATCAACTCCAAGTCCGATGCACGTAACCTTCGAAAGCGAATCTTTGCCGGGTCGAACATGGTGGCCTGCACTGCCTGAGCAACCGCGGGCAAGAATACGGGCGACCACGGTCCCTGTCAATCCCAGTATCAGCGCTACAAGTATACATAACTTCATCGAGACGGAAAAGAGAAGCGCCTCTTCGACTGTCTGCTCCCTAATGACGGCGCTCCCGGCAGATCATAGACCGTATGGTTGGCGATCATCCGCGCCTGCGCGAGCGTCAGGCGGAGGCTTCAGCAAACAGTCAGCACGATCGGGCGATCTCGTGTGATCACGACGGTGTGTTCGTAGTGGGCCGCCAGGCTGCCGTCGCCAGTTCTCACCGTCCATCCATCAGTACCGATGACGACGCGCCCTGAGCCTGCGGCGATGATTGGTTCGATGGTGATGACGAGGCCCTCGGTGAGGCGCTGGCTGACCCGGCGGTCGGCAAAATTCGGCACGGGCGGCTCTTCGTGGATGGCCCGGCCAACCCCGTGACCGCTCAACTCGGGGATGACCGCAAACCCGTGCCGGCGCACCTCGGTTTCCACGGCCTTCCCGATTTCGTAGATCGGACAGCCGGCCCGGGCGACGGCGATGGCCTCGCGCAGCGCCGATTTCGCGCAATCGCGGAGTTTGCGTTTCGTCGCGGACACCGGGGGCAGGGCAACGGTGAGCGCGGCATCGGCAATGTAGCCGTCCAACTCGGCTGTCACATCGATCTTGACCAGGTCACCCGCACGGAGGATCCGTCCGCCGGGAATCCCGTGCACGGCTTCGTCGTTCACACTGATGCAGGTCGCACCTGGGAACCCGTAGAGACGCTGCGGTGCCGGCCGCGCCCCGTGCTTCGCAAGAATCCTGGCGCCGACCTCGTCGAGTTCGCCGGTCGTGAGTCCTGGCCTGAGGCGCATCTTCATCTCTCGGAGTGTGAGCCCAACGATCTTCCCGATTCGTGCGAGACCTCGAAGGTCTTGCTCCGATTCAATCGACATCACGGATTTCCTCTCCGGGCCGAAAGCCACCCCCGCGGGCTGTTGCTCTGCAGGGGGTGGGCAGAGGGGCTTGCATGTGTGACCGGCGGCGCACAAGAGGCTATGCGCTCTCAGAGGCTGCGCTGACCCGACGATCGGCGTCGCGTCGCAACCACTCCTCCAGCAGCGCGGCGCGCTCGAACCGGCCGAGCTTCCGATAGGCCTGGACCTCGTACTCGAGCGACAAGACGGGCACCCGCATGCCCTCAACCTCCAGGATCCGCTTGTGGCAGGCAAGATCGAGCGGATCCTCCCACGTGCCATCTTCGAGCCGCTTCTGGATCGCTCCCATGATCTCCACTCTGATCCCGCCGATCGTCAGAGCCCCAAAGTGAGAACGGATCCGCTCGGTTGAAGAGAAGTTCACCCGGCTGCTGACCCACTCGGACAAGCGCTCCTCGATGGCGTACGCGCCCACCTCGTCGGTTTGAATGTCGATGTCGTGGGGCTCGACCGGCACTCCTTGTAGTGCGAATCCGAGACTGCCGGTGAGGGCCCAACTCACCGCGTTGTCGGACAGTCGCTCGTGAATCGTGTGGAGAACCTGGAGGAACCGCGGATCAATCATGCTATGCCCGGCTGGTGGGGGTGTCAGGCCGGTGGTGCCACGGCGCGGGCGCCATCCATGTCCACATGCGAGATGACCGAGCTGGCAATCAGCCCCGCCTGGCCGAAGGCGTCAATCATCGCCGCGCTAATCATCGGGGCGCTCTGGATATCGTCGGTGATGGCAAAGATCGTGGGGCCGGCGCCGCTGATCGAACAGCCGTACGCGCCTGCGGCCAGCGCCGCCGCTTTGACGGCGGCGAAGCCCGGGATCAGCGGGGCACGCGCCGGTTCGACGATCACGTCGCTGATCGCCTTGCCCAGCAAGCGGACGTTGCCGCCGAACAGCGCCGCCATCAGCGCGGCGAGGTTGCCGCTGTTGGCGACGTGTTGGGCCAGCGAGATGGTTTCGGGAACTGCTTCGCGCGCCTTGCGTGTCGGCAGCTCAAAATCGGGGTGGACCAGGACAAAGACGATTGAGTGGGGAGAGGGCAATTCGATCAACTCGAGCGGGTCGTACGAGCGAATCAGGATGAACCCGCCCAGCAGTGAGGGGCCGACGTTGTCGGCGTGCCAGCCGCTCACGGTGGCCTCGGCCGCCAGCCCGGCCGGGAGCAAATCGTGCTTGCTCAGCGGCGCGCCGAAGAGCAGGTTGGTCGCCCAGGTCGCGGCCGCAGCGCTGGCGCCGCTACTGCCAAGGCCACTGCCGAGTGGAAGCCCCTTGCGGAGCCGCAGCGCCACGCCCGCGTTGCGTACCTCGAGCAGTCTCAGGGTTTCCAAGGCGGCGATACCCGCCGTGTTGCGAGTGGCCTCCCGTGGCAGGCGCCCGGCATCGCCTTCCACCGCCTCGATGTGGACCCCGGGCATCTCGATCAGGCGCGCGGTCACCCAATCGCCCATGCCTGAGACGGCGCAGCCCAACACGTCGAAGCCGGGGCCGACGTTCGCGACCGTCGCAGGGGCAAAGACGGTGATGTCAGGCACGACACCTCCAGAAAGCTTGGGTCAGGGTTGTCGTGTGAGGCGGTACGGACAACATAACACTGAGGTGCGTCGCACCTCGTTCACCTCCCGCCCCCTTTGATTCCCCCGAGGGTCAATTCGCGGGGGTCCAGGAGCCGGTCGAGTTCCTCGCGCGTCAGGTCGGTCTGCTCGGCGGCGACCTCCTTGACCCGGCGTCCCTCGGCGTAGGCCTGCCTGGCGATCTTGGCGCCCTTCTCGTAGCCGATGATCGGGTTGAGCGCCGTCACCATGATGGGGTTCTTCTCGACCACCTCGGCGACCTGCTCGCGATTGACCGTGAACCCTTTGAGGGCCTTGTCGGCCAGCACGACGGCAGCATTGGCGAGGATCTCGAGACTCTGGAGCAGGTTGTGCGCGATGACCGGCAGCATCACGTTCAGCTCGAAATTCCCATGGCCGGCTGCCACCGTGATGCTCGTATCGTTGCCGATGACCTGGGCTGCCACCATCATCGTGGCCTCCGCGATGACCGGATTGATCTTCCCGGGCATGATCGAGCTGCCCGGCTGGAGGGCCGGCAACACGATCTCGCCCAGGCCGGCCTGGGGGCCGGAGTTCATCCAACGCAGATCGTTGGCAATCTTTATCAAGGAGACCGCGATTGTTTTGAGCTGGCCGCTCAGCTCGACGGCGGCGTCCTGCGTTGCCTGGGCCTCAAAGTGATTCTCGGCCTCGCTGAAGTGGACGCCGGTCATCTCGCTCAGCCGCGCGGCGATCCGTGGGCCAAACTCCGGATGGGCATTGATCCCCGTCCCGACGGCTGTCCCGCCGAGGGCCAACTCGCTGGTACGCGGCAGTGTGGTTTCCAGCCGCGCAATGCCATGGGCGATCTGGCTGGCCCAGCCGCTGATCTCCTGGCTCATGCGGATCGGCATCGCATCCATGAGGTGGGTCCGGCCGGTCTTGACCACATCATCGGTTGCCTGCGCTTTGGCGACCAGCGTCTCGTGCAGATGCCGCAGGGCGGGAACGAGCCGCTCGACCACGTCGAGCGTCGCCGCCACGTGGATCGTGGCGGGAATGACATCGTTCGACGACTGCCCCATGTTGACGTCGTCGTTGGGGTGCACTCTGGCGCCGTCACCGGACTGACTCGCCAGCCGGGCGATGACCTCGTTGGCGTTCATGTTGGTTGAGGTGCCGGAACCCGTCTGGAAGATGTCAATCGGGAACTGATTGTCGTGGTGCCCCTCAGCGACCTCCATGGCTGCCTGGCGGATCCAGGCGGCCATGGCTGGATCGAGCAATCCCAGGTCGCGGTTGACCTCGGCGGCGGCGGCCTTGATCAGCCCCAAAGCACCGATGAACGAACGGCCGAACGTGAGGCCGCTGATCGGAAAGTTCTCAACGGCTCGCTGGGTTTGGGCGCCATAGAGCGCCGTGGCCGGCACACGCACCTCGCCCATTGAGTCGCGCTCGACTCGATAATTCGTCTCAGCCATACCTGGCTCACTCCTTTGTGACAAGGACTGCGTTGTGGAATGAGCATATCACCCTGCGCAGAGATTGGCAAGCAAAATTGCGCTCCCAACCCTCGCGGCGGTCTGGCCCTGGCTTCGGAAGGTTGAGTTGCCGATTGCGAGCATCTCGATGACAATGGCGAGTACGCTTGTTGCCCTCGACGTTGAGGTTCGTCTCCCGTGCCGACGACCACACGCAACTGTCCTCATCGTATTGCCAAGCACTGGTCAGCAGTGGGGCGTTGAATGCCTGAGCAGACCACTCCCCCCGTGGCATCGCTCGCCGAGCTGGGCCGCCTCTTCTTCAAGCTCGGGGTGATCGGCTTCGGCGGTCCGGCCGCGCACATCGCCCTGATGGAGGAAGAGGTTGTGACCCGCCGGGGCTGGCTCAGCCGCGAGCATTTCATGGACATGCTGGCAGCTACCAATCTCGTGCCCGGGCCGAACTCGACTGAAATGGCCATCCACATCGGCTACGTCGCCAACGGCTGGCGCGGCGCCTTGCTCAGCGGTACGGCCTTCATCGGCCCGGCGACCGTTTTTGTGTTGTTGCTGAGTCTGCTCTACACCCGCTATGGGAGCCTGCCCACAGCGACGGCGGTCCTCTACGGGATCAAGCCGGTTGTCGTCGCGGTTATCGCCGCCGTCACCTGGCGCCTGGCCAGGAGCAGCCTCAAGAGTTGGCGGGTCCAGGTGCTGGCCGGGGCGGCGTTGGTGGCCGCGCTGGCCGGTGTCGACGAGGTCTTGATCATCTTCGCCTCTGGCGCCGCCGGCCTGCTCCTCGCGCGGGTGGCCTGGCCCGGTATGGCAGCCCTCCTCGTTCTGCCCGTGCTCACTCCCATGAGTGCTCTCGCCGCCGACAGGCGGCTTTGGCAACTGGCGCTCTTCTTCCTCAAGGTCGGTGCGCTTCTGTTCGGGAGTGGCTATCTGCTGATTGCCTACCTGGAGCGCGACCTCGTCAACAGCTTTGGCTGGCTGACCCACTCGCAGCTTCTCGACGCCATCGCCATCGGCCAGATGACCCCGGGCCCCGTCCTGACCACCGCCACCTTCGTTGGCTATCTCGTGGCCGGCTGGCAGGGCGCGCTGGTCGCCACCGTGGCAATTTTCCTGCCCTCATTCGTCATCGTCTTCTCAATGGGGCCGCTGTTGCCCAGGCTGCGCCGCTCGCCCCAGGCGCGCCTCTTTCTGGATGCGGTGACCGCCGCCGTCGTGGCGCTGCTGGTGGTGACGCTGGCCCGCCTGGCACTGGCCGCCTTGACCGATCTACTGACCGCCCTGGTGGCGCTTGTGGCGCTGGCGGCTCTCCTGCAGCGGAAAGTGGAGACTGTCTGGTTGATCTTGGGCGGGGCGCTGGTCGGCCTGCTCGCCCAGGCTATCCGCTAGTCCAACGCCACGAGAGCAGGACAGGTGCTGAGCGCTGCCTCGCTCGCCGATGAGACGGCCGTGCGGCGGGCCGAGGAACAGCCTGGCCTGCTCGCGCTGGAGCAATTTGGCGAGCATCTCCTGGTTCGCGCTTCCAGTGGGCGGCCGGTGCGGGGCCATACTTCCGCTCCGGGGCCGAGTATGAGTTCACCCGTGGCCGGCATGTGGCGGATCGCTCCGCCAGGTCCGGCCGAGGCCCAAAGCGCCGGTCAAGGCGTCAGACTTCGGAAGTCTCCGATCATGCGCCTCCGGCGACGACTTGACCGGTGTTCCGGTTCAACCGGTCGGCCTTCGACGAGTACCTCCCCGGTCTGCGACAGACGATCCGTCCGGTGATATTCGCGGGACCTCTACGAGTGGCGGGATGATCGGGCGCCTTTTCACCTGGCGGGGGTTGCAATTCGTCTCAAACTTCGCTAGGATGTGAGGTGTGACAGTGGACGGCCACGGCACGGTGCCCGGCATCATCGAGCAGCCGCCCGGGAGTTGACGAACCGGCGGCTGTTTTGATGCTGACACCTCCCCGCGAGGGATGAGTGCCTCTCGGTCTCGGCAATCCCAGCGGCACGAATTCTGCTGCTACTTCACTTGTGAGGTCACCTGATCCCCACAAATTCCCCACAAAGGAGTCAATTTGTATGGCCGAAGAAAAAGTCCGAGACGGCCTCGTCGTTGGTATTGACTATGTAATGACCCTGTCCGATGGTGAGGTGGTTGATACGACTGAAGGGGAGGAACCTCTTGAGATTCTTCAGGGTGCCGGGGAGGTGGTCGAAGGGCTGGAAAAGGCGCTCTACGGCCTGCACGTTGGCGACAGCAAACACGTCGTCGTCTCGCCTGAAGAGGGATTCGGTGAGCGCGAAGAGGGTAGTGAAATGGCCATGCCCCGCTCCGAGTTTCCGCGTGATTTCGAGTTAGAAGAGGGCATGGAAATCTATGTGCAGACGGACGAGGACGACGAGCCGGTACCTGTTTACGTCGTCAGCGTCGATCGTAACGAGGTCGTGGTAGACTTCAACCACCCCCTTGCTGGCGAGACGTTGCACTTCGATGTGACCGTCCGCAGTCTGCGCCCACCGACGGAAGAGGAGTTGGCCCATGGACACGCCCACGATGACGACGAGTGGGACGAAGAGTGGGACGACGAGGAGGAGTGGGACGAAGAGTAAGAGGTGAAGCGTACTTCCATTTGTCGGTAGCTGGACCATCGTTCCTCTCGTCCGTGACGTCCAGCCAGTCCTCGTCCGCTTGTTTGCGTCAGATGGCCCACTGGGTCGAAAGGAACTCTTTGGATGTCTGTCAGGTTGTACGTGGGTAACCTACCCTATAACACGACCGATGAAGACCTGCAACGTCTCTTCTCGCAGGCTGGCGAAGTCGTCTCAGCTCAAGTTATTACCGACCGGGATACCGGTCGATCACGCGGGTTTGGCTTCGTTGAGATGGAGGACCAACAAAACGCCGACGAAGCCATTCGCAAGTTCGATGGCAAGCCCTATGAGAACCGCCAGTTGACCGTCAATATCGCCCGTCCGCGCGCCCCGCGGAGCGAGGGTGGGCGTGGGGGCGGCGGTGGGTACGGCGAGCGCCGCCGGAGCCGCGACCGCTACTAGGACACCCGGTCGTCTTATCGGAGCGCTCCTCACCGGAGCGCTCTTTCTTTCCACCGCTCCTGGCGTGGCCTCCTCTGGCCTGTCGAAAGATTGTTCTTCTCCTCTCGCCATGGTACAATAGCAGCCGCATTGCACCCTTTTGCTTCCCCGCCGCCAGCGCGGCTTGCGCATCGGATCTGAGCGCTATCCTGCCAGGTCGCCACCGGCGGCCTTTTCTTCGAGGTAGGGCATGGTCCCCGTCAAGCTCCAGCTTCGGAACTTCATGAGCTACCGCGGCAGCAATGGAGCGATTGATTTTAGCGGCATCCATCTGGCCTGTCTGACCGGCGATAACGGCCACGGCAAATCGGCGTTGCTCGATGCCATGACCTGGGCCCTGTGGGGCAAGGCCCGCGCCAGGCGGGACGATGACCTGATCAGTCGCGGCGAGAGCGAGATGGAGGTCCACTTCGAGTTTGACCTCGGCCGCGACCGCTATCGCATCATCCGCAAGCGCTCCACCAGGGGGCGCGGCAGTTCGGTGCTCGAGTTGCAGGTCCGTCGCAACAGCTTCTTTGTGCCCTTGAGCGAGCCGGCCATCCGCGAGACACAGCAGAAGATCATCGACCTCCTTCGGCTTGACTACGATACCTTCGTGAACTCGGCGTTCCTGCTCCAGGGGCGGGCCGACGAGTTCACGACCCGGCGGCCCGCTGAGCGCAAGCAGATCCTCGGGGACATCCTGAGGCTAACCATCTACGACACGTACGCCGAGCGGGCTCGCGAGAAAGCGCGCGCAGCCGAGCAGGAACGCGAGGCAGTCGAGCACGAACTGGAGGAAATCAAGCGTTGGACAGAGGCGATCCCCGAGCTCGAACAGGTCGTTATTACCAGCGAGAGTGCGGCGAATGGGCTGGGCCAGCGGCTGCGGGCGGAGGAGACCAGCCTGCGTGTGCTCTACGAGCACAAGCGCGAACTTGACTTGAAGGCCGAACAGTTGACCGAGGCCGAGCGTCAGGCCACCGATGCCGAGCACCAGATGCTCGACCTCCAGCGCCGGATCGCTGAGCGCCAGGCGCGGATCCGGCGCTACGATGACCTCCTGGTGCGCACCGATGCCATCGAAGCCGGCTACGAGCAGTTACTCGCCGCCAGGCGGGAGCTCGAGCATTGGGGCGAGGTCACCCAGCAACTCATGGCGCTCCAGAGCGAGCAGGGCACCGTTCAACGCGCGCTCGACGCGGCGCGCGCCCAACTCGAGAGTGAGTTGAAGGTGGCTGAGCGGACTGCCACCGATCTGCGCCCGCGCGCCCTGCGAGTGGATGAGATGCGCACTGCCCTCACGCAGGCGCAGGCCGAACTGGCCCACCTCGAGAGTCTCCAGCGCGAGCACCAGCGCCAACTCCTCGACCTCCAGCAGGCCCGAGAGGAGTCCGCCGCCCGCGCCCAGGAAAACAGCCACTTGAAGGAACTGATGAACAGCCTGCGCGAGCGTCTCGATCTGCTCGAGCATGAAGAGGGCGTTCTCTGCCCGGTCTGCCGCCAGCCGCTCTCGCCCGAGCACCGGGATGAGGTGCTCAAAGACGTGCAGCGTGAGGGGACTGAGCTCGGCAATCGCTACCGCCAGAACTGGGCCCGAATGCAGGCGCTGAGCGACGAGATCAGCCGGCGCGTGCGTATCGTTGAAGAGGCCGAGGGGCGGCTGCGCCAACTCGGTCACTGGCAAGGCCAGGTCGCGCGTCTTGAGCAGGCCCTCACCGAGGCCGGCCGGGCCGCGCTCGACCTCGAGCGTGCCGAGCAGAGCGCGGTGGCGCTCCATCAACGCCTGGCTGCGAAAGACTACGCGCTCGATATCCAGGAGCGCCTGGCCCAGTTGGATCAGACCGTCGCGGCGCTGGGCTACAATCGCGCGCTGCACGAGCAGGCTCGCCAGCGCGCGCGCGCGCTACAGGCTTTCGACGGCGAGCACAACGAACTCTGCGTCGCCCGCGAGCGCCGTAACGACGAACAGACGATGGTTGGGGCGCTCCAGCAGCAGGTTGGCGTCTGGCAGGCTCGCCTGGGCCAGATTCAGGCCGAGATCGCCGACCTCCGCCACATGCTCGCCCGGCGCGCCGAACTGGCCCGCCAGGCCGAGGAACAATTGGCCCTGGTCACCGATCTCCAGCGGCAGGCCACCGAGGCTCAGCGGCGGCTGGGTGCCGCCCGGCAGCGGCTTGAGTTCGCCGAGCAGCAGGCCGCCAAGCTCCCCGAGAAGCTCCGTGAGCTGGACGCCTGGACTGAGGAGCGCACCATCTTCACTCAGCTCCAGTACGCTTTCAGCAAGCGTGGCATCCAGGCCATGCTGATCGAGACGGCGATCCCCGAGATCGAGGACGAGGCCAACGCGCTGCTGGCGCGGATGAGCGACGGTCGCATGAGCGTTCGGATCGAGACTCAGCGCGAGGGCAAAACGACCGATACGCCCATCGAAACCCTCGACATCATCATTGCGGACGAGCAGGGGGAGCGTCCCTACGAGCTTTTCAGTGGGGGTGAAGCCTTCCGCATCAATTTCGCATTGCGGATCGCGCTCAGCAAGCTCCTGGCACGGCGGGCCGGGGCCCGGCTCCAAACCCTGGTGATGGACGAGGGCTTTGGAACCCAGGACGCGCAGGGCCGTGAGCGGTTGGTCGAAGCGATTACGGCCGTCCAGCACGACTTCGAGCGCATCCTGGTCATCACCCACCTGGATGAGCTCAAGGACGCCTTCCCCGTGCGGATCGACGTGATCAAAGGCCCCAACGGCAGCACCGTCACCATCAACTAAGACCGGCTCTCCTGGCAAGGAACCGCGGAAACGAAGAGAGAAAGGCTGTGAATTGAAAGGGGTGGGGCACCCGAAGCACGCTTCACCCCTCCTGTTGCTGCCTGATGAGCAAACTCAGGCTTCAGAGGCCGGGTGGTGGGAGAGGTCCTCGCGGGCAGCGGCGGAGAGGGCGCGCGGGGTATTGGTGGTGACCACATCTACCCTGGCGGTGAGCGCGCGGGCAAGGCGCTCCCGCCAGCGGGGCGTGCCCGCGTCAAGCGTCCAGACATCCAGCAACATGCCGTGGCGGTGGAAGAGGTCAGCGGCGTTGGCCACGCCATCGTCCAGAATTCGCTCGAAAGCCGCCAGCCGGAAGTGCACCTCACGGGCGCCGGGCACCAGCCGCAGGATGCCACCCAGCCGGTCTGCCAGGTAGTCGGCCACGGGCGTAAGCCGCGCAGCGGCCAGCCAGTGTGCGTCGAGGTAGTTATAGGCGCCACGGGGCAGGCCCGCGCTTTCTGATTCCCATCCCTCTGGCACCCAGTCCAGGTACGCAGCAGGGTCGAAGCCCATCGGAAGCGTCGAGTCCACGTGCAACAGGCGGCGCAGGTTCCAGTCGGCCTGACTGTTGAAGACGACGCGCTCCTTCACCGGCTCGACGAGGCGTACCAGCTCTTCGACACGCGGCCAGGGTATCGGCCGGACCTCTTGCAGGTCGAGCTCCATCAGCGTGGGGGATGCCTGCTCGCGGATCAACCCGGCCATCTCGCTGAACAGGGGCGGGCGCTCAGTGGAGAGCCGGTCATCCCACAGGATCCGCAGCGACTGGGCCTCGCGACGGGTGCGGTCGCCCACAGGTCCGCTCCCGTTCGTCGAGTCGCCTCGCTCGAGATCGTGGATTACCAGGAAGTCGGCGTCGCGCAGCATACACACGTCGATCTCGACTCGGGCGACCGCCTCGCGGTAGCACTCCTCGATGGCAGGCAACGAGTTCTCGGGGTAGGTACCGCTCCACAGGCAGCGGTGCACCTTCAAATCCACGATGCGCCCACCGGTCGTGCGGATGACGGATTCCGGGTGGGGCCTGGCGACCATCCTGTCCGCTGATGGCTCGCGGGATTCTTTCTCTCGCATACGCGCTGATTCTATCACTTTCTTAAAGGGTCACGGTCTGAAGCGGTTGGGAGCAGGGCGGTTCAATTCTCAAAGTGCGACGCGCCCGGGTTCGGCAGCGGGCGCACGCCAGGATGTCGAGGGACCTTCCGCGAAGGTGCGACGCACCTGCCATCCTGGCCGCCTGGCGCTCCACAGGAAGCGAGGTGCGCCGCGCCGCAACGCAACCAATTGAGCAACCTACTCTTCCATCAGGCCGCCCGCTGCAGCCAGGACCACGAGAAGCAACTGAGTGAGCCCTTGCGGCAGGCGTGTCGGTTCGATGAATTCGTCGGTGCGGTGGGCGTTGTAGGTGTCGGTCAGGCCCAGGCAGAGGGCCGGGATTCCCCGGCTCAGGGGAATGTTGGCATCGGTACTGCCGGAGCGGTACCCGATCTGATCGGTGGGGATCTCCACGGCTTCCAACGCTGCCGTGGCCAGGCGGGTCAGCGCATGGTCGCGGGGAATGTGACCGCTAGGGCGATTGCCGATCTGCTCGATTTCGATCTCTACCCCATCGGCGGCCTGGCGGCGCGCCCCGGCCACGATGCGGTAGGTTTGCTCCTCGAGCGCGTTCAGGGCCGGTGTGGCCTCCGACCGGAGATCGAGCAGCAGGTGGGCCTCGTGGGCGATCGTGTTGATGGTGGTACCGCCCGAAATGATGCCGATATTGAAGGTAGTCATCGGTGCGGGCGGGATCTGCATCTCCGTCAGGGCCGCACCCAGGCGCAGCAGTGTGTGCACCGCGCTCGGCACGCCGAAATCCGACCAGGCATGGCCACCGGGGGTCCGGACCTCAATTCGCAGCCGGCGCACGCCGATTCCCTGGTGGCAGATCATGCCGAAGCCGCCGCCCTCCACAGCAATGACGGCGCTGACCTGGTCGCCGAGAGCGTTGGTGACCGCGCACATGCCACGCAAATTTCCCAGGCCTTCCTCGCCGACATCCGCCACGAACCAGACATCGCCGGGCGTGGGAATGGCGAGATCCTGCATCACCTCGGCCAGCACGAGGAGCCCAGCCACGCCGAGGCTGTTGTCGCCCAGGCCCGGACCGTAGATTCGACCGGTGGCCCGGTCGCGGCGCACCCTCAAATCAGTTTCGGCGGAGAACACCGTGTCCAGGTGGGCGGCCACGATGACAGCCGGGTGGCCGGCGCGGCCCGGCCGGCGAGCGTAGACATTGCCGAGCGCATCGCGCCTCACGTCCGCCAGGCAGAGTTGCTCGAACCGAGAACAGACCCAGGCGGCGCGTTCACCCTCGGCGCCTGTGGGGGCCGGGATTTGCTGGATCGTGATGGCGTGTTCGATGATCTCGTCGCGGCTTGCCACGAAGCGCTCACGCGCGGCTTGCACGGGTGCATGGGTGAGTAAGGTCTGGATCGAATCAACGGCCATGAGGTTCTCCTGAGCGTGAGGGGAGGGTATAAATTTTAGCGGACCATCGGCGGATCGCCAAGCGTCTGGTTCCGGGTGCTGGCCGGTGCAGTACCTATAATCGGTTAAAAAACGTCACAATGATGAAGGAATATATCGATAAAATGTCGCACATTATAAATTCAAAATAGAGGATGTTGACATCGGGTCCGAAGTGAGGTATGATACAAGTGCCTGGAGGGAAGAGGCTTCGCATAGAGGCCACTTTCTGAAGGGGAGGGAAGCCCCAACAAATTGGAAGGCGATTCCATTGGCGCAGAGGCCAGATTTGGGACTCTGGGTGGGTTAACCACTCAAAGAGGATTGAACGAGGCCAAAGCGAGCGGGTTCCCAAGGTGATGAAGCTTTGACAGTGTACCATAAGGTGTAGCTTCTTCGGAAGAGACACAGGTGGAACGCTCGAAAAGTGGAGCCGCGGGAGACCACCGAGCAGATCGTTGAGTTGATGAGCGTCAGGCAAGTCAGCTCGATGAGGAAGCTCGGGGAACGGTGGAAGAACCGGAAGGTTAGTTGGGGCTCCCATTTTTGAGAGGAGCGCGCGCCTGCTCGTGCTGGGCGCGCGTTTTCTTTTCGCCCGGGTTGGAGTGGTAGTGCACGGGGACGTCTCTGCGTCGCACTTCGGAACGTGTAATGCACCGTTTTGCGCCATGCCGGGCGTCGCTTCTCAACTATTCGTCCCACCTTGCAGTACTTGCGGATCGAGGAGTCCTACAAACGGGAGGTTGCGGTACTTCTCGCGGTAATCCAGGCCGTACCCGACGACAAAGCGATCGGGCAGATCGAAGCCCTTGTATTTGAGCCGAATATCGATCAAGCGGTGGTGGGGCTTATTGAAAAGCGTGCAGACTTCCAGGCTCGCCGGTTCACGCGCGCGGAGATTGCGTAACAGATAGTTTAAGGTCAGTCCAGTATCGATCACATCCTCGATGAAAAGAACATGGCGACCGGCGATGGACGTCTCCAGGTCTTTCTCGACCCGAACGGCGCCGCGGTGGCGCATCTCCGGCGAGTAGCTGGAGATCGCCATGAAATCGACCTCAACTGCGATTGTGATCGCTCTGAGGAGATCGGCCATGAACGGGACGACTCCCTTGAGCACGCCCACCAACAACGGCATGCGCCCGGCGTAGTCCTGAGAGATGGCCCATCCGATCTCAGAGACACACTGCTCGATTTGCTCGGATGAGATCAGGATCTCACGAATAGTCGCTCGATAGTCTTCGTACGCTTCCAGCGGCAATGCCTTCACGTGTCTCCCTTCTGCGCCTCTGAGCCTTGAATCTTTTCGGCCGCATGATCCAGGCCGTATTTGAGCATGAGTGCCCGCAAGTCGCGCCGTTTCAGAAGCTTGATGTTCACGTCCGGATATAGTTCTTTCAGGCGTCGAATCTTGCGATTCTTGCGGCTGTTGAGCCGCGGCCGCAACGTCGTCAACTCGATGTAAAGATCCTGCTGGGGAAGGTAGAAATCCGGGGCGAAGGCTTCGGTAACGTTGCCTGCGTTGTCCCAGGCCAGAGGGAATGTGTGCGGTTCGTACTGCCACTCAATTCCATAATAGTCAAGCAGTCGCCCGAACTCTTCTTCGGCGGTATGTGCAAACGTAGACTGAGAGTCTCGCACTTCGCTCAAACCAGAACATCCCTTCTCGCCGGATTGGATTGCTTTTAGAAGGGCAACAACCGACAGAACTATCCTTGCGTTTTGGATTCGGTCCTGTATATGCTACAAGAATTATAGTACCAGGTCCGCTGTGTGACAATGCCCTCGTACTCCAACCGTGGTTGTCGCCCCGAGGGAAGTTCGCAGCGCTCGCGCGGCGTGGAGGGGGCCGCGTCGCTTTCCGACTTGATCGTCTCCTTCTTCTTCAGATGGTGTATCTCACTTTCTGTAAAAGTGGCGCGTACACGCCACTTTTACAGAAATATGAACACATCGTTCTTCTTCACTTCGCCCGAGGTGAGCCAAAGTGAGCCAGGCCGTATAGCGAACCGCAGAGCGCTGCTCGCGGTTGGCTCGCGATCCAGACACCGGCTGAGCCACACGCGCACCCCTTGCTCGCCCGGCCGGGAGGCGGTGCGGCGCACCTGACTCGCTCAGGAGCGTGTGATCGGGGAAGGGGGCAATTGCCCGCGGCCGGCGGCTCAACTGCGCAGTGAGTAGATACGCCGGGTTGAAAGCCGTACAATCACAGCTACCAAAAAGACTTCTGGCATGAAATGTGCCCGGCTCCAAAGCATTGCCCCACGCTATCAAGTACAGCCCGCACGGTGGAACGATCACCGTGCGGCTCGAGCGGCGGGACGAACAGGTCGCCCTCGCCGTCGCCGACAAGGGGATTGGGATTGCTCCCGAGGACCAGGAGCGGATCTTCAACCGCTTCTACCGGATCGAAACTGTCCCAGGCCGACCCAGCCCGGGATTGGGGTTGGGTCTCTCCCTGGTTAAAGAGATTATCGGCCTGCATGGAGGCACGGTGGAGGTGACGAGCCGCCAGGGGGAAGGTAGCATCTTCACTGTTTTCCTCCCGTCCAGGTAGGAATTGGCAGAAATGGCGCTCCACAGGTCGTCGCAGCCTGACGATGTTCCCGCCCTCGTCGAAGGAAGCCGGATGAGTGGCGGGTTGCCAGCGGGAGCCGGGCGATGAGAAGGTGTGCGCAGAAGACGTGCCGCCGGCGGGGATGGTCGCCAGGGCCCTGGCGAGAAGTGCCTTGTCTCCCGGCTGGCCGACGCATTCTGGCAGCGAAAATGCTGTCTGGCTCTCTCACGGGATGCGAGAGGTGGCTGGTACCGTGAGTCCGAAGCAAGAGGAGTGGCGAGAACAACTCTCGGCAACCACCAACCAACTTATCGCCACGCGTCTGCAGGCAATGGAATTGGTGACGCAATTCATGGTTGAGCTTCAGCGTGTCATAGTTGATCAGCAGCAGGCCGTGTTGCGTCAACGTTGGTTTGCAGAGCAAACGGTCCGCAGTTGAGACGAAGGGGAAGGGATGAAGTGGAACCAGGCGTTCATGGCGGAGGCGGAGTTGCAGCAACTTCTATCGGGTGCTGCACGGATGGGGTCGCTCCTGGAGGAGTTTCGCCGACTCCACCAGGAAGAGGGACGACTCCACGCCCTGTGGCTGGCGATACTGACGGACACCGGGAACGATGGATCGTCACGTGATGAATGAGGGCGTCAGATGAATGCAGAGTACGATGCATTACTCGAGACCCTACGCACCCAGCTTTCGCTGAGCCGGGCACTTTGCCAGATCGCCGCAGAACAACGACGGCTCTTAGGCGAACAAAGAGAACGCCGCCAGGCACTCCGGGGGCAATTGTTGGCCCACCGGGCGGCGCTTCGATTGACGCTGGCCGGACTGCGATGGGCTGTGAAGAATGAATCGGACCTTCAACCGGTCAAAGGTGCCTGGGACACTGATGGCCCGAACTGAGTCACTCCCGGAACGGAAGCTCCGTTGTCGCGCGATCACATTGGCGGGCTGATCAGCGATTCCAGGCGGGAGCCGGTGGCCCGGCGCAGCGTTTTTCGTCGCCCTGGCATTCGGCCCCGGTGTTGAATTCGTCCGCGGTCAACTCGTGTCGTGTCGCCACCCTGTGGCATAAGCCACCCCAGCGGGGGCCGCTTTCCTGGAGCATGTAGCCCTGATCGGATTATCAACACTCCCTCGCTCGCCCCTGTCTCGTTCCAGGGGACCGAAGTTACGGTTACCCTGCATCGAGTGTGATGCGAGTGATCTCCTCCAACAGGGTTCGAATCTCCATCGGCTTCTCGATGTAGCCTTCGGGCTCGACGCGGCTGACCCTCTCGCGGGCGAGATGATCTGCTGTGAGGATGATAACAGGGATCATCGGGTGGAGTCCCCGGCGTTCCAATTCCTCGACGAAGGTAATACCATCCATCTTCGGCATCATCAAATCGAGCAGGATGAGCACAGGCCGGTTGTCCTTGAGTTTCTCCAATCCGTCAAGCCCGTCCCTGGCGGTGATGACCTGGTAGCCTTCGAACTCCAAAATCTCGCTGAGCAAGTTCCGGAGCGTAGCATCGTCTTCGATCACCAGGATGCTCTTGTCCATTTTGCCGCTCCGTTTTGTACCAGGAGTAGCTTCGCAGATTGTCAAGGCGCAACTGCGTCAGCCCACAAACTCCCTGGCGCCTGGATTGCTGGCAAGCCACTTCGATTAGATCGAAATCCGGTCCACAGCGTTCCACGCGCATGGTCAGTGGAACAGTACTGCCGGTACCTTCATCCTTTGACCTCGCAAGAATCGGGCCACGACTCGTTTCCGAGTGGGGAGTCGCTGAAGAAGTGAGCAGGTCAGGAGTGATTTCAGCTTGCGCCCTTGCCCGGCGTCCCTTACAGAGGAGGCCGGGACGCTCTCTATTTGGACCGTAACGTCAGTGTGCTCTCCTTGCAGTTGTGGCGCGGACTCGACCATTCCTTAACAAACGCGGGCGCCGCAACGAGCGGCGAGCGGATGGAAAATTGAATTTCGTGCCAAAAGTTGATATACTCGGCAGTTGCCAGAATCAGGTAAGGAGGCCGACCTGTCCGGCCCGGTCTCGGGCCAGATCGGTCGGCCAAATTTTGCAAAGATTGCGTAACCATTGACCCGGTCGGGTGTTTTTTTTGTTGCGACCCGGCGGGCGATGCGGAGGGCCTTGTGGCCGAGGATCGCGAAGCTGAACTCATCGAACGCGCGAAGCGAGAGGCGGGCGCGTTCGGCGAACTCTACGAGCTCTACGTGGATCGTATCTACAACTATATCTATTACCGGGTCGGCAACAACCACGACGCCGAGGATCTGACGGCGCGGGTCTTCTTTCGAGCGCTCGCCTCGCTTCCGCGCTATCGCCATCGCGGCGCGCCGCTCTCGGCCTGGTTGTACCGTATTGCTCATAATCTGATCGCTAACTGGCACCGCGACCAGAGCCGGCGGCGCGTCGTGGCCCTCGACGATCTCCCACTGCCCGGTCGGCGGCGGGATGCCCCCGACCGGGTGACCGAGAGCCACGAAGAGGAATCAGCGCTCTGGCGGGCGATCGAGGCCCTGCATCCTGAGCGGCAAATGTTGCTCCACCTCAAATTTGGGGAGGGGCTGAGTAACGCCCAGATCGGCGAGATCATGGGGCGAACTGAAGGCGCGGTCAAGTCGCTCTACCATCGCACGCTCCAGGCGCTGCGGCGAGAGCTCGAGCAGCGCGGCTTTCATCAACACCAATGAGCTTGACCCGAAGATGCCCACGATTCAGATCGTTACCGATAGCACCTGTAACCTCCCCAGTGGTTTCTGGCAGGACTATGCGGTGCCCCGCATCCCCATCGCCGTCCAGTACAACGGGCACTCCTTCCGTGAAGGGGTCGACCTGGATCTGGCGCATTTCTACCGGGTGATGGAATCGGGCCTCATCCCACAGACCTCCCAGCCCGCGCCCGCGGATTTCGCCGAGGCCTATCAGCGCCTGGCCAGCAAGGGCCCACTCCTGGCGATTACCCTCTCGTCCGGCTTGAGCGGGACCTTCCAATCGGCCCAACTGGCTCGCACGGAGGTGCCGGACGTCGATGTGACGGTCTGGGACAGTGCCTCGATCAGCGCCGGGCTGGGTTTTCAGGTCTGGGAGGCGGTCGAGATGGCCGGCGCCGGGGCCGACCTGAGCGCGATTCTCGACCGCCTGCAGTGGCGCCGCGAGCACACCGCCCTCGTACTCACACCCGCGACGCTGAAGTATCTCCAGGCCAGTGGGCGGGTTGGCCGGTTGCAGGGCGCGCTGGGGACGATGTTCGATCTCAAGCCCCTGATTGTGGTCCAGGGTGGCCTTCTCCAGGCCGGCGAGCGCGTCAGGACGCGGCGCAAAGCGCTCGCTCGGCTCGTGACCTGGGCGGAAGAGCAGGTTGGAGTGGATCGGCCCGTCTGGGCGGCTGTCATTCATGCCCGCGCTACGGATGAGGCCAGGATGCTGCTGCGTGAGGTACAAGCCCATTTCCAGTGCGAACGGAGCTTTACGGCCGAGCTGCCCGCCTCACTGACGGTTCATGGTGGCCCCGGGATCATCGGAGTGATTGTGAGTCCGGCACGACCATGAGGGGCGGTCCTGGAGGCGAAGGAGTGGTAATGGACGATGACCTGGTAACCGAGATTCTGGCAGCGCACGCCGATCGGTTGGCGGCGGGCGAGACCGGGCAAGCCGGAACCTTTCTGGCGCTGTTCCCCGCCAGAGCTGCCGACCTGGAGCCCTTGCTTCGGTTGGCGGAGGACGTCGCGCGCCTGCTGAGACCCGTGTACGTGCCCGATCCTACCTTTCGCGCCGAACTCAAGGGGGATCTCCTCGCGCAGCACCATCAGGCGCGCGCCACGTTCTGGGGCTGGGACACCGGGCGAACTCTCGCCGCGGTTGGGGTGGGCAGTGCCGCGGTGGCGGTTGCCGGGCTGATCGTCTACTGGCGCGGCCGGCATGCGACGCCCCCCGCCTGAGCGAGAGCCTCGAGCGCAACACGCCCCGACTGCACAGCAGTCGGGGCGTGTTCTTGTTTCCGACAGGGCTAACCGTTGGTTTTGGGCGGGCGGGGTGCCACAGCGCCGAGGCTCAGGCGATGCAGCACGCGCTCCTGGTGGGCCCACATGAGCAGTTGGTCATTGGCGGTCTCGTCATCATATCCGAGCAGGTGCAGGGTGCCGTGCACGGCCAGGAGATCCAGTTCATTCTGAGTGCTGTGGCCCTCTTCCTCGGCCTGGCGGGCCGCCTGCGGGTAGCAGATGACGACGTCGCCCAGATAGCCAACCATCTCACCACTGGGATCGGGTTCGCTTTGATCGTACGGGAAGCTCAGCACATCGGTCGTGACCGGCTCGTTGCGGTAGGCCTCGTGCAGGTGGATCATCTCCTCGTCGCCAACCAGGACGACGGTCACGCCCGGCTCGCCGCTGATGCCCTCCACCTCAAGCGTGGTCGTGACGGCACGTTGCAGGCGCGCGGGGTCAACCTGTGGCGCCCACCGCTCGTCGATCTGGAGTTCCACGTTGCTCGCCACCGGTGGCTCCTTCAGCAACGACGGGCCGTTCGGCGTCGCCGGGAACGGCAACGGGGACCAGTTCGTCGCTGGGGTACTCAATCCTGGGATGATAGATGCCTTGCAACACCTCGTTAAAGGCCGTGCGGATCCGGTCGAGGTCGCGCAGGGTAATCTCGCAGTCGTCGAGTTGGCCCTCTCCCTGGCGCTTCGCGATGAGTTTGCGGACCAGGGCGTCCACCTCTTCGGCCCCATGCGGGCGATTCGCGCGCGCGGCCGCCTCGATCGTATCGGCCAGGAGCAAGATCGCGGCCTCACGGCTTTGAGGCACGGGCCCGGGATATCGGAAGTCGTCGAGGGTGACCTGGCGGCGGCCCGAATTCTCTTCGCACGCCTTGTGATAGAAGTAGGAGACCACAGTCGTGCCGTGGTGTTGCAGAATGAAATCAATCACCGGCGGGGGCAGCCCGTGCCTGCGCGCCAGCTTCACGCCTTCGGTCACGTGCTCGATGATCAGCCGCGCGCTCCGTTCCGGGTCGTCGAGCTGATCGTGCAGGTTGTGGCCATTGGTCTGATTTTCGACGAAGAAGTGCGGGTTGCGGATCTTCCCGATGTCGTGATAGTAGGCACCCACGCGGACCAGGAGCGGATCAGCGCCGATCTCCTCCGCGGCCCGCTCGGCGAGATTGCTGACGATGATACTGTGGTGATAGGTGCCCGGCGCCCTGATGAGGAGTTCTTTGAAGAGCGGGGAGGTCGGTCGGGCCAGCTCCATCAGTTGGAGGAAGGTCGTGATGCCAAGCAGGTTGCTCAGCACGTAGAACCCGGCCAGGGTCAGGCTGGCGGAGATGACGCCGTTGACGACTGCAGCGCCACCGTTGCTGAGCAACTCCATCGGCGGCCGCACCGTGGTGGCCAATCCAAAGGCCAGGACCACGGCCACGTTGGCGAGCGCCACCAACACCCCGGCCCAAACAAACTCGGCCAGCCGCTCGACGCGGCTGAGGCTAAGCGCGGCAATGACCCCGCCGACAAAGGTGTAGGTTGCCAGCTCGAGGGAGCCACTGATGAAGCCCAGAATGAGCGACAAGACCAGGGTCACCACCGTCGCCAATTCCGCGTTGAGGAGCACGGCCAGAAGCATCGCGGCGGCCGCGCTCGGCACCAGGTAGCTCAGGGTGCCACCTATCGGGATGAGGATCTTGCCCGTGGCGGCGAAGATGATCGTGAGGGCTGTAATCGCGCCCAGGGCACGCTGGTTGATGCAAATCGTCGGGTGAAGGCGGACGAGATAGACGATGAGGGCTAACACGAGCAGGATCGCGAACAGGCTCCGGCCGACGACCTGGCGCCAGTCAGCGCGAGTTCGTTGCAGTCCCAGGACCTCGAGCGCTTCGACCTGCTCCGGCGTCACGACCTCACCGCGGCGGATGATAATCTGACCCTGCACGTAGGTCTGTTCGACGGGTATAACCTGCGCACGGGCTTCCTGGCGAGCCTTCTCCGTCCGCTCGGCGTCGAGGAAGCTGTTGGGGACGACCAACACACTGACCCAGGCCTCGACGATGTCGGCCTGGGCCTCACTGAGGTCAGCCCCGATTTGGTTTGAGATGCCACGCCGCACAACGGCAACCTGGCCCTCACGAATCTCGCGGCGCATGGTGGAGTCGAGGATCCGCAGCGTCTCGCCGACCACACTGTGCCACTGGGCGTCGGTCAACCCCAGGATGATCTCGATCGCCGTCGGCGAGAAGTGGACATCCTCCATGGCGGTGATCATCTGGGCCTTGCTCTCGGTGCTACTGTAGATATCGCCGCGCACCGCCTCAATGTAGTCGGCAATCGCCTGTGCCGTCGAGCCTTGCTGGAACGCCTGCGCCCGGTCGGGCGGGGTGTAGATCGGTTCGACTCGCGCGGCCGCAATGTCCTGGGCACGCGCCGTGCGAATCGCACTCTGATAGGTGATCTGGCGCGGCGCCGTAATGTCGGTCGGGCTGACGACGCCAGCACTGAGGCCGCCCTGGGCGGGTAACAGATCAGAGACCAGCGTCGCACTCAAGGCGATGACAAGCAGCCCGGCCCAAAGCCCTCCCAACAGCCGGTGTCGCACGGTCACCGGCTGCCGGCGTGGAGATGGCAGCACATCCTTGACACTGTCAGCGGTGTCCACCGCAACTCCTTAGCCCGAGCGTTCGGTGCCGGCCTCGTCCTGGGTGAGCAAGTCGCGGACGATGCGTTGCACAGTCGCACCGTCGGCGCGGCCTCGCAACTGGCCCATCAGGGGACCCATCACTTTGCCCATATCCCTGGGACCCGACGCACCGGCAGCCGCGATCTGGGCGCTGGCCGCCCGGCGAATTTCCTCCTCGGTCATCTGGCGGGGGAGGTAACTCTCGATCACAGCCAGCTCCGCCTGCTCGTGCGCCACGAGGTCGGCGCGTCCTCCTCGCTCGAATTCAGTGATTGAATCGCGGCGCTGTTTGGCCTGCTTGTGCAGCAGGGCATTCAGCTCGGATTCGGTCAACTCGCCGCCTTTCTCGATCTCGGCGTTTTTGACAGCTCCCAGCAACAAACGGAGCGCATCGCGGCGTACCGTATCACGATTCCTGAGAGCCTGTTTCAAATCGTTCTGGAACTGTTCTTTGGTTGACATATTCTTCTACTTGCCCGTTCCTGCGCCAGTTGTCCGGCCTGCCATCTCCGAGGATCTGCTTATAAAACGCGCAGCTCGCGTCGATGTTCCCTGTAGAGGGAAGCAGATGATCGGGGCGACCGACTTTCAAGGGAAAAAGCCTATCGACCAGAGTCGGATCCGAAGGATTCAGCCTGGCCTGCCTTCGCGACCACCTGTCAGGTGTCGCGTTCAGCCGGGAGGCCAGCGCATCGTTCGGCCGCCGATCAGGTGCAGGTGCAGGTGCGGGACCTGCATCCCGGCGTTGGCGCCGTAATTGATCACCAGGCGATAGCCCCTCTTCATCGTATTCAGCCCTTGCTCGGCGCCAATGCGCGCGGCCGTGTGGAGCATGTGGCCCACCAGGGGTTCCTTCTCGGCTGTGACTCGCGTGATGTCAGCGATATGCTCGTTGGGCACGATCAGAATGTGAACCGGCGCCTGCGGGTTGATGTCGTGGAACGCGGTGACCTCGTCATCCTGGTGGACGATTTTGGATGGAATCTCGCCGGCAACGATTCGACAGAAAACGCAATCAGCTCCCATCAGGCCAGTCTTCCCCTTGTGTGCGCACGGTTGAACAGGACGGCGCCAACTCGAGATCATAGCACCAGGCGACCACCATGGCAATATCAAACGCGAATCGGTCCGGGCGGCGTCGAAGCCGTTTTCGCGTCTCGGCAGGCTGCTGGTCGCCATCAAACTCGTGAGCGGCAGGCGCCACCCCTCACGGTTCCGGTGACCGGTGTAGCTTACCGCATCTTCGCTGCCTCAGCTTGACGAGGTTCCAACGCTGCCGCCGATAGGACGAAATTCCTGGTACCCTAAGAGAGTTTGAAGCGGGCCGGACGTTCGAAGTCTCCGAGGCTTCGGACGTCCGGCGCCTCGACGGGTGCTCTAGAGCACCGGTCAAGGAATCCCGTGGGGGGAGGGAAAAGACTTCCGAAGTCTTATTCGCAGCCAGTGCCCGCCTCTCTCACGGTCATCGGAGCGCGCTTTAGGCCAGCACGATCCCTCCCAGACTTCGGAAGTCTGAGGACTTGACCGGTGCTCTAGAGCGCCGGTCAAGTAGTCACCGAGACGATTGCAAAGCGCCTTGTGAAGGTGCTTTCAGGTTCGTAGGGGCGCACGGCCGTGCGCCCCTACTACGAACCACGTTCTCACCCGCGCAACGACTCCTTGACCGATGTTCTAGGCTCCAAACTCGACGGTGAGGCCAGGGTCGGCGTAGAGCGCGTACGCCAGGTAGGTCGGATCGGCGGGTCGCTCAGCTTTGACGGCCAGGCGCGCCTCGCGGACGGCCGTCCCGAGACTCGCGCCGGCCGCGAGGCGGGTATAGAACGTCTCGGTGAACTTGAACGCAAGGTCGTCATCGACCGACCAGAGCGAGCCGATGAAAGCGGCACAGCGGACACTGAGAAATTGGCGCGCCCAACTGCCAATGCCCGTCAGGCCATAGCCCTGCCGGCCACTCTGGCAGGCGTTGAGAAAGATGATCGGGTTGTCGAAGCCGAATTTGGCGGCCAACCCGCTCACCGCCTCCACGGCGAAGGGCTGGCGGGCCTGGAGCGAGAGGGTCGATTTGTTGGCCGCGTCGGGGTTGAAAATACCGTGACAGGCGAAATGGAGCAGGTCGAAGCCCCCGGTGGCGAGCGCGGTCAGCAGCTCCTGGCGGCTCGAGGTGGGCGTGGAAGCGACCTGCCGCTCCCCGGCAAACTGTTCGAGCCATTGGCGCTCACGGTAGGCGTGCACGAGGCCGGAGTCCTCGGGGACGACGAGTTGGATCCGGGAAATCTTGTTCTTGGCCTTGAGGTTGCGGCCTTTGAGCCACCGCGCTATCACGTAGCGCTCACAGAGGAACTCGTCTTCGTCGACGGCGCCGGTCTGGTCATTCATACGCCACGGTTTGACGATCTCCCAGGGAATCCAGGGCTCCTCGGAGACGATCTGGATAGAGTTGATCCGCTCGCGAACCGACCAGTAGAGCGCCTTGAGGGCCTCGGAGAACAATTCCTGGTAGAGCAGGCGGCCTTTCTCAGCGAGCATGGCCGCAAAGTCCTCGGGACTGAGGTTTGGATTGGGCTTCTCGATCTCCTGGAAGAGTTGCCGGAATTGCTGGTCGGGGTCACTCGCAAAGCGGAACTCGCCCTGCTCGACGCAAAAGAGATCGAGGATATCGGCGGGCGAGGTGAGGATGAACTCGAACTCGCGGGTCGCCGGGTCTTTCGCGACGATCATCAGTGTCAGGTCGGGATCGCGCCGTACTGTGCTGCTGACTTCCAGCTCGCCTTGAGCCCTGGCGGTGGTGGAACTGCTGCTTTGGCCGATGGGGACGACTTGGGTCGTCAGGATGAGTTCCCCAAGGTAGCCGCCGCCGATCTGGCTGAACTGGAGCTTCACGGTCTGCGGTCCCAGTTGGTCGGGCTTGGGACGCAGGTTGAAGAAGAGCGGGTCGGAGTCGCGGCTGACCGTCGGCACGCTGATCGTGCCGAAGCGCTCACCGGCGATCTCGAAGGCGGGCGCTTCCAAGAATACCATGACCTCGAAGGCATCCGGGGGTGTGTGTCCCTTGGGTGTTCGAAGGACCAGCCCCGTGGCACCGGCCACGACGCGCGGTGTGATGACAACGCGCAGCGGGGCGAATTTCCCGACGGTGAGCCGCTCCGGCAGGGTGGCCTCGGGGTAGCGCACGATCTCGCCGGGACGACTGGGGCGCTTGCGTCCTTCAGGCTCGCCGCGCCTGGAAACGGGTGTCAGCGCCGGCTCGGGTTCAGCTCCAGGCGGGGGTGGCGGCGCAAAGTGATCGACCTCGGGGCGCGGTGCAGCGGCGGCCTGGCGGCCCCAGGTAACGTTGTCGAAACCGCGCCCGGGGATCGCATAGTACGCGTTGGGCGCGCTGCGTTGCGGGTCGTAGACGGCGCGAGGGCTGTCACCGGCGACGACCAGCCCGAGCCGCCGGCTCGTGCCAAGCTGCACGTCCAGGCGGGCACCCACTTCCTCGGCCGCCCGATCATCGCGAGTGGGGTCCGCGATCGCGGCGAGGGCCGGCGCGGCGTCGGCCGGACGCAAGGCCAGGAAGTCGTGCAGCGGCGTATCGAGTTCGCCGGGCAGGTGACGAGCCAGGGCGAGGAACAACTCCTGCTTGACGATGTAGTAATCAAGGCGCCCACTCGAGTCCGCCTGGCTGGCGACCACGTACTCCGGTTGCAGGCCCTGAGCGAGTTCGAGGGCCTGATGGGCAGGCATGGAAGTATCAACGGTGATGAACTTCTCTGAGAAGGCGTTGGGAGTCGCCATTGGACATCTCTTTTCCAGGGATGGGGTGGAGCGGATGGAAGACAAAACGCCGTGTTGTCCTAGGCCCACAATTCAGCCGACGAGGCGCGGCTGGTAGCTCTCCTGGACGTCGCGCAGGTCGATAATCTCAGCCCCGCTCGATTCGAGCGCACTCTGCAAGCGATCGGCCGTTGTGCCACGCACGCGCAGGGTCAGCTCGCGATGCTGCGCATCGGGCCCAAGAAAGGTCGCCAGGCTGAGGATGCTCGCGCCGCCCGCCGCGATGGCCCCGCCGACCCTGGCCAGCACGCCGCGTCCCTCTGGCACGACGACCGTGGCCCGCAGCCCGGCCTCACGGGCGCCGAGAGCCTCAGCAAAGATGCGGAAGATGTCGGTCTCCGTGATCAAGCCGACCAGGCTGTCGCCCTCCAATACCGGGAGGCTCCCAATCTTGCGATCGATCATGATCCGGGCGGCTTCTTCTAACGGGCACTCTGGCCCGACTGTGACGACCGGCGTGGTCATGATGTCACGCATCTTGAGATTGGCCAGCAGGCCGTGAATCTCGTGGATTGAGAGGGAGGTGGCGGGTGAGGGTGAGGCGTAGAGCAGATCTTTCTCGACCACGATGCCGATCAGCCGGTTGTGCTGGTCGAGCACCGGCAGCCGGCGAATGGTGTTGTCACGCATCAAGCGGAGAGCTGTCGGGTAGGTCATCTCGGGGGTGGCGGTGATCAGGTGGCGGGACATGCGCTCTCTCACGAGCATAGGACACTCCTTTGTTCGGCGGGCCTGGCAGGGTGGGATTGAGCCAGGGCCGGCGATGAATGCGGGAAGTCATTTCTTGTCGCGTCCCAAGAGAAAACGAAGCCCGCCGAAGGTCGGCTCTCACCCTGGCACGGGTGTACGCACGAGTTGACAGGCAGGTGGCGGAGCCAACAGAACCTAACCCCCGGCCCCCTTCCCTGCGAGGGAAGGGGAGGCGGCGGGCCGCGCGGCCGGCTGGAACGCGGCTGGCTCCTCTCCCCGCGTCGGGGCGGGGCGGGGGGGGGGCCGCCCCCGCCAACTCCTGCGTACACCCCTCTGGCACAGCGGTGGCAGGCTCACTCCGACTACAGTGTAAACCAAGTAGGGGGGATCAGTCCAGTCCCGGTCTTGGACCAGTGTCTCCCGTGTGGGGAGCCGGCGGGCCATTGCCAGGAATGCAGGAGAGCTGCGGGGGCCTTTCGGGTATGGCGGCGCGTGGTCTGAAGGCACCAGCCGGGGCTCCCGGCTGTGTGATCGCGATTCTTCCCCGTAGATTTGGTTGGAGGTGCTGCCGCGGCGCGCCGGGTGGCCGCTCGTGGCGATGGTCGCTGTCTCGCGTGAACTCGCCGGCGCTCCGAGCTGAAGGTGCGCCGGTCGCCCGTGTCAGGGGCCCTTGCCCGCGGGCGTCGTGTCGATTTTGGGTGTCGGCAGCGGCACCGTCTCACTGCGCGGTGTGTTTGTCGGCTCGACGGTAGGCGTCGGCGTGTCCGGAACCGGTGAGGGGCTTGGCGTCGCGGTCGGAGACGGATCGGGATCATCAGGCCGGACGGTCACGGTGGGCGACGGCATTGCGGTTGGAGAGGTCCGGGTGGCCGTCGGGGATGGCGTTGCGGTCGGTTGGACCCTCGTTGCGATCGGGGACGGCGTTCGACTCGCGGGCACGGTGGAGGTCGGGCTCACCTTGACGCCAGATGTCGATGTGGCGCTGGGCGCCGACGATGACCGCTCTGTGGAAGAATCCGAAGTCCGCGACTCCGGCTCGGCGGTGGGCGGGACCGTCGACGTCGAGGACGCCGTGGGAATGGGCGTCGCGGCCACCGCAGGGACCGTGTGACTGGTTGGACTTCCCGAACGCAACGGGCTGTCCGCGGGGTCGGGGGGCGGCGGGAGCGGCGTCCGACTGGCCGGTGGAGGCACCGGGGCTCGCGGTCGCGGCGTCACTTCCAATAGCAGCGCGATCAAGTCCCCGTGACGGGTCTCGGCTTCAACGCGCACCCGACTGCCGACCTCGGGACGGCCGATGATGTCGGTCTTCTCGTCCAGCATGACGGTGAAGTCATTCTCTCGGCCGGAAATCACCCAATAGTTGGGGTGGATGTCCAAGAGCTCGCCGCTGAAGCGTACTCGGGCGCGACGCCCGAGGCGCAGCAATTCGAGCGCCTCGCGCTGGCGGCGGCTGTCGAGTTCTTCCCGCACCGTGGCCGAATCGTCCATCAGGAGGAGAACCCGTTCGCCAACGCGTTTCACCGGGTAGAGGGCGTCCCCCGGAAGGCTATTTGAGGCTGAGACGTTGCTGCCCAGGGTAATGACGACGAGGAGTAGCGAAGAGATGACACCCCATGCGAACACACGGCGCCAACCGGGCCCGGTAACGGGGCGAGGCCGCCGGTTCGTGCGCACGCGCGCGGCAGCCTCAACCAATACCTGGCGACCCGCGGTCAGACCGTGGGGTGCCGGAAGTACATCCTCCAGGCTGTCTGCAATCGACTCGGCCAAATCGACCAACTCGCTGAGGTTGGGATCGGCGTCATTGGGAAGTGGCTTGCCGTGCATACGAGCCGCAAGGAGCGCATCAAGGTCAGCGGCTGGGTCAGAGGTCATCCGCTTCAACATCCTCGAGCAAAAGTCGTCGGAGGGCGCGGAGGGCGCGGTGCTGGAGTGCTTTGATCGCCCCCTCGGTTTTCCCCATCATGTCGGCGACTTCTTTGTTGGACAGGCCCTCACCGAAACGGAGCAAGATCACTTGTACCTGCTCATCAGTCAGGCAGTGCAATGCATCTCGAACGTTCTCCATCCGGAGCGCGCGATCCGTGACATAATCCGGGCTATCTGCGCCGCTCAGCAGGCGTTCGTCGAGTTCGACGAACGCGTTATTGCCGTGGCGGCGGAAGTGATCCACCGAGAGATTATGGGCGATTCGGTAGAGCCAGCCGGAAAAGGAACTCTGCCAGCCGCCACCACGCTGCAGTGCTTCCAACATGTTCAAGAAGCATTGCCCGGTCAAGTCTTCGGCGAGGCGCGCATCCCCCACCCGACGGTACAGGTAGCGGTAGATCCCGGGGGCATAATGATCGTACAGTTGCCCGAGCGCGTCTGGCTCAAGCGCCAGGGCCTGCTCGAGGAGCACGGCCTCGTCGTGGGACTCCATGCTGGCGTGTTCTCTACTCAAAAGACGCCCGGTCGTGGGAACCGTTACGGCCATGGCCGGACAGATTGCCTTTCTACTGAGTTGCAGCGGGCGTGCCAGTGGTCGGCCATGTGGGAAGGCCGGCTGGCTGCGATGCTTCCGCCCTCGGGCTCAATGGGTTGGAACGGATGCTAAGGCGAGCCGGGGAGGCGTCGATGGAGTTGCGTTGGGCTACGCGAGTGTCAGCAAGTTGGGCAACGGCGCATCGCGAGTGAACGTCTTTTGCACCTGGTACGGCAGGCAGCCCGGCCGCACAGCTCAGGCTTACGTGGGAGTTGAAAAGCGAAAAGACACCGTCGAGGGTGGGAAACGGTGCCTTTTGCGGATGGCTGCGATTGGCTGAGAGCAGAAAGGCCCACGCTCCAGCACGAACCGCGCGTTAGCCGGCCGCGCGAGCGCGGTTCAGATAGGCGACAAGGCGCGACTTGCGCCGGGCGGCATTGTTCTTGTGAACGACGCCCTTGCTGGCAGCCTTGTCCAGAGCCTGGCAGGCGATCCGCACCGCCTCCTCGGCTTGCGTCCAATCTCTCTCTTCAATCGCCAGCCGTGCCTTCTTTACATAAGTGCGGGCCGAGCTCTTATAGCGGCGATTGCGCAACCAGCGTTTCTCTGCTTGCCGGGCACGCTTCTTCGCAGATGCCGTATTGGCCATACGTTGTGCTCCTCCTCTCCGTCGAATTTGGACAGCGTGCTGCCGGGACCTCGTTGGCAGCGGGTCACGGGCACCACGGTGTTACCAACTGAGGATGATAGCCGAGAGCGGTCTCTTTGTCCAATTTTGTGGACCGAATGGGCGGGGCCGCGGGCTGAGTCACCTGGAAGGGTGCGGGGGGAGGGCGGGCGCGGCCGGCGGATGAGCGTGGGGCCAGGGGCCCAAAGCGGCCGGGCGAAGGGGCGCCAGCGGCGCCGCAGTGGCGGCCAGCGCTGACCGGCGCGGGGGTGGCGGGCGGTGGTCGCCGGATCGCCAGATCCGGCGGGAACGGGTGTCCCCCATGGCTCGGCCTGGATCGTCAGATCCAGGCGATGGCCGCCGGATCTGGCGATCCGGCGGGAACAGGTCGTCCTCCCATGGCTCGGCCTGGATCGTCAGATCCAGGCGATGGCCGCCGGATCTGGCGATCCGGCGGGAACGGGTGTCCCCCATGGCTCGGCCTGGATCGTCAGATCCAGGCGATGGCCGCCGGATCTGGCGATCCGGCGGGAACGGGTCGTCCTCCCATGGCTCGGCCTGGATCGTCAGATCCAGGCGATGGCCGCCGGATCTGGCGATCCGGCGGGAACGGGTCGTCCTCCCATGGCTCGGCCTGGATCGTCAGATCCAGGCGATGGCCGCCGGATCTGACGATCCGGCGGGAACGGGTCGTCCTCCCATGGCTCGGCCTGGATCGTCAGATCCAGGCGATGGCCGCCGGATCTGACGATCCGGCGGGAACGGGTCGTCCTCCCATGGCTCGGCCTGGATCGTCAGATCCAGGCGATGGCCGCCGGATCTGGCGATCCGGCGGGAACAGGTCGTCCTCCCATGGCTCGGCCTGGATCGTCAGATCCAGCGGGAACAGGTCGTCCTCCCATGGCTCGGCCTGGATCGTCAGATCCAGCGGGAACAGGTCGTGCTCCCATGGCTCGGCGTCAGATCCAGCGGGAACAGGTCGTGCTCCCATGGCTCGGTCTGGAGCGCCAGATCCAGGCCCGCCCTGCCGAGAGCGGGGGTCCGAGGGGAGCGGGGGCGAGCCATGATCAGGCGGGGCTCCTGGCGCGGAGAACTGGGTGAACCAGCTGACCAGGCAGGGGGCGGGCGAAGCTGGCACTCGGGGAACGCAAGGGGGCCTGATGAAATTCGTGGCTTTCAGGGCTGACCAGGCCGTGGCTGTGAACGTCAGCGCCACGCCCGAGGACGTCACCTCCCTCAGCGGCCGACAACCGCCGGACCGGGGGGAGGTGGGGGAAGTCCTGCAGGGTCCTGTCCCCCAAGGGGAGCGCGCCACAACGTGGCCAGCCTGTGGGCGCCGCGCCTGCTCGGCCCGGCGGTTGGGCGGCGCTCCCACCCTCGCCCACGACTCCGCGCTCTACACGGACCGAATGGGCGGTTCCTTCGGTGGAGAGGAGACCCCGGGGGGCCGAGACGGGAAGCGTGCCCGGCAAGGCAGGGGCCTCGCCGGGTTTCTTCCCGGGGCGATTTCGGTGGGACCCATGGTTGAGAGCCGCTTCGGCCGCCGGAACGCAAGGGCGCACCTGGACCCAACGAGTGGTCTGTCTCGCTTGTCGCGCTGGGATTGCACGCTACAATCGCCTCATGATGACGACAACGGTCCCGACACCGGGTGCGACCGGCCATCGTATGGCTCGGGCGGCGTTGATGGTGATGGTACTGTTTGTGGCGAGCCGCGCCTTGGGCCTGGTCCGGGAGGTGGCGGTCAGCCACCAGTTTGGTACCTCGCCCGACGCCGCAGCCTACCAGGCCGCCTTTCGCATTCCGGACCTGCTTTTCAACCTGATGGCGGGAGGCGCCCTCGCGTCGGCATTCATCCCGACCTTCACCGGTTTTCTTTCGCGCGACGATCGCCCAGGGGCCTGGCGACTGGCGAGTGCGATTGCCAACATCATCCTGCTGAGCCTCACGGTGCTGGCCGGTCTGGCGGCGCTCGGGGCGCCGTGGCTGGTGCACCTGGTCGTACCGGGCGGTGGCTTCACGCCGGAGATGCGCCATCTCACCGCCAACCTGATGCGGATCATGCTGGCCTCGACGGTGATCTTTAGTCTCAGCGGGCTGATCATGGGCGTGCTCAATGCCCTCGAGCATTTTATCATGCCGGCGGTGGCCCCGCTGCTCTACAACCTCGGAATTATTGTTGGGGCGGTGGTTCTGGCGCCGCGCTGGGGGGTGTATGGTCTGGCCCTGGGGGTGGTGTTGGGGGCGATTGGCCATTTGTTGATCCAGGTGCCGGTTCTGATCCGCCACGGTTCGCGTTACAGCGTCACCCTCGGCCTTCGCGACCCGGTGCTCGCGCCGTATGTGCGCCAGGTCGGCCGGCTGATGGCGCCGCGGGTGCTCGGCGTGGCCACGGTCCAGCTCAGCCTGTTGGTGAATACCATACTGGCGTCGTACCTCTACGTCCAGGCGATCCCGGCGCTCTACTACGCCTTTATCACGATGCTACTACCGCAGGGCATCTTCGCGCTGTCGGTGGCCACGGTCATCTTCCCGGCCTTTGCCGGCCAGGCCGCCCGCGGCGAGCAGGCCGCCATGCGTCGCACCTTGAGCCTGACGCTGCGGGTTGTCCTCTTCCTGACAGTGCCGGCGGCGGTCGGGCTGATTGTGCTGCGGGTGCCGTTGATCACGCTGCTCTTCCAGCGCGGCGCCTTCGATGCCACCTCGACGGCAGCCGCCGCCTGGGCGCTACTCTTCTACAGTTTCGGCCTCGTGGGCCACTCTCTGCTCGAGATCATCAGCCGGGCCTTCTACGCGCTCCACGACACTCTGACGCCGGTGCTGGTGGCCGCGGGGGCCGTGGCTCTCAGCGTCGCGATGAGCCTGATGCTCCTGCCCCGTTTTGGTTCCCCCACGGATATCGGCCACGGGCCGCATGGCGCGCTGGCCCTGGCCAATTCGACGTCGACGACGCTCGAGATGCTGCTGCTGCTCTGGCTCCTTCGGCGCCGGCTCCACGGGTTGGAGGGGCGCGAGATGCTGATTGCCAGCGGGCGGGTAGGAGTGGCGGCGCTGATCATGGGCACTGGCCTGCTGGCCCTCCTGCGGTTTCCGCCCCTGAGGCAGGCGCCCGGGTGGCTGCTGACGCCGCTGGCTATTGCAGCGGGTGGTGGCCTCTACCTGCTGGCTGCCTGGCTGTTGCGGGCGGACGAGGTACGCCTGGTGCCCCAGCTCCTGCTTCGCCGCCACTGATGGCCGCAGTTCGCGCTGACGGCAAGCCGCGGTATACTCGTCCTCATGAACGACCATCATTTTCTCTCTGCAGCCTCCGACATGGCCCGCGCCGCCGGCCAGCTCCTCCAAACAATGTACGCCAGCGAGCTCGAGATCGCGCTCAAAAATGGCAATGAGCGTGACCTTGTGACGACCGCCGACTACGCTGCCGACCGTCTCATTCGCGAGCGGTTGGTCGCAGCCTTTCCCGAGCACGCCGTTTTTACCGAAGAGACCTTCCGGCCGGAGGCCGTGATCGATTGGCAGACGCCAACCTGGATCATAGACCCCCTCGATGGAACCACCAACTTTGCTCATGGCCTGCCCATCTTTAGCGTCAGCATCGCTCTGCACGACGCCAGCGGCGCACGCGTCGGTGTGGTGTACGAACCGTTGCGCGACTGGCTCTTTGCGGCTCGCGCCGGGGGCGGCGCCACGCTCAACGGTCGCCCCCTGCAGGTGAGCCACCAGGCGCAGTTGCGACGCTCCATCGTGGCCTGCGATTGGTCGCGTTCGCCCGAACAGCGCAGGGCCAGTGCGCGCATCTTCAACAACTTCGCCAATGAGGTTCGCACGCTCCGTAGCCTGGGCAGCGCGGCCCTGGGCTTCTGCTACGTGGCCGCGGGCTGTCTTGACGTCTACTACAACCTGAGCCTCTGGCCCTGGGATGTCGCAGCGGGCGAGTTGATTGCTCGTGAGGCCGGCGCGACCGTCACCGACGAGCACGGTGATTCCTGGACAATAGAGACCCCCGGCGTGTTGGTGAGCAACGGCCTGGTGCACGCGGAGGCGGCCGCGATCGTCAATCGCCACTGGTCGAAAAACGGTACGTGATGGGACGAACCGGAAGTCAGAAGGCGATCACCCATCTGATCCAGGAATTTGCTGTGCGTGACTCGAATTCACGATGAAGACCAGGAAACCACGTCTGTTCGAGATCATTTGTGGAATTCGGGGCGACACCGAGTTGGTATATGGTAATCGGTATACCATTCCGCATTTCTGAGGAGGAGACGTCCGCAATGGACCATTTGAAGTCGATCATCAGGAGTGTCCCCGATTTTCCGGTTCAGGGCATTCTATTCCGGGATATCACGACGCTATTGAAAGATGCCGACGCCTTTGGCGAGGTCATCGATCGGCTGGCTGAGATGTTCGAGGAGACCGAGGTTGACCTGGTCGCCGGCGTCGAGTCGCGCGGCTTCATCTTTGGGGCGCCCCTGGCCTACGAACTGGGCGCCGGCTTCGTGCCGATTCGCAAGCCCGGCCGGCTCCCCGCCGAGAAGATTCACCGCGAGTATGCCCTCGAGTATGGTACCAACCGCCTCGAGATCCACGTCGACGCCATCGAGCCGGGACAGCGCGTCCTGATTATCGACGACCTGCTGGCCACGGGGGGTACGGCTCGGGCCAGTGCTGAGTTGGTGGAAGCGTTGGGTGGCCAGGTCGTCGGGGCTGCCTTCGTGATCGAGCTCGGCTTTCTCAACGGCCGTGAGGCGCTGGCCGCCTATCCGGTCGTCTCGCTGATCGAATTCGACGCCGAGGAGTAGGACAGAGCCGGGTTATCCGATGCGTGTGCCTGGCCAGGACCCTGGCGGCCGCTGAGCTGGGGGACGACGGTCTGGATGAAGAGTTCCGCGCCGGCCGGGTCGGGGAAGTCCAGGAAGCGGATCTGGAAGTGCTCGACCCCCGAGGCGACGAATTGGGCCAACTCGTCGGCGACCTGCGCGGGGTTCCCGCCGACGATGTGGAGCCCCTCACGCCGCAGGATCCTCGATGGATCATTCGAGATGCTGACGAGCGCAAAGTAGGTTTTCTTGATCGTGGCCGGATCGCGGCCGACCGCCGCGCAATGCTCGGCCAGGCGCTGCCACTTGCGCTCGTACTCGGAGAACGGGACAAACCCCAGGTTCCACCAATCGGCCAGCTCGGCCACAACCCGCAGCGTGAGCTTCTCGCCGCCCCCGCCAATCATCAGCGGGGGCGGTGGCGTGGGACGGGGCTCGCAGAAGGCCGCGGTGATCCGGTAATGCGTTCCAGCGTAGGTGGCGGGCGAGGTGGACCACATTGTCTTGATGATGGTGGCCGCTTCGCGCAACTCGTGGATGCGGGTGGCGGCGGCAGGGAAGGGGAAGTTGTAGGCCCGGTACTCGTCCTCCTTCCACCCGGCGCCGATGCCCAGGATCAGCCGGCCGCCGGCCAACCACTGCAGGGTGGCGGCGGCCTTTGCCAGCAGGGCGGGGTTACGGTAGCTCTGGCCCAGGACCATGGTGCCGCAGCGGTAGGTCGGAAAGCGGGCCGCCTGCCAGGTGAGCGAGGTCCAGGCCTCAAGCGTCGGCGCGGTGCCCCACTGGAAGTGGTCTTCTATCCAGAACGTGTCGAAGTGACCGTCCAGGAGCGTCAGGAAGCGGCGGTTGTCCTCCAACAGGCGTGCGGCTGGTTGCGGGCCGCCAGCGCCCGGCTGGAGGATCCAGCCAAACGTGCGTGAGGCCATCAACGCTTCTCTCAGCCGTTCGGCGAGCGGCGCGAGGCGCGGGACGTGATTGAGCACCCAGAGTCCCAGGCGAGCTGTGGGACTATGGTGCAAGGCCGGATGGGGCTGGATGACCCAGCCGAAGCCTGGTGATCTCGTGGGCATGGTGGCGTGGTTGGGTGCTCCAGGATCGAAGGCTGGCGATTACGCAGGTGGCGATCATAGCGGAGAGAGCGTACGGGCGCAAGGTCGCCAAAAATGAGCGGCGGGCCTTGGCTCGAAAGCCGCAGCCCGCCGTCTCACCCGGCGCCCGCTTTCGCGCGCCGGTGGGCAACGCCCAGCGTCGCGCCCAGCGACGCCACACCCAGGAGGAGGATCAGGCAACCGGACAGGTGGGATTGAGGTGGCTGCATCGGGGACACCCAGTGCCACTCTGCCGAACACGGTGGATCGACAGATAGCTCCCGCGATGCATACGGGCCACATCCACTCCGGCCAATTGCTGGCGCTGTTTGGTACAAACCCACCAGGGGCCTTAGGGCCTTCGCCTAGCTGGGTCATGCTCTCAGTGTAGCCGGATTGTCCGCCGCTTCGAGTGTTGAATGTCATCGAGTACAGATGACGAGTGCCTGACCGCTTCTGAGGAACGCTGATCTACGCCGACACGCGCAGGTCGCCGCCGATTCGGCTTTCGAATAGCCAACATCTGCAGAGATCGGCGCATCACGTTCTGTGCCGCAGTGTGTTTTACCGCCTTTCTCCCATGCTTGTCCGCGATCCGCGGCTGTCCGCTCGTGAGAAGCTTCGCTACAGCCGCCCGTAGCGCCGCAGAATCTCCTGCAGCCGGTCGATGGGCACCGCAAACAGGGTGTTCCCGTCGCGACCGGTCAGCGTCTCGGCGCGGAGCAGGGCGTTGATGATGGCTTCCTCGACCGACTCGACCACGGCCTGGAAAAGCGCCGTGATCACCCCAGCCTCGTCTTCCAGGCGAGGTCGCTCGGCGATCACCGTGTCGGCGTACTGCGGGCGGCGATTCGTGGTGGAGAAGGCGATGACAAAGTCACCACTTCCGTAGGCGGCGACCGAGCCGGTCCGCGCCAGGCCGAAGCCGGCCCGCACGGCGAGGCGATGGAGTTGGCGCGCCGAGCAGGGGGCGTCGGTCGCCACTACCATCATGATCGAACCATCCTCGCGTTTCTTGATCCGCCCCACATCGACGAGCTCGCGGCCGGCGGGCACCCCAGCCACCGTCAACTCCTCGCGCCGGCCGAAATTGGTCTGGACCAGCGCGCCGACGGTGAATCCACCCTTGTTGAGTAGGGTGCGACGCGAGGCGGTGCCGATCCCGCCTTTGAACTCGAACGCCTGGGTGCCCGTTCCCGCTCCGACGTTGCCCTCCTCGACGGGGCCCTCGCGGGCGCCCTCTAACGCCGCCCAGACGTGTTCGGCCCGGACATGCCGCCCGCGGAGATCGCTCAGATAGCCATCGTGGCACTCCCCGACGACCGGGTTCACCCCGCCGGTGGTCACACCGATGTCCGGGTTATCGCGGAGCATGAAGGCGACGAGGGCATCGGCCGCCAGCCCCACGTTCAGCGTGTTCGTCAGCAGGACCGGCGTCTCAATAGAGCCCAACTCGCGGATTTGCTCGAAGCCGGTTGCCTTTCCAAAGCCATTGATCGTGTGGACCGCACCGGCCACTTTATCCCGGAAAAGGTTGCCGCTGTGGGGCACAACGGCGGTCACGCCGGTGCGGATGGGACCCGCGCCGGGGCGCAGCGGGCCCTCGCCCGCGATCAGGGTGGTGTGGCCGACGCGGACGCCGGCGACGTCGGTGATGGCGTTGTGCGGCCCAGGGGGCAGCGTGCCCAGGATCAGCCCGATCTCGCGGGCGCGGGAACGTTGATTCATGCCGGTGCCCTTCACACCCAGAAAGCCTTCTCGAGGTCGGTGAACTGCTCGACTGGCCCCTCGAACTTGTTGCGACCCAGCTCCAGCACGTAGACATAATCAGCGATTTTGAGGGCCTGGCGAATCTCCTGGTCCACCAACACGATGGTCAGCCCCTCGCTATCACGCAGATCCACCAGCATCCGATAGACCTCTTCCGAGAGGATCTTCGCCAGGCCGGCGGTGGGCTCATCCACCAGGATGACCTTCGGGTCGGTCATCAGCGTGCGGCCGATTTCCACCATCCGCTGCATACCCCCAGAGAGCTCCCCGGCCAGGGAGTTGCGCCGTTGTTTGAGTACAGGGAAGCGTTCGTAATTCTCCTCCAACTTGCGTTTCAAGCGGGCCTTGTCGCGCCTGAAGGTCCAGCCGCCGAGTTCGAGATTCTCTTCGACGGTCATGTACTGAAAGACGCCGGGCTGCTGGGGAATGTACGAGATACCCATATCGATTCGTTGGTGCGTCGGGATGCCGATCAGGTTCTTCCCGTCCAGGAGCACCTCGCCCGATGCGGGTTTCAGAAAGCCGTAGATCGCTTTCAGGAGGGTTGACTTCCCGACGCCGTTCGCTCCCAGGATCGCAGTGAGCTTGCCCGTTTGGGCGGTGATGAAAATGCCCTGCAGAATATGGAGGTCTTCGTAGTACCCCACGTAGAGCTCACGGACTTCAAGCATCGCCAAACTCCTCTTCCGACTCACTCGAGGCCCGGCGGATCGGACCGCCTGCTTCCTCATCCTTCCCTAGATAGGCCTCGATGACGGCCGGGTCCTGCTTCACCTCGGCTGGGGGCCCGTTCGCGATCAATTCGCCGAAGTTCAGTACCAACAGGCGCCGGCTCAGCGTGAAGATCGTGTCCATATCGTGGCTGATGATGATGAAGGCTTTGCCCTGCCGGTGAACGGTGGTGATGAACTTCCAGATCGTCTCGCGCAGCACGGGGTGGACGCCGGCAAATGGTTCGTCCAGGATGATCAATTGCGGATCCAGCATGAGCAGCCGGCCGAGTTCCAGCAGCTTCTGCTGTCCTCCCGAGAGGCTCCGGCCATACTCATTGGCCAGATGATCGATGGTGAGAAATTCCAGCACTTCTCGGATCTTGCGGTGAAAGTCGCGTGGGCTTGCGGTGGGATGCAGGGCCATCGCCGGTACCAGCATGTTCTCCAGCACAGTCATTCGCCGGAAGGCGCGCGTGACCTGGAAGGTGCGGCCGATGCCGCGCCGGGCAATCTCGTAAGGTGGGAGGCCGTCGATTCGTTGGCCGTTGAGCCACACCTGGCCGGTTGTGGGAGCGTGGAGTCCGTCCAATATATTGGTGAGCGTTGTTTTGCCGGCCCCATTAGGGCCGATCAGCCCGATCAATTCATTGCCGCGGACGGTGAAAGAGATACCGTTTAACGCCTTGATCCCGCCGAAGCTCTTCCGGACGTCCCGGACATCGAGTTCGATCATGGGCCGACCTCCGCGGCTTGTTTACGCTTAGCCACCGCTTCCTCCCCGGCCCGTCGTCGCATGAACCGATGAATAATCGGGTACAGCAAACCGTTCTGGGCGAAGCGCAGCGTGAAGATCAGCAGCAAACCAAACGCAGCGTACCGCCAGGCTCCGAGCTCGATGTGGAGTCCCAAGATATTGATCTCTCGCAACGCTTCCAGCGTAACGAAGCTCACGAACGCCCCCAGTGCTGCGCCCAGCAAGCTCTCGACGCCACCGATGATCGCGAAGGCAATGATCAACGCCATCTGGAGCAACAGGAGCACGTTGGGGGTGATGATGCCCACCTGGTGATAGAAGATCGCCCCGGACAAGCCGACGATCAGGCTGGTGATGACGAAGACGAGCACCTTGTAGCGAACCACGTTCACCCCCATGGCGGCGGCGGCCTCTTCGTCTTCGCGCATCGCCCGGATGAACAGCCCAAAGCGCGAGCCGGCCAGCGAGTACATCGCGACCATCGCACCAATCAGCAGCGCCACCATGATGTAGTACTCGGCCACCGCAGTGATCCCGGGGTAGAGCGGCGCCAATTGGACCCCGTTGCTGCCTTCGGTGTACTGGAACTCGGTCACCAGGACGATCCGCAGAATCTCGGAGAAGGCGATCGTGAACAGGGCCAGGTAGGCCGTGCGCAGGCGCAGACAGAGAATCCCGATGATCAGGCCGACCAGGCCGGCCATCAAGGTACCGATCACGATGCCGGCCAGGGGCGAGGTGCCCAGGTCGCGGCCCAGGAAGGCAGCGGTGTAGGCCCCGACGCCGACCAATGCCATATGGGCGAAGGAGAATTGGCCTGCGAGGCCGGCCAGGAGGGCCCAACTGGCCGCCAGAATCGCGTAGAAGAAGCCGCTGGTGACGACTGCCAGGCGATAATCGGACTGGTGCAGAAACAATGGCCCCGCCAGCAGCAGGGCGATGAGAAGGCCCGCTGCGACCCACCGTCGATCAATGCGCTCTCGCATCACTCCCTCCCGAACAATCCGGTTGGCCGCCAGAGGAGCACCAGCACGAAGATGATCAGCCCAAAGGCCTCCTTGTAGGCGGCTCCCTTGCTTGGATCCGGGTAACAGCCGGCGCCGAGGGCCTGGACCAGGCCGATGATGATCCCACCGATGAGGGCGCCAGGAATCGAGCCCAGGCCACCCAGGACGATGATGACAAAGGAGCGCACGGCTGCGGTTGTCCCGACCCAGGGCACCCAGGTGAAGATGGGGATGAGCGCTGCTCCCGACATGCCGGCCAGCATCGTCCCGATCCCGAAGGCCAGCGTATTCATCCGGAGTGGGTCCACTCCGATGACGGCTGCCGCCTGCTTATCCATACTCACGGCGCGCAGTCCTTTGCCGGTCCAGGTGGAGCGAATCAGGTACAAGAGGGCTCCGATGAGCGCGATCCCCACAGCGGCGGCGACAAGCCGGTTGGGGAGGAGCCGGAGGGGACCGAGCACGAAGCTGCGCGCATTGAGGTAGGGCGCCGTCTTCTGGGAAAAGGGTCCGACGAGCGCCAGCGCCGTGTACTCCAGGAAAAACCCGAATCCGAACGTGATCAAGATGGCGTACTCCGCGGCTCGCTCGACGCGCCCCAGATGCATCGGCCGGAGAAAGCCGCGCTCGAAGGCCATACCGATCAACAAGGTGATCGCACCGGCGACGGGAACACCGATGATCGGGTTGAGGTCGGTGACTCGCTGTAACAGAAAGTAGGAGACGTAGCCGCCGATCATGTAGAACTGACCGTGGGCAAAACTCACGATCCCCTGCACCGAGTAGATCAGGGTCAAGCCCACCGCCATCAGGGCGTAGATGAAACCGATCGTCAGCCCGCTACTGATCTGGTTCAGAACATAACTTGCATTGGTCACACACAGGTTCTTGGGGAAGAGCAGGGCGAAGAGCACATACAGCTCTCCGGCCGCCAGGACCGCGGCGACCAGGTTCCACCCGCGACTCAGCTCGGGGGCAAGGCGCCATAGGGGAGCCAACAGGAACGGCCCGGCAACAAATCCGGCCAGCGCTCCCGCGGTGCCCGCTTGAGAGGTGTCCAGGCCCTTTTCGCGGTACACCCGTGGTATTCCCCAGGTACCTATGGCGGACCACAGCGGGCCGGCGAGCAGGAGCCAGGCAAGGACGGCTGGATGGAGTGATTCCATGTCAGGTTCCTTCCAGGGGTCTATCCTGAGCAGCAACAGGCGACGCGTGATGCGCGACCGGCCAGGTCAACTCGCCATCACGCATCACGCATCACGGATCAGACTTACGGCTTCTCTCCGTATGGGATGTGCGACGTGCCGTGAGTCTGGTAGACCGGCGGCCAGATCACCGCCGCGTCTTTCCAGTCCTGCCCGCGCTCGTAGTACTGCAGCAGCACGACAGCCGGGTCGGGCCACTGGTGCCACATGTACTTGGGCACGCTCCCGTCGCCCGGCACGGGGTTGGCGCTGGTGTACTTGAAGTAATAGTGCCCTTGGGCCAGGGTCATGTCAGTTTCTTCGATCGCCTTGATCAGCGCATCCGGATCTGTCGTCCCGGCGCGCTTGATGGCATCGGCCAGAATCCACATGGTGTCGTAAGACTCCAGCACGTAGCTCGCCGGCTCGCTGTTAAACGCCGCCTGGTACTCCTCGGCGACGTGCCGCGTCGTGTCATTGTACAGGGCGGGCGGCAGTCCCACCAGACTGAAGACCCAGTACTCGCCCGTGGGCACGCTCTCCCAGAACTCGGGCTGGATGGCCACCTGGTTGGCAATGCCGATGGTGTTCTCGTTCGGCGCCAAGCCGAGATCGGTGATCTGCCGCTCCAGGTTGTAACTGGATTCCCCGGTTACCTGGACGCTGATGACGTCCGGTGGGGGGGTCATGGCCTGGATGCGGGTCAGGATGGGCTGGTAGTCCTGGGTGCCCAGCTCGGTGAAGATCGCATCTTGCACCGTAAGGCCAGCCTCCTCATAGAACTTGCGGTCGGCCTCGACCGCGCCGATGCCATAGTCGGTGTTCTCGGCGATGATCACGACGTTCTTGGCACCGACTGCTGCCAGCCATTCGGCTGTCGCTCGCGAGACCATCGTCGAGGCGGGGGCGATCCGGAAGACCTCGGGGTAGCCGGTTTCGGTGATCTTGTCGGACCACGTCTCCGAGAAGAGGACCGGGACGTGTTTTGCACGGGCCACCTCGGCAATGGCCAGCCCCACGGCGCTGTGGTACTCGCCGGCCAGCGCGACCACACCATTCTCCTGAATCAGTCGCCTGGCCACGGCAGCCCCGCGTTCCGGCAGCCCCTCGGTGTCGGCAAAGATCAGCTCCAGCGGCTTGCCCAGAACGCCACCGGCCTCGTTGATGTCTTGGACCGCCAGGTTCATTGCAAACTGCATGGCAATGCCGCCGACCACCGTACCGGGCGCCGAGAGCGGCCCCAGGCCACCGATCCGGATCGTCTCGCCACCACCCGCTGGGGCCGGCGTCGCGGTCACGACAACTTCCTTTTCTTTCTCGACAACCGTCGTCACTTGCTTCTCGACGACCTTGGTCACTTCTTTTTGGACCTCAACGACCTGGGTGACGACTTTCTCGAGAACCTGCGGTGTCGCCTGCCCACCACAGGCAGCCAGGACAGACAGGATCGCGGCCAGCAGCAAGAGCTGGTAGAGCTTTTTACACATACGGTTTCTCCCTATTTATTTGATGGGTGGTACAACAGACAGACAGCTTTTCTCTTTCCTTCTCCTGGACGAGCACCTCCTTTCAAAATCAGCAGAGCGCCGGCAGCAACCAGGGTCGGGCTGTTCGAGGGGGCATCTCATCAGGCGGATGGTATCCGCACCTCGCCGCGGATGATAACGGCCTCGCCATCAAGGGTCACCGTGGGCTCGTACAACACCATGTCCATGTGCACAGCGCAGCGGGTCTCTCCGCCGTAGAAGATATTGTCGCCCAAGGCGATATGCACGTTGCCGCGCCCCTTCTTTTCCTCCTCGAAATCGCCGTTGCGCTGGCACCAACCGTTCAAGCCGATCCCGATCTCAGCGATGTTGTCGGCATTCGGAACAGTGGAGACGATCCGTTGCAACTCGCTGGCGACGTGGCAGTCGCCTTCGACGGCGGTCACCCGTCCGCCGGAGACGTGCAACGTCACAGGCGTCTGCGGGGTGCCAAGGTAGCAGATTGGACCATCAACCACGATGATGCCTTCAGGCGTGCCCTCATCCGGGCCTTGCGAGACCTCGCCATCGGGGAAGGCACCTTCCTGGCCCGGCTCGGTCGCGAAGCCGCATTCGATGATCGGTTTGTTGGTGCCAATTGAGGCAAACAGATCGGTGCCCGCGCGGGTGGTCACCCGAATCCGCCGGCCGTGCTCCCAGACGGCTGCCAGCTGCTGGCCCTCAGCGTAAAGGGCGTCGTAATCGGCCAGGGCGCCGCCGGTGGTGAAGTTGTCCATTCCGCGGAAGACCATGGACATGGTGCGCAGCCGCCGGGTATCGTAGAGCTGCTTGACCGCCCGGGCATAGGTCGGCGCGCCCGAGAAGCGGGTCAAGCCAATGAGACAGTCGGCGGCTTGCAGGCCCTGCTCGATCATGGGATTGAGGTCGTTGGATCGCGAGGAGTCCCGCCTGGGCATGATCGCGATGGTGTACTCGGCGCCCTCGCTCTCGATGATGCCGGCCAGCGTGTAGGCCATGGCCATCTCCGTCCCTGGGTCGCACACGATCATCACATTCTCCCCGGGCCGGACAGCCAGCAGGCGGCGGACAATCAACTCGGCACTTTTTACGAGTTCGATGCTCTGGGGGGTCACGTCGGTATGCTCCTCCTGGAGGGTGGATTGATCGGAAGGGGTCACTAATTCTGGCTGCTCGTCTCGCGCGGACCCGGTGGCGCAGCCGAGGTCGAACGCCGGAAGAGGCCGCCTTAGCACTGGAGGAGAGCAGCGACATGGGTACTGACACCCGGACACATGGCGCGGCTGTGCCAGGCGCCGGTGCTTCGGCGCACTCTGTTGACGTCAGCGGTTTGCGTGGTGAAGGCGAAGTCGCACCGGCTGCCTCGATCTGTGAGATCCGAGTGTTCTTGCGATCACTGCCATCGCTTCGGCGCAATCAGGCGCGAGATCGATATCCCAGCTCCCGTGAGATCTGGAGGGCCGCATCCACCACCTGGGGCGCCACTTCCCGGATGCGCTCCCGGGTAAGGCGATAGGATGGGCCGGACACACTGACCGCAGCCACGACGTGGTCCTCGTGGTTGTAGATTGGAGCCGCCACGGCGTGCAACCCTTCCTCCAATTCCTCAAACGCGGTCGCGTATCCCTGCTCTTGCACCTCAGCCAACTCGGCACGGAAGGCCTGGGGGTCGGTGATGGTGTGAGGCGTCAACGCCTCGAGGTGACCGTCCAGGCATGCCAGCTCTTCTTCGGGCAAGAAGGCGAGGATGGCCTTGCCTACCGAAACCGTGTGCGACGGCATGCGGCGGCCGACCCAGCCGACTTCCCTGACCAGCCGGCCAGGAGGTGCAAACTGCTCCACGTTGACGGTCTCGCTGCCGTCGAGGATGCTGAGGCTGACTGTCTCTTGGAGGGTGTTGGCGAGGTACTGCAGATGGAAGCGCCCAACCCGCCGCAGGTCAGCGTAGGCGATTACATTGCTGGCCAGGCCGACGAGCCCGACTCCGAGGCGATACCGCCCGGACTCGGGGTTTTGGGCCACCAGCCCGCCGGCTTCGAGAGCCGAGAGCAGGCGGAACACCGTGCTCTTGGCAAGGCCAAGGTGCCGGCTCAATTGCCCGACACCCAATTCCGGCTCATCCACCGAGAAGGAATTGAGGATCGCAATGGCCCGCTCGACGGATTGAACTGTGACGCCTCGTTTGTCCGGCATGCGGAGTCATCGGTTTGGGGAGGAAGGATCGTCCCGTATTGTAGAACAGTGTTCCGTATTATAGCACAGTCAGAGACGATTTTCAATCCCTTGCGATCATTCTTAGTGAATCTGGCAATATTGAAGAAAATTGAGCACTTCCGCCCGTCCATGGCGAGCGAATACGAGATAAAAGGTATTCTTTCCGAAAGTTATGATCGAGGATTTGCCCGATCGGTGGTCCGCCACGCCTTGACTCCCGGTTGGGCCTGTTTCGAGTTGGTTCTCCCGGCCATCTTAACGGCTGTTGCTGGTCGGCAGACTTCCATTGTTTCCAAACGATCTCTTCACAAGTTCTGAACAACTTTCCGGTATCCTCTGGCCGGCGTGTTGATGGACCCGGGTGCTGTGGCCCACTCCGCGACCTGGCTCTGGAGCCGGCTCGGTCATAAAATCTCCGGGTGGCCTCAGGCCGTGCAAGCGCCGATCTCACAACTCCAAAGTATGAAGATCCTGATGGTGGAGGAAATCTCATGCCAGAGCAGTCAGCCGACCGATTCTTGGCTCGGGTCTGCCTCGTTTTCGTCGCGCTTCTTCTCGCCGGTCTCCTGGTCGCGTGTGCGTCTGCCACGAGCCAATCGACGCTCGACAGGGAGCCAACGCAAGCGCCGGTCGTCGCCATAGCGCCTTCGGCCGCGTCCCATTCGCAGGCGGTCAGCGGCACCCTCCGGCTGGTGCTGGTCCCCAGTGAGAGCGAGGTGCGGTACAGAGTGCGGGAGCAACTCGCTCGCCTCTCGCTCCCAAGCGATGCCGTCGGCATCACGAAAGCGATTTCGGGCGCCCTCGTCCTTGAGCCAGACGGAATCATCGTGCCCGACCAGTCGCGATTCGTCGTTGACCTTCGAACCCTGGCCAGCGACGAATCGCGGCGCGACAACTATGTCCACCGCAACACGCTCGAGACGGATCGCTTCCCCACAGCCGAGTTCGTTCCGACCGAGGTCCGCGGAGTCGCAAGCCCCCTCCCCACCTCGGGTGACGTGACTTTTCAACTCATGGGTGACTTGACCCTGCACGGGGTCACGCATCCCACCACGTGGGCTGTCACGGCTCACATCGAGGGCCAGGATCTCACCGGCAGCGCGTCGACAGACTTCACCTTCGACGACTTCAACTTGAGACAACCGAGAGTGCCCCTCGTGCTGAGCGTAGAAGAGACCATCCGGCTGGAGCTCGATTTCCGCCTCGTCCGGGAGTCCTGAGCGCAGTACCTTTGCAATCAGCCCAAGGGGCCTGAACACGCCGCGGGTGATGAATCTCCAAGGTGAAAGACAGGACCGGTTCATATTCAGCCATCATTCGGTTGACATGTTCGGCCTCGTCCGCCGGGGCGTTGCCCCGTTGGACTCATCTGAAACCTGGCCGAGCGGGCGCGAAGTGGTTTCGGGCGCGGCGCTCGAACCGGACGATGGGCACCCCCGGCCGGCGGGTTGGTCGCCGGAGACGAATTACGAGGGAGAGATGTGGGCTACGTTACTTTTGGATCCGTGCGGCAGTCTATAATAGCAAGGCTTCAGAGAGAGGAAGTGAGCGATGAGATGCGGCGATATAACCGCGCACCTGAACAATGCTGCGGGAAGAGTCACCATCAGGGACCACTTGTTCGACATCGAGCTCAGACCTCGCGAGGCATTGGCGCTTCTGCATTGGCTGGAAGAGAACGAAGAGCAACTGCAGGTACTGGAACGCACCAGGCCGGAACCTCGCCATTCCCGGCGTCGTGAATCGTTGACGGCATAACCTCTCTCAGAAAGACGACCTGCTCGCCAGTTTGCCGCACGTGTTGCGTTCCCACGTACCCAAGGCGGCGTCGCCTCGGCCCCAGGCGCCGCTCTGGCTGCCTGCCCGGGCAGTAATATGACATTCGTCCTCTCTCATGCGGACAAAGATCACTAGAAACCAGGCGTATATGCGGGTATTCCTGTACCACCATCCCTGGAGCGCATCGCCGGATCGCGTTTCCCTGTTTGCAGCGCCACCGCCACCTCGCTCTGGGCCAGGAGGGGGCCACGTTCGCCCATCGGGACCAGCAACAAAGCAAAAACATGACTGCCCCCGAACAGAGCGCCGGGTCACTCCCGGCGCTCTTTGTTTTGACGGCGACATTTTCGGTTTTTGTTCGGATGGGCGTCAGGGTCGGGGAGCGGGATGGGAGTTCTCTTCCGGCCAGAGGCCGCGCCGGCGCTTGTGGCAGGAGACGTAGACGTAGACGAAGGGATCGAGGGGTGTGAGGCTGCGGCGAGCGCCTTTGGGGATGTAGAAGATGCTGCCGGGCGCCACGCGCAGGTGCTGATCATCGATGGTGAGGTCGGCTGCTCCCTGGAGGACGACGCCGCCGACGTCCACCTCGTGATTGACGTGCGCGGCGATGGGCGTCTCGGGCGTGAAGTAGAGAAGGTTGGCGTCAAGATCCTCACCCTCAGAAGCCCACACGGGGCCTGCTCGAAGCTCGAGCTCCGCGAGGTTGATGATGGGCGTGCGGGCCGTCGGCATTGTGGTTAGAGCCGCGCCTGGAGATAGTCCCGCAGGACGACGGCGTTGTTGTGGGCCTCGTCTTTGGCGCCGTAGATCAGGGTCAGGGTGCCGGTTCGCGCGGCGTCGAGGAGGGGCCCGAACACGGCCGGGTCGAGGGCGTCGAGCTCCCGCCTGTAACGCTTCCGGAACTCTTCCCACTTCTCGGGGTCGTGCCCGAACCAGCGGCGCAACTCGTTGCCGGGCGCGACCTCCTTCAGCCAGCCGTCCAGGGCGAGGTCCTCCTTCTTCACCCCTCGCGGCCAGATGCGGTCCACCAGGAAGCGCGCGCCGTCACCCGGATCGGGCGGCGCGTAGGCGCGTTTGAGTTCGATACTCATCTTTCCCCCACGGCGACATCGGCGAATGGTTTGATACGCGGCCAGGCGTGACCGAGGAAGGCCAGTGCGGCCAGCAGTTCGGCCAGGCCGCCGAGCGCGTTCAGCCAGCGCAGCCAACTGGCACTCAGCCAGAACGGTAACAGGGAGCCGGCGACGACCAACCAGAGACCGAGGTTGAGCAGGCCGTAGGCGCTCCAGGCGAGCTGTTCCGCCGCTCGCGGTGCCGCCGTGGTCACGAAGCGCGGCAGGATCCAGACCCCGACCCCCATCGCCAGTTGCACGATCCAGCCGAGCAGCACGAGCTGGATGTGGCTCGGAAGCAGCACCCAGAGCATCGGGTGGATCGGGACGCCCTTGTTCCCCAGCATCAAAGCGCCGAACAAGGAGCCGAGCGCCAGGTAGACCAGCGCCGTGCGAATCATCAGACGGCTCACAAGCGGCATAGCAACTCGTTCTCCGCCTGGCGTCTCACTTGCCTTTTACCCGCCCCCACGTATTCGCGACGAACACCCAAGCGGCGATCAGTTGCAGCAGCGCCGAGAGCGGCAACAGCCAGGCGATAATGGGATTCGGTGCAACCGTGTTCCAGGGCTCAGCGATCAGACGCAGCAGCAGACCGGCGTTGAGACTATAGTAGGTCAACCAGCCGAGCCGCTCGCTCCCCCGCGGCTGCTCGCGACTGAGCCTGGGGAACATCCAGAAAACGACGCCGAAGATCAGTTGGGTCACCCAGCCCACCATCAGCAAGTGGAAGTAGGTCGGCTGCAGCGCGCCGACCAGCGGCGGCAGCGTTACCGCTGCGTTCAGCAACAGGAGCGAACCCAGCACGAAGCTGGCGGCGAAGAACAGCATCCCTGTCTTGATGTAGGCACGGGCGAGTGGCGGCATAGATCAGATTTCGGAATGACGCCTGCGCAATGCGGAATCAGCGTTCAGCAATTCCGGCTGCGTCATTTTACCTGTCGCGCTCGCCGCCGGGAAGCCGCTTCCGCACGGCCAACCAGAGCAACTTGAGGGCCCGGCGGGCGTAAACCCGCTCGTGGACGGTCTCGCGGAGCACCCAGCGCTCGCTCCCGGCGCTCAAGCCGTGGATCGTGTTGGGCGGGACGAAGATGGTCGTGCCGGGACTGGCGGCGATTTCTTTCCCTTGAAGATGGAACGTGCCGGTGCCTTCAACCACGTCGAAGACCTCGATAAGATGTTCATGGCTGTGCAATGGCACGCGCTGGCCCGGCTCGAAGCAGAGCAGCCGGCCATGGAAGGCATCGGCGTCGAAGACTTCAAGGTTGGTGAGTTGGTGAGGCCCGAACTGTTTGAGCTCGTTCAGGCGAACGGTGTGGCCGTTGGTGGGCATGCAAGCTCCTCGGATCCGGTCAGGAGTGGTCGAGCCGCGGCTGCTGCCGTCGCGGCGGGCGGCCGTGGGCGCGGTCGTGGCAATCCGGGCAGAGTGTGACCAGGTTGGGCACCTCGTCGCGGCCCCCGGTCTCAGGTTGAATCCGGTGGTGAACTTCCAGGGGCTCGCCGCGCCGGCCGCACTGCTGGCACGTAAAGCTGTCGCGTCGTTTGACCTGCGCCTTGAGGTGCTCCCGGTGCCGGCGTCGGCGGCGCCGGGCAAGCTGATTCGCGAGATCGCCAACCAGGTCGAGCCCCTGATGAAACGCCAGGCCGGCGGCCACGGCCGCCGCCAGGCGGGCGAGCCGGCCCGACCGCCGCCGCCCTAGAACCAACAGGGCCAACGGCACGGCCGGCGCGTGCAGGAGCAGGGGCGCATCGCTCCAATCGGCGTCGCCAGGCGGAGTGGCAAAGTATCGAACCGCGGCGCCCAGATCGACCGAGCGGTGGGCGAGGCAGAACCAGACGATATGATCGAGGTCAACCAGAAGGCTGGCGGTCCATGCCATCGCCGCCGAGCGCGGATGGTGTGGCGCCACGAGTGCAGCCGCGGCGGTAGACCAGAGGAGATGATGTTGAGGCTTCATCGGATGGGTATCATGAGACCCGGACGGTGTGACCCTGTCCGGCGCCCGGGCGCTGGCACGCCTCCTCTATCCAGGAATCGTTACGCTCCGACCGGAGAATATCAGCAACACGATACGCGAAATCGAGGGAGGCGCAAACCTTCCAGGCCACCGGCTCCCGGCACTGCCCGCCACCTGAGCCCGAAATCACCCGCGCCTGGCAGCCGCACGCCGCACGTCTCGCGTTTCGGAATCCAGTCGGTGTCGCTCGTCGCGTACAGGCAAGATAACCGGCTCCAGCCGGCGGTCGTGGAGGGAGACGACCGGGTGGTTGGAGCCGGCGGTTACATGGCGCGCTCCACCGCAACATCGCGGGCAAAGGCCCGAACGAGACGGGGCCGGGGCTACGCCCGGCGCTTGATCTCGACCTGCCAGGTCTCTGGTCCCTGCTCCAGGTAGGTCCAGTCGAACAGACCGTCACGCTCGAAGCTGAACTGGTACCAGAGCGGCTTCGGATCGTGGTCGTTGACCAGAATAAAGGCCTCGCCTGGTTGCAACGCGTCGAACCGGCTGAAGATCAGGGGGTGCCGGTCGCGTGGAGCAATGACGCGGACGTCCAGGTAGGTACTGTTCGTTGCTGTACTCATCAGAATTCTCCTCATTCCCGTATCGGGGTTTGTCATCCGGTCAAACCGGGGCGCGATCGATTCGACCCCGGCCGACGTCCAACAGAGGTGCAACGCACCGTGGAGGCCAGGTATACGCCTCGGAGGTGGGATGCTCAGACACCCGGCGCGGGTGCTCGCGAACGTCCCAGGTGCATCGCACCTGAGAACCGGTTGGCCATCAAGCTCGCCCTGAGCGGCCTGCGTTCCGCGCCGGCGCGGCCGCTGGCGGGGCGGGCTGGGTCCTGGGGATCGCAATCCGCGCCAGATTGATCAGGAACGCCAGGGCCCCCGCGCTCAGGAGTGGTGCAATCCAGACCAGAGCCGGCGCGGCCCGCAAGGCAAACGCCAGCGCCGCCGCGGCGACTCCCACCACCCAAAGGGCCGCGCCGACCAGGCCAAGGCGCCGGCTGTACAGATCGTCCAGGCGCGGCAGGCGGGTCTTGCCGGCGAGGGGGGCATAGCGGTGGAGCCAGATCAGGAAGGTGGCGATCTTATACATGTGGCCCTGGATCATTGTCCCGGCCCAGCCCGCCAGGGCCAGCCAGATGACTACCGTCCAGAGCCAGTCGCCCAAGGGCCGGGCGAGGGCAACGCCAGCGACGAGCAACAGCGCGGCGATCATCCCGAACGCCAGGGCCGCCAGCGTAAACGGCATGTGGATGTCGAAGGTGCGCCGCCGGCGCCGCCGGTAGAGCCTGAGCAACTGAGCGGTAAGGAGCCCACCGCCCGCGGAGACCGCCAGAGCGGCCGGAAGGGCCAGGAGCTGCGCCCAGGCCGGAAGCCCCCAGGCGAGGGCCAGCCCTGCCGCGCCTCCCGCCAACAGCGCCAACTCCATGCCGGCGAGCCGATGATCCACCAGGTCCTCGGTCAGGGTGAACATCGGCACGAGCTTGCTGCTCACGCCAGCGATCATCACACTTACCCAGCCAACGACCATCAGGGTGATGTGGGCTGCGAGGATTTGAAAGTGCGCTCCGCCCAGGCTGATATCGCCCGACTTGTTGCAGGCCAGCAGCAAGCCCAGCGTCGCCGCGATGACCAGCGCCGCCGTCGCTGTTCCGACGTGCCAGGCGATCACGTCGGGTCGCGCGGTGGTCCGCAGCGTGCCGGCGATGATGGTGGCGAAGAGGGTCACACTGCCGATGAGCAGCGTCCCGCCGAGCGCCAACAGCAGCGGCACGCTGCGCCAGAGGCCCAGCACCAGCGCAACCACCCCGGGTGTCAGGAGCCACCAGGTGAGCCGGCCGAGCCGCGGCCAGCGCAGTGGCACACCGAGGGCCACCGGCACGAGCTGGTAACTGGCACCGATGATGATGTTGCCGATGAACCCCAGGGTGAACATGTGCACCAGGGCGAGCACAGCGGGCACGTAGAAGCTCATCGCCAGCAACGCCAGCCCCCAGGGCATGAGCAGCGCCGCCAACGCCAACCAGAGGAGCCCGACGGCCACGAAGCGCATAGGCAGGTCGAGGGCCGGGGCGTTCTTGGTGGCGAGACCGCCGCCTAGTTGAACCGGGATGCTCGCGGGGCGCGGCACGGTCCGAGTCGTCATGAGTGCTCTCGCAGTCGGCTAGCGCGCAATCAGCAGGTCAACGCCCCCATCTCCGCGCTCGCGGGCCGCGTGCCGGCAGCCCAGCGCTTCCAGGCGGGGGATGAGGTGAACCGGGTAGCGGGCGTGGTGCACCAGCAGGCGCTGGCCGGGTTCGAGTTCCGCCACAGCTTCGAGGATGCGCATCATCGGTTCGGGTGGTGTCAACTCGCGCACGTCGATCGTGAGGGTCGCGTCGGCTGTTTTCCAATCCTCCGAACTTGCTTGCAGTGTCCCGGATGCCACGGGTTGGATCTCAGGGACCGGGACGATGTCCGGGGTGGGCGCCTGGCTCCCGGTCGAGGTCGTCGCAGCGGTGGCGGATGATCGACGGCGGTAGAAGTGGACCTCCCAGTCGTCGGGGGCGAGGCAGCGGGCGTAGGGCTGGAACCCGCGCTTCCCCAGGACCGTGTAGAGCGGCAGCGGCTCGAAGCGGGCGCGGAGGACGAACTGCTGGCCCTCCGGTACCTGGGGAACCGCCGCCATGATCTGGGAGAACGGTTCTCCACCGCGATCAAGAATCGGTCGTGCATCGAGCTCGACCGCCACGGGTGCGGCCAGCCAGGCCGGAGCCTCGGTGGCCACGGTGGCTGACACTGTGCCTTCCACCCCAGCAGGCGCCGGCGTCTCGCCGATGGCCTCGTTCAGCACCTGCACCAGGCGACGAGGGTCGACTTTCCCAAAGCCCGCCGCCTGCTCGAGCGTCGTCAACCGGGTGAGCGTGCGACGGAGCAGGGGATTGCGCAGTTTCTCGAAGGCGGGGCTCTGAGCGATCAGGACCTCGAGCAGTTCGGGGTGGGCGGACAGCGCCTCGTGAATTGTCGTGTGTGGTGTGATGTGCATCAGAAGCCTCCCTTCTCAACAAGGAGCGGCATGGATTGGCGGGATGGCCCGAAGGCTATCCACCCCCTGGTTCTCTTCCCCGGCAAAGGGGAGTCGCCGGCCCGTCGCGCGGCAGCGGTGATAGAGTGCGGTTGCGGCCTGTTTGGCCGTAGACTCCCCTTCCCGAGCGGGTGGGAGTGGGGCGACCTCCGGTCGTTCAAGGGAACACATGCTTTGAAGAAAGCGGGAAGGAGCGACAATAGCCCCGATTCCGTGCCGATCATCGCGCAGCCATCACTTTGCCTGACGCTGCCTGGGTCGCTCCCTCACGGGCAAGCTGGGCCAGCACATTACTGGCCAGACTCGCGAAGATGAGCCCGGGGAGACTCGCCGGGTCGGCGGCCGCGGGCCGGCCCTCGTCGGCTCCCTCGCGCACGGCCGGCACAATGGGAATCTCGGCCAGTAGCGGGACTCCCAATCGCGCCCGCGCCGCCCGGACCGTCCGGGCGGCGAAGAGATGCGACTCGTGGCCGCAGTTGGGGCAGACAAAGTGGCTCATGTTCTCAACAAGCCCCAGGATGGGCACGTTGACCTGGCGAAACATCTGCAGACCGCGGATGGCATCGTCCAGGGCCACAGCCTGAGGTGTGCTGACGATCACCACACCGTCGAGTTCGATCCGTTGGGTCAGGGCGAGCTGCGCATCGCCGGTGCCCGGCGGCAGGTCCACCACCAGGATATCCAGGTCGCCCCAGGCCACCCGGTCGAAGAACTCGCGGATGAGCTTGTCCACCATCGGCCCGCGCCAGATGACCGGCTGCTCGGTGCCGGCGATCAGGCCCAGGCTCATGGCCTTGAGCCCGTAGGCCTCGGCTGGGGCCAGGCGCTGAGCGTGGTTGGGCGGCAGACCGCGGATGCCCAGCATTCGTGGCACGTTCGGCCCATGGACATCGGCATCGAGGATGCCGATGTGTTGCCCGCGCTGTTGCAGGGCCACGGCCAGGTTCACGGCGACAGTGCTCTTGCCCACGCCGCCCTTGCCGCTGCCCACTGCGATAACAGCGCCGACACCGGCCAGACGGCGCGGCCCGGCCTTCTGCTTCGGTGTGTTCTTCGCGAAGGCCGGCGCCCCAATCCGCAGGGTCACCTTCTTCACCCCTGGAACGGCGACCAGCGCAGTGCTTAGCGCGTCCTTGATCTGTGCCTGGACATCGGCGGGCAGGTGGGCCATTGCCAGGCGCACCTCGACCTGACCGTCGTGATCAGCTACGCCTTCGACGATGCCGAACGAGACGATGCCGCGCGTCATGCCCGGATAGGGCACGCCGCGCAAGGTCTGGTAGATCATATCTTTGAGTGCCACGCCAGTCTCCTGCAACGCGGTGCGACGCCCGTCGGGACGGGCCTCGCACCTGCGGAGCGTTCAGCATTCACCCTTCTCAATACCCCCAGCCCAGGGCGGCTTTGCCTTCCTCGGTCATCATGTTCGGGTTCCAGGGAGGCGACCAGACGAGTTGGACATTCACCCGCTGGACGCCAGGCACCGAGCTCCAAATAGCGGCCTCGACCGCCTCGGCCATGGTCTCGTGCAGGGGACAGCCGGGCGTCGTCAAGGTCATCAGGACGGTGACGATGCCGCCTTCGATGGTCAGGCTGTAGATCAGGCCGAGATCGACCAGGTTGATCCCCAGTTCGGGATCATAGACGTCGCGCAGGGTGTCGTAGATCTCCGCTTCAGTCGGTATCGACAGGCTCATGGGGCCTCCTCAATCCTTGATGAGGGGTGGTTCAGGGGCGAACTCGATCAGAAATGGCAGTTCGATGGCGCCCGTTGGGCAGACCGTCTCGCAGGCCCCCTCGTACTCGCAGGCCTCGGGGTCGATGACGACCGGGTACCCGCTCGCGAACTCACGGTCAAGGGCCTCGGTTGGACAGTGCTCCACGCAGAGGCCGCACCGGGTGCAGAGCGTCTGGATAATGATTGGGACTGGAAGGGATTCCATTCCTGGTTTCCTGGTTCGTGCGGTGGGCGCTTCACAGAGAGCGCCCGGCGACAGTACTCACGATAGCACCGTGCTGAGCGCTCGTCTGCGACTTAGGTCTCTTGGGATTGTCTGGGGTTTGTTGCCCGTCGCCGGTGGCCACCGGCCACCGCGCGTCCACGGACGCGCGGAGGAGCACGCGGCCGTGAGCCTCTCCTCAACGTCGCTTGAGTCGGTTGATGACCGGGGGAGGGGCCCACGGGGCCGGCAGGCCGAGGTCGGCCAGGAGCACCTGGGCGCAGTTGTAGGCGGGCAATTCCGTGATGTTGCCGCCCGGGTGAGAAGAGGCCCCGCACAGGTAGAGCCCGGCGAGATGGCCGCGATAATGGCCGGCCCCGGGGAAGGGGCGATGGTATCCAACCTGGTCGTTGGTGAAGGCGCCAACAAGCAGATCACCGCCTTGCATGTTGGGGAACGTCCTCTCCGTATCCAGAGCGCTGCGCGTGAACGAATCGAGCACCGCGTCCTTGAGGTTCGGGGCATACTCTGTCCATACGTCGAGCATCTCGCGGCCGTGGTACTCTTTTTCATGGTCCCAATTGGCCGGGTCGCCGCGGAGGCGGTAGGGGAGTTTCTCCCACATAAAAGCCGTGTGCTTGCCCGGAGGGGCCTGCGACGGATCGAAGATCGTTGACGAACTGCCCCACATCACAGGGGGCGGGATGGTTCCCGTCTCGTGGTGCCGGACGATCTCCGAGAATTAATCCACGTGCTCGAGGCCCAAGATCACCATGAAGGCATCTTTGAGGTGGGGGTGATAGCTGGCCGCTTTGTACTCGATTGGTTCGCTCAGGTTCAGGTTGAGCGCGAAGAGGGGCGCGATCAAGTTGTATTGAAACGCGCGGGCTGTCTCGCGCCATTCCCGCGGTAGGACGCTTTCGTCGAGGAGGTCGAGGAACGTCTGCTGGGGGTTGAGCCCGGAAGCGACAAAGTGGCGCGCCCGAAACAGCTCGCCGGTCGTGGTTTCGACTCCCACGACCCGCTCGTTCTCGACCAGGATTTTTCGGGGCGTGGTCTGCAGCCGGATCTCGCCCCCGTTTTCCTGGACCGCCGCGACCAGGGCCCGCGCCAACGCCGCGGAGCCGCCCCGGCACATCTGGGCCTTGCTCGGGCTGGCGAGCAGCGCCGGAATGTGGTGGCCAAAACCGGGGCAGTGCAGGTCGACTTCTCGAAGGCCGTTGAAGAAGAGGAGTCCGGCCTGAACGACCGGGTGCTCGAATTCCTGGTGCCCGAATTGCAGCGGCGTGAGGGCGCTGACCTCCACGAGGCGCCGGCCCAGCGCGCTCTGCTCCAACAACCGCCTCCGCCGGCCGGGAGGAATGGGCGGCGATTGGCTCTCGGGGCCAGAATCTGCTCGACGATGGGCACGAACTCGTCCCGCCAGCGACGAAGCCCGGCCGCGTCTTTACGGCTGAAGCGGGCAAACGAGGCCACAGTCTTCTCGAAGTCGGTCCACCACTCGAGTGTCTCGCCGTTTCTGAGAAGCAGGACGACGTTGAGATCGGGTTCCAGGGAGACGGCCCCATGGCGCTCCAATTCGAGGTCTGTGTACCAGGGCATCTGGGTGAGGCCGCGATGGTAGAACGAGTGGGTGTTGTGGAGGAACCCTGGATGGCGGGGATCCTCCATGGTCGAGAGGCCCCCGCCCGCCGTGTCTCGCCGTTCGAGGCAGAGCACTTTCAGCCCGGCCTGGCCCAAATAGGCTTGCAGGATCAGACTGTTGTGGCCGGACCCGAGAATGATACCGTCGTACTCTTCTGAAGCATGAACACTCATGAACTGCTCATCCTGCCATGAATTCCGCGAAGCTCACAAATAAACGCCCTTGCAACATTTTAACCTTGCTGATTTGCGCAACCCGCCGGCGAAATATCTTCAGCAGAGGGAATCGGTGCACTATCGCGGTGCCTGGTGTCACCCCCTTCCAAGCAGTACCTTCGCTCTCTCGACCGCGGCCGAGGCGTTGGTCGCGAAGCCGTCGGCGCCAATCTCCTCGGCGTAAGCGTCGGTCACCGGCGCTCCGCCGACCATGACTTTGACCCGCTCGCGCAGGCCAGCCTGCTCCAGCGCTGTGATCAACGTTTTCATGTGGCCCATCGTGGTGGTCAGCAGGGCGGACACGCCCACGATATCCGGCTCCCGGGCCTCTACCTCGCTGACGAAGCGCTCAACCGGCACGTCCACACCGAGATCGATCACCTCAAACCCGGCGCCTGCCATCATCATCCCCAACAGGTTCTTGCCGATGTCATGGACATCCCCCTTGACGGTCCCCAACAGCACCGTCCCTGTATTGGAGCTGTCACTCGCCGACAGCAGGGGTCGTAGGATGGCCATCCCTGCGTGCATCGCCTTGGCTGCGGCGAGAACCTCGGGTAAAAACAAGTTGCACTCGCGGAAGTCCTTGCCGACAACGTTCATCCCGGCGATCAGGCCGTCCGCCAAAATCTCGTGGGGGCTCAAGCCGCTTTCGAGGGCCTCTTGAGTGGCGCGGGCAACCGCTTCCCCATCGCCGTAGTACAGATCCTCCGCCATCTGCGTGAGCAACTGGGACATCTGCCATCTCCTTTGCGCTTGATACTCGTTTTACTCAAATCGAGCGGTCATTGACGGGCGTGAAACGGATAACCAGCCGCATCGAACCTACAGAAGCCTTTTCGCTTTTCCCGTGCGACCTGTACGATCTCATCCATCGTGTCGGCGTACTCGTATAGGATCGGTTGCCAGACCATCGGTCACGGCGGCCTGGTGTCGGGCGAGAGCCGGGCGACTGAAGTCGCGGCTGGGGGCCTGCGGCCGGGCGTCGGCCTTCGCCGACGCCGATAGGTGGGGGATCGGGGCAGCTGACCACGCCTTGACCGGCGCGCCAGGCGAGTGCTGCCAGCCCACTGCGCTCAAGTCGTTCTAGAGCGCCGGTCAAGTAGTCACCGAGACGATTGCAAAGCGCCTTGTGAAGGTGCTTTCAGGTTCGGAGGGGCGCACGGCCGTGCGCCCCTCCGAACCACGTTCTCACCCGCGCAACGACTACTTGACCGATGTTCTAGCTCCGCTTGCTGGTGAGCGTCCAGATACTCTTTCGGCTCGGCGGCGAGGATCTGGCGAACTCTTTCTTGGGCGGCCTCCTCGTACGTTCGTGCGCGCTTCTCCTCCCAGATCGACCGCCGGTCCCGGAAGGCCAGCAACGGCCGGCTCAACTGGTGGCGGTAGTGGCGCCGGGTATGTCGCGAACTGAGGTAGTCGGCGGAGTGGCCGACCTCTTTGATCAAGTCGAGGGCGAGCCCTTCCTCGTCGACGGGAATGCCGCGTTGGTATCGCAGGAAATAGCCTGCGATCTCATCGTCCATCACCGCGACCTCGGGACACATGGACAGCGTGGATTCGAGGTTCCCGGCCCCCCAAATGAAGTTGACTCCGGCGTCGGCATGAGCCAGGCCGGTGATCATCTTCTCAAAGGCCGCCTGCGCAATCGCGACCATGGACTCGGTGGACATCCACGAGGCTGAGGGGAAGTTGTGATAGCGGGCGAGGTCCGCCCCGCCGGCCTGGAGGAGGGCGTTCTCCGGAGCACCGGTCAGGGCGATCGCCGACGACATGTCGATGACGTGGGCGAACCCGATGTTGTAGATGCAGGGCCGGGCCGGCTCCAACAGCTGGTTGATCACCAGGCCGCTGAGGGTATCGGCATCGCCGATGACCAGGCACCCCGCCAGGGTGACCGGCGCCGTCGCGCCGCCGAGCGGCTCGGAGTTGATCATCACCGGGACGCCGAACCCGGCCGTCTCTTTGAACACGCCGAGGGAAAGCGAGGTCCAATGCAGCGGGCTGATGATGCTGAAGCCGGTGCTGACGATTGGGCGCTCCCGCAGCGATGTCCCTCCCAGAAGCACCTGAGCCATCTCGATCACCAGGCGCCCGCCCTGTGGTGTGTAGATGCAGGGGCGCAGGTGCTTGTTCGTGTACTGCGCCATGAGGCGGAAGCCCACGAAATCGCGACACGAGGCCGGGTAGTCCGTCACGGCGGTGCCAACCATCCCATGAATGTTATGGCAGGCGTCGACCACACGGGTCAGGTCGACCAGATCGGCCGATTTCAGATCGCTGCGGACGCAATCGCGGGTGATGAGCTTGATTTGCTTGCCGAGGATGCCGCCCTCGGCATTCAGTTTGTCTGCGGCAAGGGTAGCCCCGTTCAGCAGGCCCTCGCCCCAGGCAGCGGTCGGGCCGCTCAGGGCCTCGATGATTCCGATACGGATCTCACTCGATCCCCCCGCACCCGGCGAGCAAGATCAAGCTCACGAGGACGGCGAGCAGTGCCAACGAACTCAGACGTTTCCTGGCGCGTTCTCCTTCTGTTTCCCGATTGTGCGATCTGGTGCCGACGTCTTGGATCGCCGCTCGGCTGCGTGGCCTACCAATAGCGACTGCAACGGCACGATAGACTTCCCGATTCTCGCTCCGCTCTCCTTTCCGCGCTGCTCATGCGTCTGGCCCGGCCCTGCTCACGTCCGGCGCTTGCCCCACCGCCGCGAGGGCCTCACTGTGAAGCGCTCCGTCACGAGGCGCCCCGCCGGCGGGTGATGATTTCCTGCCAGACTCCGAGGTCCGGGGGCGTGGCAGCCCGCTTGAGTGGAGGGTACTCACCTTTGAGCCCGGTCTCGCTCACGATGCACACCACACGAGCATCGTGAGCGAGCGTGCCGTCCCGCGCGAGCCGGGCGGCACCCGCCACTGCAATCGCGCCCGTCGGGCCGGCCCATAGGCCCTCGGTTTTGGCCAGGAGCCGTTGCGCCGCCAGGATCTCGTCGTCCTCGGGCGTGACACCCAGACCATCCCCCTCGCGCAGGATGTCCAGGATCCACTCGCCCTTGGCGCCCGGGTCGCCGATAGCGACGCCCTCGGCCACGGTCCGGCCGGCCGGGCGCGGGCGCAACTCGTGCCCCTCGCGCCAGGCCGCGACGATGCTGTCCGCTACTGTGGACTGGACGCAGACCATCCGCGGTCGCCGCTCGATCCAGCCTAAGCGTACCAGATCCTCGAAACCGAGCCAGGCGGCGACGAACTGGTCGCCGGTGCCCACGGGACAGATCACGACATCGGGGGTCTGCCAGCCGAATGATTCCGCCACCTCGTAGGCGAGGCTCTTCTTCCCTTCAAGCTTGTAGGGGCTGGCCAACCCCCCGCAATCGAAGACTCCCTCGACCTGGTCGATGAGTTGCTTGTAGGTCCGGCTGATAGCGTCGTAATCGCCCTCGACCAGAACGAGTTCGGTCGCGCAGGCGGCCATATGGTGTAGCTTTGGCTGGGCGCTGTGGGTCGGGGCGAAGATGAAAGACTTGAGCCCGGCGCGGGCTGAATAGCTGGCCACGGCCGAGCCGCCGTTGCCGGTCGTCACGAGCGCAGTCGCCCAGAAGCCGAACTCCAGCGCCGAGCTGACAGCCGTGGCTGAGGAGCGGTCTTTGAAGGTGCCGGTCGGGTTGGTGCCCTCGTACTTGATCCAGAGATCGTGCAGACCGAGAGCGGCCCCCAGGCGCGGAGCGTGCAGCAGCGGCGTTCGGCCCTCGTCCAGGCTGACAAAGTGCGCCGGGTCGGTCACCGGCAAGAGCGGCCAGTAGCGCCAGATGCCCGGTCCACCCAGCGCGTCGCGCGCGGCGGAGCGCAGCAATTCCCAGTCATACTGGACGACCAGCAGGCCGCCACATTCCGGACAGCGCCGCAGGTAGACTTTCGGGAAGCGGGCGCCACAGTTCCGGCAGCGCAGACCGGCCACGCGCTCCTGGAGGGTGTGCGTCAGTCGTCGGTTCACCGTCGCTATCACTGAGTCCAGAGCGGCCTCCTTCTTGTTTACTCGCGCAGCCGTGGGTCGAGTGCATCGCGCAAGCCGTCACCCACAAAGTTGATACTGATGACTGTCAACGAGATCAGGGCACCCGGGTAGACAGCGACCGCCGGCGCTGTGCGCAGATAGCGCTGTGCGTTCTGAAGCATGTTGCCCCAGGATGGCGTTGGCGGCTGGATACCATAGCCGAGGTACGAGAGTGCTGATTCGAGCAAGATGCCGTTGGCAACTTGAAGTGTGGCTGCAACGATGATGGGGCCCAGAGTGTTGGGCAGGATGTGACGGATGACAATGCCCGGGGTCGGCACACCAGTCACCCGCGCGGCCTGGACAAACTCCCGTTCCTTGAGCGATAGGTACTCGGCCCGGATGATGCGGGCAACGCCCATCCAGGAGAGAAAGCCGATAATGAGCACGATAAACCTCAAGTTCGTCTCCAGGAATGAGCCCAACACCAACGCCAGGGGGAAGACCGGGATCGACAGCATAATATTGATGAAAGACGAAATCACGGTATCGATCCAACCACCGTAGTAGCCGGCGAGTGACCCCAACGCCACGCCGAGAATGACGGTGATGATTGACGAGACCACGCCCACGGTCAGCGAGATGCGCGCGGCGTAGACCAGCCGGCTCAGCATGTCCCGGCCGACATCATCGGTCCCGAGGAGGTGAGCGGCCCTGGGCGGCGCCAGGATATCCAGGCTGATTGCATCCGGATCATACGGTGCAACGACTGATGCGAAGAGCGCCACCAACCCGAGGACGAGCAAGACGACAGAACCCAACGCTGCCAGGCGGTGCTGCAAGAAAAAGTGCAGCACGCCCGGCCGACGTCGAGGCGCGATCTCAACCGTCGCCACCCCGGTTGTGGCTGGCGGAATGGCTGTATCCACCATGCTACCGGAGGCCGTTCCTTCCGTCATGGATTGCCCTCTGATCCTGGCAGGTTGATCCTCGTATATGGCGGGGGCGCACACTACGAGCGATCACGGATTACCCCAGTTTGATCCGCGGGTCGACCCATCCATATGTCAGATCCGCGATCAGGTTGCCCGCGACGGTCAACACGGCCATGATCATGAACGCCGCCATCAAGACAGGGTAGTCCCGCGATGTCAACGACTCGGCCAGCAGGCGGCCCATGCCCGGCCAGGCGAAGACGACTTCGGTAATCATCGCGCCACCGATCAGGTTGCCGCCCTGGAGGCCGATCAGCGTGACGAGCGGGAGCAGGGCGTTCCGCAGCGCGTGGCGGTAGATCACCGTACTCTCCCGCAGCCCCTTCGAGCGGGCCGTGCGGATGTAGTCCTGCGCCATCACGTCCAGCATCGACGAGCGGATGTAACGGCTCCAACCGGCAATGTACAGCGTGGCCAGGACCGACGCAGGGCCGATGATATGGACAAGGCGGTCCCAAAGGTGAAAGCCTACGCCGATCGTCGCGTTCCCGCCCGAGGGTAGGATCCTGTACCGGACCGAGAGGGTCAACAACAGCATCATCCCGAGCCAGAAGGTCGGGATCGAGATCCCGAGCATCGACAAGGTGCTTGCCAGATATTGGACCCAACGGCGCTTGCTCACCGCCGAGATGACTCCGAACGGTACGGCCAGAACAACCGCGATCACGAGGGCGGCGATCATCAGCTGGATCGTGTTGGGCGCGCGCCCAGCGAGTACGGTCGTGACCGGCTCGCGATAGCGAAACGAGGTGCCCCAATTGCCAGCCAATACCCCTCTCAACCATTTGCCGTATTGGACCGGAAGTGGTTGGTCGGTACCGAGGAGTTTCTCGATGCGCGCCAAATCCTCCGGCCCGGCGTCCGGCGACGCGTAGATCGCGGCGGGCCCGCCTGGCGCCAGGTGGATCAGCCCAAACAACAGCAGCGATATCGCCAATAGCGTTGGGAGGGCAATCAGCGTACGGCGAAGCAGATAGCTTCTCATGCTTTGTCCGAAGGACGGCGGGGCGCACGGCTGTGCGGTGCGCCCCGCCGCTGGATCACTTCACCCACCACTCGGCAGCGTTCCACATCTCAAGATAGCCGGTGGCCGGTTTATAGCCCTGGAGGCGCTTGTTGATCGGGGTATGATCGGCACGCCAGGCGATGAACACGTAGGCCGGATCCTCGGTCGTCACCTTCAGAGCCTGGCTGTAGTCGGTCTTGCGCTGGCTCCGGTCGGTTGTGGCCTGGGCTTTGAGCAGCACGTCATTCAGTTCTGCGTTACAGTAGCGACCCCAGTTGGTCGTCGGCTTCTTCTCCGGGCAGAGGTAGTGCTGGGCCATATCCGCCGGGTCGGCCAGGCGCCCGCTGTAGGAGTAGGCCATGTCGTAGGTTCCCTTGGGCAGGGCATTTCCCCACATGGTGGCCACATCGACATTCTTGATGTTGACCGCGATGCCGATGTCCTTCCACTCCTGCTGGATAAAGGAGAGGATCTGAACGCGCTCCTGCTCGCCGGCGATGTTGAGCAGGTCGAAGCTGAGCTTCTGGCCGTCCTTTTCGCGGATGCCATCCCCGCCTGGCTTCCAGCCGGCCTCCTCGAGAAGCTGCCTGGCCTTGTCAGGGTTGTAGTCGTATTTCAGCACGGCGCTGTCGCTATAGGCCCAGGAGGTCGGCGGGATGAGATCGTACGCCGGTTGCACCAGGCCCTTGAGGAGTGTCCCCGTGAGTGCTTTCCGGTCGAAGCCGTAGTTCAGCGCCAGGCGAACATTTTTCTCGCCCAGGCGCGGGTCCTGATTGTTGACCCAGATGAGCCAGGGGGAGGTCGAGTTGGTAGTCACGAGGTCAACATTCGGCATCTGCTTGACGACCGGGACCTGGTCGTTCAGCATCCGGAAGCGAATGTCGACCTCGCCGGTCTCGAGCTGGTTGGTCAGGGTGTTCGCATCGGTGATGATCTTGAGGACGATCTTGTCGAGGTACGGCTCGCCCTGCCGGTAGTAATCAGGATTCCGCTCGACCATAATGTAGTTGCCCGGCTTCCACTCGACGAGCTTGAAGGGGCCGAGCCCCGGGTTGTTGGTCTTGAACCAGTCGTTCGTCACCAGATCTTTCGCCGGCACCTTGCCCAGGATGTGCTCCGGGAGGATGGTCACGATTGAAACCCGGTCGAGGAAAGGAGCGTCGACCGTCTTGAAGTGAAAGACGATGGTGTGATCATCCGGCAGGTCGACCTTATCGATTTGATTCCACCCCACGCGGCCGCGGACCGGGACATCCGGATTGACCAGCATGTCGTAGGTGAATTTGACGTCGTTGGACGTGAACGGCGCGCCATCGTGCCATTTCACATCCTTGCGCAACTTGAACGTGTAGGTCAGCCCATCGGCCGAGATCCCACCGTTCTCGAGGCTTGGGACCTCCTCGGCCAGTGCCGGCACATATTCCAGCTGCTCGTTGATTCGGACCAGCGGTTCGTTGACCAGATCAGCCACTTCCTGTGCAACCGTCAGGCCGGTAATTGGTCCCCAGAGCCGGTCCGGTTCCTGGTGCAGCCCCACTGTGACGGTCCCACCCTTTTGAGGCCCGCCCGCCGGGGCCTCCGCAGCCGGCTGGGTAGCGGCCGGCGCCTGGGGGCCTGGGTAGCGGCGGGTGCCTGGGGGCCTGGGTAGCGGCGGGTGCCTGGGGGCCTGCGTAGCGGCAGGGGCCTGGGTGGCAGGGGCCGGTGTTGGCGCACTCCCGCCACAGCCAGCCGCAATCAGGGCTACCAGGACGACAAATACGAACCAGGCGGTCGGTTTGAGCCACTTACTCATTGTGTCTCTCCTCCTCTGTGAACAGACAACGGACTGAAGACAAGGCTCGCCGGAGGCGATTTCTGGTTTCCGGTGGAAACTTCTCCCCGCGCCAATCGCGACCTGACCGGCATTCTCGGTTTCCCCCACAGCCGCTTCGTGCTGCAACTGGGCGCAAGTCGCCCCGGCGATCATCCGAGCCAGCGGTCGCGGCCTGCAACCAGCGCGGCCATTTTTGCATCCGCCACACTCCGTGGCAACATCCAAAAGCCACAATCTGGGTGGACATACTTCACCCGGCCAGGGCCCAGGACGCACTCGGCCCGTTCGATCCGTCGTGCCTGCCACCTCGTCGGCCGACTCGACCTGGTTATCTTTGATGTCAATCACACCCAGGCCGACACCGATCTACTCGTCCAGGCCGCGCAGGTACTCTAGCTCTTTCGGATCGCGGCGGGCTACTTCCAGCACCACGTGATCGACGTGCAGGGCGTTGATGAAGGCGATCAACTGCTCGTAGTGCCCGCGCTGGATGCTCTGCCCCCCGTAGTTCCCGAAACAGAGGTGGACGGCCGGCGTGCCCGGCACGCGTTCCAGCACCACGTTGATTGCTTCGGCGGCCCAACTGGTATCCTCCGGGCTACCGGTCAGAGTGGCCTCGTCCACCTGAACCACATCGGTCTACAGGGCGGCGACCTGGTCAGGACCTCCGCGATAGCCATCGCCAACGCGGTACGCTCCTTGTAGTGGCGGTCGAGCAGGACCTTGGAGAGCATGTAGGGGCTGGTCACGGTGAACTTGGTGCGGTGGCGCGCCAGGCTGAGGAGGGGTTGGGACGCTTTCGGCAGGTCCAGCGTCCCCGGGCCGATCGGGCCGACGAGAACACCGGCAGGCCCGGCGCGATAGGCCATCCCATGCGCGGCCCGAAACGCCAGCACGTCGGCCCGGCTCATACGCGTGCCCACGCTGTCCATCTGGCCGACGAAATAGTCTATCATCCCGTTGGTTTCAGGATGGTTGAGATCGTATCGGTAGAGTTCTCCGTCGGCCACGACATCGATCCCCGCCAATTCCTGCGTCCGCACGACGACCATCGTCGCGTCACGCAGATGGCTCTTGCTTGGGCATGCACGCAGCCACTCCGGGACCGGGTCACTGCCCACCACCGTAGTAAGGATCGCCGGTGATTGATCGGGCACCTCTTTGACCTCCGTAGAAATCAGACTTTCTTCCAGCGTCTCCCCTACCCGCTTTGCCAGCGCCTGGAGCAACCGCGTCGCTCGTTTGGACCCGGCGAGCGGGGGCGCGAGGCTCTTGAGCATGGTGGCGTGTCGATCGGACTCACTCCGTCGCTGTTGTACCGGCCATCCTGGCCACCGGTGGACATCACCTTTCGCCTTTGATCGCCGCAAGTTGGTCGAAGGTACGCTCAATGTACTTGATGGTGGCTTCCACGGCGGCTTCCAGCGCCTGGGCGCCCTTCTCCGGCGAGGCATCGCCGGGCCGGCCCCAGACGCCCTCCGGCGCCAGCCGGCGGAACGGCGCAAAGTCCAGGTAGGAAGCGCGCACCGACGGCACGTAGTCTTGCGGCCGCGGCCCGACGAGTTCCGGCACGAGGTGCATCAGGATCGAGGTCTCGACCGCACCGGCGTGAACCTCTTCGCGAGCGGACGGGAAGAGCGTCGCGAATGCCTCCCGGGCCGCGGCGAAGGGCTGCACCCAGATGGCGGTCAGCCCCGGCGTTTCGTAGTTCAGCTGGCGAACCGCCGTCTTGACGATGAAGTTGCCGATGGGGCGCGTCGTCGTGGTCATGGCCGCGCCGTGGTTGTTCAGGACCGCCACACGGTGGACACCGTGCTCGTGCAGGGAGGTCGCGACATCCCGGACGACCGCCCAGAGCGTCTCGAAACCGAGGGAGACCGTCCCGTGGGTGCCGGTGTGATGGCCCGACGTGCCCAACGGCCAGGTCGGCAGGAGGTAGGTCGGCGCGACGAGCCGCCCGGCCACCGCGCGGGCCAGCGCAGTCATGAGGATGAGATCGGCGCCGATTGGGAGATGCGAGCCGTGAGGCTCGATACTTGCCAACGGCAGAAGCGCGACCTCCGGGGGAGCGGCCTTGAAGTCCCAGGCGGTGCTCTGCCAGGTCAGTCCCTCAGCCATTCTCCCCCCCTGTGAGCAGCGAGAAGGCCTGGCGCGCGAAGGCCACGATGGCCCGAACTTGCGCCGCGATCGCCCGCTCCCCCTTCTCGGCGCTGCCATAGCTCGACGTGCCCCACATCCCATCCGGGCTGATGGCATCCATGAAAACGTAATCGAGAAACTCGCGACCGACGGGCGGGACGTAGTCCACCCGCGCCGGTTTCACATTGGCGGCGTTGAGGTAAAGCTGGGTTGAGGTCTCCGACTCGCCCGCATGGATCTCGGTACCGGCCGTCTCGTAGATAGGCTCGCCGGCCTCGACGGCCGCCCAGACCTCGGCGGGCATGATGACAAGGAAGTCCGAGAACTCCTGATTCAGAGCCTGGATGGTCGGCTCGAGGACGAAGTTGCCGCCGTGGCCGTTCAGGACCAGCAACTTGCGGATTCCTTGCTCGCGTAGCGAGCGAGCCACATCGCGGAGGACCGCCGCGAGCGTCGCCGGCTTGATCCAGACGGTGCCATCCATCGGCCCGTGGCACTCGCTCATGCTGAACGGGATTGCAGGAATGAGAAAGGCGTCGAACTCCTCGGCTACCCGGCGGCTGATCTCACTCACGGCGATCCAGTCGGTCCCGACAGGGAGATGATGGCTGTGCTGTTCGATCGCCCCGATCCCGAACACAGCGACCTCGGGGCGCGCGGCCTCGATCTGATGGCTCGTCGAGTGCTGATCAAGCATGGGCCGGCTCCAGGAAGCCGGCCCGCTCCAGCGCGTGGCGCACGACAATGCGCTCGGCCGAGCTGATGGGCAGCAGCGGTGGGCGGACGGTCGCCCTCTCGATCACGCCCTGCATCACCAGGGCCTCTTTGGTCCGGGCGCGGTAGTTGGGCACCGGCTGGGCGAAGATCACGTCGGCGAGCGGCTGGACGATATCCGACAAGCGGAAGGCCTGGTCGTACTCGCGCCGCACGGCGGCATTGAACATTTGGACCTGCCGATTCGTTGCGAGGGTCCCGAACCCGATCAACGCCCCCTCAGCACCCAGGATGAAAGAGTGCAGAATGAAGTTGTCATTGCCCGTGAGATAGACGACGTCGGGTCGCGCCGCTTTCACGATCGAGCGCGTGCGGACGAAGGTCATGGCGTCGAACGAGGCCTCTTTGATCGCTACAACTGTGTCGATCTCGAGCAGTTTCCGCAGGGCCTCGGGCGTATACTCGACACCGCCCAAGGCCGGCTGGAGCTGGAAGAGGATCATCGGCAGATCGACCGCCCTGGCGATGGCCTTGTGGTACTCGTAGGGAATCTCGGGGTAGAGCGGGCGCCCCTGGAAGACCGGGATCGGGAAGATCATGATGGCATCGGCGCCCGCCGCTCTGGCATCGCGCGCCTGGCGGATGGCGGCCTCGGTGTAGGGGCCGCCGATCCCGGCGACGATGGAGACGCGCCCGGCGGCGGCGGCGACCGCCGCTTCCAGCACGTCGCGCCGCTCGGCATCGGAGAGGTGCGGGCCCTCACCTGTATCAACATTGATCGCCAGCGCCACCGGCCCCTGCTCGATGACCCAGTTGAGGTATAGACCGAGGGCCTTCAGGTCTGGCTTGTAGTCGTCGGTCATCGGCAGGACGGTTGCCGGGATGATACCGCGCAGATTGAGACTACTCATCGATGCCTCCTTTGTCGTTGCTCACTTGATGCCGCTGTCCTTCGTGCCCAGCTCATCGGCTCTACGCTCATCGGAACGCCGGGAACACTTCCTGCGCCAGGAGCCGGAGCGCATTCATGATATGCTCGTGGGGCATTCCCGGGAAGTAGAGCCGGCAGATGAGATGGTCGACGCCGAAGGTCTCACGGAAGCGCTGGATTTTGCGGATGCACTGGTCGGGCGAGCCCACGACGAAGCGGTCGCGCCCGATGGCCTCGAGTTGATCGACGGGCGTGCTGTCTTCGTTGCCGATCAAGGGGTGCTTCCAGCCGCCGCCGTACTCATCCCGATAGTTGACCAGCAGATGGCGCTCGGCCAACTCGCGGGCACGCGCCTCGGTCTCGGCAATGATAACCTCCCGGGTCAGCGGCGTGGGGACGTGGGCGCTGCTTTTTCCGAGGGCGCGGAGTTCCGCATGATAGGTGGCTTTGGCATCGAGGAGCTTGTCGAGGCCCGCTGTGGGCCCAGGCACCCACGCGTCGCCATGCTGGGCAGCCCGTTTGAGCGACAGCGGTCCCCATCCGCCAACCCACAGCGGCAGGCCTTCGGCTCGGACCGGCTTGGGTTCGATTCTCGCATTCCGAAGGTGGAAGAACCTGCCCTCGAAGCTCACATTGTCTTCGGTCCAGAGCCGGCGAATGACCTCGAGTTGCTCCGCGAAGCGGGCGCCACGGTTCTCCATAGAAATTCCATAGAGGCCGAACTCATCCGGCCGATAGCCGATGGCCACGCCCAGCACGGCCCGTCCATTGGAAATAACGTCGAGCATGGCTGCGTCTTCGGCGATTTGCACCGGGTGGTAGAAGGGGAGGACGAGAATGTCGGTGCCAAGCAAGACGCGTTCGGTGCGGGTGGCAAAACCGGCGAGCACCATCAAGGGAGAGGGCCAATAATGGTTCTTGATGCCGTGATGCTCCTCCATCCAAACGGAGTCGAAACCCAATTCCTCTCCTAACAATACCTCTTGGAGGGCCTGACGATAAAAGGCGCCCCCTTCAGTCGGAATGAATCCAAATTGCATCTGGCCTCCTGGCTCTTGGAAGTGAGTGCGCTCGTAAACAGTTACAAGGCCACGGTTACGATTCTGTCGCCGGTGGTGCCGTTGAACGGCGGACGATCAAGGTATGTGAGAGGTAAAAACTCTCGACCGACTCTCCTGAGAGGATGCAGAGGATGGTCTGCATCCCGTAGGCACCCAACTGATGCAACGGGACCTCGATCGTTGTGAGGGGCGGCTCGATGTACCGCGCGCTGGGGATATCGTCGAGACCGGCCACACTGACGTCGTTGGGAACTGTGATGCCCAACCGCCGCAGGCTGGTAATCGCGCCGATCGCCATTTGATCATTCGAGGCGAAAATGGCGGTTGGGCGAGGATTGCTGGCAATGAAGCGATCCGCAGTGGACAGGCCACTCTCGAAGGTGTAATCGCCGGGCCAGATCAACGCTGGATCTGGCGGAAGTCTTGCTGCTTCGAGGGCCTCGCGGTAGCCGCGGCGCCGGAGCGCGCTCGTCGTGATTTCCGCCGGCCCATCGATGTAGGCGATACGACGGTGGCCGAGTGCAAGCAAATGTTCCGTCATCTCGCGGGCGGCGGCAACGTTATCGATGCTGACCTGTGGCGCCGGAAAGAGGTGGGGGTTGAGGGCGACAATCGCGACACCGGTCGAGTGCAACTCCTCAAGGGCGGAGATGACGCGACGGAGCGCCGTCTCATCCTGCCGGCTCCCCCCGGCAAAGATGAGGCCGTCTACGTGGTAGTCTCGCATCAGACTTAAGTAATTGTATTCGACCTCCGGATCGCGCTCTGAGTTGCAGATGATGACGAGGTAGCCGCGCTTGCGGGCAACGTCCTCGATCCCCCGGATAATGACGCTAAAGTAGGGGTCGCTCGAGTCGCCGACGATGACCCCGATGATCTGGGTACGTTTGGTGATCATCGCCCGAGCCAACGCGCTCGGCCGGAAATTGAGCTCCTCCATCACCTTGAGGACCCGCGCCCGTGTGGCGGCGCTGACCGGATGGCTGCTGTTGTTGATTACCCGCGATGCGGTTGTGATGGAGACGCCGGCGCGGCGTGCAACTTCGACGATTGAGGCCATAGGTACCTGTGGAATACGTTTTCCGGAAAACGTATTCCGGAAAACCTTTTCCACATCATACGGCGATTTTCCAGGTCTGTCAAGCAGGATTTTCAGGCCTCATGAAGACTCAAACCGAGAGGACACGGAGGGGGTGACGGCGAGAGCCGCAATTTTCGCATTCTTTATGCCTCTCCGATCCGCTCTTTTCCTTGCCTTGCACGGCTGATTCGAGTCAAAAGGAAATTGAGCGAGAACACCGGGCAAGGCGGCGCCGGGGACGCATGATCGGAGACTTCCGAAGTCTTCCGAGACTTCGGAAGTCTGACGCCTTGACCGGCGCGCTAGCCCAGGGCGCGGGCCTCGAGCGCGGCGCGATCGAGGATTTGGATGCGGTGGCGCTCGACGCGGATGAGCCCATCGGCCTCCAACTCGCGGAGGCTGCGGCCGACGACCTCGCGGGCGGTCCCGAGTTGGGCAGCCATCTCGGCTTGGGTCATCCACCGTTGGCGCTGAAGTTGATCGTGGGGACCGGTCAGGCTGGCCTGCTCGAGGAGGAGCTTGGCAAGGCGCGCCGTGACGGAGCGGAAGGAGAGGTCCTCGACCTTGGCGACGAGGAAGCGCGCGCGCGCGGCCAGGTGCTCGATGATGGCACGGGCCAGCGGTGGCGAGTGCTCCACCGCTTGCATCAGGGGCTCACGCGGGAGTATCCAGAGGATGGTAGGCTCGAGCGCCATCGCGCTGGCGGGGTTGGGCCCGCCGTCGAGGGTGGCCACGTCGTTGAAGACGTCGCCAGGACCGAGGAGGTGCAGGCCCTGCTCCTTGCCCTCGGGCGAGACCTTGAAGATACGGACCCGGCCACCGGCAATCAGGTGGAGGCCGGCACAGGGCGCACTCTCCAGGAAGATCAAGGCGCCAGGTTCGAACTCGCGCCGGATCATCGCGGCGCTGAGCCGGTGTGCCAACGCTGGGGGCAGGGTGGCCAGGTAGGGAACGCGGGCGAGAATGGTCGAGAGTGGTAATTCGTGCCGTTCGATCACGAGGGTGTGAGTCCGTGTGATGCCAGTGATCCACGTTGCTCACATAAGCATAGCATGACCGGGCGCAGAAGACGAACGACGGAGGATGAAATCCTCATCCTCCGTCGTCGGTGGTTCCGGGGCGGATGGTTTCAGACGGGTGGCTCCATGGGTGGCCGGACCACCAAGACCGGGCGAACGCCGCTCCGCACGACGCGATCGGCCACACTCCCGTACACAACGCGGTTCAGGCCAGAGCGGCCATGGGTCGTCATCGCGATCAGATCAACATCGGTGTCTTCGGCGGCGGCAACGATTGAGTCGACGACTGAGTTTGGCATGGTGAGGGTTCGAACCTTGAGCCCCTGCGCTTCCAGTGGAGACGCGACGGTCTGCAGGTACGCGCGGGCTTCAGCTTCAACCCCCGTCCAGAGATCACTCTGGAGCAGCATTACGTCGGGGCTGGTGTAACTGACCGCCGGCAAGACGGCCGCGCGGAAGAGCACGAGCTCGCTGTGGAAGAGGCGGCCGAGTTCGGTGGCTACAGGGAAGATGAACTCCGCCAACTCCGACCCGTCGAGCGTGATCATGATTCGATCGAGCGTGGGGAGCCGGTCGGAGCTGACGGGAGCGGTGGCCTGAGGACGGACAATGATCATCGGCGCGTGCCCGAGCTGGAGCACTCGATCGGTCACGCTCCCGAGAGCCCACCGGCTCAAGCCCGAGCGGCCGTGGGTCGCCATGATGATGAGGTCGGCCCGGATGGCGCCGGCGTAATCGACGATGGACACGGCTGCCTCGCCAACGCTCGTGTCACGCTTCGGGGTGAGCCCACGCGGTTCTCCCGAGGCGGCTGCTTGCAGTCGCCGCGCGACGTCTTTCAGGTACTCGCGGGCGTTGCCCTGAAGCAGTTCGAGTTGCTCGTCCACCGACAGCCAGGTGCCTTCGAGCGCGAGGGGGTCTTTCGGGAGCGGCACGACCTGGAGGAGGGTCAACTCAGCGCCGGCTCGCTCGGCAATGCTCACGGCGAGCGGAAGTGCCTGCTCGGCCAGGTCTGATCCATCGAGGGGTACAAGGATTGAGCGAAACATGGAAACCTCCTTTGAGGGTCGTTCACCACCTTTATTTTAGGTGATCCCGGGTCCCGTGGGTTGTGCCAAGTGTCACAGCCGCCTGGTGCGGCTGTCAAGAGTCGCGAGATGCGTTCCTGGGACGCCGGCCTCACCGGCATGAGTTGCACCGGTCGTAGGACATGAAGCTCATCCGGCCGCGGCGGGAGCCAGGAATCGTGAGTGGACAAGATCCTCTGGTCGCAATTTCGAGGAGAGAGGGTTAAATTGCGACGTACTGTCACAGTGGCCAGAAAAGTGCGTTCTGCGGTTCGGTCTGCCGCCGGCGGGGAACTTCTCTGACTTGAGAAGCTTTGACAAGAGAATCAGCAGGGATTTACAATAGGCCCGACCGGCGCCAGCCGCTTCAAACCAGGTGCAATCATGTGCTAATCCCTGCCCGTGTGGTAGGGTCGCCGGTGATCATCGGCGTCTTTGCGGCCCGGCTGCTCCTGTGTTTCGTCGGACGTTGATCGATGGGGACCGGAGAGTGGCCAGGTGCCAGTGGTTGGATACGAGTGAGGAGCAGCGAATTCGGTTTTCACCGATCAACCATCTCCGGGTGGGAAGCCCCTTGCCACGATCACTTCGAGGACTCGCAATACGGCTGTCAATGACAGGGCTTACGCAGGGGAACCGCCGTGTGCTGCGTGGAGTGGGGCCGGCCTCTCTGGGAGCGCGCGCGTCCCGCCCGCTAGCCTCTCTGGGAGCGCGGGCGTCCCGCCCGCTGGCGTGGCACGCCACAACCGCGTAACTCCTGTCAATGAACTCTTGACCGTCCGTCCGGGTGGTTTCTCTGGCAATTCTCTTGCCGGATGGATAAAGAGCGGTTACGGACGGTTGCGACTGCGTGACATGGCGAGGGCTGGACAGGTGCCATGTTGAGCAGGCGGAGGGTCAAGCCATGTCTCGCTTTCCTTTCGCCAGTCTGCGCGCTCGTGTTATCCTTCTCGTTGTTCTGGCCGCTCTTCCGGCCTTGGGACTGACACGTTACGCCCGCACTGAACAGCGCCGCCAGGCTGCGGCCAACGTACAGGGGGACACCCAGCGTCTGGCGCGACTCGCTGCTGCCGATCACGAACGGTTGATCGAGGGTACGCGCCAACTGCTCAGCACGCTGGCCCAACTTCCCGAGGTACGCCGCGGCGACGCTGCGGCGTGTGTCGCACTCCTCACCGGTTTGCTGCAGGACGATTCCCCCTACGCGCTGTTGGCGGTCGTCGATCCAGAGGGCAACGTTCTCTGCCAGGGGGCCTCTCCCAGCGCCCTCGCCGCCGTTGTTGACGACGCTTCCTTCCGGCGTGCCCTCCAGACGCGCGACGTTGCTGTCGGTGAATACCAGATCGACCCGATCACGCAGGCGGCGACGCTTCGTTTATCGTATCCCTGTCTTGACAGTACCGGCCGGATTCAAGCGGTGGTCGTAGCCGAACTCAAGCTGGATTGGCTCAACCAACTCGTCGCCCGGGCGGAGTTGCCCGCCGGCTCGACCCTGACAGTGTACGACCACCAGGGGATCGTGCTGCTCCGCTATCCCAAACCCGGGCCATGGATTGGGCGCTCCGCAGCGGAGGCTGCGATTGTCAAGACGGTTCTGGGCCACCACCGCGGAAGCGGTGCGGAGGGAGTTGATCTCGACGGCCGGCCGCGCCTGTTTGCATTCACGCCGCTGCGTGGTGGCTTCGGGGGAGGCGACCTCTATCTCAGCGTTGGCAGTCCCCTGGCCATCCCCTTCGCCAATGCCGACCGGCTGCTCGTACGCACCCTGGCCGGGCTTGGGCTGCTCGCCGGGCTGGCACTGGCCGCCGTCTGGCTCGGGGGTGAGTTGTTGCTATTCCGCCGGGTGGTTGTTCTGGCTGGAGCCACGCCCCCGCTTGTGGTTGACGAGCCGAACAGGCCGACCGGTCTGCCTGGGCGAGTCGGGAAACTCCGTGGGCGTTCCCGCAGTGTTGATGATATGGCACTGACGCTGGAACAGCGGACAGCTCAGCTTCACGAAGCGGAAGCCAGGTACCGCAGCCTCGTGGAACAGATCCCGGCCGTTGTCTACGAGGCTGCCTCCCACGAGGGTCACAGCACCCTCTACGTCAGCCCGCAGATCGAGACGCTGTTGGGCTTTCTGCCGGCCGAGTGGATGGCCGATCCGGCTCTTTGGCTTCGGCAACTCCACCCCGATGATCGCGAGCGGGTGCTGACCGAGAATTCCCGCAGCCGTACCACGGGCAAGCAGTTCTCCTCCGAGTACCGTTTGCTGGCCCGCGATGGACGGGTGGTCTGGATTCGTGACAACGTCACGCTGGTGCGTGATGGCAACGGGAACGTCCGCTTCCAGCAAGGCGTCATGCTGGATATCACGGCGCGCAAACGGGCCGAGGAGGAACGGAGCAAGCTGTTGAGCGCCATCGTGCAGACGGCCGACAGCGTGATGATTGCGACCCGAAGCGGCGTCATCGAGTACGTCAACCCTGGCTTCGAGGAGCTGACCGGTTACACGCGGGAGGAGGCCGTGGGCAAAACACCGCGAATCCTCAACTCGGGCCACCATGACACGCAGTTCTATGAGGAACTCTGGAAGACGGTTCTCGCCGGTCGAGTGTTTCGGGCCGTGTTCACGAACCGGAAGAAGAACGGGCAGCTCTACTACCAGGAAGAAACGATCACACCTGTACGAGACGCGAGCGGAACGATCACCCACTTTGTCTCGACCGGGCGTGACATCACTGCGCGTCGGCGAGCGGAAGAGGCGGTGCGCGAGAGCGAGGCGCGCTTCCGGGCGATCTTCGAGGGAGCCGCGATCGGTATGGCGCTGGTTGATCTGGACGGGCGCGTGATTCAGAGTAATCCCACCTTGCGCGGGATGCTTGGGTACGCCGGCCCCGAACTTCATGGCCTGGTTTTCACCGGATTCACCCATCCGGACGATGTGGCGACCGATCAAGATCTTTACAGCCAGGTGGTGATGGGCATGCGGGACCACTATCAGGTCGAGAAGCGCTACATCCGCAAGGATGGGACCGTGGTGTGGGGGCGTCTGACTGTCTCGCTCGTCCGGCGTACCGGGGCCGGTGCCCGGTTCACCATCCAGATGGTGGAGGATATTACCGCGCATAAGCAGGCAGCGGAGGCCGAACGCGAGCAGCGCAGCCTGGCCGAAGCCTTGCGCGATACGGCCGAAGCACTCACCAGCACGCTCAATCTGGACGAGGTGCTCGATCGGATTCTCACCGACGCCGGCCGCGTCGTGCCGCACGATGCTGCCAATATCATGTTGAGGAGCGACGGAGTCGGCCATGTGGTCGGCTACCGCGGGTGCGGTGAGCGCGGCTTGACAGAAGTGTCGCTCGGCCAGCCGCTGGCGATTGCCGAGACGCCGACCTTACGCCAGATGACCGAGACCCGGCAACCGTTCATCATCCCGGACCTCCGGGCCTTTTCCGGCTGGGTCGATCTCGCAGAGCCGCGGTGGCAGCTTTCCTATTTAGGTGTGCCGCTCTGTGTGAAAGAGGAGATCATTGGTTTCCTCAACCTGGACAGCGCGGCGCCCGGCTTCTTCACGCCCGCCCATGCCCAGCGTCTGGAAGCCTTTGCCCACCAGGCCGCCGCCGCGCTGGAAAACGCCCGGCTGTTTGCGGAGACCGAACGCCGGCTTCGGCGGCTTCAGGCCCTCCACACGATCGATGTAGCCATCACGGCCAGCCTCGACCTCAACGTCATCCTCGACGTTCTGCTCCACCAGGTGACAACCCGGCTCGGGGTCGATGCCGCCGCCGTGCTGCTGCTCGATCCCCACAGCCAGACGCTCAAATACGCCGCCGGCTGCGGATTCGACTCCGATGGCATCGCGTGTACAGGGGTACGTCCGGGTGAGGGCTACGCCGGTCGCGTCGCGCTCGAACGTCAGATCGTTGCGATTTCAGATCTCGGATCCCGAATTGCGGATTTCCGGCCGGATAGTTCTCGATTTGCGCTGTCCAGTTTGCTATCGGAGGGTTTTGTCGCCTATTATTGCGTTCCGCTTGTTGCCAAGGGCCGCGTCCACGGGGTGCTCGAGCTCTTCCATCGCAGCGTCCTCGCCCCTGACCCGGAGTGGCTGGTCTTTCTGGAGACCCTGGCGGGGCAGGCGGCGATCGCCCTGGACAACGCCACGCTCTTCGATGACCTCCAACGTTCCAACCTCGAATTGGCGCGGGCCTACGATACGACGCTGGAAGGCTGGTCGCGGGCCCTCGATCTGCGCGACGAAGCGACCGAGGGTCACACCCGGCGGGTCACCGAGATGACCCTGCGGCTGGCGCGGACGATGGGGATGAGTGAGGCCGAGCTGGTCCACGTGCGACGCGGTGCCCTGCTGCACGATATCGGCAAGATGGGCATCCCCGACCGCATCCTGCTCAAGTCGGGTCCGCTGACGGACGAAGAGTGGGAGGTCATGCGTCGCCACCCGGTCTACGCCTACGAATTGCTCGCGCCGATTGCCTTCCTGCGCCTGGCCCTGGCCATCCCATACTGCCACCACGAGAAGTGGGATGGCACCGGCTACCCGCGCGGGCTCAAAGGCGAGCAGATCCCTCTGGCGGCGCGCATCTTCGCCATCGCCGATGTCTGGGATGCCCTGCGCTCCGACCGCCCCTACAACAGAAGCTGGCCCGACGAGAAGGTCCGCGAGCACATACGATCGCTGGCCGGCACCCACTTCGATCCGCAGGTGGTCGAGCTGTTCCTGCAGATGGTTGCGTAACCCTCGTCGGTGGCGATCCAAAGTGGGCGTGCAGCAGAGACGGCCGCGGCCGTGGGCCGACCAGTTTCTCGCCGATCTCACCCAGGCGGTGGCCAAAGTCAAGCGATTCAGCCTGCGTACGGTGGCGAATTCCCTGGAGGTGGGCCTGGTGCGGGCGGCCGGGAGGCTCCTGCCCGCGAAGTTCATGAGCGCGGCCACGGCCCGCTCCGCCGCCCTGCTGGGACCAAAAGGAGGACAACTGCCCAAACGCTCAGCCTCCATGTACGGCATGATGGCGTCACTGCCTCACCGCGGCGACCTGAATGAACTCGTCGTGGGCGTGCTCGACCAGTTGAGCCGGCCGGAGCTCCCTTCGTGAGCGAACCGCATTCCGAATGAGCCTCGTTCTGTTCGTGGCCATCGTCTTCCTGGCTGCCTTTCTACAGACTCTCTCGGGCTTCGGATTTGCCCTGGTTGTGATGCCGCTCATCACCATCGCGATGGGTCTGCGAACGGCCGCGCCGCTGGTGGCCCTGGCAGGCCTGACGTTGTACACCGTCAATCTCATTCGCTACCACCGGCGGATCAATCTTGGGGAGGTGCTGCGTCTGGCGGCGGCCTCCGCGCCGGGGATACCGGTCGGCATCTGGATTCTGGTCAACGTGGACGAATCCGTCATCAGACCGCTGCTGGGCCTGATCCTGATCGCCTACGCCGTCTCCAGGGTCGTGCATCCCGCGGCGGCGCACCCGCATTCCCACCGTTGGGTGTACCCTGCGGGTTTCGTCGCCGGCTGTCTGAGCGGTGCCTACAACACGCCTGGCCCGCCGATAATCCTGTACGGGTCACTCCGGCAGTGGCCCAAAGAGGAGTTTCGCGCTGTGTTGCAGGCCCTCTTTTTTCTCAACGCCACCCTGACCGTGGCGTCGCACGTCGTGGCGCATTCCCTGACGCCGGCCGTGCTCACATCGTACGCGTATGCCGCACCCGCGCTGCTGTTGGGTGTGCTGGCCGGCTCGTGCGTCGACAGCCGGGTGAATAAAGATTACTTCCGCACCCTCGTCACGGTGATGATTTTGATCCTGGGACTTTCGCTCGTGCTCGACTTTGCTGGCGTTTAGGTGTTGTTGGCCAAGTTCATATCCGTGGAGTCTGGAGATTGGAGATTCGTCCTCACTCCAAACCGGGACCGGGGAAATGATTGTCGCCTGGCACGAAGTGTGCTATACCCCTACTATCGCGGATGGCTTCAGTGCCACCGTGAAGAAGCCTTCTCTGCACGATTGGCTCCGGTTGTGCCCGCATGCAGAGGAGGGTGAGCGTGTGAACGGCAACATTTTGGTTGCGGATGACGATGAGGCGATTCGTGAGTTGTTGAGGGACCTTCTGGAGTCGGAGGGCTACGAAGTCGATACGGCAGTTGACGGCAGTGAGGCCCTCAGGAAGCTCGGACAGCAAACTCCTGCCCTCGTCGTACTCGATCTTATGATGCCCGGCATGGACGGTCTTGCGTTCATTCAGAAGTTACAGGAGCGTAGGCTTCGTTCGGCCGTCTCCATCATCGCCCTCAGCGCCAATCCGCGCCTCGGCGCGCAGGCCGAACAGCCTGGAGTCGAGGGCTTTCTCGCCAAGCCGGTTGAGCCTTCGGTCTTGCTGGGTGTAACCGCCCGTGCGTTGGCACGGAGAACAGCTCGAAGCCCTCACGATGAATCGAACCATAACCGCTTGCAGAATCCAGCTCCGGCCGGTCCGGTAGACAGTGGCATGAAGGTCAAGCAGGCGATGCATGACATTGCAGGGCTCTTAGATCAGGCTGCCCTGGAATTATCGCGGGTTGTGGCCGGGACGCCGCGCTGGATGTTGCCGGTGAGCCCCGCAGAGTGGAAGCTGTGGCGATCCCTCCTGACTGAGCGGCGGTTGATCGTTGCCGAGATGCGCTGGGCGGCCGTTGAAATGCGCCAGCATACCATCAAAACCCGCCAGGCTGCAGTCATGATGCGCGAAGCGACGGTGCACTCTCGCGAGGCCGCACTGGCGCGCTATCTGCGATCGTGCGGACCTCCTCGCAATTGCTGATTCTCGCATAAGCTGCTCAAGAAGCGGCATGCACCCTGGCAGAATCGCACATGGATCACACCTTCGCGTTTACCTCTCAATCGCGCCCGGGGCTGCTCAACAGCCGGGTCGCCGCGGTGCGAGGCACCTTCGCTGAGGTCTTCGGCACAGTCGCGGGCCGCTTGTTCCCTCCAGCCTGCGCCTGCCCGCCGGAAACAGGTGCGCCGCACGGTGACGATTGAGCAGCCCTGCAATTGCACCTCGTGGTGCTTGCCCCGCACATGGTTGGCCCTTATAATCGCTCGCTGTTTCTCATCGACGCCTGAATTAGAGCGGAAGTGCCTGAGGAAATAGCAATGGCAGAAGCCACGCCGGCAGGGGTGCCGATCAGCACGACGGCGGATTCTTCCCGCCGTTTTTTACCATACCTGGCTCTTGCCTTCAGCGTGGTGGGGCTCGGTTTCTCAGCGATATTTGTGAAGTGGGCCAACGCGCCGGGGGCGGTGAGCGGTTTCTACCGGGTAGCCATTGCCGCGGCGGTGCTGGCGCTGCCCTTCAGTGTGCAGGCCCAGCGGCAGGCTCCGCTCTCGAAGCGCCACATCTGGTTTGCGGGGCTGGGTGGGCTGTTCTTCGCGGGGGACCTGGCAGCGTGGAGCACCGCCGTGCTCATCACCTCGGCGGCCAATGCTACCCTGCTCGCCAACACCTCGCCACTCTGGGTGGGGCTTGGGGCCCTGGTCCTGTTCAAGGAAAAGTTGGGCTTGATGTTTTGGGCCGGGCTGCTGCTCGCGATGCTCGGCGCGGTGGTCATCTTCGGCGAGGATTTTTTCCTCAGCCAGACCCTGGGAATCGCGGATGGCCTGGCCTTACTGGCCGGGTTCTGCTACGGCATGTTCTTCCTGGCAACGGAGCGAGCCCGCGGGAAGTTGAGCCCGCTCGTGGCCTGGTGGATCTCGGCCATCACGAGTACCCTCGCCTTGCTGCTGATCAGCGTAACCCTCAAGCAGCCACTGGTGGGATACCCCGCCGTGACCTACTGGAACCTGATCGCCGTTGCGTTGGTGACCCAGGTGGGATCGTATCTCTCACTTAGCTACGCCCTTGGGCATCTGCCGGCGTCGCACGTCGCCCCAACCCTCCTGCTCCAGCCGGTGCTGACCGCCATTCTCGCGGTGCCCCTGCTTGGACAACCCCTCAGCGCAATGCAAATGGTTGGGGGCGGTATGGTGCTGGTGGGTATCTGGCTGGTGCACAGCGTGCCTGTCAGGGCGCAGCTGCGCCGGTCGGCGCAAGCGCTGGTGCGGGGGCGGGCCGCGGGCGGTTGATCTTGGGCGGCCGGGAGCGCGCCAATTGCCATTCGCCGAAACATTGAAAATCAAAAAATCATTGACAAAAGCACCGGTCGGCTCTATGATGGATCCAACCCGTTGTTTTCGGTCCCTCGTTGCACCTCGCTTCACGGGTTGAGTCTCGCTGGTCGAAGCCAGAACTCGTCCCAGCCCCGACGAAGAAACAAGTTCGACTTCATTCCAATTGGCAGATCTTGCTGTCATCTAAAACTTGAACTCTCGCGACCCGGTGTGCCTGGCGGATAGTTCATTGGCATCGTGTTTGGCGTGATGCCGCGCTTCCCCTCCTTGTTTCAGGCATACCACCCGCAACTTTCAGGTTGTTCGCGCTCTCGGCTGCCTTGGGCACTCGACGGGCGCTCACAGCGTTACGCTGATTGAATCACAATTCTCGACGGTCACGAAAGGACCGAACAAGGAATTCGTCCGGTAGTTGCTCACGAGGGGAAGGAGCATAGTATGGCGATCAGTGTCGTTGTGCTGCTTGCGCTGATGTTCCCGGTTTTGGCGGGAGTTGGTATGGCCTGGCGCAGCGACTGGTCCTCGCATACCTGGTTGGCCAGGTCGGACGGAGTCGTCCGACTTGATATAGAGGTTTTTCTGCTTACGGTCACAGCGAGCGCTGCACTCGTGCTGACGGTGCTCTATGTCCAGAGCAGCGGCGGATTGAGCCAGATCCGTGTACCAGCGAGGCCCGCCGAGGCTGGCGAGAAAGGGTCCTCCGATCTGTCGCCCCTCACGAACATTGATATTCGTGAGGCGGTATCTGCTCGTCTTGCACCCGTGCTTGTGCGAGCCGGGTTGGTCCCCAAAGAGAATGTGCGAGCGCCTGTTCCGGCGGCAGGACTCACGTTGATATCTCCTACAGATGGGACAGTCATCGAGTCCACCACCGTGACAGTCGCGTTCGAGACCACGGGTATCCGCCTTGCGCCCGCGGAGAGGGTGGCTGAGGAAAACAATCACCGTCCCGATGAGAGTCCTGCAACCGGAGCGCACCTCCATCTCATGCTTGATTTGCGACCGGTAGAGGGCTGGTCGTACGACACTCCCTATACTTTTACGAATGTCACGCCCGGCGAACACTTGTTGACGGTCGAGCTCATGAGCAAGGATCACGCCTCGTTCTCGCCGCCGGTGGTCCAGCAGGTACGATTCACGGTTGCCGGGGCGCCTCAGTTACTGCCTGTCTCGGGGAGCGCGTATCCCGCACCTTGATTTCGGAGCCGCAGCGCTCATTCTTCCCAACCTGCTGGTTACAGTAATGCGTTCATTTTGTGATTATCGGGGTAAGCTTTCCCCCGGCCGCCACTCGGGAGGTGGCTTTCGGCAAGCAAGGAGATGGACGGCCGGAAGTGGCCACGGGCCGTCCGCCCGATTCTGAGCAGGTCTGCTCTCACCGCCAACTCCATCCGCTCTTCCTCGATACGGGCCTGGCGCTCGAGACCATTACGCCTGATCCCGAGCAGCGCCAAGAGCGGGCGCACCAGAGGCGTGAAAAGGTGCTGGCCTTCCCCTTCCAGAACGGGAACGAACGCATCCGGCGCCCGCCCCACCCCATCGTCATTCACGTGCGCCGCTGCAATGCCGGTGCCCAGCAACCGTTCGGTTGGCTTGTGCTCACTGTAGCTTGACACACCGCGCGGGGGGGGTAGTATGCTTCATCCTACTAAGCACCGTAGCCCGCTACCACTTCCATTCCTACGGAAAGAGGATCGAGCCGTGATGCTCGCCTGGGAGCTGAAAAGTCAACCTCCATGTTGGACTGTCGCACGTTCTGACTATAGCGCCATAGTTTTTGTCGCTCCCACGACTCGTCCTCTTGTCCACGCGCTCGTGTATAGTCTGACAACCAACAGTCTGGTCCTCAGCCGGGACTTCGGGAGTATCGAAGATGGGAAAGCCTGGGTTGAAAATCTGTTCGGGAATCTCAGACCATGATGGTGTGAGTGTCCACTTGTGGGCCGCCCCAGGTACCACCATGTGGGCGGGTCATTCGTGGGGTGGCCTGTGTTGAGCTACGCCGTACAGCACAGGCCTCTCCCGGGACAATTCACGGCGCCGAAAACGGCCCAGCAGCCGGGCGAGGCGACGCGTACTGGCTGCCCCGGGCGACGGTGAGCGCGTATCGCCTGCTGACGGTAGCGCCTACCAAGATTTTACAAACCACCTCGCCGTCGAATAACATATTGACCTGTTTCACCTGCTCTCTACCCATCCGCGCCGTTGGACGCCGTACAGACAACCACGTGGGGTGTCAAGCCGGTGTGCGCGCGGTACACATCCGCGACGCGTACCGTGAAGGTGTCGGCTGCCTCCGTGGCTACGAGGGCGAGAGCGCACCCCCCGAAGCCCGCCCCCGTCATACGCGCCCCGTAACAGCTAGCCTCCACCTGCGCGCATGCCACCATCGTGTCGAGTGCCTCGCGCGGCACCTCGAAGTCATCGCGCAAACTGGCGTGGCTCTCGTTCATCAGGCCACCCAACGCGACGGCGTCGCCTGCGCACATCGCCTCGGCAGCCGCCAACGTGCGCTGGTTCTCGCTGACCACGTGCCTCGCCCGGCGACGCGTGACGCCGTCCATCGCGCTGGCCCGCGCCGCAAACTGTTCGAGGGTGACATCGCGCAGCGCTGGGACACCGAAGAAGCGGGCGGCTTCCCGGCACTGGCGGCGGGCTCGTTGTAGGCGGAACCGACCAGACCGCGCCGCGTTGCGGTGTCGAGAACCACGACGACGCTCCCAGGTGGCAAGGGCACAGCCGGCATCTCAAGCGAGCGGCAATCGAGCAGCAAGGCGTGCTCCGCGCGGTCCGCGGCTGAAATCAACTGATCCATGATGCCGCAGCGCACCCCCGGCCATTGGTTTTCCGCCCGCTGGGCGAGTATCGCCATGGCAACCGGATCGCACGATAGGAGCAGGAGGTGCGAACCCCTATCTAGAGTACAAGAATTCGACGAGAGCGTACTGGCTGTCTTGATGATCTTGTCATCTGATATAAGGAATTTTGCGATGATTGTGGCTTCAAGTGCCTCAAGGGCTATTTTGATTGAGCTTTACGACTTGAGCCGTATTGCTGAGAGGGCGATCGAAAATGTTTGGGTGCAAATCTGCTAGATGTGCCGAGCATATCGTGAAAAGCTTTGGTCGAATGCTGAAGCCGACTGTGTGATTGGTGGTGGTGAAGCTTGGTGATCGTGAAAGGCTTTGCCGAATGCTCACGCTGGCTGGTGGAGATGGGCGCACGGGTCGGGGGGGGTGGCAGGTGGCGCCCAGGAATAAATTCCAGGGCTCAAAGCTTAAGTCGGCTGAAGCCGACTGGGTGGTTGGTGGTGGTGGTGAAGATTGGTGAGGGTTTTATGGAGTGTGTTGGGAAAATGATTTGGCAGAAACAGTCATAATGAAAAGTGTGGAATGGATCACAGCCTGGCTCAACCGCTGTCGGCGCCTCAGCAACGATTATGAGCGTAATGGGTGGACTAGTGAGGGATGATCTCTATCACTTGCATTCATTTGATGCTGCGTCAATTGCATCCAAATGCGGATATGCCGATTCCGTACGACGATAAGCGGCTTCCCGAATCGATGGGCCTGACTCTGAAACAGGCGTCTTAAGGATAGGAACACTTTCCAAACACGCTCTGAGCGGTTGCCAGCTCGCTTCGGCAAGGTGACTACTCGTCCTGATCTGCATCTCTGAAACACCTTCCATTCTCGTGATGTCGTGCTCGATTCGCACGGTGGCGGCTCTGGACGATACACCCATGCATCGCCGGTAGACGAGGCCTGGAACAGTTCTTGCTTTTCTCTATGCCTCAGAGGCCAAACAAGAAGGCTCGGATGAGGAAAACGAAAAAGCCCCGGATTTCTCCGGGGCAATTTGTAGACTGACTACGGGAGCGACGGGATTCGAACCCGCGATCTTCGGCTTGACAGGCCGATATGTTAACCGCTACACCACGCCCCCTTACGCTGACGAGCATCATTATAGGCAGATCATCCTACGTGTCAAATCGCAGGCGTCGTAAGGCTGCGCCAGGGTCGCGGTGGAGGGAAAGATCCGATGCTCGAGAACTGAATTTCGCACGGGTTGTGAGCCGGTTCGAGGTCGATTGGTGCTCGGAATTCTTTGGGAGCCACCCCTAGCCACTGCTCTTCGTCCAGCCCGTGCCCGGCTTTCGCCGTCGTCCCATGGTCCCGGATTGCGTCGGGAAAAAGTTGGGAGTCACGCCTTGACAGACCATGGAATTGGTCTATAATCATGCTTGATTATTCATCCGACCCTTCACGCTCTTATCCCCTCCGACTTCTGTTCGGGCGTAGGTTTTGAGACGTTATCGTCCTCACCGCTATGCTTCTGCTGACCGATCTCGAAGGTTGACCGCGTACGCCAAATTAACGCACTGGAATTCAATCGAGAATCGTAACCAGCGGGCCCTGTGAGCACGTGCCTGCCGCGTGGCTGATGCACATGGCCTGTTATCCTCAAGGATCTCCCCTAAGGAGTAAGTTTACCCGTGGACATTGCTCAACTGGAGGAACTGACCCTCTCTGAACTTCAAGAGATGGCTCGCCAATTCGATATCTCGGGATACAGCAAGTTGAAGAAGCACGACCTGATCCTGCGCCTGCTGCGCGCCAACGCCGAGCAGCAGGGCTATATTTTTGGCGGAGGCGTGCTCGACATTGTTCAGGATGGGATCGGGTTCCTTCGAACTGAGGATTTCTTGCCAAGCCCAGAAGATATTTACGTCTCGCAGTCGCAGATTCGTCGCTTTGGCCTGCGAACGGGGGACCTGGTGATCGGTCAGGTCCGACCCCCGAAGGAGACTGAAAAGTACTACGGTCTCCTTCGGGTCGAAGCGGTCAATAATCTTGATCCTGAAACCGCCAAGCGTCGGCCCAGCTTCGAGAACCTGACCCCGATTTTTCCTGACCAGCAGTTGCACCTCGCCACTCGCCCCGATATCTTGACCACCCGCCTGATTGACATTATCGCTCCTATCGGGCGAGGCCAGCGCGGGCTGATTGTGTCACCACCCAAGGCGGGCAAGACCACCGTCCTGAAGCAGATCGCCAATGGTATCACCAGCAACCACAACGACGTCCACCTTATGGTCGTTCTCATTGGCGAGCGGCCCGAAGAAGTGACCGACATGGATCGCTCGGTGGAGGCCGAGGTCGTGGCGAGTACGTTCGACGATCCGGTGACCGATCACGTCCGGGTGGCGGAGATGGCGCTGGAGCGGGCCAAGCGCCTGGTCGAGGGCGGCAAGGACGTGGCGATCTTGCTGGACTCGCTCACCCGCCTCACCCGCGCCTACAACCTCACAGTCCCGCCCAGCGGTCGCACGCTCTCCGGTGGTATCGACCCAGCCGCGCTCTACCCGCCGAAACGCTTTTTCGGTGCCGCTCGTAACATCGAGGAGGGTGGCAGCCTCACGATCATCGCGACGACTCTGGTTGATACCGGAAGCCGGATGGACGACGTGATCTACGAAGAGTTCAAGGGAACGGGTAACATGGAACTGACGCTCAACCGCCGGTTGTCTGAGCGCCGCATCTTCCCGGCTTTCGACATCGAGAAGTCGAGCACCCGCCGCGAGGAAATCCTGCTCGATCCCGAGACGCTCCAGCGCGTTTGGACCTTGCGCCGCATGGTCAGTGCCCTCGGCAACGTTGAGGGGCTGGAGGCGATGCTTACCCGCCTGCAGCGCACCAAGACCAATCAGGAATTCTTGACGACGCTCCATCTTGATTCGATCTAGAGCGCCGGTCAAGGAATCCCGCGGGGGGAGAGAAAAGACTTCCGAAGTCTTGTTTGCTGCTGGTGCCTGCCTCGGTCACTGTCGTCGGAACGCGCGTTGGGCCAGCACGATCCCGACCAGACTTCGGAAGTCTGACGCCTTGACTGGCGCTCCAGGCGTTCCCGCCTGGCCGATCCGCGCCCGGTGCAAATTCTGCAGCGGGCTTGCGTTTTGTTTGAAAGATTGTATAATCGCTCTCGTGTGCCCCGTCAGGCACCAGGCCGCTTGGTGATCCAGCCATCATTCAACCAACCCGCCCCGCGATCAGACTGTGTAGCGGCGCTGGGGTTCCGGCGTGAGCGATGCCCCGAAGCATCCTTGCCGCGTCACCACGTTTGTGGGGTTGAATTTTGCGCCCCGCGCATGGAGCATGTATGGCCGAGTATTGGGTGGGCCCATCGATTCGCCGGCGCCCGGTTGAGCGTTGGACGAGGGGCGGGCCACCTGTCCCGCGAGTGGGCTCGGCTCGACGCGCGCCACGACGTCTGAGTGCCCGGCGTGCGAGAGCCTTCGTCAGACTCGCAGACGCAAAACTCCACGACGTCACCTTCCTTGCGCGATACGGCGCTCACCTCGTCGTCCTGGCGTTGACGGTCGCTATCGCGGCCCTCAGCGGAGTTGATCTTCGCCTGGCGTCAAACCCGATCTCCGCGCCGACCAGCGCTACGGCCGCCGACCAGGTGGTGTGGCAGCGGAGTGCCGCTCACCCCACCGCACTCGACTGGCGCGCCGCGCCGCTGACGTACATTGCTGAGCGTCCCGCCCTCCCCCGCACCGATTCGATCAGGTACACTGTGGCCGAGGGCGACACTCCTACCATGATCGCTCAGCGTTTCGGTCTCCAGCCGGCCACGATCATTTGGGCCAACCCCGAGCTCGAGAAGAATCCTGATCTGCTCTCCTTGGGGCAAGAGTTGACCATTCCAGCGGTCGATGGCGTCTGGTACACTGTCAAAGCGGGCGATACGGTTGAGAAGCTGGCTGAAACCTTCAAGGTAGATGCCGCCGCGATCGTGGGGTACGCGCCCAATAAGCTCGTACCTGGCCAGGGTCTCGTCGTCGGGCAGCAAATCATGGTGCCCAACGGGCAGAAACCATTTGTGGCGCCCGCCCCGCTGCCGGTGCAACAGCCGACCAGGTCCCAGGCGCGGGCACGGGTAGATCCCAGCACGTTCACTGGCGCCAGCGGTACTTTCCGCTGGCCGCTGGCGGGGCGGATCACGCAGCAGCCCTGGAAGGCGCACATGGCGCTCGACATCGCCGCGCCGCTGGGGACCCCCGTCATAGCTTCGGATGCCGGGGTAGTCGTCTACGCCGGTTGGGATAACACCGGTTACGGGTACACCGTGGTGATCGATCACGGGAACGGCTTCCGCACCCGTTATGCGCACTTTAGTTGGTACTACCCGGATTACGGCGCCAAGGTTCAGGCCGGTGAAGTGATCGGGAAGGTTGGGAGCACCGGCCATAGCTCGGGTCCCCACCTGCACTTCGAGATTCTGAAGTGGGGGGCGCGCCAGAATCCGTACAATTATCTGCCCTGAGCCCCGCTCGAGCCGCCCAAGGGGGAGCCAGTCATCTGGCTCCCCTTTTTGATGCCCGTAGGGGGCTTGCCCCGAACAGTTATTCCAGCCTATAATCGGCAGCATGCGCAACATCTACACTATCTCCCATCTCAGCGCCTATCTCAAAGAGCTGCTCGATCTCGATCCGCTCTTGAGTGATGTCTGGCTGCGCGGTGAGGTCTCCAACTTTTCCCGCGCTCGCTCCGGCCACTGCTACTTTACGCTCAAGGACGAGGGCGCGCAGTTGCGCTGCGTGATGTGGCGCTCCACGGCGGCCCGCCTGCCGGTCCTGCCCCGCGGTGGCGAGGCTGTGGTGGCGCGGGGCTATCTCACGCTCTACCCCGAGCGGGGCGACCTGCAGTTCTACGTTGAGGAGATGGAGCCGGCTGGGCTGGGGGTGCTCCACCAACGGTTTGAGGAGCTCAAAGCCCGCCTGGCCGCTGAGGGGCTCTTCGCCCCGGAGCGCAAGCGGCCCCTCCCGCCGTTTCCGCGACGAATTGGCGTGGTGACCTCGCCCGGCGCAGCGGCCCTCCGCGACATCCTCAACGTGCTCAGTCGCCGCCACCCCCTCGTTGAGGTGTTGCTCAGTCCGACCCTGGTGCAGGGCAGTGAGGCTCCCGCGCAGATTGCGGCAGCCATCGCTGTGTTCGAGCACGTGCCGGTGGATGTGGTTGTCGTGGCGCGTGGGGGTGGCTCCTTGGAGGAGCTTTGGGCCTTCAACGAGGAGATCGTGGCGCGGGCGATCCATGCCTGCTCTGTGCCGGTGATCAGCGGGGTAGGCCACGAGGTCGATTTCACCATCGCCGATTTTGTGGCCGACCACCGGGCGCCCACGCCGAGCGCCGCCGCCGAGCTGGTGGTACCCGACGTCCGTGAGCTACGCGCGGCCCTCCGGGCCCTGCAGGCGCGCCTGAATGATGCCATGCAGAGCCTGCTGACCGAGCGGGTCGAGCGGCTCCGCCAGGAGCAGCGGGCCCTCGAGCGTCTCTCACCTCGAGCCAGGCTTGAGCGCCACCAGCAGCGGCTCGATGAGCTGTGCCGCCGCTTAGACAGCGCCGCTGCCTATCGTCTGGCGCTTCAGCAGAGCGCTCTCGATGGTCTCGTGGCCCGCCTCGCGGGGCTGGCGCCGCAGGCGACCCTGGCGCGTGGCTACGCCATCGTCGCCGAGTATGGGACGGGGCGTCTCGTTCGCCGTGCCGCCGACGTGGCCCCCGGCGATCCGCTGGATATCACTGTGGAAGAGGGCGACTTCCCGGCCGTGGTCGCCGAGGAGTCATGGATCGGTCGCTGGTGAGTATCGTCCGTCTGCCGGCAACGGGCACTGGCAGACACCATCTATGAGGGAAGCGATGGGTGAAAACTCGACGTTTGAAGAGGCTTTCCAGGACTTGGAGCAGGTCGTGCAGCACTTGGAGCGCGGCACGGCTACCCTGGATGAGGCGCTGACGCTCTATGCCCAAGGGACGCAGTTGGCGGCTCACTGTAAACAGTTGCTCGAGTCTGCACAGCTTCGTGTCCAACAGCTTCAAGAGAACGGTGATGGGAGGTGGGACGAGATCCCCTTCCCGATTGAGTAGACATCCGTGCTCGACGCTCTGTTGACCAACGACGCCCTGATTGCTTCGCTACTCGCCTGGGCACTGGCGCAGTTTCTCAAGGTCATCACCTACCGGGTCACCAGCGGCCGGCTCGATTTCCGGATGTGGACCAGTGCCGGGGGAATGCCAAGCTCCCACAGCGCCTTTGTTGCCGGCCTGGCGACCGCGGTGGCGGTGATCGACGGGTTGCAGAGTCCGCTCTTTGCGACCACGGTGGTCTTGGCGAGTATCGTGATGTATGATGCGAGCGGGGTGAGGCAGGCGGCCAGCCGCCAGGCGCGCATTCTCAACCAAATCGTTGAGGAGCTCTTCGCCGGTCACCCAATCAGTGAGGAAAAGCTCAAGGAACTTCTCGGGCACACCCCGCTCCAGGTTGTGGCGGGCGCGCTGTTGGGGATTATCGTCGCCTGGTGGTGGGTCGCCGGGCGGCGCTGATCGTCGCCGTGATCCTGTGGCTTCAATCCCTCCGGGTGTGCGTCAGCTACGGGCATCCCGGCTTGTTTTTGGAAGGCTCATCGTGCTTGCCGGCTCGAATAGGTTGCCTGGTAGCAGTGATCGTTCAGCCGCCTCAGGAATAGAACGCAGAGGCCGCCGATACACGCCGAGGTCCGCAGGTTTTTGAAGCGTTTGGCTCTGAAGCGGCGCTGCTCTCCGCGCCGCCCGTCGCGTGGACGATTCTCAGTGTCGCCTCAGGCTGGGAAGCGCCCGTGAGCCTGCACCTGCTCTTCGTCTTTCTGGATGGGGTCGGCATCGGCCCGGAGCAGGTTGCCGTCAACCCCTTCGTCGGGGCGCCAATCCCAACCCTCCGCGCGCTGGCCGACGATGCCTGGCCCACGTTAGACAGTGCCCATCTCACCCGGCAGACGCTGGGTGCCAGCCTGGTGCCTGCCGATGCCACGCTCGGCGTGTCGGGACTCCCACAGTCCGGCACCGGGACCACAAGCCTGTTGACGGGGACCAACGCCGCAGCGCTGGTGGGGCGCCACGTGGGACCCTACCCGCCGGCGGCGGTGCGGCCGCTTCTGGCCGAGCGCGGGCTCTTCACGGAGGTGGCGCGACGTGAGGGACGGGAGGCCGTAGCGTTTGCCAACGCCTACCCCCCCCTCTTCTTCGAGCGGCTCGCACGGCGCTCGGCGCGGCGCACCACGACGACGCAGGCCGCGCTGGCAGGTGGGGTCCGGCTGCGCGGCCTGGATGATTTGCTGGCCGGACGGGCCCTTTCGGCCGATATCACCTCTGGGTGGTGGCACCGGGTAGCACCTGAGGTACCCCGGGTGGCACCCCGCGAGGCTGGCCGGCGCCTCGGCCGCTTGGCGATGGCCCATACGCTGACAGTCTTCGAATTTTTCCGCACCGACCATCTCGGTCACCGTCCCGACCTGTCCGCGGCCCACGCTCTCCTGTGGGAGGTGGACGAGATGTTCGCCGGCGTCCTAGAGACCCTCGATCCCGCGACCAGCCTGCTTGTCATCGCCAGCGACCACGGCAACTGCGAGGACCTTTCGACCAGCGATCATACCCGTAACCCCGTGCCGATTCTCCTCTACGGCACCGGTCACGTTTCCCTCGCCGCCGGCATCCACGCCCTCCCCGACGTCACGCCCGTGCTGTTGGGTTGGCTGGACCAGTGTCGCGCTCGCGCCGAGGGATCGAAGACGGAGCTGGAGCCACCCGATTGATCTGGACCAATCGGGTTTCCCGTCTCCTGGCCACCCGGCGTCAAGCGGCGACTACGAACGCGATCGCCAGGAGCGAAGGGGCGACATTCGTGGTTGCTCCATCAGCGTGTCGATTTGGCGATCGTCGAGTTCCGTCGCTACAATAGGGACGGTGGCCGGCGTCGTGGCGGCGCTCCGCTCATGGCTCGTTCTGCTTCTGTGCATAGCCGAGCCCGCGGCGTTGGCTTCTCCGAGTTTCCTCAGTTCCCCCGAGTCCCTCACGGCGGTACGCGCTCCAGCTCTGCGCTGCATTAGACGAGAGGCCACATTCCGGTATCATTTCAGGTATGACATCACCCTATCTCTATTTCCTGGGCCTGCCCCGATTCACGCGCGGCGACCGTACGGTCGAGCTGACGGTCGTCAAAGCGATCGCACTGCTGGCGTATCTCGCCGTCACCCGGGCGCCGCAGACGCGTGATCACGTCCTGGCCTTGCTGTGGCCCGACAGCCAGGCCGAGGCGGCGCGAAAGAACCTCCGCAACACGCTTTGGGCGATTCGCAAGGCCTTCGGTGATGATGTGCTGGACCGCGACAACGGCCGCCTCAGCCTCCGCGACATAGTGTGGGTGGACCTCCGGGAGTTCGAGAACCTGGTCGACACGAGGCTGGTGGGTACCGATCGCTCTTCCTCCGTTTCAGTCAGAGATCGGCAAACGGCCGTTGACCTGTACGGCGGCTTCCTGCTCGATGGCCTCACATTGTCCGATGCACCGGAATTTGAGATTTGGCTGGCGACCGAACGCGAGCGGCTGGGGCAATTGTACCTGCGGGCGCTGGAGGCACTCGTCGCGGCGCATCGGGGCGCTGCCAACTGGGCTGGGATGATCGCCGTCGCCCGCCGAGCATTGCTCTTCGACAACCTGCAGGAGCCGATGTATCGTGCGCTGATGGAGGCGCACGCGCGATTGGGCGAACGCCCCGAGGCCCTGCGCCAGTACGACGTCTTGCGCGCCGTTCTCGACCGCGAGCTGGGCGTCGAGCCGCTGGCTGAGACCGACGCCCTGCGGCTGGCGATCATGAGCGGCGATCTCCAGCCGGCGGCCCGGACGGGGCGCGCGGCGGGGCCGGGGCCATTCAGGCGTCAGCATCTTGCGGGAGGCAGCGTCCGCACTCCATTTGTCGGTCGCCGGGTGGAACGGGCGGTGCTCGAGGCTGAGTTTCAGTTAGCGACGAGTGGCCAGGCCCGTGTAGTTCTCCTGATCGGCGAGGTCGGCATCGGCAAATCGCGGTTGTGGCATGAGTGGGCAGCCCCGCTGGCCGCCAACTCCGTCGTGCTGGAGAGCCGCTGTCTCGAGTCGTTGCAGGCGCTGCCGTTTGCACCGCTGACCGAATTGTTTCGCCGGCATGCGTGCATTCAGCGTCTCTTCACGCCGCAGTCCCCGGTCCCCTCGATCTGGCTGGCCGAAGTTGCCCGGCTCGTCCCCGAGATTCGCCCGGCGTTCCCGGAATTGCCCGCGCCCCCCACGCTCCCGCCCACAGAGGAACGCCGCCGGATCTTTGAAGCCTTCGTCCAATGCCTGCTCGCGCTGGACGCTCGCCCCCTAATCTTCTTCATCGACGATCTGCACTGGGCCGACCGCGCGACCCTCGGTTGGCTGGACTATCTGGTCCACCGCCTGCGCGATCGGCCTCTCCTGCTGGTCGCAGCCTACCGCCCGCAAGATGCGACAGCCCAGCTCGTTCAGTTCGCGGTCGGTTGGGGCCGGGCGGGGATCGCGCGACGGGTGGTACTCCCCCGGCTGACGAATGAAGAAGCATCCGCGCTCATCGCCTCGCTGGGCGGTGATCCGGGTCTGACTGCCTGCGTACAGGCCCAGAGTGCAGGCAATCCCTACTTTCTGATCGAGCTGGTACGTGCGGCGCCGGGCGAGATACCGCTCGCGCTGGCCGAACTGGTACGGGCGCGCCTCGACCGGCTGCCCGGTGGGGCCCGGCAGGTGCTCCAGGCAGCCGCCGTGCTCGAACCCGAGTTCGATTTTATGACCCTGCGCCGCACCAGCGGTCGGGGCGAAGAGGAAACGCTCGACGCCCTCGACGCCCTGCTCGACGCCGCCGTGCTCACCGAACAGGCAACCAACACCTCCGCTCGGTCCCTCTATGCCTTCGCGCATCCGCTCGTCGCCCGGGTGGTGAGGGATGGGTTAAGTGGAGCCCGCCGGGTCTTTCTCCACCGCCGCGCGGCGATCGCCCTCGAGACCACCCATGCGAGCCACCTGGCGCAGATTGCCGGGCAGTTGGCGATGCACTATACCCAGGCCGCCGAGCCCGCCCGGGCTGCGATGTACGCCGAGATGGCCGCGGAGCGCGCACTCGCCCTGGCGGCCCCGGCCGAGGCGGCCGACTTCTACCGGCAAGCTCTCGCCCTCGATTCAACCCCGGCCCGGCAGTTGGGCCTCGGCCGGGCGCTCTTCCGGCACGGCGATTTGGACGGCGCCCGAATCGCTTTCGACGCGGCGCTGTCCGGCTTTGAGGCCCTGGGGGATCGCCGGCAACTCGCGCGCACATGCCTCGACCTCGCCGAGACCTACGTCCCGGTTGGGCGCACGGATGACGTTGTCGGTTGGGTCCAGCAGGGTCTCGCGTTCCTGGACGTCGAGGCTGACCCCGCCGCTCACGCCCAGGCACACTTCCTGCTCGCCACGGCTCGGTTGGTGACCGAGCCGTTGCTGGGAGAGGCCGAAGTCCACCTGGCTGAAGCGGTGCGCCTGGCGAGTGAGCACGACCTGATCGATATGGCCGCTCGCAGCCGGTTTGAGCTCGGCAATCTGCTTGCCCAACGCGGCGACCTCGCCGGCGCTCTCCAGGCGTTTCGCGACTCGATCGCCCTCGCCCGAGCGGCGGGGAATCAACTGCAAGAGATCCTGGGCCACAACAACACTGCCTACCACGCTCTGCTGGCCGGCGACCTGGCTGCGGCGCAGGAACACATCGAAACCGGCCTGGCCCTGGCAGAGGCACGCGCGCTGCGCCTCCCCCTGGTATGGCTGTACAGCACGCGCGGTGAGATTGCGTTGGCCGAGAAGGAGTGGGCTGAAGCAGAGGAGTGGTTCAATCGAGGAGTGGCCGAAGCCGAGCGGAGAGGGAATCTTAACCAGGTGGCGAACTACCAGGCCAACCTCGGGCTGGCCGCGCGCGGCCGCGGTGACCTCGACGGCGCGTTGATGTTGTTGGAAGCGGCGCGGGCGTCCGTCGAGCGGCTGACGGCGCCCCACCTGCAAACCCAGATCGACCTGTGGCTAGTCGAACTCTACCTCGAACGCGGGGAGGATGCCGCTGCCAAACAGGCCCTGACACGCGCTGAGGTCCGCCTGGTGGGCGGCGAACGGGCGCGCTTGCAGGCCTGGGTCGAGCAGTTGCGAGGCGTGCAAGCCACAGTCTCGCGTGTGGCGGAGTGATCGAAGGCCGCGCGCGCCCCGCGCGGTCGGTCTGGAAACCGGCCATGAGTCTCCGATGGCATTGTACGACTGGGACTGAGGTCCACAAACACAACACCCCCGGGTCAAACCTCAGGGGTGTTGATTCCGATGCTCTTGCGGATTCAGCGCCAGGAACTCTCCGGCCGGACCGAACCAGGCGACGCCTTGCTTGCCCCGGCCGGACGGATCCTGGTCGGGACTCAGATTCGGCTCTCGCGCGGGGACTTCAACGCCTTGCGACGAGCCTTGCGAATTGCCTTCTTCTTCGCCTTGCGGCGCAGTTCGCTCTTGCTCACAAACCACCGCTTCTTGCGGTAGGTGCTCAGTACTCGCGACTGAGCCACTTCCTTCCGAAAGCGTTTCAGCAGACTTTCCTGGCTCTCACCTGGTCGTAGCTTGACCGTCAATGCACTCTCACCCCCTTCTCTGCCAGATTTTCATCTCGTGGGTACGACCGCCGGATGCTGGTCACTCGTGCGCCGCGAGCCGTTCCTCTTCGGTTGAGGACTGTTCAGTCGCACCATCCTCCGCGGGCGGTTCCTCTTCGCCAGCAGCCTCCTCGGGTGGGCTGGAGGGCGCCGGTGGCTCTGGGGCGCGCTTGAGGCTGAGACCGATGCGCTGGCGCTCGGCGTCGATGCTCACGATCTTGAGGGGGAGCACTTGACCACGGTGGACCACTTCCCGCGGGTGGGCCACGATGTGATCGGCCAGTTCAGAGATGTGGATCAGCCCCTCGATCCCTTCATCGAGACGTGCAAAGGCGCCAAAGTCGGTCAGGTTCGTGATCTCCCCCTCGACGATATCGCCGACGTTATATTTCTCGGCGACCTGAGACCAGGGGTCTTTCTGCAGCCGCTTCATGCTGAGGCCGATGCGCTCTCGTTCCTGATCGATGTTGAGTATGTAGACCTCAACCTCCTGGCCGACTTCGAGCACATCCCGCGGGTGTTTGACGCGCTGCCACGAAAGCTCACTGACGTGAACGAGGCCGTCGGCACCACCCAGGTCCACGAACGCGCCAAAGTTCATCAAGTTGGTGACGACGCCCTTGCGGATGTCGCCGGGCTTCAATTCGGCCAGGAGTTTCTCCTTGGCCTCCTTGCGCCATTCTTTGACGGCGGCGCGCTCACTCAGGATCAACCGGCGACGGCGCTGATTGACCTCGATCACCTTGAGCATGAGAGGCTTCCCAAGGAGCCGTTGCAGCCGATCGGTGCGGCTGTCCTCCTCGCCCATCGGCATGCTGGAGACTTGCGAGGCCGGAATGAAGCCACGCAGGCGGCCGAATGGCACGATCACGCCGCCCTTGTTGTGGCCGCTGACCTTGGCCTCGAATACCTCGCCCGATGCCATCATCTGCTCAGCCCGTTCCCAGTCTTCCTGGGTCTTCGCCATGTTGAGCGAGACGACCAGCCGCCCCTCGTTGTCCTCGGGTTGCATCACATACACCGCCACCTCATCACCTACGCTAAGGTTTGCCACCTCATCCGCCTCGAGCTTGTCGAGGTCTTTGGATGGAATGATGGCCTCACGCTTGAGGTTGACGTCAACGACAACCTCATTCGGGTCAATCCGAATGATAGTTCCGTTGAGGATATTCCCCCGCTGAGGTCGCTGATAGTCGTAGGCTTCGCTCTCGAGGTACTGCCACATCAACGACGTTTCTTTGTTTTCGCGTTCACCAACGAACTCATTCACAATCTGACGATCCCCTTATTGAAAATGGCTGGTTTCGGATCGTTCCCGGGATAGGCGGACGCGCCACGTTGATCGTGGCGCGCTACGGCACGGGCATGCGTATCCAATCGACCTATCGTCTCCGCCCCCTGCTTCACACGGCAGGGAGGCATAGACAAAAAAAGACTCGGCCGTGCCATCGTCGCGCGTGTGCATAAGGCGGGCGATGGTGCCCGAGTCGGGCCCTGTCCGACGATGAGGTAGAATTACACCAAAACGAGCCTAAAGCGTCGTTTTGCCAAGACCATAAACGCACAGAAGCTGAAAACAGTTTCTGTTATTGATTGTCGAGGGCCAGGCACACTTGCGGTATCCCAGAGCGAGTGTCGCGCTTGAGACCCCCAATACGGGCGGAACAGCAGCACTTCGATCCGGTTTGTAAATAAACTGGAACTATTATACTGGCTCTGTGCGGGCTTGTCAAACGAATTTGCGCCCAAAAGTGCGCCGATTGCCAGCAGATTCACACAATCTCGGCCAGGAAGGCTGCGACCAGTGAGCCGAGCGCCTCGACGGCGTAGCCGCCCTCCTGGATGACGAGGAGCGGGCGATCGAGCGCCGCGAGCTGGCGGGCAATGGCTCGCACGCCGTCCACGGTCACGGCAAAATCGCCCAGCGGATCGCCGGCGTAGATATCGAAACCGGCGGAGATCACCACAAAAGCCGGGTCGTACCGCACCACGCGATCGAGTACCGGTCGCAGGGCCTCGAGGTAGGCGCGGTCGCCAACACCGGCCGGCAGGGGGACGTTGAGGGTCAGGCCCAGGCCTGCGCCGGCCCCCTCTTCGTGAGCGAATCCGCTAAAGTAGGGGTACTTGCGGGCCGGGTCGGCGTGGAGCGAGGCGAAGAAGACGTCGGAGCGCGTGTAGAAGATCTGCTGTGTGCCGTTGCCATGGTGGTAGTCGAGGTCGATCAGCGCGACACGGCCCTGCGTGGCCAGGGCGTGGGCAGCGATGGCGGCGTTGTTGAGGTAGCAGTAGCCCCCCGCGGCGTCGCTGGCGCTGTGGTGGCCCGGCGGCCGACAGAGGGCGTAGGCCCGCGGCGCCCCAGCGAGCACCTCGCCCGCGGCCAGGAAGGCGGCGTGGGCCGAGGCAGTCGCCACCGGCCAGGTGGTGGCCAGCAGCGGGGTGCCGGTGTCGAAGACCCACCAGCCAATCTGGCGATCGCGCGTCGGCGGGCGGCTCGACAGCCGATCCCGCAGGGCGAACGTGTGGGGCACCGCCTCGTGCCGCGCCGGGTAGCGCGCCTCCCACACCGGCCAGAATTCCTGCAGGAAGGCGAGATACTCCGGATCGTGCACCGCCGCGATGAACCCGATATCCGCCGGGGGCGCCACGGGCACGAGGATGCCAAGCTGCTCGCGCTCGATGGCCGCCAGGATGGCGCGTGTGCGCGCCGGCGAGTCGGGATAGACCGTCGGGTCCCCGTGATCCAGCTCACGGGTCGGGTCGTGAGTTTGCTCGATGGGGGGGTAGAAGACGTTCATAGTTGATCGGCGAGTTGGGCGGCCGCCCCCAGGGCCACGAACGGCCAACCGGCCGTCCCCAGGAGCCGCCAGGAGCCCCGCACTCGGGCCGCCGGCCCGACGAGCACGGGCTGGGTGAGCGCGCTGCGCGTCACCATGGCGAGTGTCCGGCAGGCGGCGGCCGGTTGCAGGAGAGGAGAGTCGCCCAGGAGGTAGACGCCACCCGTCCCATCGCTCCAGAGGGCATCCCCGTGCAGGGTCGCGGCCGCAGCCTCGTCCGAGGGCTGGCAGTGGACCAGGGGGGACGGGACGAACGTGAGATCGAGCGGCTCGCGGGCCATCCGCGCCATTGCCATCGCGCGCTCGTCGTCGGCCGCATTGACCACCGCGAGGGCATCCCAGCGGGCGGCGTCGCTCACCGCGCCGAGCACCTCGTCGCCGATCACCGAGATACCGCGCACGCGCGCGGCCCGCTCGACGATGCCACCACCGGCTTCAATCGCCTGCGCCATCGCCGGGAGCGCTTGCCCGGTCTCGAAGAGCACGCCGTGGAGGAGTGGGCTCCTACCGGGAGCCCTCATTGTCCGATGGCGCTCGCCGGCGAGCGCCAGCCGCGCAGCCAGTTCGCGCTCATCCTCCGGTGCCAGGCGCAATCGCGCCTCCAGGCGCGTCCAGGTCAGGCCTGGGAGGCTCTCGATCAAAGCGTCCAGCGTCTCTCCGCCACGGAGCGCCGCCGTCAACCGCGGTCCGGCCGGTTGCCAGAGCACGAAGTCCGGGAGCGCCGCCGGCAGCGGCCCACGCTCGGCCAACAGCGCAACCCGCCGGCCCTTGCGGGTGAGCAGCAGCGCCAGCGCGTGCGCTGCCAGGCCGCCGCCGATCACGATGACGTCTGCTTTTTGCGGTCGCGCAGTCACCTGCTCTCAACCCCCTGTCCAGCGACAAAACATGGTTGCTACAGTAAAGCAAGGCGCTGCGAGCGTCAAGAGGCATCCTCTGCCTGGCGGGCATCGCCGGTTCTGAAGTGCGAGGAGGCAGGCTTGTCGAAGGCTTCGCGAAACGCGATACGTATCACCAACGCGGCCAGATAGATCGCCGCTGCCCTGCCGGTGCACCTCGGATGCTGTCGTGCTATAATCACTGTGCTCCGCCCGGTGCCGCTGAGGGTGGCCATTCGCCCGTTGAACGGGTACTCACAAACAATATGGAGTGAAACATGAACACAGAGCGTGATGACCGCATTTTCCTCTCAACACGTTTCATCTCCGCCGGCGTCGTTCCATTCTTGCTGCTGGCATTTATCATCCTTTATTTCTACCCCCAGCTCTCCGGCCAACGCTTCGCCTGGCAGGTTCAGCCCACTGTGATGGCCGTGTATATAGGCGCCGGTTATCTCGGGGGGGCCTACCTGTTTCTCCATACGCTCTTCGGCCGCCGTTGGCATCACGTCGCGGTGGGTTTTCCCGCCATTGCCACCTTCACGGTTTCCATGCTCTTGGCGACCGTGCTGCACTGGAGCCGCTTCGATATCCATCATTTTCCCTTCCAGCTCTGGTTAGGGTTGTACATTATCACCCCCCTGCTTGTCCCCTGGATGTGGTTGCACAATCGGGGGACGGACCCCAAGACCCTCGACCCTCACGACGTGGTGGTTCCGGGGCGAGTACGGGGGGCCGTGCGCGCGCTCGGCCTCGTACTCCTGGGCATCGCCCTGGTGGGTTTCCTCGTACCTTCTCTTCTCATCCAGATCTGGCCCTGGCGATTGAGCGTGCTGACGGCCCAACTGCTGGCTGGCTGGGGGGCCTTATTGGGCGTGGGCAATCTGGTGGTGGCGGGAGAAGCGCGTTGGAGCGGCTGGCGGGTAGGGGTGGAAAGTATTGCCATCTGGCACCTGCTCTTCCTGGTCGGTGCGGGCTTCCATCGTCAGGAGTTCAGCCAGGCCCGGTTCATCAACTGGTACACACTGAGTGTCGTGGGAATAGTGATCCTCATGGTGGTGCTCTACGTCACCATGGAGGTTCAGCGCTCTCAGAAGCGCGTCTCACACGAGTTCGCGAGCTAACATCGCACTACGCGCCCGGATCGTGGCTTTTTCCGGTCCGTGTCGCCCTTGCTTGTGGGTCACCGGGTTGGTCTGCCAGCCGGTGAGCCGCTCGGAAAGGAAACGGATGGTGATGCCTGAAGTCGTGGTTGCGAGAGGAACACCTCGAGGATGCTGCTGCGCTCGCAGCCAGTCGCAATAGGATGGTGCGGGCGCGGGTGGCCACTCTGCCGTGTCGCCAGGTTGAGGAGCGAAAGGAGGGCCTATGCGTGCGGTTGTGCTTCCGAAGTTCGGCGGACCTGAACTGCTCGAAGTGCGCGAGGTGGAGCGGCCCGCGCCTGGGCCGGACGAACTTCTTGTTCGCGTCATGGCCTCGGGGACAAATCCGGTCGACGCCAAGCTGAGAGCGAATGGCACGTGGGCGGGTCTCAAGCCGCCCGTGATCCTCGGCTACGATGTGGCCGGCGTGGTTGAGGCCGCCGGTTCGTGCGTGGAGGAGTTCGCGCCCGGTGACGAGGTGTACTACACCCCCGAGATCTATGGCAACCAGCAGGGGAGCTACGCCGAGTACAACGTGGTTCGCGCGTCGATTGTGGCGCGCAAACCGGCTGGCCTGTCGTTCGTTGAAGCGGCCGCGGTCCCGCTGGCCGGTGGCACCGCGTGGGAGGCGACCATTCGCCGCCTCCAAATCCGGCCGGGCGAGACCGTGCTCATCCGTGGCGGGGCCGGCGGTGTTGGTTCCTTCGCGGTGCAGTTTGCCAGGGTGGCCGGCGCCAGGGTGGTGGCGACGGCGAGTGCCGCGAACCAGGAGACCCTGAAGCGGCTGGGAGCCGATGTCGCGATCGACTACGCCAGACAAGACGCAATCAGGGTGGCGCTCGAGGCGACCAACGGCAAGGGCGTTGACGCCGCCTTCGATGTGGCCGGGGATAACATCGTCTCTGGCGCGCTTGCTGCCATCCGCCCGTTTGGCCGGGTTGCCTGTATTCTGCCACCCCAGGGTGATTTGACGCGCCTTTACCGCAACAACATCACGCTGTACGGCGTCTTCCTCACTCGCGAGCGAGAGCGACTCAATGAGATGACCCCGCTGTTTGAGCGCGACCAGGTGCAACCGCTCGTGGACGAAGTGCTTTCGCTGGACGAGGTCGCGAAAGCCCACGAGCGGCTCGACAGCGGTCACGGCCGCGGGAAGATCGTCCTGCGAATCGGCGAAGGCTGATACCGCGTGTTCCAAGCCTCCCTGGCGCCCTCGACGAGGTGCAGGTCGAGTCGCTTGGGCAGCCTGCCGGCCGCGCGTGCGAGACCCTTGCGGGCCTCGAAGCGCCGGAGCATGGTGCTCCGGCGATAGACCACCTTCAACCCAGACTGTTGACAACGGGAGAAGCGTCAATATATACTCACGATGTTCCACCTTCGGGCCAATCATCCAGAAATTGTATCACTTTGCAGGCAAGCCGCGTCGCAGTGGCGTTCTCGGTTTCACTTCTACTGCAGACGCGGATTTGCGGTTCGATCTCGTTGAGGACAAGGGTCGGGAGTGCTTTTCAATGTGACGCGGATTTGCGCGTCGCGCTAAAAAGCGTGAATTGCCTCTGGCGAACCTTGCGTAAGAAATCGTTTGTCACGAGGACCTCGATTTCGGACTCAGACGGCGGTTGATGCGTTTCTTTCCCGGCGCCTTCCTCCAACACAGCGTTCATCCTATTCGCCCTCATCGCAGACTACGTCCTGCCCCAAGGTAGGGCCGTCTGGACGACAAATCTCTGGAGCCTGCCTGGCAGCGGCGAGCGCGCCCTACGTACCACTCTGCGCTGGCCTGGTCACGTCATCTCGGCCCGACGACCGGACTGCGAAAGTGGTAAGTCTTATCCAGACCCGCGGTCTTCAAGCGTTCCCTCGCAAGGATCCCGAGTTGCCGGTAACGTGGCTCTCGGCCGACCGGATGGGGTTCACCGGCCGGCGGTTGGTCGAAGAGGATCGCCAATTTTTGGCCCCGTACGCTAACGAGTTCCCGGCGAATGCGCCCGCGTACCAGAGAATGGGCTCCCGGCGTGTCGTACTCCCGTCAAATCATCGCCATAGATTTGTTCGGACGCAGCGCTACTTTTACGAGGGATGGGGCTCAGCCTGCCGCTGCGGCTGCCCGAGCACAACAGCCAGATCTAAGGGGATTGTTTGGGCTATGCGCCGGAAGCGATCGATGCTTTGCGGGTATGTCGCATTATTGAGGGGAACCATCTATTAAAGGAGAGCTGGTGTGGACTTCCGTCTGACCGAAGAACAGCAACTCTTTCGCGACACGATCGCTGACTTTGTCGATCGGGAAGTGATTCCGGTCGCGACCGAGATGGACGAGCGTGAGGAATTCCCGTGGACACTCTTCCGCCGCGCGGCCGCGCTCGGCCTGCTGGGCGTGCGCTACCCAGAGAAGTACGGCGGCGTGGGCACCGACTTCCTGACTTTCAACCTGATGCTGGAAGAGCTGTCGCGAGGCTCCCTGAGCCTGGCGGCCGTGATCGCGATGCAGGGCCTCATGGGGACCGACTTCATCTACCGCTTCGCCACCGAGGAACAGAAAGAGCGCCTGCTCGTTCCGGCCATTCGGGGCGAGAAGGTGGGGTCGATTGCCATGACCGAGCCGGGGGCCGGTTCCGACCTTGGTGCCATCCGCACCACGGCCGTTCGTGATGGCGACGGCTACCGCATCAACGGCACCAAGATGTGGATCACGAGCGCCACGGCCGCCGATTTCTTCACTGTCGCCGCCAAGACGAACCCCGACGCCGGCTTCAAGGGCGTCGACCTGTTCCTCGTCGAGAAGAGTTCACCCGGCGTCAGCGTGGGTAAGCAGATCAAGAAGTTGGGCGTGCGCGCTTCGGAGACGGCCGAGTTGATTCTGGAAGATGTGCGCGTGCCGGCAACCAACCTGCTCGGCGGCAGTGAGGGGCGCGGCACCAGCCTCCTGCGGGCGATTCTTAACGAGATCCGCGTCATCACCGCGTCGATGAGCATCGGCCTCGCCCGTGCGGCGCTTGACGCCGGAGTGCGCTATGCGCAGGAACGACAGGCCTTTGGCCGCCCGATCATCAAGTTTCAAGCCATTGAGCATAAGCTGGCTGAAATGGCGACCCGGCTGGAAGCCGCCCGCGCTCTGACGTACCACGCCATCTGGCTCGTGGACCAGGGGCAGGCCGACACCAGGCTCTCGGCGATGGCCAAGCTCTTCGCTTCAGAGACAGCCAACTACGTCGCTGACGAGACGACCCGCATCTACGGCTCCTATGGGTTCGCAATGGAGTACGATGCCCAGCGCTACTTCCGGGACGCCCGATTCCTCCTTTACGGGGGAGGCACCTCGGAGTTGCTGCGCGGCATGATTGGCCGGGAGCTCTCGAACTGATCGACCAGTTTGATCTACCGAAGGAGATAGAGGATGCCCTGCGAGCGCCAAAGCCGTACGTTGGGGCCGGCCCGGGCGACGGCCGGCGCGGACGCGGGGCAGCCCAGCCCAGCGGTTGCCTGTCCTGGCCGCCAGGCCAGGGAAACCGCGGCTGGGGGCCTGCGGCCGGGCGTCGGCCGACCCCGCGGGGTCCACCCAAGCGAGACGTGCCCTGTGGGGCTCCCCCACCGGGGTGCCCTGAGGGGCTCCCCCACCGGGGTGCCCTGAGGGGCATCCCGTAGGGTCACCGTGACGCTTGGGCAGCCCCCTCAGGGGCTCCCCCTACCGGGCGTTCTCGTTTGGGGATCCCCCGCGGGGGGCTCCCGTAGGGTCACCGTGGACGCGTGTCCCCTGCGGGGGAGTCCCCTACAAGACGGTCTCGCTTGTCCCCTACGGGGGAATCCCCTACGAGACGGTCTCGCTTGGGGGTACCCCGCGGGGTAGGGGTACCCCGCGGGGTCGGCAGCCCCCTCACCCCCTGTGGGGGGAGCCCAAGCAGGATCATCTCGCTTGGGGGTACCCCTCAGGGCAGGGGCTCCCCCTACCGGGCGTTCTCGCTTGGGGTGCCCTGTGGGGCATCCCGTAGGGTCACCGGGGACGCGTGGGCAGCCCCCTCAGGGGCTCCCCCGCGGGGGGCTCCCGTAGCGTCCACGTGGACGCTTGTCCCCTGCGGGGGAGTCCCCTACAAGACGGTCTCGCTTGGGGGTACCCCGCGGGGTAGGCAGCCCCCTCAGGGGCTCACGCCGGGGATCACCCCGCAGGGTGTTCGCCGACGCTAAGGAGGAGCCGGGCCGGGCAGTCGAAGCCGTGGTTGGGGGCCGGCGGCCTTCGCCGACGCGGGGGCGCCCGGCGGTTGCAGCCCAGCGGGGCAGCCCAGCGGTTGAAACCGCGGCTGGGGGCCTGCGGCCGGGCGTGCCCCTCCGGGCACGCTATGGGTCGAATTCCGGTGGAACGGGGCAAGAGACCCTGGGCTTTCTCTCGCGAGATTCTGTAAAGAAGGAGAAGAATATGGCTCCCAAGGAGAGCGACCTGCGAAAGGTCGTACTCGAATCAGGGATCGAGGTGAAGCCGATCTACCGGCCTGAGGATATCGCCGATATCAACTACGAGGAACTGATCGGTGAGCCGGGCGAGTATCCCTTCACGCGGGGTATTCACCGCTACATGTACCGCTACCGCCCCTGGACAATGCGCCAATACACGGGGTTTGCAACCCCGCGGGCAACCAATGAGCGCTTCCGCTTCCTGATCGACCATGGCCAGAACGCGCTGAACGTCGCCTTCGATCTGCCGACACAAATGGGGCTTGACTCCGACGATCCCTTCGCCGCCGGAGAGGTGGGGCGGGTCGGCATGGCGGTGGACACCCTGCGGGATATGGAAGTCGCCTTCGACGGCATTCCTATCGATCAAATCAGCGTCTCCCTCACGGTGAACGCTGTCACTCCGATCATCCTGGCGATGTACCTGACGGTGGCCGAGCGGCAGGGGGTAGCACCCCACCAGATCCGCGGCACCACCCAGAATGATATCCTCAAGGAATATATCGGCCGCGGAGCCTGGATCTTCCCGGTGGAAGCCTCGATGCGGTTGATTGGGGATACCATCGAGTACTGCGCCCGCGAGGCGCGCCGCTACTACCCGGTCAGCGTCTGCGGCTATCACATCCGCGAGTCGGGCGCGACGCCGGTCCAGGAGATTGCCTACGCGTACGCCATCGCGAAGGCTTACATCCAGGAGGTCGTGCGGCGCGGGCTGTACGTCGACGACTTTGCGGGCCGCATCTCTTTCAACTTCAACATCTTCGGCAACCTCTGGGAGCAGGTAGCCAAGTTCCGTGCAGCCCGCCGTCTCTGGGCGCGCATCATGAAGAACGAGTTTGGCGCCGACAAGTCCGACACGATGGAGATGAAGATGATCGCCGGTGGTGGTGGCTTCGGGCTGACCATCGAGGAGCCCGAGAACAACATTATTCGCGGCGCCTACTATGCACTGATCGCCGCGCTTTCCGGCACGCAGACCAGCGCGCTGTGCTGCTTCGACGAGGCCTACACCATCCCGACGCCACGGGCGCAGCTCCTCTCGCTCCGGACAATGCAGATTCTGGCCTACGAGATGGGGTTGTCCGATACCGTCGACCCCCTCGGCGGTTCCTACTACATCGAGTGGCTGACCAACGAGATGGAGAAACGCATCGTCGCCGAGCTGGAGCGCGTGGACCGGGAGTGGGGCGGCATCGTCAACGCGGTGAGCCAGGGTCTGGTCCAGCAGGAGGTCGCGCGCCAGGCCTACGAGTACGAGCGCAAGATCGAGCGGGGGGAAATCATCAAGGTCGGTGTCAATATGTTCCGCTCGGAAGATGAGGACCTGGTTCCCGAGGTCGAGCTGCATGAGTATGACGAGGCCGCTCTACAAGAGCAGCTGGCGCGTCTGGCCGAGGTGAAGCAGACGCGCGACGCCGCGGAGGTTGCATCGGCGCTGGCCGAAGTCGCCGCCGTTTGCGCCGCCGGCCGCAACGTCATGCCCGCGATGATGCGGGCGGTGCAGGTGTACTGCACCCTCGGCGAGATTGTCGGCGTGATGAAACAGGTCTACGGTGAATTCCGCGAACCGCTCCGGATCTGAGACGGAGGAGGCTTGGGTATAGATGGCGGCCGCACCTTCACCGATGGAGTGCTCATTGACGACCGCAGCGGTCGCATTCACTACGCCAAAGTGCTCACCACCCCCAGCGACCCCGCCGCGGGGGTGAGCAACGGCATCGAGAAAATCCTGGCGGCCACCGGGAACACCATGGCACGGTCGCGGCAGGATGAGAGCGCTGACTGCCGATTGCGAAACTCATCGTTTCTTCCAGGGAGGGGTCATATGCCTGCGACGTATACGTCACCGTTCATCGACAATGGTCCGAGTCTCGAGGGGCGCGTGAGCCCCTCGCGCGCGGCCGTCATCGTGGTAGATATCCAGAATGACATGTGCCACCCTGAGGGCGCGCTCGCCAAGATGGGGACGGATATGCGACCGATTCTCGACACGGTTGCGAATATCAAGGTGCTCGTGGACGAGGCCCACCGGCTCAGCATCCCAGTGATCTTCACTCAGTTGACCTTCGACGAACTGACGATGCCCCCTGCCGTGCGCCAGCAACGCGAGAAAAACGGTGACAGGGAGCTGTGCATCAAGGGGACCTGGGGTGCCGACATCTTCGAGTTCGAGCAGGGACCCAACGACCGCATCGTCGAGAAGCATCGCTACGATGCTTTTTTCGAAACCGAGTTGGACATGGTGCTCAAGTCGCTCGAGCGCGACTCCCTGATTATCACCGGGATCGCCTCGAATGTGTGCGCCCAAGCCACGGGAATCGGCGGATATCAGCGCGGCTATTACGTTACCTTTCTGGCGGACTGCACCTCGACGTACAGCGATAAGGCCCACCAGGAGGCGCTGGCATATGCCGATCGCTTCCTCGGGAAGGTCGCCGATTCATCCGAGATCCTCGAGATCTGGCGCGAGATGGAGCCGCTCCCCCAAGAGGTATGAGGAACGATGGGTGCGAAGTGATCGGTGACCTGGGAGGCGAGGGTCGCGGCTCGCCGGTCGCCTGCCACTCCGCACGTTGTAGGTTGATTGAAGGAAGTGCGGCTTGACGAAGATGACCCCACTGCTCGCGGGTGTGCGCGTCCTCGACCTGACCCGGTTTCTGGCAGGCCCCTTCGCGTCGATGCTCCTCGGCGATATGGGTGCCGAGGTCATCAAAATCGAAACGCCCGGTGGGGGCGACCCGATGCGCGGCATGCCACCCTACTTTCTGGAGGGGCAGAGCGCCTACTTCTTGAGCATCAATCGCAACAAGCGCAGCATGACGCTCGACGTCAAGGCGCCGGCAGGGCGCGAGGTTTTCTACGATCTGGTACGTGTCTCGGACGTCGTCGTCGAGAATTATCGTCCGGGCGTGGCGGAGCGGCTCGGTCTGGATTACCAGACCCTGCGGGAGATCAACCCGCGCATCATCGCCTGCTCGATCTCCGGCTTCGGGCTGGTGGGGCCACACCGGGATCGCCCGGCCTTCGACCTGGTTCTCCAGGCGATGAGTGGCGCCATGAGCATCACCGGCGAGCCGGGCCGGACACCGGTCCGGATGGGTATCCCAATGGGTGACCTCGCCGGAGCGATGTACGCGGCCCAGGCCGTCTCGGCCGCGCTCTACGCGCGCGCTCGCAGCGGCGAGGGCTCCTGCATCGATCTGAGCCTGCTGGACTGTTTGACATCCCTGCTGACCTACGTCGCCCAATACTACCTGGCCGGGAGCCCGGTGCCGGAGCCGGTCGGGTCGCACCACCAGTCGGTCGTGCCGTACGGCGTCTTCGCCACTGCCGACGGTTACCTGGTCATTGCGATCTTCGCCGAGAAATTCTGGGGAGCGTTGTGCCGGGCGCTGAAAGAACCGGAACTGGAAGCCGATTCTCGTTTCATGGACCAGCAAGCCCGGCTGGAGCACAGGGACGAGATCATGCCACTCCTGGAGGGGATCTTCCGAGGCCGGACGACCGAGGAGTGGCTTGATCGGCTCGAGGCCGAGGGAGTGCCGTGCGGTCCGGTGAATACGGTGGACAAAGTGTTGGCCGACCCACAGATCGTGGCGCGGGAGATGCTCGTTCACGTAGACCACCCTCTGATTCAGGGGCTGTCCATGCTGGGCAGCCCTGTCAAGGTCGCAGGCGTGAGCGCCGAATATCTCCCTCCGCCTCTGTTGGGCCAACACACCGAGATGATCCTGCGGGAGGTGCTGAAGTATTCTGACGAGCAGATCAGCTCGTTGCAGGAAGCGGGGCTCCTCTAGCATGCGCCCTCGATTTGGGATCAATCTCAACAATCGCTTCCCGTTGCTCGCGCCCGGGTACACGCTCAACGATCTGCTCCATCTCTCCGGTGTCGTCGAGAGCACGGGGTTCGATTCTGTGTGGGTCGGGGATAGCCTCTTCTCCAAGCCGCGCTACGAGCCGCTGCTGCTGCTCGCGGCGATCTCTCAGAGGACGGAGCGGCTCCTGTTGGGGACGGCCTGCCTGGTGACAGCCACTCGCAATCCGTTGTACCTGGCCTTACAATGGGCCACCCTGCATCGAATGGCGGGCGGCCGGACGATCCTGGGGGCTTGCATGGGCAACCCGGAGGAGGGGGTGCGGCGCGAGTATGCCGCGCTTGGGCTCGATTTCGAGCGGCGCGGGGCTCTCTTTGAGGAGGGCCTGGCCGTCCTCCGTAGCCTGTGGAGCGAGGGATGCGTCACCGCGCGCGGCCAGTTCTTCAACTACAGCGACATCAGTTTCTTCACCGGCGTCGAGGTCGATACGCTCGTCCCGCTCCAACCGCGACCGCCGATCTGGGTGGTGAGCAACCCGCGCCTTCTCCCGAGGGCGAAGGAGACGACCAGCATCGATACCGTTGTCGGCCGGGCCGCCCGGCGGATTGCGCGGTACGGCGACGGCTGGCTGACCTGTTGCCGGGCAGGCCACCCAGAAGAGTTTCAGGAGCAGCGCGCCCAGATTCGCGCAGCCGCCGAGGAGATCGGGCGGGCGTTCGGCGAATATACGCTGGCCTACCAGGTCACGCTCAATATCAGCGCCGACCGCATGGCGGCCCAACGGGGGGTGAGCGCGTACCTCAACCAGTACTACCACACGTCCACGGCGCGGGACGTCGATCCTGCCGAGTGGGGGCCGGTTGGAAATCCTGACGATGCCATTCGGTGGTTTAAGACCTTCGCCGATGCCGGCGTCAATCACTTCATCTGCCGGTTCGCGTCGCTCGACCAATTCGGTCAGGTCGAGCGCTTCGCCAAGGAGGTGCTGCCCGCGTTCCCCTGACAACCGCATAAGCCATCCAGCTGTTGATTGTTGCGGGACAATGAGCCCGCCCGTTGCCAGCACGACTTCAGTGAGCATTTGGGGAGTCGACGGGGTGCGGCGCTCTCCCTGGTCAACCGTGGGGCGACCGCGCAGTTCCCCAGGCACCCTGCCTCGAGGAGGAGAGGAATGTCTTCAGAGCATCGAGTATCCGGAATGGACCGGCGGACGCTACTGAAACTGCTCGGCATTACCGGTGCCGGGTTGGTCCTCCCCGGCTGTACCGGGCGGCCCGCCGCGCCTGCCGCGCCGACCGCCGCGCCCGCGGCGGCGGCCACCAGCGCCCCGGCGGCCACAAGCGTCCCCGCCGCTCCCAAGGCGGCGTCCAACAACCTCGTCATCGCCTTCAACGACGAGATTGCCTCGCTCGACCCCAACGGGATCAACCGTAACCTGACCCAGCTTTCACCGCACATGGCGATCTGGGATCACCTGATCTTCCAGGATCGCGACCTGAACTACCAACCGGGGGTGATCAAGAGCTGGGAGTGGAGCGACGACAAATTAAGCTTAGACCTGGAAGTCCAGGACGGAATCAAGTTCCACAACGGCGATCCCCTGACCGCCGAAGATGTTGCCTTTACCTTCGAGCGCATGGCGCAGGATGGCAAAGCTTATTCTGGTATCTGGAAGAATATCAAAAACATCCAGATCAAAGACGACCACCACCTGACTCTCACCCTCGAGCAGCTGAACCCGGCCCTGGTTCCATGGATGGGTTTTCTCGATGGGCTGGTGATCCCCAAGAACTATTTTCAGGAAGTCGGTGAAGAGGGCTTCCTGAAGAACCCGATCGGGGCCGGGCCGTACAAGTTCAAGGAATTCGTCCCCGGCAGCCACCTGGCGCTGGAGGCCTTCGAGGACTACTGGCGCGGCCCGGCATCGATCAAGAACGTGACCTACAAGATTGTGACCGACTCGACGGCCCGTGCGGCGGAGGTTGAATCCGCCAGCGCCGACTTCACGGTGGAAGTGCCCATTGCCGACTTCGAGCGCCTGTCGTCCGTTTCCGGCCTCACAGGCGTCTCGCAGCCGGTCACCGACGTGGCGGTCCTTTTCGTCTCCCCCTATTTTGAACCGTTCGGGGACGAAAACGTGCGGAAGGCGATCCACTATGCGATTGACAAGGACGCCATCACGAAGGACGTTTTGCTGGGCTTCGGCCGGTCCCAAGACACGACTGAGACCCCGCTCTACATGGCGTACCCGGAAGGCTACACCTTCCCGTACGATCTGGAGAAGGCGAAAGAGCTGCTCGCGGGAGCCGGGTACACCCCTGACAACCCGCTCAAGATGACTGTGCTCTCGACGAACGGCTTCAAGACCCGCGACTATGACGTCATGCAGGCGCTCGTGGGGATGTGGAGCAAGGTGGGCGTGCAGGCCGACATCGAGACCGTCACCATCCCGCAGTTCTTCGAACTGCGCTCGGCGGCGAAGATTCCGTCGCTGGCGCTCTATTTCTGGTCTAACGCCACCGGCGACCCAATCAACTCCGTGGGCCTGTCGAACTTTCCGCCCAGCCCGTTCTCGGTCTGGAAGGGCGACGTGGACTATACGGGGCTGAAGGACGAGCTGACCGCGAAACTCGCGCCCATCTTCAGCGAGCCGGACGAAGAGAAGCGCATCGCCGCCGCGAAAGAAGGCGCCATATACGTGGCCGAGCACGTCCTCATGCTACCGCTCTACCAGGTGATCTCGCCGATTGTCATGAAGGAAGGCCTGCAGTACGAGCCGTACCCGCAGGGGTGGATCTTGCCCTACGACATGGAGTGGGCCGGGTAGATCTCAGAAGCTGTAGCCCGGCGGTTGCCTGTCCTGGCCGGCCAAGCCAGGGAAACCGCGGCTGGAGGCCGGCCCCCCGACAGGGTGCCCCTCAGGCAGGGTCGGCGTCAGGGGGCGCCCCTCGGGGCGGGCCGGGCGTGCCCCGCCGGGCACGCTGGGGGTCGGATTCCGGTGGAACGGGGCAACCGCGCGCTGCAGCGCACACGACGAGCCGCTCGCCCTCCCGGAAGGTGATTTCGCCATCAGGATCATCTCACTGTCTGTAACAGTGGCGCGTGCGCGGATCAGGGGCGACGCACTTTCCGAAGTGCGTCGCCCTCCGCCCCGGCCCCAGTGCACCGTATTCCAATAAGAGCGAATATGAACCCACCGTCCGGGGCGAAGGACGGCTCTGGACGGTGGTAGGGCGTGGACGGCGTGTCCACCCGCCCAATCCCGAGTTGCAATGAGTAGAGAGACGGGGGAGCAAGATGCTCTATATCATCCGGCGTATCGTCTACGCCGTCATATCGCTCTTTGGCGTTTCGGTCGCCGCCTTTGTTATCCTGCGCGTGCTCCCTGGCGACCCGGCTCTCTTGATGGTCGGTCCAATGGCGACCGACGAGGACATCGCGGCGATGCGTGAGTATCTTGGCCTGACGGCACCGGTGCCCGTCCAGTACACGCGCTGGTTGAGCACTGTCCTCCAGGGAGATTTCGGCCAGTCCCTCCGCTTCCGGGATGATGTCACGACCCTGATCCTCGACCGCCTGCCCGCCACGTTGGAACTGGTTCTGGCGAGCATCGTCCTGGCCGCTCTCATCGCCGTGGTTATCGCCGTGATTTCCGTCTTGAATCAAGGCACTCTGTTTGAGGCTCTGAGTTCCTTCGTTGGCTTGATTGGTTTCGGCATCCCGAACTTCTTATGGGGGCTGCTTTTCATCGTCCTCTTTGGTGCCATTGCGCGGGTCATGCCTGTCTCCGGCCGGATGGCGAGCAATATGCAGGTGCCCGACGTTACGGGCTTCTTATTGCTGGATAGTCTGCTCGACGGCAATTTCGAGGCGTTCAAGAGCGCCGTGCAACACCTCTTCCTCCCGGCCCTGGCGCTTGCCATCCCTCTAGCGGCGATGCTTCTCCGCACGCTGAAATCGAGCCTGCTCAACGTGATGCAGGAGGATTACATTTTCACAGACCGGATGAAAGGCCTCTCTGAGAGCTACATCGTTTGCATCCGTGCGCTGAAGAATGCCCTGATCCCGACGCTCACCATTCTGGGCGTTCAATTTACCTTTCTCGTCAGCGGAAGCATCGTGATCGAGAAGATCTTCGGCTGGCCGGGGATCGGCCTTCTCGCACTGACCGGTATCCAGTACCGCGACTTCCCGCTGGTTCAGGGGTTGATTGTCGTCTACGCTCTGGTGCTGATCAGCAGCAACCTGACCGTCGACCTGTTGTATGGATTTCTGAACCCGAAGATTCGCTATGCGTAGTACACTCGCCACTCGTTCACTCGGATTTGCCTTTCCCGAGATCCGCTGGCGCCGCGACAAAGAGATTCTCTTCGGCCTGATCGTCATTGTGACACTGGTCCTCCTGGCGCTCTTCGGCCCGCTCATCATCCCCGCCGATCCCAACGCCCAGGACCTGGCCGACGCCTATCGGCCGCCGGCCTATCTGGCGGGTGGAAGCGGCGAGCACCTGTTGGGGACCGACAGCCTGGGACGCGACATCCTCGGGCGCGTCGTCCACGGCGCCCGCGTCGCCCTCTTTGTCGCCCTTGTGGCGACGGTCGCTTCAGCGGCCATCGGCACGGCGGTCGGTCTCGTGGCGGGCTATTCCCGTGGCTGGGTGGATGAGGTCGTGATGCGACTCGTGGATACGTGGATGTCCTTCCCCCCGGTCCTGCTGGCCGTCGTCCTGATGGCGATCTGGGGCGTCGGCGTCTGGCAGGTGATCCTCGCCATCGCCCTCGTAGACTGGACTCGCTTCGCGCGCGTCATCCGCGGCGAGGTCTTCAACATTCGTGAGCAGGATTACGTCGAAGCCGCCCGTGCGCTGGGGATGGGGAGCCTGCGGATCATGCGGGAGGAAGTCTTCCCCAACGTGGTGCCGCTGCTGCTCGTTCTCAGCTCCATCGAGCTCGGTCTCGCCATCATCATCGAGGCGCTCCTGAGCTTCGTTGGTTTGGGGGTCAAGGCGAGTACGCCCTCGTGGGGGGCCATGATCAGCGAGGGGCTCGGCTACTTCCGGACTGCCTGGTGGGGCCTGGCCTTCCCGATGGTCTTCCTGATCATCACCGTTTTTGCCTTCAATGTTCTGGGTGATGGACTGCGCAAGCGGCTCGACCCGCGTATGCCGCTGGATTGAGGTGGCGGTGCCCAGGGGAGCCTGGGCGCCTTGCAAGCGAGACAAGCATGAGTGAGCCACTCTTAGTGGTAGAGAACCTGCAGACCCATTTCTTCACGCCGGATGGTGTCGTCAAGGCGGTGGATGGGGTGAGCTTTCGTGTGGGAGTCGGCGAGGTTCTCGGCCTGGCGGGGGAGTCGGGCTCGGGGAAGTCGCTGACGGGTCGCTCGATTCTCCGCCTGGTTCCCAGACCCGGGCGGATCGTAGGTGGTCGGGTTCTCTTCAAGGGCGAGAATCTGCTGAATCACAGCGAGCACCAGATGCGCCGCCTGCGCGGCTCCCAGATCACGGCCGTCCCCCAGGACCCGCTCTCGTCTTTGAATCCGGCCTTCCGGATCAAGACGCAGATGACCGACGTGTTGCGCCTGCACCGCGGGCTGTCTGAGCGGGAAGCCGTGCGGGCGGCGATTGGCCTGCTCGGTCAGGTGGGGATTGCCGATCCCGAACACGTGGTAGCCAAGTATCCGCATCAACTGAGCGGCGGTATGCGCCAGCGCGTCATCATCGCTATCGCCTTCGCCTGCGAGCCCGCGCTGGTCATCGCCGACGAGCCGACGTCGGCGCTCGACGTGACAACGCAGGCTCAGATTGTCGCGCTGCTTCGCGACCTGCAGCGCCGTTTCGGAACCTCGATGATCCTGATCTCCCACGATCTTGGCTTGATCTCCAAAGTGTGCGACCGCGTGGTCATCATGTACGGCGGTCACGTTATGGAGCAGGCGCCGGTGGACGAAATCTTCCGGCGCCCCGCCAACCCGTACACGCGTGCGTTGATGCAGGCCGTTCCCACAATCGAGACGCGCCCGGGCGAGCTTTTCACCATCCAGGGCTCCATCGGTGATCTACCGAAGCGCGACATGTGCCCCTTCACGCCCAGATGTACGGAGCGTATTGCCATTTGTGAAGAGAAGGGGCGGCCACCGACCGCGACCGTCGGGCTCCGCCATACTTCGGCCTGCTGGCTGCACCTGATTCCGGACGCGGGCCGGCCCGAAGCGGCACTCATCCAGCCGGAGCAAGAAACGGAGTTCAGGAGTTGAACGCCCCGCTGGTCGAGGTCAGAGAGCTGTCCAAACACTTTGTCGAGTCCAGCCCCAGCGTCCGCGAGCTCTTGCGCGGCCGGCGCCGCGTCGTCAAGGCGCTCGATGGCGTCAGTGTGAAGATTTACCCCGGCGAGACCCTCGGGGTCGTAGGCGAGAGCGGGAGCGGGAAGAGCACGTTCGGACGAACCGTCCTGCGCCTGCTGGAACCGACCGGGGGGCAGATTCTCTTCGAGGGACAGGATATCACCGCGCTTTCGCCAGCCCGGCTGCGTCCGCTGCGCAGGCACATGCAGATTGTCTACCAGAACCCCTACTCGTCGCTTAATCCACGTCGGCGCGTCCGCGATATTCTGCGCCAGCCGCTAGAGGTTCACGGCTACGACGGCAATATGGACCGGCGCGTCGAGGAGCTGTTGCAGGTGGTGGGGCTCTCGCACGCGGCGGCCGAGCGCTATCCGCACCAGTTCAGCGGTGGACAGCGGCAGCGGATCGCGATCGCGCGCGCGCTTGCGACCCACCCGAAGCTCATCGTCGCCGACGAAGTCACCTCGGCGCTGGATGTCTCGATTCAGGCCCAGATCATCAACTTGATGGTCAGGCTCCAGAAGGAGTTCGGGCTCGCGTACATCTTCATCTCCCACAATCTGGCCGTGGTCAGGCATGCCAGCCACCGGATCGCCGTGATGTACCTCGGCAAAATCGTGGAGTATGCCCCGAGCGGGGAGCTCTTCGCGAATCCGCTGCACCCCTACACCCGCATTCTGCTCTCGGCCATTCCGAGCGTGAGGCCCGAGCAACGGTGGAACCCGCAACTCCTGGAGGGCGACGTCCCAAGTTCTGTCAACATTCCTTCGGGTTGTCGCTTCCACTCCCGCTGCCCGATCGCCACACCCGAGTGCACGCGGATCGAGCCGGAGCTGCGCGAATTACGTCCGGAACACTTCGTGGCCTGTCATCTCGTGAACCTGGGCGAGATCTGATGGATGGCCAGCGTGGCCGTACTGGACTGTCGATCTCCTCAACTCGACTGTAGTAGCGGGTTCCGTCGCAATGACGGGCTTCACGATGCCAGGCGTGGGTGGCCTGGGACGAACGGACAATTCGGAAAACCGATAGCCAGACGCGGCCCGCTGCGTCGAGCGTGCCAGGGCCACTTTCGCACCGGTCTCTGACGGCGTCTTGTCGAGATACACAAATTTCGGTAGGGCCGATATCGTGAAGCAATTGGAACGGGGTTGGTCGTGCCGGTGGTCACCGGCAATCAGGTCTCAGCCTGGGGGCGCTACGCGCTCTCGGGATCGAGGCATCGCATCGTCGGGGACCGCCGGCTGTTCGTTGACGGGCGGGAGGTGACATGATCGATGGGGCCGATCCCATTACGATGCAGGTGGTGCGCTACGCCCTCGAGCAGGTGGCAGGCGCGATGGGCCGAACCCTCGTCCGCACATCGCGCTCCACCATCATCAAAGAGATCGAGGACATCAGCTGCGCCGTCTTCGACCGCTTTGGGAATACCGTCGCCCAGGCACACCACGCGCCGATGTTGCTCACAGGCTTCGAGATCCCCAGCCGCGAGCTGCTGAGTCACTATCGTCCGGACGAGTTGCACGAGGGGGATGTGATCATCCTCAACAATCCCTACCAGGGCGGCCAGCACTTGATGGATATCATCGCCTTTACGCCCGTCCGGCTCGACGGCGAGTTGATCGGCTTTGTTGGCAGCATGGCGCACCACGCCGACATGGGCGGCGCCGTCGCCGGAGGCGTGGCGGGTGGCCTGACCGAAATCTATCTGGAGGGGCTGCGCTTCTCCTTCACTAAGCTCTACAAGCACGGCCGCGAGGATCGGGAGATCTTCGGCATCCTGGAAAACAATGTGCGCGTTCCCGACAAGACGTTGGGGGACATTCGCGCGCAGGCGTCCGCCGGCTTCGTTGGCGCACGGCGGTTGCGCCAGATTCATGAGAAATACGGGCCGGACATCGTCCAACAGTGCATGGCGATGCTGTTGGACTACTCGGAGCGGCGCATCCGTGCGGGGCTCCGCGAGATTACCGACGGGCTCTACACGGGCGTCGATTTCGTTGACGATGACGGCACGAGCGACAGACCGATTCGAGTCCAGGTGAACCTTCACAAGCAGGGTGACCGCGTACGGGTTGATTTTGAAGGCACCGATCCTGCCACGCCTGGCAACGTCAACTGTCCCCTGGCAACGACCCACGCTGCGACCTACTACGCCCTCATCGCCGTCATTGATCCCCACGTGCCGCCCAATTCCGGCTGTTACCGCCCCTTCCAGGTCGAGGCCGAGCCAGGGTTGGTCGTCAATCCGCAGATGCCCCATGCCGTGGGCTCACGCACCAACACCTCGGCCAAGATCTGCGAGGCGATGATCCGCACCCTCACGGAGGCGCTGCCGGGGCGGGGGATGGCCGGAAGCCACGGGCAGGTCTCCACCTGCGCCTTCGCCGGCTACCACCCGTGCACCGGCCGGCGCTTCGTCTATATCGACATTCAGGGCGGCGGGAGCGGTGGGCGTCCCATCCGCGACGGGCGCGACGGGCAGGACTGCCACCTGGCGCGGTTCAAAAATACCCCCGTCGAGGCTGCCGAGATGGAGCACCCGGTGCGCGTAGAGCGCTACGAGTTCATTCCCGATTCGGGCGGCGCCGGGACCTTCCGCGGGGCGCTCGGCGTGCGCCGAGATATTCGCCTGCTCGCCGGTGATGTCTCCTTCGCACGCTACGGCGACCGGCACCGCTTCAGACCGGCGGGTATTTTCGGCGGGAAGGACGGCGTTCCGGGCAGGTTCCTGCTTAACCCGGATTCCCAACAGGAGCGGGTTCTCAAGTCTAAGGGGGTCGATCGCCTCCAACAGAACGATCTCGTGAGCCTGCGTCTCCCCGGCGGCGCGGGGTACGGGGACCCGCTGGAGCGCGACCCGGCGCTGGTGCTCCGGGACGTGCGCGATGGCAAGATCAGCCTGGACGCGGCGCTTCGGGAGTACGGGGTGGTCCTCGACAGTCGGAACTGGAGAGTAGACGAAGCGGCGACCGAAGCAGAGCGAGCGCAACGCGGACGCCCGGCCACGATGCACGGGAGAGAGGCAGGAAAATCATGACGAATGAGATCTTGCAGGGACTGGTGTGGGATGCCGACGGCGGGCGCCTGACCTACAACGGAGTGCGATACCTTCTTATCCGGCCGGAGGTGATGGCCAGTATCCAGAATTCGATTGACGACGCGCTGGGCGACCGCGTGGCTGCTGTCTTCTACAAGGCCGGCGTCACCGGCGGAACCCTCTCCTCGCGCCGCTTTAAGGAAGTCTTCGGCTACAGTGACGAGGAGATCGTGACGTTCATGTGCCACATGGGCGGACAGATCGGCTGGGGACGGTTCGAGCTGGTTGAGCTCGATCCCGGCGCTGGCCGCCTGATCGTTCAGGTGTATGGCTCTCCCTATGCCGAGGCTTACGGCGCTGCGGAGCACGGTGTCTGCTACCTGATCCGTGGGGTGATGGCCGGCCTGGGCGCAGGCATCTTCGATAGTGCGGTGGACGCCATCGAGACGGACTGTCAGGCTAAAGGCGATTCGTGCTGCCGCTTCGTCGTCACGCGCCGTGAGGTGGCCGGCGGAGAGTAGGGGGAGTGGTCTTTTCGCGGCGGGCACCGCGCCCGCCTGAGAACGACAATCAACCGCTTCTCGCAGGAGAGGATAGAGTTCATGGACCTGGGATTGAAAGGACGCGCGGCGCTGGTCGCCGCATCGAGCAAAGGCATTGGCAAGGCCTGCGCCTTCGGTTTTGCCCGGGAAGGGACCAGCGTCACCATCTGCGCGCGCGGCGAGGAAGAGTTGCGGCGTGTGGCGCAAGAAATCCACGACGAAACCGGCGTCGAGGTGCTCGCCGTCCCGACCGACCTGACCGATCCCGATCAGATCAAGCGCCTCATCCGGCAGCACATGGAGCACTTTGGGCGTCTCGATATCCTCGTGACCAACAACGGTGGGCCGCCCGCGTCCCGCTTTCTCAATACGAGCGAGGCACAGTGGCAACTCGGGCTCGACATGAGTCTCAAGAGCGTGATCCGCCTCTGCACGGAAGCGGTCCCCTACATGCAGCGCCAGGGCGACGGGCGAATCGTCAATATCGCCTCGGTGTCAGCGAAAGAGCCCATCGATGGCCTGATTCTCTCCAACATGGCGCGCACCGGCGTCCTCGGACTTGCCAAGACCATGGCGAATGAGTTGGCGAGGGACGGAATCCGCGTCAATACCGTCTGTCCTGGCTCCACCTTCACCGCGCGGATGGAAGGGTTGTCGAAAGGCCTGGCAACGCAGCGGGGTGTCGAGCCGTCGGATGTGATTGCCGGCTGGGAGGCGGCCATCCCCCTGGGGCGCGTGGGCCGGCCGAACGAGATCGCCAATGTCGTCGTCTTTCTGGCCTCCGATGCCGCCAGCTTCGTCACCGGCACGACTCTGCAGGTCGATGGGGGACAGGCTCGCAGCATTCTTTAACAGTTGTCGCCCATTCCAGCTGCAAGACCGGGCTGGTACAATGAGCGGTCGGTAGAGCCGGTGGCAGCCGCCTCCCGCCGGGTCACCTGGAACGGCGCGGGGCGAGCGCGGGCGCGGCCGGCTGATGGGTTGGTGGCGAGTTTCCCAAAGTTGATGAGCGAATGGGCGACAACGGCTGCTCATTGGCCGGCACGGCAGGCCGGGATCGGGGGATTCTGGCGGTGGCCGCCGGATCGCCAGATCCGGCGGGAGCAGCCGTTCCCCCATGGCTCGGCCTGGATGTGGCGATCCAGGCCCGCGCCGCCGGGATCGGGGGATCCGGCGGGAGCAGGTGGCTCGCATGGCTGGCCGGGATCGGGGGATTCTGGCGGTGGTCGCCGGATCTGGCGATCCGGCGGGAGCAGGTGGCTCGCATGGCTGGCCGGGATCGGGGATTCTGGCGGTGGCCGCCGGATCTGGCGATCCGGCGGGAACGGGTGGGCGACGCGCTGGGCGGGGATCGCCAGAGCCGGCGGGGGCAGTCGTCCCCCAGTGCTCGGCCTGGATCGCCAGATCCAGGCCCGCGCCGCCGGATCTGGCGATCCGGCGGGAGCAGGTGGCTCGCATGGCTGGCCGGGATCGGGGATTCTGGCGGTGGTCGCCGGATCTGGCGATCCGGCGGGAACGGGTGGGCGACGCGCTGGGCGGGGATCGCGAGAGCCCGGCGGGAGCAGTCGTCCCCCAGTGCTCGGCCTGGATCGCCAGATCCAGGCCCGCGCCGCCGGGATCGGGGATCCGGTGGGAGCAGGTGGGCGACGCGCTGGGCGGGGATCGGGGATCCGGGCGGTGGTTGCCGGATCTGGCGATCCGGCGGGAACAGGTGGGCGACGCGCTGGGCGGGGATCGGGGATTCTGGCGGTGGCCGCCGGATCTGGCGATCCGGCGGGAACGGGTGGGCGACGCGCTGGGCGGGGATCGCGAGAGCCCGGCGGGAGCAGTCGTCCCCCAGTGCTCGGCCTGGATCGCCAGATCCAGGCCCGCGCCGCCGGATCTGGCGATCCGGCGGGAGCAGGTGGCTCGCATGGCTGGCCGGGATCGGGGATCCGGGCGGTGGCCGCCGGATCTGGCGATCCGGCGGGAACGGGTGGGCGACGCGCTGGGCGGGGATCGCGAGAGCCCGGCGGGAGCAGTCGTCCCCCAGTGCTCGGCCTGGATCGCCAGATCCAGGCCCGCGCCGCCGGATTTGGCGATCCGGCGGGAACGGGTGGGCGACGCGCTGGGCGGGGATCGGGGAGCCCGGCGGGGGCAGTTGGTGAATAATAATCAGTCGGGCCCATTTCGCCTACAAGTGTGTGAACCAGCTCACAAGTCGCGTGTGGACCTGTCGAAGCTTTCACTCAGGTAACGATACGGTGCCTGATGAAGTTCGTGGCTTTCAGCGCTGACCAGGCAATTGCTTTGAACGTCACCGCCGCGCACGATGACTTCATTAGTTGTGGAATAGGCGCTAATGCAGATCGGCGCGACAGGCGAGGGCCTGCGCTTGTATGCGGAATGTGCCGTGACTGTTCTTTGATTGTTTCCCGGTAGCGCCCCTTCTTGAGGCAGCCGGGCGATAGCTCTCACGACCATCCGTATGGAGAAATGCATGGCGACCCCGATCAGGATGCCGCAACTTGGAGAGAACGTTGTCGAGGGGACGATCAGCCGCTGGCTCAAGGCGCCGGGGGACCGCGTGGCCGAATACGAGCCTCTGCTGGAAGTGGTCAGCGACAAGGTGGACACCGAGATCCCTTCCCCCGCCAGCGGGACGCTCCAGCAGATTCTCGTGCCGGCCGGAGAGACCGTCGCCGTCGGCACGGTGTGGCCTACCTGGGTGAGGCAAGCGCGCCGGTTTCGACAGTCGAGCCGCCCTCAACGCAGGCCGCCCGGCCGGCGGGTGGGCCGAGCGCCACCGAGAAGGAGGAGAGCGCCTCGCGACGGAGCGTCGTGAGCCCGGCTGTCTCGCGGATGGCCACCGAGCAAGGGATCGGGCTGAAGGACCTGCTCGCGATTCAGGGCGGGGGAGAGGGTGGTCGCGTACGAAAGCGGGATGTGGAGCAATACCTCAGGACTCGGGGACTCGTCGCCCCCAACCCGCCCCGGCCGCACCTCCCGCGGCCGGGACGGTCAAATGGGGCACGACCACAACGGAGATCGTCGGACAGAGGACCCCCTGACGCCGATGCGTGCGGCCATCGCCGCGCACATGATTTACAGCAAGCAGACCTCGGCGCACGTCACTGCAGTCCTTGAGGTCGATATGAGCCGCGTTGTCGCCTTCCGCCGCACCCACACTCCAATGCCGTTTTGTGCAATGGAACCAGAACGCCGCTCATGATGGCTTGAGCGGCGGCGGGTGCGGCGATCTGCGATCCCCGCGATGTCGCTTGTTTGTTGGGCCGGCTCGCGATCTGGAGTGGGCGAGACTGCCGCACAGAGGCGCGGCTCCGCCTCAGGATGATGACCACAGCGGCGGTCGCCAGGGGCGCGGCATCAGAGGCTCACGACGCTCTCGCGGTGCTGAATCCGGCGCCCTTTCTCCAGCAGGCGGTCGCCCCAGGCCTCGAACCACTGGTTGCTGACGCAGGTGCAGCCCTTGATGTCGGGCCGCGGGCATTGCCCGACCTTGTCCACGGCAACGTCGGCCTCACTGGGTGGGACGACGTAGAGCCGCTCGGCATCGCGAGCCTTGCTGCCCACGTAGGCCTCCAACCAGTCGTCGAGACAGTTGCAATGACAGTTGGGGCAGCGCCAGACCGAGAAGACGCGCTCGTCGCCTTCCGGGGTCGCGTTCGTGATAGAGGCGCGGTTCGTCATGCGCGTGCCACAGACCGGGCAGGGCTGGCCGCCCGGTCGCTCGATGATTCCCGTCGGCACCCGCGGCTTCTCCTCGCTCCCCCCGCTGAAGAGCTTCTTGATCGCGCCCAGAAGCCCACCTTTCTCCTCTACAGTGCGGGTGCGGATGGGGAGGGTCGTCTCGGGATCGGGGAGGCGGACCTCGTCGGCGCCGCCCAGCAGCGCATCGGCCGGAAGCGGCTCGCCCTGGCGGTACTCAAAATGATGGCAATCGGCGGCCAGGAGCGAGACAACGCCTGGCTCGCTGCCCTTCTCGAAGCTTTCAGGCGCACTGTAATTGCAGAACCCGCTCCAGCCGCTCTCGACGGCTCCCTCCTCGGCACTGCGACGAAGGTAGATGCAGGTCCCGCAGGTTCTCAACCAGAGATTCTCGTGCTCCAGCGTCTCGACCATGCGATGAAAGAAGAGCTCGGGGCCGCTCTCCGCCTCCGAGGTGGCCGCGGCCACGCGGTGAACCTCACCGGCCTCTAACTCCCACTCGCGGCTCTCGCGTACCCAGACAGCGCCCGGCAACATCTCGCCCTCGCGGCTCAACCGAACGCGGTATTCTTCGACATTCAGGTACGTCATGGGGTTCCTCCGAATTCAATCTCGCTCGCCGGCGTATTGTAGCAAGCGGAGCAGTGGGGGCAAAGGAAACGGCGAGCGAGGTGTTCTCTCTGATGAAGACATCGTGAGTCACAGGACGGTCGCAACGAAAAACAATGCGACCTACCCTCCACCCTCGGGGAAAATCTGGCGCAACCAGATTGCCGCGGCCTGGGCGAACCCAAGCTCGCTCTGCTCCAACACGCGAACGCCGGTGGGCAGGCGGCTCGCGCGCTCGGTGGCAGTGCGGCAGCGCAGAAAGTCTACGAGCTGGTGCAGGCGCGTGAACCGCGCGCTGTCGGTCTCCTCCCCGGGAGCGTAGTCATAGGGCGGCTGGCCCAGGATGAGCTCGCCCAGCTCGCTCTGATCCCAGGCACGCTTCAGCCGCCGACCGTCGATCATTCCGGCCGGCATACTCGTCTCCTTACTGTCGGACGCCACCACCCGTGGCTGGGGCGCCCTTGTCGTCGTCTTGCTCGGGGTGCGCCGGGTGGTGCTCGCGCCACTCGCGCTCGAGGATGCTCATCAGGATCGAATCCACCCACTGCCCCCGTATGAACACGGCTTCCCGCCGGCGCCCTTCCTCGACGAAGCCGCACTTTTCGTACGCCTCTCGCGCGCGACGGTTGAACGCCAGGTAATGCAACTCGACTCGATGCAGGCCGAGATGTTCGAAGGCATAGGACAGCAACAGGGTGATGGCGTCCGTTCCGTAGCCCTGGCCCCAGAAGGCCTTGTCGCCGATGACGATCCCCAGCTCAGCAGTTCGCTGGCGCAGGTCCACGCGAAAGAGGTGGCAATTGCCGATGAGTTGGCCACCGCGCGTCTCGATGGAGAAGGCGTGGGGGTCGTCCAGCCAGCCTTCGACCAGCTCGCGTTCGCGCTCAGGCGAGATCGCCGGGAAGGCATTCCCGACGAATTGGGTGACCTCGGGGTCGTTGAACCACTCCGTGAACTTCTCGACATCCGACAGCGAGCGGGCTCGCAAACAGACCAAGCGTCCCTCGAAGCTCATACGTTCTCCTCATCGCGGAGTGCGATTCTCTCGCGGCCGGCCACGAGCAACCAGAGCATCAGTCCGATGACCGTGGCGAACGCCAGCAGCCAATCAGTGGTCAGGATATTCGCCAGAGCATTCGCCAGCAACGGTCCGGCCAGGGTGGCGATCCAGTGCCCGCCTTCGAAAACCCGGGCCACCAGGCGGTCCAGGTGGCGCCGCTCGGCCCAGGAATAGCGGAGGGTTCCCACGGCGAGCGTTGCCAGTGCTGACCACCAGGCCAGGGTGGTGCGTTCCGTTACCGGCAACTCGGCCAGGCGCGCGACGAGGAGAAGGGCGGCCAGCAGCAGGGGCGTCTCGACCCACCTGGTGCGCATCGCTCAGCTCCCGACCGGCTCGCCGAAAAAGTAACGGCGGCTCTCGTAGACCACCGGCGCTCCCCGGATCAGGGTGATGGCAACGGTCACGAATACCAGGAGGAGCAGGGCCAGGCGGAGTGGCTGTAACCAGGCTGCTGTCGGCATCGCCTCGCGCAGGGCCAGCGAGAGTGCCAGGGCTGCGAAGACGAAGGCTTTCATGAAGCCGTAGAAGGCGCGCATCGGGCGGCCGCTCACGAGCCAGCGCGCCCACGGCGTCTTCATCATCTCAAAGGCTGTCTCACCCTTAGCGAGAGCGTAGCTGCGAATGGCGTCGGTGATGATCCCACGGCTGACCACGACCAGCGCTACCCAGACCGGCACCAGTGTGATGTCGGCGTAGACGATCCAGAGGACGTTCTCGACCACCCGGTCGATGGCAATGTCCATCACCGAGCCCAAATCGCTGGTCTCACCCCGGGCCCGCGCGACGTAGCCATCTACACCGTCGAGCGCGATCAACAGGACAATCAGCCCGAAGGCGATAAGCTTGGGCCGGGCGCCGGGCCGGTAGAGCAATGCGACCGACACTGCCAGGAAGAGGAGCCGGCTCAACGTGATTGTGTTTGCCATCAGAGCCTCATCTCTCCGGGGAGCAGCTCGCTTTCGAGGGCCCGTCGGTTCCGGGTTCGTCGTCAGCCACGAAACGATACGCCGTGCACCTGCGCGAAAGACGTCACGCAGCAAGCACCTTCCATACAAATCAATTCTGCTACCTGCTCAGGCTGAGCATACGGCGCTGGGTGCGTCGCCGCACCCTGTGTTGTCCTCTTTGAGAGATGCGAGGGGTATTCGCCTCGCCCGGCCGGGCGAGCTTGTTGCCTGTCCTGAGCCCTGTCGAAGGGAAACCGGCGCCGGATCGAAACCGGGCCGCGCGGCCGGCTCGGTCTCGATACGACGCGGGCCGAGTCGTTCCCAACCTTCAACCTTCAATCCGCCACCGCCTCCCACAGCGGTCCCACGACCTCAAGGATGCGATCGTGGGCCGGGCCGTTACTGGCGACCAGACCGCCGAGATTGCGCACCTCACGGCCGCTGTAGTCGAGCGGCCGGCCCAGAAAGTCGCTGACCGCGCCGCCGGCCGCGACCAGAACCGCTTCGGGCGCTGCACTGTCCCAGAGTTTGGTGTGGCGGCTCGGGTGAAGGTAGAGGTCTGCGCGCCGCTCGGCGATCGCCCCCATCTTCAGCCCCGCCGAGCCGATGCGGAGCACCGCGCGCACGCCGAGTGCCGCGGTCATCGCGTCGGCCAGGTCGGCCCGATGCGAGCGGCTCAGCACGGCGATCATCTCGGTGGGGTCGTTCTTCTGGCTGGTGCGGAGGGGGCGGACCTGATCTCCCTTCTGAATCCAGGCCCCCGCTCCCACCACACCGAAATAGAGCCGGTCCTCGGTTGGCTGGTAGACGGCACCCACCAGAGGGCGGCCGGCGACCACCAGGCCAACCTGGACCACAAATTGCCCGTTTTGTTCCAGGAACTCTTTGGTGCCGTCGAGCGGGTCCACCACCCAGACTCGCTCCGCGCTGGCGTCGCGCAGGACATCCGCGGACTCCTCTGCCAGAATGCCGTCACCCGGAAAACGGCGCTGCAATTCTTCCACCAGATAACGATTCGCGACGCGATCGGCGGCGGTTTGGGGGTCATCAAAGCCTTTGTAGTGCAGCTTCTCGGCCGGAAGGGCGTAGAACTCGAGGATGAGCTGGCCCGCGTGCCGGGCCAGGGCACACGCCGCCTCGCGTTCGCGTTCAAACGTCGTCAACCATCGCCTCCTTCACCGGGCGGTGCGTAGAGCCGTGCGAGCCGGGCGGGGGGCACACCGAGTCTGTAGAGCAAGAGGATCGATGCCCAGGTTGCGATCGTTCGCACCACCCGCCCGCGATAGCGCCGCGCCGACGTCGTGACGGTCAGCGGCAGACAGGCGGTCGGCCCAAGTTGCTCCAGGCGCCGCACGAAATCGTAGTCTTCCATGATCGGATCATTGCGAAAGCCACTGAGGGCCGCGAAGACCTCCCGGCGGACAAAGATCGCGCTGTCGCCGTAGTACACATTCAGCCACTGCTGCTGCGCCCGATAGTAGGCGGTGAACAGACGGCTGGCAACATCCCGGCCTTCAAAGCGCAGCCGGAAATTCCCCCCAACGAGGGCCGGGTCGGTGGCGGCGGTGCGCACCGCGTCCAGGCTCCCTGGCGGCAGGGCTGTATCGGCGTGGAGGAAGAGGAGTACCTCGCCCTGGGCCGCCGCCGCTCCTGCGTTGAGCTGCGCCCCGCGGCCACGCGGGGCGACGACGACGATCGCTCCGTGGGCGCGCGCCGCGGCGACCGTCGCATCACGGCTCCCGCCGTCGGCAACGACCCACTCCCACGGGGGCGTCTGGGCGGCGACCTCGGCGGCTCGGAGCGGTAGCATCTCTTCCTCGTTGAGCGCCGGTGTGATTACAGAGATGAGCACGACGTCTGCCCCCAGATGTCGCAACAAAAAAGCGCCCCTGCGGACGCCTGCAGGGGTCTGCCAGCCATCACCGACCCTCTTGAGCCAGCCGTGCCAGGTTCGCCAGCAGATGCTCACCCATCTCTCGCCGCCGGCTTCCGACGCGCCAACTCAGCAGCGAGGCTTTCAGCCCGCGAATCGTCTCGTGCCAGGTCACGCGCGAGCCGCTCCCATCGGGCTGCATCTTCAGGCCGGCCGAAAGATCCACGCCGTCGCCGCGTGCGTCCCACTCGACCTCGTGGGGCGGCGTGGCCGTGCTGACGCGGTAGACGAGCGTGGCAGCGCCCCACGGGGCGGGCAGCACCTGGTGGACCCGGATCGTTGCACCTTTCACCCAGTCCACGAGTTTGCTCACCCAGAAGGCGCTCGTGATCTCTGGATGCCACTGCGGCCAGGTGTCCGTCTCGCCCACGATGGCCCAGAGTTGTTCCGGCGTGGCGTCGATGTGGCGGCTGACAGTGGTCGTGATCGGCATCGCAGGAGCCCTCCTCACAGTCAGGGCGATTATACAAGCGTGAGGGTCGGACGACAAAGCCAGCCTGTCTTCGGGTCGGATGCCCCTTTCCTGATGCGGGACGACGACGAGGCGCGACCTGCTTTGCGGGCGAACATGGCGGAAGGGTCCGGGCATCCAGCCCCTGCGCCGGCCAGCGACCGTATGCAGCCGGTTTTCATGCGCGCCGGTCGTAGATGTATAATCGCCGCTATGAAACGCGCCCTCGGCCTCCTGCTTGCGCTCCTGTTCCTGGCCGCGCTGCTCCCAACCGGCGCGGCCGCCCACCCCGCCGACGAGTTCTTCCAGCTTCACCAGATTAGACTGATGCCCGCGGGCGTCGAGCTTGAGCTCTACCTCTTCCCCGGGCCGCTCGTGGCCCGCCTGATCTGGCGTGACGCGGACACCGACGGCGACGACCGGATCAGCCCGGCCGAGACCCAGGCCTTTGCGGAGCCGCTGCAGGCGAAGCTGCACCTCTCGTTGGAGCGGCAACGGGACCTCCCTTGGACGCTCGTGGCGGCTGAGTTCCCGGCGACCTTCCAGCCGCTCCAGATCGGCGACGAGGGTATCTGGTTGAAGTTCCGGGCGTCCTGGCCCGGCGGCAGCCGCGGCGATCACTGGTTTGAGCTGATCAACGATAACTACGTGGCCAACGGGCGCTTCTGGTTCGACCTGGCAGCGGCCGACGGCGTGACCCTCGGGCGCCAGCAGAGCGAGCGCAACCGGCTCGTGGGCGAGTTCACTCTGCTCCGGCCGGTGCCCGGCCCGGCCGCCGGCAGTGCCATTGTTCCGGGAGCGTCACCCGCGGCTCCGGCGGATGCCGCCTCGGTGACGCTCCAGGCCCGCCAGGGCCGCAGCGCCTGGCTCCAGCGCCTCGACGGCCTGCTGCGCACACCGGCGCTCACAGGGCAGTTCTTCGCTGCCGCCCTGCTCGTCGCCCTCGTGTTGGGTGCGCTCCATGCCTTGACGCCGGGCCACGGCAAGACCATCGTCGCCGCCTACCTGATCGGCTCGCGCGGCACCGTGGGACACGCGGCATTCCTCGGCGGGGTGGTGACGCTGACGCACACCGGCAGCGTTCTGCTCCTCGGCCTGGTGGCCCTGCTCGCCTCGCGGGCCATCGTCCCCAGCCGGCTAACACCGCTGCTCGAGCTCGCCAGCGGTGCGCTGATCGTTGTCCTCGGCCTGCAATTGCTGTGGCGCCGCCTGCGCACCGGGCGAAGCCATCCCGACCATCCCCCCCATGCCCACGACCACACGGATCACCGCTCACGGATCACGCATCACGGCCACCTGCACGAGCACGACCATCACCACCACCACATCCCCGACCCCGGTGAGGTCACCTGGCGCTCGCTGCTGGGCCTGGGTGTCAGCGGCGGACTGGTGCCCTGCCCGGACGCCATCGCGATCCTGCTCATCGCCGTGGCGATTCAGCGGGTCCTGCTCGGCCTGCTGCTGATCCTGGCCTTTAGCGCCGGGCTGGCGGCGGTGCTGATCGCCATCGGTGTGGCGCTGGTCACCAGCAAGGGCTTGCTTGCCCGGCGCTTCGATCGCTTCGCGCCCCTGGCGCAGTGGCTGCCGGTGATCAGCGCGGTGGTTGTCACCGGCCTGGGCATCGCCGTGGCGGCGCGAGCCGTTGGGGCGCTATGAGGCCGCCGGCGTCCTTCGCCCCCCAGATTGCTCCCGGTTCCCGCCACCCCATCCTCGTCCTCGCCGAAACCTTCGCCTGACCGCAACCCCGGGACGTCCGTATCCCGGATCGGGGCGGCTCGTCTTCGAATTTGAGTGTATTTTTCGAGTGGCTTCCTGCTCTTGAAAGCGAAGTAGGCTGCGAGATGCCGGTGCCTCTTCGGAGAGCCTCTCACGATGGTCATGGCCCACAAGATCGCTCCGCCCCAAGGAGACATATGGATGAATGCCCCCGACGATCGAACGCTCATCGCAGCCTGTATCGCGGGTGATCAGAATGCCTGGGTTGCGCTCGTCGGGCGCTACGAACGGTTGATTTACAGTATCCTGCTGCGCCACGGGCTGAGTGAGAGCCAGGCGGCCGACGTTTTTCAGGAAGTCTGCCTGATTCTCCTGGAGAAACTCGATCGCCTGCGAGACGAGTCTTGCCTGGCGGCGTGGCTGATGACAGTGACGCGCCGGGAGTGTTGGAAGACTCTGCGGCGGCGGGATGTTGCCGGAGCGGAGGATGCGATGCCACTGCTGATGAATCAACCGGCCAACGGTAGCCAGCCAGAAGACCTCGTCGCCCAGTGGGAGGCCAGGCAGGCGGTTTGGGATGCCCTCGCCCGGATTGGGGAGCCCTGCCGAACTCTCCTGCAGCGCCTGTACTACGCGCAACCGGCCCCCAGCTACGCGGCGATCGCGGCGGAATTGGGTGTGCCGGAAGGCAGCATCGGCCCGACGCGCGCCCGCTGCTTGAAGAAGCTCCGCCACGCGATGGGGGGGCAGCATTACCGGGTGAGGAAGTGACCGTGGCACCGAAAGCGGCGTGGTCGCGAGGTTCCAGGCTGTTTCATAGCAGTGCGGCGTCACGGCAACGATTACCACTCTGCATCGAACCGGACAAGGAGAAACCGATGAGCAAACACACAACGATCCGCTGGGCCCTGATGGTCTTCGGTCTGCTGGCTCTCCTGACTGTTCCCGCGCTCGTCCTGGCGCGGGCACCGCGCGACGATGAGGACCCGGCGTTCGAGTTCAAAGGGACCGTCCAATCGATGCCTGCGGCCGGGCTGGTCGGCGAGTGGGTCATCCGGAATGAGAGCGCGGAGAAGACCTTCCAGACGGACGCCTCGACGGATTTCAACGACGAGATTCCCTTTGTTGGCGCCTGTGTCGAGGTCACATATGACACCGTCGCCAGCCAGAACCTGGTCCGCGAGATGGAGTTGGCCGACGACTGCCGCGGTGGGCATGTTGAGGAACAGGAAGTCCACGGCGTGATCGAGAGCTTTCCGCCGGAGCTGCTCGGCACGTGGAGGGTAAGCGGTGAGGTGTACGCTGCCACGGCGAGCACCGAGTTTGAGCGGTCGGACGGGCCGTTCGCGGTCGGCGCCTGCGTTGAGGTAACGTTTGTCGTCCAGGACGGTGAAAACATCGCCCGCGAGATCAAGACCGACGACAACGGCCTCTGTGGAGCCCCAGGCGAGCCCGAGCTTCAAGAGGTGAAAGGTACCCTCGAAGCGTTCCCCGAAGGATTCATCGGGACCTGGACCGTGAACAGCGGGTCGAGTGTCACCTACGCCGTCACGCCTGCCACCCTCCTCGATCGCAGCCACGGCGACTTCTACGTCGGCGGCTGCGTCGAGGTCAAGTACGACCCCAACAGCCCGACGCGCGAAGCCCACGAGATCGAGACCGAGTCGCCCGACGACTGTGGCCCGCCCCTGCCCGACCAACCCATCCTCAAGGCGACCGGCGTGATCACCGCCAGGCCAACCGATGGTCTGTTCGGCACGTGGACCATCGGGGCGGCGGACTACGAGGCGGTCGCCCATACGACCGTCTTCAAGCAGGAACACGGCCAGCTCACAACCGGGCAGTGCGCCGAAGTGCATTACTTGGTGAACGGGGCGACCAACGTCGCCACGGAGATCGAGAGCAGGCAGGCGCACGACTGCCGCCCGGAGAGCGAGGAGAACGAGGCCTACGGCCGGATCGAGATGTTGCCCTCGACCCCTGACCTGACCGGGACCTGGACCATCGGCGGGCTCAACTATCTGGTCACCGGCGACACCGAGCTCAAGGATGGCCCCTTCTCGGTCGGCTTGCTGGTTGAGGTGCACTTTGTCCGCGCCGACGACGGAACGCTCACAGCGACCTCCATCGAAGGCAAGCACGAGGTGGAAGAGGAGGAGCAGGCCCTCGCGAAGGTGTACGGCCGGATCGATGCCCTCCCCCCGGCCGCCGATTTCATCGGCGATTGGACGATCGCCGGCGCCACCTACATGGTGAAGAGTGAAACCCGGCTGGAGCAGGAGGAGGGACCGTTCGAACTGAATGCCTGCGTGGAGGTCTATTACCACACGGCGCCGGACGGAACGCGAACCGCCGCGAAGATCGAGACCGAGGCAGACGAGAAGTGCCCGTCCGATCCCAACAGCGGTGCAGCGCTCAGCCGGGCCTACGGGTTCGTGGAGCAGATGCCGCCCACCGGGTTTGTCGGGACCTGGCGGATCGGCGGCGTCCAGTACGACGCCGACGCCTCGACGGAGTTCGAGGAGGAGCACGGGGCGCTCGTGGCCGGCGCGTTCGTAGAGGTCACATTCACCGTGCAGGCCGGCGTCAACGTAGCGCAGAAGATCGAGACCCACGTGCCGCCGGGTGCCGGGGACGAGAATGCCCTGGGCCTGCTGGCATTCGGTTCGACGAGTCTGGAATCAACGGCCACCCCATCACAAACCTGGTACATCGCGGGCCGGCCGTACCTGATTATCGACGCCACCATCCTCGACGATAGCCAGGCTGCCTTTGTGACCGACCAGCCTGTCAGGGTCAATGCCTATATCGATCCTGCGAGCGGCTCACGGATCGCGACGTGGGTGACGGCGCTCCGAACGCTCTACGCGCTCTATCTTCCCGTCACGACACACTAGCAGTCTGTCTGGGGAAGCGGTTTTGTCAGACCCCGGAGGTTTTCGAGAGCGACTTTACGGGCAAATCAGGCCCATAAGGGCAGTAGAGACGACCCGCCGGGTCGTCTCTACTGCCGGCAAAAACGCTGCTCGAAACCTCCGAAGTCTCTCCCACAAGCTGCCAGGGGAGAGGGAACGCCCGGTGTGGTGCCTCGCACCGCACCGGACCACCTTCACAGTGAGTCATGGAGCGGAGCCGTCGAACGCGGCCGGACAGTCGCTGCTCACAGAAACCGTTAGGCAGGAATCGAAAGATGGAACATCCAACCTGGGAGCAACTGGTTGACTATGCTGAGGGGCGCCTGAAGGGGTCGGAGGCGGCGACGGTCACGGCCCATCTGGGCACCTGCCCCAGCTGCACGCCAGACGTGGCCTGGTTGCGGGAGACAATCAGACACCTGAGCGACGCCTCTCTCCCCGCACCCCCGCAGGCTGCCCGTGTTGCGGTTCACGCTGCCTTTGCACACCACCGCCAGGCGCGGTTCGAGCCTCCGAAGCGCGCCTGGTTCCCGCTGCCACTCGCCCGCTGGGCTGCTATAGTCGTCCTGGCTGCGCTCGCGATCGTGCTTCTATGGTCGCGAAGCAACAGCCCGGCCCTGGTGGCTGCCGTTGCCGAGACAAGTGGCTCCGTCAGTGTGGTCCGCACGGGAAGTGCTCCTCAAGCCGTGCGGCCCAACCTCCGCCTGGCCTCGGGCGATCGTTTGCTGACGGGCGACGACGGCCGGACCCGCCTCGCCTTTGGCAACGAGGCGGTCGCATTGACGATCTCCCCCTCAAGTGATGTGAATATCGAAGAGATCCTGTTCAGGGACGGGCGACTGGAGCAACTCGTCGCCCGGCTGGACACGGGGAGCCTGGACGTCGTTGTGCGGGGACCGGGCGAGTTCGTGCTCTCCACCCCCGCCGCCGTCTTGAAAAGCCACGAGGGCACCTTTCAGGTCCGGACGTTGGCTGTTGACAGCCTGACCCTCCAGGTGACAACGGGTGAGATCGAAGCGATCACCGGCGCAGGCGCCGCCCTGATGAGAAGTGGGGAGGCGGTGGTCCTGCACGCCGATCTTCCCCCGGGTGTGTCCGGGCCCACACCGACGCCAACGGCAATGGTAACTCCCGTCGCCACCGCAACGCCGCCGGCCTCGGCGACGACCCCGCCAACTCCCACGGCGACCGCTGCGCCAACGCTCACCGCCATACCAACGGAGGGCCCGGTGATCTCGGCGACGGAAGCACCCTCGGTGCCTCCGGCCGCGACAGCAGGGCCGGGCGACGATCAGCATGAGGAGAACCAGCGCGAGGGTAGCAACAATGAGGTCGACCAGCACGAGGAGGATCAGCGCGAGGATGATCATCAGCAGCAGCAGGAAGAGGACCGGCACAACGATGACCACAACAATGAGGATGAGCAGAGAGATGAGGTTGGTCAGGACGAAGAGGACCAGCACCACGACGCGGAGGATTCAGGCGATGCGCAGGATCAGCACGAGCATGACAACCAGGACGATCGTGAGCAGGAGGACCGCCAGCACGAGGATATCCGCGCGGCTGATGTTGGGAACGCGAGCACTGTCGTTCCGCACAGCGAGGCCGGCAAGTAACGCTCGCCGCAGTGAGGTGCGACGCACCTTCGGCGTGGTCTTCGGGGCAACGGAAGGCGGTTTGATGTCGTAGCCTCCATTCTCCCGAGGGACACAGGTGCGTCGCACCTTCGGTCGCTCCTCTGCCTCCTGATCGCCCCGCAGCGCGGCTCAATTCTTCAGCGGCAGTGCATTGCACCTCGCACCTCCCACTTTTGACCAGCCTTGATTATCCCCAGGGCGTGTCAAAAGTCAGCGAGGCGCCACGAGCAGCACGAGAGCCAGGCGCGGTGGCGTTGACCGCGCGCCGCCTGGGGAGCTGGGGACCCGCGCCACGCTCATCGCCCGCCCCCGGCCACGTCCCGCCCCCAGCCTGTCGGGGCGGGTTTGGCCTGAGACCTGGCCCTGCAGCCGCGCTCCGGTCGAGGCGCGGCCGCCGCCCGCACCGATCCCCGCAACCCGCCCCGGGCCACGTTCCTCCCAGGCCAACGACATCGCTGATGTCCTTGTTCCTCCCTTGACACCAGCCGTGGAGATGCCCTGGCCCTGGGGCGGGTTTCGGACCCCCTGCTGGGCGCCGATCCGCCCCGATCCCCCCGTCTGGCAGGCGACGTAGCAGGGAAAACCCGCCCCGACCAGCGAGGGGGCCCTGGCCCAGCAAGGCCTGGCGCCGCCGTCAACCCCCCGGCCCTGCGCCGGCCCATGTCAATGGCCCCGGTCCGGACCAGGGCGTACCCACCGTCGGTGGGGCGGGCGCCGCGAACACGCCTCGACCCCCTTGGCCCTCCTTTTGCGCCCTCCCTGACTTCTCAGACGCCCTGGATTATCCCGCCAGTGGCTTGCGGCGCCTTCGCCGCGATGTTACAATTTCGGTCGCCGCAATCAATACGCGGCGAAGGAGAGTCGAGACGTGGCCAAAAAAACCATCCGCGACATTGATGTGAATGGTAAACGCCTGCTCGTACGCGTCGATTTCAATGTCCCGTTGGAGAATGGTGAGGTCGCCGACGATACTCGCATTCGGGCCGCGCTGCCCACGATCCGCTACCTCCTCGACCATGATGCCAAAGTCATCCTGCTGTCGCACCTCGGCCGTCCGAAAGAGGAGAACCGCGACCAGTTCAAGATGGACCCCGTGGCCCGTCGGCTGAGCGAATTGCTCGGACGGCCGGTCAAGAAGGTTGACGACCTTGTCGGTCCCCAGGTGCAGGCCGCCGTCGCCGCCCTGGAGCCGGGTGATGTGGTCCTTCTGGAGAACACGCGCTTCGAGAAGGGCGAGACCAAAAACGACGAAGCCCTCTCGAAAGCCCTGGCTGCGCTGGCTGAGATCTACGTCAACGACGCTTTCGGCAGTGCCCACCGCGCCCACGCCAGCACGGTTGGGGTGGTTCAGTACGGCCACCTCCCGGCCGTCGCCGGTTTCCTGATGGAGAAGGAGCTCAAGGCGCTGGGGGAGGCCCTTGAGCAGCCGGAGCATCCCTTTGTGGCGATCCAGGGTGGTGCTAAGATCAGCGACAAGGTCGGTGTCCTGAAGCGCCTGCTCGAACTGGCCGACCGGGTCCTGATCGGCGGCGGCATGGCGAATACCTTCTTCAAGGCGCAAGGCTACGCCGTTGGCGCCTCCCTGATCGAGGAGGAGGCCGTACCACAGGCGCGGGAATTGTCGGCGTCGGCCGGCGACAGGCTCATGCTGCCGGTCGATATGGTCATTGCCGACCGATTCGCGCCCGACGCGACCAGCCGGGTCGTGCCGGTGGGTGACGTGCCGGAGGGCTGGATGATCCTCGACATCGGCCCGAAGACGGTTGACGCCTACACGCAGGTCATCCAGGGCGCCAGGACTGTGCTCTGGAACGGGCCGATGGGCGTTTTCGAGATGGCCCCGTTTGCGACAGGTACGTTTGCGATTGCCCGGGCCCTGGCTGAGCTCAAAGATGCGACCACGATCGTCGGCGGCGGCGACTCGGCGGCGGCGGTTGCCGAAGCCGGTCTGACCGATGAGATGACCCACGTCTCGACGGGTGGTGGCGCCAGCATGGAGTTCCTCGAGGGGAAAGAACTGCCTGGGGTTGCCGTCCTCGACGAGCATTGAACCTGCCAGGTTGGATCATGAGGAAGATGCTGCGCACCAAGATTGTCGCGACGATCGGGCCAGCGTCACGCTCACCGGAGATGCTCGAGCAGTTGATCCGAGCGGGCGTTGATGTCGTGCGCCTCAATATGTCGCACGGCGACCAGGCGATGCACGCTGAGAATATCGAGCGTGTGCGTGCCGCCAGTGCGGCTGTCGGGCGTCCGGTAGCGATCCTGGCCGACCTCCAGGGGCCCAAACTGCGCGTGGGCGAGATGGCCGGTGAGGGCGTCGATCTGCTCGTCGGACACAAGGTCACCCTGACTACCGACGGGGAGACGGTCGGCCACGATCAAATCATTCCGGTGCAATACGAGGGCCTGCCCGCGGCTGTCGATCCCGGTGACCGGATCCTGCTCGACGATGGCCTGCTCGAGATGCAGGTGCTCGACAAAACCGACAGCACCATCACCGCGGAGGTGGTCATCGGCGGGCTGCTCAAGAGCAACAAAGGCCTCAACCTGCCGAGGGCCTCGCTCGCCATCTCGGCGATCACCGACAAGGATCGAGTCGACCTCCTTTTCGCGCTCGAGCACCAGGTGGACTGGGTGGCCCTCTCGTTCGTGCGCACGGACCAGGAGGTGTTGGAACTCAAGGAGCTCATTCGCCAGGCGAGTGCCTTCGGCCGGCCGGTGCCGGTAATCTCGAAGATCGAGAAGCCTGAGGCCTTCCGCAACATTGATGCGATCATTTCCGTCTCCGATGGAATCATGGTGGCACGAGGTGACCTGGCCATCGAGACCTCATCCGAAGAGGTCCCGATGATGCAAAAGACCATCATCCGCAAGTGCAATCGCGCGGGTGTCCCAGTCATCACCGCCACGCAAATGTTGGACTCGATGATCCGCAACGCGCGCCCGACCCGCGCCGAGGCCAGCGACGTCGCCAACGCGATCCTCGATGGAACCGATGCAATTATGACCTCGGGCGAGACGGCCGCCGGCAAGTACCCGCTCCGTACGATCGAGACGATGGTCAAGATCGCGGCGCGCGCTGAGCAGGCCCTGTTTGAGGCCGGGCCGCGCTTCTACCCCGACGAGGAGATTGGCGTGGCGGCGGCTGTTGCGCACGCGACCGTCGAGACAGCGGTCGAGCTACACGCAGCGGCGATTATCACCCCCACAGTGTCCGGATCGACACCGCGCCTTGTCAGCCGGTACCGCCCGCCGCAGCCAATCGTGGCGACAACGCCCAGTCCGATGGTCCAGCGCCAGCTCGGGCTCTACTGGGGGGTGGTCCCGCTGCTGGCACGTCGCACCGAGAGCACGGACGAGATGATCAACAGCTCGGTGCGGGCGGCGCTCGAGGACGGGTTAGTGAAAGAGGGCGATACGGTGGTCCTGACCGCCGGCACGGCTGGCAGCCCGCCGGGTTCGACCGATCTGATGAAGGTCCAGGTGATCAAGCGCGTGCTTGGCGAGGGCACCGGTGTCGGGAGTCAGCTGGTGGGCGGCAGAGTCCGGCGGTTGGAAGCGCCGGTCGACCCGCAGGTGGAGATCGAATCCGACGAGATCATCGTGACGGCCCGCACGGACCGCTCCTTCGTGGCCGTAGCCCAACGCGCCGCCGGCCTGGTCGCGGAGGCTCACGGCCTCAGCTCCCACGCTGCCATCCTGGCCGTCGAGCTGGGCGTACCGGCGATTGTTGGGGTCGAGAACGCGACTCGAATCCTCAAGGACGGCCAGCTTATTACGCTGGACACCCGGCAGGGGCTCATCTACGAAGGCCACACCACATAAGCGATTGGAGATCGGAGATTGTCATACCAATCTCCGGTCTCTCATCTCCCATTTCCAATCCCGAACAGGAGCATGACGAGTGGAGTCCCAGCAGAACAACAGCCAATTCAAGGTTGTCGGCCGACCGGTCAGGCTGCGTGATGGTCTGGAGAAGGTCGCCGGTCGAGCGCAGTACGCGGCCAACGTCCCGCGTCCCGGCATACTCCATTGCCGCCTCCTTCTGAGTCCCTACGCCCACGCCCGCATCAGCGCCCTGGACACCGGTGCTGCCGAGGCGCTCACCGGCGTCGTGCGGGTCGTCACGGCGGCCGATTTGCCGCCGCTTCCGCCGACCTCCCGCCATCGTCTCCTCCTGGCGCGCGACCAGACCCTTTTCGTCGGCCATCCCGTCGCGGCGGTGCTGGCGGAAAGCGAGGCGACCGCCGAAGACGCCCTCGACCTGATCGAGGTGGAGTACGAGATCCTCCCGGCGGTTACCACTATCGAGCAGGCATTGGCGCCAGGCGCGCCGCTAGTCTGGCCGGAGGGGCCGCCCGGCGGGGCGGAAGAGGCCGCCGCGCACGGCGCCGATGTCGGCGATGAGGAGACGTCGGCAACCCCGAGCAACATCAGCCACACCGCTCATCTCAGCCGCGGCGATGTCGCGGCAGCCTTCGCCGAGATCGAGCGGGCCGGCGGTGCCATCATCCAGCGGACCTACCACACTCCGGTCGTCCACCAAAGCTACCTGGAGCCCCACGCCACGGTGGCGGAGGTGGACCGGCTGGCCGGCACAGTGACCCTCTGGACCTCGACGCAGGCCCAATTCTACGTTCGCGAAGAAGTGGCCGACGTCCTTGGGCTGGCCGACAGCGACGTGCGCGTCATCCCGACGGTGGTGGGAGGGGGCTTTGGCGGGAAGTTCATCCTCACCGAGCCGCTGGTGGCCTTACTGGCCGAGTTGGGTGGGCGCCCGGTGAAGCTGGTCTTGACCCGTATGGACGAGTTCTTGAACGCCAACCCCGCCCCGCAGGGCCGGATCGAGGTGAAGGCCGCCGCGATGCCGGACGGCACGCTCCACGCGATTCAGGCCCGGCTGCTCTTCGACGCCGGCCTCTACCCGGGCACGCCTGGGGGTATCGGCGGCTTTCTCCTGGCCGGCTACTACAAATGCCCCAACCTGGAGATCGAAGCCTTGGAGGTCTTCACCCACAAGCTCTCGACCGGGGCCTACCGCGCGCCGGGTGCGCCCCAGGCCACCTGGGCGATCGAGTCCACCGTAGACGATCTCGCCCACGCATTAGGAGTCGACCCATTGACCTTCCGCCTCAAGAATGTGGTTGATGCCGGCGACGAGAACCCGCGCGGCAAAGAGTGGCCGGAGATCGGTCTGCGGCGCTGCCTGGAGACGCTGGCGGCGCACCCCGCCTGGGAGGCCGCACGCGCCGAGCGCGAGCCGAACGTTGGCTGGGGACTGGCCATCGGTGGCTGGATGGGTGGCCTGGAGCCGGCCTCGGCCGTGTGCATGCTCAACCGGGACGGTACGCTGAGCGTGAAGGTCGGCGCGGTTGACCTGACCGGCACCAACACGACCCTGGCGCTCATCGCCGCCGAGGTCTTTGGTCTCGCGCCGGAGCGGGTCAAGGTCTATACCGTCGATACCGAACAGGGACCCTATGCCGGCGCGACCGGCGGGAGCAAGATCACCTACACCGTCGGCGGGGCCGTGCTGGCGGCGGCCCGCGCGGCCCACCGCCAACTCCTCGACGTCGCCGCCGAGCAACTCGAGGCCGCACCGGAAGACCTTGAGGTGCTGGACGGCTTCGTCGGGGTGCGAGGCGCCCCCGACAGCCGCCGCTCGCTGGCCGAGATAGCAGCCAGTACGATGCAGTTCGGCGGGCGCTACCCCCCGATCTTCGCCAGCGCGAGCGAGGCCAACACCACCCAGGCGCCGGCGTTCGGCGCCCACCTGGCCCGCGTCCGTGTGGACCCGGAGACTGGCGCTGTCACGGTGCTGCGCTACGTGGCCGTGCAGGACGTCGGCCGCGCGCTCAACCCGGCGGCAGTTCGGGGGCAGATTCAAGGTGGTGTCACACAAGGGCTTGGGTGGGCGCTACGCGAGCAGATGATCTTCGACGAGGACGGCCAGCTCCTCACCGCCAGTTTGATGGACTATGCCCTCCCCAAGGTGGCCGACATTCCTCCTCAGGGAATCGAGACTGTACTGGTGGAGGTTCCGAGCCCCGAAGGGCCCTTTGGGGCTCGCCCGGTGGGAGAACCACCGGTGATCCCGGTCGCCGGCGCGGTTGCCAACGCTGTTCGCGCCGCCACCGGTGTGCGGGCTACGGCCCTCCCGATCAGCGCCCAAGGCCTGTGGGCCCAGCTCCACGCGGCTACGTGACGGGGTGATGACAAGACGCCTGCCTCCCGGCGTCCAGGGGGCAGCACGCGGAGATGACAGAAAGCTGACGTCGATTACACCATCCGGCCTATGCCACGGCCGCCAGCCCCTGCTACACTGAGCGGGTTTTACCATCGCCTCGTTGCTGACGACCCCGACGGCCGACCCCCGGAACCGAGACCGGCGGTCGGCCGTCCGCCGTCCTTCAAGGCAGGTGTTGCCATGAGCGTGGGTGTCTTCCAACATGTCTATGAGCATCGAAATCAGCAAACACTTCCGCTATAACTTCATCGTCAACGTCCTCGACGGGAGCTTCTTCGGCTTTGCCCTGGGCTTCGCTTCGTTCGTGACGATCCTGCCCCTCTTTGTGAGCACGATGACCGACTCGGCGGTGCTGATCGGGTTCATCCCGGCCATCCACATGATGGGTTGGCAGTTGCCCCAGCTTCTCACGGCCGATCGAGTGGCACGGCTCAGCCGCTACAAGCCGATGGTCGTTCTGATGACCATCCACGAACGGATTCCCTTTCTGGGGCTCGCGGTTGTGGCCTGGTTTCTCCCCGTTCTTGGCCGGGAGCTTGGGTTGCTCCTGACCTTCGGCCTGTTGATCTGGCAAGGACTGGGGGGTGGCTTCACCGCCACGGCCTGGCAGAGCATGCTCGGCAAGATCATCCCGGTCGAGCGCCGGGGCAGTTTTTTCGGCACCCAATCGGCCGCTGCGAATCTCTTCGCCAGTGGGAGTGCCATTGTCGCCGGCGTTCTCCTCGATAGACTGGACTCGCCGCTCGACTTTAGTCTCTGTTTTCTGCTCGCTACCATCGCGATGACGATCTCATGGATCTTCCTGGGGAAAACGCGCGAGCCGGTGGGGCCGCCGACCGGCGGGGCTGCCAACCGGCGCGCCTTCTGGGACAACCTGGGCCTGATTTTGCGGCGCGACGTCAACTTCCGCTGGTTTGTGGCCATGCGAATGCTCTCGCAACTGGCGATGATGGCCGTGGCGTTCTACACCGTCTACGCCGTGCGGCGGCACGGTATGAGTGAAGGGACCGCCGGGCTGATGACGGGTGTTCTCCTCGCGACCCAGACGGTCGCCAACCCCATCATGGGATTGATCGGCGACCGCCGAGGCCACCGCGTCGTCATGGAGGTTGGGGCGCTCGCGGCCACCGGCAGCGCCTTGCTGGCCTGGCTGGTACCGGGCATGGGTTGGTTCTATCTGGTCTTCATGTTGACCGGCATCGCGAACGTGGCCTTCTGGACGACGAGCATGGCCATGACCCTGGAGTTTGGGACTGAGGCCGAGCGGCCGGCCTACATCGGTCTCGCCAACACGCTGGTGGCTCCGAGCACGATGCTGGCGCCACTCGTGGGCGGCTGGCTCGCCGATGCCGCGGGCTACCAGGCCACCTTCCTGGTGGCGGCCGCCGGCGGGCTCCTGACTACTCTGATCCTGCACCTCATGGTGCGCGACCCTCGCCAGGCGCTCTACAGTTGTGCGACGCCAATCGGCAGTGACTGACCGCGCCATCGCGATCTGCGCCTTCAATGCTGCGAACAGTGCTTTCGACCTTGCCCAAAACCGGCGCTCGCGCTACGATGCCAGGGAGCGCGAGTGAAAAGGGATGTCGTGAGTCTGATTGCCGCAATCTTCAGTCTCGTCGTTTTGGGCGGCGCCTGGATGGTGGGGCGCTGGTTGCGCGCCCGCGGGATTTTCCTGCCCCCTCTGCGCGCGCTTCTGGCCTGGGTTGTCGGCGGCGGCCTGCTGCTGCTCATCGGACTGGTCCGCGACATCGACCTCAACCCGGTCGCCACGGTGCTTCTGCTGGCCGGGGTGCTGCTCCTTCTGCGCCTCACGAGCGACCGGATCCCTCCCGGCCCCTGGTGGGCCATCTGGTACGATCTCCCCATCTGGGAGTGGCCGCGTGAGGAGTGACGAACGTCCGGCCGCTGTGCGCTTTCAGGTCGAGATGAGGAGGGACGAATGCCTCGCGTACTGATCAAGAACGCCGATGTCGTGACCCTCAACCCGGCCGGCGACGTCCTGCAAGGCGCCGACATCGCCATTGAGGGCCGCACCATCGCCGCAATCGGCGCGGTGCCGGCCGGCTTTATCCCCGATGAAACCCTCGACGCGACCGGCCACGTGGCGCTGCCAGGCTTCTGGAACGCGCACACCCACGCCGCAATGACCTTCGAGCGTGGCTACGCCGACGACCTGCCGCTCGACCGCTGGTTTAACGAGCGCATCTGGGTGGCCGAGAGTGCGCTGACCTCGGACGATGTCTACTGGGGCGCGGCGCTGGCGGCAGCCGAGATGATCCGTGGTGGGACCGTCGGCTTTGCCGACCACTACTTCTACATGGACCGTGTGGCCGAGGTGATCCAGCAGAGCGGCCTGAAGGCGCTGCTGGCCTGGTGTGTCTTCGGGCTTGCGAGTGAGGTCGGCACCGACCTGGAAGGCTCGCTCGAGTTCACCCATCACTTCAATGGGGCCGCCGATGGCCGCATCAAGACGATCCTGGGGCCGCACGCCCCCTACACCTGCCCGCCTGAGTTCCTGACCACGGTCGCTGAGGCCGCCCGCCGCGAGGGCTTCGGTATCCACATCCACCTGGCCGAGAGCGAGGAGCAGGTGATGACCTCACTCAAGAAATATGGCCGCACGCTCGTCGCTCACGTCGACCACCTGGGCCTCTTCGATGTTCCCGGCCCGATTCTCTGCGCTCACTGCATCTACGTGAACGAGCTCGACCGTCAGATCCTGACGATTCGTGGCGCCAACGTAGTTCAATGCCCCAACTGCCACATGAAACTGGCGATGGGCGTCACACCGGTGCTCGATTTGTTGGCGCGCGGTGTCAACGTGGCCCTTGGAACCGACGGGGCCGGCTCGAACAACAATCTCGATATGCTCGAGGAGGCCCAGCTGGCCGGTCTGATACAGAAGCAGCATCTCGGCGACGCGCAGGTCTTGCCGGGCGATAGCGTCCTGCGGCTGGCCACCCGCCACGGCGCGCTGGCAACGGGTTTCAAAGAGAGCGGCGTGCTCGCGCCCGGCATGGCCGCCGACCTGCTGCTCTTCGACTTCGACCAGCCCCATCTACGCCCGCGCCATTCGGTTGTCAGCAACCTGGTGCACGCCGCGCGGAGCAGCGACATCCGCCATGTGATCATCGACGGGCGCACCGTCATGAAGGATCGCGAGTTGCTGACTCTCGACGAGGAGCGTATCCTCTGGGAGGCCGAGCGCCGTGCCTTCGGCATGATCGGCCGGGCGACGGGTGTGGTACGTGAGTATCGAAGCTGAGGTCTGAGATTGGACTCATTACCCGACGCCAACACTTGAGTAATTTGTTATTGCCACGAATTTCACAAATCTGTTTCCCTTTTTGTGTCAATTCGTGCAATTCGTGGCCGAAAGTTTATTCCTTCACGGATCACACATGACAGTCCCTATTTGGAGAGCCGGGCATGGATCAGAAGGGATCCGCTGCCCATTATCAATCTCCACTCTCTCAACTCTTAGGAGAGGAGCCGCATGATCGATCGAGACCTCGCCCGCGAGAAATGGGAGCAGGCTCAGCGGCTGCTCGACCAACTCGATCTCGATGCCTGGTTGATCGTGGTCCGCGAAACCAGCGTGCAGACCGATCCGGTCCTGGCCCTGTTGGGCGGCTTCGACGTCGTGTGGGAGAGCTATTTCTTGCTTCGTCGCGACGGCGAACGGGTGGCCATCGTCGGTCGCTACGACGCGCTCCCCATCGAGGGCACCGGGCTCTTCCAGCGTATCATTCCCTACGATGAGGACCTGGCGCCGGCGCTCCGCGAGGTCCTTGCCGCGTGGAACCCGGCGACGATCGCGCTCGACTACTCGCCCGACAATGTCGTGGCCGACGGCCTGAGCCACGGTCTCTGGCTGGCCCTCCAGCAGCACCTCCGTGACACGCCCTTCCCGGAGCGTTTCGTCCCGGCCGATCCGCTCGTCTCGCGGCTGCGGGCGGTCAAGACCAGTGGCGAGCGTGTCCGGCTCGAGGCGGCCGTGCGCACGGCGGAGCGCTTCTGGGCCGAGTTGAGGGCGTGGTTGCGGCCGGGCCTCACAGAGCGCGCTATCTGGGAGTGGACCCAGGCCTGGCTGGACGAGCGCGGTCTGGGCTGCGCCTGGCCCTGCGACCTGATGCCGACGGTCCATGCCGGCCCCGTCCCTGTTGGTCACACCACGGCGGGTGACGCCGTGTGGGAGCCGGGCAGCGTGCTCCACGTGGACTTTGGCCTGGTCCAGGATGGCTTCTGCACCGACCAGCAGCGCATCTTCTACGCACTCCGGCCGGACGAAGACCATCCGCCCATTGATCTGTTGGATGTCGTCGGGGCGGTCGTCGGCGCGATCGAGGCGGCGGCCGTTGCGCTGCGAGCGGGCGTCGCCGGGTGGGAGGTGGATCAGGTCGCGCGCTCCTGGCTGGTGGACCTGGCCGGCTACCCAGAATTCAAGCATGCCCTCGGCCATACGGTTGGTCGAGCGGTGCACGACGGCGGCGTCCTCCTGGGTCCGCGCTGGCCGCGCTATGGCACCCTCCCGCTTCAGACAGTCGAGCCCGACGAGGTCTTCACGCTCGAGCTGGGTGTGGCCACCCCTTATGGGTACATCGGCATCGAGGAAGAAGCCGTCGTCACCGCCGCCGGTGCACGATTCTTGAGCCCGCCACAGACCGAGTTGATTGTGGTAGCAGGAAGCAGGGAGCAAGGGTAGCCAGGTGAAAAGCACATAGCCCCGGCATCACTGCGAACCCACTGCCATCTGCTCCCCTGGCGACATGCTACTTGCTACTTGCGTCCTGCTGTGCTATCCTCGCGCGCTGGAGGATTTCTGAACACGATGACTGCCGAACGCCCCAGCTTGTGGCGACGCCTCAGCGGACCGGTCAAGGTCGGGCTGATGTTCGCACTGATCGCGATAGCCCTCTCGCTTTTTGGCCTCTTTCGAAATCCTGACACGCCGACGACAGTTCGGAGTATCCTGATCGCCACGGTGATCAGCGGTGGCACCTGGGGCCTGGTGAGCTGGGCCATCGCCACCGCCATTGTGGACGTCGAGGAGGACGTGGCTGAGCGCGGCGGCGAACCTCTGGACGAGTAGCTGAGCGACTTACTATTGTGCGACGGTTCGCCGGTACGGCCACCACCGCGCCGAAGGAGACACTCGCGTGAGCCCCGGGCGTCGTTTTGCCCTGGCGGGGCTGGCCGGCTTCCTTCTGGCGGCGATCCTCAGCCTGATCGCCTGGTTCGTCCCCACGTTTGTGCCCGCTCTGATCGCGCCGGCTCGGGTCGGAGGGCCGACTATTCCACGCCTGGTTCTGCTGGGCTTAGGATTCCTGGCCGTCGCCGAGTTGCCGTTGTTGTTGATAGCGATGGTCCGGCTCTCCTACAGTGCGCAGGGGCAGACCATTCTGAATCTCACGCACCTGGCCTATGTTGCCTTTCCGGCCGTCTACGGTCTTCTCGGATCGGGGCTGACCGGCGAGCGCTGGTGGGCGGGGTTGATGTTTATCCTGGCTCCGGTACGGTTGGTGATGAGTCTCCTCGCCGTTCAGGTCCCACCGCCGGCAAAGGTTCTCGGACGGGGTGACCGAAAGTAAAAGCCGATGCAAACTCTCGCCGATCTCCGCGGCTTCGTCCTCGATATGGACGGTGTGCTCTACCGCGGCGCCGAGGTCCGGAACGGGGCGCGCGAGTTTATCGCCTTCGTCCAGGCGAAGGGGATTCCCTACCTGCTCCTGACGAACAATTCGCTCCGCACGGCCGAGATGTACACGAAGCGACTCGCGAGTATGGGCTTCGCTGTGCCTGTGGAATGCATCATGGGCTCGGCTGAGGCCACCGCTTCCTGGCTCCGCGAGCAACAGCCTGGGGCGCGCGTCATGGTCATCGGCGGAGTCGGATTGGAAGAGGCCCTGCGCCGTGAGGGCTTCACGCTTGTCCCCGAGCGCCCGGTTGATGTTGTCGTCGTCGGCATCGACCTCGATTTTACCTACGACAAGGCCAGGCGCGCGACCCTCGCCATCCGCGACGGCGCGCGCCTGATCGGCACGAACCCCGACACCACCTTTCCCAGCGAGGTAGGCATCGTGCCGGGCGCCGGCTCGATTCTGGCGATGCTTGAGGCTGCCACCGGCCAGGAGCCCGAGATCGTGGGCAAGCCCGCGCTGCCGATGATGGCCCAGGCGCTCCGCCGCATCGGCACGCTGCCCGACCAGACGGCGATGGTCGGCGACCGCCTGGACACCGACATCCTCGGCGGCATTCGTGCTGGAATGCCGACTATCTTCATCCGGGGGGGGGTCATGAGCGACGCCGAGTACGAGGCCAGTTCCCTCCGGCCGACCTGGGTCTTCGACGATCTCGCCGCACTTTTGGAGGTCCTCACCGGCGGATGATGGGTTCATATGATCCTCTCCTGAAAATAGCCCGCCGCGCTGTTCGCCGTGGCGCGGCGCCACTTTTCATTTCCCGGCGCGGGCCGCAGGCCCAGGGGCAACTGGTGGCGAAATCGTCTCCAGGGAGGGCGAGCAGTTCGTCGTGCGCGCTGTAGGGGCGCACGGCCGTGCGCCCCTACAGCGCGCACTCCAAACGGGCACCCGCGACTTGTACCAATTCGCCACCAGGATCATATTTCTGTAAAAGTGGCGCGTACGCGCCACTTTTACAGAAAGTGAGATACGCCATCCCGCACCGGCGGGGAATGAGGGCCGGGACCGGCCGCCAAATCGGCGGTGACGCGGCGGTCAAAAGCCAGGAGTCGGGACAGGCCAGCATCTTCCGTGGGCCCGGCTCGGAGAAACATGGGCGGGGATCTTCGACTTCGCTCGGGCTCCCCGTTGGCGCCCCGGCAATCCCTCGGCCGCCAGCCGTTACCTCTCCACCAAGGCCGCTGACAAGTCCCGGCACGGCCCTGCCAGACTGGGATCCTTGAGAAACGCTCATAATTGGGGTAGGGTGTGCGAGCACGTTGCGCTCGCACACCCTACACACCCTATTCCGTATGAGCGTTGAGAGAAAAGAACAGGGGTTTCGGGAGGGCCGCTCGAACCCCCGGCTGGCAGGGCGCTTCTCCAACACCCGGCACTGCCGGACGACTTTCGAGCCGCCCTGGTTGCCCCTCTTTTCTCTCCCCCCATCGGCCTGGATCGTGCTATACTATTTCGGAGGGAAGAAAGCACAAGACGACACCCCGGCAAGGCGTCGCCTTGCCGGTTGGCCGGGTCTTTTTTGTACTATTCGCTCATAATTGGGGTAGCGTGTGCGAGCGCGTCGCGCTCGCGCACGCTCCACACCCGATTCCACATGAGCGTTTGTATTTGAGGATGACAGTGTGAAGGGCTTGTATGACCGAGGCGGAGAAGACGAATCTCTATAGTTTGACCAAAGATGAATTGACCCGGTTCGTGACCGACTTGGGCGAGCCGGCCTACCGGGCGAATCAACTGTGGATCTGGATGTACAAGAAGCTGGCCCGCGACTTCGACGGTATGACCAACTTGCCGAAGGCGTTCCGCGCTACGCTCGGCGAGCAGGCCCGCCTGGGGGGGATGGACCCCATTGCCGAGTTGCACTCAACCGATGGTCACACTCAGAAGTGGTTGTTGGAGTTGCCCGACGAGGAGCGCATCGAGGCCGTGCTGATGGAGTATGACGTGCGCAACACGGCCTGCATCTCGGTTCAGGTCGGCTGTGCCTACGCCTGTGCCTTCTGTGCCACGGGCCGGATGGGGCTCATCCGTAATCTTACGGCCGGCGAGATCGTCGAGCAGATCGTGGACATCGAGCACGCGCTGCGCGAGGCGGGGGAGCCCCCGGCGCCGGGCGCCGCGGCCGACGAGCACCGCCTCACGAACATCGTCTTCATGGGCATGGGCGAGCCGCTCAGCAACTACCGCGAGGTCATGAGGGCCGTCCAGATTCTCAACTCGCCTGAAGGCCTCAACATCGGTGCGCGGCGGATGACCCTCAGCACCGTCGGCCTGGTACCCGCCATCCGGCGACTGGCCGAGGAAGGTGTGCAAGTCAACCTGGCGGTCTCGCTCCACGCCCCCACCGACGAACTCCGCGACGAGTTGATCCCGATCAATCGCCAATACAACATCGCTACGCTTATGGACGCCGTCCGCGATTATATTGCCAGGACGGGGCGGCGCGTGACCTTCGAGTACGCCATGATCAACGAGGTCAACGACCGCTCCGAGCAGGCCGAGCAGCTCGCGGATCTTCTGAACAGCGTGGGCGGACCGGTGCATGTCAATCTCATCCCACTCAACCCGGTCCCCGGCTCTCCCTGGCCCGGCTCGAAGCACGAGCGCGTGCAGGCATTTGCCGAGATCCTCCGGCGCCACGGCGTCCCGGCCACGGTGCGGATGCGCCGAGGCATCGATATTGCTGCCGGTTGTGGGCAACTCTATGCGAAGATGGAAGGGCGCGGGCGGAGTATCGTGCCGCTACCGGAGTATTCGAGCCCGGTGGAACCGTGAGGTGTAGACAACCCATTCGGGCTGGGTTATAATCCTCCAGTTGCGTCGCGGGAGGCACTGTGACCATCCAGATCGTGCCGTCTATCCTCAGCGCTGACTTCTCTCGCCTCGGCGAGGCAGTCCGTGCGGCCGAGCAGGGCGGGGCGGACTCAGTCCAAATTGACGTGATGGACGGTCAGTTTGTGCCCAACATTACCGTCGGTGCGCCGGTCATCGCCGCCCTCCGACCGGTGACGGCCTTGCCGCTCGACATCCACCTCATGATCACGGAGCCCGGTCGCTTCATCGGCGATTTCGTCGCGGCCGGAGCCGACATCATCACGGTCCACGTCGAGGCCTGCACTCACGTGCACCGAGTGATCCAGCAGATCCAGGCGGCGGGCGTGCGAGCCGGGGTCGCCCTCAATCCCGGCACCCCTGCTGTGATGGTGCACGAGTTGTTGGAGGATGTGGACCTGGTGCTGGTCATGACCGTCAACCCCGGTTTCGGCGGCCAGGCGTTCATCTCGACCACGCTTCCGAAGATTCGTTTGCTCCGTGGGATGCTGGACGAGCGCGACCGAAATGAGGTCCCGATTCAGGTCGATGGCGGCGTCAGTTCGGAGACCGCGCCGCAGGTGGTGGCGGCGGGGGCGCGCTCTTTGGTGGCCGGTTCGGCCATCTACAACCGCCGCGAATCCGTCGCGGCGGCTATTGCCGCCCTTCGCGAGGCGGCCTCTCGTGGGCTCCCCGCCATCTAGAGAACCGGCGAAGTACGCGGAGCGTTGCTACACGGACGTTGATGTTCTACCACCCAACCGGGCAAAAGGCATAAAGAAGACTGGCTCCCGTGGATGGTGGATGGGAGCCAGTCTCATGGTCGAAATAAACCTACTTCGTCTTGGCCATGGTGCGCAGGCAGCGAGTACAGACTTTGATGCGCCTGGCCCGACCATTCTCGTAGATTGTCGTTCGCTGAATATTCGGTGAGAAGGTACGCTTGGTGCGGTTCATCGCGTGGCTGACATTATTGCCGCTTGCAGGGCCCTTCCCGCAAATGTCACATTTTGCCATGTTGTCACCCCTCGGAGGCTATCGAGCGGCAACATCCGGCGCCGCCCCGTCAATTCATCAATGAAACGCCCCGAGAGGGCAGATCTGCCCCGGGGCTTGCCTCTACTATACCACAGAGCGGGCGGCATCGCAAATGGAGACACGCGGTATGCCAGCGCGGGCCAAAGGTCGAAAGATGACGACGCAGACAGAGCTTGGCCAAATCGAAATCTCCAATACAGCCGTGGCCAGCGTAGCCGCCCATGCTGTGCTACAATCGTATGGGGTCGTTGGCATGGCCTTGCCAGGCCTCCGCGAGGGGCTTGTCGAACTGTTGCAGCGTGACAGTTCGAAGCGCGGTGTGGTTGTCACCACCGATGGAGACGAGATCGCAATTGATCTCTACGTTGTTCTCGAATACGGTTTGCGCATCTCCGAGGTCGCGCACAATATCATGCACAACGTCAAGTTTGCCGTCGAGCAAGCACTCGGGCGGCCTGTGAAGCAGGTCAACGTTCACGTCCAGGGCCTGCGGGTGAGTTCGCATGAAGACTGAACCCACCGGAAAATCCGACGTGGTTTCCCCGCCGGAGATACATGTTTCGGCGCCTGTGACCCACATCGAGGGAGCTCAACTCAAGCAGATGTTTGAGACAGCAACCGGCTGGCTAGAACGTCACGTCCCCACCATCAACGCGCTCAACGTCTTCCCGGTACCCGACGGCGACACCGGAACCAACATGCTTCTGACGATGGAGAGTGCGCTTCGCGAGCTCAACGGCAGCTCGGCCAGCAGCGTCTCTGACGTTGTCGAGCGAATCGCGCGCGGAGCCTTGATGGGAGCCCGCGGCAACTCGGGCGTGATCCTCTCGCAGATTCTGCGCGGCCTCGCCCGCTCGCTTGAGAACAAGACCCACCTGACCAGTGAGGATTTCGCCGCGGCCATGCGCCGGGCCACGGAGATGGCCTACAAAGCTGTCATGAAGCCCGTCGAGGGCACGATCCTCACAGTCGTTCGCGAGGCGGCCGACGGGGCGGAGATGGCCGCCCGCCGCAGTCGCGACCTGCTTGAGGTCTTGCGAGCGACGGTCGAGGCCGCGCGGGCGGCGCAAGCCCGCACCCCCGAGTACCTGAGCGTCCTGCGTGAGGCGGGCGTTACCGACAGCGGCGGCGAGGGATTGGTGGTCATCCTGGAGGGAATGCTGCGCCATCTGCGCGGTGAGCGCATCATCAGCCGCGCAGCGGAGCGGCCGGCGCCAGCGACCGGCCCGGCCGCGGCCCGGATCGACCCCGAGACGGGGGCGGTCATCCCCGAGGGTGAGTGGGGCTACGATATCCAGTATCTGATTCGGGGGCAAGGTCTCGATGTCGAGGCCATCCGCGCCTACATTTCCAGTATCGGAGAGTGCCCCCTGGTCGTCGGCGATTCAACCCTGGTCAAAGTTCATATTCACTGTCCTAACCCCGGGCCGGCAATCGAGTACGGCGCCAATCAGGGGATCATCTTCGACGTCGTCATTGAGAACATGGACGAGCAGGCCGAGGCCTTCGGCGGCGGGCCGGCCGGGGCACCGCGGCCGACGCCAGCCGAACCCGCCAGCGCGGCGACCGAGGCGCTGGTCGGGATCGGCACAGTGGTGGTGGCGCCGAGCCCCGGGCTCAGGCGCGTTTTTGAGAGCCTCGGGGTTAGCCGGGTGATCGCCGGAGGGCCCACCATGAACCCCAGCACCGCCGATCTGCTCGACGCGATCGAGAGCGTCGCCGCCGATCAACTCATCGTCCTGCCCAACGACAAGAACATCATCATGGCGGCCGAGCAGGCCCGCGACCTCTCTTCAAAAGAGGTTCGGATTGTGCCGAGCCGTACCATCCCGGAGGGCATCGCTGCGATGGTGGCCTTCAACTACATGGGCGACCTGGACGAGAACGTGGAGGCGATGACGAACGCGCTAGGTGCAGTTGAAACTGGAGAGGTCACCGCCGCCGTCCGGACGACAACGGTGGAGGGTGTCTCTGTGGCGGCGGGCGATTTCATCGGCCTGCACAACGGGAAACTCGTCGTCGCAGGGCAGGGCCCCGGCGAGATCGCCAGGGCGCTGCTGGCTCGCATGGCGCTCGACAGCCATGAGCTGGCAACCTTCTATTACGGCCAGGATGTCGCGGCGGTCGAGGCCGAGGCGCTGATCGATGAACTGCGCGCCGCCTACCCCAAACTTGAATTCGAGCTCCACGAAGGCGGCCAGCCCCACTATCACTATATCTTCTCAGTAGAGTAAGAGTGCGGAGCAAGCCGCCAGGTGCGATTGACGACCTGCCACTTGTGACAGCGGAGCATCATGACCCGACCAGTAATCGTCACCGACAGTACCGCCGATCTGACACCCGAAGAGATTCGTGAATACGGGATCATCGTCGTTCCGCTGAATATTCACTTTGGCTCCCGGGTGTATCAGGATGGCGTAGATCTCGACCGGGAAGAGTTCTTCGAGCTTCTTGAAGAATCTCCGAGCCGACCTGCCACCTCGTCGCCCTCAGTGGCTACCTTTCAGGAGACCTACGAGGATGCCTGCGACCAGACCGACCAGGTCATCTCGATCCACATTTCGGCCAAGCTGAGCGATACGATCCGGCGGGCCCGCCAGGCGGCGGATACCATGCTGGGTCAATGTCGCATCATGGTTATCGACTCGCAGAGTACAAGCGTCGGTCTGGGCCTGCTGGTCAAAGCGGCGGCCAGGGCGGCGGCCGCAGGGCAATCTACCGACGAGATTGTCCGCATGCTCCGCGGGATGATCAGCCACATCTACCTGGTTTTCTTCGTCGAGACGCTCGATTTCCTGGAGCGAGGCGGCCGGATCGGCAAGGCGCAGGCCCTCCTGGGGACGATGCTCAACATTAAACCGATGCTGATTCTCGAGGAGGGTGAGATCGAGCCACTCGAGAAAGTTCGCACGCGCGGCCGCGCCCTGGACAAGTTGACCGAATTCGTAGCCGAGTTTGGCGCTATTGACTCCCTGACCATAATTCACAACCAGAGCCCGCCGGAAGAACTTGAGGAGCTGATCTCACAGATCCGCCAGGCCCGCCCGAACGAGCCTGATCTTGACATTCGGGTGGCGCACTACGGGCCGGTCCTGGCCGCTCACGTCGGGCCCGACGCCCTCGGAATCGTCGTCTACGAGGGGCTGCGGGAGAACCCGTGGGACTGGTAGAGGTGGCTGAGAGGTTGGAGAGAGGAGATAAACGCCAGACTCCCCGGGGTGGGGACATCCACCACGACCGGGTCTCCTTGATCTCCAATCTCCGCTCTCAAGTCGCGGAGCCCGTAAGTGCATCGCGATCCCTGCAGAAGGCGAGACATCATGGCCATTCGCATCGTTACCGACAGCTCTGCCGATCTGCCGCGCCCGGTCGCTGAGGCGCTGGATATTGCCATCGTACCGCTCAACATTCACTTTGGCAGCGAAACCTTTCGTGAGGGGGTCGATCTAACCCATGCCGAGTTTTATGACCGGCTGGTGCGCGAGGCCCCCAACCTTCCCAAAACATCCGCTCCCTCCGTCGGACAGTTCACGGAAGCCTATGAGCCAATCCTGGCCGAGGGTGACGACATCATCTCGATTCACCTCTCTGCGGCCCTCAGTGGCACCTTCAACGTCGCCCGCCTGGCGGTGCAAGAATGGCCCGAGGGTCGGGTGACCGTGGTCGACTCCCGGAATGTTTCGATGTGCCTGGGCTGGACCGCCATTGCGGCGGCCGAGGCAGCCATGCGCGGTGAAGCCCTCACCGACATCCTGACCCTCGTCGCGGATGTTATCCCGCGCCTGCGAATCCCAAGCTTCCTCGAGACGCTGGCATTCGTGCGCTACGGCGGCCGGATCGGCGGCGCGGAGGCTTTCCTGGGTACCCTCCTGAACGTCAAGCCGATCCTCCACATCGAGGGGGGCAAAGTCGTGCCTCTCGAGAAAGTCCGCACCCGTGCCCGCGCGCTCGACCGGCTGATGGACCTGGCCCGCGGGCTGGCGCCGTTCGAGGACCTGGCCGTGATGCATACTCACGCCTCTGAGACGGCCGAGGCTCTGGCGGATCGCCTCGGCGAACTGCATCCCCGGCAGAATATTTTGATCGCTGAAGCGGGCGTGGCGATGGGCAGCCATGTCGGTCCGGGTGCAGTTGGAATCTGCGCGGTGATCAGCCGTTAGATCCATGATTCAGATCATCACCGACAGCACCTCCGACCTGCCTCCGGCGGTTGCCGAGCGCGAGGGCATCCTCGTCGTACCGGCCCAGGTCCAGTTCGGAACCGAGAGCTTCCGTGAGGGCGTCGAGCTCACCGGCATCGCCTTTTTCGAGCGGCTGGCCCGCGAGGCGGGGGCGCTTCCGACGACCTCCCAGCCACTGCCCGGCGACTTCATCGCGGCTTTTGAGGCGGCCCGCACACGAGGGGCTGAGGCGGCCATCAGCATCCACCTTGGCAGCGCGTTCAGTGGGACCTTCAACGGGGCGCGCCTGGTCGCCGCGGATGCCCCCCTGCCTGTCAGCGTGCTCGACAGCGGGACTGCATCTATGGCGCTTGGCTGGATTGCGATTCTCGCGGCCCGGGCCGCCCGCGCGGGGGCTTCGCTGGACGAGTTGACCGCGCTGGTGGCTCGCCTGACGGAGTGTGCGGCGTTGTACGCGATGCTCGACTCTCTGGAGTACCTCCGCCGTGGGGGTCGCGTGAATCGCGCGGTCGAGATGATGGCGGGACTCCTGGACATCAAGGCGATCCTGTTGGTGGCGAACAATCGAATTGAAGCGGTGGCGCGAGTTCGCACGCGGACGCGTGCCCTCGCCTGGCTGCGCGACCGGGCGGCGACCGATGCCCCGCTGCAGGGCCTGGCTATCGTCCACGCAGTCGCCCCCGAGCAGGCCACCACCCTGGCCGGCATGGTGAGGCCCTACGTCTCCGAGCCGCCGATTGTGGCCTCAGTCGGCGCCGTGCTAGGCACCCATGCCGGTCCCGGTGCGGTCGGCATCGGCTACGTCGCCGCCTCGAGCGCCGGTCAAGGCGTCAGACTTCCGAAGTCTCGGAAGAGTTCAGAGGTCTCCGATCACGCGCCTCCGGCGACGCCTTGACCGATTTTTTGGAGGGTCAAGCGATTGGAGAGCTGCAAATTCAAGGGTGGGTCTTGGGTTCGATGACCGCCCCTTCCCGATCCGCCCATCAAGCGCTAAACTACAACCCGTAACGTGATCCAGAACAGCGGCGCGCCGGGCGGAAGAGCATCGGACCGTTGCCGGCGTCACGCTTCATGTGTCACGTTTTGGGATGCGGCCGGTTTCGCGTTCGCTCGTATTGGAATGCGGCGCGCCGGGGCCGGGGCGGAGGTGCGACGCCCTTTCCGAAGGGCGTCGCACCTGACATGCCAATCTCCCGATTTGAGGAGCCGGAATGCACGACGTTTTTGAGAAATTAGCCAAGATTCTTCACCTGGAACATGAGAAGGGCTACCAGGATACCGCTGTCATTGGTGGGTTAGAAGGCTTCATGGGCTTCTGGTACAAGCAGGCCCGTGCCAAGGCACGCACCGGGCCGGAGGTCGAGCAGGTCGATACGATCGCGGATCTGATGCGTGGTTACGGCGACCAGGATGCGGCCGGGCGCCGCGGCACAGTCAACCGGGTGCTGGCGCGATTGGGGCGCCCAGGCAGCGGTCGTTCTCAGCCCGCCGGGTCCCCCGCACCCCAGCCGGCGCCACCGTCGCCGGTGACCAGAGAAGCCGCCTCACCGGCAGCGGCTGAGGCCGCCACCGACGGGCCGTCCGCTGCGTCTGGCCCCGAAGAGGCCGCCGGTGCCGTTCGGGCGTTGCCCGAGCCGACGCTCGAGCCCCCTTCTGTGGAAGCGACGCCCGGTCCGGCCCCATCGACCGGCGACGATCTCCTGCTCGAGGAAACCGCGCCGGTTACCTATGAGCCCTCCCAGCCGCCCGCGCCAGCCGTCAGGAGTGGTGACCGCCGCCAACCCGATCTGTCGCCTGAGGAGGCGCTCCGCCGCGATCGCGAGCTCGATGCCAGCATCACGACGCTGACCGGGATCAGTGATACCTATGCCCGCCGCCTCGCGCGCCTGGGCGTCGCCACGGTCCGTGACCTCCTCTATCATCTGCCGGCCCGTTACGAAGACTTTAGTGCTCTGCGCCGCATCAGCGAGCTGATGTACGGTCAAGAGGTCACCATCGTCGGGGTCGTCGAGGAGACCAAGAACCGCCAGAGCAAACGGGGGTCGGTCGTCACCACCACGGTTATCAGCGACGGTACCGGCACAGTCCAGGCAACCTGGTTTAGCCAGCCCTGGCTCTCCGGCACGCTGACGCCCGGGAAGCTAATTCGCCTCAGCGGCAAGGTCAGTGAGTACCTCGGTCGGGTCGCCTTCCAAAGCCCGCGTTGGGAGCCTGTCACCGAGGAGCAACTCCACACGGCCGGCATCATCCCCATCTACCCACTCACCGACAAAGTCGGCGAAAGTTGGCTCCGTGCCCGGATTCGCGCTGCGCTCAAACAATTCGCTCACCGCACGCCCGACCCGCTGCCGCTTGCCCTGCGCGAGTCCTTTGGGGTCTTCGACCTTCCAGCCGCGCTCGAGCTCGTTCACGCGCCCGAGATCCTGGCGCAAATCGAGGAGGCCCGGCGTCGCCTGGCCTTCGACGAGCTACTGCTGCTCCAAGTTGGGGTGCTCGCCCAGCGCCGTGAGTGGCGGAGCCAGCCCGGCCGGGCCCTCCCGGCAGATGCAGCCGTCCTCGAGCGCTTCTACGCCTGCCTGCCGTTCCGCCTGACCGGGGCCCAGGCCCGAGCGCTCGACGAGATCCTGGGCGATGTAGCCGATCCGGCACCGATGAGCCGGCTATTGCAGGGTGATGTCGGCTCGGGGAAGACCGTGGTCGCTGCTGCCGCCATGCTAATCGCTGTGGCGGCCGGGACGCAAGTTGCCTTTATGGCGCCGACCGAAATCCTGGCCGAACAACACTACAAGTCGTTGACCGCTCTTCTCAGCCAGCCGGCGGAGGAGAATGCTCGAGCTGATGGACAGCCACTCCTGGGCACGCGCGACCCGGCGATCGCGCTGCTCATAGGCAGCACGCCGGCCGCCGAACGCCGCGATCTGCTCGGCCGTCTCGCGGCCGGTGAGGTTGATATCATCGTCGGCACGCACGCCCTGATCCAGCCCGACGTCACCTTCAAGGAGTTGGGCCTGGTTGTGGTGGATGAACAGCACCGCTTCGGCGTGGAACAACGTGGGGCCTTACGCCAGAAGGGCGGCGCGGCCAGCCCGGATGTTCTGGTGATGAGCGCGACGCCCATCCCGCGCAGCCTGGCCCTGGCGCTCTACGGCGACCTCGATCTCAGCGTCATCGAGGAATTACCTCCCGGCCGAACGCCGGTCGTAACCCGCATCATCACGCCGCGCCAGCGCGAGCGCGCCTACACCTATATCCGCGCCCAGGTGCGGGAGGGACGCCAGGCCTTCATCATCTGTCCGCTGGTCGAGGAGAGCGAAAAGAGCGAGGCTCGCGCCGCCGTGGACGAATACCACCGGTTGCAGCAGGAAGTCTTCCCCGACCTCAAACTGGGACTCTTGCACGGCCGCATGACCGGCGCCGAGAAAGAAGCTGTCATGGCCGAGTTTTACCGTGGCGAGCGGCACATTCTGGTCTCGACAGCCGTGGTCGAGGTGGGGATCGATGTTCCCAATGCGACTGTGATGCTGGTTGAGGGTGCCGATCGCTTCGGCCTGGCTCAGCTCCACCAGTTCCGCGGGCGCGTGGGCCGGGGGGCGCACCGCAGCGTCTGCCTGCTCCTGGCCGAAGCGGATCTCTCGGCGGAGAGCGAACAGCGCCTGCGGGTCCTCGAGGAGACCACCGACGGCTTCAAGCTGGCGGAAATCGATTTGCAGTTGCGCGGGCCGGGCGAGTTCTTCGGGACCCGTCAGAGCGGCATCCCGGATCTGACCGTTGCCAGGCTGGGCGACAGCCGCGCGATCGACCTCGCTCGCCGTGCGGCTCAGGCCCTTATCACCGCCGATCCCGGCCTCGACTGGCCGGAACACCAACTCCTCAAGCGGCGCGTGAACGCGTTCTGGGCGCGCCTCCGGGGTGACTTGAGTTAAGCGAGAGGCGACAAATGCCACGCGTCATTGCCGGGAGCGCTCGCGGGGTCCACCTGGAATCGCCCAAGGGTGTCAACCTGCGACCGATGATGGACCGTGTGCGCGGCTCGCTCTTTGACATGCTTTGGAGCCTGGATGCCGTTCACGGCCGGGTCCTGGACCTCTTCGCCGGGACCGGCGCCGTGGGGATCGAGGCACTCAGCCGTGGGGCCGACTGGGCCGATTTCGTCGAGTTGAACCGCAAGAGCTGCCGGACGATCGAGCGCAATCTCAATCGAACCGGCTTCGAATCGCGCGGCCGGGTCCACTGCCGCCGGGCAGAGGAGGTCATCGCCCAGCCCGAGTCGCTCGGCGGGGTTCTCCTCTATGATCTCATCAGCGTCACCCCACCGTACGAAGCCGTCGAGTATCTGCCCCTGCTGGAGCGACTGGCTGCCAGCCCGTTGGTCGGTCCTGGAACTATCGTGACCGTCGAGTTCCCCAGCGAAATCTCCTTGCCGGAGGTGATCGGCCCGTTGCGGCGCCTGCGAGATCGAGCATATGGACGAACGCGACTTTCGGTGTATGATTACCCGATGGATACCTCTGAAGGCTGAATGCTCGGTGCTGGTTGGCAGACAGCGTCCGACCGGATTTCCTATTCAGCATTCAGCGTTCATCATTCATTATTTGAGGAGCCTCTCTTGACGAAGGCCGTCTACCCTGGTACGTTCGATCCAATCACCAACGGTCAGATTGATATTGCCCTGCGTACCGCCCGGCTCTTCAGCCACGTTGTGGTCGGGGTGTACGCCCGGCCGGCCGCGAACATTCTCTTCAGCGCGGAGGAACGCCTCACGATGGTCCGGGAGACATTCAATGAGATCCCGAACATCACTGTCGCCAGCTACGACGGCTTGACGGTCGATTTCGCCCGCTCGGTTGGCGCGCTGGCGATCGTTCGTGGCCTGCGCGTAGTGAGCGATTTCGAGCATGAGTTCCAGATGGCGCTCATGAGTCGCAAGCTCGCGCCCGACATCGATTTTGTCTGTCTGATGACAAGTGTTGAGCACACCTACCTGTCGAGTAGCATTGTGAAGGAGGTCGCCATGCTCGGTGGGAATATCGAACAGTTCGTGCCCTGCCATGTGGCCGAGGCACTCCGCGCGCGGCTTGAGAACCTCGGCGAGCTGAGCGCCCAGAAAGTGGACATGATTTCGCTGAAGAATGGTTAGCGGGAGTGGTTTTTCCGGGCAGCCACAAAGCATGCCCCGCGACGCCGCCCCGCCCACCCTTCACTCACCGGAGGCGACATGGCCGACATTCTCTACCTTGTTGACCGGCTCGAAGAACTGCTGAGCAAAGGATTCCGGGTCCCTTTCACCACCAACGCAGTGATTGATGAGGAAGCCTTTCTGGATCTCATCGACCAGATGCGTATTGCGATCCCCAACGAGATTCGCCAGGCGCAACGGATCTCCCAGGAGCGGGACCGAATTCTGGCCCAGGCGCGTGAGGAGGCCGAGCGCTTGCTCGAACAGGCGCGGACTGAGGCCAAGGCGCTGGTGACCGACCAGGAACTGGTCAAGGCAGCTGAGCAGCGCGCCCGGAGCCTGGTGGCCCGGGCTCAGGAAGAGGCCGAGACGATTCGTGGCGGGGCCGATCAGTACGCCGTCGGGGTCCTCGAGGACCTGCACAGCGAACTGGAGCGCATCACCCGCACCGTCGAGAATGGCCTCGAGGCGCTGAATGCCAGCCGAGACCTGGGTGATCCCTCCCCATCCGGGGACAATTATGCCCGCTCTCAATCGGCGCAACCGAGCGCTTCCGCCGAGACCTACGGCGAGTGAAAGGCTGAGCCACAGCGGGCGCGACCGCTGATCCCGTTCGCGTCCCGGCGTGATCACGCGGGCTGTGCCCCTTTTCCTGAGGCAGTGCGGGGGGACAGGGAGAGTGTTCGCGTTTCTCCTTGCCCCCTCTCCTTGTCTCCCGACCCCGTGCTTCCCGTGCTGCTGATGGCGTAACTCACTTTCTGTAAAAGTGGCGCGTATGCGCCACTTTTACAGAAATAAGAAGATCCTGGTGGCGAAATCGTCTCCAGAGAGGGCGAGCAGTTCGTCGTGCGCGCTGTAGGGGCGCACGGCCGTGCGCCCCTACAGCGCGCACTACAAACAGGCACCCGCCACTTGCACCAATTCGCCAACAGTGTCCCCTGGGCCTGCGGCCCGCGCCGGGAAATGAAAAGTGGCGCCGCGCCACGGCGAACAGCGCGGCGGGCTATTTTCAGGAGAGTGTCATAAGAACACATCATCGTGCTGCTGCCGGCGCTTTTCCGATCGTGGTCCGATCTCGCTGAAATTCAGGCCAGGAGGTGGTGTTGAGGGTAGCGGCCGTTTGAGAGACCACCGCCAGGGTGCCGTCAGCAGAATGGGATGGGATCGCCCGCGATCAAGCGGCGTCGTGCCGGCTTCCGCCTCATCCAACCCACGTGCCCAGACCTTGCCGGACCGCCTTTTGGTAGACGTGATGCGCCGATGCCACATCCTCGATCGCCAGGCCGAGCGATTTGAACAGCGTGATCTCTTCAGGCGACCGCCGTCCATGGACGTGGCCGAGGAGGATCTCTCCGAGTTCGCCCTGGATGTGATCGTCGCTGATAGCCCCTTCCTGCCGCGGGATGAGGAACTCACCGGCCTCATTCAGGGTTGACTCGCGCCGGTCGGCAAACAGGCGCGACCGAACCACGGCGAGCGTGTCGAGTTCGCGCATGAACGGCACGCTCGACCCCACGGCGTTGATGTGTGTGCCTGGCGCGAGCCACTCACCTCGCAGCACTGGCTCTGCCGCCGCCGTCGTGGTACAGATAATGTCCGCACCGGCCACAGCCTCCCGGGCGGTTGCCATCGGCTCGATGGCGAGTCCGTGCCGCTCCGATTCTCGGCGCGCGAACGTGTGGGCATGCTCGCCGGTGCGGCTCCACACGCGCACTCGCCTGGCCGGTCGCACGAGCAGCATGGCCGCAAGGTGCATCCTCGCCTGGACCCCGGAGCCCAGGATAGCGAGATCCCCCGCGTCCCGGCGGGCGAGTAATCGGGTCGCGACGCCGCTGGCCGCCGCCGTACGTATGGCCGTGATGGCGCTGGCGTCAATAATCGCCATCGGACGACCGTGTTCCGTCTCGAAGAGCAGGACCATCCCCTGGTGTGAGTCGTACCCGGTGCCTTGATTGCCGGCGAAGACACTGATGACCTTCGCCCCTATCGCCTTGATGTCTCCGAGATAGGCAGGCATCATGCCCAGTACCCCGGCCTTGTCCGGCAGCCAGAGCACGTGGCGCAGAGGGTTGAGGGCAGCGCCACGGCTCAGCGTTTTGAACGCCTCTGCCATCACATCCATGCATTCGTCCATCGGAAGCAGTTGGTGCACTTCCGCGTGGTTGATGATGAGTACTTTCATACCAGACCCCCTTGCGCGAGGATTTTTGAATCGCAGCCACCGTTGAAATGAGCAACCACAGCAGGGTAGCCAGGAATCGTCCGTGCCCGCGCCCCGGGAGCGGCCGCGAGTGTTGGGCGCCCCCTTTTCTCGTTATCGATGTCATTGAGCGGCATCTCGGCCTTCGCCGGTTCCCCTGCGCTCCCCCACGCAGTTGGCCCGTACCTCGGGCGTGATTGACAGCCGAGCCGGTGGCGGTATCCTGGGAGCGGACGCCAGTTGGTGGTTGCTCTATGGGGCGCATCAGGGGAGCGCGCGCTCGCGCCGCCTGGCGCACGGTGGTACCGCCCATAGTATGCCACGGTTGGGCCGACAGCGATAGGGTGGATGCGCAAAGGATCGGTCTTATAGAGCCGCAGGGGCCACGTCAGTCCTCGCTCTCTCCGGCAGGGAAATTGTCACCATGGATCGTGTCAAAGTGATTCTCAATCCCTATGCGGGCCGCGGCAAGGGCGCGCAGACAGAACAGAGAATTCTCCGGGCACTCGACGCAGCGGGGGTGCTCTTCGATCTGGCGCGGACCAGTGGCGCCGGACAGGCCACCGCACTGGCCTGTCACGCTCGCCAGGCGGGGTATCGCGTCGTGGTCGCTGCGGGCGGCGATGGGACCGTCAGTGAGGTTGTGAATGGTCTGGCGCAAGCGACACCGCCCGGCGAGGTTGTGGGTCCTCCAGGCGTTCTGTCGATCGGCAACGGCAACGATTTTGCGGCGATGGCCGGTTGTCCGCAGCGAGTCGATGCGGCCGCCCAGGCCATTGCCGCGGGCCGCACCCGCCGGGTTGATCTCGGCCAGGTCGAATGGCAATCAGGGGCCAGGGTCCAGCGCTGCTACTTCGATAATAACGTGGGTATCGGGTTCGAGGGCCAGGTGAACCTCGAGAGTCACAAGATCAAGCGCTTGCGGGGTGTGCCACTCTACCTTGTCGCCGTGTTCCGTGCCCTGCGCCACTATGCGCCGGCCCACGTCGAATTGCGCCGGGAATCGGAGACCGGCGAACAACATTCCCTGGCGCAGAAGGTGCTGATGATCGCCATTGGGAACAGCCGGCGTAGCGGTGGCGGTTTCTACACGACGCCGCACGCCGAACTCGACGATGGCCTGTTGGACATGGGCATCGTTGAGGCCATCCCGGTGTGGCGCATCGTGACGTTGCTTCCGAAGGTGATGCGTGGAACGCACGCGAGCGATCCGGCGATCCGGCTTGTTCGCTTTCGCCGGGTGGCCATTCCCTGTGCTCAGCCGCTGCCGGTCCATGTCGATGGCGAACTGGTCAGTGAGGATGCCGAGCGCCTGCTGATCGCGGTGTTGCCGGGCCGGCTGGAAGTCATCGTATGATCTCCGTTCCGACTCAGGTCGATTGGGGAGGGCGAGCCGCGTTGGGCCCTGGAAGGAGGGGGTGAAGGGGGCATCGGTGGCCTCCGGAACTCCAGGCGGCCTCGCCCAAGAATTGCAACCGAATTCCGTGCACTGCCACTGGTACAACTCGTGCTTTCTCGCGGGCAGGAACCGCCCAGCGGAGGCATCATGGTGAAAGATTTCCTGCAGGGCAAGTGGCTCAAGCACCCACTGCATCCGATCTTCGTCCACATCCCCACAGCACTCTGGCCGGCAGCGCTCGTCTTCGATATCCTCTCTCGTCTCGGCGTCGGCGGCAACGCCGTCGTCCGGACGTCGTTCTATGGCATCCTGTTGGGTCTGCTGGCCGCGCTGTTCGCCATCCCCACCGGCCTGGCCGACTGGTCCGACATCAGGCGGGAGAAACCGGCCTGGAAAATCGGGCTGTACCATATGAGCCTGAATCTGATCGTGACGGTCGTGTGGGCGGTGAACCTCGGGCTGCGGCTGGGCCCGGCACTCGACGCCACTGCCGTTCCAAACACCCCCCTCGTGCTGTCGATTTTGGGCACGCTACTACTGCTCGTGTCCGGCTCCCTCGGCGAGATCATGATCTACGGCTACGGCATTAACGTGGCGCGGTTGTCGAAGAAGAAGTGGCGCCGGATCGCCGAGGCCGGTGGTGCGCGCATCCCGCCGGCGTAGGAGGGTACTCCATGATCAAGGACCTGTTGCAGGGCAAGCGGCTCAACTATCCGTTGCACTCTGCCCTGGTCCACTTCCCGATTGGCCTGTTCGTCCTCAGCCTGCTGTTCGACCTCGCGACCGTCCTGGTGCGACCCTCCAACCCCCTGGTCTGGGGCGCATTCACCACGCTGGTATTCGGCCTGATCATGGCCCTTATGGCCGCCGTCCCCGGCCTGGTCGACTGGGCCGACATCCGCGCCGACAACCCCGCGAAGAAGACGGCAACCTACCACATGGTGCTCAACTTGACCGCCATCGGCCTGTACGCCATCAACGCCGGCTTGCGGGCCGGCGCCCTGAATGAGTCCACAACCCCGCTGGTGCCACTGATCTTCTCCCTGAGTGGGGTTGGGATTCTGGCCGTCTCCGGCTATCTTGGCGGGACCCTTGTCTACGACGACGGCATCGGGGTTGGCCGCTACCGGCGGGAGACCGATACGCCGCGCCAGACCATCTATGTCTCGGCCGCGGAGGCGCTCGACGGCTACGTTCCGGTGGCGAACGCCGACAGCGTGCGCGACCGCGAGACGCTCCGCGTCGAACTGGATGGTGACATCATGACCATCGCGAACCTCGCCGGCCGCTTCTACGCCTTCCAGGAGTTCTGTACCCACCGCTACGGTCCGCTGTCGGAGGGCCATTTCGAGAACCACGAGGTGATGTGCCCGTGGCACCGCTCCTGTTTCGACGTCCAGACGGGAAGGGTCACTCAAGGACCGGCGAAGATCGATCTCAAGATTTACGAGGTGATGGTCCGCGACGGCCAGATCCAGATTCGTGTGCCGAAGGAATCGCGCCCGGAGGAGCGCCGGGCGGCCTGAGCGCGGTGGACACACGCGCAACACGTCATAGCCTTTCGGCGGAGAGGGCAACGGCCCTCCCGGGCTCGACAGAGCGACGATCCTCTGCGAATATTCAACGCCCCACCGGGTCCCCCCGGTGGGGCGTTGTGCTGGGCGCCCGGCGCTCGCCTGGCCCACAGGCGCCGGAAAACTGAGCAAAAAGTGACCCCTTTTTGGGCTGGAAAGTGAGCGGCGGATGAGTACACTATCTTTCAGCAGGTGCTTGAGCGCCGCTGCGAGGAAGAGCAGAGCCGGCAGTGAAACCGCAGCGGTTGGTCCGTCCCAACAGGCGGTGTTGATTCGCGAGAGGTTCCGATTGTGAATGATCTCCACGACGTCGCGATAGTAGGCGCCGGCCCGGGTGGAGCGGCCGCAGCGCATTACCTGGCCAGGCAGGGTCTCGACGTCCTGCTCCTCGACAAAGCCGACTTCCCGCGCGATAAGACCTGCGGGGATGGCCTGACCCCGCGGGCCCTGGCCGTCCTCGGCGACATGGGCATCCTGAGCGACTTGCGGCGGGTCGGGCGCCGGATCCGAGGTTTGGAGATCTTCTCGCCCAACGGGCGCTCGGTGACGGCCCGGATCCCTGAGATGGCCGGGATGCCCGACGATCTTTTGGTCGTGCCCAGGATGATCCTCGACAATACCGTCCTTGAACGGGCCCTGGCCAGCGGAGCGAAGCTGGCCGGTGGGATCCCCGTCGGCGCTGTGGAGCAGCGTGCGGACCGGGTCGTGGTCACAGGGGAGCACGCGGGTGGCACGGTCTCGTTTCAGGCCCGGATGGCCATCATCGCGACCGGCGCCAGCATCAAACTACTCATCCGCATGGGCATTCTCCGGGAGACGCCGCCGATGATGGTCGCGGCGCGGACCTACTTCGAGGGCATGTCCGAATTGAGCGATCGGATCCAGTTGCGCTTCGATGGCGTCCCGTTGCCCGGCTACGGTTGGGTCTTCCCGCTTTCGGAGGGATCGGCCAACGTGGGTGCGGGCGTCTATGCCGGACGGACGGCCAGACGCCGAACGGCCATCTCGGCGCGCCAGGCTTTCGACGCGTTCGTCCACAGCCCGTCGCTCGAGCGGATGCTTGCCTCGGCGCACCAGGTGGGCCCGGTCAAAGGCTATCCCCTGAGGGTGGACTTCGCCACTGCGCCGACCTTCGGCGAGCGGGCGCTGCTCGTGGGCGAGGCCGCCGGACTGGTGAACCCCCTGAGCGGCGAGGGCGTTGACTACGCGCTGGAGTCTGGCAAGATCGCAGCCGAGCATCTCGCCTGGATGTTCTCGACCGGCGATCTCTCGCGCAAGAACCTCGAGGCCTACGACCGGCGATTGCGGCAGCACTTTCAATCTTTGTTCCTCTTTTGCAACCGGGTCCGAGACCTGTGCCTGAATCGGATCTGCCTCAACTTTCTGGTCGGTGCGGCGGGCCGCCGCGCTGATCTCAAGACGGCGCTCATCCGGGTCGTGCTCGGGGACCAGGAGCTTGCGAGGCACATGTCCCTGGGGAGGATTCTCAAGGCGGTCCTGGCCGCTTCCGTGATCTGACTGTGCGGCCCACCGCCGCCGGTCATCGCCGGGGGCCGCCGCAGCGACCGTAGCGGTTCTGGCAGTGATAACTCGTGACCAGGACGAAGTGATCTAAAACAGTCGAGCGAGCCGTCGGGCTGGAACCCGGCTGCGAACAGGAGGAGTGCGATGGCAGATTACACATTCATCACGACGTGGCAGATTGATGCACCGATCGAGGCTGTCTGGGAGGCCATCTACCACTCGGAGCGCTGGCCGACCTGGTGGAAGGGGGTCGAGCGCGTTGTCGACCTTGAACAAGGCGATGAGAACGGTCTTGGCCACCTGCGACGCTACACCTGGAAAAGCCAGCTCCCCTACCGGCTGGTCTTTGATATGCGCACGACGCGAATCGAGCGACCGGTCGCACTCGAAGGGGCTGCCAGCGGCGAGTTGGAGGGCACGGGGCGCTGGCAACTCTCCCAGGAGGGTCCCATCACGACCGTCCGCTACGAGTGGAAAGTCCGTACGACCAAACCCTGGATGAACGTTCTCGCGCCGATTGCGCGCCCCTTTTTCGAGTGGAATCATAACGTTGTCATGCGGCAGGGGGGAGGGCCTGGCGCGCTTGTTGGGGGCGCACCTGCTGAGCCCGGCGGAACGTCACGACCGGGCCGGGCGCCCGGCTGGCGTGAGTGAGGTATCCCGGGACCAGTAGGGATGAGCCCTCGATGAGCCGGAGCCCTACGACGAGCTTTCAATTCGACCCCGACCGTGTCGCGTACTTTGAAGCGGCCGGTTGGCGGGCCTACTACGACCACCGCTGGGTGAGGCTGTTGCGGCTGCTTGTGGCGCTATGCCAGGAGCAGTTCCGGATTCCTTTTCCGGTCTCCTTGCTGGCGGCCTCCTATGTCACCCGCGCCTCCATCGCGTGGGTTCCCGTGGAGCACGAGACGCAGGTCGTGCAGGCGTTCTACGAGAAGTTCTACCGCCTGGCGCGCCGCCATTCAGGCCTGGACTTCGATCCCGGGCAGGTCGCGGCCCTGGAGGTGCGGTATAACGATGTGCATCGCCGCCTGGCCGGCCGGCCCGACAAGACCGAGTTGATCCAGGCTCTCACCGAGTTGCACAGCACGATCTTCGGGCTCTCTCCGGCCCAGGCCCGTGAGTCGGCCGAGTGGCGCGTGTTGGCCAATAACACTGTCGATTTGATCACCGGGAAGACTTCCACCGACGTCGAAGGCGACTGGACCAGGTTGGAGGAGTACCTGCAGCGCTGCTATCGCTCGATCCGGCGCGAGCTGGCTGAACGGGGCGGCTGAAGGACCGGCCGCGACACGGACTGCTCTCCGCGGGATTCCCGTGATAGGCATCCTGCGGCCTGGCGCGAGTACAAGAAACAGGAGAGTCCCACGACGACGAAGGTGCGAGGAATCCGGTTCGCCTCGCACCTTCATCTTTTTGTCCTTGCTGCAGGCGGCAGATACCGGCGCGGCTTGCAAAGTTCCATGCCGGGGTGGTTGTCTCCGAGCGTGGCTCGCGGTACAATAGGTTGGGTCCTGTAAGAAGCGAGCGGTCGATCAACACGCGCGCGACCCGTTAACCGTCAATCTTTCCATGTTCACGCCGGGCACCTACCGATGAACGACTCGCTGACCGACGTTCCCAACCTGCTGGTCGGTCACTCCACTGATCTTGAGGCCGCGACCGGTTGCACCGTCGTACTGACGCCCCAGGGTGCCTGCGCGGGGGTGGATGTGCGCGGCGCGGCGCCTGGGACCCGCGAGACGGCCCTCCTCGCCCCCGGTCGTCTGGTCAATACCGTTCACGCAATCTTGCTTACGGGTGGTTCGGCGTTTGGCCTGGCGGCGGCCGACGGTGTCGTCCGATGGCTCGAAGAGCACCATCACGGGGTGGATACCGGTGTGGCCCGCGTCCCCATCGTGCCGGCTGCGGTCCTTTTCGACTTGATCATCGGTGATGCCCGGCACCGCCCGGGGCCCGAAGCGGGCTACGCCGCCTGTCAGGCTGCGAGCCGCGACAAAGTCGCCCAGGGCAACGTGGGTGCGGGGACCGGTGCCACCGTCGGTAAGCTCCTGGGGCCGGCCTACTGTTCTAAAGGTGGGCTCGGTAGTGCCAGCGTGCGGATCGGCAAAGGGATCACTGTGGCCGCGTTGGTGGCGGTCAATGCCTTCGGCGATGTCGTGGACCCCGAGGAAAACACCATCATTGCCGGAACGCGCCGCCCTGTCGTGGGCGGCTTCGTCCATACGGCGCACGCCTTGCGCGGCAGTCTCGCCCAGACGGCGCTCAACTTCATCCACAACACCACCCTCGGGGTCGTTGCCACCGATGCGCGCCTCGACAAAGCCGAACTCACGATGCTGGCGGGGATGGCGCACGATGGGTTCGCCCGCGCCATTCGTCCGGTGCACACGCTGGTGGACGGCGATACCATCTTCGCGCTCTCGACGGGCGACAAGAAGGGCAACTTGAGCGCGATCGGGTCCGCGGCCGCCGAGGTCATGGCCGAGGCCATTGTGCGTGGTGTGCGGGCGGCGGAGACCCTGCATGGAGTGCCTGCGGCGCGTGAGTTGGTGAAAGGAGGTGAGCGCGGCCAGATTGACGCCGGGTGAACGGTCGCCCGACCGTGAGGCGGGCAGAGCAGACCAGGCTTGATCTCTCATTTTTCTTCTTCCCTGGAGGAGGGACACATGCAATCAGCTCGTGCAGAGGTGCAACCGGTGATGTCGGTCCGCAAGATTGTGATCACGGGCATTCTGGCAGCAATCGCTATTTTGCTGGGTGTGACCAGGCTCGGTTTTATTCCAGTTCCGAACGTTTCCGGGAGCGCGACAATCATGCATGTACCGGCAATCATCGGGGGCGTCCTCGAGGGACCTTTGGTCGGTGGCCTGATCGGAACCATCTTCGGCCTCTTCAGCTTTCTGCAGGCCACCTCGCCGCTCTTCAAGAACCCGCTCGTCTCCGTCTTCCCGCGCATCTGGATCGGCGTGACCGCCTACCTCACCTACGCCTCGCTTCGGGGCAACAATGAGGTGTTGGCGCTGGCGGCGGCCGGTGTCGTCGGGACCTTGACCAACACGGTCTTGGTGCTCGGCATGGCGGTGCTGGTCAAGTTGCTGCCGGTGGCTGTCATCCCCACCATCATCCCACAGGCGATCGCCGAGCTTATCATCGCCGCGATCGTGACGGTCGCCGTGGTGGCGGCCTGGAAACGCATCGAAACCGGGACGGGCAAGTCCTCCATTTGATGCCCGCCTGAGCGGGGAGCGGGCCGTCTGTGAGGGCGGCCCGCTCTCTGTGTGTTCAGGGTTCGAGTGTCAGGGACCGGAGAGTCCGCATGCGAGGCACCTGGCTCCGGGAGGGGGTGTGCAGAGGTGTCAAGCGTCTCTTCGCGGCTTGTGAGATACGGCGAAGGAGTGTCGCACGTCCCTGCTCAGACGCAGGGCGTCTCACCCGGCAGCCCGGCGCCCACGGCGGGCCAAGGCGGTGGGGGTCTGGCCGTGAAGGCGCGCCTTGGGGCCGGGAGGGTGGCAGCCCCGAGGTGCTCCCGGGCGGTCACGCGGGCGGGGGCGGCTCGCCCCGTGGTGGGGGCGAGGGCCAGCGCGGCGCCGGCGGTGGGTCGGGGCGCCAGGGGTGAGCGCGGCGTCAGGGGCGCTGGGCCAGTGACCCGGTGAGGCGCGGCCGGAACATTGCCAGGGCGGGTTGTGGAGGATCCGTGCTAGCGGCGGCCGAACTCCGCCCGGATCGAGGCTGCGGGCGACGCGTCAGGTAAAACCCGCCCCGACAGCCGGGGGGGGATGGCGGCGCCAGGCAGTGATGGGTGCGACGGATGAACAAGGTCAGCCTACCCATTCAGGACAGGCTGGGGGTGACGGTGGCGCCGGGCAGTGATGGGGCAGGGCTGTCCCACCTTGTCGGGGCGGGTTGTGCGGCGCGACGTCGCGGGCCAGACGGGGGCGATCGGGGCGGATCGGCGCGGTGTAGGGTGGTCCGCACCCCGCCCCAGGGCAAGGCCATCGGCGAGGCTGTTGGCGAGGGAGGGACGTTGCCAGGGCGGGTTTCGGAGGGTCCGTGCTGGCGGCGGCCGAGCCCCGACCGGATCGCGGCTGCAGGGCGACGCGTCAGGCAAAACCCGCCCCGACAGGCTGGGGGAATGTTGCCAGGGCGGGTTGTGGAGGATCCGTGCGGGCGACGGCCGAGCCCTGACCGGATCGCGACTGCGGGGCGAGGTCTCAGGCACAACCCGCCCCGACGGCCGGGGGACGTTGCCAGGGCGGGGTGCGGGGAACTGTGTTGGTGCCGGCGCGGCACGGGCCGGGTCGGGCCTGCCGGGCGAGGTCTCAGGCACAACCCGCCCCGACAGGCTGGGGGACGTTGCCTGGGGAGTTCGGAGGATCGAGGCGGGTGGCGGCCGAGCCCCGACCGGATCGCGGTTGCGGGGCGACGCGTCAGGCAAAACCCGCCCCGACAGGCTGGGAGGGTGGGCTATGGGAGGGGCCCCTGGTGGCCCGCTCCCCAGGCGGCACGCGGTCCCCGCCCCCGCGGCCCTGGCTCTCGTGTGGCGCTGCGCGCCTCGCTGACTGGGGAGCCGCCCTGGCTCAGAGGCGTAGTGAGTGGACAGAAGTCGCTGATCGATGATAGAGTAGGAAAGCAAACGATTTCATGGCGAGGCGCTGGCTGTCGTAGGGGCGGCCTGCCGGGCCGTTCCGGCCTCCGGTCGCCGATGACTGATCAGAAGGGGGTGCTATGGCTGAGGAGATCGGCCTCGGGGTATGGTGGCTGCCGCAGATGAGTCCGCACGCACTGCTGGGGGCGCGGACAAACTGCTACATCATCCAGAGCGAGGAGGGGGCCGCCGTTGTTGACCCACCGACCCCCGCGCCCGAGGCACTCACGGCTATCGGTGAGGTGCTCGGTAACTTGAAGTTGCCACTGGCCGGGATCGTTGTGACGCACGGCCATATCGACCACATGGCAGGGGTCGCGGCGCTCTACCGTGCGCAGGGGCAGCGAGGCTGGATCGCCGGGCGCGAGCGCCTGCGCCAGGAGTTGGCGACCGTCGCCGGTATGCCTTCTCTCGACGGCCCGCCCTGGCACCCCGTGCACGAGGGGGATCGCCTGGCAGGCTTCGAGGTTCTGGAGACGCCCGGGCACAAGGGTGACCACCTCTGTCTGTGGCGGGCGGACGATGGCCTGCTGATCGCGGGCGACACGGTGTCCGGGGAGGGCACCGTGGTGATCGTTCCGCCCGATGGCGACATGGCCGATTACCTGGCGACGCTCCACCGGCTTCGCGCGCTCGAGCCCCGGCTGATGGCTCCGGGCCACGGGCCGATTGTTCGCGAGCCGATGGCGCTGCTCGATTACTACATCGCGCATCGTTTGGAACGAGAAGCCAGTCTGTTGGACGTGCTGAGCGATGAGCCTCAAGCGTTGCAGGCGCTGGTGGCTCGGGTCTACACCGACGTCAGTCCCGCGGTGTACGGTCTGGCCGAGCACTCACTCCTCGCTCACCTCATCAAGCTGGAACGTGAGGGGCGGGCGGTGGAGCAGCCCCAGGGCTGGGTCAGAGGCACGGGGGCAGGCGAGGATCAGGCGCCCGCGGCCAGAGCGTGACAACGCGATCACTGATGCTCGAGCCCTCGCCCGTCGAGGGGTGTCAACGGCCCCGGCGCGAGGGGCTCCCAGGTTCGAACATCATCGAGCTGGTTGAAGCGGTGATCCGGGTGGTCTGATGCCTTCCTGGCCGGTCTCTCTCCGGTTTCGGCGACCTGCATTCGACACTGTTCCCCCGCCTTGCTCGTGGACGTCTCCCCTTCCGCGCCGGAGGCTCTGAAAGCTGCCTGCCCGCACCCTGGGCCGAACGTTCCCGGGATCCGGCTGCGACAGTGGCCCCGGCGTATCGGCACAGAGGCCGCGGGCCGGCTGAGCCTGGAGAAGCCGCCAGAAAACGTTCCCGTGTTGCACGTGCGTGGGCGCGGGCACCTGCTCTCCGCCTGTAGCCTCTTCTCTCGAACATCGGTCAAGGAGTCGCCGGGGCGCGTGGCCGAAAACTTCCGAAGTCTTCCGAGGCTTCGGAAGTCTGACTCCTTCACCGGCGCCATGGGCCCTGGAACCTCGGCCGGCCTTTCCTCCCTGCTCGCCGCCCGTTTCCACCGGTTCTCCGAACCTCAGACCAGGCCGGCATCTTGTCCGCTGCTTCTTGGATCAGGCTCAGGTCCCCTCGGAAGCGCTCGTGCCCCCACCTGTCATAGCGAACGAACAGCAGACCAACGTAGGGACCAGGAACGGGTGTGACCTGACGACGCGTGAGCAGCCGCGGCGACTACGCGCCCTGACTCGCAGCCCGCAAACGCAGGCGAGTTTGTGCCAGACGAGGATCGTGTAAGGCGATATGGTCGAGAAGCTCCCTCGCCCAACACGAATCCTGGTCATCCAACTCGACACACTCGGCCGTATCTTTATAATAGTGATCATGATTGTCAGGTTGCAGCGATTCTGGTGATTGCATGCAGCGAGTGATCGGGCGTTGGGTACTCCACACTCTCATTTTGCTCTGGCTTGGCCTGGCTATGCCCTTGCTCTGTGTGCCTGGCGTCTCATCGAACCATACTCACGGAGTGCACTGGGTGTTTGATCGCGGTCCAACGGCACTGGGGACCGCGAATTCCCTTCCGGGAACGCTGTTGGACCGGTTCGCCTATGCCCCCGGTGTGCCGCCTGGCGGGCCGGAGACAGTCCTGCTGACCGCCGTCGGCCTGCTCGCTGCGGGGATTCTGCTGGCCGCTCCCGGTATGTGGAGCAGACTTGGGCGGCGCGTATTCCCGCTTCTCTCCCTTCTCCTCTCATGGCGTCTGTGGCGCCCGCCGCGTTTCGCGTGATACCCCTCCAACCCCAGCCGTAATCGACGCACCAGCACGCGCCACCCGGATCGGTGGCGTCTGTCCACAGCATCGTCCCCCGGTGGCGCGTTGCTGCCTATCCCGTATTCCGCGACTCATTCTGCTCTCTTGGAGGTGTTCACGTGCTTTCGATTGACCCGCGCGTGCGGCGCATCAGCGTTATTCTGATGCTGACCTTTCTTCTGACCTTGACGCTGCTCGGCACAGCCCTCGCGCATGAGCATCGCGACGTTGGCCCTTTCACGTTCATCGTTGGGTGGCGCGAGGAACCGGCACTGGTCGAGCAGCCCAACGGTTTAGATCTGCGCGTCATGACGACAGCCGACGCGCAACCGGTCAGCGGATTAGAGCAGGCGCTCAAGGCCGACGTGATCTACGGCGATAAAAGCATGCCCTTGGAACTGCGGCCACGATTCGGTCAGCCAGGCGCCTACACAGCGGATATCATCCCCACGCGCCCCGGCAGCTACATCTTCCAAATCACCGGCGAGATCAGCGGCACTCAGATCGCCGAGCGCTTCAACTCGGCGGATGGCAAGTTCGGTGACGTCGATCCTGTGGCGGCACTGCAGTTCCCGGAGCCGGTCAGCGTGGCCAGTGACCTCGAGGGCCAGGCGGTTGCGGCAACGCAGGCCGCCGACAGCGCCCGGCTCTTTGGGCTGATCGGTCTGGTGGCTGGCGTACTGGGAGTGATCGTTGGCGGCGTGGCGCTGGTGCGCCGGTAACATTCAAGGATGCTGATGACTATGAAGAGGTGGATGCACCGCGCGGTCCTGCTGGCCGCGTTGCTGCTGGTGTTCGTTCATGGGCAGGCCGCAGCGCACGCCAACCTGTTGCGCGCGACACCTGAGCCGAATTCGGTTCATCCAGAGGCGCCGCCCGAGATCATCCTCGAGTTTAGCGAAGCGCTGGAGGCGACGGGCAGCGCGATCGAACTGCTGGACGCCGCGGGGCAGCGACTGACCACTCCGCAGGCCAGGGTTGATCCCGCGGACGCGACTGTCATGCGCCTGGCACTGCCGCGGCTTGACCCCGGGGTCTACACGGTCGCCTGGCGGGCGCTCTCCGCGGTGGATGGTCACCTGACGCGGGGCGTCTATCCCTTCATCGTTGGGCGCGGGGTGGCAACGCCTCAAGTCGCTACCAGCGCCGGCCCTGAACCAGGGAACTTCGGCGAGGCGCGGCCGCTCGATGTGCTGGCGCGGGTGCTGGCGTTGATCGGGGGAGCCCTCGTCGTGGGCGGCTTCGGCATGCATTTGGCCCTCTGGGGACCCGTCCGGGCCACGCTCCGCCTGCCGCCTGAGTCCGGTGATCGCCGGCTTGGCCGGATGGTGGCGGTTGGGCTGGGTCTGCTGGGAGGGGGCGCCCTCCTCGCATTGCTCGCTCAGCTTCAGGCACTTGGCTCGCTGCGTACGCTCGGTGCCCTGTTGTTGGAGAGCCGCTTCGGAGGCGACTGGATTCTCCGCGTTATTCTTCTGGAACTGTTGGCCGTTGTGGCCCACCGCGCCGTGAGACGCGGTGATCGCCTTCTTCTCCTCCTGGGACTCGCGCTCGCTGGTGGGTTGCTCGCCACGACCACAGCCCTCAGCCACAGTGCTGCGGTGAAAGAAGACCGGGCGGCTGCAGTGCTCAATGATTGGGTGCACCTGGCGGCGGCAAGTCTCTGGATTGGCGGGCTTGTCCACTTCCTGATCGTGAGTGTTCCTGCCTTGCGTTCGGCGCCGCCGGACCGCTGGGAACGCGGACTTGGCATGCTGGTGCGCCGCTTTTCAGTCCTGGGGATCGCGTCCGTTGCAGCGTTGATCATCACGGGTCTGTATAGTGGTTGGCTCCACGTCGGCTCGATCGAAGCCTTGCGCGCGACGGCTTACGGGCAGACTCTGCTGGTCAAGCTGGTTCTGCTCGTACCACTGCTGGGGCTGGCAGGGCTGAACCTGCTCCACTGGCGCCGGCGCCTCGGCACGGCTGAATCGGCCCGCCACGGCTTTGTTCGCACCCTGCGGGCCGAGACGGTGACGGGCCTCGTGGTGCTGGCGGTGGTGGGCGTATTGACCGGGCTTGGCCCGGCCAAGAGCGCCCTCGAGGCCCGCCAGACGGCGGCGCTCACCCTGCGAGAGACAGTGGGGCCGCTCCGTGCAGCCCTGACCATCCGTCCGCCGCGTCCAGGTCCCGCTCGTTTTGAGGTTGTGCTGACGGATGCCAGCGGCGATCCCTACGACAACGCCCGGCGGGTCCGCCTGCAGTTCACACCGCCCGATCCGAGTCTTGGGGCGAGCGAGGCAACTGCCGAGCCACAGGGAGGCGGTCACTACGTGGCCGAAGGCGCGTTTCTGAGCATCACCGGTCGCTGGCGTGTTGAACTACAGATCCAGCGCCCCGATGGCTATGACCTGTTTACGCGCTACGATCTGACGGTTGACCAAAGCGTGCAACCGGCGGCCAATGAGACTGGGGGAGCGGGTTGGGGAACTGGCTGGGGTGGGGCCTGATCGGCGTGGGGCTGGGTGTTACGCTGCTTTCGTTCTGGCTGCGCCGCCAGCGCGAGTTCGTCGCCCTTTCGGTGTTGGTGCTGGCGATTGGGATTTTGCTGCTCGTGACCGGCGGCCTCCAGGCCCTGGATCTCACCGCCCTGTCCGGCGCGGCGGCCTCCACGACCAATCCAGTCCCACCCACGGACGCATCAATCGCCCGGGGGAGAGTGCTCTACGGCCAGCACTGTGCTGCCTGTCACGGGGCCACCGGTCGTGGTGATGGCCCGGCGGCGGCAGGACTGAATCCGGGCCCGGCCGACCTACAGGTTCACGTTCCATTGCACACGGATGCTGCGATCTTCGATTGGATCACGAATGGGATTCCTGGCTCAGCCATGCTGGCCCAGGGCGAGGCCATTCGCCCTGAGGATCGGTGGAACATCATCAACTACCTGCGAGTACTCGTCTCATCGCCCACCGGCCGGGGGGAGTAGGAGCCGTGGTACCCCGCTTCTGGCCGAGCCCACTGCTCTCAACTCGCGGATGAGAACGTGCTTGCTCATCTGCAGAAAGTGTGCGATAAGGATATACTCTGGCGAAGTGCTGAGCGGCTGATCACGCACTTCCATCCGGACGGTTGTGGCTGTCAGGCGTGCGGGGTCGCGGTCGAAGAGGGGCGCTCGTTTTGCCAGGCCTGGCACGCTTGATGGTTTCCCGGTGCCACCACTGTGAGACGGGCCACACCCTGGAGAGCGGCCCGATCTTCCAGGTGAAGGCGGTTTCGGGTTCGGAGCCAGGCAGTCGGGCGGCCTGTGCCGCCGCGGAGGAGCCCGGCGGTTGAAACCGCGGCTGGGGGCCGGCCCCCCGACAGGGTGCCCCTCAGGCAGGGTCGGCGTCAGGGGGCGCCCCTCGGGGCGGGCCGGGCGTGCCCCTCCGGGCACGCTGGGGTCGGATTCAGGTGGAACGGGGCAACAGTGCGCTTCCGACTGCTCAAGCGGTGCCTCCGAACCATGGTCTCACCCGCGCAACGACGACGTGACCCATGTTCCAGAGGTAAGTCTCCCGTGTGGGCGATATTTGCAATCCTCCCTTTCTTCTCGACGCTGCTCGGTGGAATCGCGGCGCTGCGGTTACGCCACCGCCTTCACCTGTTCATGGCTTTCGCTGCCGGCGTCGTCGTCGCGACTGCGCTCGCCGACCTCCTTCCGGAGGCTGAAGCGCTGATCGGCGAGCAGACGGGGACTCTCGCCCTGACCGGCGTGGCAGCGGTCATCGGTTATCTGATATTTGTCGGGCTGGAAGCACTCGTGCACCAGCTGAGCTTCGGGCACCAGCACGCGCACGGTGAAGAGCTGCACCGGGTTGGTGACCACGAGCAGCCCCACGAGGCCCAGGAACATCGGCATGAAGCGCCGCCTGCCGGTGTGATTGGACTGGTCGCCCCGGCCGGCTTGATCGTTCATAGCACACTCGATGGACTGGCAATTGGGCTTGGATTCCGGACCAACACAGAGGTGGGGTTGCTCGTCGCCTTCGCAGTCCTGGCGCACGATTTTGCCGATGGGATGAACGTCGTGACGCTCGCGTTTGCGGGCGGGCAATCTCGGCTTGGCGCAACTGCGTTCCTGGTGCTCGACGCGCTGGCGCCGCTGGTCGGAGCCGCCATCGCGGTCGTCGCCACTCTCTCGGATATGGTTCTCGGGTTACTGCTCGCGACCTTTGCCGGTGTCTTCCTGGCAATTGGCGCCGGTCATCTGCTGCCGGAAGCACAGCATCGTCCGGGTGGGGCACCCAGACTGGTCATCCTGACAATTGTGGGGGCTGCTGTGGTCGTCGCCATCCGCAGCGTCATCGGCTAGAACACCGATCGAGTCGTCGCCGGAGGCGCGTGATGGAGACTTCCGAAGTCTTCCGAGAGTTCGGAAGTCTGACGCCTGGACCGGCCCCTGGCCGCTGCCAATCTGCTTGCCAGCGCTACGAGTCTGTGTCACACTTGCCGCCATGACAGCCACCGGCACGCCATCCCCCCGCGCCTCGATCTCCTCCGAATCGTTGCCGCCGCCCCGCCCAGGCTGCTTGAGCCAGTTCGTGCTCGGTGTGCTGCTGGTCTGGGCCATGGTGATTCCCTGGCTGGCCCAGGGTGGTGTCCTCGCCATGTTCCTGGTGAGCCAGGTCACCGGGTTTCGCTTCCGGTCCCTGGCCGATCCCCTTGTCAACCTCGTTGTGGCGCTGCTGGTCGCCGTCCCCGCCCTGCTGGGGCTGCGCCGGAGCGCCTGGCCGCGCTACCGCGCGGTCTATCGCGCGCTGGTCTGGACGGCATTGGCTATGGCCCTGCTCGCCGGGCCACGTTTCCTCGGGCAAGAGCCGTCCCTCGGCGAGAGCATCGCCCGGGTCGCCCTCCTGGTGCTGCTGGCAGGCTGGCTCGTCCCCCGCACCGGCCCCGCCGGCCGCGGGGGCCTCGGGGTCGCCGCGCTGGCAGGCATCGCCGTCGTCTGGCCCTGGCTCCACTACGGTGCGCTCGGGGCGCCACTCGACGTCACCCTGGCGGCGATTGAGGGCGCTCTGCTTGGGGTGATCGGCGGCGCACTGGCGGCCAGCCTGGACCGGGCGTTGGACGATGGCCGCACCGGCTGGAATGTCTGGCTGGCCGGCGTGACGCTGGTCGTGGTGCTGTCGATGCTGGCCTGGGGGACACCGTTGCCCGGGAGCCGGCTGTTGCTCGCCCTGGCTCTCCCACCCCTGGGTTGGGCCGGAGCGGCGCTCGCCCGGCGAGCGGGCTGGGGCGCCCCGGCCGTGCTGCTCGGCATGGCGTCCGCGGCGGCGCTGGCCTTCTTCGACCCGGCCGAGGTCACGCTCGTCCTGATGGATGGCGACATCTTCGCCTGGGCGCTGCGCGCGGCGGCGGTCGCGGCGGCGGCCGGTCTCGCCGTGAGTCTCGTGCTCTGGATCGGGAGCCGGCTCCATCCGCGCCTGCCGAGGGTCTTGAGTCCGGCTGCGGCCGTCGTCGCCCTCCTGGTGGTGGCCGCCCTGACCGCATCCACGGGCCGGGCCGGCTTCTACGGTGACGAGTTCTTCGTCGTCCTGCGCGACCAGGCCGATCTGAGCGCCCTGAAAACGGTGCAGCCGCGCGAGGCGCGCGGTCGCGCGGTCTACGAGACGCTGACCCGCCATGCCCTGGCGAGCCAACGTGACCTGCGGGCGTTCCTCGACCGGCGCGAGGTGGCCTACACGCCGTTCTACCTTGTGAATGCCATCGAAGTGCACAGCAGTGATCCCCTGCTGCGCACGGAGATCGCCCAGCGACCGGACGTGGACCGAATCCTGGAGAGTCCGCGCCTGCGCCCGCTGCCCGCGCCGCTGACGCCGCTGCACGGCGGGGCGGGACCCCCGGCAGGTGTCACCTGGGGGATCGCCGACATCGGCGCCGACCGGGTCTGGAAAGAGTTCGGCGTTCGCGGCGCCGGCATCATCGTCGGTCAGAGCGACTCCGGGGTCGATCCCTCGCACCCGGCACTCCGCGACAGCTACGTGGGGCGCCACGGTTCCAACGACTATGCCTGGTTCGATCCCTGGTATGGGCGCCCCGCGCCTGAGGACCCGGGGGGCCACGGGACGCACACGCTCGGCACGATTCTCGGCGACGGTGGCATCGGCGTGGCCCCGGATGCCGAGTGGATCGCCTGTGCGAACCTGCCGCGCAACCTGGGCAACCCGGCCGACTACCTGGCCTGCCTGCAGTTCATGCTGGCACCGTTTCCTCAGGGCGGCGACCCGTTCGTTCAGGGTGACCCGGCGCGGGCCCCACACGTTCTCAACAACTCCTGGGGCTGCCCGCCACTGGAAGGGTGCGAGCCCACCACGCTCGAAGCGGCGGTGGCGGCGCTCCGTACTGCCGGCATCTTCGTAGTCGCCAGCGCCGGCAACGATGGGCCACAATGTGCAACCATCGATGCGCCTCCCGCGCTCTTCGATCAAGCCTTCACAGTGGGGGCCTACGCCCAGGGGGGCGACCTGGCCCCCTTCAGCAGCCGCGGCCCGGTCACTGCGGACGGCAGCGGCCGGACCAAGCCCGACATCGCCGCGCCGGGGGTCGACGTTCTGTCGGCGCTCCCTGGAAACGGCTACGGCTATCTCGACGGCACGTCGATGGCGGGCCCCCACGTCGCCGGGGTGGTGGCGCTGATGTGGTCGGCGCAGCCGGCGCTGATCGGCGACATCGACCGGACCGAAGCGTTGCTTACCCAGACCGCTCGTCCGGCGCCCGGCCCGTTCCAACCCGGCGGCTGCGGCAACCCAGGCGCGCACCCCAACGATTACGTCGGCTACGGCCTGCTCGATGCCTACGCGGCGGTCAAGGCGGCTCGCCCGTGAATGTGACCATCGATGCCTCCCCGGCGGTTCATCAGCGCGCCGGGCTGGGCCGCTACGCCGCTGAGTTGATCCGGGCGCTGGCGGCGTCGAGCCCCGCCGAGGAGCGCCTGACACTGCTCTACACCGAGCCGGCCGCGGCGCGTCCCGATGCCGCGCTGGCCGCGCTCCCCGCCCGGCCGGTCCCGCTGGGCTACAAGCCCTGGCGGCTCCTGGCACTGGCAGCGCATGTCACCGGCCTGCCCCAGGATGGGCTCGCGCCCGGCGCCGATCTCTTCCACGCCACCGACCACCTGTTGCCCAGGATGCGACGCGTGCGGACGGTCTTCACGCTGCACGACCTCATCTTCCTCAAGTACCCCGAGCACCACAAGGGCTACAACCGCACCTTCCTGACCCTGATGATGCCGCGCTTCCTGCGGGCGGCCGATCACATCATCGCGGTCAGCGAGCATACCAGGCGCGACGCCGTCGCTGCCTACGGGCTGCCCGCCGACAAGATCACTGTGATCTACGAGGCGGCCGGCGCGTGCTACCGCCCGGCGGCGACCCCGGCCGCGCTGGGCGACTTCCGCCGGCGATACGGGCTGCCCGAGCGCTACATTCTCCACGCCAGCACGATCGAGCCGCGCAAGAACCAACAGCGCCTGCTCGACGCCTACGCCGCGCTGCGCGCCGAGTTTCCCGGCGTCGGGCTCGTCATGGTGGGCCGGCGCGGCTGGCTCTACGACGACTTTTTCGCCCGGCTCACGGCGCTGGGGTTGGAGGAGCAGGTCATCTTTCCGGGCTTCGTGCCCGAGGCCGACCTGCCCCGCTTCTACCAGGCGGCCGACTGCTTCGTCTACCCCAGCCTCTACGAAGGCTTCGGCCTCCCGCCGCTCGAAGCCCTGGCCTGCGGCACCCCGGTGATCTGCTCCGACGCGGCCAGCCTGCCGGAGGTCGTCGGCACCGCCGGCCTGCTGGTGGCGCCGGCCGACACCGCCGCGCTCACCGCCGCCATCCGCCGGGTGCTCGCCGACCCCCCCCTGCGCGCCGACCTGGCGGCGCGCGGGCCGCGCCAGGCGGCGCGCTTCTCCTGGCAGCGCACCGCTGAGGAGACCCGCGCGGTCTACCGGCGCGTGCTGGGGGAAGAAAGCGCGGGCAGAGTGCCGCGCTATCGTCCTTGACGACTCCGTTGAATGGCGCTGCCTGACAAGGAGGTCGGCGAGCGAGGGGTCGTGGATGGAACGGCTATTCGGGATCGGGCGTGGAAATCCGACTGAGCGAACGGTGAGAGAGCAAAGAGCCCGGCGGTTGAAACCGCGGCTGGGGGCCTGCGGCCGGGCGTCGGCCGACCCGGCGGGGTCCACCCAGCGAGACGGTCGCGCCGGGGTTCACTCCTCAGGGTGTGTGCCGACGCGGGGGAGCCCAGCGGTTGAAACCGCGGCTGGGGGCCTGCGGCCGGGCGTGCCCCTCCGGGCACGCTGGGGGTCGGATGAATGTGGAACGATGCAACAGCGCGCTTCAGACCGCTGAAGCGGTTCCTACGAACCATGGCCCCACCTCCACCTCCACCTCCACAACGACGATGTGACTGATGGTCTATGGAGAGGTTCTGGGCTGGCTCGATCACTCGGGCCTCTCAGCGTTCCTTGACAGCGGCCCAGATCGCATCTGGATGCTTGCCGGCGACCAGGAGCAACACCCGGGCCGGCCCCTCTGGGACCCGCCGGCCCTGCTCCCAGTTCTGCAGCGTCCTCACGCTGATGCCCAGCAATCTGGCAAACTGAGTCTGAGACAGCCCCTGCCGCTCGCGAATCGCCTTCACGTCGAGGGGCTGGACTGTGAACTCACGCGACGGGGTCGCCTCCCCGCGCAGGATTCTGCCGCCCTCGTGCACGCTCTCGACCAGCTCAGCAAACAACTCGTCATTCACCTGTATTCCTCGTCGACAATCGTTCGCAGATTGCAGGGCGCGATAATCCTCATCGGGAAGTAGCGCCGACAATCGCCGGGTGAAGATTGAAGTTTCGATGATGACCATCTTGTCGCAGCGCTAATCGCGAATGGTGCGCCAGTGGCATATGCCCGAACTATACGTCATTGGCGCACTGCCGTCGAGTGTGCCATGCTTTCCCTGCGGTTGACAGCGCCACGTGGGATTTGCTGCCGAACCCCACTCCAACTGCTCGGCGAGCGCCTGGCCCTGCCGCCGTTGCTTGGCGGCGCGTTGATCCTCAGCGGGGTGTTCGCGCTGTGGTTCGCGGACCAGGTCGAGGCGAGAACCGGAGGTGGTTGCGGCGGGAGGCCCTTGGATCGCGAACTGCGCGAAAGTACGCGAAAGGCACGAAAATGAACGGCCGTTTTTCGTGCCTTTCGTGCTCTTCCGCGCAGTTCGCGATCCAGATACCCTCGTTGCCCGGTAGCTGGCTGTCTGGGTGCCGGATCGGTTGGGAATGCCCGATCGAAGCTACGATAAACGACGAGGCGAGACCGCGAAGGCCTCGCCCCGTTGCTGCTATGTGGGTGCTACTGACTACTTCTTGTGGATGACGATGCTGCCGCCGCCAATCGCTTGCGGGACGCCGTTGTCGTAGACCACGTGCTCCCCGTTGGTATCCTCCCACCAGATCTTGATGCGGAAAGTGTCCGGGCTTCCGTCTCCCGCCCAGAGCATGAACTTGTAATCGTCACCGTTTGGTGCGAGGTCCCCGTTGATCGTGCCTGACCCCTTGAACTGCGCGTTGCTGTCGTTCTGATTCACGACTAGCCATTCGTAGCTACTGCTGTGGAAGTTCAGGTTGCCGGCCTTGAACTGGAACTCGGTCTGGCCGCTGGGGATATTGGCGCCCTTCTGGTATTTGGAGACGAAGCCGAAGGTGGCTTTGCCGGTGGGCCGCGCCTCGCACCCGCTAACCGTGACCTGGTAATCGACTGAACCGTCAGGCGACCACAGATCAACGGCAGGGTAGGCACCGAACTCGAACTCGCTCCAGCTGTTGGTGGCTACCACGTCGCCGTAGGAGTCGACGTAGTTATGGCCATCGAACGTCACTGTAATCTGACCGTTGAAGATTTCGGCCGAGAAGTTGACTCTTACGTTCTCCCACGGGTCACGAAGTTGTTCGGCGAAAGTCTGAACATACTCCCCACCACCAGCGTTACCGTCCGAAGGTCCCACAGTCAGAGTGGTTGCACCGGTTCCTCTGCGAGCAAAATAGGCGTAGGCGCCCTCGAACGACCCGCTGTTGCTTTGGTCTATCGACTGCTTGTCCACTAGGCCAATCAGCAGAGCACCGTTCCCAGTGAGGTTGTCCAGCGCCACCCAGCCATCGAGGGTGATGGGTGTGCTATTGGGATCGCATACAACCGAGGTGTCGCGGACGAAGTTGCCTCCCCAGCCAGCATCGGCCAGAGGTCCGCTGAGGACAACGTCGGTCGAAATCGACATCGCGCCGGGTGGTGAGTCGATCCAGCCGCCGCCCGTCACGAAGCCGCCGTCGGGGTCGTACCATACCAGCAAGAGGCATTCCGTGCTGGTGTTGCCGGCTTCGTCGGTGGCGCTGATGCAAATCTCCAGCACGTCTGGCTCTGTAGGCGTAACCACCGTCACCTCGACCTGTTCGAATGGGCTATCAAACCAACCGTCCTTAGCGTTAGCCGCTACCGGGATTCCCCCATCGATGGCGTACGCTGCCGACACTATGGTCGAGTTGCCGGTTGTTCTGTCGTCCAAATCGGCTAAAACAAGGATGTTGTTTCCGAGCGGCGCTGGGTTGGGGCTAGCTACCAGCGTGATGGTGGGACCTACGAAGTCACCGGGGGCGCAAGTTGAGGGATTGGCCAGGTATGGGTCGAAGTCGACGTTGGCCGAAACAGCGTCACCAGAACCGGAACCCGCGTCGCTTGGGCCATCCGCTGCCCCCCACCAGTTGTTCTCAGCGTTAACGCTGTTGGTGGATAGGTTTTTGAGACCCGACGTCGTGTTGCCCACGATGTTGTTGTAATTGATGGTCGGGGCAGCGGAAGTGTCATTTACCTGGATGCCTATGCCGGACCCAGTTACGGTGTTGCACGTCACCGACTGGGCGAATGGGCTGCGCAACAGGATCCCGTACGAAGAGGCACCAGAGACGAGGTTGTTGGTGATACTCGCATCGCCGTCCATGAAGGCATTGGTGGCAATGCCGCGCTTGATCGGGGCGCTGATCGTGTTGTTACTGATCACGACGTTGGCTGAATCGCCACCCGCGTTGATGCCGTCGTTAAAGTTACTTGGATTGGTGATGTCGTGAATCACGTTGTCGTGAATGTTGATGCTCTTGGCAGTATCGTTCGTATCGTTGCCCCAGACAAAGATACCCATAGCCCACGAGCTAGCATCGCTGTTCTTAATACTGTAGATGGTATTGTGGTCAATCTCGAGGCCATTCACTGGACCGACGTTGATACCGAAGGTGCCGAAGCTCACCGGAGAGCGCGTTGAGGTGCCTATGTCATGGATAATGTTGTTGGTGATCCGGATGTTGGACTTCCCTAAGTTCGTGACTACACCGGAGGCATCAGCGCTCGCGTTATACAAGGGGTTCGTAATTGTGAAGCCGTCCAGTGTAACATTGTCTGCCTCGATGCTGACCATATAGTAGTTTTCGGTCGCCGAGTTCCCGTTTATGATGGTCGACGCGGCACCTGTGGAGGACTGCAGTGTGAGTGATTTGTCGATCACAACGGATTCATTGTATGTCCCCGCCGCCACGATGACCGTGCCGCCAGCCAAGACCTGGTTGACTGCTGCCTGAATCGTCTTCTTCGCGCTGCCCGGCGTGTCGCCGCCGAAGGCATCGTTCCCAGTCGCGGCGTTCACATAGCAGGTGGTGGTGCACAGTGTCTCTGGCTCAAAGTCGTAGGTCGTTTCGACGCCGTTGACGCCGATGGTGAAGGCATCAACATTGCCGTCAAACCCTGAAGACCACGGCCCGCCCGCTTTGAACCATAAGAACCCGTCGTCGCTGCGTAGACCAGTGTTCGGCCAAGTTGTGAGCACCTGCGCGGTGGTGCACGGGCTGGACTGCGGGCAGAGTGAATTTCCTGGCGCTCCCGAAGCCCACCACTTTCCAGTCAGTGGATTCCAGGTCTGCCAACTGTTTTGTCCCACAGTCCCGCCGACCGTCTGATACGGTTCAAAAACGAGCCGGCCCTGCCACGCAGTGTTGGCATCGGTGAGATCGTAGTCTATGTCGAACTGCAGCGAGATGGCTAGTGCTCCTTGGCATAAATGAATCTATATCTCATTGACAATGGTTGTGGAGTGGGGTAGGATCGGCATGCTGGCTGGTAGAGAAAAAAGGAAGGATCGCATGCATGGTCCTAAACCCACCCCCATTGAGTTGAGCGATGCCGAACGGCAAGGCCTGGAAAAGTTGGTGAAACGCCATCAAACCCCTCAACAGATTGCCCTGCGAGCTCGAATTATTCTAGCCATCGGGCAGGGGAAGAACAACAGTGAAATTGCTCGCGCGCTGCAGGTCACCGTGGATACGGTGCGATTGTGGCGGCGACGCTGGCTTGCTTTGCAGCCGATCTCGCTGGAAGACCTGAGTGGTGAAGACCGCCTCCAGGATTTACCTCGCCCCGGAGCACCAGCCCGTATCCAGCCCGAGCAGGTGGCGCAGATCATGGCTTTGGCCTGTGAAGCGCCAGCCGACGCTCAGCGACCCATGACGCATTGGACCGGGCGCGAAATAGCCGATGAAATCCAGCGCCGCGGCATTGTGGAGCAGATTTCGCCCCGGCATGCGGCGAGGCTTTTAAAAAGACGCCCATCTCAAGCCGCATCTGATCCGGAGTTGGCTGACGCCGGAAGAACCGGATGAACAGTTCGATGAGAAAGTGGCCGACATCAACCAGCTTTATCAGCAAGCACCTGAGTTGGTCGCACACGGAGACCAGGTGGTCAGCACCGATGAACTGACCGGCATCCAGGCACTGGAACGCAAGCACCCGAACTTGCCCATGCAACCAGGACGGGTGGAACGCCAGGAGTTCGAGTACATCCGCCACGGCACGCAATCGTTGATCGTGAATTTCCATGTGGCCACGGGTCGGATTGGGCGGGTCTCCTGTGGAGCAACCCGCAATGAAGCAGACTTCTTGGCTCACATCCAGGCCACAGTGGCGGCCGAACCCCAGGTACGCCAGTGGCATTTCGTGGTGGACGGCCTCAACATCCATCAGTCGGAAAGTCTGGTCCGGTACGTGGCCGAAGAGTCCGACCTGCAGATCGACCTGGGCGTCAAAGGCAAGTCTGGGATCTTGCAATCCATGGCCACCCGAGCCGCTTTTCTGAGCGACTCATCGCATCACATTGTCTTCCACTACACGCCCAAGCATGCTTCCTGGATGAACCAGGTGGAAATCTGGTTCAGTATCCTGGCTCGCAAGGTGCTCAAACGGGGTAGCTTTACTTCCGTCTCGGACTTGATTGTCAAAGTGCTAGCTTTCGTGGATTACTTCAACCGAACGATGGCAAAACCCTATCGCTGGACATACAAAGGCAGAATTCTGACTGCCTAAACCATTGAGCTATTTATGCCAAGGAGCACTAGGATGTTCCCAACGTCAGCTGAGCTGCGGTAGGTGCTGTACTGGAGGCGCGTGATCTGGTCGAGGCGCGTTCCAGCGTAAGTCTGGGTTCCGAGTATCATCCGTCCGGTAGCGTCAACGGTCAGACGCGTGCTGCCTGTTCCCAGAGGCGGCGTTGCGGGACCATTGACAAAGCTGCCTGTACCAGTTGCGACTTCTTCGAGAAAGCCCCAGCCGTTTAACGCGGAAGGCTTGACCGTAATGACAGTAGCAGCGTGCACTGTAGGTGCGCCTCCGCTTGTCAAGATAACGGCCGCCACCAAGGCAACCACTGCAAGCATGGCAAATCTCTTGGCATTCACTGCCTCGTCTCCTTTCAACATGGAAATTTGGAAAACATTCTCTCCTCCAGACCTGTCATCTCATACGCACCTTCTCTTTCCGCGCCGCGCGGCGCCAGGTGCGGTGCCCGCAGCATGGTCAAGCGCCGCCGCGATCGAGAGTGGGGCCAGGGGAGGGAGGCATGTAATGAGCGGAGCCGGCCGTGAAGTCAGGGAGCGGGCTATTGGCACACGAGGTGTTGGGGCAGATATCTGCGAGCGCGATCCATGGCGGGAACCCGATCGCGAGATGGCGGAGGCGCGCTTCGTCGGTCAGCATGGTCGACACCTTTCACACTGACGTGGTGTTCCCGCCGGACGCGGGGAACGACCCTGCCGGTCCGGCGGACGAGCCCTTCGCCGCGCGTTCTGGGAGGCGCTTTCGTGGGCCTCGCGGACTGGAGACGCGCAGCCTCAGGGAAGATCGTCGTTTGGCTGAAGCGACTCAAAACCCGGTGGTGCCTGGGTGGATGTAAGAGGCCAGTGCGTGCGACTGCCTGACCCCATCAGAGGTGGAGAGAGAACACCCTTTCGGGCCGGTGCCTGCCTGAACCGGTGGGGGCGGGATGGGTGCAGATGCACGCCGGTCCAGGCGAGCGGGACTTTGACGGTTATCGTATCACAGTTATCTTGCCAAATCAAGATGAAACCGGTGTTATTTTCGAGCCCTGCAAGGATGACAAAAGATTCAACGTAGCGCTGCGCGGCGAGCCGATGGGGCTCGGCATGGCTGTGCTCGCCGGCGGGCAGAGAGGTGCGTTGTCGTTGCCGTGCCGATCTTGTCGCGCTCCGAGATAGGGCACGCTCAGGGCACGTCAAAAATAAGTTCTGCCGGGCTCGCTCGCGTGCTCAGGGGAGCCTGGCAGAACCCAGACGGGCCTGACGTGACCAGAAGGTCCCCTGAACTGTTCGTGCAGTGAGCCGAACGTGCGTCGCACCTTCTGACGGGCGCGCGCAGGCGCAAGGGTGATCGACGCGTGGGTGGAATGGCTCACAGTCCGCTGATGCGACGCTGGATGTGAGGGGCTGTCTTTGCGCCTGCACGTGCTCCGTCGAAGAGAGGGGTATGAGGCCTTCGGGTAGATGCCCGCCTGAGCTGAGAGGGGAGTGGGATGGATTAAGACTCAGGGCGAGGCGACCGAGGCTTCTAAAAAGAACGTTATCAGCTCGAGATGAACGTGGGCTTTACGCGTGGGTACCGAAAAGATGACAAAACGTTTAACACGGCCTGACCGGCGGTCATGTTGCTCAGAAAAGCGGGCCGCGCGGCGGATTCGGCCCTGCCGTTGATGTCAAGGCGAAAGCAGCCCAGCGGTTGCCTGTCCCGGCCGAGCCGGGGAAACCGCGGCTGGGGGCCTGCGGCCGGGCGGGCCCTCCGGGCACGCGGGGGCGGATTCAGGTGGATCGGGGCAACCATCCTTAGAACATCGGTCAAGGGGTCGTCGAGACGATTGGAAAGCATCCTGTGAAGACGCTTTCAGGGTCGGACGGGCGCACGGCCGTGCGCCCCTCCAGCGTGCCGAAGACCGCTGAAGCGGTTCCTACGAGCCACGTTCTCATCCGCGTAACGAGTACTTGACCGACGCTCTGGACCTTCGGCGAAGGAGTCGTCGTGGATGCGTGGTCGGAGACTTCCGAAGTCTTCCGAGACTTCGGAAGTCTGACTCGTTGACCGGCGCTGTGGGGTCTCGTCCGGGGCGCCTGCGACTGCTGGTCGCTGCCCCGCCGAGTAAGGGGTATCGTGTGGATGTATGGACGAGGGCGGTTACCAGCGCAGGCTGGTCTGGGAGATGAGAACGCCGAGGCCGAAGCCGACGACGAAGAGGAACTCCAGGAGGATGGCGCGGCTGAAGCGGCCCAACAACTGTTGCTGGGCCAGTCCGGTGAAGAAGTAGAAGGCCAGCAGCAGGAGGGAGCCCCCGGCCAGGGCGCTGACACCCCAGTAGTTCAGCGCCCAGGTCGCCTCGCCGAGGATCAAGGCGCAGATCGCGGCGTAGAGCCAGGTGTGCAGCGTCATGCGCCGCTCGGCGCGCAGCAGGGCCAGCGCCAGAAGCCCGGCCAGGACGACCATCGCGGTGGCCGAGAGCAGGCTGCGCAGTTTGGCGCTGTAGATGCCGGCGAAGAGCACCAGCGCCGAGAGGTAGACGACGAGATTGAGCCCGAGCCGGGCCGGGGTGTAGGCCGGGTCCTTGGGGTCAATCGTGCGGTACTCGGCGACGATGACGAGCGAGAGCGCGGCGCCGGTGAGGATCAGGCCCGCCGCCCACAGCCGCAGGTCGGAGACCAGCCATTGGAGGGAGAGCGCGGCGGCCAGTGTGACCATGCAGGGGATGATCCAGAAGAGGAAGGCGTACCCGGCGGTCGCCTCGTAGCCGGGATGTTCGCGCAGCGCGTAGTCGGTCCCGATGGCGGTGAGGGCGGTGAGCAACCCGGCCATGAAGAGTTGCCCGTTGATGACGATTGCTACCGGCGAGCCCAGGAAGCTTCCCTGGAAGATACGGGTTGGCAGGGCGACGATCAAACTGAAGGCCAGCCCGAGCACCACGAGGCTGACCAGGATGCTCAAGCGTTCGTAGTTGCGCATGCGGGCGATTGTAGCACGGCGGCGGGGGTGTCAATGTGGGGGAGTGAACAGTGGGGCAGTGAACAGTGAACAGTGAACAGTGAGCAGTGGGGCAGTGAGCAGTGAACAGTGGGGCGCGGGGCAGTGAATCGTGGGCAGAGTTGCGTGGCAGGCGATGGTGTCGTAGGGTTGATGCTCCTACGGGTGGGACGGTGCTGTAAATGGCCTCCGGGGAGGGCAAGGGGCTCGTCGTGCGCGCTTTAGCACGTTTCCAATTGAACCTGACCATCGCTGTCCGGAGCCGGGCGAGGAGCCGGGCGATTGAAATCGCGGCTGGGGGCCTGCGGCCGGGCGTGCCCCTCCGGGCACGCGGTTCGTCAGCGTCGATTGGAAAAGGGCACGAGCGGATGAAGCATGATTGCCATTGGGCGCGAACGTCTCTCATCCAGTCGGCTTCAGCCGACTTTGGCTATCAGCCCAGGAATAAATGACTCTGGTGCCCATCATTATGGAAAGCCAGCAGCGGCGGCGGCGGGAGCAAGAGCGGCAAAGCGGGCGGGTGGGCGTTTGGGACGGGGGCGTTGCTGCTGGTCCCACCAGTCGGCGAGGCGAGTGAGATTAATAGCGGCGGCGGTGAAGCCATGCTGGAGATGGGTTGTGGCCTGACCGAGGTAGCGTGCGCGGCGGAGGCCGAAGCCGCGCACGCCCTGGGAGATGGTGGCTTCGACAGCGGCGCGGGCGGCGTAAGCCTCTTGAAAGGCAGGGGTGGCCTGGGCCTGACGGACGTGCTGGAGGATCTCATGCTGGGCGCGTGGGCGGAGCTTGAGCGTGCGCGGGCCGGTTGTGGCGCGTGTGCCGTCAGGACGACAGGGACAGGGCGTGCCATCATGGCGATCACAGGCGACATTGATGGGGGCGTCGGGCGCGTCGGTGGCCGACCAGAGGCGGCTGTGATGGCCTTGGGGACAGGGGGCCACCGGCGCCTCCCAGTCAATCGCGAAGGCGCCCAGATCACAGCCCCGCCCCGCGTGCGCCTGCCAGGAGGAATCACCTGGGACCGGCCCCACGAGGGTCACCGGCTGCTGCTGGGCGGTGACGATCCGTCGGCGTCGCGGTCGCCCGCATCCACGAGGTGTTCGGCGGGGAGCAGGGCTGCGCTGCCAGGGTCTCGTGGATGGCGGGCAGGCCCTGATGGTCGCGCCAGGCGCTGGGCGTCGTGGTGATGGTGGTGAGCCGGGCGGGCAGGTCGTCATCACAGCTCTCGGTTACCTGCACCTTGCTGCCCACCCAGGGCGCGCCCCGTTTCTGACTGGAGTGCGCCTCAAGATCAGAGGGCGACTGGATCAAGACCCCCGCCGGGGGCCGCAGGTCGGCCTCACGCCAGCAGAGGTGGCCGTCGTTGACCCAGTCCTGTTGCCGCCAGACCTGCCGCAGCGCGTCGACCGCTGGCACCTGGCGCCACCAGAGGGGGACCTCGGGCTGCATCAACTGCTCCCACAGGGCCTGCCCATCCGCGCCGACCTGCAGCGCCCACGCGGCTTGCTCAGCGGCGCTGCTGGGCAAGCGGTATTGTTCGACCCGTCGCTCGTAGCGGTCATACCACGGCGCAGGGACCCACGCTTGGAGCCAGGTCGGGACGATGGCCGCCAGGGCGTTCAGGGCCGCGCGCATCGTTTCGCCCACCAGTTCCAACCGATTGAGCACGCGAATCCTGGCCAGGACCTGGGTCGAATCGCTGCGTTGCTTCCCCCGGCTGCGGATCAGGCCGCGCGCGACCAGATGCTCCACCAGCCCCTCAAACACCCGTTCCTCCGCCCCTCCCGTCAGCAAACGCGTGCGAAACTGACTCAACACCGTGTGATCAAAGCCGCTATCCTCCAACTCCAACCCCAGCGCATACTTCCAATCCAATCGCGCCCGTACTGCTTCCGCCGCGTGGCGGTCATCCAAGTTTTCCATATATTGCATCACGCTCACCAGTGCCAGCGCCGCCGCCGATTCCGCCGGCGCCCCGTACCGCCGGTCCAGATCCGCAAACGCCTGATCCTCGTCCAGCACCCCCAACTCGTCGCGGATCCGCATATACACATTCCCCTTCGGAAACGCGGCGCGCGCCGCGCGCACCGTCTCAGCCGGGATGCTCGTCTCCTGGTTCAGTTTCAGACTCATCGTGCCCCCACTCCTTCCCGTCGGCTGGTCTGCCCCTGCCTCATCCTTATCTTGCCTCACGCCCCCTCGCTTGTCACTTCCACGCGCTCGCCTCCTCCCTTTCCATAACGATGGGCACCAGAGTCATTCATTCCGGGGCGGCCGGGCGGTTGCTCCGGGCAGACGCCCGGTGTGTCAGATTCATTTGGAAAGGCGCAACAGCGCGCACGACGAGCCGGCGCCCCGCCGCTCGTCCCAATTCGCCAGCAGCGTCTTCCTGTGAGATTCTCGCTTCTCCCCTTCGGGGACATCGTTCCGGGGTGGTCTTGCCTCGCTATGAGGGGTGGTCCCCGGTGTTCCCTACGGGTCAGCTCCCTCAGGGGCTCGTAGGGCTGGAAGCCCTGGGATTGCTCCGCGAGGGTTTGTGAAGTGTTGTTCACCTGGCGATTGGCGACCGGCTCCTGTCGTTGATGGCTGAAGGCTGCCAGGCGTGCTATACTCGCGGCCATGAGCATCTCGCTTCTCTCCCTCACAGCCACGGTGGCCGGGGCTGTGGTCGGTGTGGCACTGGACCGGGGGACGCCCGGTCTGCCGTACACGGTGCGCCGCCGCATCCCTGCCCGCGCGCTGCTGCTGCCGATCGCGGCGGCCCTCGTGCTCGGCTGGCTCGGGATACGCTTTTCGGGGGAGCCGTGCCTCCTGACGCTCAGCGCCCTGTACAGCGTGGTCTACCTGGCCGTCGCTGTGATCGACTACGAGACCCACCGCATCCCCAACGTTCTCATCCTCCCGGCCACGGCCGCCGCGCTGCTGCTGAGCCTGCCCGACCCGCGCCTCTCCTGGCAGAGCGCACTGCTCGGGGCCGTGATCGCCTTCGTCGTGCTCTTCCTGGCGGTGGTCGTGGCGGAGCGCGTCTTTGGGACCGGGGCCTTCGGGATGGGCGATGCCAAGCTGGGCGCGTTCATCGGGGCCACGACCGGGGTCCCGGGATTGATCGTCGCCCTGCCGCTCGGTATCGTCGCCGCCGGTCTCGCCGCGATCCTCTTGCTGGCCCTCGGGCGTGCCTCGCGCCGCTCCTACATCCCGTACGGCCCGTTTCTGTGCCTCGGCGGATGGGTGGCGATGTTGTGGGGGCATGCTATTCTCGAGTGGTGGTTGGCGTGAGGCCGGCTGGCACCCCACTACGCATCATCCATCACGCCGGACGTTTCGCAATCTACGGCCAGGTACGTCCATATCAACTGGAGGACCTCATGACTCGTAAGAAGGTGACGATTCTCGATCTGCAGCGCAAGCGCGATGCGGGCGAGCCGATCACGATGGTGACGGCCTACGATTATCCCACGGCGTTGATTGTGGACCGTGCCGGGATCGACATCATCCTCGTCGGCGATTCGCTTGGGATGGTTGTCTTGGGCTACGACAGCACGGTCCCCGTGACGATGGAAGAGATGACCCACCACTGCCGGGCGGTGATGCGTGGCGTCACCGGCACGTTCGTCGTCGGCGACATGCCGTTCGGCAGCTACGAGGTGTCGCCGGTGGAGGCCGCCCACAATGCGATTCGTCTGATGAAGGAGGGCGGCAGTGTGGATGCCGTCAAACTGGAGGGTGGCGTCGACATTGCCGATTCGGTACGCGCGATCACGCGCGCGGGGCTGCCGGTCATGGGCCACATCGGTCTGACACCGCAGACGGCCAGTCGCCTGGGTGGGTATCGTGTCCAGGGGAAGACGGCCGCCGACGCGCAGCGCTTGCTCGACGACGCGCTCGCCCTGCAGGAGGCTGGGGCCTTCGCGATTGTCTTCGAGGCGGTGCCGGATCGGGTCGCCGCAACCATCACCGAGCGGCTGCGGATCCCGACGATCGGGATCGGCGCGGGCCCGGGCACCTCCGGCCAGGTTCTGGTGATCCATGACCTGCTCGGCCTCTTCGAGCGCTTCCTGCCACCCTTCGTTCGCCGCTATGCCGAGCTCGGCAAGACGATGGAGGCCGCGCTCGCGGCCTACCACGAGGAGGTCCGCAGCCGCGCCTTCCCCGTCCAAGAGCACTGCTACACGATTGACGACACCGAGTTCGACGCCTTCATGGCAGGGCTGGAGGCGCCGGCGAGTCGCCTGGCCGGCGCGAGTCAGAGGCGCGAAATGGACGAAAGCGACGGGGGTGAGCAGGCCGGCATCTATGGCCGGGAGGCATAAGTCCATGCGTGTGGTTGTGATTGGGGCCGGGGCGATGGGCTCGCTATTCGGTGGCCGGCTGGCCGCGGGCGGCAAGCACGAGGTCTGGTTGCTCGATCCGTGGGTCGAGCACGTGGCCGCGTTGCGGACCAACGGGCTGACCCTGGTGAATCCGGACGGGATGGTCGAGCAGATTGCGGTGAATGTCACCACCGAGGCCAGTGCCGTTCCCACTCCCGCCGACCTGGCGCTCATTTTTGTCAAGAGCCACGCCACCCGGCGGGCGGCCGAGCAGGCCAGTCCCCTGTTGGGGGAGAACGGGCTGGCCCTGACGCTGCAGAACGGGCTGGGCAACCACGAGACCATCGCCAGCGTGGTGGGCGCCGGGCGGGTGATCCAGGGCGTGACCAGTCACGGCGCCACGCTGCTCGGGCCGGGGCACGTGCGTCACGCCGGTGTCGGGCCAACCCACCTGGCGGCGGCGCCCGAGCAGCGCCCGGCCGTCGCGGTCATTGCCGCTGCGTTCAGCGCGGCGGGCCTGGCAACCGACATCCAGACCGATCTTGAAACCCTGATCTGGGGCAAGCTCATTGTCAACGTGGGAATCAACGCCTTGACGGCGCTGCTCCGCGTCCAGAACGGCGTGTTGGCCGAGGTCCCGGAGGCCCGGCTGCTGCTGGTCCAGGCCATCACGGAGGCGGTGGCCGTTGCCCGCGCGGCGGGAATCGCCCTGCCGTACGACGATGCGGTGAGCCATGTGCTGGCCGTGGCCAGGGCCACCGGCGCGAACCGCTCCTCGATGCTGGCCGATGTTCTGCGCGGCGCGCCCACCGAGGTCGAGGTCATCAATGGGTCTATCGTCCGGGTGGCCGAGCGCCTGGGAATGGACGCGCCCGTCAACCGGATGCTCACCGCGCTCGTCCGCGCCCTCGACACGACGGCCGGGCGGCGGGTGTAGGCTCAGTTGCCCTTCTGCGTGCCTTCGCGGTCAGGCTCGTCCGCCGCAGGCCGGGGCGGCTCGATGGTCACGGTGCGACGCACTTTCGGAAGTGCGTCGCACCTGCTTGACGGCCAGGCAGGTTTCAACTACAATGGCGTGACGACGGGTTAAATGAAACCCTCGTTATGTTTCTGCGACCAGGAGACGTGAGATGCAAGTCGCTTTCGCCACAAGAATTCCTCCAGCGAGCGAGGTGATTTCACGTCTCTGAAGGGTTGCACTCTCGGCGATCGGGTTGACGACACGACTGGACATGCGGCGGGCTTGATGGTCCGCTGTGCGGTTCCTGGGTGGCGAAGACGACCGCTCTGATCGAGCATTTCAACGCTTGAAGGCTGCCCTGACCGGGGCGGCCTTTTTTGTTGCCTCGAGCCCGGCGTGATCCCCACACTCGCAGGTCCTCACTCAATATTCCATCTCATGAGACAGGGTTGAGGGTGGATTCGCGGTGCGCCGCGCAAGCGCGTGCTGCACCCACCACCACACACTGCGTCGCGCGAGCCTTGTCTCCACTGAATGCTTTTCTTCGGAGAGTGCGCCCCGGGTGGGTGCGGGCGGGGCCTTCGCCCACCCGGCGGCACAGGCATGATGGAGTACTATGTTCGACCTGAGAAAACTCGACGCGTATGTCGTCTACTTGATTCTACGAGCCGCGGGCTCGCTGTTCTTTGCACTGATCGTCACCGTCAACCTGGTCTACCAGGTGACGGTCGCGGGCTTGAACCCGCTGCAGCTCGTGCTTGTCGGCACAGTGCTGGAGCTTACCGCGTTTCTGGGTGAGGTGATCCCCCACGGGGCAGTGAGAGTTGCGATGTTGTTGTCGGTGGGGGAACCTTGCCAGGGCGGGTTTCGGAGGATCGGGGTTGGTGATGTCTCGGCCTCGATCGGATCGTACGGGCAGGGCGATGCGTCGGGCAAAACCCGCCCCGACGATGATATGAGGCAGTGAGAGTTGCGATGTTGTTGTCAATGGAGGAACGTTGCCAGGGCGGGTTTCGGAGGATCGGGGTTGGTGATGTCTCGGCCTCGATCGGAGCGTACGGGCAGGGCGATGCGTCGGGCAAAACCCGCCCCGACGATGATATGAGGCAATGAGAGCTGCGATGTTGTTGTCGGTGGGGGAACGTTGCCAGGGCGGGTTTCGGAGGATCGGGGTTGGTGATGTCTCGGCCTCGATCGGAGCGTACGGGCAGGGCGATGCGTCGGGCAAAACCCGCCCCGACGATGATATGAGGCAATGAGAGCTGCGATGTTGTTGTCGGTGGGGAACGTTGCCAGGGCGGGTTTCGGAGGATCGGGGTTGGTGATGTCTCGGCCTCGATCGGAGCGCGCGGGTAGGGCGACGTGTCGGGCAAAACCCGCCCCGACGATGAGGATGAGGATGAGGAGGATGAGGAGGATGAGGAGGAGGAGGAGGATGGGAGGGCTGTGGGATTGTCGGGGTATCTTGCAAGGATGGGGGCTGTGGGATTGTCGGGGTATCTTGCGATGAGGGAAAGGCGATGGTATTGTCGAGGCATCTTGCGATGAGGGGGATATTGCAGGTGGACCATTCCTGGCCTTACCGTCGCCGCAATACACTTCGATTGCCGGGCCATGACTATTCCAGCCCAGGTGCCTATTTCGTGACGACTTGCACCTACGGCCGCGTTTGCCTGTTTGGCGATATCCAGGGCGATGAAATGCACGTGAACGCCCTCGGGCGGGTTGTCGAAAGGTGTTGGTACCAGCTCCCCAACCATTATCCTAATGTGGAGGTGGATGCCTTCGTGGTGATGCCGAATCATATCCACGGAATCATTCTGCTGGTCGGCGACGATGGGGTGCCCGTGTCGAAGCGACTCCGCGCGCACAAACGACACGCACTGCCAGAAATCGTGCGTGGCTTCAAAACGTTCTCGGCCCGGGGGATCAATGGGATTGGCAGCACACGCGGCGTGCCGGTGTGGGAGCGTACTTTTTACGAACGGATCGTGGGCGATGGCGTGGCGTTGCAGGCCATCCGGCGGTATATTGCCAACAACCCGGCCCAGTGGGCGATGGATGCGGAAAACCCGGATCGGCGCGGGAGCCGGGGGGCGAGCCCGGGTTGAAAGGCACCGCCACAAGATCTGCCGTTGGGAGATATTGATGCCCGGCCACGAGGCTATCAGCAGTCCTGACAACTGAGAGGCGCGGCGCCTCGAAGGCGCCGCGCCCCGGTGAGTTCTCGTGCCACGCGAGGATTAGCTACCTGTGGTTGGCTCCGAACTCGTCGCCGGGCCATCGCCCGCGGGCTGCGGGGTGCTGGCCCGGATGGCGGGCAGGTTCTGGATGGTCCCGAGAATGTCGATGCCGGTGAGGGCTTCGACGGCGGCCGGCATCTGCGCGATGATAGCGGTGACGTCCTCGGTGATCTTGCTGGCACCGGCACCTTTGCCGTTGCCCCCGCCGATGACCACGATGCGCTCGGTCTTGCTGAGTGGCTGGGCGATGGCGCTGGCCAGGCTGGGCAGCCCCTTGAGCAGCTCCTCGAGGATCGCGGCCTGGTTGTAGTTCTGCCAGGCAGCGGCTTTCTTCTGCATCGCCTCGGCCTCGGCCTCGCCCTGGGCCCGGATGACCTCGGCCTGGGCGAGACCGCGGGCGCGCTCGGCGTCCGCCTGGGCGAGACCGCGGGCGCGCTGGGCCGCCGCCTCCCCCTCGCCGGTGGCCTGCAGGGCCGTCGCCTCGGCCTGAGCCTGGGCCTCGCGCTCGAAGCGCCTGGCGTTGGCCAGCGTCTGGATGCGGTATTGCTCGGCCTCGGCCGGCTTGCGGACCGTGGCCTCGAGCTCCTGCTCGCGGCGGAGGGTCTCCTGGCGCTGGACGTCGATCTGCTTCTGCTTCTCGACGACCTGGATCTGGGTCTCCTCCGCCTTGATCTGCTGGTTCAAGATGGCCTGCTGGAGCGTGTAGGCCATCTCGGCCTCGGCCTTCTTGCGGTTGACCTCCGTGTCGTAGGCCGCCTTCTGCACGTTGTACTGCTTCTCGGCCTCGGCGATCTTGGTCTGGGCCATGAACTCGGCCTCGCGTGAGGCCTGAAGCGCCTCCGCCGCTTTGATGCGGGCGTCACGCTCGGCGAGGGCCTTGCCGATCTCGGCGTCGCGCTTGACCTCCGCCGTGCGGGCCTGGCCGAGGGCGTCCAGGTAGCCCTGGTCGTCGCGGATGTCGCGGATGGTGAACGAGACGATCACGAGACCCATGTTGGCCAGGTCGGCCGCGGCGACCTCCTGGACGCGCTGCGCGAAGGCGTCGCGGTCCTGGTAGATCTCCTCGACGGTCAGGGTGCCGAGAATCGCGCGCAGGTGCCCTTCGAGGGTTTGCAGGGCGACGTTCTTGATCTCCTCGGTCGATTTGCTGAGAAACTGCTCGGCCGCCGTGCCGATCGAGATGTCATCGCCCCGGATCTTGACCTGGGCGACCCCGTCCACCGTCACGGGCACGCCCCGCTGAGTGTAGACCTTGGGAGTGATCACGTCGATCGTCATGATCTCGAGCGAGAGGTCGTCCGCCCGTTCGACAATCGGCAGGATGAGGGTGCCGCCCCCCTTGACGATGCGGTAGGCACGCGTTTCGATCTCGCCGGTGTTGGGGTCGCGGAAGCGGTGGCGCCGGCCGGAGATCACCAGCACCTCGTTGGGACCAACCTTCTTGTAGCGTGTGGCCAGGGCGGCGGCGCCAATCAGCACGAGAAAGAGCAGCACGAGCCCCAAGAAAACACCAACAACAGCACCCATGGAAACCTCCTTCTGGTGGCGAGGGATGGTATTCGCCCGATCGAGAGCCGGCATTTCGCCGCCGACTCAATGGAACGTAGATGCCGCCGGGGCGCGCCCTCATGCGGCGATGACGGTGGGGATCGCCCCGCGACGCCGGAAACCGGCAGATTATTACGCTTTTCTGATCTGAGTGAATCAGCGGGTTATCAGCGCAGATCAACGTTCTCTGTGGTGTCGGTCATGAGCGCGGACGTCCTGCGAGAGAAACGGCTCACGTGGGCACAGGGTCAGCGCGTTTCACGGACGATAGCAATGGGACCGCTCATCTCCTGGATGATGACGAGTTGGCCGCGGGGGATGGGCTGGCCGGTGGCGCTCCGTGCGATCGTCGTCACTCGGGTGCCCTGGGCGACAAAGGCGATCTCGCCAACGCTGTTGGCAGGGATGGCTGTAATGACGGTGCCAGTGGTGCCATAGAGCGACTCGAGACGAATCTCGCTGCTTCCCTGGGCGCCGGCCAACAGGCCGCCGTAGAACAGGTACATCACGAGGCCGAAGAGGACCCCTCCACCGAGCGCGAACAACGTGCTGGCGAGGGTGCCCAGCCCAATGACCAGCGAGGCCAGCAGCCCAAACCCGCCGAAGCCGCCCAGCCCCGTAGCCACGATCGTGGGGCTGAGGGGTGAGACGTGAACGCTCCCGTCGAAGTTGTTGTGGCCCGCCAACTCGTGGTGGTCGCCCCCGTGGAGATCGAGTTCGTGGTGGAGACCGATCCCGGCATCATGGGCCTCGATGCTGTGACCACCGAACTCCCCGCCCAGGAAGGCGATCAGGGCCCACCCCACGCCAAAGACCAGAGCCGCCGCGAAGACGATGTCTAGCGCGCTCCAGACGCCGGCTGTCATGGGGTCACGCTCCTTTCATCACGCCGCTGTGATGCCTGGATCATACCATACAGGATGCACCCGGTAAAGGTCTATACGACGGATCCGGCCCCCAGGTTTCGGCAATCTATCGACCGGAAATCAACACGCTGTCGACATTGTGGGATCGAATCTCCGGGTGGGGCACACTGCGGCGAGACCGTTCTGCTCTCCTTCGCCCGCCAGAGCGCCGGTCAAGTCATCCCATGGAGGGTGGGAGCAAAGACTTCCGAAGTCTTGTACGCAGGCGGTCTCCGCCTCGATCACTCCCGTCGGGGCGCGTTGGACCAGCACGATCCCCACCAGACTTCGGAAGTCTGACGACGTGCCCGGCGCCCTCGGCGATGGGGACCGGGGCGATAGGAGTGCCCCTGCGGGAATCGGCGCTCACCGGGAGAATCCGCCATCTTGCGCTTTCCGCGGCCGGATGAAGTTACTATAATCATCGCTGTTGGCCGTTGAGGGCGAGCGGCGGGAGAGGGGGTATGGTGCGGTTTGAAAGTGAGCGACGATGAGCAGCTTGCGCCTCGATGGCGAGCATCTGACGGTCGCCGATGTCGTCCGCGTGGCGCGTAGCGCTCCTGGGGACATACGCGTCATACTGGACGAGGCCGCGCGCACTCGTGTGGTGGCCAGCCGGGCGGCCGTCGAGCGCCTGGTTATGGAGGGTCGGGTGGCCTATGGCATCACCACGGGCTTCGGAGCCTTCAAAGACCGCCTCGTCTCGCGCGAGCAACTCGATGAGTTGCAGCGCAACCTGGTGCTGAGCCATAGTGTTGGGGTTGGGCCACCCTTCGCGCCCGACGAGACGCGCGCTCTCATCCTGGTACGGGCCAACCAACTCGCGAAGGGCCTGTCGGGCGTGCGGCCGGTGGTGATCGATCTGCTTTTGGAGTTGCTTCATCGGGGCGTCTTCCCGGTGATCCCCCAGCAGGGCTCGCTCGGTACGTCGGGCGACCTGGCGCCGCTGGCCCACCTCGCCCTGGTGCTGATCGGTGAGGGCACGGCGCTCGTGGGGGAGGAGACCCTTCCGGGCCGGGCGGCACTGGCCCGCGTAGGTCTCGAGCCTCCGGTGCTCCAGGCCAAGGAGGGCCTCGCGCTACTGAATGGCACCGCCGTGATGACCGGCGTCGGCGCCCTGGTGACCTATGATGCGGAGATGAGTGCCCACGCGGCTGACAGTGCCGGGGCGCTCTCACTGGAAGCGCTCGAGGGCACCGGTGAAGCGTTCGATCGGCGCCTGCAGCGCGCCAGGCCACACCCGCGCCAGGTGGAGGCGGCCCGCTACCTGCGCCAGCTCCTGGCGGGCAGCGAGTTCACGCGCGGCTACGACCCGCTGCGCGTGCAGGATGCGTATAGCCTGCGCTGCATCCCGCAGGTCCATGGTGCGGTGCGGGATGCCATCGCCTACGCGCGCTGGGTCCTCGAGATCGAACTCAACAGTGCCACGGACAATCCGCTCATTTTCGTTGAGGGCGACCAGATCGACGTGCTGAGCGGCGGCAATTTTCACGGTGAGCCGGTGGCGCTGGCGATGGACTACCTGGCGATGGCGCTGACGGAGCTGGGCAATATCTCCGAGCGCCGCATCAATCGTCTCATGGATGTCCACTGCAACGGGGGGCTGCTGCCCCCCTTCTTGACGGAGGCCGGCGGCCTGAATTCCGGGTTCATGCTGGCGCACTATACCGCCGCGGCCCTCGCGAGCGAGAACAAAGTCCTGGCCCACCCCGCGTCGAGCGACTCGATCCCGACCTCCGCCGATGTTGAGGACCATCAGAGTCTTGGCACGATTGCGGCCCGCCAGGCGCGCGAGGTTCTCGGAAACACAGCGACGATCATCGGGATCGAGCTGTTCTCGGCCGCGCAGGGGATTGATTTCCGCCGGCAGCGCGCAGGCCGTGCGCTGCGACTTGGCCGAGGGACATCCCCTGTCTACAATCTCATCCGCTCTGAGATCCCATTCCTGGAACGCGACACCTTCATGCAGCCCTACATTCTCGCAGCGACTCGATTGGTCCGGAGCGGCGCGGTGGATGCCGCGGCTCAGACGGCTGTGGCCCGCCCAAGCAGTGATGACGGGGAAACCATGAGGAGTGGAGGCTAGGTGAGCAGTTTTCCGATCCTGCCTTCATGCTGTCTGGGATTTCTCCATGAGTAGCGTAGAAGGAGGTACGTTGTGGTCAGCTACGCATCACTCGGACACCGGGACGGCGCCGGCCTGGCGCAGAGGGCTATCGATGAGGCCCGGCGCCCATGTCGATGGGAGGTGGCGCGATGAGGCCAGGAGCTATCGTGCTGATTGGCGGTCGCCCGATGGACAAGGACGAACCGGAGGATCTCCACCGCCTCTGCCTCTCCTTTGCCCGCCCAACTCGGCGGGTCTCGGTGGTCGGCGCGGCCTGGAATGAGCCGGGCTACATCGCCGAATTGGTACAGCACTACGCCGGACTCGGCGCCAATGCTGAGGATGCCGGCCTCTACGAGCGCGGCGACGCGGAGAATTGCGAGATCGTTGCGCGCCTGGCCCGCGCCGATCTGATCTACTTTGCCGGGGGTACTCCCCGGCAGCTCCTGGAGGCGCTGCGTGGGACACCGGCGTGGCAGCAGATTTTCGATGCCTGGTGCGGTGGTGCCGTGCTGGCCGGGATCAGTGCGGGGAGCGAGGTGATGGGCGCGGTCGTCGTCAGCCAGACGGCCGGGCCGGCTGGCCGCCGGGGGCTGGGGGTGCTCCCGCAGACCGTCCTCGCCGGGCATTTCAGCGAGTGGCAGCGCGGCAGCAATCTGGTCGCCACGCTCACGGTCCACCCCGATTGTGTCGGCATCGGGATTGACGAGTACACCGCGGCGGTTGCCCGGCCCGGTTCGAACGAGCTCGAGATTGTGGGACGAGGGTCGGTCTCGCTCTGGATTGGCGGCGAGCGGCGCAGCCAGGTTGGGGGAGGGGAGCGCCTTTTCCTTGCGAGTCACGTCTGGGGCGGGCCGTGGCGCACCGCGAACTGACCGCGGCCCAGGCCGAGCGTCTGAGCCGCGCGCAGACGCTCTGGCTGGCAACGGTGAAGCCCGACATCACGGCCCACCTGGTCCCGGTCTGGGTTGTGTTGCACGAGGACCGTCTCTACGTGGGCAGCGAGCCACACACGCAGAAGGTGCGCAACATTGTGGCGCACGGCTCGGCGGTGTTGGCGCTGCCGGACCCCGACGATGTCTTGATTGTGGAGGGCCGCGCCAGGGTGGCGGAGCCGGTCGCGGACGGCGTGCTGACCGCCTTTCGCACCAAGTACGGCTGGGAGTTTATTCCTGATGGGCAGACGATCGTCATCGAGGTTGTGCCCACGAAGATTCTGGGCTGGCGAGCCTGAGGCGGCGCCAGGAGCGCGCCCGTCGCCGGGGCAGCGCTCCAGCTCGGTGTTGTGAGGAAGAAGGTCGATGAGTGTGCGGCGTCTGATTGTGGTCTTGCTGGTTGTGGTGTTGGCGTTGGTTGCGCTGCCCCTGGGCGTGTTGGCGCAGGGCAGCGGCGTGATCAGAGGTCAGGTGGTGATGGGCACGGCCGGTGCCAACCTGCCGGACGATCTGAAAGTTGAGTTGCTCTTCCTGCCGAATGGTCAGGGACCACCCCAGACGCGCACCGCGCCGGTGGATACCTCCGGTGCCTTCCGATTTGAGGAGGTGGACCCCGCGCCGCAGCACCGCTACCTGGTGCGGGTGACCTACGCCGGACAAACCTACTTCAGCCAGGGGGGCGGTTCCAACACCAGCGAGGGGCCCTTCGTGTTGGGGTTCAAAGCCGGCCAGAGCGAGATTGTCGCTCCCCTGACGATCTACGAGACCACCAATGATTCGAGTGCCCTCGCGATGCGCCGGATCCACTATATCCTCGACGAACGTGGCGGGGAATGGGTCGTGGCCGCCCTCTACACCGTTGAGAACCGTCTCGATCGGGTGGTCGTGCCGGCGAGCGGGACAGGCTTGCGGATCCCGCTGCCGGCGCAGGCGATCAATATCTCCTTCCCGGACCAGGCCACCGAAAGCGCCGCCAAGGTGGAGAGCGACGGGATCCTGTTGAGCCAGACCTTCGCGCCGGGCGAGCACGATGTGATCTTCACCTACCAGATGCCCTACAACCCACCGGACCAGCGCCTTAGCCTCCCGCTGGGCTACCCGGCTGAAAGCGTAATCGTCCTGATTCCGGAGCTCGGTCAGCAAACGACGGTTTCCGGGCTTGCGGACGAGGGGCAGCGCGACGTCCAGGGGCGGAGCTTCAGGATCTTCAGCGGCGCGCAGATGCCGCCTGACCAGCCGGTCGATCTGGCCTTCGCGCAACTTCCACCGCCCTCCCCGCCTCCACCGCCGGGGCGGTCGAGGGCGCAGCTCCGACTGCAATGCCCGGCCCCGGCCTCGACGCCTGGCCATGGTGGGTGCCTCTGGCCCTCGTCGCCATGGTGGTCGTCGCCTTGGCGGCCTACCTCTGGCAGCGTCCCGCGCCGACTGCGCTTGAGGAGCGGATGGCCCTCCGCCGCCGCCGCGACGCACTGATCCTGCACCTTGCCGATCTGGACGATCGGTTTGAGGCCGGTGAGATTGGCCCGACCGCCTACCAGCGTCAGCGCCAGGCCGCCAAGCGCGAGTTGCTGGACATCATGCGGCGTCTGGGCAGCCAGGGGGAGTTGCAACCCTCGACGTGAGCCGGCGCGCGTGGATGGCGGTGGATCGGCGCCCACGCGCTGCTTGTTGGCCGGATTGAGCGTGTCGTCCAGTCCGAGGGCCGCCGGCGCCGCGTGGAGGAAGACGCACCCGGTCTTTGGACCGGGTGCTCTGTGGAACTATTGACAGCGGAATCTGCAGCGACTATAGTGGGTGCAATCGAGAGAAAGGGGTGCGCCTCTCTTTTTTGTTTAGGGCGGCAGAATGGAGGTCAAGGGGGAGGTGACCCTCTTTTTTGTTCGTCGCTCGCACTGGAGTAGGGTGCGCCGGGTGGGCGAGGGCACCCCGTACACAGTATTCCAATGTGAGTGTTGGTTGAGTCCACGAGACCTGCCACGTGTGTTCGAGGGATGGCCTGCCCGTGTTCGGCGTGCCGCCGCCGGCAGTTTCAGCGGTTCAAGGAGTTGCGGGGCACTCGTACCGCCGGTACGCCACTCCTCGGTCAGCTTTCATGACTCGAACGGCCTGGTCCGCCGAAAGATAATCTCATCACCAGGAGGCTGCTGCTACCATGACGACGCCGCGAAGCGTAAGGCATGAGAGGCGAAACGCCCACCCTGCTTTCCTGTGGTCGCTCGTGCTCGTAATCCTGGGCGCGATGATGCTCTTGCGCCACCCCGGGGCCACGGCTGCCCCGGCCACCGTTGGGGTTGAGTTGGTGAGTGCCCCGACTGTCGCTCAGCCCGGCGCACCGGTGACGATCATCTGGCGCGTCACGGGTGGAGAGGGCGTCGGTATCAACAAGGTCTACTTCGGCTATAGTTCCTGCTCCACGTTCACGTGCTATTCCTACTCCACTGCCAATCAGCCCGGCCCCGCCGGGCAGTACACGGCGACGCTCAGCATTGACGCCACGATCTACTTTCGCGTCGTTGCCGGGACCGGGTTGGTCGTCGCCGAGACGCCCGAGCAGGTCATCCGCGTCCCCCAAGTGTTCTCTCCCTTCCTGGCTTCCAGCCGGGCGAATTGCTACCCCTGGCCCGGCGATGTGGTGACTGCTACCTGGACTATCAACACCGCGGATCTGCCCTTCCAGGGGACTTCATTCCACTGGGATACTGGCTCCCATGCCGGCACGCCAGACTACCCCAACGCGCCGCCCGTCACTCCCATCGGGTACAACCAGTATCGCGCCGCGTTGACTGTGCCGAACGAGGTGGGCGAGATCTTTGGGGCTGCGCGCCTCGACGTGAACGACTGGAGCCTCTGGAGCGCGGAGACCTCCCTCCGCATCGGCCCCGGACGGTTCCTGGGCTTCCAACCCTTGCCGCCGTACCTGCCGCGCGGCCGGCCCGTCGAGATCGGGTGGAATGCTGACGCGGGCCACTCGGGATCTTCGGTCCAGTCGGCGCTGCTCTACGATACCGTCTCCCACGAGGGCGAGCCGGCCCTGGGGAGCTACCGCTTCCTGAGCGAAAATTACGGCAGCGGTGCGAACGGGAAAGTCACCCTCGATGTGCCGACGGTTGGCGAGCGGCTCTACATGCGCGCCTACATTTGGGACTATTACAACTGCATGGCGGGCAGCAACGATTCATCCGAGATTTCGTTACCGATCCAGGACCCGCTCAATGTGACCTGGCAGAAGACGCCGGCCAGCGCGATGCGTGGCAGTCCAATCACGGTTGAGTGGAACATCAGTGGCAAGCAAAGCGCCGGCCTGACGCGTGTCGAGGCGGACTTCGACGGCGACAGCGTCTTCGGACCCGACGAGTACTGGAGCCCGAACCAAAACGGGGGTATGGGTACCTACTCCGCGAGCGTCCCCGTGCCCGTATCGGCGACGACGCTCCGCCTGCGGGCCCTCGCCAGCGACGGCGTCGTGTACTACTCTGAGGTCCGCACGATTCCACTTACGGGGGATCAGCAGACGGCCACGCCCACGGCCACCGTCACGCTGACCCCCACGGCCACCGGCACCCCCACCATCACGGCCACGCCCTCCCCAACCCCGCGGAGCCGGCTCTGGCTGCCAGTGTTGCTGCGTTGAGAGGGGGCGTCGGAGGGGGGACGCACATCGAAACGTGTATCGCGTTTTTCTGCGCGCGCGGCTCCAACGCGAGCGTCCCATTTCATCGCTATCGCTTGAGCCGGCGAGGCAGGGATCACTCACAGCGGGTGTCGTGGGTGGCCCGCTCCTTGTCGAGGTTGGCGGGGATGAGCCGCTCGACGATCACAACGTCGCGCCAGCTGCCGTCGAGTTGGCCGTGCTTTTCGTAGATTCCGACCTCCCGGAAGCCGAGCGAGCGGAGGAGGATCCGGCTTGGTGCGTTTTCGACGAAGACGCAGGAGACCAGCTTCCAGAAGCCCGTGTGCTCGGCCGCGTTGATGAGCGCCTGCATGGCGAGCCGGCCGGCGCCGCGGCCGCGAGCCTGGCGCGCCACGTAGACCGAGAACTCGGCGATGCCGGCGTAGCAGGCGCGCGGCCGGTAGGTCGAGGTCGAGGCGAAGGCGACCACCTCGTCGTGTTCCTCGACGACAACCACCGGGTGGATCCTATCGAACCAGGCGCGGATGTCCTCGGCCGACCGCGGCCGGGTCTCGAAGGTGGCGACACGGTCCTCGATGCCCTGGTTGTAGATGAGGGCAATCGCCGCAGCGTCATCGAGAGTGGCCATTCTCGCTTGCATTGTGTTCGCCTCGATCGGACTGGTGCTTGTATTCCTGATCCATACCTGGGGAGGCGAGGGCAGTGCTCTCGCCTCCCCGGCAGAGCGCATTCCACCTCTCTCGCCGTCATCGCGTTTCACGTTCGCGCCGTGACTCGCCCTCGAAACAGGGCCCCTCGCAACGAGAACGAGTAATCCTCGGGCCCGACCTGCAACGCCCGGCGAATCTCTTGCGGCGCGCCGTCGAGGAGCGTCTTGATCATGGCTACGGCCGGGGCCGGCGTGGCCATACGCGTCACCCAGTCGTCAAAGTCCAGCCTCACAATCCAGGTGAACAGCGGGTCTGCCGCGAAGCCGGCTGCAGTCAGCGTTGCCATCCATTGCGCTACGCTGTGATCGCGCACGTGAGACGGGTCGCGTAGCAGTTCGATGGCGTTTAAGAAAGTGTCACCGGTGGGGTTGTCGGGGGCGATGACATCGGCCAGCAGGAGCTGCCCGCCGGGTCGCAGCACGCGCGCGAACTCGCCCAGCGCCAGTTGGGGGTGGGGCCAGTGATGCGCGCTGTAGCGGGAGGTCACAAGATCGAAGGAGGCGTTATCGAAGGGGAGGTGCTCGACATCGCCACGCCGGAACGCGATATTGTGGAGGCCGCGCTCGGCTGCCAGGTGCTGGCCCTGCGCCAGCATGGCGGCAGTAAGATCCAGGGCCACGACCTGGGCGACATGGGGAGCGAAGGCCAGGGCGGTGTGGCCGGTGCCCGTGCCGGCGTCGAGCAGGTGTTCCTCGCCCTGCAGCGCTGCCGCCTGCACCATCGCCTCCAGGTCGGGTCCCCGAGCATGGACGGCGCTGCGACTGTAGTTGGCAGCCACCTGGCCGAACTGCCGCCGTACTGAGTCTTTGATGTCTGCTGCCTCGGACCTGTCTCGCTCTGTCACGGCCATCTCCTCTGTTTCTCGAAACGGACAGGCGGTTGGAACGATCGTACAGCTCCAACGGCGCCCGGGGAGTTGGTTTGCGATTGGGCCGGCCGGCCCTCATCCAGAGGGCTGACCTGCCATTCGCGCTCGAACAGGGCGATTGTATCACGACACAGGGGAAGCCCACAGTGCCGATGGCCGGCCGACGCGCGGAGTTCAATGATGGAGCGTGATCCGCCTCAAGCGCCGGCTCCCGGCCGGGCGCTCCACCGGCGGCCGCCGCGACCGTTCCCCTTGCACCGCGCGGGTCCGCGAGCTTCGCTTCCGCGCTGGCTTCCACCGGATGGGCCACGCTGGTCCTGTCGCCCGGCTCGCGGTCAGAAACGCACAGGCTTCGTTGGAATATGGGCTGCGGGGGAGGCGGCCGCAGTGCCGTGATCCCCCGACTCCGATGTGGGTGCGATTTTATGTACTCTTTGACTTCTTTGAGTATAATCGTTATAGTGATGGCAGGTGAAAGCTGGCTCGGCGGACGCAGCCTGGTTTTGATCTGGCTGAACGACGAAAGGAGGGAGAAGCGATGCGCATCTCCACGAAAGGCGAGTATGGTGTGCGAGCCCTCTTCGAGCTTGCCCAACACTATGGCGAGGGGCCAATTCAGAGCTCCCATATCGCGGTGCGCCAACATGTTCCCGAGAACTATCTCAATCAACTTTTGCTGACCCTTCGGAATGCCGGTCTGATCAAGAGCGTTCGTGGTCCCTCGGGCGGTCACATGCTCGCGCGGCCGCCGGCGGACATCAACCTCGGCGAGGCATTGGTCGCTCTCGAAGGGCCAATGCATCCGATGGACTGCGTCAACCCTGACTTTACCGACTGCACCCTGCTTGAGATGTGCGTCATACGCGATGTGTGGCGCGAGTTGAAGCACGCGACCGAGGAAGTGCTCTACTCGACAACACTCGAGGAACTGCTCCAGAGCCGGCGCCAGCGCCAAGAGCAACTGATGTACTACATCTAAAAGGCCTCGGGCCCGGTCTGCGACGAGCCGACCGGCGAATCGCCACGCCTGGCGGCGGTGACATCCGTTTGTCGAGACGAGGCTGAGGGCAGGCGTGCGCAGAGCTGGCTCCTCGCGCTATGGCACTTTGGTGCGTCATTGCCTCCGCCCCTCAGTTCGAGTCTCTCATTTGTTTGTTCGGTCACATTGGAATCCGGTACGCCGGGGAGGCGAGGTCACCGCCCTCGCCTCCCCACACGATTCCCACTCGCGCAAACATGGGCTCATGCCCAGTCCCTCAGAATGAAGGGCAGTGTCTGCCAGCCGGAGCGCGGCGACGTTTGCCGCGCTCTTTGCGTTTCTCAGGGACGCCCGGCTTGCCAAAATTGGCACCCTGCGGCATGCTGGCACGCATCGGGAAACCCGGTCGGGCCGTGAAGGGGATTTGGTGGTTTGTTTAATTATTTGCGACCATCAGGAGAGACGCCGGGCGCCTCGGGGACGGGAAGGGCGACAGAGCCCTATCGGCCCGGCTCATCGCCGGTCTGACCGGATAGGAAGAACAGTGAGAAAGGTCTTCAGCATCGTATGAGAGTTCGTGTGAATCGAACAGCCTGCATCGGCTCTGGCACGTGCGAAGCGTTCGCGCCGCACATCTTCCATGTGGATCAAGAGGGGAAGGCCGTTGTCAATGAGGCCGCCGCTGCCGAAGCCGATGAGGGACTGCTGTGGGATGCCGCCGATGGCTGCCCGTCGTTGGCTATCATTCTCCAGGATGACGAAGGCCACCAACTTTATCCGCAGTAGGCGCGGACCCAGGCGGCGGCGTGGGTGCTCGGAGCCTGCTGATGACTCCACGCGGCTGCCATTCGGGAGAGGGTAACATGACGAACAAGCGCGAGCGTTTGGAGGCTGCCATTGCCGGACAGGTTCCGCCAGATGGGCGGCTTCCCATTGCCTTCTGGCGCCACTTCCCCGGTGATGATCAGTCGGCGGAATCGCTCGCTCGGGCCACGGTCGAGTACCAGGCTCAATGGGACTTTGACTTTGTGAAGGTCAGTCCCGCGGCCAGCTACTGCGCTGAGGATTGGGGGCTGGAGAGTCGCTGGACCGGCAACCAGGAGGGGACTCGCGATTATCTCAATCGTCCGATCACGGGTCCGGAACAGTGGGAACGCCTTCCTCTGCTGGATATCACCAAGGGCACGCTTGGCCGGAGCCTGCGAGCGCTGGAGCTGGTCAACGAGGGGCTCGCGCCGGGCACCCCCTTCATCTGGACGGTCTTCAGTCCGCTGACGGTGCTGCGCTACTTGCGAGGCCCGGCCTACGTGTCAGATCTGCGGCAGCACCCCGATCGGGTTCTGCACGCTCTCGACATCGTCACGAGGGTCTTCGAGCAATTCGTGGATGCCGTTCTCGACACCGGGGCCGCGGGTATCTTTCTGGCGGTACAACCGGCGAGCTACGGGATTCTGAGTGAGGAAGAGTATCGTCGCTTTGGTGAGCCGTTCGACCGGCGTCTGTTGGACGCCGCTCAACGGGGATGGTTCCACCTGCTGCACGCCCACGGTGAGAATGTCATGTGGGATCTGCTCGCGTCGTACCCGGTCCAGGCGATAAACTGGCACGATCGGGCAACGCTTCCAACCCTGGCTGAGGCCCGACCGCGCTTTGGCGGCGCGCTCGTAGGTGGGATCAAACAGTGGGAGACGCTCCTCCAGGGCTCACCCGGCGATGTCAAAGCCGAGGTCGCTGGCGCGCGCGACCAGGTGAGCGACCGCGGCCTGATCATCGGGGCCGGCTGCGTGATCCCGATTACGACACCCTGGCGCAATATTCGCGCTGCCATCGACGCGGCCAACAACGGCTGAGCCAGCGAGGAACGGTGCCGGGCTCGAAGATGACCGGCGACGGCGTCGGGTACATCAACGGTCGTTTCACGGGTGGTCCGGTGCCGTCGCTCTTTGCGCCCTGGCCATCCATGGGTGCTTTGCCGCCCGGTTCATTCCTCCTGAACCAGCGCAAGCTTTTGTCTCTTGGGCGGTTTCGGCTAAACTGCTTGACTGTTCGCCGCATCAGCTTCCTTGAAAGGAATCGCCTCTGGCCCACAGCACTCGAGAGATGATCCCGACGATCTCTGCCCGATTGACCCTCCCGTTTAGCGATCTCGACCGCTATTGGGCAGCCGTATTGGACTGTGCATCGGCCGATCTCCGGGCCGGCCGGCCGGTTCTGGCGCCCCGGGATGATGGAACGATCCAGGTCTTCATGACTAGCGACGGTGGTGTTATCATCGCACCCCCGCCGGTTCTGGAGCTGGCGGGTGACCTGAAGGTCGATCATCTCCTGGACGTCGAGATGTGGGCGGCGCGCTTGCGCCTCCGGCCAGAGCGTCTGGCGTCCCACGCCACCACCATCGCCTATACGACCCGCGAGCTCTTCCGGGGACAGCCGCATCCCTTCGTCCGCCGCCTGAAACGCTACGATGCCGAGGCGCTGGCCCGTTATGCCCGCATCCTCGCCGCGGCCGGGTCACCCTCTGCCAGCCATTGGACTGTCGGCGGACGTGTCCTCGGGGCCCCCGAGACTCACCTCTGGGGGGCCTACTTCGAGGGCCGGTTGGTCTCCGTTGCCGGGCTCCGCCTGTTGAGTGAACAGATTGCCGAGGTCGGCGTGGATACATTGCCCAAGTACCGCCAGCAGGGCTATGGCACAGCGGTGGCGGCCGGCGCGACACAGGCCGCGCTGGCGGTCGCATCGCTGGTCCAGTGGAGTACCCAGGTTGGCAATGCTTCCTCCACGCGCATTGCGCTGCGGCTCGGCTATCGAACGTACGCGCATCAACTCTGGCTGGCTCTTCCGAGTGGCAGGGAAGGTTGACAAGTTCGGAAGTGGTCCTTTATAATTCCCGCCGTTCCCCGGTCGTTTCGATTCTTTGCCTCGTCCCGCCTGTAAGACAGGATCCGCTGGAGGTGCCCGCTCGCGAAACTCGGGTTCCCGCTGCGCGGGGTGGCGGCCCGCATGACTCTGTATCAGCTTGAGAGCAAACGGTAGCCTTCAAGGAGGAGAAATGTACACGTCGAAACGTGTCGTCCCGCTGTTCTCGTTGCTGTTGATCCTGGTCGTAATCCTGTCGGCCTGTGGCCAGGCCGCGACCCCCGCCCCGGCGGCGCCGGCTGCCACCGAGCCGCCCGCCGCCGCACCGGCGGCCGCCAGTGGCGACAAGGGCGTCATCAAGATCTACACGAGCTGGCCGATGCAGGGGGCCATGATCCCCGAGGGCACGGCGATGAAGCGTGCGGTGGATATGGCGGTCGAAGATGCCGGTGGGACCGCCGTTGGCTACAAGCTCGAGATTGTCAACCTCGACGACGCATCGCCGGCGACCGGTTCGTGGGATGGTACGATTGAGGCTGAGAATGCCCAGAAGTGCATCAACGACCCCGACTGCATGGTCTACCTGGGGACGTACAACTCTGGCGCGGCCAAGGTCAGCATCCCCATTTTGAACCAGGCCGACATCGCCATGATCACCCCGGCGAACACCAGCCCGTGCCTGACCAAGAAGAACCCGGCCTGCCAGGAGAACGAGCCTGCGATCTACCGGCCCAGCGGCAAGATCAACTACTTCCGAACCAATCCGGCGGACGACCTGCAGGGTCAAGCGGCTGCGAAGTGGGCGAGCTGCCTGGGCTTCAAGAAGGCCTTCGTTCTGGATGACCGCCAGCTCTACGGCAAGGGTCTTGCGGACATCTTCGAGAGCGCCGCCAAGACGAATGGCATCGAGATCGTCGGCCACGAGGGCGTCGAGTCTACCAACATCGACTTCCGCTCGCTCCTCACCAAGGTCAAGGCGTCGGGTGCCGAACTGGTCTACGGTGGCTTCGTGATCGACTCCGGCGGCCCGCAGGTCATCCAGCAGATGGCCGCGCTGGGGATGTTCCCTGCCACCAAGTTCATGGGCCCGGACGGGCTCTACTCACCCGGCCTGATGGAGGCGATCGGGGGCGCGATTGACCAGGCCAACGAGAACGTCTACATCACCTTCACCGGCCTGCCGCCCGATCAACTCCCGAGCGAGGCGGGGAAGGCGTTCTACCAGAACTACAAGGCCAAGTACGGTGAGGACCCCATCGGCTTTGCCACCTATGCCTACCAGGTCGGCCGGCTGGTGGCGGATGCCATTAACCGGGCTGGTGAGAAGGATCGCGCCAAGATCCTGGACGCCGTACGCAACACGAAGGACTTCGACAAGGGAATCGCCGATCCATTCAGCTTCGACGAGAATGGTGACCCGACGATCTTCTCGATGTCGGGTTTCATCGTCAGGAACGGCAACTTCGACTTCCGGGAAGTGATCAAACCTGACATGACGTGCAAGTAAGAGCAGGTGGGGGACCAGGGCTTCTCAAGGCCCTGGTCCCCGCCGGTAGCAGGGGTGAGACCTTTACAGGGATTGAACGCGCAGCCCCCGGCGCGGGCGCCCGATCAATCGCGGCCGGCATCGCCGCCAAACGAAATGCCTCGCCCTGCCTCTCCCGTCCAAAGGCGGATGCATGAGCGGAACAGAGATTTTTCTCCAGCAAGTGCTCAACGGGCTGACGATCGGGTCGTACCTCGCGCTGATTGCACTGGGGTACACGATGGTCTATGGGATCATCGAGCTAATCAACTTCGCGCACGGCGACATCTTCATGCTCGGCTTCATGATCTCGTTGACACTGTTGCAACTCCTCGGCACCACCAAGACCCTCACCGGCTTTCAGTTGGTCTGGGTCTTGTTCGTTGTGTTCGCAGCCACGATGGTGTTGACGGGGCTGCTCAACGTCACTGTCGATCGGATTGCCTACAAACCCCTGCGTCGAGCACCACGCCTGGCACCCTTGATTACCGCCGTCGGGGCCTCCTTCGCCCTTGAGAATCTCGCTCAGATCTGGAAGGGTCCGAGCCAGATTTTCTACCCCAATATTTTCCCGACCATCGACATCCTGCGTGATATCTTTGGTCTCCAGACGCTGATCTTCTTCACGACCAAAGATCTCTTTCTCTTCTCGATCACCATCCCCTTAATGGTTGGGCTGACCTTGTTCATCCGTCGCACCAAAATGGGCAAAGCCATGCGAGCGACAGCCCAGGACCGGGAGGCCGCGGCGATGATGGGGATCAACGCCGAGCGAGTCATTATGACCACCTTTTTCATCGGTGGGGCCCTGGCGGGGGCGGCGGGCATCGTCGTCGGCATCTATCTGAACACGGGGCGCTATCTCATGGGCTTCGAGGCCGGGCTCCAGGCCTTCACAGCGGCGGTGCTGGGGGATCGGCAACGTCACCGGGGCGATGCTCGGGGGCTACCTGATCGGGTTCCTCACTGCCTTCAGCGATCAGTACTTTGCCGCCGAATGGACCCGCGCCCTCGTCTTCGCGACGCTGATTCTCGTGCTGGTCTTCAAGCCAACCGGTCTCTTAGGTGAGCAGGCGGCTGAAAAGGCCTGATGGAGGAGCGCGTGGAACTGCAACCCCACGGGTCGCCAAAGAAATGTCCGTCGTCCGTTCCAGGGAGTGATCTATGAGCGTTCTTCCGCAATCGATGGCCTCACGCTGGGCGGCGGTGCCGGAGCGGCAACGGGCCACGATCGTCACGGCCGTCGTCTGGGCGGTCATTTTGCTCTATCCCCTGGCTGACCGCGCGCTCAAGCTGCGCTGGCTCAACACCGTGACCGACGCTGCTGTCTTCGTGGTGCTGGCGTTGGGGCTCAACATCGTGGTGGGCTTTGCCGGGCTCCTCGATTTGGGGTATGCCGCCTTCTTCGCCATCGGCGCCTACACGATGGGCATCTTCAACTCACCGTTCCACGGCATCCAGTGGGGCTTTTGGATCGTGATTGGACTGGCGGCGGTCATCGCGGCCCTCTTCGGGATGATCCTTGGGGCGCCGACCCTGCGCTTGCGGGGCGACTACCTGGCGATCGTCACCCTCGGATTTGGTGAGATCGTCCCGATTGTCTTTCGCAATGCCTCGAGCCTGACGTTCAAGATCGGTCCGCTCGTCCTGTTCGAGAATTACAACCTCACCAACGGCGTCCAGGGGCTTAACCCGGTCGGTCGCCCCAACCTCTTCGGCTTCCACTTCGCCAACGATCCCTTGCCATGGTACTACCTCATCATGTTCGTCGGCGCGTTGGTAATCATCGGCTCGCGCCGCCTGCAAGATAGCCGGCTGGGTCGGGCCTGGATCGCGATTCGCGAGGATGAGACCGCCGCCGACTTCATGGGCGTCGATCCCATCAAGACCAAGCTGCTTGCTTTTGCGCTCGGGGCTTCCTTCTCCGGCCTGGCCGGTTCGGTCTATGCCTCCAAGTTGCAGGCGATCTTCCCTGAGTTGTTTCGCTTCAACGTGTCGGTGCTCCTGCTCTGTATGGTGATCCTGGGCGGTATGGGGAATATCCGCGGTGTGGTCTTGGGCGGCATGCTCATCACCGTCTTCGACCGGGTTGTTCTGGCCCAATCGACCGTCTTTGTCCGTACGCTCGGCAACCTGGTGGGGATTCCAGCCCTCCAGACGGCCGATCTCTCGCTCTGGCGCTGGTTCTTCTTCGGCGCGACCCTGATCATCGTTATGGTGCTCCGGCCCGAGGGGCTCCTGCCCAGCAAGGAACGCCAGGCCGAATTGCACGGCGCGGACGAACAGTTCGATTGGCCCAAACAGCGCGAGGATCTGGCCATCGATGAGGCCGGCGAACCGGTTGAGAACGAATTGCGCGTGGGAGCAGAGTGAGATGGCCCTTCTTGAAGTCACAGGACTCGCCAAGAGATTCGGTGGCTTAACCGCCGTCAACGCTGTCGATTTGATCATGGAAGAGGGAATGATCGCCAGCGTGATCGGTCCGAACGGGGCCGGCAAGACCACCTTTTTCAATATGGTCACCGGTCTCTACGTTCCTACTGAAGGAACGATCACGTTTAATGGCGAGCGGATTGAAGGCAAGCGGCCGAACCAGATTACCGCGCGTGGGATTGGCCGAACGTTCCAGAATATTCGCCTCTTCCAAAACATGACTGCGCTTCAGAACGTGCTCGTGGGGATGAACAGCCGGCTCAAGCAGCATTGGTGGGAGGCCCTCCTCCGGACGCCCGGCATGCGCGCCGAAGAGGCTGCCGCCGCGGCCCGCGGGCGTGAGTTCCTCGACTACGTTGGCCTGCGTGGGCTCTACGATGTTGTCGCCAAGAATCTTCCCTATGGCCTGCAACGCCGCCTGGAGATCGCTCGGGCGCTGGCGACGGAGCCCAGGCTCATCCTGCTCGACGAGCCGACCGCAGGGATGAACCCCAACGAGACGGCCGACATGACGCGCTTCATGCGCCGGTTGCGTGATGAGTTGGACCTGACTGTTCTGCTGATCGAGCACGACATGAAGGTGGTTATGGGGATCTCCGAACGTATCTCCGTGCTCGATTATGGGCAGAAGATCGCCGAAGGAACGCCGGTGGAGATTCGCAGTGATTCTCGGGTGATCGAGGCCTATCTCGGCCGTCGGGCGGTGGCGTGAGTTTGTGCACACTCGAAGCCGGATGATCCAAACGAAACAGCGCCATATGGGGGACGTCCAACGACAAATCATGGTTACTGCTCAGAAATCCGTGTCCACGACCAAGAGCTATGCTGATGGCCGGCCCATGCTCGAGATGCGCAATGTCCACAGCTACTACGGCAACATTCACGCCCTCAAAGGCATCTCGCTCCACGTGGACCAGGGCGAGGTTGTCACCCTGATCGGTTCCAACGGCGCTGGGAAGAGTACCACCATCCGTACGGTCAGCGGGATCATGCACCCTCGTCAAGGTGAGATCTTTCTCGAGGGCAGACCGATTCACAAAACCGAGGCCTATGATTTGGTCGGTCAGGGCGTCGCCCAATCGCCCGAGGGGCGCCGAATTTTCCCGCGCCTGACCGTCCTCGAGAATCTCGAGATGGGTGCTTACCACCGCGACGATAGGGCCGGCATCGCCGCGGATATGGAGCGTGTTTTCGCGCTCTTCCCGCGGCTCAAGGAGCGTCGCAGTCAGAAGGGGGGAACGCTCTCAGGGGGCGAGCAGCAGATGCTGGCCATCGGCCGCGCCCTGATGAGCCGACCTCGCCTGTTGCTGCTTGATGAGCCCTCGATGGGACTCGCGCCAATCCTGGTCGAGCAGATTTTCGAGACGATCACCGAAATCAACCAGCAAGGCATGACGATCCTGCTCGTCGAGCAGAACGCCCTGATGGCGCTTGAGGTTGCCCACCGGGGCTATGTGCTCCAGACCGGAAGTATCGTCTTGGAGGGGAGCGCGCAGCAACTCGCGGCGAATGAGACGGTCCGGAAGGCCTACCTCGGCGAAGAGTAGGGACGTGGCAAGAGGGTGCTTTCCGTTGCCGCTCGATTCGAGATAGGTTTCATAACCGGTCTGGGCCCACGGGAACTCAGGGAACGACGGGCGCTCTTGCGGTGCGTCCCAGAGCCTTTCGTGGAGTCGAATAGTTCCCCCGGTTCCTTTTTCGTTTCCTCCCTTTCTTGAGTTCTCCTCTCGCTATGACTCTCGAGACCTTCCCGACCTGGCTTGAAGTAAATCTGGGTGCCATTCGCCATAACGTGCGGCTCCTGCGCTCGTTGCTGGCGCCGAAGGTGGCGTTGGTCGCCGTGGTCAAGGCCAATGCGTACGGGCACGGCGCGATCCCTGTGGCTCGGGCTGTGCTGCAGGCCGGGGCGACCGGACTGGCGGTGGCGCGCGCCGACGAGGGACTCGCACTCCGAGCGGCCGGAATCGAAGCGTCTCTCTGGATCTTGGGGTTTGTGCCTGAGAGCGCGGCTTTGGCGTGCGCGCAGGCCGGTTTGACGGTCACGGTCGCTCGGCCTACGCAGATTGCGGCACTCGCGGCGGCGGCGCGGGCGGCCGGGCGGATGCCGCTCCCGGTGCATCTCAAAGTGGACACCGGTCTTAGCCGCTACGGGGTCTTGCCCGAGGAGGTTGTCCCCCTGGCGCAGGCCATCGTCGCCCACCCCGAGCTCGCCCTGGAAGGGCTCTGGACCCACTATGCTGTCGCCGAGCAGCCAGACCACCCCTACACCGCCCGCCAACTGGCCGCCTTCGAGGACGCGCTCGCCGCGCTGGGCGCCGTCCGCCTGCGTCCGCCCATCCTCCACACCGCTAACAGCGGCGCCATCCTGCGAGGGACCGGGCACTTCAACTGCGTGCGTGCGGGCGTGACGCTCTACGGCCTGCAGCCGGAGCCGGGCGTCACCGGCCATCCCGGCCTGCGCCCGGCGCTGACCTGGAAGGCGCGCGTCGCGCGAGTCCACACCCTCGCGCCCGGCACGAGCGTCTCCTATGGTTGCACCTTCACCGCGGCTCGTCCCATGCGGGTGGCGCTGATTCCGGTTGGCTACGGCGATGGGTACCCCCGGCGGCTCGGCAACGGCCGGGGCGCCGTGCTGATCCATGAGCAGCGCTGCCCCATCCTCGGTCGCGTCTGCATGGACAACGTCGTCGTCGATGTGGACCACCTGCCGGCTGTAGCCGAGGACGACGAGGTCGTTTTGCTCGGCGTGCAGGGCGCCGGCTCCATCTCGGCCGAGGAACTGGCCGAGTGGGAAGAGACCAACAATTACGAGGTCGTCACGCGCATCCTCCCGCGACCACCACGGTTCTACCTCGATTGATCCGAGACGATGTGGCGCTGCTTCTATGACCTGCTCACCTCGGAGGCGCGCGGGCGGGCATCGCGGCAAGCGAGCGGCACGGTGCGACCGGCGGGCCTCATTCTTGCTTCGTTCATCGCCCGGTATGCCGGCACGCACGATCCGCACTGGATCGTCGCGCATGGCCAACACGTTGAGACGATTCGATTAACGTCTGCGTGTTCACTGTGAGATCCAACTTAGCCTGGAGCGCCACCCATGATTGATCATCAGATGCTCGCCCTGTCCACGATCGCGTTCACCGACGAGCAACTCGCTCGCCTGCGCGCCGTCTCACCGCGCTTGCGCATCGAGCAGCGACCCGCCAGGTCTGCCGAGGACGTCGTCGCGGCCCTGCGTGAGCTGCGCGAAACGACGGTGCTCTACAGCCGCCACGACCTCCCCGATTGGTCCGCGGGGCAGAATCTCAGGTGGGTTCAGTTTCACTTCGCCGGCGTCGATTCGGTGGACCTGGAGCGGGTGCCACCCAATATCACCATCACCTCGGCCAGCGGCGTCCACAGCGTCGTCATGGCCGAGCACGCCTTTGCCCTCATCCTGGCGCTGCGCCGCCACGTTCCGACGATGCTCACCTGGCAGGCGAAAGACGAGTGGGCAAAGAACCGCTGGGACCAATTTGCGGCCCCGACACTCCGCGGCGAAACCCTGGGTGTTCTGGGCTACGGCTCCATCGGCCGGGAGGTCGCTCGAATCGGCCAATGTTTCGGTATGACGGTGCTGGCCTTCAAGCGCCACCCCCAGCAAACCGCCGAGACCGGTTACCAATTTCCGGGCGTCGGCGACCCTGACGGTTCCATCCCGGCGGAGTACTTCGGCCCTGACCGGCTGTACGATTTCCTGGCTCGGGCCGACGTCGTGGCCAATCTGTTGCCGGCTACGGCGGCCACTGAAAAGCTGATGGGCGCAAGCGAGTTCGCCACAATGAAGCCCTCAGCGCTCTTCCTCAACCTGGGCCGCGGTACCACCGTGGATCAGGACGCGCTCGCCGAGGCCCTGCGCGAGGGGCGCATCGCCGGTGCGGCCCTCGATGTTTTCGACCCCGAGCCACTTCCGAGTGACAGTCCTCTCTGGAAGATTCCGTCTCACCGCCTGATCATCTCGCCCCACGTCGCCGGCTTTTTTCCGGGCTATGATGAGGAGACCAGTCGGTTGTGGGCCGAGAATCTGCGCCGCTTCGTCGCCGGTGAGCCGCTGCTCAACGTGGTCAGTCGCAAGGCGGGCTACTGAGCAGCGGCAGTACTCACGCAGAGCGGTGCGCCTCTTCACGCCTGAAGCAATCTCCCCTCGGATACCACGGCGGAACGTGGGCCCCCGACACCATGTCGCGTCACGTGGCCGTTGGCCGGCCAACGGCTATCTGACACCCTCACCAAATGGGGTTACAATCGCAGAATGCGGCAAGAGATCGGAACCTTGTTGGCGGCCTTTGCGCCCCAGCCGGAGGTGACGCTCCTCCGAGTGTTGGCTCCCGGGGTGGCGCAGGCCGCCCGCCCTGGTCAGTACGTCATGGTTCGGGTCGCGTCGGGATGGGACCCGCTGCCGCGCGAGGCGCTCCTGCTGGCCGGGATCGACTCCGAGGCAGGGGCGGTGATGCTCTGGGCCCCGCGGGGGAGCCCGGCTCGCGAGCAGCTTGCGGCCCTCACCACCGGCGCATCGATCGACCTGCTCGGGCCGCTTGGACGGCCGTTGCCGCGCCGCGCCGAGGCGCGGCAAGTCCTGTTGGTGGCCGAGGGATTGGCCCTTGGCCCGCTGCTGGCCCTGGCCGAGGCGGTGCTGGCGGGGAGCGGCCAGGCTGCGTTGCTGGCAGTCGTACCGCAGAGGAGCGCAGCCTACCCGGCCGAAGCGCTGCCGGTGGCTCTGGAGTATCAACGCGCACCGCGGGGGAGCGCCTCGGACGCCGCGGGCGAGCTGCTACGGTGGGCCGACACTGTCTACGGCGCCGGTTCGCAGCGTTTCTACCACGATCTGCGCGACGAGATTCAGCGCGCCAGGCCGGGGCAGCGCGGGGGCTTTGCCTTCGGGCTGCTGCTCGAGCCCTTTGGATGGCAGCCGCCGGCCTGGGGAGAGGCCCGCCTGGCCTGTGCCGTGGCGGCCTGCCGCGCCTGTCTGGTCGAACTGCGCCGCGAGAAACGCCTGGCCTGTGTCCAGGGTCCGACCTTCGACTTGTGGGCGCTGTAAGCGTCGTCAGTCGTCGCGTGGCCCGCGGGGTGCGGGCGTCGTGCAACGGCGGTGAAAGTCCGGATGTGTGCTGCCGGAGGTTGCTATGTCAAAAGCTCTGTGCATCGTCGCTCACCCCGACGATGAAACCATGTGGACCGGTGGGGTTCTGGCCGCGCTGGCCGCCCGCAGCTGGGATGTCGAGATTATTGCGACGACCCGCGGCGAGGGGGGCGAGCGGGGTGAGCCGCCGCTCGTTCCGGATGATCCGCTGCTGGTAGGCCGCTTGCGTGCTGCCGAGCTGCGCTGCGCTGCGGACACCCTCGGGGCGGAGCTGACGATCCTCGACTACCAGGACCCGCCGATGGACGGCGACTGGCTCCTGGCCTGCGGCTGCGATCCGATCGAACTCACCGGTCGCCTACGCGCGATTATCGCGAGCCGGCGCCCTCTCGCCGTCATCACCCATGGCCGGGCGGGTGAGTACGGCCACCCGCAACACATGTTGGTCAATCTTCTGACCCGCCGTGCGATCGAGACGTTGCCCAACTCACCTCCCGAGCTCTGGACCTTCATGGCCTGGTACGCTCCCGCTCCCGCACCCGACCAGCCCAACCTCAATGTGACCGACCCGGCCGATCTGGTGCTCGACCTGGGTCCCTACTATTTCGTCAAGCGGCAGGCGGCCGAGTGTCACCAGAGCCAGCACGCTCTCTTCCGGCGCCACAGCGAGACCGGTGACCTGGACGAGCTCGTCCGCCACATCGAGAGTCTCCACCTGGCTCGTAGCACCGCCCCTCTGGAAGCCTCGAGCCTCTTCTGCACCCTGGCCGGTCTCCGCCGGGTGAGCGATGAGCGTTGAGTTGATCCCCGGCGGGAAGTTCCCGCTGACCGTCGCGACTCCGGTTCTCCCGGCGCCCGGGATCTGGGCACCGGACTCGCCGCTGCCGCTCGCTGCCATTGGAGCGGTGGTCACGCCCCCACTGGGCTGGATTTGGGACGGAGATGCGGCCGAGGTGCGCCCGCGTCCGGGCGCGATCGTCTGGGAGCCACCGCGCCGCCCGCTGGAACGCTTCCTCGAACGGCTGCGCCGCGAGCGTGACCCGCACCCGCGCATCGTCACGCTTGCCGCCGACGGACCCCGCCAGGTCGCCGATGCCGCACTCCTGGTTGAGGCCGAGGCCGACGTGGCCGCGCTCCTCATCTGGTGGCAGCCATCCACCAGGCCGGCCGATCTCCTCACCGCGGTGCGCAGCATGACCGCCCTTCCGCTTCTGGTCGAACTGCCCGCGGACCTGGCGCCCGCACGCGCGCGGGCCGTGGCCGCGGCCGGCGCCGATGCGCTCCTCATCGGGCCGCCACGAGCGCTTCTGAGTGGCGGGCGGCCGGCGCGACTGTGGGGGCCCGCGATTCTCCCGTTGGTCGAGCGGGCCCTCGATAGCCTGGCCAACCGGGGCCCGCCACTGCCACTCCTCGCCGCAGGCGGCATCGCGAGCGGCGACGACGCCCTGCGGCTCTGTGAGGCTGGGGCCGTGGCGGTCGCCGTGGGCCCGGAATGGTGGGTACAGCCCGATCTCCCCGACCAGATTGCCGCTGCGCTGGCGTGAGGCGGTGCCAGGCCCCAGCCTCACTCTGTTCGCTCTTCCGACCCAACTCATGTAGAGTTATCAAGGAACAACGTGCTCGGGCACGAGTATCATTTGAAGAAGGGGAAGTCGCCGTACTCGTCGCGCGTGAATAATTCACCCCTCCTTTGGGCTTGGTCGACAGATCATGACGGTTGTCGACCGATTGTGCATTCGATCAGATTGGATCTAAGATTCATCTGCACGGAATCTTATCGGTCTCTTCATAAACCGGTATGCGTAACCGGGCGACTTTTTCTCACAATTTTGTCATCTCTTCGTGAAGGAAATTCACTTCACTCTCATCAAATGCGAGTAGACTGGGCAATGCCGTGCCTTGTTTTGGCTCTCAGGGAAGATTCTGTGCGACGTTCCCTGTTCGACCGCACAGATCCATCTACTCCCAACGAGTCGTGCCCGGCGTACCCTTAAACTTTCGTGACACCCTTGTCCACTCCGCTTTGAAGTTGATGGCTGACGATCGGTGGCAGCACGAGAGTTTCGGATGCTTCCGGGCGGGTCGTTCGAGGATTGGGTGGCCTGAGGGCTCGTCCAACTCGGCTCCATACAAGCTCAAGGAGCGATCCAGTGGGCCGCTACACCGCCTGCATCACTGCCCTGATTGCCCTGCTGCTCCTTCTCACGGCGACGCCCTCGATCGCCATGACCACGGACACGGCCGTGCCTGCCGTCCTCACTGGTTTGACAGCCGATCCCGCGGTTGTCATCCCAAATCTTCTGACGTCGAACCGAGCAGTCCGCGCGCAGACGGGGGCCAGCCTGACGGTTGACTTGCGCGATGACGAGTGGCCAGGACGACCGCCACTCTGTCCGGGCTACACGATCCATCTTGACGTAACTGTCGGGAACACTGGCTCAATTCTCCTCGATGACGTCCAGGTGACGATTGCACTCGACCCATGGACGCAGCCGCTCCTGGATAGCTCGCGCACGACAACTGGTGCCACCTACGATGCTGGCACTCACTCGGTTCACTGGACCATCGCCACAATCGGGCCAGGTCAGACGGCCGTGTTCGGGCTGTTGATCCGAACCATCTCCTCGGTCCCGGGTGGTTCTGTCATCACCACCCAGGCAACGGTGACGGATGATGCAGCCGGTACGAGGACGGACACAGAAACGACGACGATTGCGGTGTGCGATACCCCGACGCCGACACGAACCAGCACGGCGACGGCCACTTCCACCGCGACCGCGACCCAAACGCCGACACCGACGAGCACGGCCACCGCAACACCTGCCGATGTGCCGTCGCAGTTCATCGACAAGCGTGAAGGTGGCGACCTTCGCTGTCCGGGCTACACCCAGCACTTTGATATTCTCGTCGGCAACGATGGAAACGTTCCGCTCCACAACGTCGTGGTGCACGACGTTGTGCCGCCGAATGCCTATCCAATCCTGGATAACCCGCGCACGACGCCCGGCGCCACCTACGATCCGGCCACGCACCTGGTGACGTGGATTGTCGGTTCGCTCCAACCAGGGGAGACGCGTCTCTTCGAGCTGCTGCTTGGCACCTTTACAAGCAACCGTCCAGGCGAAACACTGACGAATGTGGCGACCGTGACGAGCGATGAGGCCGGCACCTCCAGCGATGCTGTCACCACTGTCTTCGTGGAGTGCGGGACGCCCAGTCCGACGGCAACAGCCACACCGACGGTTACGCCAACGGATACGCCCACCGCGACGCCGACCGATACGCCGACAGCGTCGCCGACTGAGACAGCAACGGTGACGCCGACTGGCACGTCGACCGCGACGCCCACACCGCCGGCGGGCAAGATCTATCTGTCGATGCTGGTCAATACCTCGCCAGCGACCGCTACGCCGACGGCGACGCCCATGAATCCAACGGCTATCGGCCTCAACCGCTTTGGCGACACCGAAGGCGACGGGGCAAGGGTCCCCACAGCAGTAGGACTGGGGATTGTTGCGTTGGCGGGTACAGCGCTCTGGCAACGCCGGAAGGGGTCCAACTGACACAGCATGTCTCCACTGGTCCTGTCGTCACACTCGTTGCATGATACGATCTCGCTCGATGGTATTCGTTCCTGCGAGATCTTGGATTTGCGCTCGTCGATCGATTGAATCTCGTTTACATTCCATAACCCGTGCCGAGTAACCGCGCGGCCTCCAGCCCTGTTGCTGGTCTTCATTGTCTTTGGCGTCTCGCCCCAACAACAGGGCTCCAGCGCACTGGGGCAAGTCGTCCAACGTCTGTATGGCCTGAAATCCGAGCAGGTTCTTATCTTTTCTAAGGAGCATCCCCATGCGCCGATATACAATTTCTGTCTCACTCCTTCTCCTTGTTCTGCTCCTTCTCCCGGCCCTCCCCTCGACCGCTCGCACGCTCGATACACCTCTGCCCGCGGCGAGGGGTAGCTTGGTAGGGAACAACGCGGCTGCTGTTCGGGCCGAGTCGGCGCCAGGTGGGCGGGACGCTGCCCCGGCGGCGGCCAGCCTGGCGGTGGACTTACGTGACGACGAATGGGCGGGACGGCCGCCGCTCTGTCCGGGTTACACGGTCCACTTTGACGTGATCGTCACGAACACCGGCGACGTGGCGCTGGACGACGTGCTGGTCACCGTCAAGTTGAGCCCGTACATCCAGCCACTACTGGATAGCCCACGGACCACGCCGGGAGCCACCTACGATGCGGGCGCTCACGCAGTGCAGTGGACCATCGCTCTGCTCAATCCGGGCGAGACGGCGACGTTCGAGCTTCTGACCCGCACTCTCACCTCGGTTCCGGGTGGTACTGTCCTCACTACCCAGGCGATCGTAACGGACGACGTCGCCGGTACGGCCACCGATAGCGAAACGACCACGATCGCGGTCTGCCCGACGCCGAGTGCAACGCCGACCAACACCCCAACCCCGACACCGACAGATACGCCGACCCCGACACCAACCGACACCCCGACGGCCACGCCGACGGGGACACACACTCCGACGCCGACGGGGACGTTGACCGCGACGCCGACGGGGACATTGACCGCGACGCCGACGGAGACGCACACTCCGACGCCGACCGGGACGTTGACGGCCACGCCGACGGGGACATTGACCGCGACGCCGACGGAGACGCACACTCCGACGCCGACCGGGACGTTGACGGCCACGCCGACGGGGACGTTGACCGCGACGCCGACCGGGACGGCGACGGCCACAGCGACGCCGACGACTGGGACGGTCTACCTGGCGCTCCTGTTCAGTAAGTGGTCGCCGACGGCGGTTGAGCTCAACTCGTTCGCAGGCAGCACCGACGATGGCCACGGCACGCTTGCCGTGCTGGGGCTTGGGTTCGCCGGCCTGGCCGGTCTCGCCCTCTGGCAGCGCCGCAAGCGGTCTTGATATCGAATCGGTCCCATCACGCCAACACGCCGACGGTTACCGTCGGCGTGTTGCTTTGGGGGGCCACCGTTGTTTCCGCGGTTGTACCGCGGTGCCGGAAGGAGATTGATGCTCCCTGCTCTCTCTCAGATTTGTCATGTTCCTGTGTCGGCCGTTCACCAATCTCTCATTCACGAGCGTTATACTTGTAGATGCCGGGCAATTGCTCTGCTTCCAGCCCTGTTGCTGGTGATCAATGGGTAAGGAGCTTCCCCGTGGGCCGCCATACAACCTTCATCGCAGTCCTCCTCGTTCTCCTGCTCCTGCTTGCGGCTATGCCCCGACTGCTCGAACCCTGGCCTCGCCACTGCAGGTGGGGGCGGGCGGGGTGGGAGCGAATCCTGTGGCAGCGGCCCGAGCCGGTTTGATCCCGAACCAGGCGGTTGGCCTGACGGTGGACTTGCGCGACGACGAGGGGCCCGTGCGACCGCCGATCTGTCCGGGTTACACCATCCACTTTGACGTGATCGTCACCAACACCGGCGACGTCACCCTGGACGACGTGCAGGTGACTGTCAAGCTCGACCCCCGCACGCAGGCGTTTTTGGACAGCCCGCGGACCACTCCCGGCGCCACCTACGATGCCGGTACACACTCGGTGCGCTGGACCATTGCCAGTCTAGGTCCGGCCGAGACGGTCACGATCGTGCTGCTGACTCGAGTCTACTCATGGGTCTCCGGTGGCACTTCCATCGTGACCGAGGCCATTGTGACCGATGATGTGGCGGGTACGGCCACCGACAGCGAAACGACCACGGTGGCCATCTGCAACACTCCCACCCCGACACCGACCAGGACCGCGACGCCAACCGACACGCCGACCGCGACGCCGACGGATACACCGACCCCGACGCCAACCGACACGCCCACGGCGACGCCAACGGATACACCGACCCCGACGCCGACGAGTACGCCGACCGGGACCCTCACGACCACGCCCACGGCGACGCCTACGAATACGCCGACCGGGACCCTCACGACCACACCCACGGCGACGCCGACGAATACACCGACCGGGACCCTCACGAACACGCCTACGGCGACGCCGACGAATACACCGACCGGGACGGCGACCAATACCCCCACGGCCACGCCGACCAGTACGCCGCGGTTCCTGCGGCTCTATATTCCCCTGGCCGGCAAGAATCCGCCGCCGACGGCGACGCCCACCAGCACCCCGACGGCCACGCCGACCGCAACATCGACCCCGAAGCCGGAAGTGAAGTCCGACGTCGTATACCCGAAAGCGGTGGGGGTTGACCGGTCGCTCAACCGCATCTTCGTCACGAGCAAATTGAGGGACAGTGTCTATGCCATCGACGGAGGGACTTATGCCGTATTAGGCGAGATATTGAATGTTGGTGATGAGCCGTTTGGCATCGATGTCAACAGTGAGACTCACAAGGCCTACATCGCAGCCTTTCGCAGCAATGCTGTGATCGTCATCGATACGCAGACCCGTGCGGTGCTCCGAACCATACCTCTGAACTCGACCGAGCCGTGCTATGTGGCGGTGGACGAAACCCGCAACCGGATTTACGTCACCTCGCACGGAAGCGGCCGGCTTTTGGTCATTAATGGCAGTACCGACAGTCTGATCGGGTCGGTCTCTGTCGGACTGGGCAGCTTTGGGGTCGCCGTTCACCCCGGGTTGAACCGCGTCTACGTGGCCAATCGGGACTCTCTTGACATCGCGATCGTCGATGGGGCGTCCCTCAGCGTCATCGGACGCGTGCCGGTCAGCGGAAGCCCCTACGTCGCCGCCGTCAACCCGGTCACCGATAAGCTGTACGTGACGCTCGATGAGACCAGGCCTCACGACAACCCAAATGTGCTCAAGGTTTACGATACGCGCTCGGATGGCCTGGCCTTCCGGAAAAAGATCTCGATCAAGAGCAGGGCTGAGGGTGGCATTGCCGTCAATTCGACAACCAATCACGTCTTCCTCACGCACACCGAGACGACCAATCTGGTCTCGGTCATCGACGGCACAAGCGACTCGGTTCTGACCCTGCTTGGGTTTCCCAACTACAACTTTGACGATCCCTTCGGCGTTGCTGTCAACCCGGTGACGGGCTGGGTCTACGTCGGCAACCGCAGTTTCGGCGATTCAGGTGGCTCCGTGACATCCTTCCACGACGATTTCTGAGCGCGCGGTGCACCAGGCACTGATCGCCGATATGGTCAGAGGGGGCGTCCCACCAGGGGCGCCCTTCTCGTTGGTCCGGGGGGAGCCCCCGAAACCGGCCGCCCCGGCAGGAATCGACGGCCAAATGAGTGCCGCGTCCGGTGCCGCTGGTTGCGGTGTTCCGGTTGCTTGAAGTTGTGGCACCAGTTTTGTCATCTTCTCTCACGGATTCATACCATTCTGCCCAACGTCGAGGCGATTCCTTCGGCATTCGCCGTGCGAGCAATGAATCGGCGGGCCTGTAGGCTCACGGGGCGTTGGGAGCGAGCGCATTCCTGGTGCCCCACCACGCGCGGGCTAAGATGGCGAGCCAGAATGAGGAGAAGTGCGCCTCGAGGCACGGTCACCCGTTCCGGTTCCTCACCACCAGCCATCGGCCAAGGCCACCGGTGCGACCAAGGGGGAAGCACTCGGACATCGCCGCGCTTCCACACATCACCGGCCCACCCCCGTACGCCACGGCGTTTGCTCTGATGGTGTATCTCACTGATCGTCTCCTGAAAATAGCCCGCTGCGCTGTTCGCCGTGGCGCGGCGCCAATTTTCATTTCCCGGCGCGGGCCGCAGGCCCAGGGGAAACTGGTGGCGAAATCGCTTCCAGGGAGGACGAGGGGCTCGTCGTGCGCGCTGTAGGGGCGCACGGCCGTGCGCCCCTACAGCGCGCACTACAAACGGGCACCCGCGACTTGTACCAATTCGCCAACAGGCTCTCTCACTTTCCAGAAATATGAACACATCATCGCTTGCTCTTGGGGGGGTCTCTGGGTACCATACTCGGGTAAGCGCCGGTGCAAAGGCTCCCGGCGGCGTCAACTGGAAGATGATGATGACGAGATCTGTCGCGGCTACCCGCTCACCACTCGTTCTCGCGCTCGACCTCGGCACGTCCGCGGTTCGCGCGATCGTCTATGACCGGTGGGGCAGGACGGTGGAGGGCCTGGCGAGCCAGGTCGATTACTCTCTGCACACCACGGCCGACGGAGGCGTCGAGGCCGACCCGACTGCGATGGTCGCCGCCCTGGAAACAGTATTGGACGCGGTCCTGGCTCGCGCCGGCTCGCGCGCCGACCAGCTTGTCGCCGTGGGCTTCAGCATGCTCGTCTCGAACGTGCTGGGGATCGGTGCTGGCGGCCAGCCGCTGACACCGGTCTACACCTACGCAGATACGCGCAGTGCGCCTGCGGCGGCTGCTCTTCGCAGCCGCCTGAACGCGCATGCCGTGCACCAACGCACCGGTGCGCCTCTTCACGCCAGTTATCTGCCTGCCCGTCTGCTCTGGCTCCAGCAGTCCGAGCCCGAACAGTTCCGCCGGGTCGTGCGCTGGCTCTCGGTCGGCGAGTACTTCTACCTCCAACTCTTTGGCGAGGCCCGTGCCAGCCTGTCGGTGGCCAGTTGGACCGGCCTCCTGAACCGGCAGATACTCGATTGGGATCACGAACTACTCGCTGCGGTGGGCGTCTCGCCAACGGCGCTCTCCCCGTTGGGCGACCTCCATGCGCCCGCGCGGGGACTGCGTCCTGCCCCCGCCGCGCGCTGGCCGGCTCTGGCCCGCGTACCATGGCTGCTCCCCGTCGCCGACGGCGCCTGCAACAACATTGGCGCCGGCTGCCTCTCACCCGCCCGAGTCGCGTTGATGATCGGCACCAGCGGCGCCATGCGGGTGGTGCTCCCCGATGATTCCAGCATGCGCGTACCCGCAGGCCTCTGGCTCTATCGCGTGGATCGTCGCCGCGCGTTGCTGGGCGGTGCCACGAGCGAGGGGGGCAGCCTCTATGCCTGGCTCCGCGCGACGCTGCGCCTCAATGCCGATGATTCGGCGTTAGAGTCCGCTCTGGCCGCGTTGCCGCCGGACAGCCACGGTCTGACGGTGCTGCCGTTCCTGGCGGGCGAGCGCAGCCCGGGCTGGAACGACGCTGCCCGGGCCGCCATTGTCGGGCTCAGTCTGGACACTACACCGAAGGCGATCACGCGGGCCGGCCTTGAGGCCGTCGCCTACCGCTTCGGGCTGCTCTTCGAGCGCCTGCGCCCGCATTTGCCGCCCGATGCGACGATCATCGCCAGCGGCGGCGCGCTTCAGCACTCCCCACTGTGGACCCAAATGTTCGCCGATGTCCTCGCCCGGCCGGTGGTGCTCTCCGGGGAGTCGGAGGCCTCGAGCCGTGGGGCGGCGCTCCTGGCACTGGAGGCACTCTCTTTGCTGGAAGAGCTCCAGATGGCCCCAGCGGCCCTTGGCCGGGCCTTCGAGCCCGATCCCGAGCGCCACGAGATCTACGTTGCAGCGATGGGGCGCCAGCAAGCACTCTACCAGGCGCTTTTCGGTCCGGGGAGGGCCGAGGGCGAGCAATCGCGCAGTGCGAATGAGGCCTTCTGCTTCTAGAACATCGGTCAAGTCGTCGTTGCGCGGGTGAGAACGTGGTTCGTAGTAGGGGCGCACGGCCGTGCGCCCCGACAAACCTGAAAGCACCTTCACAAGGCGCTTTGCAATCGTCTCGGTGACTCCTTGACCGGCGCTCTAGGGCAAGGCTTCGAGAGTGCCGGTCAAATCGCCAGTCTTCCGAAGTCTCGGAAGAGTTCGGAAGACTCCGGTGAGGTCAATGACCGTTCAACCAGCCGCGGGTCACACAACAACATCACCTGTCGTGGGACATCTCTTGCATCTCATATACTACAACCTCGTTACCAATTGGTGCATGGACCGTAAGGAGGTCTACTGACAAATGCCCGAACACACTGATCAATGGTATGAACTCGCCCAGCAGCTCCGCGTGGACAGCATTCGATCCAGCTCGGCCGCGGGATCGGGTCACCCGACCTCATCCCTCTCGGCCGCCGACCTGATGGCCGTACTCATGACGAAGTACCTGCACTACGACTTCGACGATCCGGAGAACCCGGCCAACGATCACCTGATCTTCTCCAAGGGTCATGCCTCGCCCTTGCTCTACGCCATGTATCGTGCGGCCGGAGCGGTCACCGACGAGGAGATGATGAGTTTCCGCAACTTCGGGAGCATGCTGCAGGGCCACCCCACGCCCGCGATCCCCTGGGTCGATGTCGCCACCGGCTCTCTCGGGCAGGGGCTCCCGATTGGTGTCGGTATCGCCCTGGCCGGCAAGTACCTCGATAGGCTTCCCTATCGTATTTGGGTCCTTTGCGGTGACAGCGAGATGGCCGAAGGCTCGATGTGGGAGGCCTTCGACAAGGCCGGCTTTTACAAGTTGCACAACCTGATTGCGATTCTGGATATGAACCGTCTCGGCCAGCGCGGCCCGACCGAACTCGGCTGGGATAGCGAGGCCTACGCGGCGCGGGCCACCGCGTTTGGCTGGTATCCGATTGCGATCGATGGGCACGATCTGAGCGAGATTGACCGGGCCTACGCCGATGCTCTCGAGCCCCGCGAGCGGCCAGCGTTGATCATCGCCCACACGCTGAAAGGACGCGGCGTCTCCTTCCTCGAGGACAAACCCGGCTGGCATGGCAAATCACTCGATCCGGAGCAGGAGCGCCAGGCCATGGCCGAGTTAGGGGGCGAGCGCTCGATCACGGTCCAGGTGCCGAAGCCGGAGCCGATGACACCCGCTCCCAAGCCCAAGATTGGGCCGCTGGCGCTCCCAACCTACGAAGTGGGCACGAAGATAGCCACTCGCCAGGCGTACGGCGAGGCGCTCAAAGCCCTTGGTGGTGCGCGCGCCGACGTCATCGTCCTCGATGGTGAGGTCGGCAATTCCACCTACTCTGACATCTTTGCGCATGCGTACCCCGATCGCTTCTTCGAGATGTTCATCGCCGAGCAACAGATGGTGGCCGCAGCCGTCGGGTTGAACGTCCGTCACTACGTGCCTTTTGCCGCCACGTTTGCCGCTTTCTTGAGCCGCGCCTACGATTTCATTCGCATGGCGGCCGTCTCGCAGGCCAACATCCGGCTGTGTGGCTCCCACGCGGGTGTCTCCATCGGCGAGGATGGTCCCTCTCAGATGGGGCTCGAGGATATCGCGATGATGCGGGCGGTCTCTGGCAGCACCGTGCTCTACCCCAGCGATCCGAACCAGACGGCCCAGTTGGTCGCGGCGATGGCCGACCAGCCCGGGATTAGCTTCTTGCGGACCACGCGCGCGAAGACCCCGGCGCTCTACCCTGCGAACGAGCGCTTCACCATCGGTGGCAGCAAGGTGCTGCGCCAGTCCGACGCCGACCAGGTGACGGTTATCGCCGCTGGGATCACCCTGCACGAGGCGCTCAAGGCCTGCGACGAGCTCGAGGGGGAGGGCATCGCCGTGCGGCTGATCGATCTCTACTCGGTGAAGCCGATCGATAGAGAAAGCGTGCACGCGGCGGCGCGCGCGACTGGGGGGCGGATGGTGGTCGTCGAGGACCACTGGCCCCAGGGTGGCCTGGGCGAGGCCGTGCTGGAGAGCTTCACCGTCGATGCCGATGGCGGAGTCGCACGGGATGGGGGCGATGCAACTATACCCCTCCGGCTCATTCACCTGGCCGTGAGCGGGATGCCGCAGTCGGGCCCACCAGAGACCTTGTTGGACGCGGCCGGGATCAGCGCCCGCCAGATCGCCAACGCGGTGCGTGAATTGCTCGAGCCTGACATGTGAAGCGGAGCAAGCACCACGCCGGCAATTCACGTTTCATGTTTCAGTTACAAGGAGCAACCAAATGGCATTACTTGTGACCGGTCGCGGCCCCGATGAGTCGCTGGGCGAGGTGTTGCGCGCGCGAATCGACGCCACGATCAACCGTTTCCGCGACGAGAACGTCGTCGAGCGGATCTGGAACCGGGACCCCGACCTCTGGAAGCCGCTGGACCCCGACCGTGCCGCCGTGATCCGCAACCGGCTCGGCTGGCTCACCGGCGTGGACGCGATGGACGCCGCCGAGCTCGAACTGACCTCCTTCGCAGAAGAGGTTCAGGCCGACGGGTACACCGATGCCGTGCTGCTCGGCATGGGTGGCAGCAGCCTGGCCGCCGAGGTCTTTGCCGAGACCTTCGGCGTGGCCGAGGGCTTCCTCCGCCTGCACGTGCTCGACACCACCGACCCTGTCTCGATTACCCACCTGCGTGAACGGCTTGACTTCGGCAAGACGCTCTTCATTGTTTCTTCGAAGTCCGGTACGACGATCGAGACCACCTCCCTGTTCCGTTCTTTCTGGAATGAGGTGAAGGCGGTCCTCGGCGATGATAAAGCCGGGGCCCATTTCGTAATCATCACCGATCCTGGGACGCCGCTCGAGACGGTGGCGCGGGAGCGCGACCTGCGCCGGCTCTTCACCAATCCTGCCGATATCGGCGGGCGCTACTCGGCCCTCTCCTACTTTGGGCTGGTACCTGCCGCTCTGCTCGGCGTGGACCTGTCCACGCTTCTCGACCGCGCCCTGGGCATGGTCAACTCGACCCGTGACGAGGACCCCTACGTCGACGACTCGCCGCTCTGGCTGGGTGCCGTCCTGGGAGAGGCCGCCCGCATGGGCCGCAACAAACTGACCCTGATCCTGCCACCTGCCATCGAGAGCTTCGGCTACTGGGTCGAGCAACTCATCGCTGAGAGCACCGGCAAAGAGGGGCGTGGGATGCTTCCGGTGGAGGGCGAAAGCCTCGCCACGCCCGCTGCCCGAGCGCGCGCGCAGCTTCCCTACGGCACCGACCGGCTCTTCGTTCATTTCCACGTGGGGGACGCGGCCGATGCCGACCTCGATGCTCAGGTCGAGGCTCTGGCCGACGCCGGTGAGCCAGTCGTGCGTCTCTGGTTGAAAGATGCCTATGACCTGGGCGCCGAGATGTGGCGCTGGGAGTTTGCCACGGCCGTGGCCGGCATCGCCCTCGGCGTCAACCCCTTCGATGAGCCAAACGTCGCCGAGAGCAAGCGCAATACAGGCCGCCTGCTTGAGGTCTTCAAGCGCGATGGGACCCTGCCCGGCGGGCCGCCCAGCTTCGAGGCCGACGGCGTTGCTGGCTTCGGCCCCGCCGGCGCCCTGAGCCTGGTTGAGGTGCTGCGGCGCTTCTTCGACGGTCTGAAGCCGACGGACTATCTGGCGATCATGGCCTACGTCGAACGCACGCCCGAGGCGCAGGCAGCGCTGGACGAGATCCGCCGGGCCGTGCGCGCCCACTACGGCGTCGCTACCACGAGCGGGTACGGCCCACGCTTCCTTCACTCGACCGGCCAGTTTCACAAGGGTGGGCCGCCCAGCGGCCACTTCCTCCAGATCACGGCCGAACCGGCTCTCGACCTGCCAATCCCGGGTGAGGTGTACACATTCGGTACGCTCATCCGCGCCCAGGCGTTGGGCGACCTGGAAGCGTTGGCGCGCCGCAACTATCCCGTGCTGCGCCTCCACGTGACCGGTGACGTTGGCCGCGGCCTCCAGACAATCGCGCAGGCCGCCCGCCAGGCGGCCGGGGAGTAGGAGGGCGAGGAGCGAACCCCTGGTCCCCCCCTTCCGCTTCGCGTCGGGGTGTTCTGCAGTGGCTCCTGTAGCATCGGGGTGGATGCTTGGGCAACGGTTTCTCTTCGACAGAGCGAGGACAGGTGATAGGCGCACCCCGCGGGAGAGTCCCTGAGGCGGTGTGTTGCCAGGGGTGATCACTGACGACTTCCCTCCCCACGTTGGGAAGGGCTGGGGGAGGGGGCCTGGCGGGTTGGGCTCGACCGTACAACCGAAATCGAAAGGATCAACACTATGGAAGTCGGGATCATTGGCCTTGGGCGAATGGGCGCGGGGATGTCGAAACGATGGCTGCGCGGTGGGCACCGCGTAGTGGGTTACAACCGCAGCCCTGGGCCGGTCAAAGAGTTGGAGGCTGTTGGGGGTATCGGCGCGTACAGTATGGAGGCGCTCGTGGACAGGCTCACGGCGCCACGCGCCATCTGGATCATGTTGCCGGCCGGCGAGGTGACAGAGCAGGCGATCAAGGCAGCCGCGCCGCTGCTCGCACCGGGCGATACGATCGTTGATGGCGGCAACACCAACTTTCACGACGACATCCGCCGTGCTGCCGAGCTCAAGCCGATGGGAATCAACTATGTTGACCAGGGGACCTCGGGCGGTATCTGGGGCCTGGAAGTAGGATTCAGCTTGATGGTCGGTGGGGAGCCGGATGTGGTGCGGCGCCTGGAACCGGCCTTCTTGACGCTGGCGCCTGAGAACGGCTATGGCCACATGGGACCGGTGGGCGCCGGACACTTCGTCAAAATGGTGCACAATGGGATCGAGTATGGCATGATGGAGGCCTACGCGGAGGGCTTCGCCATGATGGTCGCCAAGCAGGAGTTCAATCTCGACCTGGCCCGGGTTGCAAGGGTCTGGAACCACGGCAGTGTCATCCGCTCCTGGTTGCTGGAGCTGGCTGAGGAAGCGCTCAAGCGCGATCCCACCCTGAGTGGGATTGCTCCCTACGTGGCGGACTCCGGTGAGGGGCGCTGGAGCGTGAAAGAATCCGTTGACCTGGGGATTCCCGCGCCGGTCATCACGCTGGCATTGCAGATGCGCTTCGTCTCGCAGCAGGAGAACCCATTCGCGGCCCGGTTGCTGGCCGCGTTGCGCCAACAGTTCGGAGGCCACCCCATCAAGAAAGTTGAGCCCGAGGCGGCGACCTCAGTGGAATAGCCACCCCGCGCGAGGAGAAGCAATGCCATCTGTTCTGACGTTCCCAACTGAAACCACCACTGCCGAGAATCCACTCCGGGCCGGACTTCGTCTCCAGCGTACGCCCGAGCCCGCCACCATCGTGATTTTCGGCGGCACCGGCGACCTGACCGAGCGCAAGCTTATGCCGGCACTCTACACCTTGTTTGCCGAGCACCTCCTGCCTCCGCGCTTCACGATCCTCGGGACCGCCCGGCGTCTCTTTAGTGATGAAACCTACCGCAACTTCCTCGAGGAGGCGGTCCGCGCCCATGCTCGCATCCAGGTGGTGGATGCTGTCTGGCAGAGCTTCGCGCGAAATATCTTTTACGAACAGGGCGACTTCAGCGAGAAGGCCGAGTACAGTGAGTTGGCGCGGCGGCTCTGGGCGCTCGACGCCGAGCGCGGCACCCAGGGCAACCGCCTCTTCTACCTTGCGACGCCACCTCGCTTCTTCACCTTCATTATCGAGCGGCTGGCCAGGGTGAGCCTGGCCGCTGAGGGCGATGATAAACCTGGTTGGGCGCGGGTCATTATCGAGAAGCCCTTCGGTCGCGACCTGGAGAGCGCTCGGCGGCTCAATGCCGGGCTCACGCAGGTGCTCAAGGAAGACCAGATCTACCGAATTGACCACTATCTGGGCAAAGAGACCGTCCAGAACATCCTGGTCTTTCGCTTTGCGAACGGCATCTGGGAGCCGCTCTGGAATCGCCAGCACATCGACCAGGTGCAGATCACGGTGGCCGAGACGGTCGGGGTGGAGGGGCGCGCGAGCTTCTACGAGGAGGCCGGCGCGCTGCGGGACATCGTCCAGAACCACATGATGCAACTCCTGGCGCTGACGGCGATGGAGCCGCCCATCGCCTTCGCGGCCAACGCCGTGCGCGACGAGAAGGTCAAGGTGATGCGCGCCATCCTGCCAGTCGACCGGCAGGATATCGTGCGAGGGCAGTACGGTCCTGGGATCATCGCCGGCCAGGAGGTGCCAGGTTACCGGCAGGAGGAAGGGGTCTCGCTGCAGTCCGTCACCCCGACCTACATCGCGCTCCGGCTCCAGATTGATAACTGGCGCTGGGCGGGTGTCCCGTTCTACCTCCGGACCGGGAAGCGGCTGCCCAAGCGGGTGACAGAGATTGCGATCGTCTTCAAGAAAGCACCAACCGCGCTTTTCCGAGAGCGCACCAGTGATGGTCTTGAGTCCAATATTCTGGCGATGCGGATCCAGCCCGACGAGGGGATCGCTCTCAGGTTCGCGGCCAAAGTGCCGGGGCCAACGATTCGCATTCGCTCCGTCGACATGGATTTTCGCTATGGGGCCTCATTTGGGACTGCGCCCCCCGAGGCCTACGAGCGGCTGCTGCTGGATGCCCTGCTGGGCGATTCCACGCTCTTCATTCGCGGCGATGAGGCCCTGGCCTCCTGGGAACTGCTGACACCCGTCTTGCAGCGCCTGGAGGCCGAGCCACCAACCGACTTTCCCAACTATCCAGCGGGCAGTTGGGGGCCGATTTCGGCCGACGAGCTCCTGGCGCGCGAGGGTCGCAAGTGGCGGCGCGTGTAAGAGCGATTGGAGATGAGGGATTGCAGGCAAGTGTGGCGTCAATCGCCACTTTCTAGCTGGGAGGAGTACATGACTGACGGCACGAACACGCCGTTCGACGGCGATCGAGTCAGTGTCTCGATGGGTGACATCGAGGTGGCGCTGGCACAGATGTGGCGCGAGGCGGGCGAGGCAACTGGTCCCCAGGTCGTGCACACCCGGGTGCTCAATCTCCTGATCTGCACCGAAGGCGAGGCCAATGCGCAGGCGCTGACAGAGGCAATCGCCGCTCTCCCTGCGCGGCACCCGGCCCGGACCATTCTGCTGGTCGCGGGTGATCCTGAGGAGCCAGAGACGCTGGACGCCTGGATCGAGATGCACTGCCAGATCGCACTTGGTGGCCGCCAGCAACTGTGCGGCGAACAGATTTCTATCCATGCGACAGGCGATGCCGTCAACCGGCTCCCGTCGGCGGCGTTGCCGCTGTTGCTCCCGGACTTGCCAGTTGTGGTCTATTGGCGCGAGCCGCTCGATCGGGAGCGTGCGCTCCTTCACCCGCTGGCGCGTTTGGCTGATCGGATCATCCTTGACAGTGGCCTCGCTCGCGATAGTCTGGCCGTGGTCCGGCGCCTGCCTGCCATACTGGATCGTTATCCCGGTGCGAGCATCGGCGACATCATCTGGGCCCGCTTGACCCCCTGGCGCGAGCTCACGGCCCAACTCTTCGATGCCCAGGACCTGCGCCCATACCTCGACACCATCACGGCCGTTGACCTGACCTATGGACAGGACGGGGAGCCGCTCCACGTGACGCAGGCCTGCTTCTACCTGGGTTGGCTCGTCAGTTGCCTCAATTGGGCGGTCGAGACAGCGATTCAGGTCGAAGGGGCGGGCCGGGTGAGTGTCCAGCTCCGGAGCCAGCATGGCCGGATCGCAGTGCGCCTGGAGCCTGGTGAGCGGTTCGATGAGCTCCCGGATAGTCTGGTCGGCCTGGTGATCCATGCGGACGGCGAGCCACCCGCCCGCTTCGAGATCGTGCGGGCCGACGATCGCGTGTGTGCCATCTCCCGGGTGAGACTGGGTGAACGCGAGATACTGGAACGAGTCGTGACCCTTCCCGATTTGAGCGAAATCGCCTCTCTTTCTCAGGAGCTCGACCAGATGGTCCGCGATCGCACGTTCGAGCAGGCTGTTCGCGCCGCCGCCACCATTGCCGGAGGATCCGCATGAGCGTTCCGATCATCGAGGTCTCCCCGGACCCGGACGCCCTGAGCCGGGCGAGCGCTGAGCGGATCGTCACCATCGCCGTCCAGGCTGTTGCCGATCACGGCGAGTTTACGCTGGCGCTCTCCGGTGGGAAGACACCCGAGGATCTTTATACGCTTTTGGGAACCCCAGTGTGGCGCCAGCGCCTCCCCTGGTCGCAGACCGTTGTCTTCTGGGGCGACGAGCGCGCCGTGGGCCCGAACGACCCAGAGAGCAACTACCGGATGGCGGCCACCAGCCTGCTCGATCGCGTCCCTATCCCCCCCGATCGTATCCATCGCATCCGTGGCGAGTTGCCGCCCGAGCAGGCTGCAGAGGCCTACGCCCAGGTGCTGGCGCGGGCCTTCACGCTCGGTCCCGGCGAGCGCCCCCGGTTCGACCTGGTCTTGCTCGGCCTCGGTGCCGATGGCCACACGGCCTCGCTCTTTCCCGAGGCGGAGGCCCTCGACCTGGGGGAGCGCCTGGTGGTGGCCAACCCGGTGCCGGCGCTCGGGACCACGCGCGTGACTCTGACTGCTCCGACCATCAACAACGCGGCCCACGTTCTCTTCCTCGTCACCGGGGCGGCGAAGGCAGGCGCTGTCGCTGCGGTGCTCGAGGGGCCGCGCCGGCCGCGCGAGTTGCCCGCTCAGTTGATCGAGCCGCGCGCCGGGCAACTCGCCTGGCTGCTGGACGAGGCGGCGGCGGCCCGGCTGAGCCATCGCCGATGAGCGATACGGCCCGCGTCTATCGCCTCTGGGCACCCATCTACGATCTGGTCATAGCTCCGTTGTTCGGCCGCCTGCGAGGCCGGTCGCTCCGCGCCCTGGCGCTTCAAGCGGGTGAGTGCCTGCTCCTCCCCGGCGTCGGCACCGGCCTCGATCTGCCGCTCGTTCCACCTGGCGTCGCGGTCGTTGGCTACGACCGCTCGCCGGCGATGTTGGTACGGGCGATTGCCCGGCCGGAGGCCCGTGGTGCGCTCCTCTTCCTGGCTGAGGCTGGAGCGCCGGGCCTCGCACCGGCCAGCGTCGATGCTGTGGGCTTCAATCTGATCCTCGCGGTTGCTCCGGACGGGGCTGCGGCGTTTCAGGCCGCCTGGCGGGCGCTTCGACCGGGTGGCCGGGCCGTGATCTTCGACAAGTTCCTCCTCGAGGGGCAGGTCGCCGGTCCACTGCGCCGGGCGGCCGGTCGCGTGGTGCGCCTGCTCGCCACCGACATCAACCGCCGGCTCAGCGATATTCTGGCCGGGACCCCCGACGTCATCGTCCTGCGCGATACTCCCGTCGCCCTCGCCGGCTTCTTTCGGCTCATCGAACTGCGCAAGGCGGTGTAAACTTCACCATCGCGCTTCATTCACCGCCTCGTGTCGCCGCAGACCCTGTCGTGGATGATGTGTTCATATTTCTGCAAAAGTGGCGCGTACGCGCCACTTTTACACAAAATGAGAGATCCTGTTGGCGAAGTCGCTTCCAAGGAGGACGAAGGGCTTGTAGTGCGCGCTTCAGCGCGCTGAAGCGCGCACTACAAACCAGCGCCGGCGACTTGTACCAATTCACCAACAGGATCAATGAGATCCGCTATCCTGTCGTGTTGCGCCTGGCCACCCGGTAGGGCGCCCTGCGTAACGCCGGCCGCAGAGTTTCCCCCCATCGTGGTTGTACTGGCTGCGGGCACCCGTCAGGCGCAGGAGACGAGGGAGAGTCGTAGCATGTCCGCCGGTTGGCTCTGATCCTCGATTCGATCATCACCCCTCGCCTTCCGCGGTGGCGGGGATGCTCGCGCCGCGGCGCGCTTCGACCTGGCGTATCTCTCGCTCGAGGAAGTAGTTGAGAAGCGTGCGCAGGAGGACGATCGCGGCGAGATTGAGGATGTCCTGGCGACTGGGGGCGACAGCAGTCCGCAGGATGTCGCTGGCGACGGTGAATTCGAGGCCGAGGGCCAGGGCCCGGCCCAGCGCCAGGCGGATCGCCTCGGTCGATTCGACACGCTCGGGCTGGGGTGAGGCCAACCGCTGGACGTAGGCCCAGATGCTCCGCAGCACGGCAACGCCGATGACCACACCTGCCGCGATCTCGGCTCCCGCAGCCAGGTAGCCAACAAGGAGCTTGAGCCAGGGCTCGAGCGGGCTGATCGAAGTGGTCTCGCCGCCCGCCGGGCCGGCGTTCAGGCTGAGGAGAAGGCCGAGGCCCAGAATCAGGGCCAACGGCAACAGGAATGTTGTCCAGGACTCACGCCCCGGTTCATGCTCCACGGGGTGCCTCCCTCGTGCCAGAGCGGTGCCCCGGTCCTTGAGCATGAAGCGGGCCAGGCGGTGGAGCGACTCCAAAATAGTGACCGGCTCCCCGGGCAACGGGTAATTGGCCGCCCAGGTGCAAGTTTCCAATTGAACCTGATCATCGCTGTCCGGAGCCAGGCGGGCAGCCGGGCGGTTAAAACCGCGGCTGGGGGTCGGCAGCCGGGCGTCGGCCGTAGGCCGACGATGAGGAGCAACCGAGCCGGCAGTTGCCTGGCCGGCCAGGACAGGGAAATGATGGCTGGGGGCCACTGGTCGGGCGTGCCCGGAGGGGCACGCTGTTGGTCAGATTCAGTTGGAAAGGTGCACATGGGCGGGGGGATCTGCCGGCGGTCTTGCCTCGCACGCCCGGCTATGGTGCTGTCCTGCCCTCGCGCCGTCGAACTTGACGGATGCCAATCCCTGGCGACACTTGCCAGCGGGATCCCGATTCGTCTTGCTCCAGCATGATCATTGCCTTCCTCATGAGTTCACCCAACCGGTCGATCACGCGCTCGCTGCGGCCCTGGCTGGGGTCAGGGCCGGCAGTACTGATCCTCATCCTCGCACCGCTCACCTTCGCGACGAGCGTAGCCCTCTGGCCGCGGCTAGTGGCGCTGCTGCTCCTCGCCTGGGCGCTGCCGGGCGTGCTCCTGCTGGCCCTCTGGCGCGTGCCGGCATTGGACACCATCACCGCCGGCCTCCTCGCGGCCGGGTTGGGATGGTGTTGGCTCCTGCTGGTCGCACTGCTGGTTCACTGGGTGCCGGGACCGATTGGACTCTGGCCATTGGTCGCGGCCTATGAGCTCGGCGCGGCAGCGTTGCTGCTGGCGCTGCGCTGGCGGCGGCCGCTCCCGCCGGTGCCGTCCGGGCCTGTGGCCTGGCGCCACCTGGCGCTGCTCCTGGTCACGGCAGGCGCGCTGCGGTTGCCGGGGCTCGGCTACCACGAGTTCCACTTCGACGAAGTCCTGGTTCTGACGCGGGCGCGGGAGGCGATTCGCGGCGAGGACGATGCCCTGGCGCGGCACGCGAAAGGACCCGGCGAGATCGCCGTGAGCCTGGCTGTCTACCGCGCGCTCGGTACGACCAACGAGACCAGCGCCCGGCTGCCGTTCGCGCTGGCGAGTATCGCCAGTGTGCTGGCGACGGCCGCCGTGGGGCGGCGGCTCTTCTCGCCGGTGGTGGGGGTGTGGGCCGGGCTGCTGCTGGCCGCCAACGGCTACGCGCTGGGCCTCTCGCGCCTGGTGCAGTACCAGCCCGCAGTGCTCTTGTTGATGGCGCTGGCCTTCCTGGCCGCATGGGAGTTTGCGCAGCGCGGCAGCGCCCGCTGGTTGCTCCTGGCGGCGGTTTTCAGTGCCTTTGGCCTGGTGATGCATTACGAGTTTGGGCTGCTGGCGCCGGTCTTGGTGGTCCTGGCCTGGATCGGGTGGCGCCGTGCGCCGGGGCGCACGACGCTGCGAGCCGCCCTGGTGGCCGGTACGGCGGGCGGCGCGCTGGTGGCGGCCACCTACCTGCCGCTGGTACTCCACCCCTACTTCGCCTCCACGCAGCAGTATCTCGGGATTCGCGCGGGCCGTCCGGGCACCTTCAACGGGGCCTTCTTCGTCGAGATGGGCACCTTCTACAACTCAATCTTTTTTTTTGTCGGGCTGTTGTTGCTCGTGGTCGCCGGGTTGGTGGTGGGCTGGCGCTGGGCGCGGGGGACGACTCTTCTCCTCGCGCTCTGGTTCTTGCCCTTCTTCATCGTCTATCTCTTCGTGATGCAGTTTCCAGGCACCCATTTTTACCTGCTGATGGAGAGCTGGTCTCTGCTGGCGGCGCTGCCGGTGGCGGCGCTGACCGAGGCGCGGGGGCGCCCGATGGTCCACTGGGGGGCGCGGGCCGTGCTGGCCGGCTGGCTGGCGCTTTCGGTTGGCTACCTCTACCTGATGTTCTTTCGCCAGGTCCCGGAGTACCTGGTCAACTTTCAGCACGAGCGCCTGCCGCTCTACTGGGCACCCTACGGCGCCAACGTACCGGAGAAACCGCGCTTCGGATTCCCGATCTTCGAGGGTTGGAAAGCGTTGGGCGTCTTGAGCGAGTGGCACTATCTGGACGGGACGTACGCCAGCAACGAGCGCTCGCGCCACCTGCGCTGGTACCTTGGCGACTTTGATCGTGTCGGCTTCGACGAGCACCCCGACTTCATTTTCGTGGCGACCCATTTGCAAGAGCCTGATCCGGACTTCAACCCCGGCCGGCTTGAGGGCTACCGGCAGGTTGGGGAGGTGCGGGTCCGGGGCGAACCGCGCATCGCGCTCTTCGCGCGCCAGCCGCTCGTGGTGCCCTACGTCAGCTACGACGCCGAGCCGTTCGTGCCGATCTTCGATACCGTTGTTCCCCCGCTTCAGGAATGGCCGGCGCCCCCGGCGCGAGCGCTGGACGCGTCGTTGGGGGGCGTGGTGGTGTTGGAGCGCGTGTCGCCGGCCACAGTTGCGCTTCGACCTGGCGAGACGCTCCACCTGGTTCTGTACTGGCGAGCCGAGCGGCCGCCGGATCGGGACTACAAAGTCTTCGTTCACCTGGGGGATGGCCAACCGCGGGCGCAGTGGGACGGCTTCCCCGGCCTCAACACCGCGCGGACGGGCCGCTGGCCGGTCGGAAAACGCTTCGAGGATCATGTGCTCCTGCGCGTCCCGCCCGGGCCGGCGGCGATCTACCCGCTGATCGTGGGGTTATACGACCCTACCAGCCGTGAGCGCCTCGGGGGCCAGGCGCTCACAGTGGGAACGGTGACGGTGCGCTGAGGAGCGCAAGAACTGTCTCAGGGAGAAAAAGGGAACGCAGATCAGCCCGGATTTCTAAGCCTTCTTGTACCAGTTCCCCCAGTTTCCTTTTGCTTCAGACCGCTCTCGTGATACACTCTCACCCATGATTGATCTGCGGCAGTTGCAGATATCGATTCGCGTCAGCTTCCTCGTGAGCAACTGGCGGGTGCTGGTCGCCCTGCTGGCGGGCTGCCTGCTCGCCGGGGGAGCGGTGGGCGCCGGCGTGGCGGCGCTCTCGCCGCTGGTGGCGCTGGCCCTGGTCGTTGGCGCGGTGGGCGGGTTGCTGATGCTGCGTTCGGTGCAGTGGGGGCTCTACGCCACGATCGCAGTGGCGATCCTGCTGCCCTTTGCGGCCGTGCCCGTCAACGTGGGCTTCAAACCGACATTCCTCGACCTGACACTTGGGATGGTCTTCGTCGTCTGGTTTATGACCCTCGCTGCCGGGCGGGTGCGGGCCCTGCGCGTGGCACCGGTGGCGCCACTGGTGTTGGCCTTTCTGGTGATCGCACTGGCCGCCTTCGTCGGTGGCCTCCAGCATGCGGGACTGGACAAGAACACGCTGCGCCGTTTTGGCGAGGTGTTGACCAGCATTGCGCTCTTCTTCGCGCTGGTCGATCACGTGCGGCAGCGCCGGCAATTGGAGGGGGTGGCGGTCGTCATCATCCTCTGTGGCTTTCTCTCCGCGTTGATCGCGCTCTTCCTCTACGTGATTCCCAACGCCACGGCGATCCGGCTGCTTTCGATGTTGGGCCGCTTCGACTATCCGGTGGGACCGGGAGTGCTACGCTTCATCGAAGACAATCCGGCGCTCCCCCAACGGGCGACGAGCACCGCCGTGGACCCGAATGTCTACGGCGGGATGTTGATCCTGCTGATTGCATTCGCGGCGCCGCAACTGGCCACGTCGCGCCCGCTGCTGCCGCGCTGGGCCACGCCCGGTATTCTCGCGACGATGGGCCTGGCACTGGTGCTGACGTTCTCGCGCGGGGCGATGGTAGGCCTGGTGGTGGCGCTGGCGCCTCTGATGCTCCTGCGCTACCGGCGACTGATCCCGTACGTGCTCGCTGCCGGGTTGCTGCTCCTTCTCCTCCCGCAGGCCCAGGGCTACATCTCCCATTTCATCGCCGGCTTGCGTGGGGAGGATCTGGCTACCCAGATGCGATTTGGTGAGTACAAGGATGCCCTCCTTCTGATCCGGCGCTATCCGTGGTTTGGGGTCGGCTTCTCCGGTTCACCCGATATCGACCTCTACGTCGGCGTCAGCAGCGTCTATCTGCTCATGGCCGAGCAGATGGGGCTGATTGGGGTGGGGGTCTTTCTCCTGTTGATGCTCACCTTCTTCCTCTACGCCATCCTGGCCATTCGCCGCCTGCGGGGCGACCGCCGGGTCGAGCCGATCCTGTTGGGCCTGGTCTCGGCCGTGTTGGGCGCGATGTTCGGTGGAATCTTCGATCACTACTTCTTCAACATCACCTTCATCCATAGCGTCACGCTCTTCTGGCTCTTCGTCGGCCTGGCGATGGCCGCGGCGCGGATTGGCTTCGAGGAGCAGGCGGGAACGGCGCCGGTAGCAGCGCCGCCCCCGTCGCTCCCGCGCTCTCTCGCCTGGCTCGGCCCGCTGTGGGTGATCCTCCACGGCGCCGAGGTGCCCGGGCGTTCGTGAAGCATATTGAGGTGCGACGCACCTGACTTTTCCAGAAACGCTCGCTCGGAGCCAGATGGCTCCCCGTGCCCGGCGGCTCTGGATAGAAAGTGCGTCGCACCTCGTCCGCTCGGCTGTTGAGCGGCCCGAGGCTGGTGCCAGTCAACCTCAAATGTGATCGATTTTGCCGCAAAAAGATGATTGCCAGCCGTACCAGCCGTGGTATAATGCGCCTGCGACATTCACAGCGGCGAGTATGAAGACCGGAGCACTCGCACGCGAGCGGAGGAATGTATGGAACTTGAACATCAACGACTACGCCGCAGTGACGTCTTTCGAGTACACGGCAGGATCGACAGCAGTAACGCCCAACAATTCGAAGATGCGATCTTCCGCGTCATCAACGAGGGGCGCTGCAACCTCGTGATGAACCTCTCCGGGCTGACCTACATCAGCAGCGCCGGAATTCGGGCCCTGATCGCCGCTCTCAAGAGCTGCCAGGGCCGCCCACTTCGAAGCGGCAACGTCCATCTTGCCGAGGTTCCCGATCAGATCAAAGAGGTCTTCGATCTTGCCGGCCTCACTCCTCTCTTTCCCTTCTATGCGACCGAAACTGAGGCGGTCGGCGCCTACTGAAAACCCGAACCCTCTGCCGGTACGCCGCGGCTCCTCCGATCACCGGTGGAGTCGTCGCGGCTGCTTTGGGCGGGGAGCCGCGGTGTGCAACAGTTAGCGTTCGCCCAGGCCACAGTCGCCGATCTCGCCCAGATTGCCGACTTCGTCAACGCTGTCGCCGAGCAGTGCGGCTTTGATGCGCGTGCCGCCTATCAGGTGCAAATGGCGGTGGATGAGGCCTGCAGCAACGTGATCCTTCACGGCTACAGCGGCCGGCCCGGCCGACTGGAGATCGAGATTGAGTGCACCGAGCGCTTCCTCGAGATTCGCATCCTGGATTGGGGCCGCAGTTTTGACCCTGAGAGCGTTTCAGCCCCCGACGTGCAAGCCCCCCTCGACCAGCGCCCAATCGGCGGATTGGGACTCTTCTTCATGCGCAAATTTATGGACGAACTCGAGTTCAACTTTCGTGCGAAGCAGGGCAATCGGCTGCGTATGCGTCGGAACCGCGCAACGCCTGAGGCCTGAGACGAAACCGGTGACGTTGTGGCAGACTCTGCCCGCGGGGCGCATTCCGTTTCGGAGTTCGGTCAGCATATTGCGCGCCGGTTCCGTTCCAACGTGAGCGTGGCGCGATGAGGGCCCGTCTCTACCGTCTGGGGATCGGGGTGTTGGGCCTGGCGCTGCTCGCTGTGAGCCTGGCGCGCCTCCCGGTCCCTCTCCCCTGGTCGTCCCTGGGCGTTTTCGTGTTGTTTTCCTGGGCCACCCGCCGGGCCGGGTTCCGCGTGGCTGACGAGGTGACCCACAGCCTCGTCAACGTGGTGGATGTGGCCGCGCTCTTGATCTTCGGTCCGGTCGGCGGCGCGTTGGTGGGGGCGGTTGGGAGCGCCCTGGCGTTTCTGCTCTCGGACCTGTGGCAGCGCCGGCAGGCCTTTCCGGCCTTGATCGAGCGGTCCATCTTCGCGGCCGGCGTCCGCGCGCTGATGGCGCTGGTCGCGGGCGCCTTCTATCTGGCGCTTGGGGGCCGCCTGGCCCCCACAACCAGCGCGGCGACCCAGCTCCCGCCGCTCCTGGCGCTCTTTTTGACCTGGTTTGGTCTCGATCACCTCCTCTGGATCGGGAATGCCCTGGCGCGGGGTGGTCGGGCGCATGCCCGCGCGTTTCTCCGGGCGATCACGGGCGCCTCACTCCTCGTCGAGTTAATTCCGTTGCCGTTCGCGCTGCTGTTTGCCGCCGCCTGGTTGACCTTCGACCCGGCGCTGCAGTTCTTGTTCAGCATCGCAGTCGTGGGGGTGGCCGTGATCGTGCGCGTCCTGGCGGGTTCCTTGCGCCACTCTCGCGAGCGCCTGCGAACCGTCTCGCTGCTGAGCGAATTCAGCGAGGCCGTGGTGCATGCGCAGTTGGATGAGTCGCGTCTCTCCATGCTGCTGCTCGAGTTCATCAACCGCCTCACCATTCAGCCGGTTCACTTCACCCTGGCGCTGCACGAGGATGGCACCTGGCGGACCGTCTGTGTCGCCGGTGAGGCCGCGCCAGACCGTGAGGAGAGCCTCGCGCTCGTGAGCGAGCACATCCGCATGGCGCCAGAGACGCGTCTCCTGCCCGATCTGAGCCCGCGGAGTGTGCATGCGGCGCTGACCGAGCACGTGCTCTTGCAAGAGGGGCGCGCGCTGGTCGCCCCGTTGATTGTGGGCGACCGGCTCTTGGGCCTGTTCACGGTCGAGTCGACCGGGCTGATGAGCAGCGAGACGGCGCAGACCCTGGCGTTGTTAGGCGCTCAGACCGCAGTGGCGATCGAGACCGCGCGCCACTACCGTCAGGAACAGTGGCGTGCGCTCCAGCTTCAAACCATCGCCGAGGTCAGCCGCCAGGTTGTCGCAATCCTCGATTTGGACGAATTGTTCGACCATGTGGTGGATCTGATCAAGGAGACCTTCAAGTACTACCACGTCCAGATTTACCTGGTGGACGCAGAGCGTGAAGAGGTTGTTTTTCGGGCCGGGAGTGGGCCGGTCGGGGAGGCACTAGCCCGTCGTCCACCGCGCTGCCCGCTCAACGATCCCGAGCATAGCATCATCGGCTGGGTTGCGACCCATGCTGAACCGTTGATGGTCAATGATATCGCAGTCGAGCCACGCTACGTCCGCGACGACGCGCGCCTGCTGCCGGATACCCGCGCCGAGTTGGCCGTGCCCCTCATGGTCGAGAACCGGGTGCTGGGAGTGCTGGATGTGCAGAGCGACACGCCCGGCGCCTTCGATCAGGACGATCACTTTACACTCGCGACATTGGCCGACCAGGTGGCGATTGCCATCGAAGATGCCCGCCTCTACGCAGCTCAGCGTGAGGAGACCTGGGTCAACACTGCTCTCCTCCAGGTCGCCGAGGCGGTCAGTACCCTCACCCGCCTGGGTGAGGTACTTGAGACGGTCGTGCGCATCACGCCGATCTTGACCGGGGCGAGTGCCACGGCGATCTATCTTTGGCGCGATGTCGAGGGGCGGAGCGGGTTTCCCCAGCGCCGCCGGGACGGGCAGACCGGCTCTTCCTTCGAGCTGGCCGACGCCTACGGCCTCGACCGTGCCGACCTGGCCCGCCTCACAGCGCTTCGTCCGGCCCTGGCGGAGTTTCCCTTGCTCGATGAGGTGTCCCGGGAGCAGCACCTGGTGACGGTTCCGAACGCGAGCGCATCCCCGCTCATCCCGCCGCCCTATGATCGGTTCCTGGTTCCTGCCGATGTTGAGGGGCGAGCCGTCCCAGCGGAGGGCGGCGAGCTGCCGGCTCATCGCTACAGCCTGGTGGCGGCCCCCTTGCTGGCCCAAGGTGAGGCCGTCGGGGTCCTGCTCCTGGGTTTCCTCCCGGATGCGGCGGCGCTGAGCGACCGGCGGCGTGCCTTGATTGCCGGCATTGGCCAGCAGGCTGCGGTTGCGATTCAGGCGGCCCGCCTCTATGCCGCCCAGCGCGACGAGGCCTGGATCACGACGGCCCTCCTCCAGGTCGCCGAGGCGGTGGCGAGCCGCAACGAGTTACCCGACGTGCTTCAACTCATCACCCGCCTGACCATCATGCTGGCTGAAGTAGAGCGCTGCGGCATCTACCTCTGGGACGCTGAGGCCCGGCAATTGGTGCCGGCTCAGGTCTGCGGGCTCCCCTCCGAGCTTGAGGAGCAATGGGGCCAGACCATGCTAACCGAGGCTACCTTCCCGGCGCTGCCGAAGGTTGTCGAAGCCTCCGCCCCGCTCCTCTTGGACGACTCGCCAGAGCGCAATCGCGGCGGTCTGAGTGTCTTCTTCAACCCGCTGGTGGTGGCCTGCCCGCTTCAGGCGCACGACCAGTTTCTCGGCCTGATGGTAGTTGACCTGCCGCGCGATGTGGTCGCTCTCACCGATCGAAACCGGGCGATTCTCGCGGGGATTGCGCGCCAGATCTCCATCGGGGTTGAGAACGCCCGGCTCAACCGGGAAGCGCTCGAGAACGAGCGGCGCACACAGGAGCTGACGCTCGCCCGCCAGCTTCAGACGGCGCTTCTGCCCGAGCGACCGCCCGAGGTGCCCGGCTACGAGCTGGCCGGCTACTGGCGCCCGGCCCGCGAGGTCGCCGGCGACTTCTACGACTTCTTTCCACTCAGCCACGATCGTCAGGCGGTCACCATCGCCGACGTCGCCGACAAGGGGATGGCGGCGGCGCTGTTCATGGTCCTCACCCGCTCGGCGCTGCGGGAGAGCGTTTGGAACGAGGAGCAGGCTGGCGCAGCCCTCGCACGGACCAACACGCTGTTGGCCAGGGATGCCCGGCGCGGCATGTTCGTCACCTGCTTCCTGGCACTGCTCTCACCGCGTGAAGGACAACTCGTGGCCAGCAACGCCGGCCATCTGCCGCCGCTCATCTACGACAGCGTCGCGGACAGCTTTGCGTCGTTCGCACTCCGCAATCTTCCGCTGGGGATCCTGGACGAGGTCCGCTACCCCGAGGCCACCATCGAGTTGTCACCGGGGAGCTTCATCGTGCTCTACACCGATGGCATTACCGACGCGTCTGACGACCAGATGCGCCTCTTCGGGACCCGCCGGCTGGCCGACGTCGTGTGGGCCCACCGCACGGACTCGGCCGGCGAGATTGTGAAGGCGATTGTCGCAGCCGTTACCGCGTTCAACGCGGACGAGCACGCGTTCGATGATCTCACCGTGGTCGTGCTGAAACGGCGGCCGGAATGAGTCCATCCGGAGCCCGATCTCAGGGACGATCCGGACTTGACGGCAGGCAAGAATCTTTCTACACTAGCGCACCGGGTACCCCATACGTGTATCCGTTCGGCATCGGGTCTCGAATGTCAATATATGAACCATCAGAAGGTGTCAAGAGAGATTCGCTGATATGCTGATTCGTGGCCTCGTCGCACTTCTAAGCATTGGTCTTGTTCTTGCACTTGTCGGTGCCCTCATCGTGAACAGGCTGCCATCGCGTTGGCCGGGTGGACCGGGTCTGTCGCCGGGCGAGCGCTCCAAGCTGACGCAGAGTCTGGGGCTCTTGGCGGTTGTGATCATTGTCGCCGCCCTTGGTCTCGCCCTCCCACTCCTGATGGGGTAGAAATCGATACCAACGCTACCCTGGTGGCGGCACTTCGTGGGTCCGCTCCGGCTGGCTCCCATGTCCACTCCAGGCGGCTCTCCTACGCGCGAAGGGCATGTCGCTGATGACCGACGCCGAACTGATCGCCGGAACGAAAGCGGGTGACGTCGACGCCTTCCGGACGCTCTTCGAGCGTTACAAGCGTCAGGTATTTGGCACCGCCATCGGCATCACGAACGATCGTGAACTGGCCGAAGAAATTCTCCAGGACTGCTTCTTGCGGGTGCACCAGTACATTCTGCGCGGCAAGATCGATCCCTCCCAGTCGCTCGGCGCCTGGCTGCACCGGGTGGCCGTCAACCGCAGTTGCGATGAGCTGCGCCGGGCGCGCTGGCGCCGCCTGGTGGCTTCCATCGACGAATGGGCGGAGTTCTTGCAGGCCCCACGCTGCCAATCGCCGGAGGGGCACGTCCAGCGTGATGAGCTTCGCACCCAACTGCTCGACGGACTGGGCACGCTCGACCCACTTCACCGGGCAGTTCTGATCCTCTATTACCTTCAGGGTTTTTCCATTGCGGAAGTCGCGACGATTCTCGAGTGTCCTGAGGGCACCGTGAAGCGGCGCCTGCATACCGCCCGAAAGCGATTGCGGGCGCTTCTCGAGCGAAATGCGGCATTTTCCTGGGAACTCATCTATGAACTCGCCTGAGTGGCTCGACGATCGCGACGATCTCGACGCCCTGCTGCACCAGACGTTGCGGAGTGCCTACGGGCAGGCCGAGCCTTCGCCGACCCTCTGGCCGCGCCTGGCTGCGCGCCTGAACGCGCCCGCGCCGCAACGCCACTTGCATATTTCAGCCAACTCTTTCTTCTTAGCGCTGACGACAGTTGTTGCCCTCGTTGTAGGTCTCCTCAGCCCAGCTCCGGCCGTGACCGTTGCCACGCTCAAATTGGCCCCCCGGGCACCCGCGGTCTCGTTTACCGCTCCGTCGATGTCCCCCCGGCTCCAGCGGTTACTGGAGGCCGAGCATCTCGCCAGGCATGGTGAGCTCGCCCTCAGCGCCCCCGCGCGCGGGACCCTCGCTCCCAGTCAAACCGATCGCAACGCTCGAATCGAAAAACACTCCCTCCCGCGCTGACCGTTGTCCGACGCGTTGCGTGTTCTCGTAGAGCGTGCTTTGTGTGCGGCGTGGCCGCGCCGGTGTCGCTCGGGAGGGACTACAGCGAATGGGGAAAGGAACGAATTGCTGCTGACTGCGCATTCGTTCCTTCGTTTCTTTCTCAATCCGCTGTAGTCCCCCGCCTGCGCGCTACAAACACGCCGGCGCCACTCGGCCGCAACGCTCATAATATCGATCATGTCAATGTCCCCGTCGCCGTCCAGGTCGAAGCGCGGGGCAAGGCCCTGGAATCCATGAACAACAATCAGCGGTGGCTTGCCTGGCCCACTGCCGCTGCCCCCCACCGCCAGTTTCACCACAAAGGCGGTGCCGCCGTTGTAGCTGGGATCGAAGGCGCCGGCGTGGTGGGGAAATCAGTGGAGGTGGTCCAGCCCGTAACGTAAGCTCCGCCGGCCCCATCTACTGCGATGGCATGGCCCTTGTCGCCGCCACCCCCGCCCAGGAAGGTGGCGTAGTGGAGGGTGGTGCCGCCGGCGTTCAGCTTGGCCACGAAGGCGTCCCAGCCCCCGTTGAAGCTGGGGTCGAAGGCGCTGGGGGTGGTGGGGAAGTCGGCGGAGCCGGTCTCGCCCGTGATGTAGGCCGCGCCGGCCCCGTCCACGGCGATGCCCTGGCCAGAGTCGGAGCGACTCCCGCCCAGGAAGGTGGCGTAGAGCAGGTCGTCGAGGTTGTCGGCGGGGGTTGCAGGTTGAAAGTTGAAGGTTGCGAAGGCTCGGCAACGGGTGGTTCCGTGTTGAAGGCCACGACGTCGCCTTGCACGGTCGCGGCCAGGGGCACGGCGGCCGGCCCGGCCAGGCGCAGTGGGGGCAGGGCCAGCTCGCCCAGCGCGGTCGTGGCGCGGACACGGCCGGCGGCGTCGGTGGTCAGAGCGTCGGCGCCTTCGAGGCGGGGCGCGGACCCCCCCCAGCCCTCCCCTGGAAGGGGGAGGCAGCTTCGCTGCGCGGAACGAGCTGCCAGATCCAGCGGCCGGCGTTGCTGCTGATCTCCAGATCCACGCCCCGGGGTAGAGGTCCACGTAGCGCACCCCGCCCTATACGGGGACGTCGGGGCGCCATTTCGCGGGGTCGTTGCCCAGGAAGGAGGAGACGTGGGTTTCCAGGCGGTCGAAGGGCTCCAGGCGCGGGTGGGGGTTGGCGCCGGGGAAGGTCAGTTTGAGGGCTACGCCGCGGCGACCTAACCCCCCCCCCTTCCCTCCCAGGGAAGGGGGAGTCTGGCCCCCTCCCCCGTGTCGGGGAGGGGCTGGGGGCGGGGTCTGTTCCACCACGGCAATCCACACCGCCTCCTCGGCCAGCCACATCGTGCCCGCGGTGCCGCGCACCTGAAAGCGGGCGGCCGCATCGAACTGGCCGGCGTTCTCGATGAACATCACGGGGCTACTGCGCAGCCCGGCCTCGACGCGCGCGCGGTCGGGCGTCGTGGGGGCGCCGCAGGGGGCTGTGCTGCCGCCGCGGCCGGGGGCGCGGCTGAGCTGGGGTGAGCGGCGCGAGCAGCGGGAGTAGGAGCAGTAGGAGCGCGACGAACGCGGGCAGGCGACCTGCGGCCGCCGGACGGCGGCGGGGTGACGGCGCGAACATGGCGAGCCTCCTTCATGCGATTCGACCGGGCACCGGCACGCGATGGTTCCACGTGGTGGCGGCCAACACGGGGGCCGCCCGCGCACGAGGAGGGTGGTCACAAAAACCAGCATAAACGATTCCGCTGCATATGAAAATCGAAGTGCGCGCAGCACATAAGCGTTACATAATTCTGATCACGATGACCTGGTTCGGTGCCGGATTCTTTCACCCGGTTTGGACACCGGCGAGCCAGCGCCGCTGCGCGGCAGACAGGCGTTGGCCGGCCGGTGTCACTGCGCCGGTTGCTCAGGGCCCGCGATCGTGGGGACAAATTGCCAATTTGCCCTATGGTGCCAGGCACACGATCAGGGGTAGATGGCTGCGGTTGGTCTCGCCGAACACGCCCCACAGGCAGGCGCGCCCGCAGCCGCCAGAGCCGGACACCGATCGTCGAGGCCGGCGGGTCCACCGCCTCTCATGATGCCGCAGATCTTTTCCGGAAATACGGAAAAACTGTCGGGTTGTAGCGGGTGGGGTAGCCCTCCACGGTTTAGTGGAGGGCTACCGCTTTGAGTCTAACCAGTAAATTGTGCCATCAGAAAACCTAGTGCTATCGCGAAGAGCAGTGCCAAGGTGATCAAAATAAGTCGGGTGCCAGCCCCTCGGTAACGGATGTACGATCGGATCTTGCGCATTTCCGGATCTCCTGTGTAAAAAGATTTGATGAATAGGTCTTCGGCGCGAAGCAGAGTTTCGCACGTATTGGTCCAACTGGTGATAGTCGAGACCGAGGAAAGAGGTGTACTTCTCATCCCACTCATCTCCTTCGACCATCCAGCACGGGGGACAGTCGCCTTGGCTGGGCATCAGGGCCCTCTGGGAGGTTGGGCTTCGGCTGGAGTACCGGTGTTTTGTTGTTCAGTTCCTACTTTTTATATGATGTACTTGCAACCGTTTTTCTTTCACCCACTTTCGCTCGAATTTCCCCCTCACGCCGCCAGCGCCTCCCACGCCTGGCGCAGCTCGGGTTGCCGTTGCAGGCGTGCGCGCAGCCGCCAGAGCCGGACGCCGATCGTCGAGGCCGGCACCTGGCGCTCGGCGGCCAGGTCGCGTTGGGTGCGGCCGTCGAGGTGGTGCGCCAGGAGCAGCCGGCGCTCCTCCGGATCGAGGGTGGAGAGGCCGGCATGCACCTGCCCGGCCAGCCACTGCGCCAGGACTCGCCTCTCCACCGGCGTCGCAGGTTCGATCGCCGCACGCGCCGCTGCCAAAAGCGCGCTGAACGGCACCTCGCGGCTGAGAGACCGATACCGCATCGAGCGCCAGCGGTTGAGCGCCACGACGCACACGTAGTTGCGCAGCCGTCCCCCGCGGTAGTGGAAGTGCGGCGCCTGGATCCTCCCCACGGCCGCGATGAACGCGTCGTGGGCGAGGTCCTCGACATCGTCCTCCGACGCCCCGGCGCGGCGAAGCGCGCTCTGCACGGCCGCTCCGTCGCGGGTGTACCAGGCTGCCCAGGCGGCTTTGACGGCGTGAGCGTCATTGCTCCGCAAATGCTCGACCAATAACTCGTCTGTCCCAGACACGGTGACCGCCTCCTCGTCGCGAACGAGAAACCAGAGCCGAAGGCCTGCTGGAACACTGTGTTTCTCCTTGAAAGAACAATCGCGCTCCGGCTTTGGCGTGGCTCCAGTTCATGGTTATAATGGTGACTGCCACCAAACACGGGAGGGTGATGATGACACTGGACGAAATCCTGCGTGATATCCACGCAATGAAGGAAGATCTGCTTGTCTTTGAACGCAAGTATGGCGTCCCCACCGAGGTATTCTACGAAGCCTACCGGCGCGGTGAGGAGCCGGCAGAGCCAGGTTGGGTGCTGGACTGGAGCGAATGGGCTGCCACGTACGAGATCCTCCAGGAACGGTTGACCCTTTATACTGCCAGGGTCCAACAGTTGTTGGCGGATGCTACGGTTACCAGCCTCACTCAGTTAATCGAACGAACCGCTCGACATGAATCCATTGCACTCTCTGGCTGAGTATGAGACGTTTGTCTACACGCTTCCACAACGTTATGCCGCTATTCGTCGGTCTACTTTGGTTGTGATCCGACGCGGGGCTACAGTCGCTGTTCTCCATGGGGAGATTGAGCTTCCTCGAGGGTTTCGCCTGGTCGTGCGCGAGAAGATATCTTGTGCTCAGTCACCGGGCGAGATTAAGGGCTACGGTTACGAAGTTTGGCGCGGTGAGGAGCAACTCTACTGGTACGATTCGCAGCCTCATCCTGACGATTCTGCTCTCGCCAGCACGCATCCCCATCACAAGCATATCCCGCCTGACATCAAACACCATCGTGTTCCCGCCCCTGGGTTGGGTTTCACGGCTCCCAACCTACCCTTTCTGCTCGAAGAGATCGAGCGCGTATTTCTCGCCGGCCAATCGGACGAAGCAATCGGGTTCTAGTTTTCGCTACGACTGCTATCCCAGACGTACAGAATCAGCGTGCCCTCGATGGCTGGACCTCGCTCCGCGTCGGTGTAGTGCACGAGACGCCGGTGTGGGCGTAGAGCATCCCTTGACGTGCGCCCCTCCGGACGCGTCCCACCCTGTAGAGACAGCCCGATGGGTCGTCTCCGGCCAGAGAGGACAACGCCCGCCGCCAAGCCGCCTCTGATGGTGAGACGCCCCACCGGGGTATTTCTACCCGGCCCGGTGGGGCGTCTGCGCCAAAGGCGCGCACGGGCCTCCCTGAGGCGGCCGGTGGCCCGTCCCTGGCCTGGTTCATCCAAAAGGCCAGACCCCGCCTCGATACTTGTGTGGCCGGTGGACACTGCTACAATAGACCGCGATACGTCTCGTGACGCGCTTCGAGGACAACCCCAGGAAGCCCGCTCGCGTCTACTGCCCCCATCATCGCACAAATCTTTTCCGAAAATTCGGAAAAAACGACCAAAATCATGGCCGAACCTTCCGCCGAACGTCGACGCCTGCTGCAGCAAGCCGTTCACGGCTTCGCGCAGCGCCATCCCGACTACGCGGTTGCCGGCATTGAGCGCCAGATTGCTGATGTCGTCGGCCGCGGCGTTGCGTCGGTTCAAAAGTGGCGGGCGGGTCATCACGTCCCGGAGTGGCACGTTCCGGCGCTGGCGGAGTGGGCGGTCTACCAGGCGGGGATGGACCGCCGCTGGTTGCGCGCGTTTTTGCGCCAGTGCGACTACCGCGATCTCGCGCTGGAGACGCGGCTGTTCGGCCCCGAGGCGGTGCCATCCGAGGCCGCCTGGTGGACCGCCTGCCACGCAGTGAACACTCTCCTGTGGGGCAGCGAGCGTCTCACGACGGCCTCAACGCTCTACCAACCCCGTGAGGCGCTGCTGGCCGTCATTGAGGCATTCCTGGCCTCCGACCGGTCTGGCCTGATCCTGGTGGGTGCGTCCGGCCTGGGCAAGACCAGCCTGGCCTTGTGGCTGGCGGGGTGGGCGGAGGCGCCGCGGGCCGTCGTGGTCTACCCGGCCGCCCGGCTGGACGGCACGCCGACGTTGGCCGACCTCCTGCGCGAGTCGCTGGCGTCCTCGCTCCCCGCGCCCGAGAGCGACGTGGCGCCCGCTCCCCTGACCTGGCCGATCCTGGCCATCTTCGACGGGGTCAACGAGAGCCTGGAGATGGTGCACCTGGCCTGGCAGCTTGATCGCGGGCTGGTCGAGGCCCGTGGGCTGAAAGTGCTACTCACCTTTCGCCCGGAGAGCTTCCAGGTCGCACGTCACAGCATCACGCTGGCCGGGCACTGCTACTTCGCGGAGCCACCGCCAGGAGCCCCGACGGCGGGTGTGGCCTTCGATCCGCCGGCCGTCCACCTCCTCCCCTTTACGCCGGACGAGTTGCCGGCCGCCTACGACCTGTATCGCCAGGCGTACGGCCTGAAAACGCCCTACACTGAGCTGTCGGCAGCGCTGCGCGAGGCCATGTGCCACCCCCTCACGCTCCGCCTGCTGGCCGAAACCTGGGCCGGCGGCCACCTGCCGGAAGAGGTGGACCCCGACGCGCTCGTGCAGCAGTTGCTGGACGTGTTGGTCGAGACCGGCCGCCTGCAACGTGCCGACGTTCGTTTTGTCGAAGACGACTTGATGGCCCTGATGATCGCGCCGGGACAGTGGGGAAACGCGCTTACAAGTGACCAGATGGCCGGCGCACGTGCGGCGGATGGTCGCCACCTGGTCACGCCGGGTGAGCCGGGGCCGCTGACCCGCCTGGCGGATGCGGGGATCCTGGCGACCACCAACGGCCGCCTGGATGAGCCGCTGCGCTTCGCGCACGAGCGCTTCTACGAGCACTTTGCCGGGCGGCGGCTGCGCTCCCTGCGCGCCACGGCGCCCGACCCCCGTGCCTTTTACGCCGACCTGGTGGCGGCGCCCGCGTTCCTGTACAGCCCGGCGCGCCGGCTGCTGGCCGAGGAGATCGCCCGCCAACCGCTTGCCTGGCTGGCCGATCTATGCCAACGTGCTCCGATATCGCGGTTCGGGATTCTGATGGGGGCGCTTGAGGAGTGGAGGAGGGAGCATCCTGACCAGGCGCGGGCCGGCCTTGAGTACCTGTGGGGTCTGAGCCGGCCACGCCTCGCGCGCTGGTTGAACGCGGCCGGGTTGCCCGCCCCGACCCGCCGCCGCCCGCCCGGCAGTTCCAGCGGCTCACGGTGTTCGCGGCCGGAGCGCTGGGGGATCACGACCTGCTGCTGCGGGCATTGCTCACGGGGAGCCAGACGGTGCAGCAGGTGGTGGTGGATGAGGTGCTCCACTGGTCGAGCACCAACCCCGAGGTTGCCCGTCACTTGCTCGAGCAACTGGGGCGCCGCGTGACCGGCCGGTGGGGCCGGCCGCACCTGGCGGCGACGCTGGCCTTTTTCCAGCTGGCAACGTCAATCCGCTTTCAACGCGACCAGTCCGCGGAGGCGCAGGCCTTCCTCCAGGAGCAGGTGCAGGCCGTCGCCCGGCGCCTCTTTCGCCCGCCCTGGCGAACACTCCTATTGCGAATCGTGGTTGACCAGTTCGTGCGATCGGCCGGTCGCGCGGTTGCAAGCTCGGGGTTGGACCGTTCGTTCGAGAGCGTCTTCCAACTGCCGGCTGAGTCGCGTCGTCATCTGGAAGCCTTGGCGCCGTTCATCGATTGGACGGCGCCAGGCTTCTATGCGGCCGGCGAGCACGTTCGGGGCGCACTCGAGGCAGGCGCCTTGATTGCCCAATGGGTTGTGATCTTTGCGCTGGTGCCTCGTGGCCTGCAGCACCAGCCCGAGGCCAGAGCCATGATCGTGGACCTGCTTCGCGAGGGCTCCGAGGCTCACCCGCCCCGTCCCTGGCTCGACACTGTCTGCTCCATCGCGCTGGATATCGTCCGTCATCACCGCGAGACCGATCCGGAGCTCTGGGGACTGCTCGACAACGCCGTCAGCCGTATCGTGGCGAACTACCCGGTCTGGCACGAGCACTACCGCACCAGCCAGTTCATGCCGCCGCGCCACCGTCTCCGGGCGGCCCACGGGGTCGGCCCGCACATGGCCGCCAGAGAGGCCGCCGGGTTGCCCATCGAAGCCGGCCCGGTGTGGGACGTGATCGTCGCGAAAGCAGCCGCCGGCGACGTGCAGTTTGCGCTGGATTACCTGCAGGAGGTGCGCTTCGTGGCCTGGGATTTCGTCCAGCCACGCCTGGCGCTGCGCCTGATCCATCCGGTATTCGGGTACGATGAGGCGTCAGTGCAAAGGGAGCTTGCCGGCCTGCTGGCCCGGATCAAGGCCCTCGCCGCCGAGGATGTGCGCAAGGTGTTGGAATCGGGAGCGGTGCCCGCTGAGGTGGCCGCGATGATCCAGGGATGGCCGGTTGAGGAGCCGTCAGGGGAGCGATGGTACTTTAGCGCCTGGGATCTGGCCTACCAGCTCCTCCTCGAATCAGAGGCGGCCCGGCGGTCAGGCGTGCAGATTTTCAGCCAGGTGCCGCGCTCCAAGAACGTGCGATCCTGGTTGGCGTGGACGGCCGGGCTGATCTTAAACGAGTTGGCGGAGGAGGAGTTGTTTGAGGTTGGGTAGGACAAATTGGAAATTTGTCCACGGGGTGGCAGCCGTTGCCTGAAACTGCGATTTGAGCGTAAAATCCTCGAACAGGGACCTATTGCCCCCCCATCGGTTGCCATCTGACGGTATCGGAGTGGCGGTGCCTACCCTCGTCCGCCGTGTTCGGCCGTTGTTTGGGGATGGACAGGAGCCGGAGCGATGGAACGGGTTTTGGAAGCTATTTACACAAACGGTGTGTTGAAACCGCTGGAGTCGCTGGACCTGCCCGAGGACCAGCGAGTAGTGATCACAATTCACGTACCGGAACCAGAGGAGCCTGATGAGGCGCTGCAAGCGTGGGGGCAGGTGTTTGCCGGTCTCTCCGAACAGGATATAGCTGAAATTGAACGGATTGCCCTGGACCGGAGTCATTTTATGGATCAAAGGGATGAAATGTGACTCTTGCGCTCATAGACACGGATACGCTCTCTGAGGTGATGAAGTCTCGTGATCCTTCAGTTCTGAGACGTGCAAGAGAGTACTTGGCGATCCACGGCCAATTTACCTTCTCAATCATTACCCGCTACGAGATCCTGCGCGGACTCAAAGCGAAAGGAGCGGCACGACAACTTCTGGCTTTCGAGGACCGCTGTCGCGCGAGCGCGGTGCTGGCTCTGACGGACGAGATCGTCATCCGGGCGGCGGAAATCTACGGTGATCTCCATCGTCGTGGTGAACTCATTTTATGGACGCCGATATTTTGATCGCGGCGACCGCGCTGGTGCATAACCTGGTTTTGGTGACAGAGAACAGAGCCCATTTCCAGCGCATCCCCAAATTACGCCTCGAGAGCTGGCGCGGCCCGTAAACGTAGTGAACCTTCATCGGTCTCCTCTGTCTGATCCCCCCGCGCTTCCAGCCATTGGGTACCTCGATTCAGACAGCCACTGAGAGACTGCAGCGCATTGAGAAAAGAACGTATCGAGCTGCGGCCAATCCGTTGCTTTCTCAATTCGCTGTCGTCCTACGCAGCGGCGAGCGCTGACAGGACAAATTGGCAATTTGTCCTACATTGCTGCCGGCAACCGCAGCGCCCGCCGGGCGGGGCCGGGCAACAGCTGCGCCAAGACGGCGCGGTCGTCGGGGCCGAAGGCGCCGAGGGCGACCAGCGCCGCCAGGTAGACCAGCCCGGCCAGGGGGATCGCCAGCCAGAAGGGCAGCCCGCCAGGCCAGAGGGGCAGCGCCATCGCGGCGAGGGCCACGATCAGGCGCCAGAAGAGGCTCAGCCAGGGAATGTGGCCGACGTGCCGGCGCAGCAGCGCGTAGAAGGGCAGGAGCAGCACGATCTCGCTCAGGATCGTGGTGGCGGCGGCGGCACCGTAGAAGCTGGAGCGCGGGATCAGCAGCAGGTTGGCCACCAGGTTGAAGAGCACGCCGATGATGAAGGCGCGGGTGAGGGCGTGCTGCTGGTTGACGGCGATCAGGACGTAGTGCACCAGACTGTTGATGAAGCTGAAGGGCAGAAACCAGATCAGGATCTGGAGCGCCAGGGTCGAGCCGTGCTCGGCGAACTCGCGGCCACCGAAGGCCAGGACGATCGGCCCGGCGTAGCGGGTGGTGAGCAGGGCCACCGGCAGCGCAAACAGGATCAGCCAGGCCGGTTCTTCCACCGCCACCCGCGCCTCGACCTCGTTGGCAGTGTGGCGCGTGATCGTGGCCGGGGTGAAGGGCTGCTCGCTATCGACAAGCGGGACGTACATCTGCTTTTACAGGTGCGTGTTCAGACGCTGAACGGCGATCTGCGGAAGGCGTTCGTCCACTGGTATCCAGAAATGAACGAGGGGGCCGACCCCTTGCCACTCGCCGCGTAGCCCCCGTTTTGAAATGGTCTCCGTATTTGCCGGCACGGTGGGCCCGAGCTCGTGGCAACTTCCACTGGCGAGGGGGGTCCGCCGCAACCCCGGGTCGGGGCTGACCTGTACGCGCTCTCATCTCCAACAACGATTGACAAACTGTTACATCGTCTATATACTGACCGTACACTGACGATATATCGCGTTAGGCGAGGAGCGGATGGCCAAAAGCGGAGATGCAGCCCTTCATCCCGCAATCGGCCGCCGACCGAATCGTATTATGAAGAAGGGGCAAAACCCGAGGATCGGCACGGAGCAATTGGCCGACTTCATCTGACTGAACCGCGGGAAGCGGAGCGTGACGCTCGATCTGAAAGTGCCGTCCGAACGCATCGCCCTGGAAGCCCGCATTGCGTGCGCTGGCCGGTAACCTCCAGGTGCCCGCCAAACTCGCGCGCTCGCCCCGACCCTGCCGCCCTCGACATTTCTCCCAGTTCCCCCATTTGCCGGGGGCGCTCAGGAAGGAGGCGTGAGAGTGCCACTGATTACGCCCGAAGAGCCTGCCGCCGTCGTTCTGGCGTCGTTCTGCCGCTCGCTGGTCTGGAGCGAACTGCCACCGCCCGTACAGGCGCGCACGAAGGAACTGGTCCTGGATCTTCTCGGCGTCGCAGTACGTGGGAGCGCCGAGCCATCCAGTCGCTCCGTCGCCGCGTTTGCGCGCGCTGTCTGCGCGACTGGCGGAGCGAGCGTAATCGGCGGCGGGTTCACGACGGACGCGCTGTGGGCCACACTCGCCAACGGTGCCGCGGCCCACGCCGTCGAGATGGACGACGTTACGACCGTCTCCTCGCTTCACCCGGGGACGGTCGTGATTCCGGCGGCGCTCGCCGTAGCCGAGGAACGGGGCTCCGCGACGCCGGAGCTGCTTACGGCCATCGTGGCTGGCTACGAGGTCATGATGCGCGTCGGCAACGCGTTGGGCGCGGCCTCCGCCTACCGGCGCGGCTTCCACCCGACCGGGGTTGCCGGGGTATTCGGTGCCACCGCCGCCGCCGGGTATCTCCTCGGCCTCAGCGCCGGGCAGCTCACACACGCGCTGGGCATCGCCGGGACGATGGCCGCCGGATCGCTCGAATATCTGTCGGACGGCTCCTGGACCAAGCGCCTCAACCCTGGATGGGCGGCGCATGCCGGGACCTCGGCCGCGACGCTGGCCGCGCAAGGATTCACCGGCCCGGCGACCGTCTTTGAGGGCCGGCTCGGCCTGCTCCGCGGCTATAGCGACGAGCCCGACCCACAGCTACTCGTGGACCAACTGGGGGAATCCTTCCAGATCATGCGGGTCTCGATTAAGCCCTATGCCTGCTGCCGCTACAATCACGGGCTCATTGACTGCGTCCTCGCCCTCAGGCGCGCGCATACAATTGCTCCGTCCGACGTCGAAACCATTCGTCTCGGCATCCTACGCGCCGGCGCTCCCCTCGTGGCCATTCCCATCGAGCAGAAGCGCGCGCCACGAAACGTCGTCGACGCGCAGTTCAGCGCGCCCTTTGCCGCCGTGGTTGCCCTGGTGCGCGGGGCGGCCGGCATCGCCGAATACACGCAGGCGACCGTGGACGATCCGCTCGTCCGCTCCCTCTTGCTTCGCACCGACTGCCACCAGGATCCCACGCTTGACGCGCTCTATCCCCACCAGTGGCCGGCGGCCGTGGAGATCCGCCTACGGGATGGGCGCACCCTCTCCGCGCGCACCGACTATCCCCTCGGAGAGCCGGAGAACCCGGTCTCTCTGGACGGCCTGCTCGCGAAGTTCACCGGCTTCGTGACCGGCTTTGCCGCGATTGCCGACCCTCAGCTGCTTGCCGCCCGCATCCTCAACCTCGACGCCGAGAAGAACGCGCGCGCGATCATGGCGATATTGAGAGGTTCTTAGGCGGAGCCGGTTAATGAAGAATCGCATCCGGATCGGCCAGGCGCGCCCGCCTGCCCGATCCGGAGGGCTGCCCTGATGTTGCGCGAGCCCCGGCGGACGCGGGCTCAGCGCAGGTCGATGATTCGCTGTGCCTTGAACGTGGTACGCTCCAGGGTGCCCCACGGCCGAATTTCTATCGAGGGGGTTACGAGCAACTCCTCCCGGAGCGCGCGCCTGACCCGTTCGGCCAGCGATTCATCCCGGGCGTGCGCCGCCTGCAGATGCTCGACAATGATCGTGCAGTGACTCACGCCCGTCTCCCGGTTGGTGTTCAGTTCGATCCGGAATTCGTCGCCCAGCTCGGCGAAGCTGCGGACCACTTTCTCCACCTGGATAGGATAGAATTTCGCGCCGCGGTAGATGATCATGTCGTCCGCCCGTCCCAGAATGCCGCCCGGCGAGCGGACGTGCGTGCTCCCGCAGCGGCAGGGATCGTCGGTGATACGCGCATAATCATTCGTCCAATAGCGGACCATCGGTGTGGCCTCGCGCGTCAGATGCGTGATAACCACGATCCCCACCTCGCCGAGGTGGCACGGCTCCATCGTCTCCGGATTGACGATTTCGATCAGATGGTGATCTTCGGTCCAGTGCAGGCCGGTTTTCGCGTGGCACTCCGAGGCCATCGTCGGCCCGATCTCGGCAAGGCCATAATAGTCATAGCCGTCGATCCCTAGCCCCGTCTCGATCTTGCGGCGGGTAGCCTCGACTTCCATTCCCGGCTCGCCCCCGAAGCAGCCGATCCGGAGCGGAATATCGCCGGGGGCAACGCCCTGCTGGCGCAACCGCTCCGCGATGTAGAGCGCGTAGGACGGCGTCGCCAGGAGGACGGTCGAGCCGCCCGTGCTGAGATAGCTGACCTGCCGTTCCGTCATCGTCGCCCCGATAGGAATCACGAAGCAGCCGAGCCTTGCCGCGGCGTAGTGCACCGACATCCCGGCGACCCAGAGGCCATAGCTGAAGGCGTTCTGGACGGTATCGCCCGGCCGGACGCCGAAACTCCATATCGTTCGCGCGGTGAAATTGGCGATAGAGGCGACGTCGCGCTCCGACCAGATCGTATTCACGGGAGTACCGGTGGTCCCGCTGGACGGATGTAGCTCGCGCCAGGCGCTCTGTGGCGCCAACGTGTAGCGTCCGAAGGGCGGGTGCCGACGCTGCTCCTCGCGCAGCTCCTCTTTTGTCACTACGGGGAACCTGCGGATATCGGCCAGGGTCCGCAGGTCGTCAGGATGCACCCCATGCCGCTCGAAGCGCTCGCGATAGAAGGAGGAATGATCGTAACAGCGCCGGATCTGCCACTTCAGGCGTTCGAACTGCAGACTCCTCAGGCTCTCCCGGTCCATCGTTTCGATTTCAGGATCATAGAGTCGCGACTGCCCATCGTGTGGCATAGGATCTCCTCTCCAGTTCGACCTGCAGCTATCGGAACGGGGGACCGGTGCCGTGGGGCGCGCAACGCATCTCGCTCCCCGGCGCCGGCCGTGCCGGTGCGCTCAGCTCTCAAGACCTGCGGCTGCTCTGGCAAGCTCGACGCAGCGGGCGATGTCGTACTCACGGGCGACGGTGATGCGTTGTGCCGCGAGCGAGCCTTCCGCATGGATAGAGAGCACTTCCTGGTAGCCTCCGAACTCGGAGGCCGCGATGTCGCGTAGCAGGTTCATGATACGCATTCGTTGCTCGGCGGAAATGCCGCCAGGCCCGCCCAGGTAGCGCTCGAGGTAGGGGCGCGTGACCGGATTCTCCCAATCGGCGGTCGCGGGCCCGGTGACGATCAGCCCGCCGGCAATATCCTGGACGTACTGGACCATGCGATGGTAGTTACTCGCAAAGTGATACTTAGCGATATTGGTGAGGGTCGTGCTGGGAACGGCGATGCCCGGCGGCACGATAGAATGCTCCAGGGCTGCCGCCACTGCGAGGCCGCGCGTGGTTTCCGTCCAGGCGACAAGCTCCATCAGTTTCTCGCGCACATGTGCGACCTTGGCGATGCCGTTATACTCGGCGATGAGGGCCGCGCCGCCGATGAAAAGCTCGCACATCGGGAGTTTATAAGCGATCGCGGTGAAACGGTGGAATTGCACGAACGTGTTGGCCAGCACTCCGGCATAGTCCCACTCGCCGAAGAGGAAGACCCGCTCCCACGGTACGAAGACGTCGTCGAAAATCGTCAGGGTGTCGACCATCTTGTGGCTCGAGCTGACGGGATAGCCGAAGGAATCCTCGACGACGTCGCTGGAGGGGCTCGCGATGAGCTTCAGGCCGGGGGCATTCACCGGAATGGCGAAACTGAGGGCGTAGTCCGCATCGGCCGGGCCCATCGCGCGCGTCGGGAGGACAATAAGCTCGTCGACGAACGGGGTGCCCGTCGTATGCGCTTTCGCCCCGCGCACGACGATTCCGCGCTCGTTCGCGTCCACGCAGCGCAGATAGTAGTCCGGGTGGGGCTGCTCGGAAGGGTATTTGCTTCGATCTCCTTTGACATCCGTCTGGGCCACCGCCATGCTAAGATCGTGCCGGCGACAATGCTGGTAGTAGGCGCGGACCCGCTCGAAATAGCCGCTACCCCGGCTCTGATCGAGGTTATGGGTCACGACATGCAGGGCAAAGAGGGCATCAGTCCCAATTTCCTTGATGAGGAGGACGACGCCGCTACCCGCCCGCGTGGCCGCCGCGATCAGCGCGCGGCGCGCGAGAAGGTCTTCGGTGCTCTCCGGGATACGATAATAGCGGCTGTAGACCTCGCCCGTTTCGGGGTCGGCATACGTTGCCAGTGCGCGATGCTCCGCGCTCTCGGCTAGCCGGTAATCGAGCGCCGCGTGGGCTAACCCGATGCCCAGGACAGGATGGGTAGTAACATCCTCGACGCGCTCCCCCTTATAGTACACCTCACGTCCATCGCGCAGACTCTCACGATGCTGGTCGAAGGATTTGAGCCCCACGTGGTTCTCCTCCTGTGTCTGGCACTCGTGGAGTGCCTGCTCAATAGGCGAGGAAGTTGATGATGTTATCCTGGGCGTTGTGCAAGTGCTCGCGCATCGCCTGCGCGGCGAGGTCAGGATCGCGCTGCTTCAGGGCGTGAATGATGGCGAGATGCTCGCGCGTGGTGGTATCCATTCGGCCGTCCACCCGCGGGGAGAGCACGCGGATCCGGTGAATCTGATCCTGCAGGTTTTCGAGAATCTGGCTCAAGCGGCTATTGCGGGCTGTATCGCGGATGAAGCGGTGCAGATCGATATCTACCTGGAAGAGGCTGTCGTACGAAACCGACTCGCGACCGCGGCTGGCAGTCTCGAGGACGGCCAGGAGGGGATCGAGGGGGCTGAGGTCCGGGGTGAGGGCGGCCTTGCGCACGGCCAGGCACTCCAGGGCCTGGCGGATCTCATAGATCTCGCGGATATCGCGCACCGTGATCTCGGTGACAAAGATGCCTCGGGTAGGCACGATCTTCACCAATCCTTCTTGCTCGAGTGCCATCAGGGCTTCGCGCACCGGAGTGCGGCTGATCTGAAGTGCCTCGGCGAACGCGCTCTCTGAGACAGCATCGCCGGGGCGCAGCGAGTGGCTCAGGATGCTCTCCTTAATGGCCTCGTAGGCCAGTTCTTTCTTTGATGAAAATCCGGGAAGCTTTTGTTCGGCCAGGTTCTCACTCACTGTCACTCCTCGCGTGCTGGCTCGTCGCAGCCTCGAGCCAGGCACAAAAACCCGCGGTCAGGGCGGGAGGATCTGGTTGAAAGTAGGGCACGCCCGGCGTCGCGGTCGTGTCGATTGGAATGTGGAGCAGGACGGGGCGTCGAACCGCCACGGCATGGGCGATGGTTTGGGACAGTTCCTCGCCTGTCGAGCTTGTGAAGACCGTCCACCCGGCCGCGGCGGCAAGCCGACCAAGGTCGACGGTGCGGGCTGCCGTCGGCTGGCAGCCGGTAGAACAGTAGGCGCCGTTGTCCAAAATCGCCAAAACCAGTCCGGAAGGACTGGCATCGCCAACCGTGGCGAGGAAGCTGAGCCCCATCAAGAGGCCGCCGTCGCCCTCGATGACGAGAGTTTTCCGGCCCAATCCGAGAGCAAGCCCCATACCGATGGGGCCGGCGAGCCCCATGGAATTGAGGACGTACAGGTGATTGGGCCGCACGCCCAGGCTTGCGACCTCCCGGCTCGTCAAACCGCAGGTGACGACGACCGGCCAATCCGGCAGCGCGGTTACTAACGTACGAAGCGCCTCAATTCTGGCCAGCATTTGGTCTGCTCTCCTTCAGGTCTACCAGGATGACGACCGGCCTGTGGCTGACCCGGGCGTACTGGTAGCGCTCCGCGACGATGGCCGGCCAGTGGCTCAGCGGGACGCGCACGTCCAGGCTTTCATAGGAGATCCCGGCGGCGGTAAGGATTCCCGGCAGGTGCTCCGAGTAGCGATGCACCGCGCTGTTGATCTCCCGCCGCCCGCCTGTCCGGGTCGCGACGATACAGATCGGCAGGTGATAGACCTGCGGAAAGGTCGCGAGTGCGGTCATCGAGTTACCCAGGCCCGTATCCTGGATGAGCAGGACCGCCCGCCGTCCGGCAAGCACAAGACCAGACAGGATGCCGATGCCCTCTTCCTCACGCGCGACAGGGAAGTGAACCAGGGTGGTCTTCGAGATGAAATAGGAAAGTACCCGCGCGGCGGTGCCGCAGGGTAGGTAGAGCAAAAATTCAGGATCGATCTTCTCCAGGCCGGCAACGAGCGCCTGGCTGCTGGCAGGTAGGTCATTCATAACGTGTCACCGCACCCCCGTATTTGGCCGGGCTAAGCGATTCGGCGAATTGGGACTCCGAGGCATTGACAAAGCTACATGCAGTTTGTATACTGGCCGTACACTACTTATATCCAACTCATACACCGTCGATATACTGATACACACTGAGTATAGCATACTTGAAGGCCGGAATCAAGATCTTCGTAGAGCGGTTCGCCGCCTTCCGACCGGCCGCTGATAGAAGAAGAATACGGAAGGCGCATTTTGCTTGCTTTTTGTCGCAGGGCACAGACAGGAATTTGAATCGAAGCGGGCCGCACCACCAGCCGAATGAGCAGCCACAGAGGGGGAACTTCTCCCAAAATGGGGACCATGCGAGTGGTCGGATCAAGAAGGAGGCCAGAATTTGACGATCAACACGGAGATGCTCCTCAACTGGTATGAGTTGATGTGGAAGATCCGTCGCTTCGAGGAGGGTGCGCTCGAGTTCTTCTCGGAGAAGCTGGTTCGGGGCTCGGTGCATCCCTACATCGGGATGGAGGCGGGCGCCGTCGGCATGTGTGCGACGCTCCAGCCCGACGACCTCATCATCACCTATCATCGTGGGCACGGCCACTGTCTCGCCAAGGGGATGGATGCCCGCCTGATGATGGCGGAGCTGATCGGCCGCGAGAACGGGTACTGTCGTGGGAAGGGCGGCACCATGCACATCGCTTCACTGCGCCATGGCGTGCTGGGGGCGGATGGCGTCGTGGGCGGTAACCTCCCCGTTGGGATCGGGGCGGCCTATCCGTTCGTCCTGGAGAAGCAGCCTAATGTCGTCCTGGCCTTTTTCGGGGAGGGCGCGGTCAACCAGGGCACATTCCATGAGGCTCTGAACCTGGCGACGGTCCTCTCGCTTCCGGTGGTATTCGTCTGCGAGAACAATTATTGGGCCCTGAACACGCGCTCGCGAACGGTGACATCCGGTCCCTCAATCGCCAACAAAGCCTGCGGCTACGGCATCCCGGGGGTCGCGGTCGATGCAACCGACGTGATGGCCGTCTACCAGGCGGGTCTCTCGGCCGTGGAGCACGCCCGGCGGGGCGAAGGGCCGTTGCTGTTCGAGCTGCAGACCTACCGCTGGACCTCACACTCCGCGTACGGGGTAAAGGATCCGCGTCCGGAGGAAGAAGTCAGGGAGTGGAAGGCGAAGGACCCGATCGCGAAACTGGGGCGGCGGCTGCTCCAGGAGCACCTGGTCCCGCAATCGGAGCTCGATGCCCGGCGGACACGCGCCTTCCAGGCGATTGAGGAAGCGATGGCCTTCGCGGTTCAATCGTCCGCCCCCGACCCATCACAAGCCCTACAGGACATATTCGCGTTCGCCGCCCAGGCGACAGTCTGAAGCCGCAGGTATCATGCCCGAAGCATATGCTCGGAGGTGACCAATTGAGCCGGAAAATAACGATGGCGCAGGCGCTGAATGAAGCCCTGCACGAGGAAATGGCGGCCGAGCCGCGATCGGTCATCATCGGCGAGGACATACGCACGAACGGCGGCCTCTTTGGCGTTACGACCGGGCTCGGCGAGCAGTTCGGGCCGCAGCGTGTGATCGACGCGCCGATTTCGGAAAACACCCTGGCAGGGTTCGGCACGGGGTTGGCTATTCGCGGCTATCGGGCGATCGTCGAGATCCAGATTTTCGACTTCGCCGCCCTGGCTATGGACCAGATCTGCAACCGGGCCGCCAAGTTGCGCTACATGACCGGCGGGCAGCTCACTGTCCCGTTGGTTGTTCGCGGACCCAGCGCGAGCCGGATAGGACTCGCAGCGCAGCATTCGCAGAGTCTGGAGGGTTGGTTCATCCAGGCCCCCGGCTTGAAGGTTGTTACCCCCTCAAATCCGCACGACGCGAAGGGCCTCCTGAAAGCCGCGATCCGAGACGACGATCCGGTGATCTTTATCGAGCATCGTCTCCTGTACGGCACGAGCGGTGAGGTTCCCTCCGAGGAGTACATTGTCCCCATCGGCAAGGCAAACGTCGTCAGAGAAGGGCAGGACATCACGCTCATATCGAACGGCGTCTGCATGCCTGTCGTGCTGCGAGCGGCGGACCAACTCCGAAACGAGGGGATTTCCGCCGAAGTCATCGACCTGCGCACTCTAAAACCGCTCGACATCGACACGCTCGTCACCTCCGTCTCCAAGACCGGACGGGCCATCGTGGTGAACGAGGGCAACTTTGTTGGAGGTGTGGCAAGCGAGGTGATCTCGGCGCTCGTGAATAGTGAGGCATTCTACCATCTCGCCGCGCCGATACGGCGGATTGGCCTGAAAGATGTCCCCGTTCCCTACGCGGAGCAGCTCGAAGTTGCAGTGCTGCCCCAACCGGACGAAGTCGTCTCCATGGCGAAGGCGCAGATGCGGGGTGAATGACCGCTTTGCCCGGCAACTCGTAACTAGAAGGAGGAGTTCTATGCATGCGTCGAGACGAATCTGGGCCTGGCGGGCGCTATTAATGCTGCTCGCCATCGCCGTGCTGCTTGTGGGGTGCCAAGCAGCGCCGACGACCGGCGGACAGAGCCAGGCAGTGCCGACTGCCGAGCCGGCCAAAGCGTCTATGAAAAAGGCCAAGATCGGTGTGGTGCTCGCGCAGACCGGGGACATGGCCGTCTTCGGCCGCACGATGATCTATGGCTGGCAGCTGGCGCGGGACGAGCTCAAGGCGAAGGGCGACGTCGACATTGAATGGCTGCTGGAGGACGACCAGGGCAAGCGCGACGAATCCATTCGGCTGTTCGAGCGGATGATCAACACGGACAAGGTCCACGCGATCCTCGGTCCGCTGACGAGCGCCCAGATGTTTGCCGCCGGCCCGGTGGCGAATGAGAAAGGTCTCATCGCCTTCGGGTCGGCGACGACGGCCCCGAAGATTGATGAGATCGGCCCGTACGTCTTCCGGGATGCGGTGAGCGGGCCGGTACTCAACCCGCGGGCCATCAAGGCGGCCAAGGAAGCATGGGGTATCAAACGCGCCGCCATTATCGCCTGTAAAGACGATGAGGCGATGCTGGGCGAGTACAACGCATTCAAGGCCACCCTGCAAGCGGAAGGCGTCGAGATCGTCAACGAGCAAGAGTGCTTCCGGGCGGACCTGGACTACTCGGCGCAACTCACAAAGCTGCGCGACCTCGATTTCGACGTGCTCGTCGTCGCCGCGCTCGGCGAGAACGCGGCCGGGATTGCGCGCCAGGCGCGCGAACTCGGGATTACGCCCAAGCATCATCTGGTGGGCGGCCTGCCCTTCAACGATCCGAGGTGGGTCGAGATCGCCGCTGGCGGGATGGAAGGCATGATTTTCATGGGCGCCTACCATCCCAGCGCGACCAACGCCCGCAATCAGGAGTTCGTCAAGGCCTATACCGCGCGCTTCAACGAGGCGCCGACCCAGTTTGCCGCGCAGACCTACGACGCCGTGTACTTGCTGGCGGATGCGGTCAAGCGCGCCAACCTCACCGGCGACATCGTCCAGGACCGCAAGGTGATCCGCGATGCCCTGGCCGCGACCTCTAAGTTCGAGGGTGCTCTGGGGACGCTGACTGCTAAGGGACAGAATATCTTCCCGGAAAGCCCGGGCGTCGTGCTGACAGTGAAAGACGGGAAAATCATGCCGTTGGGACAGTAAGAACGATGGCCCAGCAGCTCGTGCTTATGATTGTCCAGGCGGCGATGTATTCGGCCTTTGCCGCCGGGCTGACGCTTATCTTCGGTGTCCTGGACATCGTGAACCTGGCGCACGGCGCCCTCTACATGTGGGGGGCGTTCATCGCCTGGGTCGTGCTGGTCAAGCTGGGCCTCGGAATCGTCCCTGCCTTGCTGTTGAGTCTGGCCCTGACCGGCCTCCTCGCAGTCCTCATCGATTTGAGCGCCTTCAAGCCGCTGCGGGAGCGCGGCGCCCCCGGCTTGATGGCGCTCATCTCGAGCCTGGCTATCGGCGCGCTGCTCGTGCAAGCCAGCCAGGCGATTTTTGGGGCTGAGATTCTGCGCTTCCCCTCCCAGGTGATCCCGAAACAGCCCATCGTCATCGGACCGGTCGCTATTTCGCCGGTGCAGATCCTGACGGTCGTCCTGGGCGGGGTGTCGGTCCTGGGCCTCTGGCTTCTGGTCAACAGGACAGGCCTGGGACTGGCGATCCGGGCGATCGAGGAGAATCAGGCGGTGGCCGAGCTGATGGGCATCCCGGTGGATCGGACCATCACGATAACCTTCTTCATAGCGGGGGCGATGGCCGCGGCGTCCGGCATCTCGGTCGGACTCTCGTTCGTGGCCATCTCCCCCTTCATGGGAAGCACGATGGAATTGAAGGCGTTCGCCATCATCATTCTGGGTGGGATGGGAAGCATCCCGGGCGCCATCGTCGGAGCAGTGGCCATCGCCGCGATAGAGAGTCTAACAGTCATTACCGGCCTGTCGATGTTCAAGGAGGTGTCGGTTTTTGCCCTGGTCATCGTGTTGCTCTTGACCCGCCCTCGTGGGATTTTCGGGCGGGAGCGTCGTTCGGTATGAACCTGTCATTTCTTACCACCTTCCTGGCGTCGTACCAGACATTGATCTTGAACCTGGCGACGAACGCCGCGCTGGCGCTCAGCATGTACGTGGCGCTTCGCACCGGGGTCTTCAGCGTGGCCTCGATCGGCGCGATGGCCATCGGCGCCTATGCTTCTGCCCTCGCCACGATCCATCTCGGCACGCCGTTTCCGGTGTCGATGCTGATCGGGGTGGTGCTGGCGCTCATCGTCTCGATCCCGCTCATCATCCCGGTGCTGCGTCTGAACTATATGTACCTGGCGCTGGCAACCCTAAGCTTCAACGAGATCATCGGCTTCGTCTTGATCCGTTGGGCGGATGTCACTGGCGGGCCGTTGGGGCTGGTCGGGATTCCGAAGATCGTCGGCTTCGCGCACGTGGGCCTCTACCTACTCGTGCTCCTGCTCTGGTTCTGGCGGCTGGAAAGGGGCGTTTTCGGCCGTCTCACCGTTGCCGTGCAGACCGACCAGCAGGTCGTCTCGAGCCTGGGGCTCGAGCCCGGTCGGGTAAAGGTCTACGGGTTCTTGACCTCAATCGCGATCGGGGGCTCGGTGGGCACATTGAGCGCCCACTTTAGCCGCTTCATTGCCCCGGCCAATTTCGGGTTTGATGTCACCATTTCGACCCTCTCCTACGCTGTGATCGGCGGGTTGGGCGCCTTCTGGGGGCCAGTGGCCGGCGCCCTTCTCCTGACAGCGGCACCCGAGCTGTTGCGCTTCCTGGGCACGTTCCGGCTTGTCGTCAGCTCCCTGCTCGTCCTGGTCGTAGCGATCTACTATCCCGACGGGTTGGTGGGCCTCGTGCACCGCGTGGCGAGGGCGCTCTGGCCGCACCGGGCCTCGCTGCCAGAGCAGCCGCCGGATCAACCGACTGCACATGCGCGCGAAAAACGGGCTTGGGAATGAGCGAACAAGGCGCTCAGACGCCGGTGATAGAGACGCGCGACCTCACGGTGCGCTTCGGCGGAATCCAGGCCGTCAGCGCTGTCAGCCTGCGGCTCTGGCCCGGCACCGTCGTGAGCCTCATTGGGCCCAACGGCGCCGGGAAGACGACCTGCCTCAACGCCATCAGCGGCTTCGTCCCGGCGAGCGAGGGCGCGATCCGCTTCCTGGGCGAGGATATTACCCGGCTGCGGCCGGTGGACCGTGCTCGGCGCGGGATCGCCCGGACCTACCAGCAGATCCGGCTCTTTCCGCGGCTCACCGCGCTCGAAAACGTGCTCATCGGGTTCGACTGCCGGTCGGCGCCCGGATGGCGCGCGTGGCTCGTGGGCCGGGAGTTTCAACCCGGATTGGATGAAGAGAAGCGCCGGCGCGCCGCTGAGCTGCTCGAGATGCTGGAGTTGGCCTCCTATGCCGATACCGTCGCGACCTTCCTCTCCTATGGGCTGCAGCGGCGCGTCGAGATCGCCCGTGCCCTCGCGACGAATCCGGCGCTGCTGCTCCTCGACGAGCCGACCGCAGGGATGACGCAGGCCGAGGCCGACGCCATCGGCCACCTGGTTCTGACGTTGGTTCAGAGCGGCCTTTGCATCCTGCTGGTCGAACATAACGTGCGCCTGGTGATGGATATCAGCAAGGAGCTGCTGGTCTTGAACTTCGGGGAGCTGATCGCACACGGCGCCCCGGAGGTTGTGCGACAAGACCCGCGGGTTATCGAGGCGTATCTCGGGACGGGATTGTGAGATCGATGTTGCAGGTGGAGGGCCTCAGCGCTGCCTACGGTGTCGTGCCTGTGCTTCGGTCGCTGAGCTTCGTGGTGCCGGAGCGGAGCGCGATTGCCGTCATCGGCAGTAACGGGGCCGGCAAGACCACGCTGCTGCGCTGCATCTCGAGCCAGCTCAAGCCGCTGAGCGGGGAGATGATCTTCGACGGCCGGCGGATCAAGGGCCTGAAGCCGCACCAGGTCGTTTCGCTCGGGATCGCGCACGTGCCGGAAGGGCGCCAAATCTTCGCGAAACTGACGGTACGCGAGAATCTGCGGGTGGGCGCCTACTTGCGGCGCGATGGCGAAGTCGAAGCCGACATGGAGCAGATCCTGGATCGTTTCCCGGTCTTGCGACAGCGCGCGTTACTGCCGGCCGGGTCGTTGAGCGGGGGCGAGCAGCAGATGCTGGCCATCGGCCGCGGCCTGATGTCGCGGCCCAAGCTGCTCATGCTGGACGAGCCTTCCATGGGCCTGGCGCCGCGCATCATCGAAGAGCTATTGTACTTCATCGAGCATGTAATCAGCGGCGGGGGCGTCTCGGTGCTGCTTGTCGAACAGAACGCGGCACTCGCTTTCAAAGTGGCCAGTTACGTGTACGTTTTGGAGCGCGGCGAGATCACCCTCTCCGGAACGCCGGAGGAAATCGCCAGCCAATCAGACTGGCGTGCGGCGTATTTCGGAAAATAGGGAGTCGTCTCTCAAGACACGGAGGGTTCAATGCCAGTCAAAATGCAATATCTGGGATGGTCCGCGTTTCTCTTCACCGCCTCGACAGGACAGCGCATCATTGTCGATCCCTATCTGGAGGGACACGCCGACCAGGGAGTTGCCCGCAGCCCCCTGCAGCGCAACGAACTGTACCCGATCGACGCGGTCGTCGTGAGCCATGCCGCCCGTGACCATATCGGCGAAGCGGTCGCAATCGCGAAGGAATCCGGCGCGATGCTGGTTGGCAACATCGACGTGCGCCTGACCGGCCTCAATGCGGGCTTGCCGGCCGAACAGACGGCAGTGATGGTCTCCGGCGCCACGTATGATGCGGAGTGGGGTCGGGTCAAAGCGTTGGCAGCGCATCATATCTCCTTCACCGAGCTGAACGGCCAGTATCTGACCGGGCAGCCGCTCTGCTACATCCTCGACTTCGGCGATGTGCGCGTCTTCCACGGGGGCGACACTTCGATCAGCTACGATTTCCAGCTGTTTGGCCAGCTCTACCGCCCGGACGTCGCCCTGCTGGGCGTAGACGGCGTGCTCTTTGAGAAGCGGCGGGCGATTGTCGAGCTCGATCCGCTCGAGGCGACCGAGATGACCAGGATGCTCGGTGTCTCGCTGGCGGTTCCGATGCATTACCGTGCCGCTTCCGGAAAAGCGCAGGAGTTCGTGCAACTCGTGCAAGGGATGCTCCACGGCGTCGACGCCATCGTTATGGAGCCGGGCGAAACCATCGAACTCGGCACGGCCCCTCGCTACCGGCGGGGAGCGTAATACGCTCGCCGCGCGCGGCGCTGCCTCCGCCGCACCGGCGCGCTGCCTTGTGATCGCGAAGAAGAGGATGTATGAGTCTCCGGCTAGGAATTGATACCGGCGGGACCTTCACCGACTATGTGCTTTACGACAGCCAATCCCGGCGGGTGTCGATCGGGAAAGTGCGGTCGAACCCGTACGACCCATCGCGGCCGGTGGTCGGATTGGTGCAGGATTTGGCGGCCGATCCGGCGACCATCGACGTGCTGGTCTATGGCACGACGGTGGCCACCAATGCTATTCTGCAGCGGCGAGGCGCGCCCTCCGGCCTGATCACCACGCGCGGTTTTCGCGACGTGCTGGAACTCCGCAGACGGGACCGGCCGAATCTGTTCGGCCTGGAGGGCTCGTTTGAGCCATTGATCCCGCGCGACCGCCGGGTCGAGATCGACGAGCGCACGCGCTATGACGGGAGCATTTTGCGCCAACCCGACCCGGCGGAGGTCGGCGCCGCGGCCCAGTACCTGAAGAGCAAGGGCGCCGAGGTCGTGATTGTCAGCCTTCTCCATTCGTACGCCAACCCGGCGAACGAACGGGCGATCCGAGAGATCCTGGTTGCGGCGGGTTGGCCCCCCGATAGGATCGTGCTCTCCTCGGCCTTGCTGCCCGAGTGGCGCGAGTTCGAGCGGACCAGCACGGCGGTCGTCGGCGGCTACCTGATGCCGCTGGTGGCGGATCATGTCCATTCGCTGCAGACCGGGCTGCGCCGGGCAGGATGTCACGCCGATGTCTTCGTCGTCCAGTCGAACGGGGGCCTCGTGGCCGCGAATTTGGGCGAACAGTTCGCCGTCAACATGATCCTTTCGGGCCCGGCCGCGGGCGTGGTGGCGGCCTCCTCCTTGGGGGAGGCCGCGCGCTACCACGACCTGATCACCTTCGACATGGGGGGAACGAGCTGTGACGTGAGCCTCCTCGTCGATGGAGAGCCGATCCTGCGCGAGGAGACGCGCGTCGAGTTCGGCATCCCCGTGCGGGTGCCGATGGTGGATGTGATCACCATCGGGGCGGGGGGCGGCAGCATCGCCTGGGTCGATCCGGGAGGCTTCCTCCATGTCGGCCCCCAAAGCGCCGGCGCCGACCCCGGCCCTGCCTGCTACGGGCGCCGAGGCGAGGCGCCGACGGTGACCGATGCCAACCTGGTGCTGGGCAGGATCGACTCTCGCTTTCCCATCGGCGCGCTGGACGAGTTCGATGAGGAGGCCGCTTTCAGCGCTATCAAGACGCGGGTCGCGCAGCCCTTGGGCCTGGACGTCTATCGCGCGGCCGAGGCGATCCTGCAGGTGGTGAACGCCCGGATGACCGGCGCGCTCCGGCAGGTATCAGTCGAGCGCGGCCACGATCCGGCCGAGTTCGACCTGCTCGCATATGGCGGCGGTGGCCCGCTCCACGCCATGCAGGTCGCGCGGGCCCTCGCCGTCCGCCGGACGATCGTCCCCCAGTATCCTGGGGTTTTCTCGGCGCTCGGGGCGCTGCTAGCCGATGTCCGCCACGATTTCGTGCGGACCGTCAACTGGGCCTGGAAGAGCGTCGATGCGGTGCATCTGTGGGCGATCCTGGACGAGCAGCGCGCCGCCGGCACGCAACTCCTGTTGGCCGAGGGGCTGGACGCGTCGCAGATCGAGATTGTGTACGCGGCCGACATCATCTACGAAGGGCAAACGCATACCTTCCGGCTGGAAGGGCTCGAGCGCGGCTGGTCGATTGCCGACCTCAAGCGCCAGTTCATGAGCCAGTATCTCCAGCGCTTCCGGCAGCTACCCCCCAGCGCTACCTCCCTGCGGCTCGTCAACTTGCGCACCCATGTCCGGGGCGTCAGACCAAAGATCGACCTCCTGGCGCTGCAGAATGAGCCGGCCCAACAACAGCGGAACGCGATAAACGAGTCACACAAGCTCTACTTCGATGGCCGGATGCTGGAGGTGCCCGTCATCCCGCGGAGCGCCCTGCAGCCGGGAAGACGCGAGCAGGGGCCGCTCGTCATCCAACAAGTCGATACCACCATCATGGTGGAACCGGGGGGCTGCGCCGGGCTAGACGACTTCGGGCAGATCGTCCTGGAAGGATAGACGATGGCATTACAACCGGCGGAGATCGCGGTCATTCGGAGCCAACTGGAACAGATCGCCGACGAGATGGACTCCGTGCTGGTCCGCACGGCGTTCTCGCCGATCATCTCGGAAGCTAACGACCGCGCGCACGGCATCTTCGACTCGGATGGGAACACCATCGTCCAGGGCGCCGGTGGGATGCCTATTTTCATCGGGAGCATGGAGTTCGCGGTCAAGACGCTCAAGAACCGAGGGGCAGTCGCCGGAACCACCTACGTGCTCAACGACCCGTACCTCGTCGGAACGCACCTGCAAGATGTCAAGCTCATCCGCCTGCTCGCTGACGAAGCGGGCCAGCCGATGCTCTACCTCGGCAGTACCGCCCACTGGATGGATCTGGGGGGCACGACCCCGGGCGGCTGGACTCCGGACGCGAAGGACATCTATCAAGAAGGCATCCGGCTCCCGCCCCTGCCGGTTGCCAGCGAGGGGCAGATCCTTCCCCACACGCTCGAATTGCTGCGGGCGAATACGCGCGTTCCAGACGACATCGAGGGGGATCTGCGCGCCCAGCTGGCCGCGCTCGACGTCGGCGAGCAGCGGTTGCGCGACCTCATCCGCCGTGTGGGCCGACAGCGGATTTTGGACATCGTCGCGGAGATCAACCTGCGCTCCCAGAAGCTCATGGAGAGCATCCTTGAGGAACTGGCGCCCGGGGTGTATACGGCGCGGGACTATCTAGACAATGACGGTGTGACCGACGCTGAGTTGGAGATCCGGGCGACCCTCACCGTCGGCGGGGGCCGGATCGAGTTCGATTTCGCGGGCAGCTCGCCGCCGTGCGTCGGGCCGCTGAATCTCGCACTGCCGACGACGGTCTCCGCCTGTTACGCCGCGATAAAGCATGCCTTCCCGAGTGTGCCCATCAACGCGGGCGCCTTCAAACAGGTCGCCATCCACGCGCCGGACACGACTTTCGTGAACGCACCGCCCCCGCGGCCGGTCGGCGGTTATACGGAGGCGGCGCAGCGCGTGATCGACGTGGTGCTCGAGGTGCTGCGCCAGGCAGGGGCGGCCCACCTTGGTGCGGGGAACTTTTCCACCAGCTCGGCCATCACGCTCTCGGGTCGGGCGGAGAGTGGCCGCTTTTACGTGGCGCTCTTCAACATCTCCGGCGGGTACGGCGGCACGCTGGAGCACGATGGACTCTGCGGCGCGAACCCGCCGATGGGCCATGCCCAGATGGTCCCGATCGAGGTGTACGAGACGCGCTTCCCCGTGCTGTTTGAGTGGTACCGGCTGCGCGAGGGGAGCGCCGGCGCGGGGAAACATCGCGGGGGGCTTGGCACCGAGTACGGCTTCCGGCTCGATGCACAGCAAGCGTATCTGTCGCTGATGGGCGATCGATCGAAGCATCCGCCGCACGGCGTCGAGTGCGGATATCCCTCGCCCACGGGGACGGAGTTTCTCGTCGTGCGCGATGGGGTCGAGCACCGGCCGCCTCTGCGGACGAAGGTGTCGCGCTGGGAGCTGCGCCGAGGTGACCTCATCGTGCTCAAGTCGCCCGGCGGTGGCGGCTTCGGCGATCCCCGCCAGCGCGCGAGCGAGGCGGTAGCCCGCGATCTGTGCCTGGGCTACGTCGACGAGCGCCAGGCGCGCGAGATCTATGGATCGGGCCCGGCCGGGTCCGACACTGAGAGGTGAGCGATGGTAGAGGTGCAGAGCAATCTTCTTCGAGCGCTTGCAAGCAAGGGGCGCGTCGGGCGCACGATCGTGGCGAAGTTACCGAGCCCGCATCTGGTCGAGATCGCAGCCTACTGCGGCTTCGACCTGGTTGTCATCGATCTGGAGCATTCGCCCATCACGATCGAGACGCTGGAGCACATGGTACGGGCGGCGAATGGCGCTGGGCTGCCCGCTTTCGTCCGGGTCGCGAAGCCTGATTCCGAGAATCTCGACGCCGTGCTCGATCTCGGAATCCAGGGCGTCATCGCCCCGAAGGTGAATGATGCGCGGGAAGTGGCGCTGTTTGTGGAGAGTGTTCGCTACGAGCCCGTCGGGCGCCGTGGCGCCTCACCCACATCCCGGGCCGCCAGGTACTCGGTTGTCCCCTATGAAACCGCCATGCGCCGCCTTAACGAGGAGCTTGCGGTCTGGGTCATCGTCGAAACTGCGGAAGCCCTGCGGAACCTCGAGGAAATCGTCGCCGTCCCCGGCGTCGAAGGCGTCTGGGCCGGGCTCTTTGATCTATCGCACGCCCTGGGGACGCCGCCCCCCAGCGCGCAAGGGTTGGACCCGCGTCTCGAAGCGGCCTGTGCGCGGATCGTACAGATCAGCAAGCAGGCGGGGAAAACGGTCATGATGTGGGGCGGTCTGCTGTCACTCCAGCCCTGGATCGAGCGCGACGTGGATCTGTTCTACCTCGGGACCGATGTGTCGCTTTTTGTGCGAGCGTGCCGGGAGGCATTGAAACGCGATGAGTGAACCGTGGCAGAGTGAACAGTGGCATGTAAGCCCGTTCAATTTCGCGAGTGAGGTCCGCTCCGCCGTGCACCCACCGTCCGAGGTGACAATGGTGGATTGTACGCTGCGCGAGGGCGAGCAACAGGCCGGGGTGGTGCTGCGGCGCGATGAGAAGCTGCGCCTGGCGCATTGCCTGGATGCGCTCGGGATCCCGCAACTCGAGGCGGGCATGCCGGCAATCTCCCTGGAGGAGCGCGGGACGATCAAGGCGATCGCGAATGCCGGCCTCCGGGCCAAAGTGTTGGCAATCGTGATGGCAAACAAAGAGGACGTCGACCGGGCCATCGACTGCGGGGTCTGGGGTGTCAGTATCAGCGTCCCGTTCGGGTACCTCCAGATCGAACACAAGCTCCGATGGTCGCACGAGCGCATCGTCTCGACGGCGGTGGAGCTATCGAATTATGCGCATAGCCAGGGGCTCTTCGTGACGATGAGCCCGTACGATACGACGCGCTGCGATCTCAGCTTCCTATCGACCTTTTTGTCCACGCTCGGCCGGGAGGGGCACGTGGACCGCGTCCGGCTGGTCGACACGGTGGGAAGCGCCACCCCGGAGACGATCCGGTTCCTGGTGCGCGCGATGAAGCAAATGCTTGACCGCCCGATTGAGGTCCACTGCCACGACGACTTCGGCCTGGCGGTGGCCAATACCATCGCCGGGGTGAGCGCTGGCGCGGAGGTGGTTTCCACCACGCTCAACGGGATGGGCGAGCGCGCGGGTGGGGCGGCCACTGAAGAGGTCGCGCTGGCGCTGGCGCTCTTGTACGGGGTAAAGACGGGCCTTCGGCTGGAAGGACTCCATGCGGCCTCCGCGCTCCTGCAGGAGCTTACCGGTGTGCGCCTGCAGCGGCACAAGGCAGTCGTCGGCGAGGGGGCCTTTGCCCAGGAGGCCGGCCTGGTCGTCGGCGGCTTCCTGCGCAACCCGTTCGTCGCTCAGTCCTACAACCCGGAGGTCGTCGGGCAGAAGACGAACATCCTGATCGGCAAGAAGAGCGGCAAGCACTCGGTAAAAGCGAAGTTGCAGCAGCTCCAACTGGACATGTCGGACGAGGACGTGGAAAAGCTTTCCGAGCGCATCAAGGAGGAGGCCGAGCAAACGAAGCAGCCTCTCTCCGATGACAGGGTGCGCGAACTCGCCCTTGAAGTGCTGCGCGCCGGCTAGTCGGCGCGCAGCGGGGAGATCACCGTGGGGCAGAAGCAGTCGACCAGGGTCGCGGCCGGTGCGCTGCGGCGCTTTTGCAGTTCGTCTTTTCAGCGGGTGGGAGTACCTGCCTTGCGGGCGGATCTGGTCGCCGACACGATTGTGGAAGCGAGTCTTCGCGGGGTGGATTCACACGGTATCGCCCTCCTGCCAGAGTATATCACGCGGCTGCACAAGGGAGGGTGGGACCCGCGGGCCGAGCCAACCGTCGTTCAGGAGACCAGCGCCACCGCGCTTCTCGATGGAAACAACGGGCTCGGCCAGATCACGACCGTCCGGGCCGTGGAGATCGCGGTCGCGAAGGCTTCTTCCGCGGGGACAGGCTCGGTCGGTGTGCGGAATAGCAGCCACTTTGGCGCGGCGGCGTATTATGCCATGCTGGTGGCGAAGGAGGAGATGATTGGGCTGGTCTTCACCAATGCGTCGCCGGCTATGGCGCCCTGGGGGGGGATCAGCCCGGTGATGTCCAACAATCCGTGGTCGGTCGCGGTTCCGGTGGGGGAGGAGCTGCCGGTCGTCATGGATCTGGCGATGAGTGTGGTGGCGCGGAGCAAGATCCGGATGGCGGCGCTGGCCGGGGAGCGCATTCCGTATGGGTGGGCCCTGAGTAAGGAAGGGCTCATCACCGAGGACCCTGACGAGGCGCTGGAGGGAACGGTCCTGCCGGTAGGCGACTATAAGGGGTACGCGATCGCGCTGATCGTGGACATCCTTGCGGGGGTCCTGACCGGGGCCGCGTTCGGCGCCGGGGTAGGCGTTCCCTTTCCGATCCAGATTGCCGCCCGGCACGCGGACGCGGTGCTGCCTGCGGCGACCTACGAGCCGCAGCATGTCGGGCATCTGGTGATCGCCATCAACGTCGAGGCGTTCATGCCGGTCGCGCGGTTCAAGGCGCGGATGGACGAGCTGATTCGGGGGATCAAGGCGTCGCGGTTGCGCGAGGGATTCGAACAGATTTTCATGCCTGGAGAACGCGAGTGGCTCTGCCGGGCGGAAAGAGCGCGAGACGGCATTCCGATCTCATCCTCGCTACTCAAAAGGCTGGAGCAGATTAGAAAAGAGCTTGGGATCGAGCCGCTCGGCCCGTAAGGCTCACATTCAACCCGGGGGCGCGATGGCTGGAGAACAGAATATGGAGCCTGGAGAGCACTTGAAGGAGATGCTCGGAACGATCCCGCCGGAACGAATCGCCACCGCAACAATCCGGAGGCCGCCGCCAGCGCTTGTTGCGGGCTATTTGGAGCTCGCGAACATGACCTCGACGGTGTCCGACGTGCTCGATCTGTTCGGGATCGACCGCACGATCCCGGCCAGTGTCCTGGCCCCGCTGGACCCTCGTGCTCGCGTCGCCGGGCCGGCGATCACGCTTCGATACGTCCCGGAACTGACGACGATGACCGAAGGGTACTGCCGGCTGGCCAAGGCCAAGCTTGCCGACCGCGATGCCTACCTCCTGGCGCAACCGGGCGACGTGCTGATCATCGATGCCGGCGGGAATGCGGCGGTCTCGTGTATGGGTAACCTCTCCGCATCGTGGGCGTCCCGGCAGGGGTTAGCCGGCACCGTCGTGGATGGGGCGATACGGGACGTCAACAGCGTGCGCTCGATCGGGTATCCGGTGTGGTCTCGCGGCGCGACGCCGCGATCGGGGAAGCTCCGGATAGAGGCGGCGGAGATCAATGGGATCATTCACTGCGCTGGCACCCAGGTGCGGCCCGGTGATCTGGTGCTTGCCGATGGGGATGGGATCGTGATCGTCCCTGTCGAGCACGCGGAGGAGGTCCTGATACGCGCCAAGGCGGCATCCGAGATCGAGAACAACATCGAAAGCGCGATTCGACGCGGTGCCTCAATCGCCGAGATGAAGCAGATCCTCCCGTTCGACCGCTGGTAGCGGCGCGGCCCGCGCGCCCGCTTCAGCTGTACAGAGACATGTGCCTCTGTGGCGTGGCGGCGCCGACTCTTGCCGTCACGCGAATGCTCGGTGGCCGGGAATTCGGCCGCTCGCGCGCGGAGGACGTGCCCTTGCGCGCAAGCCGGCGCCGCTCGGGGCACTCCCGGGATAGATCCTCCCCGGCGAAGTGTGCCATGCACGGCGAGCGCCTCTGTCGCGTGCACTGCCAGGCACACGCGCATTCGACCAGCCCTCGGCTTTCCAACACCTGTCCTGTTCCAACAGCCGCGGATCGCCAGTCAGCCAACCTATTCACACTATAATTACATGAATTTCGGTGTCCACTTCTTGGGCCGCGGTACGATTGTAGTACTCGCATATTGGAGAAACACGCATTATGAAAACGGAAGTGGTGTTGCCCCCGCTGGGTATGGGGATGCAGGAAGGGATGGTGGTGCGCTGGCTCAAGGAGGAGGGCGCGCACGTCGAAGCGGGAGAGGCGGTGGTTGAGATCGAGGCCGACAAGGTAACGGAGGTCGTCGTGGCGCCGGTTTCAGGCGTCCTCGCCGGTATTCTTGTGGCGGAGGGCGAGACGGTATCAGTGCGCCAGGCGCTGGCTGTGATCAGCGGCCACACCGAACCCGCCGGCGAGGCAACCCCGGCGCCCGCGCCGGCAGCACCGCCGCCCGCACGGCCTGCTCAGGACGTGCCTGGGCGCACGTCCGTTCCGGCCGACGTGCAGACGCGCGTGGTGGTGTCGCCAGTTGCCCGGCATGTCGCGCAGCAGTTGGGTGTTGATCTGAATCAGGTGCAGGGAACCGGCCCAGGCGGGCGCATCACCGACGAGGACGTGCGGCGAGCAGCCGTGGCGAGCGCCAGGCCGGCACCGGCATCCATCGCGGCAGAGCCACGTGCCCGGCGGCTGGCCCAGGAACAAGGGATCGATCTGGGCCAGATCGCGGGGAGCGGGCCGGGCGGGCGCATCACCGCGGACGACGTGCGCCGTAAGGTTGAGGTGACAAGTCGCCCGGCGCTGCGAGGCATCCCGCTGGCGGGGGTGCGGGCGACGATCGCCAAACGGATGCAGAGCAGCTTGCAGACAATGGCCCAGCTGACGCTGACCACCGAAGCCGATGTGACTGATCTGGTCGCGCTGCGGGCGACGCTCAAAGAGCAGCACGACGTGACGTATACCGATCTGGTGACGAAGGCCGCGGCCCTGGCATTGCAGGCGCACCCGCGGCTGAACGCGAGGCTGGAAGGAGAGGAGATCCGGCTGCTGCCGGAGGTCCATATCGGCGTCGCGGTGGCGTTGGAGGATGGACTCATCGTGCCGGTGGTGCGCAATGCCAGCCGCAAGTCGCTCCGCGAGATCAGCCAGGAGACGGCGCGACTCGTCCGGAACGCTCGTGAGGGGAACCTGCGCCCCGACGAGGTGACCGGAAGCACGTTCACCATTACTAATCTCGGCATGTACGAGATCGACGCTTTCACACCGATCATCAACCCGCCGGAGGTGGCGATTCTCGGCGTGGGGCGGATCGTTGAAAAACTGGCGCGAGCGAGCGAGGGCATCGTCTGGCGGCAAATCATGACCCTGAGCCTCACCTTCGACCATCGCCTCATCGACGGGGCCCCCGCGGCGGCGTTCCTACAGGCTATCAAGAGACAGCTGGAGAGCCCGTCGTCGCTCGCCGCGTGAGACATAATCCGTTGGCGGGCGCGGCTGTCCGGCCCGCGGCCACGAATGGAACAGCGCCGCTGCGCGGCTGCGCCGAGTGTAGAATCGATACCAGAGGGAAGCGATGGATTTCAGCGCAAACGAGGAACACGATCTGATTCGCCAGGCAGTGCGCAAGCTCTGCGAGCGGTTCCCCGATGCCTACTGGCGCGAGCTCGATCAGACGAGCAGCTATCCCGACGCCTTCGTGCAGGCGCTCAGCGAGGCCGGCTGGTTGGCGGTGCTGATCCCCGAAGCCTACGGGGGCGCCGGCCTCGGCATCACCGAGGCGAGCATCATCCTCGAGGAGATCAACCGCTCGGGCGGGAACGCCGCCGCCTGCCACGCGCAGATGTACATCATGGGCACGCTCCTGCGTTACGGTAGCGAGGCGCAGAAGGAGCGCTACCTGCCCAAGATCGCGACCAGCGAGCTACGGCTGCAGGCCTTCGGCGTGACCGAGCCGAACGCTGGCTCGGAGACGACGCGGATCGAGACGCGTGCCGTACGACAGGGCGACCGCTACGTCGTCGACGGCCAGAAGGTCTTCATCTCGCGCGCGGCGCAGTCCGATCTGCTGCTGCTGCTCGCCCGCACAACGCCCTACGAAGAGGTCGACGACAAAACGCGCGGGCTCTCGGTCTTCCTGGTCGACCTGCGGGCAGCGATCGCCGCGGGGACGATCGAGCTTCGCCCGTTGCGCATGATGCTGAACCATCACACGACCGAGCTCTTCATTCGCAATCTGGAGATCCCTATCGAGAACCTGATCGGGCAGGAAGGGATGGGCTTCCGCTACATCATCGACGGCTGGAACGCCGAGCGGATCCTGATCGCCTCCGAGTCGATCGGCGACGGCCGCTGGTTCGTCGAGCGCGGGTCGGCCTACGCGCGCCAGCGGGTCGTCTTTGGCCGTCCGATCGGCGCGAACCAGGGGGTGCAGTTCCCGCTGGCGCTGGCGCATGCCCACATCGAGGCGGCCAACCTCGTCCGGATGCAGGCCGCCTGGAAGTTCGACCGCGGCCGGCGCTGCGGGGCGGAGGCCAACATGGCAAAACTGCTCGCCGCCGACGCGGCCTGGGAAGCCGCCAACGCCTGCCTGGACACCCACGGTGGCTACGGGTTCGCCGCGGAGTACGACGTCGAGCGCAAATTCCGCGAGACCCGGCTATACAAGATCGCGCCGGTCAACAACAACCTGGTGCTCGCCTACCTGGCCCAGCACGTCCTGGGTTTGCCGAAATCGTACTAAGCACCCCGAAGCGTGGTGCTGAAGAAAGGATATCGAAGGTTGCCGAGGCGCGCGGCGCGGCGCGCAGGCGACCCCATGCGTTCCGTCGACGAGAGGACCGACAATGGAATCCGACCGCGAGCCGAAGCCTGATTTATATCCTTGCCCGCCACTTGCGGACGTGCGCGTGGTTGCGCTGGAGCAGGCTGTTTCGGCCCCATTGTGCACCCGCCATCTCGCCGATATGGGTGCTGACGTAGTGAAGTTGGAGCGGCCGGACGGCGGCGACTTTGCCCGCCGCTATGACACGGTCGTACACGGCCAGTCCGCATACTTCGTCTGGCTGAACCGTGGAAAGCGCAGCGTGACGCTCGATGTCAAGGCCCCGGCCGACCAGCCGCTGCTCGAGGCGCTCCTGGCGCGTGCCGACGTCTTCGTCCACAATCTCGGCCCGGGCGTCATCGACCGGCTCGGCCTGGGCTGGGAGGTGCTACACGAGCGCTGGCCGCGGTTGATCAGTTGCGGGATTTCCGGGTACGGCTCCGAAGGCCCCTATACGCACCGCAAAGCATTCGACCTGCTGGTCCAAGGGGAGAGCGGGCTGCCCTCGATCACCGGGACGCCCGAGGAGCCGGTGAAAGTCGGCATTTCGATCGCCGATATCGGCGCCGGGCTGTATGCCTTCTCGGCAATCCTCGTGGCCCTCTACGAGCGGGTCCACACCGGCGAAGGACGGATGATCGACATCTCGATGCTCGAATGTCTCGCCGAGTGGATGATGGTGCCGGCGTATTACCAACTCTACAGCGGGGCCCCGCCGGCCCGGATGGGGATGCGCCACAATATGATCGTCCCGTATGGCCCCTACCGTGTCGGCGACGGCTCGATCATCAATCTGGCAGTGCAAAACGAGGGGCAATGGCGCCGCCTGTGCGAACTTGTGCTCTGCCGCCCGGAGTTGGCCGACGATCCGCGCTTCCGGAGGAACCATCTGCGACTGGAACACCGCGAGGTGCTGGAGGCGATGATCGAGGAGAGCCTGGTGGGAGAGACCGGGGAGAGCGTGCGAGCGCGGCTCGACGTGGCGGACGTCCCGCACGGGACCCTCAACGATCTGGAGGGGCTGCTGGCGCATCCGCAATTGGCCGCGCGGCAGCGTTGGTTCGACATCGAGAGCCCGGCCGGTCCGGTCCGCGCGCTGGCGCACCCCATGAACCTCGCCGGGGCGCTGCAGCGGCGCGCGGCGATCCCGGCGCTTGGGGAACACACGGAGGCTGTTCGCCGCGAATTGGGGTTGTAACGCAACGGGAAGGAGACCGGCATGGAGACGAGCAACCCGGTCAGTGGGTGGTCCGGACGATGCTTCGAGGATTTCACCGTCGGCGACATCTACCAGCACCCGCTCGGTCGCACGATCACCGGCGTCGACAATAGTTGGTTCACCCTGCTGACGTTGAATACCAACCCGGTGCATTTCGACCACTATTATGCGGCGCAGACCGAATTTGGCCGCCCGCTGGTGAACTCATGCTTTGTGCTCGCGCTGGTTACAGGGATGAGTGTGCCGGATGTGAGCCAGAACGCCTTCGCCAATCTGGGCTGGGACGAGGTTCGTTTGCCGCACCCGGTCTTCGAGGGTGATACGATCTATGCCGAAAGCGAGGTGCTGTCGACGCGCCCCTCGCAATCGCGCCCGAAGGTGGGTATAATTCAGATTCGAACGAAAGGGTACAACCAGGACGGCACGATCGTCATCGAGTACAAGCGCATGATTATGGTCTATCGACGGGGCCAGGTACCCGAGCGACCACGGCCAGGCTCCTCGGCGACGGAGCGTGCCCCGGAGTGATCGTAAGGGTCCTCGGGCCGGCGCCGGGGCGACGAAACAGTTCACCCGGCGGGCGAAGCTGATCTTGAACGAGTTGGCGGAGGAGAAAGTGTTTGCGGTCTGAGCGCGGAGGGGGAGCTGACAGACGACGGCGAATCGGGAAAGAACCGGATTGAGAACGGAACGAACCGGCCGCGGCCAGTTCGTTCTTTTCTCGATTCGCTGTCGTCCTACGTTGCCGCAGGCAACCGCAGTGCCCGGCGCGCGGCTCCCGGCAAGAGCCGCGCCAGCACGGCGCGATCGTCGGGGCCGAGGGTGCCGAGGGCGAGCAGCGCCGCCAGGTAGACCAGCCCGGCGAGCGGGATCGCCACCCAGAAGGGCAGCCCGCCGAACCAGAGCGGCAGCGCCATCGCCGCGAGGGCGACCGCCGGGCGCCAGAAAAGGCCGAGCCAGGGGATGTGGCCGACGTGGGTGCGCAGCAGCGCGTAGAAGGGCAGGAGCAGAACGATCTCGCTCATGATCGTCGTGGCGGCGGCGCCGTAGAAGCTGAAGCGCGGGATCAAGAGCAGGTTGGCGGTGAGGTTGAAGAGCACGCCGCTGATGAAGGCGCGGGTGAGCGCGCGCTGCTGGTTGACGGCGATCAGGACGTAGTGGACCAGGCTGTTGATGAAGCTGAACGGCAGGAACCAGATCAGGATTTGGAGCGCCAGGGTCGAGCCGTGGTCGGCGAACTCGTGCCCGCCGAAGGCCAGGATGATCGGCTCGGCGTAGCGGGTGGTGAGCAGGGCCAGCGGGAGGGCGCACAGGATCAGCCACTTCAGCGCGAGCACCGTGACCCGCAGGAGCGGCGAGTCGCCGCTCCCCGTGCCGTGCGCACTCGCAGCGTAGCGAGACATCACCGGGAAGATGGCCAGGGTGAAGGTTGAGGGGATGATGTTGAGCCCGTCGATGAACTTGTAGGGGATGTCGTAGAGCCCCACCGCGCGCACGCCCTGCACCGGCTGGAGGATGAGCTTGTCCAACCGGAAGAAGGCGATCGAGAGGAAGTCGTTCAGCATCAGCGGGAAGGCGGTCCCCAGGAGGCTGCGGCTCCACCGGCGGTCCCAACGCCAGGCTCGCAGGCGGTGCGATGCCCTTCCGAAGGGCATGGCACCTGTGTGCACGAGCAACACTGTCAACAGTGCCAGCGTCGCCAGGTTGGTCACGACGCTCGTCGCGGCCAGCCCGACGATCCCGAAGCCGGCGATGAGGACCCCGGCACCGGCGCTCACCTTGATGAAGGTGCTGAGGGTCGAGATCAGCGCTGGGATCTCGAACTTCTCGTAGGCTCGGAAGACGGCGGTCATGGCATCGGCCAGGGTGCTCGGGATCAGGCCCACGGCCAGCAGCACGATGGCCCAACTCGTGGTTCGGTCCAGCCCGAAGAGCGTTTCCCACACCAAGATCACCAGGACGAGCACCGGCGTGGCGAGGGCGAAGAGCACCAGCCGCAGCGCGACGGTATTGGCCAGATAGCGCCCGGCCGCCGTGCGGTCTCGTGCCACCTCGCGGGTCAGCAGGGTCCCCAGGCCGAAGGTGGTGAAGATGATGAAATACCAGATGATGCTGATAGCGAAGGCGTAGGCACCGAGGCCGGCGGGGCCGAGGATACGGGCCATGAAGGCGGCGAAGACGGTATCCACCGCCTTGTTGAGCAGGGCGAGCGCCATCGGGGCCAGGGAGTTTTTGGCGACCCGGCGGACCTCATGCTCGCCGGGCTGCTCCTGGTAGATGCGGCCCCAGGCCCAGAAGGCGGCGCCGAGCAGCAGCAGCGCGAGGCCCAGGAAGCTCGCGAAGAAGCCGATCTTGACCGAGTCGGGCGTGTACTTGAAGCGCACCAGCCACTCGCCGGCCGGCAGGGGAACCGCACGAAAGGCGCCATCCGCACGGTAGATCGGCAGCTCACGCTCCGTATCCCCGCCCCCTTCCACGGGGCGGGCAGGGAGGGAGGCGCGGGGGCGAATGAAGGCCTTCCACCCCGGGAACCAGGTGTCGCTGAGGACCAGCCAGGCCGGTGCCTCCACGGCCACCTGCGCCTCGATCTCATTGCCACTGGACCGTGTGATCCGCGCCGCGGTGAAGGGCTGTTCGCTATCGACAAGCGGGACGGTCTCGGCCCGCGGCCCGGTTTCTGAATCGATCAACACCTCACGGCGTGGATCGAGCGAGCGTAACTCGCCCAGGACCGCAGCGTGGTCGAGAAGGCGCACGCTGCCCAGCGCGAAGGCGCGTGGGAGTGAGTTCTGGTTCTCGTAGATCTTGACCTCGCCGTCGTAGACCTTCGTCCAACCGGGCCGGTCGAGGTCGAACACCGTCGCAACGAAGCGCACGCCGAGCAAGTCGAGCAACGCCGAATCCAGCGAGCCGTTCCAGAAGAGCGGGCCGATGCGATTCTGCAACAGGCTCCCACGCTGCTCCTCGATAGCGCTAACGAACTCGGTGTAGTGCTTGGGGATGATCGAGTCGTAGCCGCGCACGTCCTCCAGACCGTAGAACGTGCCGCTGTTGGCGTTGAGGATCTTGCTCTGCGGTACGCCCAGGGTGCCATCCGAGTCGAGGGTCGTGAAGCGCCAGGGCTGTCCGCCGCGCTGGCTGAGGAGAAACTCGAGGGCCGGGGGTGTGAAGGTCGCCAGGCGGGTCGTCGTGACCGGCATGAAGCCGGCCGCGGCGACGGCAAGGTCGAGACCGGCAACGAGCAGGGCCAGTCGTTGCCAGGCGGGCCGGAGTCCCGTGATGCGTGATGGGCGATGGGCGAGACGCGGTGCTGAGTGAGTCTCCCCGTCGCCTTGTTCTTGTGTCTCCCTCGCTCTTCTGGCTGCGAGGTGGAAGACAGCACCGGCGCCGAGCAGCGCCAGGCCGAGCCGGAGGAAGTTCTGCCACTGGTAGCTGACCAGCAGCGCGGCGTTCTCTCCGAAGCTCAGCCGCGTCAGCTCCGAGCGGGCCATCAGGGCGGTGGCGACGCGCAGGAAGGGGGCCGGGAGCAGGAAGACGACCAGGAGGCCGAGGAGGAGAGCGCTGCCCGCACCGAGCAGGAGCCGGCGCAGGAGAGTCCCACCACCGGAGGCTGCCAACTCGTCCAGGCCGGTCGCCGCGAGGGTCGCCACCGCCAGCGAGAGGGGGAAGACCCAGCGGAAGGGAGTGTGAAGCTGGTTCCAGCCCGGGAGCGCGTAGAAGAGCAGGGCATAGGCCGGCGTGCCGAAGATGAAGAGCAGGCTCGCTGCGCTCAGCCCGCCGAAGAACCGGACCATGCCGTCGCGCCAGCGGCGGACCAGCGCCAGCGCGGCCAGGGCCAGTGGCAAGATGCCGAGGTACCCGCTTGCCTCGACGTAATTTTTGTAGCTGGGCAGGCCTTTCGTCCAGGCGACATAATCCAGGGGGGCCGGCGCGCCCTGGGTGGGGGTCAGGGTGCGGATGGGCTCCCAGCTCTTTGTGACCAGGTTGAAGAACTCGTGGCGCGCCGGGTTGCCCCAGAAGTCGGGCACCAGGAAGCTTGTGATCTGGCGGATCGGCCAGGCCCAGCCCAGCACCTCGCGCAGGCTGACCGAGCCCTCACGAAAGTTGTAGCGGACCAGTTCGAAGAGTGGCACCATCTGCGCCGCGCCCAGCAAGAGCCCGACGGACGCCAGCGCCAGCCCCCAGAGGGCAAACAAGCCTTTCGACTTTGGATCTTGGATCTTGGCTTGAGGAAATGGACCCCGAGAATCCGAAGATCCGAAATCTGAAACCAGGAGCCAGAGGCCCCAGAGCGCGCTCACCAGCAGGACGTAGTAGGCAACCTCGACGTGGCCGGCCAGGAAGACGACTCCGAGGCCAAGGGCACCGAGGCTGACCCAGGGGATGTAGGCGGTAGGGTGGCGCTCGCCCGCGGCGGCTTTTTGCGCCAACCGGGCGATCATCGCCAGGATGAAGGGCAACCACGCCGCGCCGGCGATGATCATGGGGAAGACCACGCTCACGGTCAGGAAGCCGCTGCCCTGGAAGACGAGCCCACCGAGCAGACTCGCCATCCTGCTGCGACCCAGGACTCGCAGCAGGATGTATAGGCTCAACCCGGCCCAGGCCAGGGTCAGGACGGTGAACCAGCCGTAGGCCTGTGGGATCGGGAGCAGCAGGAAGAGGAGCGAGAGCGGGTAGAGGGCCGAGTGCTGGCCCGCCGCCAGAAAGGGCAGCCCCGCGAACTGGTGGGGGTTCCAGAGCGGCAGCTCGCCGTGGCTCAGGCGGTCGCGGATGAAGAGCTTCCAGGCGTAGTTTTCGAGCAGCAGGTCGCTGACCAACTCGTTGTGGGGGGCACCCACGCCCACTTGATCGCGGAAGGCCGACCAGGGCAGGAACTGGTAGAGGTTGTCGAATGGGATGAGCGTGTGACCCGGCAGGAGCGTCGGCCAGAAGAGCAACAGAGGGAGTATCAGAAACAAGAGAGCCGGGGCACTCGCGCGGAGCACCTGCTGCAGGCGGGCAGTCAACTCGATGGGTGAGTCATTGACTTCAACCGTTGCTTGAACACGGATGGCCGTCATCGCGAGGGGGAGAGGAGAACAGCCGGTTATTGCTCAGCTGTGGGGTGCAGGGCTACAGTGACAGGAAGCTCGAAAAGATCACTCCGCACGCGGCGGGTTGAGAAAAACAGTCCTCCCAGGTTCTCAAACTCGCCCCTGGCCCGGTGAAGCCGGGCGATCACCTCATCGCCGACTTCCCCGGTTGCCTGCCCTGGATACGGAGGGCGTGTGTTGACGTGGAGAGTATCAGCCTCACGATCGTATTTGAAGGTTCGGGACGTTCCCATTCAATCACTCCTCGGCGCCCGCCGCGGGCTGCGCGATGACCTGCCTTGTCACTTTCTGGAGAGGAAGGCTGTGAAAACCCGGTGACGGCCCACGAGTGTCCACTACGGTCTGGATAGGGACCAGGGAAGAGATTCCTTCTCCGGTCGCTTTTCCCCTCAGAACTTGGCCAGCGATGCGGCCGTGGGCTCCACTTTCGGCACCGTGCGGGCGACGGCGTTGCGATGGCGCCACCGGATTTGCCAGACCCGCCAGGCAGCCTCGAGTTTGACGGGCACCGTCATCTTGCTCTTGCCGATCCGGCGATCCTCGAAGTAGATCGGAATCTCGAGAACCCGAAAGCCCAGTTTCTCGGTCAAGTAAGCCATCTCCACCTGGAAGACGTAGCCATTGGAACGCACCTGGTCGAGGTCGATCGCATCCAGCGTTGCCCGGCGCCAGGCCTTAAAGCCGGCAGTCGCGTCTCGCGTGCGAATGTTCAGTACCGCGCGCGAATAGACCTGGTTCGCCCACCAGCTCAGAAAGTAGCGCCACCAACTCCAACGTTCGTCCAGCTCACCGCCCGGCACGTAGCGGCTGCCGACCACGACATCGGCCTGGTCGGTGCGGAGCGCCTCGACCATAGCGGGGATGTAGCGCGGCGAGTGGGAGAAATCGGCATCCATCTGGACGACGACCTCGGCTCCCTGGGCCAACGCGCGGCGGAAGCCGGTGTTGTAGGCGGTCCCGAGGCCAAGCTTGCCGGTCCGGTGCACCACGTCGATTCGTCCGGCGTGGATCGCGGCCAGGCGATCGGCGATTTCGCCGGTGCCATCGGGGGAACCGTCATCCACGATGATGAGCGTGAGGGTCCTGCGGGGAAGGGTAAAGAGTGCGTCTACCATCGCCGCCAAGTTCTCAGCTTCATTGTAGGTTGGGATGACGACGGTTGTTTGCATACGTTGAACTTTCAGCGATTCGCAGCCAGCAACATGGCGAGTGCTGAATAACGAACGAGGTCAGCCCGCACCACCCTGGACCTTCCCCATGGTCCATTCTTCACTCGGCGCTCAGGGTGGTTTCTATGGGCGAGCGATGCGAGCGATGAAGAGAGCCTCGATCCGCAAGGCCCGAATTATAACGTGCCCTGCCAGGGGGCAAAGTGGGCGGGGGCAAGGCGTTCGTGGGGGCGCTGCGCTACTCGATCGGGGGCTGTGCGGCCGGTCGACGGTGGCCATCTTGCGACGCAGGCGCGCGAGGCGGTGACGCAAGGCGGCGACCTCCTCGTGGCGCAGGCGGAGGCGGCCTCGCTGGTGCTCGCGCAGCGCCTCCAGGACCAGGCGCTCGGCCGCGACGAGGTCGCGGGCGTGATGCTCGAAGTATTTGGCCAACTCCTCGTAGGGGAACAACTCACCCCGGCCGACGAGCTTTTGCCAAATGCTGGTTGCGGGCTCCCAACGCCCCTGGCGTTTGAAAAGCAGTGCCAGCCGGCGCACGGTCTCCACTCGGAGGTGGGGGGCGAGTGGCATGCGAAGCGCGCGGCGATAGGTGGCTTCGGCCTCGGCCGGGCGGTTCGTCTCCTCGTAGAGCCGGGCCAGTGAGAAGAGGTCGCTGCCGTAGTAGATCGTTGCACGGGCGCCATCGGTTCCGCCACTGGCGCAGAGCTGCGCCATGTGGACGCTGAGGGCAGCCAGGGCCAACAAGTCGTGGTGGTTATGGGCGAAGATGTTCTTGAGCAGGCTGGCGTCCCCGGTGCGGAGGTAGTCGTTATAGTAGCGTGGCACCAACCAGCCGGGAATGTCGCTCTCAGGTCGCTCGGTTGCGAGGATGTGCCGCTCGAGATCGCCCAGAGCGCAGCGCTCCAGGCGGAGTTTCCACAGCCTGCGTGCCGGGTGGAGCAGGTCGAGGTGCGCGCAGTTGCTGAGCGGGGGGCGGCGACGGGCGAGGATGAAGCGGGTCTCGAGCACCGGCAGGTCGAAGCATTTGCCGTTGAAGCTGACTATGCCATCAAACCGGGCCAGCAGCGGTTCCAGCTCGGCCAGGAGGGCCGGCTCTTCACCCGGATGGCGCAGGAAGAACTGGCGCAGACAGAAGGTCTCGCCCTCGAAGTAGGCCAGACCCACCAGGAAGGCGTAGGTTCCGGCGCCCCCTGCCAGGCCGTTGGTCTCGGTGTCCAGGAAGACTGCGCGCCGGAAGTCGAAGTCGGCCAGGTTGTCATCTTTGGCCAGACAGGCCAGGGCTGGACCGTGCGGCTCCCACAGCTCGGCGAGGGCCACCCCACCGTGGCGATGGTCGGGCGGGTAGTGCGACTCGGCCACATAGCAGCTCCCGGCGCTGTTGTGCAGCTCGCGGCCCGGCAGAACGGTCGCGATGGTCCGCCCACTCGGTCCGGGCGGGATGAGCCTGGCAGGCGCGTTGCCCGGACCAGGCTCCAGCTCGCGCAGGCGTTGCCGCAGTGCGGCGATGTTCAGGCGGCGTTCGGAGATGTCGTTCATACGTCCATCAAAGCAGAGCTGTTTTCGATTCGCGAGCGGTCAACCCATACACGTGAGTGCCGGCGAATGAGACCTTCCCTCAGTTCCTTGAGCTCCTCACGGCCCTGGGGCCAGAGGGACCATCAAAACGTTGAGGGCGTTGTAGGTGGCGTGAATCAGGATGGCAGTGCTCGTATTCTCGCGCCTGCGGACGATGCCCAGGATCAGCCCGATCACGAAGACCTCGGCCAGCGCCGGGCTGATGGCGTATTGCGCGTGGCCGAGGGCAAAGAGCAAGGTCGTCAGCCAGAGGCCGAAACGGGGTTGGACCGCGCCGCGGAAGAGGATCTCCTCACCCAGACCGGCGGACAGACCCAGGGTAACCGCACCCAGCGGGCCGGCGAAGCGGCGAAAGAGGCCGCGGGTGATATCGCTGAGTTGCTGGAACGAGCCCGGCGCGACCGCGAACCACGCGTAGCTGACGGCCAGGTCGAAGAGTTGCAGCACCAGCATGATCCCCAGGGCGAGCGCGACCTGGCGGCCGGTGAGACGAGTCAGGCCGAGCCGGCCCAGCGTCTCGGACCAGGAGCGCCGTATCCCGAAACCGACGCCCAAAACGCCGAAGAGGATGAACGCCAGGCTTTGCGCCCAGGCGGCACCCGGGGTGAGGACGACACCAGAGGCGACCAGCTGGCGAAAGTCAACGAAGAACTGCGCGCTCGTGAGGCCGACCAGGTAGATGGCGAAGACCAGGGCGGTTGTATGGACGGTGTGGGTTGGGTCAATTGGGATCCGGCGGGCCAGCCCCCGGCGCACTGCCGGCACCAACGGCAGAAAGCCAACCAGGCCGGCAGCGAGGATAATCGCTCCGGCCCCGGGGTTTTGGAAGGGAACCTGCACGCCGGCCGGCAGATTGGGCGCCGGGGTCAGCGCGAGCACCGCAAGAACGCCGCCGATAAGTATCAGGGCGAGGTTCATCAGGATCGAGGCGCCGTAGGTAAGCCAGCGGAACAACGGCGCCCCTTCGCCCATGTTTGCCAGGACAATAATGATCAGAAACGGTACGAACTGGAGGAGGGTAGCTCCGAAATTGTTCATGGTGGGCGGGTCGCGGTGCGCTCCTCAAGAATCAGTTCCGCCGATCAGGTGAGCGACCGTCTCCAGGAGGCGATCGAGCTCGAAGGGCTTGTACAGGACGGTCGCGTAGTTGCAATGATCTCTGCTGAACGACCTGCGGGCAGCTGTCATCAGGACGATGGGAACTGACCGATAGGCCGGGTTGGTCTGGAGGGTCCGGCACATCTCGATCCCATCGAGGAGCGGCATCATTACGTCGCAGAGGATTAAATTGGGGAGGCTCTCGGCGAGACGTGTGAGTCCCTCTCGGCCGTTCGTGGCCATCACGACTCGGTAGCCCTCATCCTCAAGGACCGTGCTGAGCAACGCGGCAATCGCGCGTTCATCCTCAACGATCAGGATCGTTTTCATGACTGGTCTTCAAGAAGGCGCGAGAAGCGTCTGTGCGACGACTATGGTGCAGGAGGATCTGGGAGACGTGGACGACCCACCCCTGTTAGAATCGCCTCGGCGCTCTCGGACGTTGCAGCCACATCTATGCCGTGTCGGGTAATCTGGAACTCGTGGATCGTCGGATCATAGTCGCTTTCACCTACCTTCACAAGCGAGATGAGGCGGTGGAACTGTGACCGCAACTCGACATAGCGGAGGAAGATGATGTTGTCGGTCATCGCAGGTACGCCAGTGATCGGCATTTCGCTCGTCGATCCAAAGAGATCGTGGGTCTGGACCGCGAAGATCGTCGTCACACCGCGGGCACGCAGTTCGTTGGTCAGCGCGGTGAAGAAGCGGCCGATCCGTTCCGGGTAGACTGCGACTTCCTGGAATCCACGCTGGCCGTCGATAAAGAGGCGGTGGATCTGTTTTCGGCGAATGACATCCAACAGTCGCCCGGCAAGGATGTCGATATGGCTCTCCAGTATGGGTTGCCACACGACCTCGATCAACCCACGGCTGACGTGGCCGTTGAGGTCGAGGCCGATCTGGTCAGCCTTGGCGATCAGCCGCGCTGGCGGCTCGTAGAAGCCAAAGTACAATCCGTTCTGCTCCTCGCGGGCGCCGGCAGCCAGGAAGTGGAGCCCCAGCAGGGTTTTCCCGCTCCCCGCGGCACCCAGGAGCATTGTCGTCGAGCCGGAGACGAGCCCGCCTCGGAGCATGTCGTCAAGTTCCGGGAGACCAAAGTGCATTCGTCTTTGGGCCGGAGCGGTCGTGATCTCGGATGGGGCCAGCAACGCCTCGGTGCGGGGGTGGATGACGATCCCGGCACTCGTGATCTCGAAGACGTGGCGGCCCTCAAGGTAACTGCTGCCGCGGAGCTTCGGGAGTTCCAGTTCACGCATGGCGCGCAGTCCGACCGTCTGGTGACTGAGGATGACCAGTCCATCGACGACCGTATCCTCGGGCCTGGGTTCGCGGTTGTCCGGGGGAGACAGCAGAAAGGTCGTGCAGCCAGCCGCGGCGAAGTAGACCTGGATATCGTGCATGAAGTTCTTGAAGTCCAACTCCGACTCGGCGAACTTCTTTGCAGTCACGAGCCCGTCGAGGACCAGCATCGTGGCTTTGTGGTCGCGGATAGCGCGGCGCAGGAACTCCAGCAGCCCGCTCAATCTTCCTTGGAGCAACGCCTGGTAGCCACTGAAGTAGTACAGCGTGTTAGCAATCACCTCCGGTTTGAAGAACGCAAGCGACTGGAGGTAGGCGAGCATGCGAGCGTGCTCCTCACCAAGAAGCGTGATGTAGACGGCTCGCCCGCCCGACGCAACGTGGTGGAAGCAAATCTGGTTGCCCAGGATCGTCTTGCCGGTGCCGGGCAATCCGACGACGGCGTAGAGACCGCCACGGAAGAAGCCACCGCCTAAGATTGTGTCGAGCCCAGCAATCCCGCTGGGGACTCGCTCGAGCGGCCGGGGCTCCAATACCACATCGCTCATCCTGCCTCCTCTTCCTCCTCTTCGCGCGGAGTGTAAAGGAAAGAGCTGCGGGCGGCAAGCAGAGTGCCTGGCCTGCGTCACAGCCCACGCATGGCCGTGGGCCGTGACCGGGTCAGTGGTGATGGCCTGCCAGACTTCCGAAGTCTGGTGGGGATCGTGCTGGCCCAAAGCGCGCTCCGACGGCAGTGATCGAGGCGGGGAGCGGCTGCGTACCAGACTTCGGAAGTTTTTGCTCCCACCCCCTGTAGGATGACTTGACCGGCGCTCGAGCCGGTGACCGGCTGCGGCGACGGAGGACGCCGGACGGCCGGTCAGGCGACCGCCGGAACAGGGCCTTCGTTCCCCGCTTCCGCCGCGGCCAGGGCGAGGTCGAGCAGGGCGAGGACGGTGGCTTTGCCACCCTCGCTCAGCACCGCCGTGGGACCGATGCAACTGGGACAGCCCGCTTCGCAGGGACAATCGGCGATCAGCGCCCGGGTCGCGTTCAAGATCGTCGGGTGTAGCTCGAACAGCTTCTCGGCAAAGCCGACGCCCGCCGGCACCTGGTCGTAGACGAAAATGGTGGGGTGGCCGGTAAACGGGGAGCGCAACTCGCTGGTTACCCCCAGATCGCGCGGATCGCACATCAAGAAGAGCGGCGCGACGTTGCCCAGCGCCGTTGCCAGGCCCAGCAGCCCGGCGGCGACCTCGCCGCGGTGCCACGGCTCGCTCCGATGGTGGCAGCTTGGGCAGAGGCTGACCAGGTTGTCGAGGGCGTTGGCCTGGCGGTAGGCTTCGTTCTCGCCCGGCTTGTAGCCGAACTCGCGGAAGGGACGGATGTGATGCACGTCCAGCTCGCGTCCCAGCACCTCCTCAGAGGTGCCGCAGACCTGGCAGCGGAAGTGGTCGCGGCCGCGCGCGCGCAGGCGCTGCTGGGGCCAGTTGGGCCCATAATCGTGCGGCTCGGCCTCGCCCACTGTCACCGGCAGCGTGAGCCAGTAGGCGGTGGTATGCATCTGGGTCTCGGGCAGGTCGATCAGGCCACTGCCGAGGTTTTCGTGGGTGAAGAGCCGGATCTTCTTGTAGGCGGTCGCGATGCTGGTCACCACGACCTCACCAACACCGCGGCCGGGCGCCTCGGCCAGTGTGTCGAGTGGGGCGACCGAGGTTTTAACCTCCGCCTCGGTGTAGTACTCGACCTGGACCGGCTGCACATGGGCTTTGCCACCGGCCCAATCCAGGGCCTCGACCAGGTACTGGCGCCCCTCGTGGAGGTAGATGGCGTTGGGGAAGACCATCTGGGTCGCCGAGAAGCGCTCGACCTCGCCGATCACGCGACCACCCGGCTGTTCGACGATCACGAAGCCGTCGGCGGTCGCGGTGCGCAGTGAGACGCCCTGCGATGGGTAGTGCTCCCCCGTCCAGTAGAAGGCGCCGGCGGCCGAGTGGAGCACCCCCTCGGCCTCCAGGAAGGCCAGAATCTCACCGACGACCTCGGGACCCACGGAGCCGAAGCCTTCGCCGGCTTTGAATGGGAGCTCGAAGGTGGCGCAGGTGAGGTGCTTGACCAGGATTTCGAGATTGTCGGGATTGATCAGGGCGTGCTCGGGGCTGGCGCCGAAGAACCAGCCGGGGTGATTCAGAATGAACTGGTCGAGCGGTGCTGAGCTCCCGACCAGAACCACGGCGCTGATCCCCGTCCGGCGGCCGGCCCGGCCGGCCTGCTGCCAGGTGCTGGCAATAGTACCTGGGTAGCCGCAGATCACGCAGGCCTCGAGCTGCCCGATATCAATGCCCAACTCGAGCGCGTTGGTGCTGACGACCGCCCGCACCTGGCCCTCGCGGAGGCCGCGCTCGATCTCGCGCCGCTCCTGCGGCAGGTAGCCACCGCGATAGCCGCGCACGCGGCCCTCGGCAAGCTTCAGGCGGCGGCTGTCTTCACGCAGGTAGGTCAGCAGCACCTCGGTGGTCAGGCGCGAGCGAGCGAAGACGATGGTCTGGACATCATCCTGAAGAAACTGCGCTGCAATCCGCCGGACCTCCAAAAGCGAAGAGCGGCGCAGGCCGAGTGCCTCGTCGAAGAGCGGCGGGTTGTAGAAAATGAACTCTTTGCGGCTCTGCGGGGCACCGCTTTCGTCGATCACTGTCACGGGGGCGTCAATCAGCCGCGTGACCAGCTCGCCAGGGTTGGCGATGGTGGCGGAGCAGGCGATGACCTGGGGGTCGTTGCCGTAGAAGCGCGCGATGCGGCGCAGCCGGCGCAGGAGGTTGGCCAGGTGGCTGCCGAAGAGGCCCCGGTACTGGTGAACCTCGTCGAGGACGATGTAGCGCAGGTTGGTCCAGAGAGAGAGCCAGCGAGTGTGGTGGGGCAGGATGCCGGTGTGGAGCATGTCGGGGTTGGTGAGAACGATGTTCGAGCTGGCCCGGATCGAGCGCCGCGCAGTCGCGGGGGTGTCTCCGTCGTAGACGTCGGCTCGGATCGGCGCGCCAAGCGCCGCGATGAACTCAGCCAACTCGTGGCGCTGGTCCTGCGCAAGGGCCTTGGTCGGGAAGAGGTAGAGCGCGCGGGCCGCCGGCTCGGTCAGGATGGTGTGGAGCACCGGCAGGTTGTAACAGAGCGTCTTGCCCGAGGCCGTCGGCGTCACCACCACCGGGTTCTCGCCCCGGAGCGCCGCCTCGGCAGCGCACGCCTGGTGATGGTAGAGCGCCTGGATGCCCCGCGCCTGGAGCGCGCCGGCCAGGCGCGAGTCCAGCCCGGCGGGGAGGGGCGCGAACGTCGCCGGACGGGGCGGGAGTGCCTCCCAATGGGTGATGCAGCGCTGCCACCCGGCCTGCTGGCGGAGTCGCGCCAGGGTCTGCGCGATTGGCGTGGCAAAGAGATCGGCCATCAGCAGTCGGCTTTCAGCAAACGATGAGCGATGAACGCGGCAGGATGAACATGCGTTCGGCGCTACGATTATAAGCGGTCTCGGGCGGCGCGCAAGCGCGACGCTGCGTGCCCTGAGCGCAATGGTCCAGAATGCGACCGGCTCCCTCGGGAACGCTCGATCGGGGGGACCAGGCGGCCCACTACGGGCAAGAACACCGGTCAAGTCGTCGCCGGAGGTGCATGATCGGAGACTGGCGAAGTCTTCCGAGACTTCGCGAGTCTGACGCCTTGACCTGTCCTCTGGCGACCCATAGTGCGCGCGGGATCGCACCTCCAGGACCAGAGACTTGCGGTTCGGGTGCCAAACGACCTGTCAAGTGTGGTGCCTGCCTCCCATTGTCCCGCGCGACGCCTGGACGTACACTCAGGTTGCGGATACAAGTACTCATAAACCAGGAGTAGACCCATGCCACGCCGAACATTCTTGAGTCTCATCATTGCGCTGATGCTCGTCGGAGTCGGAACGGCCTACGCGGGGTTCGCCTGGATGGATCCTATCTTCGAGGTCAATGGAACAATCGTGATGGTAGACGTTGGTTATAACCTCTCGAACGGAATGGACCTGGCTCCACTCATTAAGGGGACGCGAGTGACGTTGTCCGTGCCGGACGGAGTGAAGGCCCGTCTCGTTGACGACCAGGGCGCGAAGGTCAAGATTCAGCGGGTTGGAACCATCGATGAGAGTGACAAGCGGATCCCGATCACCGCAACGGTCGAAGCACCCGACGCCGACGGCCAGCAATACCCTCTCCACGTGACTCTTTTCACTCAAGGGCATCAATGGCAGCGCGGTGGCCAGAGCGGCGGCTCAATCAACATCAGTGGGTGGTTGGATCGTTAGCTGCTCTGCTCGCACCGTTCAGAACTCGCGCAGCCCGGTGGTTCGTCACCGGGCTGCTGCCTATCTGGTCGCAGATTCAAGGGCTGTCTCAACCTGGCCCCGGGACAGTTGCAGTTTTCTCATGTGCGTTGTGGTTCTATGCGGAGTGTGATGAACGGACAAACCTGCCCGGCCTGCGGTGAGGTCAACGGTCTGGCGCTACGCGTCTGCCGGCGCTGTGCTGCGCCGCTGGCGAATGTCTGCAGCCAGTGCGGCTTCGAGAACCCGGCCGGGTTCAAGTTCTGCGGCAACTGTGGCGCGAACCTGACGGTGCTTCAGCCGCCGGCCGTTGAGGCCGACCCCACCTGGAACCGCCTGCGCACGTTGGTGCCCGAGCACGTTGCCCAGGGCGTGCTGGCCCACCGGGCGGACCATCACCCGGTCCGCCGCGAAGTCACCGTGCTCTTCGCCGATTTCCAGGGCTACACGACCCTCTCCGAGCACTGCGATCCCGAGGACCTCTACCGGATTTTGAACCGCTGCCAGACGGCCTTTGTGGAAGCGATCTACGCCCACGATGGGACCATCGACAAATTTACCGGCGACGGCCTGATGGCGCTCTTCGGGGCCAGCAGGGCGCTTGAGAATCATGCCGAGCGCGCCTGCCGGGTGGCACTCGCCATGCAGGCGGCGGTCGCCGATCTGAGCGGCGAGGAGGCGGCCCGGCTCGGCCAGCCGCTGCGACTTCGCATCGGCATCAACACCGGCGAAGTCATCGTAGGGGCCATCGGCGCGGCCCATCGCGCCGACTACACCGTGATCGGCGATACAGTCAACATCGCGGCTCGTCTCGAGAGCCTGGCAGACGGTGGAGCCGTGTTAGTGAGCCAGAGCGTCTACACGCCGACAGTCGCGTTGTGTGAGTATGCCACGCTCGGCTCGGTCACCGTGAAGGGACGGCGCGAGCCGGTCGAGGTCTATCAACTCCTGGGGCTCAAGGAACAGCCGGGGTTGGTTCGCGGCCTGGCAGGGCTGCGTGTCCCCCTCGTCGGTCGCGAGCGTGAGATGAGCGTGTTGATGGCCGCCCGCGACCGTCTGCTCGCCGGCGAGGGCCAGGTCGTTCTGCTCAGCGGCGAGGCCGGTCTGGGCAAGAGCCGTCTGACAGCGGAGTTTCGGGCGAGTCTGCCGCCGGGTCGCACCCGGGTTCTGGAAGGTGCCTGTCTGAGCTACCGCCAGCCGATCAGCTACTGGCCCTTTATCTCGATTGTGCGCCAGCTGCTCGAGATCAACGAAGAGGACTCGGCGGGGACCATCAACCAACGGCTCGTCACGACCCTCAGCGAGCTCGGGCTGGATGCGGATGATGTCGCCCCCTTTGTCGCCCATCTCTTGACGCCGGGCTTCGAGCGTTTCGGCGATGACGATCGGCTGCGTTACCTCGCGCCGGCCCAACTACGCCAGCAGCTCTTCCTGGCCCTGCGGGCCTTGTTCGGCGCGGCGGCCCGTCGCCAGCCCCTAATCCTGATCTTCGAGGACCTGCACTGGGTGGATGCGCCCTCACTCGACCTGCTGCTCTTCTTGCTCGAGGCCGTGGACGAAGTGCCCTTGATGCTATACGGGATCTCGCGGCCGCAAGAGGGCGAGGCGCTTGGGCGGTTGGAGCAGGCGGCGGGGGCGCTGCACGGCGAGCGGCGAACCGCTCTGCGCCTCAAGCCCCTGGCCGCCGATGAGAGCGTCACCCTCTTCGATGCGTTGTTGTCGTCGCCGGATGTCCCGCCGGCGCTCACGGCGAAAATTCGCGAGCGGGCCGAGGGCAATCCTTTCTACCTGGAAGAGTTGATCCGCATGCTGATCGACCGGGGCGTGCTGCGCAGCGACGGCCAGCGCTGGCGCCTCGCTCCCGGCCTGGATCCTGCGTCGTTGGCGGAGATGCCGTCGAGCCTGCACGCACTCCTGCTGGCGCGTGTGGATCGATTGCCGGCCGACGCGCGCCGTGTGTTGGAGCTCGCCTCGGTCATCGGACGAAGCTTTACCCTCCCGCTCCTGCAGCGGTTGGCCCAACTCGAAGCGCCGGGCGTGGCGTTCTCGCCTGCCTTCCAGCGGCTGGAAGAGGCCGCACTTGTGCGCCGCTGGCAGTCGCCTACGGGCGAGGGGATGGAGCACGTTTTCCGTCACGTGCTGATGCGGGACACCGTCTACGGCGAGCTGCTACGCGAGCGGCGCCGCCTGCTGCACCGGCGCGTGGCTGAGGCGATCGAGGCACTCTACAAGGACCGTCTCGAGGGGCAGGTCGAGCTGCTGGCACACCACTACCTGGAGGGCCAGGCCGCCGACCGCGCGCTGCCGTACCTCATCCAGGCTGGCCAGCGGGCCGCCGCGCGCTTCGACAACGCCCAGGCGCTGAAATTCTTCAACACGGCCTACGAACTGCTCGATCAAACCGGCGCCACGACCCGCCAGCGTATCGACCTCTTCGCGGCGCTCGGTGATGTCTTGACGCTGACAGGCGATTACGATGGTGGCCAAACGGCCTACGAGCGCGCGCTGGCGGTGATCGGGACGGGCGGCGAGTCCGGGCTGCACCGTCTTGGCGCCGATCTCCATCGCCGGCTCGGCCGGACCTTCGAGAAGCGCTCCGATTACGACGAGGCCTTGCGATGGTACAGCCTGGCGCTGGCCGAGTTGGAGTTGGAGGGCAACCACGCAGGCGACGGGGTCGAGCGCTCGCGGATCTACAACGATCTCGGGTGGGTCTTTCACCGCAAGGGCGACCTGGAGCGCAGCCAGAGTTGGGCCGCCCGCAGCCTGGAACTTCTTGAAGGAACCGAGAACTACCAGGATATGGCCGCCGCTTACAGCCGGTTGATTGCCCTCCACAGCCAACGGGGCGATTGGGCGCCGGCCAGCGAGTATGCCCGGCGCAGCCTGGAGATTCGGCGCCGCATCGGCTTCTCGGCTGGCCTCTACGCCACCTACAACAATCTGAGTGGCTTGAGTATCATTCAGGGTGACTGGCCGGCGGCAACCGAGTATGCCGAAGAGGCGCTGGCCCTCAGCCGGCGGATGGGCTATCGCGCCGGCGAGGGGGCCTCGCTTAACAACCTGGCCTTCCTCCAGTTGCTGAGCGGTCGCTTCGAGGAGTGCCGGCAGATCCTGGCGAACTCGATTGCCATCGGGCGGGCGCTCAACGATGCGACGATCCTGCTGAACGCCCTCAACAACCAGGCGCAATTGGAGATTCTCACCGGTGAGCCGGAGACGGCGCTGGCTGTGGTCGAGGAGAGCCTGACCATGGCGCGCACCGCCGGGGCCCGCGAGCTCGAGGCAGAGTCCCACTGGTTGTTGGCTGAGGCGCTCTGTAGCGCCGGGAGGTCCGCTGAGGCGCTGGGCGCCGCCCACCGGGCGATCGTGCTGGCTGGCGACCTGGACAGCCAGATCAACCTCGGAATTGCACGGCGGACGCTGGCCCGCTGCGCCCTGGCCGCGGGCGACCTCGACGAGGCCGAAGACCAACTCGGCCGCAGCGCACGCATCTTTGACCGGTTCCACCATCCGTACGAGCAGGCTCGCACCCACCTCGACCTGGCACGCGTGCGGCTGGCGCAGGGGCAGCCGCAGAGCGCGGCCGCACTGCTCGCGGCCGCTACCACCACGTTCGAGCGCCTCGGGGCCGGCTATGACTACGCCCAGGCCGTCGCGATGGCGGCGACGCTGCCCGCGACCCAGACGCGGGCCAATCAACAAGCGAAGGTACTTCCATGAACCGAAACTTGAGACGGGTTCCGTTCTTCGTGGGGCTCTCGGATGACGCGCTCCACGCGATTCAGGATCGTCTGGTTCTGAAACGCTATCGAAAGGGGGAAACCGTCTTCGTTGAGGGGGCGGTCGGCGACTCAATGTATCTGGTGGAGTCCGGCCAGGTCGCAGTGGTCACGGAGAGCAAGAACGGCCTGCCCGAGACGATCATTGCCTACCATGGGCCCGGCTCCTTCTTCGGCGAGATGGCGCTGCTGCTCGGCGAGCGGCGATCGGCGACGATTCGGGTGGTGATCGACGCGGAGTTGTGGCAGCTTCACAAGAGTGACCTGGACACCCTGCTGAGGGCCCATCCCAATATCGGCGTGATCATGAGCCGTGAGTTGAGCCGCCGCCTCAGCCGGACGATTCACCAGCCAACAACCGAAGACATCACCAACATCATCACGGCAATCGGGCCCCAGGGGGCGCAGCTGGCTGAAGCGATCGCCCTGGTTGCGGGCGAGCGCCTGATGGTCCTCGACCTTGGGGGCCTGGGCGGGCAGCGTGGTGACCTCGACCCGGCAGTCGCGTTCAAGTGCCTGCGCGAGGGCGCCGAGCCCGAGGAGCTGGCCGAGACGTTGAGTGAGGAGGTAGAGGCGTATGCCCGAGTCGTGATGGTCACGACTCGCCAGGAGAATGCGCTGAGCCGCAAAGCGGCCGATCTGGCCGAGGTGGTGGTCGAGATTGGTGGCCGCAGCACGCCGTGGGTCAAGCGGTTTGCCCGCGAGAACTACATCCACGTCGCCGAAGAGGCGCCCTTGATTCTGGCGGTGGCCCGCCGGATCGCGCGCCGCCGCGTGGGGCTGGCGCTGAGTTCGGGCAACGCGCGGGGCATCGCCCACATCGGCCTGCTCAAGGTGCTGGACCAGGCCGGCGTTCCGATTGACATCATCGCGGGGACCAGTGCGGGGGCCCTCTTTGGTGGGCTGTACTGCGCCGGCCGTACGATCGAGGAGATCGCCGATTTTGCCCGCCGCCTGCCGAGGGCGACCAGCCTGCTCGGCGGCCTCTTTGATGTGCCTGTCATCCCACGCAGTGGATTCATCCGCGGCCAAAGGACGGTTCGCTATTTACAGGGTTTCTTCGAGAACAAGAGCTTTGACCAACTGCGCATTCCGCTGCGCGCCGTGGCGGCTGACCTCATCACCGGCGAGGAAGTGGTGTTGAAGAGTGGCTCGGTGGCGGAGGCGGTACGGGCAAGCTTCAGTATTCCCGGCATCTTCGAGCCGGCACCACTCGATGGCCGCCGATTGATCGACGGTGGCGCCGTGAACCCGGTACCGGTGAGCGCGTTGGCGGGCCAGGCCGACATCATTATCGCCTGTAGTGTGATCCCCAGCCTGACCGACCGCATCCATCGCCGCGAGATGCTGGCGAGTGGCCGGATGCCCAACCTCCTGGGCATCTACCTCGGGACGATGGAGATCATGGAGGCCGGCATCATCGAGTCGCGCATGGGCGCGGTCGATGTGCTGGTACAGCCGGACGTGACACGCTATCGCTCACTCGAATACGACAAGGCCGATGAGATCATCACGGCGGGTGAGGAGGCTGCCCGCCGCATGCTCCCCGATATTCTGGATCACCTGCGTACGGGCCACGGTGCCCCTCAGACCCACAGCCGCAATGGGCACAACGCGCCCTCGCCGGTCTTGGCTCAGGGGTGAGGGGAATCACCGACAGGAGACGCGGGCCGCTTGAGTGTGGCTTCTGACACGAAGGGTGAGAAGAGGGGATATGCGGAGATCATCTGTTGAGCATCTTTTCGGCGCCAGCTCTCTGGTCAGTCGCGCGCGGTCGGCCGTGGGACAGCCGAGATCGATCTGTGAAGGGGCGATGACCTTCAAACGCAGGCTTATCGAGCGAGCACTTGCCGCGGTCCTGGTTACGCTGCTGGTACTGGGAACGGCCGGTGCGATTCTCTGGCAAGATGCGCAGGCGCGGGTCGCGCACGCGAGTGTGCTGCTGCTGGCGAATCAGGTGGCCGCACGCCTGCCCGCGACGCTGACGGGTTCGGACGCGCAGCTTGAGGCGGCGGCTCGGGCTGCGACCGGCGAGAGCGCGCGTTTGCTGGTGGTCACGGATGCCAATCGTGTCGTCGCCGATACCGCGGCCGAGCTCAACGGAATGGCCCTCGCGCTCCCTCGCGGGTTCATCGAGCGCACGATGCTCACCGACGGAGAGGCGCCGCCGGTGGAGCGCATGGAGATCGGCGGACAGACCGTGTTCGTCACGGTGGTCCCGTGGCAGACCCGCGAACCCTCCTCTCCATCCGACCTGATTCTACTGGCGGTTCCGGTTGCGGAGTTGGTGGGCGGATGGGTGGTGCTGCTCCCACGCTTGCTGCTGGCCGGGATACTCGTTCTGGCGGTAGCCGTCACGGCGATCTGGTTGATTGCCGGGCGGCTCTCCGCGCCGCTGGACGATCTCACTCTGGCGATCCAGGCACTGGCCGGAGGGGACTACGACGCCGAGATGCCGATCTCAGGTACCGATGATGTGAGCCAGTTGGCGGTAGCTTTCAACACGCTGGTCGCCCGAGTCAAGGCCGTTCAACAGCAGCAGCACAATTTCCTGGTGAACCTCAGCCACGATTTGTCCACATCGTTAGCCTCGATTCAGGGTTACAGCCAGACACTGCTGGATGGGTCCGCCACGTCGCAGGAGCAGCAGCATGTGGCAGAGATTATCTCGGCCGAGACGGAGCGGTTGGCCCGGTGGGTCCAGGGGCTCCCCGAACTGGCCCGCATCGAGGTCGGCCGCAGCCCCACAAACGGGCACGCTGTGGACCTGAACTCGCTTCTCGACCGCTGCTGCGAGAGATTCTGGCCGCGGGCGCAGACGGCGGGCGTCGTGTTACACGTTCAGCGCCCCCGTCAGGCGCTCCCCGTCGGTGGTGATGCCGCGCAACTCGACCAGGTGCTGGCCAACCTGGTGGATAACGCACTGGCGCAGGCTGGCCCCGGGGGCGGGTTCAGATCAAGGCGACGTTGGGAGGGGTGCGGGGAGGCGCTCACGGGAACGGGGATGGTCACACCCCGACTGGTACGAGAGGACTCGGGCGCTGGTGGGTTGAGATCAGTGTGGCTCATGAGGGGCCGGGCATTCTGGAGCCGAGCTCAGTCCCTCGTTACGATTCCAGGCGCCGGGCTGATCGGACGCGTGCCAGTCGCAGCTCGGCGGGAATTGGTCTGGCGACGGCGCGCGAGATCGTGAGCTCCCACGGCGGCGAATTGTTGATTCAGAGCCCGCCTGACGCCGGGACTGAGTACAAGGTGCGCCTGCCAATGAAGGTCAGTAATTGAGAGACAATCCCCCAACGGGTCCGGCCACCATCCGTAGAACATCAACATTGGGGACAAGACGCCCCGCCACGGGAAAACCAACGCCGAAACGAGTCGCTCGCACCGATGATGTGTTCATATGACCCTGTTGGCGAAATCGTCTCCAGGGAGGGCGAGCAGTTCGTAGTGCGCGCTTTAGCGCGCTGAAGCGCGCACTACAAACAGGCACCCGCCACTTGCACCAATTCGCCAACAGTGTCTTCATATTTCTGTAAAAGTGGCGCGTAGGCGCCACTTTTACAGAAAGTGTGGTACGCCATCGCTCGCACCTGGGGTTGAGGCGTAAAACCGGCCCGGGCCGCTGACATGGCGAGCAGCGGCCCGGGCTCTTGTGTTCTGAATCGGCAAACGGGCTCACCGGCGAGGCGGGAGGGCAGGGCCAATTCGCAAGCGTCGCGTAACTTACTCGCGCTCTGCCGGGGGCATTGCCGTCTGCTCTTCACAGCCCGGGCAGTGCCTGGGGTCGGGGAGCGACTGCAGGCTATCCGTGCAGATAGCAAAAACGCTCACGCGCGGGAAGAGACCGAATTTCCGCACGATCTCGGCTTCCAGCGCCAGATGATTGCAGGTCGTGTCACGAACAATGCCGGGTACCGGGCAGGAGCTACAGAGATTGATCGTCCACTGTTCCCCATAGCCGCTACGCTCCAACAGCCGGCACTCTTCCTTCGCACGGCCCCGGAAGTAGTCTCCGTGGAAGTAGGGGCAATCGGGTTGTTTGGTCATAATGAGATTATAGTCGCCTGGAACGTCTGATCCAAGCGCGGAGCGACCGGGGCGCGCTCGGCCGCGCGGGCGAGGGCCGGCGCTCAACCATCCGACTCGCCGTAGAAGCCGCGCAGCACGGAGAGAGCCTGGGCGGTCAGCCAACGGCTCGGCTCCCCGGGAACTTCGAACGTGCAGCCGCTCTCCCGCTGGCGACTCCGCCGCAGCTGCCAGCGGCCCGTTGGATCCTGCTGAGCTGCCACGGTCTCGACCCAGGGCCGCACGCGTTCGTCCCGGATCCCGGCCAGGAGCAGATGGCGGCTCGCAAAGAGCATGTCGGGCCGGTCGAAGACGGGAAACCCGGCCTGGTGCCAGCGGGGTTCAAGGATAGCCAGTGGGATGGCCAGCAGCGCCGCCGCGGCCCGCTGCAAGGCACCATCGTTGGGCCAGCCGGCACGGGCCGCGCCGCCGAGCGTGGCGATGGTCTGAGCGAGCCAGTCGGCCCGGGCAGTCGGCGCAGTCGGCCAGGCCGCGGCCTGGGTCGCGTCCGCGAGTCGGGCGAGGCGTTCCTGCACGCGCGGGTCGCTGCCGTAGCCAAAGGCGAGCGGGAGCGAGAGGACGATAGCGTGGAGATTGATGACCGGCTCCTCGTACAGGGGGAGGTCGAATTGCGTTTCGAGGACTTGGTTACACGACTTGCGTCAACAACGTCCACTTCCGACCGTGCCCACGAGCCATCGTTGGTTTCGAAGAGAACCTCCAGGGCATGGTAAAATAACTCTTTTCTGAGTGATGCCGATGGCACGTGAAGGTCGCAGCCTGGAACGAGAGAATGATGCTCATCCCGTGCAGTATTGTAGCGTATGTGATCCTTGTGGGAGTGATCATTGTGGCAATCATGCGGTCGAGTCAGATGAGCGCCATGGAGGGACCGCCTGAGGTGCCGATCGTCGACGAGAACATCGGATCACCACTCGAAGAAAGCGGCGGACAATCTGACGGCAAGGCCCAAAGTCAACGCGCACCCGCCAAATAGAACGCGCCAGCGTTGCTGTCCCTACCCCCGGTATTGGGGGGTAAGCACCACCACCGGAATCGTCCGGGCCCCGGCCCGCTGCTCATAAGCCCGATACCCCGAGTAGAGCGCAACCGCCTGTTTCCAATACTTCTCTCGCTCTTCCCCCATCGCTTCCCGAGCCAGATACGTCCCGTTCCCCGCGCCAACCGAGAGCGTAACCTCTGGGTTGGTACGCAGGTTGTGATACCAGGCTGGATGCCGCGCTCGACCGAAACTGGAGGCGAACACCACCACGTTGTCGCCATCTCGGATCCCGACAAGCGGGACCGTGCGCTGCGCCCCACTCTGCGCGCCTGTGGTTGTTAGCAAGACAATCGGCAGCCCGGCGACAACACCCGTCACGGAGTAGCGCCCCTGCGTGAGCCGAAGCAATGGGCGATCGATGTGGTGGAGTGTTTGGGCGAAGAACCACGCCCCTGCCCGCGACGACGTGAGCGGCTGGAGAAGGCGCTGCCACCGCCGCGGTTGATCTTGTCGGTTCCCCACGCTCCTTTGCCTCCCTCCGGATCCCAGAATCTATCTATCTCACCGGTACGCGGCTATCAATGCGCCCCACCGTTCGTCTGTTGCAGATGCAATTGTGCCACAAGCGCGAAGTGGCGGAAAGCCCCCACGGACCAGGCCGAAGGTCCTTCCCGCGGGCCGGCGCTCGTCCCCGTGCTGTCCAGGGCATAGTTCCGACACCGCTCATCCTCTTCCACCGCGGCGTTCTCTTCCGCCGAGCCGGCCCGCGGGCAGGTGCGGCGAGAGGGGGTGAGTTGGGGGAGGGTGGGCGCGTCGTCGAGGGATAGGCCCACTCGAGCTGGAAGGGCCTGGCGTCACTGACTGGCGGCCTCTCACAATAGTTGCCCGGCTGTTTCCAGGACAGACTCTGGCGGCGGTGCCAAACCCTCGTCTTCTTCCTCTGTCAGTGCTCTCGGTTCCGGCAGAATGGGTGCGGAACGCGGAGTGAAGAGGTCGCCGGCCGGCCTCGATCCAGGTAGGAAAGGAACTACGTGACATTCTGGCGAGCTTGATGTACTCTCCAGGCAGGAGGAGCAGGACGATGGCGAAAAAAGGGGAGACATGGAGATTGGGCGGTCGCGACGTGCGCGTGACCAACCTCCAGAAAGTCTTCTGGCCGGAGCAGGGCTACACCAAGGGTGACCTGCTGCGCTACTATCACGAGGTGGCGCCAACCCTGCTACCCTACATGCAGGATCGGCCGTTCACGATGCGCGTCTGGCCCGATGGGATCACCGGCAAGAATTTCTACCGCTGGCGGGTTCCCGACTATGCCCCCGATTGGCTCGAGCGCTATGTCTACCACCTGCAAACGGCCGACAAGACCGCCGAGATGGCGGTGGTGGATGACCTGCCTGAACTGATTTGGGTGGTCAATCAGGGCGTGATCGAGATGCATCCGTGGTTTGCGACCCGGCAGGATCCAGACCGGCCGACCTGGATGGTCTTCGATCTCGATCCGGTTGCCGAGGTGTCCTTCGAGGAGGTCCTGAACGTGGCCGGTTGGATTCATGCCCTTTTGGATGAGTTGGGCCTGATGGCGGCGCCGAAGACCAGTGGCGGGGATGGCGTTCACGTCTTCGTGCCCATCGAGCGTCGCTATCGCTTCGAGGAAGTCCGTGCCTGGTTGGGCGCCTTCATCCATCGCCTGGAGGAGGCGCATCCGGCCGCAGTGACGAGCGACAAGAGCCTGGCCGAGCGCGGCGGCAAAGTGTTGATCGATTACTCCCAAAATGCCCGCGGCAAGAGCATCGCCGCGCCTTACGGTGTGCGGGCGAAGCCAGGGGCACCGGTGAGCGCCCCGCTGACCTGGGACGAAGTCGCGGCGGGACGTGTCCGCCCGACCGATTTCACCCTCACTACCATGCCTGCTCGGCTGGCCGAGCGCGGCGATCTCTTTGCAGAGGTCCTGCACCCCCAGCAGCGACTCCCCGATCTCTCCGCTGGCGAGGAGTAGTACCTCCCCCCGCGCTCCGCGCTTCCCACGCGCTGATATCGGGGCCCACCTGAGGTTGCGAGGCGCACGGATCGTCGCTGATTCCAAAACACGCGTAACGATCTGCGGCATCTTCGTTCCATTCGAGGAGCGCCCGATTGAGAAGAGGCGGCCGAGTCCGGCCGCCTCTTCTCAATCGGGCGCGATCGAAGAGAAGTTAGCCCTTGACGCTGCCGATGGTCAAGCCGCTGATGAGCCACTTCGAGGAGTACAGGAAGAGCGCGAGGACAGGGAGGGCGATCAAGATGCTGGCGGCGGCGAGCTGCCCCCAGGCAGTTTGGAACTGGCCTTGCAGCGAGTAGAGGCCCAGTGGCCAGGTTAAGAGCTGCTGGTTCTTGATGATGACACGAGCGACGATGAACTCGCTCCAGGCACTCATAAAGTTGAAGAGGAAGACGATCGCAAGCGCTGGTGTCGAGAGTGGCATGATGATGCGCCAGAATGCCTCCATTTGCGAGGCCCCATCAATCTTGGCAGCTTCCTCGAGATCGGGGGGAATAGTGTCGTAGTAGCCCTTCAAAATCCAGATACTGAAGGGCACGCTGCTCACGCTGTAGGCGAAGATGAGACCGCGATAGGTGTTCACCAGGCCGAGCCGAACCAGCAGGATGAAGATCGGGATCAGCAGCATACCGGCCGGAATCATCTGAGTTGTCAGCAGAAAGATCAACGCCGGGCGCCGACCGGGGAACTTCCAGCGCGAGAACGCGTAGGCTCCGGTGGCTGCCAGGACCACGCCAATCGTCGCGACTGAAACGGTTACCAGAAGGCTGTTCCAAAGCCAGAGGAAGAAGTTTCTATCTTGCCACAGGGCGACGTAATTTTGCAGGGTCGCGTCTGCAGGAATGATCGCAAGCGACGTCGAGAGCAGACGGTTACCCGGTCGTACGCTGATACTAAACACACGCAGCACCGGATAGACAGCAACGATCACCGCGAATATCAGGATGGTATGGATCACGAGGCGCTTGAAGGGACTATCCTCGCGCCCCGCGTAGAAGAAATCCTTGGGGCGCACCCGGGCCGTTGCCCGCAATTGCTGGAGGTGTTCACTTTCCACAGCCATTGGCTTCCCCCCTTACTCATAGACACTTTGAAGAGCACCGGTCGCACGGATCCAGAGCAGCGAGATCAAGAAGAGGATTACGAAAATGACCAGGCTGAACGCGGCAGCGAACGCGTAGCGACTGAAGTCAAACGCCGCGTAGTAAAGGGCTGTCACCAGAATGTTCGTGCTCTCTTGCGGGCCGCCCTGGGTGACCAGGAAGATGATATTGATTTGATTGAATGTCCAGATGGTGCCGAGCGCGATGGCCGGGGCCAGGACCGGCCGGAGGAGGGGGAGCGTGATATTGCTAAAACGCTGCCGCCAACTCGCGCCATCAATATCCGCGGCCTCGTAGTACTCTTTCGAGATGCTCTGCAGGCCACCGAGAATGATCACCATCATGAACGGGATGCCGAGCCAAACGTTTACGATGATGGCGGCGACAAAGGCCCAAAACGGATCGCGGAGCCAGTTGATTGGCTCGAGGCCAAAGTTTTTGAGTAGGATGTTGACAAAGCCGTACTGGAAGTGGAATTCGTTTCGCCAGGCGAGCCCGACGATCACCTGCGGTATTGCCCACGGAATCACGAGGAGTGTGCGATAGAGCCCTTTCAGACGAAGATCGCGGTTGAGTAGTAGAGCGAGTCCCAGGCCGCCGAGCACGTGGAAGAGGATGTTGACGACCGTCCAAATCAGCGTGCGTATGAAGATGGTGAAGAAGGTGGAATTGGCGGTTTGAAGCAGTCTCCCGGTGAAGACGCGGCTAAAGTTGTCGACCCCATATTGCCAGCCGAAACGCGGATTGAGGAGCGTCGTCAGACTCATATTCGAGAAGGCGATGGCGATATCGTAGAAGAATGGGTACACAAAGAAGACGAGCAATCCGACAGCCGACGGGGCAAAGAGGGTATAGGCCAGGGCGTACTTCGTCTGAACAACTCTGGCCAGAAGAAGATAGACGGCGGCTTCCAGGACGATCGCGCCCACGACGATCAGCAGGACCGCCGGCAGAACCTCGCCGACGCCCTGCGAGATCGACGTGGGGTTGAGGCCCCCGAGATCTCGCGAGGTCGCGAAGGCCAGTGCGGTGAAAAAGACGAGCACGAGAAGCGCAATCCAGCCGTTGCCGCGAAGCCAGGCGGCCATCGTATCCAAAGCGGTTGGCTCGGGAGGGTATCGACGGAGTTCCTGACGGCCTGTGACGCTCATCGGATCTAACTCCTTCGTAAAGAAACCCGATGTCTATACCAAAACGACTGTACCAACCTGGGTACCAACCATCAAGGAAGTGGAGAGGAGGAGTGGCCCCCCTCCCCACCGTCGCAGCTGAACGAGTTGTTAATCTCCACCGCCGGTGCCGATGTCCTTCACGCAGACCTCGGCCGAGTTTTGGGCTTCGCCCGCCGCATTCTGCGGTGTGATGCTATCGGCCATCACACCTTCAAGTTGCGGACGGACACCGTCCCAGACGCAGCGCATCTCGGGAACCGTCGGCATTGGGATGCCGACAACCATCTGGTCGGCGGAACCGCTCAGGATCGGGTCGCTTTTGATCTGAGGCGCGTCAAGAGCGGTCTTGAGGGCCGGGAGACGGCGGAATTTGTCGGCCATCTCAAGCTGGATGTCCTGACTCGTCACGAACTTGGCGAAGTCGATAGCAGCATTCAGCCGGGGACCCGACAGGTCCTTGTTGAACATGAAGTACTTGCCGCTCGTGTAGGGATGGGGCCATTCACCGGTGGCCGTGAGTTTCGGGATGCGCGAGACTGTAAAGTCAAGCCCTGCATCCACGTAGCCACCCAACGACCAGTCACCGTTAATGATGCAGGCGGCTTTCCCTTCCTTGAAGAGCGAATCGGCGGCATTGTAGTCAGCCGACTCCGGCACGATCTTCTCCTTGAACTTCAGATCGTGGACAAACTGGAGGGCGTTCACCATCGCTTCGTTGTTCAGGTCAGGTTGCGTGGTACCTTCCTTGAAAACGTTCTTCATCCCGTAGCCACCCCACCAGGGTGCCAGCCAGAAGGGCTCCACGAGGTTGTAGACCAGACCGTACTGATCGCCGGTGGTCCATTCCTTGCCCTTCGCGATCAGTTCGTCCGTGTCCGCAGGCGGGGTATCCACGATTTTCTTGTTGCAGAGCAGCATCAGATGGTTGCCGTTGCTAATCGGGATACCCCAGTGCTTGCCGTCCAACTCGACAGCGGCCAGCGCGTTATCGACGAAGGGGCTCAAGTCCAGGAGATCGTCCACGGGTTGAATCAGACCCGCGGCGGTGAAGGGGCCGGCATGATCGTTGACCGTCCAGAGGAAGTCCGCGGACTGACCGGCGATGGCGCCTTGCTGGAACTGGGTGCGCAGGTCTTCGGTGCTGTAGTTGTCCACCTCGATGGAAACGTTAGGGTGGTCTTTGGAGTAGCGTTGGGCCAGGTCTTGCACCCAAGCGAAGGTGCCCTCGGCTTCGCCTTCCTGGGTCCAGAGCACGAGTGAGACTGGCTCGCCAGTGGCGGCCGCCGGCGCTTCCGTGGCAGCGGCAGGCGCCTCGGTCGCACCGGCGGCGGGTGCTTGCGTAGCGGCCGGCGCGGCCGCCGGGGCCGTGGTCGGAGTCGCAGCCGCACCACCGCCACACGCAACGAGCAGCATGCTAGCGATCGCAAGGAGACTGATGACCAGCCACAGACGTGATTTCATCTTCTCTTTTCCTCCAAAATGGTGTGAGGATGGGGTTGTGGTTCCAACCGGCAGAACAGGACGGAAGCACATACTGTGCAAGAGACATGGCGGTTGCGAGGGCGCATCACCTCCTTTCGGGCACGGGGCGGCCATTGACGTGGCCCACTGAGCGGCGTTCGATCAGTTGGGTTGGCAGCACGACCCGGGGTGTGTGTGGGAATGGTGAGCGTTCAGTTTCGGTCATCTCTAGCAATAATCGGGCCGCCCGATTCCCTAAATCGTAGAGCGGTTGGCGCATCGTGGTTAAAGCCGGCTGTACATAGGCTGCGACCGGAATGTCGTCGAATCCGACAATCGAGATGTCTTCCGGGACGCGAAGCCCACGGGCCTGAACAGCTCGGATGGCGCCCAGCGCCATCCGGTCATTGGCGGCGAAAACGGCTGTTGGCCTTGGGACCGTTCCCAGCAACTGCTCCATCGCACATTGGCCCGACTCCTCACTAAAATCACCCTCAGCTTGAAGCGCCGGGTCCACCTGGAAGCCGAGTTGGCGGAGCATGGTCCGGTAGCCGGCCGCGCGGTCGCGACTGGCGAGCCGGGCGGGCGGCCCGTGGATCATCGCGATCTGGGTGTGCCCCAGACGGTAGAGGTAGCGCACAACGCGTTGGGCACTGCCGTAGTTGTCGACGTCTACGCAGGCGATTGTCTCATCCGCCGGGTTGCCAATCACGACGAAGGGAAACTTGCGCTCACTGAAGTAGGTCAGCAGCGGCTCGTCCAGGTCGAGATCAACGATCAAGATACCGTCAACCTGGCGGTGTTGGATCAGGCGGTCGTAGAACTCGGGATTCCCGCCATCGTCGAGCAGCGCGAGCACTTGCCGATGTTCGATCACGGCGTTGTACGCCCCGCGGATGATCTCGGTCAGGTAGTAGCCGCGCGGCTCCGTGGATGTCCGCTCGCGGAAGGATGGAGGGACAATCAGCCCGAGGGTGTCAGCTTTCTGGCGCTTCAGTGCGCGTGCGGCGAAGTTCGGCTGGTAGTTGAGTTGCTGGATGGCTGTGAGGACCCGGGCGCGGGCATTGTCGCTCACACCTGGTTGATCGTTGAGGACCCGCGAAACCGTAGAGCGCGAAACGCCAGCCACACGCGCGACATCGAAGATGGTTGCCAAACGACGCTCCAATTCAGACAGGTCTGTTTAGAACACGAGATGCGGCATCGGGAGAAGACAGGCCGCCTCGGCGAGAGTTTTGTAGGGAACGTTCCCAACGAGTGTATGCATCATATCAGGAGATATGAGCGGTGTCAAGAGGCACAGACGACTTTGTAGGGGTAAAATTCCGCCGAGGAACAGGTGCTGGCGGGCCAATCTGGCACGAAGCGAGCCGAATCAGGTGAGAGAGCCGTCAAACTCGCCGCGACAGGGGTTGATCAACCGTCGGAGAACATGGGATCTGCGGTCGCCACAGGGATCGTTCCCTGCGAGCCCGGCGGCCGGCCTCTGGATGCGGCCGCCGAGTCTCACTGATGGCAGGGAACGGTGCTGACAGACCCAAGTGGGCGTGCGATGGGGCGTTGGATTCGCGTGACTCCATCGCTCGGGCGGGGGTGGGGGTACCGCTGCTGGGACGGCCGCCGACCCAGCAGTGGGGCGAACCCCGGCTGGAGCGAGATTCCCACCCCCGCCCGAGCCGTTGACGCCATCCGAGGCACGAGACGTGCGGTCTCTTCCGCTCCTCCCTCTTCGTCATGCGCGATGACGTACCTCCACAGCCGCTCCCGGCGGATCGCCAGATCCGCCGGCTGCGCTGGTCGGACCAGGCCCTTTTGGTCATCCCATGGGCCTGGATTTGGCAATCCAGGCCGAGCAGCGAGTGGTAATCCAGGCCGAGCAGCGAGTGGTAATCCAGGCCGAGCGGTTGAGGAGTTGCGCGATGACTATAATTTCACGATTTGGCCCCGCGCGTGGCTCCGCACGGCGTGGGTGGCGTTGCGCGTATCGATGATCAGAGGGGCATGGCGCACGATCCCATCCCAGTTGTAGCGACTGTGGTCGGTCACGATGACGACAGCGTCGGCCGACTCGAGCGTCTCGGGACTCAGGTCGGGGAGGGAGGTGAGCGTCCGGCCATCCTCGAGAGTCAATGTGGGGACGTGCGGATCATGGTAGTGCAGATCGGCGCCCAAGTCGAGCAGGCGGCGAATAATCGCGAGGGCCGGACTCTCGCGCATGTCGCCCACGTCGCGCTTGTAGGCGACGCCCAAAATGAGCACCCGCGAGCCGTTGATCGGTTTGAGCGTGGCGTTGAGCGCGTCGCCGATCAGGCCGACCACGTACTCGGGCATCGCGGCGTTGATCTGGGTTGCGAGGTGGATGAACTGTGCGTCGTAGTCGAGTGTGCGAAGCTTCCACGAGAGATACTGGGGGTCTACCGGGATGCAGTGGCCGCCGAGCCCAGGCCCGGGATAGAAGGGCATGAAGCCGAATGGCTTGGTCGCGGCCCCGGCGATGACCTCCCAAACATCAATCCCGAGCCGCTTGCAGATCAGTGCCGTTTCGTTGATCAGACCGATGTTGACCGCGCGGAAAGTGTTTTCCAGCAGCTTGATCATCTCGGCGGTGGCAGGGTCACTGACGGTGATGACCTCGTCCACGATGGTCTCGAAGAGGGCTGCGGCGAGCTCGGCGCAGCGCGCTGTGACACCCCCGACGAGCTTCGGCGTGTTCTTGAGGGTGTAGGTCTTGTTGCCCGGGTCGATTCGTTCCGGCGCGAAGGCCAGAAAGAAATCCTCGCCCACCGTGCCGGCTACTTCCTGGAGCCGGGGCAGCACGACCTCGTTGGTCGTGCCGGGGTAGGTCGTGCTCTGCAAGACCACCAGGGCGCCGGGCTTGAGGCGCGGCGCCACTCCTTCAGTCGCGTGGATGATGGCGCTGATGTCCGGGTCTTGGGACTTGCGGAGGGGAGTTGGCACACAGATAATCACCGCGTCGGCGGCCCGCAGGGCGTCGTAGTCATCGGTGACACGGATCCGCTCCGCTGCAATCAATGGCGCCAGCCGGTCGGAGGTGACGTCTTCGACAACGCTCTGGCCAGCGCCGATAGCAGTGATCTTTTTCTGGTCGATGTCCACACCGACCACCCGGAACCCGGCCTCGCTCAAGACGACGGCCAGCGGAAGACCAGTGTATCCCAAGCCGATGATGCCAACGGTGATATCGCGTGCGGAGAGGCGTTGTAGCAAGTGAAGCGGGGGCATCTTGTTCTCCTCTAGAAGGTTCGAGGCACGATTATAGCAGCCAGTGTGGCAGGGCGTGAATTGGAGGGTAACTGACGGTCAATGGCGCATGTTAGCCCGGCGGTTGAAACCGCGGCTGGAGGCCGGCCCCCCGACAGGGTGCCCCTCAGGCAGGGTCGGCGTCAGGGGGCGCCCCTCGGGGCGGGCCGGGCGTGCCCCTCCGGGCACGCTGGGGTGGGATGCATGTGGAACGGGGCAACCGCGCGCTGAAGCGCGCACTCCAAGCCAGATGCCGCATCAAGCAGGGCGTGACGACGTCTGGTCGCTGCCAGGGGGCGGGGGAGCCGAGGGAGATGGCCGCGACGATCACGAGTTGGCGCTCGCCTTTTTGCTTGCGTTGCCCCGCGCCCCGGCGCGGGGTGCAATATGGAAACCATTTCCGGGAACGAAGAAGGAGGCCGGTTGGCCTTCCAGTGGTACAATGTTGACGAGCTCGAAAACCTGTGTGGGTCCCCGACATTTCTACGCCGGGCGCTTCGGGCAGTTCCAGAGGCGACAGAGCACGTTGGCCACAGAGATGGTGAGGAATGATTCAAGGATGAAGTACAGTCTGGATGACACGATTGCCGGCATCGCGACGGCGTTGGGCGAGGCCGGAATCGGCATCATTCGTATCAGTGGCCCGCAGGCACGGTCCATTCTGCGGCGGCTCTTCCGGCCGGCGGGCCAATCGGGGCCTTGGGAGCCGGAGAGCCATCGTCTAACCTATGGTCACGTGGTTGACCCGGAGAGCCGCGCCACGGTGGACGAGGTGATGGCCGTCTGGATGCAGGCGCCGCGCACGTACACCCGCCAGGACGTGGTCGAGATTCAGAGCCACGGGGGGGCGACCGTGCTGCGGGCGATGCTCACGCTGGTGTTGGCAGCCGGGGCGCGGCTGGCCGAGCCCGGCGAGATGACCCTGCGGGCCTTCCTGAACGGCCGCCTCGACCTGGCTCAGGCTGAGGCGGTTCTCGACGTCGTGCGTGCGCGGACCGAGGCCGGACTGCAGACGGCTCAGGCCCAACTGGGCGGGGCACTCTCCCACGAGATTCGCCAGGCGCGGGCGGCGCTCCTGGAGGTGCTCGCGCACTTGAGCGCGTTGATTGACTTCCCGGAGGACGAGGTGCCGCCGCAACTCATTCGTCCGCAGCTCGACGAGGCCGAGCGGTTGCTGCAGGGATTGCTGCGCACGGCCGATCGTGGGATCCTGCTGCGCGAGGGGCTGCGGGTGGCGATCGTCGGGCGGCCCAACGTGGGGAAGTCCAGCCTGCTCAACCGTCTGCTGCGCCACGAGCGTGCGATCGTCACTGAGATTCCGGGGACCACCCGCGATCTCGTCGAAGAGAGCCTCTCGATTCGGGGGGTTCCCGTCGTGCTGGCGGATACCGCCGGGATCCGCGATACGTCCGACGTAGTCGAGGCCCTTGGGGTGGCACGAAGCCGCGCCGCGCTCGAGCAGGCCGACCTGGTGCTGCTCGTTCTGGACGCCGGCCAGCCCCTGACCGACGAGGACTGCGCGCTGGCAGCCATTGTTGGCGGCCGCCCGGCCATCGTCGTCTGGAACAAGCTCGATCTGCTGGGTGGAGATGGGGAACAGGCGGATACCCTCTCCGTGCCTCTCCCTGGTGTAGTGCCTGAGGCGCCGCGGGTGGCGGTCTCGGCGCGCACCGGAGCGGGAATCGAGGCCCTGGAGGCCCGGGTGTGGGAGTTGGTAATGGGCGGTCAGGTCGTCGCGACGACGGGCCGCGAGGCGCTGGTGAGTAACCCGCGCCACAAGGCGGCGATCCGCACGGCGCTCAACAATGTGCAGGCCGCTCGCTCCGGCCTCGACGAGGGGCTGCCGGCCGACTTTTTGACGATTGACCTCACGGCGGCGGTCAACGCGCTGGGGGAAATCACAGGCGAGACGGCGACAGAGGATCTGCTCGACGTCATTTTCTCGCGGTTCTGCATCGGCAAGTAGGGGGAGTACTCGGAGTGATTGACGGGCCGGTAGCATTTCCCCCTGGTGACTCAATCGGCGGTCGCTGAAGCCATATCACTCGGCTTTTGATAGGGCGGCTGATTGGCGAGCCAGCGCTCGGCGAGTGGGGGCAGGTCGCGGAAGGGACCAAAGCGGATATCGGCTGCCGGTAGGGAGTTGAGGAAGATCGAGCCGTAGCTCTTGGTGAAGACCCGGCTGTCCAGCAGCGCCACTACGCCGCGATCCTCGGCCGAGCGGATCAGCCGGCCGAAGCCCTGGCGGAATCGGATCACGGTCTGCGGCACGGCGTACTGGAGGAAGTGATCCTCGTAGGTCTCGGCGCGCGCGCTGAAGACCGGGTCGGTGGGTACCGGGAAAGGCAGGCGAGCGATCACGAGGCAGCTCAGGGCGGGGCCGGCGACGTCTACCCCTTCCCAGAAGCTTTGCGTTCCCAGGAGGACGCAGCGCTGGGCCGTTTTGAAGCGCTCCAGAAGCTGGCGACGCCCACCGTCCATGTACTGTCCCAGAACGACGATGTCGTCGTTGGCCAGCGGGTCGCTGATCGCACGGTACACGCCGCGAAGCTGGCTCTTGCTGGTGAGCAGCACTAACATCCTCCCGCGCGTGGCGCGCCCCAGGTCAATCAGAGCCCGATGGAGGGTCTGGGCGTAGTTGGGGCTGTTGGGCTCCGGGACATCGGTGGGGACGTAGACAAGCGCCGACTGGCGGTAGTCGAAGGGCGAGCCGAGTGAGAGTTCGCGGTAGCGGCGCGGTTGCGAGCCGCCCCGTGGCTCAAGGCCGAGCCGCTCGCGGATGTAGTCGAAGGAACCTTCGCTCTGGAGAGTGGCGCTGGTCAGGATGACGCTGCGTTTGGAGCGGAAGAGCCCGCTTGCCAGGTGGCTGGCGACATGGAGCGGCGCGCGGTGGAAGAGCACGTCATCGCGCTTCGGCGAGAGGCTGACCCAGCCAATGTCGTTGGCCTCAGGCTCGACGATGATTCGCCGCAACTCTTGCTGGATCGAGCGGAGATCGCGACCCAGACGTCCAAGGGGCTCGACCACTTCCTCGCCGAGGCCGAGGTCACCCGTGCGGAGCTGGGCATGCAGCGCGACCAACCGGTCGGCCAACCGGTCGAAGCGGTCGAGCAGCGCCGTGGCTTCGATCACCCGCCGCCAGCCCCCCGAGAGCCGGATCTCGCGTTTGAGGCGGATATTGTGATCGTAGTCACCCCCGCCTCGGCCAGCCCAGGGGGCGAGGGCTTCGCGGACCGTGTCGAAGAGGGGCGCGATGTCGTGGGTGATCTGCTCTACCTCACGACCAAGCAAACCGCACTGCCGTTGTACCTCCGCCGCCGCCCCCGAACGGAGAGGCTCGCAGCGCGCGGCGATGGTAGGCAGCAGGCCGGTCGGGCGGCGCTCGCGGGGATCGTGCAAGCGCAGGCAGAGCTGTTCGAGTTGCTGCCGCGAGAGCCGGGCCCCGAACTGTTCGCTGGCGCGCGCCTCGAGGTGGTGAGCCTCGTCAATCACAACGTACTCGTAGGTTGGCAGGATTGGCTGGCCAGTTTCCACGGCAAGATCGGTGAGGAGGAGCGCGTGATTGACAATCAGGACGTGACTCCCCAGCGCCGCGGCGCGGGCTCGTTGAAAGAAGCAAGCATTCCTGGCGGTGCACGCGTCCGGCCGGCAGCTCTCGGGATCGGCACAAACCTCGAGCCAGACGGCTTCCTCGTCGCTCTGGAGGGCGACCTCGCTGCGATCGCCCGTCTGCGTGACGGGCAGCCAGACCAGCAGACGAGCCAGGGCCCGCGCCTCGATGGCGTTGAACTGCAGGCGTCGCATGAACAGTTCCAACCGGTGCGGGCACACGTAGTTTGTCCGGCCTTTCAGAATGGCCGCCTGAAAGTGGACCCCCAAGGGCTCAAGCGCCGTCGCGAGGGTCGGCAGGTCCTGGTTGAAGAGTTGGTCCTGCAGGTTGATGGTATTGGTCGAGATGACGACGGGACTGTTGCTGGCGACGGCCTGGAAGATCGCCGGCAGCAGATAGGCCAGACTCTTGCCGGTCCCGGTCCCGGCCTCGACGAGAAGATGCTCGCCGCGATTAAAGGCCTGCACAATCCCGCGAAGCATCTGGACCTGCTGAGGTCGCTCCTCGAAGCGAGGCAGGGTGCGCCCGATCGCGGCGTCGCGGCTGAACAGCGCCGCGAGCGCATCGGCGTTGAGCACTGGCGATGGGGCTGAGCGGCCGGTGAGCGGTGGGGGGACTGGCGGCAGCGAGGGTGCGAGCGAGGCCGGGAGCGCCTTCCCGCTGGTGGTCTGCTGGCGCGCCACCGCCGCGAAGAAGGAGCGCAGCGACCAGGGGCTGTTCGAGGCCACCGTGTTGATGACCGCAATGACATCGTGAGGAAGCTGGCAGGCGATTTGCCAGAGGCGCGTGAAGAGTTGCTGGGTGGCAATGGCATCTTCGAGCGCCCGATGGTGGCTCTCCAGGTCGAGCCCGAGGTGATCGGCCAATTGGGCCAGGCTATAGCGGGGCGCCTGGGGCAGGAGGATGCTGGCGAGTTCGAAGGTATCGAGGCTGGCATTGCCGACCAGGCAGTTGTGGCGCTGGAGAAAGCCGAGATCGAAGGCGATGTTGTGGCCGACGATGGGATAATTTCCAACGAAGGCGGCGAGTTGTTCGAGGGCCACTCTCAGGTGAGGTGCGCGCTCCACCTCCCGCTGCGTGATGCCGGTCAGGCGGGAGGTTCGATACGGGATCGAGCGGCCGGGGTTCACGAAGGTGGACCATGAGGCCAACGTTGTATTCTCGGACTCGGTGCCAACGCGGAACTTGACAGCGCCGATTTCGATGATAGCGTCACGCTCGGCGTGCAGCCCCGTGGTCTCGAGGTCAAGGGCTATGTAGATGCGGCTCATGTGCCGCCCTTTCCAGCAACGTGGGGATCGTGGCGCGATTATAACCCGGGCATGGACGGTGTGGCAATCACCAGAAAGGACCGGCGATAACTGGAAGCCCGTGATTCTGCTCTGTTACGGAGCAACCCCGAGCGTCTCCAGAGCGGCGTTCAACGCGGGCGCCGGGTGGACACTCACCGGGGCGAGGAGGGTGACGGAGACGTAGCCCGCCTGAATGGCACCGTAGTCGAGCTGGGGAGCGACGTCGCGCGGCAGGCGATCGCGGTCGAAGGCGAAACGAATGCGGTGGCCGTTTCGGCTGTTAGGACGCACTTCGCCTACACGGAGGACGGTCCCGTAGAAGACCTCGGCCAGATCGGTCTGGCGGAAGCCACGGACTGCTGCCGGAGAGGGTGCGTTGGGGACGTTGACGTTCCAGACCAGAGGGTGTCGCCCCCCGTGCTGCCCGAACCGCGAGAGTAGCGGGAAGAGTTGTGCGGCGGCCCAGGCCGCTGTCTCCCACGCGACAGGCGCGCCGCGCTCGAAGTCCACCGACACTGCGAGCCCGGGGACGCCCCAGAGGGAACCGGCCATCGCGGCCCCGACGGTGCCGCTGATCGTGACGTTGCCGCCCGTGTTCAAGCCGAGGTTGATCCCGGAGACGACGACGTCGGCTCGTGGGCTGACGACCTCCAGCATCGCGACGGTCACGCAACTGGTGGGGGTGCCGGTGGAGGCCCAGGCGTCGATCCCTTCGAACTGGGGTGCAAGCGGGGGCACCGGTACCAGGTCGCCCTCCAGTTGTGGCGGAACGCTCGTCCCGGCGCCACTGCGCTCTTGATCCGGGGCAATGATCGTGACCGTGCCGAGGCCGGCGGCCCGCAGGGCACCGGCCAGGTGCCAGAGGCCCGGGCTTTCGATGCCGTCGTCGTTGGTGACCAAAATGTGCACTGCCACGCTCCTGGAAACGGGGGATAACGGATTGTAGGCCAGGCACCGCGAAACTGGCAAGCAGGCGGATCTCTCGCTGCGAAGGCGGTGGGGAAGTGCGGATGAAGCGCTTCTGCCAAATGGGACGCCAGCGGCGCCATCGTCAGGTGCGTCGCACCTGTGTCCTTGCGGAGGGTGCTGCCAACCGGCCTTCGGGCCACGATGAAGGTGCGTTGCGCCTCTTCCGGGCGACTCTTGAGCGGCTCCGCGGGGGCACATGAATTTGACTGCGGTCCCACCCCTGGTTATAATAACGCTCGCCCGCGGGTATGGTGTAGTGGTAGCACATCAGCTTCCCAAGCTGCTAGCACGGGTTCGAATCCCGTTACCCGCTCTTCCAGGTGCGGCCCAATCAAGTGTGGGCCGCTTTTTTGTTGGCCATCTTGTTGTTCCCGCTGCCCCCGAGCACTATATCTTGTGCCCCGCCAAGAAGCTGATAGATGACCACGACACCATGCCCGTTTCCGCTTGGTACCACACGTCCTGCGACTGTTGTCATGATGTTGTCAGATCGTTGTCAGAATATATGTTCTGCCACTACACACTTCCCTGCCAAGACTGCCAGAGCACGAAAGTCTAATCCGTGTGTCTTCGCTTGGCTCTGCCCGCTTACTGGGCGGGACTATAGGGCAGCAGATCACTCACCTCCGGCGGGAACTCAGGTCGCCATCGTAGCGAAAGCCCTCCGCAGCCGCAAGTCGCGTGCGTGAGAGCTACCTTGCACGCCTAGCAGTCATATCCAGCGGAAGTGGTTTCGGTGAGAGGGGCGCGAGAGGCTTGCCGGACCAGGCATGTCTTCTCGTCGCGCCATCGTGCCTCTCGCATCACAACATCTGGCGGTAAGCCGGGGAATGCACCGCTAAAGCATCGGTCAAGGCGGCCTGGTGTCGGGCGAGAGCCGGGCGACTGAAGTCGCGGCTGGAGGCTTGCAGCCGGGCGTCGGCCGACCCCGCGGGGTCCACCCAAGCGAGACGTGCCCTGTGGGGCATCCCGTAGCGTCCACGTGGACGCTTGGGCAGCCCCCTCAGGGGCTCCCCCTACCGGGCGTTCTCGCTTGGGTGGACCCCGCGGGGGGCTCCCGTAGCGTCCACGTGGACGCTTGGGCAGCCCCCTCACCCCCTGTGGGGGGAGCCCAAGCGGGGTCACCTCGCCTCGCCCTGAGGGGCGGTCCCCGGCCTGATCGTCTCGCCTGGGCGTACCCCGCGGGGTAGGGGGTACCCCTCAGGGCAGGGGCTCACGCCGGGGATCACCCCGCAGGGTGTTCGCCGACGCAGATGGGTGGGGGATCGAGGGGCAGCTGACCACGCCTTGACCGGCGTTCTAGAAGCAATACCTTTCAAATAAGCGCCAGCGCCTGGCGGAAGGAGTGGGCCGCCGGTTGCGGCCAGTGATAATGGTGCGGGCGCTTGAGCTTGAAGTTGGACATCTTGCGTTTGACGACGCGCGGATTGGAGCGCAAGCGTCTGGGGGGCAAGGGACGAGCGGCGATGTCGCGCAAGAGGCGCGCAAAGAGCGCCGGCAATTGCTCAGGGGTGGTCATTTGAAACTCCGGGATGGCGTCACGAATGACTTCGAGGGCGTGGACGAAACTGAGGCGGTCCGGATCGAGATCAGCCTGCAACGCGGCCTGAGGCATCAGCGCGCGGATGGCGTCGTGAGCGATCAGCAGGCCGTAGAGTTCTTGGATCACCCCAACGGGGGTCAAGCTGCGCAGGGGCGCCCGGCCAGGCGTTGGTGGGTATCGGTCTCATCAATGACCAGTTCGAGTTCCCAGCGTTCATGGTAGGCACAGGCCAAGTCGAGCGCCGGGAAGGCGCGGTGATCCAGGAGGGTGGTGATCAGGCGGTGGGTCTGGCCAGAGCCCGGCAGGGCCGGGTCCGTGATGGTGTACGCGATGATACGCACCAGCAGGCGCTCGCCCCGCCGGCGGCGCTTATAGTCGGAGGGGGAGATATAGGCCAGCGACGACCCGTCCGGCAAGGGGCGTACGTGCGTGGGCCGGGCGGAGGCCGGCAGCCGGGCCAGGACCTGCGCATCGCGCTGGCGCGTCCGCGCGAACATATCGTAGTCGTGGAAGCCCCGATCCCACATGACCAGCATCCCTGGCCCGACCGAGCGCAACATCCGAAAGCCCCCCACCCGCTCACTGGTCTGATAGGGCCAGAACCCGGCATCAACAATGGCATGCGTCCCGCACTCGGCCAGATAGACCGCCTGAATCTGGGGCAAGGCGCTCGCGCCACGGGGACCGACCTGGCGCCCAAAGACCGCCGCATTCGCGGGCGTGTCGGGCGCCAGCTCCACCGTGCCGTCAAGCGCCATCAGCCGCAGTCCCCCCAGAAACGCGCCCCGCGTTTCGGCCGTCGCCAGCGGCTGACAGACCTGCTGAAACAGGGCCACCAGCGGGCGCGCCCCCACCTGCGCGCGCCGGGAGCTGATCGCACTCTCGCCGGCCACCTGATCGTCCGGGTCCCACCAGACGTAGCGTAAGCCTTTGGCCAGTTTCGCCAGCACCGCGCCCAGGCGCAGATGACTAAACAGATGCATGCCAATCACCAGAAAGACCGTCACCACCATGTTCAGCTTGCGTTCCCGTTCGGTCGTCACCCCCTGGGCCGCCAGCACCGCCGCGACCGTCTCGGCCGGCACCACCTGGCTGAGGGCCTCCAACCGCAGTTCTTGGCTGAATTTGCGTCCCGCTGCGATCTCGCGTAGTCTGTATCCCATGAGGCGGCTCCGTGGCTCCTGGTGGATTAGTCTCTGGTCAGGATCCCACAGAAGTCGCCTCTGCGCTATTTGAAAGGTATTGGTTCTAGAAGCTGTGGTTCGGTCTCGTTCGCCCTTGCCGTAAAGCGGCTAGAATGTTGCTATACGGTTACAGAAGCGACCGGAGCAGACAGCCCAGGCAGACTTATATTCTCGACGGACCGGTACCGGGGTTGACTCGTCAAGTCACTCCTTCTGACTTGGCCGCGCTCCGGGCTGTTCCCGGGGCGCCCCCTCCGTCCGTGGGGTCATGAGGCATCATAAAGGACGAGTCGAAGACCGATCACCATGAGCAGCGACGCGCATACAAGCTTGAACGGTTTTTCTCGTCTATGGATCGTAGTGTGCTGTGGACAGGATCGCTTTAATGAGGCGAATCCCGGTTACTCGATAGTCACAGCGCTGATAGAAGCGATGCGCATCGACGCGATGCGTTCCACTATTGACCAGCATGAGCGCTGCCCCACGCATGGCGCACCAGGCTTCTGCCTGCTGGACCAAGAGCGCGCCAATACCGCGACCACGGTGCTGGGCATCCACAATCAATGCAACGATCCGTCCATACAAGCCATTCTGCTCATAGAAGTAGCTGGTACACACGCCGATAACTCCAAGCACCACCCCCTGTGCTTCTGCAACGTAGGTGCAATAGTCTCCATGGTCCAGCAGCCGGTCAAGACGTTGGTGCATTTGTGTCGGAGTGGTTGGATAGCCAAGCTGAGTCATGAGTCGTGCGATCTGAGTGGCGTCGGAAAGGAGCGCTTGACGAACGTACATCGTGGTCATAGGCGGAAGCCTTCCGTACATCTCTCTTGGCAATCGGTTGCAGCAAGATAATAGTAGTACTCGCATGGCAGCGTGAGCGATGGCTGCCGTCCAATGTGCGGATAAGCTGCCGCCGTAGGCGGTCAGTTTCATGACCTTGTTAGGCGGAGCGCAGCGGAGCCGCAAGGCCAGAAACAGCTTATGGCCCACCCATGAGTCATCCCGAGTGTAACAATCGCTCGCCTGCTGAAACCTCCTGCGGTAGCATGTGGTTGCTGACCCAACACCTGCCGCGGGGGTTTCAAATATCGCATGCTGTCATACCCATGCCAACGGCGCAGGCGCGCCGGGCGGTCGCGATGCAGCTGCGGACGCGTCTGGTACAGTTTCTGTGGCCCGTCGCGGAACGGCTGGTCAGCGATTACCACGTAGCCGCCATGAACTACGGTCGCCGTACGATCCTGTTCGATCGCTGATGCGATCGCGGCTCGGTAGGCCAGGCAAGCGTCGTCGGTCAACTCGACGCAATGTCCATCGATGGCGGTGGTGGGTCCGGTGCAACGCATGTGAGGCGGTGTAAGTGCGAAGAAGCCTTCAGCAACTCGCTGTGCCAATTACTTGCTTTCCACTCGTGCGTCCAGTGGCGTGAACCTTCCAAGTCGCTGATGGCGAAATCGTTGCGTCCCCGCACGTCACTCCTAATGAGTGGCCAATAACCCCGACGCTATCTGCTCTAAGCACCACACTCGTATATGTATCATCATACTCTCTGGCCCCAGGCGGACGATAGTAGATTTTTCTGTACTGCGCCCCAGAATCTGGACACAGAAATCATGCAGACATAGCAAGGTTAGGGCGGCTGCTGGAGGCCGCCTCGAACTCGACTGGGGTGAGGTCATCCAGGGCCGAGTGAATGCGCTCGGTCAGGTACTCGACCTCAACCCAGTGTTCAATCTGAACGTAGGCGTCGTCAAAGTCGCGATATTCGGTGTAATCGTAATGTTCCTCCTTGAAAGTTCGCATGAAGCGTTCCGCGTCGGCGTTCTGGGTCGGCTGGCCCGGTTCGGACAGGCTGACCGGCACGTCGAGGCTGGTCCGGTGGGCCACGTAGTCGCCGGCGGCAGACTGGACGCCCTGGTCGGAATGGTGGATCGCCGGGGCGGGGTAAGCGGCCAGGGCCTTGTCCAGCGCCGTCAGCGAGAGCGACTTGCTGAGGCTGCGGCTCAGATGCCAGCCGCGCCCACTGCGAGTGAACACATCCAGGAGGACCGCCAGCTAGATGAAGCGGCGGCCCAACGGGAGGTAGGTGATGTCCGCCACCCCAATCTCGTCCGGGCGTGTCGCTGCCCGTCCCTGAATCAGGTGGGGGAAACGCGGCAGGCTATGCGTGCTTTGGGTCGTGAGAGGGGCCTTGACCTGCCCCACCGGACCGCGCTGCCCCAGGTGGCCCCTCACCCGCCGCACCGCCGTGCGGTTGATAGGCAGCCCCTCGCGCTTCAACTGCGCCGTCACCCGTCGGTAGCCGGAGAACGGCCAGCGCCCCAGGATGCGCTCGATCGCCGCCCCCGCCGGGCTATCAGCGCTCGCGCTCGGCTGGTAGTCGTAGCTCCTACGCGGGCAGTCCAGCCCCTCGCACAGCGTCTCGATCGGGTATTCCGCCTTGAGCTGGTCAATCATCGCCCGCTTCCGTTCCAGCCCAACCCCAGCACGCTGCCAGCCTTTTTTAGAACCTCCAGCTCCAACGCCTGGCGGCCCACCAGGCGCTCCAACTCGGCGACTCGCACCTCCAACTCGTTCGCCTTCCCGGTGGCCTGGCGCTCAAAGAGCCTCGGCCCCTTGCTCACAACCTCCTGCTTCCAGCGCGAGAGCAGCGTCTCGCTGATGTCCCGCTCGCGGCAAATCTGGGCGGCGCTTTTCTCGCCCCGCAGCGCCTCGAGCACCGTCTCGAATTTGAACTCCGGTGTGAACGTACGTCCTTTTCTGCGTGCCATTGTCGGGTCTCCCAGTTTCGGTCAGGATGATAGACTTGCTATCGTCCAGCACCCACCGTCCATCATGGTGCCAATGTAAAGTCGCCGCGAGAGGCCCGGGCTGGTCATTGCCGGCGATGCCGAAGCGCTCAAGCACTCGCGCCACCGTGCCGGCCTGGCCGCATTGGGCCCGATGTCAAGGAGTGGAGTGAGGCAACATGCCGAGCCCTGGCCAGGGCAGAAGGTGAAGCCCCAGGACCAGCGAACCGCGCCGGTCGATGCTCTTTATTGGTTACGATAAGGGGGCGAACTCTCAGCAAAGAGGGGATAGCCATGGATGATAACGGCCTACAGAAAGAATCCTCCTAAACGGTCGCTCCTCGAAGAACTGCTTCATGGTGTGACACGATTTTTGCAAGTTTTTACCCAGGAGCGAAGTGCCCCTAATAACACCGGTGGATCTGGCGATCCAGCGAGAGCAGGTGTTCGCGATGGCTCGGCCTGGATCGCCAGATCCAGGCCCGCCAGGCCGGGGTCGGGGGGTCTGGCGGTGGCCGCCGGATCTGGCGATCCAGCGAGAGCAGGTGTTCGCGATGGCTCGGCCTGGATCGCCAGATCCAGGCCCGCCAGGCCGGGGTCGGGGGTTCTGGCGGTGGCCGCCGGATCTGGCGATCCAGCGGGAGCAGGTGTTCGCGATGGCTCGGCCGGGGTCGGGGGTTCTGGCGGTGGCCGCCGGATCTGGCGATCCAGCGGGAGCAGGTGTTCGCGATGGCTCGGCCTGGATCGCCAGATCCAGGCCCGCCAGGCCGGGGTCGGGGGTCTGGCGGTGGCCGCCGGATCTGGCGATCCAGCGGGAGCAGGTGTTCGCCATTGCCAGGCCGGGGTCGGGGGTTCTGGCGGTGGCCGCCGGATCTGGCGATCCGGCGGGAGCAGGTGTTCGCCATTGCCAGGCCGGGGTCGGGAGGTTCTGGCGGTGGCCGCCGGATCTGGCGATCCGGCGGGAGCAGGTGTTCGCGATCGCCAGGCCGGGGTGGGGGTCTGGCGGTGGCCGCCGGATCTGGCGATCCGGCGGGAGCAGGTGTTCGCGATCGCCAGGCCGGGGTCGGGGGTCTGGCGGTGGCCGCCGGATCTGGCGATCCAGCGGGAGCAGGTGTTCGCCCATGGCTCGGCTGAAGGGGTGTTGGATTCGTTCCCCGCTTTTCTGAATGCGCTCTAGTCATAACAAATCTCTGAACTCATCAACTGTCAGACCAACTTCACGAATGATTGCCCGCAGTGTTCCTTTCGCCACTTCTTTGTGATCTGGCACAGTCACGCGCCTGTGGGGAGAATCTGTTTGCCTGAGTATTATGTGGCTACCTCGCTGCCGGTCTTGTTCGTAGCCAATCTTCTTTAGTGCCTTGACTACTTCGCGTCCGGAGATTCGAGGCAATTCACTCACGCTGAAACTTCCACAATCTCCTCGGAGATAGGAGGCGGAACAGGTTCGTTATGAGCTTCTAAACTCTCAAGGTAGCCTGCGATTGCTTCTTTGATGTTATCTAGAGCCTCGGAGCGAGTTTGTCCTTGAGAAATGCAACCGGGCAGAGAGGGTACTTTAGCGACAAAGACCCCATCTTCATCCTGTTCAATTAATACTCGATATTTCATTCTCAATTTCTCCTTCTCGACTCGTATAGCAACATCGCAGCGGTGTCCGCGCTCCCGCCGTGGTGTGGCAGTGGTGCCTTGCGGTGCGCGTCGGAGCCCCTGATGCGTCGAACCAAGCGCTTCGTCACATGCGCGCCAACACTCTACCATGTTTTGTCACAAGCATCAATACGCCATACACCGCGGTAGTGTACCGATCTCGGTTGAATTCGGTCTCGGCAAACCGACTCGAGTCCAATGGGACGTTGTCCCTGAAACCGCACCTCTATCGGCCGCAATGGCCGACTCCAAGCGCCTCGATGGTCGGGGAACGGAACCGCAGTGGGGCGAAATTCCGTACGCACGAAGTGTTGGAAGCCCATCGCGAATTTCAACCAAAATGGGTACACTACCGCGACCATCCGAGCGCTTGACCATCGAGCCTTCGCCGGTAGCACTTCTTGACATAATATCTTAACCTTTCTCGATGCTGCGCCGGTGCATGTTGTCAGGATGTTGTCGGGCCGTGGGGGCGCGATGAATAACCACTAGATGGCTTGCAGGGCACGGTGAGACGGCCACAATATCTTGTGGTCGCGGCAGTGGGCGGGGGAGCACATCAGCTTCCCAAGCTGCGAGCACGGGTTCAGATCCCGTTACCCGCTCTTCCAGATGCGGCCCAATCAAGTGAGCGCCGCTTTTTTGTTGGGTACCGGGTCCTGTGGTAGAATTGCGGCCGCTCCCCGGCTGGGGAGCAGATTTTTGCGCGCCGTATATGTTGACGACGTTGGCTGTCCGGCCGGGTACCCCCTTGCAGGGATGGCGTATCACACTTTCTGTACAAGTGATGCATACGCATCACTTGTACAGAAATATCAAGATCCTGTTGGTGAATTGGTACAAGTCGCCGGCGCTGGTTTGTAGTGCGCGCTTCAGCGCGCTGAAGCGCGCACTACAAGCCCTTCGTCCTCCTTGGAAGCGACTTCGCCAACAGTTGCCCCTGTGCCTGCGGCCCGCGCCGGGAAATGAAAATTGGCGCCGCGCCACGGCGAACAGCGCTGCGGGCTATTTTCAGGAGAGGATCATATCAACACATCATCCTTGCAGGTGAAAGACGAACAGGATGCAAGGTGGAAGCCGTCGTTGGAAGGATCCTGGCTTCAACCGGCACCCATTGGGCCTGTAACCTGGAGGCCACAGCTTGAAGGTTGCACTGGTTCATGACTGGCTCAACCAGATCGGGGGAGCCGAGAATGTGCTGATGGCGCTGAAGGCGCTGTTCCCCGACGCGCCAGTCTACACCTCAATCTACGACCGGGCCGCGATGCCGCCGGTGATGCGCAGGTGGGAGATCTACACCTCGTTCATGGATCGGCTGCCTGGCATTTACCGCCACCACCAGGCCTACACCCCACTCTATCCCCTGGCTTTCGAGCATTTTGACTTCTCTGGCTACGACCTTGTGATCAGTAACAAGAGCGGCTTTTGCCACGGTCTCGTCACCCCGCCCGGGACCACGCACCTCTGTTACTGCCTGACGCCGACCCGGTTCTTGTGGGGCTTCCATGGCTATGTGGAGCGTGAGGGTGTGGGCCTCGCTGCGCGGACGATGTTGCCGGTGATGACGGCGCTCCGGGCCTGGGATCAGCTTGCCGCTCAGCGGCCCGATCATTTCGTTGCGATCTCGCGAGCCATCCAGGAGCGGATCGCCAAATTCTACCGGCGCGAGTCGGTGGTGATCTATCCACCGGTGGAGACGGACCGCTTCCAGATCGCAGGTGAGGTCGCGGATTACTACTTTATCGTCTCCCGGCTCGTTCCGTACAAGCGGATCGATCTGGCCGTGCGTACGTTCAACCTGCTGGAGCGGCCGCTGGTTATCAGCGGTGAGGGGCGGGATCGGGCGGCCCTCGAGGCGATGGCCGGGCCGAACATCCGCTTTGTCGGTCGCTTGAGTGATGCCGAGCTGCCGCGGTGGATGGCGCGAGCGCGCGCCTTCATCTTCCCAGGTGAGGAGGATTTCGGGATCGCGCCGCTCGAAGCTCAGGCGGCCGGGCGGCCGGTGGTCGCGTACGCGGGCGGGGGCGCGCTCGATACGGTCGTTGATGGCCACACTGGCACGTTCTTCACTGAGCCCACGCCCCAGGCGCTCGCCGACGCCGTTCGGCGGCTGGATGCTGTGCGGCTTGACCCGCACGCCATCCGGGCGCATGCCCGCGCCTTTGACAGCGCGCATTTCAAGAGCCGGCTCGCCGCCCATATTGAGAGCCTGATGAGCGAGAAGGCGGGTTACCAGCCGGTGGCAGCTCCGGTTGCCCCAGTGGAGGAGCCAGCCTAGGATGGAACTGCGCGCCTATGGCCGCATCGTGTGGCGTTTCGGGTGGCTCATCGTGCTGCTTCCTCTGCTGGTGGGGCTGCTCTCCCTCGCAACCTACCATGCCCCGGCCCCGAGCTACGGCTACGACCTCAAGCTGTCGGTTAGCTTCCTGCCGATGCCGGCTGAGCGGATGAATGAGGACCCGCGCCTGGGTGCCGTCCAGGCCAGTGAGTACGTGGCGGACGACCTCACCGAGATTCTTCCAAGTAGCCGCTTCGCCGACCTGGTCCGCACGCATCTGCCGGATGGCGCCCGCATCGCCCCTGGGACGATCGTTGCGGCGACTCGCGCGGAGAAGCAGCATCGAATCCTCAACGTAACGGTCGCGGCGGCGACGCCCGACCAGGCCACGGTGCTCGGCGACGCGGTCGCGGAGGCCGTTCAGAGCGATCTGGTCGCCCTGGCTAGTCAACTCTGGGGCAGTGACGTCAACCTCACGTTGATCGACCAGGGAGGTCCCTACCCCATTCCGGCGAGCCTGCGGGCGCGGTTGGACATTCCCCTGCGACTGATTTTGGCCGCGATTGCCGCCATCATGCTGGCTTTCTTGTTGGATTATCTCGACGACAGTGTGCGGACGCGGCTGGAGGCCGAGCAGATCGCGGGGCCGGTCCTGGCGGAGATTCCGCGCAAGTAGGGCGGTCGCGGGGAGTTGAGAGAGAAGAGGTTGGCGAGCGGATTTGCTGATCCTTGCATCGGTTGCTCGCGAAGGATCGTGATGCGTGTGCGATTTCGGCCCGGCGCACGCGCCCCCACGCGAGGGCACATCACCGCGTGAGGACTTCTGGTGAGCAAGCCGTGCCTGGATCAGGAGGCTCTCGTCTTCAGTCTCCAGGAAGGCGCGCTTGGGGGCGGCGGCTCACCGTGATACAATGGGCACTCGCCACCGACAACGGAGGGAAGGCGATGGAACTTCGTGAGTACTGGCGGATTATCGTGCGGCGCGGCTGGATCGTTGTCCTGATGGCGGTCATTGCTGCCGGGAGTGCCTACGCCTGGAGCATGCGCCAGACGCCCGTCTATCGGGCCTCGGTACTGATCAATGTGACGCCCGGCCGACTGGATTGGGGCCTTCAGCAAACCGTGAAGCAGGTGATGCGCAACTATGCCCAGCAGATCAAGTCCACCCCGATGGCCCAGCGGGTTGTGGACAGTCAGAAACTCGATATCAGCCCCGGTTCGCTGCGCGACAAGATCACTGTCAGCCCGATTGAAGAGAATTTGACGATGCAGCTTGATGCCCAGGATAGTGATCCTGAGGTGGCCATTGGGATTGCCAATGCAGTGGCGGAACAGTTTGTGGATGATATCGCCCAGTTCAATCTGGAACAGAAGCGCGAGGAGCGCGTGGATGTGAGCATCCTCGAGCCGGCCAGTTGGGCCTCCCAGATTGCGCCCAAGCCCAAGATCAATGCCGTTGCCGCGGGACTCCTGGGCGCCCTGGTGGGCGGGTTGCTCGTCCTGGTGCTCGAATTTCTGGACGACACCATTAAGAGCCGCGATGACGTCCGTCGCTACATCGGCGACCTGATGGTGTTGGGCGCCATCCCGCCCGGCGACCCGGCGTTGGAGGCTCAAGCGACCCGCGAGGCGCACGAGCGCCGTCGTCTGGGATTGAGCCGCTCGTGAGCTGGACTCTCGAAACGATGAAAGATGAACGCAGGACGATAAATTGAAGCGCCATTGCGACCGTCTAGAACATCGGTCAAGGCGTCGCGGTGGATGCGTGGTCGGAGACTTCCGAAGTCTTCCGAGACTTCGGAAGTCTGACGCCTTGACCGGCGCTCTCGTAATCATTGTTCATCATTCGTCCTTTTCCTCGAGGCTGTCATGACGATCCAGGGCCGTGCCGCTCTGATTACCCTGACCGATCCGCGCTCGCCGGTGAGTGAGGCCTATCGCAGCCTGCGCACGAACCTCGAGTTCGCCAGTCTCACCGGCCCGTTGCGCAGTCTGGTGATTACCTCACCAGGCCCCGGCGAGGGCAAGAGTACCATGCTCGCGAATCTGGCGGTGACGATGGCCCAGGCCGGTAAGAAGACGATCGTCGTGGATACCGACCTGCGGCGTCCGAGCCAGCACGAACTGTTCGGCCTCGACCAGGAGCCGGGGGTGACGACCATGTTCATGGATCCCGCCCTCCAGTCGGCACCGCCGCTGCAAGCCACCGAAATCGAGGGGCTCTGGCTGCTCGCCAGCGGCCCGAAGCCGCCCAACCCCGCCGAGCTTCTCGCCGCACCGCAGTTGCGCACGATCATCGAGGCGCTGACTGCCCGGGCAGACATTGTCCTGTTTGATGCCCCGCCGGTCGTCGTCGTGACCGACGCCGCGGTATTGGCATCGCAGGTGGATGGGGTCTTGCTGGTGATCCAGGCGGGCAAGACCAAGCGCGATCAAGCCGCTCAGGCGAAAACTCTCCTCGACCAGGTGCGCGCGCGCCTGGTCGGTACCGCGTTGACCAACGTGAAGCTCGACCCCAAACTCCAGGGGTACTATTGAGGTGATCGACCTCCACTGTCACATTCTGCCCGCCGTTGACGATGGGCCGCCAGACTGGAAGACCAGCCTCGAGATGGTGCGGATCGCCGCCGAGGACGGGATCACCGTGATGGCGGCAACCCCGCACGACGTCGGTTGGCAGGGTCCGAAGCCGCCTCGCATCCTGGTTCCTTTCCTGGTGGCACAGTTGAACCGGCGCGTGCGCCAGGCTGGCCTCGACATAAAAGTGGTGGCGGGTATGGAGGCACTCATCGATCCTGGACTCGCTGCCCGAGTGGATGCCGGAACGGTGTTGAGACTCAGTAGCTCGCGCTACGTCCTGGTCGAACTCCCCTTCAGCCTCTGGCCGCAGTTCACCGAGGCGGCTCTCTTTCAGCTCCAGGTACGCGGCTACCGCCCGATTCTGGCGCACGTGGAGCGCTACCAGGCGGTGCAAGCCCAGCCGGAGCGCCTCATGGACCTCGTCTCACGGGGGATCATGCTGCAGGTCACCGGGCATAGCCTGACCGGACTGTTTGGCAAGGACGTACGGGCAACCGCCGAGCAACTGCTTGAGGCCAACCTGGTGCATCTGCTGGCGAGCGATTGCCATACGCCGCGCGGCCGCCGGCCGGAGTTGGCCGCGGCGCGTGTCGCCGCCGCCACGGTGGTGGGTGAGGCCTCCGCCCAGGCGCTGGTCGCCGATGTCCCCGATGCAATCATCCATGATCAAGAGGTCAATCTGCCGCCCCCTGGGGCCCTCAAGAAACGTCGCCGGCGCCTCTTCAATCTCTTCTGAAGGACGGAGCCCATGAAAGGACTGATTCTTTCGGGCGGGAAAGGGACTCGACTCTACCCGTTGACCTACACGCGAGCCAAGCAATTGGTGCCGGTGGCAAACAAGCCGGTGCTGATTCGGGTCGTCGAGACGCTGGTGGAGGCCGGCATTCGCGATGTTGGGATCGTGGTTGGTGACACAGCCAAGGAGATCCAAGAGGCGATCGGCCGCGGCCGCCGGTGGGGGATCGAGGTGACCTACATCCACCAGGAGGCCCCGTTGGGGTTGGCGCACGCCGTGAGCATCTCACGTGAATTCCTCGGCGACGAGCGCTTCGTGATGTTCTTGGGTGATAACGTCATCCAGGGGGGGATCTCCAAACTGATCCCGCAGTTTGCCGAGAGCCGCTGGAACTGCCAGGTGGTGCTAACCCCGGTCGATGAACCGCGACATTACGGCGTGGCTGAGTTGGACCCCGACTCACGGCGCATCCTGCAGTTGATCGAGAAGCCCCGTAACCCGCCGAGCAACCTGGCGCTGGTCGGCATCTACATGTTCGACTCGACGATCCACGCAGCGGTGAGCAACATTACCCCCTCGTGGCGGGGCGAACTCGAGATCACCGATGCCATTCAATGGCTCATCGAGCATGGCTACGATGTCCACCCCTACGTCCACCGTGGCTGGTGGATCGATACTGGCAAACCGATTGACATGCTCGCGGCCAACAATCTCGTGCTCGAAGAGCTCGAGCATTACATCGCCGGCTACGTCGACCGCGATAGCCAGGTGACCGGCAAGGTGACCGTCCAGAAAGGGGCTGAAATCATCAATAGCGTCATCCGCGGCCCCGCAATTATCGGCGAGAACACCCGGATCGTGAACAGCTACGTTGGTCCGTTTACCAGTATCTACCACGATTGTCTGATCGAGGAGAGCGAGATCGAGCACTCCATCGTTCTGGAGAACTCCGTCATCATCGACATCCCCTCGCGGATTGAGGATAGCCTGATCGGCCGCAACGTCGAGGTGCGTCGCTCGCCCATCAAGCCGAAAGCCTACAAGATGACGCTCGGTGACAATTCGAAGGTCGGGATCTTGTAGCGGGTGGCAGATGTTATCGAAGATGATAGGCTTTCAATAATCCACCGGTCCTTGGACCGACGAGTTGGAAGGAGCAACGGCTCTTCAGCTATGGGGTGCCAGCCAGTCTGCGCCGTTCTGGGTATTGCTTCGACGGGCGGCGGCGAACGCGTCGAATGGTAAAAAAGGGAACAGAGTGAAGAACATCCTGGTCACCGGAGGTGCCGGCTTCATCGGCTCGAACTTTGTGCGGCATATGGTGCATCGCTACCCTGGCTACGCCATCGTGGTCTACGACAAGCTCACCTACGCTGGGAACCTCGATAACCTGCTCGAGGTGGATGACGAGCCCAACTACCGCTTCGTCAGGGGCGATATCTGCGATCCGGAACAGGTCGCGGAGACGATTCGCCGCTACGGCATCGACACCATCGTCAATTTTGCGGCTGAGACCCACGTCGATCGCTCGATCATGGATCCGGCCGCATTCGTGCACACCGACGTCATTGGGACCTACACCCTCCTCGAGGCGGCGCGGAGGTTTGAGCTGGAGCGCTACCACCAGATTTCCACTGATGAAATCTACGGCCACATCGAGGGTGACCGTCGCTCGACCGAGGGCGACCCGGTGGCACCGCGCTCACCCTACTCGGCCAGTAAGGCCAGCGGCGATTTGCTCGTGCACGCCTACTTTGTGACCTACGGCCTGCCGGTGACCATCACGCGCGGCGCCAACAACATCGGCCCGTATCAGTACCCCGAGAAGGTCGTCCCGCTCTTCACGACCAACGCGCTCCAGAACCGGCCGCTCCCGCTCTATGGCGACGGTCGCCAGCGGCGCGACTACCACTATGTTCTCGATCACTGCGAGGCGGTCGACCTGGTGCTCCACAAGGGGCAGGCGGGCGAAATCTACAACGTTGGAACCGGCACCGAGTTGGAGAACCGCGAGATGGTCCGTATCATCCTGGATGAGTTGGGCAAGCCCGCGAGCCTGATCCAACACGTCGAGGACCGCGCCGGCCACGATCGCCGATACGCGCTGGACACCACCAGGATCCGGGCGCTGGGGTGGGTGCCACGCTATGACTGCGAGCAGGCAATCCGCGCCACTGTTCGCTGGTACGTCGAGAACGAGTGGTGGTGGCACAAGGTCCGCAACGCCGATTTCGAGAGCTACTATCAAAAGTTGTACGGCAACCGTCAGATCCTCGATGCCAGCTCGGTTACCTGAGTTCTTGATATGGAATCGTAGGCGCGGTGGCCCGGTGGCACCGCGCTTGCTTTTTGCTTGATCGGCCGTCTTCCTCATCCCGGTGGTACTGGCCACCGGCCCGGCCTGGCTCCCGCCGACCTGGGATCGCACGGCTCTCCCGCGCCGTGGGCGCGGGCCGCGGCCGTGCGCCCCCCCACCGCCGGCACCTCCAAACGACTATTGCGGGGCTCAGGGTGAGTGTGGACAGGTCTTGCTTTTTCGTGGCTTTTCGGCTATCTGTTACAGGCGCGGGCACGAATCCGCGTGGAACCTGAATCCCTGAAGGAGAAAAGGTCTCACGGAATGAAGCTGATCGTTTTGGTCCGCCACGCAGTGAACGAATACGTTGCGATCAAGAAGCTTGCTGGATGGACACCGGGTGTCCACCTGAACGACGAGGGACGTCGCCAGGCTGAGTTGCTGGCGCAGCGGTTGGCTACCTCGCGGCAGCCGTTTCACGCGCTCTACACGAGCCCGCTCGAGCGGACCCGTGAGACAGCCGCGCCAATCGCTGCGGCCTTAAGCCTGGAGGCCTGCCTACTCAAGGGCGTGGGTGAGGTTCGGTTTGGTGAGTGGGAAGGGCGCGGGCTGGAAGAGCTGGGGAAGGAAGAGCTCTGGCGTATGGTCCAGACCTATCCGAGTGGGATGACCTTCCCCGGTGGAGAGACCTTCCGAGCCATGCAGGCCCGCGCGGTCAACGCGGTCGAGAGCGTCGCGGCGGCGCTGGAGCCGAAACAGGCAGCGATCGTTGTCTCCCATGCGGATGTCATCAAGGCGATTGTGGCGCACTACGCCGGAATTCACCTCGACCATTTCCAGCGGCTGGTGATCAGCCCAGCCTCGATCTCCGTGCTGGGCCTCACGCCGCACCGCCCGGTGATTCTTCGATTGAACGATACGGCCCACCTGCCGGAGCCAGCGCCTGTGACGGATGAGGGCGCGCCGGCCGAAGAGGGCGCAGAGTCGCCGGCCGCGAGCGATCAGGCGGGCAGCAAGAATGGTCAGCCGCAAGAGGAGTAACCCCGAGGCGCCTGGAGAGGAACGACTCGGGAACTCCACAGTCGCTCGCAGGAGGTTCGACGTCCCACGTGGCGGTATGAGACCTGAACCCTGATGGATCAGGTTCGAAGGTGGGCTCTAGAGAACGGACAGGCAGCTATGGCTGAGACGTACGAATTGAATCCCGCTTCCCGCATTACAGTAGGTACCATCGGCCAGCCCGGCCAACGAACCTTTTTCTTGCAGGGCGCCGAGGGACTCGACGTGATTTCGTTGGTCATTGAGAAAGAGCAGGCGCAAGCTCTGGCCGTGGCGCTCGACCAGCTTCTGGACGAGCTGGAGAACCGCTACGATCTGCCCCCGGCGCGTGCCGAGACCATCAGTGGAACCGATTTGGTGCTGGAGACACCCTCGGAGGCGCTCTTTCGGGTGGGGCAGCTTGGGTTAGGCTACGACGAGACTACCGACCAGGTGATGGTCGCGGCACAGGAACTGCTCCCGGAGGATGAGCCCCTCGAGCCCCGGATCGTGCGCATGTGGGGCACCCGCGCGCAGATGGCGGCACTCAGCCGCCACGCCATCGACGTGGTCAAAGGGGGGCGGCCGATCTGCTCGCTGTGTGGCAAGCCGATCGATCCCGAGGGGCACTTCTGCCCGCGTAGCAATGGTCACGCCCACGATTGAGCATGATGACGCCTGCGAACGAGCCGCGTTGGGCAGTTGAGCCCGACACTGAGCATAGCGTTCTCTCCCTGGAGCGCACTCTGGCCCTGCTCCAAAACGGGACAGTGGAGGTGCACCGGCTGTTGCCCTACAGCTCCAATTATACGTTCCTGGCCATTATTCACGACGACCCTTCGGAGCGGGCCGCCACACCGGTCGAGCACGCGAATGCAACCGAAGGATCGAGTGGGCGGGATCTGCGCGCGCTGGTGGTCTACAAGCCGCGTAAAGGGGAGCGGCCGCTGTGGGATTTCCCGCGCGGGACGCTCTGCCAACGTGAAGTTGCGGCTTACCTTATCAGCGAGGCGCTTGGCTGGCATCTGGTACCCCCGACGGTTCTGCGCGACGGACCGCATGGGTGGGGTATGGTCCAGCTCTATATCGATCACGATCCGGATGAGCATTACTTCACCTTTCGTGACGAGGCGGCGCCTATCTTGCCGACCATCGCCCTCTTCGATATCGTGATCAACAATGCCGATCGCAAGGGCGGACACTGCCTCCGCGATCGGGCTGGATGCATCTGGTGTATTGACCACGGCATCACCTTCCACCAGGACCCCAAACTCCGCACTGTGATCTGGGACTTTGTCGGCCAGGCCATTCCGGAGTCGCTCACGGCCGACCTGCGCTCACTCCAGGCACAGCTGGCGCCCCGGAAGCCGCTCGCGGAGGCCCTCAGCCGGCTCCTGAGCGCCGAAGAGTGCGAAGCCCTCCTCAAGCGTATTCGGTACTTGATTCGCAGCGGTCACTTCCCATCCCCCAGCTCCGGCCGCCACGTGCCCTGGCCGATGGTTTGAGCCACCGCCGGTTGGATGCTCGAAGGAACTTCGGCGGCACCCGCGCGGTCCCGCCGCAGCGTGAAGACCACTGAGTTGCTCTGAATTTCTCCCCGATCAGGACGCTACTCCTTGACGGCCCCTTCATGCTGAGCAGGCGCTGCCGTGGGCACGAGGAACGATGCTGGCCACAGGCTTCGTCCCATAGGGAAAGAGCGGATCAGGGGGTAAGGTAGAGGTGGTGGTCGTGAATGTAGATCTCGACGGCATGGGGGACCAGGTACGTGATCGTCTCTCCCCGGCGAACTCGTTGTTTGATATTGGTCGAGCTCACCCCAATCAGCGGTGCCGGGATAAAGATGACTCGATCGCTCACACCGGGCACAGCCCGTTCGAGCGCCGCCATGTCCACCTGGTAGCCCGGCCGGGACATGACCGCCAACCGGCAGAGTTGGATGAGGCGCTCGGGCTGGTGCCAGGTCGGCAAATCTACAAGCGAATCCAGGCCCATGATAAAGAAGATTTCGACCGTATCGCCCCAACGCTTTCGAAGAAGCTGGAGCGTCTCGACGGTGTAGTTTGGGCCGGGGCGTTCGATGTCGATCTTTGAGAGGGCGAAGTGGGGATTGGTCGCAATCGCCAGCCGAACCATGGCGAGCCGGTGCTCGATCGGCAGGATCTCGCGGTCGGGTTTGTGGGGCGGCTGAGCTGCTGGGATAAAGACGACCTCGCTCAGACCGAGTTCGGAGCGGGCGAACTCGGCCAGGATCAGATGGCCGATGTGGGGCGGATCGAAGGTCCCCCCGATGACGCCTCGGGCGGGGCGATGCCGCGCGGTGCGCGGCGTGCCGAGGGGGGAGGTGGTCACGCGCTCGCCGGCGCCCCAGAGCCACGCCGGACGGAATGGTCGCTCGAGAACACGGGTCAAGGCGTCACCGGAGGTACGTGATCGGAGACGTCCGAACTCTTCCGAGACTTCGGAAGTCTGACGCCTTGACCGGCGCGCTAGCCCTGCCATTCCAGTTCGACCTCACCGATGCGAACCGAGTCACCCTCTTGAATGTTGGCGGCTTCGAGCGCTTCGGTGATGCCCAGGGCCCGAAGCTGGCGTTGGAAGCGGGCCACCCCCTCTTCCTGGAAGAAGTCGGTCATGTTGACGATCCGCTCGACCTCTTTGCCCGCGACGACCCAGGTGTGTTCGTCCTCCTGCTCAATGGTGAAAGCGTGCGGTTCTTCGAGCGGGCGGTAGACCTTGATGGCCGCCTCGATGGCTTCCGGTGGAGGCAACTTCTGGAGCATCTCGCTCACCCGCAGGGTGAGCTCGCGTACATTCTCCTGTGTCACGGCCGAGACCGCCAGGTGAGGCAGACTGCGGGCCGCCAGCGCCGCGGCGACCTGCGGCCAGCGCTCGCGAGCGCTGGGCAAGTCAATCTTGTTGAAGACCACGAACTGCGGGCGCGACGCGAGCCGCGGGTTGTAATCGGCCAACTCCTGGTTGATGATCTGGAAATCGGCCAGCGGATCGGGCGAACTGCCGTCCAACAGGTGCACGAGCAGCCGGGTGCGCTCGATGTGGCGGAGGAACCGATCGCCCAGACCCTTGCCCTCGTGGGCGCCCTCGATCAGCCCAGGAATGTCGGCGACGACGTACGGCGGAGCGTCGCCGGCCGTGACGACGCCGAGGTTGGGGCTGAGGGTGGTAAAGGGGTAGTCGGCGACCTTGGGGCGGGCGGCGCTGATGACGCTGAGGAGGGTGCTCTTGCCGGCGTTGGGCAGGCCGATGAGGCCAACGTCGGCAAGGACTTTGAGCTCGAGCTGCAGCCAGCGCTCCTGGCCCGGTTCGCCCTTCTCGGCCAGACGAGGCGCCTGGTTGGTAGGACTCTTGAAAGCGGCGTTGCCACGTCCCCCGCGCCCCCCGCGGGCGACGACCTGGGTCTGACCAGCGCTGGTCAGATCGCCCAGCAACTCGCCGGTCTCGGCGTCGCGCACGATCGTTCCCGGTGGAACGTCAAGGATCAGGTCGTCGCCCGAGGCTCCCTGCTTATTACTCCCCTCGCCGTGCCGGCCCCGCTCGGCGCGGTAGTGGATCTGGTTGTGGAAGGCGATCAAGGTGTTGAGCTGAGGGTTCACGCGCAGGATGACGTCGCCACCTTTGCCGCCATTCCCGCCGGCCGGGCCGCCGCGGGGGACGTACTTCTCTCGCCGGAAGGCGACAATTCCATTACCGCCATCACCAGCTTTGACATAAATCTTCGATTCATCGAAGAATTGGCCCTCACTCATCGGTTGTACCTTCTCTCACCCAAGTTTTGCAAGCCTACTTCAAAGCCGTCGTGCTGTCAACGCGTGGCGCGATTGTTCAGGTGCGAGGCCCCGGCCAGCCTGCGCCACCGGGCCGCGGTGGGCAGACAGCTCGTCCCTGATTGGGCGCTCGCGGGGGAGTCAGGTGCGTCGTATCACTTCCGCTCGAAGCCGTGGAGGGATGAGGGCCCGCCACAAGCGTTTTTACTCGCGGAATTCATGGCCGGTAGCTTTGGACTCGGAACACCTATCGTTCAATCATCGTGCCGGCCGAAGAGACGCAGGTGGTCGCGGACCAGCCAGGCGCTGGTCTCGAAGAAGCCGTAGGTTCGCCGCAAGATATCGCCGGTGAACGAGTCAGTCGAGGCTCGGATCTGAACCCGGATCAGAACACGCTCGAGCTCCTCAATGCGCTCCAGCACCTCGCCGGGGCGACGCGGGACCGGAATGTCGGCGTAGGAGCGCGGCTGGGGGAACGTGATCTGCCGGCGAGGCAAGCGTGGCATCAGGGCCAGCGTGAGGTAGCTATGGGCGAAGGCGAGCAACTGGAGCCGCGGCAGGTAGATGGTCTCGTCTGGCATCAATTCGAGTCCCAGTTCTTGCAGCCAACTCCAATCCAGCGCGCCCAGCGTGTAACGAACCAGGTCTTGCAGTTCGCGGGCGTCGGCGGCATCTGCGCGCAGGCTGAGGATCAAGCCCTCGCGAACGTCCGTCAAGTGCAAGAGAGTTTCGTCCAGCACATCGCGCTGCTCAGGCGGCAGGCTGCCTTGATCCAAAAGTAGGGCCAAGAGAGCCCGGGTGCTTTCCGCCAGGTGACCCATGTGGGCATAGTCGGTAAGCAACGCGTTCGGGTCCATCTTGCCTCCTTCATAACTGCACCCTACAGAGGAGTGATCGTGGGCTCTGGATAAAATTATAGCACGCCCAAAAACTGGCCTGCAATCCCTCTCTGGATTGACCGGGGGACCAGCGCTGATGGCAAGGCGTGCTGATCGTTCTCTCGGCTGCAAGCGGGAGAGACTTCGCCCTAAAACTCACCGACCCCTGGCGAAACACTTTTTTGGCGCAGTCACTGCGCCCCCTTGCGGCCGTGCGGCGAGCATGTTACAATGAGCGTCGCTCCCCCCCCGTGTGAGGTGGGCCTTTACCGGTCATGACTCCTCCGCTTGCGGCGTCCTCACGAGGAGACGGAATACATGTCAAGTTTACGTATTATGATTGTGGATGATGATAGCCTGGTTGCCTTAAGCCTGCGGACCCAACTGGAAGCCTTGGGGCACCGGGTCGTGGCTGAAGCCAGCAATGGTGCTGATGCGATCCGCCTGGCGCAAAGTGTCGATCCGGACCTCATCCTGATGGATATCAAGATGCCAGAGATGGATGGGCTGACCGCCAGTCGCACCATCATGCAAGACAAGGCCGCGCCGATCATCCTGCTTACCTCCTACAGTGATCCCGAACTTGTCGCCGAGGCTGACGAGGCCGGTGTCCAGGCCTACCTCGTGAAGCCTGTGGACGAGGCCGAGCTTCGTCCGGCGATCCAACTGGCGATCAGCCGCTTTCGCCAGTTGCAGGGTCTCGCCGAGGAAGTGGAGTCGCTCAAGCAAGCCCTGGCGGACCGCAAGCTTGTCGAGCGCGCCAAGGGAATCCTCATGCGGCGCCTGAACCTTTCCGAGGAGGATGCCTACATCCGCCTGCGACAGCAAGCTCGGAGTCGCCGCGTCAAAATGGCGGAGATCGCGCGGAGTATCATCCAGGCGGCCGAGTTGTTGGAACAATCATGAGCTGTACCTCCCACATGCCGGCTGAGCAGCGGAGTGGGGAGAGTGCCAGGTGAATGTCCGTATCCTCGTTGTGGATGACGAGGCCGACACCCGGCTCTTTCTGCGTACGCTTCTTACCGGTATCGGCTACACTGTCATTGAGGCTGCGTCGGGCGCTCAAGCGCTGGCCGTACTCGAGGGGACGCCGCTGGACGCGATCCTGTTGGATGTCAGCCTCCCAGACCGTGACGGCTACGACATCTGCCGGGCGATCCGCCAATTCCCTCACCACCTCCAGACTCCCCTGATTCTCATCACAGCGGTCTATATGACGTCGCACGATGAGGTGCGCGGCCTGCTGGCGGGCGCCGACGACTATGTACGCAAGCCCTTCGTCAACGACGTCCTGCTGGCGCGCCTAAAAAGTTTGCTCCGGGCGCGGTGCAATGAGGTCGAACTGCAACAGCGCAACCATGAGCTCTTGCTGCTCAACACGCTCGCGCTCAGCACCACCGGCACTCTGCATCTGCCGACGCTCCTCGAGACGGCCCTCCGGACCCTCTGCGATCTCATGCACGCTCGCGCCGGTCGGTTCAGCATCTTCGAGGGAACGCCCGAGGCGATGGAAGTCACGCATGGCGTCTGGCCAGCCACGCTGCCAGAGGACGGTACAGTGCAGATCACGCTGCGCTCGCACGGCCCGGCCGTGGGCACGCTCGTGCTTGTGGGACTCTCGCCCGCGTACCGGGCGTCTCGGCCTGAGCTCCTGGACAGCATCGGTTCGCAACTCGCCGTCACCATCGACCGGGCGCGTCTCTACGGGGAGGTCCAACGCGAGTTGGAGATCAAGAACATCCTGCTCGGCGAGGTCCAACACCGGGTCCGCAACAGTCTCCAGGGGATTATTGGCCTGTTAACGATGCAGATCGGGACCCGGCGGAAGAGTGCTGAGGCCACCGAGGCGCTCCACGATTCACTGCAGCGGATCAAGAGCATGGCCTCGCTCCAGAAATACCTCACCAGCCATCTCGCCCTGACAATCTCGGTCCATTCGCTCATTCAACGCGTCACTCACCATACGATCAGTCAGGTGCGGTTCGATATCGGCGGCATGCCCTTCACCCTGCATGGTACCGACGCTGAACTCACGGACAAACAGGCCCAAACCTTAGGCATCATCCTGCACGAATTGGTCCACAATGCCATCCGCCACGGTACCTCGCCGCACCCTCAGATCGACATTACCACGGGCCTGGAGGCCGATTCGTACTACATCCTCGTCCGCAGCCGCGGTTCCCTGCCTGCCGGTTTCGACTTGCAGCGTGATGCCAACACCGGGCTGCACATCTGCCGGGATCTGGTCGAGCGCGAGTTTCGCGGCGATATCACCGTTCAGCCCCGCCCCGACAGCGTTGACACGCTCGTTACGCTCAGCATTCCCCGTGCCATGTTAGCGGGCGTCTATGCCTCCCCGGCCTCTTCCCCTCGGACTCCATCCTTCCGTTGAGCGGGACCATCGTCCGTCGCACGGGAACTGGTATTCAGCCAAAGTGATCCACCAGCGTGGCGACGTCTGGTGAGGGCCGGTGCCGGGTGAACCAGAGTGACCCGGTGACGACTATCGCCACCGATGAGGAGCGGACCCTGCGAGGCTCACGAGACCAGATCGAGGCTGTTGGCGGCTCCGCGCGAGCCAGTTTTCGTTCGCTTCAAAGGAGAATCCCTTTCCTATGAGTGCCGTAGAAGCTATCGCTGCTCTGCGCGACGAAACGGTCGCGGCCTTGACACTGACTTTGGATCAAGATCAGATTCAGGTGGTCTTCGGCGTCGGCGATCCGACCTCGCCCTTGATGATCGTGGGCGAGGCGCCGGGGCCGCAGGAGGCGCGCCAGGGCGAACCATTCGTCGGTCCGAGTGGGGCGCTCCTGAATGAGACCCTGGGCGAACTGGGCGTCAGCCGCGACCAGGTCTGGATCAGCAACGTGGTCAAGGTATGGCCGCTCACTCGCAGCGGTCGCTCGGTGCGCACGCGCCCTCCGACCGCGGCCGAGCAGCGGGCCAGTTGGCCCTTCTTCGAGCGTGAGTTGGAGATCGTCCACCCGAGGGTGCTTGTCCTGTTGGGCGGCACCGCCGCCAGGGCCATTCTGGGAAAAAACTTCAAGATTACGGCCGGGCGAGGGCAGTGGCGCGACGGCCCGAGGGGGATTCCGACCCTGGCGACCTTTCACCCCTCCTACGTTCTCCGCCTCCAAGGCATGGACGCGGCGCGTGGGGACGAGGTGTTGGCTCAGTTCAAGCAGGATCTACGGCGTGCTGTCGAGCGGGCCGGATTCGGTGGCGGAGGTACGAAGGAGGAGTAGCAGGCCGCAGAACCGCCGGGCGGGCCGGGTCCTCGCGCCCCGTCCCGGCGCGGCACCTATCTTGCTTCCACTCTGTCAGGAACACACTCCGGTCGCAGGTCGCCACGAGCGGATCCGGAGGAGAGAAGATGAGTGCTGGACTTCTGCTTGACGCAGTGTGCCTCACCTGCAATTACGAAGTGCACAACCTGTCATTGGGGGCGACAGCCACTTTTGCGGCGGGCGACCCAAGCGGGTGGCTGGCGGTGGTCACTGCCTGCCCGAGTTGCCAGGCCCTCGTCGATGTCGTTCTTACCCGCTCCGATCTCGAACGGGAAGATCAGCGACCTGAATTTCGCTGTCCCCACTGCGAGGCTCTTCTTTCTCCTCCCAACCAGACCTACCCTGATCTTACGCTTACCCAGGTGGCGGCCAGCGAGCGGGGTGAGATTCGTCCGCAGGTTTGCCCTCGTTGCCTCAACCCGACGCTCATTGTGCGTATCGTCGGAACCTTTGACTAAAGCGCTGGGCGAGCCGCTGAGCCTGCGGCGAGCCGCCGTGCGGTGCGGTGTGGCTCTGGCAGCCCCTGTCGCTGCCGTTTGCGTCGGGCGCGTCAGCTCGATGTGGAGCCAGCTCTGGCTGGTGACGGCCGGCATCAACACCACGTCGAGTGTGCCGGCTCTACCGTATCCAGCCGTGTCGGGCCGGGTCCTCCCGATCAGGTCCCTTTCCCCCCGGCAGGGGGCATGCTATAATCTCGCTGCACTCCGCCGGAGGAGTAGGCAGAACCGAATGGCAGAAACTAAAGTTTCACCAGGTCAGACATCACCAAACGGGCAAAGCACTCCAATCGAGCTCCCTCCTATCGCTCAAGTTCTGGAACGGCACCGCGGCGAGCGCCACGCCGTCATCCTTCAAGACTATCCAGACCCGGACGCGATCGCATCGGGGTGGGCTCATCGCTTGATCGCGCAGCGCTACGATATCGAGTGCGCCATCCTGTACAGCGGCCGGATCAGCCATCAAGAGAACCTGGCCCTGGTGCGGTTGCTTGAGATTCAGCTTCAGCGCTACAACGACGAGGTTGAGCTCGACCAGTTCGATGGGGCGGTCTTTGTCGATAACCAGGGCACGACGACTTTGCTTCTTGAGCCGCTGCGTGCGGCTGGTGTGCCGCCGCTGATCATCGTTGACCATCATGAGTCGCAGGACGTCATCGAGCCGGAGTTCGCTGACATCCGTCGAATCGGCGCGACCGCGACGATCTACGTCGGCTACGTCCGGGACGGCATGCTCCAGCTCTCCCCCGAGCGCCGCGAGCACGTTCGTCTCGCCACAGCTCTGATGCACGGGATTCTCACGGAGACGGGCGGGTTTGTGCGCGCGCACCCGGAGGACTTTCAGGCGGCTGCGTACCTCAGCCGCTTCCATGACCCGGCCTTGCTTGAGAAAGTGATGAGCCAGGCGCGCTCGCACGCAGTCATGGAGGTGATCCAACGCGCCCTTCAGGATCGAGAGATTCGTCGCAATTTCAGCATCAGTGGGATTGGCTATCTGCGGGCCGAGGACCGCGATGCCATCCCCCAGGCGGCCGACTTTCTCCTGACGGAGGAGAACGTGCACACCGCCATCGTCTATGGGCTGGTGGTCGGGGATGATGGGGAGGAAACGATCGCGGGGTCACTCCGAACGGTTAAGGTGACGATTGATCCTGACGAACTCCTCAAGAGCACCTTCGGGCGCGGCTCCCGCGGTCAATACTTTGGGGGTGGCAAGCGCGAGGCCGGGGGGTTTGAGATCCCAGTCGGCTTCCTCTCGGGCAGCCGGAACGACGATTATCGCCGGCTCAAGTGGCAGGTCTTCAACGAACAGATTAAACAGCGGCTGTATGATCGATTGGGTCTGACCGAGGAAGACGAGGAGTAGGCCGGGCCGCGTTCAGGCACGGCGCTGCCGGTCGCGGCCCGTTCCAAGGCGCGCATCGCGCGCCTTTTTTGTGTCAGCCGGTGCGCGAGGCTCCCTTCCGAAGAGCACATCACCATGATTGACCGCCTCATCGAAGACCGTTTCCGTGTCACTGAGCTCGTTGCTCGTCGGGGTCCGGTCATGACCTACGACGCGATCGATCTCGACACCGGGCAGCGGGTGGTCGTCAAACAGCTTCGTGGTCCGTTGGCGAGCGACCCGGATTTTGTCGAGAACTGGGAGCACCAGCTCCAGAGTGTTCGAGCGTTGGGTGACGCGGCCGTTCCCACCGTGCTGGCCTTCAGTGCCACCGGGGATGAGTTGCTCCAGGTTGAGACTCCGCCGCCAGGCGTCTCCCTGCGACATTCCATTGCCGGGCGCGGTGTCCTGCCAATCGAAGAGGCCCTCGCCCTGATCCAGGCCATCGCCGGGGCGTTGGTGCCGGCGCACCGCAGCGGCGTCAGCCACGGTGCGCTCAACCCCGGCTCAATCTTCATCGCCGACACGCTCGACGGTGGTATGAGCGTCTTCATCACCGATTGGGAGCTGGGGGAGATCGTCACTGCCACCAGCGAGACACCCCACGCGCTGCCGGATGAGATCGCCCGCTACCTGGCACCCGAACAGCTCGGTCCGGTGGCCCCACCGCCAACGCCGACTGTCGATGTCTACGCGTTGGGCCTGATCCTCTACGAGTTTCTCACGGGCGACCATCCTTTTAGCGTCGCAGCGAACGACCCGGTGCTGGCCCGGCTGACCCACGTGCCGCTGGCGCCCAGTCGCTACAATCCCGACATCCCGCCCACCGTCGAGCGAGTGCTCTTGCGGGCGCTGGGCCGCGACCCGGCCGTGCGCCCGCCGCATGCGGGGGCCTTCGTTACGGCCCTGCGGCAGGCCGCCGCAACGCCCGGCGTCTCGCCAGCGCGGACCGCCGTGGTCCCCGTTGTCGAGCGCGTGCCAGCCCCAGGGCGCGAGCGCCCGAGTTGGGTGGTCCCGGCGTTGATTGGGTCAATGCTTGTGTTGCTCTGTCTCTTCAGCGCACTCCTGGTTCAGCTTGCTCGCCGGCCGACCACCCCCCCGGTGGCTGTTGCCAGCGTTCCCGACGTCACGGGCCTGCAGTTCGATGAGGCCCGGGTGCTGGCCGGGCGCGATAATTACACCCTTGCCATCGCCGGCGCCCAAAGTGGGAGTAGCCAGCCGCCCAACACCATCCTGGCGCAGCAGCCACCGGCCGGGGCCCTCGCCCCCGCCAGTCGCGTCATCAGTGTCACGTTGGCCCTCGAGCCGACTCCTGTGGCGTTGGCGACCATTCCCAACCTCTATGCCCAACGGTTAGACGTGGCGGAGGCGATACTGATTCAGGCCGGCCTGCGGCTGGGGACGATTCGCGAGGCCCACGACATGACAGTGCCCTCCAGCCTCGTGCTCGAGCAGAACCCGCGGGCTGGTCTCCAGGTCCCTACCGGGACAGCTGTGGACGTGATCGTGAGCCTGGGTCTCCCTCCGTCGGCGTCTACAGCCGGGGGGGGCCAGGCACCGGGTCCGATTGAAGCCGCCACGCCAACCCCCCGCCTGGTGCTATTGCCCACCGTCACACCCTTGCGGACCGCCCCCGCGCTGCCGGGGCCTACCGCGACTGGCCCCGCGGCTCCCAGCCCAACGCCACCAGGCGCACCTGGGCCAGGCCCACTACTTTTCCAGGATGATTTCAGCACCAATGATGCCGGCTGGGTCACGGTGGATACGGTTGAGCAGCGTGGCATGGTGGTGAATGGCCGCTACCAGATTGTCCTCTTCGCCCCGGGCACTATCTGGTGGACTCAGAGCGGGCGCGAGTTCACCAACTTTCGCTATGAAGCTGATGTTCTGTGGGTGGAGCCGCAGGCGGCCGGGCAAGGCCTGGGCCTGATTGCTCGGCTGCAGGATGCCCAACACTTCTACCTTTTCGAGATCGACCAGTTCGGGAACTACCGTGTCCGCGCCCAGGAGGGCAGTGGCTGGCGCACGTTGCAGGATTGGACCTTGTCGTCAGCCATCCAGTCCGGTCTGACGAGCAATCGCCTGGCTATCGAGGCGGTGGGCGAGAATCTTCGCTTCGAAGCCAATGACACTCTCCTCTTCCAGACGCGCGACGGAGCCTACCTGGCCGGAGACATCGGCCTGGTTGCCTCGAATGAAGGCACGGCCACGCTGACCGGTGAGTTCGATAACGTGCGCGTAGTCGGACGCTAAACCGGTGCCCTCGGCAAGCGGCTGCCGGACCTCCGGCAGCCGCTTGCTCTGTTTTCCTGAATGCGTGGACGTGGAGGGCGGCAATTCCAGAGCGGGCGCTGGCCGGGCTCGCTCTCCCCCGCTCCGTACGGTTGGTGCTGCTGGCCGGGGCGATCGCACTCACGCGCGAACAAAGTAGGATTGGCAGGCTTCGTCAATCAGCTCTTTGGTGAGCAGGGGCCGCTGGAGCTGGAAACGGGCGATGTCCACCAGTTCGTCCACGACGTCGCGCGCGTGGCAGGCCCGGATACGCCGGTTGGGCTTGAGATAATATTCCCGCACGAGGTAGGCGAGCGCGCGGTCATCGTAGGGGATGCCTCGGGCGTGACAGAGGCGCTTGAAGATCTCACGAAATTCGTTGAACGTCGGATCAGGCAGGTAGATCTTGTAGCGAATCCGGCGCAAGAACGCCTCGTCAACCAGGTCGTCGGGGTCAAGGTTGGTTGAGAAGAGGATCAAGGGATCGAAGGGGACCTCGATCTGCTTGCCGGTGGTGAGGGTGAGATAATCCACCCGCCGCTCGAGCGGGAGAATCCAGCGATTCAGGAGATCCCGCGGGCGAACCTGCTGACGGCCGAAATCATCAATCAGAAAGAGTCCATTGTTGGCTTTGAGCTGAAACGGGGCCTCGTGGGTCCGTGTCGTGGGATCGTACACCAGGTCCAGACTTTGCATCGTCAGCTCGCCGCCGGCGACGATGAGGGGCCGGCGGATGCGGGCCCAGCGGCCGTCGATCTTGAGAGCCCCGCTGCGGGGTGTACTCCGGCTCTCCATCGGCCAGTGAGCGTGCAGATCAAAGAGCCGGATGACGGCGCCGCCGACGAAGAGTGCAAGGGGGATGTAGATCGTCCCGGGCAAGATGCGACCGATCGCTTCGGCGACGGCGGTTTTTCCGTTGCCCGTCGGCCCCCACAAGAAGATCGAGCGCCCCGAGTTCACGGCGGGCCCCAGTTGGCGGAGCACCTCTTCGCGCAGCACCAGGTGGGCCAGGCCCTGCCGCACGTCGCGTTCGCTGACGCTGCCGGCGGCCAACGACTGGCGCTGGACCGCCGACCGATAGGCAGGCAGAGGCACCGGCGCGACCCCGACGTACCCGTTGATCGCCATCACCTCGCGAGCGCGTTGCCGGCCGCGTTCGCTGATGACGTACTGATAGCCGCTTGTCGAGAGGCCCGGCCCGGCGCCGCGGACCTCGATGAGATGTTCCCGCCGCAATCCGTCGAGGCTCTCCTCAATAATGCCGGACAATGGCAGGCCCGTCTCCCGAGCCGCCTCGTATCCGGAAAGGACCCCCCTGACGTAGAGGAGCTTGAGCACCAATTCGGTGAGAAAGCTTTCGGTGAGACCGGTCTCGGCGATTGTTGTGGGCGGGGATGGGACAAACGGAGAATCTTCTTCAAAGTGCTGCACTAAGCGCTGGGCCACATCCATGCCAGACGGTCCTTCCTGAGCAGTGCTCCTGGCTGTGCAGCCGCACGTGGTGCCCTGAGTGTAGCGGCAGAAGCCTCGCACCACAAGAGGACCGTTGACCCACGCAGCACTGAGCCGATGGTACCCATTGTGAAAAGGGGATGCCTGTGTGGATATCCTCCTTTCGGTCTCTTTCGGCGTATCGTATCAATAGCTTCTACCCGGCGCCTGACCTCTGCTAGCAGCCCCCGAAGAGAGAGACCCGCTGTGCTGATGCGCGGTCGCGGCAGCAGACCGGCTCGTTGATGGTGGTCGAGTGCGATGAGCGTCCACGGATGTGGCACACGGATTGCTTTTGTAGCTGGTGGACTGTATCGGACCGGCGCAACAGACCTGGTCTGAGCGACGGCTCTGACAGAAATGGAAAGGAGTCGAGATGGAAAGTACAGTACTGATTCTCCTTGCTGTCCTCCTTTTGATTGCGATTGGCATCGCTGCGTGGGCGTTCACACGGCGGCGCCGGACCCAAGAACTCCGCGAGCGCTTCGGCCCTGAGTACAATCGCGCCGTGGAGGCGATCGGCGACCAACGCCGTGCCGAGGAGGAACTCGAGACACGCCAGGAGCGCGTCGAGCGTCTCAACATTCGTTCCCTCTCGCCTGAGGAGCGCAAACGCTTTGCCGAGGCGTGGCATTCGACCCAGGCCCTGTTCGTGGACGATCCCAGTGCGGCCATCAAGGAGGCCGATCGACTTGTCACCGAAGTGATGCGAGTTCGTGGATATCCGGTCGCCGACTTCGAGCAACGGGCCGCTGACATCTCCGTCGACCATCCTGACGTTGTGTCGAACTACCGCGGCGCCCACGCGATTGCGCTCGCAAATCAACGAGGCGAGGCGAGCACGGAGGATCTGAGAAAAGCGATTGTCTACTATCGAGCCCTGTTCGAAGAACTCCTCGAGACTGGGGAGCGCGAGCGGGAGGAGGTACTGCCATGAACGAGCAACCCCAGAAGGGGCAATTGAGCACCGCCGACATGGCTGCTGCTGCTGAGCAACGGAGTTTTGAACACGAGCGAGTGCCCGAGCCCGTCGAGAGGACAGAGCCGCCTGTTCCGTCCGATGGACCCAGCGCGGCTTCGAGGATGGAGAGGTCTGAGACACAACCGGTCTCGTTGCTTTCTGACGACGAAGCACAGGCCTTTCGGTCTCGTTGGGATGCTATCCAGACTGGATTCGTAGATGAGCCCCGGCAGGCTGTCGAGCAGGCGGACGCCCTCGTCGCTGAGGTCATGAAGCGCCTGGCCGAGGTCTTCGCTGACGAGCGGGCCAACCTCGAGACTCACTGGAGCCGGGGCGATGATGTCGATACTGAGGATCTCCGCCTGGCCTTACGGCGTTATCGATCTTTTTTCGATCGGCTCCTCTCCGTGTAGCCGCTCCAGGAAGCTTACCGGGTGAATTGCTCCTGCAAGCAGCCCGCCCCGCGAGGGTCGCACGGAAGGAACGCCGGCCCGAGCCGGCGTTCCTTCCGTGTGTCTGGCAACGATTGACCGCAGGCTGTTCGCAGGGTGTGGGTGCTCAATAGGTGAGCTGCCCATCTGGCGGTGGAATTCGTTTGGACGCAGTTTGTTTGATTCCCGGGGATCGAATGAACGGGCCAGGACACCCCTTTGCCCTGGCCCGCCGCGAGTTCTCCGCCGTCACCCCGGCCGGGTGCCCGAACTTCTAACCTTCCATGTCGGGTGCTGCCACCGCCTCTGGGATCGTTTGTTGGCCGAGCTCGCGCCCGAGTTGCTCAACCCGACGGGCCATTGCCTCCTCCTGCTCGAGATTCTTCTGGAGGAGTCGGGTACATTCCTGCTGACCCATAAGGTTTGCTTTCTCGATGAGAGTCCGGTAAGACGCGATCGCGTAGTGTTCAGCCTTGGCCACCGCACCCAGATCGAACATGGTCAGGAGCTTTTTGGGGGGACTATTCTTCACGAAGTTCTGGTGCTCCTCTTTGAGCCCGTGGACGCCGCAACACATCATCCGCTTGGGCTGGGTGCCGAGAATCTCGAAACAGCGCTCCACCGTCTCGATCTGCTCGATGGTCTCTCGTTCGTGCTCCTGAAAGACACTCCTGACCCGCTCGTTATCCACTTCGTTCACCAACTGCAGAAGAATCAGCGCTATTTTCTGGGTGCCATCATAGAGGTCGGATAACTCGTGCAAGAACAGGTCTTGGACACTTTCCACCTTTACGTCGATCATCTCTTCCTCACACACAGCTCTTGATCGATTGTGGTCGTTGAGGAATCCTCCCTGCCAGGATCCTAACAAGTCCGTTCGTGAGCGGCAACGTGTAACAACCCGGTAAAAGCAATATTTGTACCGAGGGCCCGGGAGCAACCAGAGGGGCCGATTCGCTGTTCTTGCAGCACGCTCGGGGCGCGGTTCCGTGGATCGAGCGGTTTGAATCTTCGTCGTAACAAGAAGAGGCCCGCACCTCTCGGGCGGGGCCTCTCCGATGCCGCTCACGCCTGTCAAGCGCTACTCGTAGAGCGACGATTTAGGGCGGTGATCGTACGCGGACCACCTGAACATCTGCATTTGAAAGCCCTACTCCCCGACGATCTCCACTGCGAGGCGAATCGCCGGGGTAATGCGCTGGGGATGGTCGGTCGCATAGGTGAGTTGGGGCACTGAATAGACTCGCGGTCTTGGATCCTGGCCCTTGTAAATGGTTGGGTACAGATCAATGATATGGGTCCCTGGCGCTCCCGAGGCGGTGATACTGAACTGGACATCGCCGTTCGTGCTAAACCCGCAGACATACCCGATGTAGGCATTGTCGTAGGTCACGGTGTAGGTGTTATCGTACGTGGTCCAGCCGACCCCTTTCAGATGGAGCTTGATTTCCTCGCCTGCATGCACGCGAGTTGGGCCGAAAGAGGCAACCGAGGGCTCGATGACCAGGCCGGTCGAGGCGAGCGACTTATCGCCCATGATGACCTCGATACGGTGCTGACCACCCAGATCATCCGGAATTGTCAATTCCTGGGCGAATGTGCCGTCGGGGCCGGTCTGGGCACTCCCCAGTTCACGCGATTCCTCGCTGAAGCCGCTGGCCGATACTCGATTGCCGACCATTGTCCACCACTGCACGCTCAAGTTTGCATTGGCCGGTAGGTTACGACCGCGCAGGGTGGTCTGCTGACCAACGGTCCCACGGTCAAGCTCCAGGGTTAGCGCTCCCGGACCTCGCACACTCGAGTCCCAGGGACTGTCAGTGGCGGAGAAATCTTCGACCAACGGTGGTGGCGGACCGGCATCCTCGGTGACCCGGAACGTAAATTCGCCACCCGGTACGTCCTTGTAGGGGCCTTGCTGCCAGTTCAAATAGGGGATCGAGTTGAACGAGTTGTGCCATACGGAAATGGCGTGCGTCCCGACCGGTCCGGCGGCTCGGAAACGGGCGACGGCCACACCTTGGGTCGTCACTGCAGACATGAAGCCAAAGTAGCGATTGTCGTAGAGGACGTGCCAGGTATTGATGTTGCTCTGCCAATCCACGCCGGCGATACGCAGTTCGATAGGGGTACCCACGGGACCTTCTGAAGGCGTGAGTGAAAACGTCGGCTGGATCGTCAGGCTCGCCTGGGAAATCTCCTCACCGTTGACCCGCCCGCGTACGTCATGGGAACCACCGTAGTCGAGTGGCACCTCCAACTCCGAACTGATTGCCCCGGACTGGTCGGCGCGGACGGTTGCCAGGACTTGCGAGCGCTCATCGTAGCGTTGGCCGACGAATTCAGTCCCGCCCTCCAACTCGTATCGGCCCTTGACCGTGTAATAGACCAACTCCACCTCGGCGCCGGCGGGGTAGTCCGTGCCATGAACCTCGACGGTAGACCCCACCTCGGCGCGCGGAGGGGTGAATTCCAGTTTCGCGGAGTAGCCGGCGGCCGGTTTCTCTCTGGTCGGGACAGCTGTCACAGCCACGCCCTGCCTCGCGGGCCTGGCCTCGTCCGACGAAGAGAGTGGTTGGGCGGCGGCTCCGGCTCCTGGCTGACAGCCGGTCAACCCAGCCATGCCAAGCAGCAGAAGCAGGCCGAATGCGAACAATTGGTGGGGCAGTTTACGACTGCTGTTGCACCTCGCGGTGTGTGGTTGCATCACTGCACCTCCTCAGGAGGACCTGTCCAGCTCAGCCGGCCAGGTTCTTGGGGCGGCCCTGGCGCAACGCGGCTCCAGGGCCGCCGAATGCGTGCCGATACGTCGGCTCGGTTTCAAGCTCGTCGGAAGGACTATCCTTCTGTCACGTCAGGAAGGACCTCGTCGGTGATGGTCAGGAGGGACGGTTTGGTCGAGAAGGGCTTGAACTCGCCGCTCCGGCTATCGGCGCTCGTGGCGACGACAGAGTAGTTCAGTGTGCCGGTCGCCTGATCCTTGGGCACGACCCACGAGGCAGTCCAGAAGGCTTCGCCGGGCGGGTCCTTGGGATGATGGCCGTAGCCCATCTCGAGGGTCTCGCCATTGGCAAGCTGGACCTCAACCTTGCTGAGCGCCTTGTCGTCCATCAACTCACCGGTGCGCGGGTCGAACACTCTTGCGCGCCAGACGATCTCTGAGTTGCGCGGGAATCGACTGGTCAACACGCAGCTTTTGAGCGCTTTCTGATCCTGCGGGACGTTCTTCGACCCCTGGACCATATCGACCATCAGAAAGAGATTCTCGGCTTGCGGTGCGGCGGTCGGCTGTGCTGGGGCCGCCGCCGGCCCCGACTGACAGGCGGCCAGAACAGGGATGAGCGCCAGAACTGCTACCATCGCGAACGTGTGCCACCAGCGACGGGTTTTCATAAAGTGTTTTCCTCCTTTTACGATGATCGCTCATATGGAATAGGGTGTGTAGCGTGTGCGAGCGCGAGGCGCTCGCACACGCTACACCAATATGAGCGACGATGATAGAATCAACAGGAAGTCTGGCTATGGATCGGCGGACATCGAGATTGGGTCTACCGGTCGGCACCTCCTAGTGGGATGACTCGACGGCCGGGGTTGCCGGTTGCGGCGCGGTTTGGCGAACAGATTCCAGGGAACGGCCGGCGATCCAGACTCCCCACAGGGTGGTCGCGAATACCCCGAACAAAACGGCGCAGACTGCCACCACCAGAATGGCGACACCTGCTGTCAGCCACTTGCGGACCGAGGCAAGCGGCAATGCCGGCTGTGGTTCGAAGCGCTCTATCGCCTCGCTGACCTCAATGGTGTTACTCGTCTCGGCACCGGCGTAGCCCTCGTCGCCACGAAAGTTCGCCTTGACCTCTTGCCTCCCGTCTTGGGCGGGCTGATACACAAGCACCGCCTCACCGGTTGCGTCGGTGGTCGCCGTGCCGAGGGAGATCTCACGGGAGCCAAAGAAGTCGACCTGCCGAGAGAAAGTCACGAGACGATTGCTCAAAGGCTGGCCGTCATCGGTCGTGAGGGTTGCACTGACCGACAGCCACCCCTTGGTCTGCGTTTCGGCGACGCCATTCAGCGTCAATTTGGTTGACACGGCCTTCGACGGCCCATCGGCGAAGGCCGGATTTGCCCCAGCCACGGTGACTCCTGCTGTGACCAGGACGAGGGCGATGAGAACAAGCGCGAGTTTTTTCATTGGGTTACCCCTCCTTCTGATAGCATACCGCCAGCGGGGCGCGGTGATGTCACGGCGTAGTGGACTTCCTCCGCGGCGATCTCCTCCATCTCGTAGATGGCCAGGATTGGGAAGAACTTGAAGAACAGCATCAGCAAGAGTGGGATGGCTGCCGCAGCCCCGACCGTAATCCCGATTGCCACCCAGGTGGGGCGGAAGGCGCCCCAGGCCCCGGCGACGACCTGGTGAATGAGCGGATGGGCAACGGCAGGTACGACGATGAGAAGCCGCTTCAACCACATGCCGGCCACCACGAGGGTCGACGCGACGACGATGCCAGGAATCGTTCGGGTTTTGGGGACCGCCACGAGGAGGAGTGGCAGAATTCCGCCGCCGAGGATAAAGAGCCAGAAGAACAGTGCATACTGGCCGACAAGCAAGGCTTCGAGCACCGGCACGATATCCTCAGTCATGACGTAGCCTTCGGTGAGCAACTCGGTGAAGGTGAAGTACAGGTAGAGCAGGTCAAGCGTCAGCATCAGGTACGCCAAATTCTGGAAATGCTTGAGGGTGATGTAGCGCTCGAGCCCGTACCCTTGGCGGAAACCGGCGACCACGAGGATGACCAGAGCCACGCCCGAATAGAGGGCTGCCACGACAAAGTAGGGCGCGAAGATCGTGCTGTGCCAGCCAGGTCGCCCGGTCACGGCGAAGGCCCAACTCAGCACCGAGTGAACGATCACGGCGATCGGGATAATCAGAATGGCAACCGTTGTCATCCCCCGCTCGAGCAGACGAACCTGCCGTGGCAGACCCCGCCAGTTGAGCGCGAGCCCGCGGTACAGGCGGGCCCGCCAGCCGCCCTGCTGCTGAAATCGGTCGCGGAGAACCGCGATATCGGGGATCAGCGGCAGGAACAGGAAGATGAGAGTAGCACCCAAGTACATCATGACGGCGACGAAGTCCCAGATAATTGGCGAGCTGATGTTGGGGGTGACGACCATGCGCCAGATGCGATCCGGCCGGCCCAGGTGAACGATCGCGAAGAGCGCCCCGATCAGGAGGGAGAACAACGCCATGGCCTCGGCCATGCGCGTGATGGGCGCGCGCCATTTGGCCTGGGTCAGGCGCAGGATGGCCGACACCAGCGCGCCGCCGTAACTCACTCCGATGAAGGCGACCAGATTCGCTTCGTAGATCCCCCAGAAGGCTTTATCTGAGTAGCCTGCCACTCCTAAACCCTTGACCAGTTGGGTGATGTAGGCCACCACACCCCAGCCAGCCAACAGCCCCAGCCCGGCCATCAGCGCCCAAAAGCGCCGGCCGCTGGGCGCAAGGGGGCGCAGCGCGGCCTCCCGTACATCTTCCAGACGACGATCCTCCTCATGGGTCATAATCTGCCTCCTCAAGAAGCGACCATATCAATGCGGCTAGAAATCCAGATCCTGGCCGTGACCGGGGATGTAATACACGCGCGGCTCGGTGCCGAGTTCCTCTCGAAACCGGACGGCGTCGTTCTCTCGGAGGAACTTCGACAGTTTGACGGTTTCGCGACTGTTGGTTGCCACGTCGGCCTCCAGGTCGCCGATGTACAGCGCCTCCATCGTGCAGGCCTCAACGCAGGCCGGTAGTTTGCCCACCGAGGTGTTGTGGACGCAGAGGATGCACTTTCCCACTGTGCCTTTCTGTTGCGGTACCGGAAACTCGGGCATGGGTTGATGAAGGATGCTCGGTACGGGGGGTGGTTCGTGCCAGTTGAAGTAGCGGGCCTCGTAGGGGCAGGCTGCCATACAGGTGCGGCAACCAATGCACTTGTTCTGATCGACCAGGACCACGCCTTCCGCGTTCTTGAACGTCGCACCAACGGGACAGACCCTGACGCAGGGTGGGTTCTCGCAGTGCATGCACAGGCGAGGCATATGATATTCCTCGCCGGCCGCGTTGAGCCGAGTGTAGACCTTAATCCAGTCCTGATCTTCGCCCAGGTAGTGGGTTTTCTTACATGCCTTGGCACACTTTTCGCACCCGTCACAGCGCCGCAGGTCGATCACCATGGCCCACTGCCGCTCGGCCTCCTGGCTACCGGTCTGTGAATCTGCCTCTGTGCGCTCGACCACGAACGACCCTGCTAAGGCAGTGCCGGCGCCGGCGGCTGCGAGCGCCTTGAGGAATCGTCGCCGCGTGACTTCCACTGTTTCTGGGACGGCTTCAACTTGATTCTTCGCCATTTTTCGCTCCGCACTGGTCTTGTGCCGGGGAACAGTATGGCCTGCCAGCAGGCCTGAGACGCGTTTCTAGATCTGTCTGGAACGGCGTGCAAACAGCTTGATACCCGTGTAGACTGAAGGTCGGGTCGTGCCACCCGCTGCGGACGACTCAGCCGTGCGGCTGTTGGTCCTGAACGTGGGCAAACGCTGGAGCCGTATGGACAAACTGGGACCAGCCCTCATAGGCAAGCAACTCTCGGTTCTCGTCTGTGATCACCAGGGTCTCCTCATGGCCCTCGTACCTGAGGGTCAGGGTGACCTCTGCCTGACCGTCATCGACAACCTCGGTGATGCAGGCCCGATCGGGGTAGCAATCGTGGAGCACAAACGTTGCAAAGCATTCCTCGCAGGCGGGCAACACCGTCGTACACAGGTCTCGCTCCATTGTGATTCGCATAGCCTCTCCCCTCCGTTCGTCCATTTCGCTTGTACCCAGTTCGGCACGGAAGACAGGATCAGGCTCGAGGCGGGTGCGACCGGGCGTGTGCTTGAGTACAACGAGCGACGAGCCCTATTTCATTGACCAGACCATCGTGTCGACACCCTCACTGTAACATAGACAGCGGCGAGTGCCTTCACCTTGCTGGGGTGATATTGCAGGCCTGGGAGGGTGATTACGGCTGTCGAGGGATTGCAACCTCGTCGGACTGCAGCCTTCTCGTGGGGCGTTCGTGGCCACTGCCTCAGGCGATTTGTGCCCGGGCCCCTGGCGAGGGGCTCGCACGGCTCCCTTTTTTCGTCGGGGAAAGTGGCCTACAATGATGCGAGACTGCCCAAAAAGAATCTATGCAGCTCGTTCCCTGGCAGACCAGAACGCTGTAACGGTCTGCTCACCGAAATTCAGAGCGGTTGGTGGAGGCGACCCACGCGCGTACCAGGTGTGGTGCGCTCCCCGAGTAGGATCGTTGAGTGCCTGCAACTCGGGGGCAGGGGGCTGGCTGCTGAGAGAGATTTGTTGCCGGCCTGGCAAAGGGACCGATACACCGATGTTGCGAGGACTGTCTGATCGCTTGGGATCGTGGCCCGAGGTTCTCCCTATAGGAATCAAGCCGTTCAACGAGTGGGGGCTCTGGCCACGGTTGGCCCTGGTACTGACCGGGGGTTTTCTGCTACTTTTCGGAATCTTCAGCCTGCTCAGCCTCCAGGCGATCGACGATAGCACCGACCGCATTCTGCAGGAGCGCCTGGTCATTGCCGAGATGGCTGCTTCGGAGATCGATGGGCTCTTCAACCGGGCCTTCTATGAATTGGAGAAAGCCACCGACTTTGCACCCTTCGATCCGCACGCGTCTAACTTTGCGGCCGAGACCCACATGTTGGCGCATGCCTATGGCCGGATCGGTACCCTGTCCCTGGGTGTTGCCTTCCTGGATGAGACCGGGCACGTCGTCCTGACAGAACCTTACAATTTGTCGCCGCACGGGGCCGACTGGTCCGCCGAGCCCTACATCCAGCGCGCCCTGGCCACGGGCCAGCGTCAAGTTTCTGTACCTTTCGTGGACCAGCGCACCGGCCGACCTGCCGTGGCGGTGGTCGTTCCAATTTGGAACAAGGCTGGTCACGTGATGTCCCTCCTGGCCGGTCTGATCGACCTGACAAGCCCCGGCATCCAGGAACCCATCACGAAGGCGCAACAACTGGGGCACACCGGCCATGCTCTCATCGTCAACGAAGAGGGTCTGATCGTGGCGTCGACCGCGCCAGGGTACTTCCTGGTGCCAGGCGAGCACCAGGACTTCTACCGACACATGTTGGCGGCGCGGCGCTCAACGGTGCAGAGCGTCCCGCTCAATAAGGATCACCAACACCACATTATGGCCTTCGTCCCACTGACCCTGGTGCCCTGGGGGGTGACCGTCGGGGGCGATGCGGCCGAAACCCTGGCACCGGTGCACCGATTGCGCAACGGTATCCTGCTTCTGGGAAGTCTCTCGTTAATCGCGGTACTGGGTGCGACGTTGGTTGGCGCGCGTCAACTGGTGCGGCCAGTGAACAACCTGACTCAGGCCGCCCAACGCATCGCCGGCGGCGACCTGGATCAGCCCATTGCCATCGGCGAAGGGGGCGAAATCGGGCTGTTGGCCCAGAATCTGGAAAGCATGCGCCGCCGGTTGGGGGCTTCGTTCCGCGAGATCCAGGCCTGGAATGACGAACTCGAAGATCGGGTCCTGCAGCGGACTCAGGAGTTGGAGACGCTCAACGAGGCCCTGCGGGAGCAGGAGGCCGTCCGGCGCCAACTCCTGGCGCGGGTGATCACGGTGCAGGAAGAAGAGCGGAAGCGAATTGCCCGGGAATTGCACGACGGGACGGGGCAAGTGCTGTCCTCGCTGGTCATCAGTCTGGAGGCCGTCCAACGCAGCCTGCCGGCCGAAGCTTCGGACGTGCGCGTGCGTCTCGGACGGACGCAAGATCTGATCAAACAGACTGTCACCGACATCCGCCGTCTCATTGCCGACCTGCGGCCCGGGGCACTGGACGAACTCGGTCTGGTCTCGGCGATCCGCTGGTGTGCCGAGAACCGCCTGGACGCCCTCGGGGTTGATTACGAAGTTCAGGCCAGGGATCTGCAGACGAACCGGCTTTCGGGAACGGTGGAAACGGTACTGTTTCGGATCGCGCAGGAAGCCATCGGAAATGTGGCTCGCCACGCCGGCGCCACTTGGGTGAGCATCTCCCTGGCGCGGCACGACGGGCAGATTCGCCTCGTCATCGAAGACGATGGGAAAGGATTCAACCCAGACGCCGTACAGCCGGCTCGGGATGGTACCCACGGACTGGGTTTGATCGGAATACGGGAGCGGGCGTCCCTGATCGGGGGCCAGACGCGAATCGCCAGCCGGCCGGGGCAGGGGACAAGGATTGAAGTCGAGGTGCCATTGTTCGAGGAGGGTGCGCCGTGAGACCGATTCGAGTTCTCGTCGCCGACGATCACGTCGTGATGCGGGAAGGAATCTGCCTGCTGCTCGAGGCGGAGCCAGATATCGAGGTCGTTGGCCAGGCGAGCGATGGGTTGGAAGCGTACGAGAAGGCCCGCGAGCTCAAGCCTGACGTTGTTCTGATGGATATCACTATGCCGCGCATGAGCGGGCTCGCAGCCACCCGCCAACTCCGGGCCACCCTGCCCGAGACGCAGGTTCTTGTCCTGACCATGCACGAAGGCGACGAGTTTTTCTTCCGGGTCTTGCAGGCTGGAGCCTCCGGGTACGTGCTGAAAGGGGCTTCGTCCGACGAATTGTTGAGCGGTATCCGGGCTGTGTACCAGGGTGGGGTGTATCTGTACCCCACGATGGCTCGGAAGTTGATGTCCGATTACCTGAGCCGCCTCTCATCCGAGCAGGAGGGCTACGATGAACTGACTTCCCGGGAGCGCGAGGTTTTGACCCTTATTGCCGAGGGGCTCACCACGCGTGAGATCGCCGAGAGGCTGGTGATTAGCGCCAACACGGTCCAGACCCACCGCCAAAACGTTATGGACAAGCTGGACCTGCACAACCGGAGCGAGCTGATCAAGTATGCGATTCGCAAAGGGCTGATCACAGTTGACGAACCGGGAAGCGAGTAGGTCCCCGCTCCCCGCGGGTTTTGACCCGGCTCGATCCGGGCAGGTGCGACGGGAAGCCGGCCGACCCTGAATCAACCTGCTCCGTCTCACCAAAAGACACCATCTCGAGATGGTGTCTTTTTCGTGATGGAATCACCTGGACCGGGGATGCGGTGGCCGGCGGCGTTCGATATACTGGGAGTGAAATCGAACAGAAGGGGAGCAATCAGGGACAGTCCCACAGCACGTGGGTCGGTCGGAGAAAGGAGAGAGGTCGAGATGTGGAAGAAAGGTCTATTCATTCCGAGCGTGTTCGTCCTGGCGTTGTTGGTGACTGCGTGCGGTTCGCGCGGATCGACCACAGAGCCGGCATCGGCGGCGTCTCTGGAGCAGACCAGTCACGAGGCCGGTGAGAAGGCTGGGCACCAAGGAGGGGCCCAGTTCCCGATGGACGATGGGACCACTGCCGTGGACCAGACAATCGATGTGACCGGCCAGGAGTGGGGCTTCGAACCGGCGACGGTGACGATCCCGGCAGGAAAGCAAGTTCGCCTGGTGTTCCACAACGCGGGCAAGCTTCCGCACGAGATCGCCATCGACGAGATGCCGGCTACCATTTTGGCGGTGCAGGACCCCAAGGCTATGGGTGAGATGGATCCCGAGGAAATGTCGGAGATGTCCGAGATGGCCGAGAAGGGCGTGGTCCACATTCACACCGCGGTCGGCAAAAGTGCGTCGGAGGTCTTTCGGGTAGATAAACCGGGAACCTACGAGTTTGCCTGCGAGATCCCCGGCCACAAGGAAGCAGGTATGGTGGGGAAGCTGGTCGTGAAATAGGGCGGTAGTCGAGAACTGAACGCCCCGGCCTGAACCGAAAGCTTGGTGAGTAGTCAGCCCCTGGAAGGCAATACTTCCAGGGGCTTGATCCGTCACGAGCGGTTGAACCCTATGGTGGATCTCACTTTCTGTACAAGTGGCGCGTACGCGCCACTTGTACAGAAATATGAACGCATCATCGTTGAACCCTGCGGGACGACCCGGCCTGTTTTGAAGCACACCCAGGGGCGCAGAGCTCAGTCGGCGGCCTGGTGGGTGGGGGCTTCAAGAGAGGAGCAGCCCACGCCGGAGGGCGTAGTCGATCAGGCCGGCACGGTCGCGGAGGTCCAGTTTCTGGTAGATGTGGAGGCGGTGGGTTTTGACCGTGTTGATGCTCAGGGTGAGCCGCTCGGCGATTTCGCGGTTGGTTAACCCTTGAGCGATCAGGGTCACAATCTCACGTTCACGGGAGGTGAGAGGGTCGTCCAAGGGTGGCTGAGGATGGCGCTCCAGATAATCCTGCACCAGGGTCCCGGCGAGTTTGGCGGGAAGGTAGACACCCCCCTCGTCCACAGCTCGAATGGCGTTGAACAATTCCTCACTTTGGACCCCCTTGAGGATGTAGCCGGCCGCACCGGCCCGCAAGGCTTCGAAGAAGAAGGCCTCTTCCTCGTGCATGGTGAGAATGAGGACTTTGACCTCGGGCAGGTCGGTCGTAATCAGGCGCGTCGCTTCCAGTCCGGTCATGTCCGGCATCGTGATGTCCATCAGAACGACGTCCGGTCGATACTGGCGAACCAGGGCCACGGCCTCGCGGCCAGTTCCGGCCTGGCCCACGACCTTCAAGTCCGCTTCATCCTCCAACAACGTTGCCAACCCCTCGCGCATGACAGCATGGTCATCGGCAATTACCAGCTGAATCGATTTTACCACCCGACGTCCCTTTCATCTTCCCTTTTCGTTCATATGGAATAGGGTGTGTGGCGTGTGCGAGCGCGTCGCGCTCGCACACGCCACACCACTATGAGCGTTCCTTTTTCTTTCGCGGCCTGGACCCCAGGAATGCCTCACGTCTCTTCTGTTGTAGTCGGCAGCGGCATCGACACCCGGACCGCGGTTCCCCGGCCGGGCGCGCTCTCCACGACCACCCGGCCGCCCGCCAGTGCGGCCCGCTCCTGCATGCCGGCCAACCCCAGCCCGCGGCTCTGATCCAATCCAGCGGTTGCGACCGATGCCGGATCAAAGCCTACACCATCGTCTCGCAGACTCATCGTGACCTGCCCGTCGGTCTGCACCAGATAGATCGTCAGGCGGCTGGCCTTGCTGTGACGGGCCACATTACTCATGGCTTCCTGAGCAATCCGGAATAGAATCGTTTCGATCTCGCCCGGCAGGCGCCCCTGCAGCCCGTTAGTCTCGATATTCACCTGCAGGCCGAGCGGGCGGAGGGTGTGATCGGCTACCCAGCCCAGGGCCGGCACCAGGCCCAGTTGATCCAACACACCGGGGCGCAACGCCGCGATCACGCGGCGCAGGTCGGCCAGGGTTTGTTCCGTGAGGGTTCGGGCGCGATCCAGTCGCTCGCGGGCAGCGGCATCGGCAGTGGACAGCGTCTTCGCGAGGCGGTCGAGGCTGAGTTGCACCGCTGTCAGCATTTGCCCGATCTCGTCGTGCAATTCGCGGGAGAGACGCGCCCGTTCTTCTTCCTGAGCGGTGATGATTTGTTTCAGGAGCTGGGCGCGCATGGCCTCTTTTTCCTGCAGGGCGGTATAGAGCCGTTCGAGCTCCACCGTCCGTTGGCGAAGTTGTTGCTCCAGTTGGACCTTTTCTCCGACACCGCCGGCCATATGATTGAAGGCTCTGGCCAACTCACCGATTTCGTCGCTGATGTTGATCTGAACGCGGCGAGCCAAATCGCCGCGGTCAAAGTCGCGGATGGCCTGGGTCAGCTGGCTCAGAGGTTGGACCACTGACCGTTCCATTGTAACACCCAGGAGGGCGGCTCCGAGCAGGAGCGCACCGCCGAACAACAGCAGCGACTGTTGCAGGCTGTTGCTCGCTTGCCGTTCGAGCTCAGTGAGGCTCAGGTCGGTGATCAATACGCCGTTGTACGGCTTCGCCGGGTCATGACATCCATGGCACGCCTCTCGATTTTCGATGGGATTGCAGTTGCGCAGGACGCGCCCCACGTTGGGAACGGCCAGGACAGCGGAGAATTCGCCCTTGTGGGGGGCGCCCGGGACATGGCACTCGGCACATCCGGCGTCTCGCTTACTGAACTGCCGATCTACCAGCCCCTGCGGGATGCCGGCGCGCACTTGCGAGTCGGGATTCAGGAGGAACAAATCAACGACTTGCGGGTTGGTCGCGATATCGTCGATACTGGTTTGGATCGCAACCCGGTTGCGCGTGAGCATGGCGTGCTGGAGGCTGCCCTCGATAACGTTACTCAGGTCAGTCGCAGTGCGGGCTGCAACATCCAGCAGGACGTGACGTTGTACGTAGTACTGGACGTAGGCGAACAGGGCCAATACTACAGCCAGCGGTCCGAGCACCCCCAGCATCATTTTGGGGCGAAGCGTAACGCGCATCGCTTCACTCTCGTTCTCTTGGCGATTGATCCCCCCAAGCCATAGTACTGCGGCTCGAGGAGTCGGTCAAACTCAAGATTCAGGCGGGAGTTGTCCCATGGTTGGGTGCCAGCGGCTGATTCATTCCTCCTTGCAGGAACGGCTGTGCTTTTGTCTCAGTCGGGCGCCACTCAGAAAGCGGCGTCCCGTGATCGTAATTCAGGAAGCGGTTGCCCGGGTTCGGGCCGGCCTTCACGTTCAGTTCTTCGTTTTGCCGCGACCTCGACGTTCCGGTGAGAGGATCTGAAGGCGGGGAGATGTCGCAAATGGAGGGCCGGGAGGTCGAAACGCACAGCGGCGCGGCTCGACCCCGCCGAGTGCAGCCAGGCGAAGCAGCTCACAACCCGAACGCACAGCGGTACGGGGTTGGAGAACAGAGCTGCAGCCTACTCAATCACGGCCGACAATGGTACCACCACCCGGACCGCGGTTCCCCGGCCGGGCGCGCTCTCCACGACCACCTGACCACCGGCCAGCGACGCTCGCTCCTGCATGCCGGCCAACCCCAGCCCACGGCTCTGATCCGGGGCTGCCACGACTGTGGATGGATCAAAGCCGACCCCGTCATCGCTGAGGGTCATCATCGCCTGCCCATTGATCCGCTCCAGACGGATCGTCAGGTGGTCGGCCTTGCCGTGACGCACCGCGTTGCTCATGGCTTCCTGAGCAATCCGGAACAGAATCGTTTCGATCTCGCCCGGCAGGCGCCCCTGCAGCCCGTTAGTCTCGATATTCACCTGCAGGCCGAGCGGGCGGAGGGTGTGATCGGCTACCCAGCCCAGGGCCGGCACCAGGCCCAGTTGATCCAACACACCGGGGCGCAGCGCCGCGATCACGCGGCGCAGGTCGGCCAGGGTTTGTTCCGTGAGGGTTCGGGTGCGATCCAGTCGCTCGCGGGCGCTCATATCGGCGGCCGGCAGCGCCCTGGACAGGCGGTCGAGGCTGAGTTGCACCGCTGTCAGCGTTTGCCCGATCTCGTCGTGCAATTCGCGGGAGAGACGCGCTCGTTCCTCTTCCTGAGCGGTGATGGCCCGGCGCAAGAGCTGCTGAGTCAGAGCCTGCTCGTGGCGCAGGGCCTCTGTCCGTTCGCCGACGCGGGCTTCCAGGGTCTCATTCCAGGTGGCCAATTCCGAAATATTGGCCAGGAGTTGGGCCCGCATGCTTTCCAACGCGCTGGCCATTGCGCCGATTTCGCCGCCCTCTGGCGCCTGGAGCGGCGTGTGCAGATCGCCGGCGGCAATCCGCTGGGCCGACTCCGTCAGGCGCTGCACCGGCCGCACCAGGCGCTGGGTGCCGACCAGAGTCGCAATCCAGACGACGGCGAGAGAAATCGCAGTCAGAAGGGCCAGACCCAGGCGCAGGCGCTGGACCCCGGCGAAGGTCTCGTCCACGTCGCCCCCTACGGCCACGCCGAAAGGCGCCATGCGCAGAGGGGCAAAGGCCATGACATGGGGGTGGCCCTTTGGCTCACCGGGCCGGTCCAACTCGAACGGGACCGTCGCAACCACGGGCTGTCCCTGGGCGATGGCCCGGCGGTAAAAACTGGCGTGCTCGCCAGGCGTGAGAAACGCCAAATGGAGGGTAGAGGCGAGGGTGCGGCCCTGGCTGTCCACCAGAAGCGCGTGGCTGGTATGGCCGGAGGCGGCCGCCTGGTTGAGGGGCGCGACAACGGCCGGTCCGTTCAAGTCGATCAGGCCGCTGAGTAATCCCAGAAAGCGGTTGGCATCATAGATGGGTACGGTAACGGCCACCACCGGCCGGTTGCTGAGGGCATCGCGAAAAGGCGCCGAAACGGTCACTTCCCGGCGCGCCAGGGCCTCGGCCACGTGTGGAAGCGTGGATAGGTCGGTGCCCGATGGTGAGAGGCCAGGTGGGTAGGACAGCACTACCCGGCCCTGGGTGTCGAGGAATGTGATCCCAGACGCGAAGGTGCCGACCTGGCCGTAGGTCTGGGCCAGCAAGGTGGCTTCCGCCGAAAGGTCCGGGCTCGCGGGGTCGAAGGCGGCGAAGCGGCGTGCCTGTTCCAGCTCAGAGACACCCTGTTGCAGCAGCCGGTCGATCTGGCCGGCGGCCATCTCGGCGATGACCAGGCGCTCTTCAAGGAGGCGCTCGGTGCTATCGTGCAGTGCACGCTCGCCGAGGGCCGAGAACGCACCAAAGAGGACCAGAAAGCCCAGGCTGATCCCCAGCGCCATGCGTGGCCAGAGGCCAAGGGCCACCATCCAGTGTTGGACGGTTCTCATCATGCGCGAAGTGGGGAGTTGAGGTCTCTTCCCAGGCACTCCGGGCATTCGTTGTTATGCAGGCGGGGCTCGAACGAGACGCACGGGCTCCAACCGTCGCAGGCCACGCCCTCGCGCATCGTAGGGGACATGACCAGCTTCTCGTAGTACTCTCCCGAGCGCAACAAGATTGTAAGTGTCTCGCTGCTATCATCCTGATAGGCTAGAATGCAGGCGTGCTCTGGTACACCGGCAATCACGAATTGGCCGAAACACGATTCGCAGCCGGCCAGGTTCGATTCCCAGGGGTCACGATCGATCCAGACTTTCAGAGGAACCTCCTTGCCAAAGCAGGGAGCAACCGCATTGTGGCTGTGGTGCACTCCGATTGCATGGGGCGGCGCGTCCGTCTTCGGCGCTCACTATCTCGTTGTTACGTCAAAGGGGTATAGAACCGATTCTCTATAGCATACCAGCGGCGAGGTGACGGTGGAAGTGACACTCTACCTGCTCAGGCATGATGGGTATCAGGCTGCCAGCCGGCACGACCCACGAGCCCCGGTGCCAGGCAACGGCGTGGGCCCTCGAGCCCGCGCCCGCCGGGTTCAGGCGACACCTACGGTCGAGAGTCGTCCTGCGGCGCGGGCTGGTGCGGTGCTCGGCCGCCAGCCCGCGCCGCGCACTTGATTCCAGGAAGGGAGAGGGTAGTTGATAAGAGGACCGGGATTTCGAAGGACGAAGGACGCCGCGGGGCGAACCACGACGGATAGGGCTGATACGTTCCGCACCCTGGAGGGCAGAGCGACCCAGACGATGAGGGAATCGTGTTGGGGTATTAATAAAAGATCGCGCAGACCCGGTGGTGCAAGGGTCATCGTCGACGTACGGGCCATCCCGCTGACTGATTTCAGCAAGTCGGGACAATCCAGGGCTAATTCGCTAGCGGCGGAACCGGCCAGGTGCCGTCCCATGCCGCTCATATCGAAGGTGGTTTGACCGCGGGCCTGCCGGGGACCGCTTCGTCCCGGCTACGCCGCCTTCTCGAACTCGGCAGGGAGTTCGTTCCCGGCTCGATCAAAGAGCAGTGGCTCGGCGTTCCCCACGATCACAGCTTCCGTGACCTCGACTCGCCCGATATCCAGCCGTGAAGGGATTTCGTACATGATCTCGAGAAGCACCGACTCGATGATCGTGCGGAGGCCGCGGGCGCCGGTCTTATACTCCAACGCCCGGCGGGCCGCAGCGCGCAGCGCTTCGTCAGTGAAGTGCAACTCGACCTTGTCGAGGCCTAAGAGCTTATGGTATTGCTTGATCAGGGCGTTCTTGGGCTCGGTCAGCACGCGCACGAGCATCTCTTCGTCGAGCGGGTCAACGCTCACCGTGACGGGCAGGCGCCCGACGAACTCGGGGATCATTCCGTAATGCATCAGGTCGTCGGGTGTGACCTGGTGCAACAACTGGCTCGTGGTCGGCTCCCACCGCTCCCGGTCGGTCTTGCTCTTGAAGCCGATCGCGCCGCGCGTCCCGGCGCGGTCGCCAATGATCTTCTCGAGCCCTTCGAACGCGCCACCGCAAATGAAGAGGATATTGCGGGTGTCGAGCTGGATGAAATCCTGGTGGGGGTGCTTGCGACCACCTTGGGGTGGAACATTCGCTATGGTCCCCTCGATGATCTTCAGCAGTGCCTGTTGGACGCCCTCGCCCGACACGTCCCGCGTGATCGAGGGATTGTCGCCACTCTTGCGGCTTGTCTTATCAATCTCGTCGATGTAGACGATCCCGCGCTCGGCGCGCTGGATGTCGAAGTCGGCTGCCTGAATAAGGTGTAAGAGAATGTTCTCCACATCCTCGCCCACGTAGCCGGCCTCCGTGAGCGCGGTGGCATCGGCAATGCAGAACGGTACGTCGAGGATGCGCGCCAGTGTCTGGGCCAGGAGGGTTTTCCCGCAGCCGGTGGGTCCCATCAAGAGGATGTTAGACTTTTGGATCTCGACATCGTCGAGATGGCCCCCCACATTGATGCGCTTGTAGTGGTTGTAGACCGCCACGGAGAGGACCTTCTTGGCGCGGTCCTGGCCGACGACGTACTGATTGAGCCGCCGGTAGATCTCTTTCGGCGGGAGGACCCGCGCGCCGAAGCCTTGCGGCCGGGGCGCGGGGACCTCCTCTTCCGCCAGAATCTCCTTGCAGAGGTCTACACACTCATCGCAAATGTAGACAGAGTTGGGTCCGGCAATCAACCGATTGACCTCGTCCTGCTCGCGATTGCAGAACGAACAAAACTGGCTGGTTCCGCTGCGGCGTGTCCCGCTGCCACTACCCCTTCGCGCCATCCTTGCGCTCCTCCTCGAGTGTCAGAACCTCGTCGATGAGGCCATATTCCTTGGCCTCATCTGCACTGAAGTAGATGTCTCGATCTGTGTCGCGCTCGATCCGCTCCAGCGGTTGGCCGGTGGCCTCTGCCAAAATCTCATTGAGTCGAGCGCGCAGGCGCAGGATCTCGCGCGCTTGAATCTCCATGTCAACCGCTTGACCCTGCATGCCGCCGAGAGGCTGGTGCATATGGATCGTCGCGTTGGGCAGGGCGTAGCGGCGCCCCTTTTCGCCAGCCGCCAGCAACACCGTTCCAAAGCTCGCTGCCATCCCAACCGCAATAGTCGAAACCGGCGCGGTGATGAGTTTCATCGTGTCGTAGATCGCCATGCCGGCGTAAATGACCCCTCCCGGCGAGTTGATGTACATCTGGATCTCGCGCTCGGGGTTCTCGCGATCGAGATAGAGCAGTTGGGCCACGATGAGATTCGCGATCTGATCGTTGATGCCGGTCCCGACGAAGACGATACGCTCTTTCAGCAGGAGTGAGTAGATATCGTAGGCCCGCTCGCCACGCCCCGTGGTCTCAATGACCATTGGGACCAGCCCATTCATGATGTCGCTCACGAATTCCTCCATCGTCTAGTCAGTGGCCAGTGGTCGGTGAGAGGTTACACTGCCAACAACTCAACAGTCTGGCCTCAAGGCTCGGCCTGAGGGTTGGGTTGCTCGTACCCCTGACCACGGCTATGTTTTACTCCGCTATTGAGCCGACGGCAAATCAGACCTGCTCCTCACTTGTGGCCGCCGGTTCTGCTTCCACCACCAGACTTTTGTCGATCTCAACCTCAGCGCTCAGCTCATCGCTCTCGGCGCCGTCCTCGCCCCGAATTGCTTTGGGCTCCTCCTCTTCCTCCATCTCCGGGAAGAGCGGCTCTTCGGGCCTGCCGCTCACCTCGGCGACCAGTTTGTTGACCGCCTTGCGAGTGAGCAAACGGTTGATGATCTCAGAGAAGGACTCTTCATCGCTGACGATTCGCTCTCGCAGCGGGGCCGCGCGGTCACCGTAGGGAGCGACCGCCAGGTCGATCTCGCGCTCGATTTCCTCCGGCGTTGCCTCCAGACTCCGCGCACCAATGTACTCCGTCAGCACCAATGAGCGGCGGAGGAACCGCTCGGCCCGGTCCCGGTACTCATCCTCGAGCTCAGCCCGCGTCTGGCCGATCTGGTCGAGATATTGGTCCAGGGTGAGGTCATAGCGCTTGACCTGCTCTTCCAGCTCCTCGATGAGATGGTCGATTTGGTGCTTGAGCATGGCCGGCGGATACTCAAGCTCACTGGCATCGGCCAAAGCGTCCAGCACTGCCATGGCATAGCGATTGCGCGCCTCGTACTCTGCTCCAGCCAGGAGGTTGGTCCGGACCCGCTCTTTCAGCGTTTGCAGGTCGTCAAACTCGCCCACGCTCTGGGCCAGCTGGTCGTCCAGGGCCGGCAACACCTTCTTCTTCAAGTCAAGCAGGGTCGCCCGGTAGAGTACCGTCCGCCCCGCGATGTTCTCCTCGGGCCAGTCCTGTGGGTAGACGAGGTTAAACTCTTTGACCTGATTCACCATCATACCGGCGAGCCTGGCCGGGAGGTCAGGATAGCGGTCCTCCTTCGGCTTCTCCTGGCCGGGCACCTCGATGATGGAGGTCGGCGTCTCCTCCTCCTCCTCCGGCTTCGGTTGCTCGGTCAAGACACCCTCGAATCCCTTCGCGTCGACGACCGTGGTGCCATCTATGAGATCGCCCCGCAGATCCAGGGTGATCATGTCCCCATATTGTGCCGGTCCGAGGGTCGGGATCCAACTGGCACGGCTCTCGCGCAGTTCTTCCAAGACGTCGAGGACTGCCTCGTCCTCGACATTCACAGCCTCCTCTGGGACCTCAATCCCATCGAAATCGCCGAGGACAACCTTGGGCGGCGACGGGATGACAAAGCGGAATACCAGCGGGTCCAAACTGTCGATGGCCGGCTCAATATCGTCAACATTCCAGATTTCGGTGTCGGTCTCAGCGACCGCTTGTTCCAGTGCCTTCGGCAACAGGTTTTCGACGGCGTCCTCCCGGATAGATCGCTCACCAAGGTAGTTGACAAGCACGTGATAGGGCGCTTTTCCGGGCCGGAAGCCCGGGATTCTTACGTTCTTGGCCCGTTTACGAGCAGCCTTGCGCATCTGCTCCTGAACTTGCTCGGGTTCAACCGTCACTGTGAGTTGAACCTGGCAATTGCCAAGATCCTCTTTTTGAACGTTCAACCGTCATGGCTCCTTTCCCACCCAAAGCGTCTGGCCGCAGCCAGCCTGGGGTTGATTATAACATAGGCCTCATTGCGCGGGCAAAGCCCCTGTGGGACGTCCTGTCCGTCCAAGAAAAAGGCTCGCGCGAGGCGCGAGCCTGGCATTCGGGAGATGGGAGAATCTTCCTTCCACTTCCAAAACGCACTCTCCCAGGTCGGACACGGTGGTCAAACCGTGTCCCACCAGGATGAGGCATAGAATTGTACCAGCGACGAACCGATTGAGTCAAGTCGGAAGGCAGAAGTGTGGGCAGGCTGTGGCGAGGCGGGCGCGGGGGTGAGGGCGGTGGGAAGGCGCCTGGATCACGAACGGCACGAAAGGACGCGAAAGGCACGAAAATGAACGGCCGGTTTGCGTGGCTTTCGGGCTCTTCCGTGCCATTCGTGACCCAGATCCCCTCGTCGCCTGGGAGCCGGCTGGCTGGAGGCCGGATTGGGTGGGACGGCCCGATCGACCTGCGGGCAGAGGCCCGCCTGAGCCGAGAGGGGAGTGGGATGGATGAAGACTCAGGGCGAGGCGAGCGATCTACCAGAGGATGCACGGCTCGCCTTTTTCGTCTCCTGTCAACCTACCCTTGAGAGCTCGCCGTCTCCCGGTCGCGCGCCTTCTCTGGTTGGCGGTCTTGCCGCGTGTCAGGCGGGTGAGGGCGGTGGGCGGGGGTGGCTTTGGCGGGAGACGGCCCCCGGGCCGTCTCTACCAGGTTTTGATGGGGTAGGGTGGGCGTGGGCGGCTTGGAGTGGCGTGCGGGCTCCGCGCGGGAGCGGGCTGGTCCACGCGGCGCTCCTCCCGGCGGGAGCAACCAGCCGGGGCGCGCGCGCGTGGTCAGCGGTGCTCCGCGCGCCCCCAGCGGCACCCTGGCTGCCTGGCCTCCCCAGGCCCCCGCGCGCCCACCAAAGGCTGGCGCCGCCATGCCAGCCTCAGCCTGTCCCGCGCCACCAGCTGGCCCTCCCGCCCGGACGCCCTCCGCCATTCCGGCGCCGCGGGTGACCGCGCCTTCCGCCTGAGTGGGGCCCCCGACGTTGACACCCCCTGGCGAGCGGTTTGGGGCACCACGGCGGGTTTGCACTCGCCCGGGCCCCCGCCGCTCAACGAACGAGCAGCGGCAGGTAAATCCGGTATCTTCCCACCTGGCCCATCGCCGCGAATGTGGTCAGATGGTTCAACTCGGCCGTCATGGTGTTGGCCTCGGCGTCGACAGTCGTCAGGATCCCTTCCCAAGCCTCTGAGGCAGTGTCCCAGTAGGACAACGTCAGGGTGTTCTCGTCGATCCCCTCCAGGTCGCTCTCATCGTAGTGAATGATGATGCTGAAGGGGTTCGAGAAGCCGGTGACGGAATTGCCCTCCTCATCCTCGGCATCGATGGAGAAGACCGGCCCAAGGTATTCGGAGCCGGGACTGATGGGATGGCTCGTGGTGATTCCGGCGGTTACGGTCACCGGTCGGGTCACGACATCGGCCGGAAAATCGATCGTGATGGTGGCGTTGGCAGTGAGCGTGAGCACGCCGCCGGCGAATTGGCTGATGACGGTCGCGATGGGTGGGGGCAGCCGATAGTGGTAGCCCATATCGACGGCATCGCTGTCGGGCAGCCCGTCGGTGCGGGTGGTGCGGTCGTCCAGCCCCACATCGGCCGCAGCGCCCAGACCGGCGTCGACCCCCTTGCTGTAACGGCTCTCAGTTTGAGAGAGGTAGTAGTATCCGTGCAGGCCGGTGACGAAAAGGGGGTCCTCGCTGATGTTGCCGTCCGCGTACTCCTTGCCGGCGATATTCGCACCCATCATGTTACCGGACGGGTTGCTCCACACGTCGTTGGCGCTGATCTCCGGCGTCGGGTAAACCCCGCCTTTGGTGGGACCGCGAATGCCGTAAGTATTGCTCACGATGATGTTGTTGACGATGGTCGGCGTCGCGCTAGAGCCCTCGATCCAGACGCCCTCACCGCTGCCCTCGGCGTTGTAGGCGATGGTGTTGTTGCGGACCAGTCCGGCCGCGCCGTTGATGCTGATGCCGGCACCACGGGAGTTCACCCCCACACCACTGTTCCCATTGTTGGTGATGAGGTTGTTGTGGATCGTCGGCGCCGCGCCGTTGGAGACGGCGATGCCCCCGCCCTGCTGGGTGGCGGTGTTGGAAACCACGCGGTTGTGCTTGATCAGGGCCGTCCCACCATCGACGGCGATGCCCCCTCCGGACCCGCCCGCACTGTTGAATCCAAAGATGATGTTATTGTCGATAGTCGGGCTGCCGCCGTTGATGTAGAGCGCCCCGCCCGAGAGGCCGGCGATATTGGCGACGAAGGTGTTGCTGTAGACCGCCGCCGTAGTGTTGCTCAATACGATTGCGCCGCCCGCCAGGCCCGCGATGTTGACCTCGAAGGCATTGCCACCCAGTTGCACCGGGGCACCGTCAGCGTAGATCGCGGCGCCGCTCCCCGCTGTGTTGCTGAAGAAGGTGCTCAGCCGCAGTTGCGGCGCGCTGTTGCCGGTGACGAACATGCCGGCGCCCTTCGACTCGGTCAGATTGCCACCACTGTTGTTGCGCACGATCAGTCCGGACAGCGTGGGCGAGGCGCCATCGGCGATGTAGATGCCCGCGCCCTGCGTCGCGGCCCCCCCGGAGACGACGAAGCCGCTGAAGATCGTGTCTGACAAGATGCCGTTCCCCTCTGCTCGAACCACCGGTCCATCCCCGTTGCCGTTGAGAACGGTCAACACCGGGGTGCCGTACAGCTTGACGCCAGCTTTGAGTTGAATCGTCTCGGTGTAGATGCCCGGCAGGACCAGGATCACGTCACCGGCCACCGAGTCTGAGAGGGCGTCGTTGATCGTTACGTACGGACAGCCCGTCGGGCAGACTGTCAGACTGCTCGCGGACGCGGCGACTGGCTGGGAGCGGCCGGCCAGCCCAAGCCACGAGAGGGCGATAAGAAACGCGGCGAGGCCGAGCGGGATGACGAGCCGGCCCCGGAACAACCACTTCGATCGCATGTGAGAATCCTCCTCAGGTTGGGATGGTCGCTGTGAATCGTGGGATTGGACCGGAACGCGGTTCGGCTCGGCCGGATCGATACCGGACTCGGATGGGTCTGGCGCGACCTGCGGCGGCGAGCAGATCGCACTCCGCTCTCATCGAGATCGCGGACAGATAGACATGCTTGCGCCTTGTGCCCAAGCTGCCCGGTTAACAGGAGTCCTGCCGTCGCCAGGACATAGCGCTCCAGTGGCGCCTGGTAGGCCACCGGGGCGGGTTTCGGACGGCGTTTTTGGTGGCGGCGTTTGGCCCGGTTGAGGCGTTCCGCCGAGTGACGGGGATGGCCGGGACCCACTTCTACCCTAATCATCCCCACTGCCTACGTCCTGTCGGTTGAGTAGAACGCCTCGACGTGTCACTTATTACCCGACGGATTTGCACGTACGCCGAGTAGAGCCCAATGGTACGAGCAGTGATACGTCCCGGTGTGCCGGTCGGCCTGGCCTCACGCCGCTCCTGGTCGAACAGCAGAACCTCTGCCGCGCAGCGCCAACAGGGATTGTTATGAATGTGGCCCGTGGTCAAGTGGGGCGAGAAAGACCTCTTGCTTTTCCAACCTCATGCGCATCCCCTACTTCGGGTGGAGGGTGGTGACCGGCGGCGCCTCGACCGGGTGGCCGGGGATGAGGTGCGTCCACCAGGATGGTGTTATGGGCAATCTCCTCTAGTAGGCCGGTGGCTGGCTGAGGGCTGGTATCTTTGGGAGATGAGAGACTGGTATCCGCGCCAACTGCCAGCAGGAGAGCAGCGGCAGCCAGCAGCGCGAGTGCTTGGAAGCGCAGTCGTTGCAGCGTGTTCCTCGCAGGATGTACTCAGAAAGAATTGTGTTGGCGATGGATGAGGAAAGGAGATCTGTCAATCAAAAGTAGATCTATCTATTACCCATATCTCCACCTGGGGCGCAAGATGAGCTAAACTGGAAGCTCAGTCTATCGAACCGGGAGAAAAAAACTATGGCTACCAATCATCAAGACAGCTCCGAAAAGCAATGGGCTGCCGAAGAATTTGCCCAGGTTGAATTGAAAGATGCCCGCCTCAACTGGCGCTGTCAAGAGATCGCCATCGCGTTGAGCCAACAACCTGGGGCAGCGATTAACCAGGCATGCGAAGATTGGGCGGATACCAAGGCGGCATACCGCTTTTTTGACCATGATCAGGCGACAGCGGAACGCATCCAAGCGCCGCATCAGCAGCGGACGGTGGAGCGGATGGCCCAGCACGCGCGGGTGCTGGCGGTCCAAGACCCGACTTACCTGAATTATACCCCTCACCCCCAGACCGAAGGGCTGGGTCCGATTGGCAAGAAGAGCCAGAAACAGCGCGGGTTTGGGCTGCATTCCACGCTGGCCATCACGCCCGAAGGCCTGCCGCTGGGCGTGCTGACCCAAGCCGTCTTCATCCGGCCCGAGGACGAGCCCGCGCATCGACCGGAGGCCTGTCGCCTGCTGCCCATCGAGGAAAAGGAAAGCTATCGCTGGCTGCAAGCCTTCGAGCAGACCCTGGCGCTGGCACCCCCGGGCGTGGAAGTCATCACCGTCTGCGACCGGGAAGCCGACATCTACGAGCTGTTTGCCTTGGCTCAGCAACGGCCGGCGCCCTTGTTGGTGCGCGCCTCGTCGAACCGGGCCTTGTTGGATGAGCACGTGCGTAAGCTGTGGCCCAAAGTGGAAGGCCGCCCCATCGCTGGTCACCTCAGCGTGCATATTCCTGGCAATGACAAGCGCCCGGCGCGTGAGGCCATGGTGTCGGTGCGCTCCGGCTCCGTCACCCTGAGACCGCCCTGGCGTCCCAACGGTCAGAAATTGCCAGCTGTCACCCTCAACGCCGTCCTGGTCCGCGAGGAAAATCCCCCCGCCGATGTCGATGAGCCGATCGAGTGGTTGCTGCTCACCAACACGCCCGTAACCTCCTTCGAGGAAGCCCAGCGCCTCATCGCTTGGTACTGCTGCCGCTGGCAAATCGAGGTCTTTCATACAGTCCTCAAGTCCGGCTGTCGAGTCGAGGATTGTCGCTTGCAGACGGCCGATCGTCTCTACCGCTTTGTCGCCTTAATGAGCGTCATCGCTTGGCGCTTGCACTGGATGACCTACATCAACCGCTGTCAGCCTGACCTGCCGTGCACTGTAGTCCTGACTACCAGCGAGTGGCAAGCGCTCTATATGCGTATTCACAAGTCAAGCCGCTTGCCAGACACACTGCCTACCGTCCACCAGACCGTCCGTTGGATCGCCCAACTCGGTGGCTTCCTCGGTCGCAAGTCTGATGGTGAACCTGGAGTGACTACCCTCTGGCGTGGTTGGCAACGTCTGCAAGATATGGCCGCTACTTGGCATCTTGGTAAGGAACAAACCCAACTTGTGGGTAATAGATAGAAAAGTAGATGGTTGGCAAAAGAACAAGGATTGCCAGCCCCACGGCGACTGCTGCCCCGACACCCCACCGCCAATTGAAGTCGGCCGCGAGGGGTGTGGTATCCGGCGGTGGGGTCGTGGCCTGCGTCCAGTAGCTCGCGATGAGGAACGCCCAGAAGAAAGCAACATACCCAAACCAGTACTGCATGACGGTGATGATCACACCGTCACCGCCCAACGGATGCCAGAAAGAGAGCACCGTGAACAGGGTGTTGATCGCCACGTAGGGCAGCATCAGGAGGCGCAGCATCAGCCGGACCCGTTGGCGCTGGTCTGTCATCTCTTCCCCAAAGCACAGTGCGGACCGAGGGAGCCAGAAGAAAACCCACAGGGAACCGCCGAGCCCGATCAAAATAACAACGAAACGAACGATCCAGTTTCCGCCGACCAGTTCCAGTACCTTCTTCCAATCACCCACGTTCTGCCCACCAGGCTGGAAGAAGATGCCATCGAACAGCAGGTATCCGAAACCGGTCAGGAGTGAATAGCCGGCAACGTAGAGGAGAAACAACCTGCGGGTGGGCCTTCGCCGGACCCAGCTCTGAGAGAAGAGCACTACCGCGACCAGACCGGCAAGGACGTTCATCAAGGCAGCGTTGCCGGCGATGCTCAGCTCTCCCCACCAGTTCGCCCGCCCGGTCCAGGTGTGGGCAACCCCAAACAGGTTAAACGCCTCCAGGCGGGCGCCCACGAGTACAGCGGCAACCGCGTGGGAGGCCTCATGGAAAACCTGCACGGCGAGGACGGCAACGACGGCGATACTGAGAGCAGTGAAGGCCAATGTCCAGAAACTGCTGACCTTGTTGTCGTTCATGGCTGTCCCCTGTCTGGCTTGCCGCACTCGATGTGGCTGTTTCGAATTCGTTTCGCCCCCCGGTCACAGGATGGCTTGGGAGGCGGGCTCGGCTCGGGCCTGTTTGTCCCCCTGGAGGCCGTGAATCGGACGATAAGTAGGGATGGTTGCTCACTGTGGCACGCCGGGAAGATCGCCGGGCGACACGAGCCTGGAACGAACCGCCGGCAGCGCGATCTGAGTGCGATCCGCCTCGGACACGCCATGGAAAGCGCGCAGTCAGATGGACGGAGAGTGAGGCAGCGCTCGCCCCGTTGACCAGGCGCAGCAACAGAAAACCGGGCAGCATCGTCTGGTCGAAAGGCACGAGCAGCAGACTGGCCATCAAAGCTGCGAGGCAGCCGGCCAGACAACTTTCGACCGTGGGCCGGACGCTAGCCGGCAGTAATCCCATTAGCAACACGCTAACGGTCGCGGCGATCGAGAAGTGCGTTACTGAGAGGGGCACTTCGGCGACCGCCCGGCCGAGGGCGTCTCCTTCGACGGCGAGCGAGCCGACCAAGAGCCACACCTTGCGGTATGGAACCGGGTGGCTCCGTCGGGTCGTTGAGAGGCGCTGCCACAGATGATTCCTCTCGCCGTGAGATGGCATCTCCGAGCTGTTGCGAGCGTGCAGGCAGTATGAAGCCGCCGTAAGGAGCGTGTCAATAGGCGTATGAGGCCCTGCCCAATGGCAGACGCTCACATATCATGTCCGGGCATGATGAATGTCATATCCTCTTTGGACACTTGTCATTATACGTCTTGACGAGAATGCTCTATCTTATCATCGATATTGTATAGACAACTAGTCATATAGTAAAAAAGACATAAACTCATCGCTACATAAGTCCAGGTCTCAATGGTGTCGGTCCTCTAGAAGGTGCATCAAGGCACGCAGGAGTGAGCGCAGCAGGAAATCTGCCATAACGAACTGGCCGGCACCCGGTGCACGAGCGCCTGCCAGCAACCCACATCCAGGTGGATTGGCATCACCACAGAGTCCTCGGCCTCTTGGCTCATCACGTCCAAGTCCTCGCAATGCAGCGGAATTGACCTTCTCAGGGCGAGCGCCTGCTGGTCGCGTCCATTCGGTCGTTGACGTACCCTGGCAACAAGACCTTTTGGCTCGGGAACGGTTTGCCCCAGTCGCAGAACAATCTCGTAGACTACTCTGCGTACGCGCGTAACTGGCCGCTCACAAGAAAGTGGCTGCTGTCGCCGTGGTGAGAACTCTTAGCGAGTGTAACCCTGCTTGATCCCGGTCCCACCCGGGTTAGGAGCGATATCTTGGAGACGAATTTTCCGTGCGAACTGCAAAGACGCCTTGAGCAGGCCATTGCCGCAGGAAAGTACGCGAAAGGAGAGGTTCTGACCAGCAGCGACCTCGCAGGACAGTTCCAAGTTGCCAACGACGAGATGCTGATGGTTCTCCTTGCGGAGCATCGGAAAGGGCTCGTTATCAAACGAGAGGGCGAGGTCTTTGAGGTCTTAGGTCTGGCTAATACCGGTTTCGATAGTGTGTTCACTCACACCGCAAAGTCGGGTCTGAAACCGTCGTCCGACGTCCGAGCCGCGGAGATTAAGGGCGCGAGCCCCGAGATCGCCGAGAAACTGGATCTCGAGGTCGGCGCACCTGTTTACCGGTTTGTGCGCACGCGATACATCAACGGCGAGGCACTCGCAAATCAGATTAACTACATCCCTTTCGAAGTTTGTCCCGGTTTGGAATACGACGACTTTTCCTACTATTCATTCCAAAAGTTACTTGAAGAGAAATACTTTGCCGTCTTCACGCAGATGGAGGAGGATCTTGCGATCGTCCCGGCCGATCCGCAAGATATGGAGATTCTGAACCTTCCCGAAGGTTCATCGGTTCTCGTTGTCCGGCGGCTTGCTGTGAGTGCGACTGGATTTCCTCTCGTGTGGGCAGACATTCGTATCCGTCCGGATCGGTATCAATATGTTGCTGAGTTGTGGCCCTCAGCGGCGGACTTGCTGGCCAACAAGGTACTATGACGATAACTTCTGATCACTCGATGCTTCTTTCTGCACAGATCCAGAGGGACGTCGATGCACCCCTATATACGCAGATTCAGCGCGATATCGAGATTAGCATTGCGACGAACAGACTTCGCCCAGGGGATCTGCTTCCGGGGGAAGTTGAACTCGCTAACAGATACGGTGTCAGCCGAGTTACGGTTCGCCAGGCACTCCGCGAACTGGTGACCGAGGGTTTATTGTATCGTATTCAGGGTAAGGGCACCTTTGTCTCGCAGCCGATGATTCAGCGAACGGAGCCGAACATCACCAGCTTTTTTTATGAGATGCTCGAAAGTGGGAGAAAGCCAACGGCCAAGGTATCCTCCGAAGTTCGTTCGCCTGATCCCGAGACACAGCGGCTTCTCAAACTCGGTCCCGACGAGTTGGTCATCGTGATTCAGCGTCTACGCTATGTCAACGGCGAACCGATTGTGTATCAGGTCAATACTACACGTGAGTCCCTCTGTCCCGGTTTGACCTCTGAGGATCTCTCTGTTCAATCCTTTCAGTACACGCTTGAGATTAAGTACAATCTGCGGCTGGTCGAGGTCGAAGAACATCTGACAAGTCTAAAACCTGGTGAGGAACTGGCCCAAATTCTGGAGATACCGCCAACCGTGCCTGTGCTGGTTGATACCCGCATGTTACACGGAGTTGGCGGTGTGATTATCGGTATGTCGAGGGCCTACTTTCGGGGTGATCGCTATACCTACAAGGTCGTTAGAGGTTTGTCCTCGTCGGAGAAGTAAAAGTCGAGATATCACGTTACTTCGATATCGTAAAGTCACAAACTGCGCGACGCTCCGTCGGGGAGGATCTGGCAGAGACTGTTACCGTTTAGTACTCCCATCGCACTTCCTCTGAGGCTATGCTGCCAGCGGCAAGGAAATCTGCAGAAACTGCGGGACCGTTGCCGATGCTTGTGGTCCGATTGCCTGAAGGCGAGATGATCCATCAGTCCCTGGAGAAACTCTGAGTTCCGCACCACCCATCACGGGACAAATGCGGGGGGAGTATCCGGGCAGTTAGTTCCGTGCTTCCTGGTCTGCAAGAGAGCCAAAAAAGAGTCAAGAGGTGGATTGTGTACGATCCGATTGCCTTTACCATTCCCGAGGGTCTTAAAGATGGCGATTACATCGTCGCCACCTACCTTTATCAGACCGGCGCCAGGGCCAACATCCACAAGTTGGCTCTCGCCCTCTCCGAGGAGCAGTCGAGCGGCACCTGGGTCACCTTGCCAGGCGAGAGCGATGAGGTGCGCAAGCGCCACGTAGGGCGGATCGTTTCCATTTGGGAGGTGCCCGACTACGAAGTGGCTGTGCCAGAAGGCGTTGCCGAACGTAGTTGGGTGATCCAAATCGGCTACCCGGTGCACAACGTTGGTCCCCAAATCCCGCTGATGTTAACCACAGTTCACGGGAACATCTCCGCCGCGGGCCGCCTGAAACTATTGGACCTCTCCTTCCCTGAAGCATACTGCAAGTACTTCAAAGGGCCGAAATTCGGCATCGCGGGCGTGCGCGAATTGCTCGGCGTGCCCGAGCGGCCGCTGCTGCACGCCATGATCAAGCCCTCAATCGGGCTGACGCCAGAACAGAGCGCGGAAGCATTTTACCAGGCCGCTTTAGGCGGGACCGACGCGGTGAAAGACGATGAACTGGTGGTCTCGCATCCCTGGAGCCACTTCCTCGAGCGAGTCAAACTCCATACTGCCGCCGCCAGGAGAGCTTATGAGGAGACCGGCGAAAAGACACTCTATTTCGTCAACGTCACCGATCGGGCCGATCGGTTGGTGGAGAACGCCAGGCGAGCGATCGAAGCGGGTGCCAGCGCGCTGATGGTCAACTATCTGGTTGTGGGAATCTCGGCGCTCAGCATCCTGGCGGACGACCCTGACATCAACGTGCCAATCCTGGCCCACCTCGACTTTTCTGGAACGATGTACGGCGCTCCCTGGTCGGGTATTAGCTCGCACCTGGTCTTGGGAAAACTTCCTCGTCTCGCTGGCGCTGATATCGTCGTCTACCCCAGCCCGCACGGGAAGTTCCCTCTGCTGCAGGCCAAGCATCTGCGGATTGCCCAATCGCTCACCGACGACTTCTACCACATCAAGCGCGCCTGGCCGATGCCCGGCGGCGGCGTTCATCCGGGCATGGTCCCGTTGCTCTACGCCGACATGCACGGGGACTTCATGGTCGGAGCGGGTGGTGCTGTCCACGGCCATCCGATGGGACCAGCGGCGGGCGCACAGGCTTTGCGCCGGGCCATTGATGCTGCGGTGGCGGGCATCCCTGCCGAGCAGATGGCTGAGAAGCACCCCGAGCTCAAAGCTGCGTTGAAAGTGTGGGGTGTTGCGAAGGTCGGCGTCAGGGGTGGCTACGACCTTATGGAAGCGTAACGACGTGGCGGATGAGAAGGAGCGCAGATGTGCAGGTCTGTGCTCTCTGGGTTGATATCGGTTGTTGCCGGACGAATGCATCAATGCCGGCGGGATCACTCACATTTTTGTCCGTCGTGATGTGATAGTCGTACTCCTATGCAAATCAAGGAGAAATTGCAATGTTGGTCAAGAAGACTCGAATCTTTCCCATCAACACCGGGTGGTCGAAGACTGACCATGGAACCTATATGTTCTTTAAAGGGCAGGGTGGTAAGAAGATGGAGATTCCGGTGATCTGCTTCTACGTGGATACCGGAGAGCATAAGATCATGGTCGATACCGGCTTACCGGACGCTGAGCGAGCGACAAAGTACCATCACGACACAGAAAAGCGGGATTGCCTGGATAGCCCGGATGCGCTGCTCAAGATGGGGGTCGATCCTGAAGAGATCGATATCTGCCTTTTCACGCACCTGCATTGGGATCACACCCATAACATGAAGCGTTTCTGCAATGCTCGCTACATCGCGGCGGCGAAAGAAATCACCTGGGCATACAATCCGCTGCCGTTGTACTACCGCTCCTACGAATCACCAATTCTAGGAATCGAGGCCCCGTTTATCGGGTGCCATTTTGAGGTGGTCGAGGGCAAGGCAGAGATTGTGCCCGGTGTCAGCGTTTTCCCAACGCCGGGCCACACACCAGGCCATCAAGCGGTTCAAGTGGAGACATCGGCCGGGACCATTGTCTTGGCCGGTGATGCAGTGTTCCTGCACCGGAACCTTGAACCCCAGATTGATGAACATTGGCGCTACTGGGTTCCGCAACGTTGGGTAAGCATGATTGACGGCTGGAAGAGCGTCGAAGAAATCGATCGGCGCGCCGATTATGTTTTGCCCTGCCACGATGCTTCGGTGTTGGAACACGCGATTTATCCCTTTGAGGGAATGCAACTCCGGAAACGACGGGAAGTCATTCCTGGAGCACCATTTTACTTTAGTGGGATTTAAGCGTCTCTAGCTGGTGCTTTTCACTCGGTCCGACCCCGGTCTAGAATCGAGGTGGTGGGAACGATCATGCCCGGCCAAACTGATGAAGATATACTATGAGCGAGCAAAAGACTGTCGTCATCATGGCCACGCTGGATACTAAGGGAGAAGAGGCTGCATTCGTCCGGGACGAAATCACAGCCTCGGGGCTCGATACTATCTTGATCGACCCCGGCATCCTTGGGAATCCATCCGTTGCGGCTGATATTACCCGCTACGATGTAGCCAAAGCGGCTGGCACGGCTCTCGAGATCTTGGTGGCCCAAGGCAAAAAAGGGGATGCTATTGCCAAACAGACCGAAGGTTTGTGTCGCATCGTCAAAGATTTGTATGCAACGGGCCGGCTTGATGGAATCATCGGTCTTGGCGGCGGACAAGGGACCTCGATCGGAACGGCGGCGATGCGTTTATTGCCACTTGGCGTGCCGAAACTGATGGTATCGACGATTGCAAGCGGAACATTTCAGTTTGGTCCCTACGTGGGTACCAAAGATATCTGTGTGATGTACTCAGTCACTGACATCCTGGGCCTTAATACATTCAGTCGTCCAATTTTGCGAAATGCCGCAAATGCGATCGCAGGAATGGTTTTGCGTCATCAAGTTGAGCAGCAAGTCGGAAAGCCTGCGATAGCCATCACAATGCTCGGGATGACGACATCGTGTGTGATGCGGGTGAAGAAGAAGGTAGAAGAACAGGGGTATGAGGTGGTGCCGTTTCACGCCAGCGGCACCGGTGGGCCAGCGATGGAAGAGTCGATTGAAGCAGGCAGGTTTGTCGGTGTCATCGACCTGAACACCCACGAGATGATGGACGATCTGCATGGTGGTCTGGGCCGCGCGCCAGGACGCTTGGAGGCACTCACGCGTTTTAGGATACCCGCAGTGGTGTCAGTCGGCGGCAACGACTTCATTCTTTTTGAAACATTAGAGAAAGCGCCGGCAAAGTATCAGGGTGGTAGGCGAACGATGGTCCACAATGCGCAGATGACCATCGTGCAACCGACGCCCGAAGAAATGCGCGAATCGGCCCGGGTGATGGCTGACCGGCTCAATCGTGCGTTGGGCCCGACCCTGGTCCTATTGCCACTCCGTGGGTTTACTGATCCCAATCGGGAGGGACGCGAGATGTGGGGTCCAGAAGGAAACCAGGCCATGATCGACGAGCTTCGAATGCGATTGCGCCCGGAGGTTCCCACTGTTCTGGTCGATGCTCATATCAATGATCCTCAATTCGCAGAGGTGATTGCAGATTGTATGGTGGACCTTGTGAAGGGAAAATCACCCAAAGACATTGCCGCTCGATATTACAGCGCGATTGAGCGCAAGTGAGTCAGATAGAGAGCGGAGAGGATATTTTAGTGGTAGATATAAGTTTTGAGCGGGTACGCCGGGCATTGCTGCGCCAGGGTGAGGGAGACCGTGTACCACTGTTTGAGATATCTGTTCATAAAGATCACAAAAGTGCAGTACTCGGCCGCCCGATAAAGAAAATTCCGGATGAAATCGACTTTTGGCGTACGGCCGGTTACGATTTTGTGCCTGTGCGTGCGGGAGTTCGGTCGGTTGTCCGGGGGTTACATCCAGCCGTGAAGGAATGGGCGCAGGTGCGCTACGGGGATGACTTTGCCCATGGCGCCGAGGGTTGGGCGATGGAGAGTACTGCTCTCATCAGAGAACGGCAGGATCTTGAAGAGTTTCCCTGGCCAGACCCGGAAGATCTCGGCGGCTACAACGATTATGGGGCGATGAATGAATACCTTGACACAATGGCGAAGCATTTGCCCGCCGATATGAAACTGCTCGTCCAGTTGGGTTATCTCTTCATGGGTACCTGGCAACTGATGGGCTTTGAGAGTTTCTGTGTCAACCTCAAGGACGATCCGGAACTGATTAAAGATGTGGTAGACAGGCTTGGTGCGATCCAACTCGCCGTCCTTGAGATTGTGCTGCAATACAATTGTGTTGGAACGATTTGGATGCCAGATGATTTGTGTTACAACAGCGGACCCATTACGCCGCCGAAAGTTTATAGGAAGTATATCTATCCCTGGTATGTGAAGATTGTTGAAAGATGTCATCAGGCGAATATGCCGATAGGCCTCCATAGTGATGGCGATCTTAGCTTGCTCCTACCAGACTTGGTCGCGTGTGGCTTTGATTGCATTCATCCATTTGAACCACCAATGAACGATATCATTGCCATCAAGCACACCTGGGGAGATCGTATCGCTGTCGCCGGTGGTGTTGATCTGAAGAAAACAATCTGTGGTGGTACCCCGGAAGACGTGGAAGCCGAAGTCCGAGAAATGATCGCTGCCCTGGCCCCTGGTGGCGGCTGGCTGCTGGGATCGAGTAACTCGATTCCTGATTTTGCGCCAATCGATAACTATAAGGCCTTGCTCGCAGCGGGGCTCAAGTATGGAACATACAGTGACTCGTGACAGTATTGATCTGAACGAGAACAGCCGGGGTGTACAATGACTGTTTCACGAGAGAGCCGACTTCCACTCTACGCTCAGATAAGAAAAGAAATAGAGCAAGAGATTCTCGACGAGAAACTTATGCCTGGAGAACGATTGCCCTCCGAGGATGAGTTGTCAATCAGGTTTCATGTCAGCCGGATGACAGTCCGGCGTGCACTTGACCAACTTGTTTCCCAGGGCCGGTTACGGCGGGTCCAAGGGCGAGGAACCTTTGTCGCCGAGCAGACACCTCAGCCCAAAGCGACGGGAATTACTCGCTGGTCGTTTGAACGGATCGATCGGTGTGAGAATGAGACCCGGCAGATACTTCGCATAGAGGAGGTTTCTCCCAGCCTGAGAGTCGCGAATGCGCTGCGGACAATGCCGGGAGAGATGGTGGTCCAGATTAGCGGGATCTTGTACGACCGGGATCAGCACTTGGGATACTTTGTTCATCGTATCCCAAGACTGATTGTACCGACTATTGACAGTTGGGAATTGGGACAAGATACATTGCCATGCTTTCTCGCCAAACGGTGTAGTTTGGAATTCGGTAAGGTGACAGAGCGTGTACGCGTTATATCGGCAGAAGAAGATGCAGTCGAGCTTTTGGGTGTGGAACCTGGGGATCCTGTGTTATACGTGGATAGTCTGGTGTTTCTGGTATCAGGGATTCCGGTGATTTTGTCAGATACTGCGTACCGTGGTGACAGGTACGTGTACTGCGGTCTCTTGCATCCGCTGATGGATGAAACTGATGTCTGAATCGCAGTTGCTGCCACGAGAAACAAGAACGGCGGGTAAACGATGAAGATCGTCATTATCGGAACGCTTGATACAAAAGGTGTTGAAGTTGGTTTCATCCGGGATGAAATCGTGAGTCTTGGACACACCCCCGTGGTGATTGATCCGGGACTCTTGGGGCGACCGGCTATTCCGGCGGATATTCCACGGGAAGAAGTCGCCAGGGCGGCCGGAGAGCAAGTGGCTGAACTGGTGGCCGGGGGCAATAAGGCTCGCTCCCAGAACGCTATGATCGATGGACTGGTCAAAGTCGTTTCTCGGCTGCATGAGTGTGGTGCGGTTGACGGTGTGGTGGCACTGGGGGGTGCCCAAGGCACGGCCATGGCAACCGCGGCAATGCGCGCACTTCCCGTCGGAATTCCCAAAGTCATGGTGTCGACCGTTGCCTGTGGCAAGTCCACCTTTGGACCGTATGTCGGTACGAAAGATATCACGATGATTCATTCGGTAGCCGACATTCTAGGGCTCAACCAGGTGACACGCCGGATTCTGGCCCAGGCTGCTGCGGCGGTGGTCGGTATGGCCGCAGTCGAAGCGGCGGCGCAGGGGGAGAAGGAGCTCGTTGCCATTACCCAGGCGGGCATCACGACGCCAGGTGTGATGGCCATCAAGGAGCGATTAGAGCGGTTGGGCTGCGAGGTGATCGCCTTCCACTGCAACGGGATCGGCGGCCAGGCGATGGAGGAGCTCATTCTGGATGGAGAAATCGAGGGGCTGATCGACTTTTCCCCCCATGAGATTGCAGACCTCTTGTTCGGTGGACTCATGCCGGCCATGCCGAACCGGATGAAGGCCGCCGGGCAGATTGGCATCCCACAGATCGTGACTCCTGGCTGTACTGACATTCTGCTCCATGGGCCTCCTGGAGAGGTTCCTGAAGCTCTTTGCCAACGGGCTTGTGTGCAACATACACCGACCCACACTCATGTCCGTACCAATCCGGAGGAGATGGCCGCTGTTGCCCGTTTTATTGCCGGGCGACTCAATGGTGGGACAGGTCCACGAGCGTCCGTGATCCCTTTACGCGGGTTCAGTATGCTCAACCGCCAGGGGCAGATTCTCTACGATGAGGCCGCCAATATGGCCTATGTTGAGACGATGCGGCGCGAACTATCGCCCGAGGTCGAACTGATCGAAGTGGATGCACACATCAACGATCTTGAATTCGCTGAAGAAACCGTCCGTGCGTTCTTGCGCTTGCGGGAGGCTGCGGCTCGGAAAGCAATCTATTCCTGAGTCTCGGCGAGGTCATGCATGGGAGGAGGATAGTGGGCGTTTACAGCGACTTTAAGTTTTGCGATCGACCAGACTATCAACCCCAGACTGGCACAGTGAACAAATATCTGCCGTACCACATTCGTTGTGTTGCTGGCGTTGCGTCGGGTTGGTCTTTGCGTATCCCAGGAAGGAGGCGTCTTCATGGCAGGAATGACCTCGCGAGAACGTGCGTTGGCGGCTTTGAACCATCAAGAGCCGGATCGGGTGCCGATTGACCTTGGCGGGTTGATACTATTTTCGTGCTTGCACGAAGGGGCTCAGGCCAAAGTAAAAGAGTATCTGGGCTACGAAGGAGGCGAGACGGTCATCAATTCCTTCTTCTCGCGCACCGTTCGGCCTGACAAACGCATTCGCGACCGCTTTCAGACAGATTTCTTTGGCCTGGTTAGTAAGCCTCCCTCCACCTGGCAATTAGAGATACATACCACTGAGGAGGGAGGCGAGTGGTTCTATGACGAATGGCAGTGCAAATGGTATTGCCCGCCGGACGGACACTACTTCGATGTTATCGAGTTCCCTCTTGCTGATGTGACGGTTGCGGATGTGGCACGCTACAAGTGGCCCGATCCGTACGACCCGGCCCGTTTGGCTGGGGTGGTTGAACTTGCCAAAGACCTCTACGAGAACACCGACTATTGTCTGTGCTATACGCCGGTGTGGGCTACTGGTGTCTTTGGGATCTCTGGTCTGCTCCAGGGCTGGGATAACCACTACGTCAATCTTATTGCCAACAAGCAAGTGGCTGAAGCAATCTTTGATGGTTTGACGGAGTTCCATATCGGCCAATGGGATACCATTTTGGATGCTATGGGTGATTATATCCAGGTTGGGGTCATGTCAGATGACCTTGGCTTTCAGGATCGCCCTATGATTCGCTTATCGGTTTTCCATGAACTTGTGAAACCGAGGTACAAGAGGATCGTCGATTTCATCAAGTCTAAGAAAACCGATCTGAAACTGGTGTTCCACTCCGACGGCGCGATCTATCAATTCCTGCCGGAATTCATCGATCTCGGTATCGACGCCGTGAATCCAATTCAAGTCAGTTGTACGGGTATGGGAGATACAGCCAAATTGAAGCGCGATTTCGGTGACAAACTCGCTTTCTGGGGGGGCGGTGTCGATACTCAGAGTACACTCCCGCGCGGTACAGCTGAGGATGTCCGGGTTGAGGTGAAGCGACGCATCGGGGACCTGGCCCCTGGAGGTGGGTATATCTTCGCTGCCGTTCATAATGTTCAATACGACGTCCCACCCGAAAATATCGTGGCCTGCTATGATGCGGCGATGAAGTTTGGCAAGTATCCAGTTCATTTGGAGGAATAGCACACAAGATGCTGCTGGAGGCGCTCCGGAGACCATAAGGCATGCGTCACGGGGCTCGGGTAACGAAAACTGGGAAGGTTCATATGCGCCCATCATTCGGTTGGCATTTTTGGTATCGTCCGCCAGGCGTTCCGCAGCAAGTGCTCGGCGCCCAGCGCACGAACACCGAAGGAATGACGAGATCGGTCAACGGGAGTGGCGGGCGAGGGCGTTGGTCGTCTGGAACTCGTGGCGGGCCACAAGGGAAATATGCTTCAAATATTGTGCTGTCCCTGAGAAATCAAGAGAAAATACGCTGATGAGGATAGAAATGACACCTCGAGAACGGGTGTTGGCAGCTATCGAGCACCGACAACCGGATCGCGTGCCAATCGACATCGGTGGGTGCTCTGTCAGCACCATTATTGGTGGCGCCTACGAGCGATTGAAAGCGAACCTGGGTATTGAAAGCGAGACCCGCTATATGAAGCGGAAGTCGCGCAGCGCCATTCTGGACGAGCGGGTGGCTGAGCGACTCCACGCCGATACTCGCCCGCTTCTGATCGGTAACCCCGATGGGTGGGAGGATATTTATTTTGCGGATAGCTCCTTTCAGGATGAGTTCCAGGTCATCTGGCGCAAACCGGAAGGGGGTCACTACGCGCCGGTGGGCAATCCGCTCAAACGGGCGACCCTGGCCGATCTGGACTCGTTTGCCTGGCCGGATCCCCTCAACCCGGGGCGAATCCGCGGTCTTCGCGAGCAAGCCCGCCGATTGCATGAGGAGACGGACTATGCTGTCGTCCTCACCCTGCCCCTCGGTTACGTCCACCTGAGCCAATATCTTCGGGGGTTTGAGGAGTTTCTGGTTGACATCGTGCTCAATCTGGAATTCTTAGAAGCTTTGATGGACCGAACGCTCGATTTCTGGCTACAGCTCACTGGTGCGGCGCTGGATGAAGTCGAACCGTATGTGGATGTGGTCATGTTCGGAGACGATGTCGCTTTTCAGGATCGCCCGATGGTCGATTTGAAGCGCTATCGCCGGCTTTTTAAGCCTCGTCACAAGCAGATGATTGACTGTGTCAAGAGTAGATCGAGGGCGAAAGTGCTTTATCACACTGATGGGGCGTTGACGACCCTGATCGAAGACTTCATTGAGATTGGTGTTGATGCCTTGAATCCGGTTCAGGTCAGTTGTGTCGGAATGGGTGACACGGCTGGCCTGAAGGAAAGGTTTGGAGACAGGATTTGCTTTTGGGGCGCTATCGACACGAGTCGGGTCTTGCCGCTCGGATCGCCCGAAGATGTCCGGACGGAGGTGCGCCAGCGCGTTCAAGACCTGGCTCCCGGGGGCGGTTTCGTGCTCGCATCGGTGCATAACATCCAGGAGGATGTCTGCGCGGAAAACATCCTGGCGATGGTTGATGCGGCCATCGAGTTTGGACGTTATTGATAACGATCGTCAGCGCCTGATCGAAGGTAATCCGACGTGGGTAAGGAGGTTTTAACTATGAGTTCTGAAGAATTATATCTCGATGAAATTCCAGATTTGATCATCGAGGGAGATATTAAAGGAACTCGTACGTTGGCTGCAAAGGCTCTGGAAGCGGGCGTAGACGCCCAAGTGCTCATTACCAGGTATTTGGTTCCAGCGATGGAAGAGGTTGGCAGGCTGTTTGAGTGTGGTGAATACTTCGTGTCTGAAATGCTGGTCTCTGCTCGGGCGGCTGGTGGCATTTTGGAGTTAGCCGAACCCTACCTGGCCCAGGGCGAGCACAAAGCGACCGGTGTTGTGGTGACGGGGACCGTCAAAGGTGACATGCACGACATCGGCAAGAACATTGTGAATATGATGCTTCGCGGCAGCGGCTTTCAGGTGGTGGACTTGGGGACGGATGTTGGCCCTGCGAAATATATTCAGGCGATTCGAGAGCACAATCCTGACATCATCGGGATGTCGGCTCTCCTGACCACTACCATGAATGTAATGGGAGAGATTATTCAGGCCGTGAGTAACGAGGGGATGCGCAATCAGGTCAAGATACTGGTCGGGGGCGCGCCAATTACCCAGGCGTTTGCCGATGCTGTCGGGGCCGACGGGTATGCGCCCGATGCAGCTGCTTCCGTCCGTCTTGCCCGCCGATTGATTGAAGAGAAGAAGAGTTCGTAGCGGCCTCGATGCTGGCTTTAGGCCGTTTGACAGAGTCTTGGAGCCATCCATTGCATGCCACCTCGCGCGCCGGTCAAGGAGTCAGACTTCCGAAGTCTCCCGAGACTTCGGAAGTCTCCGACCACGCCTCTACGGCGACTCCTTGACCGATGTTCTAGACCTGTCGCCCTTTGAGCTCTGAAAATTGGCCAATGATCTTGGTCCGCAGCCCGATGGGTCCCCAGGCTCAGCGTCATGAGCCATAGAGCTCATGGCCATGGCACCATGGCTCGCGCGTCAACCAGGAGGTTCTATTTGCTCACGATACCTGCCTTTTTCTATCTCAGCCCCTCTCGCCGCTCGCTTCTGCCGCGGTTCTAACTCTTGATTTCCGCATTCGCCGCGCTCGACCTGGGGTGCGCCTCAGTTCGCAGCACCGCCATCAGGACAGCGTCGAGGTGGTTATGTACCGGCGTGCCGCCATCAATTTGCACGGCCGCGCACTCCCTGCCTGACTCCCGCGTGTATTTAGAAACTCCTTGATGGGTCGGTGGAGGGAAGGCGAGGATAAACAACTGTGAATGACCTGGTCTTTGCCTACGCTGAAGAGTTGATCGGCAAAGAATACATTATTGCGACCTACTTCTTGGAGACGGATGTTGAGGTAGACATCGTGTCCAAGGCGGCTTCCTTTGCCGTCGGACAAAGTGTGGGAACATGGACGCCGGTACCGGGGATCACCCGCGAGATGCTTGAGCAACATATGGCCCGGATTGTCGCGATCTACGATATTCCTCCGGTTGAGCTGAAAACGAATCTGCCGGTGGGCAAGCGCGCCTTTCTCATTCAAATCGCCTTTCCCGAGCGCAACGTTGGTTCGCAGTTCCCAATGCTCTTTACGACCTTGCTGGGCAATGATGTCTCGACCTCGGTACAACTCAAGCTGGTCGATCTGCAACTGTCGCCGAGCTTTGTGGCTGGCTTTGGCGGGCCGAAGTTTGGCATCTCGGGCCTGCGTGAATATCTCAACATCCCGCGCCGGCCGATTCTGCTGAACATGATCAAACCCTGCACCGGGTTTAGTCCGGAGGTTGGAGCGACTTTTTTCGCCGAATCAGCTCGGGGGGGTGTTGACGTTATCAAAGATGACGAATTGTTAGGTAACACCTCCTTCAACGCATTGTTGAAGCGAGTTGCGGCCTACCAGCGCGCAGCGGAGCAGGTGTTTGAAGAGACGGGACACCGCGCTGTGTACGCGGCCAACATCACCGACCGGCCGGAGAGAATCGTCGAGAACGCCCGGCGCGCCCAAGAGGTCGGCGCCGGCATGTTGATGATCAACGGGATCAGCGTCGGCCTGGGGATTCTTCAGGCTGTGGCAGAAGAGTCTTCCATCACCATCCCGATCATATGTCACTACGCGGGCGCGGGCACGTTGACGGAGAGTCTGCACACCGGTCTCGCTTCACCGCTCCTCCTCGGAAAGCTAACTCGTCTGGCCGGCGCTGATGGCACGATGTTCAGCTCAATCTACAGCAGCTATCCGCTCTTGCGTGAAAAATACCTGCGGACCGCTCACTTTCAGCGAATGTCCCTGTACGACCTCAAACCGACCCTGCCGATCATTGGCGGTGGCATTCATCCCGGCATGGCCGTTCGAATCGTTGAGGATTTGGGCTTTGACATCATGCTGGGCGTGGGCGGTGCCATTCAAGGCCATCCCGACGGTCCGCCTGCCGGGGGGCGGGCAATGCGCCAGGCCATCGATGCTGCGGTGGCCGGCATCCCCCTTGATGAACAGGCAAAAGAGTCTCGGGAGTTGAGACGGGCGCTGGATGCGTGGGGCGCTCCATTCCATCAGTAGCGGGACGACACGGGCGACAAGGCCCGCGGCCAACCTGGTATGCCCATCGCCGTAAGGAGGATACGACCGTGACAGTATATCTCCGATTCGGGGCGGCAGTGGCTCACACCCTCGGCAGCGCGACGATGGAAGTCACGCTGGCGGATGGTGCCACAGTCGGTGACCTGCTCGACTATCTTGGCGTTCATCATCCGCTGCTCAGGCAACGGTTATGGACGGCGATTCCGATCGTGTCCGGTCGAAGCGCGCTGAAATCTGACTCACTCGCCAACGGGCAGGAGGTTCTATTTATCTCTGCACTTGCGGGTGGTTAACGCTGGGGACCCGACGACCAGTGGCCTCTCGTTGTTGCGGTGAGGCGGCCAGTGATGGTGACTCCTATTCTTCAAGGGCGGCGTTCAGATGGCGGCTGATTTGGCAGATCAAGACCCCGTTGGTTGCGAATGAAGGGAATGATGGCAACTTTTATTTGCGAATATTGCCGTTCGTGTCAACGCCTCGGGTCGGGCGAACGATTTCCTCAAACGGACTCGACCAAATAGCCTGACCACCGAAGGGAAAGATCGAAGAAAGGGGGTGATGGGGGAGGATCGACGGAACATTGTGACCGACGGGCAGGTCGACGAGGCTCTGTTTCCAAGACGAAAGGGAGGTCATGAATGAAGGACATCCAATATTTTGCGCCCGCTGATGTTGGCGAAGCGGTCAAGCTGCTAGCCGAACATGGCGGCAGGGTCACCATCCTCGCGGGGGGCACCGATCTCGTTCCCAAGATCAACTACTACGAACTCAGCCCGGACATCTTGATGTATATCGGCGGGCTGAGCCTGGACTACATCAAGGACGAGGACGGGACACTGGTGATCGGGGCCACAACTTCGACGGCTAAACTGGCGACCAGCGACCTTGTGAAGGAGAAAGCCGCCGCGCTCGCCAGGGCAGCGCGACTCTCCGGAAGTGTTGCTACACGCACGAGTGCCACCATCGGCGGCAATATTGCCAATGCGTCCCCGGCGGCGGATCTGGTGACGCCACTGTTGGTCATGGATGCAGAGCTACGCCTGCGTGGTCCTTCGGGGGAACGGGTGGTGGCTCTGAAAGACTTCTTCACCGGCCCCGGCGAGACGGTGCTCAGGCCGGATGAACTCGTCGTCGAAGTAGCGATGCCGGTGCCCAGAGGGAACACCGTTTTTCTTAAACTGGGCCGGCGTAAGGCCCTGACGTTCGCAGTGGTGAATGTCGCCGTCTGGCTGGAGCTGGACGGTGAGAAGTGTAGGGATGCCCGCATCGCCCTGGGCTCGGTGGCGCCGACTCCCGTGCGGTGTCTTGCGGCCGAGGCCCTGATCCGGGGCAAGAGGCTCGACAAGACGTCAATCGTCGAGTGCGCCGCCGCCGCGGTAGCCGAGACCCATCCGATCGATGACCAGCGTGCGTCCGCCTGGTATCGCCGGAAGGCATCGGCACCCCTGGTGGCTCGGGCTCTGGCCCAGGCTGCTGGCGTGGAGATTTAGAATAGGAGGCCAAGTCACCATGAAATACCCAGTATCATTTACCCTCAATGGGTTCCACGCCGATGGCCTGGTCAAACCGACCGACACATTGGTGGACTTATTGCGCGAACAGTTACACCTCATAGGCCCCAAGCGCGGCTGTGACAGCGGCGAGTGCGGGGCCTGTACCGTGCTCATCAACGGCGAACCGGCCCGTGCCTGCCTCACAATTGCCCTGACTATCGCCGGGAAGGAGATTGTGACGGTCGAAGGGCTGAGCACGAGCGGGAGTTTGCATCCGTTGCAGCAGGCTTTTCTTGATCATGCCGCGACGCAGTGCGGCTTCTGCACTTCCGGAATGCTGATCAGCGCCAAGGCCTTGCTCGACCAGAACCCGGGCCCCAACCGCGAACAAATCGTGGAAGCCATCTCGGGCAACCTCTGCCGCTGTGGTGCCTACCTCGAGGTCATCGCGGCCGTCCAAGCCGTCGCAGCCAATGGCAATGGAAAGGAGCCAGGCTGATGTCAAAGTACATCGGACAATCCGTTCCCCGCTATGAGGGGCTTGGCCAGGTGACCGGCATGGCCATGTACACCGACGACTACCAACTCCCCGGGATGCTGTATGCCAAGGTGCTGTATAGCCCGGTCCACAAAGGCGTCATCCGCCACCTGGATCTCACGCCTGCGGAGAATACACCCGGCGTGGTCGGGACGTTGACCGCCGGGGATGTGCCGGGCAACAACGCCTATGGGCTGGTACCGGATCAGCCGGTCTTCACGCCGGATCACGTTCGCTACAAGGGTGAGCGCATCGCTGCAGTGGTTGCGGTGGATGAGGACACAGCACAGGAGGCGGTCGAAAAAATCAAGCTCGACATCGAGGAGCAGACGCCGGTCTTCGACATGTTCGAGGCCATGAAGCCCGACGCGCCGCTCGTGCGCCCCGGCTCAGATAGCAATATGTGGGTGTTCGGAAACGGCAAGACTGTCTTTGAAGTTCGCCTGGGCAACATCGAGAAGGGCCTGGCCGACGCGGACTACGTCGTCGAAGGCCGGTACACCAACGCGAACAACGACCATGCGCCGATCGAGCCTCACGTGTCAGTGGCGTACATCGACGACGCCGGCCGGTTGGCCTTCCACACTGAGAGCCAGGCGCATTATTTCCACCTGGGACAGTTGTGCCCGGTCTTCAACCTACCCATGAGCCAGATCGTCTACGAGGGCGGCCGAGTTGGCGGTGGGTTTGGCAGCAAGAACGATGTCCACTGCGATCACGTCACCGGCCTGGCGGCGCTCAAATTCCGCAAGCCGGTCAAGTACCGTATGACCCGGCGCGAACACATGAGCTACGGGTCCAAGCGTGGCGCCTTCGTGTTCGAGATCAAGGACGGCGTGAAGAAGGATGGGCGGATCGTGGCGCGCCACTTCCGCATGTGGCATACCGGTGGTGCCTACACGGCGTTCGCGCCGTATGCCGTCGAAAAGTGCGCGACTTACGGCCTCGGGCCCTATGCCGTCCCGAACGTTTTTGTTGAAGGCTGGTGCGTCTTTACCAACCGGCCCATTCACAGCTCTCAGCGCGGCTTCGCCGTCACCAACGGGCAGTCCGCGGTGGAGCTTCAGATGAACCGAATCGCGGAGGTCTTGGGTGTGGACCCATGGGAGGTCCGCTTCATCAATGCATGGCGAGAAGGTGACCTGGGACCGACCCAATTCGCTGTTGCCGGTGCCGGTGTAATCGAGTCGATGCAGAAGGCGGCCGAACTGGCAGGCGTCGAATTGCCGGCTCATCTCAGAGCGATGAGCTCTCGGCGGAGGTAAGAGCCATGAAAAAGAGAGGCGTAGGTATCGCAGTCTACACGCTGCCCACCGGTATGAAGGGTGGGGGCGATCCCGGTCAGGCTACCATCAAACTCAACCCCGACGGGACGTTTTCGCTGGTGGTTGGCACTGTGGACATCGGCCAGGGCTCCAACACGATCCTGCGGCAGATTGCGGCCGATACGTTGGGGGTCCCGCTGGAAGCAGTTGCTATCAGCAACCGCGCCGCTGACTTCGCCCCGCTCAGTACCGGCACGTTCGCCAGCCGGGTAACGGCCATCGACACCAATGCCGTGTTGATGGCGGTGCTCGACCTGAAGGAGAGGATGAAGGCCTTCGTCGTCAACCAACTGGAGGTGGACCCGGAGCAACTGGAGGTTGCCGACAACCGCATCTTCGTCCGCGACAACCCCTCCCAGGGCGTGGCGATGGCAGAGTTGGGCGCGGCAGTGAACTGGGGCGGCCACTTCCTCGTCGGTGCCGGGGCGTATCAGATGAGTCCGGGCACGGGCCATGACCCCGAAGACGGCAAGATGACCGCTGGCGGGGCGATGAGTTGGACGACTGCCGTCGCGGAGGTGGAGGTGGACACCGAGACAGGTGAAGTGGACTTGCTCAAGATCGTCCACGCCAACGAGGTCGGCGTCGCGATCAACCCTCAGCAGGTGATCTCCCAGATCCACGGCTCCATGGCGATGGGCATCGGCTTTGCGCTGACCGAGGACAGTGAGCCCTACTTCCCGTCGCGCGACTTCCACTCCGAAACCCTCGGCGATTACTTCATCGCCAGTGCTGCCGACATGCCGCTGGAGAACGACGCCGCCATCGTCGAAGTCCGCCATCCCACCCTGCCGGTTGGGGCCAAGGGGTTTTCTGGAGAGCTTGGCGCTTCGCCCGCGGCCATCCTAAACGCCATCCATGACGCCATTGGCGTCTGGGTGACAGACTACCCAGCCACCCCTGCTCGCATCTTGCGCGCCCTTGAGACCACGAACGGGGACGGTCAATCCTGATCTGCCGGGGGGTGCTACCCCCCGGCACCTTTCTCTCAGGGAAGGAGGAGTTGTTCTGGCCTGGACCCAGATCTCCGAGCGATTCTTCTTCACCGATACCCCCGCTAACGACTCGTCTGCTCAGGTTGGGGAGGGATCACGCACGCGCTCGCCCCTGCTTTCCGTTTAATCGACTGAACCCGGTCGGCTTCGTGGAAGGTGGCGAAGGATCTGGCGCCGAGGCGGCGGATGCTGCTCACCTGGAGGGGGTTGCGTTCGTCGAGCGGGCGGCGTACGACGTGATCGGCGGCCTCGACGCGGAGGTGGTTGGCTTTATGCTAGCGGCGACGGCCCGCGCAGCGTCGAGTGGATGCAGATCCGCGCCGACGCCTTGGGCGCGAATTGGCCCGGCCCGCGAATGTGAACGCGGCCATCGGCTCGGCGATCGTTGCTGCCTTCTGCACGCTGCTCGACACGATTGCGGACGCCAGTGTCCACATAACGCGCATTGATCGCGTCGTCGCGCCGCGTCAACCAATGGAAGCACGTTACCAGGATGCGTACCAGCGCTTCTGCGAGGCTTTGCGGAGGCGGGGCTATCTGCAGGAACGTCAAGGAGATTTGGTATGACGAGACTTGGAAAAGCGATTCGGATCGCACGATTGCAGAACCCTCTCACGGGGCGAATTTTCACAGCCGCAGTCGATCACGCGCCGAGCTACGGCGTGCTGAAAGGCTTGGAAGATATCCGCTCGCTGGTCGATCAGGTCGCTGGTGGGAGTCCGGATGCCATGGTGATGTCGAAGGGGGTCGCTGAGTGCTGCTTCCATCCCTACGCTGGGCACATCGCGTTGATATTGAAATGTTCCACGCTCTCACCCTTTCACCCTGAGCACGACGTCTGGGTCAGTCCGGTGGAGGATGCCCTGCGCCTGGGAGCGGATGCCATCGCCATGGCCCTGACCGTTGGAAGCGCTCAGCAGCCTGCCCTGCTCTCGAACCTCGCGGCGTTGGTCCGCGAGGCCGAGCGAGTGGGGTTGCCGGTGATCGTCCACGCCTATCCCAACGGGGAACTCGTTCCACCCGCCGAGCACTACTCGGTGGACCGGGTGGGATACGCTGCTCGTCTGGCGATGGAGCTTGGGGTCGATATCGTTAAAACCTTCTACACCGGTTCGGCGGAAACCTTCGCGCGGGTCGTTGAGTTGGTGGCGCCCGTGCCGGTGGTGGCTGCCGGGGGACCCCGATTGGAGACGGACGCCGATGTTTTCCAGATGGCCTACGACGTCGTCCAGGCCGGGGCGGCTGGGATTACCTTTGGCCGCAATATCTGGCAGTCCGATGATCCGCAGCGGATCGTCACGATCCTGAAGCAAGTCGTGCATCAGGAGGTGACGCCCGCGGTGGCGCTCGAGATGTGGACACAGGAGGCGGGTGTTTACTGAGCCTGGCGTTGAGCGGTTGCGGCGTGAAACGCGATGACTGCCATGGACGTGGTGGTGTCGGGTTCCGCGCACCGGGGCATGTCCGGCCGAGCTTCTGGAGGAAACGACTCAAGGAAGGTGTGAAACCGCGAGCGGCGACCGGTCATCCGGTCGCCGCTCGTGTTCACTGATGGTCCGCTCGGGAAGGCGCCCTGCTCTCAGGGCTCGTTCTTCTGGAGCAGACGCTCGATGGTCGCAAAGAGTTTCTCTGCCGGAAAGCCCTTGAGGAGCGCCAGGTCGGCGCCGGCCGCGGTGGCAGCGCCTTGCTGGCCGGCGTCGTCAGTCAGGACAATACAGCAGGTCTCTGGCGACTCGGCCTTGATGTGCTGTAGGACCGTCCAGACCTCTTTGCCCGGTCGGTCACTTTCAAACACCACCAGCGCCGGGTGCTGTTCGCTCACTACAGTGAGCGCCGATGCGCCATCGGCAACCTGTCCCACGATCTCGGTCTGGGGAATCGCTGTCAGCACGGCCTGCAACCCGTCTCGCAAGAGGCTCGGCCTCGCTATGATCACGATGGATGTCGGCTTGTTGCTCATCTCTCGTCACAATCCCTGGTTGCTCTCAATACCTGCTCTTATTTTGTCATTTTCCAGTCGGGAGCGCATCGGAGAGAAGGTGAATCCCTATTCAAGCAAAAAGACCGCTCTTCGAGCGGCCTCGCCTCCATCGCTCGGTCGATGGACTACGACAGATGGTGCAATCGTTTTCAGGAAGGATTTAACGCGGCGGGCGAATACCGGGGTTGCGGGGGCACTCCGACCGTAACGCTGGCCCTCACCGTGGTGCCCTTTCCCGGCGCCGATATGAGGGTCAGCGAGCCTCCCATCCGCTCGGCTCGTTCGCGCATACTCACCAGCCCCAGGCCCCCGGTGTTCACGGCGGTGGCGGGATCGAAGCCGGTGCCATTGTCGACGACCTCCATCTCGACCCCCTCGGGGCAGGCACGCAGGTGCACCGTCACCGCCGTTGCCTCAGCATGCTTCAGGGCGTTGTTCAGGGCCTCCTGGGCGATGCGGTAGAGCCCTTCTTCGACAATGACGGGTAGCTCAATGATTCCCGCAACGACCAGGCTGGTCTCCAGGCCAGCTCGCTTCTCGACGGCATCCAGCCGGTGCTGCAACGCGCCGACCAGTCCTTCTTGCTCAAGGACCACGGGGCGCAGCTGATAGACCAGCAGTCTCATCTCCTTAAGCGCCTGGCGCCCGGTCTCGCCAACCTGGGCCAGGTACTCCTGCGCCCGTACCAGATCGCCGGCCGCGGCCACCCGGCGGCCCGCGGCCGCAAAGAGGGTCAGACTGTACAACGACTGGGTGACCGAATCGTGCAGCTCTCGCGCCAGCCGGCCCCGCTCTTCCACCACCGCCAATTGCTCGGCCTGCTGGTACAGGCGGGCATTCTCCAGTGCCAGGGCAGCCTGGTCGGCGAACGCCGTGGCGAGCTGAACTTCCTCCTCGCCGTATCCTCCTGGCTCCCGGCGATCCAGCGTGATCATCCCAATGATCCGCTCCTGGACGCTCAGGGGCACTCCCAGCCAACTTCGCATCTGAGCGTAGGGCAGGCCACGGAAGGCGGGGTAGAGCACCGGAGCGTCGGCCAGGTTGACCGGTCGCCCTTCTTCTACGACGCGCTGATTGGGGAACTCCTCGCTCAGCGGGATGGTCATCCCGAGCGCCTGCTTCACATCCGCATAGCCGCGGCCGGCGATGACCTGCAACTTGCCCTGTTGGAGCAACTGGATTGAAGCGCTGTCGTAGTCGACGACCCGGCGCAACTGGTCGAGAATCCGATCCAGAACCTCGTCCAACTCCAGGGTCGAGCCGACCACCGAGGCGACCTGTAAGAGGGTCGCGGCTTGGCGGCGGCGCGCTTGCTCGGCATCGTACAGCCGCGCGTTCTCGACCGCCACGCCAATCTGCTGGGCGATGCTGGCCAGCAGCGCGAGCTCTTCCGGAGCCAGCGAGCGCAGGCTCCGCGTTCCCAGGTTGAGAGCGCCCAGCATCCTCCCTTTGGCCATGAGCGGGACACTTACCACCAACCGAAGGCCTTCCCGTTCCATCAATTGGCGCAGGTCGCCGACCGGATAGGTGGCAACCTGCCTGACGACGAGCTGGCCCTCACGGGCCGCCTGGCCGGCGAGACTGGCCTCCAATGACAGCCGGGCTGCCTGGCGGGTGAACTCCCCGGGCAGTCCGCGGTGGGCCATAAGGATCAAGGTTGGACTCCTCGCCTGACCGGGGTCCCCGATTTCCTCCAGGCGAAACGCTGCGCCGGCTTCCATGCTCGTGACTTCCAGGGTTTTGTCCAGGGCATTCTGCAAGATCTCTGCCAGGTCGAGGGAGCGGCTCACCACGGCGGCGATGGCGTTGAGAGTCGCCAGCTCTCTGGTCCGGCCGGTCACTTTCCGCTCGAGGTGAGCGTAGGATTCCTGAAGTTGAGCTGACATCAGATTGAACTGTTTCGCCAGTTCTTCCAGTTCGTCCCCCGATGGGGCCGAGATTGTCTGGCCAAAGTTGCCCGCTGCCACCGCTTGAGCGGCGCCGATGAGGTCCGCGATGGGCCGCGTGATCCGCCTGACCCCCACCGTGACCACAAGGGCCGGGACCACGACCCCCAAGGCCAGCAGGAGAGACAAGAATTGCAGGTAGCCCTGGCTGGGATGGATCAAGGCCGCCCACGTTTCCTCGGTGACGAGCCCCCACGGGGTGCCCGGCACCGGGGCAAAGGCGGCGACGATATCCTGGCCATCCCGATCGCGCGTGCGAATGGCACCCACCTTCCCGCTCAACACCTGCTGCACCACCGCCTGACCGGAGAAGTCGTCACCCATGCGGTCGGTGTTAGAGTGGTAGATCACCCGGCCATTCCTATCGACCAGGTAATTGGTGCCGCTCTCGCCGATCCGAAGTTTGACGATACTGCCGTAAAAGGGGCTGACGGCAGTGGTGCCCAGGCGGAACAGGCCCGCCAGCGTGCCCAAGAACTCTCCCTGGCTGCCTTTGACGGGAACCGCGACGACGATGACCTCCGCTCCTTGCAGTCCGTCGGCCACAACGTCCGAAAAGGCCGGGCCCTGGGTGCGAACAATCTCGCGAAAATAACTGCGGTTGGACCAGTCTTGCCCAAGGATCTCCGGCCGCTCGGGGTCAGCGGCCGCCACTCTCCCATAGGTGTTGAGGATGACCACCCCAGCGTCGAACACGACTAAGCGATTGCGCGCCCGCTGGAGGGCGGTCTGTTGGGCGGCTGGATCTTTGCTCTCGACCATGCGCGCCACATCGGCGAGAATGCCGGCGTACTCGGTCAGCTCCGTCATCAACTGGCCCGCTGAGAGCCGGGTGAGCTCCTGGTCCCGCTCGAGAACAAGATCCTCGGTGACCCGCTGGTAGGCGTAGAGCATGACGGAGGCGACGGCGACCAGGATGATCGCCGTGGGGACGAAGGACCAGGCGATGATCTTGGTACGTAGGCTTCCCCACCGGATTCCCAGTAGCACCGCGGCCCTCCTACCTCTGTCCCGGCTGCACGGCTTCGACCTGGCGGCAGACCGTCTTCACCTGCTCGACAGGGGTCTGGCCGAGAGTGAAGATCTGCTCCCAGGCCGCGCCGGTCAAACGCGTCGCCTCCGCCATGTTAGCGAAGATCTCAGCCGTGACCGAGTAGCCCTTGGTGTGTCCCTCCGCAAAGGCGACGATATTCATGTCCCTGGCCTTCTCGGGGAACTCCTCGCGGATGAACTCCACCCAGTCCTCCACGAGTGACGCGCGCGCGGGCTGGAGAAAATGGGCCCGCGCCATGGCGCGGCCGTACTCTTTGCTGATGAGGAACTTGACGAGTTCCCAGGCGGCATCGGGATGTTTGGTCCCGGCATAGATGCCGAAGCCGTCGGTCGTCGCCAGCGTCACCCGCCGAACCGGTCCCACTGGGAACGGAGCGACACCGATCCTGAAGTTCGCTCCGGTCAGGATATCCTTGAGCGCCCAGGAGCCATCTTCCACCATAGCGATCCGCTCGGCGATGAAGGCCTGGCGCGTCGACATGTTTTGCACGTCGAGGAAGGTCGCCATCACCTTGTCGTCCCACATACGAGCGCGGAGCCACTCCATGGCTGCCAGTGCTGGCGGCTGATCCATCTGGCAGTGGGTGGAATCGTTGGGGTCCACGAGATGACCGCCCCAGCCATTAACGTGCACCTGAATCCGACAGCGCCTGGAGATTGGGCGATACTGAGGAGCGGTCAAGCCGCAGCAGTTTGTCACTCATCTCTGGATGGCGAAGTTTTCGGGCAGGTGATGGGATCTCGAGTGGATACGTTCAATCTCCACAAGAGGAACCGATCCGTCTCTCGGGCTGTGCTCGTCGTGCCTCCCTATCTACTCTTCCCGGCGTTCCCGGATGCGTCCGTAGGAATTCCAACAAGGGCCGGTGTTCAGCTCTTCCTTGCGTTTATCAATGGTTTCCCATATCATGAGCCCTACGAGATTTGAACGCCGGTCGGTCGGAAGAGACAGGGAGCGACACCGATAGCGGTGAGAGCGGTGCTGGTGGCATGCCTATGTTGCCGCGGTTTGCAACACAGGATGGCAGTCTGGATGGGCGAAGACCACGGAGTCTCGAAGATGCTCGACCAAAGCACGCGGCCCGTGTTGCAGCGTTATGGCCTGGCTACCCTGGTCAGTGTTGTGGCCTTCTCAGTGGCGGTGCTGATCCATACATGGGTCGAGGCCAACTTTTTCCCCCTGTTTCTTGTGGCGGTAACGGTCAGTGTCTGGTATGGTGGCCTGGGTCCAGGGCTCTGGAGCATCCTCGTTACCGTCGTGTCCACCTTCTGCCTCTTCTTTTTCTTTCTTGATCCACACTACGTCCTGGACCTGCGCGAGGTCCTTGGCCGGCTGAGTTTGTTTGTGCCGGCGGCGCTGCTGATTGGCTGGCTCATGGCAGCGCACAAGCGGACGGAGAAGGCGCTGAAGGAAGAGCGCGACTTTGTCTCGGCGGTTCTCCAGACTGCCGGTAGCCTGGTTGTGGTGACCGACACGCAGGGTCGTCTCGTCCGATTTAACCGGGCCTGCGAGGAGACCACCGGGTACTCGTTCGATGAGGTACGGGGCCGCTCCGTCTGGGAGCTTTTTCTACTGCCGGAAGAGGTGGAGCCAGTCAAGGCGGTCCTCGCAGCGCTCGCTGCCGGCCAGCTCCGGAACGAGTACGAGAACGTCTGGAAGACCCGTGACGGCCGGCGGCGGTTGATCGCCTGGTCCAATACCGCCATCCGTGGCAGTGGTGGCTCGGTTGAGTACGTCATCTCCACCGGTACTGACATCACCGAGCGCAAGCAGGCAGAGATCGAGCGTGCTCAACTGATCCATGAACAGGCCGCCCGCGCAGCGGCTGAGCGCATCACTGATCGCGTCCGGCGCCTCCAGGTCATCACCGACGCCGCACTTGCCCATCTCTCCTCCGACGACCTCCCCCGTGAGTTGCTCGACCGCATCTGCGACGTCCTCGCCATAGATACCGCCGCGATTCTGGTGCTGGCGCCCGAGGGCGATGCCCTTGTGGTCCGCGCCACCAGGGGACTGGCAGCGGAGTTGGAGCCCGGGTCACGCATCCCAGTCGGGCCAGTGGCCGCCCAGTCGAGGCCCGCCGACTGCGGAGCGGCCAACATCGAAGGCTTCGATAACGCCGACGGGCTCAGCTCCATCCTTCGGGTGAAAGGCGTTCAGGCGTCGCGCGGCGTTTCCCTGGTGATCGAGGGCCGGCTGATCGGGGCCATCTACGTCGGCACCCTGCTCCCCCGCCATTTCACCCAGGAGGACAACCAACTTCTGCAACTGGTCGCCGACCGCGTGGCCCTGGCGATCGATCGTGCCCATCTGTACGAAGCCGAGCGGACGGCCCGGGCCGAGGCCGAGGCTGCGCAGCGCACTCTCGCTTTCGTGGCCGAGGCTGGCGCCGTGCTTGCCGGTTCACTCGATTATGAGGCCACCCTTCAGAGTGTGGTTCAACTCGCCGTCCCTGTGGTCGCCGATTGGTGCGCCGTGGACCTGATCGAGGAAGACGGCTCACTTCGTCGCGCGGCGCTCGCGCATGCCGACCCGGCCAAGCTCGAACTGGCCCGGCGCCTGCAACCTGGGTTCCCATTCGATCCCGGGGCGCCCTATAGTCGGGCGAAGGTTCTGCGCTCCGGCCAATCGGAGCTGATCTCGACGATTCCTGACACGCTCCTCGCCAGCAGTTCGTCCGATGATGCGGCGCAGCGCGAGCTCCTTCGCAGTCTGCAGCCTGGCTCGATCATCATCGTGCCGCTGGCGGCGCGAGGGCACATTCTTGGAACGATGGCTTATGGGGTCGCAGAATCGGCACGTCGCTACGGGCCGGCAGACGTAGTCCTGAGTGAAGAAATCGCCCGGCGTGCTGCCCTCGCGATCGATAACGCCGGGCTCTACCACGAAGCCCAAGAGGCAGTCCACGCCCGTGATATCTTCCTATCCATTGCCTCCCACGAACTCAAGACGCCACTCGCCACGGTCAAGGGGTATGCCGAGTTGCTCCTCTGCCGCCAGTCAGCCGAGGCCAGCACGAATGAGCGTGACCGGCGGGCGCTGCAAACGATCTACGAGCAGGCCGTGCGGCTCCACAAACTGATCGAGTTGCTGCTCAATGTCTCGGGTGTGCAAACTGGCCAACTCAGCATCGAGTCCCGGCCGGTGGATCTCGGTGCGCTGGCGCGCCGGCTGGTCGAACGGATGAGACCGACCCTGGTGCAGCACACGCTCGAGTTGACCTCCTCCGAGGAACCGCTCGTCGTCGCCGGCGATGAGTTTCGCCTGGAGCAAGTCCTCCAGAACCTGATCGACAATGCCATCAAGTACAGCCCGCGGGGAGGGCCGGTGAGCGTGCGCCTCGAACGCCGGGGCGGGCAGATCGCGATCGATGTCTGCGATCGAGGCCTCGGCATTCCGGCCGAGGCGCTCCCAGAGCTCTTCAAGCGCTTTTACCGGGTGAATCGTAGCGAGGGCCAACAGATCAGCGGGATGGGGCTGGGGCTCTACGTGACCAAAGAGGTGATCTCCCTGCACGGGGGCACGATTACGGTGGAAAGCGAGGAAGGGAAAGGCAGTATCTTCACCGTGCGCCTCCCTGCATGTGCTGAAGAGTAACTCGGGCAGGACGTTCAAGGTCCAGGGCGCCGGCGATCGCCGGCGCCTTTTGTATTTATTGCCGGTGCCCGCCGGATGCCGGCCAGGTCCCGCTGCAGCTGCCTTCATGTTGGACGCGCACGGCTCGGCCGAGCGCCGGGAAGCGACCGGCGTACCGTCGGGGAGAGGGCAGTGAGGCTCCGGGTGGTGGCGCTGATCTTGCAGCAGACGAGGCAGGTTCCTGGTCGATGCGCCACGTCTCGAAGGATTGCCTGACGCGACGCCTGGGAGCAGCGGACGTGGCGCGACTGAGATTTGGCGACGATGAGCCACGGGGAACATGAGCGGTTGTCCATCCCGGGATAGAGCCTCACACAAGCATGCGCGGCATCAATCGGTGCGCGACGGACCTGGATACGCCGTCCGCGAGAGGGGAATCCTCCATGATCGGCGGTGACCTGGTCACGAACGCGCTCGCCGTTGCCGTCGGGCTCGCCCTGGTCGTGATCGTGGTGATTCTGCTCCGCGCGCTTGCCCCGCTGCTCAAGCTCCTCCTTGAGGTCGTCGCGTTCATCGGCGCACTGATCCTCGCTGTGTACTTTGCTCCGATCGTGGCGGGGTTCATTGTCGCTTTCGCCGCACTTCAGAATATCAACATTGTCCTCGTCCTGGGGGCTCTTCTCGTGCTGATCATCGCGGTGAGCACCTTCTTCGGGATGTACCCGCTGCGGTAGGGAAGAGGAAATCCGCCCGCCCTCTCCGGTTTGGACGGAGCGGCGATGGTGGGCGAGGCATGCGTTCCGACGTGCTTCGCTCCAGCGCCCCCGGCCCGCCGCGCGCGGGATTCCAACAGGAGAGAGTGTCTTTGTTCGAGGCTTCCTGTCGCGTCACCCGAGCAAGAGGTCTGCCTGGAAGATTGTCGCCGCGTTCTACGCGAGAGACCCACTCTGGTGGTGCGGCGGCACGCGCGGAAGCATTTGAATTCCTCGCCGGAGAGAGTTGCAAAGGCGGTTGTGGGCCCTTTTCTCTATGGATGTTGAACAGTTGGCTGCCTATCATGCTTGCTGTCTGGATATACCAGCATGCAATTATCAACAGGATGCCTGACCAGCGGGTGCATTGATCTTGGTGATGAGTTTGGACGCCCATCGCACCAAGGGAGCAAGTGGCGTAACCGACCCTGGGCAGGTACGCGAAGGTTGCGTACTCCGCGCTGTTGTACCTCGGCGCTGGTCGGCTCCACGGTAAGGCCAGGAAAGGAGACCGACCGCTATGATCTGGGCTTAGCGTTCCAATGTGTCCGAAGGTATCTGGAGGCGAAGGGTGCTGGCAAGAGCCGGCACCCTTTTCTGTTGTCCGCGCGGCGTCAAACCTCACGCGGCAAGCGCGGGTGACCGTGTCGGGCGCCGTGGGCCGGTGGCGACTCTGAGCTATTGAGTGACGGCTCGCAGGCATAGCATGCGAGGACGCCTCGGGACGTTCACCCGTGCTGTGCCACCCGACAGCCTCTCGCGAGGTTCTGTAAGGAATGAGTACTTTTTGACCTGGCAGCGGGGTGGGGGATGCCGGATCGTGTGACTGTCAGTCATCGCCGGCCGCGGTGATACTGCACGTCGCTCTTCTTGGGATCGTGTCTACGGGCCAGGCGAAGCTACTGTTCTTTGCTTGTCAGGTCGCTGCCTCCACAATCCTGGCAACCTGCCGGAGTGATCGGCCGACCTGAGACGAAGGAGCGGAGCCGGCATTCCAGGGGGCAAACAGGAGATAAGGAGCTGAAGACGGCGCAACGGTCGAGGCGTTGCAACAAGGGTTCCTGGCTCGGATTCCCCTCGGTCGTCTCGGGCAGCCGGACGATATCGCCACGGTCGTTCTCTTTCTGGTGTCGCCTATGGCTGACTACATCACAGGAGAGACAATCATCGTGGACGGTGGCTATCTACTGTCGTAGGCGTCCATTGTCGAGTGCCCGTAGCGGCCTGGTGCGCCGAGGAGCGCGAGTTGCCGTGATGGGATCTGCTCCACGCCCGTGGTCTCTCTGGACGACCTCGATTGAAGCCAGGGTGCGCTGCCGGCGAGCATTAAGGAAGGTAATTATTCAGCCGCTCGCGGCGGATCGCCAGATCCGCCGGCTGAGGTGGCCCCTCATAGGCCTGGATGTGGCAATCCAGGCCGAGCGGCGGAGGAGTTGCCAAGGAAGATGGTTTGCGGCGGGCCGAGAAAGAACGGGCCGACCCCGTCGCCCGCGAGCAGGTCGCCTGAGCCGAGGCCGAAGCGCCACAGGGCTACCTCGCGTTCCTGGCCGAGGCCAGTCGCGTGCTCACGACCTCGCTGGACTTCGAAACCACGCTCGCCAGCCTGGCGGCACTCATCGTGCCGACCCTGGCGGGTCTCTGTGTCGTCGACGTCGTTGACGAAGGGGGTCGATCCGCCGCGTCGGAGTTGCCTACGCAGACCCGGCGAAGGAAACAGCGTTCTTCGCCAGGTGGGCCTGGCCGCACACTCGTCCTCGTCCGCAGCCGCCCTCGCCACTCACCGCGCACTCGCTGTCGTGTCGGTGGCTGCCCAGCGCCTCAGGCACGCAAAAAGTCTGGAAGACGTCCACGACTCGAGGTCGGCCCTGAGGTCTCGAAGTATGAAAACTTATTCACATTCCGCCTTCAACCAGCCCGGAATCTTCGCAGTGAATCCTCAGCCGGCATTGGTTTTGAGGAGCAGGTGATCCGGGCCTGCTCCACCGGACGAAATTGTTTCCACGGGAGCGACTCCAATCGTCTGCAGGGCGGCCCGGTTGCTCGGATGGTTGGGGGCCGCCCAAACAAACCGGCTGCATTGAACCGTTCTTCCGGTTACGCCTGACCGTGGCGGCCCCTCGAAATGGATCTACGGCTATCAGAATCCGACGTGAAACTTTGTTCACCATCTTCGCCACGCACGCACTTGCAACTGTAATGTTACTCGTTTGTAATGTTACTCATCGGTGCTATGTCTACAGCCACGTTCGCTTTGCCATATCACGACCCCTGGGTACGGGGAGAGGGGAAGCCATGAACGCCGCCGATGACCACGACGTCAGGTATTTGCTGAAGAATCCAGGCGCGTGTACTGCGCTGCTTGAACGAGTGGAAGCTCAGTTAGCTGCGAATCCAGACCCGGAACTTGCCTGGGCATACCGCGACTTGTCCTGGTTTGTGGCCTCAGCCGACCAGAGTCGTGTTTGGGACTGGACAGCGGCGGCGCCGCTACGAGACGCGACGGAAGCCTGGTAACGATTGGCTGGGAGGTCAAGCAGGGCCCTGGCCGGTTCAAATCCCGGGCCGATGCAGTTCGGAGCGCAATCGTACCTGCTCGAAGCGCAGTATTCTCGAGCATCCGGCGGCGCTGCCGGCGCTTTTTGCAGGCCTCATGGCTTGTTCCGGATGGGCACAGCGACGGAAAGGAGGGCCTTCGTGAGCATGAGACCTATAGATCGCGTGACGGTCGAAGTGCAGACCGTCGACGAGCGAACTCGCCCCGAAGCGTGGGCTGAAAAGTGTTCGCTTTGCCGCGGTCCGCTCGAGTCTGCACTGTCGCACGTCCTCGCCTGGCTGGGGAATGAACTCCTGGCCGGTGATATTTGCGCCCGCTGCCTCGCTGGCGGCGCGCCCCGGTTGCGCCGCATGCTGCTGGAGGCGGCCGAACGCGAAGAGTCGGATGCGTATACCGGTTGGGCACAAACGCATCCGGATTTGTCAGAAGTGTGCTTGCGGTACGCTGAAGTGCTCCGCCGGGCCGCGGACTTGCCGATTGACTTGTCCTGCATTCTCCAATTTCCTAGAATCGCTCCTTGATCGCCCGTCGTACAAGGCGCTCACCACGCCGTTGGGCGCCCGCAGTGGTGGAGGGATGATCGTATGATGAAAGCGCCGCTCTCGCCCCGTCAGCACGAGTGCCTGACTCACCTGGCCAATGGTCTCACTGTAGGAGAGACGGCCCGGCGGCTTGGACTATCGCGGTACACAGTGAGGGACTATCTTCGGGAGGCTGCCGACCGGCTGGATGCCAATACCATCGGCCACGCGCTGGCCCTGGCTGTGGATGCAGGGTTGGTCAAGCCCAACCGGCCCTTGCAGGTGATTGTCCTCGGTCCGAACACGAAAGAGGTTGTCGGCCGCGGCGCTGCAAGGCTCTCCTGATCCTGAGAGCGCGTTCTCAACCTCGCATTTATATGAGCATTGCTTCCCCCGGCGATGAGCTCTTCGCGCCTGGTCGCCTGCCCCGGTGGTCCAATTCATCCACCAGGATCTCATACAATTTGATCGCTCTGGACGATAGAGAGCCGGCGGGGCCAGGTTAGGGCTATTCGTCCCGACCGGGCGCACACGCGCCCGAGCATCAATCGATGCTCGGGCGCGTGTGGTAAGGGGAGGGTGGTTGGCTCAGGGGGCCGCGTGGCAGGGACCGGTGTCCGTGGTTTCGAAGGTTGGCGGGGTGAGACTGATGAGATGGGCCGCAATCTCTCCCTCCCAGTGGAAGTTGGCGAACGCGCCTGTCCCGCCCGCCGTCACGAAGTGCCCGGTTGCGATTCCCGTGAGCAGGTCGGCGTGACCGGTGTAGCGAATCGTCAGACTATTGTTGTCTGGCCCTGTGGCGATGTACGAGCCCTGCAATTGCGACGTGTGGGTCTTGTTGTTGACCATGATATCTTGCGCGCCGCTGAAGGTGTACCCATTCAAGATGCCCGAGGTATACCACCCGGCAACACCACTCTCGCGGAAATGCGTCACCTGGCCCGTGGTGGTGGCGGCCCCGGGATCCGTGGTGAAAATGATCAAGTCGGCGGTGCAGATCGTTGGCGGTCCCGCAGCGACGGTCGTTCCGGCTCCCAACACGACCGTGAGCAGGCCGATGCAGAATGACAGGCTGAGACGCAAACGCCACTTCATTGAATTGCCTCCTGATTCGTGATCGATCAACGCAGGCACACTGTACCACCCCCCGCCGCTTACGTTCCAGCCCAATCGCTGCTCACTTTCTGCTCACTTTGAGGCCGTCTCGCTGGACGCCACGCCGCATGCACCCGTCTCACCCGCAATCGCGCAACGCCCCCACCACTGCCTCCAAAACGGCTGCCAGCCACCGTCGACTACGAGCATCCCACCGTTGGTGGGCTTCTTCAACTGGAACAACAGCAGACCGCACGCCAAGGCGCAAAGAGAGGAATACCTTGGGGCCGTGACGGGAATTCCGGTCGAATCGCATCCGGCGGGGCTTGTCCAGTTGATTTCGATCTGTTACACTCAACCTGGCCGCCGGAAAAATCGCCCTGGCCGGGCCTCCAACCTCTCCCGCTCGATGCAGCGCCGGGTCCAGGGGCGGCTCAGCCAGCTCCTGCGCCTCAACGTCTTCGACAATCCGAAAGCCACCCCGCTCGACTACGAGGCCCTGACTACACCCGGACAGGTCACGATCATCGACCCGAGCGACACCGACGCGCCGCAGATCAAGAACCTCGTGATCGCCGAGCTGCTGCGCGGCCTGCAGCCTGGAACACGGAGGGCTCCATGCGTTTCATCCACATCGCCGACGTGCACCTCGGCTACCACCAGTACGGGTTGGATGCGCGGTTCGACGACTTCGGGCAGGCCTTTCGCTGGGCAATCGAGTGGGCCGTTCGCGAGGGGGTGGATGCGATCTTGATTGCGGGCGATCTCTTCGAAAAGTCGACCGTCCCCCCGCAGGCCTATCTCCAGGCCGCGACGACCCTCGGCCGCGCTCGCGACGCGCGGGTTCCGGTTGTTGCCATCACCGGTAACCACGACCGGGCGCGCTACCTGGATCAGATCTCGTGGCTGGATGTTCTGGCGGAGGAGGGCTACCTCACGCTCCTCCAGCCCGCCCTGACAAAGGATGCTGGAGGGGCGGACGGCCGTGTGCCCACACTCACACTGTGGGACGGCCACAGGGGTGGGTACATCGATCTGGGGGAGCTGCGCGTGATCGGGGTGCCGTGGGGCGCGGCCGGACCGTGGTGGCCGCGCCTGGTCGAGGCGATCCGGAGTCTGCCGCGCCGGCGCCACACCGTTCTGCTGGCCCACACCGGGCTGGAGGGCGAGATGGGCAACCGCCGGGGCGGGCTCAGCTACGCCCAACTCGTGCCCCTGCGCGACTGCGTCGACTACGTTGCGCTCGGCCACTTCCACAAGCCCTTCGAGCGCGACGGCTGGATCTTCAACCCCGGATCACTCGAGCATTGTGCCATGGGGGAACACAACTGGAAGAAGGGCATCTACGACGTCGTGCTGGACGGAGAAGGGTTCACTGCGCGCCATGTCGCCTCTTCTCCCCGCCCCTTCTTCCGCGAGTCTCTGCGAGTAGACGAGTACCGCACACCGGCTGCCCTGCTCGAGGCGGTGCAGGCGCTGGCGCACGAGCGGGCCGGGCGCTGGAGCGCCGACGGGCGTGCGCCGGTGGTCGAGCTGGCGCTGGAGGGAACCCTCGCCTTCGACCGCACGGCGCTCGATCTGATCGCGTTGCAGGATGCGCTTCGCGGTGCCGGTGACCTTCTGCGCGCCTCAATCGCTACCGATGGTCTCGCGCTCCGAGGCATGGAGGTGGCCGACGCGGAACGCCTGCCGCGCGACGTGCTGGAGCGCGACGTGCTGTGCGAGCTGGCCCTCAACGACGCACGCTACGCTGCCCGGGCAGACGACTGGGTGGAGACGATGCTGGCCATCAAGGATCTGGCCCTGCGCGGAGCGACGCCAGAGGCCATCGTGGAGACACTGGGCGAACGGATGGCAACGATGGAGGAGGCGAAAGATCATGGTGATTGAGCACGTGGCACTGCACAACGTCAAGAGCCACGAGGAGAGCTGCTTCGACCTGGGCAGCGGCGTGACGCTCATCGTCGGCCCCAACGGCAGTGGCAAAACGACCATTCTCGAGGCGATCGGCCTCACCCTCTTCGACCAGAAAGAGTACACCTACGACGAGCTGGCGCGTGAGGGCGCTCGGGCGGCGGAGATCACCGTCGGGCTGCACGCCCGCGACGGCACCTCCTACGAGGTCGTGCGCCGGTTTGGCGGGTACAGCGACCTCACCATCTACAACGCCGACGACGTACCGCTCACCGAGTCGAAGGCGGACGCCGTGGACTGGCTCTCGCAGCACCTGGGGGTTGAGGTGGCCGCCTACGGCAGACAACTCTGGAACAACGCCGTCGGCGTGCCACAGGGGAAGATGACAGCAGTGTTCCTGGACTCTCCGGCGGTGCGCAAGGGGATCTTCGAGCCACTTCTCCGCGTGGACGAGTACGACAAAGCCTGGGCCAACCTGAGCGCGAGCGTCTCCCTGCTGAAGAACCGAATCGAGACCATCGAACGGGACGCGGCCGGGTTGCGTGGTGAACTCAAGCGGCGCCCCGAGGTCGAGCGTGGGATCGCCGGGCTGGTCGACCGTATCGAGCGCGACCGCGAGGCATTCGCCCAGGCGCGTGCGACCGTGGGCCGGCTACAGACCGAACTGAAGCACTGGGAGCACGCCGGGCAGGCACTGCGCGAGGCCCTGGAGCAGTTGAGGACCGCGGAAAACGAGCTGGCCTTGCTCCAGTCCCGCGCCGGGAACGCCCGGCAGCGCCTTGAGGAGGCCGAGACGGCCGCCCACATCGTCGCTGAAAGCCGGGCCGGTTACGAGGGCTACCTGGCAGCGCGGAAGCGGCGGCGAACGCTGGAGGCGCGGCAGCGGGAGCGCGCCACCGCCCGGGAGAAGCTGGCCGGAACCGAGCGGGAACTCGAAGCGACGCGCGCCCGCCTGGAGAGCATCGAACGGGGGCTCAGGGAAGCTGCCGCGGCGGAAGCACGGCTCCGCGAGCTGGCCCCGCTGGTCGAGGAGCAGGCCCGCCTCGAGCGTGCCCGCGACGATGCCCGGCAGCGACTCAAGGAGCGCGAGGCGGCGCTAGAGGCGGTGCGGAGCGCCGGCGACCGGCTGCGGACGCTCTCCCAGCGCCTTGAAGCGGTGCGAGCGGGGCTGGCCGAGCGTGCCCGCCTGGAGGAGCAGCTAGAGAGGCTCGACCAGCGCCACGCCGGTCTTCAGGCGCGCGCCGCGGAATTAGACGGCGAAGCCGCGACAGCGCAGGCGGCGCGCGCTCCTCTGGAAGCGGCCTGGCGCGACGCCGTGGAGGCGGAGCGCGAGCGTCAACGGCTCCAGCAATCGCTCGAGCGTGAGCTCAAGGCGTTGGACGCTTGCCGCCGCGAGTTGGCGACAGTCGAGGCGCAGGTGCGGGAGCGCGCAGAGCGGCTGGCGGCGATTGAGGCGATTGCCGCCAAGATCACGGCGGTCCAGGGACAGCAAGCGCAGGCCAGAGTGGAGGCCGACCAGGCAGCGCGAGCGCTGGAGACTCTGGAGGGCCGTCTGGCGGTGCTGCAAGCAGCCGAGGAGGCAGCGTGCCCGGTCTGTAAGAGCCCGCTCGACGAGCACCGTGCCGGAGAACTGGCGGCCGAGTTTGCCCGCGAGCGCGAGCGGCTCACAGCGGCGCAGGATGGGGCCGAAGATCGGGGGCACAAAGCGGTCGAAGAATTGGAACGCCTCGCCCGCCGCCGCACGGAGGAGGAGCGGACGCTCAAGAATCTGGCGACGCCGGAGCGAGCCGAGGAGTTACGCGCCGACATTCAGGCGGAGGCAGAGGAGATCGAGCGGTGGCGGGAGGCGATCGCCGCGCTGGAGGCACGCGCCGGGAGTGTCGCGGCGCGCACGGTGGCGCTCGACGAGGCCGACGCGAACCTGGCGCAGTTCCAGAAGGAGCGCGAGGAGGTCATGCGGATGAGCAGGCAGGTGACGGCCGAGAGTCTGAACCTCAGCACGCGGATGCGCGATCTCCCGCCTCCCGGCCGGCAGGCCGAGCTTGAAGAGGAGCTTGCTCTCGTCGAACAAGAGCGCACCGAACAGCAGGCGCGCGCCGACGAGCGGGCGCCGGCGCAGGACGACCTCGACGCGGCCGAAAAGGCGCTGGCCGACCTGGGCGACCCGCGTGGCGAGGCCGCCGGGTGCCAGGCAATCGCCGGGCGCGGGCCGGCCCTCCTCAAAGATTGTGAAGCGGGTGAGACCCGGCAGCGCGTGCTGGAGGAGGAGCAGCAGGCGCAACTGGCGGTGCTGCAGGTCTTCGCCACGCTCGACGAGGAGTTGGACGCGACCGACCGGGAGATCGCCGCGACCGAGGAGGACTACCGCCGGTACACCGCCAACGAGCGGGTAGCCGGAGAGCTCGAGGAGCGGCGCCGCACGCTCGAAGTGTTGCAAGGGCAAGTCGCCGACGCGACTGCCCGTCGCGACGCGCTGGCCGGGCGCCACGCCGAAGCCGAGGCCGCCTACGACCGGGAGCAGCACCGTCAGACGCGGGAGGCCCACGAGGCTGCGAGCCAGGCGGTGGCTCAGCTTGACGCCCGGATCGTGAGCGGAGAGGAGCAGTTGGAGGAGAAGCGGCGAGAGCTGGAACAGCTCGATCGCGTCCAGACCCGACTGGACGAGAAGGAGGCCGAGCGGCAGCGGTTCATCGCTCAGAGCGACGCCCTTGGGTTCGTGCGCGCCGGCATTCGCCAGGCGGGCCCGGTGATTGCCCGCCGGTTGGTCCAGGCGGTCTCGTACCAGGCCGACCGGATCTTCAGCGACGTCCTGGGTGATCCCTCGCTGAGCCTGACCTGGGAGCGGGACTACGGCATCACAGTGACGCACGGCAGCGCCTCGCGAAGCTTCATGCAACTCTCGGGCGGCGAGCAAATGATTGCGTCCATCTCCGTGCGGATGGCGCTTTTGATGGAACTATCCGCCATCCGCACCCTCTTCCTGGACGAGCCGACCGCCTTCCTGGACGAGGTCCGGCGGGACCAACTCGCTGATCGAATCGGGAAGATCGATGGCTTGCAGCAGATTGTCGTGATCACCCACGACGATGCCTTCGCCCGTGAGGGCGACCGCGTCATCCGGCTGTACAAGGACCCGCTCGCTAACCGAACCGAGGTGGCCTGATGTTCTCGCCGGGTAGACCATCGCCGCGCTGCAGGAGCGACGGGCTGCCTTTAACGGGCTATGTTCCATCCCGCAGCGCCTCTCGGCGCCGGTCGACCTCACCGACCAGCTCGCGGTAGGTTCCCTCGGAGAGCAAGCCCTGGCGGAGGAGATCCTGCAGCGCGATCCGTTCGGCCCGCAGCGCATCGCTGCGGGCCGCCAGCATCTCCTCGCGCCGGAGTTCTTCGCGCTCCTCGTAGAGTGTATGGATCTCGTTCGACAATTGCTCCTCCGTCATGTGGTACTCAGCGTTCAACTCGTTCCACACGGATGGTGAGAGCACCCCGTCTTGGCTCAGCTGTCTGATCCGCCGCCAGGCGGCCTGAGTGGCGTACAAGCGCGCTCGGGCAAGCTCGTACTCTTTGCGCCGTGGCAGTTGGCTCGACAGTCCCAACCGGCCGAGCAACCACTGAATGGTGGTGCCCTGGACCAGGAGCGTGAACAGCACGACCCCGAACGTCATGGCCCGCAACGGGTTCCGCCAGTTGCCCACGGCTGCCGGCAGGGCGAGGGCCAGCGCTAATGCAATTGCCCCGCGTAATCCACCCCAGAAGAGCACGTGCCGCCACTGTGCCGACAACCTGCCGGTGAAGTGGTTGAGCGGTGTGCCCAGGCCGTAGATCACCGCCGCCCGCCCGACCAACACCGCCCCAATCGCCCAGGCAATCAACGGCAGATTCTTCATCAACAGGGGCACATCGACGGCCAGGCCGATCAGGAGAAAGATGAACGAATCAGCGATGAAGGTTGCGTATTCCCAGAAATGAACCAGCACGATGCGCGTGGTCGGCGACATGCCGATGCGCGCCCCATAGTTCCCGATGATCACCCCGGCCAACACCACGGCAATTACCCCTGAAATCCCGATCTCTTCGGCAACGAGATAGGTGCCGTAGGCGGTAATGGAGGTGAGCGTGATTTCGACCAGGTAGTCGTCGATACGACGGAGAAGCTGCGAGATGACGAAGCCAACCCCAGTTCCGAGCACCATACCACCCACAGTGACGAAGAAGAAGCTCGAGAGGCTCGGGAGGAAGTCAAAGCGCCCCAACACCAGACTGATCAACAGGATTTCAAAGAGCACAATAGAAGTACCATCGTTGAACAGGCTTTCGCCCTCCACGATGTGTGATAACCGGCGCGGGACCCCCAGCTCGCGGAAGACGGCGATCACCGCTATCGGATCAGTGGCGGAGATCAGGGCCGCGAATGTCAGAGCGATTGTCAGCGGCAGACCGGCTCCAAGGGAGATGATGCCACCAATGATCAGGGTTGAGATGACGACCCCGACAACTGCCAGAACGAGAATTGGGCCGACATTGTCGCGCAGCTCATCGAGATCCAAGTGAAAGGCAGCGTTGAATACGATCGGCGGGATAAAGATGGACAAGATCACGTCTGAGGTCAGCGCAAACCGTGGGAACGGTTGGAAGATCGCAATGGCCAGCCCGCTCAACACGAGCGCGACCGTGTACGGAAGGCGGATTCGCCGTACGGCAATCGCGACGGTCGAGATGACGATTAACAAGACAATCAGGGTGCGTTCAGTTGCGACAATACTCTCTGCCATGGTTTCTTCCGGCCTCGTTGGAAGCGCTTCCAGGGGTGATCATGAGGAGTGGCTGCACCCTGGAAGTATTATGGAGGTTCGAAGCATCGTCAACTTTCCAGAGGAGGAGAGCACGCTGTTCATGGGGGCGAATTCTCCCTGGTTGCCAACAGGGTGCGCATCCGTTGCACCTGGTGCGGATTGACCGGTGAAAGGACGACAGATGTAAGGTGCAACAGAGCCGGTGGCGGGGACAATTAGTCTTGGGTGGCAAGAGTTCTCAGCAGGGGGTTGGGAGGAGGCATAGAGTATCCTCGATGATTGGCACGACCGGCGCCACCGGCTCACGCGCCTGGGGCATCTCGATGGACGGACCGCGCTCGAGCGCGACACCGCTTTCACCCTGCGGGTGGGCTACGAGGAGCAAATTGCCCATATGCTAGAGTGGTTCCGAATGGGAAGCGCCTGCTGAGACCCGGCGTGACTGGAGTTCGCGCAGGCGCGGGAACTGCTGCAATCTGGATTCGAGATGGCGTATCCCACTTTCTGTAAAAGTGGTGCGTCCGTGCCACTTTTACAGAAGTATGAAGATTCTGTTGGCGAAATCGTCTCCAGGGCGGACGAAGGGCTCGTCGTGCGCGCTTTCGCGCGCTGAAGCGCGCACTACAAACGGGCACCCGCGACTTGTACCAATTCGCCAACAGGATCGTATGAACTCATCATCGGATTCAACGGGACTCTGCTCCCCTTGACAAACGCGAGCACCAGGCTCTATATTTAGCCTCGGCTAAAAATTGCCTGTGCGCTTAGAATGAACCTGGCCGCGAGAGTTGAATGAGGGTGAGCACGCTGAACGTCATCCCCTCATGCGCGAAAGCTATCGTGGCGAGGGGCTCTGCACGTGACGTTTCCCAACGCTTTTGCGATTGACCAGGAGCAGGATAAGATAGTATTCAGGCTTTGAGTAGCCATGCTCGGCTATCACTGGAGGCGGAACCGTGATTATCAAGAACCTCTGGCGTCGCCGCACGCGCACCCTGCTGACACTGTTGGGTATCGCCATCGGTGTGGCGGCCGTGGTTGCGCTGGGTGCCATGGCGCAGGGGATGATCCAGAACTACGGCAGCGTGCTCGGCAGCAGCAATGACCTGCTGGTGAGCCAGGCCAACGCCATCGATATCGCCTACAGCAGCCTGGACGAAGACATGGCCCTGCGACTCCAGGCCGTTCCGGGGGTTGCCCGAGTCGAGCCGGGCGTCTTCACCTGGATTGTGGCCGAGGACTTCCCCTTTTTTCTCATCTTCGGCTACGAGCCCGGGAGCGTCTCGATCCAGCATTATCGCATCGTGGAAGGCAAGCCGGTCACCGGTCCGAAACAGATCGCCATCGGTCGCCGGGGGGCCGATGCTTTGAAAAAGGGTGTCGGCGATGCTCTGCGCGTCTACGGTGTCCCCTATCAGATCGTCGGCATCTATGAAACCGGCCAGGGGATGGAGGAATCGGGCGGCGTTGTCACCCTGGGCGACGCGCAGAGCATCGCCCAAAAGGCGCGCAAGGTCAGCCTGTTCCAGGTGGGCTTGCGTCCGAATGCCAATATCGATCAGGTGATGCAGCGGATCGAATCGTTGGGCAAGGAATTCACCGTCAGCAAGGCGAGTGAGTATGGCGCCAGCCAGGAGTGGACGGGCCTCCTCCGCGCCTACGCGTGGGGCATCGCCGGCATCGCCATTCTGATCGGCGGGCTCGGCATGATGAACGCTATGGTCATGAGCGTGCTGGAGCGCACCCGCGAGATCGGCACGCTGCGGGCGGTCGGCTGGAGCCGCTGGCGGGTGATGGAGCTGATCTTGGGCGAGTCGATCGTACTCAGCCTGGGTGGTGGGGTGGTCGGCGTCGCGCTCGGCGTGGGGTTGACCGAGCTCGTGGCTCAGATTCCCGGCGTGGGCGCTTTTCTGGAAGGCGTCTACTCCTTGCAGATCGTGCTGGAGGGGATGGTGACGGCTCTCTGTCTCGGACTGGTCGGCGGGGCGTATCCGGCCTGGAAGGCGGCCAACTTGCAGCCAGTGGAGGCCCTGCGCTACGAAGGCGGAAGTCTTGGTGAGAGTCACGGCTGGTTGAGCCGTGTGGGGAGCCAGAGCTTCCGCAACCTGTGGCGGCGACGCAATCGCACCCTCATCTCGGCCACCGGCATCGGGATCGGGGTCGCGACGCTGGTGATGCTGGGTGGCATGACGAAGGGGCTTATCGACCAGCTCAACAACCTCGCGGGGAGCGGAGGCGCGGGCAACATCACTGTGATGCAGCGGGACGTGCCCGATATGAGCCTGAGCAGCCTGGACGAACGGCTGGTCTCCCAGATTCGGGCCATGCCGCAGGTCAAGACGGTCAGTCCGGTTGTGTTGGGGTTCGTGATGACGCCCGATCTCCCCCTGTTCATCCTCCAGGGGCTCGATCCCAACAGTGCCGCCCTGGGCCACTACAAACTCATAGACGGACGCTACGTGCGCCGGCCCAACGAAATCCTGGTAGGCAAGACGGCCTCCAAGAACTACAAACTGTCGGTGGGGAGCACTCTCACCCTCTACAACAACCATTACAGGGTGGTGGGGATCTACGAGACCGGGGTGAGCTACGAGGAGGGCGGTGGCCTCCTGGCGCTGCGAGAGGCGCAACGGCTGTTGAACCGGCCGCGTTCGGTCAGCTTTATCTTCGTGGATGTCAAGAATCCGGCGAATGCTGCCCAGGTGCGTGCGACGATCGAGCACCGTTTCCCGGAGGCGCGGGCCAGCCTCAGCAGCGAGTTCGCCCAGAACACCAATGATATCAATGAGATGAAGGTCTTCACCGACGCCATCAGCGTGCTGGCGCTAGTGGTCGGCGGGATCGTCGTCGCAAATACGATGATCATGTCGATCTATGAGCGCACGCGTGAGATCGGCACCCTGCGCGCGCTGGGCTGGCGTGGCGAGCAGATCCTCGAACAAATCGTGCAGGAGAGCCTGTTGCTCTGCCTCCTGTCTGGCCTGATCGGCTCGGTGATGGGGGTCGTGCTGCTCTCGCTGCTCGCGAGGGCGCCGGTCGCCAATGCAGTGCTGTTGGCTCGGTGGGATGTGCAGACCTTCGCCTGGGCGATTGGTATGACGCTGCTGGTGGGGCTGATCGGCGGCGCGTATCCGGCCTGGCGGGCCACTCGCCTTCAACCTGTAGAGGCCTTGCGGTACGAGTAGCCGTTCTCGCAAGGAGAGGAAAGCATGAAACGTATCGTGATCATTCTGGGGATCATCGCCGTCCTGGCTGGTGGCTGGTGGGTCTACACCAACGTCGTCGCTCCGCAGGGGACCGCCAACGCTCCCTCCGCGGCGACGCCCGAGGCGGACCTGGAAAATGTGATCTGGGCCTCGGGGAAATTGGTGCCCGTGAGTTGGGCCAGCCTCAGTCCGGCCGCGGGTGGCACCATTCGCGCCATCCACATCGCGGAAGGGGATCAGGTTGATGCCGGGACCCTGCTGGTCGAGCTGGATAACGGTATCTTGCAGAGCCAGGTCGACGTCGCAGCGGCTGCTCTGGCGGAGGCCGAGGCGGCTCGGGACAAGGTGCTGGCCGGGGCGACTCCGGCACAGGTCGATGCGGCCCAGGCCGAGGTGGCAACAGCTCAGGCCAATGTGGTTCTGGCCCAGGCCGATGTGCTCCAGGCGAACGAGGCGGTAGCCGCGGCGCAAGCCCACCTGCAGAAAGTTCGGGAGGGGCCCGACGAGAAGCTGATCATCGCGGCGCAGGCTGATCTGGCCAACGCCCAGGCGGCCCTCGAGCAGGCCCAGGCGGCCTACGACCAGGTGAAGTGGCGCGACGATGTCGCGGCCCTGCCCCAGTCGCTGCAGCTCCAACAGGCGACCAACGCCTATCTAGCCGCGAAGGCGCGCTACGAGGAAGCGCAGAAGGGGGCGAGTGCCGCCGACCTGGCCGCTACTCAGGCGGAGGTGCGCCAGGCTCAGGCGCGGGTCTCTGCCGCCGAGGCCGGCGTGCAGGCGGCGCAGGCTCAGGCGGCGCGCGCTGCGGCCGGGTTGAAGGCGCTGACGGACGGCGCGACAGCCGAAGATAAGGCGATGGCGGAAGCGCGGGTGCAGTCCGCCCAGGCGGCGCTGCTCGCAGCCAAGGCGCCACTCCAGCAGACCCAGGTCATCGCACCCTTCGCCGGCCAGGTCGGCACTGTCTTCGTCCGGCCCGGCGAGTTGAGCACGCCGGGCCAGCCCGTGCTCGTGCTGGGCGACACCCGGCAGATGCGTGTGGAAACGACCGACCTGCGCGAGACCGACGTAACCCGCCTGCAAGTGGGCATGCCCGTGGAGGTGACCTTCGACGCTCTGCCGGGGCGGACCTTCCAGGGCTCGATCACCCGCATCGCGCCGATGAGCACGACTGAAAAAGGCAGCACCAACTACACTGTTACCGTCGATGCCGCCGATCTCGACCCCGCGCTGCGCTGGGGCATGACGGCGTTCGTCAACATCCGGGTGAAATGACCCCCGTTAGCCCGTTCGGACGCTCGAACGCTCCGCCGTTCACCGTTCGAACGCATTTACGGCAGGTGAACGAGTCGCGATGACTGAAGAACTGATCCGCACCACCAACCTGACCAAAATCTACGGCAGTGGCGAGACGGCCGTGCGGGCACTGGATGGGGTCAACCTGTCGGTGCTACGGGGTGAGCTGGTCGCCGTCATGGGACCGAGCGGGTGCGGCAAGAGCACCCTGCTCAACATGCTCGGTGCGCTGGACCAACCGACCAAGGGCGAGGTCTGGGTGGCCGGCGAGAACCTGGCGCGGCTCAAGAATGTAGATGCCTTCCGCGCCAAGACGGTGGGCTTCGTCTTCCAACTCCACAACTTGCTGCCCACGCTGACGGCACTGGAAAATGTCGAGGTCCCCATGCAGGGGCATGGCGTCGGGGGCCGGCAGCGCCGGGAGCGGGCAGTCCAGCTGCTCGAGCTGGTTGGGCTGGGCGACCGCCTGAATGCCGTGCCGGGTCAGCTCTCCGGCGGTCAGCGCCAGCGGGTCGCCGTCGCCCGTGCCCTGGCCAATGGCCCGGCCCTGATTCTGGCCGATGAGCCCACGGGGAGCCTGGACAGTCAGAGCGGCGAGGAGGTGCTGGCCCTGCTGGCTGACCTGAACCGCACCCAGAGGACGACGATTGTCATTGTGACCCACGATCGCCGCGTCGCCCAGGTCACCCAACGCATCCTGCGGATGAAAGACGGCCGCATCGTCGAAGATCACCGGCTGGTGGACCCGCTGGAAGAGGATCTGCGTATGCTGGCCCACAGCAAACTGGGCCAGGCGCTCCTGGACCGGGGCAGCCTTAACTCCGGCTATCTGAGCCCCGAGGAGCAGGCGACGTTGCGCCAACTCTTGCAGAAAGTGGTCGGGGAGGAGCAGGAAGAGGCTGGAGGCGAAACGGTCCCCGTGTTTGGGAACTCGGGTGCTGTGAGGTGAGCCGTCGCTGCGCTCATGCCCCCTCGGCGACGACTTCACCGGAGTTCTGGCGCTGCACGCCGCACCGAGAATCTGCACCCCTGCGCTCGTTGATGAGGTGATACCGGGTTCAGTCGTTTGACAATCCCACGGCGAGAAAGTTCCTGTTGGCGAAAATCGTCTCCAGAGAGGGGAGCAGTTGGTCGTGCGCGCTATTGCAGCTTTCCACCTGCATCCGCCCCCCAGCGTGCCCGGAGGGGCACGCCCGGCCGCAGGCCTCCAGCCGGGGTTTCCCCGGCTCGGCCGGGCCAGGCACCCGCCCGGCTGCCCTGGAATGAATTCCAGGGCTGATAGGCCAAGTCGGCTGAAGCCGACTGGATTCTCGCCCTTCGCGCACAATTGCGATCGTTCTTAACCCACTTTTGCACTGTTCCAACCTCCTCTGACCCCCCGGGTGTCCGCAGGGGCACGCCCGGCCACCGGCCCCTGGCCGCGCTCTTAACCGCCCGGCTCCGGACAGCGATTGCCAGGTTCAATTGGAAACTTGCAAAGTGCCCGGCCTGCCTGGAATTGTCTACGAGTCCGTTTTCAGATCAGGCCCGCTGTCCGTTCGAAGATCCTCTGCGCGCCAGACTACGCAGCACGGTCTGCAGGATGCCGCCGTTCCGGTAATAGTTGACCTCGACGGGTGTGTCGAGGCGTGCGATGACCTGGAAGCGTAGCGCGTGGCCGTCCTCGCCGGTCGCTCGCACGGTCAACTCGGCGCCGGGCCGAATGTCGTCGTCGATCTCCTCGATGTCGTAGACCTCCCGGCCGCTCAGACCGAGCGACCGCCAGTTCTCGCCCGGCTTGAACTGCAGCGGCAGGATGCCCATTCCCACCAGGTTCGAGCGGTGGATGCGCTCGAAGCTCTCGGCGATGACCGCCTTTACGCCCAACAGGGCCGGACCCTTGGCGGCCCAGTCGCGCGATGAGCCGGTACCGTACTCCTGTCCCGCCAGGATGATCAACGGGGTACCGGCGTCCTGATAGCGCATCGCCGCGGCGTAGATGCTGGGCTGCTCTCCGCTGGGCAGGTGAACGGTGACGCCCCCCTCGACTCCCGGCACCAGGTGGTTCTTGAGGCGGATATTGGCGAAGGTGCCGCGCATCAGCACCTCGTGGTTGCCGCGGCGGGCGCCGTAGGCGTTGAAATCCGCGGGCCGGACTCCGCGCGCGATCAAGTATTGCCCCGCCGGGCTCTCGGCGGCGATTCCCCCAGCCGGTGAAATGTGGTCGGTGGTGATGGAGTCGCCCAGCACGGCGAGCGCGCGGGCCTCCAGGATGGGGCGCAGCGGTGCGGGCTCAGGGGCCAGGTCCACGAAGAAGGGCGGCTGCTGGATGTAGGTCGAGTCCGCCCTCCACTCGTAGAGGGCGCCCTCCGCAACAGGAATCTGGTTCCAGGCGTCGTTGCCGTCGAAGACGTTGGCGTACTGCCGCCGGAACATCTCCGGAAGGAGGGCGCGCTGTACCTCGTGACGCACCTCATCCAGTGTCGGCCAGATCTCGCGAAGGGAGACTGGGTTACCGTCGCGGTCGATGCCGATCGGCTCGGTGGCGAAGTCGATGTCCACCCGGCCGGCCAGGGCATAGGCGACGACCAGCGGCGGGCTGGCCAGATAGTTGGCCTTCACGTACGGATTGATGCGCCCCTCGAAGTTGCGGTTGCCGGAGAGCACCGCCGAGACCACCAGGTCGCCCTCCTGTACTGCGGCCACGACCGCCTCGGGCAGCGGTCCGCTGTTGCCGATGCAGGTGGTGCAGCCGTAGCCGACGATGTGGAAGCCCAGCGCTTCGAGATAGGGCAGCAGGCCGGCGTAGGTGAGGTACTCATTCACCACGCGTGAGCCTGGAGCCAGGCTGGTCTTGACGTAGGGCGGCACCCGCAGTCCGCGCTCCACGGCCTTCCTGGCCAGCAGGCCCGCGCCGAGCATGACCGAGGGGTTGGAAGTGTTGGTGCAGCTCGTGATGGCCGCGAGCACGACCGTGCCGTGGCCAATCGTTGCGTTCGTGCCGTCCGGTGTCACGACGGTCGCCCTGCGAGCCAGGGCCTCCTCGGGCAGGGCGAAGCCGCGCTCGGCGACGGGGGCCTGTAGGGCTGCCTGGAAGGCCCGTTTGACGGCGCTCAGCGCCCTGCGGTCCTGCGGGCGCTTCGGCCCGGCGACGCTCGGCTCCACCGTGGCGAGGTCCAACTCGAAGGTGGCGCTGTAGTCCGGCGCACTCTCGCCGGTGCGGAAGAGGCCGTTCTCTTTGGTGTAGCGCTCGACTCGTTCGACCAGCTCCTCGCTGCGGCCCGTGCCGATCAGGTAGCGAAGGGTCTCGTCGTCCACCGGGAAGAAGCCCATCGTCGCGCCGTACTCCGGCGCCATGTTGGCGATGGTGGCGCGGTCTGCCAGGCTCATCGCGCTCACACCCGGTCCGAAGAACTCGACGAATTTCCCGACCACGCCCTGCTTGCGCAGGATTTGGGTCACGGTGAGCGCGAGGTCGGTGGCCGTCGCGCCTTCCGGCCACTCGCCATAGATTTTGAAGCCGATGACCTCGGGCATCAGCATGGAGATCGGCTGGCCGAGCATGACCGCTTCGGCCTCGATGCCACCGACGCCCCAACCCAGCACGCCCAGGCTGTTGATCATCGTAGTGTGCGAGTCGGTGCCCACCAGCGAGTCGGGGAAGACGACGGTGGCGCCGTTGGTGCGGGTGCGCACGACCGTCGCCAGGTACTCCAGGTTAACCTGGTGGATGATGCCCGTCGCCGGCGGGACGACGCGGAAGTTATCGAACGCTCTCTGGCCCCAGCGCAGAAACTCGTAGCGCTCGCGGTTGCGCTCGAACTCACGCTCGGCGTTGTAGAAGAGCGCCGTATTCGACCCGAAGAGGTCCACCTGCACCGAGTGGTCGATCACCAGATCGACCGGGACCAGCGGGTTGATGCACTGCGGGTCACCGCCAAGTTGCTGCATCGCCTCGCGCAGCGCCGCAAGGTCCAGCACCGAAGGCACCCCGGTGAAGTCCTGCAGGATGACCCTCCCCGGCTTGAAGGGAATCTCATGCGACCCCGGCGCTGTGGCGTTCCACTGCGCCAGCGTCGCCACATCGTCGCGGGTGATGGTGAAGCCATCCATCTCACGGAGTGCTGCTTCGAGCAACACCTTGATCGAGAAAGGCAGTTTCGAGACAGGCGCGATGCCCTGCCTTTCGAGGACGTCGAGCCGGTAGAAAACGGCCTTGCCACTCCCGGTCTCAAACGTATCGCGCGCACCGAACAAATCGGAGTTCCTCTCTGCTGTCATGGTTCTCCATTCCTGCACACTGAGGCTCCGCCCTCAGTGGGCGGAGCGAAAACAGTTGAGCTGGCGGTCGGCGCCAGCTCTCTCTTTCAATCCCTCAGCAAACCGCGCGATCCGCGGCGTGAGCGTCCGGATTATAACAGATTCTGCGCGGCCGTCACCTTTCCGGCCGCGCTCGGGGTTGTCCCCTGGGCGTTCTGTGTCGGCCGTCAGTCTAGCACCGGGGTCCGCCGGTAGTTCACCGCCGGTCTCTGGCGATGGTGTCCGCCAGGCTGATCGTTGACAACTGACCACAGGATGAGAATTGCCACGCTCTCCGCGCTCACTACAATCTCTTGGGAGGGGGCAGGATGAACGTGCGCACCACCAGTGGGTGGTTGGTGATCCTTCTGGGGCTCTGCGCCGCCAGCGGACTGCTCAGCCTGCTGTCGAACACCGGGACGGGCGCCGGGTTGATGCTGATCCATCGGGCGAGCGGCGTCGCGCTGCTTCTCCTGGTGCCCTGGAAAGCGCGGATGATCGCTCGTTCGTGGCGGCGCAGAGCCCGTCGCGGACTGGGTGCGCGGCGCGGACTCGACCTCAGTATCGGGCTCTCCGGGCTGTCGCTGGGAGGTCTCCTGGCGAGCATCAGCCTGGGGCTGGCCTGGGCGCTGGCCCTCCTCCCGGACTGGATTGCGGGCTTCGGGCCGCTGCTGCTCCACTGGTGGCTCGGGGCAGCGGTGCTGCCGCTGCTCCTCTGGCACCTGCTGGCGCGGTGGCCTCGGCCGTCGCGGTACGACTTCACGGGACGGCGGCGCGCCCTGGCGTGGCTGGGCGCGGGCGCCGTTGCCCTCACGAGCGGCGCGCTCCTGACCCGGCTGGCCGACGCGGCCCACGGGGGGGAGCATCGCTGGAGTGGATCGCGGCATGCCGGCAGCTTCACGGGAAATGCCATGCCCACGACGATCTTTCTCGACGACACTGTCCAACGCCTCGACCCGGTGACCTGGCGCCTGGCCGTCCGTGGTGCCGTTGCCCGGCCGCTGCGCCTCGCGTTGCCGGCGCTGGCCGCGCTTGGTGAGAGCGCGACGACCGCGACGCTCGACTGCACCTCAGGCTGGTACAGCGCGCAGGCGTGGGGCGGGGTCCCGCTGGCGGCGGTGTTGAATGCGGCGGGCGCGCACCCAGGACGGGCGGTGGTGGTGCACAGCGCGACCGGCTACGCGACGCTCTTGACCCCCGGAGAGGTCGAGGGGTGCCTGCTGGCTACCCACATCGGCGGCGCGCCCCTCGCCGCGGAACACGGCGCGCCGGTGCGCCTCGTGGCGCCGGCCCGGCGCGGCTGGCAGTGGATCAAGTGGGTCGTAGCGGTCGAGGTGGTATGAGCGCAGGAAGTCACCGCAGCGCTGCATAAGGTACGAGCGCAGATCACGAACGCGGCTGACCGTTACGGCTCGGAAGTTGCTTGTATCCGAGTCGGATTCGGTCAAGGGGCAAGTGATGGATGGGGTGCGCAGTGAAGCCGCACACCCCATCCATCACAACCAAACACGAAAGGAGAACCACGAGAATGATCAGCCAGACAATCCAGGACGGGATGAACACACAGCTCAAGAACGAACTCTACTCCGCCTACGTCTATCTCTCGATGGCGGCCTACTTCGAGGCGGCGAATCTTCAAGGGTTTGCCCACTGGATGAAGGTGCAGTCTGGAGAAGAATTGGAGCATGCCATGAAGTTCTATGACTTCATGAACGACCGGGACGGTCGCGTGGTGCTCCAGGCAATCGATCAACCTCCGGTGGAGTACGAGTCGCCGCTCGAGGTCTTCGAGCGGGCTCTGGCCCACGAGCAACAAGTGACCGAGGCGATTCACCAACTCTACGCCCTGGCGGTCCAGGAACAGGACTATGCCAGCCAGGCCTTCCTCCAATGGTTCGTGACCGAGCAGGTCGAGGAGGAGAAGAAGGCCACCCAGATAATTGACACGCTGAAGCTGGTCGGCGATCAGGGCGAGGCGCTCTTTCTGCTGGACCGGGACCTGGCTGGCCGGGAGGCGGGGCAGTAGCGCCACAATTCCTTCCTCCGCTCGAAGCCGGGTTCTATACCAGGGGAGGGGCGCACGGTTGAGCGTCTCTCCCCTGGCGTATAATCGCGGGTCGGCCTCGGGGCTTGCCACAATCCACCTCCTGAAATCTCGACCTTGCTCTCAGCGGTAATGGAGTGGTAATAATTTCTAGAAATGATTCATGATAGGGCTTGCGCGGCGCTCGGCGGTTTGGCCTGCCTCACCGCAGATGAGGCTGCTCAACAGTCGGGCGCCGCGATACGACCACCTTCGTCGTGGTCTTCGGCACGGCAGCAGACCGCTTGACATCCGGCAGGCGTCCACGCGAAGGAATCGTCCGTGAAAACGATAGGTGGCTCGTACATGGATCGGGAATTGCGGATCGCTCCTTTGATCGTGGACAAGACCAGGAAGGCTGAGGAGGGAAAACGATGCAACCGGTAACGCGGCGCGAGATCTTTCGTCTTTCGGCGACTGGGACGCTGGCGGCTCTGTTGGCCGCTTGCGGGATCAACCGGCCGGCCGCGGCGCCTGCGCCGCAGTCTCCGGCGGGGCCCGCGGCCGGGGAGACACCGGTCTCTCCTACGGTGGCCGCTGCTCCAACCGAGGCGACCGCTGGGGAAAGCGCCATGGCCGAGGGCGCGAGCGGCACCACGCATGTCGCCCCGGTCAAAGCAGGTGAGATGCGGGTCACGCCCAACGAGGATTTCTACAAGGTGGATATCGGCCGCGGCACGCCCAAGATCAATCCCGCCACCTACCGTCTGCGAATCTTCGGTTTGGTCGACAACGAACTGAGTCTCTCGCTCGACGACCTCAAGACGATGAGCAGTGGCACGCTCATGCGGACCATGGAGTGCATCTCCAACCCGGTCGGTGGAGACCTCATCGGCAACGCCGTGTGGGATGTGGTTCCCTTTGCAACGATTCTCGAAAAGGCCGCGCCAAAGGGCGGGAGCGTGGAGATCATCACCCGAGGCGCGGATGGCTTTCACACCTCCATCCCCATCGAACTGGCCCGGGACCCCGAGGCCTTCCTCGCCTTTGGGATGAACGGTGAGCCGCTCCCGCCCGACCACGGCTTTCCGGTGCGCTGCCTGTGGCCGGGCCGTTACGGCATGAAGCAGCCCAAGTGGTTGACTGAGATCGAAGTGACCGATAAGCCCTACACCGGCTATTGGGAGCGCCAGGGCTGGAGCAACATTGCCGCGATCAAGGTCAACTCGCAGATCGAGCAGCCGACCGCGCTCGAGCCGATCACGATTGGCACGCCGGTCACGGTCAGCGGGCGGGCGATGGCCGGCCGCTCGGGAGTCAAGAAGGTCGAGGTCAGCACCGACAATGGCGAGACCTGGCACGAGGCCGAACTGACGCAGGTCAAAACGCCGCTGGTCTGGGCCCTGTGGACCTACACCTGGGAGACCGGCGACCTGCCGCCGGGGCGGCACGTCCTCCAGGCGCGGGCCACCGACGGTGACGGCGTGACCCAGGCGGGCGTCGGCGGGGGGCTCTTGGGCGGCACCTTCCCCGAGGGCACCTCGCGCATCCACGCGGTTGTCGTGACCCTTGAGTCCTAGTCGTGGGGCGTTTCAAATGGGCGGGGCTGGTCGTCGTTCTGGCAGGGTTGGCAGCCATCGCCGGGACGGGGAGTGCCGTGGCGCTCGAGAACAACGATCAATTCTGCGCCGCCTGCCACACTGAGCCCGAGACGACCTATGTCGCTCAGCTCAGTGAAGCTCGCGCGACCGATGCAGCGCCGACCCTCGCGGCGTTCCACGGTGCCCCGGTCGGCCCGTTCGCAAAGAGGCCTGAGATCAAGGCTGCGCGCTGCATCGACTGCCACAGTGGTCCCCACCCGGCCGACCGGGCCGCCACGCTCGTCAAGGCCGCCGGCGACACGGCCGCGTTCTTCCTGGGCCGGGCCCGGCAGCCGGCCCGGCTGGACGCGCCGCTACCAGATACCAACTGCATCCGGTGCCACGAAACGGACTACATCACCGACCAATCGTTTGAGAACCACTTTCACACCCTCCTCACCGACGTGGACGCCCCCAGCGATATTCGCTGCGTCGGTTGCCACGTCGCGCACCAACCCGCCAGCGACATTGACCAGTTCACCGTCCGCTCTGTGGTCATTCCGACCTGCGAGCACTGCCACGAATTCATGGGACGAGGGCCGAGGAACATGCAGCCGTAAGCGAGACGCTCAAAGTGGAGGGGGATGTGTGTATGAGGTGCGGTGCACCTTCGACCCGATTTCCACTGGACTGCTATCAGCGTGCAGCGGGACGCGGCTGTCCACGAGGCGGATCCCGGATCGGTTGGCGCTCCCAATCCTAGAAACGGCTGGATGCCGTTCGCCCTTCGGTCTAACGCTCCTTTCGTGACCGAATTGTTCGTCCTGTTGCTTGACGTGTACCGTTGATTGTGTGATAATTTCCGTTCGACTGGGATCCTCGTCGCTCCCATTGGACAGGTGTAACGCGCTCTTCTCTCAACATGACCCACCTGTGCCAGTGAGAGTGACTTTTTTGCGGGAGTGGTCTGTCATCAACCCCACCTCACCCCCCCTCCTGGAAGTGCAGAACCTCTCGAAGTACTTCCGAGGTTTGCGTGCGCTCGACGACTATCAGCTGCGGTTGGTGCCGCTCGTGATTCATGGTGTCATCGGGCCGAATGGTGCTGGGAAGACGACCCTCTTTCACTTGCTGACCGGTTTCCTCAAGCCGACCTCAGGGACCACCCGCCTGTTGGGACAGGACATCACGGGGCTGCCGGCCCATCGCATCGCGCGGCTCGGCATCGCGCGCACCTTTCAGAACATCCGCCTCTTTGGGAATTTGAGTGTCCTCGACAACGTCAAGGTCGCTCTGCAGAGCCAGATGCCGGTGTCGCTTCTCGGCACCCTGGTGTCGTCGCCTTCCTTCTTGCGGCGCGAGCGTGAGCTCGACGCTCGCGCTCGCGATCTGTTGGAACTGGTGGGTCTCGCCGGACGGCGGGATCACCTGGCGCACAATCTGCCCTATGGCGATCAACGCCGGCTCGAGATCGCCCGGGCGGTGGCCATCGACCCGAAGATTCTGCTCCTGGATGAGCCGAATGCCGGCATGAATCCAAACGAGACGAATGAGCTATTGATGCTCATCCGCCGCCTGCGGGATGACCTCAGGATCACGATCATCCTCGTCGCCCACGATATTCCGCTGGTGATGAATCTCTGCGAGCAGATCCAGGTTCTGAATTACGGCGAGCTCATCGCCGAGGGCGATCCCGTCTCGGTTCGCAACAATCCCGATGTGATCGCAGCCTATCTTGGTCAGGCAACGTATGCTTGAACTGCAGGACGTCTCGGTCTACTACGGAAATATTCGCGCGCTCAACGGTGTCTCGTTCAGTGTGAACGAGGGGGAACTGGTCGCGCTGATCGGCTCGAATGGTGCCGGCAAATCGACTACCCTCAAGATAATCTCCGGGCTGCTACGACCGCGTGAGGGTGTGATTCTCTATCGCGGCCAGAACATCACGCGTGCCGCGACCGACCGGATTGTTGCGCTGGGAATCTCGCAGTGTCCGGAGGGGCGCCGCATTTTCGGCGGGCTCACTGTGCGCGAGAACCTGATATTGGGCGCTGTGCAGCGGAAAAATGGACAGTCGCTCCAGGCCGACCTGGCCTGGATCTTCCAGTTGTTTCCGCGGCTGAAGGAGCGGTTGAACCAGGCGGGCGGGACACTGTCGGGAGGCGAGCAGCAGATGCTCGCCATCGGCCGGGCTCTGATGAGCCGGCCGGTCCTGCTGCTCCTCGACGAGCCCTCCCTGGGGCTGGCGCCTTTGATGGTCGAGCGCATCTTTGAGGTCATCCGTGCGTTGAAGCAGCAGGGAACGACCATCCTGCTCGTCGAGCAGAACGTCCACCAGGCGCTGGAGGTGGCCGACCGTGGCTACGTGATGGAGAGTGGGCGGATTACGCTGACGGGCCTGGCCGGCGATCTCAAACGCGATCCGCAGGTCGAACAGTCGTACCTGGGAAGATGACATGACGCTTGTCTACTACGCCCTGCAACAGGTCGTCAATGCCCTGAGTGCCGGCAGCCTCTACGCCCTGATGGCGGTCGGCCTGGCGATGGTGTTCGGCATCTTGCGGCTGATCAACTTTGCCCACGGCGACCTGATGATGGTGGCGGCCTATTTGGCCGCTTTTGCCCTCTTTGCCAACCTGCCGCTTGGCCTCGCGCTGCTGGTGATGATCGCTGGCACGGTCATCGTCGGGTTGCTGATGGAGTGGATCGCCTACCGTCCGATTCGAGGCGCGCCCGACGTGGCGGCGCTGTTGACCTCCTTCGCCGTCGGCCAAATCCTCCAGAACAGCACTCTGCTTACCACCCGCCTGGCCGGGAAGCCGATCCAGATCGCGTTTCCCTCGCCCGCCGTCTTGAACGGTGTGATCGCCTTTGGTCCCATCACAGTGCCAAAACTCAATATAGTCAGCCTGGTCGCCGGCGCCGTCCTGCTCGTTTTGCTCTCACTGTTTGTGACCCGGACCACGCTGGGGCTCTCGATGCGCGCGGCGGCCGAAGACCTGACCGCCGCGCAACTCGTGGGGATCAATGTCAACCGCGTCGTTGCGACCGCGTTCGCCATTGGCTCAGGCCTCGCTGCCGTCGCCGGACTGCTCTTCGCCGTCCAGGCCGGGCAAATCAACCCCTACATCGGCTTCACCCCGGTCCTCAAAGCGTTCATCGCCGCCGTGATCGGGGGCTTCGGCAGCATCGCCGGGGCCGTCGTGGGCGGCTATGCCCTGGGGGCGTTGGAGGTGCTGTTGACGGCGGTGCCGGGCATCGGCGACATCCTCCCGGCCGGTATGGTTTCGCCCGGTGTGCAAGCGTTCCTCCAGCGCTGGTTGCCCAGTTCGTTGACCAGCTACCGGGATGCCTTCGTGTTCGTCGCGCTGATCCTGATCTTGCTTTTCCGGCCGGGTGGAATCCTGGGCCGCGTCGAACGTGAGGAGATGCAATGAGAGAGGCACACCGGGCTGCCGGGCCACTCGTTGCCATGCTGGCGCTGGCGACCGTCCTGACGCTTCTGGAGGCGTCGGGCCTCGCATTTTGGCAGGGGCTGTTCATCAACCTGGGGATCTTCATGATCCTGGTCCTCAGCCTGAACCTGGCGAGCGGTTTCACCGGCGTCTTCTCTCTGGGGCATATCGGCTTCATGGCTTTGGGAGCCTATGTTGCGGCAATTCTCACCCTCCCCTTGCGCGAGAAGCACGACTACCTGCCCAACCTGCCGGCCTGGCTCGCGGGGGTCCACTTCGACTTTCACCTCGGCCCGTTTCCGCTCGGCTTTCTGATGGCAACCCTGATCGGCGCACTGCTGGTCTCCCTCGTCGCGCTCCTCGTCGGCGCCGTGCTGATGCGGTTGTCGGGGCATTTCGTCGCCGTCGCGACGCTCGGCTTTCTCGTGATTGTGCGCGTCATTCTCTTCAACGCCGACAGCTTCACGCGCGGCTCGCGCACCTTCTCGAATGTCACTCCGTACACGAACCTATGGTGGGTATGGGTCTGGACGCTGCTCACCCTCTACGTGGTCTGGCGGCTGAAACGATCACCGTTTGGGCGGGCGATGTTCGCCCAGCGGGAGGACCGCCGGGCTGCCCAGTCGATCGGGATCGCCGTGATGGCGCCGCGTCTGCTGGCCTTCGTCGTCAGCGCATTTTTCACTGCCGTCGCAGGGTCGTTGTACGCGCACTTTATCACCTCTTTCTCGCCCACGGTCTTCTACTTCGACCTGACCTTCCGGGTGATCACCATGCTCGTGATCGGGGGGATGGGCTCGGTCAGCGGGTCGGTGATCGGCGCTATCCTCGTCATCGCGCTCGCCGAAGCGTTGCGGCGCATCGAGGATGTCACGCTGCTCTATGGGATGAGCCAGATCATCCTGGCGGTGATCTTTATCCTGATCATCATCTATCGCCGCGAGGGGCTCCTCGGCCAGCGCGAGGTCGCCCTCGATCGGCTCTTTGGGGAGGGAGGTGAGGCGCGAGTCTCGGCGGAGCATACCGCTCAGGAAGGTGTGCCGGGGACGCTTCAGGATCACCTGTAGAGATGGGGTGGTCCAGAGTGTCTTCTGGCGTCGTCCATCTACGTTTCCTAGCGAGGAGAAACGAGGAGAGGCCATGAAAAGCAGAGTTTTCGCCCTTGCCGTGATTGCGATGTTGTTGCTCACGGGCTGCCCGGGGCAACCCGCTGCGGCCCCCCAGACCGGTACTTCCGGATCATCCGGCGGGCCGATCAAGATTGGTGGCGGCTTCGCCCTCACCGGCGACGAATCGGCCCTGGACCTGCCGGCGGCCAACGGCGCGAAGCTGGCCGCCAAGGAGATCAACACCGCGGGGGGAGTCCTCGGGCGGCAGGTTGACCTGATCATCCACGATAGCCAGTACAAGATGGATGTGACGGCCCAGGTGGCCAAGCAGTTTGTCGAGCAGGACAAAGTCGATGCGGTGATTGGCTTCACGGATACCGACTCGGTGCTGGCCGCGGGGCCGACGATCCAAAAGGCGGGCCTGCCGTTCATCACCGCCGGCGCCACCTCCCCCAAGATCCCTACTCAGGTGGGTAACACGATGTTCCTGGCCTGCTTCGGCGACAACGTGCAAGCGGCGGCGGGCGCTGAATATGGCTTCAAGAACTACGGCAAGACGGCCTATCTGCTGTGGGACAAGGGTGTCGAGTATACGACCTTGCTGGGCCAGTACTTCAAGTCGCGCTTCACCGAGCTTGGCGGGACTCTCGTCCTCGAGGACTCGTACGACGACAAGGCCACGGACTTCTCGGCGCAGATCGCCAAGGTCAAGGCTCTCCCGCAACAGCCTGACTTCTACTTCATTTCGGCCATGCCCTACAACGTCGGCCCGGTCGTCAAGCAGTTCCGCGATGCCGGTATCACCGGCCCGGTCGTCGGCGGCGACGGCTACGATACGCCTGACCTGGTCAGCGTGGCCGGCCCGGCGGCCGAGAATGTCTTCTTCACCACCCACGCCCTGATGGACGCCAGCGGCGGCACCGAGGGCATCAAGAAGTTCATCGCGGCCTATAAGGCGGAGTACAACCACGATCCCGAGAACGCCTTCGCCGCGCTCGGCTACGACACGATGTACCTCATCGCGGATGCGATCAAGCGCGCCGGCTCGACCGACGCGTCCGCGATCAAGAAGGCGATCGAGGAGACCAAGAATTTCCCCGGCATCACCGGTTCCATCACCTTCAGCCCGGAGAGCCATGTGCCCCAGAAGGGCGTGACGATCATCGCCGTCAAGAACGGTCAGTTCACCCTTGCCGCCGAAGTCGTTCCTGAGAAAGTCCCAGCACCGTAACCGACCGTCTATCCGTCGTCTGTCCCTCCTCCCGTGGGGGGAGGGACAGACGAAGCCGTCCTGGAGTGCAGCTATGAAACTGACAGACATCCGCGACCTCATCCAAACCGGCGACGTCGAATTCATCCGCTTCGAGCAGAGCGATACCCACGGCATCGCGCGCTCCAAGACGGTCCCGGCGCGGCACTTTGAGCGCTTCGCCGAGCAGGGACTGAACTTCTTACTGGGCCAACTCGGCTTTGACGCCCAGGCGGGCGTCGCTCCAGGCACCGGCTATCTCGAGGAGCTTGGCTTCCCCGACAGCCGGATCAAGCCCGATCTCGACACGTTTCATCTGGTGCCGTGGACCACCAAAACCGGGCGCGTCTTGTGCGAGCCCTCCTTCATCGACGGCCGGCCGGCCATGGCCGCGCCGCGACTGGTCGCGAGAAAGCTGCTGGACGAGCTCGAGGCGATGGGCTACCGCCTGCTGAGCGGTTTCGAATACGAGTTCTACCTCGTCGACGCTGCGACGCACGAGCCGCCCTTCCCCGGTATTCAAATCTTCGCGACCCTGCGGAATAACTTCAATGAGGCCCTGGTGTACGATATCTTGCGCGGAATGGAAGCCGTTGGCGTCGATATCATCACGTCCAATGCTGAGTACGGGCCCGGGCAGATGGAGATCAATTTTGCGCCTGAGTGGGGGATCACGGCGGCCGACAACGCCTTCACCTTCAAGAATGGAGTCAAAGAGATCGCGCAGCAGCACAGGATGATGGCCTCGTTTATGACCAAGCCTTTCATCGACCGCAGCGCCAACGGCTGCCACTATCACCAGTCGTTGTGGCAGGAGGGGAAAAACGTCTTCGTGGACACGTCGTGCGAGGACGGCATCTCCGAAATCTGCCGTCACTATCTCGCCGGCCAGATCGCCCACGCGGCCGCCCTCAGCGCGCTCGCCGCGCCGACCGTCAACTGCGCCAAGCGCTACCGGCTCTACTCCTTCGCCCCGACGAACGCGACCTGGGGCTTCGAGAATCGCACGACTGGCTGGCGCGTCAAGGCGACCAGGGACGAGAGCACGCACATCGAAAATCGCCTCGGTGGCGGTGCGTCGAATCCCTACGTCCTGATGGCAGCGTCGGTGGCGGCCGGGATCGACGGTTTGAAGAATAAGATGGAGCTACCAGCCCCGGTGAGCGGGGTCGCCTACGGGATGAGCGACGTGACTGACCTCCCGACACGGTTGGACGATGCCCTGGACGCGTTGGACCAGGATCCGGTCCTCAAAGAGATGTTGGGGCCCGAATTCATCCAACTCTTCACCGCCGTGAAGCGGCACGAGATCGGCAAGGCCAATGCGGCGATCGAGGATTACGGCACGCCCGAGTTCTACAATCGCGTGGACGAGTGGGAGCGGAGTGAGTACTTCGAGTTTTTGTGAGGGGTGGTCCCCGCTCTGATCCTGCCATTCGTCAGGCCCTCCTGTTATCGTGAGGACGAGCAGCGATGACAACAGACGAAATCGTGCGTCAAGCCAAAGAGCGAGGCGTGCAACTCGTGCGCTTTCTCTACTGCGACAATGGCGGAATCATCCGCGGCAAGACGACCCACGTGGATCACCTCGCCCAACGCATGGAAAGCGGCATCGGGCTCGTCAAGGGCATGATGTCGATGACCAACCTGGATTTCCTCGCACCGGGCGCGACCTACGGTCCGGTCGGCGAGGTTCGCCTCGTCCCGGACCCCGACACGTTCACCGTGCTCCCCTACGCCTCCCGCAGCGCGCAGATGATGGCCGACATGCTCACCCTTGACCACACGCCATGGGAGCTCGACCCGCGCTCATTCTTGAAGCGCATGATCGCGCGCGTCCAGGAGCAGGGCATCTCCCTCGATGCCGTCTTCGAGAATGAGTTCTATCTGGCGCAGAAGGCCGATGGCGGGTTTGTTCCGCTCGATCGCAGTCTCTGCTTCAGTGGGATCGGGATGGATGCGGCCGAGGAGACGATGCAGGATATCGTCTCCGCGCTGACGGCCCAGGGGCTGGTGGTGGAGCAGTACTATCCGGAGCTCGGCCCCGGCCAGCAGGAACTTTCCATCCGCCACGCGCCCGCCCTCCGCGCCGCCGACAACCAGATCACCTACCGCCAGACGGTGCGGGCGGTGGCGGCCCAGCACGGGCTCGTCGCCTCACTGGCGCCCAAGCCCTTCGCCAGTGAGGCCGGCAACGGCGCCCACATCCACTGGAGTGCGTGGAACGCCGACCACACCCGGAATCTCTTCCTGGATCCCGACGACCGCTTCGGGTTGAGTCCACTGGCCTACCAGTTCATCGCGGGAGTGGTGAAGCACCTGCCCGCGCTGCTCGCGTTGACCACCCCCACGGTCAACTCGTTCCGCCGCCTGCAGCCGCACTTCTGGAGTTCGGCCTACACCGCGTGGGGCCTGGAGAATCGCGAGGCGGGCGTCCGCGTGCCGACGCGCTACTGGGGCGACGAGGCCGGCTCGACGAACATGGAGTTGAAGGCCAGCGACCCGAGCAGTAATCCCTATCTCGCCCTGGGCGCGCTCATCGCGGCGGGCCTCGACGGTGTCGAGCATGAACTCGAACCCGGGCCGTCCGTCGACCAGGACCCCGGCACGCTCAGCGAGGAGGAACTCGCCCGGCGCGGTGTCCGCCGCTATCCCACAACGCTCGCCGCAGCGCTGGACGAGCTGGAGCGCGACGATGTCCTGGTCGCGGCCCTCGGGGCGCCACTCGCCAGGGAATACATCCTGGTCAAGCGGGCCGAGGCCGCGGCGTTCGAGGGCAAAGACGCCACCTTCGAGCTTCAACAGTATTTTTACAAGTTCTGAGGTCGAACCGTCGTCGTATTCCTGAACGGTTCCTGCCTCCACAGGTGTCTCCATGCCGCTCGATCTCACATCCATCCCGATCATTGACCATCACTGTCACTCGCTCTTGCGCGAACAGCCGCGTCATGAGGAGGCGTATCGCCGCTTCTTCACAGAGTCGTACTACCCGGAGATCGCCCGCGATCACGTGCCCTACACGCTCTTCTACCAGTGGGCACTCCGGGCGTTGGCGGTTTTCTTTCAGTGTGAGCCGCGCGCCGAGGCGATTCTCGAGCGGCGCAATGCCCTGGGCCTGGACGAACTCGTCCGGAGCATCGTCGCCGACGCCAACATCCGCGCCTGGTTGGTCGATTACGGCTATTCCAGCGGCGAAACCTACGATCACGCCGCGCTCGAGGCGCTCGTGCCCTGCCGGGTCGAGCCAATCCTGCGCATCGAGTCGCTGATCGAGCGGCTCATCCTCGAGTCGCCCGATTTCGATAGTCTCTATGCTGCGTACCTGCAGGCCCTCGGCGATCTGCGGGGCGCCGGCTACGTCGCGCTCAAATCGATCATCGCCTACCGCAGCGGCCTCCATCTCCAGCCGACGACGCGGGCGGCGGCCCAGGCCGCGTTCGTGGAACTCAAAGAGCAGGCCCGGCGCGAGGGGAAGGTGCGGGTCGCGTCCAAGCCCTTACTGGATTTTCTCATCGTCGCGGCGGTCGAGCAGGCGCACCGGCAGGACTTTCCGATCCAGTTCCACACCGGCTTCGGCGATCCCGATCAAGATCTGGCGAAGGTGAATCCGGCCCTGATGCGCCTGATCTTGCATGATGACCGCTACCGCGGTGCCAGGATCGTGCTCCTGCACGCGTCGTACCCCTACGCGCGCACCCTCGGCTACCTGGCCGCGGTCTACCCGAACGTCTACGCCGACTTTGGACTGGCGATCCCATTCGTGGCGGGCGATGCACGGGCTATGGTGCGCGGGCTGCTGGGGTTGGCGCCCGCAAGCAAGGTCCTATACAGCTCGGATGCCTTCCACATTCCCGAACTCTACTGGCTGGGTGCCAGGCTTGGGCGCCGTACTCTAGCTGCGGTGCTCGAGGAGTATATCGCGGACGGCCTGATCGATGATTCGATGGCAATGGAGATGGCCGAGATGATCCTATGGCGCAACGCAGCGCAGTTGTACTGGCAGTAGAAGCAGGATTTCTGTAAGAGGGGAACTGATGACTCAAATTGATCTCCGTTCGGATACTGTGACGTTTCCGACGCCCGCCATGCGCCAGGCCATGGCAAAGGCCGAGGTTGGCGACGATGTCTATGGCGAGGACCCCACCGCCAATCGCCTCGAGGCGCTGGCGGCCGAGATGCTTGGCAAAGAGGCCGCTCTGTTCGTCCCCAGTGGGACCATGGGGAACCTCGTCTGCCTGCTGACCCACTGCGGCCGTGGTGATGAGGTGATCATGGGGGATCGCGCCCACACCTATCTCTTCGAGGCGGGTGGGTCGGCGGCGGTCGGCGGCATCCATCCGCGGGTGCTCCCGAACCAATCTGAGGGTACCCTCGACCTCGAACAGGTACGCGACGCGATTCGCAGCGAGAACGTCCACCATCCGCGCACGAAGCTGCTGGCGCTCGAGAACACGCACAACCGCGCGGGCGGCACCGTGCTTCCCCTGGACTACATTGCCAGCGCCCGTGCGATCTGCGACGAACATGGCATTGCGCTCCACTGCGATGGGGCCCGGCTGTGGAATGCCGCTGTCTTCCTGGGGGAGAGCCCGGCGGCGGTCGCGGCGCCATTCGACTCGCTTTCGGTCTGCCTGAGCAAGGGATTGTCTGCGCCGGTCGGGTCGCTGGTCGTCGGTTCGGCCGTCTTCGTGCGTGAGGCCCGCCGGGCGCGCAAGCAGCTCGGAGGTGGCATGCGCCAGGCCGGGGTGCTGGCCGCGGCGGGGATCGTCGCTCTGCAGGAGATGATCGAGCGCCTGGCCGACGACCACGCCAACGCGGCGGCCTTTGCCGCGGGGATCGAGCGCCTGGGCTACCGCGTGACGCACGTCGTCCAGACCAACATCGTCATCTTCGAACAACCGGCAGGTGGGCTAAGCCCTGCCGAGTGCTCGGCACGCTGGCAAGAGCAGGGCGTGCTCATCAGCCCGATTGGCCGGCGCCAGTTCCGCGCCGTGACCCACTATGGCATCGAAGCGGGCGACATCGACCGGGCGCTGGAGATCATCGGGTCGACGTAAGCGGTAGCGGGTGGTTCCCGATAAGGAGAAGAGAGGGAGGCCACATTCCATGCGGGCCTTCCCCTCTTTGCCAGGTTCGCCTTTACTCGGCCAATCGCGCCGGAGTCTCCAGACATTTGATGAGCGCCTGAAGAAAAGCGGCCGCCGGCGCCCCGTCCACGACCCGATGATCGAAGGTCAGACTGAGCGTCATCGTCTGCCGCCACAGCAGACCCCCATTGCGCCTGGTGGGTTTCTCGAAAATCCGCCCGACCCCAAGAATAGCGACCTCCGGGGGGTTGATGATGGGGGTGAAGGCGTCTACTCCATACACTCCCAGGTTGGTCACGGTGAAGGTACTCCCGGTCACCTCCGCGGGGGTCAATGTCCCTTCTCGAGCCTGCTGAGCCAGCCGCCGGGTCTCCTGAGCGATCTCCCCCAGCGTTTTCTGGCCGGCATTCCGTACCACCGGTACGATCAGTCCGTCTTCCAGGGAGACGGCGACGCCGATATGGGATTCTGGCACAAGGCGAATGTCCTCGCCCTCCACCCTCGCATTCAGTCGGGGATGCGCTTTCAACGTGAAGGCAACCGCCTTGATCACCAGGTCAGTGTACGTCAGGTCGAATTGCTGTTTGAGTTCCTCCCGTTGCTTCACCAGGTCGGTTACGTCGGCCTCGGCTGTCAGGGTCACCTGCGCCATTGTCTGCAGGCTCTCGTGCAGGCGCCGGGCAATCACTCCGCGTACGCCGGTCAACGAGACGGTCTCCGGTGTGGGGGCCTCCGCCTCTTCGATGGCCCGGCGCACATCCGCCTCCGTGATACGACCAACCGGTCCGCTGCCCCGAACCTGGCTCAAGTCGATGCCGTGTTCCGTCGCCAGACGACGAGCACGCGGCTCGACCTGGGCGGGAGGGGGCGGTGGCGCCGCCTGGCCCTCAATCGCCCGGCGCACATCCTGGTCGGTAATTCGCCCGCCTGACCCACTCCCCTGGATCTGGCTCAGATCGATCCCGTGTTCCCTGGCCAGGCGGCGGGCAACGGGCGTCACCTGAATGCGCGTCTCTGCCTGGCGGGGCGGCGCGGGTGCCGGCGTTGGCGCCTCTCGTGGCGCCGCCCGTCCTTCTGGAAGAGCCTCGCCCGGTGCCACAATGAGGGCCAGGAGCTCCCGCACGGGCACCGTCGTGCCTTCAGGCACCAGGATGCGGCCCAGAACGCCGGAGGCAGGCGCCGGCATCACCTCGTTCACTTTGGCAGCTTCGACTTCGACTAAATCCTCCCCCTCTTGAACGGCGTCCCCCTCACGTTTGAGCCACCGTCCTACGGTGCCTTCTTGCATGCCCATACCCCACTGGGGAAGGCGAACTTCCGTTGCCATGATGATCCGGACCTCCGCAACTATGCTTTGTGCATTGTTCACTGTCACTCGGGGAACCGGCCTCCGAAGTGGGGGCCGGTTCCCGAGCCATTTACGCCATCGCCTGCCGAACGGCGGCGGCGATCCGCTCTTTGTTGGGATAGAGAGGTTGCTCCAGCGGAGGGCTGAACGGAATGTGCACGTCGGGCGTTGCTACCCGAGCGATTGGTGCTTTCATATTCCAGAATCCCTCCTCGGCGACGATCGCGGCAATCTCGCTTGCCGCACTGCAGGTTTTGTGGGCGGGGTCGGCCACGACGAGCCGGCCGGTCTTTTCAACCGACTTCAGGATGGTCCCCTGATCCAGTGGCACCAGACTGCGAGGATCTACCACCTCTACAGAGATGCCCTCACCGGCCAACTCTTCGGCGGCAGCCAGGGCCTGGGGGAGGGCCCCGGCGATGGCTACGACGGTGACATCATTCCCCTCCCGCTTCACGTCGGCCTGGCCGAGCGGGATCAGGTACTCTTCTTCCGGCACCGGGCCTTTCGTGGCCCAGAGCGTCCCATCTTCAAAGCACATCACCGGGTCGTCGTCACGGATAGCTGTTTTGAGCAGGCCTTTGACATCGTAAGGGGTGGTCGGGGCGATGATCTTGAGGCCGGGCATGTTCATGAACATCGGGTAGGGCCGGTCAGAGTGCTGGGCGGCGTTGCTGCCCCCGTAGAACATCGCGGCGCGGAGGACGACCGGGATCTTGGCCTGACCACCGTACATGTAGGTGCCCTTGGCCACGATACTGACGAGTTGGTCCATCGCGACGTAGAGGAAGCTCGCGATCGTATAGTCTACGATCGGCCGGAGGCCAACCATCGCGGCGCCGGCCGCCGCCCCGGTAAAGCCATTCTCAGAGAGAGGAGTGTTCCGCACCCGGTCCCGCCCGAATTCCTCCACGAAGCCGCCAGTGGTCCCGAAGACGTTCGCCTCGATATCTTCCCCCATGATTATCACGTGCGGGTCCCGCTGCATTTCCTCCCGCTGAGCCTCGTAGATCGCTTGCAGGTAAGTGAGCTCGCGCATCGCTATCTTCCTTTCCTGTCTCCAGGTCTAAGAGCGAACAGGGATGGGATTGGCGTACAGACCCTCGAACGCCTCTGCCGGCTCGGGGAAGGGGCTTTGCCGGGCAAACTCGACCGCCTCTTCCACCTCCGTGCGGACCTGAGCCTCGAGTCTATCTGCTTCCGCCTCAGTGAGCACGCCCTGGTCAATGAGCGTCCTGCGGAAATTTGGAATCGGATCGCGCTTCTTCCACTCGGCGATCTCCTCTGGGGTGCGATAATTGGCGGTGACGACCAACCCCTCGGCATGCTCCATATAGCGATATGTTTTCGCTTCAATGAGGGACGGACCCTCACCGGCTCGGGCTCGTTTGACCGCTTCGCTCACCGCCTCATACACGGCGATGGGGTCCTGCCCATCGACGACAACGCCCGGCATATTGTGGGCTTTGGCCCGCTCAGCGATGTCCTTGACGGCCACCGAGTAGGATGCGGGCGTACTGACAGCATACTGGTTGTTCTCGCAGAGGTAGATCACAGGCAGCGACCAGATGGACGCCAGGTTAAGCCCCTCGTGGAAAGCACCCTCGTTGGATGCGCCATCCCCGAAGAAGCACAGGCATACCCGGTCGGTTCCCAGCGTCTTGGCACCCAACGCAGCGCCCGCTGCGACCGGGATCCCGGACCCCACGATGCTGGTCTCGCCGACGCTCCCGACGCCGAAGTCGGCCAGGTGCATCGAGCCGCCCTTGCCTTTGTTGACGCCGGTGCGCTTGCCCAATAGCTCGGCCATCAGGCCCTTCAGACTGGCGCCTTTCCCGATCGGATGCCCGTGCGAGCGGTGGTTCCCGACCATATAGTCGTCTTCGCGGAGGGCCATACAGGCGCCCACGACCTCGGCCTCCTGGCCGATGGTGGTATGCACGGCCCCAGGGACCTCTCCCTTTCTCACCAGCCCCACCGCCGTCTCATCGAAAGCACGGATACGCAACATCCGCCGGTACATCTCAGTGAGTTGCTCCTTCGTTAGACTCATTGTGACCTCCCTTCAGGCATGCTGAACAAACATTGCTCTCACGCTGACAGACGGATCGTTTGGAGGGTGCCTTTCAATTTATGCGTCTCGCCTCCTTTCTCAGCCTGGTAGAGCGGCATCTGGCCTCGGCTGTGCGGTTTGCTCGAACGCCGTTGAAGTCGTCGGAACGGGCGGCTCGCGGGGTCGTCAGTCAGCATCTCTCGCGAGATCGTGACGGTTGACGAACCAGGGATCGTCGGAGTGATCGATTCGTGGGGCCGTCACTCAGGGGAGGGAACGAAGTTTGTAGAAACGGCTTGCGTGATCTTCGGCTGTATTGAGCACCAACTGCAACCTGTTTTCCCGTGCAGGCTCATGACAGGCGAATACCGACAGGGAATCAGCCTCACGCGGAGACGCGATTTCCTCACAGGCTTCTCGACACCAAAGCAGGAGCGCGCCGGGCCCGGTTCCCCGATGCGGCCAAAGGCGTGGTTCTCAGCGATGAAAGATCGGATGGCTTCGTTGGAAGTGCGTGCGTTTACAGTACAGGGAAAGTTCGCCGTTGTCGCTCGAAGGAACACCTAAAAGTATTAGCACCAGCAACGGTCGGTGTCAATTCCGCCGGAGACACACATGCCGGGCTGCCTCTGGAAGAGCGGAACTGGCTTGTCCCTTCATTGCGAACGACAGGCCGGTTAGCTCGTCCCCTTTCAGGGCTCGGCCGGCAGGTGGCCGTTTGACGAAGCCAGTCTTCGCCGCCAGACTGATTGTCGACAGCCCTGGATGCGCTGATCGACGGTGAGCATCAAGTGCCGAATCAGCCACGCAGGATGAAAACCGCCTTTCCTGCTACTCCTTCCGAGGAGAGCGAAGTGAGCGTCGATCTTTCGGCGGTACCCGGGCTTGAACTCCCTGGCTAAGCGCTCAGAGCGGCTCAAGCCGACGGCTGTCGAGGCGGGGCAGTCCGCGTATGAAGGTCCACAGTCAGCGATTCAGACCGCCCGCCTCGCTTACTCGATTTGCGCAGCAACGCGGGAGGTGAAAAGATGGACAAGAACGATCGGTATATTCCAGCCTTGGGACACGAGCGCCTGACGCCCTTGTACGACCCGCTGCTTCGATGGATCATACGGGAATCCAGATTCAAGACCCGCCTGGTAGAACAGGCGCACGTCGAGGCGGGGCAGCGCGTTCTCGATTTGGGCTGCGGGACGGGAACCCTGACAATCCTGGTCAAGCAGGCTCATCCTGAAGCGGAGGTCATCGGACTTGATGGAGATCGGGCGGTTCTTGAAATTGCTCGGGCGAAGGCAGCAAAGGCAGACGTCGCCGTTTCCTGGACTCCGGGGATGGCGTTTCAACTCCCGTACGCTGACAATTCCTTTGACCGCATTCTTTCAGGCCTTGTTTTCCATCATTTAACGACGGAGAATAAACGTCGCACGTTCAGGGAGATCTTTCGGGTACTTCGGCCGGGTGGGGAGTTGCACGTGGCTGACTTCGGCAGGCCACACAATGCTGGAGCGTACTTCATCTCTCTGTTGGTGGGTCGATTTGAAGAAGCCACGGCGAACGTACGCGGATTATTGCCTGAGATGTTCCGCGAAGCTGGTTTGAGTCGGGTCGCTGAGACCGATCGATTCATGACGGTCGTGGGCACGATCTCGTTGTATGAAGCGCGGAGGTCGTGATCCCGCTTGCCAGTGTATCACTCACCAACCGGCTCCGCCGGATCATCGCGAAGCGGAGCGCTTCTTCCGCCGCATGCAGGCTCCAAGAGTGGGCGCCGGGGACCACGATCATGTTCCTCGGAGGACAGTGTCCGCTGCGGGCCCGAACGTCTTGAAGGCGAGGGCGGCTGCGCCGAGCAGCCCCGCATCGTCGCCGAGGGCCGCCAGGACGATATCGTAGGCGCCGCGGTAGGCCTCGAGCACGCGTTCGTTGGCGGCCTGTCGCATTGGCTCCAACAGGAGGTCGCCCGCGTTGGAAACGCCCCCGCCGATGACGAAACGTTGGGGCGCAAAGGTATGGACCAGGGTCGCGATCCCCATGCCGATGAAGGTGCCGGCCTCCTCCAGAATCCGGATCGAGAGCGCATCGCCCTCGCGGGCAGCGACAACGATCTGCTCGGTGCCGATGATTCCGTCCACTGCCTGGACGCTGCTTGGGAACCCGGCCCGCAGCAGTCCGGCCATGCGCCGCGCGATGGCCGGCCCCGAGCCCAACGCTTCGAGGTGGCCGCGCAGCCCGCAGCCACACTGCGGCCCATCCGGGACGATCAACATGTGGCCAAGCTCGGCGGCCAGCCCGCGCTGGCCGAGGAGCAGGTGGTCGTGGGTGATGACGCCGCCACCGATCCCAGTGCTGATCGTGAGGTAGATCATCTCGCTGTACCCAACCCCGGCGCCAAAAGTGTGCTCGCCCAGCGCGGCCAGGTTGGCGTCGTTCCCCAGGGCGACGGGGATGTCGGCTCGCTCACTCAGGATCTGTGCCAGAGGCACGACTCCCCAGCCAGGAAGGTTGGGTGGGTCGTGGATTGTGCCGTTGACCTGGTCGACCGGCCCCGGCGCCGCGACGCCCACACCGAGCAAGGTCTCAGGCGGAGCCTTCCCGGCGACGTCTGTAATGGCCCGAGCCAGATTGGTGAAGACCACCTCTGGTCCCCGAGTGGCCTCGGTCCGGCGCTTAACATGCTCGACGACCTGGCCCGAGGCATCGACCAAAGCCGCACGCAGGTGGGTGCCGCCGAAATCGACAGCAATGACGAAATCAGCCATGGTGTCTCCTGAAAAACATGAATGGTTGGCGACCGGAGACGATCAGGTAGCAAGGAGTAACGAGCGGTACGTTTCTCCCCTGCTTCTCCATTGTAGCTGGCGTCGCAGGAGCCTTTTTGCTGCCTGCTGCTTGCTCCTTGTGGAGTCGCGACGCGGCTCTCAGGCTAACGCTTGCCAGAGCCGCTTGACGTACGCTTGAGCCGCGGGCGTGTAGCGCAGATCGGGCGTGCGCGGCCGCGGCAGTTCGATCGGCACGTTGGCGACGATCCGCCCCGGGCGCCGGCTCAGGGCCAGTACGCGATCGGCCACAAAGACAGCCTCGCCAATGTCGTGGGTCACCAGCGCCACCGTGGGGCGGCGGGCCTTCCAGAGCCGCAATAGCTCCAGGTTGAGTTCGCCCCGCAGAATCACGTCGAGTGCCCCGAAGGGTTCGTCCAGCAGGAGCAGCCGCGGGCTGCCGATCAGCGCGCGCGCCAACGCGACGCGCTGTTGCATGCCACCGCTGAGCGCTGCCGGCTGGGCCTGCTCGAAGCCCGCGAGCCCTACCAGTTCGATCATCTCCCGTGCGCCGGCCTCAGCCTCAGCGTGCGGGGCGTTCCGGACCTCCAGCGGGAGCATGATATTTTGCAGAACGGTGCGCCAGGGGAGCAACGTCGGCTGCTGAAAGGCAAAACCGATATCCGCCGGCGGCCGTGTCAGCGGTTGGCCATCGAAGAGCACGCGGCCCTCAGCCGGCCGGATCAGGCCGCCCAGGATACGCAGAAGCGTCGTCTTGCCCGACCCGCTCGGCCCAACAATGGCGACGAACTCGCCGGGCGCCAGCACCAGCGTGATGTCGGTGAGCACACCCACCGCCCCGTCCGGCCCGACGAAGCGGTGACTGACGTGCTCGGCGAGCAACAGCGGGGGGCGGCTGGTGGCGGATATCATCACGGGCGGCTTTGCAGGCGGACCAGGACCAGATCGAGCAGGCGGTTGGCCAACTCGTGCTTGGAGAGTGGCGGCAGAGGCGTGACGTCGCCGTCGCGCCCGATCAGTGTGGCCTGCACCTCGCCGGCGCCGAATGTTTGGGGCACCGGATTGGCCACGATCAGGTCGAGGCCTTTGCGTTCGAGTTTGTCGCGCGCGTTTGCCACCAGGTTGGTGCTCTCGGCGGCCCAGCCGACCACGACCAGCCCAGGTTGTTGGTGCTGGCGGACCTCGGCCAGGATGTCCGGGGTCCGCACCAGGCGCAGGGGGAGCTCATCCGCCCCCTTTTTGATTTTCTGCGGGGCGACCTCCGCCGGGCGGTAGTCGGCCACCGCGGCGGCCATCAGCAGCGCGTCGGCGGACTCGATCTCGCGCAAGACCGCCGCCAGCATCTCGGCCGCGCTCTCGACAGCGACCGCCCGGACGCCCGTGGGCGCTGGTAGGCCGGTGGGGCCGTGGATCAGGGCGACCTCCGCCCCACGGCGGGCCGCGGCCTGTGCGACCGCATAGCCCATGCGGCCGGACGAGCGGTTGCCGACGTAGCGCACCGGGTCGAGCGCCTCGCGCGTGCCGCCGGCCGTCACGACGAGTCGCCGGCCGGCCAGGTCCTGGGGGGTGAGGGCGGCTGCCAGCGCGGCGAGGATCGTCTCGGATTCCGCCAGGCGACCGACGCCGCTAGCGCCGGAGGCCAGGTAGCCCACCTCCGGCCCAACAATGCGCACCCCGCGAGACTGCAAGGTGGCAACGTGGCCCTGGGTCGCGGCGTGCGTCCACATGGCACTTTCCATCGCGGGCGCTACGACGATGGGGCAGAGGGCGGCCAGGCAGGTGGTGAGCAGGAAATTATCGGCGAGGCCCAGTGCCAGTTTCGCGATGGTGTTGGCCGTGGCGGGCGCGATCAGGACCGCGTCGGCCTGCCTGGCGAGCGAGACGTGGCCGGCGTGGCCTTCGGTCTCGGCCTCGGGGTAGAAGAGATCAGTGTGGACCTGACGGTGGGTGATCGCCTGGAACGACAGCGGCTGGACCAACTGTGTCGCCGCCGCAGTCAAAATGACATCGACGAGCGCGCCGGTCTGGACGAGCGCGCTGGCGAGGGAGACGGCCTTGTAGGTCGAGATCGAGCCAGACACGCCGAGGACGATGTACCGGCCCTGGAAAGAACTCATCGCTTCTCACGCCGAGAGGAGAGGATTGCCCGTACGGCGAGTATAGCATCCGCCCGCGAACAGCGTCAAAGACGGTCAACGGATGGCCCGCGGCCACAACGGGTCGGCGGATACCGGCTAGAGCACCGGTCACGTCATCCCGCGGGGGGCGGGAACAGACTTCCGAAGTCTGGTTCGCGGCAGGGGCCCGCCTCGATCACCGTCGTCGGAGCGCGCGTTGGGCCAGCAGGTCCCTCCCAGACTTTGGAAGTCTGAGGACTTGACCGGCGCTCTCGAGCTTCAATCGTGTGCGGACCAGTAGGCCAGAATACGGGCGAGGTCGTCAGCGTGGTAGCCGCCGTGAATGCGGATGCGCTTCAGGGTGAGGAGATTGCCACTGGTATGCGTCATCCCTTGCTCGGTGGTCACTGCGACGCGGTAGCCGGCCTCGTGGACGAGGTGGATCACTCCGAGGTCGTATCGCCCGCTCGGGTAGGAAAAGGCAACTGGTGGCCGGCCGAGCCGCTCGGCGATCTTGTCGGCCGAGCCCTGAACCTCCGAGACGATAAAGGCGGCCGGCTTGCCCGGAAGCGATGGGTGGTCGCGCGTGTGGGAGCCGATCTCCATTCCGGCCTGCTGCATTGCCATCAATTGCTCCCAGGTCATGTAGTCGTGGTTGCGCTCCTCGACCAGGTCCGTGAGCACGAAGAAGGTCCCGCGCATGCCAAACTCGACGAGCAGTGGAAAGGCGTTGGTGTCGCTATCGGCGTAGCCATCGTCGAAGGTGAGTACCACCGGCTTTGCGGGGAGGGGGGCACCATCGGTGAGGGCGTCGGCGAGCTCCCGGAGACTGATGCTGGTGTAGCCGTTGTCGCGCAACCAGGCCAGTTGGGTCCGGAAGTCCGCCGGGCTGACGCTGAGGTCGCGACGGTATTTGTCGGCGCCCGGCGGGACGTCACTGATGTAGTGGTACATCAGAATCGGTACCTGCAGGGAGCGGAACACCCCGTCGGGGGCTGGCACCGGGGTCGGCGTCGTAGTGGGCGTGACCGTGGGCGTGGGCGTGACCGTCACGCCAGGGCTGCCGTACACACCCTCCGTCAGCACCCAGTCGAAGCGGATCACCTGGTGCCCGGGGCCATTCGCGGCGCAGTCGGCCTCGTCGGTCTCGACCCGCACAATCGGCGAGAGCGCCTGCCGCGTCGCGCCGGCGACCACCTGGGCGTACCAGGAATTTGCGACCGGGTGATTATTGAGGACGTAGTCCCAGTAGCCATCCGGCCGACCCGGGTAGCCCTGAGGTCCGCTGAGGAAGGAGAGCGGTTGGTCGGCCGGAGCGCCCTCCCACCAGACGCGAACCTGGATGCCGTTGAGCGCTCGGCCATCTGCCCGCCGGATTGTGCCGGTGAGCATGGTCAGACCACAGTTGGGGATACTCTCGGATGCTGTAGGGAGGAAGTACGCCTGGACTGGCGTGGCCGTGGCTGTCGCCGTCGGCGTGACCAGACTGGCGAGGGCCGCGAGCGGTACAAAGAGCATGCCTGTCCAGGGGCGCGGCGTGCGCGTTGGTGCCTGGAGTTCAACAGCCGGTGGCTCGAAGGGTGGGGCCGGGGCGCCGGCGGGGGCGACGCTGGCCTGAGCCGTCGCGGACGGCACGTCGAGGGATGTCGCCGAATCAAAGAAGGCGCTCCCAAGGAGTGTTGCGAGTAGCAGGGCTATTGGCAGCGAGAAAATGATGTGGCGACGGGCCCTCACGGACGCTCCTGGTCTTAGTCGCTCTCGTTATTGACGTAATACCACTCGTCCAACGCCGTACGGGCAGTCGTGGCGATCTCCTGATCTGGGGCGACAGAGAGCCGCTCCAGGAGCGGGAGTGCCGACGGGGTGCCGATCTGGCCCAGGGCGAAGATCGACCAGAAGCGCAGGCCGCGCGGGACACTGGTCCGCCGCGCGTAGCGCATGAGGGTTGGTACGGCCGCCTTGAGACCCATCTCCCCGGCGGCGCGGACGGCCTCGATTCGGACATTCGGGTCCGGGTTCTCGATCTCGCGGAGCACGATAGGACTCCACCGGGAGTCGCCGTTGTGGCCCATCGCCGCGATGGCACTCAATTGGAGCTCCCGGTCGTTCGAGTGGTAGGCTTCCTCGATGAGAGCGCCGACCTCGGGGCTCCGGCTGAACGCGGCCGCTTCGAGCGCGTGGCGGCGCTCTTCGAGCGGCCGGTCGGGATTGCGGTAGAAGCACACCAGGAAGGCGACCGTGCGGCGACTGGCGGTTCGCAGTGGCGCCGTGATGGACTCCCAGGGACTCTCGTCGGCCGGCTCCTCACTGGCCTCACCTTCATAGATGTGGCGGCCGAGGACGTCAAGCGCAGCCAACCGGACGTCGAACGAGGGATCGTCACACTTGGCAATGAGGCGCTCGACAAAGCGAGGCTCGGGATACTCCCAGAGCAGGCGAATTGCCGCCAGCCGGACCTCCGGCGCATTGTCGTCGAGGAACGCTTCAAGGAGCGCGGAATAGTCGGCCAGAAAACGCTCCTCAGCGATAGCAATCTCGTTCAGGAGCCTGAGCTTTTCCTCGGTAGACAAGTGGGCGGTCGGACGCATAGGCCAGCTCGGACGATAGCGTGACGGACAGCGTCGATTAGTGTTGAGGGTCGATTGCATAGAGCAGCGTCAGCAGGCGTTCATGGTCGTTCTTCAGTAGGCTCGCTACCTCCTGGGCGGCGCGGCTGAGCCAGGGCTCGTCATTGCCGCGCAAGGCGTAGACGTAGCGAATGTGGCCCGCCAGGACCTGCTCGGTAGGGACCTCACGGACGCAGGCCAGGATCAGGCGGAAGTACAAGAGCTGGTCGGTGAAGCGGCGCGCCGCCTCGGGGGTGCAGCGATACGTGCTGTGGTGCAGGGGTGGCGGTGTGGGCGGCAAACTTTGCCGGATCGCTGCGCTAGAGACGCCTGCATCAGACCAGCCAGTTAGAATGGCCCGGAAGGTCGTCTGCAGCAGCCGGTTGAGCTGCGGGTGCGAGGCGTAGACGGCTTCGTCCACGACACTCTCGCTGCTGCGCCGTACGGCCCGTCGCCCGGCGTCAGGACTGCTCGTACTCGCGTAGCTCACGACGGCGTAGCAGTAATCCTCGCGGTTCACCTGAACCTTGACCAGTTCGCCCAACAGCGGCGGTTGGTGAAGAGTCAAGCTCTCAGCCAGGAAGTCTTGGGTCGCGGTCTCGATGATTTCGCCGATCGGCTCGGTATTCTCAGGCATCACGCCTCATACCGCAAATCTCTGCCGCACAGAGCAGCCTACACCCCGCGGCTGCGCTTGTGGCGCGCCTTGGCGGACTTCAGGAAGGTGACACCCCGGCGGCTCAGTTCCTCCTCGATCAACCACTCCACCAACTCACGATCGCCGGAGGAGATCACCGCTTGTTCGTGGGCCTCGTGCAGGGCGGGCGGGTAGGGGGCTGCCAACCGCTGCGTTGGCACTGGTCGCAGATCACGGCGTGGAGCAGGCCGAGCAGCGCCGGCTCCTCCGCCACCCACATCGGAATCTCGACGCGCACGATCTCATCGCTGGCCCGCAGGTAGAAGAAGCGCACCGTGTGGGCCTCGTAATCGTTCAAGATGTGCGAGCTGCTCGCGAAGAGGCAGGTGCGTTCGTCCTCGCCGAGGATTCCGAGCAGCAGGGCCGGGTCCCGGAAGTGATGGAGCTCGTAGCAGAGGCGCAACTCACCGGCGCTTGTCTCCCAGCACCGGCGACACTCGGCCGGCGACTCAGGACAGAGGTAGACGCGCAGCGCATTGGCCAACTCGAAACTACCGGGATCGCTGATGTAGCCGGCCACCGGAATGCGCTGGCGCCTGAACCAGTCCAGCGCCGTGAGGTACTCGCGCAGCAGCCGCGTACGGACCTCGGCCGGCTCACTTTGCAGGCTCCAGAGGATCAGGCTGCCGTCAACGAGCGCGACGGCCGGGGCAGGGACCGAGCGCGCCGTGGCCCGCAGCGCGTGTAGCTCGGCGATGGCCATCCTGGCACTCAGCCGGTTGCCCTCGACCGGCTGGAGCCGCGTGACCGGGTCGAAGTAGAGCGCCTCATCGTGATGGTATAAGACGGCCTGCGCTTGCAGGTGAGCCGACGGCGCATGGCCGTAAGTCAGGACCGCGGTCCCAGTGTTGATGACATAATAGCGGACCGGGCTATGCCGGTCCGGGGGGATGTTCGAGCCGTCGGCGGCGATGACGCTGAACTCGGGCGGGCAGGCCGGGGGCGGCGCGTGTTCGTGGAGTGGGCTGAGCGGTTGGGCTACCAGCCAGGGGACGCGATCAGTGTTGCGCCGGGCCAGCTTGGCGTTCAAGGTCGCGCTATCGAGCTCGCGCAGCAAGCGGCGGGCTTCCTGCAGCCAGCGACGGCGCTGGTCGGCGGTGAGGCCCTGCGATAGCTCGACGACTTGGGCGGTAATTTGCTCCAGCTGCAGCGCCATGCCCCCTCCCTTCCTCCGAGTCGCCGCGATTATAGCGGTTTTCGGAGGCCGAGGAAAATGCAGGAGACAGGCGACGAGGGGGGACGGGCCGTTACACGGCGGGGAGCGTGTTCTCCTGCTCACTGGTGCGCCAGCAGTTCTCTCCTCCTGGCTGCGGCCAGGAGAGTGCCAAGGCAGGCCAGGACCCCCAACCCTCCAGTGGCCTGGCCCGGCGCGCGATGATCTCCTTCCGTGGTACCCCTCTGGTTCTATTTGGCGCGCTATAGCCGCTCTGGTACCATTGCCGCCTGTGAGGTATCGACACTGATGCGACGACTGTCCGGGCGGGGCCACCTGGCTGTGGCCGCCTTCTACCTGGTGGCTGGCGCGCTGCTCTGGTGGCCGCTCCCACTGCATTTGACCACCCACGTGCCTGGGAGTCCCACCTGGGCCTTTGACGAGTACACCTTCCTCTGGAACCTCTGGTGGTTCAAAGCGGCGCTGCTCCGCTTCGGGACCAACCCGCTCCACAGCGATTTCATTTTCCATCCCCTCGGCATTGACCTGGTGCTCTACACCTACAATCTGGGCAATGCCCTGCTGGCGTTCCCTCTCCTCGACGTGCTTGGCCCGGTCCTCACGAGCAACCTGTTTCTGCTCGGCATGACGGCGCTGAGCGGCTGGGGCACCTTTCTGCTCGTGCGCTGGTTGCTGGCGACCGAGGGGCCGGGGTTACCCTCCCCGACCGCCACCCCGCACCCCCGACCGCTGCCTTCCTGGCCGCGGCGGGAGCCGGGGCGCTCTACGCGTTCGGCGCCTACCGTACCATCTACGCCGCGCTCGGCCACTACAACTTCGCGAGCACCGGCTTTCTCCCGCTTTTCACCCTCTTCTTCTTGAAGAGCGTGCAGACCCGCTCCCGGTTGGCGGCGGTGTTGGGCGGCCTCTTCCTGGCGGCCGCGCTGCTCAACGAGATGACCTTCGGCGTCTTCCTGGCGATGTTGGCACTGGTGTTGCTGATATTCACCTGGCACCGCACCGTGCCGGGCTGGGTGCCCCGCCTGGGGCTGCTGGCCACCGTGGCAGTGCTGCTCAGCGCGCCGGTGGTGGTGCCGGTGGTGCGGGCCTCCCTGGATAGTCGTTACGCGCTGCCTGGTTGGGGTGATGCCCTCAAGCTCTCGGCCGACCTGTGGAGTTTCACGACGCCGGTCGCCCTGCACCCACTCTTCGGCCACGACTGGGTGCGAGAGTTGCGGGCCGTGCAGGAGCAGAAGGCACGTTTCGCCGACGTCAATACGGTGTTCGTTGGGGTGAGCACCCTGGTGTTGGCCGCGCTCGGGGCCTGGCGTTTTCGAGGCCGGGTGATGGCCTGGACGGTGGCCGCTCTGGCCTTCGCCCTCTTCAGCCTGGGGCCCTTGCTGCAGATCAACGGCCGCGCTCATTTCAGCTTCGATGGTCTGGAGAGCGGAGTGCCGCTGCCCTTCATCGTATTGCACTACCTCCCGATCATCAAGGGCAACCGTGCCCCCAATCGCTTCAGCGTCGTCTTGATGCTCTGCGCGGCCGTGCTGATGGGCTATGCCCTCTGGTGGCTGGCCAGTGCCGCGGGACGCCGCGCGCCCGGTCTGGCAACGGTCATAGGGAGCCTGCTCATCGGCCTGCTGCTGTTCGAGCAGTTGGCCCTGCCCCTGCCGCTGAGCGACGCCCGGGTGCCACCGGCCTACCGGCGGCTCGCCGCCGAGCCGGGGGACTTTGCTGTGCTCTCCCTGCCCCTGGGCTGGCGCAACAGTTTCAGTGTCCTGGGGAGTGAAGACACTCGCACGCAGTATTACCAGACGGTGCACGCCAAGCGACTTCCGAGCGGCAACATCTCGCGCGCGCCGGCGATCAAGTTCGACTATTTTGCGCGCCTGCCGGTCTTCCGCACTCTGATCAAGATCGAGGCAGATGTAAGCTACCGCCCGACCGCGGAGGAGGTCGCGGCCGACCGGCAGCAGGCCGGGGCGCTGGCGCGCCTCCTCGATCTGCGCTACGTCGTCGCGAATCCGCCGGTCCCGGGTCGCCCGCCCTACAGTGACACCTACACTGCCACTCTGGCCTACCTGGAACAGATGTGGCCACTCGCGCCGGTCGCCGGAAGCGACCCGCCGCTCTTTCGGATCCCGCGCACGCCGCAACCGGCCGAGCTACGGATCGACCTGGGCGATCCGAGCAGCGCAATGTATCGGGGCGAGGGCTGGGACCGCGACGAGCCAGACATCGCGGGGGCGTCGGCCGTATGGGCCACGGGGCCAGACGCCCGCCTGTTCCTGCCGCTCGACGCCGTGCCGCCCTTCATGGGCCTGCGGTTGCGCGTCGCACCGTTCGAGTACCCTGGTGCGGGCGATCAAAAGATGGATCTCTGGATCAACGGGCACCAGTTGGACCGGCCGGCCATCGTTGGCCCTGGTTGGGGGGAATACGCGTTCTCGATCCCCGGCCGTCTCCTGCGCGTGGGGACTAACGATCTGTCGCTGCGCTTCGAACGCAGCACCCGCCCACGCGATGCGCTCCCGCAGACTCGCCTGATCGGGACGACCGGTATCTCCCTCGACGCCGTTGTGACGGTCACCAGTGACGGCGGATCCGGTGGCCAGGAGATCGGGTACATCACTATCGACGACCAGGATGTGAGCGAGCACCGCCGGGGCGTGAATGTCACGGTTCTTGAGCCGGGGAGCGGGAGTGTTCTGGAGGCACGGGGCTTTGATACGGCTGCCAACCAGTTCGAGGCCGCCCGGCTGGCCGAGTTTCTCGATGCAATCCCGGCCGGGCGCATCGTGGTCGTGGCCTTCCAGGGCAACGCCACGGCACATCTGAGCGAGGCAGCCCGCGCGGCGCTGACCGCGCTCGGGGCCGGCGAGGTGCCGTCAAGCGCGGGGGCGAGTTTCGCTTTGATCGGCGCGAAAGGGGCGGCGCCGGGAAGCGCCAGCCAGGAGAGCAACGCGGCCGGTGTAGCCTATCGCGAGCATCGCCCCGACGACCGGCCACTGGCCGCGGCAGTGGATTGGGTAATCTGGACGCGGGAAACGGGGGAGTGAAGGGTGAGGGTTGGAAAGTTGCAACTCCGAGGGTGGAGAGCGCGGCTGGCGTCCGATGGCGCTCTGACCAGAGGCCACGGATTCCGAACCACGGACGGCGCACAATCGACAGCCGATGGCGCGGGGCTGGCGGCCGAGGCGCTTGTGCTGTATGGACTGGGGGTGCCGGTTCACAGCCGCTTCATCCGGGCCGGCGGACACCGGATCCATTTTCTCGAGGCCGGCGCGGGGCCGCCGATCGTCTTTGTCCACGGACACGGTGGCGGGGCGGCCGTCTGGCACCCCGTCATGGAGGGCCTCGCCCCGCATGCCCACCTCCTGGCGGTGGACCTGCTCGGGTGGGGACTCTCCGAGCGGGCTGCCTTTGCCGGCCGCACACCCAGAGAGGCTCAGGCCTGGTGGGTCGAGTCGCTCGAGGCCTGGCGGGTCGCGCTGGGGCTCGAGCGCTTCACGATGGTCGGGCACTCCTTGGGCGGCTTCGTGGCCGCCTCCTACGCCCTGGCCCACCCGGAGCGACTCGATCGATTGGTGCTGGAGAATGCGGGCGGCATCCGGGCTCCGGCGGCGCTACCACCCGCACTCTACTTCCGGATGGTCGGGCCCCAGCGTCTGGTGCGCCTCTTCGGTCCGGCCGGACACCTGGTTGTCAGGTGGGCGCGCCGGGTCGAAGCGGCTCGGACCGCCGTGCCCGGTGCGCTGGCGGACTACTACTACGAGCTGGCGACCCGTCCGGGGAGCGCCGCCAGCGGCGAGCGCGCCTTTGCCCGCCTGCTGAGCCTGCGGCGCTGGCGTCTGCCCCTGCTCGAGGCCATGCGGCAGGTCCAGACCCCTACCCTCCTCATCTGGGGAGAGAACGACACGTTGATTCCGCCCTTGACCGGCTACCTGCTGCGGACGAAGATGCCCGCCGCGCGCCTGGTGATCGTCACCGGGGCGGGGCACTCTCCGCATGCTGAGCGGCCGCCGGCGTTCGTCGAGGCGCTGCTGAGCTTTCTGGACGAGGAATCATCGGCCGGAAGGCCGCCGTCCGGGAGCGAAAAGCATAAAACGTGAGAGGCGTTCGGCGGGGCACGGTTTCCCAATTCACGGTTCACATCTCTCACGCCATGAGTGAGCGTGTCCGGTTTGCCGCGCGCGAGCGCCGTTGGACTGTGGCCACAGCGCTGCTGGCCGGCCTGGTGGTGCTCGTGGGCTATGCCCCGCGGGTGGCGCCGGGCCTGCTCGGTGGCGATTCGGGCGAGTTCCAGATGGCTGCCTGGCTGGCCGGGTTGGCGCATCCCACCGGTTACCCGCTCTACCTGCTCCTCGGTTGGCTCTGGACCCATATGCTGGCGCCGCTCGGCGTCGAACCGGCCGCGGCGATGAACTGGCTGAGTGCGCTCTTCGGTGCGGCGGCCGTGGCCGGTGTCGTGCTGGCTGGGGAGGCGCTCCAGCGGCGGGTCGCGCCCCAGCGGCCGTTCGTGGTGCGCCTGGCGGTCGCAGCGCTGCTGGCGCTCGTCTTCGGGTGGAGCGCCACCTTTCGTTCCCAGGCGCTTGTCGCCGAGGTCTACACGCTCAACGCGCTGTTCCTGGCGCTGCTCCTCTGGCTGCTGCTGGAGCGCGCGCCGCTCCCCTGGATCGGCCTGGTCTACGGGCTGAGCCTGACCCACCACCGGACGATGCTGCTCTGGGCACCGGCGGTCCTGGCCTTTCTCTGGCTCGACCGGCGGGATGATCTGCACCGTCTCCGCACCCTCGCGTGGGCGCTGGTGCTTGTGGGGCTCCCCCAGGCACTCTACCTCTACATCCCGCTCCGTGGCCCGCAAACGCCTTACCTTCACCAGCCACTCGCGCCCGGCCAGACGCTCACCCTCTACGATGGCTCGCTGCGGGCCTTTTGGGGCCAGGTCAGCGGCAGCGTTTTTCGCGGCGCGCTCGGCGCCGGTGGCTCGTTGCCCGCGCGGTTGGCGCTTGTGGCCCGTCTGGCGGGAGAGCAGGTAGGGGCGCCCCTCCTGCTGCCGGCGGCCGTGCTGCTGGCGGCGGGCTGGCTCGCCTGGCGCCGCTGTTGGGCTGTGCTCGTGCTGCTCGGTCTGGGGGCCCTGGCGACCATCGCCTTCGGGGTGGTCTACGGCATCGGGGATGTCGAGGTCATGTTCATCCCGGCCTGGCTGGCCCTGGCTCTGCTCGTCGAGCCCCTGGTGAGTGCTCTCGTTGCCCGCTCTCGCTGGCTCGCCGGCGCGGCGCTCGCGGCGGTGCCGCTGCTGGCGGTGGCGTTGCTCCTGGCCTCGTTCCGCACACCCGCGGATGCGACCTCGCCAACCGATGCGCGCACGGCCTGGGCGGCGCTACTGGCGGCCGGGCCCCCCGCGAACGCAATTCTGGTGAGCAACGACCGTAACGAGATTGTACCACTCTGGTACCTCCAATTTGTCGAGGGGCAGCGCCGCGATCTGCTCGGCCTCTTCCCGCTCGTGACCCGGCGGCCCGAGCACGCCGACGTCGGGGCGGTCGTGGCGAGCGCCCTCGCGACAGGGCGGCCGGTGCGCCTGATCAAGTCGATGCCCGGGCTGGAGTTGCGCTACGACCTGGCGCCGGGTGAGGGACCGCTGGTGGCGGTTGCCGGCCCGGCCGAGCCACCCGCGCATCCACCCGCGGAGGTCGACCTCGCCCCGGCGATGGCGGTCACGGGGTGGGCCGCGGCACCGGCACGGCTGGCGGCCGGCAGTTCCCTGACGGTCACGCTTGCCTGGGATGTTCGTGACGCGCTTCCCGCCGACCTCAGCACCTACGTCCACCTGCTCGACTCCGCCGGGACCCTGGTCGCCCAGAGTGATCATCAGGCGGGTGGCGTCTTCTACCCGTCGCAGCTCTGGCCGGTGGGGGTTCGGCTCCGTGACCGCCATCGCCTCGGTCTGCCGGCGACGCTGGCACCGGGGGTCTATCAGCTCCGTGCCGGCGCCTACCGCAACGAGCCGGGCGGGCTCGTGCCGCTCGGGCGCGAGATCGCGCTGGGACGCGTCACCACCGCCAGCGCGGCCGAGCCTGCGGCACCGCCGCTGGAGACGACGCCGGTGGGGGCGGTCTTCGGGCAGCCGCCGCTGATTGCGCTGGAGGGCTACGCCGTCCACGCTCCCGCGGGCGGCACAGATTGGCTCGCGCCGGGCAGCCCGCTGATGGTGGTGCTGGTCTGGCGGGCGCTGGCAGCCCCCACGACCCTGTACACAACCTTTGTGCATCTGGTGCCCGCCGCCGGCGAGGCCCCGGTGAGCCAGGCGGATGCGCCGCCGCGTGCCGGCGACTATCCCAGCGACGTGTGGCAGCCCGGCGACGTGGTGACCCAGACGCTGGTCGTGGACCTCCCCCAGACGCCGGGTCGCTACCGTCTCGTTGTTGGCCTGTACCAGGCGGAGCGTGGCGAGCGGCTGCCCCTCTCTGTGGGCGACAGCCTGACCCTGACCGAGCTGCGAGTGGGGAACGACGAATGACGAACAGTGTGAGCTTCGATCGCGCCGCCGACTTCTACGATGAAACCCGCACACTGCCGCCTGAGGTCGCTCGGGCGTGTCGCGGCACGATCCTGGCGGCCACAGACGCGGGCGCCTCAACTCGCTTTCTGGAGCTTGGGATCGGGACGGGCAGGATCGCTGCACCCTTCATCGAGGCCGGCGACCACCTCGTTGGGGTGGATCTCTCCAGACGCATGATGGCCGCGCTGCGGGTGCGCTTTCCAGCCGCATCTCTGGTCCAGGCCGATATCACGGCGTTGCCCTTCGCCTGTGCCAGCTTCGACGTGGCGATTGCGGTGCATGTGTTCCACCTCGTCGGCGAGTGGGAACGGGCGCTGGTGGAGGCCCGGCGCGTGCTCCGTCCGGGCGGGGCGCTGGTATGGAGTTGGCACCGGCGCATGCCCAATAGTCTCAACCGCCGCCTCCGCCAGAAGCTTGCTGAGTTGGCCCAGGCGCGCGGCTTCTCTACCTGCCGGCCCGGCGCCGGCGGCCCAACCGACATCGAACGAGCGCTGGCGCGGCTCGGTGCGACCCAAAGCGAGTTCGAAGTGGCCCGCTGGCAGCGCCGCCGCACCAGCTTGCGCGAGGAGTTGGCGGCGCTGCACGCTCGCCAAACCAGCGACACCTGGCCGCTCCCGGACGAGGTACTGGCGGCTCTGCTGGCCGAGCTGCAACGGTGGGCGCTGGCCGAGTACGGATCGCTCGAGTACGCTGAGCCGCTCGCCGAGCGGATGAGCGTCCACATCGCGCGCTTTTGAGACTGGCTCAAGTGACTGCTGACCATCACGCGAGCCCAGCGGATCGCGGCGACCGACCAGCCGGCGGCAACGAACCCACCGCTCCGCTGGCAGGGAGGGTTAGTCGGCGAGGCCGGAGCGGAACGTGGGGTAAGCGGGTGACCACCCGATCTCAGACTTGATTCTCGCGTTGCTGCATCCGAGCGATGGTAAGGATGTGGGGCCGCCCGGCTCGGGCTCAGGGCCACCAACTCGAGCCGCTACGTAGTGGTACAAGGTTCGGTAGCTGACCGGCTCATCATCCACCACGTTGTAGATGCTCGAAGCGGGCGCGTGTTCGACCGCCTGAACAACGGCGCGGGCCATGTCCACCACGTGGATCAGCGAGATCAGGTCGTGACCTTCCCCCGGCAACCGCAGACGTCCCGCCTGGGCTTCCACCCGCCAGCCCTCATCTCGCCCGGAGCCAGGGCCATAGAAGAGACCACCCCGGAGGATACACCACTCGAGGGGGGTGGCCTGGACGAAAGCTTCCATATCGGCCGCCGATTGAAGGTGAGCGGCCGGCCGCAACGGCGCCAACTCATCCACAATCTGCGTTCCCCGGTCTCCGTACAGCAGCATGATGCTCTGTTGGATATATCGGCGCACGCCGTTGCGGTCAGTCGCGGCCAGCAAGTTTTGGGTTCCCTCGCGCCGAATGCGATCGTTCAGGCTCCAGTCCCGAGCACCCCCCGGCTTGGGGATTGCGGTCGCGAGATGCAGAACGGCGTCGCAGGCGGCGGTAGCTTGCAGGAGTGTATCAACCTTCAAAATATCCCCGATGATGGGTTCGACTCCAAGGCGCCGGAACATCTCGGCCTGATCCTCACGGCGTACGACGGCCCGCACTGCGTGTTCGCGTTCCACCAGGCGGGGTACGACATTCTGTCCCAAGACTCCTGTTGCCCCGACGACAACCACCTTCATCGACTCCTCCTCTCGACGTTTTTTTGGTCGCGTTGCCGAGCGACTCGCACGGGCTGCTCACCGAGTGCGACCGGGTCCGAACCATGGGTTGCCGCCGCCAAGGCCCGCGCCGGGCCGTGGAGTGAGGTCGCGGAGGGGGCGGTGAGGATCTCGGCGGTATGCATCCCCTTCCTGAGAGAGTCTACCGCAGGAAGGAGAAGGTGACTATCGCCCTGGTCTCCTTATTGCGGTGCAGTCCACCCACGGTGATCTGGCTTGATGCCCTTCGATCACGTCAAGCGGCTGATACTGAGGGTGGGTCAAGAAATAAGGTCCGCGGCGCTCTCGCATTGACCATGGTCGGCGGCCCGTGATCATCCGCTGCCACGGGGCGCCAGGGGCGAGCGCGGTGCCAGGCAGTGGTGGGGCCGGGCCCTCTCGATGGTCGGGGCGGGTTTTGTGGTGTGACGTCGCGGGCCTGACGGAGGCGATCGGGGCGGATCGGTGCGGAGTAGGGTGGTCCGAAACCCGCCCCAGGGCAAGGACATCTCCAGGGCTGTTATCAAGGGAGGGACGTTGCCGGGGCGGGTTGGGGAGGATCCGTGCTGGCGACGGCCGAGCCCCGACCGGATCGCGGCTGCAGGCGGCGCGTCAGGCAAAACCCGCCCCGACAGGGCCGACCGGATCGCGGCTGCAGGCGGCGCGTCAGGCAAAACCCGCCCCGACAGGCTGGGGGGCGGAACGTTGCCTGGGCGGGTTGCGGAGGATCGAGGCTGGCGACGGCCGAGCTCCGACCGGATCGTGCCTGTAGGGCGCCCGGCAGGCAAAACCCGCCCCGACAGGCTGGGGGGCGGGCCAGGGGAGTGGCACTAGTCCCCATCGCCCCAGGAGGCGCGAGTTCAACGCCAACGCGGCCCTGGCTCTCGTTTTGCGCCTGGCGCCTCGCTGACTGTTGAGACGCCCCGTTGAGTTCTGAGCAGGTCTTGACACCCGGGTATTATTCAATTAATATATCTAATACTATAATCTACGAGTTACCAGGTCGTTACAACCCAACGATATGACCAGTTCACCCATATCACCAGGGCCCGAACGGACCCGCACCACCTTGTGTTCCTTGATCTGCTCGACCGAGGAGAATGGCCGGTGGCGGGTCTCGCGTGCGAGGTAGCCTGTGAATAGTGCCTTGCCAGGTGTTCGCATCTTTCTCTTCGGCCGGTTCGAGGTGGCCCGCGGAGAACACCTTTTGCGTGCGGAAGCGTGGACACGACGCAAAGCGGCGGCCCTCCTCCAACGTCTTGCGCTCGAGGGGCGTCTTCTGAAGGACCAGGCGATCGACTTCCTCTGGCCAGACGCTGATCCCCTCTCTGGCGCCAATAACCTCTACCGCACGCTGCATGCCTTGCGCCAGACCCTAGACGGCACGCTTGGCAGTGGCACCGCTGAAGCCACTCTGGAATTCCGAGATGGAGTCCTGATCTTAGGGGATGGCGTCTGGGTGGATGTCAGAGAATTCGAATCTCTCACCCAATCCGGCGAGCCGGCGGACCTGGCCGCCGCGATCCAGCTCTACCGCGGCGAGCTCCTGTCAGATGCGCTCTATGCTGAATGGACATTGCTCCCCCGCGAATCGCTCCGGCGCCGACAGCGTGATGCCCGGCTCGCCCTCTCCGCCCGATTGCGTGATGTCCGTGACTATCGAGGCGCGATCGAGCTTCTCGTGCCTCTCCTGCTTGATGACCCGGCGGACGAGCCAGTCCATCGAGAACTCATGCGACTCTATGCCCTGGCCGGCCGACGGCACGATGCGCTGCGCCAGTATCAGGCCTGCGTCGATGCGCTGGCGACTGAACTTGACGCGCCACCTGAACCAGAGACTGCGGACCTCTATTCTCAGATTCTCAATGCCGATCTCACTCCGCCACCCGTATCCGCACCAGTCACGATAATTCCCCCTGCGGCCCTCGGAACTGATGGCGCGCGGGGAAGTCGCCTCGTCGGGCGTGAGCGCGAGCTTGAAACCTTAGAGGGCTTCTTGGGCGCGGCCTGGAAGGGGCACGGACAAACGATCCTGCTCGCGGGTGAGTCGGGGATCGGCAAAACGCGTCTGGGATTAGAAACCTTGAGGGCCGCTGCTTCGGCCGGGATGATGACGCTGCATGGTGCCGCCTATGAACAGGAAGGGCAACTTCCCTATCAGCCCTTCGTCGAGGCCTTCGACCGCTACCTGGTCGAGCAGCAACGTTCGCTCAACGAGAACCCCATCACGCATTTCAAGCGCACGGGCTCGCGTGACCCACAGCAGGAGCAGTGGGCGCTGTTCAATGCAGCGGCGACCTTTCTCGCCAGTCTCGCGATGCGCGTGCCGGTCGTGCTCCTCGTGGATGATCTTCACGCTGCCGATGAAAGCAGCCTGCAACTCTTCCATTACCTGGCTCGACAGACCCGTACGGCCCCGGTTATTCTCCTGGCCACGTACCGCACCGATGTGGAACCAGCAGTCGCGTCGCCCTTCGGCGCGCTTATCAATGCCCTGTATCGCGAACATCTGGGGGAAACCCTGCCGCTGAAGCCGCTGACGGTCGAGGCTATCTACGATGTCGTCGGCCAGATTCTCGGGGGCAGGGCCGTGCTGGAGCTTGTAGAGGCAATATTTGGAATCACCAAGGGCAATCCCTTCTTCGTCCGGGAAATCACAACGGCTCTGCTGAAATCTGGCCAGGTGGAGGAACAGGCTGGCGAATGGCACCTGCGTTCCGGTACAGAACTGCCGCTTCCGTCCGGCCTCCGCGGGCTGCTACGCGAGCGAGTGGCGCGCCTGGGGTTGCAGGTTGAAGCGACCCTCGTAGCGGCCGCTGTCGCTGGAACCGAGTTCCGCTTTGAGGTGCTGCGCATGGTGAGCGAGCTGCCTGAAAGCCAGCTGCTTGACGCCCTTGATAAAGCCCTCATGGCCCAACTGGTCGAAGAGACGGAGGACGGCTACCGCTTCCGCCATCCGCTGATCCGCCACACCCTCTACGAGGGGCTCAGTCGGGCACGGCGGGCGCGCTTGCACGGCCGTACCGCGGAGACAATCGAGGCGCTCCGGGCGCGGGCACCTGGCGAGTTCGAACGCGCTGTCGAGGATCTCGCCTTCCACTACGATCGGAGCGATCGTCGCGAGCGCGCGCGGCCCTATCTGATCGAGGCCGGACGCCGGGCGGCTCGGGTGTACGCCTTCGAGGTCGCCATCACGTATTACGAGCGCGCCCTCGCCTTGCACGAAACTCTCGGTCCTGAGGCCGACCCCAGGGAGCGCTTCCAGCTGCTTGAATGGCTCGGCAAATATCATCAGGTACTGGGGAATACCGTCCAGGCTGTGGCGGCATTTCAACGCGCGTTGGAGGTCTCAACCGATGGGTGGCGACCAGGCCGTGGCGACCGGGCCCGTCTCCATCGCCTCGCCGCGATGGCGCTGTTGACGGCCGGGGCGCTTGATGATGTCGCCTCGCATCTGGACCAGGCAGTCGCCGAACTCAATGGAGGGGAGGACGATCTTCGGGAGTTCGCCAACGTGTTGTATAACATCGCCCAACTGCACTGGCATCGTGATGAGCACCCCCTGGCCTTCGAGGCGGCCCGGCGTAGCCTGGCAGTCGCCGAGCGACTGAATGACCCAGAGGCCATTGCCCGCGGCTACGAGATGCTCGCGCTGGCCTGTCACTCGCTCGGTGAATGGCAGACCGGCATCCAATATGAGGAGCATCGCGCGGCGCTGGCCGGGCCGGGCCTGGATGTGAGTGACGCCTTCGACGTCCATCTCTGACTGTGGGAGTATCACCTGTATGGTGATAAGGGCTATGAAGAGGTCAAGCAGACCGTCGAGACGACGCTCCACCAGGCGCGGCGGATGGGTGCTCCTCGTGCGATCGCGTTGTGCCAGTGCTTCAACGGTGCGCTCGAGTTTCAGGCCGGGCATTGGCCTGAAGCTGAGGCGGCCTTGCGGGAATCGATCCGACTGTACCGCGACCTTGGGGCTGCCTCAGGTGAAGCTCTGTCCTGGCAGCGTCTTGGGGTGCTCCAGACGGCACGTGGCCAGCTTGACAAGGCGATGAGCTCGTTCGAAGAAGGCATCAGCGCGGCCGAGCGTGCGGTGATGCGTGCCCACTGCCTCATGCGACTCTACGCGTCGATGACCCGGAACCGCTTACTGGCTGGCGACCTCATCGCAGCCGATCACTTCCTGGTGCTTGGCCTCTCGATGAGCGAGCGCCACGGACAGTGCGCAACCTGCTACGCCCTCTTGCTGCCGGTTGCCGTGAGTCTGCGGCTGGCCCAAGGCGACCTTCCGGCGGCGGAAGCGTTCTGCCGGCAACTGGATCGTGCGGCCGAGCACTATGGGAGCCGCGCATGGGTGGCGATGGCCCGCCAATCGCGGGGGGAATTGGCCGTCGCGCAGGTTCACCTCGACGAGGCCTTCCAGGCCTATACTGATGCTCAGGCGCAGTATGTGGCCGCCGGGAATGAGGTTGAAGCGGAGCGCTGCCGCGCGGCTCTTCAACAGTTTGAGCGTCTCGCGACAGATTCCGCTCCCCGATGGCGCCAGGCTGCCGCCAGTTCCTCACCCTGACCCCATCTCGTACGCCTGCCCCTCGCCGTGCCCCGGCGGCATCTCTCAGCAGCGGTCCATGCTGCCAGGTGGGCGCCCCCGATCGTTGCCCTGGCGTTCTCCATGCCTGTCTTTCCGCCCCAGGCCCGATCACCTTGGAACGCCGGGGTAAGAAATTCATCTTGCAGCGTAAGGCGGGCGTAAGATTTTTGGGAGGTTGAACTGCTACCTTTCAGGTCACACAAACACCCACAGTCGAATGAGAGGAGGCAGCTATGACAACCCAAGTTCAGACCCCGGTGAATGGGGTCAATGTCGATCAGCTGGTCGGGACCATCAACGCCATCAAGGATAACCCCGACCTGGCGCGCTTCAAGTTCCGTACCGAGACGGAGTGGATTGAGGGTGGGCACTCGCGCAGCGTGATCCAGAGTTTCTACGGCGCGGGTACGGAGGACACGTCGCGTACCGGGCCCTTCGTCCTGGAAGGCGACGAGCCACCGGTGCTGCTCGGCACCAATGCCGGGCCGAATGCAGTTGAGACCGTCCTCCACGCGCTGGCGTCGTGTCTGGCGGTCGGCTTCATTTACAACGCCGCCGCCCAGGGTATCAGGGTCGAGAGCCTCACCTTCAGCCTGGAAGGCGACCTCGACCTCCACGGCTTCCTGGGTCTGTCAGACCAGATTCGACCGGGCTATGAGAACATTCGGGTCGTCTACCGCGTCAAAGCGGATGCACCACGGGAGCGGTTGGAGGCTTTGTGCGACTACGTCCAGAAGACCTCACCCGTCCTGGATATCATCCGCGACCCTGTGCCGGTGACGGTCACGCTCGAAGGCTGATCAAACAGCACGAATCCTCTGGCTGGGTCCTGGCTGGCGACCTGTCTGCCAGGACTCAGCCACATTCTCAGCGAGAAAGGAACCTGACATGACCGCGCAAGCCCTTGACGGGCCGGCCGTTGATATCGAGAAGCTGCGCCTGGCAATCCAGGAGGAATACGCCGCCGTGGCGCTAAATCCCGGTCAAGGCTTCCATTTCCACACCGGCCGGCCGCTTGCCCGCATGCTCGGCTATCGCGACGAGTGGCTGGAAGGTATTCCAGAGGCGGCCATCGAGTCCTTTGCCGGCACGGGCAACCCTTTCAGCCTGGGTGAGCTCGAACCGGGTCAGCACGTGATCGATGTCGGTTCAGGCGCCGGTATGGACAGCCTGATTGCCGCGCGGATGGTCGGCCCGAAGGGACGGGTGATTGGGGTGGATATGACGCCGGCGATGCTGGCGAGGGCCCGGCGCAGTGCCGCCGAAGCTGGACTCACCAACGTCGAGTTTCGCGAAGGCTACGGCGAGGCGCTCCCGGTGCCGACTGCCTGGGCCGATGTCGTGATCTCCAATGGTGTGCTCAACCTGATGTCAGACAAGGCTACCGGTTTGAAGGAGATAGCCGGCGTGCTCAAGCCGGGTGGTCGGCTGCAGATCGGTGATATTTTGGTGCAGAAGGCCGTCCCCGAGAGCGCCAAACGCACGATAGATCTCTGGACGGGCTGAATTGCGGGCGCTCTGCTGGAAGCAGAGCTCACTATGGCCGTCATCATGGCCGGCTTTGTCGGCTTCGAGATCACCTGGCGGGCCGACATCTTTGGCGGCGCTCCCCAAGAAAGCAGCGCCGCCACCTTCGGGACGCTGGGCATCAATTTCCGCGCTCGCAAGCCCCGGGATGAGGCGGAGTGGCTGGCCGCTCTCCAGACCCTCAACTGCGAGATCTCCAGGCCGTGAGAACAGGCGGGAAAGGATGACATCACGGTTTGACGCCGATGTCTTCTACGATGCCGGCCAAAAAGGCTGTGCGGGGCGTCTGCTGGACGAAAAATCGCCGGGCCAATGCGCCGCTTTGTGACCGGATAGACACTCGAGTCCGAGCAGCCGATCCGAGCCTCACGGCGGACCAGTCTGGTGTCGCCGAGATGGCCATGAAAAAGCCCAATGAAAGGGCGCCGGAATACCGCTGCGCCCTCTTCTTATTTCCGATCATGATTCCTCTGACATCACCGGGTAAGGCAGCCGTCCTGTGCGTCAACCAACATCACCTCCACCACCGCGTCGGTCTATCGATCAGCAATCATAGGTATGATGAGACGACCCTGGGATGACCAGCACAGAGTTGACATCAGTCCCCCTTTACTCTATTATTCAACAAACGTATTGAATAATAGAGTGAGATTGCCTACCACTCACGGATCGAGCCCCATGGCCCAAGACAAAGACCGGAAGCGAGTTCACAAAGAGCAGCTTTACACCCTTTTTGCCCAGGTCGCCGGCGCTATGGCGAACCCCCACCGGTTGGAACTGCTGGATCTCTTAGTCCAGGCACCGCGCACGGTGGAGGAGTTGGCCCGCGAGGCACACATGAGCATCGCCAATACCTCCCAACATCTGCAGAAGCTTAAACAGGCGCGGCTTGTGATGGACGAGCGCGAGGGCATCTATATTCGCTACCGGCTGGCTGATCCTTCCATCGCCCATCTCTGGCTGGATCTACGGGCTGTCGCCGGGCGCCAGCTAGCAGACGTGGAACGGGTCCTAAACGCTTACCGCGCCCGTCGGCACGCCTTTGACACCATCTCGCCCGACGAGCTGCACGCGCAGCTGCAAGTCGGCGAGGCCATCCTGGTCGATGTGCGTCCTCAGGCAGAGTATCAAGCCGCTCATCTTCCTCAGGCGATTTCGATCCCGATCGACGAGCTCGAAGAGCGGCTCGATGAGCTCCCCCAGGATAAAACCATCGTGACCTACTGCCGCGGCCCCTTTTGTGTCTATGCCGACGACGCGCTCGAGCTTCTGGTCCGGCGCGGCTGGACTGTAGCTCGGCTCGAAGAGGGGCTCCTGGAATGGCAACTCGCCGGCTATGCGATCGAGTAGCGGCTATCAAGCATCATTGCTACTGTTGTCGTACGAGGGGTCCGTGATGCCGGATACAACCGTTACCGCCTGGCGAAGGCCTTCCACGTCGCAACGGACAGGGTAGAAACAGGGAGTCCCAACAGGCGTGGAAGGGGAAGTGGCAGTGGATGGGCGACAAGGCACATCGAAGCAAACAACGAGGAAACAGGGAACAACAATACCTGTATACACTGAATTGTCAACCTCTACGCCAGCCCTCCGGGATTTTCGGTTCGTGCTTATCGAGCGACAGTGGGTAGCCGGTCAGCGCGAAAGAGTGACGCACTTCGGGAAGTGCGCCGCTCTTTCTATGCGCGTCCTCCTCTCATTTGAGCCCTTCAATCCTTCTCCGTGAGTGCCATCTCCGGCGTGACGAAGAATCGCCGTCGACCGGGACGGGCCGCTTCGCTTCTCTTCGTGCGCCCGGTCAGCAAACAGTCAAACGTCTTCACCATCCCCGGTCGCTCCTTTGCTGCGATGGTCCCCTTTTTGATCCCGCCGGTATACATCGAAGGTCCTCTACCGCTCCTTGGAGAAGTTGCTCGAGACGCAGCGTGATCCTTGGGCGATTCCGTGACGGATCACACATCACGCCTGGCGACTCGTGGCGAAAGCGCCGGTCAAGGAGTCAGACTTCCGAAGTCTTCCAAGACTTCGGAAGTCCCCGGTCGTGCGCCCCGGGCGACTCCTTGACTGGTGGTTGGAGAGGCGTAGCTGGAGTGGGCCAACTCTTCGATGCGGAGAATCGCAGCAAGCAGGCGAGCGCCGGTTGTGCAGTAACGATCTAACTCAGCACCCTTTCAGGGAGTCGCTGATGGCAGTGGCGAACTGGAACCCTGGAAGAGAATGCCTTCTTTATGCGCGGTACCGGCCTGGGGTGGGAGGCTGATTGCCGGTGCCTACGTCGCTGCATCGGCGGATGATGGCGACAGCGCACCCTGCTCGTGCCGCTTACGACGCTCCTCCTGCTGCTTACGCCACCCGTACGGGGTCAGGCCCCGCGGCTTGTACATGTTCAGCCCCGTGATTACGAGCAACACCAGCAGGCCGACGCCGGGGTGGAGGAGGTCGCCCCCAAGCCTGAAGAGGTCGGCACCGTCCGCCTCTTGCGCCGTATCTGCCAGGAAGCTCACGGTCGGCATGTGCAACAGCAAGACGACAGTGGCAAGGATGGTTAGCACGAGTGTGATCAGGACCCAATAGTGGCGGAACAAGCCCCATGGGGTGCCCAGTGACATGACAAGCCCGGTCAGGAGCGCGGCGAGGGCCAACGGGACGATCACATACCAGCCGGTCAACTCCATCGCGATCCAGGCGGCACGCACCGTCTGCGCATCCTGGCTGGTCATAGCGGCGACGCCGAGGGCCAGGTACGCAACGACCGCACCAATCCAGCCGACCGAGAACGTGATGTGCACGGTGAGCGCGAACTTGCGGAGGCCCGGTGTCATGGTCATAGCTGTTACACGCGGTGTTCTATGGGAAGTGTGTAGCCGCCAAGGCCAGTGCGGGACGGTAGGTGGCCTGCTATGACGCTGGAGGGCGGTGTCTCACCGGACGGTATGTGGCGACCAGGGCCGTGGGGACCACCGACGCCGGTGACGAGCACGACGACAACCAGCAGGGCCACAACAAGGACGATGATCCCAAGCACCTTCACCCAACGTGGTGTGCTATAGGTCGATTCGCGGTCAGCCATGTGCGTGTTCTCCTTTGCTTGATTTGAAATAGGTGAAGCCCTGGCAGGTGCTAAGCGGCTCATGCACGACGACCAAAAGCCTCCCTTCCGTAGAGCCTCCCTGCGTTGCCCCCCTCACTTAGTATAGGGAGCAGCAGTCCGCAGGACATGACCCGCGGAAGGCAGAGGAGAGAGGAAAAGGGCTATTTTTGGGAGACGGGAGGAGGTGAAAAGAGGATGCTAGACGTACAGCACGCGCGTGTCGTTCACGAAGAAGAAGCCGACCAGCACCGCCAGCGCCAGGTACTGCCAGCGGCGGGGGTGTTGGAGCCGCCACAGCCGGCGGAGCGTGGCGACGATGACCATGGCCGCGATCGCGGCCATGGTCAAGAGGAAGCCGAGCGCAGTGCCCGTGACGATGCCAAGCGTAGCGCCCATGGCGACCCCCCAGGAGCGGGAGCACGAAGGGCAGCACGATGTGGCGTAGGGTACAGCGCACCGCCGAGACGAGCAGCGGCGTTTCGAATGGCTGGCTACTGGTCGTGGCGGCAGACTACCGCGGCGCAGGTGGCCGCAGCTGTACGCAGAGTATCCGAGCAACAGCCCGGTCCATCCTCTCCACAACATGCGACGAGGATGGCGCGGCGTCGGCCGAGGGACGCGGAGCCTGTTGAGCCGTCACCCCGCACGGCCGATGTCCCTCGTCAACCTCCAGACGGGGCGCTCGGGCCGTGCTCTCTTCGAGGTCTCTCGATACGGTGATTGGATCCATGGTGGTCTCTCGTATGGCCGAACTCCTTGATCTTGAGGTCTTCCTCTTATCCCATCACCGAGGAGCGCCCGCCGACTGCCACTCACGCTCACCTGGCTGTTGTGCGAGAGTACCTTCGCCGCCACAGCCAGCCCCCCACCGCCTGTCCGACGACGACCGCAATGACGGTGAGGACACCGAGGAGCGTAAAGGGGGATGTCATTCGCAGCAGTGCCCCGTAGAAGAACACATGTAAGATGACCAGCGCGAACAAAGTGTAGTTCAGGCGCTGGAGGTTCTTCCATGTCCTGGCCTTGAGTTCCCGCAGGGCGCCGTCGGTGGAAAGCGCGAGCAACATCACTACGATCACCAGCGCGGCCAGCCCGGACCAGTTCGCCAGGCCAAAATTATCGAGCATCGGGCTGCCATCGGGCGCAAAGAAGTAGTTGAGCATGGCGGAGATCCGTCCGCCGCCATGCAGCTGCCAGCCAAAGATCACGTGGACCACGCTGAAGATGGCCGTCCACGTCCCCACGTCACGCCGAAAATAGCTTGAGACGGGAGTCCGCCTACGGAGCAGGAGGTTGGCCGGCCCGATGAGGAGCGTGAGCGCGAGGAGCCCGGTGGCGACGTAGCCGGTGGCGTCGGTAACCCGTGTCATGAAGAAGCGCCGTTGGCGCCCCTCGCTCTCCAGACTCCGCTTCGCGTCCTGGTAGAGGTCCTGGGGCGACATGAAGAAGCGCTGTTGTACGCCCTCGCCTACCAGTGCCACCCGGGGGAACACACCAGGGCCCATGCCCTCCTGGGGGTATGCTTGAGGGTCGAAGGGCGAGAGGCTCATGAACAGGAAAAGGACTACAGCGCTGACAACGGCGAGCGGCGCATGGTGGAGGAGAAGGCGACGACGCCAGTCGCCGCTGGCGCCACGCCTCTGATTCAAAGATCGGATGGCTGCTTGCGTACTCATGCGCTGCCTCCCTTGCTCGACTGAAATCCCGCTCGGTTGACCTCGCCGACCCAGCCGACCGTGGAGGTGATATGCACGATGAGCACGAAGGTGCGGAGGTCGGGTGTCACGGTCATAGCTGTTGCTCCTCTGATGGTTAGTGGCCCCGACTGCCATCGGACCGTGTGTGGTCACCAGAGCCGTGGGACGGTGTCGGTGTGGGGTCGTCAGGGCCATCCGATGATCCCCGTTCTTGGGGTGGTCTCTGGTGACCGGACGGCGCAGGGTTCTCCGCCGGCTCCAACCCGGACGGCGCTGCCGGTCCGGTTTGGCCCCCGTTGTGATCCGTCTGCTCTGTCTGGCTACCATGGTCGCGGCCACCAGAGACGCTGCCACCGTCCTGACCACCAGAGACGCTGCCGCCCAGCAACATCGAGCTGACAACCACCCCGACCAGGACGAGGGCGATGATCCCAGACACCCTCACCCAGATTGGTATGCGGATGGTCAATCCGCGGTCAGCCATATGCGTGTTCTCCTCTGTGCATCCCGGTCGTCATTTTCGGCCCTCCTTGCATGGCGTCAGAGCTATGTTACACCTTCGGGCGTTAGCGCAATGTTAGGGAATGGCCTAACAACGCCCTAACGTAGGTTTTGTGCAACCAGAGACGCAACCAGCAAAAATAGGCCAAAAAGAGAACTTTTCCAATCGGGATGAAGAGAGTGATAAGCTCATGGTGCGGACCTCGGAGCAGCCAGGAGGGAGCGACCATGAGCGAGCTGGAAAGGCCAGGGCCTCTGACGCAACACGCGATGTTGGTGATCTGGGGCCACTTTGCGCACCAGATCGGATTGATCCAGGCGATGAACGCAGTCGCGTTGCACCAAAAGACCTATCGACATCGTCCCCAAACCAAGGTGCTGGCGGTGCTGGTAGCAACCCTGGCTGGGGTTGCGCATCTGAAGGAGATTAGTCATAGTGCCCATCCATTGGATCAGGATCAGGCGGTCGCGGCGGCGTGGCAGCAACCGGCGTGGGCGGATGCCAGCGGGGTGAGTCGAACCTTGCAGGCCTTGAGCCTGGCCGAGGCCGAAGCGATCGGCCAGGCTTTGGAGGCCATCAGTCAACCGTTTATTGACCGCGAGGTGGTGCTGGCGATGCGTACCCACGGCCGGCTGGTGTACGATGGCGACTTGACCGGTCGTCCGGTCTCGAACAGCAGCACGAGCTATCCCAACGTGGCCTATGGCTACATGAGTGATGCCTTGTGCCTGGGGTATCAAGCGGCGCTGGTCAGTCTGCACAGCCCGACCTATGGGCGGGTCTGGCTGTCGGTTCGTCCCCATCCGGGGAATACCATCGCCTGTACCCAAGCCGAAGCGATCATCCTGGCGGCGGAAGCGCGCACTGGGGTTCGCCCCGGCGGCGCGTCGAGCTGCTCCGGCAGCGGCTGGCGGCGATCACGGCGGCGCGGCAGCAGGCTGAAGCGCGCTTGGCGACCGCGCAGCAGGCCTTGACGGCGATCCACGCCCAGGCGAACGACCTCAGCCAGCACAGGCAGCACTGGCAGCACGAGATCCAACGGCTGGAAGCCGTCGCCCAGGCGCGCCAGCGGCCGGAACGACCGCACAGTCAGGTGGCAACGGCCCGCCAGCGCTTGCTGGTCTGCGAGCGCCGCATGGCCCGCCAGCCGCGCCTGATCGAGCGCGCGCAGCAGCGCGTCCTCCGGCAGCAGCGCCAGGTTGAGGCGCGAGCCGCCATCGAGGCGAGTCTGACCAGCCGCCTGGCGCGCTTCGAGGACGAGAATCGGCGCAATCCCACGCCGGTGGAGGCCGTCTTTCGGCTCGATGCCGGCTTTGGCACGGGTGAGAATGTCGCCCTGTTGATCGAGATGGGCTATGACGTCTACACCAAGCCCTATCATCACCAAGTCACGACCCGCTTGCGCCGCACCGTGAGCGAGACGACCGCCTGGACGCGCGTGGGCGCCAACGCCGAAGTGGTGGCTTGGTCGAATCAGCAGATGGCTGGCTGTCCCTACCCGCTGGAACTGGCCTTGGAACGCTTCTACACCGGCGCGACCGTTCGCTACAGCACCTTGCTCCATTCCGGCAGCGCCCCCGTGATCGGCGACCTGCTGCCGTGGTTCCAATTCTATAATGGCCGCCAACTGATCGAGGCGGGCATCAAGGAAGGAAAAAACGTCTTTCAAATGCACCATCTGAAAATCCGCTCGGCGCCGGGCCTCTTGATTCAAGAGTATTGTGCCCTCTTCGCCGCCAATTTTGTCCGCTGGGCGGCCCACTGGCTGGCGACGGACTGCCGTCATACGCCGCTGCCCGCACCCGGCAGTCCCCGCCTGCCCGTCAAAGAACTGGTCCAGGTGGCGGCTCACACTTCTGCCTGGGTCGAGTCGCTGCCCGATGGCTATCGTCTCACCTTTACCGACCAGAGCGCCTACGCGGGCAAGCGACTCCAAACGGCCACCTGGGCTTTCCAGTTGCCGCTGCCGCTCTTCAAAAGTTGTGATGTGCCCGCCTTTTTGCTGGTTTAGCATCTGGTTGCACAAAACCTACGCTAACGCCGTGACATGATATAATAATGAAGTCATGTGTGTACTCGTGGTGGAGGACGAACATGCGTGTACTCGTGGTGGAGGACGAACGGCTGCTCGCGGACACCATCGCTGAGGGCCTACGCCGACACGCGATGGCCGTAGACGTGGCCTACGACGGCGACGCCGCGCTGGAGCGGTTAGCGGTCAACGACTATGACGTCGTTGTGCTCGACCGCGACCTGCCCATCGTGTCCGGCGACGAGGTCTGCACGACCCTCGTCGACTCCGGCCTCGACACCCGGATTCTCATGCTCACCGCCGCCACCGCGGTGACACAACGCGTAGCCGGGCTCAGCCTCGGGGCGGATGACTACCTGACCAAGCCGTTCGCGTTCGCCGAGCTGACCGCCCGTGTCCAGGCGCTGGGCAGGCGCGCCCGGCCCGCCGCGCCACCCGTGCTCCAGCGGGCAGGTATCCGCCTCGATCCGCATCGTCGCACCGTCACCCGAGACGGTCACCCCGTGGGGTTGTCCCGGAAGGAGTTCGCGGTCCTTGCTGAGCTCTTGCGGGCCGAGGGCGGCGTGGTCTCGGCCGAGCAGCTCCTGGAGAAAGCATGGGACGAACACATCGACCCGTTCACCGGCGTCGTCCGGTTCACCATCATGATGGTGCGCCGGAAACTGGGCGACCCGCCGGTCATCGAGACCATTCCCGGTACCGGGTACCGCATCCCATGACCACCCCACGCCGCTGGTGGCCTTCTACGATCCGGGTCCGGCTCACCCTGCTCTACGCCGGGGCGTTCTTCCTCGCCGGCGTGACGCTCGTCGCGCTGATGTATTTGTACCTGGGGCAGACCCTTAACCATCAGCTGACCGTGCGGGGCGACATCACCGAACAAACCCTTCAACACCAGTCGCCAGAAGTGCACGATGCGCTCAGGGCGCAACTCCAGCAAGCCCGAGACGACACCCTCAACACAATGCTCATCGCCTCGCTTATCATGCTCGGTGTCGTCGGTGTCATCGCGGGAGGATTCGGATGGCTCCTTGCCGGCCAGGCGTTGCATCCGCTGCGGCAGATTACCGCGACCGCCCGGCGGATCGCCGACCGCAGCCTGCACGAGCGCATCGCCCTCGTCGGGCCCAACGACGAGATCAAAGAACTCGCTGACACACTCGACGCCATGCTCGAACGGCTTGATCGCTCCTTCGACAGCCAGCGACGATTCGTCGCCAACGCCTCCCACGAGCTGCGCACACCCCTCACGATCAACCGCACCCTCATCGAAGTCGCACTCAGCGATCCTCAAGCAAACGAATCACTGCGTCAGCTGGGCGCCACCCTGCTCGCCGTCAACCAACGCCACGAACGGCTCATCGACGGCCTGCTCACCCTCGCCAGCAGCGAACAACACGTCACAGAATCCACCCTTGTTGACCTCGCCGACATCGCACGGCACATCACCACGGAATCCCAAGGCGCCGCGCAGAACGCCGGCGTCGCCATCCGCACCCACCTGCTGCCTGCCCCGGTGGCAGGCGACCCAGTACTCCTGGAACGGCTCACCCAGAACCTGGTCGACAATGCCATCCGCTACAACCTGCCCGAACACGGCTGGGTCACGGTCACCACCGGCGTGGTCGATGATAACGTCCACCTCACCGTCGAAAACACCGGACCGCCCGTTCCGCCCTACGAAGTCCCGAGTCTGTTCGAACCATTCCGCCGCCTGCGCACCACGGAACGACTCGCCGACTCCGCCAATACCTCGATCAGCCGCGGAGCCGGACTCGGCCTGTCAATCGTGCAGTCCGTCGCCCACGCACTCGGTGGTGACGTCTACGCCTCGCCCCGGGAAGACGGAGGCCTCGCCGTACGGGTACGAATACCCGCGGTGTCGGAGAAATCCAAACCGCATGACTGGAACAAGCACTCTCTAGTGCGCGGAGGAGGCTGACAGCCTCGCAGCGAAGCGTTGAGGCGGGCTTCCTACATAGGTAACAGCAGTCCGCGGGACATGACCCGTAGAAGACAGAGGAGAGAGGAAAAGGGCTATTTTTCGGGATGGTTCGAGAGACCAGAGGGAGTAAGAGGAGGATGCTATGGCTTCTTCGGCATTGGTGAGCGGGCGCGGATGAAGGCGAAGTTCTTGTGGCGCGTGGGGATGCCCTCAACGTCGCTGAAGCCGGCGTCCTTGAGCATCGGCGCCAGCTTGTCGACCATGCTCTCGCCGCGCAAGTGGCCGAAGATCGACAGCAGATGGCCGAGGGGCGAGGGGCTGTGCATCGACAGCAGATGGCCGAGGGGGGAGTGGCTGCGCGCGGCGAAGTCCATCGCCATGAAGCGGCCGCCAGGCTTCAACACGCGCCGTATCTCCAGAAAGCCCTTCGCCTTCAGATCGTCCGGCAGGTGGTGGAGCATGAGGCTGCTAGTCACGAGGTCGAAGGAAGCATCCGGGAACGGGATCGCCTCGATCAGGGCGACTCGGAAATCGATATCGGAGCCGTTTTTGGCTGACTTCTCCTTCGCGACCTGGATCATCTCAGGAGAGGCGTCGATGCCGTGCACCTCGCTGGCGCCCACCTGCGACTTGATGGCGACCGCGAGCGTGCCCGTGCCGCAGCCGACGTCGAGCACCTTCTCACCGGGCGCCGGCGCGGCGAGCTCTATGAGCTTCTCCCGGATCGCCTTGTCCCGCCCGAACGAGATGACTCTGCCGAAAAGATCGTACCAGCGCGCGTGTCTGTGGAGGACGCGGCCTGCGGTTTGCGGGGCGTCAGTGGTCTTCTGGTGCATTTTCGAACCTCCTTCATCTCGCGGTAGTAGCTCTCGACAGTCCTATACGAGCATACCTGGCAGCAAGTTGCAGCACATGACCCGCGGAAGGCAGAGGAGAGAGGAAAAGGGCTATTTTTGTGAGACGGTTCGCGAGACCGGAGGGGTGACAAGAGGATGCGAGACCATCGGTCACGTTGTCGTGGCGCGGGTGGGAACATGGTAGGAACCGCGTGAGCGGTCGGAATCGCGCGGTAGGGGCGCACGGCCGTGCGCCCCTCCGAACCTGAACGCGCCTGCACACGGTGCTCTACAATCGTCTCGGCGACGCCTGGACCGGCGCGCTAGCCACGCCCCTTCGGGCGTGGCAGCCAGCCACGGGCGACGCCAGAGGCGGCTGCCTGGTGTCGGTTGCGGAGGTGGAGCTTGGAGAGAATGCTCTTCATGTGATTCTTGACGGTGTGCTCACTGACCACCAGACGCCCGGCGATCTCGGCGTTGGAGAGGGGCGCCGCCACCAGCTCCAGCACGTCCATCTCCCGGGCAGTCAGCTCTTCCTCGGGCCCGAAGGGCTCAGTCTGGCCCCGGATCTCTTCCAAGATCCGGGCAGCCATACGACGCGAGATCGCAGCCTCACCTCGCGCCAGGCCCCGGAGCTGCTCCAGGAGCTCCCGGGATCGCACGTTCTTCACCAGGTAGCCTTGCGCCCCCGCCTTGATGGCCTCGAACAGGGTCTGGCTGTCGTCGTGCACCGTCAGCATCACGACGGTGACGGCGGGCATTTCGATCGTCAGCCGCTGGGTCGCAGTAACGCCGTCCTCTCCTGGGAGCTCGATGTCCATCAACACGATGTCCGGCTCAAGCGCACGCGCCTGGGCCAGGGCGCTCTCGGCGTCCTCAGCCTCTCCAACGACGGTGAAATCGTCCTGGTAGGAGAGGAGCGCGATGAGTCCCTCGCGAAAGAGCGCGTGGTCGTCAACCAGGAGGAGTCGTAAGGGCTGCATGCCCGTTCTCCCTTCTCGTTCGTGGAATGGGGATGGTGGCAGTCACCTGTGTGCCCGAGCCGGGCTGGCTGTTCACTTCGAACGTGCCGCCCAGGGCCTCGACCCGCTCCCGCATACTCGTCAGGCCCAGGGGCCGCGCCTTGCCGTTCCCCTGGGCGCCAGGGATAAAACCCTGGCCGTCATCGGCAATGACGACCTTCAGTTGCCCTGACCTGTCGGATATGAGCGTCACAGTGGCCTCCCGTGCCCCGGCGTGCTTGCGAACGTTGGTCAGGGCTTCCTGGATGAGCCTGAAGAGCTGGAGCGCCGCGAGAGGTGAGAGCCGGTCGGCCGCGTCGGGAGCCGGTCCTGTAAGGATCTGGAGGCTCGTGGGAATCTGGTGCCGCTCTTCAAACTGGTCCACGTAGTCCTGAAGTGCGCGGACCAGCCCTCGTTCCGTCACGTTGGTGCGGAGCCCTGTAATGGACTCCCCGATATCCTCGTAGATTTCATTGGCAACCCCGTGCAGCCGCTCGAGCTCTGCTTCCGCCTCCTGTTGTCGGTCGGCCTCGACCAGCTCCTTGATGGTGTCCAAGCGCAAGAGCAGATCTGCGACGAGCTGGGCCACACCATCGTGGAGTTCCCTGCTCAGCCGCTCCCGTTCCTGCATCACGGCATTCATGGTCAGGATGTCCTGCTCTCGGGCCAATGCCTCAGCCTGGAGTCTCCGGAGAACCCTGAACTGCGTCTCTGCAAAAATGTAGGCCAGCACCAGGGCCAGGAATGTCACGAGCAATGTCACGAGCAGGGTCTCTGCAAGCCCGCCCACCGAGTACCCCAGCAGGTTGTGGCCCACCGCGACTGTATGAGCAGGCATAAACACCATGAGCCACAGGCTGTGGCCGACCGCGACCGTAACGGGCGGTACGAGGACCATGAGCCATTTGAACAGGAGCAGTCTGCGGTGCGTCATGACAGGACGATGCGTTTGAACCATGATGTCCCTCCAGTCAGGATGCAAGCTGACCTGACTGGTGATAGAGTCAGAACAGAGAAAAGGGGACGAATCGGGATCGCTGACAATTATATGTGGTTTGGTCATAAATAACCAGGCTTCCGACCTGCCTCCAGGGCGACTCAAAAGTCAGTCAAGAGGGAGAGGCAAACAGTCCTTTCAGGTGTAGAACGAGGACGGCGAAACCCAAACCCATTGACACCGAACGGACTGCAGGATGGAGCCCAGCTCATTAGCGGCTTGTGGCCAGCGCGTCGTACTCCCCGTTTGGCCGCCGGGCCACCAGGCCGCCCGGTCATGGCGTCTCAGGAGGGAGTCCAGGCGCCCGCTCGCCTCGATCCTCCAAAACCCGCCTCGACAGCCTGGGGGTGGTGGCGCCAGGGTAGTGGTGGGGCAGGGCCCTCGCGCTGGTCGGGGCGGGTTTTGTGGTGCGACGTCGCGGGCCTGACGGGGGCGGTCGGGGGATCGGCGCGGAAGGGAGGAACGTTGCCTGGGCGGGTTTTGGAGGATCCGTGCTGGCGATGGCCGAGTGCCGACCGGATCGCGTCGGTAGGCGACGCGTCAGGCCAACCCGCCCCGACCGCCGGGGTGGGACGTTGCCGGGGCGGGGTTCGGGGGCCTGTGCTGGTACTGGTGCGACACGGGCCGGGTCGAGGCTGCGGGGCGAGGTCTCAGGCAAAACCCGGCCATCGGGCCGGGGGTGGGCCATGGGAGGGGCCCTGGTGGCCAGCTTTCCAGGCGGCTCGAGGTCACCGCCACTCAAGACCGGCAACGGCCTGGCGCTTGATAAGGAACGAGCCAGGGCGATCCGACGCCTGCGGTCGCACCGGCCTGCTGGCGCACGCGTTCACTGTGGAGCGGCCCCAGGACAAGCACGCCGCGATATCAGTTTCATGCCCACCCGCGCAGGCATGCTCTCGCTGGCCACCCACCTCGAGCTGTGCTCGCGGTGCAGGGTGGGCGGGGCCATGGCTGATCTGATGAGGTGCGCCCTCACCGAGGAGGTGCACCTCATGGCCCGGCGCCAGCCAGAGAGCATCCGCTCCGGCGAGGACCCCCGGCCGTACGGAGAGGTCCGTAAATTGCTTTCGGCTATAGTCAGAGAGCACCTCCTCGGGTGAGAATTGTTACTTGCACGGGCCGGAATGCATCCTACTCTTGGAAGAATGCAAGCTCCCTGCACAGGAAGGAGGATTTATGGCTACCCAAACTCAGGTGATGGTTGATTGGCGTGGCGGAATGGGTTTTGAGTCGACGGCTCAGTCGGGCACGCTCATCAAAATGGACGCGAGCCGCGAACATGGGGGCGAGGATGACGGTGCCCGGCCGATGGAGCTCCTGCTGATGAGTCTGGCGGGCTGCACGGGGATGGACGTGATCTCGATCCTGCGGAAGAAGCGCCAGGAGGTGACGGGCTTCCAACTCAAAGTCGATGGGGTTCGATCGGAAGAGCACCCGAAGGTCTACACCGATATTACCATTACCTACATCGTCACCGGCCGCAATCTGGATCCCGAGGCCGTGGCCCGCTCGGTCGAGCTCTCGGTCACCAAGTACTGCTCGGTCTTCGCGACCCTCAGGAAAACCGCAACCATGCATACCCGGTACGAGATCCACGAGGCCGTGTAGTTTCTGCCGCGATGAGCGGGGCCGGAGCGATCGCATTCAGTCGCTCCTGCTCCGCTTCTTCGTTCGAACTCCCCGGTTGCACCTGTTTCTCTCTTCGTGTACAATGCGCTCGTTCCACTCGCTTTGAAAGCCTCACCCAAGTTGTCTTCAAGCGTATAGGTCTCATTCTTCCGTATCCTCTTGTGGCGTGCGGGCCGGCAGGCTCATCGATGCCTGTAGGCTGGTAATCGTCGTTGTCCTCTTCACTATGGGCAGAAAGGAGCTTATCCTCGTGTCAACCAGACAGATTGCCCTGGCAGCGGTGTTACTCGCAATCGTCTTCCTGGCCCACGCCGCCGGGCGCTTCACTCAAATCGGAGGGGCGCAGCTTGCTCCGAGTATCGCCATCTACGTGCTGATGGCCCTGTTGATCGCACCGGAGTTGGGGTGGGGTCCCCTGGTGGGAATCGGCTTAGCCACCGGGATTCTGACGATGCTGGCGACCTCCAGCCCCTTCCCGCCGGCCAATATCCCGGCGCACGGCCTGGCCTTTCTCGCGGCGGCGTACCTCACCAAGCTCTGGGTGAAAGACCGTGAGGCAAGCACGGGCCAGATCGTCGCCATCGCCGCGGTGACGCTCGTCGTCTCCTGGACTCTCTTCGCGCTTTTCACGTGGTTAGGGCTGGCCGGGAGTCCCTTCACCGCGCGGGCATTCGCGCGCTTTGGGATGGCCTTCGGCCAGGGATTCACGGCCTGGTGGCTGTTCGGGTTCGTCGGGGTGGCTATACCGACGTTTATTGTGGCTCTCATCCTGACGCCGCTGCTCTACCGGGTCGTGCGCCCGGCCCTGGTGCGCCAGGGGATGCTTGCGGTGGCCTGACTCATGGCCTCCGAGGTGGTGATCGCCCTGCACGAGGTGTCGTATCGGTATCCGACGGGCAAAGAGCCGGTCCTGCGAGGAGTGAGCCTGGAATTGCGCCGCGGGGAGTACGCCGGCCTCGTCGGCACGACCGGTGCCGGCAAGACGACCCTCTGCCAGACCTTCAACGGTCTGATCCCCCACTACACGCGGGGAGAATTCCAGGGAACGGTTGAGGTGGGAGGCGTCGATACGCGTCGGGGCACCGTAGCCGAATTGGCAACCCAGGTGGGTCTGGTCTTTCAGGATGCCGACGCACAATTGGTCATGTCCACGGTCGAAGAGGAGTGTATGCTGGGACCGCTGAGCCGGGGGGTGAGCCGGGCTGAGGCCCGCACGCGCGCTCACCATATGCTTGCCACACTGGAGATCCCCCATCTGGCCCAGCGCTCCCCCCAGGCCCTCTCCGGTGGGCAAAAGCAGCGGGTTGCGATCGCGGCGGTGATGGTGACCGAGCCTGCGGTCCTTGTGCTTGACGAAGCCACCTCGGAACTCGATGCGATGATGGTCCAGAAAATCTTCGCGCTCTGCGACAAGCTGAACCAACAGCTCGGTACGACCATCTTGATCGTCTCGCACGAGATGGAGTTGCTGGCGCAGCATGCCAGCCGCCTGATTCTAATGGACGAGGGGCGGATCATTCTGGACGGGCCGACACGCGAGGTGCTGGAGCAGGCCGAGGTCTTCCGCCGCGCCGGTGTGCGTCTGCCGCAGGTCACCGAATTTGCTGTTCGCCTGGAACTGCAGATTCCCTGGGCGACGTTGCCGCTCAGCGAGGCGGAAGCCGAGGCCGGTTTGCGTCGTCTCGCATAGCTCGGCGGCGGGCCACTGGCCACCTCGGGGCCGCCAACAATGGAACGCCGATGCACGTGGGGACTCCCTGATTTCGGCTTTTTCTGCGTTGATCACGCCTTGCAGGGTGGCCCCCGATGTTATCGTCGCATCAGAACCGAACCGGTAGGGTAGCGCACATCTACGCAATCGGCGTTCTATGCCGGCTCTGAACGCTGACCGGTACAAAACTCAACAAGGGTTCTCATGGCGCTCATCTCGCTTGAAAATGTCAGCTTTGCGTATTTGAAGCTCGATTACGTATTGAGGGATGTGAACCTGAATTTTGAGGCCGGCGAGTTTACGGCGATCATCGGGAATAATGGTTCTGGCAAGTCTACCTTGATGAAACTGATCCTGGGCTTGCTGAAGCCGTCCCAGGGCCGCGTCATGGTCGATGGTATGGATACGCACCGGGCGCGCGTGTCGGATCTGGCTCAAAAAATCGGCTTCATTTTTCAGAACCCACACGATCAGCTCTTCTCGAATTCGGTCGCGGAAGAGATCACCTTTGGCCTGAAAAATCTGGGGCTGCCGCCTGACGAGATTGAGGCGCGCCTGGAGGAGACCCTCGACTACTTCGATCTGCAGGCGGTGCGGGAGGTGTTTCCCCGCTTTCTGGCACGCGGGGATAAGCAGAAAGTCTGCATCGCCAGCATCGTCGCCATGCGCCCGCGCATCCTGCTCCTGGATGAGCCGACGACGGGGCAGGACCACCGGGACTCGCGCCAAATCCTGGAGTTGGCCCGCCATCTGAACCAGCAGGGCATCACGATCCTGCTAGTCACCCACGATCTCATCAATGTCGCCCAGTACGCCCGCCGCGTGCTGGTATTGAACAACGGCACCCTGATGCGCGATGGCCCGACGGCGGAGATCATGGCCGACTTCGACCTGTTGGAAAGTTGCCACCTGACGCCGCCGCAAGTCGTGCGCTTGAGTTCCCGGCTGCAGGACCTGGGTTTCCCGATTGCCCTCGGTACCGATGCGTTGGTGCAGGCGGCCCAGGCGTGGCTCGCCCGGGAGGAGAAGGTCTCGTGATTGCAGCCGACCGAGGACGCCTGGGCACGGTGGATCCGCGGGTGAAGATCGTGTGGATTCTCGCCACGATGGTGGCCGGGTTGCTGTTCGTTGAGTTCAGCTCGCTGATCGCGATTCTTCTCAGCATCGTGGCTGTGGCCTGGATCGGGGGCGTGCTCGGCGAGACCTTTCGACGGCTGAAAGGCCTGGCCATGATCATCGTGGTCATCGGCCTGATCTTCGGCTTGACCGTTCCGGGCGAGCCGCTCTTCGCGCTGATTCCCCGGCAGGTGCCGGTTGCCGGGGGCCAACTGATGATCAGCCGCGAGGGGCTGATGCTGGGGATCGTCTCCATCTTCCGCATGTTCATCTTCGCCGCGCCGCTGCTGGTGGTCATCATGACCACGAATAACTCAGACCTCCTGCAGGCCCTCATGTTCTTTCGGCTTCCGATGGAATACGCGTTGATGATCGTGTTGGCGCTCAACTTCATCCCGGTGGTCTTGCTGGAATTCGGGCGCGTCGCCGATGCCCAGAAGGCCCGAGCCCACTCGCTGATGGATCAGGGGGTCGTGGGCAAGATGCGCGGGTTGGTGCCGATCTTCATTCCTCTGACGCTGAACGCTGTCGATCGCGCCGATACCATGGGCAAAGTGTTGGAGATGCGCGGGATTACCCATCGGCGCATGAAGCCGGAATTCGAAGCCCTGGGCACGGGGAGCTGGACGTTGCTGACGGTCTCGGTGGTCCTGACAATGGCGACCCTGGTCTCGTACACTGCCGGACAGGACCTGGTAGCGGCGATGCTCAACGCTCTGTTGCCAAGATTCTGACGCATCAACAGGGTCCCGCCTGTACTCTCGATTCGTTCCCCGTGACAGGCGGGGCGCACGACGGGCCAGGATCCCCGTGATAAAGTGCCTGGTTTCACGAAGAGATAGGAATCCCATGACGACTGACCTTCACCCTGCCTCCCGGATTGGGGGCCTGGCCGAAAGCCATATTCGTGAGATGACACGCCTGGCCCTGGACTACGGCGCGGTCAACCTGGGCCAGGGCTTCCCGGACTTCGGTACGCCGGCCGAGGTCCGCGCGTCTGCCGCGCAGGCGATCCTCAACGAGCACAACCAGTACGCGGTGACCTGGGGCATCCGCCCCCTGCGCGAGGCCATCGCCGAGTCGCTCCGCCGCCGCTTCGCGCCCGGCTTCGATTGGGTCGATCCCGAGCGCCACGTGACCGTCACGCTGGGTGTCACCGAGGGCCTCGTGTCGGCCTTGATGGCGAGCGTCGAGCCGGGAGACGAGGTCATCATCATCGAGCCGGCCCACGAGAACTACGCCCCGGCGGCCCGGTTTGCGGGGGGCAGGCCCGTCTTCGTGCCGCTGTTGCCGCCGGACTACGTTCTCGATCTCGACCGGCTGCGAGCAGCGGTCTCCCCACGCACCAAGGCGATCGTCGTGAACACGCCGCACAACCCCTCCGGCCGCGTGTTCACTCCGGCTGAGATGGAGGGTGTGGCGACGCTCTGCCTGGAGCACGATCTGCTCGCCGTGACCGATGAAATCTACGATCGAATCCTCTACGACGGACGCGTGCATATCGCGCTCGCCACCTTGCCGGGTATGACTGAGCGGACGGTGACGGTCGGGGGCCTCTCCAAGACCTTCGCCGTCACCGGCTGGCGGTTGGGCTACGCGGTCGCGCCGGAACCCTGGTCGACGGCATTGCGCACAATCCACGACTTTACCACCATCTGCGCTCCAACGCCCTTGCAGCATGCCGGCGTCGTGGCCTACAGCCTCCCGGAGAGTTTCTACGAGACCCAACTCGCCGACTACCATTGGCGGCGCGATGAGATGATGAGGATTCTGGACGCGGCTGGCTTTGAGGGGAGCCGGCCGGAGGGCGCCTATTATGTGCTCGCCGGCTACGAGGCCTGGGATTTCCCTGGGGAGGCCGTTGAGTTCTCGCGCTGGCTGACGCGCGAGGTCGGGGTCGCGGTGGTTGCCGGTTCGAGCTTCTACGCCACGCCGGGTCTCGGCACCCGCCAGGTGCGGTTCGCCTTCGCGAAGAAGCCCGAAACCCTGGCCGCCGCACGGGAGCGGCTGGTGCGCGGCTTCGAGGCGCGGACGCGGGGTAGGTAGTATCTGTTCGTTACCCTCGAGTACGCCATTCAGAGGTTGCAGATCTCGATAGACCGCCCTCTACGATGCAGCTGCCGTTCTGATCACCAGGTGCTACCCTGGAGCTTCATCTTCGACCAGTCCAGGAGTGAAGCTAGTTGCTTCTGTAGGCGTCGGATTCTACCGAACGAAGTCCAGAGGGTACAATGACTCGGCAAGCCAGGCTTCTGGCTCGTATCCTACACGGGACTGCCGACGCCAGTATTCCTTTTGATGGATTGTGTCACCTGCTGCGCCATCTGGGTTTTGAAGAGCGGATTCGCGGTAGCCACCATATCTTCACAAGGAAAGACATCGCAGAAATCCTGAATCTGCAACCAAAGGGGACGAATGCGAAACCGTATCAAGTGAAACAAGTGCGCAGTGTGATTCTCAAATACAAGTTGGGAGGCGAAGATGATCCGGTATGAAATTATCATCTACTGGAGCGGCGAAGATCAGGCATTTATTGCGGAAGTGCCAGAACTCCCAGGTTGTATGGCAGATGGAGCAACCTATCAGGAAGCCCTCGCGAACGCGGAAGTTGTGATTCGAGAGTGGATCGAAACAGCACAAGAACTCGGGCGTCCAATTCCGGAACCAAAGGGGAGGTTGATGTACGCCTGAGCAATCGGCCTGGCACCCGCCAGGTGCGGTTCGCCTTCGCCAAGAAGTCCGAAACCCTGGTCGCCGCACGGGAACGGCTGGTGCGCGGCTTCGAGGCGCGGACGCGGGAGTGAGAACTCAGCGGCGGTGGGCCCGGTGACGAGGAGACGGGATGCGAGAGACCTCGGAGGGGCTGGAACAACTGCAGCAGGTGCTGGATCGAAGTATCGAGCGCGCGGGCGATTTTCTGCGCAACTCCTTCCAGATGCCGCATCACTCGCTCTCTGCAGCCCAGCTGGTCCGCTATTTCCAGGGGCTTCAGGTGATCGCCCTGTCCACCGTTACGGCGAAGGGCGAGCCTCGCGTGGCACCGATCGGCGCGCTCTTCTTCCGGGGTCACTTCTACATTCCGACCCTCGCCACCGCCGCCCGCACGCGACATGTCTTGAAGCGGCCGGCGGTCAGTCTCACGCACTTTGACGGGACTGATCTGGCCATCATCGTGCACGGACGCGCGGCGGTGCTCACCCCCGAGCACCCGAAGTTCGCGACGCTCGAGGCGCTTCATCGCGAGAGGAGTGGCCAGAGCGTGCGCGATTGGGGCGAGGGTGTCTACCTGCGAGTCGATCCCGAGGTGATCTACACGTTTGCAAGGCATCCGGCGCAATATCCGGAGTGACTCGAGCAGTTACGCCGACTCCTCGGACGACTTATGGGTACTTCGACCAGAGGAGCTTAGAAAAGTCCAGCGCCGTACTCATCAGATCACTGATAAATGCTTGCAGGGTCTCGTCGTCCGCGGGTGGAGGGAGGGCCACGTGATGCAGGTGGGCGCCGAGGTCGAAAACAGGGTCCGGCTCCCAGCGTGGATTCCGCAGCGGGAGGTGATTCGGAACGACGCGTTGGGTAAACCGGCCGAAGGCAAGAAGCCTGGCTGCGATGACGTGCTTGAGCCGCTCAAAGTCGATTGGCTCGTCGAGGATGATCACTCCCGTCATCATCATGAGGTTGGTGGGGTCCTCCATTTGCAGCCAGGCCGCGTCGACATTTGAGAAAGGAGTGCCCCTGTTGGTCATGTCCATACTCTCCTGTGATGCGGTGTGCTGATTCGATTGGTTGGCGGATCAGTCTCGTGACGTCTCCGATGCGAACCCTTGCGGAGCGCTGGGACAGATCCACGCGCCGGTTGTCAGCACGCTCAGTGCGAACAGTTCACAAGGTGCAAATCATCAGATCCACTGCAGCCAGGAGCCGAGTCTATGGGGAGTGCCCGTCGTCGAGTCGGTTGAATGGGTTCGGGGAGCGGTAGAATGTAATCCCGCCAACTCCATTTTCCCTATGATCGACCCAACCCGAGTGGGATCAGCAGTACCGAATGTCAACACTTTCAACGCCTTTTGGAGCCTTCCACCCGGTCAGGATTGACCGAGCCGACGAGGACGTTTCTATTTCTACGAGCGTAGTGAGCCTGAAACGGACGCAATGGACGTGCCGCGATCTGGTTCGTGGGTCATACTCTATCGTTATGGGGCGGCACAGCAGAGGTGCAACTCCCTAGAACAAGGGGCCCGTCGTCGTGGCGCGGGTGGGAGCATGGTTGGTAGGACCCGCGTGAGCGGCCGTAAGCGCGCTGTAGGGGCGCACGGGCCCCTACGAACCTGAATGCGGCTTCACACGATGCCTGGCAATCGGCTCGGCAATTCCTTGACCGGCGCGCTAGAAGCCCACGAATTCTATGACGTTATGGCAAAATCTGAACGGTCTCCCACCCGGGGCACCATAGTCAGATTTGACCGAACAAAGAAAGGCCCGCCAGGGTAACGCCTGACGGACCTTCTCTTCGTAAGGCTCCGGTCCCGACCAAACCTCTAGTCGCATGGCGATCAGGTGGATGCGGAGTGGGGTAACTTTATTCTTCTGGTTCGATCACGAACTCGAGTGGATAGCCTTGTTGGCGGGCGGCATACTGGACGCGGAAGACTTTCTCCTGCGCCTCCTTGAGTGGGAGCGTCGCCACATAGGCTTGACCCCTGGTGTGCGTTTCCCAGGCGATGGCCTCCGCCCGCGACTGCTCGATCTGGAAGACGACGACAAGGGACACGATGACGAACTCGAATGTCGTGACATCGTCGTTCAGGATGATAACGCGGTAGAGTTTCTCCAGTTCCTCGTCGGGCATGACGACCCATTCAACGTCGATGATGGGCCTGGCGGGCGCTTCCGTCTCCAGTTGGGGCCGATTGGGTTGCATCTTCCTTTCTCCGTCGTGGAAGCCGTCTGGCAACCGGCATGTCTGATCGCTCTGCTTCCATCTCCTCTGGAAAGAAACGCAGGGGACCACGTTGGCGCATTGTAGCACAACTTCGCGTATGGGGTCGAAGCAAAAGAGCCCACCAGGACGGTCGCCGGTGGGTCTTGCGCGGTCAGGTTCCCGGTTACAACCCGGCCTCGGCGCCGATCTCGATGAGCTTGACGGTGGGGAAGCGATCCCGCCAGTAGTTGGTGCTCCACTCACTCGCGAAGAGGGCAACGGTGCGACCGTCGCGGTCGGCAGTGCGCAGCGTGGCGCCCCACGGCAGGCGTTCGATCGTCTCGGCGTCAGCCTCCACGATCCGGGCGGTGCTGTAGGGGAGCACTTCGAGGACAGTCTCGACGTCGTATTCGGTCTTGAGTCGGAACTGCACGACGTCGAACTGGAGCCGCCCGACGGCGGCCAGGATCGGCTCGCGGCGCAGAGCCTCAGGCTCATAGAGCACCTGGATGGCGCCCTCGGCCTCGAGTTGGGCCAGCCCCTTGTTGAACTGCTTGTAGCGGTTGGTGTCCTGGTTGGTCAGCCGCGCGAAGTGCTCGGGCGCGAAGCGCGGGATGGGCTCGAACTGGAGGAGTTGGTCGGTGCAGATGGTGTCGCCGATGGCGAAGACCCCGGGGTTGACCAGGCCAATCACGTCGCCGGGATAGGCCTCGTCGACTGTCTCGCGACCCTGTGCGAAGAAGCGGTGGGGACGGGCCAGGCGCACCGGCTTACCCGTGCGCGGGTGCTCGACCGTCATGTCACGCTCGAAGCGCCCCGAGCAGACCCGGACGAACGCAACGCTGTCGCGATGTTGGGGGTTCATGTTCGACTGGATTTTGAAGATGAATCCAGAAAAACTGTCGTGCGTTGGCGGTACGAGGCCGACATCGGCGTGCCGTGCCGACGGAGTGGACGCCAGATCGACGAACGCGTCGAAGAAGAGTTGCACGCCGAAATTGGTCAGGGCGCTGCCGAAAAAGACCGGAGTGAGCGCGCCGCCGGCCATAGCCTCGGCGTCGAATTCCGCGCCGGCAACGTCCAGCAATTCGATGTCCTCCTGCAACTGGTTGAAGGCACGCTCGCCCAGCACCTCGAGCAGTTGGGGATCACTGGCATCCTGTACCTGCAACTCCACAGCCCGGCGCCCACTGTCGCCACGCTCGAAGAGGTGGACACAGCGGGTCGTGCGGTCGTAGACACCCCGAAAGCTGTCGCCGTTGCCGATGGGCCAGTTCATCGGGACGGTCTGAAGGTGCAGGACCTTCTCGATCTCGTCCAGCAGGTCGAAGGGGTCGCGGGTGGGGCGGTCCATTTTGTTGACGAAGGTCAGGATGGGGATACCGCGCCGGCGGCAGACCTGGAAGAGCTTCTCGGTCTGTACCTCGATGCCTTTGGCCGCGTCGATCACCATGACCGCACTGTCGGCAGCCATCAGCGTCCGGTAGGTGTCCTCGCTGAAGTCCTGGTGACCGGGCGTGTCGAGCAGGTTGATGTGGTAGCCGTTGTACGGAAACTGGAGCACCGTTGAGGTGATCGAGATGCCGCGCTCCTGTTCCATCTTCATCCAGTCGGACGTGGCGTGGCGCTGGTTCTTGCGCGCTCGCACCGAGCCGGCCAGATTCACCGCGCCGCCATAGAGCAAGAGCTTCTCGGTCAGGGTCGTCTTGCCCGCGTCGGGATGAGAAATGATGGCGAAGGTGCGCCGGCGGGCGATCTCGGTTTCGAGGGTGGTTGGTTGGGTCAGGGTCAACGTTTCAGTCACGACAGCCTCTGAACACGAAGGCCGGCGGCCACACCTGGCCGCCGGCATGATTTCGTTGGGAATTGTAGCTGGCCTCCCGTCTGTGGTCAAACCTCGAGGCGGGCAAGCTGTGCCGTCAATTTGGCAGACGCCCTGAGGCTGTCTGTGTGGGCAGTCGCTCGCAACGCGCGGGGGGGGCGCCCGCCGCCGGGAGCGTGAGCCGAGTCAGCCGGGGCTCGGCCCCACTTGAGGCGGTTGGGCCGAAGCGACCGCCCGGCGCAGGCACGCCGTGCCTCTGATTCTTTTACGGCGCCATCTTCCTTGATGCCTGCTCCACTGCATCAATCAGGTCATAGTAGCCGTAGGGTTTGGCGAGGAAGCTCACGGGCTGCCCACGCCGTTGCGCTTCCTGGTAGGCCTTGCGCGTCCGCATGCGCCAGACCGACGTAAGCAGGACAGGTGTCGAGCGCAGAGCCTCTTCTTCCCACAGTGCCTGGAGGATCGTTTCGCCGGTTGTTGTCGGGAGCGCCAGGTCGAGAATGATCACATCGGGCCGATGCTCGCGAACCAGCGGCCCGATGGGACGCTCGCCCTTGGACATGAAGACGAGGTGACCTTCGTCGGTGAGGATATCCTCGACCATGGCGAGGATCCCATCATCATCCTCGATGACGAGCACGCGCATGATTTATCTACGTATCCGTCGAGTCCGCTGCCGGCAGGTCGAGCGGCAAGTAGATGCTGAAGGTGCTCCCTCGGCCAACCTGGCTCTGCACCCGCACGTCGCCACCGTGGCGCTCGACAATGTTCTTAACCAGGGTGAGACCCAGCCCGGTTCCTTTAACGAACCCTCCTGAAGCATCCCGCACGCGGTAATACTTCTCGAAGATATGCGGCAGCGCGGACTCCGGAATGCCAGTGCCGGTATCGATAACGTCAATCTGGAGACGCCGCGCATGGTTGGTCGTTCTGACTGTGACCTGGCCATCCGGCTCGGTGTACTTGATTGCGTTGCTGATGAGGTTGTCCAGGGCTGTCAGCAGCCACTGCCGGTCGCCGACGATGGTTGGGATGGGCTCCTCCGGCTCGAAGCGGAGCGCCATCCCCTTCTCGGTCGCGCGAGGACGGCTCTCCTCTATGATCGCCTCCAGAAACTCACGGAGGGGGAGTGACTCAAGCCGAAGGGTGAGGTCCATCTGCTCCTCTCGGCTGAGTTGGAGGAGTTCATCACTGAGGTGCATCAGCCGCTCCAGTCCGCGTTCGGCGTTGGCCAGCGCTTTCTGGACCCGCTCCGAGCCTTCCTCGCGTGCCCGGTGGAGCGCGTACTCGATGCTGCCGCGGATTGCGGTCATCGGGGTGCGGAGTTCGTGGGCGATAAAGGCCAGGAACTCCTCCTTGCTTTGCATCGCCTCTTCCTGCGCCCGCATCCGCTCTTGGGCTCGCGCCTGTTCGAGGCGGGCCGCCTCCTCGGCCCGAATGCGCTCGACCTCCATTTGCATCTGGATGGCCCGGGTCGTTTCTGTCATCCGGAGATCGAGATACTCCTTGTAGCGGATACCGTAACTGATCATGATCTCCAGCAAGAACTGGAGCGAGAGTCCCATGATCCGGGCTCGCTCCATAACCGGCACGCCAGGCAGTAGGCGCTCGAGGGTCTCGGTGTGCAGAGCGACGATTTCCTCTGGGCCAACGCCCTGTTCGATGAATTCCTTGCTGAGCAGGGAGGCCTCATACAGGGCCCGCTCGCTCTGGGCTTTGAGGAACTCTCCCAGAGTCGTCTGGTAGTCTGACGAGAGGTGCGGTTCAGTGCCGCTCATGGTCTGTCTCCAGTATGGCGCACGACGATGATGGTCGCATCATCGTGGGCGCGCGCCCAGTTGCGGGCGATGGTCTCGGCGATGAGCTGCGCCGGCTGGGCACTGAGGCCGGGAGGGTCATCCAGATCGAACCGGGCCGAGATGCCGTCGCTGTGCAGGAAGAGCAGGTCGTGAGGTTGAAACGGGAACTCGAAGACACGGAAGTGCGGCAAGATCGCGCCAACGATCCCATTATACGAGATGGGGCGCGTTGGCGCGTGGCCGACCACCCGCGCTTCAATATTGCCCACGCCGCAGTAGCTGAGCCGGTCGTGGGCCAGGTCGATCCGTGCCAGGGCCACGGCCGCGCCGCGGGTCCCCCGCAGCCTGTGGTGACAGCCTCGGAGCAGATCGTCAAGCTCCCGGCGGGGGTGCGACGTGAGGAAGGCGATCGCCGCCTGCGATGCTGCGGCCGCCTCCGGCCCGTGACCAAGGCCATCGGCGACGGCCACGAGAACGCTGCTATCCTCGTGATCCTGGATCAGGTAGGCGTCTCCGTTCTCGATGAACCCGGGATGCGGGCGGGATACAACGCCGATTTCCGTACTACTTTCTCCTTTTGGCCCACTTGCGGGCGATGATCCGCGTGCCCACCCGCGGCTCCGACTCGATTCGGAACTCATCCATCAGCCGCCGGACGCCGGGAAGGCCGCTGCCCAGGCTCCCGATGGTCGAGTAGCCATCCTGCATCGCTTGGGCCACGTCGGCAATCCCCGGCCCCGTGTCCTCGGCCTGGACCTCGATCCAGGGATCGTCGGGAGTAGCTCCCAGGTGAAGGGTGATCGTCCCGCCCCCCGCGTGCTGCCAGAGGTTCCGAGCCAGCTCGGCGACACTCGTCGTCACGCAGCCGGCGTCGGCGCCACCCAAGCCGGCCTCGGTGCATAGCGCGGCCGCGGCCCGCCGAGCGCGGCCGACATCCAGTTCCTCCACCACCTCAATGACGACTACCTCAGCCACTTCCGGATGGTCACCTTCGTGCCTTGGCCGGGGACGCTCTCGATCTCCATTTCGTCCATCAGCCGGCGAGTGCCGGACAACCCGATACCCAGACCCCTGGCGCTCGCGATTTGTCCCTCGAGCGCTGCCTGCACATCGGGAATCCCGGGTCCCCGGTCCTGGCACACGATCTCGATTCCGCGGTGTCCCAAGTGGTCAAGCGGGCGGAGGACGGTGGTGCCCTGCTGAGCATAGCGCAGGATATTGCGCGTCAGCTCAGAGATGGACGTGGCGATCCGGGACTGATCGACGAGGCCAAAGCCAAGCTCGCGGGCCATCTCGCGCCCGCGCTGGCGGGCGATAATAATATCCTCCTCGCGCAGAATATCGACGGAAATCGGTAGAGGGCTAGAGACCATTGTAGATGACGTCCGAACTGCGCGGGGAGAGCCGCCGGAGGGCCATCTCGACGTTCACCGCCGTATGAATATCTTTGAGCTGGAGCCCAAGCTCCGTCAACGTGATCGCAACGGCGGGCTGGATGCCAACGAGAACCGTCTGGGTGCCCATGAGGCGGGCCATCGCGGCAATATCGTTCAGCATCCGGCCGAGAAACGAATCGACGAGGTCGAGCGCGGTGATGTCCAGGATCAGCCCCCTGGCCTCCGTGCGCTCGATGGCGGCCGTGATTTGATTCTGGAGGTCGAAGGCTGCCCGGTCGTGAATCGCCTCCTGGGGAGTCACGATCAGGGTCGTGCCGATGCGAATGATAGGAACCTGGACCACTCTAGACTACTCTCTCTCCCGCGCATTCGGGATGCGGACGATCATCTGTCCAGTCCGCTCTAAGGCGTACTCCAACCCTTTGGCCAGGCCGGTTCGTGTGATGACCTCGGACAGCTCGACGCCGAGGTGGACCAGCGTTTGGGCAACGCGGGCTGAGATGCCGACAATGACCGTCTCGGCGCCGACCAGCCGGGCCGCCGAGACGGTCTGGAGCAAGTGTTTGGCCACCGCTGTATCGACCACCGGCACGCCGGTGATATCGACGATGACTATACTCGAGCCGGTCTCGACGATGCGGTTGAGCAGGTTTTCCATAATCTGTTGCGTGCGGGCGGTATCGATCGAGCCAATAATTGGCAAGACCAGGATGTCCTCCCAGAGCTGAACCACGGGCGTTGAGAGCTCGAGGATGGCCTGGCTCTGCTCGCGAATGAGGGCCTCGCGTCCTTGCACATACGTCTCGAACGTCAACAGGCCGAATGCGTCGAGCAGCCGGTTCAGAGCCAAGAGTTGGCGGGCGAACTCTTGCGGGTCATCGGCCAGCGCCTGCTCGAGGTAGGGCAGCAGCACCTCTTTGAGCGAGAAGACGAACGTCGCCGTCTCGGCTGGGGTGAAGCCTTGAGCGGCACGGGTGCGACTGATCGAGGCCAGTGTCTGGCGGAGGGGATCATAGGACGCGGCGCCAGGATCGTACGTTCTGCCTTGCTGGAGCTGATCGAGAATAGTCGCGCACTGGCGTTGCAACTCCTCGTGGCTCAGGAGCTGCGAGGCGCGAGTATTCTGTTGGGCCGCCACGTAGACGGGCAAGATGTCGTGTCCATGGCGGGCCAGAAGCTCGGAGAGGCTTGTTGAGGTGAGCGCCTCGGTTGTTGGCATGCAAATCCTTCCTCGAGTTCGTTGATCAGCCGGAGTACAGCGTCTGGCCGCTCAAGATTTCTTGCACACGCTGCACCAGTTCGTCGTACCCGAAGGGCTTGGGCAAAATGCCTGCCACCCCGCGTATTTGGGCGGCATCGAGGACGGCCATCGGATGAGCGGTGCAGACAAGGATGGGAACATCGTCGAGTACTTCTCGAAGCGCGAGAACCGGCCACCATCGGTCCTCGACGGAGAGTCCATTCGCCAGGTCGCAAATAATGAGATCGACGGGGTCGCTTTTCAGAAGATCAAGGTTGTCCGGTACGTTCTCCGCGTGGACGACGCGGTGGCCCTCGTCCTCGAGAATCGCACCGATGAGGATCGCGATGCCGTGATCGTCTTCCACTAGCAAGACACGAGCCATTGGTTATCCTCCTAGGGAAATATCCTGACGTCGCGGCGCGACAAGTAACTATAGTAACACCCGGCAGTAGAGGTGTCAAACAACTGGTACGGCGGGCGAGGAGTCCTGAGAAGTTGGCGCCTTCGCTCGACCCAGGGTAGAATCGCTGTATCTTCGGGGCATCCGAGTGCTGCGTGCGCTCCACTGAGAGGCGCGTCAATCCGATCCCGACTCGTCGGGCTGCGCGGTGCTCGGCATTCTCGTGGCGGGTGTGGCCGTGGCGTAGGGCCGCGCCATATTCGCGGTTGGCGATCGCTTCGCGCGGGTGCGGCTGCCTGTTGGGGTCAGGGTGCTTGTCGGTGGCCCGATGGTCGGCCTGGAATTCAGGTTCGCCTTCCGATAAAGACGGAATTGTGAACTGGTTTTGTGATTGCATCTTGGGTGCTGGGTCGGATCACGGTTGCAGAGGGCCTTGCGATCGGCGGGAGAGTGCCGTCCCGTTCACGTCCGACAGCCTTCCTGCCGTCCGCTAGATGCCGGCGCAGATTCCCTCAAGCGTGATGTGGCGGCGTCGGGGTTGGGGGAGGGGCGCCTGATCTGCGCCTCTCTCCCCAGGGGGCCATCCCACCTTCCCGACCGCCAGGCGGTACTCGCTGTGCCTGCGAGCGCGACGGAGGGGCGGCGCGCGTCCCGGGCGGAGGTCGTCCGGCCCTCCAACCGCAATTCGCCGATCAGAGCAGGGACTCCCAGGGCTTCCAGCCCTGGGCTTTTTCTCGCGCGGTTCTGTAAAAAGATGGAGCCGGACAGATGTGCAGATCGCCTCTCGTCGCTCAACGAGAGGCATTGAGGAGGTCAGAGAATGCCGTCAGCGCATGGCGAGCCGACGCCGGTCAACTCCAACCCGCTTGTACGGGCCCTTCAACAAATGGCAGCTCGTCTTGACGTCCAAAGCACCGCCGTCCTCATGGCTGTTGCTATTGTGGTTGGTTTTGGGACGGGCTTATCTGCGGTGATATTTATCAAAGCCATTGATTGGGTAACGCGCTTCGCCTTTGAGCGCGAGTTGCCGCACCTTCTGGGACTGTTGGGACCCGCCTGGATCGTTCTGGTTCCCGTCATCGGCGGCCTGATTGTCGGTCCGATGATCGCCTACTGGGCCGTCGAGGCGAAGGGGCATGGTGTCCCCGAGGTGATGCAGGCCATTATCATGCAGGGAGGCCGCATTCGTCCGCGAGTCGCGGTGGTAAAATCGCTTGCTTCCGCCGTCGCGATCGGGACCGGGGCCTCAGCCGGGCGTGAGGGACCCATCGTGCAGGTCGGCGCAGCCCTCGGTTCTACTGCAGCTCAGTTCATGAGGCTGAGAACAGAACAGGCCGTCACGCTGGTCGCCTGCGGGGCAGCCGCCGGCATCGCCGCGACCTTCAATGCCCCGATTGCAGGTGTCATCTTCGCGATGGAGGTGATCCTGGGGGAGTTCACCACCCACTACTTTGGTATGGTGGTCGTCGCCGCAGTCGCAGCCAGCGTCGTCAGCCGGCACTTTTTGGGCGTTAATCCCGCCTTCGTGGTCCCGTCCTACACGCTGGTCAGTCCCTGGGAGCTTCCCCTGTACGCTGTGCTGGGGGTTCTGTCCGCGCTGACGGGCTGGGCGTTTGTCGGCGTTCTGTACTTTCTGGAGGACCGGTTCGACTTCTGGCGCTTCCCCGAGGCTCTGAAGCCAGCCGTCGGCGCTGTCGTCGTGGGAGTCATCGGCCTGCTCTACCCTCAGGTCTTTGGCACCGGGTTGAGCACGATCGGGCGGGCCTTGGCGGGCGCCCTTCCCTGGACATTGCTGCTCATATTAGTCATCGCCAAGTTGCTGGCGACGGCCTTCACGCTCGGATCGGGGAGCTCCGGCGGTATTTTCTCGCCGTCGCTCTTCATGGGGGCCATGCTCGGTGGAAGTTTCGGCCACTGGGCTCACGCTCTCTTTCCGGCCGTCACTGCCAGTAATGGGGCGTATGCTCTGGTCGGGATGGCCAGTGTCTTTGCCGCCTCCGCTCACGCACCGCTCACGGCGTTTCTCATCGTCTTTGAGATGTCGGGTGACTACCGCATGATTCTTCCGCTGATGATCACCGTGGGCCTCAGTACCTTGCTCTCGCAAAACCTTCGCCGCTATTCCATCTACACATTCAAGCTCGTCAAGCGTGGTATTCCGCTTGAGCGCGACCGGGATGTGGACGTCATGCGAGGCCTGACGGTCGGAGAGGTCATGACGCAGAACCCGGATGTCGTCCGCGCCGAGATGAGCCTGGAAGAACTCGCCGCTACCTTCGTCCGGACGCACCATCACGGCTTCCCGGTGCTCGACCGCGAGGGACACTTTCTCGGTGTGGTGACCGTTCAGGACCTGGAACGGGCGGCGGCCCTCGGCCCGATCGTGGGGCGTACCGTGGCCGACATCACCAAACGGGACGTCGTCACTGCGTTGCCGAACGATCCTCTCTCGAAGGCATTGCGGTACATGAGTGACCGAGATGTCGGGCGAATTCCCGTGGTGGACCCCGATGACCCGACACAATTGGTGGGACTATTACGACGGCAGAATATCGTTCGGGCCTACAGCCACGCCATTCTGCGCAAGTTGGAAACGCAACACCGGAAACAAAGCCTGCGGCTGGGGCACCTCACAGATACCGAGATTCTCGAGATCTCACTCTCGGGGGAGATGGCGGCCGTCGGACGGCGGATCAAAGATCTGGCGCTCCCGCGGCAAGCTCTGATCACGTCGATTCGGCGTGAGCACCAGGTCCTGATTCCCCACGGTGAGACCCTGCTTCAAGCAGGGGATACAATGGTTATGCTCACTCGCCAAGATACGGCGGATGCTGTGCGGCAGGCATTGGCCGGCGGGGCGGCTAATCGCGAGCCCCTGCCCGAGCTCGAAGGACCACAACAGGAAACGTAAGGCGTGAGTTCGCGCGCCTTCCGTTTCCTGTTGCGAGCGCTCAGCTCTTCTTCTGGCCGGTCTGGATCCTGACGTCTGTGAACTCAACCTCTACCGGCTCGCCGTAGCGCTGCCCATTGATCTTGTCGTGGCGGCCAAACTCAGGCGCCTCGATCCGCAGCCGAATCGTGTAGGTGCCGTCGGCGGGCACCTGCCAGTTGCGGCCGTAATGATAGAGCCAGGGGTGCCAGAGGAACGGCTGCTGGTGGGTGCCGACGTCGTTTCCTGCGCTGTCAATGAGCGTGGCGTAGACGGTCAGGCCGGGGATGAAACGCCCGTCTGACGCATCCCGAACGACCACCTCGATGTGGGCGTTTTCCTCCTTCCGTTCGTCCCAGTGCAGCTGTCCATTGCGGAGATGGTACAGCCCCTCGGCTCTTTCGACGGCGTAGCCAACGATGTAGTCGCCGGCGCGCTTCTCGGCGCCGGGGGCTTTCTCCATAGTCATCGCGGTGAGGGCGCGCTCGAAGGCAGCGCCCTGGTTTACGGCCAGGCGCACGTGCTTTTCCGTCGCCTGGTCGCTCGGTTCCATCAACGGTTTCTGCCTTGTAGGTGTTTGAGCCATAGAAAACCCGCCTCTTGACATGTTACTCTGCCGGCAGCCGCAAATTCCGTGCCAGAACGACGCCCGAGTTGCGTCCGAGAGAGACAAGCCTTATTGTGGGGAGGTTCGCTGTGCAGTTCGCCGCTAAGCGGTTTCGAAGGGAACGCTTGCGGTCACACTGATCCATCCAGCAACACAGCTACCATCGAAGGAGGGCACTATGTCCTTTTCGCTGCATGTCGGATCCTCAGCTCCCGATTTCTACCTGCCCGCGACGACCACAAAGCGGCTTTCGCTGAGCGCGTTGCGCGGCCGGCCGGTCGTTTTGGTATTCTATCCGGCCGACTTTAGTCCCAGTTGCACGAGCCAGTTGAACCTCTATCAGGAGGCTCTTGAAGGTTTCGAGGCGTACGCTGCCCAACTCGTCGCGATCTCGACGGATGGCCTCTGGAGCCATCGCGCGTTCGCCGAGGCACACAACCTGACCTTCCCACTGCTCTCCGATTTCTGGCCCCACGGCCAGACGGCGCGCGCCTACGGCGTCTTCCGCGAGCGCGATGGCATCTGCGAGCGGTCCTTATTCCTCATCGACTGCTCGGGCCTGATCCGCTGGAGCTACGTGTCGCCGGTGCTCAACCAAATCCCCGGCGCGGACCTGATTTACCAGGCCCTCGAGGATTTTCGGGCTAGGCCGAATGCCTAGTCTTCACACCCCGGTGGGGCCGCCCGATGGGCCACGCAGCCGCGGTGGCGATGATCCCCTGGTGGCAGTGGTCGAATATGGTGATTTTGAGTGTGAGTACTGCGCCCGGGCGCGCCCGATGATGATTCACCTCCTCCGGCGCTTCGGCGATCGGGTCCGCTTCGTCTTTCGCCACTTCCCGGTTCGCAGCAGCCACCCGCACGCGCAACTGGCGGCTGAGGCCGCGGAGGTTGCGGCCTCGCAGGGGCGGTTCTGGCCGATGCACGACCTCCTGTTTGCGAATCCAGAGGCGCTCACGCCGGCCGACCTTCGCTGCTACGCGCAGGCGATCGGGCTCGACCTGGCGTTGTTCGACGCGGCCCTGGCGGACCGCCGCTACGAGCAACCGGTGCGGGCGATGCTCAAAGATGGGCTGCGGAGCGGTGTCAACGCCACGCCCACCTATTTCGTTGCCGGGCAGCGCTACGATGGACCGATCACCGAGGCGAGCTTGAGCGCGGCGATTCAGGCGGCGCTGGCGCGTGCGGGGCTACGAGGGTGAAGAGGAAGGAGAGAACGCGGATAAAAGGTGGAGCCCCAAGTCAAGAGGTGCAGGCGGATATTCTCGCCGAGATCTGGTCACGAATGGCACGAATTTCACAAAGAAGCTCCTGGGTTTGTGATCATTTGTCGAATCTGTGACCGACGGTCTTCTGACCGGATTCGACTGAGGTTCAGGGCGACTGGCTGGCGCGGAGGTCCTGGACGACGAGTGTCAGGCGTTGAGTGCCGTTCCACTGCTCGCAGCGGAGGTGGAAGAGCGCGTCGATGAGCTCCGGCAGGGGCCCCTGCGCGAGCCGCTCCCCTTGCCGGAAAGCGATCGCCTGCCACAAGCGGCGGCGCCGATCCAGAATCTGGAGTTGGAGATGTTTCCCCCCTTCGCCGACCCGTCGTGCGCGCCGGGTCTCCAGATAGCGCGCCGCGAACAGGGGCTCGGGATTGCCCTCGCCGAAGGGCGCGAGGGTCTCGATCGCCGCGATGTGACGCTCCTGAATGTGTTCGAGTTTGATCTCGGCGTCGGCGACGAGCGTGGGACGCAGGTCGCGGCCGGCCAGGCTCGCGGCGGCCAGATCGGTCAGGCGCGCTTCCAGCGCCGGCAGATCGGTGGTCGCGACGGTAAAGCCAGCGGCCGCGGTATGCCCGCCATATTTTACCAGCAGGTCGGCACACCGGTCGAGGGCCTGGATGATGTGGAGTTCAGGGATCGAGCGGGCTGAGCCGCGGCTCTCACCGTCCGGGGGCCCCTGGTGCACGACTACCGCCGGGCGGTAGAACTCCTCTGTCAGGCGCCCGGCCACCAGGCCGATGATTCCCTCTGGAAAACGGCCGTCGCGCACCATGAGGAGGGGGGCGTTCGGATCGGTAAGCCGGGCACGCGCCTCCTCCAGCGCACTGTGTGTGAGGGCCTGGCGGCGACGGTTGAGCGCTTCGAGCTGTCGGGCCAATTCAGCCGCTTCGAGCTCGTTACGGGTCCAGAGCAGTTTGTAGGCCAGTTTGGCATGATCGAGCCGGCCCGCGGCGTTGAGGCGAGGACCAAGCAGAAAGCCGATCGTCTCGGCGTTGACGCTCCCAGGCTTGACGCGTGCCGTTGTCATCAGATGGCGGAGGCCTGGCCGCGCCGGCTGATTCAGGTATGGGAGTCCCTTGCTGACCAGCAGGCGATTCTCACCAAGGAGCGGCGCCAGGTCCGCGACAGTGCCCAGTGCCACCAGGTCGAGCAGGTCGTCCGGGTCGATCTCGGCGCGTGGGCGCCCGATGGTACGCTCCTGGCTGGCAAGAACGAGTGCTTGCCCCAGCTTGAACGCCAGGCCGACGCCGGCGAAATCGGCGAAGCCGTACCGGTCGCCAGGCTGTTTGGGATTGATGATGGCGAGCGCCCCGGGCAAGGTCGGCGGCAACGAGTGGTGGTCCGTCACGATGACGTCGAGGCCGAGACGGGCAGCATGGGCGATCTCGTTGTGGGCGCGAATGCCGCAGTCCACAGTGACCAGCAGGCTGACGCCCTGGGCGGCCATTTTGTCCAGCGTGACCATATTCAGGCCGTAGCCCTCATCGACTCGGTCCGGAATGTAGGGCGCAACGCGCGCGCCAAGGGCGTGGAGGACCTCAACCGTGAGCGCCGTCGACGTGACGCCATCGGCATCGAAATCGCCGTGAACGATGATGCGTTCCTGGCGTTCAATAGCCTGGCGGATGCGTTTCACGGCGGCCGGTATGCCCTGCATTTGAAAAGGATCGCCGCCATGGGTCCGGCGGTCGAGGAAGGTGCGCACAGCAGTCGAATCGGTGAGCCCGCGGTTGTAGAGCACCTGAACCACGAGCCGCTCGAGGTCGGGCAGGCGCGCGAACTGCTCTTGGGGCGCTTTGGGTCGGATTGTCCAGAACCGTTCCACGTCGTCTCCGAAGGGGGCATCGCGGGTTGTTGCCATTCTAACATAGGGCCGCGGCACTGTGAAGCTGGGTTGTCAGCGGGGGGAGCTGGCCAGAAGTCGCGGGGAAGCGATGTGGCGCACTTACTCCGTTGGACGCATTCGAGCGGGGGAGCAGGCGGCTTGCCGCGGCCGGTGGTTTTGGCGAGCCGGTGGGTCACACTGTGACCCCATAAGCGACTCTGCTCTCGGACCCAGCGATTGAGAGGGGTGCCCTGTTTCAGATCGCCGTCACGTCGTGAACCTCAGACATTGTCTCCTTTGTCATCCGCGCTTGGGCTCTGATGGCGCGCATGGTACAATCGGCGCGACAAGAAGCGGAGGAGCGGATGAAGCCCCGACTGGTCTTCATGGGAACACCAGAGTTTGCGGTGCCCAGCCTGGAAGCGCTCAGTGCGACTGGTGCCTACGAGATCGCGCTGGTGATCACGCAGCCGGACCGCCCCGCCGGGCGCGGGCGAGCGTTGCGACAATCACCTATCAAGCAGGTTGCGGAGCGGCTCGGGCTTCCGGTGTGGACGCCTGAGAACCTCCGCGGGGAAGCGGCGCAGGCACGGCTCCGCGCGGTGGTGCCGGACGTGCAGGTGGTGGTCGCCTACGGTGAGATCTTGCGCCGGGCGGTGCTCGAGATTCCTCAGCACGGCACACTCAACGTGCACGCCAGCCTGCTGCCCAAGTATCGCGGCCCGGCTCCAATTGCTGGCGCCTTGCTCGCCGGGGAGCGGGAGACCGGGGTGAGCATCATGCTGTTAGATCCTGGAATGGATACCGGGCCAATCCTCAGTCAGCGGGCTGTCCCGATCCTCCCGGAGGATACAGCAGGCACTCTTCACGATCGTTTGGCCTGGATCGGCGCGCAGTTGCTGACCGCGACCCTGCCACGCTGGCTGGCCGGCGAGATCGCGCCGCAACCGCAAGATCAGGCGGCAGCGACTGTGACCAGGATGCTCAGCAAGGAGGACGGACGGCTGGACTGGACCCAGCCGGCGAGCGTGCTTGCCAACCGGGTCCGGGCCTTCAATCCCTGGCCGGGGGCATTTACGCTTTGGAACGGGAAGCAACTCAAAATTCTCACTGCCCAGGCGATCCAGCGCCCGGCTATCCTGCTGCCTGGGACGGTCGCCTGGATTGACGAGGGAGTGGCCGTGGCGACCGGGAACGGATGGTTGCGCCTGGAGACTGTCCAGCTCGCGGGAAGACGCCCGCAGCCAATCGAGTCGTTTGTTCATGGATATCAGGAATTCGTCGGAAGTCGTCTGGGGGAGGGGGAGGCATGAGTCCGTTCTGGGTCGTGGATCTCGGCATCTGTGAGTATCTCGACGCACTCGATCTGCAGCGACGCCTCGTCGCCGCGAAAAAGGCCGGTGTCTTCGAACCGGACGTGCTCTTGCTGCTTGAACATCCGGCGGTCATCACCCTTGGTCGGCGGGGGCGGCGCGAGAATATCCGTGTTTCGGAGGAGACCCTGGCCGCGCTTGGGATCCCGGTCTATACGGTCGAACGGGCCGGTGACGTCACCTACCATGGGCCGGGTCAACTCGTTGGCTACCCGGTGCTCGACCTGCGGCATTTCCGCAAAGATGTCGGTTGGTTCGTTGCGAGCATGCAAGAGGCGGTTCGACGAACCCTTGCGGAGTACGGCGTCACGGCCTATGCCTTGCACGGGAATTACGCTGGTCTCTGGGTGCGTTCCAAGAGCCAGCCGAAGCTGGAGCAACAGTGGGACGAAGCGGTGCAAGCGGCGCTGACAGCGGTCGTGGCTGCGCAGAGTGAACGCAAGATCATGGCGCAGGGGGCCCGAATTGAAGAGTGGATAACCTTCCACGGATTCGCACTCAATGTGAACACGAACCTGGCCCATTTTGATCTCATCATTCCCTGCGGTATTGCCGACCATGGGGTCACCTCGCTGGAACGTGAGCTTGGAACACCGGTCCTCATGGCGGACGTGAAGGAGAAAGTGGCAACCCATTTCCAGGCCCTTTTTGAACATCCCGCTGAATCAAGAGCCCGTGCTGATATCGAAGTTGCACTTGGCCATCATTTCCCCTCGATTTAGCGTCGTTGCTGTTTCCCCGGAAGGAGGCGTTTCATCGTTGCAATTTGCCTGGTTCACGTGAAGATCGTCCATCCTTCATTTCTTTTGGCTCATCCGGCGCGAATCGGGCGATGGGGTACGCTTTAGGACTCAGGTACCGAGTAAACCTATTGACTTAACACTATTTTTTGTTATTATGCAGATGTACTTTGTCTATTCTCAACTTTCTTGCAACATGGAGCCAGAGAGGCAAGGATGACACCGGACTCGAATTTCTATCCGCATGCGGCGGATAACTTCGTAGATGGCTACACCAATTCGGATTACCGTCTCCCGCTGCAGAACGAACAGCTTGACTATTTCTACGTCTCGCGGCGCGAGCAGAACTCGCGCTTAGAGTTGTTGAAGAAGGAGTTGCTCTGGGGGGCCGAAAAACGACTAACCACAAAGTTTCTTCTGTCCGGGCATGTTGGTTGCGGTAAGAGCACCGAGCTGAATCGATCGGTCAAGGAAATTGAGAGAGACTTGAGCCTTCGCGAGTCTCTTTTTGTTGTGCCCTATTCTGTGAATGAGGTTCTTGATCTACAAGATGTAGACTATACTGATATCGCCTTTTCAATTGTCGTTGGGATCTATAATCGTCTCCAGAAGTTAGACATCGCATTTCCTCGCTCAAGTGTGGATGAGGTGATCGGTTGGATTGCAGCCGAAGTGGAGCGGTTCACGACAAGCACCATTGGAGTAGAGATGGAGGTTGGGGCGGACGGGGGATTGCCCAGGATGCTCTCTCTGCTCAACCTTCTCGGGATTAAGGTTCGTGGAGGCGGGATGATAGCGAAGGAGGCTCGTGCGAAGGTCAAAAAACGAGCCCCGGAGCTTCGCCATCTCGTGAATCACGTACTCGAGCAGGTGAAAGAGTTGAGTGGGATGAATATCCTGCTAGTTATCGACGATTTGGATAAGCTCCCAAGAAGCGAAGCCCTGCGTGTCTTTCGCGATGACGGCCCCTTTCTCACCCTCTTGAACTGTATGGCCGTCTACACGGCGCCTGTCAGCCTTATGTACGAACTTGGTAACAGTCCAAGTTTCGAGCCATACAGAGCGTTTCCAGTGCCTATGTTTAAGATTCGTAATCATAATGACGATGAGGGGTATAACGAGTACGATATCGAGAAGATGACTGAGATGATTTATCGCCGCATCTCGCCTCAGCTTTTCGACGATGGCGTCGTCGATCAACTGGTGCGATCAACCGGCGGTGTGGTGCGCCATTTGATCAAGATGGCGCGAGATTGTTGCCTGTATTGTGCCACTTTCAGTCGAGATGTGATTGACCAGGAGATTTTAGACTGGGTCATTAATGAATTCAAGAAGGACTTCAGTCGGCGTCTTGATCGTGCTGACTATTCCCGTCTGAAGCGCATCCACCTCGAAAAGGGTTGCGAGTCCACGGAGCAAGCGTGGGAGTACCTGCACTCCTTGTGTGTGCTGGAGTACGTCAATGGTGACTACTGGTATGATGTCCACCCGGTTGTGCTCCGGCTGATTGAAGAGCGCGAACCGATTGAAGTAGAATGATTGCGAGTTTGGAAAATGATTTGACAGAAGTGAACATAAGAGGGCGATCGGAAATGTTTGGGTGCAAATCTGCCAGATGTGCCGGGCATATCGTGAGAAGCTTTGGTCGAAGGCGCGAGGCGGCTGGATGGTGGGCGGTGGGGAAGAGGGGTGGTCTTGCAAAGTTTTGATCGAAGGCACAAGCTGGCTGGTGGAGATAGGCGCAGGGGTCGGAAGGTGGTGGCAAGTGGCGCCCAGGAATGAAATCCCGGGCTCACAGCCGAAGTCCGCTCAAGCCGACTGGAGGGTGGGCGGTGGGGAAAATGGGTGATCATGCAAAGTTAGGACACTGTTGGCGAAATTGTCTCCAGGGAAGGCGAGCAGTTCGTAGTGCGCGCTGTAGGGGCGCACGGCCGTGCGCCCCTACAGCGCGCACTACGAACAGGCACCCGCTACTCGCACCAATTCGCCAACAGGGTCAGTTTTGGTCGAAGGCTGAAGCCGGCGGTGGAGATGGGCGCGGAGATGAGGGGTGATGGCAAGCCCAGAGCGGGGGGTGGTGGCACGCGGCGCCCAGGAATGAATTCCCGGGCTCACAGCTCAAGGCGGCTGCAGCCGACTGGAGGGTGGGTGGTGGGGAAAATGGGTGCGAGTTTTTGGAATGGGTGTGGAACATGAGGTGACGGAGAGGACAGGATGGACAAACCAGGCGATAGATCCCATGCTGGCGCAACCGCTGCCGGCGCCGCAGCGAAGATTGTGAGCGTCAGGTGTGGAATAGTGACGCGATGATCTCTATCATTTCCGTTCATTTGATGCTACGTCAATGGTTCCAATGCGAATATGCCGATTCCGTAAAGATAGGCAGCTTTCCGAATTGATGGCCTTGCTCTGAACCAGGCGGCCTCCGTGTGTGAATATATTCCAAACACGCTCTACTCCGCATTGTGCGAGGCTTGACTATGAACAAGAAGACGGATCAGAAAGCAAGATTCGCGTTGAACGATGATGATTACACCGAGCTGATCACTCATCATTCCGGACAAATCGAACTCTTACTCGGTACGGTCGTGATGAGTCGGCTTGGTGGAATTGCGACGGTCGAATGTGACAATGTTGAGCTCCGTAAAAGACTGTTTCGATACTTCACGAAACGGTTTCTTCAGAAAGGCTTCTATCTCTATCCGGTTGAGGTGAGCGACAAGGACTTGAATCTGGTCCGCGTTCTGCGGGATCTTACCGATCGAACCGGTTTTAAGGATTTGGAGTTGGTAGGAAAGTACGCCGGTATCGTCTTATTTGTTTATGGGATTGAAAAATACAATGATGAACAACAAGAGAAGTTCCTGCAGTTCTTGAATCTATTTCGCGATGCAACGACCATCATCAGGCAACCGGTGGTGATCTGGGCCACGGGCGAGTTCATTGACAAGATTGCTCGCGAGACGCCCGATTTTTGGAGCTGGAAGGGAATGACCTTCCATTTTAAGACGCGAGTCAGGGAGACGACGCCTGACGATCAATTTCCGGGCTGGTGGCGGTACGTGCACACGTTGACCGATGATCCCGATTTTGCTGTCTGGCGCCATCTCTATGTGCCGATGCAGGCGAGCCTCGTCCGTTTGAGCGGCGGGGGCCCGCTCGAGCGCCGCACTGCCAGACCAGGCAGTTGGCAAGAGGCGTTTCTGCCGAGCTGGCGGTGGTCGCCGGAGGCCAGCGACGAACGGAGCTGGGTGCGGCGCAAGACGGCGGACCTCTTCGATCTGTTGAAGGTGCGACCGGGCGAGCGAGTGGTCGTTCTTGGGGAGGGCGGTGCCGGAAAGACGACGCTGCTTCGCTATCTCACCTATCGTCACGCCCGTTTAGCTTTCAGAAGACTGGCGAAGGGTGGTCTCCCGGCATTTGTTCCGGTCTTCATCAAGTTAAATCTCTTGCGACACACTCCCTCGGTCGAGAGTTTGATTTTTGGGGTTCTGAAGCAGTATGAGCTGCGCGAGCTTACTGATCTCGAAACGTTGACCCACATCCTGGATGGGACTGCAGCGTTCACGCCGTGGGGTGAGCAATCGCCGCGCCTCCTGCTGCTTTTCGATGGTTTGAACGAGATTCCATTCAGCGGCCAGGATCTGCTCTACTCTTTTTTGTCTCGCTTGAGTACCGAACACGCCGCGGTGATGACATGCCGGGTCGAGAATTATATCCCGACGGACGGATTGAAGACGCTCTTGATTGAACCGCTGGATGAGAACGATATTGAGCGCTACGCGGTCAAGTACCTTGGAGAGCAACCAGGGCGACAGCTTGCAGCCGAGTTGACGAGTGACAGCCAGTTATTGGAGTTGGCCCGCAATCCGTTGGCTCTCTTCATGTTGACGCGAGTCAGCGATCAAGACGGCAAGCCGCTCCCGAAGAACAGAGGCATTCTTTTTCAACGATTTACCAGCAACTTGCTCAGACGGACTGAGACCGAATGGTGGAAAGTATTCGGACGGTCGAAGTCCAAGGTTGCCATGGAAGTTTCGAGGGAGATCCTGGCGCACCTGGGACTCGCAATGCAGAAAGAACGCGTCGTCTCTGTGAGCCTCGAGCGTTGTTACTGGATGATAAAAGAGGTGGCGTTCGAGATACCGGTCAATGCATCGGTCAAAGATATCGTGGAGGGCTTGCTCTACAGCGGCCTTATTCGGTTGAGTGGCGATCGAGAAAGCATCGAATTCATTCATCAGGCAGTACGTGAGTACTATGCGGCGGTTCAAATTCGAAACGGCGATGAGAGTATCTCGCAATATCTCGACGAAGAGCAGGGCGATTGGACCGGTACGGCTGTTTTGCTCTTTGGAATCAGCGGTAACCATCCGCACCTCTACCGCGAGGTTGTTGGTGATGGGAGCGACTATCAACGCTTATGGTTGGCGGCGGAATGTTTGGCGAATGTGGGATCTCACAACAACGCCTGGGAAGGGGTAAACATCGAATTAGCCGATGATCATCGCGCGCTGGCTGTCTTTCATGTGGTCCGGGGCCTTGTCAGTGAAGCTCGCGGCGATCTTAGCGCCGCTTTCCACCGCTTTCTGGAGGCGATTAAGTCCGATCGTCACTATCCGTTCGCTTACTATGACCTTGGCATCGTTTGTCGCCGGATGGGGCGCTATCAAAATGCAATTACAGCCTTTCGAGAGATGATTGCCCTCGCGCCCTACTTTGTCGATGCCTATAACCAACTTGGCATTACATACTACGAGGGCGGGGATTACACTCGGGCGTTGATGGTCTTCTCGGCTGCAGTCGAGCTCGAGCCGAACAATCATTACCATCACTTCAATGTGGGTCTGATCTACAAGAATTTAAGCCAGTACGATCAGGCTCGGATTGCCTTTCGACGTTCTTTGGATCTCAAGCCGGACTATGAAGAGGCCCAGGCCCAGTTGGCGTTGATTGAAGATGCCGCGACCGGTGGTGTGGTGAGCGTACTGGATCAGGTTTTGATATTCCGGTCACTCCCACTTGAAAGTCGGTTGAAGATTGCGAAGATTCTTCGTGCCCGAGTTTTCAAAGCTGGTCAGAATGTGATCACACACGGTGATGTTGCGAGTGAATTCTACATCATTCAGAAGGGCAGGGCGGTCGTCGTCGCGCGTGATTCTGGCGGGAAACCCGCGGTTCTCAAGCGCCTGGCGCCCGGAGATTTCTTTGGCGAGATCGCTCTGTCGGAAAATGGGGCCCGTCGAACGGCATCAGTGACGGCGGTGACGCCTCTGGTTGTTCTCATGCTGAGCCGAGAAGATTTCGATCAGATCCAGAAGCATCATCCTGACATTCCCGATAGCCTGGTGCAGACCGGTTATGAGCGGCTGCAGCAGGATGTTCGGCGGGCGATTGAGTCGGGCCAGGCATAAGTTCCCTTCTGGCGTCTGAGATGAGCCCACATGACTCATGGCGAAAGGCGCCACCGCGGTCGCGCTGTGGTCAGCATTGGCTCGCTGGCTGGTGGGGGACGGCCTGGAACTCGGACTCGTGGTGGGGCCAATCGTGTCCCGGCCGGGACTGATGGCGGGCAGGATTTGCCCTGAGAGCAAGCTCAGCTATAATTTGCCTGTAGATGAACGGGGCGTGGCGCAGCCCGGTAGCGCGCTTGCATGGGGTGCAAGAGGTCGCTGGTTCAAATCCAGTCGCCCCGACTTTCACCGTACAACCGGAAAGTCCTGGTCCATGACTTGCCGTGGTGGCGTTTGCGTCACCACGGCTTCTTTGTTCTGTTGGTCAACCGCCAATAAGGGCGGACAGGATGATCGTCGATGGGATTGCTGACCTTCCGGCAACAACTCCCGCAATCGTTGGCCTCTCCGTCCGCGAACCGGCCCGAAGATGGCGCTGCCCCAGGGCAGAACCTGGGGCAGGCAGGAATAGCTCAACTGACGCAGGAAGTTGCCAGCCGATGCTGCCATGCTATCATCGGCACGCCGTTGGATTCTCAGGTGCTCGCGGAGGAGATGCCTATGATCAACATCATCGCTCGCATGGCTGATGGAACCTGGCAAACAAATGTCGACCCACCCCTCATCAGCGACCTCGTGAATAACCCGAATGTTATTTTCTGGGTAGATCTCAACCAACCCAATGCTGACGAATACGACATCCTCCGAGACGAATTTGCATTCCATCCGCTGGCCATCGAGGACGTGATCCAGAGCCACCAACGGCCCAAGATTGATATTTACGACCACTACTATTTCCTGGTGCTCTACGCCTTAACGTACGATTCGGCGACAGAGTCGCTTCACACGCATGAACTCGAGATGTTTGTCGGTCGGAATTACGTCGTGACCGTCCACAAGAATCCGATCCATCAGGTGAAGATGACACTTGAGCAGTGGCGGCGCAATGTCGAGGCCTTGGGGGTGGATATTGGAGCATTGGTCTACACATTGATGGATCGGATTGTAGATGACTACTTTCCCGTCATCGATGCGATTGCCGAGCGTATGGAGACGCTGGAGCAACGGATTTTCGAGGAGTTTGATCGGAGTTCGCTCGAAGACATTTTTCTTCTCAAAAAGCAACTGTTAGGCGTCCGCCGCCTCGTTGCACCTGAACGCGACGTCTTCAACGTGCTTCTGCGCCGCGATCCCATGATTCTCTCGCCGGCGTCGATCCCCTACTTCCAGGATGTCTACGACCACACTATCCGCGCGAGTGACAGTCTTGATACCTATCGTGATTTGTTGAGTAGCGTGCTCGATGCGTACCTTTCGGTCCAGGGGAATCGGCTCAACGAGATCATCTATCGATTGACTATCATCTCGACCATTTTTCTCCCGCTCACGTTCTTGACCGGCTTCTTCGGCATGAACTTTACCGGGCTTCCGTTTGAGAGCACGCCAGTCATGATTCTGGCACTCTTGCTGATGGTGATTACGCCGGTCACTTTCTACCGGTTCCTGCGCCGTAATGGGTGGCGGTGAAACTTGGGTGCATTCTGTCGGAGATGTCATTCCGATCCTACCCCTTGCGTGAACCGCGAAAACCCTGCCGATTGGCGCTTCCTCTTGCCCGTCCCTCTTGCCAATGCTATACTCACCCGGCTAACTCGCCGGTGAGACCGCCGGCGGCTGAGTGTGCAGTCGTTCTTTGACCGGTTGTCGAATGGGCGTTCACCGTACTTTTGGCGACCAGCGACCTCTCATCGTTGCACGCTCTCCGGTTTGGATCGCGAATTCAACTCTCTTGTTGTCGTCGAACACTGGTAACACCTGTTTCTCGCACCAGGGGCTGCTCACCGGCAATCGCTGTTGATTGGCAACCATGACTGCGAGACGAGTCCGCCACGAGCGGGGCTTCGCGAACCTGCTCCGTTTGTTGGTGTGTCTGCTCGTCGCAGGCCCACTGGCGTGCTGGCGAGCAGCACTGGAGGAACTTTCATGACCACAGCGCAACGGCGCGCACCGGTGCGAGCGCCGCGCGGCCAAACCCTCTCATGCAAGGGGTGGCTCCAGGAAGCGGCGCTCCGTATGCTCATGAACAATCTCGATCCGGAGGTCGCGGAGAAAGCCGCGGAACTGATCGTCTACGGTGGCCGTGGGCAGGCTGCGCGCTCCTGGGAGGCATTCGACGCGATCGTCGCCACCCTGCGACGCCTGGAGGAGGATGAGACGCTCTTGGTGCAGAGTGGCAAGCCGGTGGCGGTCTTTCGGACCCACCCTGATGCGCCGCGCGTGTTGATTGCCAACTCCAACCTCGTGCCTCACTGGGCTACCCAGGCGTATTTCGACCAGCTGGCGGCCAAAGGGCTGATCATGTACGGCCAGATGACGGCCGGGTCGTGGATCTATATCGGCACCCAGGGTATCTTGCAGGGCACCTATGAGACCCTGGCCGAGGTCGCCCGGCAACACTTCGGCGGTACCCTCAAGGGACGACTGGTGCTGACCGCTGGTCTGGGAGGAATGGGCGGCGCTCAACCCCTGGCCGTGACGATGAACGAGGGGGTGGCGCTCATCGCCGAGGTGGACGAGGCTCGCGCCCGGCGTCGCCTGGACATTGGTTACCTCGACCGCTTGACGGATGATCTGGAAGAAGCCATGACCTGGGTTGAGAAGGCCCGCGCGGCGGGCCAGGCGCTGAGTGTCGGCCTGCTCGCCAATGCGGCCGACCTGGTCAATGAATTGGTCGTGCGTGGCGTCCGGCCGGACGTGGTGACCGACCAGACCCCGGCCCACGATCCGCTGAGCTACGTGCCGAGTGGCCTCAGTCTGGCCGAGGCCGAAGCCTTGCGAAGCCGTTCGCCTGAGGAATACACCGAGCGGGCCATGGCGAGCATGGCGCGGCACGTCGAGGGAATGCTCGGGCTCCAGAGGCGGGGTGCCGTCGTCTTCGACTACGGCAACAATCTACGCCAGCGCGCGTTCGACGCCGGTGTGGAGGATGCCTTTGCGTTTCCCGGCTTTGTGCCGGCCTACATCCGCCCGCTCTTCTGCCAGGGCAGGGGGCCATTCCGCTGGGTGGCGCTCTCGGGTGACCCTGAGGACATCTACAAAACCGATGAGACGGTCCTCCGGCTCTTCCCCGAGGATCAGACTCTGGCCCGCTGGATTCGAATGGCCCGCCAGCGGGTGCCCTTCCAGGGACTGCCCGCGCGTATTTGCTGGTTGGGCCAGGGAGAGCGGGCGCGCTTCGGGCTCGAGCTCAATCGAATGGTGGCAAGCGGCGAGTTGAGTGCTCCGATCGTCATCGGTCGGGACCACCTGGATACCGGCTCCGTTGCCAGCCCAAACCGGGAGACCGAGGGTATGCGCGACGGTTCAGATGCCATCTCCGACTGGCCGATCCTCAACGCGCTTCTCAACGTCGCCAGCGGCGCCACCTGGGTGAGCTTCCACCACGGTGGCGGTGTGGGGATCGGCTTCAGCCAGCATGCCGGGCAGGTGATCGTCGCCGATGGGACTGAAGCCGCCGCGCGTCGCCTGGGGCGTGTGCTCACGAACGACCCCGGTATCGGCGTGGCGCGCCATGCTGATGCCGGCTATGAGCTGGCAGTCGAGACTGCCAAGGCCCACGGAATTCACCTGCCCATGCCTGGCGGTTGAGACCGTATTTATCCTTGTTGATCAAGAGGCAAGACACGTATGGAACGAGTAACACAGACAGAACGCTACTGGCGAGACAAGTTTCGACTGACGGATGAAGACCGCGACAATCTGCTCGAGTCCTTCATCACCAAAGCGACCCCGCTCTCAACCGATGCGATCGCGCGCTTTCTCATGAACGAGCGCTACCGCGCCGAAGAAAGGGTCCTGGCAGCGCGCGTGCCGGCGAATGCCTACCAGCCGGCCGGCCACTACCAGGTGGGCGATCACCTGGTGTTTGCAGCGTTAGGGGGGGGCCGTGGTGAGGTCGTCGGGGCCCGCGATGGCTACAACCCGCGCTACGATCACTTCACAGTCATCACGGTCCAGATTGAGGATGAGGCGGCGCCGCGGGAGTTTGTCACCGAGTTCAAGCACCCGCACGCGCTTAACCTGGAAATGGGAGCGGCGCAGGAAGAGCAACTCTCGCCTGAAGAGCTCTATGAGCGGTACGGCTTCTACGTGCGGCAGAAACTGGAGCAGGAGATGGCCGGCAGCGACGAGTTTGTCCGCTTCGGCGACCGCTGGCTGCCCACCGCCTTGATGGTTCAGTACAACGTCGGACACCTCAACATCGCCGATGCTATGATTGATATCACCCGCGAGCCCCTCCCGCCTCGCGAGTTACTCAAAGAGATTGGCGAGGGGGCGGGCGTGGCGATGCCCATCCGTGAGTTCTCGCTGAATTACGCGCTCTCCCAAGACAGTCGATTTGTAAACGTGGGTACTGACGAGCGACCGCTTTGGTCTCTAGGGCGATTGCAGTAGGAGGAAAGTGGCATGGTTTTAGAATTGCTGCGACCGACGACCGAGACGCCGTTCGTCATTGATTGGGACTGGTTCAAGAAGCAAGGAATTGATGCTGAACTGGCGATTCGGAGTCAGCTCTGCCAGCAGTGCCGGCGCGAGTTCGAGCAGGGAGCGCCGGTTGAAGAGGTGGATTGGGTGGATCCCAATACCGGAGAGGTCTTCCGGGTGGATTCACCACGCGAGCACATTATGGCGCATTGCCAGTGGAAACCGGACTACATTACGACTGCGACGCCCCTGGCCACCGGTGTTTTCCGGGCACTCCTGGCCAACAACAACCGTCCCCTCTCGCCGGTGCAACTGGCTCAGCGGCTCGGCCGCACCGACCCAGAGACGATCCTGCGCGTCCTGACGCGAGGGGACATCAAGAACGGTATCGTCCCGGTGCATGAGGCCGATTGACCGGCGGAATGATCAGAGTTGAGGGAGCTGAACAGGCGATCAGTTCCCTCATTTTCTTTTGGCCGCTCAGGGCCCGGTCTCGCTGCTTTCCCACAGCTCGTTCATCTTCTCGTAGTGAGCCGGAAACTGGGCACTGTAGCGGAGAAACGACGGAATCGGGTAACGAACGCCTCCCCGGTGGGTCCCGGCGAGTCCCTCGACCAGTCGCTCGGCCCACTCCCAGGGAAAGCTGAACGCCATCTCGTGATCCTGCGTTTGGGCGAATATACGGTCACCGTAGCAGGGCAGGATCACCTCAGGCTTCTGGGAGCGAAGCGGTACGATGATCTCGTCCGAGCAGTCGATCCGGCCGGAGAAGCTTGACGTGATCCGCCCACCCTCCCGCCAGAGTGCGGCCGTGACCAGGCGCATCACCTGGGCAGCGTTCCCGTAGACGACCACAACGTCGGGCTCGAAGGTCGTGCGGTGCAGCGGCGCGCTCAAGATGGACTCGAAGGCCTGGTAGGGCAGCTTCTCGACGGCGGTTTCGGTCGTGGCGCCGGCGTCCAGCGTGCGGGTGTACATCTGATAGCAGGCGTGGCCGGTGGCCATGTAATCGAGCATCGGCCTGAAGCCGAAGACCGCGGCGGCCAGCGGGCACGAGAGATCCTCCGCACTCACCGCCATCGTCCACCCATAGCGGCGCGAGAAGGCCACCCCCTGGCAGATGGTCACCTTGATATCCAGATCGTGGGCGGGTCGCCTGGTTTTCGGCGGGAGGTCCTCGCCTGGTGGCATCAGGCGGACCGCCACCGGGAAGGTCTCCGGACGAATGTGTTCGGTGAGCGCTTCATTCAGCGTCCGCGGATCGATTGCCATTCTCGCCTCACTGTCGGTTGTGGTGTGTTCTTGAGGAGATGATAGACGCTCTGGCCGGCGGCAGCAACTCGAGCTCCGAATCTACCCACTCTGGACCGCGCGCTTCGACAAGTTGGGCAGGGTGAGTTAAGATTACGAGGCCGATGAGTTGCTCGCGCGTTCGGGAGACCCCTGCAAGTGCAAGGAGGTGCTGGGATCACGAAGACGGGCCGAAAAGCTGGCCCACGGAGTGACATTTGACCAGCAGATGCCTCTTGTTCCTCTACCCGATGGTGCGCTCAGGCGCTTTGGAGAGCTCAAAGCAGAACTCCGTACGGGCAGAGAGCTTGTGCCTGAGATCGATTTGATGATTGCCGCTGTGGCGCTTGCACCGGGCCGCGGGTTGGTCACGAACGATCTTTGCCACTCCCAACGGATTGCAGGCCTTCGGTTGGAGAGCTGGATATTTGCTTCTTCCTGATCTGTGCGTCGCTTTTTCAACAAAACGGTGATCCATATAGAACTTACAGAGCGTGGATTATGCATCACGTGCGGACCGTAACAATCTTTGCACGGGTCAATACACCAACTTCCCGTAGGGTCCGGAGGAGGTTCCATGAAATTCGACACCGGCGTTCTGGCACCATCGTTGGCGGCAGTTCCGGCGCTGGCTCGGCAGGCCGAAGCGATCGGCTTTGACGGTCTGTGGACCAGCGAGACCCAACATAATGCGTTTCTGCCGCTCGTTTTGGCTGCCGAGCATACCGGGCGGATCGAACTGGGGACGGCGATCGCGGTGGCCTTCGCCCGAAACCCGATGGATGTCGCCTACACGGCCTGGGACCTGGCCCAATTCAGCCACGGCCGCTTCATCCTCGGACTGGGGACGCAGGTCAAGCCCCACATTGAGCGTCGCTTTAGCATGCCTTGGGGGCCTGCCGCGCCCAAACTCCGTGAGTTCATTCAGGCCGTGCGCCACATTTGGGATGTCTGGCAGCATGGGGCCAGACTTAATTTTCGGGGCGAGTTTTACAAGCACACCCTTATGAGCCCCTTTTTCAACCCGGGTCCGATCGAATATTCCCGCATTCCGATCTACATCGCCGGCGTCAACGAGCAACTCTGCCAGCTGGCCGGCGAGCTGGCCGATGGATTCCACGTCCACCCGTACCACAGCCCCAGCTATCTGCGCGAGCGGGTCATTCCCTGGATCGAGGCCGGGGCGGCGGCGGCGGGCCGGGAGCGCGCCGCTGTCGTGCTCACAACGACTGTGTTTGTCATCACGGGGCGGGACGAGGTCGCCCTGGAGCGCAGCCGCGCCGCCGTGCGCCAGCAGATCGCCTTCTACGCCTCCACACCGACCTATCAGTCCGTGATGGCGCACCATGGTTGGCTCGAGACCGCCGAGCGGCTCTCGGGGTTGGCCGCCCGGCAGAAGTGGGCGGAGATGCCAGCGCTGGTCACCGACGAGATGCTCGCCACCTTCGCCGTCGAGGCCCCCCCCGATCGTCTGGCGGCCACCGTCGAGGCGCGCTACGCTGGGCTCATCGATCGTTTGGCCTACTACGCCGAGTTCATCCCTGATGCGGACGAGGAATTCTGGCGAATGACTGTGGCTCACTTCCACAGCAAGCAGTAGTTTTCTGAAAGAGCCGCCCTCGCAATCCGACGCCTCCACTTTCGTGTCCATTCGTGCAATTCGTGGCCGAAAGTTTATTCCTTTTCGGAGATGTCGGGTAGTAAGAGAGGCACCCTCTTCTGAAACGTGAACTGTGAACAGAAGAGCGGCGTTGCTTTGGCCTCTTCGGTCGCCGTGCTATTTCACGGATCACGTTTTACGGCAAAACGTTCAAGGAGGAACACGCATGAAAACAGGGTCATACATCGACGGGGAATGGTATCACCCTCAATCAGGCCGGATCATTCGCAATCTCAATCCGGCCGATACGTCTGATGTCATTGCAGAGTTTCCGGCCGCGACGGCGGCTGACGTGCAACGCGCGGTTGACGCCGCCAGACGGGCCTGGCGCGACTGGAAAAACACGCCCGCACCCGAGCGTGGCCGGGTGCTGTCGCGCGCCGCAGAGATCGCGCGCCGCCGGAGTGACGAGATCGCGCGCGCGATGACCCGCGAGGAGGGCAAAATCCTGCGCGAAGCGCGCGGGGAGGTCGTCAAAGGCATCAACGTGCTTGAATACTACGCGGGCGAGGGCTTCCGCATCGGGGGGAAGACCTTGCCCAGTGAGTCGCGTGATACCTTCACCTACACTGTCCGCCGCCCGCTGGGCGTGGTCGGCCTGATCAGCCCTTGGAACTTCCCGTGGGCCATCCCGGTCTGGAAGTCGGCCCCGGCGCTCGTGGCCGGCAACACGGTTGTCTTCAAGCCGGCCGAACTCACCCCGGCGACCGCCTCGTTGCTGGTCGAGATCTACGAGGAGGCGGGTCTCCCGCCCGGCGTGTTCAATATGGTGGTTGGCCCGGGCAGTATCGTCGGAAACGCCATCGTGGACCATCCCGATATCCGCGCGGTCAGCTTCACCGGCTCGAACGAAGTCGGCTCGGCGCTCTACGTGCAGGCGGCCCGGCGTGGCATCCGGGTGACCTGCGAGATGGGCGGCAAGAACGCGGTCGTCGTTTTGCCGGACGCCGACCTGGAGAAAGCGGTTACCGCGATTCACGGTGGAGCCTTCGGCAGCACCGGCCAACGCTGCACCGCCACCAGTCGCGTCATCGCTTTCCCTGAGGTCAAGGACGAACTGGTGGAGCGGCTGACCACCACGGCCGAGGCCATGAAGATTGGCCCTGGGCTGGACGAGAGCGTGGATATGGGGCCGGCCGTGGATGAGAAACAGTTCACGACCGACCTGACCTACATCCAGGTCGCGCAGCAGGAAGGTGCGCGCCTGGTCACCGGCGGTCGCCGGCCGGCGGGGCTCGAGCGGGGCTACTTTGTCGCCCCAACGATCTTCGACAATGTCGAGCCAGGCATGCGCATCTTCAAGGAGGAGGTCTTTGGCCCGGTCCTCGCCGTCGCCAACGCGACCTCGGTGGAGGATGCGATCGCGTTTGCCAATGGCGTCGAGTACGGCTTGACCGCCTCGGTTTTCAGCCAGGACATCGATACTGTCATGCGTTTCGTCGAGGAAGTCGAGACCGGGATGATCCACGTCAACGAGCCGACCATCGGGGGTGAGGCGCAACTGCCCTTCGGTGGCACCAAGGTTACCGGGGTCGGCGAGCGCGAGATGTCCGAGGAAGGGCTCAAGTTCTTTACGGAGATCAAGACTGTCTTCATTAACTACGGTCGCAGCGGAGAGCGCTCGCTGATTCGCTAGTTCAGCTCAGGATGATGTGTTCATATTTCTATAAAAGTGGCGCGAACGCGCCACTTTTATAGAAAGTGAGTTACGCCATCCAGCTCAGGCTGGCCGGCTGCCGGTCGAGGGAGCGCGCATCGCGGGCCACACTTCTCGATTCAGGCAGCGGCCCCGGCGAGTCTGGGGCATTCAAGTATTGAAAGCGACGACCGTGGTGGCGGGACCGTGATTCGATCGCAGTCCCGCCGCCTCTCTGTTTGGCTGCGGGCCGGCCCGGCCAAAGTACCATTGAGCCAGGCGCGGGGTCCACTACACTGGAAATACCCGAAGCACCACCCCGGGTAAGGTGACTGTCCATCCCTGCTGTGAAGGATGCCCGCATGATCGCCTGCCTGGCCGACGCCCGCTACCTGGTCTCCAGTGGTCGCCCCGTCGCCGCGACCGCCCGACTGCGTCTGATCCTCGCAACCCACCCTGACAACGAAGAGGCCTGGCTCTGGTTCGCGGCGCTCCAATCTGACCCCGCCAACCGCCGGAACGCGTTGATCCAGGTGTTGGCACTCAACCCCCGTAACCCCAAGGCCCTCCGAGGCCTGGCAGGGCTAACGCCGCGCCAGCCGCACCCATACTCGCTCTGGCACCGCCAGGTGAGCCGCGGGCCGACGACAGCCCTTGCTCTGGCTCCCAGGCCTCGCTACGCGCTTTGGGACCGCTATCAATCGCGCCCAAGCACCGGGACAGCACTCGCGGTTGCATGCGAGCGACCCCTCGCGTGGCCCGCCACGACTCACACGAGAAGAAGCCGCTCACGTATCGCGCCGCGCACGCCATTCTTTAGCACGCTCCTGGCGACAGCTTGCTTCGTTGGCGCGCTCGCGCTGGGGCTTGAGGTTGGTCACCGGCTTCTCGATCCGGCCACGGCCATCCTCCAAACCGCTCTGCCACGCGCGGTGGCGCTCTTGCTCCCGTGAGGCGCCGCCAGCCGGCAATTCCGGCCCGGTCCGCCGCTGTCTACCGTCCGGTCGCCTGCTCCCCGCGGCCGCCATTCTGACTCCGCCGTGATCGCTTCTGCACGTCCCTTGCGGACCGCCCTGCTCTGCCCTACAATGCCTCGGACACGGAGGAGGCTGCTGTGGCCGAGCAGATCGCACAATTCGCCGCGGCAATCGTCGAGAACGTCGAGAGGGTCATCATCGGCAAGCGCGCGGCCATCGAGTTGTTGCTGGTGGCGCTGCTCACTGAGGGGCATGTGCTCCTTGAAGATGTGCCCGGGGTCGGGAAAACGATGCTGGCCCGCGCCGTTGCGATCTCGTTAGGGGCCAGCTTCAAGCGTCTTCAGGCCACCCCGGACCTGCTCCCCAACGATGTGACCGGCGTCTCGGTCTTCAACCAGCGCACGGGCGATTTTGAGTTTCGCCCCGGCCCGATCTTCGTCAACATCCTGCTGGTCGACGAGATCAATCGGGCTACACCCCGTACCCAGTCGGCCCTCCTGGAGGCCATGGCGGAACGCCAGGTGACCGCCGACGGCGTGACCTACCCGCTTCCCCGGCCGTTTCTGGTGATGGCTACCCAAAACCCAATCGAGTACGAGGGGACGTTTCCGCTCCCCGAGGCGCAACTGGACCGCTTCTTGCTTAAGCTTGATCTGGGCTATCCCAGTTTCGAGGATGAGCGTCTTCTGACCCGGCGCTTGCAGGGCCGCCACCCCATCGAGACCCTCACGCCGGTGACCGGGGAAGAGCCGACGATGCTTGTCCCGGCGCTGATCGCACGGGTCTGGGAGGTCCACATCGATGAGACGTTGCGCGACTACGCGGTGAGCCTGGTTCAGGCCACGCGCCGCCACCCCGATCTTGCCCTGGGTGCCAGCCCACGCGGTACCCTGGCCTTGCTGCGCGGCGGCCAGGCGCTGGCCGCGGTTCGTGGCCGCGACTTCGTGTTGCCCGACGATCTCAAGGTGCTGGTTCGTCCCACCCTGGTCCACCGCCTGATCGTCCGCCCTGAAGCGCAACTGCGCGGCCGCACCCCCGAAGCAATTCTCGCCGACCTCGTGCGAGAGACGCCACTGTCGCTCGGAGAGGTCCGTGCTGACTGAGACCGCTTCCTCCGGAGGAGACGTCTGGCCTACAATGACTTCGAACCGCTCAACCCGGTGCAGCGATCGCCCTGCTTTAGAAAAAGATATCATATTTATCACAAGGACCGGATTGTGACCCGGGCACTTCAACTTGGTGCCGTCTGGCGCGTCCTGCGCCAAACCAACCTCGACGCCATCAAGCGCGAGGCCGAGCAAGCCTTTCGCCTGCTCATCGTCGGCACGGATGTTGCCGAGGCCGAGCGGGTGGCCCGGCTGCTGAGCGCGGCCGACGGTGGTGAAGTTCACGGCTGGCTGAGTGTGCGCCAACCGCCGCTGAATGCCGCGCAACTTCGGGATCTGGGTCAGGTGGATGCAGCGATCATCCTCGGGCTCTCAGCGAATCTGCCTGAGCCCCTCCATGCGAGTCGCAAGGTCCTGACCGCCGCAAGCATCCCAGTCCTCACGATCATCACCGACCTGCCGGCCAACCAGCAGACCGGGACGGTTGGGCAGCGGGGTGGGAGTGCCCGGGTGACGGTGGTCTCTCTGGACGCAGATGCGGTCGCGAAGCGGGTGGCGCCGGCGCTGCTGGGGATCGTGCCACCTGGTCTGCGCCTGGCGCTTGGCCGTCAATTGCCACCGCTCCGCCCTGCGCTCTTCGAGCAACTCATCGAAGAGACCGCCCGCGCCAATGCCAGTTACTCTTTCTCGACCGGGATTGCTGAGATCATTCCGGTGCTCGATATTCCTCTAAACGTCGGCGACCTGATCATCCTGACCAAGAACCAGCTCATCATGGGCTACAAGATCGCCCTCGCCGCCGGCAAAGAAGGCGAACCGCGCCAGCTGATTGGCGAAATCGTGGGCGTGTTGGGCGGAGGCTTCCTGTTCCGGCAGGTGGCTCGCCAGCTCGTCGGGCTCATCCCCGTGGCGGGAATTGTGCCCAAGGTTGCGGTCGCCTATGCCGGTACCCTGGCCATCGGCCGGGCCGTCGTGCTCTGGGCGACAGAGGGCCAGAATGTCTCGCCGGAGACGCTTCGACAATTCTACGGCGAGGCCCTGGAGCGGGGCCGGCGCGTGGCGGAGGCCCTGGTGACCAGTGCCAAACGCGTTCGCAGGCCCCGGCTTCCGACCTCAGGCGGCTCGCGCGAGGCGTCTGAAGAACGTCCCGGATTGTGGCAGCGCGTGTGGCGGCGGCTGCCGTTTTAGAGGCCTATGCCCGATCTTCCGCTGTTTCTGCTCCTGCTCCTGATACTGGCCGCGATCTTGCGCAACGATCTCATCTTCTACGTCTTCTACCTCTTCGCCGGCCTGTTCATTCTCGGTACATGGTGGGCGCGGCGCGGGTTGCCGGCGCTGCGCCTCGCCCGCCGCTACGACGATCGACTCTTTCTGGGCGAGCGGCGCGAGGTCGAGTTGGAGCTTACCAACACCAGCCGCTTGCCGCTGGTGTGGGTCCAACTCCTCGAGCGCTTGCCGCTCCAAGTCCACACGCCGCCAGACGTCCGAGCGGTTGTCAGCCTGCCGGGCCGCGGGCGCGCCCGGTTGCGCTACGAGCTCATCGCGACGCGCCGCGGCTACTACGAATTGGGCCCGCTGCGGCTCAGGACGGGCGACCTGCTGGGAATGAGCCGTCCGATGACTCTCGAGTTCGCCCCGGCGCCCGTGATCGTCTACCCCAAGATTGTGCCACTGCCGGCTCTCGGGCTTCCCAGCCGCACGCCCTTCGGCCGGCTGCCGCACGCGCAACGCTTGTTTGAAGATCCCACCCGCGTGATCGGCACGCGCGACTACCAGCCAGGCGACTCCTGGCGCCAGATCAACTGGAAGTCCAGCGCGGCGGTCGGAACCTGGCAGACCAAGCAACTGGAGCCTGCCATCAGCCTGGAGACGATGATCGTTCTCAACCTCAACGAGCCTGAATACGACACTGCGAACTGGTGGGTCGCTTCGGAGCTCGGCGTGACGGCGGCGGCATCCCTGGCCCACGCGGTCGTCGAGGCGGGACAGGCCGCCGGCCTGCTGGCCCACGGGCGCGATCCGCTCACTCCGGATGGCCGACCACCGCCGCTGTTGGTGCCACACCCTGGCCGCGCCCATTTGATGCTGATTCTGGAGCAGTTGGCCCGGATCGAGGTTGGCCCGCTGGGAGTGCCCTTCCCTGAGCGTCTGCGGGTCGTGGCTCACGAGGCGCCGTGGGGTGCGACGATCGTCGTCATCACACCGGAGCCCAGCGCCGAGGTGCTCGGCGCGGCCTACGCTCTGCGCCGGGCCGGTTTTGCCGTCACCCTGGTGCTGACGGCTCTGCGCTCATCCCCGAGGGAGGCGCGCGCCCGCGCCGCGGCCTTCGGGCTGGCCACTGTCGTGCTGTACGACGAGGACTCGCTGGCGCGTTGGCCGGAGAGCTAACGCCTGGCCCGGGTTGACGTCTGACTGCCGCCGCACTAAGCTTCGGGCAATCAGCGATGAGAGACTGGAGAGTTGTTGGCGCCGAATTCGTCTTCAGTGCCGATTTCTGCTGGCAGTCACGTTCAGGCTGTTGAGTGGCCCGTCATCCTTCGGACGACGACCGATTTCGAGTCTCTGGGCTATTCTGATTATCCTGATGTTCACCGACACGTTCGCCGCCCGCGCATTTCGCGCGCTGCTTGTCACGGCCATGATGCTGGCCCTGGCGGAGGTCTTCCTGGGTGCGGTCCGGGTCCTGGTCCCGGAGTACGCCCCGTGGTGGTTCCTGCCCGCCGTCGCCCTGGTGACGCTCGAGGCGCTCGCCTCGAGCCACCTGGGTGAGCGGCTCGCCCTCCGCGGCCGCGACTGGCTCATCTTCCGCCTGGTCGAGTTTGGGGTGCTGGTGCTGTTGTTGCGTCTGCTCACCTTGATTGATCTTTCCTTCGACCAATTTCGGGCTATTCTGGCGGAGTGGGCCTGGCACCCAACGACGATCTTCGACGTCGAATTTACCGTGCTGCTTCTGCTGCTGGCCGTTCTATGGCAGGCGACCATGGGTATTGCGACGGACCTGGCATTGCTTGAACTGCGCCCCGGCGATCTCGACGCCCGGGGCCGGCCCTTCCGCGGCGAGTGGGCCCGAGGTGACCGCAATACGGCCCGGAACCGCCTGGTGCAGCGTTTCTTCTGGGGCGGGGCGCTGCTGCTGATCTTCGCCGGGCTCCCGCGGCTGCAACTGATCGCTCGAGGTGGGCCGAGCCCGTTCTCCCGTGCGGCGCCCGTGGCGGCCATCGGCTACTTTATCGCCGGGCTGACCTTGCTCAGCCAGGCTCACCTGGCGCTGATGCAGCTCGATTGGTTGAGCCAGGATCTGCACGTGGACGAGCGGCTCATCCCGCGCTGGCGCGGGATAAGTCTGGCCCTCATCGCTCTCGTCGCCGTTGTGGTCGCCTTGCTGCCGACCAGCTACGCCGGAGGGCTATTGGCCGCCCTTCAGGCCATCGTGGCGCTCATCGGCTTTGTGGCCTACCTGGTCGTCAACGTGTTGTTGATCCTGATCGCATTACCATTCGCGTTTCTGCTCTGGCTTCTGCGCGGTCAGAGTTCACATCTGCGCTTGCCTCCGCCTCCCCCACTACCGGAGGTTGCCGCAGTTCCCGCCGGCAACGCCTTTTGGTTCGAGGCCCTCCGGATGATCCTCTTTTGGAGTCTGCTGTTCGGTGTAGTGGGCTACATCCTGCGCGAGTACCTGCGCACCCACGGTGTCTGGCTCGACGAACTCCGCCGCCTTCCTCTGCTTGCCAGGTTGTTGGTCTGGCTCGAAGCCTTCTGGCAGTGGGTCCACGGCCGCAGGCGTGCCGTTGCCGCCAGGCTGACGGCGGCCGTGCGCGCAGTTAGTACCCGCCGGTCACCCGATGCGGGCCGCAGCCTCTGGCCGCGCCTTCGCCTCGGCCGCCTGTCGCCCCGCGAGCGGGTGCGCTACTTCTACCTCAGCCACCTGAACCGCGCCGCCCAGGGGGGGCGCCCGCGCCGTCCAGCGCAAACACCCGCTGAGTACGCTGACGAACTTAGGCCCGAGCTTGGCCAGGAGGCCGCCGACTGGCAAGTGCTCACAGAGGCTTTCGTTCGCGCTCGCTATGCGCCCGACCCGTTGGCGGCGGCCGATGTCGGTCCTGTTCAGGCCGCCTGGCAGCGTCTGAAGCGCGCGCTGCGCGCTCTGCAGGCCCGCTCCCCACGATGACCCATCCCCCCTTCTCGTCTCACTGACCGACCCGGCCGCGGTCGAGCCGGCCCTCGTTGGCTACAAAGCCGCTCGTCTGGCCGCAGCAGCCCAGTCCGGCCTCCCGGTACCACCCGCCCTTATTCTGACCACGGCGGCGACGGCCGCCGGGATGGCGCCGGCCCTGGCGGCCGAGATTTGTACCGCCGCCCGCACCCTCCTGGCGCAGGGGGCGTCCGCCCTCGCGGTCCGGTCCTCGGCTGTTGCCGAAGACCTGGACGGAGCCAGTTTCGCCGGATTGCAGCAGACGGTCCTCGGGCTGACCGATGCGGCCGCTATCCCCGCTGCCGTCGAGGAGGTCTGGGCCTCGCTCCAGAGCCCCGAGGCCCGCGCTTACCGCGCGCACCTCGGGGCCGCGCTGCCAGTAGCCATGGCGGTCATCGTGCAGTCTCAGGTGGCCGCGCAGGCAGCCGGCGTCGTCTTTGCCCGCGACCCGCTCAGCGGGGAGGACACTGTCGTGGTGGAGGCCATCGCCGGTCTGGGCGAGGCTCTGGTGAGTGGACGGGCTGACCCGCTCACCTGGCGCCTTGTTGGTGGGGATATCGCCTATCGCCCCGCTGCCCCGGCCCACGGGCGCGGTGATGCCGCGTCGCTCCCGCCCGACGATGTCGTTCGCCAGGTTGCTGTGTTGGTCGAGCAGGTGAGTGCGCTCTTCGGCGCGCCGCAGGATGTCGAGTGGGCCTGGGATGGCCGGCGACTCTGGTTGCTCCAGGCACGCCCGATCACCGGCCTCGTCGAAGATTTTTTCACCGATCGCCTCCCCGGCGACGATTTTCTCTGGACGGCGGCCTTCCTCAACGAGCGCTTCACTCAGCCGGTCTCGCCGCTGGGGTGGTCCCTCGTCGCCGCGCCGTTGGCCAACCTGGCTTTTGGGGAGCCGTTGCGCCTCATCGGGGCAGTAGACTTCGGCAAGGAGCCGCTGCTCAAACTCTGGTGCGGTCACCCGTACAGCCGGGTAGCCGCCTGGCAGCGCCTCTACAAACTCTTCCCCGGCTGGGCACTGCCGGAGGATGCCGCTCGCTACTTCCCTCTCGGGGATACCACGTTACGCCGCGCGCCCCGCGTGCCGCGCTGGGGGCCGCACCTCCTGCGCAACACGCTCGCCGTCCTCTGGCGCGAGGGACGCGCGGCGCTTCCGTGGAGCAATCCCGGTACCTGGCGGCGCTACGAGGGCGAGCAGGCCGCCTGGCTGGCTCGGTTGCGAGTCGAGGCGACCGGCCTATCCCATCTTCCCCCGGATGAGCGGCAGGAGACGGCCCGGCGTCTCCTGCGGGAGGCGCAGGCGCTGACTGAGCGACTCCTCGCGATTCACCGCTGGAGCCTCTTCTGGACCGACCTGCTCTTCAGCCTGCTCCGCCGAGTGCTCCAGGCGCTCACCGATCACGCCACCGGCACTCGCCTGGCGGCTGAGCTGACGGCTGGCGGCGGCAGCCACACGGCGCGCCTCAACCAGGCTGTGAGCGCGCTGGCTACGCGCGCCAGCGCCCGCCCCGCCATCAAGGCAGCGTTAGCCGGTGCCGAGACGGTCGCGGATCTTGCGGCACTGTCAGGTCCGGACAGCCCCTTCGTTCGTGCGGTATGGACCTTCCTGGATGCCTATGGCCACCGCTTCTTCAGCCTCGACCTTTCCGACCCGCCGTATCGGGCGGCGCCCCGCCAGCTCTTCGACTTGATTTTGACTGTGGCAGAGGCTGGCCGGGCGGATGAACGGCGGCAGGCAGGCGATACGTCCGCTTCCCTTTTTCCCTGCTCCCTCCCGCTTCTCTTCCTGCGCTCATCCGGCCTCCTGGCGCTGACGCGGCGCTATCTTCGGCTGCGCGAGGACCAGCGCTTCCGCTGGCAAGAGCTGCTCGCATTCCAGCGGGGCGTGGCCCTCGATCTCGGTGTGCTCTGGACGGGGGCTGGCCACCTGGAAACGCCCGAGCACGTCTTTGGCCTGACCTGGCAGGAGCTGCTCGACGCCGCGCCCGACGCTGCGTTGGGGCAACGCGCGGCTCGGCGCTTCCTGCGGCTGCAAGTGCTGCGGCGCCAGGCAGCGTTGGCACCTGGCTGGCACTATCCTGACTTCCTGCGGGGCAACCGCCCGCTGCGCCAGGAGCAGGGCGGCGGCACGCTCAGGGGACGCCCCGTGAGCCCCGGTATCGCCCGCGGTCCCGCCCGCCTGGTGGCCTCGCCTGCCGATTTCGTCCACCTCACCCCCGGCGACATCCTGGTAACCACGAGCCCCGATCCCGGCTGGACCCCGATCTTCCCGACCATCGCGGCGCTCATCACCGAGCGCGGGGGCCAGCTGAGCCATGGGGCTGTCGTCGCCCGGGAATATAGCCTCCCCGCCGTCTCGGGCATCTCTGGCGTGATGGGTCTCATTCAGGAGGGTGAGGAACTTTTGGTAGATGGAACGCAGGGAGTTGTCGTGCGCCTCAGCACGAAGAGTGGAAGGGGAGGAGGTTGAAGGTTGGACAGTGCCGGTGCAAGGCTGGCGCCTGGTACCGGCGGTAGCATCCGAACCTTCAACCTTCACCCCGCGGGGTAGGGGTACCCCTCAGGGCAGGGGCTCCCCCGTAGGGGACAACCTGGAGCGAACCTGCGGCGCAGTTACAGAACCTCGCGAGAGAAAGCCCAGGGCTTCCAGCCCTGGGATGAATCGAGCGCAATGCGAAAAGCAACGTTGAGAACCCCTTCGGCGCTGAGCGCGAATGAAGAGCGGTCCGCTCTGGATTCGCCTCAGGGCGCGAAGCGATTGTCTCTGTCGCACTTGGGTGCTATCATCGTTCGTGAGCACCTTTCCGCCCTGCGGGGCGCCCCCAAGCGTCCACCTCGCGGTAAGGGCATCCCCCGTCGGGGACAATCGTATCGGTCGGCGGTTGCGGCGGCGAGTCTCCCGCGGCGTACGCCCTGCCCTGAGGGGTACCCCCTGGCGTCGAGGGGGACGCTTCGCCCTGAGGGGCGGTCCCCGGTGAGACCTTCTCGCTTGGGCGTACCCCGCGGGGTAGGGCTCCCCCCGCAGGGGGTGAGGGGCGCCCCCACGCGCGGGCTCTCGGCCTGGGCGCCCCCGCCGGGGGAAACCGATAGAGTTCTGAGCCTGGCGAAAACCAAGCTGGCTCGCGTGCTCTCATCAGACTGTACGTCCCGTCGGACAGCCGGGACGGTAATCGCTCGTGGACGGGCGGGAAGACCTTGCAGGCAAGGCACGCCCGGTTCACCCTGCGGGGTGTCCCCAGGCGAGATCGCCCGGTAAGGGTGTCCCCCGTCGGGGAGAAGCGAGCATCCCACGGTTTCTAAGACACTGGTGGCGAATTGGTACACGTCGCGGGCGCCGGTTTGGAGTGCGCGCTGTTGCCCTTTTCCACATGAATCTGACACACCGGGCGTCTGCCCGGAGCAACCGCCCGGCCGCCCAGGAATGAATTCCAGGGCTGATAGCCAAAGTCGGCTGAAGCCGACTGGATGAGAGACGTTCGCGCACAAGTGCAATCGTTCTGAAGTTGCTCTTACGCTGTTCCAATCGACGCTGATACACCGCGGGCCCGGAGGGGCCCGCCCGGCCGGAGGCCCCCAGCCGCGATTTCAATCGCCCGGCTCCTCGCCCAGCTCCGGACAGCGACGGTCAGGTTCAATTGGAAACGTGCAACAGCGCGCTGAAGCGCGCACTACGAGCCGCTCGCCCTCCCGGAAGGCGATTTCGCCAACAGGATCTTTCTAACCGTGGGAGTGTCAACGGAGCAGTTCGTAGGTAACCTGCACCTGGCTGTTGAAGGTCAGCTCGCCGGGGTTGATCTGGGGGCCACCGCCACCACCCATTCCTTGAGCCGCTTCACGGTAGGGCAGGGCGTTTCCAATCACCTCGCTCACCTGAACCACCGGGCCAACCTTGACGCCGGTGAGTCTGGCCAGATCGGCGGCGCGGGCCTGCGCATCCTGGATCGCCGCGGCGCGGGCTTTGCCCTCCAGTGCCCCGGTATCCTTGACCTCGAAGTTGACACCGTAGATGCTGGTGGCGCCGGCCGCGATCACGGCGTCGAGCAGGTCGCTGACCTTCGCGGGGTCGTTGACGACGACGGTCACCTGATTGGTCACGTGGTAGCGGACTTTGGGCTGGGCATCGGAACCCTCGCCGGGCATGCTTTCAGTCCAGATCGAGTAGTTGTTGGTCTGCATGTCTTTGTCGGTGATTCCGGCCTTCTTCAGCGCCGCCAACACTGCGTCCATCTTCGTCGTGTTGTCCTTGCTGGCGGTCTGGGCTGACGTGGCGATGCTTTCAACGCCCACACTCAGACGGGCCCGCTCGGGCGCAGCCGTGACGCTGCCCTGCCCAACGACGGTGATGGTGCGGGGGAGCTGGGTGCCGCCCGCCGTGGGGGTCTGCGCGCCCAGGGCAGGAGCGGCAATCGCGGCCACGGTCAGGGCGAGCGCGAGAACAAGGCCAGACAGGAGAAATCGCTTGTGGATCATGAATGGCTCCTTTGGAGGGCCGCGTGGTGCGGCCGAGTTGCTACGGGTGGATTGACACCTGAAGCATATCGCTCTTCCTGAGAGCCTCCATCGGCCGCTCGCTGCATCTCCGGTTGGCCATTCAGTCGAGGAGTCTCGTGCGTCGCATCCGCACAACGACGGACCCTTGAGCCGGTGAAAGCACTGAGGTTATTCCCGTGCTGAGCCTGCTCCCCTTGCTACCTCGCCTCAAGAAAACTTCACACTCTCCAGCACCTCGCGAGCGGTCTCCAAGGACTTGCGCTGGATTCCCACCATCGGGTACTCGACGGCGGCGAGGAGGCTGATGGCTACGTTCACCTGGTCGAGGGCGCCGCGCAGGCGATCCCGGTCATTCTCGGTGCGCGCTTCGCGTAGCCTGGTGGTCAAATCATCGCGGAGTTGAACCGCCGTGCGAAGGACGGCGGTGACCCTGGCTTTGAGCTCCAGCGGCTCCTCTTGCTGCAGCGCTTGATCAAGTTCCGTCAGCATTTCCTGGTGGAGTCGGTCGAGTACGTCGGTGGTACGAGTCCGGTCGCGAACGCCAATATCTGCTGATCTCATTGCTGATAGCTCCCGGCTGCCCGGGGAGCGGGTGCAGTGGCGCCAGCGCCGTTCGTGGCAAGCTCTGAGGGTTGGGTGAACTCGAAGTAGTCGGTGGGGCGGCGGGCCGAGTTGTTGCCGGCGAAGATGACGACGGCGCGCTCGGCGTAGGCGCCCGCGAGCGTGGCGATGTCTGCAACGCTCGACATAGTCCGCGAATGGCGACCCGTGGGCGTCTGCACCGCGTGTACGATGAGGGGGCCAATCATGCCGAGCCTTAGAACGCCGACGTAGTACACGCCTTTGATGGGCTGCCGCTCAAGGGGTGTTGCGAGGCGCTGCTCTGTCCAGCGGCGAGTCATGGCGAGAGCCACCCCGAGCTCGGCCGCCGCGGCCACCAGCGAGAGGCGCTCGAGCCGGCGCCGAATGCTCTTCGGCGCACCAGCCGCGTTCAGGATCAGCGAGAGTGCGGCCGAGGCACTGGCCGTGGACGATGCACCGAACCAGGCGGGCAGGAGCCGGTGGGCGGATGCCCAGAGCGGGACGCTGGTTGTGGCGAGAAGGGTCCCGGTGTAGATCGACGTCATTGCGCCCGACGCGGCGGCCGGCAGCCCGAACAAGCGCGCCATCTGCCGGCCGATGGTGGCGCCGAGCAGGTCCTCCAGCGCCTGGCCGACCGCGGCCAGCCCGCTGAGGGTGCCGAAGCCCAGCAGCGTCCAGCTCCCGATGGACATCGGCGATGTCGAGCGGAAGATGCGCAGCATGTTGAACCAACGCCGGGGGGAGTGCAGGTCCAGGATGAGCAAGACCGGGCTCACCATGGCGCCCACCAGGGCGAGGTAGCGCCCCGTACGGACAATCGTCCGGTCGCGCGTCTGGCCCAGCAGGTCGGCGACCGTCGCGATGAGCTGCGCCGCCCCTGCGAGGCCGCCCACAAAGAGGTACGTGGCGACCAACCAGCGGTAGTGACTTGCTTTGACCGCCGGCCGCTCGTAGTAGCTCTCGCCGCGGTAGGCTTGGTGGAGGCCGGTGGCTCCGGTGCGCCCATCGCCGCGGGCACCATTTCCGGACCGCCCATCGGGGCAGCAAGATCCGGGCCTGTGGACGATTCGAGTCTGGACCGGATACGAGTCTCGAAATTTTCGGCGGGGAAGGCAGCTCATGCTCCTTCTCCTCCGCGACTTTCCCTGCCGGGCCACCTGGCTACAATGTTGCTATCGGCTCGTTGCTACCGGCTATCATCCATGGACCTGTTCGAGCACGCCCGCCAACAAGAAATTGAGGCTACCCAGCCGCTGGCCGCGCGGATGCGGCCGCGCACGCTGGACGAATTCGTGGGCCAGGCCCACATCGTGGGGCCCGGCCGGCTGCTGCGCCGCGCCATCCAGGCCGATCAACTCTCTTCGGTGATCTTCTACGGGCCGCCGGGTACCGGGAAGACCACCCTGGCCCGGGTGATCGCCAACAGCACCAAAGCGCACTTTATCGCTATCAACGCGGTACTTGCGGGGGTCAAGGACATTCGCGAGGCGATCAGCGTGGCCCAGGAGCGGCGTTCGCTCTACGGCCAGCGCACGATCCTCTTCGTGGACGAGGTCCACCGCTTCAACAAGGCTCAGCAAGATGCGCTGCTGCCCTGGGTCGAGAACGGCACCGTGATCTTGATCGGTGCAACGACCGAGAATCCCTACTTCGAGGTCAACAAGGCCCTCGTCAGCCGCAGTCGCATCTTCCAGCTCAAGCCCCTCACCGAGGAAGAGCTGCGCGCGGTCGCCCACCGGGCGCTCGCCGAGCCCGAGCGCGGCTACGGCCAGCTCGATATCCGGCTCGATGGCGACGCCCTCGACCACCTCGTCAACGTCGCCAACGGCGATGCTCGCGCGGTGCTCAACGCCCTGGAGCTGGCAGTGGAGACCACGCCGCCCGGCCCGGACGGCGCCATCCACGTCACGCGCGAGGTGGCCGAGGAGAGCATCCAGCGGCGCGCGGTGCTCTACGACAAAGAGGGCGACGTTCACTTCGACACGATCTCGGCCTTCATCAAGAGCCTGCGCGGCTCCGACCCTGACGCCGCCCTCTACTGGATGGCCAGGATGGTCTACGCCGGTGAGGACCCGCGCTTCATTTTCCGGCGCATGCTGATCTTCGCCGGCGAGGACGTTGGGCTGGCCGACCCCAATGCCCTGCGGGTCGTGGTCGCGGCGGCCCAAGCCTTCGAGTACGTCGGCATGCCCGAGGGCCGCTTCCACCTGGCCGAGGCTGCGCTCTACCTGGCGACTGCACCCAAGAGCAACTCTACGATGGCCTTCTTCGACGCCCTCGCCACGGTCGAGCAGGAGCGCGAGGCCGACATCCCGGCCCACCTGCGCGACGCCAGCCGCGACAAAGAGGGCTTCGGTCACGGCGAGGGCTACCTCTATCCGCACGCCTACCGCGACCACTGGGTCGCCCAGCAATACCTCCCCGACATGCTCCAGGGCAAAGCCTTCTACCTGCCCTCCGACCAGGGCTACGAGCGCTCAATCCGCGATCGCGTCGCGCGCCAACGGGAAGCCCAACTGGCGGCGATGCTCGAGGGGCGTGCCGTCGCGCCGCTCGAGGTGCTCACCACCAGCCCGACCGACCGCAGCCGCGACCGCTGGCTGCAGCGTACCATCTCCGGTGCCGGGGTGCGTCTCGGGGCGCTTCGCGACCGGCTCTTCGACGCCGCCGGGGTCCAGCGCCACCACGTCGTTCTTGACTTGAACGCCACCAGTGGCCTGCTCACCTGGGAGGCCGTCCGGCGGGCGCCCGAGGGGCACGTATGGGCGCTGGCTCAGGACGAGCAGAGCGCCGCGGCCCTCCGCCAGCAGGCGACCCGGCTTCCGGAACTGGAGCGTCCAGTCGTGTTGGTGGGCGAGTTGCCAGATTTGCCGGCGCTGGTCCGAGCGGCTCAGACGGTCGATTCGCCGGCCGCAGAGGTGCTCCGCTTTGACGTCATCGTCGGGCGGAATGCGCTCGGCCGCCTGCCGGACAAAGCGGCGGCCCTGCGCCTGCTTGCCGGGCTGTTGGCGCCGGAGGGGTGCCTGGTCCTGGCTGAGGCGCTGCTGCGCCGGGCGCAGCGGCTGCACACGCTAGCGGACCTGGCGCTGCTTGGCGCCGACGTAGCGGCGAAAGTGGTGGCCGCCGAGGAGGCGATCTACGCCGACCCTTCGACCCCACTCGTTAACTGGGATGCCGACGATCTTCGCAAGGCGGCCGAGGCTGTCAGGCTGGTGGTTGTCACCCTCGACGTCGAGCCCCAGACTGTAGAGCAACAGATCACCCCCGCGCTCCTCGAGCGCTGGTTCGCTTCCTCGGGGCCGGGCTTTCGCCCCAGCTACGCCGATCATCTCGCCGCCACGCTCACTTCCGACGAGTTGGCGGCCCTTCGAGCCCTCTTCGAGCGTCAACTCGCCAACCAGGTCGTCCCGTGGGCGAACAGCGTTGCTTTCCTGGTGGCTGCCCGGCCACGGTGATTCATCCCCTTCCGCCCTCCCGACGGTCGCGGGAGCCTCCTTCGGTTGGAGCGCATGCGAGGAGGGGTGGATACGGCGCCTCTGAGTCTGAGATAGACCTGGGCATCCAAGCGCAGAGCGGGACCGGTCTCTTCCTGGTCCCGCTCGGTTTCATCGCCCGAACTGCGCCTGCTCCCCGCGCGTCGCCGCTAACGGTGCAACAAGAAGGGCGTGGCCGCACCGATGACGCCCGCCTGGCCGCCGAACGCACCGCGGATGATCGTGCAGCGCGCGTAGTCTGGCGAGGCGAGCTCGGTGAAGCGTACCCGCGCGGCGCACAGCAGAGGCTCGCCGGCCTCGGCGACGCCCCCGCACACGACGATTCGGTCGGGCAGGAAGATCGGTGCGAGTGAAGCGAGCCACTGCCCGAGCCATCCTCCGATCCCGCCCACGATCTCGCCGGCCAGCGGGTCGCCGGCGAGGGCCGCTGCGATCACCGCGCGGGCAGGAATTCGGCCGTCGCGAGCCTCAGTCCGGAGGCTCGCCGCCCGGGGGTCGTCCCGCACCCGCAGCGCGGCCCGCTCGATCGCCGGAGTGGCGACCAGCGCCTCGGCACAGCCGCTACAGCCGGCGCTGCAGTGCGGCCCGCCGGGCACCAGAATGATGTGCCCGTTGTCGCCGGCGGTGTTGCCGGCGAAGCGCAGCGCAATGCCGTCCACCAGCACCGCCGCACCGAGGCCAGTGCCAATCGCCGCAGCCATCAGCCGTTTGATGCCCCGACCGGCGCCGAAGTGGTACTCGGCCAATGCCGGCGCGTTAAGATCCTGCTCCAGGCGGATAGGGAGATGGAACCGGTCGAGGAGCGCGAAGTAGTCGATTCCTACCAGGGCGGGGGTGTTGGGATTGTGGATGACCGAGCGGCCGTCAGGCGCAAAGAGCCCCGGCAGGGCGAGGCCAATGCCGGTCATCCCGGGCGCGACAAGCCCCTCCAACACCTCGATCAGGCTCCGGAGAAAGGGCGCCGGATCGCCGTGGGTACCGGTGGGAAGGGTTGTCTGTCGTAGGATGTCCCCGCCCGCGGCGACGAGTGCGATCTTGGTGTTGGTGCCACCAATATCTACGCCAATTGCCCGCCGGTCCATCATTCTGGTGCTCCAATGATGTGGGTCATCCCCTGTGAGGAGTAACGGTCGCGCCAGGTTGGTGTGTCGGGGGTCAGGCCTCGCGCCCGCGCCACGCGATAGGCCAGCAGCGCCTCGACCGAAACCAGCAGCAGCGGTGCAAACGCGTCATGCCCCAGGGCCGCGGCGGGCAGGTGCAGATCGACCGGTGCCGGGCGCGGCCCGATCTCGACCACGCGCGCTCCCCATCGGCGGGCGTGCTGAGCGCCATCCACAGTGGCCGCATCCCCTGGGCCGCCCGTGTAGAGCGCGACGCAGAGGGTGTGGATGCCGACCATTGTCGCCGGGCCGGAGGCCATCTCCCACGTCTCGCTGCCCTCCGCGTGCAGCAGCGCCATCTCTTTCATCTTGAGCGCGCCCTCGAGCGCGGCTGCGTATCCACTGCCGGCGCCAAAGTAAAAGGCGTGCTCGAAAGGAGCAACCAGGGGGACAAGCTCAGGCAGCAGGCGGTCGGCCTGGGTGATGGCCTCGGTACACTGATCCGCAGCCACGGCAAGCTCGGCGACGTACGGGTCGGGTGCGCCATAGAATTCGAGCAGCAGGAGATAAGCAGCGGTCAAGGTGCTGGCATAGGTCTTCGTCATCACCGGTACCCGGCTGGGACCGCCGCCGCTTAGAAGGGTGACGTCGGCCAGGCGCGCGAGGGATGAGCCCGGGACGTGGGTGATTCCTACCAGCAGACACTGGCCGCGGTGGCGCTCGAACACGGCGAGCACGTCGCGGAACTCACCCGAGGCGGAGATCCCGACGATCACGTCGTACGGGCTGAGCGCCGGGGTGAAGTAGCGAAAATCGCCGGCCGGCCGGGCCAGTACCAACGCATCTTCCGGCGCTGCCAGGCTCCGGGCGAGATAGGTCGCGGCCAGGCTCGAGTAATACGAGGTGCCGTTGCCGATGAAATAGATCCGGCGCGACGGCCGTGCGCGGATCGCCTCGGCCGCCCGTCGGGCCGCGACTCGTGTCTCGGCGAGCGTCGCCCGGATGGCGGCAGGCACTTCGTAGATCTCGCGGGGAATGAGTTCGTCGGCCACTGATTCCTCCTTACTCAAAACCTCGGTCAAGGAGTCGCCGGGATGCCTGATCGGAGCCTGCCGTGGAGGGGCACCAGGCGCAGCGCAGCACGCGGAAAGAGCGGGTCGTCAGTCGCTTTGTAAGGGCCAGCGGCGCGAGCTGTGATTCCTCTCGCGCCTCCGGTGCTCGGCTTGATCCAGTCATGCGCATCGCGCGTGAGCGCGATACACTTCGCTTCTGGCCGTTCAGGCCTCTTCCGAATTCGCCAACAAGATCATTCTAGCCAGGAAGTCCGCAGGTCCAAGGACTTCTTTCTTCGCCATCAATGTTCAGGTCGAGCCCTCGGCCGGATCCGGCGTGAAAGCGGGCCATCGGCAGCGGGCCCCGTACGCCCCGTGGCAGCAGGAGTCACGGCCAGCCTGCCAGCCGGAGCTGTGAGCCGGCTTCTGACGAACATGGCCTCCTGGCTCGGGCCGTAGCGTTGATCGCTCCATACCACGTGAGGACGGCCGTCTGGTCCCACGGCCGGCGAAGGGAACTTCACCTCGGTACTCCCCAGGTCGGTAACGAACTCCATCTCGCTCCAGGTCTGGCCGCCGTCGGTCGAGTACTTCCCGGCGATGTCCGCGCAATGGTTCTCGCCGCTGCAGCCTGCACTGCCCAGATCGCGCTCGTCTTTCCAGAAGAGCCAGAGCACACCGTGGTCGTGGTCGGGCGCCCAGAAGGGGAAGCGGCTGAAGGCTTCGGAGAGCGTCATCGGCGGGCTCCAGGTGCGTCCCTGGTCGGTGGAGCGCTGATAATCCACGGCGACACCGGCGCCGCCCGCGCGGTAGGTCATGAGACTCAAGTGGATGACGCCGGCAGGATCCACCGTCACGTCGGGATCCCAGTCGCGGTTCGAGGAGGCCTGGCCCACGCGCTCAGTGAAGGTGGTGCCGCCATCGGCGGAGACCGCCAGGTAGATATCCCAGTCGGGGTTGCGGCGGTTGTCGCGCCAGGCGATGGCAATCAGGTCGCCGGTGGTCCCCTCGACTGAGAAGCGCGGCCAGGCAGCGTGGGCCTCGGTGCTGTTCAGGCGGCGCGGCGTCTCGAAGGTATCGCCAGCGTCCAAGGAGCGGGTGTAGAAGACTTGGGTCGGTGGTTCTCCTTCCGCTGGGGTACCGACGTGCCAGGCCAGGTGCACCCGGTTGCGGTCGTCAACGGACAGGCTGGCGCCGGCGGTGTCGCACGAGTTCGGACCGGTCAGGTCACGGGGCGTTTCCCAAGTCGTGCCGCCGTCGAAGGAACGGCTGTAGTAGAGACGAGCGGTCCCGCCCGCGCGGCGATCATTCCAAACGGCGTGCAACGTATCGTCGGGTCCCACCGCAATGTTGGGGCTGACGGCGGGGAGCGGGCTGTTGGCGATATCCTGACTGGCGCTCCAGGTCTTGCCGCCATCGATGGAGCGAGCGTAGTAGACGTCGAAGGAGGCGCCCGAGTTCTCGGTCCAGACCACGTGGAGATGGTTCTGCGAGTCTACCGCCAGCGTACGGCCGACCGCGCCGACCGAGGCGCCACCGGTGTTGCTCACCTGAACCTCGGCCCGCCAGTTGGCACTAGCGCCGTGAGAGCCATCCGGCGTGCTGGTGGGGGTGGGGCTCGGCCAGGGCTGCTGCCAGAGGCTGATGATGTTAGGGAGATAGATCGCGCAGCCTGGTGCACTGGCGGCGGCCATAATGTCCACGATGTCGCCCCGCCCGTTGGTGTTCACGTCGCGTACGCATTGATCCGCCACGGCCGTCGCAGTTGGCGTGGGCGTAGGGGTCGCTGTGGAGGGATTGCCCGGCGTCGCGGTAGCGGGAGCCGTCACCCCGTTCAGTGTGTAGAGATCGACCGAGGAGGGCCAGCGCCCGGCGCTGAGGGAGGCGCCGTCAACGCTGGTGACCTGGGGCGCGGTGGAAGCACTCTCGGCGGTTGCGGGGCGGCTGGCGAGGATGAATTGGAAGAGAAGGGCCAGGACCAACAGGGCAGAGCCCAGAGCGACGACGCGGTGACGATTCATGTTCCTGTCTCCAGGTTGGAATGATGGATTGCGACCTGGTACCGAGGGTAGCGCCGGGACGTGAAGATTGTGTGAAGACCAGGCGAAGGAACTGCGGGGAATGGAAGGGATGCGAATCCTTAGAAAACGGAACGCCGGTGCCACATGTGGACGCCGGTCATCGCAGACGACGGTCGAGAACCCAGCGATCTGCGACGAACTGCTCGCACCGGCGACACCGGCGCTCTATCCTTCTTGCGGCACCCGAACATTTACCGTTCGGTTACACCCGGTGCTCGTCCAGGGGCACGATACAGCGCGGGTCATCGTTGGCCGGGTTGTTGACCAGGGGGCTGACGGGGAATGCGGTCATCGCCTCGGCCGGGTAGGGCCGCAAGAGCGGTAGCAGCGGGCCGGCGGCCTGCACTGAGGGGTCGAGCCAGAGGTCGTAGGCCTCGGGAAGCAAGATGACCGGCATTCGATTGTGGATCGGGTACATGATCTCGTTCGGGGTGGTCGTCAGGATCGTGCAAGAGTCGATCGGCGAGCCGTCCGGCCCCTGCCAGTGCTCCCACAGGCCGGCGAAGGCAAACGGCTGGCCGTCGGCCATGCGGATGTAGATCGGGCGCTTGCCCCGCTCGAGCCGTTGCCACTCGTAGAAGCCATCGGCCACCACCAGGCACCGCCGCCGCTGGAAGGCGGCGCGGTAGGCGGGCTTCTCCGCCACGGTCTCGGCCCGCGCATTGATCATCCGATTGCCGATGCCGGGGTCTTTGGCCCAGGCCGGGATCAACCCCCAGCGCAGCAATGCCAGCCGGCGCTGCTCCTCGTCATCGCCGAGCACCGCCGCGACCGGCTGGGTGGGCGCGATGTTGTAGCGCGGTGGGAGCTCAGGTGGGGCAGCGCTGAGCTCGAAGCTCTCCACCAGGGTCTCAACTGAGGTCGTGAGGGTAAACCGTCCACACATGATCTCGATCCTTTGCGAGGGGAGGCCGCTCTTCGTCCACTTCAATGGCTCGGACACTTTTCACGCCGGCGGCAGGGAGCAAGGAACAAGAAACGTAACTCCTCAGCCGCTCGGCCTGGATGGCCACCTCAGCCGGCGGATCGCCAGATCCGCCGGGAGCAGCGGAATAAGTATCAAGAAACATTGTTTGCTTCCTTGCCGGCACCTCATTGCCGAAGAGCCGTCGCTCCTTGCCACCCATCGGTCCAGTGCCCGGTGGACTTCGAACTGCCCGAACTGTTGTCACGTTCGATCTTGAGTATACCACGCCGCTGCGTCATTCTCGACAGTTGTCCATACCCGGATACCTCTTTTGGAGACGATCCACTTTCCTCGACGCCGATAGTAGGGAAGGACCGCGATCGCGGTTCGTGAGAAGTTCCACTCGCTGCACTTCAAGGGGCGATGATGAGATCCAGGTCGCGGACGCGCAGCCGCAAAGCGACTATCCTCCCTTCATTGAGAAGCTTCTCTCTCGATGAAGGAGGATTCCTCGTGCGAGAATCGGTACCCTCACGCCGACGTCGTCGTTCAGCATTCGTCCTCTTGGCGCTTGTCGGTGGCGCGGCGCTATTCCTGGGTTTTGCCGTGTTTGTCCAGTATCAGATCCATCGCCACGGCCTGGCGCTCTAATCGCTGTCTGGCGGACAGCACGGCGGTGTCTCCACCCCACAGACGCTTGTCTCGTCCCGGCCATACCCTCCGGTAGAAACGGGGGCATTGTTCCGCTTCTGGCGCCCGTCAAAGTGATGCAGACCCGCCGCCGATCTGAGTCGCCGGGCCGCGAGTTCCAAAGCGGCCCGAGTTGGTGTCAGTTGGTTGGTAGAGCGGCTCACATCCATCTCAGGACGTGCGGCGCCGTCGTGGAGTATTGGTACAATCGAGGCGTTCGCGGTCATTCGAGTTGACTTTTCGCGAGGAGCAGTTGTCCTCTCACCTGAGGCTGAAGTCCAGGCTTGTTTCGACTGCCTGAGCCAGGCAGTCGTAGAGCGGAATCCAGGGATTGGAATGGGAGGCAGAGCACATGGTTGAGCACGGAAGCGGCAGCGGGCGGGAACTTACCCGGTTGGCGGGTGAGGTGCTTCGATTGGCCGGGGTCGAGATTGAAAATCCTAAAACGGCACTCCCGTCGCTTGCAAAGTCGGGTCCCCTGGCGCTTGCGCTCGTTGAGGCCGTTCGCCGGGTGCCAACGGCGCACACTATGTATCTCGGCGATGCCCGGCAGCTCGATATGATCCCCGATGAGAGTGTCCACCTGATTGTGACCTCCCCACCGTATTGGACTTTGAAAACGTACGAGGACTCTGAGGGGCAACTCGGTCATGTTGAAGGCTACGACGAGTTTCTGGATGAACTGGATCGAGTCTGGCACCATTGTTTGCGTGTGTTAGTCAAAGGTGGGCGGCTGATTATCGTCGTCGGCGATGTCTGTCTGTCGCGGCGTCACTTTGGCCGCCACGTGGTGATGCCGCTGCACGCTTCGTTCCAGGAGCGTTGTCGCCTGCTTGGTTTTGATACCCTGGCGCTAATCATCTGGTATAAGATCGCGAATGCCGCCCTGGAAGTCCAAAATGGATCGAGCTTTCTGGGAAAGCCGTACGAGCCAAATGCAATCATCAAGAACGACATCGAATACATTCTTATGCAGCGGAAAGCCGGAGGCTATCGCAAACCAAGCCTGGCTCAACGGGTGCTCAGCGTGATTCCAGAACATGAGCACCGCCTTTGGTTCCAGCAAATCTGGCAGTTACCGGGTGCCTCTACCCGCGACCATCCGGCGCCGTTCCCTATGGAATTGGCCGAGCGATTGATCCGGATGTTTAGTTTCGTGGGTGATACGGTCCTGGACCCCTTCATGGGGACCGGAACGACGAACCTGGTCGCAAGTTTGTGGGGCAGGAACAGTATCGGTGTCGAAATTCAGCCAACCTATTTTGACCTGGCTGTTACGCGTCTTCAGGCTGAGCATCGCTCTTTCTTTTCGACAGCCACAATCGCTGTCAATCGTGACGCGCGGACCGTCGAGAAAGATGAGGGAGTAGTGGCCGAACCTTTCAACTACGGGACATCGCAACGTTGATCTGGGCGGCGGGGCTGTGTCGGGGGGCTTGGAAGGTCGTTGCTCTCTTCAAATACCAGACCTGCGGGCGAGACGCCCGCGCTCCCAGGCCTGGGGAGGCGTGCGGTGTGTTGCGCGCGACCACCGTGGAAGGCGTGGCTTACAGAAGCCAGGCCGATCGGTCGTGAGGCTTTTGGGGTGGAGAAGCTGGAGCGCGCGTCAAGATTTCTCAGTGAAGCCTTTGCGTGCTACTCTGAAATGGGCCGTCGCGGGACGTCTCGCCCTGGATTCGTTGATGGCGCGTCCGTGCCGGGATGGCAGATCTCTCAGCCCGAATCCCTCAACTTTTGAACTATGCTCACGATCAATGACCTCCTTCAAGCTCACCAACGGATCGCGGCCTACGTGCGCCGCACTCCGCTGGTCCGGAGTGCGGGGTTGAGCGAACAGGCCGGGGCTGAGGTCTGGCTCAAGCTAGAGAGTCAGCAACCGACGGGTAGCTTCAAGGTGCGTGGGGCGCTCAACGCGGCCAGTCGTCTGGCCGAGCGCACTCGGCCGGTAGTCACGGCGTCGGCCGGCAACCACGGGCTCGGCGTGGCGTACGCGGCGACGATGCTCGGCTTGACGAACGTGACGATCTTCGTGCCTGAAACGGCCCCCGCCGCCAAGGTGACCAGGCTCCGTCGCTTTCCGGTGCGGCTCAACCAGGTGGGGCGCAGCTACGAGGAGGCCCACCGCGCCGCCGTGGCGTTCGCTCAGGCCCAGCACGCTTTCTACCTCGAGGCCTACAACGATCCCGACGTGGTCGCCGGTCAAGGCACGGCCGCTCTGGAGATTCTGACCGAGCTTCCGACGGTCCAGACGCTGTTGGTGCCGGTGGGGGGCGGCGGACTGGTGGCGGGGACAACCATTGCCACGGCAGTGCTGGCGCCCGAGGCGCGGGTCGTCGGGGTGCAGCCGGCGGCCTCGCCGGCGGCGCTGCTGTCGCTTCAGCAGGGTGCGGCGATTGACCCCTACGACCCTGGGCCGACGCTGGCGGACGGCCTGGCGGGCGGTTTCGGTCGTGTGCCCTTCGCCCTCGCAGCCGAGCGCATTGAGCGCATCCTCCTGGCGGATGAGGCCACGATCCGCCGTGCGATCTTCACGTTGGTGGATCAGGAGCAATTGGTGGTGGAAGCCAGCGCAGCTATCGCGATTGTGCCGCTGCTCACCGGGGATCTGGATGTGCGCGGCCAGACGGTCGTGGCCATCCTGACCGGCGCCAACATCGACAGCATCGTGCTGCGTGCCATTCTCAACGAGTTCGCCGGCTGAGTTCGCTGCGTCGGCGCCTCACGGGCGGCGGCCGCCCCTGGCGTTGAGGGGAGCGACAAGGCAGGGCCCAACACACGATAGCGCTCGTGCACTGGCAGAGTCGTGCCGCGCGTTCGACGGCACGATTGTCCGGCGGCTCTCAGCCTCTGGGGTCTGGGAGGTCGAGCGCCTCGTGGAGGGCGCCGATGGCGACGCCGAGGCCGGCGCTCGGGGGAATGATCACGCTCCGGCCGTAGAGGTGGCCGACAGCTTGCAGCATCGCGACGATTGAGGGCATATCGGTCATGTGGCCGAGGATCACGATCTGGTCGAGGCCGAGCCCGCGAGCGCTGATGCAGGCCAGGATGCCGACGGTCTGGGCGACGAGCGTCGTCAACCCGGCGGCGATGTCGGCCCGTGCGGGCGGCGGGCCGGGACGGGCTGCCCGGCCGAAGTTCACCGCGGTCGCATCCACCGGCAATATGCCGACCTCCCCGCCGATCACCTCGCCGATGGTGAGATCTACTCCCGCGCTGACGCCCGCTTGCGCCAGACGCTCAATCTCAGCCGGGTCGGAAGTCTGGAGGAGGAGCTGGCTCAGGCCGAGAAGGGTACCGCCACCGACAGCCGAGCCGCCAACATGGTGAAACTGGCGCCCGTGCGCAGCGACGAGGGCTGTCCCCGAGCCGGCACTTACGACGAGGGCCTCGTCCAGCTGGCCCAACACCACTCCACCCCGCCCGATGGCCAGAATCTCATCGACGACCTGCACCGGCCGGCCGGCGACCTCCGCGGGCAGCCAGCGGGAACGGCCCCCTGTTACCACAAAACGATGGACCGAGTCGGCGTAACGGCCACTCGCGTCCAGTACGGTCGTTAGCAGAGTCGGCTCGATGGTTCCAGGCGAGGGAAGGGTCCATCCCTGGTAGATCACGCCATTTTCGTCACCGGCGACGACGTCAATGTTGCTGATGCCACAGTCAAGCGAGATAATCATCACGCACTCCGCGAGCAAGGCGATGGGTCGGCCAATCCCCGGCCGCCTCCTTCGGGCGGATCAGGCTGGCGATGCTTCCCGACTTCAGCGAACCTGAAAAGCCTCACGGTCACCTGTCGAGGGCGGTGCGAGAGCCTGCGCGTCGGTTGGCCGGTGCCGGCGACAGGCAAAGGGCCGAAGCCCAGGTCGGGAGGCTGCGCTCGCGCCGTAAGGCCTCTCGCGCTCCTTGTGCCGCCGGGACGCGGCGCGTCCGGGAGGCGACGGCTGCCTCATGACTTTGTCTTGGTGCTATCTCGGGCCGTCTCCCTGAAGTCACGAATCATCTTCCCAAAACCGTGGCCGATCTCAGGCAGCCGGCGCCCCCCAAATACCAGCAAGAGGACCAGGATAATCAGGATCATCTCGACCGGGCCGATGTTCATCCGAATACTCTCCCTCGGGATGTGACTGAGCCCCGCCGTGCCAAATCGCCGATCACCAGCCGTGCGAGGCCGTGGTTGCCCGAATTGTGCCGCGAAACGGCCACTCTGTCGAATTGAGGCCGGCGGCTGGCCGAGGAACGCCGGACGATTATACTCATAAGCGACGGTGTGGCTGCGATGGCAAGAGGATGGATGAGAAGCGATGTCCGAGTTCACTCTCGATGCGATCTGGCGGGCCAGTCTCGTGCAGTCGTTGGAGCGCGACGGCCGCCTCAGGCTCAATGAGTTGGTCTCCCTGCACGTCGATCCGACGCCACGGCCAGGCGTCTTGACGTTGATGCAGGGCGTGCAAGACGCCTTCACGCAGGGCTTCGAGGAGTACTTGTGAGCCGCCGGGCTGCCGGGCTGGGTGTCGTGGCGTTGGTGGCGCTCCTGATCGCCTTCATCGTGATGCCTCCCTGGCCGATTGTGCTGCTCGATGCCAATACGCTGGCCTACGCGGTCTGCCACCGCATTCCGTCGCACTCGTTCAGCATTGCGGGGCACCAACTTCCCCTGTGTGCCCGCTGTACCGGTATCTACCTCAGCGCGTTGGCCACGCTGGCCGCGCTCGCCACGGTTCGGCCCAAGGCGCGTACGTTCCCGGGGGGACCGGTTCTGGGACTCTTCCTGCTCTTCATTGCCGTCATGGGGGTTGATGGCCTCAACTCGCTGTTGACCCTCATCCCAGGTGCGCCCTCGGCCTACGAGCCGCGCAACTGGTTGCGCCTTCTCACCGGCGCGTTTGACGGCGTCGCGATGGGCGGGATCTTGTTTCCACTCTTTAATATGACGGTCTGGTGCGACGGCCGAGACGTGCCCGCCGTCACTGGCCGCATTCTGGCCGGGTTGGCGCTCCTCGCACTCGCGATCAGTGCGGTGGTGCTGAGCGAAGCGCCGTGGCTTCTCTGGCCGCTCGCCGTTTTATCAGGGCTGGGAGTGCTCACGCTGGTGGGGCTGCTAAATGTGGCGCTGGTCGTGATTGCGACTCGGCGCGAGGGCTCGTTCCGTACTCTGGCTGAGCTTGCGCCCTTCGTGGTCTACGGGCTACTGCTCACGTTTGTCGAGCTCGGCGCTATCAATCTGCTGCGCCACTGGCTCGAAAGCTCACTCGGCGTGGTGGTGGGGTGACGCCGGGGAAACGTGTGGACCGGGTCAATAACTGCGGCTAGATGAAGGAATTATTCTTCATCCGGCCGCACGTTTGTTCCAGCGTCAGGCGGTCAGCCTGAGGGCAGGAGGCGCTCGACATCGCTGCCCAGGATGACCAGGATATCCACATCGGTGCGGCTCCCTGGGTCCAGAATAACATTCTCGGAAGTGACGTTGAGCATCGCGGACAGGGTGACCACAGTTGGGCTGGCATTTTGATTGTAGACGATGAGGACCGTGTGCTGGTAACCGTCGCGCTCGGCCGGCCCGATGCCGGTCACGAAGAGGCCGAGTTGCTGCAGGTAGACTGCACCGCGTTCTTCGAGATTGGCGATCGTTGTCCCGTTGCGGACCTCAATCCGCGCGCTCCCGGTTGCGCCGGGACCGGGAGCGGCGGGCAGATCACCAGTATCGGTAAGGACGGCCACGGCGCGGGTCGGGGTTGGGGTCGAGGGCACTGGGGTGGGCGGCGGTGCTACAGAAATCGAGCCGGTGCCGAAGAGGTCGGCGACGGTTGCATAAATCTTGTCCCACCGGCCGATCAAGGTGTAGCCCTCCCCGTCGTAGACCATCGAGGAGTCGATCACCGCCTGGCGAATGCCGCCGTCGGGGATGTCGTTGACCGTGCGCGCCAGCGTGAACATTTCCTCAATGGAGAGATCGGTTCGGACACTCTCGCCGAACTGGCGCGCAATACGCACGAGGTTGGCCGGCGTCAGGGAAGGAATGATGTTGAGGCTGAGAACTTTACTTCGCACCGCCAGGATCACCTGCTGTTGACGGGCAGCACGGGCAAAATCGCTACTGCTCTTGCGAGTACGGGCATAGATGAGGGCGGTCTCACCATCCATGTGCTGGCGGCCCGCCTCGAAGTGGATCGTCATGTAGCCGTAGTCGGCCGTCGGGTACTCGTGATCGGTAATTGGCTGCGGAACGTCGATGTCGATGCCATCGATCAGGTCGATAAAGTTCTCGAAGCCGTTGAAATCTACAAGCACGTAACGATCAACGGGGATACCGAAGTTGTTCTCGATGGTCTTCTTCGCAAGGGCTGGGCCGCCACCCGGGTACTTGTACACATCGCCCCAGACATTTGCTGTGTTGACCCGATCCAACCGGCGGCCGTAACCGTAGTCGGGCAACTGGACCAGCAGGTCACGGGGGATCGATAGCATCCCCGCCCGCCTGGCTACCGGATCGACGTGTAACACCAGCATCGTATCGGTGCGGAATGGCCCCCCTTCTCCGTCGCGCTTGTCGATGCCTATGATCAGAATGTTCATGGCGCTCGTCATTGCCGGGGCCGGCACGGCGGTCTCGCCAGGAACCGGCAGCACCTCGGAGAGCCTGGGCGGCGTCTCAGGCGGTGAGCCCTGGGGCATCGCCGGGTCGCTGTAGGGTGCCGGGACACTCCCTTTCAATGATGGGAGATTCACCACCTGGGTGCGGGCGACGAAGCTCCGAATGGACTGATAAAACAGATACCCAGAGATCAGCCCGCCAGCGAGGAAGGCGACCAGGAGAAGGGCCATAAAAAGATCGAACCAGGGAAGAGCGACCCTGGCTCGAGATTGATCGTCGGACGTCATCCAAGTGTGCTCCGTGGGTCTATGAGTTGAGCAAACGGCAGTATAACATATCCGACCAACCGTCGCAAAGGCTGCGTTCAGCAAGGGGTGTACGCAGGAGTTGTCCGGCAGGTGGCGGCGCCAGCAGAACCTAACCCCCCGGCCCCCTTCCCTGCGAGGGAAGGGGGAGGCGGAGGGCCGCACGGCCGGCTGGAACGCGGCTGGCGCCCCGCACCCGACGCGGGGCGGGGGGAGGGGGCCGCCCCCCGCCAACTCTTGCGTGCACCCTTCAGCAAGTCCTGTACCAACCGATTGGAAGTCGCTGTCCGACGCGGCGAGCCGTCTCCACCGAAGACAACCGCACCCGCGCCCGCCGCTCGGCCTGGCGCAACCAAAGGCTCCGCAGTGCGTCTCAACAAGCAGCCCGGCCGCTCGTCATACCCTCGCGGCGCGCTCCGCCTGGTCAATCCGTGGCGAGTGAGCCCGTTCTCATCATTATTTCGTCCAGAGACTTGACCGTTCCAATGAGGATCCCTATACTCTGCTCTTGCCCCAGGCGTTCCGCCAGGGGCAGTTGTTTGGAGGTGAGATGGTAGCCATTGGCGAGCAGCTCCGGGAAGCGCGTGAGGCGCGTGAGCTGACGCTTCAGGATATCGAGCGAGCGACTCGTATCCGGGCAAAGTACCTGCGGGCCCTGGAGGAGGAGAACTTCGAGGTGCTCCCTGGCACAGTCTACGTTCGGGGGTTCCTCAAGACGTATGCGCGCGAACTCGGTCTTGATCCGGAGCCTCTGCTGGCGCAAGTCGGTGCCGCGCCGGAGGCCATCCCCGAGCCGGTCCTGTCGGGGACGTTTCTGGCCGAGCCCCTCCAGCCCACACCGTTGCCGATCACCTCGATCGTCTCGACGTTGGCGGTGCTGATCTTGATCGGCGCTCTCAGCGTTGGTGTGTGGTGGGCCTATCCGCGTCGTGACCAGCTGATGGCCCTTTTTGCACTCGGGTCCGCCCCGGCCGGGGCCACTCCGGCACCACCGGAGACGCCGCCTGGTGTCGCACCTCTAATCACGGCGACGCCCACCTTCATTTTCCAGCCAACCATCCCCCCCGATTCGACGGCCACCGCGACGCCAGTGCCTACCGCTACGATACCACCACGCCCGACCAGCACCGCGACTCCAGGTGGTCCCACACTCACGCCCGCACCTCCGCGTCCAGTTGAAGGTGTGCGTGTCCAGGTGGAGCTGACTGAGACGGCCTGGATTCTTGTGCGGGTGGACGGCGAGCAAGCCTACATCGGCACGCTGCCCCCGGGAGAGACGCGGGAGTGGCAGGGGAAGGAGAGCGTCTTCCTGCGGACCGGGAACGCTGGCGGGGTGCGGCTCATCTTGAATGGGCAGGATCAGGGTCTCCTTGGGCGGCAGGGCGAGGTGATCAACCGGACGTGGGAGCGCAATCCGGAGGGCGGTCTGCCGGTCCAGGTCGAGCCCACCATGACGCCCGTTCCGACAACCACAGGGGACTGAGGAGAGTAGAGATTCGACAGCTGTGGTCGCTGATCGACAAGTCGCGCGGTGGCATATCTCGTGGTCGAACTGCGTGACGACACGAGATCTTGCGCCACAGGCCACCACGATGAACTGGGGCGCGACCGGGTGAAACATGATGCACGCGAACATCAATCTCCAATCTCCACTCGCTGATCTCCGGGTGGGTGTCTTGTGATGAAGTATCATCTCGTAACGCTCGGCTGTGCGAAAAATGTCGCCGACAGCGAGGGCATCGGCGCGTTGCTTCGCGGTGCCGGGTATCGGCCCGCGTGCTCGGATGAGGCCGATGTCCTGATCGTCAACACCTGTGGCTTCTTGCAGGCCGCTCGTCACGAGAGCGTCGAGACGCTGAACGCGCTGGGCCGCGGAAAGCGGCCGGGGCAACTCCTGGTGGCGGCCGGCTGCTTGAGCGAGCGCCTCGGAGCGGCGCTGCAACACGAAGTCCCCGGCCTCGACGGGATCATCGGGACCCAGCAGTGGAGCCGCATCACCGAGTTCCTGGAGCGTTTGCAGGATCGCCGCGTGGAAGAGCGCTGGCGCGCCTTCGTGATGCCGGCGGATGCCCGCAATCACGTCGTAGACAGCGTCGGGCGCCGCGCTGAGGGGCACAGCGCCTACCTCAAGATTGCCGATGGCTGCTCGGCGCCCTGCGCCTTCTGCACCATCCCCAGCTTCAAGGGACTGCAGCGTTCCAAGCGGCCTGGGGCGGTCATCGCCGAGGCCCAACAACTCGTCGCCCAGGGCGTCGAGGAGATCGTACTCGTGGCCCAGGATCTGACGGCCTACGGCCACGATTGGGGCGAGTCCACCGGCCAGGGGTTGCCGACGCTACTCGAACAGCTCTGCACCGAGGTCGAAGCGCCCGAGGGCCGGCTCTGGTTCAGGCTGATGTACGCCTATCCCGGACACGCCACCGAGCGGCTGATCGAGGTGATGGCGCACTTTTCCCAGATCCTGCCGTACCTCGACATGCCCCTCCAGCACGGGGACCGCAGCGTGCTCAAGCGCATGCGCCGTCCGCACAACATGCAGCGTCAGGCGCGCTTCTTCGAGCAACTTCGAGCGGCGCTGCCCGATATCACCCTGCGCACGACCTTTATCGTCGGCCACCCGGGAGAGGGCGAGGCCGAGTTCGAGCGGCTGCTCGAATTCATGAGTGCGATGCAGTTCGACAAGGTCGGCATCTTCCAGTACTCGTCCGAGCCCGGCACCATCTCGACAGCCATGGCCGACCAGGTGCCGGCAGCGGTCAAACAGGTGCGTTGGGAGCGGGCGATGGCCCACCAACAGCCGATCGCGCTGGCCCGCCAGGAGGCTCAACTCGGCCGGGTCTTGGATGTCCTGGTAGAAGGTTGGGATCCAGAGCGCGGCGTTGCCCTGGCCCGCTCCTACCGTGAGGCGCCCGAGGTGGACGGCTACGTCCTGGTGACGCCCAGGCGAGGTGAGCAGTACGAGCCCGGCGATCGCTTGACGGTGCGCATTGGCGCCGCCATGCCCTACGATCTGGAGGCGCGCACCGTCAAGCGTCACCCGCGTCTCCCGCGCCAGTCTCGTCCCGAACCGGCCGGCGGGCCGGCCGGCCTGATTGGCCTGGGGACGATCCCGGTTGCGCCGTGAGTTCGATCCGCCAACCAAGCCGCCTCCCCGAGGCGGCTTTTTTGCCTCTGTCGAGAGCCTCTCACCCGCACTGTGGCAGAGGTGTGAGTGAAGGAGGACACATCCCGATGACGATGCCCTCTCCTGACCAGATGATGCAGTTCCTGTCGCAGATTCTCCAGCCACCCCTCGTGCGCCAGTTGTTGGCATTGGCTCTGACTATCGTGGTAGCCCTCGTCGTGGGGCTGATCGTCCGGCGGCTCTATCTGGTGACTACCGCGCGCGTGGCGGCGCCGCAACGAATCGCGCACCTGGTGAACCAGGGCCGCCAGGCACTGCAACTCGATCCTCTTCCGGCCGAGGTTGCCGGGCCGCGCATCCGCGGTCTATTAATCAGCCTGGGGGCTACATGGGTGCCGCTGAGTGGCTGGTTGGCCGGCCAACTCACGCTCGGAATCTTCCACCAGCGGGCCTGGCCGGCCGATCTCCTGGTCCGGCTGGTCCCGATCTGGCTGCTCGTGTTGCTGTTCTGGGTCGCGCGGCGGCTGGCGACGGTCTTCCTCTCGCCAGGCTCGGCGCGCCGGGCGACTCGCGCGCTGCGGCTTCTATGGTGGCTGGCGGTGATGCTTCAACTGTTGGGGGAGCTGGACCGCCTGCTGACGTGGTTGGTGCAGCCGGTCCTCCCGGTCGCCGGTGGGATCTCGGTGCTCTCGGTGTTTGGCGCGCTGGTCGTGCTCGGCTTCTCTCTGTGGCTGTCGGGTGTGGCCCGCCGCACGGCCGCGCTCACGGCAGAGCGTGGTTTCTCCGTCTCAGCCTCTCTCGCGAACACGATCGCCACCTTCGTTGGCTACGCCGTCATGGCGCTCGGCCTCGTACTGGCGGTGGCGACCCTCGGCATCAAATTGACCACCCTGACGGTCCTGGTTGGGGCGCTGGCCGTGGGCGTTGGCTTTGGTCTCCAAGAGGTGATAAGCAACTTTATCAGCGGGATCATCCTGCTGACAGAACGTTCGATTAAGCCGGGGGACGTTCTGGAGGTGAACGGCGAGCTTGTGGTGCTCGAGCGCCTCAACATGCGGAGCAGCATCGTCCGCAACAACGACAACGTCGAGATGATCGTACCGAACGGGACCTTCCTGGCCAATACGGTGCGCAACTACTCGCTGAGCACGCCACTGGTCCGCGTCCGGGTTCCAGTTGGCGTCGCCTACAGCTCGAATCCCTACGAGGTGCGCGAGGCGCTCCTGGCGGCGGCGCTCGCCCACCCACGGACGGTTCGTGAGCCGGCACCGTCGGTCCACTTCACCGGCTACGGCGACAGCTCGCTCGACTTCGCGCTGCTGGCCTGGATTGAAGGTCCGGCCACCGTGCCGGCCTACAGCAGCGACCTCCGTTTTCTGATCTGGGACGAACTGGCTCGTCGCCGGATCGAAATGCCCTTCCCGCAACGTGACCTTCACCTGCGCAGCGGGGTGCCCTGGGAGACCCTTCTGGAGCGGCTGAACGCTGCGGGTCACCAGAAATCGGAGGAAACCGCGTGACTATACAGCCAGACCGGTGCCACTGTCTGTATCAGCAGCTCGTTCGCCCGTGCCCTGGTCTCGGCACCGTCCAGAACAGCCCCCTCGCTGCGCCAGGTGTCCTCGCCCGACTCCCGTGTTCGACAGGGCTCAGGCTCGTCTGATGGCCCGCGCCTGGTTCCGTACCACCAGACGCGCCCGCGAGCAGTTGGACCTCACCTTTTCCCGAGAGGAGACTCGAAGGGCCACGGTGGCCTGGCTCCAGAGGCACCTGGCAACGGCCGCGCGCCCCGCGCTGGCGCCCACGCAAATAAAGCGGCCGGCGCGGGAGGCGCCGGCCGGAGTGAGAGGCGTGCTGGTCAGGTGGTCGATACGGGTGGCTCGGGTGGAGTCAACTGAACGTCCTGTTCGGTGGGCGGGGCCAGCTTGAGCTGTTGCCAGAGCGCGGCTTCCTGGCGCTCGGCGGTCTCCTTTCCGGTCTGGATGGCCCGCTCGATCCGGGCGCGCCGCTCGGCGATGCTCTCGCGCACCGTCCGGACAACCTCACTCACGAGACTCTCACCCCCGGCCAGTTCGTCCGTCTTGCGGCGGAGCCACTCCCGGTTGGCAGCACCGGCATGTGGGGTCATGAGAAGGGTCGCGCTGGCACCGAACGCGGCGCCCAGCACGAATCCGAGTGTGAATCGCATAGCGGACTCCTAGCTCCAGGGATCAGGCGGCTGATTCTGACCGCGCAGCGTCTGGATTGCCTCGCGCATCCCGGCCGCGGCGCTGCGGAGAGTGATGATCGGCGCGGCGACCGATTGGGTGACGAAGGTGCCGGTGGTCTTGAGCTGGTTGATCGTCTCGGTCGTCGTATTCAAGAGGGGGATGACCTCGCTTCGCAGAAGCTTGACGAGCTGGTACATCTGCCAGATCAATACAATCATCAGCCCGCCGACGAGCAGGCTTTCAAGCGCCAGCAGGATCAGCGTGATATCGCGCAGGTTGGCAGAGAGGTTGGCGGCCCCTTCGCGCCAGAAGATAGCGATGATCGCGGTCACCGCGATGCCGACGACCAGGCCGAGGGCGAAAACGATTCTTCGGCTCATAACGTTCCCTTCTCGCGCCAGAAGATAGCGATGATCGCGGTCAATGCCATGCCAGCGGTGAACGCCATCTGCTGGCTCATGGTGCTTTTTCCGGGAAATGTCGCCTGGGCTGGCAGTGCCTCCCTCGCGGGAGACACTGCCGGGACAAGTGACCTCTCTCCGCCGGGCTTCTTTCCGTTCTGGCAGTCGAAACGGGTAAAGAAGAAGGGAGAGAGTGCGGTGGACAATTTGGCGCTGACTATATCACAGCTTCAGGGCGTTGGCAACGAGCATGCCGAAGACGCAGCCGAGCAAGGCTGGGATCACGCGGATCACGCCGATGGTGGGCAAGGGGAGTGTGGCGTCGGCTGTGAGCCACTGCGCCGCGAGGAAGCCCATCAGGCCCAGCAGCCAGTAACTGAGCAACTGGCCTGGCGTCTGCCCCCAGATGAGATGAAAGAGAGCGGCCGCCAGTCCCGTGAGAAAGAGCGTGAGAACTATGGCAGGTCCCATCGTGATTGGGCGTTCGTCTCAGAGACCCTCGAGCGTTCAACGGTCTTCGATAATGCCACCGCCGAGGCAGACCTCACCGGCGTAGAAGACGCAGCCCTGGCCGGAAGTGACCGCGCGCTGCGGCAGGTGGAGTATCACCGCGGCGCGGTTGTCGGGCAGCAGCGTCAGGGTGGCGGGCACGGAGGGGGCCTTGTAACGAACCCTGGCCTCGACCCGGATCGACTCGTTGGGGGCGACCCCGCTGATCCAGTGGACGTCGCGGACGCAAACCTCGGTCTGGCCGAGCTGCTCGGCCGGGCCGACGATCAAGGTGTTACGCGTGACGTCGCGACCCACCACATAGAGCGGCTCACCCGTGGCAATGCCCAGCCCCCGCCGTTGGCCGATCGTGTAGCAGGGGAGGCCCTCGTGTCGGCCGAGCACCACCCCGTCGAGCGTGACGATCGGGCCGGGGATGAGGGCCCCGGCCGGCGCGTGGCGGCGCAGAAAGTCGCGGTAATCGCCACGGGCGATGAAGCAAATCTCCTGGCTCTCAGCCTTCTCGGCCAGAGGCAGGCCGTACTGGCGAGCCAACTCGCGGACCTGTGGCTTGGTCAGGTGCCCAACGGGGAAGAGCAACCAGGCGAGTTTCTCCTGGGTCAGGCTGTAGAGCACGTAGCTCTGGTCCTTGCGCTCGTCCACGCCCTTGAGGAGTTGGTACTCAACGCCGCCGGGCAGGGACTCATTGGGGCGCTCTGCGACGCGGACGTAGTGGCCGGTTGCCAGGTAGTCGGCCCCCAACGCCCGTGCCAGGTTGAGCAGATAAGTGAAGCGCACGAGCTTGTTGCAGTTCAGGCAGGGATTCGGGGTCTGACCCGACAGATAACTGTTGATAAACGGGTCTACCACCGCCTGCTTGAAAGGCTGCTCGACATTCTTCAGATAGAACGGAGCGCCGATTGCCTGGCAGAGCGCGCGGGTATCTTCGACGGCATCCGGCGTGCAGCAACGGTTGTGGACGAAGCCGGTGGCCTCATCGACCACCCCTTGCTCACCCGCCCATAGCCGCAGCATCACGCCGATCACCTCGTAGCCCTGCTCGTGCAGCAACAAGGCGGCCACTGAGGAATCAACCCCACCGCTCATGGCCACAACGACCCGCTTGCCGTTTGGCGCTGCAGGCTGGACCTTCAGACTGCTCCAATCGCGAATCTCACAGGTTCCTGTCGTCATTTGCATTTGCTTCACGTTCGTCTACTACAACTCGAGTAGCAAAGGTAGCAGTGATGTTCTAGAGCGCCGGTCAAGTAGTCACCGAGACGATTGCAAAGCGCCTTGTGAAGGTGCTTTCAGGTTCGGAGGGGCGCACGGCCGTGCGCCCCTACTACGAACCACGTTCTCACCCGCGCAACGACTCCTTGACCGATGTTCTAGCAGTGAGTTTTCCCCACTGAAGAGAACAACGCCCTGGCTCCCTGCTACTCGCTCCTTGCCTGCGCCGCCGCGGCGCGGACGGCCACACTCGCCAGGTTGGCGCAGTAGTGCTTGTCGTCGGGGAGGCCGCCCAGGATGTCCAGCACGGTTTCACCAGTCAGGTCCAGGGCCGCTTCGACCGGGCGGCCAATCAACCACTCCGTCATAGCCGAGCCGGCCGCGACGGTGGCCGCGCAGCCGATGGCCCGGAAGCGCGCCTCGATGACGCGCCGGCCGTCTAGTCGGAGGCTGATCTGGAGCCAGTCGATGCTGGGCTCCTTGACTGAGGCTTCACCGACGCCGTCGGGTGATTCGACGCGACCGAGATTGCGGGGGTGACGGTAGTGATCCTGAACGATCTCATTGTACATGAGGTGATGACCCCCACAGTGCTTCCAAAGGAATTCTTTTCTGCCTCGTCTTGCAAGATGCGTCCAGGTGGCCCGCAATCGTGCTCAGACGTAGGTGAAGGCTCGTAACCGCTCGACAACCTTCGGCAGCACCTCGAGTGCTCGCTCGATGTCTTCGGGCTGGTTGTCGTCGCCCAGCGAGAGGCGCAGGGCGCCCATCGCGCGAGCGCGCGGCAGGCCCATCGCCTTGAGCACGTGACTGGGCTCGGCCGCCCCGCTGGCGCAGGCCGAGCCGCTTGAGGCTGCGATCCCCTCAAGATCGAGCGCGAGGAGCAGTGCGTCGGCCTCGACACCATCGATGGTGAAGGAGGCGTGGCCGGGCAAGCGCCGCTCGGGGTGGCCCGTCAACTGGCTACCGGGCACGCGTTCCAGCACCCCGCCGATCAGGTGGTCGCGTAGTGCGCGCAGCCGCTCGTTCTTGGCGTCGCGCTCGCTCTGCGCCTGGCGCAGGGCCGTCACCAGTCCGACGATCCCCGGAATGTTCTCTGTCCCTGACCGGCGGCCGTCCTCCTGTCCACCCCCGGTGATCGTGCTGACGTACGGCGTGCCCCGCCGAATGTAGAGGACGCCGACACCCTTCGGGGCGTGGAACTTATGCCCGCTGAGCGAGAGCAAATCCACCTGGAGTGCCTGAACATCCAGCGAAAGATAACCGCCAGCCTGGACCGCGTCGGTGTGGAAGATGATCCCGCGCTCGTGCACCAGCGCTCCGATCTCGGTGAGAGGCTGGATCGTGCCGACCTCGTTGTTGGCGTACATCACACTGACGAGGATGGTATCAGGTCGTAGAGCGGCCGCGATGGCCTCAGGCTGGACCAGGCCATTCGCATCGACGGGCACCTCGGTCACCTCGAGGCCCAGCGTCTGGACCAGTTGCTCCAGGCTGTGGGTGATGGCGTGGTGCTCGATCGGCGTCGTGACGATGTGACGTCCATCCCGGCGGCGCGCCAGCGCGACACCTCGCAAGGCGAGGTTGTCGCTTTCGGTCCCCGAACCGGTGAAGACGACCTCGCGCGGTGCACAGTTCAGAATCTCGGCGACTGTCCGGTGCGACTGCTCAAGGGCCTGACGAGCGTGTTGCCCCAGCGTGTGGACGCTGCTGGGATTGCCGTATTCGACGCTAAAGTAGGGCACCATCGCCTCGACGACACTGGGGTGCACGCAAGTGGTTGCGCTGTGATCGAGATATACAATCCGGGGCCTGGCTTCCGCAATCATGCTGGTTCTCCCCTAACAAACAGTGCGCCATAAAGGGCGCACTGACACGGGCTTTCGCGCGAATATTGTACGGTTTTCACCGGGGGCTGTCAACTTACTTGACAGAAAATTGTTCGCCGGATCGGCTTCGAGACGAACGACCGATCAGCAACGCTCGGCGTCGAATCGGGCGCGTTGTCATCGGTGGGCATTCGGCGCGCCTTCTCCCCCCGTCGCGGTGCTCCCCGCGGCGATGCTCCAACTGCGCGCACTTGCAGGCGAGGGGTGGCGTGGCACGGCAGTTGCTTTGGTATGATGGCGACGGAGCACTTCAGATTGGCTCCGAACGAACTGTTCAGTCAGACAGACCAAAAGGAGTGTGTATCTTATGACCGTAACAGCGTTACTCATCTGGTTGCTGATTGGCCTCATCGCCGGCTGGTTGGCCGGCCAGTTGACCCGGGGTGCCGGCTTCGGCCTTGTTGGCAACATCATCATCGGCATCATCGGCGCCATGATTGGCGGTTTGCTCGCGGGGGCGTTGGGCTTCGCCGGGCCTGGGGCCAATAGTCTCCTCTGGAGCATCATTCTGGCAACCATCGGTGCAATCATTCTGCTCTGGCTCCTGAGCCTCGTTAGCGGCAGGGGTCGCGTGTAGCCTCGTACCATCTGCCTGAAGCGGCCGCACCCCGGGCCACGGCTGGCCCGGGGTGCGGCGTCGTATCGCCCCCTGCTCCCTCCCGCAGATCCTCCGGCACTAAACTTGCTTACGCCAATGGACACCACTCATCGTATCATGACCCGGATGCTGTATTGATAGTGTCTCGGCCGGGAGGAGCGGAGGAGGGCGGACCTGCTTCCCTTCGGTTCGCGGCTGTGTTCACCGCTCATCTTTCAACCGTCCCTGTTTGCGGCTCAGCCCGCGACGTGCTACAGTGAAATCAGGCTGCGCAAGATGGGGGTCGCCGGAGACGATCAGTGATACCTGCCCTTTTTGATCCTCATGGCGTCGCAGTGATTGGTGCCTCGGCCGATCCCACGAAACTTGGTCATGCCGTCCTCAAAAACGTCCTCGACTCGGGCTACGGCCGACCTGTCTATGCCGTCAATCCAAAAGGCGGCGAAATTCTTGGGGTGCCAGTCTTTCCAGATATAACCGCCATCTCTGATCGCGTCGATCTTGCTGTCATCGTCATCCCCGCGCCATTCGTCGCCCAGGCACTGGAGGCGTGTGGCGAGAAAGGGTGCCGCGGCGTGATCGTAATCTCGGCCGGCTTCCGTGAGGTGGGGCTGGAGGGCAAGCGCGCCGAGCAGCACCTGGTCGAGATCGCCCACCGCTATGGGATGGACATGTTGGGACCCAACTGTCTTGGGATTCTCGACACTGTCATTCCAATCAATGCGAGTTTTGCTGGGACCTTCCCAGAGCCCGGCACCATCGCTTTCATGACCCAATCGGGAGCGCTGGCTACAGCGATTCTGGATTGGGCCAAAGCCAACCGCATGGGCTTCAGCCGCTTCGTCAGTCTCGGCAACAAAGCTGATCTCGATGAGATCGATTTTCTCCAGGCCTGGGACGAGGACGAGCACACCGATGTGATCATCGCGTATCTCGAAGGTATCGTCGATGGCCCGCGTTTCATCCAGGTAGCCCGTGAGACGACGCGTCGAAAACCTGTGATCGCCATCAAGAGCGGCACCACCAATTCGGGCCAACGAGCGGTCTCCAGCCACACCGGGACGCTGGCCGGCTCGGAGCGCGCCTACGATGCCGCCTTTCGCCAGGCTGGTGTGCTGCGAGCCGCCTCGGTTCAAGACCTCTTCGACTTCGCGCAGGCGTTTGCCACCCAGCCGCGGCTGCGCGGTGTAAACGTCGCGGTCGTCACCAATGCGGGGGGGCCCGGCATCATGGCGACCGACGCGCTCGAGCGCGCCGACCTCCGATTGGCCCAACTCAGCACTGAGACGATCGAGGGTCTGCGCGCTCAGCTCCCGGCGGCCGCGAGTGCACTGAATCCGATTGATGTGTTGGGCGATGCCCTGGCCGATCGCTACCAGAGCGGCCTCGAAGCCGCTCTGGCGGATCCCAACGTCGATGCTGTCCTGGTCATTCTCACGCCGCAGGTCTATACCCAGGTTGATGCCACGGCCCACGTGGTCGGGCGGACTGCCCAGCAGACCGACAAACCGGTGCTGGGCGTCTTCATGGGGTCGTACGACATTGCCACCGGGGTGCACATTCTGGCTGAATACGGCGTGCCGAACTACATCTTCCCCGAGCGCGCGGTCGAGGCCCTGGCAGCGCTCGACCGCTACCGCCGTTGGCTCGATCGACCTGAGCCCGTCTACCGGCACTTCGAGGTGGACCAGGCTCGGGTTCGGGCTCTCTTCGACCGGGTTCGGGCGGAGGGACGCCTCCAGGTCGGCGACGCCGAGGCCAGTACCATTCTGCAAGCTTATGGCGTCCAGACGCCCCAGAGTGAGATTGCCTCCACGGCCGAGGATGCAGTGCGTATCGCCGAGCAGATCGGCTATCCGGTCGTGATGAAGATTGCCTCGCCCGATATCCTGCACAAGTCCGACATCGGCGGCGTTGCGGTCGGCATCGAGAGCGCCGAGGAGGTGCGGGCGACGTTCCAGACTCTGGTGAATCGCGGGCGGCGCTTTGTGCCCGATGCCGAGATCTGGGGCGTCCAGATGCAGGAGATGGTGCCGAAGGGACGCGAGGTTCTGGTTGGGGTGAATCGCGACCCGCAGTTCGGTCACCTGATCGTCTTCGGCCTGGGTGGCATCTACGTCGAGATCTTGAAGGATGTGACCTTCCGGATCGCACCTCTCTCGGTGCAAGAGGCGGCCGAGATGACCACCGAGATTCGCGCTGCAGCGCTCCTGCGAGGGGTCCGCGGCGAGCCACCTGCCGATCTGGGAGCGGCGCGTGAGGGGCTGCTGCGCATCTCCCAACTGGTGACCGACTTCCCGGAGATCGTCGAGCTCGATATCAACCCGCTCGTGCTGCTCGAAGAGGGCAAGGGTGCGGTGGCGATTGATATGCGCCTCGTGTTAGCGGGGTGAGGCGGATGACGAATGATGAACGATGAACGGTGGGTCAAGAGAAATTCGTGAAGGGTATCTCGATTCATCCTTCATCGTTTCGAGGGGAGACCGTCAAATGGCGACACTGTATCTACTCTCGACCAGCCCAAATAGCGGTAAGACCGCCGTTGCGGTGGCACTGGGGCAGCGCTACCAGGAGCAGGGACGACGTGTGGCCTGGTTCAAACCAATCAGCACCACTGTCGTGGCCGAGGCCGGACGGCTCGTCGACCAGGACGCGCAATTCGTGCGTGCGGTTCTCAATCTGCCCCAGTCTGTTACCGAGCTTTCGTCCTTTGCCCTGACCCCCGAGACCGTGCGCGAGGTCGTGGAGACCGGCGAGCCACTCGATGGCCGCGATGAGATTAGACGCCGGTTCGCTGCGGTTGCGGCTGAAGCTGACCTGACCCTTGTGGAGGGTGGGACGACGCCGGTCGAGGGTACCCTGTTTGGCCTCGACGCCCGCTCCCTCGTCGAGATGCTGGACGCCAGAGTGCTGGTGGTCGCCCGCTGGGGCAGCGTCTTCGTGGCAGATGAGATCCTCTGGGTCCGCGGGATGCTGGGCGCCCGTGTGGCCGGCGTCGTCCTTAACGCAGTGCCCAAGAGCCGCGAGACCTTCGCGCAAGGGGCATTCAGTCAGGTGCTGGCCGCACGCGGCGTGCCGGTGCTGGCGGTGATCCCCGAGGAGAAAATTCTTGGGGCTATGAGTGTTCGCGAGTTGGCCGAGGTTTTGGGCGGTACGGTTCTGACGGCACACGAGCACCTCGATGAGCTGGTCGAAAATCTGTCCGTCGGGGCAATGAGCGTAGACAGTGCCCTCAGCTATTTCCGGCGCAAGCCGAACAAGGCTGTCATCACCGGGGGAGACCGCCCGGATATCCAACTTGCGGCTCTCGAGACCTCCACCAAATGTATGATCCTGACCGGGAATCTTCAGCCCAGCCCTGTGATTCTGGGGCGGGCCGAGGAAGTGGGTGTTCCGATCGTTGTTGTGCGGCACGATACCTTGACGACCGTCGAGATCGCCGAACAGTACTTTGGCAAGATTCGCTTTCACCAACCCCAGAAACTCCGCCGCTTCATCCGGCTCTTCGAGGGGCGCATGGACTTCTCGCGGCTGGATGCGGTGCTGTGGGGCGGACAGTGAGGATAGGCCGGTCCTTCTGGCTCCGGCTCGTTTTGCTCGCGGCGGTGGCGCTCGTGGGACTGTTGCTCCGCGATACCATTGAAGCCTACCTGCTGGAAGCGCGCCGCGCCCAGGGCTGAGCGCCTTCTCTCGGGGACACACTCGGGCCGCCGCGCGAGGGCGGCGCGATGTTGTCATGAAAGTATGTTCTGATGCTCGAGCGCCTGACCGAACACTGCTGGGTCTTGCCCGGCGACATCACTCGAACCCGCCCCTGGCTGGGGGCCGTTGTCACACCTGAGGGCACGCTGGTGGTCGATCCGGGCAACGGCCCTACGCAGGGCGCCGAGCTGCAGGCCGGGTTGGCGGCCATCGGTGCCGCACCGGTGCGAGCACTCCTGGTGACCCATCACCACTGGGACCACCACTTCGGTGCCTGCGCCTTCCCAGCGGGCACGCAGATTGTGGCCCATGTGGGCGCACAGGAGCACATGCGGCGCATGGCCGAGGAGCCATGGAGCGAGAGTTACCTGGCCGAGCTGGCTGCCGTGCGACCCAGCTACGCATCGATCGCTCGTGCCATTCGAGCGGCTATTCCCGACTTCGCCAGCTTTCGCGCCTTGCCGGCCAGCGAGACCTTCGAGACCGAATGGTGCGCGACGCTGGCCGGGATCGAGGTCTGCTTCTCTTCCTGGGCGATGCGCCCTACGGCCGCGGCCCGAGGGCCGGCTGGGACGATGCCTCCATCCTGGTCATGCTCCACCGTCTCTACGACCTGGGCGCTGCCTGGTATGTTGAGGGCCACCGCGCTCCCCAGCGGCTCGCCGACCTGGCGCGGCGTATCGAGTGGCTGGCCGGTCGACTCACCGACTGCGAAAGGTGAGTCGAGTCATGGCGCGCATGGTTGAGGATCACACGGTCGCGAGCCCGTTGGGCGAGTATGATCCCAGGCCCCCATGGCTCCGGGCGCAGTGCGGGAACCTCGGGGCGGCTGTTTAAGCCGGCCGGGGTCTGGATTGGTGGGTGCGTCGCGCATCAGTATCATCATGGCGACACTCACGACTCGAGAAAGCAGCGAAATTCGTTGTGGCCCCGGCGGCCACAGTGAAGCAGTTGGTTGAAGGAGCAATCGATGGACCGGGCGCAACCGAGTCGCCACACCACCCATCGCCAGGCATCGCTCGTATACACGGCACTCCTGGTGATCGGCGACGTCATCGCGTTTGTGGTGTTTGCCTGGATCGGCCGCCGCAGCCACGCGGAGGCTGCTGGGCTCGACGCGATCGCCCAGACACTGGGCACAGCGGTGCCCTTCATCGCGGCGTGGTTCCTGATCAGCCCGGTTACGGGCACCTTTGGCACTGAACTGGGGCCGGCGCGGATGGCCGGGCGCACCGCCCTGGGCTGGCTCCTGGTCTGGCCGGCGGCCCTGCTGCTGCGCGCGCTCGCGCTGCAGCGGGGTGTCCCGTTGATCTTCGCCCTGATCACCGGCGTCACGAACCTGGTGTTGCTCGTCGGATGGCGCAGTGTGTTTGCATGGTTATGGCGGCGGTGAGGCCCAGGGTCAAATGATGGGACGGTGGATCCCACCATTTCGTGTCGTCTCCCTGGCCTTGACGAAAGGAACGGTTGCCTGTGCCGAGTCCTTGTGGTCAGGCGCGAGGGGATTGTTCCGAACTGAGGAGTAGCGAGCAAAGCTCTTTCCCCCACGTTTCGCGCGACTCCTCTGGGACGCTGCTTTCAGACCTCAAATTCATTTGACAGATGTGCCGCCGTGTGATATTATTCCCCATCGTGAGCCCGATGGGGCGCTCCTTCCCTGTCGGGACCACGTAAGTGTGGAAGTAACCGAGAGCGGACGGCCGAGATGCACGAGGCGGCCGTCTGTTCATGTGAAGAGACAGCGAGGATTTCAGTGCCGACCATCAATCAGTTGGTGCGCAAGGGCCGGGCGGCTGGCCGGAAGAAGAGCAAGGCGCCAGCACTGCGGTACAACTACAACGCCCTGAAGGGACGCCAGCAGCGAATCAAGGGTGCGCCTCAGAAGCGAGGCGTCTGCACCCAAGTTCGTACGATGACGCCCAAGAAGCCCAACTCAGCGCTGCGCAAGATTGCCCGTGTGCGTCTCACCAACGGTATTGAGGTAACGGCCTACATCCCGGGTGAGGGCCACGGTCTGCAGGAGCACTCGGTTGTGCTCGTGCGCGGTGGCCGGGTGAAGGATCTGCCGGGCGTACGGTATCACATTGTTCGTGGTGCTCTGGATAGCGGCGGCGTTGAGAACCGCCAGCGCGGCCGCAGCAAGTACGGGACGAAGCGCCCGAAGGCCGGCCAGCCGGCAGCGACCAAGAAACGCTAAACGATAGCTGGTTCCGCTGTAGCGGAAGAGCTACAAGAACCGCAGACTCTTCGGAAGGGCGAGGCGTCGTCCGCGCCTACATTAGAGCTTTCGAAAGCTCCCTCGCGGTGGAGCCGTGGTCTGGTGTAAGACCGCCAGATCCTGCGGCTGGCCCAGGCTGTGTCTGCGGTTACGGTTCCACGTGCGAGGGAATTTTTGTTTGAGCGTTCAGCGCTTCGCTATCGGACTGGAGCCGGATTCTGGACTGCAGCGAGCTGAATGCTTTGTAAAGGAGATCTGCTATGTCGAGACGAGAACGCGCACCGGAGCGACCAGTTGCGCCCGATCCGAGATACAACAGCGAGCTGGTGGCTCGTTTCATTAACAAGCTCATGCTGGGTGGTAAGAAGAGCGTGGCGCAGAGCATTTTTTATGACGCACTCGATCTGATCGAGGCGCGCATGGGCCAGCCGGGTCTTCAGGTCTTTGAGCAGGCAGTTCGCAACGTGACGCCGATGCTCGAGGTTCGTCCTCGTCGCGTTGGTGGTGCGACGTACCAGATTCCGATCGAGATTCGCGGCGACCGCCGCCAATCGCTGGCGCTGCGCTGGCTGGTGACGGCCAGCCGTAACCGCCCGGGGAAGAGCATGGCTCAGAAGTTGGCGGCTGAATTGATGGATGCCTACAACAACACGGGCAGTGCCGTCAAGAAGAAGGAAGATACACACCGAATGGCTGAGGCCAACAAGGCCTACAGCCATTTCCGCTGGTAATAGAAACCGATCCGGGATTCCCAGTCCCCCGATCCTCGATGTGCTGTCATTTGGGTCGAGAACAGTGAAGGTGTGAGGGGAGAGGAACGGGCCGGATTGAGGATTGAAGTAAACATGGCTGATAATAATCTGAACAAGATTCGCAATATTGGCATCATTGCCCATATCGATGCCGGAAAAACGACAACGAGCGAGCGCATCTTGTTCTACACGCAGAAGATCCACCGCATGGGCGAGGTGCACGAGGGTGCGGCGACCATGGACTGGATGGAGCAGGAGCGTGAGCGCGGCATCACGATCACGGCCGCGGCGACGACGACCTTCTGGCGGGATCATCAGGTTAACCTGATTGATACGCCGGGCCACATTGACTTTACGGTCGAGGTTCAGCGTTCTTTGCGCGTCCTCGACGGCGGTATTGTGGTTTTTGATGCTGTGGCAGGTGTCGAGCCTCAGTCGGAGACGGTCTGGCGCCAGGCCGACCGCTATGGCGTGCCCCGCATCTGCTTCGTGAACAAGATGGATCGTGTCGGCGCGAACTTCGAGCGTACCGTAGAGATGATCCGCACGCGCCTCAACGCCACGCCGCTCCCGATTCACTACCCGCTCGGTTCCGAGGATCAGTATCGCGGTCACATCGACCTGATTGCCAACAAAGCCGTGATCTTCTTGGATGATCTGGGCACGCGCAGTGAGGCCACTGAGGTGCCGGCTGCGTTGGCTGACATCGTCGCTGAGCTCCGCGAGCAACTCATCGAGAAGATTGCCGAAACCGACGAAGAGCTGACGCTGAAGTACCTCGAAGGCGAGGAGATTACCGAGGCCGAGCTCAAAGCGGCGCTACGCCGGGCTGTGATTGCCAACAAATTCTTCCCGGTGTTGAGTGGGTCGGCGCTCAAAAATAAGGGTGTCCAGGCAGTGCTCGACGCCGTCGTCGATTACCTGCCCTCGCCGCTGGATGTGCCGCCCGTCGTCGGCCACGAGCCGCGCAACGAGGAGCGCATCCTGACGCACAAGGCTGATCCCAACGAGCCGCTGGCGGCCCTGGCCTTCAAGATCGTGACTGACCCCTTTGTCGGCCGCCTGGCTTTTGTTCGCGTTTACAGTGGCGTGCTCAAGAGCGGCGACACCGTTTTCAACAGCACCCGCGAGAAGCGCGAGCGCATCGGCCGCATGGTGCGGTTGCACGCCAACAGCCGCGAGGACATTACCGAGATCCGCGCCGGTGACATCGGCGCGATCCTTGGCCCAAAGCAGACCTTGACCGGTGACACGCTCTCCGACCCCGATCATCCCATCGTGCTCGAGAGCATCAAGTTCCCCGAGCCGGTGATCAACGTCGCGATCGAGCCCAAGACGAAGGGCGATCAGGACAAGATGGGCGAGGCGCTGCGGCGCCTGGCAGAGGAGGACCCGACCTTCCAGGTGCGGACGGATCCCGAGACCGGTCAGACTCTGATCTACGGTATGGGTGAGCTACACCTCGAAGTGATCGTAGACCGGATGCTGCGCGAGTTTAAGGTGATGGCGAATATCGGTCGCCCGCAGGTGGCCTACCGTGAGACCATCACGCGACCGGTCAAGGCTGAGGGGCGCTTCGTCCGTCAGACGGGCGGGAAGGGCCAATACGGCCACTGTATCGTCGAGTTCGAGCCGCTCCCGGCGGGCGAGGGCTTCGCTTTTGAAAACAAGCTCACCGGTGGCACGATTCCGAAAGAGTACGTTCCCGCGGTCGAAGAGGGTATCAAAGAGGCCATGAACAATGGTGTGATTGCCGGGTACCCGATGGTCGATATCCGCGCGCGGTTGGTGGATGGCTCGTATCACGAGGTTGACTCAAGCGAGATGGCCTACAAGATCGCCGGCTCGCTGGCCCTCAAGGAAGGGGTCACCAAGGCCGGACCGGTTCTGCTCGAGCCAATCATGAAGGTCGAGGTGACGACGCCGGACGAGTACACCGGCGACGTCATCGGGAATCTGAGCGCCCGCCGGGGCCAGATCGAGGGGATGGAGCCGCGGGGTGAGGGCGTCCAGGCGATTCATGCCCTGGTTCCCCTGGCCGAGATGTTTGGTTACGCCACCGACCTGCGCTCGATGACCCGCGGTCGGGGCGTCTTCACGATGGAATTTGATCATTACGCGCAGCTGCCCAAGAACATTGCCGATGAAATTATCTTGGGGAAGCGCAGGTAATTGGCAGGTTGGCAGGTTACAGGTTGAAGGTTGTGCTCTGACAACTCGATGTCTCATCGTGGATGAACAACGTAAAGCAATGCAAATGCCCTGCTTCAACCTTTAACTTTCAACCTTCCGACCTGTAACCTTCAACCGTAAAAGGAGTTGAGATCAATGGCGAAGGCGAAATTTGAGCGCACGAAGCCCCACGTGAACGTGGGGACGATCGGGCACGTGGACCATGGCAAGACCACGTTGACGGCGGCGATCACCAAGGTGCTGGCGATGCAGGGCATGGCGGACTTCCGGGCCTTCGAGCAGATCGACAATGCGCCCGAAGAGAAGGCGCGGGGGATCACGATCGCGATCTCGCACGTGGAGTACCAGACGGCCAACCGCCACTACGCCCACGTGGACTGCCCGGGCCACGCCGACTACATCAAGAACATGATCACGGGGGCGGCGCAGATGGACGGGGCGATTCTGGTGGTGAGTGCCCCGGACGGGCCGATGCCCCAGACCCGCGAGCACATTTTGTTGGCGCGCCAGGTGGAAGTGCCGGCGATGGTGGTCTTCTTGAACAAAGTCGACATGATGGATGACGAGGAGCTCTTGGAGCTGGTCGAGCTGGAGTTGCGCGAGTTGCTGAGCACCTACGGCTTTCCGGGGGACGAGATTCCGATCATCCGCGGCTCGGCGCTGCAGGCCCTGGAGGCGCCCAACGACCCCAGCGACCCGGCCTACGCCCCGATCTGGGAGTTGCTGCGGGCGGTGGACGAGTACATTCCGACCCCCACGCGCGAGATCGACAAGCCCTTTCTGATGCCGGTCGAGGACGTCTTCTCGATCAAGGGGCGCGGCACGGTGGTCACCGGGCGGGTCGAGCGCGGCCAGTTGAAGGTCAACGAGGAGGTCGAGATCGTGGGCTTGCGGCCCAGCCGCAAGACGGTGGCGACCGGGATCGAGATGTTCCACAAGCTGCTGGACAGTGCCCAGGCGGGCGACAACGTGGGGGTGCTGCTGCGCGGGATTGGGCGCGAGGACGTCGAGCGCGGCCAGGTCTTGGCCAGGCCGGGCTCGATCACGCCCCACACCCGGTTCCAGGCCCAGGTCTACGTGCTCAAGAAGGAAGAGGGCGGGCGGCACACCCCCTTCTTCAGCGGCTACCGGCCGCAGTTCTACATGCGCACCATGGACGTGACCGGCTCGATTGAGTTGCCGGCCGGGGTCGAGATGGTCATGCCCGGCGACAACATTACCATGACCGTCGAGTTGATCGTGCCCGTGGGCCTCGAAGAGGGCTCCCGCTTCGCCATCCGCGAGGGCGGCCGCACCGTCGGCGCTGGCGCCGTCACCAACATCCTGGAGTAACGGTTCACCCCACCCCGCTCACTCCCTCTTCTCTCTCCTCGAAGGAGAAGGGGAGGGAGCCGGGGTGCGGTCAGAGGATCGATATGGCACGACAGAAAATTCGTATTCGCTTGAAGGCCTTCGACCATCGGCTGCTGGACCAGTCGGCACAACAGATCGTCGAGACGGCCGAGCGCTCAGGCGCGCGTGTGATCGGGCCGGTGCCTTTACCGACCAAGATCGAGAAATTCACGGTGCTGCGCAGTCCGTTTATTGATAAGGATTCGCGCGAGCAACTGGAGATTCGCACGCACAAGCGCCTGATTGACGTCGTTGATCCGGACAGCAAGACGATCGATAGCCTGATGAAGTTGAATCTGCCGGCGGGCGTGGATATCGAGATCAAGCTGTAATTGCCGGGGATCGGGAATAGCGGTTGCAGGTTGAGGGTTTCCAAACTCCCAATCCCTAATCCCTGTCCCTCATCCCGTGTTGGGGATGATGTGGCGTGCGATCGCGCGTTGGCAGTCCCCAGGAGTAGTGACGACAATGAAGGGTATTTTGGGCAAGAAGGTCGGCATGACCCAAATCTTCGATGAGAGTGGCCAGGTGATCCCGGTGACCGTCGTCGAAGCTGGACCATGCTATGTGACCCAAATCAAGACAGAAGACAAAGACGGCTATCAAGCCATTCAGATCGGCTTTGACGAGGTCAAGCCAGCACGCCTGACCAAGCCCGTGCGCGGCCATCTCAAGAAGGCCAACGCGCCGACCGTGCGGTACCTACGTGAGTTTCCGCTCGAGGATGGTGAGGAGTTCCAGCTTGGCCAGCGCCTGGATGCCTCCGTTTTTGAAGTGGGCGACATTGTCGATGTGACTGGCACCAGCAAGGGCAAGGGCTTTGCCGGAACGATCAAGCGCCACCACTTTAACCGCCAGCGCAAAACGCATGGTCAGTCGGACCGCGAGCGGGCACCAGGCGCTATCTCCGCCGGAACGACGCCCGGCCGCGTCTTCAAAGGCCAGCGGATGGCCGGCCGGATGGGGAATGAGCGGGTGACCGTTCAGAACCTCAAGGTGGTCCTGGTCGATTCCGAGCGGAATCTGCTGGCGATCAAGGGTGCTGTGCCGGGTGCAAAGAATGGCCTTCTCATGATCCGCAAGGCTATCAAGGTGGCCGAGCGCGAGGCGAACGCCAAGAAGGGGAGGAAGTAGGCCATGAAGGTCCCGGTGTACAACATGCAGGGCGAGCAGGTTCGCGAGGTCGAGCTCGCGCCCAGCATTTTCGAGATCGAGCCCAATATTTCGGTGATGCATCAGGCACTGGTTCGCCAACAGGCCAACGCGCGTGCCGGCACCCACAGCACTAAGACCCGTGCTGAGGTCAGCCGCAGCGGAAGCAAGGTCTGGCGGCAGAAGGGTACCGGGCGAGCCCGGCAGGGCTCGCGGCGCGCCCCCCACTGGGTGGGCGGTGGAATCGTCTTCGGCCCCAAGCCGCGCGATTACAGCAAGAAGATGCCGCGTAAGATGCGCCAACTTGCGATTCGGTCGGCGCTGGCGGCCAAAGCGCGGGCCAACCGCCTGATCGTGATTGACGAGTTGCGCTTCGAGCGACCTAAGACGAAGGAGATGGCCAACGTTCTAGAGGCCGTCGGCGTGGGGAACAGGAGCGCCGTGGTGCTCTACAACGGCGCCGAGGATGAGAACGTCAAGCGCTCGGCCGACAACCTGGCGCAGGTCATGCCGCTGCACTGGCAGTACCTCAACATGCGCGATGTCCTGGGCCATGACTACCTCGTGGTTCCGCTCGCGGCCCTCGATCGCATCCAGGCGCTCTGGGGCTAACACCGGAGAGGGAAGGAAACCATGCATATTTATGAAGTGTTGCGGCGGCCGGTCATCACCGAGAAGAGCATGGCGCAGGCGGACAGCCGTAAGTACACCTTCGAGGTTGACCGCCGTGCCAACAAGAAGCAGGTCAAGGAGGCGGTTGAGACGGCCTTCGATGTGACCGTCGAGAAGGTCGCCATCATCAACGTGCCCGGCAAGACACGCCGCTGGGGACGGAAAGTGGTGGAGACTCAGGGCTGGAAGAAGGCAGTCGTGACTCTGGCCGAGGGCGACAGCATCCAGCTCTTTGAGGGAGTATAATCTGTGGCTATTAAGGTCTACAAGCCAACATCGCCGGGCCGCCGGGGCATGACCGGTTCGGACTTCGATGAGATCACGCGGACGGAGCCCGAGCGTTCGCTCGTCGAGCCGTTGAAGAAACACGGCGGCCGCAACCAGCAAGGCCGCGTGACTGTGCGGCACCGCGGCGGTGGCAACAAGCGCAAGTATCGCATTATTGATTGGAGACGTGACAAAGACGGTGTTCCCGGCCGTGTCGCGTCGGTCGAGTATGATCCAAACCGCTCGGCGCGCATCGCTCTGATCCACTATGTCGACGGGGAGAAGCGCTACATCCTGGCGCCGCTCGGGCTGCGCGTGGGCGACCGCATCATGAGTGGTCCGACCGCCGACATCGCGACCGGAAACGCCCTGGCGTTGATCGATATCCCGGTCGGTACCACCGTTCACAACATCGAGCTGGAACCCGGCAAGGGGGGCCAGATGGTGCGGTCGGCAGGGACCGCTGCCCAGCTTGTAGCGAAGGAGGGCGACTACGCCACCCTTCGCCTGCCGTCGGGCGAGATTCGGCGCGTGCACGTTCGGTGCCGGGCCACGATCGGCCAGGTCGGAAACGTCGAGCACAGCAACATCAAGATCGGTAAGGCCGGCCGCAACCGTCACCTGGGCCGGCGGCCCACGGTGCGTGGTTCGGCGATGGACCCCAAGAGCCATCCGCATGGGGGGGGCGAGGGCAAGGCGCCGATCGGTCTCCCGGGACCGAAGACGCCGTGGGGCAAGCCGGCGCTGGGCAAGAAGACCCGCCCGCGCAAGCCCTCGGACAAGTTCATCGTGCGGCGCCGAGGCAGCAAGCGCCGCTAAGCGCGCCTGGTGGGGATGTGGTGCGTCCTCGTTTCCGCCCCGGTCTAAACGGGCTGGGCGATCTTTCTTGATCGGAGAGAAACCAGGGCGAATCGGATGAGGGCACCCCGCAACGCGCGGCGCCAGGGAACGAAGGAGTGAGGAAAAGACTATGGCTCGTTCACTGAAAAAGGGTCCGTACGTCGAGCCGCGACTGTTGGAGAAGATCGAAGCGATGAACCGGAGCGGCAAGAAGGTCGTGATCAAGACCTGGAGCCGGGCCTCAACGATCTTCCCGCAGATGGTGGGGCATACGATCGCCGTCCACAACGGCCGCGCTCATGTGCCGGTGTACATCACCGAACAGATGGTCGGCCACAAGCTGGGCGAATTCGCTCCCACCCGCACTTTCCGGGGTCACGACTCGGGCGGCAGGAAAACCAAGGTCCGCCGCTAGATTGAAGGTTTTTACCATGGCACAAAGTCACGATGAAGTCCGAGCGGTGGCTCGGAACATTCCAATGTCACCGCAGAAGGTACGGCGTGTCGTCAATGTGGTGCGAGGGCTGCCCGTCTCTGAGGCCCTGGCGCAACTGCAGTTCCTGCCCCAGCGGGCGGCCAAGCCAGTCAGCAAAGTGATAGCCAGTGCCGCGGCCAACGCCGAGGAGAACCTCGGTTGGAACCGCGCGGACTTGTACGTCGCGATGATCAAGGCTGACGAGGGCCCGACCCGCAAGTGGCGTCGCTTTGGGGCGCGAGGGCGGTTCAAGCCTATCCTGAAGCGTACAAGCCATATCACGGTCGTGCTCAAGGAGCGAGAGGAAGAGGTGTGAGGAATCACGCCCATGGAAAGGAGAGTTCATGGGACGCAAAGTTCATCCCTATGGCTTCCGTCTAGGAGTGATCAAGGACTGGAAAGCTCATTGGTACGCCGACGGGGAGCGCTACGCTGACCTGTTGCAGGAAGACCTGGCTATTCGCAATCATGTTCGTACGCGGTTGGGCCGGGCCGGGATCAGCGACATTCAGATCGAGCGGTTTCCCAAGCAGGTCGCCATTACGATCAGCACCGCGAAGCCTGGGATCATTATCGGCCGTAAGGGAGCCAACGTGAAAGTGCTCCGCGAGGAACTGGAGAAGCTCACCGGCAAGAAGATCAAGGTCGACGTCAACGAGGTTGAGAACCCCGACACTGACGCCTACCTGATCGCCGAGAGTATCGCCAACCAACTCGAGCGGCGCATCAGCCACCGGCGGGCGATGAAGCAGGCGATTCAGCGCGCGATGCGCGCTGGCGCCAAGGGCGTGCGCATCGTGGTTAGCGGCCGCCTGAGCGGCGCCGACATGGCGCGCCGAGAGGATGCCCAGGAAGGGCGCGTGCCGCGTCACACCCTGCGGGCCGATATCGACTACGCGCACACGGAAGCGCTGACTACCTTCGGCCGGATCGGCGTGAAGGTCTGGGTGTACAAGGGTGAGGTGCTCCCCGAGGCCGAGCCGACGGTCGCATAGGACGGGCGAAGCGTTCACCCACTGCTGGAGAAAAGATTGTCTGTTCAGGGGCGAAGGCTTCGTCCCGACTAGAGGAAACGAACCATGTTGATGCCAAAGCGTGTCAAGCACCGCAAGCAGTTTCGCGGTCGCATGAAGGGGCGCGCCACCCGCGGCAACACGGTCGCGTTCGGCGAGTATGGCCTGCAGGCGCTCGAGCCTGTCTGGATGACCAGCCGCCAGATCGAGGCCGCCCGCCGCGCGATCGTTCGCTTCATCCGCCGCTCCGGGAAGCTCTGGATTCGGGTCTTCCCCGACAAGCCCGTCACGCAGCGCGCGGCCGAGACCCGCATGGGCTCAGGCAAGGGCGCCGTTGATCACTGGGTGGCTGTGGTCAAGCCGGGCCGAATGATTTTTGAGATCGCGGGGATCCCTGAGGAGACCGCCCGCGAGGCTTTCCGCCTGGCGTCTCACAAGCTGCCGATCAAGACGCAGTTCGTCAGTCGGGCGGAGCAGTCGCTGACCGGCGAGGGAGGCGAGTGATGCGATCAGAAGAGATTCGCGATCTGTCGAATGCCGAGATCGTCCAGAAGCTGGACGAGGCCTACGAGAAACTGTGGAGCATGCGCTTCCAGCTTGCGACTCGCCAGCTTCAAGATACCAATCAGATCAAGCAGGTCCGCCGCGATATCGCTCGGATGAAAACCGTGCTGCGGGAGCGTGAGATTTGGGCCGAGTACGAGGCCGCGCAGCAGGCGGCGGGCGAGGAGGCGTAACCATGGCTGAAGAGCGCAAGAAACGGCTCGAGGGCGTGGTCGTCAGTGACAAGATGGACAAGACCATCGTGGTCCGGGTGGAGCGCCAGACCCGCCACCCGCTTTACGGGAAGGTCATCCGCACGCACAAGAAGTATCACGCTCACGACGAGAAGAACGAGGCCCGTGAGGGCGACCGCGTCGTGATTCTGGAATCCCGGCCGTTGAGTCGAACCAAGCGCTGGGTTCTCACCGAAATTGTCGAACGAGCGCCGAGCTGATCGGGGGGAGAGTGAGTCATGATTCAGCAAGAGACTCGCCTGAAAGTCGCGGACAACACTGGCGCTCGCGAACTGCTCTGCATCAAGGTACTGGGCGGAGCGAAGCGGCGCTACGCCGGTCTGGGCGACATCATCGTGTGCAGCGTCAAGCAGGCGCAGCCGGGTGGTGCTGTCAAGAAGGGCGATGTGGTCCGCGCCGTGGTCGTGCGAACCGCCAAGGAAACCGGGCGGCCGGATGGAACCTACATCCGTTTTGATGAGAATGCGGCCGTCCTTCTGGATAGCAACAATAATCCGCGCGGGACACGTATCTTTGGGCCTGTCGCGCGCGAGTTGCGCGAGAAGGGCTTCATGAAGATCGTCTCGCTTGCGCCGGAAACGTTGTAAGGAACGATGAATGATGAATGATCAACGGAATATCGCCGCGAAGAGCTTGTTCATTGTTCGGCGTTCATCATTCATCATGTGGAGAAGTGGGTATGGACATTAAGACAGGCGATACGGTTGAAGTCATCTCCGGCAACCACAAGGGGATACGGGGCGAGGTGCAACGGATTGTCCGTGGTAAAGTGAAGTATGGCCAGAATAAGGGCCAGTGGGATCCCGATCACGACCGTGTGGTTGTCGTCGGTGTGAATATTATCAAGAAGCATCAGAAACCAACGGGGCAGGGGCAGGTCCCGCAAGGTGGAATCATCGAGCGTGAGGCTCCGATCCATCACAGTAATGTGATGCTCGTCTGCCCGCACTGCGACAGGCCGACCCGCGTGGCCCACGACCGCTCCAGCGGCCGGAAGGTGCGGATCTGCAAACTGTGTGGCGGTGCGATTGACAGACGCTAGCGAGGAAGGTTGAGGGAACCATGGCGGGTGAGGCTGTCGGCCTCACCGTCCCCTCAGGCGGACAGGACGAGGAGGAGTATGGCAACACCACGACTGAAGCAAGTGTATCAAGAGCGCGTCGTGCCGGCCATGATGGAGGAGTTTAAGTACTCGAACATCATGGAAGTTCCGAAGGTCGAGAAGATCGTAGTCAATATTGGCATGGGCGAGGCATTGCAGAATGCCAAGGCGCTGGACGCAGCGATAGGCGACCTGAGCACGATCACCGGGCAGAAGCCCATCGTGACCCGTGCCAAGAAGAGTATCTCCAATTTCCGCTTGCGAGCGGGGATGCCGATCGGCGTAAAGGTGACCTTGCGCGGCCAGAAAATGTGGGCCTTTCTTGACCGGTTGATCAATGTGGCCCTCCCGCGCCAGCGTGACTTCCGCGGCGTGGCGGCGGACGCCTTCGATGGGCGTGGCAACTACACCCTGGGGTTGCGCGAGCAACTCGTCTTTCCTGAGATCGACTACGACAAGATTGATAAGATTCGCGGAATGGAGATCACAATCGTGACGACGTCCAGAACGGATGAGGAGGGCCGCCGGCTGCTGGCGCTTCTCGGAATGCCATTCCGGCAGCGGCGCGCGGCGTAAGTACGAAAGTAAGGAGAGAGACTGTGGCGAAGAAGTCAATGATCGCCCGTGAGAAAAATCGCAAGTATCCAACGCGGGTCCGGAACCGGTGCCAGCGCTGCGGCCGGCCGCGGGGTTACATGCGCCGCTTCAAGCTTTGCCGGATCTGCTTCCGGGAGTTGGCCCTCGAGGGTCAGATTCCAGGCGTCGTGAAGTCGAGCTGGTGAGGCACAGGAGCGAACTGATGACGAACGATCCAATTGCCGATATGCTGACGCGTATCCGCAACGCTATCATGATGAAGCACCAGTATGTGCTCGTTCCATCCAGCAAGATCAAGCAGGCGATCGCCCAGATTTTGGTGGATGAAGGCTTTGTGGAGCGGGTCGAAGAGATTGAGGATGGTAGCCATCGCCAGCTTCGCATCTGGCTCAAGTACGACCAGAATCGCAAGCCGGTCATTACCAATCTGCGCCGGGTGAGCAAGCCAGGGCGTCGCATCTACCGGGGCAAGGATGAGATTCCTTGGGTCTTGAGCGGTGTCGGCGTGGCCATCCTGAGCACCTCGCGCGGCGTGATGAGCGACCGCCAGGCACGCCGACGGGGCGTTGGTGGTGAGGTTCTGTGCTACGTTTGGTAATTGCCGTGGATGGTTTCATCGCGTACCAGGCAGCACTCCGCTGGAGGGAATGAAGAATGTCTCGGATCGGGAAGATGCCCGTGCCCCTGCCCAAAGGGGTAACGGTTGATATCAAGGGGCCAGCGGTCACCGTGAAGGGCCCCAAAGGGACCCTCACTCGCGCGTTCCATAAGGACATCCTGATTCGTCAGGAGGATGGAACCCTCTATGTCGAGCGCCCGAGTGATAGGCAGGAGCACCGCGCGCTCCACGGACTGACCCGTGCCTTGCTGGCCAACATGGTCCAGGGTGTGAGTAGCGGTTACAAGCGCGAACTCCAGATTGAAGGAACCGGGTACCGTGCTGAGATCCAGGGCAAGAACCTGGTGCTCAACGTCGGTTACAGCCACCCGATCACGTTCGAGCCTCCCACGTCGGAAGTCGTCTTCACCGTTGACCGGACGGGGAAGAACATCTCGATCGAGGGTATCGACAAGGAGGTCGTCGGCGAGCTGGCGGCGCGCGTGCGGGGCACCCGGCCGCCCGAGCCCTACAAGGGCAAGGGCGTTCGCTACGCCGGCGAGCGGATCCGGCGTAAGGCGGGGAAGGCCGGGAAGGTCGGTTAATTCTGAAACGTGAAACGGGAAGACAACGTGTCGGTACAGCGCGTATCTCTTGTTTCACGCGTCATGCATCAAGACCAGTTCGGACGGCGACGCGAACGAGCGCTGGCGAGCTGGCACGAGGAGAGTGAACGAACCATGAGCAGACGACAAATCCGGCGCAGCGCGCGGGCGATGCGGGAGCGGCGCCACAGGCACATCCGCAGCCGCGTGTCGGGGACCGCGGAGCGCCCGCGGCTGAGCGTCTATCGCAGCCTGACCAACATCTACGCCCAGCTGATCGACGATATCAGCGGGCACACGTTGGTTTCGGCCAGCACACTTGATCCGGCTATTCGGGAGGAGATCGCCCGGTTGAAGAAAACCGAAGCGGCCCGGCGGGTCGGGGCTCTGGTCGCTGAGCGTGCCAAGACGGCCGGCATCACCCAGGTGGTTTTCGACCGGGGTGGCTTCAGGTACCACGGCCGCGTCAGGGCTCTGGCCGAGGCCGCACGCGAGGGCGGACTGGAGTTTTAGGAGGCAAGGTGGCAAAACGAGAGCGGCGCCGTGAACGGCGCGAAGAGTCAGAATTTGAGGAGAAGGTTGTCTCGATCGATCGCACTGCCAAGGTGGTCAAGGGCGGTCGACGATTCGGTTTCCGAGCGGTGGTCGTGGTCGGCGATGGCAAGGGGCGCGTCGGTGTTGGCGTCGGCAAGGCGCGAGAAGTGCCCGAGGCGATCCGCAAGGGCGTCGAGCAGGCCAAGCGCCACTTCATCGACGTGCCGATGTTGGACAATACCATTCCGCACGAGGTCAGGAGTGAGTTCAACGCCGCGGTGATGATGCTCAAACCGGCATCGCCGGGAACGGGTGTGATTGCCGGTGGCGGCGCACGTGCAGTCATCGAGGCAGCTGGGATTCGCGATATCTTGACCAAGTCGCTCGGCAGCGACAACATCCTGAACGTGGTTCGCGCTACGATCAAGGGGCTGAGCGAGCTCAAGGATCCACGGGAGGAGGCTCGCCGCCGTGGTGTCCCGCTGGCCCGAGTCGTACCTCCGTGGTACCAGCCAGAGGAGAAGTAGGCCGTGACCGAGACGACCAAGCCCTACGTGCGCGTGCGCTACGTGAAGAGCGCAATTGGATACAACCAGCGCCAGAAGGACACGATTCGCTCGTTGGGACTCAGAAAGTTGGGCGACGAGGTGATTCAGCCCGCGAACGGCGCGATCCTGGGGATGTGCCGTGCGGTGCAGCACCTCGTCGAGTGGGAAGAAGTTGAAGGGGCCCAGCAATAAGGGGCGATGCACTTCCGAAATGCGTCGCACTCGAAGGGAAGTACAATGGCGGACGAGAACGATATCAAACTGCACGACCTACGGCCCGCACCGGGCAGCACGAAGAAACGGAAGCGAATGGGCCGTGGGAACGCCGGGAAGGGCGGAACCTACGCCGGCCGCGGTCGCAAGGGGCAGGGTGCTCGCTCGGGTGGGACCAAGGGCGCGTACTTCGAGGGTGGCCAACTTCCCCTGGTGCGCCGGCTGCCGTTCAAGCGCGGCTTTGTGAACATCTTCCGCGTTCCCTACCGCACGGTCAACGTCGGCCGGATCGAAGGGGCGTTCGAAGCAGGCGATGAGATTACCCCTGAGGTCTTGCTGGCTCGTGGCCTGATCAAGAAGGGCAAGGGCCCGGTGAAGATCCTGGGCGAGGGCCTGCTGACCAAGACGGTTACCGTGCAGGCTCACGCCTTCTCGGCGGGGGCGCGCCAGAAGATCGAGGCGGCTGGTGGCCAGGTGCTCGAGCTGGCACCAGAGAGCTCGGCTGAATAGGATGCCTGCCCGATCGTTGGTGTGATACGGAACGAAGGTGGCGGTGCTTGGGCGCCACGCCACCTTCGACTATCATGTATTCTCGCCGCGATCTCGCGACGGCATCTTGTGTTGGATTGCAAGGAGAAAGCCAATGCTCACAGCGGTGCGGAATGCTTTCCGTCTGCCAGATCTGCGCACCAAGATTTTGTTTACCCTCTTCATCCTGGTGATCTATCGCCTTGGGGCGCATATCCCGGTGCCGGGGGTGGATCAGACCGCGCTGGATCAGTTCTTGCGCAACAACCCCCTGGGCGCCTTCTATGACTTGCTCTCAGGCGGGGCGCTGGCCAGCTTCTCGGTCATGGCAATGGGGGTCTACCCCTACATTACCGCCCAGATTATCATGCAGCTCCTGGTGCCGCTCATTCCGCAGCTTGAAGAGCTGTCGAAAGAGGGCGAGCAGGGCCGCAATCGAATCAACCAGTACACCTACTGGCTCACCGTGCCGATGGCCTTCCTTCAAGGTTTGGGCCAGGCCGCTCTGATGCGGCAGGCCGGGGTGTTGCCGACCTTCGGTTTCGGCAGCGCGAACATTCTACCGACAATCGCTACACTGTTCGCGTTGACAGCCGGTACCATGTTCGCGATTTGGCTGGGCGAGTTGATTACCGAGCGCGGCATCGGCCAGGGCGTCTCGATCATCATCTTTGGTGGTATTGTGTCGCGGGCCCCCCAGAATGTGGCCAAGATGTGGGCGACCGGTCCGGCGACGCTCATTATCTTTGTGATCCTCTCGGTGGTCACGGTGTTGGCCATCGTGGTGATCCAGGAGGGACAGCGCCGGATCCCCGTGCAGTACGGCAAGCGGGTGCGCGGGACTCGCGTCTACGGCGGCCAGAGCACCCATATTCCTTTGCGGGTCAATGCCGCCGGGATGATCCCGATCATCTTCGCGCAGAGTCTCTTGATTTTCCCAGGGATCGTGGCCAGCTATCTGACGGCCGCGCCCAACGTGACAGTCGCCAATGTCGCGCGCTCGGTACAGAGCCTGTTCAACAGCACCAGCTGGTTCTACTGGATCATGTACTTTGTGATGGTGGTCGGTTTTACGTACTTCTACACCGACGTGGTCTTCCGCCAGCAGAATCTCCCTGAGACGCTCCGCCGCCAGGGCGGCTTCGTACCGGGCATTCGCCCCGGCCGCCCGACAGCCGACTTTCTGAATGGCGTCTTGCAGCGGATCACGCTCGTCGGCGCGATCTTCTTGGGTGTGATTGCGATCCTCTCGTGGCTGGTGCGTCTCGTGGTCACGCCGCTCGGGATCACCCTCCCCGCGGGTCAGAGTGACGTCATGATCATCAGCGCTGTGGGTCTCTTGATCGTTGTCGGTGTCGTGCTTGACACGATGAAGCAGCTTGAAGCTCAGCTTCTCATGCGCCACTACGAAGGGTTCATCCGTCGCTAGTAGTCAACAGTCCGTGCCGGGCACCCGGTTCCTGATGGTGCCTGGCCAGTTGACTGCTGGCAACGGACCGCGGGCCATAGATTACCAGGAGCAAACGATCGTGACAGCCGCTTCAGCCGTCTACATCGTGTTGTTTGGCGCCCAAGGCTCTGGCAAGGGGACCCAGGCGCGGCTTTTGCAGGATGAACTCGGGATTCCCCAGGTCGCGACCGGGGATTTGTTCCGCTACAACTTAAAAACTCAGACCGAACTGGGCAAACTCGCGAAGAGCTACATGGACCGGGGCGAGCTTGTCCCCGATGATGTAACCAATGCCATGGTCCAGGATCGCTTCCGGCAGGAGGACTGCCACTGCGGCGCGGTGCTGGACGGCTACCCGCGCAACATTATCCAGGCCCAGGCGCTTGACACCCTCCTGAGGAGGTCGGGCGCCGCGGTGCGGCCGGTGGCGATCTACATCAAGGTCAGTGAGCATGAGTTGATGTGCCGCTTGACCGGGCGCCGTGTCTGCCGCCAATGCCAGGCCAGCTACCATGTGACCTTCAACCCGCCCAAAGTCGTGGGAGTCTGCGACCGCTGTAGCGGTGAGGTCTACCAGCGCGACGACGACAAGGACGAGGCGGCCATTGGGCGGCGGTTGCAGATCTACTTCGAGGAAACCGTGCCGGTGGTTGACTACTATCGCAGACGGGGACTCTTGACCGAGGTCGATGGTCAGCAGAGCATCGAGCAGGTCTATCAAGACATCCAGGATGCGATCCGGGTCGCAGCAGATTAAGCTGTCGCGCTGGCTGTAAAAGGAACGTTCACAACCGATGATCATATTGAAGTCCGATCGCGAGCTTGCTCTGATGCGCGAAGCGGGTCGGGTTGTAGCCCAGGCTCACGATTTGGTCCGTAGCCGGCTCCGTCCCGGCATCACGACGGCCGAGTTGGATCGCGGGATCGAGGGGCTGATTCGCGGCCACGGAGGAATCCCGAGCTTCAAGAATTATCCTCATCCGGCCGGCTTGCGTCCTTTTCCGGGATCATCCTGTATCTCGGTGAATGAGGAGTTGGTGCACGGGATTCCGGGGCCCCGGCGTCTGCAAGAGGGCGATATCGTCAGTGTGGATGTCGGCGTGATTTACAAGGGCTACCACGGCGATGCAGCCTGGACCTACATCGTCGGCGAGGCCGGCTCTGAGGCCAGACGGCTGTTGGACGTCACCGAGCAAGCGTTGTGGGCCGGCATCGAGCGGGCCCGGGAGGGTGGTCGCCTGAGTGATATCGGCCATGCGATCCAGACGGTTGTCGAATCGAATGGGTTCTCCGTCGTGCGGGAGTACGTCGGCCATGGTGTTGGCCGCCAGATGCACGAGGAGCCTCAAATCCCGAATTATGGAGATCCGGGCCGCGGCCCGCGTCTGCGGGCCGGGATGACCCTGGCGATCGAGCCGATGGTCCAGGCCGGTGACATTCGCACCCGAACCCTGGATGACCAATGGACGGTCATCAGCTACGACCGGAGTCTCACAGCTCATTTCGAGCATACGGTGGCGATCACGAAAGATGGTCCGATCTTGCTCACGATCCTCTGAAACCTCCTGGCGAAGGTGATCCTGGTAGAAATGGTGTTGGTCATCGCTTTATGGCTACCAGGCGGGGGAAATTTGACGGAACGACCTGCTTTCATTAAAATCCCGAGATGTCATCTCGGCCCAGAATCGGGCCGAGATGCTTTAGTGTGCTCAGAACGCCAGTCATGTGCGACCGGCACGGCAGGCGAGGAGAGAAATTTCCATGAAAGTACGACCTTCGGTCAAACGGATGTGCGAGAATTGCAAGATTATTCGCCGCCGTGGGACCATCTACGTCATCTGTTCGAATCCAAAGCACAAGCAGCGACAAGGCTGATGCCACGGCTGGTGCGGTGTTGGCTCCCGTTCGGCCTGAACGCGGGTGCTCTGACCTGCGTCCGGCTGTTCAGAAAGGACTGATTCCATGGCCCGTATTGCCGGCGTTGACCTCCCGCGCGACAAGCGCGTCGAGATCGCGCTGACCTATATCTACGGTATTGGCCGCTCGACCAGCCAGGAAATCCTCAGCAAAGCGCAGATCAATCCCGATACACGCGTCAAGGACCTGGCCGAGGACGAGGTGGCTCGTCTGCGCGCCCTGATTGATAAAGAGTACAAGGTGGAAGGCGACCTGCGGCGTGAGGTCAACCTGAACATCAAGCGTCTGCAGGAGATCGGTTCCTACCGAGGCTTGCGCCACCGCCGGAACCTCCCGGTCCGTGGCCAGCGGACGCGCACCAACGCCCGGACGCGACGCGGTGCTCGTAAGACTGTTCCGGGCAAGAAGCGCAGCAAGGCCAAGAAGTAATCCGCCTGTTGGCCGCCGAACGCTGGGGCAGCGGCTGGTCCCATCCTGTGAGCGCTCGGTGACCAGCGCGGGTGAACGCTGGCGTGACTACGGATCGTTTGTGAGGAATAAGGAGACGAAATGGCCAAGCAACGGAAAGCGCCGCGCCGCGGACAGCGACGTCGCGAACGGAAGAATATCCCGCATGGGCAGGCGCATATCCATGCCACGTTCAACAATACGATCGTAACCATCACCGACCCCACCGGGGCGACCGTCGCCTGGGGAAGCGCCGGCACCGCGGGCTTCAAGGGCTCTCGCAAGAGTACACCCTACGCGGCCCAGGTTGCGGCCGGTCAAGCGGCGCGCACAGCCCAAGACAACGGCATGCGTGAGGTGGATGTCTTCGTGAAGGGGCCCGGCCCGGGCCGCGAGTCGGCGATTCGCGCGATTCAGGCCGCGGGGCTGAAGGTCACGTCGATCACGGACGTGACTCCGATCCCCCACAACGGCTGTCGCCCACCGAAGAAGCGGCGCGTCTGAGCCCACTGCGACAGGCAGTGAGCTCCCCTCGTTGCTCCCGGCGCCAGGCGCCCGTGGCGATCAGGAGCACAACTCTATTGAACTGTCTCAACTGGCATCTGGAATCCTGAGTCTCCGACCCCAGCCGCTCGATCGCCTTGCTACCGACGAGCACAGGACGTCGGAACCGGGACGAGACCTGAGGACAAACAGAGGAGTATTGAATGGCACGGTACACTGATGCAGTGTGCAAGTTGTGCCGCCGGGAAGGCATGAAGCTCTTCCTCAAGGGAGAGCGGTGTCTCAGTCCGAAGTGCGCGATCGAGCGCCGCAACTACCCTCCCGGCGTACACGGCAAGAAACAACAATTCCGCCGCAAGATGTCGGACTACGGCATCCAGCTTCGTGAGAAGCAGAAGGCTCGCCGCATCTACGGTGTTCTTGAGCGCCAATTCCAGCGTTACTTCAGCGAGGCTCAGAAGCGCCCTGGCCTGACAGGTGAGAACCTCCTCCAACTCCTGGAGCGCCGCCTCGATAACGTCGTCTACCGCATGGGCTTCGCCGACTCGCGGGCCCAGGCGCGACAGCTCGTGAACCACGGTCACTTTACGGTCAACGGGACCAAGACGGATATCCCGAGCTACCTGGTCAAGCCTGGAGATGTCATTTCCGTTCGAGAGCCCAGCCGCAACAGCGAGTACTTCAAGTACCTGCCGGACGCGATGGAGCACAAGCGGACGGTTGAGTGGCTGGACGTCAATCCGGCTCAACTCGTCGGCCGTGTCAATGCGGTGCCGGAGCGCGCTCAGATTGATAGTCCATTGAACGAGCAGTTGATTGTCGAGTACTACTCGCGCTAACTATTAGAAGTTCCCGCTGGACCCAGCCCAAAGTGCTGGCCGGTTTGTTGGGTGCTCCTCGGAATAAGAGTATTCCACAGCCTGGCCGCCGCCGGACCGGCCCAAGAGGGCTGCGGACACAGGAACTTCGGGAGGACTTCCGTTGGAAATCGTATTTCCGCGAATCGAGCGCGAAACGCTCACCCGCACGCATGGGCGTTTTATCGTCACGCCCCTGGAGCGTGGCTACGGCACGACCATCGGGAATGCTTTGCGCCGCGTCCTGCTGAGCTCGCTGCCGGGCGCCGCGGTCACCTCGGTTCGAGTGACCGGGGTGCATCACGAGTTTGGGCCAATTCCTGGTGCTGTTGAGGACATGACCCAGCTCATTCTCAATATCAAGCAGCTTCGGCTGCGGAGCTACTCAGATGAGCCGGTTCGCATGCGTCTCGAAGCCCAGGGCGAGGGCGAGGTCACGGCAGCCGATATCCAGGCTCCGAGCCAGGTCGAGATCGTGAATCCGGAGCTTCATCTCTTGACGCTCGACGGGGATGACTCGCGGGTTGAGATTGAGATGATGGTCCAGAAGGGGCGCGGCTACTCGCCCGCCGAGGAGCGCGGTCGTCTGCCGATCGACGAGATCCCAACCGACGCGATCTTTAGCCCGATCCGCCGCATCCGCTTCGACGTGGAGCGTGAACGGATCGGTCAGAATGTTGACTTCGACCGCCTGATCCTCAACGTTTGGACGGATGGAACCATCCGTCCGGAGGAAGCCCTCACGCAGGCCGCTCAAATTCTGGTCAGGCACTTCAGCATTGCAGCCAGTCTGGGCGAGGGGCCGGAGGAAGTCGAAGAGGAAACCGAGGATCAGGGCATCCCGGCGGCAGTGTACGACCGCCCGATCGAGGACCTTGGTCTGCAGGTCCGGGCCTTCAACTGCCTGAAGCGGGCCGGGATTACCAAGGTTGGCGAGATCCTCGAGCGGCTCCAGAAGGGGCGCGACGAGATGCTCGCGATTCGCAATTTCGGTGAGAAATCGCTCGATGAGTTGATCGAGGCGCTCGAGCAGAAGGGCCTCATGCAGTACGTGACGAATGGAGCTTCCGGGGCTGGCGGTGAAGCGGCTGTCGAGCCTGAGGAAGAGGAGACCGAAGTATGAGACACCAGGTTCGTAAGGCCAAGCTCGGGCGTAAAAAATCGCACCGTGAGGCGATGCTCCGCAACATGGTGACGGATCTCTTCCGCCACGAGTCCATCAAAACCACTGAGGCCCGAGCCAAGGCGGTGCAGCCGATGGCTGAGCATCTGATCACCCTGGCCCGCAAAGCGCGCATGAATAGTGAATATGCCCTGCACGCTCGCCGTCAGGCGCTGGCCGTGTTCACCGACAAGAATGTCGCCGCCCGCCTGTTCGAGGAGCAGGTCGATGCCTACCTCGATCGCCCCGGTGGATACACTCGAATCGTGCGCCTCGGCCCGCGCCGGGGCGACGCGGCCGAGATTGTTCTGCTTCAGCTGGTAGACTAGGCGCTCGGCTCCGGCCGATCAGCGGGTTCTCGTCGGCCAGGAATCTCGGAGACTGTGGACCAGGCTGTACATTACAAAGCGACGATTGAATACGATGGCACTGACTTCCTGGGCTTTCAAGTTCAGCCCGACGGGCGTACGGTGCAAGGTGAGCTCCAGACGGCGCTGGCGCGGCTCAACCGCGCTGCGCCCGTCAGGGTACGAGGGGCCGGTCGCACCGATAGCGGCGTTCACGCCACCGGTCAGGTAATCGACTTTTTCCTGGACTGGGGTCACGGCGACGCAGTGCTGCAGCGCGCCCTCAACGCGGTCCTGCCACTCGACATCGCTGTCCGCATGCTCGAGCGCGCGCCGGCCGGTTTCCATCCGCGCTTCAGCGCAACCAGCCGTGTCTACCGCTACACGATCTGGAACGAGCCTCAGCGCAGCCCGTTGGCCCGCCGGACTTCGCTGCACGTCGCGGAGCCGCTGAACGAGCGAACGATGGCGGCGGCACTCCAGTTCATCCTGGGGGAGCACGACTTCGCCAGTTTCGGCCAGCCGACCCAGGGTGAGAGCACCGTGCGGCGCCTGCTGCACGCGACGATCTCCCGCGATGGTTCCTGGCTCTTCGTGGAACTGGAGGCAAGCGGTTTTCTCTACCGGATGGTGCGCCGAATCGTTGGTTCGCTGCTGGTCATTAGTCGCAGCCAGCGCCCCCCGGAATGGCTGCGGGAGGTACTTCTTGCCAGCGACCGCGCTGCGGCCGGACCGGCCGTCGCCCCTACCGGTCTCTGCCTGACGGCCGTGCACTACGATGGCGCCTGACCAGCTCCTCCCAAACGTGGGCAAGGGTGCGGTCTCGCCTGCCAGAGGCGGCCGCGATTTGTGGGGCCGTTCTTGAACGATTCTTCCTTCGCTTCCAGGGAAATCTGGCGATCCGCCGGGAGCGGCGGAAGAGTTACGACAAACAAAGAAATACTGACCAAATGATGGTGCGGGGATTCTCCCGCCCAATCCGGCCCAATCGTGTGAGGCCGGGAATGCAGGAGACGGATGCATGAAGACCTTTTCCGCCAAGCCTGCCGAGGTCGAGCACGAGTGGTGGGTCGTTGATGCCGAGGGTCAAACCCTGGGCCGGCTCGCCACCCGGATTGCCTCGATTCTCCGCGGCAAGCACAAACCGATCTTTACCCCAAACGTTGACACGGGCGATTTCGTGATCGTCGTCAACGCTGATAAGGTGGCCGTAACCGGCGCCAAGCTGGACCAAAAAATCTACTATCGTCACTCGGGTTACCCCGGTGGTCTGAAGGAGCGATCGCTTCGCGAGCAGCTTCAGCGATCGCCCGAGCGCGTCATCGAGGCGGCGGTTCGTGGCATGCTACCCAAGAATAAGCTTGGTCGCGCGATGTTCCGTAAACTGAAGGTCTATGCGAGCCCGACGCACCCCCATCAGGCTCAGCAGCCCAAACCGTTGGTTATTGAGGAGAGGGACTAAGTGGCTGAGAATCGTTACTTTTATGCAGTTGGTCGGCGCAAGACCTCGGCGGCGCAGGTCCGCCTCTATCCAGAGGGGACCGGTCGTATCGTCGTGAACGAGAAGCCGGCCGAGGAGTACTTCACGCGACCGCAGGACCTGAATGCACTGTTTGCACCGTTGCAGGCCACCGGTCACGAGGGGAGTTCTGATATCACCGTCAAGGTGACCGGCGGCGGCATCACCGGACAGTCTGATGCAGTCAAGATGGGGATTGCCCGCGCACTGCTCAAGTATGATGAGGAGCTGCGACCGACACTGCGCCGCGGCGGCTTTCTGACGCGGGACCCCCGTGCCAAGGAGCGCAAGAAGCCCGGGCTCAAGCGGGCCCGCAAAGCGCCGCAGTACACCAAGCGCTAACCATCAACGGTTCGGTCGCGAACGGGTGGTGAAGGCGGACGACAGACCGAGCACCGGCACAGTACCTTCATCACCTTTAGTTGCTTTCTATCAGTTCGTGATGGACTTCCCCTCCCGCTGGGAGGGCCGAGGAACTCGAAGCGTACTGGTGCTGGCGACCGCCGGCCGAGAATCCGCGTAAATCTTCAACCTCAAGAAAAGAAAGAGGCGACTCACTTGCTGTGGGTCGCCTCTTTTTGTTGCCGGCTTCTGATGTGTACAAAGAGGCCATGAACTCTGCGTTTATTTTGTAGCAATCTCTTCATCGACTCGCTTTGCAGACCCGGCGAGAGCGGTTCCGGCAGCCGGGTCCGTCACCACCTGCCGAGCCTGAGAGGAGCGCCGGCCTCAACACCTGGCTGGCGGTCGATGGATGCCCGGTTGACAACCCCGTTTTCGCCCTCACTTTCATCCAGAAAGCGCAAGGAGGAGTCATGGTGCAACGCGTGCAACGGCGTTTGTTGCTGATTATCACCCTGACCGTGCTCTGGCTGGGCGCCTGGCGTGCCGATGCGGCCCTGCCACCCTCGGCCGCCTGTTGCACAGCCACTGTGCCCGCGAGTGGCGTCGCGGATGTCCGTGTCGGAGTTTTCTGCCTGGATTTCAACCATACGTTTCCCCGCACAACAGCGCTGACCAGCCTCTCGACCGAGGCGAACAGTTCCGAATCCTTGCCCATCGAGCAGTGTGTCGTGGAGCCTGGCTATCTGCGCTGGGCGCTGCTCTACTCGATGGAACAGGGTGACGTGGAGGTAGACCATTGGCCTGTTCAGCTTGCCTCATGGTTCCTCATCGAGATCTCCCAGGGCAAGCACACCGTCGCGGACATCAACAAGGATAATGCCTGGCACTTCGACAGTGCTACAACGGCAGCCCAGAAGGCGCGAGCGCGGACGATTGCCCAGTACGGGTGGGATCAGTTTCAGACGGCCGGTGAGCCTCCGGCCTGCGACAGCTCTGGTGGTAGCCTCTGCACGGCCTTCACGGCGGGCGATATTGGACTCTCCTTCTCTCAACTCGTGCCTTTCGACCCCTCGCCACACGGCTCTGAGCCATTCCGCGGGATCGGCACACTCAGGCTGACCAACAACCGCACCACCGCCCAACAGATCCAGATTCCATACGGGATCGGGTTGCCAACCGGCTCGAACAATCAAAAATTGCTCACCTACCCTCTGGGTTCACTGCGGGTCACCAAGTTCCGCGACCGCAACAGCAACGGCGTGCGCGACTCGGACGAACCCTGGGATGGCCCGGCGGTCCAGATCAATCTGGATGCACCCGCCGGCCACGTGGATACTCGCAACACCGACAGCAACGGCCAGGTCCTCTGGAGCGAGCTCGCGCCGGCCGAGTATACGGTTTCTGAGACCGTTCCGGCCGGCTACTGTGCCACCACGCCGGCCTCCTTCCAGGCCCTGGTTCAGGCCAATAAGACGACCGAGGTTGCATTCGGGAATCGGGGCGGCGACCTGGAGGTCTTCAAGTTTGATGATCGCAACGGTAACGGGGTTCAAGATCAGAATGAGCCCCCGCTGGCCGGCGTCACCATCACCGCCACCTTCCCCGATGGTCACAAAGAGAGCAGGCAAACGGATTCGAGCGGCTTCGCTCGCTGGACCGATGTGCCCGGCGGGTCGTACACGGTCACCGTCACGCTGCCTGCCGGCACCCGAAGCACCACGCCCACGACCCAGAGCGTAACGGTGACGCCCTGCCAGACCGCGCGCATCACCTTTGGCTGCCAGGCGCTCGGCAGCCTGTTGATTCACAAATTCTACGATCGCAACCGAAACGGCGTGGAGGACGCCGATGAGGGCTGGATCGGTCCGCCGGTGAGCTTCCAGGTTTCCGGTCCCAGCCTCAACAACAGCGCTCAGACCAATCAGTATGGCGATCTTCGCTGGAATAGCCTGGCACCGGGGAACTACACCATCACTGAGGCGGTTCCAACCGGGGCGTGCACGACCGGCTCGAACCCACGGACGGTTGCGGTCGCTGCAGGCCAGGAAGCCCGTGCGGCCTTTGGCAATGCCTGGGGCCGCATTGAGGTCTTCACGTTCAACGATGCCAACCGCAACGGCACGCGCGATGAGGCCGACACCGCTTTCGACGGCATCCCGCTCACACTGCGCTTCCCCGATAGCCACACTGAGAGCCGCATGAGCGATGGCAACGGGATAGTGCGCTGGGACGACCTCCCGTCAGGCCAATACACGGTTGAGGCCAATTTCCCGGCCGGCTACACGGCCACGGGGGCGACCAGCCGGACCATCGACCTGCAGCCCTGCCAGCAGAAGGTGGTGAGCGTCGGTGCTTACTACTTCTTGACTCACCCGAAGGGCATGGCGGTGAATGAAGCGACCGACCGGCTCTACGTCGCTTACCGCGGCCCGGAGAAGGACGGTGACTATCCCGACCCGGCCCTCGCGATCGTCGACGCGAACCCGCTCAACCCGACCTTCCACCGCATTCTCAACGTAGTGAAGAGCGGCATCGGCACGCATCCTGTCGGTGTGGCCGTTAACCCGGACACCAACGTGGTCTACGTCGCGAGTTTTGGCGATGGTTTTGTCACCGCGCTCAATGCGACGACCGGCGCCGTGTTGGCGCAGATTGATCCGAGCGGCTCCAGTGACAATGCCCGACCGCTCTGGGTGGCGATCAACCGGACCCTCAAGCACATCTACGTCGCCAATTACGGCACCGACACCGTGGCGGTCATCGACGGAAACCCGGCCAGCCCGACGTTCAATCAGGTCCTCCGCGAGATCTTTGATGAGTTCGCGGCGCCCTGGTACGTGGCCGCCGATCCGTACGGCTCCGTTTATGTCGGCGATCGCGAAAAGCAGCCCTTCCGCATTCGTGCCTACCGCGATAGCGGCTCGGACTTTACCATGGTGGGCGATATCCTACTCGACGGCGCCGCGAATCATCCACCGGTCGGCTCACCCTACGTCATCGCCCTCAAGCCGACCCTGGGGCAGTACCGGCTCTACTTCACCATCGCCGTGGACCCGGCGCGCGCCAACCCTGACCGAGTTATCACCGTCAACATTGCATCCGATGCTGGTGGCGGCACGGTCAACCCGGCCAGCTACAGCAAGTTGGCCGAGACGGCCACCGGCCCGTTGAGCGAGGGCGGCATTTTCTACAATGGTCTCACCAATCACGTCTACGTCACTGAGGGTGGCGCTGCCGACGAATTTAACTGCAACGAACCGCGCGGCTCGCTCCACACCCTCGCAGTCGACGGCAGCCACCTGAGCGAGGTCACCACCGCTTCGGCGGCCATCGAGCACGGCGCCGGCAGCTACACCATGTGGAACCCCTTCGCCGTGACGGCGAACACCAGCACGGGCTACGTCTACGTTGGCGATCGCTGCCTGGACGAGGTGCTGGTGCTGCGTGACGGTCTCGGCACCGATCCGACACCGACGCCCGGACCCACGCAGACGCCCACGGCGACGCCGGGTGCGGCCTGGCCGCCGGCGCCCTACCGCCTCGTACTTCCGCTGATCAAACGCGAAGCGGTCGGTCCCGGCGTGCTTCCTACTGCGACGGCCACCCCGGGTGGACCGGCCGCGCCCACCGCCACGCCGACGGCGACGGCCACCCCGGGCCCGGGCTGTAGCCAGCTCCTTGTCAACTCGAACTTCGAGGCCGATACGGGGTGGACGCTGAACGACGACGCGGTCTACACCACAGCGAGGGCCCACAGCAGCACCCGCTCTGGAGTGACCGGGACCACGAGCGGCTACTCGAGCATCCAGCAGAGTGTCAGCCTCCCGGCCAGCGCCAGCAGCGTCACCCTCAAAGCCTGGTACTCTCCGCCCAGCACGACTGACGGGGATTTCAGCTACCTGTCCGTACGTACTGGGGCGACTACCACGCTCTGGACCCAGGCCGGCAGCGGCAGCCTCGACTGGCGTGAGTTGACTTTTGACCTGGCCGCTTACAAGGGCAATACAATCACGCTCTTCGCCGGGACCTACAACAACGGTGCCGGGAGCGTTTCGAAGACCTACTACGACGACATCACGCTCACCGTTTGCCCCTGATCCGAAAAGATGAACGGGAACGGCCGCCCGAGATGGACGGCCGTTTGTGTTGGGCGGACAGCCTGACGCCAAAACAGTTCGACGAGTAGTGATATGCAGCGCAGAATTGTGACCGACAAAAGGCCCGCCGTGACCGGGGGGCGGAGCACGCACGGGAGCGTCGAAACGGGGAGTGCGCCGGGCTATCCGGTTGGGTGGGTCGCGGAACACCCACTCTTACTGTAGCAGATTTTCTCCGCCGTGATATCCATATTATCTCCGGCTTTTCTCCAGGATTGCCTGGAAGCGGCTCAATCAAGGGATGGAGGCCGGATGACTGCGGCGTAGTACCGGCGCGGTTTCGGTCCGACCGAACGTTCGGCGGCATCGCTCCGAAGGGGCACAGGTCTGGCGGTCGCAGACTGTGGGCCTCGTGCGTGCCGGCGATGTCGGACAGTCGGGCTGAGGACCCACCCTCACGGCTAGCGCAGGAAATAGAGGATCGCGACGACCGTGAGGCCCCAGAGGATCACAGTGATCAGCAGGGGTTTGTCACGGAGGAGGAGTTCGTCGGGCGGGGCGCCGCCGTCGTCGTGGGTGATGTACATGTAGCGGAAGAGGCCGTAGAGCGTGAAGGGGATCGTCAGCATCATCGCGTGGTTCTTGGGGAGATTGGGCGCGGTAAAGGTGTAGAGTGCATAGGCGATGATCGTGCTGGCGGTGACGATGTTGCGCATCTCCTCCAACAGTTGGGGCGAGTAGTCATCCAGCACGCGGCGGTGCGAGCCGCGGCCGTCCTGGAGGAGGAGGAGCTCGTGCCGCCGCTTGCTGAAGCCAAGGAAGAGCGCCAGCAGCAAGGTCAGCATGTAGAGCCACGGGGAGATTGCGACGGGAATCACTACCGCTCCGGCGACGGCACGAAACACGAAGCCGGCCGCGATCGAGAAGACATCCAGCAGCACCTGGTTTTTGAGTGCGAGATTGTAGGCAATGTTGTTCGCCAGGTAGGCCAGCGCCACCACCCCGAATGCTGGACTGAGGGCGAAGGCCCCTGGGAGAGTCACGACCAGCAAGGCCAGGAGCGCCGCCTGGGCGACACGAATACTGAGCCGCCCTGACGGCAACGCCCGGTCACGCTTTGTCGGGTGGGCGCGATCCTTCTCGATGTCCGCCAGGTCGTTCATGATGTAGATCGCGCTGGACAGCAAGCAGAACATCATAAATGCCACCAGACTCTTCAAGAAGGAGCCCGGCTGCAAGAGGAGCCGGTCGTCTGAGAAGACGAGCCCGGCGAAGATGATGATGTTCTTGGTCCACTGCTTGGGGCGCATGGTCGCCAGGAGGCCACGGAGCTGGCTCCGAACTGTCTCAGCGGTGGCTGTTGCGGATAGCGGTCGGTCCATTGGGTCGTCGAGCTCCCTCTCGCCGATGTGGCGGGGGTGATAGTAGCGTAAAGTACGGCCTGGGTCAATGCGACAATGAGCCCGTCTTGACCAGTTGTTTCGGACGAAAGTCGGTCGGACAGACGTACGTCGCGCGGGAACGAAGGGGGCTCTGGCCGGCCACGCCCAATGTTTCGTCCAACGTTCGCCTCGTCGCTGGCCTGCTGATTGCGATGGAGTGGGATGAGCGGCGGCCGGGACGCCTGCGTTGCCGATCGAGTCTGGGCCTGGTGCATCGAAGGATCCACCTCCTGACCCGAGAGCCGGTTTGACGGACGACCCGGACCCTCCTATCTTCTCTGCAGCGGTGCGTATTCATCGTTGGGGGCGTGATGGCGGCGAAGGTGAAAAAGCAGCGACTCGATCGACTCCTGGTCGAGTGCGGGCTGGCCGAGAGCCGGACTCAGGCGCAGCGCCTGATCATGGCGGGCGAGGTACGCGTCGATGGTCAGGTGGCACTCAAACCGGGCCAGATAGTGCCCGCGGCGGCGGCCGTTGCTGTCGAGGCACCGTTGCCCTATGTCAGCCGGGGTGGGGCCAAGATAGCAGGTGCGCTCGATGATTTTGGCTACGAACCGTCCGGTAAGATGGCCGCGGATGTCGGGGCCAGCACCGGTGGCTTCACCGATGTTCTGTTGCAGCGCGGGGTGACCAGGGTCTACGCCATTGACGTCGGCTATGGCCAACTGGCCTGGAAGCTGCGCCAGGACCCTCGCGTGGTGGTCATGGAGCGTACCAATGCCCGCCATCTCACCCACCTGGCCGAGCCAGTCGATCTGGTTGTGATCGACGCCTCGTTCATCTCGCTCGAGCTGCTGCTGCCGGTGGTGAGAGGCTGGCTGGCGCCGAGTGGCGACGTCATCGCACTGGTCAAACCTCAGTTCGAGGCCGGTCGCGAGCAAGTCGGCAAGGGGGGCGTGGTTCGCGACGAGGCGATCCATCGCCAGGTACTCCATGATCTCATCGCCTGGGCGCTGGTCCAGGGCTGGCGCCTGGCAGGGGCCACGGCCAGTCCGCTGCGGGGCCCCGCCGGCAATGTCGAGTTTTTCCTCTGGCTGACTACCGCTGCCACCGCACCGTCCCCCGACCCCGACGAGGCGGTCGCGCTGGCTCTCTCGCGCGTCCCGACGTGAGGGTGTCGAAGCGACGGGACGCTCCGGATCGAGCCCCTCGGCTCGGCGCCCTTGGCCTGCCCCAAGCATCGCGCTCAACGGCTCAGTCCGAGCGTGGTCGCCTCTGATAACGGTTGGCTCATCGATCAAATTCAGCTATACTCCGTCCATCCATTTGTTTTGAGAACGCTCATACGGAATAGGGTGTGTAGCGTGTGCGAGCGCGTCGCGCTCGCACACGCTACACCACTATGAGCGGTTTTGAGAATGAGGTGTTCATGGCTGAACTCCGTGTCGGCGTCGCGGTTTCTGACGCCAATCGCGCCGATCGCCCCCATAGTCTGCGCGTGCCTGAGGATTTGCCCACCTACGCCCGTCGCTACCGCGAGGTACTGGGGAGCAACGAAGTCGTCCTGGAGCTGCAGCCGGAGGAACGTTTCGTGGTGCCAGTCGGCTTCCCGGATGAGTTTCGACCGCGCCCGGCCAATCGATGGATGCGCGTCGCCGAGCGCAGCCGCGACTTCCATCACCTGCTCACCACCTCACGTACGTACCTGGGTGTCCACATGCCTGTCGGCGGGATTGACACCTTGAGCAGCAATTTCTTCGGCAAGTATAGTGCGCTCGAGGAGGCCCGCCGCGCGATGGACCTGGCAGATCGCGTAGGCGCGGAGTACTTTGTCGTTCATCTGGCGCAACGTGATAAGTGGGAGTGGGCGCGCAGCGACCAGATTGCCAAGGCGCTCAAGATTTACAAAGAACTGGCAGCCTACTACAGCTTCCACAAGTACACCTTTGTTCCGTGCATTGAGGTACTGGAGTATCCCAAGTTCCCGGCCACCGGCGGTGAGCTGATCTACATCTACAACGAATGCCGGCGCATCCTGCCCGAGACGCGGATTGCTTTCAACCTCTCGCATCTCTGGCGCTCGCGCAATTTGATGCTGACGACGGGTGTCTGGGGGAAGCCCGATGTGAGTTTTATCGACCATCTTGAATACAGTCTCTCGCAGCTCTGGCAAGACATCCACGTTTTTCAGTTGGGCGGGTGCTGGGAGACTGAGACGCATTGTGTGCCGGGCCTCCACCCCCAGCAGAATCCGTTTCAGCATCCCATGAAACTCCACGAGTCGGTGGGTGTTTACGACGAGTCTGGTGAGGTTAACTTGAATGCCACCCTCGATCTGCTGCTTGATTACACCATCGAGTACGGGCGCGACCTCAACCTGATCCTGGAAATCCACGACCGGAACCTGGATCAGATTCTCGAGGCGGCCCGCATCATCCGGAGCGACCTGGCAGACCGTCTGGAGGAACGCCGGCACACGTCTCCATCCGACGGCACGGGGGGGGAGGTTGGATAGCCTGCGTGCGGTGCGGGGAGACTGGCGCGGGAAGACGGCGACGTTCGGCCGCCCGCGACTGGAGTGGGTCGTAGCCTGGGCGGGCGGCTCTGGGGTGGTTCGTCATCGGCGGCCGGCGAGATTGTCGCGCGCGTTCGGAAGCGGACCTCTTGTCCCCGGTTAACCGCTGTGCTATACTCGCTCCATGGGCGATGCTGCGTGTCTGGTGGGCAGCCCTGGTCGTAGAGGGAGAAGAAGGCGATGATTCGAGTCACAATAGACAGTATCCGTGTTAGTTTGATCTCGCAGCATCGAGTGGTGGTGCTGAAAGAGCAAGACGGCGATCGCTACCTGCCGATTTGGATCGGCCCGTATGAGGCCGATGCGATCACGATTAGTCTGCAAGGCATTCGAGTAGCGCGACCGCTGACTCACGATCTGCTTAAGAATGTGATCGACGCCATGAATGCGACGGTTTCCCACGTGATCGTCAACGATCTTCGCGAAGATACCTTCTATGCCACGCTGGTGCTGGAGGTTGATGGCGACCGGGTCGAGGTGGACTCCCGACCGAGTGACGCGGTGGCCCTGGCAGTGCGTGTGAATGCGCCGGTCTTTGTCGAAGAGGATGTGATGGACCGTGCCGGGATTGTGCCCGAGGCTGGCCACGAGGGTGTGACGCCCGAAGAAGAAGAAGAGCTCTCGGTCTTCAAGGATTTTGTCGAGAGCCTGGACATGGATGATCTCTTGGATGAAGAGTAACACTTACCCCTGCTCTCCGCGGGAGGCGCGCGTCGGCTCGGACCGGCTCGCGCCTCCCATCGTTTTCGAGCGTGGTTGTTCTCAACATCCTCTCCACAGCCCGTCCACAGACCGTGCTGGTCGCTGATCATTGGAGTCACGATGGCCGCGAGTCGTTCAACCATCGAACGCCCACTCCCGTACAACCTCGAGGCCGAGGAGGCAGCCCTTGGCTCGATGCTGATGGACCCCGATGCAATCACCAAGGTGGCCTCGTTTCTCAAGCCCGACGATTTCTACCGCGAGAAGCACGCCTGGGTGTACGAGGCGCTCCTGACACTGAACGAGCGCGATGAGCCGGTGGACGCGCTGACGGTGGTCGATGAGCTCGACCGGATGGGGCGGCTCTCCGATGTTGGTGGCCCGGCGGCTGTGACCGAACTGTTCCTGCGGGTGCCAACAGCGATCCACGTCGAGTACTACGGGCGTATCGTCGAGCGGAACTCGGTGCTCCGCCGGCTGATTGGCGCCGCCGAGCAGATTGCCCGGCTGGCCTACCAGGAGACCGACGCCGACGTGGCCGAGATCATGGACCGCGCCGAGAGTCTTCTCTTCGCGATTTCGCAGCGCCGGCTCACCGGCGCCATGATCCCCATCAAAGAGGTGTTGGCTGACTTTTACGATCAGGTCGAGCATCTCTTCATGGATCGCCGTGCGGTTGGTCTCCAAACGGCCTTCACCGACCTCGACCGGTTGCTTGGCGGCTTCCAGCGCGGCGACCTGATTATTCTGGCTGCCAGACCCGCGATGGGGAAGACCGCCCTCTCGCTCAGTATCACCGAGCAGGTCGCCATCAAGTATGGTGTGCGGGTGGCCTACTTCTCGCTCGAGATGAGTGCCGATCAGCTCGTGGCGCGCCTGGTCTCGTCCCAAACGGGGATCGACGTCCAGCGTCTGCGCGTCGGCCCAATCTATGAGGAAGACCTGGAGCGTGTGGGGTTGGCGGTGGACGTCCTCGGCCGTACGCGCATCTTCGTCGACGAATCGCCCAATATCAGCCCGCTCGAAATGCGCACCAAGAGCCGGCGCGTTGCCAGCGAACATGGGCTCGACCTGATCGTGGTTGATTACCTGCAGTTGATGCGCAGCGACGTGCGCACCGATAACCGCGTTCACGAGATCTCGTACATCTCCCGCTCGCTCAAAGGGTTGGCGCGCGAACTGCACGTCCCCCTGATCGCTCTCTCGCAACTCAGCCGCGGCGTCGAGTCGCGCCAGGACAAGCGCCCCATGTTGAGTGATCTGCGTGAATCTGGCTGTCTGGTGGGGGACACTTTGGTCCCGATGGCGGACGCCGGCATTCGGGTCGCCATCCGCGATCTGGCGGGCCAGGCTGGATTCGCGGTATGGGCGCTGAACCCCGAGACACTCACGCTTGAACGGGCGATTGTCAGCAACGCCTTCTCGACCGGCGTGAAGAAGGTGTACAGGCTGACGACGAAACTCGGACGCACGATTCGGGCAACGGCCAACCACAAGTTTCTCACCATTGATGGTTGGAAGCGGCTAGATGAGCTCCGACAGAATCACTCCCTCGCGCTTCCTCGCCATTTATCTGGTTCTTCTGATCAAACTATGGCCGATGCCGATCTTGCCCCTGGGGGACACGTGAGAGGTCGCGGTGTGATTGCGAGTGATGTCTGGTGGAAACATGGTAAGCCTGCAATCCAAGAGGTCGGTATCACTGGTCGTCAGGTGCACGTGGCAACCGGGACCGCTTATGCTGGCATGACGATCTTCAAACAAAATGGAAGTAGGGAGCGAGCTCTGCGGGTGGCGAACGCGGTCCAATCTGAGAATTTGCGGCTTCTAGCACACGGCTTAAGTCGTCGCCGAGGGGGTACGATCGGAGACTTCCGAAGTCTTCCGAGACTTCGGAAGTCTGACTCCTCGACCGGCGCTCTCGTGCAGAGCGAGATCTACTGGGACCGGGTCGAGTCGATAGAGGAGGATGGTGAGGAAGAGGTCTACGATCTCACGGTGCCAGGACCACACAATTTCGTCGCCAATAATCTCATCGTCCATAACTCTATCGAGCAGGACGCTGACGTCGTCGCGTTTATCTATCGAGACGAAGTCTACAACAAAAACACCGATCGCCCGAACATCGCGGAGATCATCGTCGCCAAGCACCGCAACGGCCCCATTGGCACCGTCGAACTGCGCTTCACCAAGGAGAACGCCAAGTTTTCCAGCCTCGAGACCCTCTACGATGAAGAGAGTCTGGGTCCGATCAACGCCGACTCGAACCTCGACGATATCGTGTTCTGAACCGTTTTCGTGAAAGCGCGTGCGGGTGCAGGTGGCACCATCTTACTTGTTTGGGGATGAGCACTCCTGCAGTGCGTGACGCAACCGGGCGGCGGGGGACAGGTGTGAGCGAAGCCCGGCGCCCCATTTCTCCGCTCTTCGGACGGTAGCGACGCCCGGGCGGGGCGTCGCGACGAAGCGGGTTCAAGATGCCTGCACATGTCCGCGAACGCCCGCAAGCCAATCGGCTCGAGTCGATGTGGACTCTCAGCCTCGAGGTTACGTTCAAGATCGCTTCCGCCGATGGGGCTCGATCTGCCGGGCAAAGTCATGAATGGTTGGTTCGATCATTGGACCTCAAGGTCCTCAAGACCCAGAGCTGACAACTCCTTCAAATGAGCGGCTTCTTCGGGTTTCCCCCCGGTCGTGTGCGGTTTACCGCCGTGCCGGACCTATTCTTTAGTGAGTTGCTCGTCCAGATTGACGATCTGGCCGAGCTGAAACTGACGCTGCACGCGATCTGGCGCCTGTATCGCCAGAAGGGGCATTATCGCTACCTCAGCCGGCAGGAGCTGGAGCAGGATGGTCTCTTGTTGCAGGGGCTCAAGCGACCCGGGCAACCCGCGCTCGCCGTGTTGGACGAGGCTCTCGAGCGCGCGGTGGCCCGCGGCACGTTGTTGAAACTGCTCGTCCAGGTGGATGGCCAGCCCCAGGAATGGTATCTTCTGAACACGGAGCGCTCCCGGCAGGTGATGAGTGCTATCGAGCAGGGCGACCTGGCGCCGCAGACCCTGACTGTGTCGGCTGAGGTGATCGCGGTGCCGGCCGAGCGACCGAATATCTTCAGACTCTACGAACAGAACGTCGGCCTGCTCCAACCCCTCATCGCGGAGGAGCTTCGCGAGGCAGCCACCAGCTTTCCGGAGGAGTGGATCGAGGAAGCTTTTCGCCTCGCGGCCCAGCGTAATGTGCGCACCTGGAGCTATATCCGCTCGATTCTGGAGCGATGGGCGCGGAAAGGACGGGATGATGGAACCGGTCGACGACAGTCTCAAGAGAATCTTGCGGACCGCACGCGCCGCCGCTTCCGCGACGAACTGGAATGAGTCGCGGCCCAGGCCCGAGCCGGTCTGCCCGAAATGCAAGGGGGCCGGCTTCTTGCGGCGCGACCTGCCGCCCGGACACCCGCAGTTTGGCCGCGCGATTCCGTGTGATTGTAAGCGGGCCGAACTGCAACGCCGCCGCGAGCTGGAGTTGCGCCGCATCTCGAATCTGGGGATGCTCTCACGCTTGACCTTCGAGACGTTCGTCCCCGAGGGTTACGGCCTCAATCCCGAGCGCCAGGCGAATTTGCAGACAGCCTACCACATCTGCCGGCAGTACGCCGCCGACCCCGATGGCTGGTTGCTGCTTCAGGGGGGCTACGGCTGTGGGAAGACGCACCTCGCCGCTGCAATCGCCAACGACAGTATCACACGCGGGCGGCAGGCACTCTTCGTCGTTGTGCCCGACCTCCTCGACCACCTGCGGGCCACTTACGCGCCTACCAGCACCACTCCCTACGACGAGCGCTTCGAGCAGGTTCGCAGCGCCGCGCTGCTGATCCTCGACGATCTCGGCACGCAGGCCGCGACGCCGTGGGCGATGGAGAAGCTCTTTCAGATTTTCAACTACCGCTACAATGCCCAGCTCCCGACCGTTGTCACCACCAACCATGTCCTCGAAGAGATCGACATTCGCATCCGCTCGCGGCTGGTGGACCTCTCGATCAGCCGGGTCGTCCACATTTTGGCCCCCGATTTTCGCCAGAGTGGGGTGGACCAGGGGCAAAGCGATCTCTCGAGTCTGCACCTGCTGAGCGATCAGACCTTCGCGCGCTTCGACCTTCGGGCGTTGGAGCTTAAGGCTGAGGAGCGCGACAAGCTGCGGCAGTGCGTCGCGCTTTGCAAGCGGTTCGCGCATGAGCCGAGCGGCTGGTTGGTCTTGGTGGGCGATTTCGGGGTGGGCAAGACCCACCTCGCCGCAGCCATCGCCAATCAGCAGCTGGAAGAGGGCCATCCGGCGATTTTCATCGTCGTGCCCGACCTGCTCGATCACCTGCGGGCGACCTTCAGCCCCACCAGCACCGTCTCCTACGATAAACGCTTCGAGCAGATCCGGCGCACCCCCTTGCTGGTGCTGGATGACCTCGGCACCCAGAGCGCGACGCCCTGGGCCCAAGAGAAACTCTACCAGCTCTTCAACTATCGCTACATGGCGCGCCTGCCGACCGTTATCACCCTCAACCGGATTGAAGAGGTGGAGCCGCGGCTACTGGAGCGCATGATGGAAATGAAGCATGTCGGCCACGGGAGCCTGGTTGAGCTCACCGTTCCGCCCTATCGTGGCAAAGGCGGTAGCAGTCAGAGGAACACGCGCGGCCGCGGGTACTAGGGCGCCGGTCGAGGAGTCGCCGGGGACGCGTGATCGGAGACTGCCGAAGTCTGACGCCTTGACCGGCGCGCTAGAGCACCGGTCCCGTCATCCCGCGGGGGGCGGGAACAGACTTCCGAAGTCTGGTTCGCAGCCGGTGCCCGCCGCTGTCACCGTCGTCGGAGCGCGCTTTGGACAAGTACGGTCCCTACCAGACTTCGGAAGTCTGACGCCTTGACCGGCGCTCTAGGGCGGCAGTTCCAGGGCCTGTTCGAGCTTCGAGCGGGGTTCCGGCCGCAGGCCGGTCTGGCGCTGCGTGGCGGCGAGCAGTGCCTCCAGGGTACCCTCCGGTGCGTCGGGGGCCAATTCAACCTCGACCTCATACCACTGGTGGGTGCGACTGCCGGTCCGGGCCATGACGCGATCCAGGCTCAGTGTGGCGAGTGGGCGGCCAGCGGCGAGGACGGTGCGCGGTTGGCGGATCTGATCCAGAGTCACCACCACCTGGAGCGGCTCGCCGCCGGTTACGATTGCAACGAGGTCGCGCATCGGGCCAGGCGGCCAGGCGTGGGGGTCAGGCAAGGGCCTCGAAAGCTCAATCTCCATCTCGACGCGGCGGTGGACAGCGCCCTGGGCGCTGCCCAGCCCCTTGAGGGTCGCGATGGACCGGCCGTCGCGGCGCCTCACCCGACAGGCGTAGCCGTTGGAGGCCAGGGCGCCAGCGGCGGTGTCGTAGTAGGTATCGAGGTCGTGAACGGATGGTTCGTTTATCAAATCGAAGTGGCCCAGGGTGACGGCGGCTGCCAAACCCGCCAGGCCGGCCTCGTCAGTCTGGAACTTGAGCTCGGTTTCCACGGGCGGAGCCATCATCCTGCATACGGTGGCTGCCTGCAGGACGCGTGTTACCCATCCTTGCGGTTCCAATCGTAGGGGATCTCGTCGGTGTGCGCGGGGAGGCGGAACTCGTCCGGCTCACTGTAGTTGTAGAGCCTGGTTGGCACGTTGACGATAAGGGTCATCTCCGGGCTGATGCCCTTGAAGCCGTGCATGACGCCGGGTGGGATCGTCACTTTGATTGGGTTTTGAGTTCCCAGAAAGAACTCGTTGATTTCGCCGCGGGTGAGTGAATCCTCGCGACTGTCGTACAGCACCACCTTGGCCATGCCGGCCACACAGATGAAGTTGTCCTCCTGGTGCTTGTGGTAGTGCCAGCCTTTGATGACCCCGGAGTATACGGCCGTGATGTAAACCTGACCGAACGCTTTGAATTCCTCCCAATCCGAGCGGAACATCTCCATCAAATAGCCCCGTTCGTCGGCGATTAACTTCAGTCTGCGGACGTAGACGTCCTTGATCACAGTAGACCTCCTGGGAAACGATGCCCGCGAGATGATGGGTCTATTCTTCTATAGCAGTGGTGCAAGCGCGCCACTGCTATGAGATAGACTATTCGCCCGAAGACTCCCACCATCGATGGGCGGCAGCTGCCATTCAGAGGGCAATATTGAGAGCGGCGACGAACAGCAGAAGCTCGATGAGAACGGCGCCACCCCACAGCAGGTACGTGGCAAAGGGCAGCGTGCGCCGCAGCAGCAGCCCCAAGATCAGATTCGTTCCGGCGATGATCAGGCCAATGATGGGCAACTTGAAGATCTCGTTGCGCGGTGCAATGCGATCGGCCTGGCCGAGGGTATCGAAGTGCATCGGCACCAACACAGGCATCTGGTTGAAACGGAGCCAGAGAAAGCCGAAGAGCCCCACGTTGAGCGCCAGCACCAGCACCAGGAAGAGCAGGCTGAGCCGGTCGCGCGAGAGCGGGGGCACGCGCGAACCCCGCAAGCTCGAAACGGTGTGGCCGCTCGGAACGAGCGACTGTTCAGTCATACGATTGCTTTCGGTAATACTCATACCCTCAATTCATCATTCATCGTTCGTACACCGGTGTGCACCACTGCTCCCGGTAGTCTTCGTGCTTGCCGCGGACGACGTCGAAGTAGAGCTGGCGCAGTTTCTGGACGATGGGTCCCATCTCGCCGGTGCCAACGGGGCGCTGGTCGACCGAGCTGATGGCAGCCATCTGGACGCCGGTTCCGCAGAAAAAGGCCTCGTCGCAGAGATACAGCTCGGTGCGGTCGATCGAGCGCTCCTGGCAGGAGAGGCCCAGCGCCTCGCTGGCCAGCGTCATGACCGTCCTGCGGGTGATCCCTTCGAGGACGTTGTCGGTGACCGGCGGGGTGATCAGAACGCCGTCCCGGACGATGAAAAGGTTCATGGCGCTGCCCTCGGAAACGTGCCCATCCTGATCCAGCACAATCGCCTCATCGAAGCCATTGAGGACGGCTTCGGTTTTCGCGAAGGCGCTATTGACATAAGCACCGACAATTTTTCCGCGCGCCGGGATGGCATTGTCGTCGATTCGCCGCCAGGAGCTGACCATCGCCTTGCAGCCCTCTTCGCTCTTCAGATACCGTCCAAAAGGCTCCATGAACAGCGCGAAGTCGCCTTTGAGGTTGTGCAGCCGGACCCCGATGACCTCGTCCGACTTGTAGCCCAGGGGACGACAGTAGGTATCTTCACGGAACCCCTCACGCCGCAGCAAGTCGAGGGTAATCTGCTTGAGGTCGGCTACACCGTAGGGCAGGTCGATCAGGAGCATCTTGCACGAATCAAGGAACCGCTTGTAGTGATCGTCGATGCGGAAGACGTAGAGCTGCTCTTGATCGGGGTTCCAGTAGGCACGGATACCACCGAAGCATCCAGTGCCGTAGTTGAAAGTGTGGGTTCGGATGCTGATCTTCGCATCCTTGATCGGGACGATTTCCCCGTGGAAAAAGGCGTACTTGCTCATACCGGCGATACTCCTCTCTACTCTTTTTCGTGGCCTCGTTGCCACTGATCCGATTATACCGAATCAGCGGGAGGCTCGCCAAACAGATCATTTGCGGGGAAGTTGGCCCGTCCGCGAGCGGCCGCTATAATTCGGTCCGGCAGCCAGGCGCCTCCAAGACTTAGTGGGACACCTACCAGGTGGAGCCAGAGGGCGGCGTGCGCTCCCAACCAGGGCCAGGCGAATCCATAGAGTACCGTCGCGAGGGCCGTCCCGAGCGTGAGCCCCGCGGCACGCTGCGACAGACGACCTTCTATTGCGAGAGCGGCTGGAGGAAGGACCCAGAGGGTGTACCAGGGCCGGAAAGCTGGTGCTCCCAGACTGAGATAGGTGACGAGGACCCAGAAGCCCGCGACGGGCAGCGACCAGCGGTGTTGCGCCAGGCGGCGCCCACTGTACAGGAAGGCCAGGCCGAAAAGGCTGTAGCCGGCGAGCCTGGTCAGTTCGAAAAGACTCGGGGGCACTCCCCGCCCAGGTCGTATCCAGTCTGCCGCCAGCAGGAGCAGGGCCTGCCACGAAAAGCCGACTCTCTCGCTCTCTGAGGAGATTGCCCACCGGCGCAGGTCGCCGGCCGCCGTCCAGAAGGGTAGCAGGCTTGCCAGAAGCACACCGGTGGCCAGGAGGACACCCAGGGGCAATACCCGGCGGCCGCGCGGCACGCGCAGTTGGTCCCCCAAGAAGAGGGGTGCGACGATGGCGGGCACCCACTTCATCGCCGCCCCCGCTACCAGCAATGGCAGGAGGGCCCACCAGCGGCGCCCGGCCCAGGCCCAGATGGCCCCGGTGAACGCCAGCAGCATCCAACTGTCGTTGTGCCCGTTGGCCGCCACCTCGACCAGGAGCAGGGGGTTCCACGCCACCAGCACGCAGCCGGCGGCCTGGTACCGAGGAACTCGCGTCCTCAGCGCGGCCGACAGTGGCGCCAACAGGGCCAGGAGCGCCGCCAGGTTCCATAGTTTGAAGGCGACGACTTCTTGCCAGAGCCCGCCCCGGCCGAGCCACCCGGCTCCCAGTGCTAGCAACTCCCACAGCGGACCGTAGGGTGACGTCAGGGCGTGCCACTCCCCGAGAAACGGGGCCAGGTTGGCCGTTGCGGCCGCGGTGTCGGGCGGGACGAGGAAGGGGTTGAGACCCGCCAGGAAGAGGCGGGTGTGGGCGACGTAGGTGTAGATGTCGATGGCCCCGCCAGGGTAGGCGCCCACGGCCAGCAACAGTCCGCTGAGAACGGTCCATGTGATCACGGGCGCACGTACCGCTGACCAGAGTTGGGCCTGGGCGACCAGCACGGCCTGCCAGTAGAGACCGAAGAGCGCAACCCAGGCCAGAGCCAGCCCGACGCCGGCCGCCGGGCGGTAGTGAGCCAACTCAGCCCAACTCAGGGCTGGTGCCCGATCGACCCAGCGCCAAAGCGGGAAGGGCAGGACGAACGTGGCTGCATAGAGGGCGAGGCTGGCAGCGCCCAAGATCCACAGAGATTGGAGATTCGAGATCGGAGATCGGGTCATCGTGTGCAGCCGAGCCATGGAGAGGCGGGTTGAGTTCAGGGTAGCAGAGTGTACCAGGTGCTGGGGAGGGCTCAAATCTGATCGACCGGCCAGATCATCAACCGCCGGCGACGATCTGGCATTGGTACACTCTGTCGAGCGAGATCGTATGTCTGCCCCGGGATCACTCGCTGGTCTCCAATCTCTCATTTCCCACCGAGGATCACTGTGCGCAACAGCTTCTTACTGACGCTCGTGTTTTGGAGCGGCTTCGTCACGCTCGGGAGCGAGTTAGCAGCCTCCCGGCTCCTGGCACCCTTCTTTGGAACCTCGACGCTGGTGTGGGCAGCGCTCATCGGATTGATCTTGATCTACCTGGCGGTCGGTTACTGGCTCGGTGGGCGCTGGGCCGACCGCTCGCCGCGCGCGACGACGCTGCTGGGCATCACTACCTGGGCGGCGTTTTTCCTGGGAGTGGTGCCGTTTGTGGCGACGCCGGTCCTGCGGCTGGCGCTGCGCGGCTTCTCGGAGCTCAGCGGTGGGCTGCTGGCCGGGTCGTTCGCCGGCGTGCTGGTGCTCTTCAGCGTGCCCCTGGTCCTGCTGGGCGGCGTCTCGCCCTTCGCGATCCGCCTGTCGATGGTCGATCTCGATCGCGCCGGGCAAATTGCCGGTCGCCTCTACGCCGTTTCGACCCTGGGGAGCTTCCTGGGAACCCTGGTACCGGTCCTCTGGCTGATCCCAGTCTACGGCACGCGAGCAACGTTTCTCGTGTTCAGCCTCTCGCTGCTGGCGCTCAGTGGCGCCGGCTTTGTGCTGGAGCACGCGGCGCCACGGGCGCTGCTGCCGCTCGGCCTGGGCGCGCTCATTGGGGTGGCAGGGCTGGTGGGCGCGGCAGGCCGTACCATACTCAAGCCGGGGCCGGGCGTGCTCTTCGAGGGTGAGTCGGCCTATCACTACATCCGGGTGCGCACCGCCCCCAACGGTTTCCGCCTGCTGGAGCTCAACGAGGGCCAGGGGATTCACAGCGCCTACCGACCTGGCGAGCAACTCACCGGCAGCGTCTGGGACTTTTACCTGTTGGCGCCGCTGTTCAACCCGTCAGGGGGGGGGGCAGCCTCAGGGAGTGCCGGGGCGCGGCGGCGCTGGGCGATCATCGGGCTCGCGGCCGGCTCCACCGCCCGTAGCATCCAGGCGGTCTACGGCGATGATCCGGTGGACGGGGTTGAGATTGATCCTGAGATTCTGGCGGTCGGCCGCCGCTTCTTCGACATGGATCAGCTTCGCCACCTGCACACCATCGTTGCCGATGGCCGCACGTGGTTGACACTCACCCCCACGCGGTACGACGTCATCGCCGTCGATGCCTACCGCCAACCCTATATCCCCTTCCACCTCACGACGGTCGAGTTCTTCCGGTTGGCGCGCGATCACCTCACTCCCCGCGGTGTCGTCGCGATCAACGTCGGACGCACGCCCAACGACTGGCGCCTGGTCAACGCACTCTCGGCCACCATGCGCCAGGTCTTCCCTGGCGTCTTCGTCCTCGATGTGGACGACAGCTACAACAGTCTGGTCATCGGCACCAACCAGCCGGTGACGCTACCCGAGGTGCGTGCCAACCTGGCGGCGCTGGCCGACCCCACGTTGGCATCCCTCGCCCGGCGAACCCAGGGCCATCTGGGGGAGGCGCCGCGCCAGGGCCCGATCTTCACCGATGACCGGGCACCGGTCGAGCAGGTGGTGGATCTGATGATCATCGACTACGCCCGTAGTGGCGCGGTGGAGGAGGAGCGCTGAGACGCCGCTTGTCTTCCCATCATAACCGCTGCCTGCCGGGGAGCCCAGATCATTCACTCAGCCGCTGCAGCGCCTGGAAGAGCCTGGCCTCGAGGTCCAGGCTCGGATCGAGGCCGCTGAGGGCTTTCTGTGCCTCGGTGACGGAGTAGCCCAGTGCGGTCAGCGCCGAGATCGCATCGGCGTCGTTGGCGGTGGTGGCGGGTGCGAGGCCGATGGCAAAGGGGCCGATCTTACTCTTGAGGTCGAGCACGATGCGCTCGGCGGTACGCTTGCCGATGCCAGGCACCCGTGTCAGCAACTCAGGCTGTTCGCTCGCGATGGCCGTGGCGATGGTGCTCGGGTCGAGCGCGCTGATCAGCGCCAGCCCGGCTTTGGGGCCGACGCCGCTGACCTCCAGCAGCAACTCGAAAAGTCCCAACTCCTCGAGCGTGCGCAGACCGTAGAGAGTCATCTCGTTCTCGCGCACGGCCAGGTGCGTAAAGAGGGTGATGGGGTCGCCTGGCTGGCCACAGGTGGCCAACAATGGCCGAGAAACCTTGACGCGGTAGCCGACGCCGTTGCAGTTGACAATGATAAAGTCGTTGCCCCTGGCAACGAGGGTGCCCTCCAAACTGGCAATCATACGTCCTCAATCGTTCGTTGTCCGTTGTCAGCCGTTGGATGCGGTCGGGCCGTGTGCGCCTGACAAGGGACAATGCGCTACTGACCGTTGCGTCGCGCGATAGCGGCCGCCATCACCTCGTGCTCACTCCAGGGATATTCGGTCTCACCGAAGCACATCGACTGCTCGTGGCCCTTGCCGCAGGCGATGACGGTGTCGCCCGGGCGGGCCTGTTGGATCGCCCAATCGATGGCCGCGGCCCGGTCCGCAATTTTGACGTAGGTTTCATCTTCCACTGCGCCAGCGCGGCGCGCCCCGGCGGCAATCTGCTCCATAATCTGATCGAGGTCCTCGGTCCGCGGATCCTCGGTGGTAATCACGCTGAGGTCGGCCAGGCGACCGGAGATCTCGCCCATCCAGGGTCGCTTCTGGACGTCGCGCAGGCCGGCGCAGCCAAAGACGACGATCACGCGGCCGGGAGGCGGCGTCATGGTCCGGGCGGCCTCCAGTGCGCGTTGGAGCGCATTGGGTGTATGGGCAAAGTCGACCAGCGCCAGGAACTCTTGCCCTAAGTCTACCGCATCCATGCGACCGCGGAGGCGGGTCAGTGCGGCGATGCCGGCCTCGACCTGGGCCCGGTCGGCGCCCTGGCTGATGGCGGTGGCCGTCGCTGCCAGAATGTTGCTGACGTTGAAAGGGCCGAGCAGCGGCGAAAAGATCTCGATCGGCCCGATGGGGGTCTCGGCCACCAGTCGGGTGCCGTCGTTGCCATAGCGAATATCGCGGGCGCGCACGTCGGCGGGTTGGTCGATCCCATAGCTAAGTTGGATATCGGCCGGGACCGCCTTGAGCATGGCGACGCTGCTATCGTCGGCGTTGAGGATGGCGACCTTGGGGGTGTCGGGCTTTCGCACGCTCTTGGTGAGTTGCTCGAAGAGGCGCCGTTTGGAGGCCCGGTAGGCCTCGATCGTGCCATGCTCGTCGAGATGCTCGTGGGTGATATTGGTAATCACGGCCACGTCAAAGGCGACCCCGGCCACGCGTCCCTGGGAGAGGCTGTGTGAGGTCGTCTCGAGGACAGCGTAGAGCGCTCCCTGGATCACCATCTCTCGCAGGTACCCTTGCAGTGGGACGGCGTTGGGAGTCGTGGTGTGGAAGCCCGTGTCGAGCTCGGCGGAGCCGATGCGGGCCGCGATGGTGCTGACGAGCCCGTGGGGCCGGCCCATGGCGCTCAGGATACTGGCCACCAGACTGGCGGTGGTCGTCTTGCCGTCGGTGCCGGTGACACCGATGACGCGGAGCTCGTGTGAGGGATGATCGTACCAGGCCGCCGCCAGCCAGCCGAGAGCCTCACGCCCGTTGGGCACGACGATGACCGGCCCGCCGAACGGCTCAACCGGAAGTTGCTCGACGACGACGGCGGCGGCGCCCCGCGTGATGGCGTCGGGGACAAAGCGATGGAGGTCGTGATGAACCCCGCGGTAGGCGACGAACAACGCACCAGGTTGCACCTGGCGCGAGTCGCTGGTCAGCGTTGTGATCGTGAGATTGGTAGGGTTGGAGCCGTAAGCCTGGTAGGATGGAAGCGACGGGAGTAAGTCTTGAAGATATTTCGCCATGTGAGTTGCAGGTTAACGGGTTACAGGTTGGACGGTTGCAGGTTCTTTTGCCTGCGGCGCGGGCTTCCAACCGACAACCTGTACCGCCGCCACACCGAGAGCGCCGGTCAAGGCATCAGAGTCCTGAACTCTTCCGAGACTTCGGAAGTCTCCGAGCACGTGCCTCCGGCGACGACTTGACCGGTGTTTGAGGCGGTCCTACCGACCTTCGTCAACCTTTCCACCTTCCAACCGGCCTATCGATGCAAGAGGCGAGCCAGGAGCCCTCTCCTGACCGGCTTCGCCGCAGGTACCGCAGCGGGCGCTTTCTCGTTGTCCTCGTACGAAGTGTTGACCCGCTCACCCGGCGGACGGGGGACATTGTAGCGGGGCTTTTGAATCAGCCGGCGTTGCTCTTTGTAGAAGGCTTCATTCGTCTCGTAGCATTCCAGGCATAGAAACTCGCCCTGTTGGACGCGGATCGCATGGTCATAGCAGACGTAGCGGGCACAATTGCTGCATTCAGCGTTGGCCGGGGCAACTTCGTTAGGGTGCCGGCTCAGACAGAGAAAACAGTCCATTCATCCTCCCAACTGATCGAGCAGTCGAGTGGCGCGGATGGTAGCATAAACGGATACGGCTGACAAGCAATCTGCCCGGATGTTGTGGACCTCCAGCCAGCGGGGAAGTTCGTTTGGACCTCGAAAATGACGGCTCAGTTTCTCCTCACCCAACCGGGCAGCTCACGGAGGTCGCCGGTGGGATACACCAAATGTCTGCGCCGGTGCGCGACGCTTGCTCCCCGCGTTGTTCTGAACCATCTGCTGTTCTGAGGGGATCCCGTCAGCACTCTCGTTTGGTCGTTCGGGCAGCTTGCTGAATCCTCGGTCCCGGTTTGTTGAGCGAACCCGCACCGGTGTCTTGGACAGAATGGCGTAGCACTCTAAAGAGTCTGGACTGCCACCCAGAACTGGGGATCGTGGGTTGCACGAGTCCTCACGGAGCGGATGTACCGTCGAGGAGGGGTTGAAGATGGGATGGCCCGAGCCTTGGGCCACCCCCTGAACTGTTTTGGTTCCTGTCACGTATACTATGTATAGACTCGGGCCAGACCAGCGCGGTATGTGGTAGAGCGCCCATCGCGCGATCAGTCGACGTTGAAGTGGTTTTTGCCAATCCGACCAGATGAGTTATGATAAGTACCAAACGATCACGGGCAGACCATGGCTGAGCCAGGGCCCGGTCAACTCGCTCGACGAGCGAAGCCTGAAGGCTACCTCTCGATGCCGGTGCAGCCCGATAGCCAATTGATTGAGCGGGTAGAGTAGGTGGCCAAGACTTCAGCCGTCTTTTCTCCTCCCCGCGCCCGGCGAGTTGGCTGATATTCGAAGGCATTGTCGAAGGCAGTTGACGCGCTCGCGAATATCCTTACAATGAACAGGCCCTACGTCCTACACTGTGGTTCGATCAGAACGTTACCGGTCAAACCGTAATCCGTGTCTGCTGTCCAACCAAGGCGCCGCAGAAGTCGCTGGTTGGGATGCACCAGATGCTCGCATTCGCGTGCCTCGATTCGCTTCCCCGCGGCTCTCTGTCATTCCTCTTCAAGGCGCTCCAACGGTTCTTGCTTGATTTCCCAGGCGTTATGCCTGGTCTTCCCGAGCCATGAATGTCGAAAGGGGGTATTCCATAGCAGAATCACGAGCCTGATGGTCGCAGCCTTCGTGCAATTCCTGGTATCCCTTTGTATCTCTTAAGGAGGAGAGCATGCGTAAACCCTTCATACTGCTGGCTGTCCTGCTGGCCCTTGGCCTCCTGGTCTCGGCCTGTGGTGGGGGTCAGGCGACCCCCGAGACGGTCGTCGTCAAAGAGACGGTCGTCGTCCAGGGGACGCCTCAAGTCGTCGAGAAGGAAGTTACCAAGGTCGTCGAGAAGGAGAAGCAGGTCGAAGTCGTCGTGACGGCGACGCCGGAGCCCGGCGCGAAGAGCATCACGTTGAACTTCGGGGCCGGCGACGTGCCGACCATCGACCCATCACTGGCGACCGACACCAGCTCGACCCAGATCACCCACCTCGCCTTCATCGGTGCTACCCGCATCAACGAGGAGACGACCGAGACCGAGCCGGGCATGGCGGATACGTGGGACGTCTCGGACGACGGCTTGACCTACACCTTCCACCTCCGCACAGACGTGCCGTGGGTCAAGTATGACGCCGGCAAGGGCGAGGTTGTGAAGGTCCAGGACGACGAGGGCAAGGACCGCATGGTCACGTGCGCCGACTTCCAGTACGGTATCCTGCGGACCCTGGACCCCAAGACCGCTGGTGACTATGCCTACCTCCCGGCCGGTTTCCTCGCTGGCGCCGAAGAGTACAACTCGGCGGACACGAAGACAGTGTCGGAGGAGGAGTTGCAGAAGTTGCGGGATACCGTGGGCGTCACGTGCGTCGACGATGCCACTCTGCAGATGACGATCAAGGAGCCGGCGGCGTTCTTCCCCTCAATTGCCGGTCTGTGGTTTATGTCGGCCCAGCCGCAGTGGATCATCGAAGACAAGGGCGACCGCTGGATCGAGCCTGGCTTCTACGAGACCTATGGCCCGTACACGCTGAAGTCCTGGAACCACGAAGTCGACATCACCATGATCGCCAACCCGTTCTGGCCGGGCACCGACAACATCCCACAGGCCAAGATTCCAGAGGTCACCTTTACCATGCTGGATGAGACGCCGGCCTTCGCCAACTACGAGACCGGCGAGCTGGATGTGGTCGGGGCGCCACTGACCGAGTTGGACCGCATCAAGGCTGATCCCGAGCTGAGCAAGCAGTTGAAGATCTCCCCGATCAACTGCACCTACTACTATGGCTACAACGTGACCAAGCCACCCTTCGACGATCCCAACGTGCGCAAGGCCTTCTCCTGGGCCATCGATCGCACGGCGCTCATCGAGAACGTGACCAAGGGTGGTCAGGAGCCGGCGCGCTGGTTCGCGCGGCCCGGCCTGGCAGCGGCCCCTGATCCGGCCACCGGCGATGACTTTGGCCCGCCGGTCACCGCCGACCCCGCCAAGGCCAAGGAATTCCTGGCGGCCTCCAAGTACGGCAGCGCCGACAAGCTCCCACCGGTCCAATTGGTAATGAACCAGGTTGAAGGTCACGTCAAGATTGGCGAGGCCATCCAGCAGATGTGGAAGGAAAACCTGGGCGTGGAGGTGCAACTCACTACCCAGGAGTGGAAGGTCTTCCTCCAGACGCTGGACGAGGACCCGCCCCAGATCTGGCGTCTCGGCTGGTGCATGGACTACCCGGATGCCAGCAACTTCGACAAGGACGTCTTCTACTCGACCTCGGGCAACAACCACACCAAGTGGGCGGACCCCGAGTTCGACAAGCTCGTGGACGAGGCTGCTCTCGAGACCGACATGCAGAAGCGCCACGACATGTACGTCCAGGCTGAGAAGACCCTGGTCGAGCAAGATGCCGTGATGATCCCGATCTACTGGTACACGCGCGTCTCGCTGACCAAGCCGTACGTCGAGCGCACCTTCTCGGTGACGGGTGGCCAGGAGGCCATCTACAAGTGGGACGTCAAGCCCCACTGATCGACGGATCGCTCGTGACGGAGCCCCCATGGGGTGGGGGCTCCGTCACCCTTTGGTCGAGACCTTTGGTTTGATGGCACATTTAGATCTTTGGCTCGAGTTTGGAGAGAGGGAAGCACATGGCACGCTTTGTCCTCCGCCGGATTCTATGGATGTTTCTGGTGCTCTTCGTCGTGTCGCTGATCACCTTTGTTTTGCAGCACCAGGTGCCGGGCGGGCCATTCTCCTCAGAGAAGAAGCTGCCGCCGGAAATCGTGGCGAATATCAACGCCAAGTATGGGCTGGATAAGCCCCTATACCAGCAATATATCAAGTACGCGGGCGATATTCTCGTGCCCCGCTATAACAGCAGCGGACAGGCGCGGCGGACCTCCCAGTTGAGCGACTACCTGATCAATATCAAGATCGGAGATGGGTACCTGCAGTGGATGAACTTTGGGCCGTCGTATAAGTCCCGGACCCGCACAGTCAACGATATCTTCCGCGAGAATCTGCCGGTCTCGTTCCAGCTCGGCGTGTTGGCATTGCTGGTGGGGACGGTGGTAGGCATGCCGCTGGGGATTCTGGCGGCGCTGCGCCAGAACAGCGCCTGGGACTACGCGGGGATGGCGGTGGCGATCTTCGGGGTGTCGGTACCGGTGATCGTTTTGGGGCCCTTGTTCATCTGGATTTTCGGGGTCACGCTGCGCTGGTTCCCGGTCTCGGGTTGGGGAAACCCATCACAGATGGTGATGCCCTCGATCGCGCTGGGGTTGGGCAGTTCGGCCCTGATCGCACGATTGACCCGGGCCAGCCTGCTGCAAGTAGTGCGCGAGGATTACATTCGCACGGCCCGCGCCAAGGGGCTGAGCGAGCAGGTAATCATCATCCGCCACGCCTTGAAGAACGCGCTGATTCCGGTGGTGACGGTGTTGGGGCCACTGTTTGCGGCCCTGGTCACGGGCACCTTCGTGACCGAGACAATCTTCGGGATTCCAGGCATGGGCCGCTACTTTGTCAGTAGCATTACCAACCGGGATTATCCCGTGATCATGGGTACTATTCTGCTGTATGCAGTCTTTCTGGTGCTGGCGAACCTGGTGGTCGATATCATGTATGCCTTTCTGGACCCGCGGGTCCGGCTGGCCTAGCGCCGACGTCGCGAGAGCGCCGGTCAAGACATCAGACTTCGGAAGTCTCCGATCACGCGCCCCCGGCGACGACTTGACAGTGTTCCAGGCCGCGCGTCCAGGTGAGCTCATCGAGTCAGTTCCAATGTGCGGTAGCGTGGGGGAAGTGAGGAGGAGAGATGGCAGTACAAGAGGTCGCAGTCGGGCAGCGCGCTGTGCCGCGCCGACGGGAGGCCGGCCTGTGGCAGGATGCCTTTGGGCGCTTAATCGAGAATAAAGCCGCGCTGCTGGGGCTGGTGATGATTGTGGCCTTGGTGCTGATAGCTCTATTGGCGCCCCTCGTGGCGCCCCGGCATTATGCCAATCAAATCTTGGTCGACAACAACAGGGTGCCGGCCTGGATGGTCAAGGTCTTTCCGACCATGCAGCCCTACGCCAGGTTCAGCGATAAGTACCTTTTGGGGGCCGATTACGTCGGGCGGGATCTGTTCAGCCGGATCATCTATGGGGCGCGGGTCTCGCTGGCGGTGGCCTTCATCGGGCCGTTGGTGGCGCTGCTGATCGGCCTGCCCTATGGCCTGATCTCGGGCTACTACGGCGGCCGGGTCGACAATCTGATGATGCGCTTCGTCGATGTGATGTACGCCTTTCCGGGCTTGTTGTTCATCATTTTGTTGATGGCTGTCTTCCGCTCGGGCTTCGCCTCAGCTCAGCCTGGCACACTGACCTACGCCTTGAACGCGCTCGACTCGCGGTTCGGCGGGATGCTGTTTATCTTCATTGGGATCGGGATCACCTCATGGATGGGGCTGGCCCGCCTGGCGCGGGGCCAGATCCTCTCGTTGAAAGAGAAGGAGTTTATCGAGGCGGCACGGGTGGTCGGCAACAGTGACCGTGGGATCATGTGGCGCCACATTCTACCGAATATCCTGGGGCCGATCGTCGTGGCCGAGACGCTGGCCATTCCCAACTATATTGCCACTGAGGCCTTTTTGAGCTTCATCGGTCTGGGGGTCAACCGGCCGACCCCGAGCTGGGGGTCGATGATCGCCGACGGTGCCGCCGCCATCCGCACATATCCCAACCAGGCGATCTTCCCGGCCGTCGCCCTGGCGATCACGATGTTCGCCTTCAACTTCCTGGGCGACGGTCTACGCGACGCCCTCGATCCGCGCATGCGTGGCACGCAATGAAGTCCAGAACCGCACCCACCCGGCCCACCATGCCCGGCGAGATGTCCACCTTGGGTGGTGTGGGCAACGCTGAGCGCGAGCAATTTCTCCTTCTTCCTGTGTGACCGCTTGTGACAAACGACCGCTTCGGGGCACGACTCGCCGCCGCCATCATGATCGTGGCGGCGGTCTCGCTGTTGATTTCAATCCGCTTATTGGCGTCAGCGTCGCCGCGCGGGGTGGCGAATTCGGCTGTCCTCGCTCCGCCGTCGACCGGCAGCCCGCCCGCGACCATTCAGGGAGGGAGGCCGATGATGGGGGCGATGGGATCATTCCATGTGCCCCCCGCTCCCACCGCGGTCACGAGTTTCTATGACGCGATCCAGCGCCAACATGGGGGTGAGCTTTTCGAGCAGCGCTGCTCGACCTGTCACGGCGACCGCGGTCAGGGCCTGACTCCGGAGTGGCGCGCGACCTGGCCGGAGGCCGAGCAGAACTGTTGGCAGTCCAAGTGCCATGCCAGCAACCACCCGCCGGACGGTTTTCAATTGCCGGAGTATGTGCCGGCGGTGATTGGCGAGCAGACGCTCGCCCGATTCCAGACGGCGCAGCAACTCTTCGAGTATCTCCGGGCACAAATGCCCTATCACGCGCCGGGTCTCCTCAGCGATCAGGACTACTGGGCGCTGACCGCCTTCCTGCTGGATGCTCACCGAGTTCCGGCCGGCGGGCGAGCCCTTGACGCCACGACCGCTCCCGCCGTGCAACTCAGACCTGCTCCGGTGCCATCGTCCGGAGTCGTTCCGTGGCGCCTGGCTGCCACGAGTGGGGCCATCCTGTTGGTGCTGGCTGGCCTGGTCGTCTGGCGCCGGGCCGGTCATTAGCCGCCCGCGGTGGACACTTCTTGAATCCTCGCCTTGCCGGGCCGGGCTCGTTTCACGCAGCCAGGCCCGCTACCAATACTGCCACACCATACACAGTTCTGTTTTCGAAGACTACGCATGCTCGGGGCCAGCAACGGGTGGAGCGCGTCCGCCGCTGCCAGGGCCATCTTGTCGTCGGGGCGCGTGTCGTGCGACCGCTCTGGGTGGTCTTCAACATCGATGTCAGTCATTCCGCGGTTGGTAGGATACGATCTCCACGGCATATTCGTTGCTTACACTGGGAGGCAAGGCGCATTCGGCTGGGGGTTTGTGCGATCCAGGCCTGCGACAGCCCCAATCGGTGCACAAAAATTGCCACGAATGGTAAAAGAGAGGATGATATGCCAAACGAATACTGGCGCACCGGACGGTTCCTCGAGGAGCCGTACGACCTGGACGCAGCCGTGCCGGGCTATGAGAACGGTGGTATGTATGGCGCGCCGACCTGGCACGAATACAACTACCGGGCATCGACCGACCCCAATCCCCCGTTTGGTGAGGACGAATTTTACGGCGAGCCGCGCTGGACCTACACCCAGCGCTGGATGATCCCCGGACCGCAGACCGGCCGCGGCCCCCAGGGCTACGTGCAGTCCGACGAGCGCATCGAAGAGCATGTCTGCGAGCGGCTGACGCGCCACGGCGGAATCGATGCCCGTGATATTGAGGTCAGCGTCGATGGCGGTGAGGTGACCCTCTCCGGGACGGTGGATAGCCGCCGACAGAAGCGGATCGCCGGGGATGTGGCCGAATCCGTTATGGGGGTTGTCGATGTTCATAACCGGCTGCGGCTGAGACGGCGCCCAGAGAGCCAGGGAGGCCTGCGAGAGGACCTTGAGGAGCCAGGGGGAGCGTCTACAACCCGGTAGGCGGGGGGCGTGCCCTGGAATCAGGATTCCGGAACATCCTGCGGTTGGATTTCAGCTGGCAAGCAGTGAGTCGAGACGTTCTTAGATCGTCGTGCGCCTGGCAGGTCAAACGCCAGGCGCATCCATGTACCAGAGCGAGTGTACTATGAACCGAATCCCCATCTTTCTCTTCGGCCTCGGCCCGATTGGCCGCCAAATTGGCCGTCTCGCGAGTGAGCGCGACGATCTTCGCCTGGTCGGCGGGGTGGATATCAACCCCGACCTGGAGGGGCGCGACCTCGGGCGCGTGCTGGGCCTGGAGGCAGCGCTGGGCATCCCTGTGGTCCGCGACCTGGCGGCGCTTGAGGCGCCGGCCGGGGCGGTGGCACTGCACGCCACCGGCTCGGCGCTGGCGCGGGTGACAGGGCAGTTCAGTGCGCTGCTCAGTGGCGGCTTCAACGTGGTCTCAACCTGCGAGGAATTGGCTTACCCATTCTTCCACCAGCCGGCGCGCGCCCGGGAGCTAGATGCGCTGGCGCGCGCCCACGATGTCACCCTGGTTGGCACGGGCATCAACCCGGGCTTCGCCATGGATACGCTCCCCCTGGTGCTCACAGCGGTCTCGCGGCGCGTTGATTCCGTGCGCGTCGAGCGGCGGGTGGCCGCCGGTCTCCGGCGCGAGCCGCTGCAGCGCAAGATCGGGGCCGGGCTGAGCCGCGAGGCCTTCGAGGCCGGCGTCGCGGCGGGGACCATTCGCCACGTGGGCCTGCCCGAATCGGTTGCCGCGATCGCGGCGGGTCTGCGCTGGAGCCTTGACCGGATCGCGGAGCAGATTGAGCCGGTGATCGCCGCTGAGCGGATCAGCACTGCCTACCTGACGGTCGAGCCGGGGCAAGTGGCCGGCGTGCACCAGGTGGCGCGCGGGTGGGAACAGGCGCGCGAGCGCGTGGTGCTCGAGCTCACGATGGCCGTCAGCGTGCCAACGGCGGTCGATCGCACCACCATCAGCGGTGATCCGGATCTCACGATGACACTGGAGGGGATTCACGGTGACACGGCGACTGCCGCCATCGTTCTCAACGCTGTCGCGCCGGTGGTGGTCGCTCGTCCAGGCCTGTTGACCATGACCGATCTAACCCTGGTACACCGGTGAGATTGGAGATGAACGGCCGTTTTTGCTCGAGTGTGAAGAACCCAAGGGTAAACCTCCAATCTCTCGTCTTCTCCCTATGGACGCTCCTGGTAATTGGGTGCCTCTTTCGTGATGAAGACACCGTGCGGGTGGCTCTCGATCAGGCCGGCCTGAGTGATGCGGACGAAGCGCGACTTGGCCCACAGTTCCTCGAGGCTGGCCGCACCGACGTAGCCCATCCCTGAGCGAACGCCGCCGGTGAGTTGGAAGATCAGGTCGGCCAGGCGGCCCTTGTATGGAACTCGACCCTCAACCCCCTCCGCTACCATCTTGCCGGCGGGTGTCCCCGTCCCGTTGGTCTCGACGCGTGCGGCGAGACCCTGGGCGTAGCGATCCCGCCCCGGTCCTTTCATCGCTCCCAGACTGCCCATGCCGCGATAGTCTTTGAAACGCTCTCCCTGGTAGATGACGACGTCGCCGGGGGCCTCGTCGGTTCCGGCGAAGATGGAGCCAAGCATGACGGCGTGGGCTCCGGCGGCGAGCGCCTTGACGATATCGCCGGAATATTTGATCCCGCCGTCGGCGATAACCGGCACACCCCGCTGGCGGCCCACCTGCGCGCACTCCCAGATGGCGCTCGCCTGCGGCACTCCCACGCCGCTGATAATGCGGGTGGTGCAGATCGAGCCGGCTCCGATTCCGACCTTGATCGCCGTCGCGCCGGCGTCGATCAGCGCAGCAGCGCCCTCGGCGGTGGCGACATTGCCGGCCAGGACCGGGACCGAGGGGAAGGTGCTGCGCAGCCACCGCACTGCCTCCAGGACGTTCTTGCTGTGGCCGTGGGCCGTGTCCACCACCAGAATGTCCGTGCCGGCCTTCACCAGTGTGGCCGCGCGTTCGCGGTAGTCGCGCCCGGCTCCGACGGCGGCCGCCACCAGCAGCCGCCCGTAGCGATCCGTCGCCGCGAGGGGGTAGTCGCGCTTTTTCTGAATATCCTTAACGGTAATGAGGCCGACGAGTTGGCCACGGCCGTCCACCAGCGGCAGTTTCTCAATCCGGTGTTCCTGGAGAATCGCCTTGGCTTCTTCCAGGGTCGTGCCCAGAGCGGCCGTCACCAAATTGCGAGCCGTCATGTACTCGCTCACGGGGCGGGTGTAGTCGGTGGCGAAACGTATGTCGCGGTTGGTGAGGATGCCGGTCAGGCGGCCGTTCTCGGTGATGGGGACGCCAGAGATCCGGTAGGTCGCCATCAAGTTCTCGGCTTGCTCGAGCGTCGCCTCCGGCGGCAATGTGATCGGGTCCGCGATCATGCCACTCTCCGACCGTTTGACTTTGTCAACCTCCGCCGCCTGATCCTCAATCGTCAGGTTGCGGTGGATGACGGCGAGCCCCCCTTCCCGCGCGAGGGCGATGGCCAGCCGTGCCTCGGACACCGTATCCATAGCGGCCGAGAGCAAGGGGATCTTTAAACGAAAGCCCGGCGCCAGTTCGGTGCTCAGATCGATCTCCGACGGCAGCACCTCACTGTAGCCGGGCAGGAGCAGGACGTCGTCAAACGTCAGCGCCTCCCGTCGAAACGGGCTTTCGACATTCATAAGCGCACCCCTCCTTGTGCTCAATAAAGAAAAGTGGCCGGCTGCGGCCGGCCACAATGCCCTATACAGGTCGATTGCCCAGAGTATAGCTCTGCATTCAGGCTGTGTCAACGGGTTGGACTCGTGGCCGCGGAGGCGACCGCCAGCAGTTTGCCACGACGAGCTCGAGTTGCCTCCACATCAAAAAACCGTCACAGGTCGTGTTCAACCCAGGACGCAGAGCTCACCACTCGTGAGGCTCGGATTAGATCCCGAGGTAGGCCGCCCGCACCTCGTCTTTGCGAGCCACCTCGCGTGCTTCGCCCTGCAGCGTGATACGTCCCTGGCTGAGGACGTAGGCGTAGTCGCTGATCGCCAGCGCCAGGTGGACGTTCTGCTCCACCAGCAGCATCGTGAGGCCGGTCTGCTTCAACTCTCGCAGGGTCTCGAATAGACCGATTGCTAACACTGGGGCCAGGCCCAGCGAGAGTTCGTCGATCATCAGAATACGCGGTTCGGCCATGATGCCGCGTGCCACCGCCAGCATCTGCTGCTCCCCACCGCTCAATGTGCCGGCCGGCTGCTTCTGGCGTTCCTGCAGCCGCGGAAAAACCTCATACACCCAGCCCAGGTTGCGCCGGAAATGTGGCCTGGCGCGCCGGTTGACCGCCCCCATCTCGAGGTTCTCATAGACGGTCATGTCGGTGAACAACTGTCGCCCTTCGGGTACCAGCACGAGCCCGAGTTCGACCTTCGTATGGGCTGAGAGATTGGTCACGTCGCGGCCATCGAAGATGACCGAGCCACTCCAGGGCCGGATCAACCCCATCACACTGCGCAGCAAGGTCGTCTTGCCGACACCATTCGAGCCAACGAGGGTGGTGAGCCGGCCTCGTTCGAGTTGCAGCGATGCGTCCCAAAGGATTTGGACCTCGCCATACCCTGATTCAAGATCGCGGATCTCAAGAAGGGCCATCGTTCTCCGTCTCCGGGTGGCGTGCCAGCCTCTATGGTTGTGCTTAGGGGCGATGGGCACACATGAGGCGTGATGCGTGACGACTTCAGGCGGAGGTTACATTCACAAGTGCAACCCAAATTTTGAACCATCCCCATGATTGTCACGCATCACGGGCCATGTATCACGTTTCATTCAGCAGTTGCTCGGCCAGTTTCGGGTCACCCAGGTAGGCCTCGATCACCTTCGGGTTGGTGGCCACCTGCTCCGGCGTGCCCTCGGCGATCTTCTCGCCGTAGTCAAGCACGATCACCCATTCAGAGACGTTCATCAGAGCGTGCATGACGTGCTCGATGATCAGAATCGTGACGCCTCCGTCGCGGATCTGGCGGATCGTGTGAACCATCTCGGCAATCTCGGTGGGGTTGAGGCCGGCCAACACCTCGTCGAGCAGGAGCAAGTAGGGATCGGCCGCCAGCGCACGGGCCAGCTCCAGCCGTTTCTTCTGAGCCACGTTCAGGCTGGCCGCCAGGAGATCGGCGCGGGGAGCAAGCCCAACCAATTCCAGCATAGCGTCGGCCCGCTCCCGGGCCCTGCCCAGGTCGTAATTCTTGCGCCCGAAGCAGGCCCCCGCCGTCACGTTTTCACGCACCGTGAGTTCGTTGAGCGGCCGGACGATTTGATGCGTTCGGGCCAGGCCCAGGTGGGCCACCTTGTAGGGCGGCCAGGCGGTGATATCCTGACCCCGGAAGATGACACGCCCTTCATCGGGACGGTACACTCCGTTGATCACGTTGAACAGGGTGGTCTTGCCGGCGCCGTTGGGACCAATCAACCCCAAGATTTGCCCCTCCGGCAGGTCGAAGGTGACGCCGTCAAGGGCCTGCAAGCCCCCAAAGCGCTTGCTGACATGCTGGACTTGAAGCGTCAACGGCCGAGTCATGGATGCCTCCCTCCGCTCGTCATTCTAGCAACCTCCGCAGGCGCGGCCACCGGGCGCGCAACCACCCGACGATGCCTGCCGGGACAAACAGGATGATGACGAGTAGAACCAGCCCGGCGAAGGTGAGTTGCAAATTCTTGAAGAGGGGACTGGTGAGCAGGTACCCGCGCAGTCGCTCGTAGAGGGCCGCCCCCAGGACCGGCCCGAGCACCGTTCCCTGGCCGCCGAGCATCACCATCACGATAATCTCGATTGAGAGATTCAGGCGGAAGGCATCGCCTGGCTCGATATTGCCATTTTTGAAGAAGAAGAGGGTGCCGATGATGCCGGGGAAGAGGGCCGAGAGCACGAAGGCCCAGGTTTTGGCGCGCGGCGCGTTCACGCCCATCACGATGGCCGCGTCTTCGTCCTCGCGGATGGACATCAAGCCGAGGCCAAACTTGGAGGACTTGACGATATAACTGATGACCAGCACCAGAAGGGTCAGACCCAAGAGGGCGTAGTACGTCAGCCACAGAGCCTGTGCGGCGCCCCCGTACTCTCGATACACAGTGAAGTTGAGCGACATGCCCGTCGGCCCACCGAACGGCTTGAAGTTGTTGATGAAGGCACGCATGGCCTCATTGATGCCGATGGTCGCCAGTGCGAAGTACGCCCCCCGGAGTCGCAGGATCGAGAGGCCCAGCAGCAGCGCGAGCACGCCGGCGGCTATCCCACCGGCCAGCGCGGCGCCGAGGAGGGGCCACTGCTGCTGACTCAAGAAGTAGAAACCGACGTAGCCGCCCAGCCCGAAAAAGACGATGTGCCCAAAACTTACGTAGCCGGTGTAGCCGAGGAGGATGTTCAGGCTGGAAGCCAGGGCCACGAACATCAGTAGCAAGAACATGCTTTCCCGCAGGGTGGGCGACTGTGTGAGCGGCGCAGCGAGGCCGCCGGCCACCACGAGCAGCAGCGCCAACCAGAGCCCCGGTTGGCTCACGACCTGCAGGTTCGTCAGCGCCCGGCTCGGGTGGCGCATACTTTCCAGGTTCATTCGCGCCCTCCGAACAGTCCGCTGGGACGGACGAGCAGGATGAGGACGAACAGTCCGAACTCGATCACCGGTACCCAGGTGACGGGCAGGAAGACTGGGATGAAGCCCTCCAGTCCACCCAGCACGAGCCCGCCCAGCAGTGCTCCCAGCGGATTGCCCAGCCCGCCGAGCACGCTGATCACAAAGCTCTTCAACTCGTACGTCCCGCCGGACAGGATCGTAAAGGGAAAGAAGGTCGCAATCAATCCCCCGGCCACGGTTGCCAGCATCGTCCCCAGACCAAAACTCAGTGCCAGCACCCGGTTTGACGGAATCCCCATCAACTCCGCGGCAGTCCGGTTGTTTGCCACAGCCCGGATGGTTTTGCCCGGTGGCGTCCGATAGAGGAAGAAGTAGAGGCCGGCGGTCACCACGATGGCCGCGCCGGCGGCCACCAGCCGCGTCACGGGCAGCGTGAGCGGGCCGAGCATCAACCGCCCGAGGTTGAAGTCCACGTTGCGAGGGCTGGTGGTGAAGACGGCGGTTCCCGTGCCGATGAGCATCAGGTTCACCGCGAAGGTCGCCAGCAGCGTGGAGAGGTGCGGTGCGTTGATGACCCGCTGGACGGCCACTCCGTACATCAAGAAGCCGAACAACAGGCCGATCACCGCGACCACCGGGAGAGCCAGGTAGGGGTTGAGGCCGAGACCGGTGAAGAGAAAATAGATGCCGAACATACTGAGGGCGATGATCGGCCCGTGGGCGAGGTTGATGACGCGCATCACGCCCCAGATGAGCGTCAGGCCCATGGCGGCCACGCCATAAACGAAGCCGATCAACAACCCATCCACGAGCGAGGCCAGCAGTTGGTCGAGCATGCTGTAGGTCTCCACACGAATGCCTCGGGTGAGCAGGGAGCAGGGAACAAAACGCGCTTGCGAGGCTCTCTATAGTGGGTCGGCGTGGCAAAAGGGTTCCTGCTCCCTGCTACCGTTTCACGCCATGATTCGCGGACTCCGATCCCTGACTTTCCAGGCAATCCGAATCGTTACGGAACCGGGTAGAGCGCGTCGGCGGACTTGCCTTCTTCCGGCCAGACGACCTCCTTGACCAGGTTGCCAGATGCATCTTTCTGCCACTGGACGTACACCATGTCGTGGCCGATTTGCAGGCCGTGGTTCTCGGCGCTGGTATCGAACCTGGTGTGACCGAAGAAGGTGAGGACATCCATGCTATCGAGCGCGGCCTTCACTTTGTCGGTATCGTAGGAGCCGGCCGTCTCAATCGCCTTTTGCAGGATCAACCCGGCGGCGTAGCCACCCGCGCTGTGATAGGATGGGTCTTCGTTGTAGGCCGCCTTGTAGGCATCGACGAATTCGGTCCCGCTCAGACCATACCACTCCAACCCGGCAGCCTTGGCGGACTCGGGCGTGTACTTCGCCAGCGGCTCCCACTGGCTCGGGCCGACCACGCCGAGGGCGGCGTCTCCGAGTTCGGCAAACTTTGGTTCCGGCGGAGCGACGAGGAGGGCGATGAACTTCGCCTTGACACCCTTCTCATGCAACTGTTTGGCGAAGGTGCTGGTATCGGCGAAGTGGCCCCCGCCCATGATCGCATCTGGTGAGGCCGCCGCGATCTTGTTGATGAATGGCGCGAAGTCCGTTGCGCCGCTATCGTAGCCCTCAAAGAGCACGATCTCGTAGCCGTTGCCCTCGGCGTACGTCTTGAGGGCGTTCGCCACGTCGGTTGAGAACTTGTCGTTCTCGTGGACGATGGCGATCTTTTTCGCCGACGAATCGAGCTTAGCCAGCAGATCGGCGGCACCGGTGAGGTAGTGGCTGGCCGGAGTATACGCCTGGTAGACCAGCGTATAGCCCTTCTGATACGTACTGTCGGAGGCTGCACCGGTCGTGATCATAATCTTGCCGTACTGCTCGGCGATCACCGCGGCTGCGTCAGCCAGGCCACTGCTGTAGGGACTGACGAGGAAATCAGCTTTGTCATCGGTGCTCAGCCTGGTATAGAGCTCCTGCACGCGGTCTTTGTTGCTTTCGTCGTCGTAGAACCTGGCCTCAAACTTGAGCGTGCTGCCATCGTCCAGTTTGAGACCGCCCGCGCCGTTGACCTGGTTGATCCACAGTTGCAGGCCGTCCATCTGGCGCACAGATTCCACGTTCAACTTGCCGGTCTGAGAGGCCGTGAAGCCGATGATGAGCGTTTTCGCTTCCGCAGCGGGAGCCTGAGTGGGTGCTTCCATCGGTCCCGCGGCCGCCTGGGTCGGTGCCGCAGTCGGCGCTTCGGTCGGCGCAGCGGCCGGTACTTCCGTCGGCTTCGCGGGTTCTTCAGCAGGCGCTTGCGCGGGCGCCTGGGTCGGTGCAGCGGTCGGGGCGGCGGTGGGCGCGGCCCCGCCGCACGCAGCCAGGACGAGGGTCAGGCCCACGAGCAGGCCGATCAGAGTGAATAATTTGCGCGACATAATCTTGCTCCTCCGATGATTGAGGGTGCCGATTCAGCACACGTGAGGGTCGTAGAGGGATGAGATGGGCCGGCCGGGCATCGCCTCCTTTCAGCAGGCGGGGAAGGACATTTCCCGATTGTAGGGATTGTACCGCAGGAGAGAGAAACGAGGCATAAATGCGGTTGGGGGAAATATAAAAAAATCGTGAATAATCATGAAGGGCTAGAGCATCGGTCAAGGCCTCAGACTTCCGAAGTCTGGTGGGGACCGTGCTGGCCCAAAACGCGCTCCGACGGGGGTGATCGAGGCGCGCCCCTGCCGCAAACAAGACTTCGGAACTCTTTTCCCTCCCCCACCGGGATTTCTTGACCGGCTCTCTAGTCGGCGTCGAACCGGTACCCTACGCCATATTCGGTGAGCAGGTGGCGTGGGTGAAGCGGGTCAGCTTCGATCTTCTGACGCAGCCGGCGGACGTAGACGCGCAGATACTCGGTTTCGTTGCCGTACTCGGCGCCCCATACGGAACGGAGGATGGCTCGGTGGGTGAGGACTTTGCCGGCGTTCTGCATGAGATAGTGGAGCAGGGCAAATTCGGTCGGGGTGAGTTTCACCGGCTCGCCTTGCAGCGTGACCAGGTGGGCCGCGGGGTCGAGGACGATGTGGCCGGCGCGGAGGAGCCCGGCGGGTTTCGGGGCGGGCGGGGGTGTGCTGCGGCGCAACACCGCCCGGACCCGTGCCAGCAACTCCGCGACGCCGAAGGGTTTGGTGAGGTAGTCATCCGCGCCGAGATCGAGCGCCGCAACTTTGTCTTGTTCCTCGCCGAGGGCACTGAGAATGACGATGGGCACGAGCGATGTCTGGCGGATGCGGCGGGTGGTTTCCAGTCCATCCATGTGCGGCATCATCACGTCGAGGATGATGAGGTCGAGCGGCTGTGTGTTGAAGATTGCGAGCGCCTCGAGGCCATTGGCAGCGGCGTGGACGGTAAAGCCGCGCGCTTCCAGGTTCTTGCGAACGAAGTCACGCAGCGGTTGCTCGTCGTCTACGACAAGCACCGCCGTCCGCGTGTGGGGCACATTGTCGAGTTGGCTACTCATTTCCACATCCTCCCGGTGCCCTCCCGTCATCTGCGCCGGCGGAGGACCAATCGGGAATTTCCCCGGCGACAATCACTCAGGTCCCACTCGTTCCAAATCGGTACTGCTCATCTACGACACTATCGAGTCCATTGGTGATCTATCCAGTGTCCACTGCGGTTGAATGCGGCGGCGAGAAGATTGCGCGGATCAGGTCCGACGCACTTTCCGAAGTGCGTCGGACCTCCGCCCCGACCCCAGCGGACCGTATTCCAACAAGAGCGATAATCAATTGGCTCTACAACGGCAACGTGAAGGCGAACTCGGCCCCTGCTTCGCGGGGCTCCACCCAGATTCTTCCACCGTGCGCTTGCACGAAGCCCCGGCAGATGGCGAGGCCAAGTCCCGCGCCCCCGGTTGGGCGGGTGAGACCGGAGTTGATCCGGTAAAAGCGATCGAAGATTTTCTCGCGGTGCTCGGGTGAGATACCGGGGCCGGTGTTGGACACGCGCACGAGGAAGTGGCCATCCACCTGCTCGGCCGAGAGGCGAATGGGTGAATCCGGTGGCGAGTACTTGACGGCATTCTCGATCAGGTTCCGGAGCACCGCTTCGATGCGCGCCGGGTCGGCATGGAGAATGGGGAGGCTGGGTGGGAGGTCGAGGCGCAGGCGCTCGCCCGGGCGGGCACGGGCGGCAGCCCGGCTGACGAGCTCTCGCAAGGTGCAGGGCTCTCGCCGGACGACGAGCGTCCCGGCCTCGATTTGCGAGAGGTCGAGCAGGTCGGTGACGAGGGCGCTCAGCCGATCGCTCTCGGTGAGCGCCACCTGCAGAAATTCGCGCTCGGCCTCGGCATCCCAGATCACATCGTCGGCGAGCAGGCTCGAGAGATTGCCCTTGATGGCGGCCAACGGCGTGCGCAATTCATGCGAGACCGTAGCAATGAGGGCCGAGCGCATCCGATCGAGTTCTTTGTCGCGCGTCACATCCAGCCAGAGCTGACCCCGGCCGATGAGTTGGCCACGCTCATCGGTGACGTCGAACGATTCCAGGCGCAGATCGAGGAGGCGACCCTGGTGGAGCAGGGTGATTTCACCGTCATTTCCCGGCGAGGCAGCGGATGCCCGGGCAGACGGTGGCCGGTCCACGGCCGGGCGGGTAAGCAGGCGAGCGCGGAGGGCGGCGGCGTTTTGGGTGGGCACGGCCTCAGGTGCGATGTCGGCCAGCTCGCAGATGCGCCGGTTGGCGTACAGGACGCGCCCGTCCGGGCTCTCGAGAATCAAGCCGTCGTTGAGCGATTGGACGATGGCTTCGAGGATCCGGGTTTGCTCGCGAAGTTTTTCGTCGGAGAGGGCGAACAGCGCAGCGTTCTCGATGGCCATCGACGCATGGTTGGCGAAGTTGGCGATGAGGTTGATCTCCTCGGGCGAGAAGCGGTGGGGGTCGCGGCGGTAGATGAGGAGCGCCGCGGCTGGCGCGTGACGAGCCACGAGTGGCGCGGCGACCAACGAGCGATATCCTTCGGTGCGGGCCCGCTCACGGAGCATTGGGTGGAAGTCCGGCTCGCTCTCGGTATCGCTGACCTGCACGGGTCGCCCGGTGCGGATGGCGCGCATAGAGGGCGAGGTCGGCTCGGTGGGCAGGATGCGCACGCGGTGGGCATAGTCGGCCGAGAGGCCGCGCGAGGCGCGGATACGAAATTCGCCCGCGCGCTGATCGAGGGCGACGATGGCGCAGGTGTTCACGTCCAGCAAACGCCGAACCTGCTCGAGGATGGTGTCGAGCACCCGCTCGGAATCGAGCGTGGAGACGACAGCGGTACTGGTGTCGAGCAGGGTGGCAACCTCGGTAAAACGCCGCTCGATATCCTGCTCCATCCGCGTGATGGACCGGATCAGATGGCCCATCTGGTCGGGGCGAGTGGAGAGTGCGGTGAGGTGGGCGCGGTCGCTCGGGGCGACGGCCCGCTGACCGATCGAGGCGCTGAAGGCGGCCAGGTGTTCGAGCGGCGCGATAACCCGGCGCGAGAGCATCGACCAGAAGAATAGGCCGCCGATCAGGAAGACGCTGATGGCGACGAGCAAGCCACCGTGGAAGGCGCGGAGTGAGGCGAAGGCCAGGTCGGCCGGGCGCTGGACCAGGACGCCCCAGCCCGCGGAGGAGATGGGGACGTAACTGCGAAGCCACTCACGCCCGGCCTGGTCGCGCCCGACTGTGGCGGCGGATGCTCCTCCCAGGACCGCCGCCACTTCCGCCGGAACGTCGTTGCGCGCGTCGGAGAGCAGCCGCTCGGGATCGGCATCGGCGACGATCTGCCCGCTCGAGTCGAGGATGCTCACGCGCAGCCCCCCGGTTGAACTGGCCGCGATCTGGCCGAGCGTGGTGCTCAGGTGCTGCAGCGCCAGGTTCGTCGCCACGAGGCCACGGAACTCGCCGTCCGGGCCGCGCACCGGCATCACGGCCGTGGCCACCGGTTGCTCAGTGGTGGGTGAGATCCGCCCGATCGACATGAGCGGCTCGCGCGAGATGAGCGCCTCTTGGAAATACTCCCGAAATGAGAAATCGGTTCCCACCGTACTTCCCGGTCCCTCGGGGTAGTGATACAGCATGATGCCGTTGGCGTCGAGCAGATAGATGAGGTTGATTTCGCTGCGCCCGGTCGTGATGGGGCCGAAGAGGGCGGCGAGGCGGGCCAGGTCGGCGGACTGCACTTCAGGCGTGAGCGAGAGTTGTGCCACCGTGTGGAGTGCGTTTTGGAGCGAGGCGTCGGTTTCGAGGGCGATGGACTGGGCCAGGGCCAGGTCGGCAGCCTTGACGTCACGCTGAAGGCGCACACCGGCGAAGGAATCAAAGATCAGCGCTGCGGCAATCACGGGGCCGACGAAGAGAAGGTAGAGAGCAAGAAGTTGCAGGCCGAGGTCGCGGCGGAAAGGGAGCCAATGAGAAGCGTGCCCACGAACTCTCCGGCGGCTCGTGGTCCGAGCGCGCCGGATCGAGTTGCCGAAGTCAGTCATCGCTCGAGAAGCCAGCTCCTCCTGAGGGTGTGGCTGCCCCGAGCATAGGGGACGTCGAGGGATTTGTCAAAAGAGCAGCCTGTTCTCTCGGCTCGGACTGTCGGCGGGTGACGAGCGACAATCCGGCACACCAGGCCCGACCTGCGAGGAGCGCGAACAGAAGCCGTTCGCGCTCCTCGTATCGTGATTTCGTGGCAGGCATTCCCCGCCGATCTCCAGAGCGGCGCGTCCCTTAGTCGCCGCGCTCTGTTTCGAACGGTGGCGCGCTGCCGCGCCGAAGCTCGAGCGGCGACCCGTCGACCGGCGTCTCGACCTGGGCGGCCTTGGGGAAGAGCAGCGATGCAAGCACCGAGATGACCAGGACGGCGGCGACAACCCCGAGCGAAACGGTAATTGGGATGGGGTAGCGGTTCTCGATGAGCATCTTCGTGCCGATGAAGACCAGGATCACTGACAGGCCGAGTTTCAGGAAGTGGAACCTCTCGATGACGCCGGCCAGCAAAAAGTAGAGCGCACGCAGGCCCAAGATGGCGAAAACGTTCGAGGTGTAGACCAGGAAGGGATCCTGGGTCACGGCAAAGATCGCCGGGATCGAGTCGAGCGCGAAGATCAGCCCGGTCGTCTCGACCACGAGCAGGACGACCAATAGTGGTGTGGCGACGAGCCGCCCGGCCTCGCGGATGAAGAACCTGGTGCCCCGGTAGTGTGAAGTGATCGGGAGGATCCGGCGGACCAGGCGCACGACGGCATTGCTCTCGACGTCGATCTCCTGCTCCCTTTGGAAGGCCATACGGAAGCCAGTAAAGATCAGGAAGGCGCCGAAGATGTAGAGTACCCAGTGGAACTGCTCGATCAGGTAGGCCCCGATGCCGATGAGGGCGCCGCGCATGATCAGGGCACCCAGAATGCCCCAGAAGAGCACGCGGTGTTGATAGGCGGCCGGCACGTTGAAATAGGCGAAGAGGAGGACGAAGACAAAAATGTTGTCCACGCTCAGCGATTTTTCGATCAGGTAGCCGGTGAGAAACTCCAGTGCCGGTTCCCTGCCCGCGACGAAATAGACGCCGATGTTGAAGAGCAGCGCCAGTGTGATCCAGACCACGCTCCACGCGGCGGCTTCTTTCGTACTGACCGCGTGGGCCTTGCGGTGAAAGACGCCCAGGTCTAACGCCAGGAGCACTAGAACGAAGGCGTTGAAGAGAATCCAGAACCAGATGTTGGTCGCCATTGCACTCCCCATATAGTCCGGCCGCAGGGCACACAAAAAGGCGAGCCCCTACGGCACAACTGTGTCGTAGTGGTCTCGCCTCAGCACAACCCGCTGGCGACTCACCGAGGGCACTCCGGGTGCCCTGTCCTGACGACTAGTCGCTCCGGCGCTTCAGTTCACTCTCGATGGCTCCGGGCCAGCTCAGAGTGACACGCGCCAACAGGCTACTCCCCAGCTATCTGGTCTCAATCATAGCAGGGACCGTGCCAGCAGTCAACTCGTGGCGCGGGCCGCCGCTGCGATTTCGAGGAGCTGTTGGATGCGAGGCGCCATCTCGGCCGGGTTCGGATGCCAGCCTTCCAGCAGCAGAGCGTTGTCGTAGAGTTGCTCGATCGCCGCGCTGAGGAGCTCGTCATTCGGGCGGGTGGCCGCCAGATGTGCCAGGTGGCGGATCAGCGGATGGCTGCGGTTCAGCTCCAAAATGCCTTTCGGAACCTCGTACGGCTGATCGAGCAGGCGGTAGACCCGCTGCATCTCGCGCGCCTGGCTCGTCTCGGTGGCCGCCAACCGCACCGGGCTACTGGTGAGGTGGGCGCCCTCGCGGACGTCGGTGACCCGCTCGCCTAGAATCGCCCTGGCACGCTCGATCAGCGCGGCAAGCTCCTCAGGCGGGGCAGACTCGGCCCGTTCGGTGGCTGCCTCATTGGGCGCCGGTGGCAAGTCGAGCGTGGGGTCGTCCACGTTGCGTAGTGGGATCCCCTCGAACTCGCGGAAGCCGGTAAGCATGAAGCTGTCCAGTGGGTCCGTCAGGAAAAGCACCTCGAACTGGCGGCTTCGGAAGGCGTCGAGGTGGGGGCTGCGACGGGCCGTGTTGAGGTCGTCGGCCAGCAAGTAGTAGATCGCTTTTTGTTCCTCGGCCATCCGTGCTTTATGGCCCGCCAACGAGATCAATTCGTCGCCCTCCGTCTTGGAGGAGCGGAAGCGCAGCAGTGGCGTCAACTCGCTCCGGGCGGCCGGATCGGCGGCCATGCCCTCCTTGAGGAAGAGACCGAACTCGCGCCAGAACTGGCTGTAGCGCTCCGGTGCCTGCTCGACGAGTTGCTGTAACTCTTTGAGCAGCTTGCCGGTGAGCGTACGGCGAAGCTGCTCGATGGCGCGGTGACTCTGCACCGACTCACGCGAGATATTGAGCGGCAGATCCTCACTATCCACCACGCCCTCCACAAAGCGGAGGTGATTTGGGAGGAGATCCTTGTTGTACTCCTGGATGAGCACCTTGCGTGAGTAGAGCTTGAGGCCGTAGTCGGTGTGCAGGCGTAGGAAGCCCCGCTCGCGCCGGGCGGGGACGTAGAGGATCGCGTGAACATCCACAGGTGCCTCGGCCGCCACGTGGACGTGCAGCAGTGGCTCCTCAAAGTCGAGCGTGAGCTGTTTGTAGAACTCGATGTACTCTTCGTCGCTGACCTCGCGCGGTGGCTTGCGCCAGAGTGCCGTCCGGCGGTTGACCTGGCGCTCGGCGGCGTAGATCGGGTAGGAGACGAAATCGGAGTGCTTCTTGATGATCTGCTCCACCCGCCACGGCGAGGCAAACTCGGCGGCGTCCTCTTTGAGATGGATAATGATGTCAGTGCCCCGTGTCGTCTTGAGCGCCGGGGTGATTTCGTAGGTCTGGCCGCCGGTAGAGACCCAGCGCGCGGGTTCGGCAGTGGGGCGGAACGAGCGCGACATGACCTCAACTTTGTCCGCGACCATGAACACCGAGTAGAAGCCCACTCCAAACTGGCCGATGATCTCGCCGCCGGCTTGCGGCCGCTCCTTGAGCGCCTGGAGGAAGGTCGCGGCGCCCGAATGGGCGATAGTGCCCAGGTTCTCCACCAATTCTGTCTGAGTCATCCCCACACCGGTGTCGCTAATCGTCAGCGTGCGGGCCGCTTCGTCGGCCGTGATGCGGATCGCCAGCTCGGCCTCCGGATCGAGCGCCTCCTCGGCCTGGCGCGTCAGCATCTCGAATTGGAACCGGTTGAGAGCGTCGGAAGCGTTGGAGATCAGCTCTCGCAAGAAGATCTCGCGCTCGGTGTAGAGTGAGTGGATCAGGATGTTGAGGAGTTGGCGAATCTCGGCCTGGAATTCGAATGTTTGCGGGCGGGCGGCGTCCTGTGCCGCAGCTTCAGTTGGCATTGGCACCTCCTTTGGGCTACGACAGTAGCAAATTGAGCCAGAAACAGTGAGAGGTCTGCTTGAAGATCGGTTGACTGCCAGTTCAGTGTTGTGCTCTTGCCATTGCGAACGAAAAGTGCACCGACGAGCGCACTCACGCCTGGAGGTCGTCGTCCTCCTCATCGAGTTGAAGAGCTTTACGGAAAGAGGTCGCGATCTCATAGTGGAAGCCGGGCTCCATCGGGGGTGGATTGTAGCACGGGCGCGCCGGCTTGTCACGCCAGCGCACTCAATTTTTGGGACTTGTCAAGATATGTGTTACACTATTTTCAGAAGTTACAGAAACTATCCGCGGCTGGGGAGGCTGAATCCTATGACACGTTTTCTGCTCATCCTCGCGCCCGTTCTGGGCATTGTTCTCTCCGCCTGTGGCGGAACCGCGGCGCCTTCAACGGCAACGGCAGCGCCCACCGCGTCGGCCCAGGCTCCGGCGGCCGCGCTCGAGACGGTTCGGGTTGGGTATGTGCCGGTGACGATCTATGCCCCCTTCTACATTGCTATCGAGAAGGGGTACTTCGCCAACGAGGGCATCCAGGTTGAGCTCCAGCCGGTTGAAGGTGGTTCGGACAATGTTGTTCAGGTGGCCGCCGGCAATTTCGATGTCGCGGGCGGTGGCATCGGGGCCGGCATGTTAAATGCGGTGGCTCGCGGGATCGAGTTTGAGATCGTGGCACCGCTACACACCGAGCGCCCGCCTCTGACGAGCCCCTTCGTAGTCAGCAAGAAGCGCTTCGACAGTGGTGAGCTGACCACGATGAGCGACCTCAAGGGGAAAAAGGTCTCCACCAATTCCAGGGGGGCGGCAACTGAGTACTGGCTCTGGAAAGCCCTGCAGCAGGGCGGCCTGGACTTCAAGGATGTCGAGGTCTTGGGCGTCGGGTTCCGGGAGGTCGCGCCCGCGCTGGAGAACGGCTCGCTCGATGGGGCCATTCTGGGTGAACCGCTGGCGACTCTGGCCGAGGATCAAGGGCTGATCGCGCGTCTGACGCAGGATTTCCTGAGCGATTTCACCCCGACAGTTGTTTACTACAATAAGCCGTGGGGTCAAGAACATCCGGACCTCGCGAGGAGATTCGTGAAAGCCTACCTTCGCGGCGCTCGCGACCTTCTGGGCGACAAATGGTACGATCCGCAGAACCTCGCGATCATCGAGAAGTACACCAAGGTTCCGGCCGATGTCGTCAAGCGCGCCAATCGATCGTATCACGATCCCAACGGTGTTGTGCCGCTCAATGACTTGATGGCCCTCCAGGATTTTTTCCGCGCTCAAGGCGAGTTGAACTATGATAAAGACATCGATCTGGCTCGCTTTGTGAACCAAAGCTATGCTGACGAGGCGGTGAAGGAACTTGGCGGGCCGCTCGAGTGGGTGAAGTGAAACGTGATGCGCGAGACGTGAAACGTGACGCCCGCATTGGGCAGTGGGCGCAAGTAGAGAGCGGAGGTTGAAGGGGCAAAGATGGGTTTAGAAGAGGGCTACTTGCCTCTCTGCGTCTTTGCGATTCAAAATCCTCTCCAGGAATCGAGAGTGGGAGTGTCAGAAGATGAGTGAGACTACGACGGTTCGCTTGACTGTCAATGGGGGCCAGACCTACAGCGGTGAGGTGCCGGTTCACGATGTCGTCCATCTGGCGTTGGACCGGCTGCTGCCTCACGAGATCTTGAGCAATCAGCGCCTCTCAGTTCGCAAGAGCGGCGATCTGATCTACCCCGACATGTTTCTCTACGAGATTGTGGTCCACTACGGCGATGCCGACTTCGAGGTTGAAGCGACGCCGCTGGCGATGGACGAGGTTCGCCCCTTCACCAACTATGGCTTCGATCACCTGGCTCTGGCGCTGGAGGACCGGGCGGCCGCGAGGCGCTTCTTCGCCGATGGGCTCGGCCTGGCCGTGGTCCGCGACGACGAGCATCTCACCGTGGTCACCAGCGGCACCACCGCGCTCTTCCTCTTCGACTTCGACCCGGCCGCGCCTCTGGCCCCGCCCGCGCCCAGCCGAATCCACCACCTGGGGTTCGTCGTCGACGACCTGGAGGCTGCCGCGGCCCACCTCAAACGGTATATGCCCGAGTTTCTGGCCGACTTCACCCTCCTCGAGCGTGAGGAGCGCTGGAGTCTCTACGGTCACGTGCAGATTGGCTCAATCCGCTTCATGATCCAACTCAGCCAGATCAAGCCCCAGTACCGCGGGCTGACCACGCTGGTCGCGGCTCAGGCGGCGCGTGAACTCTACGATTACGCCAGTAAGGATTATGGGGTGCGGTTGGGATAGTTGGACGGATTGAAGGTTGGAAGGTTGCAGGTTCTTCGTCCAAACCGCAACAACTTCATTGATTTTACTATCCTTTGATGTTCTGGCCTTCAACCTTCAAGTATTCCAACTTTTTACTCCGGTTGCAAGGATGGGTAGCACTCCACTAAAGCGTGATTGAAGAAAGGACTTGATAAAAACGGGGTTCACTGGCACCCTCTTGGAAGTGTCCAAGCAACCAGGAGGGAACCAAGTGAACCCACAAGATGTATTTTGCCCGAATATTGAGTGTCCGGCAAGAGGCCAGAGCGGAAAAGGCAACATTCAAATCCACAGCCGGCAGGAGCAGCGCTACCGCTGCGAGGTTTGCGAACAAACCTTTACGGCCACCAAAGGCACGATTTTCTACCGGCTGCGGACGAGTGCGGAGATGGTCATGCTGGTGATTGCTTTGCTGGCTTATGGCTGTCCGCTGCAGGCGATTGTGAAGGCGTTTGGCTTGGATGAGCGCACGGTTCGGGACGGGTGGCAGCGGGCGGGTCCGCACTGCCAGAAGGTGCATGAACACAGCGTAGGCCGCGCCCAACTGGATTTGGAGCAGGTGCAAGCCGATGAGATCAAAGTCAAGACCCAAAAAGGAACCTTTTGGATGGCCCTGGCGCTGATGATCCCCACCCGGCTGTGGTTGGGTGGCGTGATCAGCGCCAAGCGGGATCTGACCTTGATCCAAAGCCTGGCCGAGCAGGTTCGCGCAATCGCCTTGTGCCGTCCCTTGCTGTTGGCCGTAGATGGTTTGGCCAGCTACGTGACAGCGTTCCAAGCGGCTTTCCGGACGGCCCTGCCCCGCCGCAGGGGTGAAAAAGGACGCCCGAAGCTGGTTGCCTGGCCCAACATCGCTATTGTCCACGTGGTCAAACAGCGTTTCGCCGATCATTTGCACATTGACCGGCGCATCGTTCAGGGCCGTCAGGCAATGATCCGGCGTCTGATCCAGGCCTCCCAAGGCGCGGGCGGGATCAACACCGCTTTTATCGAGCGGCTCACTGCCACCTTCCGCCAGCGGCTTGCGAGCCTGACCCGCCGCACGCGCACCCTGGCCCGCAAGGCTGAGACCCTGGTCAGTGGGATGTATGGAGTCGGTTGCCTGTACAACTTCTGCGACTGTCATAAAAGCCTGCGATTGCGCCTCTCGGTGGGCCGCTTCGGTCATCGCTGGGTCCAGCGTACCCCGGCGATTGCGGCTGGTTTGACCGACCATATCTGGACGATGGCCGAACTGTTCGCTTTCAAAGTTCCGCCGCCGCGTTGGGAACCACCCAAACAGCGGGGGCGGCGGTCTCAAGAGACCTTGCAGTTGATCGAACAGTGGTGTCAATGATCACGATTAGATGCTGTGCTACCCAAGGATGAGTGGCGATGAACAACGGGCCGATTATTCAAGCCCACAATCTCACCAAGACCTTTCCCGGTCCCGGCAATCGCGCGATTGCGGCCCTGGGACCACTTGACCTGGAAGTGCGCGCGGGTGAGTTCGTTTGCATCGTGGGACCGAGCGGGTGCGGCAAGAGCACGCTGCTGCGGCTGATCGCCGGGTTGGAGACGCCCACGGCCGGTACGTTGCGCCGCGCCGCGCCGAGCGACTCGGCGCGCCCCTTCAACAGTCTGGTCTTCCAGGGCGATTCGACTTTTCCCTGGATGACGGTTCACGGGAATGTCGAATACGGACTGCGGGTCCGCGGCGTGCCGGCGGGTCGCCGAGAGGCTGTGGTTTCGCGGATGCTTCGCACGGTTGGTCTCGCGACCTTTGCCGAGGCGTACCCCTACCAACTCTCGGGCGGCATGCGCCAACGGGTGGCGCTAGGCCGCGCGCTCGCCAATGACCCCGAGGTGCTGCTGATGGACGAGCCCTTCGGTGCACTCGACGAGCAGAACCGGATCCTGCTCCAGGACGAACTGCTGCGGATCTGGGATCAGACCGACAAGACGGTCCTGTTTGTTACCCACTCGATTGATGAAGCCGTGGTCCTGGGCGACCGGGTGCTGGTGATGAGCGCCGCGCCAGGGCGGATCAAGGATGAGATCAGGGTGCCTTTTCCCCGGCCGCGCGAGGTGTACCGGCTGAAACGAGATCCGGCTTTCGGTGAACTGACCTACCGGATCTGGGAGACGCTGCGCGACGAGGTCAACGCGGCGCGAGCGGAGGAGGAACGGCCAGGGACAGGAGTCAGACGATGACACCCCGTGTGGCACTCTCGCTCGGAGATAGCGTATCCCACGTATTGTAAGATACTGTTGGCGAAATCGCTTCCAGGGCGGACGAAGGGCTCGTCGTGCGCGCTTTAGCGCGCTGAAGCGCGCACTACAAACGGGCACCCGCGACTTGTACCAATTCGCCACCAGGATCATTGTAAGAGTGGGGCGTACGCGCCATTCTTGCAGGAATATGAACGCATCATCCTCTCAGAGGCGAGGGTCGTTCGAGGGGCAATGGTAGGCGCCATGCAGATCGAAGGTGTGTGGCATCTCGGGAACCGTGATCGATGAAAGATCGTTTGCTGCAACTCGTATCACCCCTCCTGTTGCTCTTGTTCTGGGAGGGCCTGGTGCGAAGCGGGGCGCTCGATGCGCGCTTCTTCCCTGCGCCCAGCGAGATCCTGGTGCGCACGGCCGAACTGCTGCGCGACGGCACGCTGGTAGCGGCGACGGCAACGACCCTGCGCCGCATGGCGGTGGGCTTTCTCCTGGCGGCGGTGCCGGCCGTGCTGCTGGGCGTGGCGATGGGCGTCAGCCGGACGGTTCGTCTGCTGCTGGCGCCCCTGGTGGCGTCGCTCTACCCGGTGCCCAAGATCGCACTCGTGCCGATGGTCGTGATCCTCCTCGGATTGGGCGAGGCCAGCAAGTACGCCGTTGTGGTCATCTCCGTCTTTTTCCTGGTCGCGATCAACACCGTGGCCGGGGTCCTCAATGTTGACGAACGCTACTTCGACATCGCGCGCAACAACGGCGCGCGCGGCTGGGACCTGGTTTGGACGGTGGCGCTGCCCGGCGCCCTGCCGAGCATTCTGACCGGCGTCAACCTCGGACTCGGCTTTGCGCTGACGGTGATCGTCGGCACAGAGCTGCTGCTGCCGCAGGGCGGGCTGGGCGCCCTGATCTGGCAGAGCTACCAACTCTACGACATCCCCACCATTTTCGCCGGGCTGATCGTCGTCGCCTTGTTGGGGTGGGGCTTCAATCTGGCGATGCTGGAGGTCGAGCAGCAACTCATCCCCTGGCGAGTTGCGGAGGGCCGGACGCGCCGTCCCCACTCGCCGGAGCAGGAGCCGCGGGTACGCCGCTTTGCCCGGATCTGGTGGCTGGCGGTGCGCCCTTTCAGCTTCACAGCCAGCGTCACGCCGGTCACTCTGGGGGCTGTATTGGCCGGGTACGATGGTGCCTGGAGTTGGTGGTACTTCCTCGTCGCGCTGGCTGGAGCGGTGGCAATCCACGCCGGGACAAACCTGATCAACGACTACTACGACTGGAAGAAGGGCACCGACACGCCCGAATCGCTGGGGCCCAACCGGGCGTTGCAAGAGGGGATGCTCACTTCCCGGCAGGTCTTCTGGGGCGGCGTGTTCTTTTTCGCTGTCGGCTCCGCCCTGGGGCTCTACCTCGTTGCGACTCGCGGGCTCTTGATTCTCTGGCTGGGGATTTTCAGCGTCCTGGCGGGATGGTTTTACACAGCGGGCCCGAAGGCTTTCGCCTATGTCGGGTTGGGGGAGGTGGTCGTCTTCATCTTCATGGGGCCGGTCATGGTGGTCGGCAGCTACTACGTGCTGGCGCAACAGGCCCCGCTCCACGTCATTCTGCTCGCGCTGCCGATCGGTTTGCTGGTCGCGGCGATTCTGCATGTCAACAACATGCGCGATCTTGAGGACGACCTGGCCCGGGGGAAGCGGACGCTGGCCAACATTTTAGGGCGCCGAGCGAGCAGGCGGGAGTACCTCCTGTTGGTCGGCGGGGGCTATGGGCTGCTGGTCCTGCTGGTCCTGGCGGGGTTCGCACCCTGGTTCGCACTTTTGCCATTAGTGACGCTCCCGGAGGCGATCACCCTTATCCGCTACGCCTTCACGACTGAGGCTCCGCAGGCGCTCAACAAGGTACTCCGCGGCACTGCCAGGCTCCACGAACGCTTCGGCTGGCTCTTGATCGCCGGAATCGTCGCGGCGATGGTTGTGCGTCTGGCCTAGCGCCGGTCGAGGCGTCAGACTTCCGAGGCAAGCAGCCTGGCGGTTGCCTGTCCCGGCCGAGCCGGGGAAACCGCGGCTGGGGGCCTGCGGCCGGGCGTCGGCCTTCGCCGACGCGGGGGAGCGGAGGAGCCCAGCGGTTGAAACCGCGGCTGGGGGCCTGCGGCCGGGCGTCGGCCTTCGCCGACGCGGGGTCCACCCAGCGAGACGGTCGCGCCGGGGTTCGCCCCTCAGGGTGTCCGCCGACGCGGAGGAGAACACGAGCGCGGCGGTTGATACTGCGGCCGGGGCCTCCGGCCGGGCGGGCCCCCTCCGAGCACGCTGTGTGTCGGAGTAATTTGGAAAGGTGCAAGAAGACTTCGGAAGTCTCCAATCGCTCCCCTCTCATCAGTTGGCGCGCCAAGAATACTGAATCTTAGTCGATAGTGATACCGGCCGGGGCAGGTTGCGTTGGTCTCAGCACCCACTCGCCGCACCTTCTGGTATACATGGTCTTTCTGCCGATCGGCTTATTGTTGAAATGGCGGAACTGGGGGGCTTTGGTCCTGGAAACTATTGACCCTTCGGTGAAAAGTTGTTACGATACCGGTACCGTCGAGGCGCCGCTTTCAACAGCGGCGCTCCCCGCAGTCTATCCGCAATCACTGCATAAAAAGTCTGAGGTGTGTCCCAAAGCGGGCGCGCATCACAGGGAACTCGTCATCCCGCCGGTCCCCGTCGACCACCAGCCAAGCCACAACAATCGAAGTTGGTAGTATCGGTGCCGATACGCGATGTGCCGTTGCCCATGCCTCGCGCAGCCAACTCCTTGATCGCTCTGGTCACCTTGGGAGTCGATTTTGCTTGTCTATCAGCCAGGCTGAGCGATCGTGCCAGCAGTCGAACTCTGCCACGAAGTCCCAAGCAGTTGCCAGGCGAGTCGTGGCCTCCGCGCAGCGGCGGCTCCTGGCAGCTTCCAGGCACGGCTGGCAGAAGGTGACAGCCTGCGAACGAAGGCTACAACGCCTCGCCGTGGACATCGCCAATCGCGGCCGCCCGTGCACTACCCTGTGATCTGGTCGAGGGGGGGTGATATCGCCAGTTTTATTTGGCCGGGGATTATTGGGATGAGGTTTCCCCGCGACACGAAACGGGAGATCTCGGTATCGGCCTGCACAAGGAATCCTTATCCAAGGAGGATACTGAGCCATGAAACGCATCGTTGGAGTTCGAGCGCAGCTGTTGAGCGCTCTCACTGTCGCTCTCATCGCCGTGAGCGCTGTGGCGGGATCAGTCGTCGCGCGTGACAAGCCGATGAGCTCCTCAGATTTGTTCCCTATCAAGTGGCTGCCTGCGCCCGAGCAGTTTGACCTGATGGGCGGCGCAGGTATTACCGGCGGCCAGTTCAGCAAGGTGCAGATTGAGCGCTTCCGCTGCGAGAGTTCGGGCGATCCGTCAGCGGCGGTGGATATGAGCTGTAACGTGACCGAGTTCGGCCAGGACTTCGCCCCGGACAACGAGATCGCCGTTGCGGTTGATCCTGAGGATCCGAATCACATCGTCGCCGGCTCGAACGACTACTACTACCGCTTCAACAACGCCAGCGGAGCGCGCCAGGCGATCGTGCCCACCGGTTTCTTCGTCTCGTTTGATGGCGGTACGAACTGGATCGATGGGCAGATCCCGATGCGGACGGGCAACGGCGCGGGCGACCCTTCGCCTGCATTCGATGGCGCGCATGACACCGTCCTCATGGCCCAGCTCGAGAACGTGGCCGGACACGGTGGCTTCTATGTCTCCCAGGGCGATGTCTCAGTCAGCTACTCGACGGACGGTGGTATGACCTGGAGCGAGCCGGTCACGGTCATGAAGGGTACCGGCACGGGGATCGGCCCCGCCAACAACGCCGTCTTCTGGGATAAAGAGTGGTTGACGGTCGATAACCACCCGGGTTCGCTGTATTACGGCCGCGCCTACCTGACCGCTACCCGCTTCCTCAACGGCCCCCTCGGGAGCTACGCTGAGTCGCCCATCTACCTGAGCTACTCCGACGACGGTGGTCGCACCTGGTCCGAGCCCAAGGAGATCTCGGGCTCCCATCCAAGCTGCACGTTCCAATCGACTGGCCCTGCCAACGAGTGTGACGAAGACCAGTTCTCGATCCCCGCAGTAGCCTCAGACGGGACCCTCTACGTCCACTTTGCCAATGGGCAGAACGAGGCCGACTGGGAAGTCCCGTTCGACTTCGACTCGCAGCTCATGGTGGTCAAGTCAACCGATGGTGGCCAGACGTTCAGTGATCCGGTCCCTGCGGTCCAGCTCGAAGACGGTTTGAGCGACATGCCGTTCTCGGTCATCCGCCGCCAGACCATCTGGGGGCACCAGATCCGCTGGAATGCCATCGGCAACATCACCGTTGACCCCACCGATGCGGACCACGTGACCATCGTCTTCGCCGATCGTGGCACGCCGAATCTGAACGCGACGGAGGGCTGCTTCCTGACCGAGACGGGGGGTCTGAACATCGGTACGGCCCCGAATTACGACCCATGCGATGCCGGGCCCGGGTTGGACACCGATGTCTTCCGGGTCGATTCGTACGATGGCGGCCAGACTTGGGGATCGCGAACGGTGGTCGAACATCAGCCAGGTCCCGCCTGGTTCCCGTGGGCCGGCTACAAATCGGACGGCACGCTCGCAGTCGCCTGGGACCAGGACGACTCGCTGGCGCCCGCCGACACCTTCCACCACGTGCTCAAGGTCGGGGGCGCTTCCTCGACGGCACTTGGCGAGGATGAGCATCCCGACGTCTCCGTGACCCACTGGGCCGGCCAGTACGTCCCGCAGTCGCGCTGGCCGGCCATCTGCGGCCCGGCGGGCTACAGTGATCCGCCGATCGCGAACGCCGAGGGCAAGGACTGCAACATCTTCCACGGCGACTACACCGGTCTGGCAGTCGGTTCGGACGGGAGCATCCATGTCGTCTGGACCGGATTCAACCGGCTGGCCACTTCACCGCAGGTCGACTTCTACACCGGCGGCCTGCACGATGGCTATGCCCAGGACGCGATGTATGCGCGGCGGTAACCCGCACTATAGCTCCTGCGAGCCGGGACGGCGTCCTTGAAGCAATTCGACCGAAGCGCGCGGCCATGGATGAGATCGCTGCGCCTGGAGGGACGCCTGTTCGGACCAGGGCTGCGGTGCCGGTTACGCGGTGAGATTGCAGGCCGCTCCACAGCGAGCAGGCATGTTGCGAGGCCGGCGGGGTATGCCGCCGGCCTCACCCCCACCTTTGTCCACGTCCGCCTGTTGCGCCTTTCCACATGAATCTGACACACCGTGGGTCTGCCCGGAGCAACCGCCCGGCCGCCCCGGAATGAATTCCAGGGCTGATAGCCACAGTCGGCTGAAGCCGACTGGATGAGAGACGTTCGGGCACAATTGCAAGCAGGCTTCATCCGCGCTTGCGCTTCTCCAATCGACTCTGACGAACCGCGTGCCCGGAGGGGCCCGCCCGGCCGGAGGTCCCCAGCCGCGATTTCCCTGGCCTGGCCGGCCAGGACAGGCAATCGCCCGGCTCCGGACAGCGATGGTCAGGTTCAATTGGAAACGTGCAAAAGGCGGGGCCAGCGGCGGGCGTATGCCGCCCAGAGCAATCCCCGCCACGATAGTGCGGTGTGATGATTGAGCCGGAACCGGATGGTAGACGATAGATAAAGAAAGAGCCAGAGCTGCACTCTTGGACGGCGTAGACGAGTGCAACCCGTCGTGACCCTCACGGGGGAGGTCTACGACGGGTGTCGTGACGTGCCTGTTGTTCGGCCATTTTGTGAAGCTTCGAGCGCTTACCCGTCTTCGCAGGACCCCATTGTCAACCAGGCTTGAGGAAAGGATGGAAGGGATGAAAAGGCCCCTGACGACTGCCTTTGTCTTGATCGCGCTGCTGATGCTTGTGACGGTCGCCGCCGGTCTGGCGGTGGCGGCCACGGGCGACCCGGTTTTGATCAACGAGGTCCTCGCCAGTCACACCGGCACTGACAACACCGAGTACATCGAGCTGTTCGGTACGCCTGGTACCCCTCTGTCCGGTCTGAGCCTGATCGTCGTGGAAGGTGACGCGGGTGCCGGACCGGGCACCATAGACCGACGGATTGACTTCAAGCCGTTTCACACAATTGGTCCGAATGGCTTCTTCTTGGTGGGCAATTGCGCCGGCCTGCCGGCCCACTATGGTGTGACCCCGGACACAGCCATCAGCGATAACTTTCTCGAGAACTCGTCCCTGACAGTGGCCCTCGTGGAAACCGCATCGCTGAGCGGCGGCCTGGTGTCGAGCGGTGAGATCGTTCACGATGCCGTCGCCTTGACCGACGGCGGTACCAGCGACGTGTTCTTCTTCGACGCGCCCGTCATTGGCCCCGATGGCGCCTTCTTCCCGGCCGGTGCCCGGCGCGTGACCGATGGCGGGGACACCGACACGGCTGGCGATTGGACCATCGCCGATTTCATCCTCGGTCCGTCCAACACGCCAACGGGTGGGGGGCTCAACGGTTGCGCGCCCCTGGCGCTTACCATCCCCGAGATTCAGGGCGACGGCCAGCGGTCACCCTACGAGGGAGAAATCGTCGCGACGAGCGGCGTCGTGACGCTCTTCACCGCCAACAGCGCGAACTTCTGGCTCCAGGACGCTGACGGCGATGGCAGTTCGGCGACCTCGGACGGCATCTTCGTGGCAGGTGGCGGCTTCCCGGCAGCAGGCCCGAGACCAGCCGTTGGCGACCTTATCCGCATCACGGCCCAGGTGGAGGAGCAACAGTTCGGCAATGCCCTCCCCCTCACACGCCTGCGCAATGTGAAATCGATCGAAGTGATCTCCAGCGACAACCCGCTGCCGGCCCCAATCGAACTGGCAGACCTGCCGAATGAATCGATCATCGACGCCATCGCCTTCTGGGAGCCGCTGGAAGGGATGCTGGTCGCGGCGCGCAACGCGCTCGTCGTGGCACCGACCTCGGGCTTCGGCGAATTCGCGATGCTCGCGAAGGATGACGCTCAGCCAGGCTCGGGCTACTTCCCGCAGACCAGGCAGATCCTCGTCCGCAGTCTGGGCGGTGAGATGGTAGATTATAACCCCGAGCGCATCCTGGTAGACGACAGTAGCCTGGAGAACCCAATCCTCGTCCTGCCGGGCGACCGGGTGCGAAGCCTGACTGGCGCCGTCGACTACACGTTCGGCAACTACAAGCTCCAGCCCTCCAGCTTCGACGTAGAAAGGCACAACCTGCCGACCCTTCCGGCCAGCACCCGCTCGGGCCTACGGGGCGACACGGTCATCACCACGTTCAACGTCGAGAACCTGTTCGACCTGGTCGACAACCCGGCCAAAGATGACGAGGGCAGCACGCCGACGCCCGAGGAACTCGAGATCAAGCTGAGCAAGCTGGCGCTGGCCATCCAGATCGAGCTCGAGTTGCCCGAGATCATCGTCGTCCAGGAGGTCGAGAATACGGAGATCCTCCAAGAGTTGGGTGACCGGGTCAACGCGGCCACCGGTACGAATTACGAGGCGACCTCCTTTGAAACCAGCGACGGACGCGGAATCGAGGTCGGCTTCCTGTGGGATGCGAACCGAGTGGCTCTTCACGATGCCTACCAGCTCTCGGGTCCTGCTGTCGAGGCCGCCTTTGGGCTGGGTAGCCCCAGCCCCGGGCGCGAGCCGCTCGTGGGCGTCTTCGAGATTGACGGACGCACCCTCACCATCGTCGGCAATCACTTCAAGAGCAAGAGTGGCGACGACCCATTGTTCGGCGTGAACCAGCCGCCGATCCGGGTCACAGAGGTCCAGCGCAAGGCTCAGGCCCGCGTGGTTCGCGACTTCGTGAATTCGATCCTGGAGGCGAACCCGGACGCGCTGGTGATGGTCGCCGGCGACCTGAATGACTTCCAGTTTGGTGAGCCGGGTGAAGGGGCCGATCATCCGGTTGCCATCCTCGAAGGTAGTTCCGGGGAGGTTCCGCTCACAAATCTACTCAACCTTGAGAAGGACGCGGAAACTTTCACCTTCATCTTCGACGGCAACAGCCAGGTGCTCGACCACATGCTCGTCAGCCCGGCGCTCTACAACCTATTCGCAGCGGTTGACATTCTGCATTTCAACGCCGGCTTCTCCGCCGCCTTGAGCGGCAACGCCAGCACACCGCTCCACGCAGCGGACCATGATCCGTTGGAGGGGCGTTTCCGTTTTCGCGAGTCGCCGTAAACGAGGGACCCTCAATGGTCGGTCGCCACTACGTCAGTTCTGTCATGACATGAAGGAGGTGATAAAAGCGATGACGCGCTAGCTCAACGAGGAATGGGATGCACAAGCGGCAAAAACGCACATGGAGGTGTCTACGATGAGAAAGCTGGCAGTATTGTTCGCCCTGGTCGCACTCCTGGTGATGGCATTGGCCGTCCCCGGGGCGGCACAAGGGCCCGATTTGCGGGTGCCGGACTCGGTTCGGGAAGCCACAGTCGGAGAGAAGGTCGCGACACAAACCTATATTGTGCGCATGGCCGAGGATCCGGTCGTTGCTTACGAAGGCGGGATCGCAGGCATTCCCGCCACGGCGCCCGCCCGCGGCCAGAAGGTCAACCCCAACGATGGGGCGGTGCAACGCTATGTGGCCCATCTCAATTCGCGCCACAGCGACATTCTGAACCGGGTGGGGGCTGGCGGCAACAAGCTCTATGACTACCGCTTCACCTTCAACGGCTTTGCTGCCGTCCTCACCCCAGGCCAGGCGGCGGCCATCGCGGCTATGCCCGAGGTCGTCTCCGTCGAGCCCGACGAGGTTCGGCATTTGACTACGGACAACAGCCCCGACTTCCTGGGACTGACGGCCCCTGGCGGCCTCTGGGACCAACTGGGTGGTCAGGGAGCGGCTGGTGAGGACGTGATCATCGGGGTGATCGATACGGGTATCTGGCCCGAGCACCCCAGTTTCTCGGATCAGGTAGACCTTGCCGATCGCCCGGGCGCCAGCGGCAAGCGCACCCGGGCCTACGGCCCGCCGCCCGCCGCCTGGCATGGGTCGTGCGACTCTGGTGAGCAGTTCTCCCAAGACGACTGCAACAACAAGCTCATCGGTGCCCGCTTCTTCCGCTTGGGGGCCAATGCTTCCACCGTCATCACGGAGGACTACCTCTCCCCGCGCGACCGGGATGGCCACGGCAGCCACACGGCCAGCACGGCGGGTGGCAACGCCAACGTGCCGGCGTCCATCTTCGGAATCAACCGGGGCATCCTCAGCGGTATCGCCCCCCGGGCGAGGATCGCAGCCTACAAGGTCTGCTGGAACGATGCCGGCTGCTTTCTCTCCGACATCGTCAAGTCCATCGACACGGCGGTAGCCGACGGTGTCGACGTGATCAACTACTCGATCGGCGGTGGTCCATCGCTGTTGGGCGCCGACGACGTCGCCTTCCTCTTCGCCGAGCGGGGAGGGGTCTTCGTGGCGACCTCAGCGGGGAACTCCGGACCCGCCGCGGGGACGGTGGGCGGACCGGCGACGGTGCCCTGGATCACGGCGGTGGGCGCCAGCACCCAGAACCGCACCTTTCAGGGATCGGTGGAGTCTGGCAGCGGTGCCGCCTTCTTTGGTGCCTCCATCACCGGCGGCACGGACGTGCTCCCGCTAGTCGATTCTGAAGATGCCGATTCCGAGCTCTGCATCCCTGGCGAACTCGACTCGAACGTCGTGGGCGGGAAGATCGTGCTTTGCAAGCGCGGCATGATTGCCCGCGTGGACAAGAGCTACGCCGTGTACCTTGCCGGTGGGGCCGGAATGGTTCTCTACAACACCAGCGACGATGAGACCGAGAACACGGATAACCACTGGGTGCCTTCGGTCCACATCAATAACACCGACGGGCTGGCCGTCAAGGCCTACATCGATGGGGCGAGCAGCAGCGCAACGGCGCGGATCATTGGCGGGGAAAAGGTGGCCATCCCGGCACCCTGGATGGCGGACTTCTCATCGCGGGGTCCGGATGTGGTTGCCCCGGACATCATCAAGCCGGACGTGACGGCCCCAGGCGTCAATATTCTCGCCGGCAATACGCCCAATCCATTCTTGGGGAGGCCCGGCCAACTCTTCCAATCGATCAGCGGGACTTCCATGTCCAGCCCGCACGTCGCGGGTGTGGGCGCTCTGTTGCGCCAATTGCATCCAGATTGGACGCCGGCCATAGTCAAGTCGGCGCTGATGACCTCAGGGTATCAGGATGTGAAGAAGGAGGATGGCACTACGCCGGCCGATCCCTTCGACATGGGCGGCGGCCACATCGCGCCCAACCCGGCAGCGGACCCGGGACTCGTTTATGAGACCGGCTTTGTGGACTACCTGCAGTTCCTTTGCGGCGCCGGCGCCCTCAGCGCTACAGGATCGACCTGCAGCGCCGTTGGGTCTATTGATCCCAGCGACCTCAACCTGGCCTCTATCGGTGTCGCCGAACTGGCCGGCATCCAGACGGTTCGGCGCACAGTGACCAACGTTGGTCCGGCTGGGACCTACAATGTTTCGGTCGATGCACCTCCAGGGATCGATGTCGTGGTGTCGCCTGCCTCGTTGACACTGGCGGAAGGCCGGTCAGCCACGTACAACGTTACGTTTACGACGTTGCCCGGCGCGACCCTGGACGAGTGGGCGTTCGGTTCGCTCACCTGGGGTGACGGCGTACGCAGTGTGCGCAGCGCCGTCGCCGTGAAGCCGGTTGCGCTGGCCGCACCGGATGAGGTGTCAGGTGCCGGGACGAGTGGCTCGCTGAGCTATGACATCACCTTCGGCTACGCAGGTGACTTTGCAGCCGAGCCCCATGGCCTGATACCGGCCGACACGCAGCCGAATAGTGTCGTGGATGATCCTGCCAACGACATCAACACGGCGCTCGCAACCGGGGTCGGCATCACAATCCATTCCGTGACCATCCCTGCCGGGACCGAGTACGCCCGCTTCGCGCTGTTCAACGACTACACCGATGGCAATGACGACCTCGACCTATACGTCTTCGATCCGGACGATCACCTGGTTGGATCCAGCGGATCGCCTACCGCCGATGAAGAGGTCAACCTCATCGTGCCAGCGGAGGGTGATTACACCGTGGTCGTCCACGGCTGGCAGACGGACGGGGCCGACGCCAACTACACGCTGTTCGTCTGGGCGCTCGACGCGGCCGATGCCGGCAACATGACGGTCACTGCTCAGTCGTCCGCCACGCTCGGCGACACGGCCACCGTCTCACTTGACTGGTCTGGACTGACCGTAGCGACGAAGTATCTCGGCAGCGTCACCTACCACAACGTGGCGTCGCCGAGCGGTTACGACGATGGTCTGATCGACTTCACGATCGTTCGGGTCGATACCGATTGACGGGTTTGATGCGATCAGCCCTACCGGCCGCCTGTGGGTACAACACCCACGGGCGGCTGTGTTTTTGAATGTGCCGGGCTTGAGCGCCCCAACGAGGAAAGATAAGTGCCCAATACGTGTTTGGTTTGAATCGGGGCTGGCGATTTTCCAGAGGCCACCTCCTTCTGGCCTGGGACTTGCTGAAGGTCATTGTGGAGCCTACGAGTTCTGCAAAGGAGTGGAGACATGGCGAATCAGGTGGTCCCTTTCATAGCGTACAGCACAAGTGATTACGTTTTGGATGATCCCAAGAACGACATTCTTGGTTTTGCCGTCTACGACCGCTATGGCGAGTACGTCGGGCGGGTGGAGGAGCTGCTCCTGGACAAGAGTGGGCCGCCCCGGCGCGACAAACCAGACGCGCGGCGGGTCGCTCTGGCCGTGATCAACACCGGTGGCGTACTCGACCACGAGCGCATCGCGGTTCCATTCGAAGCATTGGGCCTGGTTGAGCGGGCCCGCCGCGCCGTGCGGGTCAACTACTCGAAAGAGTACTTCGAGCAGGAGCCCCTGGCCTCCCGCGGCCTGAACTTCCTCGACCGTGACGCCTCGGGCCGGCTGTATGGCTTCTACACCATGGACGATGAGTGGTTTGACGAACGCGCCGGCGCAGATCCGGAGCATGTGAAGTACGGCTGAGATCGACAAGAGCGTTCCCAAGCGCCGTATGCATGCCTGGATTTATGGAAAGTTACGGGGGAAGTTATTTGCTGCACAACTGCAGGAGGTGGCGCTGGAACTCGGCGTGACTGGGTGGTTGCGCTTTTGGCTGGATGGCCGGGTCGAACTCGTGGCCGAAGGGAACGCCGATACCGTCACCGAGTTGCTTCGGTGGGCCGGCGAGGGGCCTGACGATGCGGACATCGCCGAGGTGGTGGTTGAAGATGAACCCTACGTGGGTGAGTTTGACGCCTTTGCGGTGCGCCGCTGAACGGTTGTCGCCAGTTGAGAGGAGTGAGGAGTGTGAGCGAGAGAACGACGAGTTTTCGCAATCCCGCCGACGTGGTTCGTGAGAAGACCGAGGACAAGCCCAAGATCTACGAGGAGCGTGAAGAGCGCGCGGCGCGAATCGAGGAGCAACGCAAACAGGAGTTCCTCGAGCGGACAGAGCAAGAGGGCGAGCCGAACGAAGGTGAATGACTTGAGTCTTCCCCTGGCCTGAGGTCAATGCCGCAGGCCAGGGGTTTCTGTGGGTACGATCCTCTTCGCGTCCCTCGAGGGCGCCGTTGAACGTGTCGTTTCACCCGGGTTCGAGTATACTGCTGTTCGGATAGTCAGGCGCCGTACCGGGGTGGAATCAGTGATCCCTCGACTCTGATTCCACCCATCTTTCTACTTGTTGCTCGGAGGCAGTGCCGTCGTGCTCTCCCTCGATTGCCAGGACCGGTACCGAGAACGCTACAGAACGATCGTGCCCGGCTGGCACACGAGCGGCGAGATCTACGAGTCCTTTGTACGCCGGGCGCTGGCATCTCCCCAGATGCGTCTGTTGGATGTGGGTTGTGGCTCGGGCGGCGTGATCGAGGTGATGAGCGAGCAGGTGGCGTTGCCGGTGGGTGTCGACACCAATCTTCGATCCTTGGAGCACCATCGCGATCCGTCCGTCCGCCTCGCCGTGAGCGATTTGACCAGGCTCCCCTTTGCGGACGAGACCTTCGGCCTGGTTGTCAGTTCCTGGGTGTTGGAGCACCTGGCCCAGCCGGTGCCGGCCTTTATCGAGATCGCTCGCGTTTTGAAGCCATTCGGTCACTTTGTCTACGTCACGCCGAACGCCCGCAACGTCATCACCGCGATCAACCGCGCTGTTCCGAAGTTGATCCAGAGCACGTTGGTGCGATTGCTTTACAATCGCGGTGAGAAGGATACCTTTCCTGTGGCCTACAATGCGAACACGGCCGAGGTGATCGATTCATTGGCAGCATCCGTGGGGCTGCGCGCAGTCGAAGTTGTGCACGTCAGCGATCCCACCTACCTGGCGTTCGGCGAGTGGCTTTTTCGCCTGAGCATTCTCATCGAGCGCCTGACGCCGCGCAGGAACCACGTTCACATCGTGGGAGACTACGTCAAAGCGTAGCCCTTCATCGTGAGCCACCATCTGGCGTCTTCGCGGGTCACGTATCCCGAGTCGTCTCCTCCCTGACGCGTGCCAGGAACTCGGGGTTCCACACCTCCAGAGCGTCGGTGATCTGCTCGTGAAGCAGGGCCACCAGCGCTCCTCCTGCTTCGCTCTCGTCGAACTGTCCTGCGCGGATGGCTGCATACAACTCGGCGTTCAACGCCGCCAGGTGTTGCTCAAGCGCTGCACTGCTCTCCGGGCGTGGCTCGGTGCGGCCCAGGAGGGTGGCGAGGTGCTCCCACTGCCGCCAGGCCTGCGGCTCGCCCAGGGTGAGCTCGCGCTCGACCGTGCGCAGGACGTGGGCGGCGACGAGGGTCTGGAAGCGCAGACGCGGATCGCTCAGCACCGGAAGCACCCTGGCCTCGAGATGCTCGCGGGCCGCCTCGATGAGCTCGACCGCCGAGGGCCTGGCCGTCATCATGCTGCCTCCTCTTGCCGGATGAGATCCAACAACTCCCACTCCATCTCAGCCGCCTTCCGCCCCAGACTCGCCAACTCCACGCTGCGGTCCTGACCCGAGAGGTGACGCTCGGCCTGGGCGTGGCAGAAGACCGCCCAGCGCAGGTTCCCCAGGACCTCCCACCAGCGCAGGGCCGCGCGATCCACCGTGTGGCCGGTTGCGCCCTGGTAGGCGGCCAGGTAGTCGTCGAGCCGGCCGACGCCGCCGACCCGGAGGGCATCGTTGCCGAAGCGCCAGTCGCGCACGAGCGGCCAGGCGAGGTCTTCGAGCGGGTCTCCGACGTGGGTGAACTCCCAGTCGAGCACGCCGGTCAGCCGGTCGGGTGTGACCAGGAGGTTGCCGACCCGAAAGTCGCCGTGGATCAGGGTCAGTGGGCCACTGGAGCCCGGGGCCCGCCCTGCGAGCCAGCGCCAGCCATACTCGGCGACGGGGTTGCCTTGGGCCAGGTGCTCCATCGCATCACGGATGACGCTCAAGGCCACATCGGCCGGGCTCTGCCCCTCGGCCGGGCGGGCCAGGAAATCCAGATCGGGCGTGAGTGGGATCGCGTGGATGCGAGCAAATAGATCCCGGCCTCGCGCGCTTTCTGGCGAACGGCAGCCAACCCGGCCGGCGGCAGCCCATCCTTGTTGATCTGCGATTCGAGCGGGTAAACCTCGCGCTCAATGAATTCGCGCGTACGTCGGGTGAGTTCGATCACATGGGGTGGATAGGTGAAGTCCATGGTGGCTCACTTTGAGAATGGTTTGGATATGGAACGTTACCGTGACGTGAATTCTTTCAGCCGAGTGTGTTCGATAAGCATCTCCAAGGTTTTGAGGGTGAAGACCTTGCCTCTTGTGGCGTAAATTAACTTTCTCATATCTTCTCGGCGAACACCGAAACCACGTCCAGCGATACAGGCAACGACTTCGAATTTTGGCTGATTGGGAGGCTGTCCGGCGGTACTCAATGCAGCTAGATGTTGCACACGAATCACCTTATCACGGGCGGTGCCATCGTCTTCAGTGATCTTTGCTTCTATAACCACTCGCGGGTTGAACTCGCTCGGAATGACGAAATCAGGGGCTTGATCGAAACCCGGGATTCGTTCCGCACGCTTGGTTTTCCGATAACTAATTCCAGATCTACTGAGTACATCTTCTATTGCAGACTCAAGACTGCCACCGACTAATTCCGAAACTGAATCCCTATGCCCTGCAAAAGGACGCCCGAGGAACCGTTCATAGAGGAGGACGGCGTAGGGAACTCCGAGGCTTGCCATCGTTTGGATAGAATCAGAACCCGCTTTGGTATCAGCCTTATCAAGGCGATGAATTCGGCCGGGTTCAACGTCAGGTGGACCATCGACCAGAAGTTCACAGGCTGCGTCGATAAGTGCTTTCATCCTCTTCTCTGTCCTCTCGCTAATCTTTAGACGCTTGAGAGGATTCATCCGAATCTTACGATCTAACGTGCGAGCGAAGCCCTGACTAATCTCAATTCCGGTTCGTTGCGTCGCCACATAAGCCCACTCAGGAGGGGTGAAGCCGAGTATCGCCCGCAGAACGATGATAGTAATTGGGATTTCAACTGCCGCACGGTAGACGACGTCCGGTGCCAGATTGTTGAAGCCTGTTGTTGCTCGTTTCAAAACTTCGTAACCGGTTTCGAAAGCCTGATATTCGATGAATCCATCACCTTTTGGGAGGACGAGAAACTCTGATTCGAGGCAGGAGAAGACGGCCGATATATAGTCGTCAGAGTTTTCCATGATTTCTTCAAAGGACACCTCAAAAGGAAATGTAATCCTCTGATGTTCCATAGAAAGCTCTTTCCTCCCGGGTTGTGGCATGCTGAACCTTTGACGCAGAAACGAAATCGTCGCCAAGAAATTGCGCGACAGCGGCGAACCCACCGGACTTTTCCATGTGGCTAGAAATTATGAACAACTTTTCCTCAACAGGCATTGCTCGATCCCACGATTGTCTGAGCTGCCAAATCGCGAGTCTAGTCAAATGCCCAAAGGCGATGCAGCGAATGTCACCCTGTGTTGGTGTTACATTCCCGCGACGAAGCTGATCCAAGTCGTTGCAGACGAGTTCGGCCACCTCCTCTGGGCGTTCTGCAATCCACCCGCGAGGCACCTTCCCCGTCGAGCGGCAGACGAAAATCGTATCTATAATAGACGAGGCTGTCCCATTAATATGAATCGAGGCACCCATTTCCGCAGGGCAGGGCAATGAGGCGGAGCAGGTCAAGCCAGCATCAAGAATGGCAACTGCAATAGGGTGGTAGGCTTCCAATGTGTTGTGATGGTAGGTAAAGGCTAAGGGGGCTCCTGGTTTCAAGGCATTCGCCATCCGGGAGAATACTTCTGAGAGCCCTTCGGTAAAATGGTCCAGATCCCGATCCATCGTAATGTTACCTGTCAGTTCATCGGCGTTTCGAGTTGATCGAGAGTGGAAAGCGTCATCGGTTCCGCCGACTAAGCGACGCAGCCACACGTAACAAAAATCCATCAACTCGGCGTATTGAACATTTCCGAAGTACGGCGGATCGGTCACGACTGCATCGAGTGAAGCGGACGGAAATTCCGCAGACGTGGCGCTTGCACAGTACAGCTGTACGTTGCGGCGTTCAATAATACCTTCACCGTTTCGCTGATCACCTATCCATTCCCCAGGAATTACGATCTGAACCTTCCGCTTGCCACTATACTTTACCTCGAAGGGTGCATCACAATAAGCCTTGGCCTTCGCATATTTTTCAATGATGTTAGACCAACCACCACTCCCTACATTCAAGCTTCGCCTTTGACTCCTTATACCGAGTAGGTTTGACTCACATTGAACGAGACCAACGGGGAAGCCGTGGACGGAAAAAATATCCAGAGACTTGAGTGCCTTGGTATCATAACGGCAGAGCATGTTTTGATATCGCAACAGATCGGACAAGTTGGTTGCAAGCGCATTTCTGACTCGTTCGTTGGCTAGATGTGCAATCATCTGGCAGCTCAACTCCAAGCCAATGAGTTGTCGAGCGTTAAACATCTCTCGATAACGGTGATAACCCCATCGATGAAGACGATTGGTTTCATCGCCACCAGGAATTTTATCGTCAGGAATGAATTGCTGTTCCATTTGCGTCAGCATTGCTTCAGCAATAGCATATTTAGCCAAATCATCATTATCTGGTCTTTTGAAGAAACGGCCTTGATGTTGTGATTTACATTTTGGACAGTAGTATTCAAGAGCAAACATGCGATGTTTGGGTGGGCCGGCCTTCGGATCTGGATATCTGTTAATACTACCACATTGTCGGCACGAACAGTGGTTGCGTTTGGCAGGCCCTGATCTGGAAAGCTCTTTGCCACATGCTTTGCATAGTCCTGGATTCTTGCGGCTGTATGTCTCTGTCAACTCACCGCAGTTGCGACAGACAAATACATTCTTGGGATGGCGCTGGTCCTCTGCAAGAAGATATCCTGGGAATAGATCGATGTCGGCACCACAGAGTTGGCATTCCGCTACTTTTACCCAGAGAAAGTACTTCACAAAGGCATCCTGTGAGCCACAATGTAGGCATACTGTTCGGTAGAGATGACCAATCTCATTTTCGAGAGCGTCCAGCAGGTCGCTCGCAGCTTCTCGGTATTTTTTGAGATCGAGATACTCGATTTCTTGGCGAACAATCCAATACGCCATCGGGTTAATATCATAACCTGTAACATCACATCCCAGGCGATTTGCTTCGAACAACGGGGTGCCTCCACCCATAAAGGGATCGGCGACTCGAATACCTTTTAGGATATTTGCTCTGAAATATCTCTCTCGAAGTGGACCCTGACCAAACTCCGCTAAGAGCAACGAGCGAAATAGACTGCCCGGGCGTCGAGCAAACCACTTGTGGATGGCAATAATTGGCCGGTAGTTTTGTTGAATTTGCTTCTCGCGCAAGGCTATTCCAGCCACAAAGGGAATATCAAACTCTTTTTCAATCATCGCACAGACCTCTGGTAATCTACAGGCGATGGCCTGCTCCAAATCCACCAGTACGGCATCCTGCGCCAGCCGCAGGAGGTGGCTTGCAATCCAGGGTACACTCCACCTGCATCAAAGGCTACGAAGCGTTTTGAAACGTGACCAATTGAGGTCGCTAGCGTCGCCGTAGGCTCCAACCTGGGCTAGTATACCCGTCACTAACCAACAACACAACGACTGCGGCGCAGACCTCCGGCTTCGTTTTGTGAGAGCAATTATCTGAGATGAGGAGGGCAACCCGCGGCGATCCAGGGAAACCTGGCTGCCTCACGGGGGAGTGATGGGTGATGGAGGCCGCGGCCGATCACGCGCTCGCTTTTCTCCCGTTTGGTGAAGCCGGACTAGCTTTTCGCCGATTCAATTAGATACTTGTAGCGTAGACGCAACGGGTATCGTCGCCAGGAGCCCACGATTTGTCTGAGCCCTCAGGCAGCGAGCGAAGCGAGGGTGGCAAGGCCAATCTCCCGGTCGTGGACGAAACCCGGCCGGCACGCTACAATGAGAACCATGGACGATCAAGCAACCACTTCGCTACCCGTTGAAGAGGACGGCGAGCCGCTGGCGGGCTCGGTCAAGCGCTACGAGCGGCACCTGGCGGTCTGCACAGGTGGGCCGCCGGAACTGTGGGCCGCCCGCGTGGAGGAGATGGAGGGGCTTTTCACCGCCCTTCACGCGGCGCTCCGGGCTCGTCGCCTCCACAAGCAGGTCAAACTTACGGCCTGCGACGCGCCGAGCACGGGCTGGGAAGGCTTCGACGTCTTCCTGCTCCCCGACATGCTGGTGCTGCCGGCGCTCACGGTCGAGAAGGTGGGGGCGCTGGCGGACGCCTTGCAGGGTGGCGGCGACCTGCCCATCGTGGCGACCCCCTTGCCCGCCGGCGATCACGTCTTTGTCTGCCACCACGCCAACCGCGACCTCCGCTGTGGTACCTGGGGGCCGCGGTTCTATGCCGCGCTCGAGCGCGAGCTGATGGAGCAGCGTGTGCCCGCCCACCTGCACCGGTCGAGCCACCTCGGCGGCCACCGCTTCGCGGCGGTCAGCATCATCTATCCCGAGGGGGTCTGGTACGGCAACCTGCGCCCGGACGATGCGCCGCGCCTGGTGTCGGAGCACCTGGTGCACCGCCGCCTGCTCCCCGATAAGTACCGCGGCCGGCTGGGCAGTTCCCCCTGCGAGCAGGTGGCGGAGGCTGAGGCGGCGCGAGTACTCGCCCGCGACTATGGGGACTACACCGATCTGCGGGTGGCGGTACGGGAGCACGGACAGGTGGCGCGCGTCCTGGCGACTGCCAGCGTCCCCGGTCCCCGCGGCCCGGTCGGGGTCAGCGCCGAGTTCGCCCTCTTCTGCCCGACCGTCTGGTGGACCCCCGACGAGGAGCCGATCTTCGCGAGCGATTGCGAGTCGCCCTCGTAGGAGAATGGCTCGTGAGGCCAGGGAGCCTCGCAGTTTCTTCTTGCTCAAGTGAAGCCGACCGCGCCCGGTGGAGTTGCCACCGGGCGCGGTTTTTGTGCTCATGATCATCTCGGGCGAGACCGGCGCGCGATGGAGCGGATGGTTGGTCTGCAGGCGTGGGCTCCATATAGGATGGACTGTTGGTGTCGGAGTCTCCCGCGAGGGGGCGGCGCGACAGTGGCGCCCTGAACTGTGCTTGTGTTAAGATTCACCGTCTCGAACCGACGATGGCAGAAAAAGGATCCGAGTCTATGGCCTACGACGACGGCCTGCGTGATTTCATTCAGGCCCTCGAGAAGCACGGTGAGCTGGCGCGAGTCAAGACGCCGGTCTCGCCGATCCTGGAGATTACGGAGATTACTGATCGTGTCAGCAAGGCGGGGCCCGAGCGCAACAAGGCCCTCCTCTTCGAGAACGTCCCCGGCTACGAGATGCCGGTGCTGATCAACGCCCTCGGCTCGAAGCGCCGAATCGAACTGGCGCTCAACGTGGACGATCTCAACGACCTCTCGACGCGGGTTGGTGAGCTGCTGGCGCTCGAGATGCCCAAAGGACTGGTCGATAAACTGAAGAAGGGGACGCAGGTGCTTGAGGTTGCCCGAACGGTGGTACCCAAGATTGTCAAGGATGGTGCCTGTCAAGAGGTCGTGCACACCAGCGCCGGAGCCGCGCTCAGCCGGTTCCCGATCCTGCAGTGCTGGCCGCAGGATGCTGGCCGCTTCGTGACGCTGACGACCTTCATCACCCGCGACCCGGCCACTGGCCGGCGCAACGTAGGCACGTACCGCGCCCAAGTCTTCGACGATAAGACCTTGGGCGTCCACTGGCAACGTCATAAAGGTGGTACCGAGCACCAACGCGTCGCGCAGGTGCTCAAGAAGGAGAAGATCCCCGTCGCGCTCAGCCTGGGCGGGGATCCGGCGACAATCTGGAGCGGCTCGGCACCGCTGCCGCCGGACATTGACGAGATGATGCTGGCCGGGTTCTTGCGCGGCAAGCCGGTCGAGTTGGTGCCGTGCAAGACGGTGCCGCTGGAGGTCCCGGCCGAGGCCGAGATCATCATCGAGGGCTGGCTCGATCCTAACGAGCAGCGGCTCGAGGGACCCTTCGGCGATCACACCGGCTACTACTCGCTGGCCGACTTCTACCCGGTCATGACGATCTCGGCGATCACCCACCGGCGCGACCCGATCTATCCAACGACCGTCGTGGGGAAGCCACCGATGGAAGACTACTGGATGGGCAAGGCCACCGAGCGGCTCTTCCTGCCCCTCATGCGGCTGTTCCTCGATGAAATCGTGGACGTCAACATGCCGGCCGAGGGTGTCTTCCACAATCTCGTGATCGTCTCGATCCGGAAGCGCTATCCTGGCCAGGCGCGCAAGGTGATGTACGGCTTGTGGGGGCTGGGCCTGATGATGTTGGCCAAGACTATTATCGTCGTGGACGAAGATGTGGACGTTCACAACCTCTCGGAGGTCGCTTTCGAGGTGCTGGCCAACTACGATCCCAAACGCGACGTCGTGATCGTCGAGGGTGCGGCTGACGATCTCGACCATGCGGCGCTCGCCAAGAACTACGGCGGCAAGCTGGGGTTGGACGCTACGCGCAAGCGGCCGCGCCTCGACCTGGGGCCGATGCAGTCCTGGCCCGAGGAGATCGAGATGGCACCCGAAATCACGGCGCTCGTGGATCAGAAGTGGCGGGACTACGGGTTGTGGTGAGAAGGTGATGCCCGCGCTCGAAGCGTAACAGCGGCTCAGGCAACGCAGGTGGCACTCCAACTCCATTCACGCCCGAAGACTGATGGCGTACCTCTCTGACACTGTTGGCGAATTGGTGCGAGTGGCGGGGGCCTGTTTGTAGTGCGCGCTTCAGCGCGCTCAAGCGCGCACTACGAACTTCTCGCCCTCCCTGGAGACGATTTCGCCAACAGGATCCCTCTCTTTCTGTAAAAGTGGCGCGTACGCGCCACTTTTACAGAAATATGAACACATCATCCGAAGACTCCGTCCGAGCCCAAAATGGTGCCCCTGTTTGACACCCAGGTGTGCGGCCTGCCGAAGGGCATAGGTGCGTCGCACCTGGGCAGTCGAGTAGCTCTGGCGGCCACAACGGACAGGACCCATGTGTGGTGGATGACCGGATACCGGGTGGAATGGTGGATAGATACAGAGGATCGATTGCACCAATTGGCCCGGTTCCACAAAAGCGGTACAATCGTCGCGTTCGAGCGACGGGGTCCAGAAGGAAACATTTTCGCCTTCTCAAGAAGCGGCTCGGCGTTGGCATGTACGCAACGCGCCCGTTCAACCTGCGTCCGCATGCGCGTCGTAGGTGCGGTGCACCGGTTGACCGCGCATCCGTTGATCCCGATTTTCCTCGATCTGTTCCACTCCAATTCGAGCGAAAGGGCGAATGTCGGCCTATGTACTTCTCGCGTGCGACTACGTTTCTCTTGCTTCTCGCTGTGCTTCTGGCGGGCTGCTCGGGGCTCCCGAGCGCGGCCAGGCCGGAAGACAAAACAATCAAGATCGGCTTGCTGCCTATCACGGATGTCATCCCCATCTATGTTGCCCAGAAGGAGGGTTACTTCCAGGCCGAAGGGGTCACCGTTCAGATCGTACCCGTCAGCAGCGCGGCGGAGCGCGATACATTCCTGCAAACCGGACAGATCGACGCGCTGCTCAACGATCTTCCCTCCACGGTGCTGACCAACGCCGGCAGCAACGTGAAGATCAAAGTGGTCCGCCAGGCTCGAGCGGCCTACCCCGATGAGCCTCAGTTCTGGATTCTCTCTTCGAAGGATTCCGGTATTACAACGATTGATCAACTCAAAGGGGTCGAGGTTGGGATCTCAGAGAATTCGGTCATCGAATACCTCACCATGCGCTTGCTGGAACTGGAGGGCGTTGATGTCGGTCAGATCAAGTTCACCAATGTCCCCCAGATTGCGACTCGCTTGCAGCTCCTCTCGGAGGGTAAGCTCAAAGCGGCCACGCTGCCTGATCCACTGGCCTCGCTGGCAGTGCTTGAGGGAGCTAATGTTGTCTTGACCGACGCTGCCCACACCGAGGTCTCGCAAAGCGTGCTCGATTTTCGTGAGGACGTATTGAAGACGCGGCCCAATACGGTCAAGGCGTTCCTCCGGGCCTACGACAAGGCTGTCGCGGCGATCAACGCTGATCCGGCGAAGTACCAGAATGTCTTGCTAGAGAACACCCGGGTACCGGAGCCCTTGAAGGATAAGTACACGCTCCCGCGTTTTCCCGAGAAGGCCTTGCCGAGCGCAGCCCAGTTTCAGGATGTGGTGGACTGGGCTCTGGCCAAAGGCCTGATCAAGTCGGCGTTGAGTTATGAGCAGCTCGTCGACCCGTCCTTCCTGTCCAAATAGTGCGACACAGCGTCGGGTCCGCCTCTGGGCTGCCCCGTTGCCCACGTGACCTTCTGTGGCTTCTACGACATTGTCCCTTCCGGCCGCTGCAACAATCAACGACCTGAGCTTCACGTACGCGCTGGGCGCGCCGCCGATCTTTGACGGATTCTCGTGGACGGTGGCGCCCGGCGAGTCGTGGGCAATTATCGGTTCGAGCGGCTGTGGCAAATCAACCCTACTCTATCTCCTGGCCGGTCTGCGTCAACCGACGGCCGGCCAGGTCCTGGTCGCCGGTCACCCTGTGCCGCGCCCGCGGGCCAGCACGGGGCTGATCCTCCAAAACCACGGGCTGCTCCCCTGGGCGACAGTCTGGGAGAATGCCGCCCTGGGGGTGCGGATTGGCCACCAATACGCACGCAAGACGACCCCCATCGGCGAGCCACGCCCCTACCCGCCGGTCCTCCCCCTGGAAGCCGTGGACCGCTGGCTGGATCGGTTGGGGATCGCCGCGCTGCGCGATAAATACCCGGGGCAGATCTCCGGGGGCCAACAGCAGCGGGTCGCCATCGCCCGGACGCTGGTGCTCTCGCCGGCGCTGTTGCTGCTGGATGAGCCGTTCAGTGCGCTCGACGCTGTGACCCGCGAGGATTTGCAGGACCTGCTGGTGGCGTTGCATCGTGAAACCGGTGTGACGACCATTCTCGTCACGCACAACGTCGAGGAAGCGGCGGCGACAAGCGAGAAAATTCTGGTGCTGGCAACGCCACCGAACCGCTGTGCGACGATCGTTCTCAACCCTGGCGCGGGCGCGCCCGGCTACCGGGCCACCGCCGACTTTCTCCGGGTGAACACCGAGCTGCGGACGCGGCTGAACGAGCGAGCGGCGTAAGCCCAATAGTGGGTGCGTAAGGCATCGCCCGATGAACTGGCGACAACTCCTGATCGGCTTTGCGATGGTGTTGGTGATCTGGCAACTGCTGGCCATCGTGATCGCCCGCTCGATCCTACCACCGCCGGCTACAGTCCTGGCAACCTTGGCGGCCGAACTGACGTTGGGTGAGCTCCGGCGCCACTTCCTGGTGAGCGCCTGGCGCGTTGTTGCGAGTATCGCCCTGGCCCTGGCGACGGCTGTGCCGGCGGGTCTGGTCCTTGGCCAAAGCCCGGCCCTGGATCGCTTCTTCCAGCCGCTGATCTACATCACCTATCCCATCCCCAAAATTGTCTTCCTCCCGATTGTGCTGATCTTTTTGGGGATCGGCGATGCCAGCAAGATCGCGATCATCTGGCTGATCCTCTTCTTCCAGGTGCTCGTTGTTGTTCGCGACGAGGCGGCCACGCTCCGGCCCGAACTGATCGCCAGCGTGCGCAGCCTCGGTGCGGGCCGGATGGCCCTCTTCCGGTTCGTCTATCTGCCCGCTACGATTCCGGCCGTGCTCACGGCGCTGCGACTCAGCATCGGCACCGCGGTGGCGGTGCTCTTCTTTGCCGAGAGCTTCGCCACCACCAGCGGCCTCGGCTATTACATCATCGTCGAGAGTTTCAGCCGCGTGGCGTATGCTCAAATGTACGCCGGCGTCGTGGCGCTAAGCCTGTTGGGCCTCTCGCTCTATTTTCTGGCCAACTGGCTGGAACGCCGTCTGGCCCCCTGGCTCTTTCTGTCATGAGCCCCTGCGGTCTCGGCCGCGTCTGGCCGGTGGCTCGGCATCGCGTTGGCCCGCGCCTTGCTGCTGAGCTGTCGCGTACGCGCTCGTAGGAGGTCTCGTCCATGGCAACCGTTGTTGTGACCAAGCATGGCTTGCTCACGGCTACCCATCGCTTCACGAGCGAGGCTGGCGATCGCCTGGCCGAGTTGCGTTGGAATGGGCCGATCGGCACGCTCACCATCCCTGACACACTGCCTTCGCAGATTGGTCCGGTGGTTGATGATCCCGACCACTTCGCGTTGGTGCGCGAGGATACGGCCTACGCCGAGGCCTGGCTGCTCGATGCGAAAGCTCGCAGCCTGGGCCCGGACGTGCTGAGTGTCAACTACGAGGGAGCCATCTTCCGGATCGCCAGCAACTCCTCAACCGTTGCCGACCTCTCGCTGCTCGACGAAGCCGGCCGCGAGTGGGTCCGCCTGTTCTTCAACCGAACTGCTGAGAGCCGGATGATGCTCGGGGAAGACGTGTCCCTGGAGCTGGCAGCCTTCGTCTTTGCCGTCGTCTATCTCCTCGACCGACGCCGACTCGAGGGCCTGCTAATCCGCGGAGGGTCGTAATCAGGTTTGAGGGAGGAGAAGCCCGGCACAAACCCGCTGAGCGCTGGCGCGAAGCGTCCACGCCCCGGTCGGTGCGGGCGTTCTTTTTTGGAACGATCTGTTGATGGGGGGCTCAGGCGGAAATCAGGGTGATTTCTTGTTCTTCCGGATGGGTTGGCGTGTCCTACAGCGGTGCCTCGGAGAGGTCCGGTTTGCCTTCTCGTGAAACGCTCCTATCCTCCTATTGGGGCCTGCTCGGCGGGCCACAATCCACTGCGGTCCCGCTTCTGATGGCGAAAGGAGATCCTGTCCGCCGGCTCCTCGGGGACGACCGGGCCCCGCGCGGCGGTGGGTGCGCCCGGTTCAATCCTTGGAAGGGTGGGTGTCGGTTGTCATCGTTGCGGGCCGAATCGCCTCGACCGGAAGCTGTCAGCAAGCAAAGACAGCGGCCAAAACTCACCCCTTCGCCAGCGCTGCGAGGAGCTTTCCTCTGCCCGCGGTTGGCCACCGCCGCAGGGGGCATGTGGCGCGGCTATGAGGTAGAATAAGGCAGCCGGAGGACAAATTGTCAGTCTTTCCTCCCGTCGCCATGTGACAGGTACACGTGTGAAGCGAATCAATCTTTATGGTAACGCCTCAGCCGCTCCCGGCGGATCGTCAGATCCGCCGACTGCGCCGGCCGGACCAAAGCCCTTTTCGTCATCCCATTGGCCTGGATGTGGCCATCCAGGCCGAGCGGCTGAGGAGGTACTCTTTATGAACGAAGTGATGGGAACATCAGTGACCTGTGAAACCATCGGCCACATTGTTGTCGCGAGTGGCCGGCTGTTGCTTGTCGACCCCGCGGTGATCGCGGATTGGGTTGACGACGAGGCGATCGATGATCTCTACGATCTTTTCGCCTGGGGTGAGGACGAGGAGGCCCTCAGCAAGGCATTGGGACTCCCCCTGCCGGTCCTGCTCACAGGCGTGCCGGGCGAGCAGGCCATAGCTGTCGAGCGCGAGGCGCTCGCACTCTGCCGGAAGCACGGCTGGCAGGTAGCGGTCGAGTTGCGGCCGCGCTCTCACTACTGGCAGAGCGTCGCGTTGACCAGCGCCGCCACCGGCGGCGAGTTGGTCGTGGGCGACCGCGCCGCTGTGGTCGTGGCGCCGGGCGACGGGCGCTATCCTGTCCGGGTTGAGCGGTCGCCGGAAGGCGCGATCACGCGCCTGGTGGTGGATTTCGGCGAGCGGCAATGACAACACGCCTCGACGTCGAGCGCCTGGCGCAGCAATTTGCTCCTGCTGGTGTCCAGGCGATTGCGCTGATGGGGAGCTACGCCCGGGGCGATGCGGGTCCGTTCAGCGATATCGATCTCGTGCGCTTCACGGAGGAGACGGTCGCTGCGCCCCCTGGCAGTGGGAGCCACCTGATCGGTGGCTCCCTCGTCGTCGTGAGTGACGTTCGGCCGTCCGAGGTCGACGCATGGTTCTGGCGGCCGGAGGTGGCGGTAAACACCATTGCCGGCCTGCGCGGTGCCCGCCCGCTGATCGATCGCGACGGTACGTTTGCGGCGCTGCAGGACCGGGCATGCGCCTTCGTGTGGGATGATGCGATACAGGCTCGAGCCAACGCCTACGCGAGCCAGCAGATGGTCGGGTGGATCGAAGAGGTTCACAAAGGGCTCGAGGGGTTGCGCCGGGGTGACATCGGCCGCTTGCTCAACGCGCGCTTCGGCCTCTCGTGGGGCCTCTCGCGGGTCGTCCAGGTCCAGCGGGGCGTGTTGCTTGCGGGCGACAACGCTTTCTTCCAAGAGGTTGAGGCGGCCATTGGCGTACGCAGCGAGTGGGCCCGGCTGTGGCGAGCCGCATTCGGGCTTGAGTCGAGTGCGACCCCGCCGCCACCCCTGCAGGAGCAGGTCGTCGCCGGGCTGCGCCTCTACGTCGCGACCGCAAGGCTCCTGGCAGAGGCGCTGGAGCCGGCGGATGCGTCGCTGGTCGGGCAAACTGTGGCGCTTGTCATGGCCACACTCGGAATTGAACACTGAGTCGAGCCGGCCGAGAGCGGAGACTGAGATCGTTGGTTTGCGACTCCTTCTGGAAATCCGGCGTTCCTCTTCAGTCTCGAATTTCCAAATCTTCAGCTCTGTGGGCGCCATGAGCAAGCAACTTCGAATCTTCCTCGACACGATCAAATTCGAGCACACCATCTTCGCGTTGCCGTTCGCGTACCTGGGGATGGTCCTGGCGGTCAGGGGCTGGCCCACGTGGGAACAGGGGCTATGGATCACGGTCGCGATGGCCGCCGCGCGCACCACCGCCATGAGCGTCAACCGTGTTGTCGACGCTGAGATCGATGCTCGCAATCCGCGCACCGCCGGCCGCGCGATTCCGGCGGGCCTGATCCAGGGTCGCACGGTCTGGGCGCTGGCCTTGCTCTCAATCGTGCTCTTTCTCGTGGCCGCCGCGCAACTCAATCGCTTCGTGCTCCAACTAGCGCCGCTGGCCCTGGTGGGGTTGGTTGGGTACAGTTACACAAAGCGCTTCACCTGGCTCTGTCACTGGATTCTAGGCCTCATCGATGGGGCGGCGGCGGCGGGTGGCTGGGCCGCGATCACCGGGTCGCTGGCGAGCCCGGTCCCCTGGTTCCTCTGGCTGGCGGTCACGACCTGGATCGCTGGCTTTGACCTGATCTACGCCTGCCAGGACGTTGCGGTTGATCGAGCCGAGGGGCTCCACAGTATCCCCGCTCGCTTTGGCATCGCGCTGGCCCTCTTGCTCGCAGCGTTGAATCACATCGTCACGGGCCTGGCGCTGGCGGGGGTCGGCGTTGTGATGGGCCTCGGGTGGCCCTACTGGCTGGGATGGCTGTTGGCGATTGGACTGCTGGTCTACGAGCACCGCCTCGTCAGCCCGCACGATTTGAGCAAAGTGAATGTGGCCTTTTTTAACGTCAACAGCTACATCAGTATTATCGTGTTTGTCGGTACGGTGCTTGGCATCTATACGGCGTGAAAACTCGCCTCAGTGCCCGTGCACCTATCCGTTTCGTCGGCGAGGGGATCGTGTTCGCACCCCATCAGACTCTGGTCATCTTTGATGGCGCCTGAGGCTTCTGCTCCAGCACCGCGCGCTGGGTCGGACGCCTGGATTGGCGCCATCGGATTATCTGGCTGCCCTTTCAGACGCCGGGGTTGTTAGCCGCTGTTGGTCTGACACCGGCTCAGGGAGAAGCATCGGCCTGGGCGATCACGCCGGCGGGTGAGCGGCGCTCTGGCGCCGGTGCGATCGCGCAAGCCCTGGATCAGCTGTTGCCTGCAGGGCTGCCGCTGTTCAGTGCCCTGTACGTGCTTCCCGGCTTGCGCGTCCTGGGGGATCGAGCCTACCACTGGGTAGCTCGCAACCGCCACCGCCTCCCTGGCGGCCCGGCGTATCTCGAACTCCATCAAGCACCGCCGCTCACCCCTGCAATTCGCCAGGAGCTGATGCGGCGCACATCAAACCGGGAGCCACCATGAGCGAGTTTGCCTCTCTCTCCGGTCGACTGGCGCTCGTGACCGGCGCTGGCCAGGGCATCGGGCGAGCGATTGCCCACGAACTGGCCGCAGCGGGCGCCTTCGTCACGGTCAACGACATTGACGCCGAGCGCGCGCAGCAGGTCGCCGGCGAGCTTCGCGCGGCGGGCGGCCAGGCTCACTCCGTCGTGGCGGACGTCAGCCGGGCCGGTGCCGTGCATGATATGTTCGTCGCGGTTGGCCGGGAGTTTGGAACGGTTGACATCCTCGTGAACAATGCTGCCGTTGAACCAAAAGTTTCTCTGCTGGAGATGCCTGAGGAGGTGTGGGACCGGACGCTGGCCACCAACCTGAAGGGCGCCTTTCTCTGTACGCAGGCCACGGCCCGCGCCCTCCGCGAGCGCGGGCGCCCGGGAGCAATCATCAACATCGCCAGCATTGCCGGCGTGCAGAGCCCGCTGGCCAACTGCGCCCACTACTGTGCCAGCAAGGCCGGCCTGGTTGGGTTTACGAAAGAGGCGGCCCGCGAGCTCGCCGTATACCACATTCGGGTCAACGCCGTTTGCCCCGGTGTCGTTGTGACTCCCATGACCGCGGCCAGCCGCAACAACCCCGAGATGATGGCTCGTTGGGAGCGTGAGATCCCGCTTGGCCGTTTGGGCCAGCCCGAGGAGGTCGGCACACTCGTCCGTTTCCTTGCCTCCGATGCCGCCAGCTACATCACGGGCCAGACCTTTTTCGTGGATGGTGGGAAGCAGATGCATTAGGGCCCGAGGGCTACGCCCGGCCGGCCCTCGGCCGGGTCTGGTTGGAGTTGGAGGAGCCGGCGGCCGTGCGGGCCGAACTGGAGGCGCCCGAAGCCCGCCGGGCGGCCGGCGGCGGCCGCGTCGGGCAAGTCCGGGTGCTGTTCGAACTGGGTCAACTCGCCGGGCAACATGGGCAGTTCAGCACTGTGAGGAGGACGCTTGTGCCTGCTCGAACCTATGCGTATTCTGTAGATGTTCGCCCGCTCGATGCGCTGTGGGAGGCCGGTGATGCCGATGAACTCGTTCGCCGGCTGGCCCAGTGTGATGAGGAGGTGGGTATCGAAGGTGCTGAGCTACGCCCGCTCGTCGAGCGGGCATTGGCCGGCCAGCCCCTCGATCCCGAGGCGCAGAACCTGCTCGATGAGACCCTGGCGGTCTTCATCGGCGAGTGCCTGAGTGGGGAACCGTTGACCGACGTCGATTTTTTCAGCGGCGCCTACGAGGAGTTGGCCGAGGTACTGTCTGAGCGTGGCCGGCTCTCGCCCTGGGAGACGCGGGCGGTACTGACGTGGGGACTCGGCCGTGGATGGCGCGAGGACCTGCCCGTCTTTGGAGCGGGGAGGCGAGCCGGGGGGTATTTTCGGCGCGACGAACTTCCTCGCGTGCGAGCGGCCTTTGTCGCGGCTGAGCGGACCTTGCGCGGTCCGGAACGTGAGGCTTACCGCCCGTTGGTCGAGGAGGCCCTGACAGCGCTCGACGAGGCCATCCGGGCCGGATGCGACCTCGCGCTCTGCCTTGCTTGACGGCACGAGGTGGAACTCTCAGCTCAAACAGATGGTCGGATCAGTGCCGTGCTCGATGAGATCGTCATGGAGCGACGCTAGAGGTTGCGACAGCCGTGGCGGAGAGGGGAAAGATGTCGGTAGCAAAACGACTTTTCGCACTCACGCTGTTCGTGTCCTTGCTGGTAGCCGGGATCCTCGTCTTTGCTCAATCCACCGGCGGCCCGACTTCCGGCCTCGCCGCGGCTCACTTCGCGGCCCCACCCGGTTTTGACCAAAGCCTCGTATCCTCCAATGCCGTGACCACCCCCCCGCCCGCGCTCGTCTTCTTTCCCGTCGCCCGCCAGGTGGCTCCGCCATGCGAGACCCACACCGCCTCGATGATGCTCGAGGCCAGCGCCCCGACCCGCACGGTCGGTGACGTCGTCACGGTGGCGGCCAGGCTGATGAACCACGGATGCGCACCGCTCGGTCTGCCTCAGTATCGGCTGATGATTGAATCCGACCAGCCGGAGCCGGTCTTCGACCCGAACGAGCCCGCCCCGGTGACGCACTCCCTCGGGATTGGTCCAGGAGGGTCAGACGCGGCAGAGTTTGTTCTGCGCGCGGTTGGGCCGGGACAGGCCACGCTCACGGCGTCTGTCAGCTACGAGGTTCACCTCGGCTATCCAGGCCCGGCCTACTGGGCCGCAAGCAGCGCCGGACCACTGGCAATTTCAGTGACGCCGTGATCCGATGAAAAGGTGGCAGGAATGCATTGGCAGCGCCCGCTGCACCGCCTGAGCGTTGGAGGAGCTGTCAGGCTACTTTCTGTCCTTGGTTCCTGCGCCTGGCGGCGCAGGTGAGCCTGGTTGAGCACCCCGTGGCAGGATCAGTAGTTGACATTGGCACCCTCCTTGCTATACTTTTGGCAGAGGCTAACGAGCGTTCGTAAGTGATCGAGCTGAGAAGATGGCTGTAGACCGCAAGGAGCAGATTTATGAGACTGCCACGCAACTCTTTGCCTGGCGGGGCTACAACGGTGCCAGCGTCCGCGACATCGCCCGCCAGCTTGATCTCCAAGGCGGCAGTCTCTATTCGCACATCACAACCAAGGAAGAACTGCTCTGGACAATCCTGGAGCGCGCGGCGGACCAGTTTCTGGGGGTGATCGAGCCGATTGCCTGGAGCGACCTCTCGCCGGCCGAGAAGCTCCGCGCTGCGGTTCACGCCCACGTTGGAGTCGTCGCGTCGAGCCTGGAGGCAGCGACAGTCTATTTCCACGAGTGGAAGTTTTTGACGAGGCCCCGGCGCGAGCAGTTCCTGGCGCGGCGCCGGCTGTATGAGCACGCCATGCGAGCCATCGTGTCGGAAGGTGTCGCCGCGGGGGTCTTCCGTCCGGAGATTGATCCCACGTTCGCGACGCTGGCCGTGCTCTCGATCGTCAACTGGCTCTCCACCTGGTACGATCCAGACGGGCCGCTTTCACCGGCCGAAATCGCCGATACTTTTCTGTCGCTTTTGTTAAACGGGCTTCTGGTCCCAGAGGCCTTGTCTGAGGAGGTGCCCTCATGAGTGCCGAGCAAGCGCAGGCCGATCCGCTCTACGAGCAGAAGCTGGCAGAGTTCGAGGCGCGGATCGCCCGCGGCGAGAAGATTGAGCCGGGCGACTGGATGCCCGACGAGTATCGCCGACAGCTCATTCGCCTCATCCAGCAGCACGCCAACTCCGAGCTGATCGGCGCGCTCCCTGAGGGCACCTGGATTCCCTACGCGCCCAACTTGCGGCGCAAACTTGCTCTGACCGCCAAGGTGCAGGATGAGGTGGGCCATGCCCAGCTCCTCTACCGCGCGGTGGAGACCCTGGGCAAGCCCCGCGAGGAGATGATCGAGGAGCTGCTCAACGGCAAGAGCAAATGGAGCAACGTCTTTGCCTACCCGGCCGAGACGTGGGCTGATGTCGCAATCATTGCCTGGTTGATTGACGCGGCGGCGATCATCAACCAGACCATCATGGCCAACGGTTCCTACGGTCCCTACTGCCGGGCGCTCAAGCGGATCTGCTTCGAGGAAAGCTTCCACATGAAGCATGGGCAGGACATGATCGTGAAGATGATCTCACAGGGCGGGGTGCACAAGCAGATGGTGCAGGAAGCCCTGACCCGTTGGTGGCCAGCAATCATGATGTTTTTTGGCCCGCCCGACAAGCTCAGCGTGCACACCGAGCAGCTCAAGCGCTGGGGGGTCAAGCCCAAGACCAACGACGAGCAGCGCCAAGAGTTCCTCGCCAAGTATGTCCCACAAATTTGGGAACTGGGCTTGACTGTGCCCGATCCCAGTCTTCGCTACGCCGAGGAGCAGGGTGAGTGGATCTACACGGAGCCCGACTGGAATGAGTTCTTCAACGTCATCAAAGGCAACGGTCCGATGAGCGAGGAGCGTCTGGCGGTGCGGCGGCTGGCTTTCGAAGAGGGCCGTTGGGTCCGCGAGGCGCTCGAGGCGACCAGGCCGCGTGCCGTGGCAGCGGCCTAAGGGGAACCGATGAGCAAGGGACGCTGGCATTTCAGCCCTTACCATCAGCGGATTGAGGAAGCCATCGAGAAGACCCAAACGCCCCCACCGGCGGATACCGAATGGGAGCCCTACGAGGTCTTCGTGCAGGAGCGGCGCGGCCAGGCGCATGAGCACGTCGGCGCGGTCCACGCCCCGGACGCTCAGATGGCACTCGTGCTGGCCAAAGAACAGTTCGGCCGGCGGGGCCGGGTGGTGCAAATCTGGGTTGCACCGCAACGGTGCATCGCCGAGACCCCAATCGAGGACCAGGATGTGTTCCAGCCGGCTACGGACAAGAGCTACCGTGAGGCCTACGGCTACCGAACCGCGGAGCTCTTGCGAGCGATTCGGGAAGAGCAGCAATGAGTGACCTTTCCGAAACCGATCGCGCTGCACTGGTGGCTTCCCTCACGGCCATCGCCGACGACGAGATGCTCCTGGGCCATCGTGCCTCCGAGTGGACTGGGTTGGCGCCTGTCTTGGAGGCCGATATTGCCTTATCGAGCATCGCTCAGGATGAGATGGGGCACGCGCGGACCTGGTACGGGCTCCTCGAGCCGCTAACGGGCCAGACGCCGGATTGGATGGTCTTCGTGCGACCCTGGCAGGCCTTCCGAAACGCCCAGTTGAGCGAGCTTCCCCGGGGTGACTGGGGATTCACGCTCATCCGCCACTACCTGCACGACGTCGCCGAGCAGGTACGGCTCGAAGCGCTGGCGCAGTCTACCTACGCCCCGAGCGCCCAGGTTGCACGGAAACTGCGGGTTGAAGAGAAATACCATCTCATTCATGGACAGACCTGGATCGCGAAACTCGGTCGGGCGACGGAGGAGAGCCGGCGCCGGATGCAAACGGCGCTCGACCAGGTTTATCCGTACGCGCTCGGGCTCTTCGAGCCACCAGAGGGTGAGGAGCAGTTGGTGAGAGCCGGAATTGTGCCAGCGTCGGCCGATCTGTTGGAACGCTGGCAGCCGGAGGTCGTCTCCTTTCTGGCGGATGCTGGTCTGACCGTGCCGGCCACTGCGCGGCCGGTTCTGGGCGGTCGGCGGGGCGAGCACAGCGAGCATCTGGAGGCTCTGGTGGGTGCGATGCAGCTCCTCGAGGAGATCGCGCCGCCAGAGACATGGTGAGGCGAGATGCGTGGTGAGGGAGCAGCGGCTTTTCCAGGATTACGTATCGTGGATCACGTGGGGGGCATAATCGCAAGACAAGGCTCTCTTGTTCAAGGTGGGTGATGAGGTGATAACGGCGGAGGAAGTTTGGCAGACGCTCGAACAGGTGAAAGATCCTGAGATCCCGGTTGTCTCGGTCGTCGAGATGGGGATCATTCAGGGGGTCGAGGTTGGAGAGGATCGTGTCGTGGTGACGATGACGCCCACGTTCGCGGGCTGCCCGGCGATCGAGCTGATGCGGGAGAACATCTGTGAGCAACTCGCCGCGCTGGGTGTGCCGAACGTGACTGTGAGTGTCGCCTTGCACCCGGCATGGACCTCGGACCGGATCACTGAGTCGGGTCGCGAGAAGCTCAAGACAATCGGGTTGGCTCCGCCGGCCCGACACGGCGGCTTCATCGAGCTCGATCTCTTGGAGACGGTGCACTGTCCATTCTGTGGCTCGGCGAACACCAGCAGAGAGAATCCCTTTGGGCCAACCCTGTGCCGGGCGCTCTACTACTGCAACGATTGTCAGCAGCCGTTCGAGAAGTTCAAGGCGTTGTAGCCTGGCGCTGCGACCTTTTTCTGGCTTCGTTTGTGGCGTACTGAGGCTGCGGGCACCCCATTCTTGAGAAGTACAAGGCGCTCCGCGCGCTTTGCTTCTGTGACGGGCGACAATGGCGTCGCTCGTCTTTTTTTGCAGTTGTCGCCCATTTCACCTGCAAGGCCGGGCTGGTACAAGGAGCGGCTGGTAGCGCCGTCGCCAGCCAGCCGGGGACGCGATGCCCGCGACTCCCGGGCCAGCGCCAGGAGCGTGCCGGAATGACCGACCCGCGCGGCAGGACGGTCCGGCCGGCGGCCCCCGCCTCACGCGCCAGCCCAGGCTGGCGCGCCACGATTTGATCAGGCGGGCGGGTTGCGTCCCGGGCGCGAGGTGGGGGGATCCCTGTCCGAATCGCGTGTGCGGCGCCACGGCGGGGCGCCTGAACCAGGTGGTGAAGACGAGCCGCCGGGCGAACGGAGCCCGACGGGAAGCCCGGATCGAGGGCTGCGCCGCGGCAGGCCCGTCCGGCGTGATGAGGCTGAGGCCCTTCGCTCGACAGTGCTGGCCGGCGGCCGCGTCCCCGTGGCCCTGGGTGTCCCCGGCGTGGAGGCGCTGGCTGACCTGGCCGCCCGGCCACGTGGTCCGGACCAGGGAGCCGCCTGGTCGGGACCACCTGCGCCGCGGGCCAAGCGGCGCCGGCCGGGCGCCGCGGCGGTGTTCCCGGCCGCCCGCGGGGGCCAGCGCGGATCCGCCGCACCGGCCGGGTTGGCGAGTGCCTCTCAGAGCGAGGCGCCGCCCGCGCGCCGGCCTGGGCGCCGGCGGGATGGCGCTGACGTGGGGGGCGGGAGGGCCGCGGGGCGGCGCCCCCCGCGCAGCTCGCCGGGCGCCCCCGGTTTGGCCCCCGGCGGGGCCTCTCGCTGAGTCACCTGGAACGGCGCGGGGCGAGCGCGGGGGCGGCCGCCTGATAAACTGGTGGCGAGTTTCCCAAAGTTGCCGGGCGAATGGGCGACAATGGCTACTCATTGCCTCGCATTGCTGGCCGGGATCGGGCGATCCGGGCTATGGCCACCGGATCTGGCGATCCGGCTGGAGCAGTCGTCCTCCCATTGCTCGGCCTGGATCGTCAGATTCAGGCCCGCCATGCCAGGGTCGGGCGGTTCTGGCGGTGGTCGCCGGATCTGGCGATCCGGCTGGAACGGGGTGGGGCGAGGCGCTGGGTCTGGTTCGCGAGGGCTCGGTAGGAGCAGTCGTCCCCGTTGCTCGGCCTGGATCGCCAGATCCAGGCCCGCCATGCCAGGGTCGGGCGGTTCTGGCTGTGGCCGCCGGATCTGGCGATCCGGCTGGAACGGGTGGGGCGAGGCGCTGGGCGGGGATCGGGCGGTTCTGGCGGTGGTCGCCGGATCTGGCGATCCGGCTGGAACGGTGGGGCGAGGCACTGGGTCTGGTTCGCGAGAGCCCGGCGGGAGCAGGTGGCGAGAAATAATCAGGCGGGGCCCATTTCGCCTACAACTGTGTGAACCAGCTGACCAGTCACGGGTGGGCCTGTCGAAGCTGGCACCCGCGTACGATACGGCGCCTCATGAAATTCGTGGCTTTCAGCGCCGACCAAGCAATTGCTTTGAACGTCAGCGCCGCGCGCGATGACTTCATGGTTGTGGGATAGGCGCTCATGCAGATCGGTGCGACAGGCGAGGGCCTGATCTGGTAGGCGGCAGGCGCCGCGACTTTTTTTGTGAACGCTCAAATTGGAACAGGGTGTGCTGGGTGGGCGAGGGCATTGCCCTCACCGGCTCCATTCACTCGATCCGAACAAGAGTGTTTGCCAAAGGCACGTTGCGCGGCGTTGTCAATCGCGCTCGGCCACGTTACAATTGCCTGTCTGAGCGACCGCGGGATCGGAACCACATGAAAGAAGCACTGGACGGCCACAACAAAGCGGCCTACGTCAACGACATGTTCGGCCGGATCGCCGAACGCTACGACCTGATGAATGCCCTTATGACCGCGGGACGCGATCGGGTCTGGCGCCGCCTGATGGCCCGCATGGCCGAGATTCCACCTGGCGGTGTCGTGCTCGACCTGGCGACCGGAACCGGCGATGTCGGGCTGGCGGTGTTGGAACACCAGCCCACTGCCAGGGTCGTGGGGGTCGACTTCGCGTTTCCCATGATGGCAGTTGGCCGGCGCAAGGTCTTTGCTGAAGGCGTGGTGGGGTTCTTCTTCGCGGCGGCGGACGCTCTCGTCTTGCCGTTCCGCGACAATAGCTTCGATGCCGTTTTGCATGCCTTCCTGATGCGGAACGTCATCGATATAGAGCGAGGGTTCGCCGAGCAGTACCGCGTTCTCAAGCCGGGCAGGAAGATGGTCTGCCTCGAGGCCACGATGCCGAGTTTTCCGCTGTTCCGGCGCCTATTCCACTTTGGGTTTGGAACGCTCATTCCGCGCATCGGTGGGCTGGTGACGGGCCAGCGTGAGGCCTACACCTACCTCCCCGAGTCCATCCTTCGCTTTCCGTCGCCCGAGCGCCTCTCTGCCGCGATCGGCCGAGCCGGGTTCCAGGAGGTGCGCTACCGCCGAGTCATGTTTGGCGCGGTTGCGATCCACGCGGCCGTCAAGCCGTGACGGCCGGTCTTGGAAACGGTTCAACCACGCCAGGGACGTTGCCAGTTCTATGCAAGCCTCTCCCCCCACTCACTTTCCACTGGTTGGCGGCTTTGCCAAAAGCCCCCTTCTTCGATACACTTGTACGGTAACCCTCACCATCGACGAGCCTTCGGACTGAATCTGGGCCAGGGAGTAACGAGGCATGGGTTTTTTCGATTTCCTTAAGAAGAAGGAGGCACTTCCGGCAGCGCTGGCCCGTGAGGACGTGGTGCGCATGGCCCGCCATAACGAGGAGAAGCAGGGCGCGGCGCCTCTCAACTTAAAGGGTGCGAACCTCACGGGTGCTGATCTTAGTCGGTTGGCCCTCAACGGTGCCGATTTGACCGAGGCCATTCTTGAAAAGGCCAACCTGGTGGGCTGCGAGCTCAAGAATAGCCGCGCGCGGCGGGCGAACTTTCAAGGTGCAAATCTGGAGAGTGTCGACCTGACCGGTGCCGATTGGGCTCAAGCCGATCTCACCCACGCGAACCTGGAGGGCGCAACGCTCCGAAATACCAACCTGTACGGCTGCAAGCTCCAGGCGGCCGAGCTTCGCGATGCGCATTTCGAGCGAGTGACCCTCAGCGGGGCGAAGATGGGTGGGATCTGGATCATGGACGCCGATCTGCACGGCACCGATTTTGTGGATGTTGACCTGAACGGAGCCAAACTCAAACGCTCGAATTTGAGTGGTTGCATCTTGACGGGTGCGATTTTGGAGGATGCGGACCTCTGCGACTGTAACCTGCGTGGTGCACAGCTTGGTTGCAACCTGCAGCGGGCTGACCTGACCAATGCCGATCTGACGAACGCCAACTTGCGATATGCAGACCTGCAGGGCGCCAACTTAACAGGTGCCGTCCTCGAAGGGGCGGATCTGGAAGGTGCCTCGCTGGAAGGCACGATCCTGCCCGAGGGCTTCACCGTTCGTTGACCTCTCGTGGTACCTCCTTCCTCTTGACCCCTTCGGGTTGAGTGACTGATACTCAGGAGCGTGGCTGGCTTCAAGCCCAACCACGCTTCTGTCGTTATAGTGCCGGGTCGTCGGGCATTTTGGTTACAGGTCGATTATGGATCATCGTTTTCTGGTGCGGTTTTGGGGGTTCGGGGAAGCTTCCCGGTGCCCGGACCTCACACACTCAAAATAGGAGGGAACACACCCTGTGTCGAAGTGTTGGTGAATGGTCACCTCGTCATTTTGGATGGAGGCACCGGGATTATTGCTTTAGGAAACGATCTCCTCCGCCGTGCCAGGGACACCGGCAAAGCGATTATGGCTGTCATCCTCTTCAGCCACACCCATCACGACCACACCCAAGGATTGCCTTACTTCAAACCGGCCTACATCGGAGAGTCGGTCTTTCACATTTTCGGCCCGCGTCTCTTCTACCAGGAAATTGCCGAGGCCTTGAACCGGGCGATGTTGCCTCCGAATTTCCCGGTTGATCTGGCTGATCTCAAGTCGCTCAAGGTCATCCGCAACCTGGCGGAATCCGAGCAGATTTGGCTCTTGCCCGGTCGGGAAGAGCCAGTGCTGCGCAACATCTTTCGAGAGCGCCCGCCCGAATCGGGTGACGTTGTGCGGATTGATGTGCTCAAGAGTTACGCGCACCCGCAAGAAGGGGTCTTCTTCTACAAGATCAGCTATCGCGGTCGCTCGTTGGTCTACGCCACTGATACGGAAGGGTACATTGGCGGGGATCAGCGTCTCATTCGCTTCGCCCAGGGGGTCGATCTGCTGATCCACGATGCTCAGTATAGCGAGGCGGAGTACCTGGATCCACTGTCGCCGACTCAGGGTTGGGGACACAGCACTCCCCAGATGGCTATGGACGTCGCGCGGGCGGCCAGGGTCAAGCAGTTGCTGCTCTTCCACCACGATCCCGGGCACAGCGACGAGCAACTCCTGCAACTCGAACGCGAGCTTCAGATTGATATGCCGGGAGTGCGTCTGGCCTATGAGGGGCTGGAGGTGGATCTGACCGCGCTATGAGCAGCTCCGAACAACGCAAAACCGGGCCAAGGGCCCGGTTTTTTCATAGACGCGATCGTCGTTAGCGAAGTGTAAAAGCAAACAGGCTGAGCGCCATACTCAGCACGATCAGCAAGCTGAGGATCAAGAACAGCGTTTGGCGCCAGTCACGACGCGGCCTGCGTCCACGGCGGCGGCGGGCCATAGGTTGACTCCTTCCGTACGGCATATCCACGCGATGAGGACAGTGGGATTATAGCACGATCACAGGAATGGGCCAACTCCCGTATGGAATCTCCGCTGCCCAGTTCTTTCTGAAAGCGGTTGCAGTTTCGTGGGGCCGATGCTAAGATAGACCGGTATCGTGGGAAGGAGACTTCATGGCGCAGCAGGCGCTGTATCGAAAGTGGCGCTCCCAGACTTTTGATGAACTGGTGGGCCAGGAGCACGTGGTCCGAACGTTGCGCAATGCTCTCCAAAGCGGCCGTGTGCGGCACGCCTATCTCTTCACGGGCCCACGCGGCACGGGCAAGACGAGCTCGGCTCGAATTCTTGCCAAGGCAGTGAATTGTCTGGCGCCAGAAGCAGAGCGCCCGTGCGACCGCTGCCCGTTGTGTCGCGCGATTGCCACGGGAAGCTCACTGGATCTGATCGAGATTGACGCGGCTTCGAATACCGGCGTAGACAAGGTGCGTGAGGCGATCATCGAGAAGGTCAATTTTGCACCGAGCGAGGGGCGCTACAAAGTCTACATCATCGACGAAGTCCACATGCTGTCCACCAGTGCCTTCAATGCTTTGCTAAAGACTCTCGAGGAGCCCCCGCCGTACGCTATTTTCATCCTGGCGACAACCGAGGTCCACAAAGTCCCCGCCACGATTCTGAGCCGCTGCCAGCGTCTTGATTTTCGCCGGATCCCGGTGGAGCGGATTGTCGACCACTTGCGATACATTTTAGAGCAGGAAAAGATTGAGGCTGAGCCGGCCGTGCTCGAGTTGGTGGCCCGGCAGGCCACCGGAAGCATGCGGGACGCGCAGAGTCTATTGGATCAACTGCTGGCCTACGGCGGGGATCACCTGACTCTCGATCATGCTCGTGAGGCATTGGGGTTTGCTACGAATGAGGCTGTGATCGCACTGGTCCATCATCTTCTGGCTCAAGATGTGGCCGGTGGCCTGGCATTGGTCAATGCGCTGCTAGATCAGGGCGTGGACCCGCGGCAGTTTTTGGTCGAGGTGCTTGAGTATCTTCGGCAGCTTCTCCTTGTGGTGGCAGGTGGTGGGCGCACGCAGATGGGCCTCCCAGAGGAACTGGTTGCTCATTTGCGAGTCCAGGCGCAGTCGATGAAGCCGGCGGTGCTCGTTGAAATCATCAAGCTCTTCAATCAGGCTGGCACCGACATGCGCGTGGGGCTCCAGCCGCAGCTGCCTCTTGAACTGGCCGTGGTCGAGGCGGTCCTCAAGCTTCAGGCCCACGGTCTCTCGCCGTTCTCACCGGCTCAACGGGTTGTCGCCGATCGTCGTCCAGTGCGAGCCCCAGCCCGTCTGTCTGCGCGGGAGACACCACCGGAGTCGGCGCGTGGAGCCCCAGTGCTTCAGGAGCCAACCACGAACGAAGGCACCGAGCGGCGGCCACCAGAGTACGAGGGTGGCAGCCCACCCGAACCGCCTCCACAGTGGGATGACCTGGTGCCAGGGCCGCCCGGGCGCGACGTCCGCGAAGACGAGCCACCATCTGTGGTGGTGCCCACGCCGTCAGTACAAGCGGAGACTCGCGAACTGCCGCCGCTGGATTGGTGGCTGGCCAATTGGGAAGCGTTTCTGGCTCGACTTCGCGAGCGCGATGCCGTCGGTCGAAGATTGGCCGCGCGCCTCAAATTCTGCGAGCCGCGGCAGGTTGAGAGCGGAACCCTGGTTCTAGGCTTCTTCTACTCGATCCATCGCGATAAGATCGAAGAGCTCGAGGCCCGGCGCGCGTCGGAGGAGGCACTGGCAACGTTTTGTGGCCAGCCGCGCGTTGCGCTCAAATGTGAGCTGGCTCCCAAGCGGACATCGGATGCCCCCGCGAAGACAAAGTTTGAGGAGGCGGCTGAGGATCCAGTCGTCCGGGCAGCGATGAGACTGGGCGGTCGCATCGTGGATGTGCGACTGCCAAACCAAACCTGAACGCTACAGAAGGAGCAAAATCGCTATGGCGAAGAAGAAAGGGATGAGCCGCGGAGGATTCGGCGGTGGCGGCTTTAATCCTGGGAACATCATGGCCCAGGTGCAGAAATTACAGGAAGAGATGGCTGCTGCCCAAGAGGCGCTCAAAGAGGAAATTGTTGAGGCCAGCGTTGGTGGTGGCGTCGTGACCGTGCGAATGACTGGGGCTCAGGAACTGGTGGGTGTTCTCATCCAGCCGGAGGTCGTTGATCCCGACGACATCGAGACATTGCAGGATCTCTTGCTGGCAGCGTTCAACGAGGCGTCCCAGAAAGCGCGCGATCTGGCGGAAGAGAGGATGGCGCCATTCACGAACATGTTGAACATGGGGGGGCTCGGCGGGCTGCTCGGTTAGTCGTACCGTTGTGTTACCATTACTAGACCGGTTGCAAGTTGAGGAGAGCCTGGTGCTCTCCTCTCTTTGCGGTGATCTGTTGGGGATGGAAGGATTCTTGTATGGCGACTCTTGCCAAGCCAATTGCGCGCCTGATTGACGAACTCTCCCGATTGCCAGGTATCGGTCCCAAAACCGCCTCACGTCTGGCGTTCTATCTTCTGCGTGCGCCGGACGAGCAGGTCCACGCGTTAAGCGAGGCGCTCGCCGAGCTCAAATCGAAAATCACGACGTGTGAACGGTGTTTTAACCTGGCCGAGAGCAATCCATGTAGCATCTGCCATGAGGAGCTCCGCGATCAGACGGTTCTCTGCGTGGTCGAGGAGCCACTCGATGTTGTGGCCCTCGAGAGAACCGGTGAGTATCACGGTCTCTACCATGTTCTTCATGGAGCGATCTCGCCGGTGGAAGGAGTTCTGCCCGAAGATCTGCGCATCCGAGAGCTGATCGAGCGACTCGATCGCGAGCCGATTGCAGAGGTTGTTCTGGCTACGAACCCGAACTCCGAAGGTGAAGTCACCGCAGCTTACATCCAGAAGCAAATTGGTCATCGACCGCTACGGGTAACGCGGTTGGCGCGTGGCCTTCCGATGGGGGGCGACCTGGAATACGCCGATGAGGTCACGTTGAGCCGGGCACTGCTTGGCCGGAGCGAGGTGTAGCGTCTGCTCTCAGAGAGGTCTCTTGTATGGCCGCTCGAATGCTAACGTCTGAACCGTTCTTCAGAAGAGCGCAGACCGAGGTGGGTGCCTGCTATAGCCCCAGCATTACGATGAGAATGTGTTGCCCCTCATACGCCGATTAGCGAGCGGTTCGGTCGATCCAGAGGGGCTCAATTGTCCCGGTGCATCGCACCTGTGTGCTTAGGTCCTTCAACCGCGCAGCATGCGTCGCACCCCGCTCGAGTTTTGACTGGTCCTCTCGATTTGACAGATCGGCCGCAATCCATATACTACCCTAACCTCTGGGGCGCACTTGACGAAACAGTCGGCGCAGATGGCGGGTGGCGGCTTCTGGCTACAAGGAATTGGGTCGGAGGCTCCCCCCAAATAGGTGTGCTGTCATTTCAGCAATGAAGAACAGAGGCCGGCGGAGGCCTGGCCGTGCGGGATAGTTGGGCTTTGGTGGACAGCGCGGCCTTCAGCGGGCAGGGGCGAACGCCTGGTCAGTGCGTCGCCCCTGATCAGGGGGCGGTCGGGTGGAATTGTCTGGGGGAGAACAACCTGGAATCAATCAGCTACGTCATGGCGGGGCGAAGCGAATCTGGCGGCGGATCTGGAGCATGTCCTGGATCTGAGTGGCGCTGAGGGGCCGATTGCGCCAGGCTTCTAACAACCGGAAGGCGAGGTTCTTGGCTGACCCGACCCCAGCCGGGAAGGCCTGCCGGAACAAACTCCCTTTTCGATCAACTGGGCGAGCAGGTGAGCGATCTGCAAGAGGAAGTAGAAGATCTTGCTGGCCACCGGGTCGCGGGTGTAGGCGTGCTCCAGGTTGAAACCCCGTTTTTCTGGACATTGAAGCCTGCATTCTCGATCTTCCATCGAATCCGTCCTCCATGATTGGCCAGGTCAATGGCCTGGTACTTCTGATTGCCCTGAGACCGCAGGGTGAAGTTGGTGATCCACTTGAAACGGGTGGTCTGCGAGGTGCCGTCGGCCAGGGGGGTGCTTTCCTGGCATTCCAGGACCCCCACCGTGTGGGTTTGGTCTTTGGAATCGACGTAGGTGATATCATTGACCCAGCGATAGTCTTGCTGGATCTCGTTTTGCGGGCCAGTGTGAAAGCGCAGCGAGTTTTCGGAGGCCAACGGCCAGAGGGCAGCGAACTCCTGGTTGAGGTAGGGGATGTCGTCTTGCTGTAACGTGATCAGGTACTTCCAGCCGGAGTCCTCACAGATGGTCATCGTTGGCCCGCCAGCGAAGAGTCCGTCCAGACTCAGGCAGATAGGCAGGCGCGGGAATGCCTGTTTCAATCGCTTGGCTAGCCGGTAGAAGGCGGTGAGTTCGCAGTCCTGCTTGGTCGGGTTCTCCCCCGCGTTCTCGACGAACTCGGTGAGGAGTGAGATGATCAGGCCATTCGGACAGACCAGCTTGGCCTCCAGCACCGGGTGATAGTAGGTGGTCTGACCGTGGTGCGTCACGGTCAGACAATGCGGGCAGTGGCGCTTTGGGAAGGTGAGCCGCCCCGTGCCATCGATGGCGATCACAAAGTAGCGCCCCAGCAACCGATACCGGTCCAAGACCTTCTTGCGGATCAAGGTCCGGCCCAGGTCGGTGACGACGGCCTGGCCCTGGTCGGGGTCGAGCCGGCTAAAGGTCGCGTTGAGGGTGTCGCCATGCGGACACGTGGCGACCCCGAACAAGGCCTGGAAGAGAGCCGCTGCGGCCCCATTGCGGCGCAAGCGGTGGGTCACTTGGCGGCGGGACCCCAGGCGACAGAGGAACAGCAGCGTCCCGCTGAACAACAAGGAAACCAGCGGATAAGTGATGAGGGGCGGGACGCGCGGGTCTTGGACGGGGGCAAACAGAGTGGCCCAGGCACCGAAGAAGTGCTGGGTCGTGACCCGGAACGCTTCCAGCAGGGCGACTTGCTCCTGAGCGTCGCGCGTCAACGCCTCGGCTGGGCTGGGTGGGGTAGCACGGCGAGTAGGAGTCATCGGTGGGGGACCTCCCCTCGGTGAAGTCACCGGCTATGATACCACCGCGCGTATCGCAACGCGAAAAAAGCGACGGCAATTTTAAGGTTGGCGCGCGCGGGGCCGCCCGCGGCCAGACCCGCGCCGCGACGGCGGGTCTGGCCCCCACATCTCGCTGGCAGCCCCCGGCGCGCCCCCAGATCTGGGGGGCCGGCCAGACCGCCTGCGCTACCGCGCCCTACGGGGCGGATTTTGCGCGAAGAACCGGGTGTTCTTCATTGCTGCTGTCATTTGACAAGGGTTGCCCCTCGTGGTATACTATGAGTCGTTAGGAAGCCGATTTCGCCACTGGCAGGTGGCAAATCTACACAACCCAAATCAGGAGGCAAGCCAACCCACGCTTAGTCCATAGTTACAGAGACGCCAAAGCTGGTTGTGCTTGGCCGCCGTCTGGAACGGCGGTTTTTGTTCCTCTAGGGTGCACCTTGACAGTTGAAGAGTAGGAAGAAGCAAGCGGGTTTTTTGAGTAAACGAACCGCGCCTGGAGGCGCGGAGGACGAACGCTTTACGGAGAGTTTGATCCTGGCTCAGGATGAACGCTGGCGGCGTGCCTAACACATGCAAGTCGAACGGTGCCTACGGGCACAGTGGCGCACGGGTGCGTAACACGTAGAGACCTGCCCGGGAGCGGGGGATAACGGTTGGAAACGACCGCTAATACCCTATAGCCTCGCGAGAGGAAAGCGGATGCGCTCCCGGAGGGCTCTGCGGCCTATCAGCTGGTTGGTGGGGTCACGGCTCACCAAGGCGATGACGGGTAGCTGGCCTGAGAGGGTGGTCAGCCACATGGGGACTGAGACACGGCCCCAACTCCTACGGGAGGCAGCAGTGAGGAATCTTGCCCAATGAGCGCAAGCTTGAGGCAGCAACGCCGCGTGGAGGACGACGTCTTTCGGGATGTAAACTCCTTTTCAGGGGGAGCAGAGCGGAGCGTACCCCTGGAATCAGTCACGGCTAACTACGTGCCAGCAGCCGCGGTAACACGTAGGTGGCGAGCGTTATCCGGATTGACTGGGCGTAAAGGGTCCGTAGGTGGGCTGGCCGGTCTGGTGTGAAATCTCTCGGCTTAACTGAGAGGCGCCACTGGAAACCGCCAGGCTGGAGTCGCGCAGAGGGCACTGGAATTCCCGGTGTAGTGGTGGAATGCGTAGAGATCGGGAGGAACACCAGAGGCGCAAGCGGGTGCCTGGGCGCCGACTGACACTGAGGGACGAAAGCGTGGGCAGCGAACAGGATTAGATACCCTGGTAGTCCACGCTGTAAACGTTGTGTGCTCGGTTTCTGGGGTATCGACCCCCTGGGAGCCCAAGTTAACGCGTTAAGCACACCGCCTGGGGACTACGGCCGCAAGGCTAAAACTCAAAGGAATTGACGGGGGCCCGCACAAGCAGCGGAGCGTGTGGTTTAATTCGATGCTACGCGCAGAACCTTACCCGGGCTTGACAGGCCGGTGGTAGCGGCTGGAAACAGGCGTGACCTTCGGGAGCCGGCACAGGTGCTGCATGGTTGTCGTCAGCTCGTGTCGTGAGATGTTGGGTTAAGTCCCGCAACGAGCGCAACCCCTGGGGTCTGTTGCACGTACCAGGCCCGACTGCCCGGCGCAACTGGGAGGAAGGTGGGGATGACGTCAAATCAGCATGGCCTTGATGTCCGGGGCGACACACACGCTACAATGGCCGGTACAATGCGTCGCCACCGCGCAAGCGGGCGCGAATCGCCAAAGCCGGTCTCAGTTCGGATTGGGGTCTGCAACTCGACCCCATGAAGGCGGAGTTGCTAGTAACCGCGCGTCAGCCATAGTGCGGTGAATGCGTTCCCGGGCCTTGTACACACCGCCCGTCACGTCATGGGAGTGGGTAACACCTGAAGTCGGTCGGGCAACCGCGAGGAGCCCCCCGCCGAGGGTGGGACCCGCGACTGGGACGAAGTCGTAACAAGGTAGCTGTACCGGAAGGTGCGGCTGGATCACCTCCTTTCTAGGGAGTTGGGCCTCGATGGAGGCCGACTCGCCGGTCGAGCCCGCTCGAATCGAGCGGGGCGCCTGGCTGCTTCTTCCTACTCTTCAGCCGTCAGGGGATGGCGCAACTCACTTGCTGTCCACGTGGGGCGTACGCGCCACGTGGACAGCGCGGTGAACACATCAGCCGGCCGGGTGGGGGCCGTTAGCTCAGTGGGTTAGAGCACTCCTCTGATAAGGGAGAGGTCCCTGGTTCGAGTCCAGGACGGCCCATTTGACAGGCGCGGCACCGCGCGTATACTAGATAGTCCTGACCGAAGCACTTAGGAGCCCGCGGACATATTGCGGACGCACACCCAGACGCGACGAACGTGAGCGCAGCGCAAGCCTGCGGGGCCCGCGGCCCGGCGGAGGCCGGGTCGTTGTGTGTCTGGGGGTTGGTGAGTCCAGGCCTGGGGCGGCGGGCCGCCGCCAGGCCTGGGGCAGCCGCCCTGAACCTTCCCAATTGAAGACGATGCGAGGTAGAATCGCCGTGCGAAAGCACACGAAAGCTACAACAGGCACAAGGTGGATGCCTAGGCGACAGTGACCGACGAAGGACGCGGTAGGCTGCGAAAAGCCAGGAGGAGGGGCCAGCACCCGTGAGACTCCTGGATCTCCGAATGGGGCAACCCGGCGGGGTCAACCCCCGTCACGCCCGGCTGAATCCATAGGCCGGGGCGAGGGCACCCGGGGAATTGAAACATCTCAGTACCCGGAGGAACAGAGACCATTCCCATAGTAGTGGCGAGCGAACTGGGAGGAGCCTAAACCGCGTGCGTGCCAAGCCCACCGGCGTTGCGCACGCGGGGTTGCGAGGCTGACCATCCGGCGACGGTGGTCGCGGGCGGCAGTTACCAAGCGGGCGGGTAGCCGAATGGACTGGAAGGTCCAACCAGAGCGGGTGAGAGTCCCCTCGGCGACACCCGGGCCGTCTGTCGGGTCAGTGCTCGAGTACCACGGGGCACGCTAATCCCGTGGGAAGCAGGGACGCCCACGTCCCAAGGCTAAATATCACTGTCGACCGATAGTGGAGCAGTACCGTGAGGGAAAGGTGAAAAGCACCCCGGTGAGGGGAGTGAAACAGGTCCTGAACCCTTGTGTCGACAACCCGTCAGCGACCCAGGCCTCCTCGGAGGCGGGTCCATGGCGTGCCTTTTGGAGAATGACCCAGCGAGTTCCGTCTACGTGGCCAGGCCAAGGGAGTCAGCACCCCAAGCCGCAGCGAAAGCGAGTCTGAAGAGGGCGCGCGAGTCACGTGGAGGAGACCCGAAACCGAGTGAGCTGCCCATGGCCAGGGTGAAGCGCGTTTAAGCGCGCGTGGAGGCCCGCACCGGTGTCCGTTGCAAAGGGCTCGGATGAGCTGTGGGAAGCGGTGAAATGCCAAACGAACTCGGCGATAGCTGGTTCTCCCCGAAATCGCTTGCGGGCGAGCCTCGAGTCAGAGGCTGCCGGAGGTAGAGCACTGAGTCGGTGCGGGCCCAGTGCGGGTACCAAGCCGAGCCAAACTCCGAATGCCGGCAGCCGCGCTCGGGAGTTGGCGTCTGGGGGATGAGCTTCAGACGCGAAAGGGAAACAGCCCAGACCGCCCGCTAAGGTCCCCAAGTCTCCGCTCAGTGGGAAAGGCAGTGGGATGACCCCGACAGCCAGGAGGTTGGCTTAGAAGCAGCCATCCTTGAAAGAGTGCGTAATAGCTCACTGGTCGAGTCGTCCTGCGCCGACAATGTCACGGGGCTAAGCGGAGCACCGAGGCGGCGGATCACACGCGGGTGTGATGGTAGGGGAGCGTTCCGGGGGCCGAGAAGCCCGAGCGGGAGCCCGGGTGGAGCGTCCGGAAGTGAGAATGCTGGGATGAGTAGCGTCAAGTGTGTGCGAATCACACTCAC